>NZ_CP150242.1:4800000-7284553 GCF_037975265.1 Paenibacillus sp. FSL P4-0176
AATAACCGACCGCATCCACCAGCAGCAACGTATACGGTGTAGCAGTTGTTATGAATTCAGGAACAGAGGCAGGATAGGCAACCTTCAACGGTGCTTCTCCTCGCAACAGGTCAATCAACTGTTTGTGTCTGATCCAGCTTTCCATCTCTTGGCTGCGATAACGTTGCGATTCGTTTTCCAGACGTCTCTTCTGGATCTGTCCGGCAAGTTCACGCAGTTTATGTTCCAGATTCAAATAATCAATGGGCTTACATATGTATTCATGTACGTTATACTTGATAGCAGTTCGAGCATATTCAAACTGCTGATACCCGGTCAGCAAAATAATCTCACACGTTTCACCCTGCTCTCGCAGCAAACGAATAAGTTCCAATCCATCCATAGACGGCATTCGAATATCACACAAGAGAATGTCCGGATGACTTTCTGTTACTTTCCCCAGCGCTTCTACACCACTTCTCGCTGTACCTGTGATTTCAATCCCCATCTCTTCCCAGGGTAAAATGTAGTTCAGATTCTCCAGAATCGGCAGCTCATCGTCGACCAGCATTGCAGTCAGATTCATCCGGCTTCCTCCTGCTCATATAATGGAATGATGCATCGAATAACTGTGCCATACCCCGGTGCTGAACATATAAATATGCCATACCCGGCCCCGTATTGAATACGAATTCGATCTGCCACACTTCGTAATCCCAATCCCCTGCGTTCCGTTATGGACGATAATGATTCCGCCCCTTCCGCGAGCATATCTTCCGGTGGATCTTCTGCCATATACTCAAATCGTGCGAGCATTTCCTGGGGAATACCGATCCCATTATCCTCAACACATAACACCAGATGACCCCGTTCTGCATATGCGCTTATCCGCAGTACACCTGGATAGGTGATCCCCTCAAACCCATGTTGAATGCTATTTTCCACCAGAGGCTGAAGGGTAAGCTTAAGCAGAATTGAGCTGTATAGATGGGGTGGAATGTCAATCTCATAGGTGAACAAATCACTGAACCTGTACTGTTGAATCTCCAGATAACTCTGCAAATGTCTTATTTCCTCACCCAGCGGAATCTCCTCCTGATCCTGAATGCTGATACGAAGCATATTGCCAAGTCTGGTCACCATCTCGCTTACTTTACGGCCCTCCCCACGCAGCGCTAATCCATTAATGGATTCCAATGTGTTAAACAGAAAATGAGGTTTGATCTGGGCCTGTAATACACGTAGTTCCGCTTGGGCCTTCTGCTCTTGCTCTGCACGAACACGACGGAATAATCCCCCGATCCGATCCAATAGTTCATTGAACCCTTGCGCAAGCAGCTGCATTTCATCGAACCCTTTTCCTTCCACCCTTGCATTAAAATCACCATCATCCACACGACGCATAAACCTTACAAGTACAGCAATGTTACCCGTAATGCGATTCATGAAAAAAAGATTAAAGATCATCGCTGCGAGCAGACATGACAGAATAATGATGACAGACCAACCTGCAAAGGCATTGGTTTCCGCAGATAAGGCTTCCCATGAAGTCACACTGACGAGACTCCAGTTATAGTTCTTCAGATGATATTGTGAAATGATGCTCTCCTTGCCGTCAAAGACCGTTCTGACGCTACTAAAGCCAGGACCGTAACGGCTGGATTCAGCACCAAGGTTTTGCATGTTCTCACCGTTATATATACCTGCAGGATCATAGACAATCAGCCCTTCTTCATTAATTAACAGGAATGATGTATCCTGTGCCGAATCGCTGATTTGCAGGTGACGGAAGATCCGGTCGATCTCTCCTTTTTTGATCTGAACAACAAGCACGCCGATATTTTGAAAATAACTGAGTTCTTTGACCAGTCTGATCTGGGTGAAGACAGGCTCTACCCCGGTTAATTCGGGATATTCCAGAGGTGCGAGCCATTTAGGCACGCCATTAAGTTGCTGAATTTCGTTGAATAAGGGATGCACTTTGAATTGCTGAAAAGGAAGGGCTTGAAAATTTTCTTTGGTGAAAATGGAGACAATCTGGTTGTTCTCGGACGAACGCAAATCATATAAAAAGGCATAACTAATGAACGGATAATTATATAGAAGGGAACGGAAATTGCGCTGGCTGGCATTCAGGGATAACTGATTACCGGTTCCCAGATCCTGCTTGGTCGGATCTTTGGCATTCAACGCCATTTGAAAAACCGATGTCGCTATCCCGTTGTCGGTCACATTATTAATCTGCTGAAATACATTCTCGATATTGTAGCTGATGGCCTGAAGCGCATATTCGGCCTGTTGATTGTATTTTTTCTCAATCGTATGTGATGTGACCAGAAACATGCCAATGCCCAGCGCACACATCGGTACAATAATCAGCAGCAGAAATGCCAAAGCCAGCTTCATTCGCAAGTTCATATCCCGTTCTCCCTATTCACTGGTTCATGGTATTAACCTTTGACACCACCTGCAGTTACTCCTTCTATAATTTTCTCCTGGAGTATAGCGTAGATCACAAGTACAGGTACAACGCTGTATACAATACCTGCCGACATCTGAGCATAGTTCATCTGATATTGATCCCGAAACTGGACCATGCCCACTGGCAGCGTACGCAATTTATCGGTGGATAAAAAATAGTTGGCGAGTAAAAATTCGTTCCAGTTGCCGAGGAAATTAACGATAAAAACCGTAACAATGGCTGGAACTGTAAGAGGTATCACTATTTTAGCAAAGATACCCGGGGCCCTCAAGCCGTCCATGACCGCCGCTTCCTCAATTTCCCCAGGCAGAGAACGCATAAAAGCCGCCAGGATAATAATTGTAAAGGGGATCGCATTGGCCACATAGGGCACGATCAATGCCAGATGTGTATCCAATATGCCCATTTTGCGAACAAGCAGATAAATCGGAAGCATAAGTGCATTGTTGGGAATAAGCATGCCCGCCAGAATTAAACTGTACAGAAACAGGCTCCATCTCCGGTGTCTCATCCGGGTTACGGCAAAAGCAAACATGGCACCGAGCACAATCGTACACGCCGACGATAAAATCGAAATGTACAGGCTGTTCCAGAAATACGTGCCAATCTTGGCATTCACCCAGGCCTCCACGTAATTGTTAAACTCCCATGTTGTAGGCAAACCGAATGGATTCAGGGCGATTTCATTGTTATCCTGCTTGAAGGAAGAGAAAATTACAAATAAAAAGGGAAACAAAATCGCGATTAAATACAACATTAACAACACATGAGGTATACTGCTTCTTATGCTTTTCGCCATCAATATTCCACCTTCTCGCCCCGCCTCGCCACCAGCAGTTGATACACCGCAGTGAGCACAAGCGTCAGAGCAAAGATCAGCACTGCAATGGTATTGCCATAACCATATTTGAAGTTAGTAATTGCATATTTGATCATATATGTCGCCAGAACCTCGGTGGACCCAGCGGGCCCACCTTTGGTCATGACAATCACGATGTCGGCTGCTTTCATGGCACCTGCAATGGACAACATGATCACCACTGAAATGATCGGCCGGATCAGCGGCAACGTAATTCGAATTGCACGTTGTACTGCCGTTGCCCCATCAATTGCAGCCGCTTCATCCAGATCACGGGGAATCGCCAGTATGGCCGCCAACACCATGACAATGTAAAATCCCGTCCACTGCCAGGCATTGGTCACCAAGATCGACAACATGGCAAATCGGTTATCCGATAACCAGTAGATTGGATCGATTCCAAGCACATGAAGCATTTTGTTTAATAGCCCGATATTCGGTTCATAGATGAATCCCCATAAAATACCGATAACGGCTGTCGACATGATGGATGGTAAAAAAACAGCGGTTTTATACAGACCTTTCAGCCTTTTCACATTGGCAATCAGAAGCGAAAACAGGACGATTAGGGGTACCTGAATCAGTACCGAAAATCCGATGAAAAAGCCGTTATTCCGTGTGGAAATCCAAAAACGTTCATCGGTCAGTGCCTTCACATAATTGGATAAACCCACAAAACGTGGCTCAGCCGATACCCCATTCCAACTCGTCAGACTGTAATACAGGGAGCTAGCAATAGGGTATAGAAAGAACATTACAAACAGAATTAGGGCTGGCATTACAAACAACGTATAGATTAACGGGCTGCGGAGTGAAGTATTCATGGTCAGCCTCCTTCAGTCACTTCAACGATCGCAGTTTCGACTTGAATTGGTTTATTCCACTGAGGCGTTTGCTTCCTCTTGCACCTTTTGCAACTCTTCTGCCATTTTCTCTGGGGTGGTCTGCCCACCAATCAACTTCTGAATCTGCAGATTGCTGATCTCTGTCGTCACATCGGCCTGAACAAGTGCATCAAATGCCGGGAACGACGTCTTGGACGCATTAAGCACAGCCACAATTTCTTTCATCAGATCATCGGTAATGCTATCGGTCAGCACTTTCTCGTCCAGCTTCATGGCAGGCAACACACCGTCTTCCACAAGGCCGCGGATCTGCATATCTTCATTGTAGAAATTTTTGATAAAAGCTTTCACTGCGTCCAGCTTCTGCGGGTCATCCGCCACTGCTGCCGAGAATCCGTATCCATTGTTCACATCTCGCATCAAAGACGTCTGATCACCTGCTCCGTTCTCTACCGGAGGCATATTGAAGAATCCAACCTTGCCAATGAGCGATTCACCGCTCTGACCTTCCTTAAATACAGATGATTTCCATGTTCCGTCATACATTAATACCACTTCTCCACTTGTAAATTGCGTGGTATATTCGGCATACTCAAAGCCCAGCTCACCTTTTTTGAAATAACCCTTATCCACCCATTCCTTATGTTTGGCAAAACCTTGCACAACACCCGGATCGGTCCACTTCGCTTCACCTGTTGCAAACTTTGCAGTAATCTCCGGCCCGGCATACCGGGACCACAGATGGTTGGTTAACATAAGCGGCACCCAGCCCGCCTTAGATGCGGAAGCAAGCGGCACTTTGCCATCAGCCTTGATCTCAGCCAGTATATTGTCCAGTTCAGCCATGGTAGTTGGGGCTTTCCATCCTTTTTGTTCGAAGTACTCTTTATTATAGAAAAAACCTTCGCCCGAACCGCCAATCGGCAGTCCATATACTTTGCCTTCATACGTAAACGGTTCAAGGGATGTAAACTGGTCTTGAATGCCCAGCTCTTGCAGGATTGGGGTCAGATCAAGCAACATACTTTCCTTGGCATAAACTTTGGAATCCGGGCTACCGAACAGTTCAAATATATCCGGCGGGTTACCTGCCGCCATCTCTCCGCGAAGCTTTTCCTTACGATTCACATCGGATTCGACGCCATCCAGCGTAAAGGTCAGATTGAGTATCTCTCCCTCAACTTTGTCCACAACATCCTGCAGAATGGCCAGTCTTTTCTGTTTGTCGGCTCCCACCTGTGTGTGGCGGAGAAGCATTTCAACCGGTTCCTTACTTGTTTCCTCCACAGGTGTATTGCCTGCGCCTTGCTGTGGCTCGTTACTTGAGCTTGCACATCCCGCCAAAGTCCATGAAGTGATAAGCAATAATGAAAGCAGTAATGTCATTCTTTTTTTCATCTGGTTGACCCTCCTCAAGATATTGAGCGTTTGGCTTTACACTCTGATTATAAAAAGCCGGAGCTTACATCGTAAGGATGACAATTCATCAATGGAGGGATAAAATCCTTCACTGGACCCATAATCTTGCATTTACAATGGATAACAGCAAAAAAACAGCCCCTGCGAAACATGTTCGCAAGGACTGCTTGGGTTAAAATATAAGTTGAACTTAACAATAATTACACTTGCCACTCCGATGACAGAACAACCTTCCGATCGCTGTTATCCCCAGATTATTTTCAATTCACTTTTACAAAGGTGAGAATCTGGGGATAGCATATGCTTCCGATGTAGCTTTCTTGCGGAAGCTTTTAGGCGAACGCTCCGCTTCTTCAGCTTATTTCTGTCCTCTTCGTTCTCGTGTAAAAAATTAGTTCAAATTATATAGATCCTATATATAACGGTAGTTACTTACCTGAACAAGCCATGCCAGCCGTTTCCTGGCGACCTTGTTCGATCAGGCGATACGCCCGCTCCACTTCTTCTTCACTTGGTGAAGGAACTCCATCCAGTGGATATACTTTACCGAGCGCCTCCCATTTGTAGATCCCCATCTGATGGTATGGAAGAATTTCGAACTTCTCGACGCCATTTAATGTTCCAATAAACCGTCCGAGGTTAAGCAGATCCTCTTCCTCGTTATGAATGCCAGGCACATACACGTGCCGAATCCACATTTTCCGACCTTGCTCCGATAACCACTTGGCCGTTTTCAACGTTCTCTCGTTGGATTTGCCTGTCAACTTGATATGTTTCTCATCATCAATATGTTTGAGGTCCAGCAGAACCAGGTCTGTGTGATCCAACAGATCGTGAATCCGTTCCGGTTCGTTAAACCCGTTGCTATCCAGTGTCGTATGCAATCCCCAGCGCCGCTTCACTTCCTTGAAGATCTCGGCTACAAAGTGAGCCTGTAACGTTGGTTCTCCGCCAGATATCGTGAGCCCGCCTCCGGAGCTGCGGTAGTAAGACAGGTAAGGCTCAATTTCAGCCAGTACCTCCTCAAGCGTCATTTCTTTTCCGCCATCCAGCGCCCAAGTATCAGGGTTGTGGCAATATTGACATTTGAGTAGACATCCTTGCATAAAAAGCACAAAGCGGATGCCTGGGCCGTCAACCGTCCCGAAAGTTTCGAGTGAATGAATATGTCCGTTAACCATGCTGCCTCTTCCTTTCTGTATCCGCATCCGCTGTGCGTTTAATATGATTTGGAATACCTTGCTCTAGCGGTCTTCTACTAGCAAATTACTTACATCGAGCCATGGAACGTACGGTTGATGACATCCAACTGTTGTTCACGAGTCAATTTAATGAAGTTAACGGCATATCCGGATACCCGTATAGTCAGTTGTGGATAGTTTTCCGGGTGATCCATCGCATCAATCAATTGCTGACGATCAAATACGTTAACGTTCAGGTGATGAGCGTTTTGACCGAAGTAACCATCCATCATCGCAGTCAGATTGGATTTACGTGTAGTCTCCTCTTTACCCAATGCTTTTGGCACGATGGAGAAGGTATTGGAAATCCCGTCAAGACTGTGTTCATAAGGCAATTTGGCTACCGAGCCAAGGGATGCCAGTGCACCTTTTTTGTCACGACCATGCATTGGGTTTGCACCTGGAGCAAATGGTTCACCTGCTTTACGACCATCCGGTGTAGTCCCTGTTTTCTTACCATATACCACGTTGGAAGTGATCGTCAGAACGGATTGTGTTGGAACTGCGTTACGGTAAGCTTTGTGCTTGCGAATCATGCCCATGAAGTTCTCGACCAGTTCAACAGCAATGCTGTCTACGCTGTCTTCATTGTTACCGTAACAAGGGAAGTCTCCTTCGATTTCGAAATCAACAGCGATGCCTTGTTCGTTCCGAATTGGTTTTACTTTGGCATATTTGATCGCACTCAGTGAATCTGCTGTAACCGACAGACCAGCGATACCGCAAGCCATCGTACGTACAATGTCACGGTCATGTAATGCCATTTCGATACGCTCATAGCTGTATTTATCGTGCATGTAGTGAATGACGTTGAGGGTGTTCATATACAGCTTAGCCAGCCACTCCATCATTGGTTTGAAGCGTTTCATAACCTCATTGTAATCCAGCACTTCGCTAGTAATGGCAGGATACTCAGGTCCAACTTGTGCTCCGGATTTCTCGTCACGACCACCGTTGATCGCATACAGGAGAGCTTTTGCCAGATTGGCACGAGCGCCGAAGAATTGCATTTGTTTCCCGATCTTCATCGCCGACACACAGCAAGCAATACCGTAATCGTCACCGTAGATCGGACGCATCAGATCATCATTTTCATACTGGATTGAGCTGGTTTCGATGGATACTTTACTGCAATAATCTTTGAAAGCTTCTGGAAGTTTCGTTGACCAGAGAACAGTCAAGTTTGGTTCTGGTGCAGGACCCAGGTTGTGCAGTGTATGCAGGAAACGGAAGCTGTTTTTGGTTACACGTGTTTCACCATTCACGGACATACCACCGATGGACTCAGTCACCCATGTTGGATCTCCACTGAACAGTTCGTTGTAATCCGGTGTACGCAGGAATTTGACGATCCGCAGTTTCATTACGAAATGGTCAACCAATTCCTGAGCCTGTTCTTCGGACAAAATCCCTTCTTGCAGGTCACGTTCAATGTAGATATCCAGGAAAGAAGATACACGTCCGAGTGACATCGCAGCACCGTTCTGTTCTTTGATCGCAGCCAGATAACCGAAGTACAACCATTGGAATGCTTCTTTTGCTGTTGTCGCTGGCAAGGAAATATCGAACCCGTGCATATCGCCCAATTGTTTCAATTCTTGCAATGCACGAATCTGTTCAGACAATTCTTCCCGCAGACGAATGACATCTTCATCAATAACATCAACTTCGAGTGCATTCAGTTCGCCTTTTTTGTTACGAATCAGGAAGTCTACCCCGTACAAAGCTACACGACGATAGTCACCGATGATCCGGCCACGGCCGTAAGCATCTGGCAGACCTGTAATAATTCCTGCTTTACGCGCTGCACGCATGTCGGAAGTATAAGCATCGAATACACCTTGGTTATGTGTTTTGCGAATGTTTGTAAATATATCAATGACGCCCTGTGGCATTTCAAAGCCATATGCCTCACATGCGTCAATCATCATGCGAATTCCGCCTGTTGGTTGAATGGAACGTTTGAACGGAGCATCGGTCTGAACGCCGACAATCTGCTCTTTGGATTGATCCAGATAACCGGGTTGGTGAGAAATAATAGTACCTGGTGTGTTCACGTCAACGTCAAGGACACCGCCGTTATCCCGTTCTTTTTTGGTCAGATCAGATACGATCTCCCACAATTCTTTGGTATTCTGGGTTGCACCTGCGAGAAATGCTTCGTCACCGTAATACGGAGACAAGTTGTGTGCCAGAAAATCATTCACATCTACGGATTTGGTCCATGTTCCTTTGGTAAAGTTTCTCCAGCCTGTTTGTTGTTTGACATCTTTTTCAATCACCGACATCGTAATCCCTCCACTAATTTGGATTTCTGGACACATAACATCTTGCTTCATTCGTAGCATTGTGTGCCCAGAGCCGCGATTAATGTGAATTGTTTCACATAAACCGGAACATGTTCTCTCTACTTGGGAACCGGAACCGCGGGATGAATGTTTTTCTTACATTTTCAGTATACGACTTGGGGCTTTCATCATCTGTGATTTTTGTCACAAAGCCAGTGAACTAACTCACTCCACCTGCGCTGTGTCCCATTGACCCCTGTAAATTCACACTTAGCCACTGCGCGGGCAGAACAACTTCCGATCGCTGTTATCCCCGGATTTTTTCAATTTTATATTTCAAAGGGGAAAATCCGGGGATAAAGGCGAACGCTCCGCTTCTTCAGTTTTTTCTGCCCACTCCGTTATTATGTTAAAGACGGCAATCGGGGCTCCCCTCTCGGGGAACCCTGATCTTCTTGCCGTAAAGCACGCTTTGTTCTAAATTTATTATTCAAACTTTCCGTAGAAAGCGTTGCGGTATACATCAGCCAGTTCAGTTACCAGTGGCAACTTCGGATTGGCGGTTGTACATTGGTCTTCGAAGGCACGGTCTGCCAGATAATCGACATGTGCTTCAAAGTCTTTGGCATCGAATCCGATCTCTTGGAACGATTCTTCAATACCCAATGTTTTGTTCAGTTTGCGAATCGCATTGATGAGACTGGTTACGCCTTCTTCTGTTGTACGAGCAGGCAATCCCAAGATGCGGGCAATTTCGGCATACCGCTCATCCGCTACAAAGTGCGAATATTTCGGGAACGATGCAAATTTGGTCGGTTTTTTCGCGTTGTAACGAATGACGTGTGGCATAAGAATCGCATTGGTGCGTCCGTGTGCGGTGTGATACTGACCGCCCCATTTGTGCGCCAAGCTGTGGTTAATGCCCAGGAATGCGTTGGCAAACGCCATACCTGCAATTGTGGAAGCATTATGCATTTTCTCACGTGCCAGTTTATCGCCTTGCAGCGCAGATTGCTCCAGGTATTGGAACACCAGTTGGATTGCTTTGATCGCAAGTCCATCCGTGTAATCATTTGCCATAACAGATACATAAGCTTCAATCGCATGCGTCAGTACGTCCATACCTGTATCGGCAACCGCTGTTCTAGGCAGGGAGTATACAAACTCCGGATCGACAATCGCTACGTCTGGAGTCAGCTCATAGTCGGCCAATGGATATTTGGTGTTACCTTGATTTTTATCTGTGATAACCGCGAACGATGTCACTTCAGAACCTGTACCGGATGTTGTTGGGATTGCTACAAATTTCGCTTTTACGCCGAGACGTGGATATTTGTAGATCCGTTTGCGGATATCCATGAATTTTTGTTTCAGATCGTTGAAGTCCGTGTCCGGATATTCATAGAACAACCACATGGCTTTGGCAGCATCCATCGGTGATCCACCGCCGAGTGCGATAATGCAGTCTGGTTGGAAGCGGCGCATCATTTCGGTTCCGCGATCTACCGTTGTTGTGGATGGATCTGGCTCAACATCGGAGAACACTTCGATTGCTACCGGCATTTGGCGTTGACGCAGATAGTGTTCTACCTTTTCAACATATCCAAGCTTCACCATCATGGCATCCGTAATAATGGCCACACGTGTGATGTCAGGCATTTTGGCAAGATACTGCGTTGCCCCTTTTTCGAAGTAGACTTTGTTCGGCACTTTGAACCATTGCATATTCACGGTACGGCGAGCCACCCTTTTCACATTGATTAAGTTCACAGCGGTTACGTTGGAAGAAGTCGAGTTACGTCCGTATGATCCGCATCCCAGTGTCAATGAAGGCATGTTTGTGTTGTAGATATCCCCGATGGCACCGTGTGTGGATGGTGAGTTCACAATAATCCGTCCGGTTTGCAGACGATCTGCGAACTTGCCAATCACTTCTTCATTTGTGGAGTGGATAACCGAGGAGTGACCCATGCCGCCAAATGCAACCACTTCTGCTGCACGTTCAATGCCCTCTGCTGCCGTTTTAACTTTGTAACAAGCCAGTACCGGGCTTAATTTCTCAGCCGACAATGGGAATTTGGTACCTACCCCTTCAATTTCGGCCACGAGAATTTTGGTGCCTGCTGGAACTTCAATACCGCACAATTTGGCAATGCTCACCGCAGATTGACCAACAATCGCCGGGTTCACCGCACATTTCTCGGCATTAATCGCACCTGCTGTCAATTTTGCTGCTTCATCTTTGTTAACAAAGTAACAGCCATTTGCGATCATTTTTTTCTTCACTTGATCAAAGATCGGTTCTTCAATGATGACCGCTTGTTCAGAAGCACAGATCATGCCGTTATCGAAAGATTTGGACAGGATCAAATCCGTCACTGCCTGATTGATATCTGCGCTTTTCTCGATAAAGCAAGGTACGTTACCAGGTCCTACGCCCAGTGCAGGTTTACCACAGCTGTACGCTGCACGTACCATGCCTGATCCGCCTGTTGCCAGAATGAGAGCCACATCATTGTGATTCATCAGTTCGTTTGTACGATCCATGGAAGGATCATCAATCCACTGAATACAATCTGCTGGTGCACCATGTTTCACAGCCGCTTCCAGCAGGATTTTGGCAGCTTCCCGGCTACAATTCTGTGCAGATGGGTGAAAACCAAAGATGATCGGGTTACGCGTCTTGATGGAAATCAATGCTTTAAACATCGTCGTTGATGTTGGGTTGGTAACTGGTGTAATACCCATGATGATGCCGACCGGCTCCGCAATTTTTTGGAAGCTTTCATACTCGTTATCTTCAATCACACCTACGGTTTTATCGTACTTGATACTGTGGTACACATATTCTGTTGCAAATATATTTTTGGTGATTTTATCCTCATATACTCCGCGGCCAGTTTCTTCTACGGCCATCTTGGCGAGCATCATGTGTTTATCCAGACCCGCAAGCGCCATTGCTTGCACAATCCGGTCAATCTGCTTCTGGTCCATCTTCATGAATGCGGCGTGTGCTTTATTCGCTTTGTCGATTAACGTTTGAATATACTGACCTGCTGTCGGTTCTTTTGCTGGGGCGACTTCGTTCTTTACAGCCATCTCCCTCATCCTCCTAAAGGTTCGTATTAGTTTGTCTCTCTCGTTTACATTCACATCGTAACATGACAATAAACTTAATTATGTGATTTTTTTCACAAAGTATAACAAATTTAATTTAAGTTTTGTAGTGTCCTTCACACGACCATTTTTACTTCTTATTTAAAATATAGGGCTGTAAAATTCATCCTCTCCATTAAAAGTGAATTTTATCACAATGTTTGAAATTTCGTCATTTTTGCCCCCTTTCCTTCCCCCTCAAACGGTAAGATTAGGTATATACTGAACTTAAAAATTGAACCACCGCAATTTGTACCGTCCTTCCTCCCGGCCGAGATGACCCTGATCAGGACGGCAACGGTTTGCGGCGAACCTCGGAGGCTACTGCTTACTACAGAAGGTCGTCCGATGGACATAAAGGGGAGATAGACTTATGAGAGAACTAACAACTGTACTGGAAAAGCGCGGTAATACTAACTGTTTCTCGGAAGCAAATTTCAACCATCTGCTGGTTACCATGAAAGATAGAACCTATCCGGAAGGTACACATCTGTACTGGGAAGGCGACATCTCTGACAAACTTTATTATATGAAACGGGGCCGTGCCCAGATCACCAAATCCACGGATGAAGGCAAGGAACTGATCATGTACATGTATCAATCCGGTGATATGATTGGGCAGGCTGATCCCTTCTTTGGCTCTAAACACAGCTTCTCTGCGGAAGTATTAGAGGATAGTGAGATCGGTGTACTGGAGCATAAAGACCTGGAGATGTTAATCTGCCAGCATTGTGACTTTGCGATCGACTTCATGAAATGGATGGGCATCCACCACCGGTTGACACAGACCAAATTCCGGGATCTCATGTTATACGGCAAACCGGGTGCACTCTGCTCCACCCTCATTCGGTTGTCGAATTCGTATGGTGAGCCTCATGGAGAGCATGTCATTATTCACAAAAAAATTACTCACACGGACCTGTCCAATATGATTGGAGCCACTCGTGAAAGTGTAAACCGCATGTTAAGCGACCTGCGTAAGAAAGACGGGATTGAATATGACAATGGCATGATTGTCATCAAAGATCTGAAGATGCTACAAGGAATCTGTCACTGTGAGCTTTGCCCGAACGAGATCTGTCGTATTTAATACTTGACTATGCTGATCGGATCTTGCTTATATATTTCAATGAAAAAAAGCCCAGTTCTCTAAAAAGAGATTGGGCTTCTTGGTATACTTAGGATGCATTGGTTAATTCAAGCTTAACCGCATCACGTGGATTCAATTTCATGTCCAGACCATTTTCCATTAATTCTTTGTCATTCACCATAATGACCCACCGCTCATTCATACGAGGCGTGACATTCTCGACCGAAACGACAAATTTGTTATTCTCCGACATTCTTACAATGCCGCTGGACTTCAACACATCGCGAACTGTGCACTCTTGAACGTAGACGCCGGCATATTGACGATTAAGGGTTGGCATAATGTTTCCACCGCTAACCTTGAGTAACGTTGTCTGATATGCAACGCCATCCCCCCCACTGTCAGCGGCTTTCACGTAAATGATCACTTCATCTTTGGCATGAAGCTCCATGTCCCAATCTTGCTGCTCAATATCCTTGCCATTTAATTTGACAGCCCAGCTCAGCGAAGAATCCAGAGAAACTTCTCCGACGGATTGAATCCGTTTGCCATCTGCCGTAAAATCTACCAGTCCGCTATTGAGTAATGCTTTTTTGAGTGTCAAACCCTCACTAAAATCTCGCTTAATGGACTTTGTTGCATCAGGCAAAAACGTACTGCCATCTACAGCCACTGTGATCGTATTCGCTGTTTCTGTCTCCTTGACAATTGGCTGCTCAGAAGGCTGTGTCTCACTACAACCAGCCAAGATCGCCAGTAGGAGCAAACATACACCTATGTAACCGGGGATTTTCTTCATCATGTAGGTAACACCACCCTGCGTAAAATCATTCACCCTGTTGTCCATAACCTCTATTATGGCACAACCTTCGGCAAAAAAAAGTGTCAAAGCCGTTACTTTTATAGGGTACCGCCTCCAAATAAGGCTTGTACAAGAAAGAGAGCCTGCACACAGGCTCTCCAATCTATATCATTTTTATGTTCTCATTGGTTACGTTATCATTGGACACTAGCCTGCATGTATGTCCGTCCTCCATCTCCATCTTTCAGATATGGATTAAGCCCGAAGAACTGCTCCTCAGACACATAGACCCCTGTCAGCAATCGCCCTTCAAGTAATCCACCATCCACCTGTACGCAGCATGAAGGTGCGTCTACATACTCCTGATACAACGGAATCTGCCCATATTGTTGATGGACCTTAAATACCTTCCCTTGCTCATGCAAAGGGCGTTCCGAGAAATAGGTAGGCACAATGTAACGGGCAATGACATCCAGCTCCTGCACGCTATAAAAGGGTTCATCACCAAGCCATGGTGCAAACATTCGAATCTTCTCATATTGAGACCAGACAACCGCCTGAATCAGCATTTCTGCCTGAACCAACCGACCTTCTCCCACATCTAAAGCCAATTGCTTACCACGGATAGTTTCTTCCATCTGAGACATCGTTGAATCAGGTTGTCCCAGCTCACATCCGATACACTTCCAGCCCCTGGACGTTTGAATCCATTTTTGCAGCACCGCCGGAGCTAATCTCGGACCATCGCTGTTCACAGAATGCGTATTCACTTCGGCAAGATCATCCTTAACCGAACGGGAATATGCTGTGCGCTTAAACAACTCTGCAGCTTTTTTGTAAATTAGATGGACCTGAATGGATGCGCTCTCAAGTTCTGCAATATCTTTTTTGCCGTAGCGTACTTCACGGGATAAGCTTTCTTCTCTCATGACAAGTGGGCCTCCTTCGCTCCGGCCGTCTGTGGCCATTTTCTATAGATTATACTACAACTCATGACAACATGTGCATAGCCCAAGAGAAAAACGCCGATCAACATAGTACTTAAGACAAAAACCCCTGATTTCCACAGAAATCAGGAGTCTATGTCATTCATGCAACAAAAGTGGGTGATATTGCTTATGCGTTAGTCAACCCACTGCTCAGCCCAGTCTTGAATTTGATTCATAACAGGCTGGAGCGCTCTACCTTTATCCGTCAGTTCATATTCAATACGAACTGGCGTCTCGGGATAGACGTGACGAACCAGAATACCTTCACTCTCCAGATCTTTCATCCGTTCGGATAACATCTTATCACTCATGGATGGAATCAGATTGGAGATATCCTTGAATCGCTTCGAACCACTCATCAATGTTTGAATAATTAAACCATTCCAGCGCTTGCCCAAAAAAGAAAACGCCGTCTCAAAACGCGGACACATCCGCAAGTCTTGACCTTCCACATTAATCACCTCTTTAGAGATCACTCAAATCAACTTACATTTTGTTAGTATATTTCATAATAACATATTTAAGCTTCAAAGAAAACGCCTGCAACTAAAAAGTTTAAATTTTAGAAGCATATCATCCAAAATGGATCATACATCCCAGTATACATTACACGCTACGTCGTCACCATGGGAAATATCGTATAACTTCCCCATAGTACTATCTTACCCAAAAAGAACCCAGCTGCCACAGTCATCAATGACTCGGAGAAGGGTTCTTTTTGAATAAAACTTATAATTTCCATTACACGATTGAGTTAGTGAATTAGACCAGCACGCCACCAAATGGTCTTACAGGTTCGCTCTTGCCAAATTCCGGCTTAAAGCTGCGGGCAGGATATGCCCATTTCACAGCATTGCTGATCACTCTTAATATTTCCGGTTTGTAATAGGTCGGATACGTCTCATGACCTGGTCGGAAATAAAAGATTTTACCTTCACCACGCCGGAACGTACATCCGCTCCGGAATACTTCCCCACCCTGGAAGTTGCTCACAAACACCAGTTCATCCGGTACTGGAATATCGAAGAATTCACCGTACATCTCTTCTTTTTCCAATACAATCTTGCCTTCGATGCCATCCGCAATCGGATGAGATAGGTTAACACACCATACAATTTCCTGCTCGTCAGCTACACGCCACTTCAGATCGCAACTTGTTCCCATCAGCGCTTTGAATGGTTTGGAGAAATGACCTGAATGGAGCACAATCATTCCCATCCCGTTCAGCACTCGCTGCGCAACCTTCTGTGAGATCTCATCGCTTACGCGATCATGTGCCATATGTCCCCACCATATGAGCACATCTGTGGAATTCAGCACTTCATCACTTAATCCATGTTCAGGCTGATCAAGTGTAGCTGTACGAATAGCAAAGCCTTCGCCGCCAAGTCCGTCAGCCAGTGCTCGATGCAGACCATCCGGGTAGACTTCCCTTACTTCATCGTGAATTTTCTCATGGACAAATTCATTCCAAATGGTGACGTTGATCATATTCAATTTCCCCCTAGTGTAGCTCTAAACCCACCACATGTCGCCCAGCGGTTCTTCGATCAATACTTGCTGGAGATTTTGCACGGCTTTAGAGAATCCTTCTTCAACCGACATCAGACCGTCTTCGTGCTCAATACTTACTACATAATCATATCCGACTAGACGCAAGGCACTCATAATATCTGCCCAAGTCTTGTTATCATGTCCATAACCGACCGAGCGGAACTGCCAAGCCCGATCCAGCATATTGGTATAGTCCTGCATATCCGTTACACCGTGTTTGTTCACGTTTACCGGATCAATCGTTGTATCTTTTGCATGGAAGTGATGGATAGCTCCTTCACGTCCCAAGATGTGAATTGCCTGAACCGGATCAATACCTTGCCACCACATGTGACTTGGGTCCAGATTGGCTCCGATCACTTCACCTGCTGCTTCACGCAGTCTCAGCAAGGTTGCTGGTGTATGAACGGAGAATCCACCGTGCAGCTCCAATCCAACTTTTACGTTACGATCTGCTGCAAATTTACCCCACTCTGTCCAGTAAGGGATCACTTTGTTCTCCCACTGCCACTTCAGGATCTCCTGGAAGTCATTTGGCCATGGTGCAACAGGCCAGTTCGGATATTTGGCATCCTCATGGTCTCCCGGACAACCGGAGAATGTATTCACTACAGGTACTTCCAGCTTCTCAGCCAGTTCTACCGATTTAACAAAATCATCGTGAAATCCTTTGGCAATATCCTTTTGCGGATGTAGCGGGTTACCGTGACAGCTAAGTGCACTGATCGTCAAACCACGTGATTCCACTGCATTTTTGAAGTTTTTCAAGGCTGTAGGATTGCTTAACAACTCATCTGGCTTACAATGTGCATTGCCTGGATGTCCGCCTGTTCCGATCTCTACTGCTTTTAATCCCTTGGATGCTACATAATCAAGAGCATCCTCCAATTTACGTCCTCCGAATAGTACCAAAAATACGCCGAGTTTCAAGTGCGATTCCTCCCTGGATTAGATATCGTATGATTGCTGAATTCATGAATATTGAACTGTATACAATTACCGTTCAGATCACATGCCTGTTTGATTAGTGTGGAAAATCGAGAGTGTTTCTATCCTGAAATTGAACGTAAGAATACTGGTTATTCTGCTTCACTCGTAAGAGCATCAAGCTTCGAACACTTATTACTCAGACTAGTGGGATTCCACGGTTTCAATCTCAGTTTGAACTGTGCGAGTTACTGCAAAAGAATCATAGCTGCTCTCCAGATGTATGTGCTTGCCTTCAAGTGAAGAACGCTGGAATGAATGCATGGCTTCCAGAACGTGATAAGCTAGCTTGCCACTGGCTTTGTGTTCCCTTCCGGCACGAATGGATTCAACCATTTCCGTTACGCCGATGCCTCGTTCGTTTTGTCCACTTTCGAAGACTGGTTTGACTGTCTCCCAAGTGTCTTGACCGTATCTGCGAACCTTCACTTCCCCGTTGAAATAATTGGGGTCCGGTACACTAAGCGTACCTTCTGTACCATAGATTTCAATACGTGGCAGATCCGAAGCTCCGCGAATATCGAAACTGGTAATCATGGTTGCAATGGCACCTTCTGCAAAATCAATGGTTCCTGCCAAGTGAGTAGGCGTCTCTACTTGAAGCGCTGTGCCTTCCTTTGGCCCAGAGCCAATCTTGCGATCTGCAATCTGTATGCCTGCCGAGGCGCTGATTCTGCGTATCGGTCCAAGCAGCGTAATCAGAGCAGTCAGGTAGTAAGGTCCCATATCAAACATCGGTCCGCCACCTGCGACATAAAAGAACTCCGGATTAGGATGCCAAGCCTCTGGTCCTCCACCCATGAAGAATGAAGTCGCTGCAACCGGCTTACCAATCAGCCCATCCTCAATGGCTTTACGAGCTGTCTGTATGCCTGAACCAAGGAAGGTATCCGGTGCAGAACCAACATACAATCCCTTTTCCTCAGCCAACTCAACAACTTTGCGACCATCCTCAAGAGAAATTGCCAGCGGCTTCTCGGCATACACATGTTTGCCTGCTTCGAGTGCAGCCAGATCGGTCATGGCATGACTGCCAGGAACCGTAAGGTTCAACACAAGTTCAATTTCGTTATTTTGCAGCAACTCATCTACATTGTAAACGTTTGCGATATTAAATTCATCTGCCCGTTCCTGAGCGCGTTCACGAATCAAATCCGCAACAGCCACGACTTCAATGACCGGGTTGTTTTTGAGAT
The DNA here is from genome assembly GCF_037975265.1 of Paenibacillus sp. FSL P4-0176. Classification (NCBI taxonomy): domain Bacteria; kingdom Bacillati; phylum Bacillota; class Bacilli; order Caryophanales; family Paenibacillaceae; genus Paenibacillus; species Paenibacillus sp. FSL P4-0176. The sequence continues at coordinate 4,818,888 of NZ_CP150242.1, forward strand.
TTTCCAAGTAGATGGCGCTGATGTTACCACACCCGATGATGCCTGCTTTCATTTTCTCCACTGTGACGTTCATCTCCTTACGCATGGTGAAAATCTGCGTTTGAATGGTTGAGATACATATGTTTTGTTGGATGTTTCCTGTTCCTTAAATCTAATACTATGGTATTCCGTTTCAGCTTCAATTAAAATGAATAATATGATTGAAACATGAACTATCTGGTCATAATTTTCAAATTGCAAGGAGTATGCCCATGCCGACAGATCAATCCTGCCAAGTTCTTACAGCAGGCTTTTCATTTCATCGTAAACCCTACGCTATGGTGCAGCCTGAAGGGGTGAAGAACTACCTGTTAAGACTGCAAACAGACGGACGTTGCCGTGCACGCATAGACGGGGACATGTCCCTGGTGGATGCGGGCGATCTGCTTCTTTTTGATCCTGACGAACCCTATGAGCTGAGAATAGACAATGAAACCAATCCGATGGGAGAACGACTGGTGGAGAGTGGTGACTATCACATCTTCTTTAATGGTTCCTGGGTGGATGAGTGGTGGAAACGGCACAAACGGCCGACCCGGATCAAAGTCGAACTGACGGAAAGTCTTTTGGTCCTGTTTCGACAGCTCGTACTGGAACAGCGCCGCATCTCCAATCCTTATCCGGAAATTTCAAGTTATTATATGCGAATTTTATGTCTGGAAGTGGATCGTCTGCTCGCGGAGCATCCAACGATAACCAACACCAATTATGTGGCTTATGAGATCAAAAACTACATTGAAGAAAACGCTTCCTCTTTATTCAAGCTCGATGATGTGGCAACACATATTGGCATTAGTGTCTCACGGGGTGTACATCTCTTCAAAGAAGCGTTTGGCAAAAGCATCATGCAATACACGCTTGACGTACGGCTGAATATGGCCAGGGAACGAATTATTTTCAGTCCAATGACCCTGGAGCAAGTGTCTGAGTCTTCCGGCTTTAACAACTATACCTATTTTCATCGGGTATTCCGTTCCCGGTTCGGCATGTCTCCGAAGGAATTCCGTGTCATTCACCGGGAACAGATGTAATCATACCAGTATACGTAAGTTGAACTTATTTGCGCGCGGCTATGGCCTCGGATACAACCATCGCCAGATCTTCATTGCCAAACATGGACAACACGCCAAGTACCGTATCATCCGGGATTTCACCGGCTTCCTCCTTGGATACAATCAGCTTCTGCACCTGCTGCAAACGCTCGTTGCTCTGCTGATCCGGGTAGGCTTGCCGGTACATCTCTTCCGGATCCAAACCATTATTGACACACCACTGGGCAAATACGAGGATCATCATCTCTTCTTCCTGTTTATAGGTTTCTACAACAGCTTCCTCGATCTGTTTATTACGTTCCTTTTCATATTCATCCATGACTTGTATTCCTCCGTATGTGTATTCTGCAATTATTTGCGAATCAATTGTTCCGCCAGTTCATGACTGTCCATGACATGACTTGCACTGATCAGGCAATCATCAGGTGAGTCCAGACAAGCCAGGAAATTATCAACTGCTCCGCTAAAACCTCTGCGTGTTAACACGGTGTCCCAGCTCCCGAACGTTTCTTTGGTTTCCAGACTCCCCTGTTCCATGTAGCTGATAATGTCCATGTTCACCACTTCAACAGATCGTCCACCACCATGCAATTCGATCTTCTCCAGATCTGTCCCAGCTTCACGCACCATATCGAATCGACCGTAGGCTGTTCTGCCCAGCTTGGCCGTTCCCGTTGCATGCAGCAGTCTGTCCCGATCATTCTTCCGAATCCATTGATGAAGCAACTCCACATTATGATCCGAGTACCACAACATCAGATCCAGTATATGGATGAGATCATCATAGATGGTTTCTGCCGCAGGACGATCCTGAATGCCTGTACGATGTTTGGTCACTGTCAAGGATTCAAAACCTTTTCCACCCTGCATCCATTCTTTCGCTTTTTGGTACATCGGTGCGAATCTGCGGTTGAAGCCCACGGCCAGTAGCAGCCCTTGTGCCTCGGCAAAAGCAGTCATCTCTTCCGACTCCCGAATCGTATAGGATAACGGTTTGTCTACGTACACGGCTAATCCCTGTTCCAGACATTGCATGACAATGTCAAAGTGCGCTTCCGTTGCTGTATGTACAAACACCGCATCCAAGTCCCAGGACAACAGTTCTTTCAGATCCGTTGTTCCCCGTTCTAATCGATACGCCTCCTGAACGGCTTTGACCGGCTCCGGAGATCGATTCATAATGCCTACAATCTCCACGTTCGGATGAGCTGTTAACAGCGGCAAATATACTTTACGTGCAATATCGCCGAGGCCGATAATTGCAACTCGTTTACGTTGGGTTGTTTCCATGATGATCATTCCACCTTCAGTTCGGTTCTATATTTCCACGTCCTATAGTGTAACCCTTCGGACAGCAACTTGCCAGTGATTGCAGCAGACTTCGCACGAATTGTTCAGACAATGGGCGAACGTGGTAAACTTAGGAGGAACAGCAGTACAGATCGGGACACGACCAGACCTGCCTGATCTGAAAGGAGCGTTTGGGATTTTGCGAAAATGGTTATGGCTTCTGTTATATGTTTTACTTGCAGGAGTCACGTTTATTTACAGATATGAACTGCTGGCCTGGACCGATCTTCATCAGTCCATTCCGCTGTTACTCGCCATGGCAACATTGTTTGCTCTTGTGCCTGTAATTCCTTATAAGTTTGTTATTATCGCCTTTGGTTACAGTTACGGTACCACCACAGCAGCCTGGATATGCTGGCTTGGCACCACACTTGCAGCCATGCTCGTTTACGGCGGAGCAAGAACCATCTTCAGACATCAGGCGAGATCGTACCTCGAACGTATTCGGGGTCTGAACCGTTTTACCACATGGATGGAAGCACATCCGTTCATGGGTGTCATGTCGATGCGACTGTTGCCGATCGTGCCTCAGATGGCCGTTAATATCTACGCAGGTATAACGTACACGCCATTCTGGGTCTTCATGCTTGCCACGGCCATTGGGAAAATGCCAGCGATTTTTGTATTTGCCTATGCAGGTGCACAAGCTGAAACCTCAATCTGGTTGAGCTTGGCCATCCTTGCCGGATATCTGGTGTTCATGGCCATTGTATTGCTCTTATTTCGCTTTCGGTCACGCAACAAAGCCTGAATTCAGAATTAGCAAACCGTTCAGATTCAGCTTGTTTTCATTCCGGCTTGGTTGGCTTGCCAATTCAGGATATAATAGAAGAGCAAGCCTAATGCTTGTGTAACAAGTTTTAATAAAACGGTAGATTGCTGGAGCTCGAACACGAGCGCTAAATCTTCATCAGAAATGGAGTGACTATAGCATGGAACAACATTCAAGTGAGTTAGCAACTTTTGCAGGCGGATGCTTCTGGTGTATGGTATCCCCCTTTGAAGAACTGCCCGGTATTCATAAGATCGTATCGGGTTATACAGGAGGACATACCGAGAATCCAACATATGAAGAGGTCTGCTCGGAGACAACAGGACATGTAGAGGCTGTACAAATTACGTTTGACCCTGCCATCTTCCCTTATAAGAAACTGGTTGAACTGTTCTGGCAGCAGATTGATCCTACGGATACAGGCGGACAATTCCATGACCGCGGATCTTCCTATCAGACGGCTATCTTCTATCACAGTGAAGAGCAGCGCCAGATTGCGGAAGCTTCCAAAGCGGAGCTGGGACAAAGTGGACGTTTTGACAAACCAATCTTCACACCCATTTTGCCAGCCAAACCGTTCTATGAAGCGGAAGAACATCATCAAAATTATCACCGGAAGAACCCTGCCCATTACAAACGCTACAGCAAAGGTTCTGGACGTGTAGATTTCATCGAACGTAACTGGACCGGTAACGTGGATAAAGACGGGCTGAAAGAGCGTTTGACGCCGCTTCAATATGAAGTTACGCAGAACAGCGCGACCGAGCCTGCATTCCATAACGAATTCTGGGATCACCACGGTGATGGTATCTATGTGGACATCGTATCTGGCGAGCCATTGTTCAGTTCTACCGACAAATACGACTCCGGCTGCGGCTGGCCGAGCTTCACACGTCCATTGCGTGACCACAACGTGAAGGAAAAAACCGATCTCAGCCACTTCATGATTCGTACCGAAGTGAGAAGTCGTGAGGGTGATTCCCATCTGGGTCACCTGTTCAACGATGGTCCTGCCGAAGCAGGTGGAATGCGTTATTGCATCAACTCTGCTGCACTTCGTTTTGTACCCAAAGAAGACTTGCAAAAAGAAGGTTACGGTGAGTACGCCGTCCTTTTCCAATAAGTTATAATACAAATACAAAAAAGCAGTGGGATGATCCCGCTGCTTTTTTGTCGTACATTCTTGTTTTTAATAGACGAACTATTGTTGCACAAGAATGCATTGATTAGGTTTGGCTCGAAGAGATTTCCGAATTCAATTGATTGGCAGGAGCCGTCTGATCATTACGAAATTGAATTCGCATCGCTGGAACAATACCCAGGATCATCACGGTAACCGAGATTGCGTAGACGATAAAAATGGATGTGCTGTTCATCAGTACACCTGCCATGGAAGATCCAAGAAGCATACTTCCTATGAATAAAGGTGTGATGGTGCCATTCACTCTCCCGATCAAATGCTCATCGATCCGAGTGACCAAGTATGTGGAGATGATGACGTTGATGAATGCCATACTGATTGAGCTTAAGAAGCTGATCAAAAGGGTCAACCAGAACCAACTGGATAACACTTCCCCCATCGTGGCTACAGCCAGACACAGCACACCTACAAGCAGAGTTAAGGTCTGGTTCAGCTTGGCACTTACAGCAGCCGCAATACCTCCTCCAATCAATAAACCTATTCCGGACGCTCCAGAGAGAAACTGTAACGACGTTGCTTCAAGTCCCAGACGTTCGGTGATCAGAAATATTCCAAGTGGGCTGATGAGACCCGCAGAAAGCCCTATACAGATGAATACCAAACTAAGCATTTTTAACGAGCGAGATCGAGCAACATATTGCCACCCCTCTTTGATATCCGCTAATAATGAGGTATTTGTTTCCCGCTGGGTGGCGTCTTTAGGAAGCAATGTGAGTAGAAGCGCAGAGATCAGGAATAGAATGAGTAATGCGTACATGGATGCCTGAATTCCCATTGCAGTGTATATAAACGTTCCAACGATTGGTCCGAGAATTAAAAACAACGATTGACCACTCTGTGTAATAGCAATTGCAGACTGCAAATGTTCTCCCTTTACATTTCGCCTCACAATCTTTAGAGAGGATGGTTGAGAAAACTGGCTAACGATAGAGGATACAAACGTGGCTACGTATAGAATCTGCCAATACCCGGAAGATAAAACACCGATAATCATGACAATAGACAACGCACTCAGAATATCCCCCAGTATCATCGTACGTTTGGGATTCCAGCGATCAGCAAGTGCACCACCAATGATGGAGAAAACAAAAATCGGAGCATATTCAAGTACGGTAATCAGCGAGACGGCTATTGGACTTCCCTGAGTTCTATCCATCACATAATAGAGGATCGCCATATTCCGGATCCATATCGCCAGATTTTGCAGCAGATCAGACCCTGTCACGATTAAAAAAGCTTTGTTTCTGAACAATGTGTTCATTCGCCATCTCCTCTTTTAAACCGACTGTCCGGTTTATTAATATTTAAAAAGAAAAACTGACGTTACATCAGCTTTTCATGGTTAACCTTGTTGAATACCTGCCAGCAGACTGGCCATGCCTTTGTGGTAAATACGACGAATATCTGTCAGGTCCTTCTCATAATAGAGTGTAGTCAATCCGCTAAACAGACCGTAGATGATGTGCATTACATCCTGTGGGTCATCCGGTTTTAACTCTCCATCTTCCATCCCTTTAGTAATAATGGACTCGTATGTCGCATACGGAATTCGGATCAGGGAAAGCATCTCATCAAGCATCTCCTGACTGACGACCTGACCCGAGACAAACTCGTTAATGGCGTGATTCAGCGGGTTAGCCAAATCATCTACATAATGGTCAGCAAGTCCGTACAGTTTGTCTATGGCAGTCTTATACCCGGATTCTTTGTCCAACCAAGCATCCATCCAATCTTCATTGTTAAGCTTGATTAGATACATGAATAACTCTTCTTTGCTTTTGAAATGATAATAGATGCTGCCTTTACTCCGATTGTTAATCGTACATATGTCTTCCATGGAAGTTGCACTATATCCCTTTTGGGCAAACAGTTCCTTGGTATTACGTGCAATGTCTTTTTTTATCTGGGCAACATCTTTTCTTCGTTTAACTTCGATTGGAAAAACCTCCATAAATTAAACCGACTATTCGGTCTAATAGTATCACAACACAAATACTCCGTCAATTCATTTTGCACAGGCACCCTCTCATTTGCTGTTTCAAAAGGGGGTACAAGAGAGTGCCTGGCTACAATTCAGGAAAGAAGAAGTCACATCATACTTACAATCCAACCGATCCAATACGCAAATGGAATTAATAACAACTGTGCCAACAGTGTACCGAATAAACGGGATACGAGCATGCAACCATAAATCTGATTCATGCGATCCAAACGGATCTCGCCACGTAATGATTTGTCACTAAGCAGGGAAATCCGCGGATCAATCAGGATGGTTAACAAAATAGTCGCTATTCCGTTAATTAACCCGGTTGATTGGGATGCAGCTACAGCCTGCCCTGGGTAAAGGTACGCTGCGTATAAGCTGGACAGGACACCTGTGGTATAGATTGCGGTTACCGCTACATTAAGCAGCATTAACCGTCTTGGCATCCCATGTTGTACCAATCGTTTGGCCATCTTCCAGGATGGCGGGGTGATGTAATACGTTGCATTTCTAATCTTGCTTCGCTTCAGCATACCGCGAACCATCGCAGGGATGGAACCGGCTGCTTCAAAATGTACAACCATTCTTGATGAGAGCTTCACCATAGTTGGAAAACACAATATGGCTAATGCCGTTCCAATTGTTGCCGCACCCATTAACCAGTGCAGCTGCGCCGCAAAGTGTGGATTGGTTCCACGTGTTGCAGTATCCACTAGATTACCTACCATCGGACCCTGGGCCATATTCGAGGTTCGAGAAACCAACAACAAGATACCTGCCAATGAAATGGCCAACGCGATTCTGCGGGTGCGTAGTCCACCAAGGCGGAGCGCGTATGACAAGCTGTCTGCGGCATGAATCAGCATGGTGAACAGCATAGGGATTGCCAGGCTAAGACTAAACATTATGTATGTACTCCTTTATATTCCTTTTGTTGAACTTATTTCTTTCATGGACAGCATTATACTCCTCTGGCTTGCAAAAGTATAGGAACGAGATCCTTCTATATAAGTCGAACTAAAGAATATTTACACTGGACACTCCGATGACAGAACAACCTTCCGATCGCTGTTATCCCCAGATTTTTTTATTCCTTTTATAAAGGAATAAATCCGGTGATAAAGGCGAACACTTCGTTTCTTCAGGTTTTTTCTGTCCTCTCCGTTTCGTGTGAATGTTTATTTCAATTTATATAGATCATCGGTAAATGCACTTACGACCTCGGATGTTCATCGTTTATCCTTCTCCTCACAGGGTAATATACAAATAATCCATTATTGTACAGGAGGGGTTCATATGCCTTGGAACAAACAGGATTATCCGGTATCCATGAAGAACCTGGAACCACGTATTAGACATAAAGCAATTGAGATTGCCAATGCTCTGCTCGATGACGGGTATGAGGAAGGACGCTCGATTGCCATAGCGACAGCTAAGGCAGAAGAATGGGATGAGAACCATCCCGCACCGGAAAGTTCGAAATCGGACTCCACATCTTCTTCCGATAACTCCAACTCTAAAAAGTCGTCTTCCACGGATCGTCGTCATTCTGAGCCCGTTTCTTCGTCCAAAAGTCATGACAACATCCATGTCGTGCCTACTGACTCCGGCTGGGCGATCAAAGAAGAAGGAAAGTCTACCTATCTGTCCACATTTGATACTAAGGCAGAAGCTGTAGATAAGGCCAAAGAACTGAGTAGCAAACAAAATATTCGAGCGATTATCCATAATCAGGATGGTCAGATTGCTTCTTCGATCAAGTCTTGAATGAATCGGATGACATCGGAAAATGGCTGTTTTCACAGTGGGCTATCATTCCACAGTTCAGCGAATATAAAATCATTCCATGCGCAAAAACAACAAAATCCCTTTTGCTGCTGAAGAGCAGTCAAAAGGGATTTTTGTATGAACTTTAACTATCAAGACCTGAATATGATGCATGCAGGTTATGGTTGTTCTGAGACGTATGGTTAATTGGATACCCCTCTAGCCACCGTAGTCCGTTGTGAAATAGCAGCAGCGTTAACTGCCTTGGCTGCAGCCGATGGCATCGGCAATTTCACCGCCGAAGTTGTAACCACGGTTCCGCGAGCCGGAACACTAACGACGTACGTGATGACTTTGCTGGCAATCCATACGGCCAGAATCGTATATAAAGTTTCTTTTACCGGAAGAAAGAAAAGCGACAATCCCAATACAAAAGCATCGCTGACAAAGAAAACTGTTCCCAGCTTCCATCCCTTCCAGCGGCTAACCAGCACGGCGAGAATATCGTCTCCACCTGTCGCTCCACCGAATCGAAGCACGATCCCAGCGCCTACCCCTGTCAATATACCGGATAGAACTGCCGGAATCCACAGATTTCCGTTAAACGACAATACCAGTGTGGAGTATCGTTCAAAGCCGTCATAGAATAGGGAAAATGCACCGACGCCAAGCAATGCCTGAATCATGAATTTCCAGCCTTTAAGGAACCAAGCCAGGATCATGACCGGAATGTCCAGTAACAACATACCGATAGCAGGTGATAAGCCTGTTGCGTATTTTCCGAGCAGGGCCAGACCAACAAATCCGCCCTCCGATAAATGATTCTGAAAGTTAATGTGATAATAAGCAAAAGCTAAAATAAATGTACCGAGTAGCATAATGGCGAATTTGATCGCCTCTGTTTTAACGTGTTGTAAGGTTAACGATGTTCTCTTCATTCAGGTTCCCTCGCAGTTTGTAGGTTGGTTTTTTAGACCGACCGTACCCTGCAAAAGGTAAGCCTGGAAGAAATCATCGTGTACGTCCTTCGAATATTCATTCCAATCCCCTCTTTCGCAGAGTCAGCCGTTTTTTTGAAACCGGTTGGTGTACTCTACAAGGGGCGCTATGTGTATGAGAGATCGTAACGTTTCCAGATCGTCCTTGGGGAGATTGTCCTTCGGGAACTCATGGTATCCTGATCCTTTCTGTTCTGTTGTGGTTAGCTGTGCTCAGTTAAACTGAAAAATAACTACAATGCGTAAGCTTGAACATTTAATTGTACACTTACACTTGGATTACAGTACCCTCTTTTGATCGCGGTTATCCCCGGATTTTTGGAATTCCATTTTCCCTCTGGGGAAAATCCGGTGATCGCTTATGCTTCCGAAGCTGCTTTCATTCAAAAAGCTTTCAGACGAACGCTTCGCTTCTACAGATGGGTTCTGCACTCTTCGTTCCTGTGTAAATTGTAAATCCAACTTACAGCAGTTGCAAGTTCATTCAGTTTAAACACCAAAGCTAACTTGCTTGTTCTTCTATTATATAACACCAACGTGACCGGGTCTAAACAGTAGACCCCTCAAAAACAGGCATAAAGCAGCCTTTGGACTGCTCCAGCAGTCATACGGCAACACCAGGATAAGCAATGCTTGCTAATGGTGCAACCTGCTCCTTTATTCTATGACCAAAGCTTCCAAAAATAACTGTCAGTCACCCAACTGTGACAAATTGGGGCCTTTTTTTATTTTCTTGCGCTTTTTAAAGGAATCATTTTCCTTTCACACATACACTATAGCAAACGTAATCGGCTTATTCTTTGTCCAGTTCAGACGTTTCCAGACTTACTCTGCTGTTTATGGTATAATATAACAATTGAATCCCACTACCGTTTAAGCGAGGCGGATTGATGAAAACGTTAAAGCCAAGAGTCTTTATTGGCTGCTCGCTGGAAGCGAAGCCGATTGCAGCCGCAGTACACGAAAACTTACGTTTTTCAGCCGAAGTTACCCCTTGGTATTCCGGGGTTTTTAATCCAAGTAGCTATACCATGGACGATCTGGAAGTAGAGGTCCGTACGACTGACTTTGCCATTTTTATTTTTCATCCGGATGATATATCCAAAATTCGCGGGAAGTACTACGCGTCAGTCCGGGATAATACAATGCTGGAAATGGGTCTGTTTATGGGTCGTCTGGGACGAAAACGTATTTTTTTCATTCTTCCTGAGGATATTACAGACATCAAGGACACAACCAAGGTCGAAGGATTGCGTATGCCCACAGATCTGCTGGGGTTAAATCCACTCGTATATGAAATCCGTTCTGACGGAAAGTGGGCACCAGCCGTGTCCGTGGCATGTTCCAAAATCGCAGACAGTATTGAGGAACAAGGACGCTGGAGTGATCCAGAATTGGAGAACATCATTGAGAAGCATAAACGCACTGAGGGAGAAGCAAGGTTACAACTGCTTAAGTTGCTGCGGTTCTTTAGGGAATTGCTGCGTACCCGCAAAGCAGATGCCAAGATGCTGGAGCGAATGAGCGATGCCTTACGTACTGCCTTTGTCTCTCATCCTCCATTCGCTGTACGTGGCACAGCCATATACCGTACAGATGACAGTGGTTACATCGAGCAATTATGTGGTAATGTTGGAGAACCGGGGAGAAAGTATGACTTGTCCGCTAACGACGACAAACAACCGGATGATCCCAAGCGCATCCTGGTGATTGATTCTTACCGGGAGAATAAAATCAAGATTAACCTGTATGATGATTACCTTGAGAAAGAGTATCTGCTATGCTATCCTGTAGCCAAGAGGTATGTTATCACCGTTCACATTATTGGACATATTGAAGCGGATGAGGCGGTATTTCAGCAGATTGACCTACAGAATCGTCAACTGTTCAACGCCATCAACGATTTGTTAGGAGGCGAACCGGAATGAAACCGGAAACGAAAAAAATAAGCAAGCGCTGGGGCAGCGAAAAAAAGGTACGCCTCAGTTCTGCGCCCGAATCATCACGACCGGTTCCGGAACCCAAGGAAGAAGATCGTTTCCACAAGCCGGCCGTACCGCTAACTACCATTGGGCCCTCCCTGAAGGGCAAGGAAAGACCTTATAAGGTCATCCTTGAAAAAGAGGCGTTCTACGAAAAGCCTCAATATCTTGCTTAATTTCTGAACACATCATCAAACCTGCCGCTGAATCGGCAGTATTCCATAGGCCCCGCCGCCCAAGGCAGGGGCTTTTTTGTTGCTCATTTTCGCTAAAAATAAAACTGCTTCTACTCGTTGACCTGGTGCCATCGTGTTAAGGTAAGACATCCTTGAATCATGATCGCAATTCATTGCAGTAATTCATTGCTTGTAATCACTTCTGTAGCAGACTACATTGCATAAGGCTTATTTGGTTTATGGCCTTAGGTTTCCTGCAAAACCCATAAATTATACCTTATTTTGGAGCAGGCTTGTCCCTAAATCCCTAGCTTCATTCATTATCTGTACCTTTAGGAAAATGCGGTAATGTGTGCTTCCAATATTTCTCGGTTGTATTGTGTATCTCCATTACATATATTGATTATAATATAGGAACACTTGTTCTGTAAATATAAAATTCCAATTAAAGGTTAAGGAAGTGAACATATGACATCCTCAACTTCCGCCCCATCCCCTGCGGATGAAGACCATCGTCTGATCAAAGGTCTGGTTGTGCGCACGCTTTTGCTGGATGTACTTGAACGAGATATTCACACACTGGATACGTTGCTGCTGAAGATGCCCGAAGTCTACATTCTGTCGCTGACCCGCATTCAGAACAATGTGCTCAAGGAGATGTTGGCCCTTCGTAAACAGATGAGAACCCGCGGTGTCAAAGTACTGGAAGAGAAACGGGAAGCCGAGGGTATCGAAACTCTGTATATGTGCAGAGGGTATTGGCAACGGTTCTATATGCTGTGGACATTCGCACGTAATGAAGTCAAAAAAGAACTCAGTCGGCATCTGCAGATGGACTTGGCGCAGACTTGATACAACTCTGACAATATAGAACCCATTCCCCAGCAAAACAAGTTGACCACGGAAGGTTACGTTCATTAAGATGGAATAGAGATATCCAACCATTCCAATAAGGCATGATATAGTTTCAACCGGATATACTCTCAACGTCTTATCAATCAAGGAGCTGTACTTCATGGATTTGAATACACATTCGATTAAACAAACACCCGCACATACAGGCATTGCCGCAGATGTAACAGAACTGATCGGCCAGACACCTGCCGTTAAACTGAACAGACTCACAGGCAGCAACTCTGCTGATGTATACGTGAAACTGGAATACTTCAACCCAAGTGGCAGCGTCAAAGACCGTGCCGCCTACAACCTGATCGTTCAGGCTGAACTTGCGGGACACTTGCTCCCTGGTGCTACCATTATTGAACCGACGAGCGGCAATACCGGGATTGGTCTTGCAATGAATGCCGCCGCCAAAGGATATAAAGCCATTCTGATTATGCCGGACAATATGTCCAAGGAACGCATCAACATCCTGAAAGCCTACGGCGCAGATGTGGTGCTCACCCCTGCTGCAGAGCGGATGCCAGGTGCGATTCGCAAAGCGAAAGAACTTCAGGCAGACATTCCAGGAAGTTTCATTCCGCAACAGTTCGAAAATCAGGCAAACCCGGATATTCACCGGATCACGACGGCTCCCGAGATTATGCAGCAGATGGAAGGCAGGCTGGATGCTTTCATCGCTACGGCGGGAACCGGCGGAACCATTACTGGCACCGGGGAAGAACTGCGTAAGCAGTTACCTGACATCCGCATCTATGCGGTGGAGCCCAAAGGTTCTCCGGTGTTGTCCGGTGGCGAGCCCGGACCACACAAGCTCGTCGGTACAAGTCCGGGGTTCATTCCGGACATCCTGAATACCGACGTATGGGATGCCATCATCCAGGTGTCCGATGAGGACGCACTGGATACGATGCGGCAGCTTGCTGCCAGGGAAGGGCTGTTGCTCGGCCCTTCCTCCGGCGCTTCGGTGTGGGCCTCCCTTCTCATCGCGAAGGAACTGGGGCCGGGGCACCGAGTGCTCTGCATTGCGCCGGATACCGGGGAACGGTATCTGAGCATGGGTATTTTTTAACACAGCATAAATCTATACACATCAAAAAGGGGCTTCCATGTCCCATAAGTCATGAGCATGACAGAGGCCCTCCCTTATTAGCGCTCATTGGTCATTGGTTCTAATGAACCTGACACACGCTATTCGCTCCTATTTGCGCAGGTCTGACGTGTAACGAATCACAGCGACGTTATTTCTCCAAATTCGGTCGATTTACAGGCTTAAGAGCTATTTTCGGCGGGATAACGTTACTGAGATTCGTTAGAATTTACATCTCTTCATTATCACCCTAATAAGGTGCGGTACGTTAGAATGTTGGAGCGATTGGTAGCGAGGAGCGAGGGAAAACCCCTCGAAAAAAAGGGAAGAGAAGTACGTTGAAGGAACCATCAAAACAAAAAATAAGCTCTTGCTCACATACGGATGGTGAATCCGCAGAGAACAAGAACTTATTTTGGCAAGAAACCTTATCATCGAAAATAAAGCAAGAACATTTAACGTAAGCTGGTTAGTGTGTCAGGGTTGTCCATTCCACACCTTCAGGAAGCAGGGCCGCAATGCGGTCTTTGGCTTCCTTTTTGGTATACAGCGATTCATCGAGAATGACCGCGGAACCAGAATCTGTGCTTGTCCGAATCAGACGTCCGAGACCTTGCTTCACACGCAAGAGCATATACGGAAGATCGATCTCTTCGTATGGTGCAGCCGACGCACTGCGTTTTGCATTGAAGACAGGGTCCTGTGGTGGATACGGAAGCGACCAGATCATGACATTGGATAATGACGGACCTGGAACGTCCAGTCCTTCCCACAGATTAACGGAGCACAACACACTCTCCTCATCCTGCTGGAATGCCGCGATCAGATCACTGATCTCCCGGTCGCCCTCATACATAAAGCGCAAACCTTCTGCTTCAGGTACATGAACGATGTCCTGCTTGAATGCACGTAGCTCTTCCATCGTACGGAACAGAACCAGCGCACGTCCCCCGCTCTCCTGAAGTAACGACACCGCATCACGCATGCGATTTTCGTTCTCCGGGTGACCCGGTATAGCTTCATCGGTAATTTTCATCTTCATTTTGTCCGCATAATCATACGGGGAAGCCACCGAGAATGATACAAAATCATCAACGCCCAGGCTGTCCGCCACATAACGGAATGAACTGTCCACAGATAACGTGGCAGAGGAGAACACGATTGGAATGCCTGTGTTGAACACACGCTCGTTCAGCATTTCCTTCACGGTGCGCGGCATGATCGATAAGGTCGTCTCATCCTCGCTCTCTTCCGCCCAACAGATGTAACCATCTTCCTTACGGAACAAAGCAAGCGCAGACTGAATCATATCGAGATGTTCTTCCACGACACGCATCTGGTAACCATCCAGCGAGAACAATCCGCTCTCAAATACCAATTCTTCGCCGATTGCATCCAGCACACTCGTCAGACGTTCAATCTCACGTAGCAGTGGCGGCTCTACCCGAACTTCTTTCCGTTCCGAACCAGGGATCGCCACCGTATACGTATCCAGCAACGCAAACAGTCGCTCACTGCTCTCAATCGCTTCATCCACACACTCCGCGAGGGATTCACGAATCTCTCCTTCTAACAGGCGAGTGACGAGTTCCTCGAAGATACGGTGTTTCAGCTTGTAGCTCAGTGCGTTCAGGGCTGCTTCTTCCAGCAAATGTCCTTCATCAAATACAACTGAGCTGTGATCAGGTAGCAGTGGTAATTGTCCCTCACGTTTGCGCGCATCATACGTCCACACATGCTCCATGTAATAATCATGGGAACAGATGATGATGTCTTTAGAACGACGGTAATGGTCACGCGACAGCGTCAGGCCGCAGCGTTGTCTTTTAGGACAAACAAAACAATCCTGGAACGGGTCCCAGTTGATTTTATTCCACTGACGATCGTTCAGATGTGGATACTGTTTGCGGTCACCATACGGATGGAAAGCCTGAAGTGTACCCGGCGTGTTCACAAAATCCGGCAGACTCTCATGCACTTCTTCAATAACGGGCGCATCTTCATCCGCAAATCGCATTGCACTTAATTTGTTCAAGCAAACGTATTGGTCCGGTGATTTGCCCAGACGTGCGTCCACTTCCAAGTCCAGATGTGCAGCCAGCTTCGCAATATCTCCACCGGGCTTCACAAGCTGTTCAATCAAGGACTCATCGGCACAAGCAATCACTGCCGGTTTGCCCGTATAACGTGCATAACAGACCGCGTAGAGCAGATAGACTAACGTCTTGCCTGTTCCGACACCGGCCTCCGCCATAATGGTCTTTTTATCTCCATAGGCCCGTTCGAGCTGGTACGCCATAAAAATCTGTTCATCCCGTACCTCGAAGCCGAACTCTGGCAAAATATCGTAAAAAACATCGGCGACCCATTCTCCCAGACGGGATACAAAAGGTTCAGCCGGATCATATGCAAAAGGATAACGTTGTGTAGACAATCCTAGGTCAGCCTCCATTCTTAGACGCGGTCCTCTTTCATTTTCCGTTCAAAAAAGGCCGCAGGGCAAAAGTTAATTATCTCACGCGATGAAGCGGGTGACAAGCTTTTTTTACGAGATTATTTGCGAGGTTTAATGTATAGAACCAATTTTCAGGGAAAATATATACAGGAATCCACTTTAAGGAAAGGCGGTGCTCCACTCCATGAATCATCAGTCTTCACAACCAGAGCATTCCTCAGACAAATCAGCTGAGACATTAACGGATCGACAAGGGCATCCCATTACGGACAATCAGAATGTACGAACCGTTGGCAGCCGGGGACCGACTACGCTGGAGAACTATCATTTTCTCGAAAAAATTACTCACTTCGACCGTGAACGTATTCCGGAACGTGTGGTCCATGCCCGTGGTGCTGGTGCTCATGGCGTATTTGAAGCGTATGGAACGGCCGGGGATGAACCGGTATCGAAGTACACACGTGCACGTCTATTTCAGGAAAAAGGCAAACTAACGCCCGTGTTCGTTCGCTTCTCTACCGTTATACATGGTGGACATTCACCGGAGACCCTGCGGGACCCGCGCGGATTTGCTGTAAAATTCTATACCGAAGATGGCAACTGGGATCTGGTGGGTAACAATCTGAAAATCTTTTTCATTCGTGACCCGCTCAAATTCCCGGATATGGTACACGCCTTCAAGCCAGACCCGTTGACCAATGCACAGGATATGGAGCGGTTTTTCGACTTTGTATCGCTAAGTCCTGAAGCTACCCATATGGTGACATTCCTCTTCTCTCCATGGGGCATTCCAGCGAATTATCGGCAGATGCAAGGCTCGGGCGTCAATACATATAAATGGGTCAATCAGGAAGGCACGGGCGTACTCATCAAATACCACTGGGAACCGCTCAATCAAGGGATACGCAACCTGCTGCAAAAAGACGCGAGCGAGATTCAAGGACAGAACTTCAATCATGCGACATTGGACCTGTATCACGCTATTGAAAAAGGGGAGTATCCCGAATGGGAGCTGTGCGTTCAAGTGATGGAGGACGGCGAGCATCCGGAGTTGGATTTCGACCCGCTGGACCCAACCAAGCTATGGCCGCAGGATCAGTTCCCTTTTCTACCTGTGGGCAAAATGACGTTGAATCGTAATCCCGAAGATTATTTCAATGAAGTGGAGCAAGCGGCGTTCGGCACAGGTGTCTTGGTGGACGGGCTGGATTTCTCAGATGACAAACTGCTGCAAGGACGCACCTTCTCCTATTCGGATACCCAGCGTCACCGGGTGGGTGCGAACTATCTGCAACTGCCTGTGAATGCACCGAAAAATCGGGTAGCCACGAATCAGAGCGGCGGACAGATGCAGTATCAAGTGGATCGTGCACCGGGGCAGAATCCGCATGTGAACTATGAGCCTTCATCGCTCGGTGGGTTAAAAGAAGCACCCCCACGTGGTAAGGAACATGAACCACTGGTGGAAGGCCGACTTGTCCGCGAGAAGATTGAGCGTACCAATGACTTTGGACAAGCGGGTGATACGTACCGGGCGTTCGAAGATTGGGAGCGGGATGAGTTGGTCAGCAACATGGTCGGGGCTTTGGCGCAATGCAAACCGGATATCCGGGAGCGCATGATCTCTTACTTCACCCAAGCGGATGCGGATTACGGTCGTCGCGTCTCTGAAGGGTTGGCCTCTGTACCAACCGATGATAGTACAACGGTCCAACCGAAACATGAACCAAGTGTCGAGCAAGCAGAGAAACGCAGTCGCGAGACGGACGGATATTAAAATAGCTGGACAGCGTTTAGGCTGATAAGTCTGACACTGTTAGTACATTTGAGTATTTTGAGTAAGCAAATTACGTTCTGAATTAAGCATAGCCCTGATCGTCAAGTTGCCCGTTGCAGCTGCTATCAGGGCTTTTTCATGACTAGCTTGAGTGTAATCTCCACTTCAGGATGCATGCAACTATGTATTTTAGGTTGAATGAAGTTCATAGGAGTGGATCGAAGGTAAGACTTGTGCTCGTGGGATGGAAAAGCGTACTTCTCTACGTTCATTTCAGATGATTCTTCGTTAAATGAGAGCTATCACCCAATGGAAAGATTACATAATTCACGTGATATTACAGGCATTGGAAGCTTGCAGGCCTGACCTGCCTGCATGTACCTCCATCTGATCAGATGATTATTGATGATAACGCTTACAACATTTACCATAAAGCTGTGTCCTAGAGATTACATCTAACCAGCCGGCATGACCTATCTCATAGGTAACGGTCTGGTACACGGCTACCACATGCTCTTCATTCTATTCCCAATTAACCAAGGAGGCTTACGTAATGAAATTATTCCCATCCACATCCACTCATGTATCTGCACGATCTGCACGTTCTCTGAAGGAACGCTCCCTCAAATCCAAAATGGCCCATATCTGTCTGAGTGCCGCGTTCCCTCTATTATTAATTGGTGGTGGATCGGCCGGTGCAGCAGAACTGATCGAGAGCAGCTTGCAAAATCCCTCTGAATCGGTGGCGACTTCTAATATCGCACTTGCTGCGGGTGATCTGTATGTGTCTCCTAACGGCTCAGCCAGCAATCCGGGTACGATCAACAGTCCAACGTCACTGGCTAACGCATTGACCCAGATCGCACCGGGCAAAACGATCTATCTACGCGGCGGTACCTATAACTTCTCCCAGACCATTACCATTGAACGTGGCAACAGCGGCACATCGAGCCAACGTAAAAACCTGGTGGCGTATGGATCGGAAAAACCGGTCTTTGATTTCTCCGCTCAAGCCTTCGCTTCCACCAACCGCGGGCTGCAAATGTTCGGAGACTACTGGTTCGTCAAAGGGCTTGAGGTGAAGGGTGCGGGCGACAACGGCATCTTCATCGGAGGCAGCTACAACCGCCTGGAGCAGATCGAGGCTCATCACAACCGGGATACGGGTATTCAAATGGGACGTTATGCTTCTACAGCCGCCAAGAGTGAATGGCCTGCATATAATGAGGTGATTCGTTCTTACTCCCACAACAACTATGACCCGGATGACGGCGAGGATGCCGACGGTTTTGCGGCCAAACTGACCGTAGGCCCGGGCAATGTCTTCGACGGTTGTATTGCGGCCTATAACGTGGACGATGGTTGGGATCTGTATAGCAAAACGGACACAGGCGCCATCGGCGCGGTCACGATCCGCAACAGCATCGCCTACGCCAATGGCGCAACCGCAGACGGCACTTCTACCTCCAACAGTGATGGTAACGGCTTCAAGCTAGGCGGCGAGAAGATTGCAGTGAATCATATCGTTGAGAACAGCATTGCGTTTAATAATAAAAAGCATGGCTTCACCTACAACAGCAATCCCGGTTCGATCCAGATGAAAAATAACACCTCCTGGAACAATGGGCAAAGCAACTTTGCCTTTGATGTAGGCACCCACATCTTCACCAACAACCTGTCCTTCCAAGGCGGCGCCAGTGACAAAACAAGCGGAACCGACGTCAGCAGCACCAATGTCTGGTGGAAGAACAAAAAAAGCGAGAACGCCAAAGGCCTGCTCGCCAGCGCAGCCGACTTTGTCTCCCTCGTTCCTTCGGTAACGCGTAGCGCGGACGGAACGCCTGTCTTGGGTAATTTCCTGAAGCTTGCGGGTGGCAGTGATTTGATTGGCTCGGGTACACCAGCGGGTAAGAATATTGGTGCGCGGTAAGTGGTAGGTAATAAAATAAAAAAATAATTTAAAAGCAAAATCCCCTCCCCCATGCCAGCCTGATAGGTGGTAATGGAGGAGGGGATTTTTGAATTGTTGTGTATTGTCTGCCGCTGGCTTATGAAGTAGGTAAATACTCACGGTTTAGCTAAAACCTCAATCATCAGTCTGCCGCCTGTGCGAAAACCTTGCTCAAACGCTGCTTCCACATACATGGATGTGGACTGTCCGATCAAGTCGATCAGTTGTTCCAAAGCATCGTATTCGTTCTCGCTAAGCTGTGTTTTGTAGTCCTGCATCAGGTCCGATATCTGGCGATTGATCTCCTGATACTCTTCTTGCTCAGGATGAATCGACTCGTCCAACCGCAGGTTTCCGTGAAACAAATCCTCGATAAGGTTTGACATGTTATCCTTCATGGTAAGGTCACCTCAGGAAGATTGTAACTCAAGGGATGAGGTTAGATGGGAATTTAGCGGGAAATCCGCTAAGTAAAGATTAAAAACAAAATTTCCTTGGCAAGGCACTAACGATTTGGAGATGAATTAAAGTTTAGTTACAGAGAAGTTGGATTTTTTTTATTAGATGAAGTCTTGTAATTAACTTGTAGTATTAGATACAAGATAAAGATATAATGACTTTATGGAAATTATAACAATTGGGGGCATTTTAAGTGAAATTAGTGTGGACTCAAATTAAAAACTTCAGATCAATTAAGGACTCTGGAAAAATATATTTTAATCCCAATTTAACAATTCTCGCTGGTAAAAACGAATCAGGAAAATCCAATATTTTGAAAGCTTTGGAATGTTTTTCTCTTGATAAATTTAATAAAGATACTGATTTCCCTATTGACTACATAGAAGAAGAATATCCAGAAGTTATTGTTCATTATCAATTAGAAGAAGATATAGTGATTGACCTTTGCGATACACTTAAAATAAATAAAGAAAATGCACACAAAATTAGTGGTGTTACAGTAACTAGAACATCTGAATTTTTAGAATCAATTGAAGTAGACATCTTTAAAGACACCCTTGAGTATGTTATTGATGCAGTAGGTGAGGCTATTAAAGTAATCAATAGAGAACTCAAAAGAACGTTTAAACTTGATATAAATTCTAAATCATCTTATTTGCTGTCTGATTTAATTGAAAAAATTGATAGTTACCTCTTAACTATCAAAGAATTTTTTAATGAAGAACAATCTAACAAGTTAAATTCAATAATTGAGGAAGTTGTTTCGCATTTAGAGATGTTGAATGGATTTTCTGATTATATCTCTGACAAAAAATTTAAAGCAACGATCCCTAATTTTATATATTTTAGTTCTTTTGAAGATATTATTCCCGATTCAATTTCAAGCAATGAAGAAATAACCCCTATTGTAAACAGGTTCTTCAAAGTCGTTAATCAAAATCCGAAACTTTTGTTCGATGAGTCCAACCCTCAGAGAAGGAGACTTTTATCTGACAAGATATCGGCAGGGATTTCGGGTGACTTTATGGATTACTACTCTCAAGACAGCGTTTCTCTTAAAATTAACTTAGACGGTGACGACCTTAACTTTTTTGTATATGGAACAGATACCCAGAAACCATTTCAGCCAAGACAGAGAAGTCAAGGTTTACAATGGTTCCTATCCTTTTATTTGACGCTTCAGGCGGAAATGAAAACAGGCAGCGTCTTACTAATTGACGAACCAGGTTTATATTTACATGCTTCAGCTCAAGAAGACCTTTTAGGTATGCTTAATAACCTTTCTGATAAAAGTCCCATCGTTATTTCCACACATAGCCATTGGTTGATGGACCCCAACAGATTAGAAAGAATCAGATTAGTCCTAAAAGTGAATGATCAGACTCAAGTAGAAAACAAAATCCATAAAGGGGCTGATGCTTACACCATGAAGCCTATTTTCTCAGCAATAGGCTTGGGGTTGAACAATGACATCAGTACTTTTGGAGAAAGATTAATTTTGGTTGAGGGCTATTCAGATTATTATTACCTAGAAGCAATGCGATATTATTTTCAGGAAATATTGGGAATAAAAATTAAAAATTTTAAAATATATCCGTGTTTAGGCTCTGCACAAATAATTAATGTTCTTACATTATTAGTTGATTCTGAAACGGAATACTTTATTTTATTAGATAATGATAAGGCAGGGAGGCAAACTGAAAAGAAATTGAAGGCTGAGTGTGGTATTGACGAAAATAAAATACTATTTACGCCGGTAAAAAGCAAGAATACCTCAGTAATTGAAGATATGTTTTCGCAAAAAGATTTTAGTGAAATTATTCTTGATACATTAGATACGAACAAATTTGATAAGGTTTTAGTCTCAAAGAAATTTAATGAGCGTATGCATAATAACGAGATTACAATACTCTCGGATGAAACAGTTTCAAATTTCAAAGAAATTCTTGATGTGATTGCTACACCAAAATTCTCCCATAGAGAAAATTAGTCTTAATTAGAGACAATATTGTTGAGAGGAGAGCTCCTACAGAGCTCTTCTCTCAACTAATTTTGGATTAATTTTATTTCACCCATGATTTGTCCCAAGTAGGAACCATCCTCATGTTGCTGTAAGGGTTCTTATTTTAAATTTTGATATTCTATTTCATTATCGCTTTTTGAAGTGTTATATCTATCTACTAACAGCCTCATGAATTTTCGCCTTATTTTCAGAGGACTAAGTAGCTAACTCACCAACAACTCTGTAGATCAACCCAATCCCATCAAAAAATAACCCCCCGAAAGTGAGATAACCAGCCGAGGCCTTGCATTTCTCTTACGATTCAAATGTTGTTCTATCTGGATATTGTCCATCTTCACTATACAGACATCTTGCCAACCTTTGAGCCGCTCTATCGAAATAAAACTTCGATTCGTGGTTGGCGTTTACTACTAGCTCCACTTCTTGAATGGTTTCCTTCTTTTTATTTAGTTCAATCTTTCCCATAACTTGTTCATTGGGGCAAAAATAATAGATAACCTTCTCATCATATTCTTAATCTTTCAATAATAATACAAATGAAGCCATTAGATTCCCTCCTATGGTCTCCAAATCCATTGTTTACCTCTTTAGGAGTATTCATGTCCCAATGGGTTATCTTAAATTTAACGCCTACGGGTACTATGTTATTTTAATGTAACAAGGTGAGATGACGTCTGGGTATTTATTTACTTCCGAATTCTTAACACGCTCAATTTTTTGTCCAAAATTGCGGATTTTGAAAATCTTCACTCGTGTAAAGTTCGGTTAAAACATTCGCCTCTTCCTGCCAATCAGGACCATACTGTAAAAGGTAATCTGTGAACCATTCATAGTAGGACCGGGTAGTTGGATTCAACAGAATCAATCTTTGATACATCATCATCACACAAGGGATCGGTAGAAAGAAATGAGTAAGCTCAACATTTTATCGCTTCTAATAAATGATCGGAGTCGTTCGTATGATCTATCTCGGATATGAGTTGAATGGACAGAGAGTCTACGTTCTCTCTCGTTGTTTTTAATTCTGGCTGATTAAATTTCGACCAATCCTGGTCAATCAACTGATGCAGCTCTTCCACTTTCTTTTGTATAGTCAAGGTTATCGTCCGTTCTCTTCATTAAATTCAGTCTATTTCTCACGCCGTCTAATAAATTGAAAATTTTCTCTTTTTCTTTTGGGTGTTCCTGAAGGTATCTCTCACTGCAAATTTCTAAGTAGTTATAAAATTCATCATATTCTATAACCGCCATTACATCTTCATCATATACTGGAGGCTCCCCAATAAAACACACTTTCTGATCGCCAATGCACCCTTCCTCTTCTGGCATGTGATAGGATGACAATTGTACTTCCAGTGGACCTGAACCACAACCATGTCTCTCATGGTCTCCAAAGTATTTTAATGCTCTGGGAAAATCAATAATCCAGAAATAAGATTCGACTAATTGATCTATTTCAGTTTTTGTTGTCAGTATTTTGTACATCAATTATCTCTTCCTTAATATTAATCGGAATGCAGGATCAAAATGCTTTATGTTCCCTTTGTCATCATTTAGAAGTTAGTCTTTGGGATTTTTATAACACCAATCCGGGTTATACGGTAAAGATTTCAGTTTTTGTATGTCCTCCCGGCTGTATACCCAATCATTGTATGCAATCCAAAAATAATCATCAGGATTCAGCTTGAGATATTCATAAATAAAATGAAGTATTAACTCTTGATTATCATAGATATCCTCAATGTGCCCGACCTGGCATAGTGATTCGTTAGGATCTAAACCTAAATCTTCGTGATAATAAAATTCAGTGCTTGGGCTACTAATGCTGTGAATATGGAAAATCAATGAAGATTCATTGTCCCCTGTAAATGACTTATGATTAATATTCAGCGTTGTATACAAAAATTCTCCTTCATTTGTATATGTTTTATTGTTATAGAAATAAAGAGCTGCGTCCGAATGAAAAGCTGCAACAATAGTATCAGCTAGAAGCTGCTCTGGAGAATATTTATCTTTCTTTGCTAAAATAACAGCTGAAGTCCCCATTTTCATTTCTCCCTATTCCGAATTGCAGTTTATCTGGTGAGACCACATTACAGGCAAGTTGAGCATAGAATCTATTCCTTACTCAAACTTTTGTCCTGCAACCACTTTATAGCTTCTTCACCCACCAGAATATTTGGTTCTTCTGGCGTTCCGATATTGATGCTTTTTATAAAAGCTTCTTCTATTCCCCTAAGCCCTGTTAAGTTAGCACCGTGCAACAAAGTTCCTTTAAACGACGCTGAACTGACATCTACCTGATTCATATTAGCATCTCGAAAATCTGTAAGGTACAGGGAGCTGGAAATTAGCTTTGCATTTGACAAATTCGCATTTGTAAAGATCGACTCAGAAAGATCCGCTTTGGCAAACCTTGCACCTTGGGCATCGGCATCTGTAAAATCGGCATAAGACAAATCTGCCTTATAGAAATCAGCATTTACTACGTTGGTGTTAGTAAAGCTGGATGAACATAACAACGATGATGACATGTCCATATGTTCCAAATTCATGCCATCAAATGCACATTCGGTCAAATAAGCTTGATCCAAAGGATATCCCGATAAATCGACATGACGAAAGTCTATTTCATCTACACCTAATTTTTCACCCTTTTCTCCAATGGTTTCAATCCACACTCGATGTGAATTTAATTGCTCTATCAGTTCTTGTTGGTTAGTTGATTTCATTACTACACCACCTTTATTATGGATACCAGATGATTCGTTCTGTAACTCCCGCATCTTTTACTGCCTCTTTTAGCTGCTTGATATGTTCAGGAACTAACTCCCGTGTATCAATAACAACATTATGACCACGATCAAACTCCTCGTTTATTTTATCCATAGATTTTACGACTGTAAATGCTCCCTTTCTCGGTGACGTATGACCATGAGGATAAGACTCAAAACTTTTCACGTCCCACTTTTGACCAGTAGTGACGTCAATAAATTCAGCGCCTTTATTTTCTTCAGGATCACGCATGATCTTTCCTAATTTACCTTGTTGCTCTAAATCTAGTCCTATCTCTCTTTCTTTCAAACCTTGATCTCTAATTTTTCCGCCATGTGAAGGATCGCCTGCCAAAACATCCAATTCCTTTTGTGTTCTACCTCCCGTATATTTTCCGTCCTTGTCATAAAGGTTAGACCCATTACCTTGCCCCTTACTCTCAGTAGCCCTCTTTTGCTCATTCGCTTTCCTCGCTTCAGCCGCTTCCATATTCTTTTTAATCTTCGCCACAGCTGGATGAGAAGAAGGTACGCGAAACGGCCCTTTGCCACCCGGCATACTCCCGCGAACCATCTGAAATGCCATAAATAGCTGACTGAACTTCAGAGAAGTCAACATCATCTGAGCATATTTATCGGATACAGGCTCGCCTGTGAAGGGATGAATTCCATTTTCAAAAGCTTTGATCTGCATCGCATAAATATCTTCCCCTGGCGCTTCAGCATCCGTAGCTTGCATCCGATTAAAATCCAAATGCCCCTGATCCTTCTTATATGCCTGCAAGGCTGCCTGATCCGTAACACCATTCTCATTCACAGGCATCCACATCAGCTTCCCAAACATATTGACTTGTGCCATCCGGTAGCCCTTATCATCCGAACCGGCATAATATCTTGAGGTCTTCATCATTACTCCCGCACCTAGAGCACTAACAGCACTGCTAAGACTCACTTTTTCAGCATCGACATTCTCAAATCGTGTGGCAATATCCTTTAATTCCTTAGAGGTGTTCACCATACTTTCCAGCGCCTTCTGCAATACAGGGCGTGACCGCGCAAACTCATCATAAAAACGCTCCTGCGTCACACCTAGCCACATCTGCTGAAGGAACATGATCTGTCTTGTGAGATCCTCCCGTATATGTTCCAATTGTTGTCTCGCCTGATCCACCTGATTCGATACGTGATGTAACTGTTCAGGGGTAACTTTAATGGTATTCATCCATTTTCACCGCTCATCTAATATATGATAAAACTATGTTAGCAGAAGTTTAATGGCAATTATATCCGGCTAACCTCCTGATTTCACTGCATGAATCCACGCTCAGAATGATTTATATCCGTCCCTCAGCCCCATACGATCTCTATGTAGGTGTATACATGTTCCAGAGGGTTTTCCTTTTACGACTACAGGATACTGTGGCATTTTACTACGACAAGCCGAAAACTTTAACAAATCATAGTATTAATGAAGAAACTTGACTCGTGCGGATGATTAGGTGTACTATATGTTTGTATAAATGGAATATATTACAATTTAAATATTTATTTTGGAATCTTATATTATCAAGATGGGTATCAGAGCCTATCATAACTAAGATATCAATGCGTATAAATGAGTTTTACATTTTGTCTGCAACACATAATCATTGGCAGGCATTCATTTTACATATACATTCCTACTTCATAGAGTTTTCTAGCCTGTAGAGTTCTACCATTTTCATAAGAGAGGAGGGCAAGAAGCTTTAATCTGCAAGCAGGTCTATTTGTCGTAACCGCATGTTTTGTAAAAGAATACCCATAACAAGAAAGGTGGAATTTATTGCTATGAGAAAATTATTTAGTTTAGCTCTTATTCTTGTTCTAGTGCTTTCATTTAATGTTGCTGCTTATGCAGACGGTGACGTGAGTCAAGCCAAACCGTTGACAAAGGAAGAAATTATTAATTCCAAAGAATTCCGTGAAGCTGTGAAAGCGGCTAAGGCTGAATTTGAATCGCAGAAGGCAGATAATGCGGGTGGTCCAGTTCTGTTTGCGCCTGCTCCGAAAGTATCTCACATTAATGTATACGGTGTCGTATCTCCTAATGGCGGTCAAGAAATTTACGGCTTCAATAACAACCCGCTCTCCACAACCAATGATCATGGTGGGGCTTGGATTCAGTGTATTACTTTCCAGATCGGTTATGACAGCAGTCACTACGGCACACTCGCCAGCAATACAATGACTAACAACTGGTCTGAAGCTATTGATCTGGACGGTGACCGTGTCGTAGATGCTTGGGCCCATTCTTGGGTTTATGAAGCGCCTAGTACAGGTGGACAATTTGTAGGTACGGTCTATTCCATTAATATTCCAACACAATGGACCGCTTGGATTAATGTTCGTTAACATGAAGGATGTAATCTGAATATTGGAGGAATTGGCTATCCTGAGGAATACGGGAAGTAAGCCCAAAAGCTCATCAGCTTTAGACACGGATTTGATTCTTGATCAGGCGCGGGGATATACATCCCCTGCGTCTTTTCTCATTGTGACCTTAAAGGGTCGACTTTGTATAGTAACCCACCGTTGCACTGTAGGCTACTTTCCCTCTGCTTGTATGAATACATACATATTCTCGTCGGATCGTTCTTCTGAAAAAGCGAAATTCAACCTATCAAAGTTTCTTACGTCCTTCACCTCTGTAATCTTGTGCTCTGCCATATAACGTACCATTTCACCTCTGGCCATTTTAGCCCAGGTTGCCTTTTCAACAAGCTTCCCATTGACCATTTGTCCGAATACACAAGTAATGAATCGTGTTTCCTCACTCAGAAAAGGTAAAATATTTTTGCTATACTCTTTGGAAGCCAGATTTAGGATGTAGTTGCTTTCTGATTGAAGCTGATCTGCGAGTTTGCTACCCCAGAATTGATAGAGTGATTTGAAACCCGGACCTTGCAGCTTGCCCTGCATCTCCAACCGATAAGGGGTAACCCCATCCAAAGGCCGTAACATGCCATAAAAACCGGATAAAATACGTAAATGCTGTTGAAGATACGCCAGTTCCTCATCTTGAAAAACACCCGGAGCCATATATTGATACTGAATGCCCTCATAGGCATAGATGGCTGGTGTCAGATTTGCTTTAATATTCATATTCCGAATCCGCTCCACGTTCTGTTCGGCGATTGCATCGTTACACTTCCACATCGCTTTGAGTTCGTCATAGGATAACTTTTGAAGCAGACTCAATAACTGTTCCGACTCGTTTATAAACTGTGGCATCTGCGCGATAGCCATAAGATCGGTATCAATCTTCATCTTTTTAGCTGGTGATATGATAATTCTCATCGTGCTGATCCATCCTTAATCTACCGTTGTTTTTGTCGTTATCCATTGTACAGGATTGGACAGGTGAATCCAATGCCAAGGCTTAACTAAATCCCTCATGGTACCTTTGAAAAGACTTAAAATGAACAAGTCAGCCCACGATTGGACCGGCTTGTTCATTAGAATTCAACACATTAAATTGGTGAGAAAGCAAGGGATGCATTTCAAACCGCTATTAGGGAGATACGCTCCCCCCGCCGCTATTTTGCTCAGTTTTTGTAGTCGGCAATTGAATCATTGGCGTATTTGACCCACTTACATATGGAAGGGCTCCATCCCATTTCTTAATGGTTTCATATTCAACGAGTTGACTCGATAATGATTGTTGAAGCTCTTTGTTTGCTTTAGCTTGACCTTCTGCTTCGATCAATAGTTTGTCTGCATTACCTTGCGCTTCCACCCGCTTGCGATCTGCTTCTTTCTTGGCGATCTCCAGTTCAGTCGTTTTACGTTCCAGTTCTTGAGAAGCTTCAACACGCTTATCGATTGCTTCCTGAGTCTTGGCGTCAGGTTGAGGAACACCTACAGTAACGTTGGATACAATAAAGCCTAATTCTTTAACGTCATCAGAAAAACGTTGTTGCACGTCTACTCCTGCTTCGGATGACTTTTCACCATACACATCAATGACTGTAAATTTGGAAATCCCCTTACGAGCTGCGTCACGGAAACGTGTTTTGAGATATGTATCCTCAATTTCTTGAATGCTAATTGGCCCAAATGTATTAAAGATAGAAGATACTTTACTTGGTTCTACTTGGTAGTTGTAAGCAAAATCGATTGTGATGTTTTTCCCGTCAGAAGTAGCAATCTGAATATCTCTGTATTCCACCGTTTGAATTCGGATAGGATATTTCGTCACTTTATCAAACGCTCCAACGAGTTTCCACCCTTGACTCAGTGTGCTATCTTTTACGCCTCCATTTGGTGAATATACGACCCCAACATATCCATTAGGAATTCGTGTTAAAAAGAAGGTCACCATTAGCACTCCCACTATAATAACTAATGCAACCGCAATTGCCCCTACCCTAAACGTCTTTGAATTTTTCATCACCATTCTCCTCTTGTTTGAATTTATTGTATTTCTTCAAAATTCTACTACCTATTTTATTGAATAACGGGAACATTAATGACCATAGAATAAATGCTAGGATAAAAATTAAAATGATTCCCCCAATAAATGGCATATCCGTCCTCCCCTCTATGGATGTAACCGAGTACAAATTTATAAATGGTAACTAATTATATCCTTCTTTATATATACTTTGTAAATTCGTATTAGGTTTCAAGGATATTCATCGCTTGAAGTACTATTAGGTTAAGTAGTGAAGAAAATGGTGAGTCAGTGACGTCCTATATCCGCTTATTCCGATAAAAGAAAGTGATCATCAATTCATCTGGGTATTATGGATCAGGAGTTGTATCCATTGCTCTTCTCTCTGGGTGTAGACATATTCCTGCGGATTGTCCTTAAATTGGACGACTACAGGATACTGTGGCATTTTACTGCGACGAGCAGCGATGCTAATGATATCATCTTCATCCATACTCTTTTCAACGATTAAATACGTTTCTTAAACCATCTTCAAGCTCCTTCATATCCTTTTTATATGAGCCGTACCATGTGACAGAAGCTATGACAACTAATATAAGTACAATCAGTGATCCTTTTAGAAACTTCTATTCTATCGGCCAAAAAGAAAAAACCTTAAGGACATTGCCCCAAGGTTTAAGCGTAGGAAATTATACATGTTCATTATAAGAAATAGACTCAAATAATTGACCAAATACAGGTATTAGTTTAGTTGCATACCAATTTACGTCAGTTATTTTGTTATAACTTTCTACATCAAGGACTTTTCGATTGATATCAGGACTCATAAGTATGGTACCATTCTCTTCAATTAAAAATGTTCCCCCTACATCAGTATCTTTCCAAGTCATTGCCACTCCAATTAATTCTCTTTTATTATCCTTTATGACTAAAATCTTTAGTAACTCCTCTAGAGGAATTGATTTGCTCCGCCAATTAAAGTCATTATCGTCTCCAATTGGTAGATAAGTTACTTTTCCTTGATCGTTATAAGACCAACCGAAATCTTCGAGTTTGCGAAGAATAGTCATTCTTGAGATTTGCTTTGATAAACTTATTTCAATGGATATTGAAACAGACATGCAAAATCCCCCTTATCTTTAATCTAAAAATCCCTTGAATCCAATCCCTTTTTTAGTTAGCCAATCTTTGATCTGCTGAGGTATTTTTCGTATTTGAATATAAGTAATTTATAAATTGCGGCATCTGCGCGATAGCCATAAGATCGGTGTCGATCTTCATCTTTTTAGCTGGTAATATGATAATTCTCATCGTGTTAATCCATCCTTAATCTACCGTTTTTTTTATCGTTATCCATTTTCCAGGATTGGACAGGCGAATCCAATGGTGAAGCATA
The DNA here is from genome assembly GCF_037975265.1 of Paenibacillus sp. FSL P4-0176. Lineage (NCBI taxonomy): Bacteria > Bacillati > Bacillota > Bacilli > Caryophanales > Paenibacillaceae > Paenibacillus > Paenibacillus sp. FSL P4-0176. The sequence goes on from NZ_CP150242.1 coordinate 4,849,466, forward strand.
ATATCTTCTTTTGTCTTAGTAAGTATGATTGCTTTATTCATTCGGATTAGGCGTCAGCTGAATCCATTCATCTGTAAAGTTGTAGATATATTCCTGCGGATTGTCCTTGAATTTGACGACAACAGGATACATCGGCATTTTGCTTCGACGAGCGGTGATGCTTATAATCGTATTCCCATCTATTCCTTTTTCGGCGGTTAAATATGTTCTCAAATCATCCTCCAGCTTCTTCATGTCACTCTTATAAGAGCCATACCATGATAAAGAAGCGATGACAACTAGTGCAATTATAACTAATGAGGTCTTTAGCAACTTCATTTTACTCACCCTGACTTTAATTTATATTCTAATGATCCTAAATTTTAACAAACTGATTGAACCCGCTTATTTGGAATAGGCCCTTGCTACTATATCAGATCAAAACTTGTCAATATGCTATTACCTGAAGTTGGGTCGATATTCTCATGAGTCACCATGATCTGTTTTGTTATGATTATAAATAAAATACATTTAAATTAATAGGGTCTAAGAGAAAGGGTGCCGCTTCTTATGTTTATTGTTCAACTACTGCTCGCTCTCGCACTTTTGGGCGGTTCAGACAGCTCCAATGATACCACATCTACACAACTGGAAGTAAATCCGTTACTGCCTCACCCTGCTTATTCTGAACTTGTCTTGGAATCCGGTTTAAAGCCTTTCCGTTCTGAACTAACATACAAAGGACTTGAACCAGACTATAATCAATTTGAGCAGGCCGCTAAAATTCTTCAGGACAAGCTTTTGGAAAGCGCACTACCACCGCTTCTATCCAAATCCGGAGATACAGGTACATTTGATTACGGCGGACAATTAAAATTGTTGAAAACTGTCCCTCTGAAGCAAAGTATTGAATTCGGTCCTTTAACTATTCATATGATGGATGCTCAGTTATTAGAGGCTAGTGATATTCCAGATGATACCCGTAAAAACATTTCTATTCTGAATCATGAAGATGTTGGTCCTGATATAACTTATATCAAAATCATCTACAGTGTGGAAAATACAACGGATCAAAATATCGGATTTTACGGTTTGAATTCGATCCATCCGAACACAGGTAAACCTATCTCAGCGGATCGTAATTTCATGAGAAAACCCTATGTTTATCATCAATATGACGGCGTAGTCATGGATAATATGGGCTATGGTTTAGTATACACAGATGACCCCGACAAGCTGGAATCCATTGAATTGGTTTTCAATAGAATCTATGACTATGATACTGGAGAAACCATTGTAGAGCCTACTTCATTGAATATCCCTTTCACGGTCCAGAAGTAATATTAAACTTATATTTGCTTCAATTTTAAGATACCATTTTTCAACGATATAATAATTATTAAACCCCGGCCATGTACCTGCGGATGAGCAGCATACAGCCGGGGTTCCTTGTTGTATTAAGAAAATACATTTGTTCTATCTATAAACTCAAACTATCTCATCTCGTAAAATCATGCTGCCCAATGGTCAGCAGCGTAGGCCTGCTCTTACTCCACACCGACGTGGCAATCTTCGGATTGTAATAATAGAGCGCTCCGTTCGTCGGATCAGCACCGTTCAATGCCTTACGAGCAGCCCTGTAAGAGGTCTGGGTTGGCTTGGTATTAAACTGCCCATCGTCTATAGCCGTGAATTGTCCTTTCTGGAAAATAACCTTCGAAATAGACGACGGGAATTCACTCGAATGTACCCGATTCAACACAACCGCTCCTACAGCGACTTGCCCTTCAAAAGACTCCCCGCGCGCTTCACCGTGGATCAGCTTCGCCAACTGGCGCAGCGTCTCGCCCTCGGCTTTGGCCTTTTTGTTCAGCCTATTCAGCGTCGCTGGACCTGCAACGCCGTCTGCACTCAGTCCCTGCGCCTGCTGGAACTTGCGGACAGCACCTTTGGTGATGGTACCGTAATATCCAGTCATTCCAGCATCGAAGTAGCCCAGATCGCTTAATTGCTCCTGCAATTGCAGCACATGTTCGCTACGAACGCCCTGTTCCAGCTTCTGTGCTCCCGCAGAAGGAGCTGCCACGGTCAATCCCAGAGTCAATGCGCAGGCACCGAGAAGCATGCTGACCCGCCCTGCTCTTTTGCCAGCCATGTTACCCTTCCCATGAGTGACTTTCCGACTGACAGTGATAGGTTCCATGTTGTCAGCAAACGTTAATTGATCCAGCCCCTCATTTGTGCTATCAACTGTAGTCCGTTCATTACTGATCATATTGCTTCCCACCTTCATCTCTTTCATCTCACTCACGCTATCTAATTCACTTATCATATTCTTTTCATTGATTTCATTCGGTTGATCCATTCCAATATTATTCTTCATCATTCCATTAACCTCCACTTTTCTGAATCCAGATCCCACATCTTTCTCCTGAATCCTCACGGTTGGACATCCCGAGTGTCATTATAGGATATAGAAAAAATGAAGTCTATCGGACCGATGACGCAGTGAAAAAACGACACCGAACATAACAAAAAGAGGCATGAGCCCATGGTCACACCATGGTCATGCCCCTTCTTGTATCAACCATATACCGCTTGTCCAACCCGTTATTTCCATAGGCAGGCAGACCCGTACAAAAGTTGCGTTGTATTTATTGACAATTACTCGGCCAGTTCCTGACCCTTCGTTTCCCGGCCCCAGAACAGTACAGCCGCTGCGCCAATGAGGATTGTCACGAAGAAAATCGTGAAAATCAGGCTGATTGCCACTTCGCGTTGAACCAGCATACCGACCATTAATGGGGCAAGTACACCACCGATCCGACCAACCGATGTGGCAAGTCCAACACCTGTCGAACGAACGGAAGTCGGATACAATTCCGGGCTGTAGGCGTACAGACCACCCCAAGCTCCCAGATTGAAGAAGGAAAGACAGATTCCTGCGGTCAGGATCGTGGCTTCCGTTGTAGCCAATCCGAACGCAATCGCACTGAATGCAGTCAAGGTAAGGTACACAACCAGTACGAACTTGCGCCCGTAACGTTCAATAAAGTAAGCAGCGGTGAAGTAACCTGGCAACTGTGCAATCGTCATGATCAGCACGTATTGGAAACTTTTAACCAACGTAAATCCTTTTGCCATTACAACCGAAGGCAGCCACAGGAACATTCCATAATAAGAGAAAATGACGGTAAACCACAAAATCCAGAGCATCAACGTTGTACGGCGATGTGGTGCTGACCAGACGGTAGCCACTTTCTCGCGGAACGTGATTTTATGAAGCTTGGTATGATTCTTGTACCGCGGCGGGTCCTGAATGGCACGACGCAGATACAGTGCATAGAACGCCGGAAGCGCACCAATGGCAAAGGCAATTCTCCATCCGTACTCGGGGATAACAAAGTTGGCAATGAGTGCTGATACAATCCAGCCCCCTGCCCAGAAACTTTCCAATAATACAACGGCACGTCCCCGTTCCGCTGTAGGCATCGACTCCGATACCAGTGTGGATGCCACGGGCAACTCTCCGCCAAGTCCGATACCCGCAACCAGGCGCAGTGCACACAATACGGCGAATCCGGTCGCCAGTGCAGACAGACCGCTTGCAATCGTAAAGATTAACAAGGTCCACATCAGAATGGCCTTCCGTCCAAAACGGTCCGCAAGTGCACCTGCAAGCAAAGCACCGAGCGCCATACCGATCGAGTTAATACTCGTAAGCACGCCGACTTGTCCGGGACTGAGACTCCATTCCTTGGCAAGTGCAGCCACTATAAAGGAGATCATACCAACTTCCATCGCATCAAACAGCCAGCTCATGCCGGCACTGAACAGCAGCTTGCGCTGCTTGGGATTCCGCAATACTTCCAGTTTGCTCATCACTTATAGCTCCCTTGATCTCTATGTAGTCATTCTGACACTAAATCATTATTATGCAGAATGCTCCAGAAATCAATGCAAAATAAGCTTTTCCTTCCGATTTCTGCGATACCTCACCCCTTGAGTGAACCCGCTGTCAGACCTGCTACAAAGTAACGCTGGAGTAGAAGGAACAACGCAATCATCGGAATGGCGGTTACCAGCACACCCGTAAGCATCATCGGATAGTTCGTCACGTATTCCCCGCGGAACTGCATAAGCGCGAGCGGTAAAGTGAGCTTGGACTTACTGCTGAGCATCAGCATCGGAATAAGCAAGTCATTCCAGACCATGACGAGCAGGAACGTAGCCGTTGCCGCCAGCGAAGGTGTAGCCAGTGGCAGTGCAATCCGCGTATAGAGTCTCCATTCGCTGGCCCCATCCATACTGCCCGCTTCCAGAATCTCCGAATTGAGCATGCGCATGAAACCTGTCAGCATAAATACTGAGACAGGCATCAGCATCGCGGCAGAGACCACAATCAATCCCGTGAGACTGTCCGACCACCCGAGTGTACGCGTGAGAGAATAGATCGGCAACATACTCACTTGGGAAGGAACGATTAGACCGGCTACGAACAGAGCAAACACGATTTTTCCTACACTACCGCCCCAGCGGACAATGGCGTAAGCAATCATGCTACTCAGCAATAACTCAATGGCAACCGTACCAAGCGTCACGACCAAACTGTTCCCGAAATATTGCCACATCGGCTGATTGCGGAACATGCCGGTGATGTTATCCCACGTAAACGGGTCCGGCCAGCTGAACGGACTGGTGAAGAAGTTGCTGCTTGTTTTGAACGAGGATACAAATACAAAGTACAGCGGCACAAGGATCAGCAGCGCGTATACCAACAGGATCAGGCGATTGAACCATTTTAAAAACATGTGAACTCCCTTCTGCCTCGGTTGCAGGATGAATGCTCCAGCATTAACCTCAATAGCTCACCCGGTCAGCGCGTAGTGCCTTGAACTGCAATAACGTCAGCAACGCGAGCAACACCAGGAAGATCATGGAACCGGCAGAAGCCAGACCAAATGAATAGCTGCCAAAGGCGGTATGATAGATATATGTTGTCAAAATTTCAGTTGCGTAGTTCGGGCCTCCGTCCGTCATGGTGAAAATGAGGTCAAATGCCTTGAACGACTGAATGGTCGTATAGGCCACAACAATCGTTGCCGAAGGTGCCAGCAGTGGCCAAGTCACGGTACGGAATACCTGCCATTTGCTGCCGCCGTCCATGCGAGCCGCTTCATACAGTTCTGCCGGAATGCCTTGCAGACCTGCGATGAATACAATCATCATCTGTCCAGCATGGGCCCAGACTTGGACCGCAGCGATGGAATAGATGGCGATCTTAGGATCACCAATCCAGTTGCGAGCAATACTGCTCATCCCGGCTTCATTCAATCCATAGTTGATCAATCCAATGGATGGATCATACATAAATGCCCAAATCAATCCAACCGATACGGAGGACAGAATCGCAGGCAGGAAATACAATGCCCGAAGCACGATGCGTGTCTTGGTATTACGTACCAAGAGTAGAGCCAGGACAAGTGAAATAAAGGTTTGTGCAATAACAACCGTTAACATGAACTCCACGTTGTTACCAAAGGCTTTGCGGAATACGATGTTGCTGAGACTGTCCTTGTAATTATCCAGCCCTACAAATGCATACGACGGGGATACCCCGTCCCAATCCGTAAAGGAATAGAACAGCCCCGTCAATGTAGGAAATACGAACAATCCAACGTACAGCAGCAACCCAGGGATCAGAAACAGGGAAAGCTGAAGACGGTTTTTCATCGTTTATTTCCCGATATGCTGATCAATGATCGCTTGTGCCTGCTGTGCTGCTTCTTCTGGAGAAGTGCCGCTCAGTACAGCCTGGATGGAGTTGGTTACTGCTTTTTGATTATCTCCGTTCAAGATGGTGAACCGTGGCTGGAACACGGTCTTTTTGGTTGCCCATTCTCCGGCTACCTGAAGCTCAGGCGTATCGTACTTCACATCATTCACCGTTACATTTTGTCCCGTTTGGTTGGCATAGTCACTCGCTACATCGGGATTGCTAAGGAATTCGAGGAACTTCTTCGCTTCTTCCGGATGTTTTGACTTGCTGTTCACCGCGAGCATGAACGTAGTAGTATGCACTCCTTCATACTTCGCTTGATCTGCACTTACTGTAATCGGTGCAAGCAGTTTTTGCTCCAGGTTCGGATTCTGCTGTTTGTTCTGAGCCAATTGATACGATCCACTTGCCAGCATCGCTGCTTTCTCTTGAATAAACAGTGCGCCAGCCGCAGGGTCCTTCGTACCCAGTGCATCTTGCTGGAAGTAACCTTTATCGTTCAGTTCCTTGATTTGAGTCAACGTTTTCACCCAAAACTCATCCGTCAGTTTGGCTTCGCCCGCTTCTACTTTGGTAAAAATGTCGTCACTCGGTGCATTGTTCATCACCATTGTATTCATGAATTGCCCTGGGCCAATGTCCGCTCCGGCAAAGGCAATCGGAATGATGCCATTGTCTTTCAGCTTCTGGCAAAGTGCCAGAAAGCCTTCCCAATCGGTCGGCGGCGTCAAGCCGTATTGTTCAAACAGTTTTACATTATAAATTGGATCGTTATATACGAGTTGATACGGGATCGCATATTGCTTGCCATCGTGCTGTCCTGATTCAATCAACTTTGAATTGTAGGCCGACAGGAACGATGATCCGGTCAGATCCGTGAACAAGCCGGCTTTGGTGAAAGCTTCGAACTGTGCACCTGGGAAGGAGGCAAATACATCCCCTACCGAACCGTCACTGATTTTGGATTGTACGGTGGACTGGTATTGATCGGAGGGCAGTGTCTGCATCTCCACGTTGATGTTCGGGTTTTCTTTTTCAAATGCGTCAATAGTCTTGTTGAGTGCTTCGGAGTCTTCTCCACGCCAGTGCATGAAGCTGATCGTAACTTTACCTGAACCCGAGGAGCCGTTCTCTCCAGATGACGCGTTATCCCCACCGCCGCAAGCTGACAGCAGGATGGACATCACCAGCATACTGACGAGCGGCAGGATCAATTTTTTGTTTTTTTTCATGAAAGACGACCTCCTGAGGATGCTTGATATTTTAACTAAAGAATGTTTATACTGACCACTCCGATGACAGAATAACCTTCCGATCGCTGTTATCCCCAGATTTATTTGATTCCTTTTTATAAAAGGAAAAATCCGGGGATAAAGGCGAACGCTTCGCTTCTTCACGTTATTTCTGTCCTCTCCGTTTTCGTATAAAAAGATTAGTTAAACTTACTTAGTTAGTAGTAACTTGATGCTGCTTCTGTCTTGTTTTCCATTTCTCGCGAATGATCGGCATCACAGTCCGGCCGAAAATTTCGGCCTCTTCCAGATGCGGGTAACCGGACAGAATGAAAGTCGTAACGCCGAGATCTCCATATTCCATCAAACGCTCTGCGACCTGTTCGGCTGTACCTACAATGAGGATCGCACCGCCGGAACGCACAACGGACAAGCCTGTCCACAGGTTGGGACCTACGACAAACTGCTGCTTCTCGGACAGTTCCCGTAGCTCGTTCTGTCTGCGTTGGTTGGTTGCATCCGTCTCGGCAAAAGCGGCTTTGGCTTTCTCAATCGCTTCTGGTGGTACTTTGCTAATAATCTCCCACGCTGCTGCCCATGCTTCTTCTTCGGTATCCCGAATAAGTACCTGAGCACGCATGCCGTAACGGAGTTGACGATCTTGTCCGGTTTCCTCTTTCACCTGCTGACGAATGACCTCAATCTCTTCGATCTGCTCCTGAATCCAGTCATGGGGCTCGCCCCACATGAGAAACGTATCCGCATGTTCAACAGCGACCTTTTTCGCAATCGGAGAACTTCCTCCCAGATAAAATGGTGGATGCGGATTTTGCACCGTCTCCGGCATGCCTACCGGTCCTTTGAAGTTGTAATACTGGCCGTTGAATTCAGGATTGGGATCGCTGGGTGCGTCTGCACCAGATTTTGAACCACTTCCGGCAAACTCCGTCAGATTCATGCCCGTCGATTGGGTCCATGAACGCTTCATGACTTCCATATACTCGCTTGCCCGCACATACCGTTCATCATGCGCATGTGCCAGTGGATCGCCGAGTTCCTCCAGATCTCGAACGGAACTGCCTGTCACCACATTGATCATGGCGCGACCACCAGAGAGCTGATCCAGTGCCGCTCCCATTCGTGCAGCGAGTACGGGGGTAACCAATCCCGGGCGAATGGCGACAAGGGGACGCAATGTCTTCGTGTGACTCATCACAGCCGAGCCAACCACCCACGCGTCCAGACAGGCTCCCCCTGTCGGAATCAGTACAAATTCGAATCCTGCCTTCTCCGCCGTCTGTGCCACATCGACCAGATACTCCAGACTCGGTTCCCGTTCCGGGGCAACCCCAACATACTTACCATCCCCTGCTGTAGGCAAAAACCATCCAAACTTCATCTCTTCGTGTTCGCTCACAAAAGTCAATCCCTTCTATGAATAAATAAAGTCTCATGTTAAAAAAAGTTATTGTTACGCCTCCTTGACGTTCCGGGTACGAATCGTTCTTCCGATCACTGTTATCCTTGAATTTTTTGATTCTCCTTTTTTAAAGGTAAAATTCTAGGATAAAGGCGACCGCTTCGCTTCTTCAGAATCGATTTCGTCCCCTCCACTACGTTGGCATCTCTTGAAACTTATTTTTAAAGTGCGCCTAATTTCCGATCATTTTATTCGTATGAAAGCTCCAAATACCGATTAATTAACTTGGTTTAATAGGTATGGACATCATAACAATTGATTTGTCTGTGAGCAATGTCATTTCGCGGCAATTTTATTTTGTCATTTTGTGGTCTTTTCTCAGATTTAGGTCTTCCTGATCTTGAATATATATAAAACCCACCTGTATAATAGGTTTAAATACATGTTCAAAAAGTCTGGTTTTCAGTACCGAGAAGATGGAATGAAGCTAGAAATGGAGTAGTGGAGCGTAGGAAAACTACGTGAGCAACCACAATGTTTCCAAAGGAAACATACTTCGTAAGCCTCCCGCTTATCTCGGCTGAATTTCAGCTTCGATGTTGATGATGCCACTAGGCATGATTCGTAATCAAAAGTGGACTTTTTGAACTACATCTGTAAGCGAAACTTTTGGAATGTACAAACGATACTTATACAATAAAGAGGTGTTCCTAATGACCGAGAGCATGAAGGAGGACCACCATGAGTTTTTGGATATTATTTTCTTCACTCCATCTGAATTCGAGAAAGCTGGTGGCGCCTGGCCGATCCGCATCGGCCGTAATATAGCCAAGACCAACTATCATATTGGCCCGCGCACCACACCTTATTATTATTTGCTATTTGTGCTGGAGGGGGAAGGTACATTCATACAGAACGGACAGCGTCACGCCCTTCGTGCCAGGGATGCGTTCTGTCTGTTTCCACATGTTACCCATGAGTACTGGACGGACCCCGAGGATACGTTGCAGAAAATATTTATTGCCTTTGATGGTGCACATGCAGCCGAACTGCTTTCCCGAATTGGACTTACACCCGACTCACCATACCGTTCAGGTGTACTTACCCCGGAGACTGCAAGTGCCATGCGCTCATTCATGGAGGATGTTCGCAAACCGCAGGACGGAGCGAGTGATCTGGGACGACTCACCCGGTTTCTAACTCTATTCGACCGGATTGCCCGCTCCCCCGCAACCAAAGGATTGCAACCGGATTCAGCCACGCCTTGGCTCCAGAAAGGCAAGGAATACATGGACATTCATTTTGCAGGCGGCATCTCCGTGGAAGGTGTGTCCGCTCATGCGGGTGTGGATCGAACCCATTTTGCCAAACAGTTCCGCAAAGCCTATGGTCTGTCCCCTGTGCAATATATCCAGCAATTGAAAATGACCCAAGCCAAACGTCTACTCGTGCAGACGCCGCTAAGCTTAACTGAAGTGGCTCATTCGGTAGGTTACCCGGACTTGTTCTCCTTCTCCAAAGCGTTCAAAAAGCAAGTCGGTTTGCCGCCCAATCGCTATCGCACAGCGGAGAGCAGTAAAGAGTAAGTCCATAAAGAAAAGTGGAATCTATTTATTGATATGGCTAGAAACAATAAAAGGCAAGTTCCTTCGATCATTTGACCGTGGACTTGCCTTATTTTTTGAACTATATAATTGTAATTAACGCTCCTACATATATGTTAGCAACACTAAACAATATGTGTATATAAGAAAAATGAATATAACCTACATAAATGAAACAAAATTCAAGTTTAGGAGTTACAGATGGTAGATTCACATTTCATTCATATGTATAAAATAAGTTCCTGTGCGTCTCAACTATAGGAGATTCGTTTTCGTTCAGAACACATTTAAGGGATCTCCCCCTAATAAAGCGGTATTCCTTTTAAAAACTGAATTCACTTAAAAACACACATGCCAGCACAATAAATTACATTATAAAAAAAATAATCGCTACTTTAATCTGTACTATATTTGTATATTTCGCTATTTATCCCTTCTTTGTGACTTTCAATGGGTAAGAAAGAAAAGTGAATTTTGCTATATTTCAAATATTTTATCTAGTTCATAGGCTCTAGATGCTTTGGATTGTCACTTGAAGAGCTGAACTGTTCAATATTCCCGTCTTTGAAAATGATGTATTGATACTTATCATTAGGCTCGTCAGCGAATGTTACGGCAGCACCATAAGGAGCTTCTGAGCTTTTGAAGGAATACGTGCCGGATATATCTTTAAGCTCCTCAGGTGAATAGCCTTTTTGTTGAATTAAATAGGCTCTCACTTTCTCTTCAGCATCATTTTTTGTGATTGGATTACCAAATAAACTTAAATATCCCCATCCTGATATAACTACAACTAACGCTAGAATAGATAGCAAACTGATTTTAATTCTTTTAGTCATATAAAGTCCTCCTATTATGAGAGTCGAAACTTAGAAATAATTCACAGTTAAGCCCCAAAAGGAGCTTAACTGTGAATATAAGAAATATTTGAACTATTTAGAAGTTACTTCCCCAAGAACCAGCCAATGAGAAACCTTTTTCATTCAGAAAATGATAGGGGCCATAAATACCACTCCAAAATGGTCCATGCCCATCAATAGATACGCCTCCACCAAAATAATAAGCGTTCCAAGCAATTTTAGAACAGTACATTTCTTTTTCGTAGGATCCAATTGTATTGATTAGGCCATACTCTACCACACTTCTATAATTTGTATAGTAGGAAGCAGCCCAAACTCCAGCTTTGCTAGCTATGCTTGAATTTTTATAACGCATAATTTTTGTATTCGCATTTCTACTCTTCCAAGTAGAAATAGATATCTTCTCTAGAGGCAACTTGTAACCACCAATTTAAACGACGCTGCCCCCAGCGTCCGTTACAATGCCAGCATGTCCTGTCAGACCTTTTGAACTAGTATTGTTGGTAACTAGTACATCTCCAACACGAATAGGTGTAGAAGTTCCTGGATAATACTCATCCGGTATTGCGAATACTCCTACGGAGTCATCCTTCTGTTCTGTAATAACAGTATTATTGTTATTAAAATCTGAGGCTCTCGCTGCCGGAGATTCAGTAATTTGTTGTTCGGCATATGTAGTAGTTTCTGCACTAGCCATACCGATAGAAAAAATAGAGAAGATCATTAGCAACAAGAAACTAGTTAACAATGTTGTTCTTTTCATTATTTATCTCCAAAATGAAATATTTCGAACTCCGACCGATGTCGATAAAGGAATAATATTACAATATAAAAGATATGTAAATAGTATAATAAATCTATTGATAATAACAAAAAAGGATATTATTAGGTGTCAAGATTGAAAACTCGGTGTTCCCCCCAGATAATTTGAATCGAATGAAGCTTTACTATTGGCTTATATATGATTTAAGTCCCTTTAAGTACTATAGCTTGGATTCATATTTTTAGGATTTCATCCCATTTTTTTGATAATCACTATTCCAAATAACCGTTCGCTATCCATATGATAGCAAAATAATACTTATATAGATTTATTCACTGAAACAACTAAAAGGTAATGTCACATTGGGGTACAGAAAAAGAAAGTACTGTCCTTAAGCTCAAGCTACTATGATTAATTTTCCCACTAACTGTCTTATGTAAAAAACCCTTTTGAGCTACAGACGGAAGGAACGAATTCCTTTTGCTCAAAAGGGATGGATAAATAACGTTGAAACTCGTCTTGTATGTTGTAATTGTATGTCTTGTTTATGCATGTTCTCGCTTAATACTATTCCTTCTCCTCATTCTTGCGCGCAAGCGGAATACCGTTCTTCTTGGCATACCATGCTTCATAATGATGCACAGCCACACCTGCAAAAGAAGAATGAGAGGAACCCAGATCGAACACCTTTGCCATCTCTTCATTCATATTGCTAACCGGTTTACGGAAAAAGGTCAGGTGATCCCCCTCGTGTGTATCCGCGAGTTCCGCTCCGATCCAGACTTTCTTGCCGAGATCATCCGCTTCGTCCAGTTCTTCCTTGGACAGATCATACATCTGCTGCCCACTATCCCGGTAAGCCATAATGGCCACCGCATCAAAGTGGGAGATCACCCAGCGACTGAATGTACCTCCTTCAGCCGACTGACGGGCATCAAGCCAGAACGGAATGGCAGCGCTCATGTACAGTCCGGCATCCTCGCCGGCTTTTGTCCAGGCCTTCATGTTGTTCTGCCACTCTGCAATGACGCTGCTCTCCTCGTTCTCCCAGCGCTTCAACTGATACGGCTCCACATCAAGTTGAATGCCTTCGAAGCGTTCATTCTTGGCCGAAGCTGCATTGTATGCTCTTACTCGCTCGATAAAAGCAAGCCCTTCATCCCGCTTCTCCTCATAGGCCCAGTCTGCATGACCGTTAAGTCCATGCACTTCAATCTCAGCCTGTCGGGCAGCCGCAATGAATTTGCGGTATGTTGCGTCAGGCAACTCATCCTGGATTTGCAGGAAGATGGTATCGACGCCCTGTTCTTTGGAGAAAGCAATAATCTCAGGTGTCTGCTCTGCAATAATGGACGCGTCCCACAGCCAGGTCGCTTTATGCTCCTCCGCCTGGAACCATTTGAACATCCAGGACAGAAGCAGCAGGCACAACACCACAGCCAGAATGGCCCATTTCGCCATACCCACCAGTTTGCCCCGTTGCCTCATATATTTCCTCAGACGAGCAACGCTTCACTTGGTTCAAGCACAGGATGCTGTACCGAGTGACCAATCTTGTAGATATGCGGATGTGTGTATGAACGGAACGCATTACGTGTATCCAGAATCGGTACACCCATCTCGGCAATATCAAAGTAAGGCAAATCGCTGTGGTTGGTGATCAGCACGATGCAATCGTACTTCTTGAACTGTTCCAGATTGAACGCTTCGCTGTGTACGGTCTCGCCATGTTTGTCCTGGAAGGAATCCGCATGTGGATCGTAGTAGCTAACGTTAGCTCCACTTTCCTTGAACAGTTCATATACTTCCAGTCCTGGTGATTCACGCAGGTCGGCAATATTTGGTTTATACGACATACCGAGGAGCAGAATATTGGATTTACGTACGGATTTAGCGTATTCGTTCAGAATCGTTGACGTTTTGTTTAGCACATAATATGGCATGTTGTCATTGGTGGATTGCGCCAGCTCAATGAATTTGCTATAGAAACGGAAGCCTTTGGCCTTCCATGACAGGTACATCGGATCAAGTGGAATGCAGTGTCCACCGATGCCTGGGCCTGGATAGAATGGCATGAAACCAAATGGTTTCGTCGCCGCCGCGTCAATAACTTCCCAGATATCGATGCCCATGCGGTCACACATCATCGCCATTTCATTTACAAAGGCAATGTTCACACTGCGGAATGTGTTCTCCAGCAGTTTGGACATCTCAGCCACTTTTGGTGAAGATACCGGTACTACGGTTTCTACGTATTTGCTATACAGTGCTGTTCCGAGCTTCAAGCAAGCTTCAGTTGTGCCACCGATTACTTTCGGCGTATTAAATGTTGTGAAACGTCCGTTCGACGGGTCCACACGTTCAGGTGAGAAGCAGAGGAAATAGTCTTTACCTGCTTCTTGTCCGATCTTGTCCAGCTGCTGCTGGATCAGTTCTTCGGTTGTACCTGGATAAGTGGTGCTCTCCAGCGTAATCAGCATGCCTGGTTTCATGTGCAGTTTGATCTGATCCACAACCGTCTCGATGTAAGACGTATCCGGGTCCTGATTCTCACTAAGCGGTGTAGGTACGCAGATACTGAGGGCGTCGATCACACGCAGCATGCTGTAATCTGTCGTTGGCTGGAAACGACCGCTTTGCATTACTTTTTTCAACTCATCAGACGAAATATCGTGAATATAGGAATCTCCTTGATAGATACTCTCTACTTTGGACGCATCCAGATCAATTCCGATTACCGTGAAACCTTGATTGACCATTTCCACGGCAAGTGGAAGTCCTACGTAACCGAGCCCGACGACGCCGAGTACAGCTTCTTTATTTTCAATCGCATTCAGTAATGTGTGGAATTGTTGATTCTCCATGATATTCCCTCCGGGCAGTGTATTTGGTGGTGCTTAAAATCCATATAAATAGATGAGTGTCTGTGCTCTAAATGTTGCTCTAATCTATCTGATTCATAGTGTAAAAAAAGCTCTTACTTTGCACTTCACACAATCAGCTTATTCAAGCCGTCTTCTAATGCAGGCAGCGTCTGATTCGGGCATCCAGCTCTACAGGTGAGAACGGTTTAGTCATGTAATCATCGACTCCGCTGCGGAAGCATTGACTGATCGTCTGCTCGACACGTTGTTCGGTCAACACGACAATTTTGGGTGGCTGCTCCATCTCCAGGTTCTGAATATGATGGATGAACGGCAGACCGTCGATGCCATACAGATTCAGCTCGGTGAGCACCAGGTCTGGTGTGACTTTCTCGATCAACTCCAGTGCAGACAGTCCATCAACAGCTTCATAGGTTTCATATCCCTGCATTTTCAGACGCAGTTGCAGGAATTCGCGTACCGTAGGATCGTTATCCACAATCAAAATTCGTTCCGGCTCGTCCGCCGTATTGTCCAGCGTGTAGATATGAATCTCCGACGAATCTATGAGCTTCGAGGATTCAGCCATATGTTGAATGGTTGCCTTCGAAGGGCGCTCCCCTTCCGGAAAACTGGCCAGTGTAATCTGTGGATCGGCACCGGGCACAGTCTCTTGCAACTCATGTTTGATCCGAAGTCCTTCATAATGAACTTCATCCAGTGACAACCCTGGCAGCAGGACGGCAATCGCCTGGGTAGCCCCATCCTTCCACACCTGGAAGGCAGACTCACTCGTTTGCTCCAGATGTGTCCTGACCTGCTGCTCAGGTTGAGAGTTTCCTGCACAATGGATGAACATTAAGCCGCATGTTTCGGCACCCGTTTCCTTCAATCCCTGTTCTACACTTCGGTACACATTAACGGCAGCCTCACGCTGCAATGTCGCCGTATTTGGCATGTTCTTTTCCACCCTTCTCCTCGATTATCTATATAAGTCCAAAAAATATTATTTACACTGACACTCCGATGACAGAACAGCCTTTCGATCACTGTTATCCCCAGATTTTTTGATTCCTTTATACAAGGGGAAATCCGGGGATAAGCGTATGCTTTCGATGCAGCTTTCTTTCAGAAAGCTTTTAGGTGCACGCTTCGCTTCTTCAGGCTTTTTCTGCCCTCTCCGTTATCGTGTAAATGTCTAGTTGGACATATAATTGCTTTGATTATTCTTTAATCAAGCGGCTTCGCTTGTTTTCTTCTCATCCTCGGACCAGCTTTGACGTGTCATAGTACCCCATGAGTTGTTGTTTTGCATGAACTGCACATGTCCCTGCAATCTCCACAGTACACCGAGCTGGTGGTAACCCACGAATTTCAACGCGGAGTAGACCAGCATTTTGACCAGATCGGAGAGTTTGTTGTATCGCTTGAAAGCAATCTCCTCCAGGACAAGTGCGCCTACACTCAGCAGATAACCACTCACAAAGTTCAGCAGTCCGAACAGAACCAGAATTGGCCATTGCGTCATATCCAGAAGGACATATCCAGCGAGAGCCAGAAGGCCGGTAATCCGGAAATACGGGTTGAGCGCTTCAAAAAGGACGTTATATGGCATGGTCACCATACCCATAACCTTATATTTCGGATTGAACAACATGCCACGATTCTCGATCATGTTCTTCAGATTCCCGCGGCCCCAGCGCTTACGCTGACTGGACAAGATCCGGTAGGAATCCGGTGCCTGCGTCCAACATACGGCCTCAGGACAGAAGGCAATGCGGTACTTCAATTTGTTTTCCAGCATGTAACGGTGAAGTTTGATGATGATGTTCATGTCTTCCCCAGGATAACCATCCCGGTATCCACCTACGGCGATAACAGCGTCCTTACGGAACATACCGAAGGCACCGGAGACAATGATCAGACCGTTCATGTGACTCCAGCCAATCCGTCCGCCCAGGAAGGCTTTGAGATATTCAATCGACTGGAACATGGGCCAGATTTTGCGTGGCAGCGATACATCTTGCACTGCCCCGTTTTCAATTTTGCAGCCATTGGCGATTCTTACATCTCCACCGATAGCTACCGTCTCTTCCGGATTCTCCATATACATGCGTGCCATGCGGATCAGGGCATCCTTCTCCAGCAACGAATCGGCATCGATGGAAGAGATCAACGGATAATGAGACAGGTTGATCCCGGCATTGAGGGAATCGGCCTTACCGCCGTTTTCCTTGTCAATGACATACAGATCCGGGAACTCTGGATTATGGTAGATCCCACGAATTTTCTGACAGGCGATCTTGCCCCGAATCTTCGTATTGGGTACTGGCTTCAGACGATATTCTTTCAACAGGATATTCAGTGTCGCATCACTGGAGCCATCATTCACAACAATGACTTCATACGTTGGATAATTCAGCGTCATCAGGCAGTTCACATTTTCAATAATCGTCAGTTCCTCGTTGTATGCCGGTACCAGCAGAGAAACGGAAGGTACCAGTTCCGAGCCTGACAATGTATTGTATTTGGAATAATGCGACCGCCGGAAGATCGTCCAGATGTTACGGAACGATAAGGCCAGAATGGAAAAATAGAGCGTATTTACAAAAACAACATAGTAGATTGCGACCATGCCGTAGATTAATAGTAGATCCCTAAGCAGTGTAATCCCCTCCTACCGTAGCGACACCTGTGCGTTTCTTGCTGGTTCTGTTCTCTCGTACAGGGCCAAAATAGCGATCGTACAGCAGTCTTTTTTTGTTATGTGCAATCATCTGCTCTACAGCTCTGTCATCGGTTCTCGTGTGCTGCATGGTACTCTCAATCTGCTGCATCGCAATCTCGCGCTCAGCAACTGTACCTTGCACCGCAGCCTGACACAGCGCTTCGAATCCCGGTTCACCGAGCTTGCTCAGACTCTCCGCACTGTTATATCGAACTCTCCAGTCTTCATCCCGAAGCGCTTTGCGCAGCAATGGAATGCTGCCAGATGCATGCTTGTAACCAAGCGCTTGTACCACTTCGGCGCGAACTTCCGGATCGGGGTCCTGGATCAGCTTCAGGATTGTCTCATCCCGGAGTGCCGGACTTGCGCTAAGATACAGCTTCACCGCCTCGGCACGTACATCCTGATGTTCTGCGCCTACCAGTCTGTCGAGTGCAGGCATCACTTCAGGTACAGCCTGTCCCCACATGGCAACCAGTCCGACTTTGACAAAATCAGGATTCCGGTCTTCCAGCAATTCAATTAGAACTCTGCTCGTATCCAGACTCGTTTCGAGCAGAATATCTGCTGCCAGATGGTGAATGGACTTACCTTTGGTTAACAGCAAAGCGAGCATGTCTTTCAGTTCACCTTGCCGAGTCGTACATCTGGAGATGGATCGACCAATCATAATGGCCATCGGGCCCGGTTTCTCATCCTTCAGTAATTCCATCAAACCCGGAACGGCTTCGGGACAACGCATGCCACCCAAGCGATACGCTGCATCGATCTGGCGACCGTAACGCAGACGGCCCAGTTCCTTCAGATCATGCTCTACGAATCCTGCTTCGCGGCACAGTGCAATTAATTTGTCGCGATACTCACCCTTGAACTGGTCGATCCATTCAATCAGTCTGTCCTGAATGACTCTGCGTTCCAGCGGAGCCAGTTTGCCTGGTGGCAATTTGAGTGGACTATTCTCAGTCAAGGCTGTTTGCAGATAGGTGAAGTAGTCACGCTGCTTCAATTCATAAAACGCCGTCTTGCGTCGTTTGCCATTGTGGGACATTTTCATGGCAAACAATACGATGACGCCTACAACAACAAGTGCGATACAGATGTACAAAAACAGATAGGCCAAAGCCAAACTTGGAAACATGTGAAAAGGTCCTCCTTTATACTCATTTATTCGATCTGAAAACTAGGAATTTTTTCATAGCTCTTCTTCATTTTTTCGTAGCTTAGCTTCAGGCGTTCACTATACTGCACCTGTTCCCAAGGCTGCCAGCTATATACCGGCAATGTCTTCAGATCCAGGGTCGTCTGTTCACCCCCAGGCCAAGATACTTTCTTCGTGGCGCGGTCCGTTAACCACGGAATGAGCGTAACGCCTTCCACAGCAACTGTGGAGAACTCACGTCCATTCTTGAGCGGTCCATAATCGATCGCTTGCAGCGAACTCGGATCACCGAACCCGAGCAGCATCCAGGGAATTCGCATCTCCACCTGATTGCCGTTATACTGCCATGCCGTTAATGAATCCGTATCAGGCTGACCGGGAGCTGTCGTTCCCCGTTTCAATGTTCCGACCTTTTCATTCATGAACGGTTGAGCAGATCGGGTATCCGGCGGTGTCATCCTCAGGCTGACTGCCAGATTCCATGGGTGGAACGGATTATCTGCGGAATCTGACTGCTGATCTGGCAGCATATCGTATCCTTCTTTGCCGTACAGACGCTGATTAAAGTCATAATCCTTGGCAATCTCCACCTGTGATTCTTCATCCTGCCCCAGTGTAATCACTGTCTCAAGACCATCACTGAGTGTCCGGCCCGGGAGTAACTTGTCAGGCTGACTGCCTCCAGCAAGTGTATCTGTGCCAATTCGCAGCACTGTCTTCTCCGGGTCAAACGGTTGATCCAAGGTCAGCCCAATATACAGATAGGCTTCATCATGAGTCATCTTCATTTCCTGAATGCCGTCCACTTGGCCCTGCCAGGTCGTGACCTCTTCATCCTTCAGATCATCCCAGTCATCCAGTGATCCGTCGATGGTCAACTGTTCCTGTTTACCCGGGTCCATGGCAAGCAGACCAAACATCTTCTCGTTTGTCAGTACGTTCAACCAATATGCACGGCGATCAGCCGGGATTTCCAGTGGCATCGTGTTCCATGTTTTTTTGAACCATTCATCCTGCCACATGAACACAATTGCTCCCGAGTATCCTTCATCATAGATATCCTGCGTCAGTGACGCGTCGATATCTCCCTGCTCTACTTCGTTATGTCCACCCTGATTCCGTCCTCCCATACCCAGATGGGAAATACCAAGAGAAGAGGGTACGCCATACTCTGTAATCATTACAGGCATATCGGAAAACTCGGCTTTTAGCTTGCGCAGATAACTTTTGTACGTGTTGTACTCACCGTTCTCATCCTTGATCGTTTGGAGTGTTTTATCGATATGGAACAGATCCGGGTAATATGGGTACACATGGTAGGCTGCAAAATAACCTCCCTGCCATGCCTCCGGCTGAATATGTCGGGCATCCACACTGACGAGATCCTCTTCATACAGCGGCTCGCCGGGATGATCCAACACATCGGTCGTTACCCAGTTGGTGAAGGTCATCGGATGTTCCCATCCATACTTCTTCTCCAGGACCGCCGTATGATCCAGCAGCTCTGCGAGCCAGTTCTCGAACGGTGACGCTTCTGGACTCGCCGAGAAATGAACTCCCTTGTACTGCGGCACATCCGCATGTTTTGCGTTTGTGTTGTCTACCATCGCCGGGTCCCATTCCGTCCCCACATGCCAGGCCATCAGGTATTTTCCTGCATTCGTCTTGTATTTGCCGCTGGACTCTCCCTGCTTGGCAGGAATGTCCGCATCGCCATAGACAGCAGATACGGCCTTTTCAATCTCCTGCTTGAACGTCTGCTCAATATGCGCCGCATAGGCATCCTGCTTCTCAATTAACTCTTCTTCAGGTGACCATATGCCCTGTATAAAATATAACGGTTGCTCCCGGCCGCGGTTATATTCGACTAATGCGGAGTAGAAAATTGGTTCGTGAACCGTGTATACCCGGATTACATTGGCTCCCAGATCCTCGATCTGCTGGAACCACCGCAAGTAATCCTCTTTGGTCAGCGGGAATTCTCCCGGGTAATGTCCCGGTGAAGTTGCGCCCAGGTTGACACCTTTGACGAACATCTCCCTCCACGTTCCATCCGGCCCGTATTCCATGAACCGGTCTCCATCGGTCTTGAATTTCATCTCCGTGCCGTTCTCCGCTGTGTACGTAACGAGCTTGGGTTGCATATAGTGCCATCCGGCAAATATCCCGCCAGTCACCACCACTGCTCCCGTCAACACCGTTAAAAACCAGCGTCTTCGTCTTTGTCTGCTCATGTCTTTAGATTGCTCACCTCTCTAATATGCATCCTGCTTCAACATCGAATGGTCCAACATGAAGTTTACGAATCTTTCCGCTTCGGATGTCCGCTTGGTAGAGATGTCAGCGGTGTAGTTCTCACTATAGCGCTAAGACTCTGCATTTGTATCTAGGCTGATGGAAGCAAACATGATATGGAACATTCTGCCCATAATTCGTAAAAAGCGCCATCAACTAGCACCCGAAAGCCTCCAGGATACGTCTGATTCCCAAACACTAATATTTGCTGTAATCGCATGGATCAGATACCCTGCTGATCTTGCACTTCTGGAACCTTTATTGTTATGTGCAACGCGGGTACAGGCAACGTTTGCCGTTTGATCACATACCCCATTAAACGCGAATCATATGTTAAAGTTGCGGACCTTTTTACAGTATTAACCATAAAGATTACAAAATTGATACTATAGTCCGATAACGCATCAGCGATATTCCGCGTCACATCAAGGTTTTCTGAAAAATGCAGAAAACCAAAAAAGGACGTCAGTCCCCCTCTATAGGACTGTACCCATTTATAAACCTTTTACAAAAACCTAAATGAACGCCCGGTCATCACCCAGAGGTCACAGATCTCTCACATTAAATGTAAAAAAGCACATCTTATTTCCTAATTTCTGCCTCTAATATGGCTAACCCATAATTGTGTCCAATTTGCAAAATAATTCCGGTTGCCGCATTTCGAATTGTCAGATATGCTTATAAAACAAGAACACTTGTTCCATACTGTAAATAAACTGTTAATTATCGATGTTCAAATGAAAATAATTGCTTCTTAACATAAGAGCTTAGCATCACGAATAAGGAGAGAAGTCTTATGCCCCGCCAAGACAGACGTGTCATCATGCTGGCAGACTGCCAGTCATTCTATGCCAGTGTGGAGAAGTCTGCACATCCCGAATACAAGGACCGCCCCCTCGTAGTCGCGGGAGATCCGGCGCGCCGTTCGGGTATTATTCTTGCGGCCTGTCCACTCGCCAAGTCCTATGGAATTACGACAGCAGAACGACTGGGCGAAGCGCTCGCCAAATGTCCAGATGTTGTTGTTGTTCGCCCCCGGATGGCCGAATACATTCGGGTATCCCTTCATATTACGCGTATCCTTCAGTCTTACACCGATCTGGTGGAACCCTATAGTATTGATGAACAGTTTCTCGATGTCACCGGAAGCCTGGATCTGTTCGGCAGTCCCGAGACGATTGCACGCAGCATTCAATCGAGGGTGATGGATGAGACGGGTGTGTATATTCGAATCGGTATCAGCGATACCAAGGTCGTTAGCAAGATGGCCTGTGATCTATATGCCAAAAAAGTCCCTGGCGGCATCTGCACGTTGCCTCGCAAAGATCTGCCTTCAACCATCTGGGAAAAGCCTGTTCGAGACATGTTCATGGTTGGTTCCCGCATGGCGCAGCATCTCTACAAGATGGGCATTCATACCATTGGTGATCTGGCCCAGACCCCACTGTCCCGACTAAGAGAACGTTGGGGGGTGAATGGCGAGGTACTGTGGCGTATCGCTCGCGGTATTGACGATTCCCCGGTCAAACCCGGGACCTATGCTCATCAGCAACAGGGGATCGGACATCAAATGACGCTGCCCCAGGACTATGACTCCTGGGAAGATATCAAAGTGGTACTGCTTGAACTGGCAGAGCTCGTCAGTCGACGTTCCCGGGACAAATCACTCATGGGCCATGTGGTCTCGGTTGGATGTCGCGGACAGGATTATGATCGGCCAACTGGTTTCTCCCGCCAGATGAAGGTGAATGAACCCACCAACATTACGGATGAAGTATACGATGCGGCAGCAGCTCTGTTCCTGCGCCATTGGGACGGATTACCCATCCGCCGCATCAGCGTGTCATTGACCGGACTTATACCCGATTCTGAAGTGCAGCTGTCCTGGTTCGATGATCGTGAACGTAAAAGAGAACTGGAACGTGCCACGGATGATATCAAGCGCAGGTACGGAGAAACCGCCATCATGCGGGCATCCTCCCTCTGCTCTTCCGCGCAAGCCCATGAACGTTCTCATAAAATTGGAGGTCATTATAAATGAGTAAAAAATTGCAGCACAACGGTATCTTCGAGTCCTCACGCATGATGCTCCCCGAACACCGGGAAGCCTACATTCTTCATCAGGAACAACTTGCTCCTCGTACCCGCCCATCCCTGGATGCCCAGGCCGCGGAAGAAATGTCCCGTTTGCTCAGCAACTCGATGATGCTTGGAGATATCGTTACCATTACGTTGTTTCACGAACATGACGATATCCGTTACACGGGGCAGGTGCTTCGGCTGGACCGTCCTGCCCGGACCCTCAGACTACTGATGGAAGATGGGTCCCGGGATATTCAGATGAACCTCATTACAGATGTGGCCCTAGCCGATGACTGAAGGGGGATATACCCACCCCGATGTTGTGGATATTCCATGATAGATGCAGCATACCCGTTGCCATGCAGGACTGTCTTCCTACACTTCCAGGTGAATACCAAAAGTAGCCGACGAGACATATCCAGACCATTCACTTCGTTCTAAAGAAGCAAAATATCAGATATGTGATTCATCGGCTACATATAAGGGTAATGCTTCTTTTTTCTGAAAAACTTCTTAGAAAAAGCTCCAGTCGAATTCCTTGGACAGACGCTCCAGCAGATGCACGCCGGCAATACTGTTGCCTTTGCGATTCAGAGCCGGGCCAACAAGACCTATGCCGAATTGTCCCGGTACAAGGGTCAATATCCCTCCGGATACTCCACTTTTGGCGGGCAAGCCAACCTCGATGGCAAATTCGCCTGATGCATTATACATACCACAGGTGGTCATGAAGGTTTTGGCAATCTGAACATAGCGACGAGGGATGAGTTCTTCTCCCGTAATTGGATCTGTTCCATTATAGGCCAGAACGAGTGACATTCGAGACAGATCTGCACACGTCACTTCAATGGAGCAATGACGGAAATACACGGCAAGCACGTCTTCAACGTCATCCTTAATGACTCCGTTGTGCTTCAAAAAGTAGCCAAGTGAACGATTCATATGACCACTCTCCGATTCGGACTGAAACACCTCTTCGTTATAGCCCAGCTGATCATTATTCGCCAGTTTGCGGAAAAACTCCAGAATACGGCGTGATTTTTCTTCCTTACAGTCTCCTCCAACAAGCGAGGACACCGTAATCGCACCCGCATTGATTAATGGATTAAATGGGATTCCGGGTTCAACCAATTCAAGCTTGATCATCGAATCGTAATCGTCGCCTGTCGGTTCTTTTCCTACATTAAAGAAAACCGCTTCTTCCCCATGATCCATCAGGGCCAGAATAAGGGTAAATACTTTGGAGATACTTTGCATCGTAAATGGAACACCGCAATCCCCTGCCGACACATGGTTCCCTTCGGCGTCCATGATATGTATACCAAGCTCATCCTGAGAGGCTTTGACAAGCTCCGGGATATAAGAAGCCACCTTACCTTGCCCGGTGTGCAAACGACTGGTCTCCAGCCACTCCGGCAGTAATGCATTCAGACGTCCCATGGTTGAATTGCTCATATGTCATCTCCTCCACATCTCTATATAAGCAAGCATCTTGCATGAAATGTACATGGGTGAACCCATGCACCATGATGATAATGAGTTCCAGCCATCTCATGCAAGATGTCCTGTATTATCTGATTACCCTCAGAACAGTTCCTTTACCGCTTCGTTTGAAGATTTAACTCCAAAATCTCACCAGGAAGACCATCGTAATCGCCTGTCCAAGTGGATATAAAGTTCTGTCTGGTCAAGATCCGGCGAGAAGCAGCGTTACCCGGATCGATAACTGCATAGAGTGATCCAATCCCTGCGGCTTGTGCCTGAATAATCAACCGTGACGCTATGGATGTGCCTTGACCTTTGCCCCAATGTTCAGGTAGGATCATGTAACCTATCTCAGCCTTGGTCGGGTCCTCCTGATCCGGAATCAATTTGGCATACGCCACACCGGCACCATCTTCACTATATACTCGGTAATGTCCGCAAGTGGAACGCTCATTAAACTCCAGCATAGACTCAAATTGCGTTCTCGCCTCTTGCTCAGGTATTGCACGTTCTGTAATCTGTTTCATTACTTCCATATTGGAAACCAATGCATAATAATCATCAAAATCAGGTTGTGTGTATTTAATGAACTTCATGATGTGCCTCCTCTAGGGTACATAACTTATCTTGGTCTTGTTGAATTCACCTAGAGTATAACAGATGCGAATGATGGAATGCACACAAGGCACCACGCTTGCAGGCAGCCAGATGATCCGATAGGCCAACAAGTCAGCAATCTGACAACTGTAGATACCAAAAAGCGGCCTCATCTGGAGACCGCTTTGTTTTTAATTTGCTTTTTAAGATGAAGAAATATCCTCAGTTCCGTACTTCCAGTGCATGTTGTTAGCTTGCCCGTGATGAAGGGTTAAGGTTCATCTGTTTTTCACGTTGACGAGCACGACGACCTTCACCTGGAGGGGTGATGATCAGTGCGAGCAACAGCGAGACAGCACAGAGTACAGCAATCACGATGAAGGTCAGATGGAATCCGCCCAGCAGGGCGCTGATGAATGATCCAGCCAAAGCACCAAATCCAAATCCCTGATAGATGACACCATAGTTTTTGCTCTGATTTTTCAATCCGAAGTAATCGGCCACAATCGCCGGGAATACCGTAATGTTACCACCGAAGCAGAATGCAACGGCCGCCACACAGGCGAAGAAGATCCCGAAGGTCAGTGGAACCAGACTAAGTGTCATGACAGCTACGGCTGTAACCAGCAGCGCACCAGCGATGACTTTCATTCGTCCTACTTTATCCGACAGCGCACCGAGAATAATACGTCCTGCCGTGTTAAAGATTGCAACCATGGCCACTGCGTTTGCAGCGGTAGCTACATCAAGACCTGCAAGCTGTACACCGATATCTTTAACAATACCGATCAGGTACAGACCGCTCATACACGCCGTGAAGAAAATAACAAACAGCATGTACGCTTCTTTTGTACGCAGCATCTCTTTCACCGTGTAATCATGACGTGCTACGACTTGTTTGGATCCTTCCTTGCTTGCCAGAGCCTGTTCACGAACAACCGCTTCACGGATCAGGAATGATCCCGCAACGACCAGAACCAGAACGATAATGCCCCAGTACATAAATGCCTGAGCAGGACCAACGGCACCAATCAATGCCGTGTTCACATATTTGAACAATAAACTACCGGTACCAAAGGCTCCGACCGAGATCCCCGAGATCAGACCTTTACGCTCCGGGAACCATTTGATCAGATTAGACAGCGACGTAATATACGCCGTACCATCTGCAAAACCAACAACAAATCCAGCCAAAATGTACAGCAGTGTTAACGAGGTGACTTGAGAACTCAGAATAAGACCCAGCCCAAGCACAACCCCGGCTACACGGATCAGACGCTGAAGACCCCAACGTTCCTGCAATCGTCCTGCAAACAATGTGGCAAAAGCCAAAGCAAAACTGGTAATTGAAAAAGTTATCGCGACCGAGCTGACGTCCCATCCGAAATGATCAGACAACGGTTGATTAAATAAACTCCAAGTATAGATGGTTCCAAGACCCATTTGTACAATGATGGTCCCCAATACAATAAGCCAGCGGTTCATTTTTGTAGGTGCAGAAGTTGATTCAGGTGTTGATGAAACGGATGAAATTGTTGCTTTCATCGTGATCTCCCCTTTGCCGATGTCATATACATGAATGCGTTCACAAGCTAATCATACATGAAAGGGGATTCATCACACCGTTTTGAGCATGAGTTGCATCAGATGCGGAATGAAATGCTTCTAGATGCGCATGAGTTGCCTGAATTCTTTGACCTTCCCACGACTCACGGGCACTTCAGCTTCCAAATCGCGCAGACGGAGCAGATACGTATTGTTGAACCAAGGTACAATTTCACGGATTTGCGACAGATTTACGACGTACGAACGGTGGCAGCGAAAGAACGTATCCTGTGGCAGACGGCTGTGAAAATCCGATATGCTCACTGGCATGGTGAACTCCCCATTTTTGGTATATACCTTCGTCACTTTCTCTTGTGCTTCCGCATAGTAGATATCTGCCGTATCCGTAACAATAATATTGTCATTCCGCAGCAAATTAATTCTTCTATCTGTATGGGAATTCGTATCTCGTTCTCGTACCAGTTCACCATGCGCAGCAGATCCGTCCGCCGTAGGGGCTGGTCCATCCTCAACATGTTGCTTCACCGGCGCATGATCACGTTTGAATGCGAGCTCCAGCTTATGGAGCATTGCAGCAATTCGTTTCTCGTCATACGGCTTCAGAATATAATCAAATGCCTCCAACTCAAAGGCTTCCGCTGCATGTTCCTTATACGCCGTCGTAAATACAATGTAGGGTTTCGTTGCAAAATTCCCAATATGATGGGCCAGCATCATACCGTCCAGCGAGGGAATATTGATATCAAGGAAAATGACATCTACTTCTTGTTCCTGCAAAAATTTCAGTACATCCAGCCCGTCTTCAAGGCGGTCCACAACTTCAATCTGACTATGTTCCTGGATTAAATAATTCAATTCCTCACTTGCCAGAATCTCGTCTTCCACAATAAGAGCTCTCATTGATCCATCATCACCTTGTTACGACATCTCCTTTGGGCACATCAAATAAAATATCGGTTCCTTGTTCCAGCCTTGTAATGGTTACACCTTGTCCGTAGATAAGCTTGACCCGGCGATGCACATTATATAGCCCGATCTGGTTACCAGGCATACGGTCGTGGTAGACCCGTTCAATAATATCTGCACTGATGCCTGCACCTGTATCACTGACACTAATTCGCACAAACTCCGGATAATCTTGTACCCGAATTCGAACAGTCCCGGGTCCTTTGACCTTGAGAATGCCATGAATAATTGCATTTTCGACGAGCGGCTGGATAACGAGACTCGGAATATGCACCGCGACCTCATCAATGTCATAGATCACGTTAAGTCGGCTACCAAAGCGAGCTTTCTCAATCTCTACATAATTACGGACCTGCTCCAGTTCCTTATGAATATCAATTAACTCATCCGACAGCTCCAGATTGTAGCGCATGTACCCGGATAGGTTCACAATCAGCTCGCGCGCTCGATCCGGTTTGGTTCGGATGGACGATGCAATCGCATTTAATGCATTAAACAGAAAATGAGGATGAATGGTTGTCTGTAACGCACGTAGCTCTGCTTTGTTGGCAGCAGCCTTGATCTCTTCTACCCGCGAAACCTCCATCTGGGTCGAGATGATCTGCGATAGACCTACAGCCATCGTTTGTAATGGATACGTAATTTTGTACGCTTTGCGATAATAGATTTTGAGCGCACCTGTAATGTCTCCTCGTTCTTTGAGCGGAATGATTAACAGTGAGTGGATATCGGGTGTTTTTTCATCAATCACATCATTACTGATCGTAATCTCCCCGCTAGATATCGTCTTCTTGGTCATCTCACTTATAATTTCATTACCGATATGATATCGTTCCTCGCCAAATCCTACATAAGCCAGTACATTCCGGGTATCCGTAATTGCAACCGCGTCAGCCTGAATATCCTCCTGAATAATCCGGCAAATTTTGCGCAGAGAATCCTCATCAATCGAACGGAAATACGGCAAGGTTTTGTTTGCAATCTCCAGCGCGAGCTTCGCCTGACGAGCCGCAATCATTTCCTTTTCCCCTTCAACACTCTGCACCAAGAGCACAATCAGCCCAATGTTGACTTCACCCAGAATCATAGGCAGCGCAATCTTCGATACAATATCGGCACCCAGTGGATCGGGATAGGAAAATAGCAGGATTAATAACATCGTGAGCGCTTCACAGATCATTCCGGCACCAATACCGATAATCCATCGCTTAGGCTTAGGCGTGTACTTATGTATATATCCGGAGACCAGACCTGCCAAGATACTCGTGATTAGACACGGTATAGCTGTGACTCCATCCATATCGATCAAATACCGATGCACCCCGGAGACAATCCCCGTAATAATACCCACAGGCGCTCCGAACAAAATACCACCCGATAACACGGCGATGATCCGCACATTCACCAGTGAACCTTCAACATTAATGCCCGTATATGTCCCGAAAATGGCAAAAGCACAGAATAACAAGGTAACCGCAATAGACTCCTGCCACCTTAATTTCCCCTTTTGCAGAATCTGCCTAAACCTTGGCACCCTCGACAGAAAGAATAAAAATATAATCAACAGCGCCGCCCGTTCAAATAAACCCAGCAGCATCGTAAACATTTCCAATCGTACTTCCTCCACATCTGTTTGAAACATAAAATGCATACCGACACAGCCACGCCTTTTTGACTTAAAATCCAGGACATTAATCCATAGGCTCGTATGCAACAGTTTACCGCTCCCCCCAGTGGAAAGCAAAGTCCATCTTGTGAAAATGCATCAACAAGACTGCACCAAGCACACCATAGTTCGTCCCTTAACTTCTATGAAAATGTCCGACTCCAGAAAAACCTATGTTATAATCAGTTGTCATGTTATTCCAATTATTCCCGATCGCTCATCGGCGATTGTCCTGCGAATAATCTTAAGCATCTCAACTCTGACACTCATCGTTCAAGTCTACAACCTTAAAGGAAACCCATATAACTTTATTTTAATATTCGTATTTATCGCTTCATTAATAACCACTCGTTCTTTTAACGTTACGAACAAAAACAGATAAAAATAAAAACAATAGGCCATGGCAGGCTCTATACGATCTGAAACTAATCCAAAAAGGCCAACCAGACGTACCTGGTTGACCTCAAGTCCAAAATTCATGAAAAATTTCGCCTGATAAAATAACTTGGTGTGCAGCTCCAAGCATGGCAATAACTGTTGACCAAATTGCTACCATAAGGAGAATACGTTTTGTCGTCCGGGTCGTAGAGCTCCCAGAAAGTGTCCGCTCCATCCTTCAGCATACCGCCCCAATACCTTCGGATCTGCTCCAGTGCCTTCTCCTCTTCCCCGCACATTATTAATGCATCAACATAATGATGAACCATGTACGGCGTGGTCATGCCAATAGCTTCTTCGTTACTCATTAACCGATCAAGTAATTGCCGGGAAGCTGGAGCATCCATGATCTCAGCCAGTACCATCCATACTTGCGATGCCCAGGATACCTGTCTTTTTTCACCACTGACGAAAAAGCCCTTTTCACCATCCCACAGATATGTGTGGGCTGCTTGCTCAGCGTCTTTGATGTGTGCGTTAATCCATTGCTCAGACTCCGGCAACTCTAGTTCTTTGGCAATCGACCTTCCCCTTTTCATACTATAGATGAGAACTGCCTGAGCACCGGCCTGTTTATTTAGTTCTTCATGCCAGTCCAGAAAACAATACCATGTATCGTCATCCCTTACGATGCCCCGCTCATCAAGTCGTTTAAGCCCAATCTCAATCTGTTCTCTAGCCACCGGCCAAAGTTCTTCCAACGTTTCCCTGTCCTTGGTAGCTTCAAAATAGTCCCATAATGTCGCAATAAAGAACAACGCATAGTCATATAGGTAAATGTCGTCCACGTACGGTTCCGGTTGTTCGTACAAACAGGCTCCTACCTGGCCTCCCTCTAATCTCGTTCCGGCAAAGAGATAGAGACAGCGCTTGACGAGATCATTACAGCCGAATGTTTCATAATTGACGAGGGCCTGAAGGCGAAGATCTCCGATCCATAAACGTCGATCGCGCTTCGGTCCATCTTCGAATACCATCTGCATGCAATCCCGGAGTGTCTTCACGGACACGCGATCTATTTCCAGCAGCTCCGTGTCGATATCTTCAGGCAATTGAGGTACTGCCCCTATGTCTGCTGAGGTCACCGTCATGCAATATATATCGTTAATTCGAATATCGTAACGTATCGACGTTTCTACCACCTCGATTTTCAGATACCGAAAGGCATACCGACGGTCCAGTGTTAGCGTGCCAGGTAACACATCCATATTCACGATCTCGTCCTGAAGCCATGAACGGCTAAGCCAACCCGAATATTCTGCAAAATCCTCACCGACCTCACAGGGCATTTCTCCAAATGTGAGCTTCAACCTGAGAGGTGCATCTGCATTGCTACGTTCGTTAAGAAGCGACAAGGTCAGATAACCGACGAGATGCTCCCCGAAATCCAGCGTAACACTGTCTCCCTTGCACAACACTTGATCAGATAGTTGTTCTGCTAAGCCGAGTGGTTCGATACGCCATCCCTGAAAAGCCGACGCATCCGGAACTGCGCTCACGATATGTTCCGGATAGACCTTTTGCTGGTGAAGCTCCGGCATTAGACGCTGTGCTTTTTCCAGCCAGGCGTTGTTTATCACTTTTTCATTCATTGCAGTGTCCTCCTTAACCTTTGACCGCCCCAACGGTCATGCCACCGATAAAATATTTTTGCAGGAACAAGAACGCCAGCAGCAACGGTAGTGCGCACAGAAAGCACGCTGCAAACAGGACATTCCACTGCGTGGGATTTTGCTGATCGCCCAAAAATCCGAGCATGGCCAGTGGTAACGGTGAATCTCCTGCGCTGGAAATAAAGATCATATTGAAGAAATAATCGTTCCAAATCCAGACACCTTGCGTAATAATGACCGAAACCGTTACCGGAATGAGTAAGGGGAACACGACGGTCCAGAACCGTTGGAATAATCCCGCCCCATCGATGTGCGCCGCTTCTTCTACCTCCTCAGGCACACCACTTCGAATGAAGCCCGTGTACAGGAAAGTTGAAAACGGCAGACTGCACGTAATGAACATGAAAATAGGCGTATATTGATTCGTTGGAATATGCAGTGCATTGATCATTTGCACGATCGGTATCAATACCATTTGCGCAGGTACCACGAGTCCGGACAAAAAAAACAAATACATGAACTTACTTAGCTTTGTCTTCAAACGGGCCATCGGGTAGGCCGCCATCGCCGCAAACAGGACAACAAACACGACCGATACGCCGGTTAACACCACGCTGTTCCATAGCGCTTCCGGAAAGTGCATGCGATCGAAGGCAGCCTTGTAACTTGCAAAAGACATCTCCCGGAACAGGACCAGCGGATTTGTGTTGTTGCTTGGATCGCGGAGTGATGTCGAAAAGGCAATAATTAACGGAATCAGGTTTAATGCCATCACCAACAACACAACAACCTGAACGGACCCTTTCCCCAAAACTTTACGAAGCATCATGCCGACACCTCCCGTTTGTTCATTTTCAGGACAAAAACAGCGGTAATGACGATAATCACGGCAAAGGAAATAACGCCAAGAGCCGAAGCTTTACCAAAGAGTTGTTCGGTAAATGCCATCTTGTAGATGGTATAAATCAGCGTGTTGGTAGCCGTGCCGGGACCGCCATTTGTCATGATAAACGGGAAGTCGAACGCTTTGAGTCCATTGATCAAACTTAACGTCACGTTGATTGTAATCGCTGTTGCCAGTAATGGAATCTTCACATGTCGCAGCAATCTCCATGAGCCGCAGCCATCAATCCGTCCGGCTTCCAAAAGGTCGCTCGGAACAGTCTGTAGTCCTGCAAGGAAGATAATCATTGTCGTTCCGATCGTCTTCCAGATTTCCACGAAGATAATAGAATACAGTGCGGTCGAGTAATCACCCAGGAAATTCAGTTCATTTGCGATACCCAGTTTATCGAGAAAGGAAGAAATCAGCCCGTAATCCGGCATATAGACGTAACTCCACAAAAAGCCGACGACAATCGCACTGAACAAAGTGGGAATATACGCCAGGGAACGGTAAATCCCGGTTCCTCTTATTTTCATGTTTAACAGTAATGCCATTGCCAAACCGATGATATTGCCAGCTATGACGGTGACAAACGTATAGATCAGTGTATTTTTTAAAGAAATGCCTAGGATGTCGCTCCGGAACAATTCCTTATAGTTGTCGAAACCGATATAGTTATAGGCTTGGGCGTACCCGTTATAGTCCGTTATACTGTACTGGAACAACCGCAGGATCGGGAAGATCCAGAAGGTCAGGTAGAAGATCAATGCCGGCAAAGCAAACCAGTACATGGACTTTTTCATTACAGTAGAGCTCATCCTGCTCCATCCTTTCCAAGGGGCCTGCGGCAAGGGAAGAAGGACAATCATTCTCCCCTTTACAGCAGACAGCATCGTTTGGTTCTAGTTTTTCCATAGCTCTCTAAACTTGGTTTCCATGGCGTTTGCCACATCTTCTGGTGTTGTTTTCTGTCCAGCAATAATTTCGGCAAACTTAGCCTGCATGACGTCCGATACTCCGGCTGGCCACATCTGGTTGCTAAAGTAGATGGAATTTCCAGTTTGTTG
Source organism: Paenibacillus sp. FSL P4-0176 (assembly GCF_037975265.1). Classification (NCBI taxonomy): domain Bacteria; kingdom Bacillati; phylum Bacillota; class Bacilli; order Caryophanales; family Paenibacillaceae; genus Paenibacillus; species Paenibacillus sp. FSL P4-0176. Next base: position 4,882,515 of record NZ_CP150242.1, read on the forward strand.
ATAGTTGTCATTCACTTCCTTAAACAATTCATTTTCAAGTTCTACGTCCTTATAGACGCTGATGGAACTGTTGGCTTCCACAAATGCTTTGAACAGATCGGATTCACCATCAAACAGGTAGTTCAGTACTTCCTTGGCTGCATCCAGGTTTGCCGATTTGGCGTTCAAAGCGTATCCGGCAGATGTTGCAGCAGATACAAACACCGGCTGTTCCGGCTCGTTACCTGGTAATGAAGCGAATCCGCGAGTAAATTCGGCAGCGCCTTTGGACGTCATGGAGGCATAATCCCATGTTCCCGTAAAGGTCATTGCTGCTTTCCCGTCGATAAACAACTGCGCAGATTGGGCACTACCAATGCCAAGTGAGTTTTTGACGACGTAGTTGTTATCATAGAGCTCTTTGTATTTGGATATGGTTTGAATCCACTTTGGATCAGTCAGCGATTTTTCACCGTTCTGCAATTTGACATCAAAATCCAGCTCATTCGGATACACGACATTCGCTGCAATCGGATACATTCCGAATTGGATCATCCAAGGGTCCTTGTCTCCCATCGCAATTGGCGTTACGCCCGCTGCCTGCAACTTTTGACACAAATCCAGAAACGAAGGCCAATCCTTCGGAAACTCGGAATATCCCGCTTGTTGTAACAACTCCTTATTGTAGTAAACGCCCAAGAAGTCCAACCCTTCGGCCACGCCGTAAGGTTTACCCTCATAGGACATATCTTCCTTCGCTCCTTGGCTGATGTTGTCCCAGAACTTTAGATCTGACAGATCCGCAGCGAAGCCTGCCTTTGCAAAATCAATGACACCGCCAGCCGCATTTTTCGGGAAAATCCAGAAAATGTCCGGTCCCTGTCCAGCCGCAAGCTTGGTTCGAACAGATGTATTGTATTGATCATCAGGCAACTTTTGTACTTCCAAGTTAATGTTCGGGAACTTCTCTTTGACTAGGCGCGGCAAGGTCTCCAGCTCGAAATCCTCTCCCTCGGATGCCTTGTTTCCCGAAAGCATCATCGTCAACGTAATTGGCTTTCCTGACTCATCTGTACTCCCGTTATTGGTATCCGTACCGCCCCCCTCCTCGCTACTGGAGCTGCATGCGCTCAGAAACATCAAGAGCAGTACCAAAGTTAGGGACCACAGTCGTTTTCTTTTTTTCATCTTGTCATTCCCCCAATTCATGTTTATTCTTGCTTTGTGCACATTCTCATCATACGGTGGGCAAAAGTGCATTTGCTTTGGCTCGTATGGTGCACTATTTTTAGAATTGACAAATGGCGGGAGGAGCACGTATGATTCTGTTCAACATCAAAACTAAACTTTTTCTGGTCCTCGTCCTCGTATCAATCGTGCCAATTATCGTTGTGTCTGTCAGTTCCTATCGCAGTTACACGAAGCTGGTGAATGAGCAGACCTCTCTCGTGACGTCGACAACTATAGGCAATTCGGTCAAGAGCATGGAGGAAATTTTGCAGAACATCGACCGGATCTCTGTCACACTCCTTCAGCAGTCTTCCAATGCAACCGCTTACAGCACTGTGAGTGATGAACTAATCAAGTTGAACGGTACCAACGATCAATATGAAATCTTCATGATCCGCAGCAAATTGAAATTGATCTTTGAAAACATTCTGCTTGGTTACAATTACATCAATGGTTTGTACCTTTTCACACCTGATGGCAAATGGATAAGCTATGGCAGTAGCGGTACAGACCTACGCCTCGATTATGTAGCACTTCGGGATGAGTGGTATCTGGATACGATCCAGCGTAAAGGCGATTTGTATATTGGTGAAGTAGGCGTCAAACCTTACATCATTAACGCCAAGGAATCCATTGGCTTCTCCAGAGCCCTCTACGATCCCAACAACAACGAGTTCCTAGGCGTGTTTATGCTGGATTGCAGTATGAACATTTTTGACGGTCTAAAACGTAACCCGGCACCAAGCTTGTCCAATCTATATCTGGCGAACGACGCTGGCGAGATCCTGTACTCCAGCGACGGAAGTAGAGTTGGCACTCCTCTCTCCGATACTCTGGCTGCGGCAACGCATCAAGTCGGAAACAGTTCACAGTACAAATCAATCCAAGATAACATGATGACGGTAATCCAGAAAGTTCCTGGTCGCAATTGGAACGTGATTGCCAACATCTCTATGGATCGGTTGTATGAGGAGTACAACATCTCACAAAAGTTGCTGTTATACGTGGCCGTAAGCTGTGCCGTCATTTTCCTTCTACTTTCCTTTTTCTTGTCCAACCTGATCACCAAACCCATCATCGAATTGACCAAACTGATGCGCAAAACCAAATCTCATCGTTTTGTGACCATCAAGCCTCAAGTAACAAGGCAAGTCGATGAAATAGGCATCCTTTACCACGAGTTCAACAAAATGATGAAAGATATCGATACACATATCCGAGAGAGTTACCAGAATAAAATCCTCATGCTGGACTCCCAGATGAAGGCATTGGAAGCACAGATCAACTCCCATTTCCTCTACAATACGCTGGAGTCGATTAATAGCATTGCCGAGATCGAAGAAGTCGAGAGTATTGTTGTGATGACCAAGTCACTCGGGGACATGTTCCGCTACAGCATCAAAACGGACAGCGAGCTGGTCGCGGTCAGCGAAGAACTTCAACATGTAGAAAACTACATGGCCATCCAGCAGATTCGGTATGGTGACAAGTTCGCGTTCAACCTGAATGTAGACCCGGAAATTCGGAGTCGTCGCATGCTGAAACTTCTGTTGCAACCACTCGTGGAAAATGCCATCTATCACGGGTTGGAGAACAAACGTGGGAAGGGTTCCGTTACCATTACCGGTTTGTTTCAGGGGGACAGCATCGTGTTCGAGATCTGGGACGATGGCGTGGGCATGTCCTCAACACAAGCGGAGGAACTTCGACAATTGCTCCAGCAGCCACCTGAATTCGTCACCGTTGGTCAAAGGCATAAACAAAGCATCGGCATCAAAAACGTGCATTCACGAATTGCTTTGTATTACGGAGAGGGTTACGGCCTTTCGTTTCATACCGATTTGAATACAGGAACTCGAATTACACTCGAAATTCCGGCCAATTGGGAAAAGAGGTGACCAAGAGATGTACACGTATATCGTTGTGGACGATGAACCCTTGATCCGCAAAGGTTTGTTGAAAAAAATCGGGACTTTTGAGCACTCGCTTGAACTCTTAGGCGAAGCAGATAACGGGGCAGATGCCTTGGCTTTGATTGAATCGTTCAAGCCGGACATTATCTTTACGGACATGCGCATGCCTGAGGTCGACGGCAAGCTGTTGATCAGGACAGTATGCCAGCAATATCCGCGTATCAAATTAATTGTCATTAGCGGACATACCGATTTTGATTATATGCAGGAGGCCATCTCTGCGAAAGTTGTAAATTACCTGCTGAAGCCTTTTAGCCGGGATGAGATCCACGGTACGCTTCACCAAGCCATCCAAGCCATCGAACAGGAGCGCTCTCTTCAGCGGGAAGTCGTTCTAAGAGAAGTAGAAACGGAGCAGATGAAAAGGGATGCAGACATGCAAGCCTTCCTGAATTATGTGCTGGCTCCCCATTCATCCATCAAAACACCTGTGTTCCGCTCTGCGGAATTTGCCGCCATCATGGCATCTGACCAGTTCATTTTATTGACGATTTATGGTCCTCAACCGCTTACAGCACAGCAACTACCTACCTTTTCGAATGGCCTGTACATTCCTCATCCACAAACGGATCAGGTACTGTTTTTCCTGATGCATGATCTGGATTGCTCAGGCCAGCTTGATTTGCAGAAAATGGCGGAACAAACTGCGAGTATCATTTTGACCAAATCCGAAACTACGGATTGTTGTGTGGGGATCAGCTTGCCTCATACAGGCATTGGTGGGGTCCGAGAAGCTCATCATCAAACGATCCTTGCGTTGGACGAACGAGCCATTACCGATTTTGGCAAATGTTACGTATTTTCACGGGAGCAATTTCCTTTACATCAACTGAAGTGGGCTCGAACATATGAACTGTTATTTTTTATAGAGAGCGGGAATGTGCCGAAGGTGGAAGAGCTCATCACCGATTTCTTTGCTTTCTACATACGCCAGCCTGACGCTTTGCTTGCCCACCTGAAAGAGCAGTGCAGAGACATTATCACGGAAACCAAACGGCTGCTGAGTAACTATATCCAGAACGGAGGTAACAGTAGCGCCTCTTCCAGCTTGGAGGCCGTCCTGAACGTCTCGTTCGATATGGAGTGCATTAGGCATTACATGGTAAAGGTGCTGACGGGAACAGCTCTTCTGCTTAAAGAAGACAACCCCTACGCATCAGATCAAGTGATCGACAACGTCAGGACATATATCGATAATCACTATACCAAGGATTTAACGCTGGAATGGGTATCGTCCCTGTTCTACCTGAACCCGAGTTACCTCAGTCATTTATTTAAAGAAAAGACATCCGAGAACTTCACTGATTACGTAAACAGACTACGGATCAGGCAAGCCAAGCAGCTCTTAACGAGCACAGACGATAAAATCTATCGGGTTGCCAAACAGCTGGGTTACGACAATCCAAAATATTTTTTTCGGGTGTTTAAAAAATTGACCGGTTGGACTCCAGAGGAATACCGAAAGCAACACAAATCCTTCACCGCAAACAACAAGGAACCAGGCCATGTATGATGGCCCAGTTCCTTGTTTTCGTTGTTCTGGTTCTTAGTGATCCAGCCGTTCTATTATCCGGTCATGCACACGGACAATAACAGTTGCAAGTTGTGCCCGTGTAAGGGTGCTCTGTGGTTGTAACAGTTTATCCGGCGTACCTTGAAATATACCAAGCTGAATGGCCGTTGCCATGACTGCCCGGTTATTTGGTGTCAGCTGGGCCTGATCCTTAAAATCTTCCAGCCATGATTCAACCTCTGCTTTCGGCAGTTTCGTATCCACCCCAGACAAGTTCAGCGCACGAATGAGCACCATTGCCATATCCTCACGTGACATTGGGGCATTTGGCAGGTACTGCCCTTCTTCCATCAGGCCATATTCCTTGGAGGCTCGCAAAATCGGATCAAACCATTTCTCGTTTGCTGCCGCTCCCCCCGGCTCAATTCCTAACGCATTCAATGCAGCCATCAACGTTTGAGCTGATGTTGTCGTACCCTGGGGTTGCATGCAGCGTTCCGATACGCCATTGATCAACAGCAAGCTGTTGGCTTTGGCTATATCTTTGGCATACCAAGCTGAAGGTTTAACATCAACAAATTCGCGGAGCGAGTGAATCGCAACGTACGTGCCTCCTTGGTTTAGCAGTACTTTCCATACCTTGTTTCCGTTTGTGTCTTTGGTCAACACGCCAGGCACCGGCGTAATTTGGCCTCCTGCTCCAACATATGCGATTGCTGTGGAGTTTGCAGCTACGACATCGTTAACAGGCAGCGCTGCAATGACATACGTGTTCTGCTTATCTTTGATGGATACGTTCCATGGATCACCGATGACCCGGATGCCAGATGAGCGGATACTTGCTGCCTTAGCTTGATCAGCAACATCCCCCGTTTGCACGGTCACGACAGCAGAAACATTGCCCTCCGAATCCGTTTCTCCTTCAGTCTTGGACCCGGATGCTGGTGGCTTGGCAGGAGTTCCAACACTACCTGATCCAGGCGTGCTTGGCGAATCAGGATTCGTTCCTGGATTTCCTGGATTTGTTCCCGGCTCTTTCAACGTAAATGACAAACCGTCAATCCGAAGATCTGGTTCATGAAACACCAGATACAGATCATGTACGCCGCTCACGGCAGCAGAAATATCCGCCTCTACGTCAACGTACCCTAATTCTTTGACCGTTACGTTAGCATTGCTAATCTTGTAGGAGACAGGTTCTGTCACCGGTACGTTCCATACAGCAAGCGGTGCGGTATCGAGCGCATCCGCATGCAACGAGATCGTGCCACCTTGCACATTAGATGCGACAGTTGCCCTAACCTTCTGCGCACCTGTCAGGTCAGCCTTAGGCAACGCGATCCACGATCCATTTTGTTTGGACCGAACTGCGTAATAACCTCCAACAATCGCTTTGGCTTTTAATTGAGCTGCCGTGCGTTCCTTGGACACTTCGTGGTAAACGACTTCATTTGAAGCAAACGCATGATCAAATACATTTATGGGTTGGGTAAGGGGTAAGGTCGCAATCGACTTCCCACCAATGCTTAATGCCTTCGATACTTGCACGTCTGCATCCGCTGCCGAGGTCCCAATCATGAATTCATAACTGCCCTGTTCAACGATCCATTCACTCCGATTCACATCCCATAATGCCAGCGTTTGTGGATCAACTTGCAACAGGACTTCTTTTGTTTCACCCGGAGTGAGATGAATCTTCTCAAATGAAACCAGCTTCTTTTTAGGCGCATGTGCGCCGTATGCAGAGTTGCTGTTACGGGTGTACAGCTGCACAACCTCGGAAGTGGCTACGTCTCCTGTATTGGTTACGCGGACCGACACCGTGAATGGTTCATCTCCCGTTACAGAAGACGATACGGTCAGGGAATCGTACGTAAAATCAGCATATGATAACCCGTAACCAAACGGATAGGTCACTGTGGCATCTGTATACATATAAGTCAACTCAGATTCAATGGGGTCTGCATTCGTCATATCAACCGTAAATCGGGGGTCGATGTCGTCAAGACCAGTAGAATTCCCTTCTGGTACGACATAAGAACTAATAGATGGAAAAGCATCCATGCCTGCATACCATGTGGACGTCAGGCGGCCTGTCGGCGCGTAATCTCCGTACAACACCTGAGCCAGAGCATACGAATCGTATTGACCCCCATATGGCTGGTAAACGATCGCCGAGACGTTAGGGTTGTTCTGAATGCGCTCCATGTTTACAGGGAAGCTCGATTTAACCACGACAATGGTTTTCTTACCCTGGGTTGCAAAGGCAGCAGATACTTTGTCGACCAGTTCATAATCTGCCTCGCACATATCGAGGGTAGACCGGTCGTTACCTTCTCCTGCGCTATGTCGTGGAATTGCGCCGACAAAGACGATGGCATAATCGTCTTCCGTGGCTCTTGCTGCTACCTCTTCGCCCACGTTCTTCACCACGGCCTTCTCAAACTTCACCTCGTCCGGGCGATTCGCAGCGTTATCCTTGCTTCCCAGTGGAGATGATGTTGTCACGAGCTTACCAGCATCATCTACCTTGATAAAGCGTCCGTTGGCATAATACCAATTTGTAAAGTCACCAGAGAATCCTGTACGGTACCCATTGGTAACAATAGACATTGAGCCATCCTCGTTCGTTTCCATTCGTAATGTTGGGGGTATGGCACTCGTATCACCCATCATCTCAGGAAGGTTCCAATCATTGTTCGTCAGATTGAGGCTGGTACGATCCGTATTGCCAACTGCTGCATGATTTGTCGCAGGGGAAGTCACCCAACGCTGGTTATACAGCGACAATAAACTTGAACCCGCCTGACCCCAATCGTACACTCGGAACAAGTGGGAGAAACTGGTCTCATCTGGGGCATCCGACGTTGTGATGAGCTGCGCTCCCTCCGTGCCTGCATTTGGACTATACACGTCCGCTGTGACCGTTTGTTGATTCGCTTTAGAGGTTAGTGAAATGACTTCATTTCCTGGGGCATAGTTTACGTTACTGCTGCCATTCATTTTAATGATTGAGAGCAGTGGAGATTCACCGGAGTTTTCCAGCGCAGGTGTCGCGCCAACTGAATACGTCGTCTTGAAGCGTGCGTCGGCATACACCCCAGAAACAGCAGCGTCATTTCCTTTTTCCAGCGGAAGTGTGCCGTCATTTTTCAACAAAACAACGCTCTCCTGTGCCGCTTGAAGTGCTATTTTCTGATGGTTCACTTGGTTATAATCGGAAGGCGGAGACGTCCTGACATCCCTTGCTTCCTGGGCAAAAAGATAGTTTTTCGGTATGCCCTGCTCATCAGTTTCATTAAAAATCCCCAAGCGCACCAGCTGGTTTACATGTGGTCTGGCTGCTTCTATAAGTTCTTCCTCGGTAATTCCATATTCCCCTTGCTCTACGAGCGCCACGAGATCGGTCACATCCGCAGGTGTCGTCCCTGATGGCCGACCCGCATTCGCCTGAGCAAGCGCCATGAGAACGGTTGCATGACCGCGGTCCACGGCATAGCGGTCGTCATATCCATTTCCGAGTTGGTTCGCGTTGGATACAATTGCATCTCCATTGAAATCGGGCGAGCTGTATACGCCATATTTGGCGTCCAAATTGGCTAATAATTGTAGCGGGGAAAGGATGTTTGGAATGCCGTTAGTCCGGCCATAAGATGTCATTGTGCCCGCCAGCGCACCTGATTCAAATCCAGGGAGCGCGGCTCTGGTTTGGTACTCAAACAATGAACGCGCGCTTGCACTGTTATTCGCTGTCTGCCTGAACCACTGCGCGTTATATACGGAGTAATGCTTTGTCCCCACCGCAGCCCTCATCCAGAACCCATCTTCGCTGGTGGACTGATCAATTCCGCTAAGACCCGAAGCCATCTTGTCGATCAAGACTCCGGCCATATTGGGATCTTCAGAGAACCCTTCATCGAAGCGACCGCTAAGCGGATTGATACGCATATCACTGACCACACTGAACGCCACGCTGAGGGAAGGATCATTGCCCCCATGAATGTTGGATTCGCCCTGCTTGACCTTTAATTTGCTGATTTTCTCGTTCCCCATCACTTCACCGATATCGGACAAAAGTTCTTTGTTCCAGCTCTGTCCCATGCCAATCAGAGCAGGAAAATCGGTCGAGACACCCTGAACATTATCTGCAGCAGATAATGCACCGGGAATGACCTTGCCCGCATGTTTCCCCTGCTTCAATGTGTAATGGTTTCGCGAACCCGTCACATAAACGGCTGGACCTTCGAGGCCAGTGTATTCGAAATAGGTGTCTACGTATGCATCCAGATGCGCTGGCACGCCATCAAATAATGGCATCCCGTCAAAGACACCTCCCTGCTGAGTTTGGAACTTTAACGTACTTGTCGTAGATGCTGATAGTGGCGTGGCTCCCCAGGACCCCCATGTCAGACTGACCACGGTGATGACCGCAATCACTTTGCCGCTAATCTTCTGCTTGAAACCTCTAGTCAAAGTCAATGTTACCCCTCCTTTATTTGTAATCGCTTACAATTTGGTACTCACTCATTATAGTTGGAGGAATGGTACATTTTGTTTATGGGTTGAGGTACAGTATTTTTAGATATTACGGTTATGTATCGTTAAAGGATAAATTTGGATTCATATTAAATATAAGCCTCATACTCCACCCATCACTGTACTAAGATGCTCGATTTAACCAACATAACTACTCATTGAAAACTTTGTTTTCGTGGTAATACAAGCCAGGTCATGGGTCATTCGATAACTACAACGAATGTTCAACCAAGTAATGCCACAAGGCTTGTCTCTAGTTATAACAATCAAAAGGGCGTTCCATAAGTCATCTTCCTGACTTATGGAACGCCCCACCCACTAAAATTACTTCATAAACATTCGATGTAATTTGGTTTTGTAAAATAAATCAATTTACACAACAACGGAAAGGACAGAAATAACCTAAAGAAGCGAAGCGTGCGCCTTTATCACCGGATTTTACCCTTGGAAAGGGTCAATCAAAAAATCCGGGGATAACAGCGCTCGGAAGGTTATTCTGTCATCGTAGTGCCCTCGTGTAAACGAATGTTTTACCCCACCCAACATTACATAGAATCCCTACCTAAACATCCCCCACAGCTTAATCAAATGAAACGTATTGTTCGGATCAATCTTCTGTGCAAGCACAAAAGCAACAAACTGCTCCTCCTGCGCCGGAGAGAAATTCTCATTCATAATGACTGCCGAAGACTTGACCAACCTTCTGACCTTGGCCTTATCTTGCAGATCAGACTTGGTCACGCCATCAATCAACTTTTTGATACGCTCTTTGACAGCGGGATTTTTCATCTTTAATTTGATCCGCTCCACCAGCTGCGGACTAATTCCATATTGTTGATAACCCAAAACGTATAGCACCTCCCAAAAGAATGAACTCACTTCTTATTCATATGTCGGGAGGGCTTGTACACTTGTCTTTTTTTACAAAGGTAATACGAAAAACCCGCTATTATGGCAAGCTTTAGTCAATCAGATCACCCTTGAATACTTGCTGTTGCTGTAGGAAATCACGCAGAGGTGCATAGTCCATAGAGGTCCAGAAGGTCGCATCCTCAATTAAATGGGTCACGTCATCTCTGGCTTGTTCGAGCACAGCAAAATCGGCAACCATATCGGCAAGACGAAACTCGGGCAGTCCGCTCTGTTTGGTACCAAAGAAATCACCCGGACCCCGGAGATCCAGATCCCGACGAGATACCTCGAATCCATCCTCGGTTTCCGTCATGACCTTCATGCGTTCCTGTCCGACCTCCGTCTTGGGATCAGCAATGAGTACACAATAGGAAGCATGCGCACCACGACCGACCCGACCACGAAGCTGATGCAACTGGGAGAGACCGAAGCGGTCCGCGTCCATAATGACCATCAACGTGGCATTTGGCACATCGACCCCAACCTCGACAACGGTGGTGGAGACAAGCAACTGAATATCATTGCTGTAGAAGTCCCGCATCATCTCTTCTTTCTCCGCAGCCGTCATCCGGCCATGCAGCAGACCTACACGATATTTCGGAAAGTTCTGCTGCATCTGCACATGCAGATCAATAGCATTCTGCACATCCAGCTTCTCCGACTCTTCAATGAGCGGACAGATTAGATAGGCCTGCCGGCCCTGATCCACTTCTCTGGAGATAAACCCGAGCACCCGCTCCATCATATCGTGTTTAACCCAATACGTAGAGATGGGAATCCGTCCTTTCGGACGCTCCGAGATCGTGGATACTTCAATATCCCCAAAAGCAGTAATCGCAAGTGTCCGTGGAATTGGCGTTGCCGTCATCGTTAACACATCCGGGTTATATCCTTTGCGTCGTAAAACGCTGCGCTGATTCACCCCGAAGCGATGCTGCTCGTCCGTCACCACAAGACCCAGATCACGGAAGAAAACATCTTCCTGAATCAGGGCGTGTGTACCCACCACGATATCAATCATGCCCATTTGCAATGAGGCGATCAGATCTTTGCGTTTGCGTCCATTTACACTGCCCGTTAACAGCCCTACGGTTACCCCAAACGGTTCAAACAGCTTTTGCAGTGAGCGCATATGCTGCTCCGCCAGAATCTCTGTAGGCACCATCAGAGCCCCTTGGAACCCAGATCGAACAGTCGTGTATAGCGCAATTGCCGCAATAACCGTTTTACCCGATCCGACATCACCCTGCAATAACCGATTCATTGCATAGGGCGAACGCATATCATGCAGAATTTCAAGCTCCACCTTTTTCTGAGCATCTGTCAATTCAAAAGGTAAACTGCGTACAAACTCACGAATCGTCGTATTATCCGTGGTATGCACTACACCATCCATGCGATTTCGGTTGAGCGCACGATACGCCTGCATTTTCAACTGGAACAAAAACAGCTCTTCATACACCATACGCTGTCTGGCCTGCTGACCTTCCCGGTTGTCCTGTGGACGATGAATTCCCGCAATCGCTTGTTTACGAGGCATCAAGCTGTATTTCCTCATCAAGGACTGAGGCAGAATCTCAGGAATCATATCTCCGAATTGAATTAATCCCTGATTGATCGTTTTCCGCATCCATTGTTGCGTCAGTTTGCCGGTTACCGAATATACAGGTTGCAATGTACCTGAACGCCCATCGCCTTTATCGGGGAACTCCGAGTCAGTCACGGTCATCTGCATGCGTTTTTGTTCCCATTTTCCCGTAATCACAATCTCCCGATTGGGGGTTAGTTGTTCTTTGAGGAAATGGCGATTGAACCAGGTGGCTGTAATCATCCACTCTTCCGTCATGATCTTACAGGTAAGACGGGACTTTTTACCGTATCGTTGTAATACAGGAATACCCATTACCTGTCCCTGGACCGTAATCTTGTCCCCATCCTTCACTTCACTAAGTGAACGCAGACGATAATCCTCGTAACGGAACGGATAATATTCAAGCAGGTCTCTAACAGTAGAGATGCCAAAGGCGTGAAGCTCTCCCTCTTTGAGAGCACTCACGCCGTTAATTTGCTTAACTGATATTTCTTCCAATTTCATGTCTAATCCCTCATTCCGGAACAGGCCACATAAAGATCGCAATGACACCAGGTCCAACATGACTGCCTATTACGGCTCCAATATTGGTATAGATCACTTCATTCAGTGTAAAATGACCCCGTAGCTGCTCTGCACAAGCGATCGCTGATCCCGGGTCAGCGGTATGACCTACCGCCAGGTTAACCCGTTTGCCTGCAAGATCCTTCTGGAACAGCTCAATAATGCGTGCCATTGCTTTTTTATGACCTCTGACTTTCTCAACTGCGTAGATAACGCCTTCTTCATCAATAGACAGGATCGGCTTAATGTTAAGCAACGTTCCCAAGATGGCTGAAGCTTTGCCAATCCGACCGCCCTTTTGCAGATACTCCAAAGTATCTACAAGAAAGAACAACTTGCGAGATTGTTGCATCCCTTCAATAGCCGCAGCGATTTCGACTGCTGACTTGCCCTGTTCGGCAAGTTCAGCAGCCTGTACCACCATTAGACCGTATCCATAAGATGCTGACTTCGAATCCAGCACGGTGATGTCACCCTCAGTCTCAAGCAAAGACTTGCCAAGCATGGCCGATTGATAGGTACCACTCATGCCGGATGACAGGTGGATCGATACAATCGGGCGTTCCGGGTTCTCATCAAGAAGTGATTGGTACACATCCATGAAATCGGTTGGAGATGGCTGTGAAGTTGTAGGCAACACAGATACCTTCTTCAACTTTTCGTAGAACTGTTCCGAAGTCAGATCAACGCCATCTGCATAGGTCTCTTCACCAAACAGAACACGTAGCGGAACAATATGAATCCCGTATTTGCGAATGAGTTCTTCGGGAATATCTGCCGTACTGTCTGTTACTATCGTAACCTTGTGGCTCATGACTCTCCTCCTCTTCGCTAGAGTGCTATTAGGACTCTACGGAGAACAAATAATAATACACCGGCTGTCCTCCAAGATGTACCTCTACCTCAGCATCAGGATACTGTACTTCAAGCCATGCAGCGAGGGCAGCAGTAACCTCAGGGTCAGCTTCGTCCCCTTCAAGGATCGTCACCACTTCATCTCCACTCTCCATCATCTGTTTGAGCAGACCTTCACATGCTTGAAGCATGGTTTCATCCGTCGCTACAATTTTGGAGTTATGAATACCGATATAGTGCCCCGCCTTGATATCCAATTCATCATATTGCGTATCACGAACCGCATGAGTCACTTGACCGGACTGTACCCGGCTGATGGCCTCCAACATTTGGTCACGGTTTGTTTCCGCAGACTCATCTTCTTGGAAAGCAAAAGCAGCAGCCATTCCCTGTGGAATGGTCTTACTTGGAATAACCGTAATCCGGCGCTCATCTTCAAGCAATTCACGAGCCTGCTCCGCAGCCAGTACAATATTCGAGTTATTCGGGAGTATAAATATCTGCTCCGCAGCAATGGAACGAACGGCTTTTACAAAATCCTCAGTACTCGGATTCATCGTCTGTCCACCGGACAGAACAACATCAACGCCAAGACTTTGGAAAATCTCAGCAATACCGTCACCGGAGGATACCGCAATAAAACCATACGGTGCCATCTCATCTGCAGGAAGCACAGCCTCTTCCATACTGCGCGCTGCCTCAGGTGGAATCTCTGCAAACAATTCAGGTGATGGAGCAATGTCCATGCCTGCTGTCAGGAGATCCCGATGCTGTTCACGCATATTGAGAATATGAATCTGTGTAATCTCACCATAATGCAGCGCCAGGTTTAATACATCGCCTGGTGTCTTGGAATGGACATGAACTTTGATGACTTCATCATCAGCAATAATAATGATCGAATCTCCATTAACTGACAACGCTTTCCGGAATGCTTCGTCATCAAATGCCACTCCTGCGTTCTCTCCAAGCTCACGATTAATGAAGAATTCCATATCATACAGGAATTCAATATCTTCCGTTTCCAGTCTCGCCTGAGCAGACAATGGCATCTCCGGTGCAATCACCTGCTGTGCAGGCTTCTTGATATCCACTGCTGTCGGTGCAGCCGGTTTCAAAGCAGATGCTGCCACGGATGGGGTTACTTCTTTGTTCAGTGAAGTACGACTCCCTCCGTCACTTTGCAGCAATACTTCCATAAAGCCCTCGTAGATATATACAAGCCCCTGACCACCTGAATCCACAACACCAACCTGTTTCAGTACAGGCAGTAATTCCGGAGTCATTGCCAGTGCTTCTTTTGCTTTTAACAAAACTTCATTCATTAATTCAGTAATATCATTCGTCCGTCTTGCATAGTAGTTGGCATGTTTCGCCGCTTCCTTGGCTACGGTAAGAATGGTCCCTTCAACGGGCTTTACGACTGCTTTGTAAGCTGCGTCAACACCGTTCTGCAGGGCTGCTGCAAATTGGAGCGTATTCAGTTCCTCATAGGGAGCAGCTGAACGACTAAAACCACGGAACAATTGCGACAGAATAACTCCTGAATTCCCCCGTGCGCCCATAAGCAGGCCTTTCGATAGAATACCGGCAGCTTCGCCGATGGAGGCAGAACTTTTTCTTTTAATCTCTGCGACTCCTGCACTCATTGTCAAATTCATGTTCGTTCCCGTGTCACCATCCGGCACAGGGAAAACATTCAGGGAATTGACGTGCTCTGCATGCTGTCCAAGTTGTTCCGCTCCGGCAAGTACCATTGCGGTGAAATCTGTTCCATTTAAAGAACGTATACTCAAGTGAGAATTCCCCTTCCTAGCTTGATACACGAACACCTTGCACCAAGATGTGTCTGGTCTGTTCATGCGCTAACGCGGACTGCGTTATTCTTCGTCCATACCTTGTCCGGCACAGGCATACAATACAACATGTCAGCCGGATTAACGGTCTGGGCGGCCGGGCTACCAATATCCTGCACTCTCTGCACCCCTAACTTCGGGGCATACGGATATGCACCGGTATCAAGAGCCGGCATGAATGCCGCATGGAGACTGGTGCCAATGATGGAATGCCGCAGCTCACAGCGTTGCCAAAAAGCAGACCACCGACCTCTAAGTACGGTTTATTCTCCGACTTCCTCGCGGCAACAGCCTGTTCACCACTGTATTATGGACTACTCAACATTGTACTATATTAGACAGGAGAAATAAATAAAGTTTTTGGATCAGTTGACGAAGCTTTTTTAATTATGATATTATATTCAAGTATTGTTTTATGCAGGTTAAGTAATGGAAATGATCCGGTTCATGCCGGCTTAAACAACGCCATTAGCTACTGAAACCTGATCTTTATGATCAGGAAGAACAATTTAGTCCTTATGGAATGACTTTTCGTTTCTGAAGGCAACTGGTTATTTTAGGATAGGAGGTGTAATCTATGTCTCGCAAATGTTATGTGACAGGTAAGAAACCGGGCACCGGTAACCACGTATCCCACGCTAACAACCGTAACCGTCGTACTTGGGGCGTAAACGTTCAGAAGGTCCGCATTCTCGTTGACGGCAAACCAAAACGTGTATACGTAAGCACCCGTGCACTGAAAGCCGGTAAAGTGACTCGCGTATAATCACGCAAAGCTACTATAAATCGGGTAAGCAAAAAGCACCTTGTTCCTTGCAGGTGCTTTTTTGGTATTCAAAAAAGGGATTCTTGAATACGCTCATTAACATGTGAATGGCCGCCGCATGGCGCTTCGCAGGTACGAATTCCAGATAAGCCTGAGCCAAAGCGGCGGTATTCCCTGTTACCTTATCAATCGGATCAGTGCTTTTGAAACGTATTAAGAATCGCCTTTACAAACCCTCCCAAAAACTTCGGCAGTTTGAATGTGTAAAATTTCATAATTCACCCTCCCCATCATGCTCATGCGTCCGCCGTATCCTATGCTTCAGGCCTTCTTTACCTCAAACACGACAAAAAAGGCTACATGAGAAACCTGCTCATGTAACCATATTTATGCGGAACCTTCGATCCCTATTCCACAATGACAAGCCCGAAGATCAGGTCATTTACGTTTGGGCAGGAATATATTGATAGGCAGCGATCATGAAAACACTCAGTAAATAATACAGTATGCCGAAAATGACAAAAGTAACCCGATGTCCCGTACGATCAAATTTGCGGAAATACATAATAACAACGCCTACCCCGATTAATGACGTAATAGCATTAAACGGGGATTGAATAACCGCAAACAAAGCAAGCACAAGTCCCGTCACGAGACTCGCAGCCATCGTCCACAGTGTCTCCTTGAGGGTCATAGATCACCCTCCGTAGCTACGGCGAATTTCAGTAATCGCGGCAGCACGATCCTCACGTCCAAATACGGCACTCCCAGCAACGAGCACATCTGCTCCAGCTTCCACCACAAGTGGAGCTGTATCGGCAGCAATTCCGCCATCTACTTCGATATGTACATCATGGCGTCCCTTTTCGTTCAACCAGGTACGAATCTGCTTGATTTTGTTCATCGTACCCGAGATAAATGCCTGTCCGCCAAAGCCAGGATTGACCGTCATAACAAGAACCATGTCCACATCATCCAGAACTTCGAGAATGGCAGACGCTGGCGTTCCTGGATTAAGGGCAACTCCTGCCTTCACTCCTTGCTCCTTAATTAGATGAATAACGCGGTGTAAATGCACACAAGCCTCAGCATGAACGGTAATTACCGCTGCACCCGCTTTGGCAAATTCCTCAACATAACGCTCCGGATTCTCAATCATCAAATGCACATCGAGCGGCAAGCTTGTATGTGGAGCGATTGCCTTCACAATCGCAGGTCCAAGCGTAATGTTAGGGACGAAATGACCGTCCATAACGTCAACATGAATCCAGTCTCCTCCTGCAGCTTGAGCTTCTGCAACTTCCGCACCAAGGCGGGCAAAATCAGCTGATAATATCGATGGGGCAATTTTAATCATGTTAATACCTCCGCTTCTTATCTTTCATTTCGTTCAGGAACAGCACATAGTGCTGATATCGGCTTTCGGAGATCAAACCTTCCTCCTTGGCCGCAAGCACACGACAGCCTGGTTCATGTGTATGGGTACAACCTCGGAATTTGCACTGATCTGCAAACTGGGCGAATTCGCGGAAACAAGTGGAGAGTTCCTCCACACCGATCTCCAGAAAGTCCAGTTGGCTGAATCCTGGCGTATCTGCAACAAATCCACCATTATCCAACGGAATAAGCTCCACGTGCCTGGTGGTGTGTTTCCCTCGTCCTAGACGCATGCTGATCGCATTTGTCTCCAGCGTCAGGCCCGGCATCAATGCATTTAACATCGAAGACTTGCCTACACCCGATTGTCCGGAGAATACGCTGATCTTACCAGCCAGACGGTCTCTGAGCAATTCACTGCCTTCACCGGTACGTGAACTTGTGGAGATCACTTCATAACCAACCTGCTCATACAATGCTTTCACTTCAGCAACAGTGTCTTTGGCTGGATCAGCCAAATCAAGTTTGGTCAACACAATGAGTGCATCCAGCCCCGCCTGCTCGATATGAACAAGGAACTTGTCCAACAGGTTCAGGTTCATATCCGGTTCCTTCACAGAAAACACGAGAACAGCCAAACTTACATTGGCTACAGGAGGACGGATAAGTTCCGTCTCACGCTTCCGAATTTCATCAACCGTTCCTTCTCCGTTCTCAGTCAACATGTAGCTGACGCGATCACCTACAAGCGGTGATGTTCCCCGCTTTCTGAAGATACCTCTGGCTCGACATTGAACGGCGGAACCTTCAACCGAAGGAACCCCGTTGTCTTCCACTGGCATGACATAATAGTAACCGCTTAGCGCTTTAACGATGATACCTTCTGGCATAGCTCCGACGCCCTCCTTTAGATGGTGGTACATTTACTCCAGACGCCAGCATAAGCCGCCCTTATGGACGGCTTGATGCGTTAATGACTTCCTTTTTCTTCTCTTTTTCCTTGCCGTGCCCCTTACCATTATTCATGGCAGAAGTGTCCTCATCTACACTGTCACCCTCACCGTCTGCCGGTGTGGACTCAGGTTCACCTTCCTGATTGGGATCAACACTTCCACTTCCCTCATCAACGCTACCTTCACCTGGATCAGGCTCATTTTCTGGCGGCGTCTCAGTGCTTTGTTCCGGGTCAATGGAAGGTACATTTACTGTTCCGTTTTTGGCTTCACTGTAGGAGACAAGATACGTATCCAGGAACTGTCCATCACGATATACGGACACAGCCCCATTTTCATTTGGAGCGAGCACAAGTGGAATGGTCAAGGTCTGGGTTGAGTTCACGGTGCGTGTTCCCCATTCCTGATTCTTGCCGCGTGCGTCTTCATATGTGATACGGATTTTACTGTTTTTGCCCTCTTCTTTGGGTGAAACATTGATATTAAAAGGATATTTCAGCGCTTCGGGCGGATAACCGGTACTGATAAAGATCGTAATCTTATCGCCAGGACTCACATCTGTGCCGGCTTCCACAGGCCACTGCTGCGTCACTTTCCCCTGGTCCACCGTATAACTTGATTCTTCCTGCACCTGAGCAAGCACAAGTCCAAAAGATTTCAGTTTTTCTTCGGCTTCATTGCGGGTAAGGTCTTTCAGGTCAGGCATTTTGACCGTCTCAGTACCTTTACTTACGATTAACTCAATCTGAACTATAGCAGGATCAAATTCCTCATTCACACCCGGTGTCTGGGAAATAACAGAACCTGAAGCCACATCATTGGAGAACTCTTCTTTCCGCTGAATCTGATCTTCCTTAATGCCAAGCGCAGTCAACTTCTTGACAGCCTCATCATAAGTTTCTTGTTTGACATCAATCATCTTCACAAGTTCTTTTTCTGCACCAACACTGATCTGGACTTCGGAGCCTTCTTTGACAACATCGCCTTCTTTTCTGCTCTGGTCAAACACAATACCGGGTTCGACACCTTCCTGGTACAAACGGATGACCTCATCACTGACGACGAGTCCTTTCTCCTCAAGCATTTCCCGAGCCTTTTCTTCAGTCTGGGTGATCACGTTAGGTACGATAACTTCAGGTACAACCAACATACCCTTGACATACCATACAACACCCACCATGGCGATTAGAATAAGAACGGTTAATGAAATGAGTAGAGCTGGCTTCTTCCAGCTCTTCGATTTCGCTTTACCCTTGCCAGTTTCTTCGTCAGATTCCATCACAGGCACCGCACCCGTCGATGTAACTCCACGCGGTTCAGGCTTGATCGCTGGCATTACGCGAGTCTGGTCTATATCATCCTCATCCGGAAAATCAATCTTCGTTTCATTTCGTCTCTCCGGCATCAGGCAAGTTTCCAGATCGGTCTGCATTTCTTTGGCCGACTGATAACGTTCCTGCGGATTTTTACGCATGGATTTTAAGATGACATTTTCCACACTTTGCGGAATCAATGGATTGAATTTGCGTGGTTCATCGAACTCTTCCTGCAAATGCTTCAATGCCACACTGATTGGACTTTCACCCAGAAACGGAAGTTGCCCGGTAAGCATTTGGTAAAGTACGATCCCAAGAGAATATAAGTCCGATTTTTCACCAGTAACGATGCCTTTGGCATGCTCTGGTGAGAAGTAATGTACAGAACCAACTACGGAACCGGTCTGCGTAATCGTTGTAGATGTAACCGCACGGGCAATCCCGAAATCCGTTACTTTCACACGGCCATTCCGGCCAATTAATATATTGTGGGGTTTGATATCCCGATGAATGATTTGATTATGATGTGCATGATCAAGAGCATCTGCAATCTGGGAAGCGATTCGCACCGATTCGTCCACCTGCAGAGGGGCGCGTTCTTTAATAATTTCATTCAGGTTTTTGCCTTCCACATACTCCATGACAATATAATGAACGTCATCTTCCTGCCCCACGTCATAAATGCTGACTACATTCGGATGAGACAGCGATGCTGCCGACTGTGCTTCCCTGCGGAAACGGCGAATAAACTCTTCGTCATGCACAAACTGTTGTCTAAGAACTTTGATCGCTACATTCCGGTTCAACAGAAGATCCTGGGCTTTGTACACAAGAGCCATGCCGCCACCACCGACACGCTCAATCACTTCATAGCGTCCGCCTAGCTGGTGCCCAATCATGACTCACACCCCGTTTCCGTATCCACGGAACCTTCCCTCTGCAACTCGAACAAAGCAAGCGTGATGTTGTCGTCTCCCCCAGCAAGTAAAGCCAACTGAAGCAGTCGGTCTGCACGATCTTCCAATGCCAGTTCCAGATTGCCGGCAACCTGAATAATCTGCTCATTGCTGACCAGGTTACTGAGACCATCACTGCACAGGAGAAGAACTTCGCCTTCCTCCAGCTTGACGGTATCCAGATCTACCTTCACCTCGGCATCTGTTCCAAGCGCACGAGTTAGTACGTTGCGACGTGGATGATGGGACACATCCTCTTTGCTAATCTGACCATTTTTGAACAATTCATTCACCAGTGTATGGTCCTCGGTTAGCTGGATCACAGCTTTGTTCGCAATTTTGTAGGCTCTGCTATCACCGATGTGTCCAATAACACCTTCCGTATCGTTCAATAAAGCCGCAACCACCGTTGTTCCCATGTTGTGATACTTGTCATCTGTTGATGCCGTGCGGAAGATAACTTCGTTGGCATGCAAAATAGCATCGCTGAGAGCCGCAGACAGAGACGCATGTGACAGACCTGGTTCCAGTGTTCCCAGATCTTTCACCAACGTCTCTACTGCCAAGCGGCTTGCCGTATCCCCTGCAAGATGTCCACCCATGCCATCGGCAACAATACCCAGAATATATCCTGTATCGAGATTACGAATCCAGGCTGAATCTTCATTCACCGAACGCACTCGTCCGATATGGCTCACATGAACTGTTTTGATCAAAACGTTCTCACCTCAACTCCATATGCTTTGCACGAAGCTGACCGCAAGCGGCAGCAATATCATGTCCCTGTTCACGACGAATGGTTACATTAACACCCTGTTCCGAGAGAATCTTCTGAAAATTGAAAATGTCGCTTCTCGATGTTCTTACGTATTTGCGTTCAGGTACATGGTTAACCGGAATCAGATTCACGTGGCACAACATGTTCTTAAGCACACTTGCCAGTTCTGCAGCATGCTCTGGCTGATCGTTTACCCCACCAATAAGTGCATACTCGAACGTAATTCTCCGACCTGTTTTGGCCAGATAATAACGAAGGGACTCCATCACGTCTTCAAAAGGAAAACGACGGTTAACCGGCATCAATTTCGAACGCAGTGCATCATTTGGTGCATGGATCGAAATGGCAAGGTTAATCTGTGTATCTTCATCTGCAAACTTGTAGATGTTCGGAACGATTCCGCTCGTGGATACCGTGATGTGACGCTGACCGATGTTCAGCCCTTTTTCATGAATCATAATGCGCAGGAAAGTCATCGTAGCTTCATAGTTTTCGAAAGGTTCACCCGAACCCATGATTACAATGCTGCTGACACGCTCGTTGCGTTCATCCAGAATTTTCTGAGCTTGCACAACCTGGGCAACAATCTCACCAGCCGTAAGGTTACGCTTGAGACCACCCAATGTGGATGCACAGAACGTACAACCAATACGACAACCAACCTGTGTGGTTACACAGATGCTGTTCCCGTAGTTATGCTTCATAATTACTGTCTCAATGGCATGATCATCATGAAGACCAAAGAGGAATTTAACCGTTCCATCCTTGGATTCAAACTTGGTAATTTCCTTAAGCGTTACGAATTCAAATTGCTCTGTCAGTTTTTCACGCAATGGCTTGGACAGATTGGTCATTTCACTGAAATCATTCACGCGTTTTACATAAATCCAGTCAAAGATTTGGCCACCGCGAAACGCCGGCTCCCCATTCTCCACAGCCCATTGCTGCAGTTGTTCCAGAGAATAATCATATATAAAAGGTTTCATTTTGTTGTCAACACCTATTCCTTCTTTTCTTTTCGTTGGCTTCCTTCTTTTCGTTCCATTCGTCCTATTCTATCACAAAGACCACGTTACATCCATGTATACCCTTGATATCTGTACTTCATGCATTATAACATCTCAATGCCGCCATCGCACCCTGTCATCACATTCTCTGACAATTATATCGAAGTCCCATCACAAAGAAATCCGCCGAAGTTCCCCTCGGCGGTCATACTTCCGTGCTCTATTAAACTGTTATTCCACTGTTTTTGTCAACCGTGCGATGAAAAATCCGTCACTGTGAGCGTATTGTGGCAAAATCTGAATACCACCGTTCACAACCTTCAAGTTCGCTGTCTCCGATTCAGACCAGACGGATGCTTCTGCTGGGCTGTATTCCGGATGTCGATTCAAGAAGTCTGCAACCATATCCTCATTCTCAGCAGGCTCAATCGTACACGTGCTATACACCAGAATACCACCTGCTTTTAACAACGGCGCAACATGATCAAGCAATTCACGCTGCAAGCCTGCGATATCTTCGATATCTTTTACGGTTTTGGTCCATTTCACATCAGGCTTGCGGCGAATAACACCCAGACCTGAACATGGTGCATCCAGCAAAATGCGGTCAAACGACGCTTCCGGGTACCGTTCATTCAGGTCTAGCGCATCTCCAGTTACAGCATCGATACAAGTCAGACCGAGACGCTCTGCCTGATCCAGGATCAGCTGGCGCTTGTGAGCATGTACATCATTCGCGACAATACGACCGCGATCCTGCATTTTCTCAGCCATGTGAGCTGTTTTACCACCTGGAGCTGCGCAGCAATCCAATACAAGTTGGTCTACTTCTGGCGCAACTGCTTCAGCGACAAGCATGGAACTTTCGTCCTGTACAGAGAACAACCCGTCCCGATACCAGGACGTTAGAGCCATGTTTCCGCCACTACGTACAAGAATTCCATCGGAACTCAGCTGAGAAGCTTCAACGGCTGCACCTGTACTGGTCATCTCATGCATCAGTTTCTCCCGTGTGGTCATTGTTGTGTTGACCCGGACACTCACCGCTGGCGGCTCATTATTCGCACGACAGATCGCTTCCGCTGTCTCTTCGCCGTACTGGGCAATCCAGCGTTCAACCATCCATAACGGGTGGGAATGCTCCAGTGAAATACGTTCGGCAACGGGCAGATGTTCTGGAATACGAAGTTCATCCCGATTACGGATCATATTGCGGAGCACTCCATTCACCATACCCGAGACTCCCTGATGGCCCAGTTTCTTCGCCAGATTAACCGCTTCGCTCACCACGGCATGCTCAGGAATACGATCCAAGTATATCATCTGATATACGCTAATTCGCAGCAGGCTGCGAACCCATGGTTGCAGTTTGGATACTCCTTTGGCGACGTAACGTTCCAGAAAATAATCAAGTGTATTCAATCTGGCGATTGTTCCATACACCAATTCGGTAGCTAGTCCAGCATCTGCGGGGCTTAGATCCGCCTCTTTCAGACGGCGGTTCAACTCCAGATTACTGTATGCTCCATCTTGCTCAACAGCACTCAGAACCTTGACTGCCAATGTACGAGCAGATGTTTTGGGTTGCTGGGAGCGCGATGCACCACCCGATTTACCCGAATTCGGACGACGGTTTCCTTCACGTCCGGATGAATTTCCATTAGCTTTCTGGCCTTTTCCTGACAAACGACCTGGTATGTTACCGCTCATCGCAGCACCGTTCCAGTTTTCAGTGTACCACCGCGAGCAAAGTCAGCGGCCTGCATCACCTTTTTACCTGCTGGCTGCACTTCAGTCAACCAGAGAGACCCATTGCCTGTGCGGACTTCAATCCCTGCCTTGTTCAATTGCAGCACCGTTCCCGGCTCTGCTTGTCCAGCATCCGAAGAAGTTGCCAGGTCCACCTCATCGGGATTAGCCGCAGCCCAGACTTTGAAGACCTGATCATCCCACATCGTAAATGCACCGGAGAACGGCACAAGACCACGAATCTGATTGAACAGTTCACGTGAAGTACGACTCCAGTCCATTTTCTCGTCATCCCGAGTCAGATTGCGAGCATATGAAGCCTCGGCATCATCCTGAGGGACCGCTGTTGTCTCGCCTGCAATCAATCGTGGCATTTCTGCCTGAAGCAGTTTGGAACCAGCCTCACTTAATTTATCAAACATCGATCCTGATGTATCTTCATCCGTAATTGGCAGTTCCACACGCGAGATCATATCTCCGGTGTCCAAGCCTTCAGCCATATACATCAATGTGACTCCTGTCACGGATTCCCCGTTAATAATGGAACGTTGAATCGGTGCTCCTCCCCGATATTTCGGTAAAAGAGAGCCATGCACGTTCACACAACCGCGAACAGGCATATCCAGCACGGCTTTGGGCAGAATCTGTCCAAAGGCCGCGGTTACGATCAGATCCGGCTTCCATTCAGCCAAGCGGGCTACCGCTTCCGGATCACGCAATTTAACAGGTTGAAACACCGGCAGACCGTGGCGTTCTGCCGCGGCCTTAACCGGTGTTGGCGTAAGTACTTTTTTGCGTCCCTGTGGTTTATCAGGCTGAGTCACCACACCCACCACATTGTATCCCTCTGCCATCAGCATATCGAGAGAAGGAACTGCAAATTCAGGTGTTCCCATAAAAACAATATTCAAATCGATCACTCCTTAATTACGACGCGGTCCCGTTTGATCGGCTGCAATTTCATACACTTTCTCGGCGACATCCGTAAAGAGTACGCCATCCAGATGATCAATCTCATGCTGGAATGCACGGGACAGCAAGCCACTACCCGTAATAATCAGCTCTTTACCTTCACGATCCAGACCTTTAACTGTAACGGTCTCGAAACGGCGAACATCACCATTAATTCCAGGGATACTCAGACAACCTTCAGGTCCAAATTGTTCTCCCTCACTTGCAATGATCTCCGGGTTAATCATCTTGATCAGCCCTTGCTCATCACCTGCGTCGATAACAATCAGACGTTTCAAAATACCAACCTGTGGCGCAGCAAGACCCACACCTTCCGCATCGTACATGGTATCAGCCATATCATCCAGCAATTTTTGTACATTTGGTGTAATTTTGGTTACTTCTTTGGCTCTCTTGTGGAGCACCTCATCTGGTTCTTGCACGATAATGCGAATCGACATGTTGTAAGCACCTTCCTAATCCTCATCATAATTTCAGGACGATATCTGTATTTTTGGGGTATTCATTTTAATCTATGTTTATACCGCTTGTTTACATCCGCATTGCTGCAAAATGCTTACATTAACATTTGCGGGTCTACATCCAGACTAATAAGTAATTTTTGCGCCTGAACATCATCGTCCATGCGCCGGGCCGTAGCCAGAGCGAGTCCTATGGCGTCTACATCCCCCCGCCATTTTATCATACATTGGAATCTGTATCTATTCTTGATCCGAGGAATCGGGGACGCTACCGGCCCCAGTACATCAAAGGCATCATTGCTGAAACGATCCAGACTGCCGAGCCATCCGGCCGCATTAGCCTTCTCTTTCAGTATTCGCGTATAGTTCTCAGCAAGACGAATCAATACCGGAAGTTGCTCATGCGAAAAGGTCACCAGAATCAGGCGACAGTATGGCGGATATTGCAAATTGCGACGATGCAGCAATTCCTCACGTACAAACGACACATAGTCATGCTGACTCGCATGCCCGATTGAGTAGTGTTCCGGCGTATAGGACTGAACAAACACTTCACCAGGCAATTGGTGCCGACCCGCTCGGCCAGCTACCTGTGTTAATAACTGAAACGTTTTTTCCGCAGCACGGAAATCAGGTAAATTCAACGCTGAATCCGCTGTTATCACGCCAACCAGGGTTACATCCGGGAAATCAAGTCCCTTCGCAACCATCTGGGTGCCCAGCAATACATCCGCCTTTTTCTCACGAAACTGTTTCAGTAGCTTCTCGTGAGCCCCTTTTTCCGTTGTTGTATCCACATCCATCCGAATGACCCGAATACCCGGGAAGAGCTTGGCAAGCTCTTCCTCGACTCGCTGTGTACCTGTACCAAAGTATCGAATATGCTCACTTCCACAGTCCGGACACACTTCCGGAGCCGCTTCCGCATACCCGCAGTAATGACAACGAAGATTATTCGAGCGCTGATGATACGTCAATGAAATATCACATTCAGGACAACCTGCCACATATCCACAACTTCGGCACATAACAAAGGTCGAATATCCACGGCGATTCAGCAGAAGCACCGTCTGTTCACCACGTTCCAAGCGTTCCTCCAGCCCTTTGTGCAAAGCCCTGCTGAACATGGAGCGGTTGCCATCCTTCAACTCTTCACGCATATCAACGATACGCACTTCAGGCAGCTTGTTACCCAGTGCCCGCGTTGGCATCTCCAGTAAGAGTGGTGCAAAATCATCATTACTCTGCGAGCGTGCAGCGTAATAACTTTCCAGCGAAGGTGTCGCTGAACCCAGAACAACCACCGCCTGATGCTGCTGTGCTCTTTTTACCGCTACATCACGAGCATGATATTTCGGAGTTTCCTCCTGTTTGTAGGAAGTCTCGTGTTCTTCATCCATAATGATCAACCCAAGCCGACTGAATGGAGCAAATACAGCTGAACGTGCCCCAATTGCAACCTTCACCTGACCCTCACGAATCTTGCGCCATTCATCATAACGTTCACCGCCAGACAGACGACTGTGCATAACAGCAACTTGGTCCCCAAAGCGCCCTTTAAAACGTTCTACCATCTGTGGTGTGAGCGCAATCTCGGGCACCAGTACGATAGCCTGCCGATCCTGTTCGATGCATTGTTGAATGGTTTGAAGATAGACTTCCGTCTTGCCACTTCCCGTAACACCATGTAACAAAAACACCCCATGGCGTTGTTCCTGCAATCGGCCATTGATACTGTCGTAGACAAGTTTTTGCTCATCGGTCAGAACCAGCGGTTCAGTCGCTTTAAACGTCCTGCCCTGGTAAGGGTCACGAAAGACCTCAACGTCCTCGGTGACGATCAGTCCCTTTTCCTCAAGCCCTTTAATCGTTGCAGCCGATACCTGTAGTGTAGATAACACTTCTTTCATCGGCATAGGCAGCAGTTCTTTCATTTCCAGCAAAAAAGCCAGAATCTCCTTCTGCCGCTGTGCTTTCGCCGGGAATGAAGCAAGTGCTTCCTGAGCAGCAGCAATATCTACAGCCAGATCAACGGACTTCATCGTTTTTTTATTTAACTTGTCCTTGATGGCCTGACTTTCCAGCAGCACGCCACCAAGCAATAATTTCTTAATTAGTGCAGCATGATTGGGATATTTTCGACTCAGTTGTTGCAGCGGTACCTGACCCCGACTTTTGACAAAACGGATGATATCCTGCTGTACTTTCTCAGTCGTAGACTCTTCTCCCCAAACAAATAACACCTCATCATCCGGTTGTGCACCCGCCATCTGTCCATCAAGTGCATCTCCCAGCGAGATGTATCGCTCTGCTTTCCCTTTCAATGCCGTCGGCACCATGACCTGCAATGACAAAATCCGGTTGCTGGCATAACGTCCACTCATCCATTCGGCCAACTCAACCAAATCCTTTGACAACGGGGGAACAATGTCCAGTAACTCCTGAATCTGCTTAAGCTTGAATGTTTCCTCTCCGGTACGCGGCACAAGATCAATCACGAATCCCTGCACCGTCCGATGACCAAAAGGTACACCCACCCGGCTGCCAATCTCGATCCATTCCCTCATCGATTCAGGTACCAGGTAATCAAACGGCCGGTCTGTTTCCTTCACGGGAACATCGACTATGACCTTGGCAATCTCCATATCCTAATTCCTCCCGGCAATGCGCTCCGCCGCAATCCGGAGCAACCGATGAGCCACATCGTCCTTGGCCATCACTGGAAGCTCCTCCACCAAACCTTCCCGGTCATAGATATGTACCGCGTTGGTGTCTGTTCCAAATCCTGCACCCGTGCGGGTTACATCATTGGCTACGATCAGATCACAGTTTTTCCGTTCCAATTTCTCACGTGCATACATCTCAACTGACTGAGTCTCCGCAGCAAAACCAATCAAAAACTGATGGGTTTTCTGTTTGCCCAGTGTTTCAAGAATATCTATATTTTTAATAAGTTCGAGCGACAGCGTGTCGCCTTTCTTCTTGATCTTCTCGGTATAAACTTCCTTTGGACGATAATCGGCAACTGCCGCCGCCTTAACCACGATATCAGCATCGTCCCATTCGCGTGTTACCGCTTCATACATATCCTGTGCAGACTGTACAGGGATCAACTCAACATTCTCCGGTGGCTTGGCTTGGGTACTGCCCATAACCAATTTCACATCTGCCCCCAGATCACGCGCAGCTGCGGCTATGGCAAATCCCATTTTGCCAGATGAATCGTTCGTAATGTATCGTACTGGATCAATGCGCTCAATCGTACCTCCAGCCGTAACGACAACCTTCTTGCCTTGTAACAATGAAGCTTGTCCCTGCCGACTAATGTCTGCAGATTCTTGCTGTTCAAAGAAACGTTCTACCACATCCACAATGCTCTCCGGTTCTTCCAGACGTCCCTTGCCCACATATCCACACGCAAGCAAACCTTCACCCGGTTCAATCATCATGGCGCCCCGTTCAACAAGCAGGTTCATATTATGCTTTACAGCTGGATGATCATACATATGTACATTCATCGCTGGTGCAATCATGACAGGGGCTGTCGTGGCAAGCAACGTCGTTGAGAGCATATCATCTGCCATGCCATGCGCCATCTTGGCAATCACATTCGCTGTAGCCGGAGCAACCAGAACAAGATCAGCCAGATCGGCCAGATGAATATGAGATACGACTGCTGGCTCACGCTCATCAAATGTATCGGTATATACGGTGTTTCGGGTCAACGTTTGCAGCGTCAATTCGGTAATAAACTGTGTAGCGGAAGCTGTCATAATCACATGAACATCCGCTCCCTTTTGCACCAGTCTGCTGCATAATGTTGCCGCTTTGTAAGCGGCTATGCCGCCAGTCACACCAAGCACGATTTTTTTACCGTTCAACATGTTTATTTCCCCCGATATTTATACGACGTCTAAGTAAGATTCCGTTAAAATATGCTTATTCGTAAAAAAATAACAACCTCGCGGTTGTCAATTAATCCGGCTTACGCCGTATGCAGTTGAAGAGCAGCCGCAGGCGGCTTACTCTTCTTCTTCGTCCTGTCCTTTGATGACAACGAGCAGGTCTCCATAGATTTCTTCCAGTGCAACGCCAACTTGTTTATGGGATCTCGCACCTCTTAAATCCGTTTTTTCACCTTCACGTAGCTGTCTAGCCCGGCGGGAAGCAGCAACAACAAGGGAATACTTGCTGTCGACTTTGTTCATCATTTCATCAATAGAAGGATACAGCATATTAACAAACACCTCTTCGCATTAGTATAATCGCAAGTTGCCGCCTGACAGAACTGATGTGGCATGTCTTCACACCCGGGCATTCCGAGAAGGAGTGCTTCAGTATATGATATGACAACTGCCCCACTTATATCGCATTCTGCAGCGGCAAAAGGGATTATTTATTGATCTTACAATGTTCGGCGATTATGATGCTTTCTATTCTCTTGCACGCCAAATCAATTTCATCATTAACAACAGCGTAATCATACTGCTCCAGCAGACTGATCTCATCAACCGCCACGGACATCCGGTGATCAATGGTCGCTTGGCTTTCGGTACCACGGCCCTGAATGCGATCTTTCAGCTCGTCCAATGAAGGAGGAAGCAGGAAAACAAAGATGCCTTCCGGGAATTTCTCTTTCACTTTTAACGCGCCTTGAACCTCAATCTCCAGAATGATGTCGCGGCCTTCGTTAATCGTTTTCTCCACAAAATCACGCGGTGTTCCGTAATAATTACCAACATACTCCGCATGTTCCAACAATTGATCTTCAGCAATCATGTTCTGGAACTCTTCATGACTTCTGAAGAAATAGTTCACACCATGTTCTTCACCAAGACGAGGCTGACGGGTTGTTGCCGATACGGAATAGATCAATTCCGGCACCCGTTTGCGCAAAGCGCTGCATACAGTACCCTTCCCGACCCCAGATGGGCCGGACAACACTACCAGTAATCCCTTAGACATATTACACTCCATTTTATTCGTCGTTATCATCATCTTTCGAAGAAAGACGATGGGCGACCGTCTCAGGCTGAACTGCAGACAAAATGACATGATCGCTATCCGTAATAATTACGGCACGAGTACGTCTTCCGTACGTTGCATCAATCAGCATGTGACGATCTCTTGCCTCTTGTATAATTCTCTTGATCGGCGCCGATTCCGGACTCACGATGGATATAATCCGGTTCGCCGATACGATGTTACCGAATCCAATGTTAATGAGTTTGATTGCCATAATCAGGTTCTTCCCCCTATACATGCGACTCTTTTGCCGAAATGTGGCCGTTCATTCGATATTCGCAGCTTGCTCACGAATCTTCTCCAGCTCCGCCTTCATCTCGACAACACGATTCACCAGAGCCAAATGGTTGGCTTTTGATCCAATCGTATTGACTTCCCGATTCATCTCTTGAATTAGAAAGTCCAACTTACGACCTACGGGCTCATCACTCTTCAGCAGTTCCCTGCTCTGTCCAAAGTGACTCTGTAGACGCGTAAGCTCCTCTTCTATGTTAGAACGATCGGCAAACATTGCAATTTCCATACCCAATTTATGCTCATCAAAAGGGAAAGAGCCTTCTTCCTGCATTTCCGTAAGCCTTTGTCTTAGCTTGTTGCGATAATCACTTACCACAGTCGGTGCAAGATCAAGCATTTCGGTATGCAGTGACTCCAGACGGGTAATCCGCCGTTCCAGATCACTGGCCAGATGAAGACCCTCGCGAGCGCGCATCTGTTCAAGGCTGGACAGAGCCTCTTTCAATCCTTCCTGCAGAACTCGCTCCCATTCGTCCTTCTGCTCTTCGGGAATGGAACTTGTCCCATCCGAATGAACCATGACGTCCGGCAGCCCAAGCATATCCACAATACTTGGTTTGCCCTGCAATCCATATTGGGTCTCCAGTTGCTCTGCAGCCTGCAGATAGGCCCTGACCGTCTGTTCATTCAGAACAGCGGGAAGAGCCTGGTCTTCCTCTTTTTCTTTCATTACATAAACATCAATCCGCCCACGTTTCAAACGACTCTGTACGATCTTCCTCAAACCGTCTTCATAATACGTCCACTCTCTTGGCAGACGCATCATCACTTCGCAATAACGATGATTAACAGATTTGATCTCTAATTGTACCTTATAGCCGCCAAAATGAAAGGCGGATTGACCGTATCCGGTCATACTGAATGACATCGGCATCACATCCGTTTTACTATTGTAATTGATTATTAGGGTTGAAACAAGTAGGACATTGATGCTCCGACTTCTCCCATACGTATTGAGTCAGTTCGGCCGTCATGCCGTAGAACATAAACGGTGTCATGAGATAGATGCCTTTGAAATGCGCTGTTGCTACGTCCAGCAGTTCTTTGGCAATTTTTACTCCCATCGCACGGCCTTCTTCGCCTTCCAGACCGGCCATACGGGAACGCACTTCATCCGAGAGCTGAATTCCGGGAACCTCGTTGTGCAGATACTCTGCATTCCGTCCACTCGCCAGCGGCATTACACCTACAAAAATGGGCACATCCAGATGTTTGGTCGCTTCGTGCATCGCTACAATCAACTCAGGATCATAGATCGGTTGTGTCATGATGTAATCAGCGCCAGAGGCAATTTTCTTCTCCAGACGTTGTACAGCTTTCTCCAAATATTTCACATTAGGATTAAATGCCGCTCCAATTACAAAACCAGCTCTTTGCTTCAGCGGTTTACCTGAGAAAGCCACTCCATCGTTCAACTGTTTGATCATGCGTATGATTTCAAAAGAAGTCAGATCGTATACCGAGCTTGAACCCGGCAGATCACCAAATCTTGCAGGATCTCCTGTAACAGCCAATACATGATTAATGCCCAGAGCATCAAAACCCATCATGTGGGACTGTGTTCCAATTAGGTTCCGGTCACGGCAGGCAATGTGCACAAGTGGACGAAGGCCCGTGCGATCCTGAACGAGGTGACCCAGCGCCATGTTGCTCATGCGTGTAACCGCGAGTGAATTATCGGCCAGTGTCAGGGCATCGGCTCCGGCTGCTTTTAATGTCTCGGCACCTTTCATGAACTTGGCAATGTCCAAGTCCCGCGGCGGGTCAAGTTCAACAATAACGGTGTGACGATGCTTGACCAGGTCAACGATCGTAGGCTGTCCGCCACGTCCGGAACGCTCATCCACATTTTCATGCAACACAATACGCGGTTTGGATTCTGACGGATCAGGCTCCAGAATAGGCGAAGGCACATAGTCAGCAAGCGCCTCTTTCATAGCGGTGATATGATCAGGTGTCGTACCACAGCAACCACCGATAATACGAGCGCCCAGTTCAGCAAATTGCACTGCCGTCTGACCAAAGTACTCCGGAGTCGCACCATAACGGAACTCACCATCTACATAATCTGCTGCACCCGCGTTCGGGTAGACGGACATTGGAATACCAATTCGTCCCGAGACGGTTTCCATGGCACGCATAATCCCGTTTGGACCTGAGCGACAGTTAAAACCAATGACATCCGCGCCCTGCTCCCGCATAATCCGGAAGGCTTCAGGCATTGTATATCCGTCCAGTGTGTGTCCTACATCCTCTACCGCGAACTGTCCAATTACGGGCAGATCACTTAGCTTGCGCGCTTGCAAAAGGGCAATATCCATTTCCTCGATATCATAGAAGGTCTCAAGCAAAATGCCATCCACGCCTTCATCTAGCAGTGCAGAGATCTGTTGTTGATAAAAGCGTTTCAGTTCACTCGTTGACACGTTCGTCCGCTTGCCACCTCGAATGGAACCAACTGCACCAAGCACATAACCGGTATCTCCAGCTACCTCTTTGGCGATGCGTACGCCGGCACGGTTCACGTCCTCCACCTTGGACTCCAGACCGAACTTGGACAACTTGTCGTAATTGGCAGAATACGTATTTGTTTCAAATATTTCTGTACCTGCATCCCGATAACGGCGATGTACATCCGCCACTACTTCAGGTGAAATCAAGTTTAATTCTTCATATGAAATCCCCACCGGGAACCCCATTTGGTACAGAAATGTTCCCATGGCCCCATCTCCAACGAGAACCCGTTCCTGCATAACTTTGCGCAAATCCGCCTTCATCCCATTTCCCCCCGCCTAGCTGTGATCATTTACATACTAATGTAACACAAAAAACGCTAAAAAACGAAGAAAAACACAGGTTTTTGATGAGTATCCAGCTCATATGGACTTTCTTGCCATACAGCCCCCAATATGTCTCTGTACAGGAGACACGACCTATCCTTTTTGACAAAAAAAGAGGCCCGCAGGCCCCTTTGGTTAAACCTTTCACTTTTTATGAAGTGATTCCTTTAAAAACAACTTCAGCAGGTCCAGTCATGTACACATGATTGTCAGCTTCATTCCACTCAATGTGGAGATCCCCACCCTTGAGGCTGATGACTGCTGTACGATCTGTATGTCCATTCAGGACAGAGGATACCAGTGTCGCACAAGCTCCGGTTCCACAAGCTAGTGTTGGACCCGCTCCGCGTTCCCATACACGCATGTCCACATATCCACGGTCACGAACTGTGGCGAATTCCACATTGATTTTTTTTGGGAACATCGGATGCACTTCAAGAAGTGGTCCCCAAGTCGTGAGGTCAAAATTCACAGCGTCATCTACATAGATAACCGCATGCGGGTTACCCATGGATACGGCAGTGAATTTGAACGCATGTCCATTCGCTTCAATGTAGTGATCAACCACTGGGTTGGCATCCACCGTTGTAGGCACTTGAAGACCGTTCAGGATCGGCTCACCCATGTCGACACGTACCGTTTCCACTTTACCATCACGAATGTTGAGACTCACAGGTTGTACCCCTGCACCAATCGTTTCAATGGTGATCTGCTCCTGGCTCACGTGACCATGATCGTATACGTATTTGGATACACAGCGAATGGCATTACCGCACTGTTCTGCTTCCGAACCGTCCGAATTCATGATACGCATCTGAAAGTCCGCCTTCTCCGAAGGCAGTATATAAACCAGACCGTCCGCACCGATGCCAAAGAAACGGTTGCACCATTTCACAGCCAACTCTGCCGCATCTGCCGGAAGCTCCTTTTCACCAAATACAACGATAAAATCGTTACCAAGTCCATGCATTTTCGTAAATTCCATAATCTTGCCCACTCCTTTTGGCAGTCTGCTGCCAAAGCTATATTCTTGCTCTTCTACAGGATTACCATAGAAATTCATATTCAACATTTACAGAAAAAAGCTATCCTGCAAAATGCCAAAGCTTCCGCTTTGAATCATTTTGAGGATAGCATACCGAAATAGGTAAGAAAAAGGTATTGATTTTATGCTGAAAACTTTGTACTTTTCGGTACGAAGCGGCCAGTACCACCCATACGGCGGCGGTTACGACGACCACCCCAGACGCTGCCTGCGCCCATAAGGAACGTTGGAATGCCTGCAGCAACGATACAGAGCGCCCATTCACGCAATCCCAGAGGTACGGTTTTGAAGATCGGCTGCAATGGTTCAACGTACATGACAACCAGCATCAGTACAACCGATGAAATCACCGCAAGAACCAGATATTTGTTCTGTAAAGGATTCCGATGGAAGATGGACCGCGAACTACGGCAATCAAAGACATGAATAAGCTGCGCCAAAACGAGTGTAGCAAAAGCCACAGACTGTGCCTTGATCAGTTGACCCGGATTATCCGGCGCAGCCTGAAGGGTAAGCCAGAACGCTCCGAGTGTGCATAATCCAATCAAAACACCACGACTGACGATTTTCCAACCCAGTCTGCGGGCAAAAATGTTTTCCTTGGCGCCACGGGGTTTGTGTTCCATCAAATCTTTCTCAGGCTGATCTACCCCCAGTGCCATTGCAGGCAAACCATCCGTAACGAGGTTAACCCACAGAATCTGAATAGGCACGAGTGGCAGCGGCAGGCCCATCATCATTGCAAAGAACATTGTCAATATTTCGCCCACGTTTGATGCCAGCAAATAACGGATAAACTTGCGAATGTTCTCATAAATATTACGGCCTTCTTCAATGGCAGCCACAATGGTTGAAAAGTTATCATCACTCAGAATCAGCGCCGAAGCTTCCTTCGTGACATCTGTACCCGTAATGCCCATCGCGATCCCGATGTCTGCCGCTTTAATAGCTGGAGCATCATTGACTCCATCACCCGTCATGGCGACGACATGCCCTTTGCGCTGTAACGATTTTACGATCCGAAGCTTGTGTTCAGGACTTACCCTTGAGAAAACATATATGCCCTCTACCTGTTTATCCAGTTGATCGTCTGTCATGCCTGCCAGCTGCTGACCACTTAAGGAGGCACCTCCACGAGGAAGAATCCCGAGTTGATGAGCAATGGCTTCTGCCGTTGTTCCATGATCACCTGTGATCATGACAGTTCGTATCCCCGCCTTGCGGCATGTGGCAATCGCATCTCGCACTTCACGACGCGGCGGATCAATCATACCTGCAAGTCCTACGAAAACTAGCTGACTTTCGGCGGCGTGTTCGTCAGCCACTTTTTCTTCCGGCCGCACTTCACGGTAGGCCATTCCGAGGACACGTAGTGCTGCTCCGGCCATGCTCTCATTTGCTGCCATTACTTTCTGTCGCAGTGTTCCAGTGAAAGGTACAACCTTGCCTTCCCACAAAATATAACTACAGTGTCCGATCAACACATCCGGTGCACCTTTGGTATAGATCATTCGGCCCCCCTGATGATGAACCAGGACCGACATGCGTTTTCGCTCCGAATCAAACGGGAATTCCTGCTGGCGGGCATACAACTCTTTGAGTCCGGCAGGAGTAAGCCCCATTTTGGAGGCCAGTGTGACGAGTGCCCCTTCCGTCGGATCGCCTTTCAGCTCCCAGAATACATTATCTCGTTGAACGGTTTCTTCTTGGAGGTCACCTTTTTTTGTGTTTTTCTTGCTTTCCTTTTTGGTATCCTTGCCCTTTTTCTTGCTCCCCACCTCGCTTGCAGCACTTTCCACAATACTCGCATTGTTGCAAAGCGCGCTGATCTGAAGCATTCTGCGCAGGGACTGGTCGCTCTTCAGTTCCACCGTACGACCGTTCTCCAGCATCTGCCCTTCAGGTGCATAACCATCCCCGGTAACCTTGATGTTACGTCCCTCCAACCACACATCCGTTACCGTCATCTTGTTCTGGGTGAGCGTGCCAGTCTTATCCGAACAGATTACGGATGCACAGCCCAGAGTTTCGACAGAAGGCAGTTTGCGTACAATGGCTTTACGTTTGATCATACGCTGCACGCCTAGTGCGAGTGCAATGGTTACAATGGCCGGCAGGCCCTCCGGTATGGCAGCCACCGCGAGGCTGACCCCTGCCAGAAACATGCCAACGGCTGGTTGTCCGTGCAATATACCTGCGACGACAACCATAACAGTTAATCCCAATGCGACAAAAATCAGAATTTTGCCCAGTTGTTCCAGCCTGTGCTGTAACGGTGTTTCCTGCTCCTCCGTATTCTGGATCAGATCGGCGATTTTGCCCATCTCCGTCTCCATCCCCGTACGGATAACCACACCTTTGGCTGTACCACGAGTGACCATGGTACCCATAAAACCAATATTCTTCTGATCACCCAGCGGAACGTCCTCGTCCGCAATCGGAAGGCAATGTTTGCTTACAGGAACCGATTCCCCGGTAAGTGCCGACTCCTCGACATCCAGACTGTTCGTTTGCAGCCAGCGCACATCAGCGGGTATGCGGTCCCCACTCTCCACCATAATAATATCCCCGGGGACAAGTTGTTTGGCGGCAAGGTGTACTTCCTGGCCTGAACGAAGCACTTTGGCAAGAGGTGCAGACAACTGTTTCAATGCACGAAGAGATCGTTCAGCCCGGAATTCCTGTACAAACCCCAGAATTGCATTCAGTACGATAATAGCCACAATCGTTACCGCATCCAGATACTCACCCAGTAATCCGGATACCAACGTTGCTCCCATCAACACCAGCACCATAAAATCCTTGAACTGATTCAAGAGCAATGTAATTGGAGAAATGCGTTTCCCCTCGCTCAGCTCATTCGAACCGACCACTTTCCTCTTCTCTGCTACAGCTTCATCCGTCAATCCTTCCTGCGGGCTGACGCCAAGAGTGTTACGAAGCTCTTCATCACTAAGTTGATGCCACTTGGTATGTTCCATGCTTCAAGTTTCCCTCCCAGTCTGTATTTCATCTGCAAAATAAGCTCACATGACTCACCGGCGCGCTGGTCGACAGGCTGTACACTATGCCGGACAAACTACCTGCTCTATATGTATTCGGACAGGTCTGTGATTAGCACCCGGAAGGTGAATCCTTTCCCTGATGGACAGAATAGGCTAAAATAAAAGTCTGCGATGTTCTGCGCAGTACCAATTCCAGCGTTAAACAGGCAAGCAACGAAGAATCTGTAGCCAGTCCTTGTTTTTTTACATACCTGGTTGCACGTTTCAGTTATATAGATGAAGCATTTGGCATGATAAATGCAGATGCTCGATAGAGAGAGGAAGTGGAAAAAATGGCATTGGACGGCATCGTAACACGGGCCATTGTTCATGAAATGCAAGGCTGCATTGGTGGACGTATCAGCAAAATCCATCAGCCGAATGGCCATGACGTAGTTCTCACCCTGCGTGCTCAGCGCGGAAATAGTAAATTGCTTGTTTCGGCAAGCCCAACCTATCCTCGTGTGCATTATACGGAAAAGACATTTCTTAACCCTACGGAAGCACCCATGTTCTGCATGTTGCTCCGTAAGCACTGTGAAGGTGCAATCATTGAGGAGATCCGTCAGATTGGCATGGAGCGTATTATCCACATCAATGTGCGCCAGCGCGACGAACTGGGGGATGTTTCGGTTAAACGGATCATCATTGAATTGATGGGGCGTCACAGTAATATTATTTTGCTTGATCCCGTTACAGGAACGATTCTGGATGGCATTCATCATGTGACTCCGTCCATCAGTAGCTACCGGGTAATCATGCCTGGATTCGCGTATACTGCCCCACCCGAGCAACATAAAAGTAATCCGCTCGAAGTGAGTCGTACAGCATTCGAGGACAGCTATCATGCCGCTGAAGAAGAGGCATCACGCTGGCTTGTGAACTCCTTTAGCGGTCTTAGCCCGTTAATTGCGGGAGAGATTGCTACCCGTGGGATTGCTGCTGAAGGCACCGTGAGCACTCAGACTGTGGTGGAGGGTGAGAGCCGAGTTGAGGCTGGTGCACTCTGGAACGCTTTTGAAGCCGTGATGGGACCTGTCAGAGATCATATCTACACACCTGTAACCGGAATGAACTCCAAAGGCAAAATGATTTTCTCAGCCGTTCATCTTCAGAGCATTCAGGATTTGGAGAAAACCTATGACACGATGAGCAAGTGCATGGAAGATTATTACGGAGATAAGGCTGAACGAGACACGGTTAAACAGAGAGTAAGTGATCTGCTCCGTTTTCTGCAGAATGAGCGAAGCAAAAACATCAAAAAGCTGGACAACCTGAACAAGGATCTACTGGAAGCGGATGATGCGGACAAGTTCAGACTATGGGGTGAGTTGCTGTTTGCCTCCCTGCATCTGGTTCACAAAGGGGACAAGAGCGTGGAGCTTGTGAACTTCTACGATGAAGACCAAGCCAACATTACCATTCAGCTTGATCCACTGCTTACACCATCTGACAACGCACAACGTTATTTCAAGCGGTATAACAAATACAAGAACAGTCTGGCTGTCATTCATGAGCAACTTGGCAAAACTAAAGACGAGATCGACTATCTCGATAACCTGTTACAGCAGCTCTCCATTGCATCGATGAACGATATTGAGGAAATACGGGACGAGCTTGTACAGCAAGGATACCTTCGTGACCGTAATAAAAAGGGTAAAAAGAAGAAGAAAAGTGACCGTCCAACCGTACACCAGTTCACCTCCTCGGAGGGAATTGATATTCTTGTGGGCAAAAACAACCTGCAGAATGAGTACGTGACCAACCGTCTCGCTTCTTCCAACGACACCTGGTTGCATACCAAAGACATTCCAGGTTCACATGTCGTTATTCGCAGTACGGACTTTGGTGAAGCTACATTGGAAGAAGCAGCACAGCTTGCTGCCTACTTCAGCCAAGCCAAGGAGTCCAGCAGTGTACCTGTGGATTACACGTTTATCCGTCATGTGCGCAAACCAAGTGGTGCGAAGCCTGGTTTTGTGATCTATGATCATCAGAAGACGTTGTTTGTCACGCCAAATGATGAATTGATCAAAAGTCTGCCATCCACCATTAAAAATGGATAGTAAGTTGAACTAAAGATTATTTACACTGACACTACGATGACAGAACAACCTTCCAATCGCTGTTATCCCCAGATTTTTTCGATCCCTTTTCTCAAGGGAAAATCCGGTGATAAAGGCGCACGCTTCGCTTTTTCAGGTTTTTTCTGTCCTCTCCGTTATCGTGTAAATGATTAGTTCAACTTATATAGATGTAACAGTAACATTAGAAAAATCCCCTGACCATTATCGGTTCAGGGGATTTTTCTTTGAATATTAATTCACTTATAAGTATAATAATTCAATTGTGATTAATAAAATTTGTAGTTAAAGGAAGTGTACCGTGACCATACATATCAGAGAAACTCAACCTGATGATCTGAAACCCCTGATGGCATTAATGCATGACTATGTGGTGGGATTCTACAACAACCCCTGGCCTGGTGATCAATCCATCCAGCTTTTGATCAACAACCTGCTTAATCAGAAGATCGGTGCTCAATTTGTGGCAGTAGAGGACGGGAAGCTTATCGGATTTTCCACCCTGTTCTTTACCTACAGCACGATGAAAGCAGAGCGTGTCGCCATTATGAACGACCTATTTGTTACGGAAACATTTAGAGAGGGCGAAGCAGAAGCTAAATTATTCGCACACTGTCAGCAATATACGCGTGACCATGGATGTGCATATATGTCTTGGATCACAGCAGTGACCAATGAGCGAGCCCAGCAATTATTCGAACGTCTCGGGGCTACACGTGGCGCTTGGGTAAACTATTCCATTACATAGACTCTTTTTAACACAAAAAAGGACATGGAAACATGAAGGTTCAGCCCTATCATGCTTGCATGTCCTTTACTCCTTCGATCTTAAATGTATCCAGTAATACAGAATTTATTATAGTCAGATAGAGCGTTGCGACGTCTCGCTTACTCTCCCTTTTGCTGTGAAGCAGCTGCCTTCAGCCTTTCCAACACATCAACCGTTACGGTCTTGCTACCAAGATCCCCGTGGAAAACAACACCTTGCCGTTTGCCATGATAATCCGATCCACCAGTCTCAATAAGATCATACTCCCTGGCCATCTCAGCATACCTGCGTTCCTCTTCCGGGCCATGGTCCGAATGAAACACCTCAATGCCATCTGGATGAGAGTCTTCGATGATACGTCGCACCAATTCATCATCGTTATAGAGACCCGGATGGGCAATCACAGCGGCTCCACCTGCGGCTCTGATCCACTCGCAAGCATCCTCTGGTGCAACGCGGGGTACAGACACGAAGCCAGGCTTGCCTTCAGCAAGATATCGATCGAATGCATCCCGCATGTCGACAGCATATCCCTTCTTCACCAGCACATCGGCCATATGAGGTCTTCCAATACTCTCATCCGGCTCTAACGGTCGTCCTAGCTCATCCAGTACCTCCTGCCAGCTTATATCAAGCCCGAGTTCTTGCAGCTTGGCGATAATCAGAAGATTCCGCTCATCTCGCGCTTCTCGTAATCCGCGCAACCGTTGCAGGAACTGCTCATCCTCTGTATTCACATAATACCCAAGCACATGAATATCTTTCCCACCAGCCCGGGTGCTGATCTCCACTCCGGCAACAACATCAATATCGTACTCTTTTCCCGCTTGCTGTGCTTCCGCTACACCAGCTACTGTATCATGGTCCGTCAGGGCAACCGCAGATAGCCCTTTTTGTTTGGCAAGCTTCACATTATCAGCAGGTGGCTGCATTCCATCGGAAGCCTGACTATGCGTATGAAGATCACAGCGTCCTTGGCGCTGATCCATGATCAACAGCTCCTTTGTTTAAAATTGATTATGATTCAATCTTATCTACCATTGATGTTGCCAACGATTATGCCTTCCCCGTCTTATGTACCGACTTAGGCTGCTCCTGCTGACGCAGATAATTCAGGAAAGCGACTGCTGACAGGGGCAACAAGGACGATTTTAGATGGATGGCATAGAACTGCCTTTTGAATTCGAGTCCGCGGATATCCACAATATGAACAAGTCCCAGAGCCAGTTCATGCTGCACCGAAGAAGGAGATAACATCGTAATACCTACCCCTGCCTCCACGGCCGATTTTACCGCTCCTGTACTGCCAAGTTCCATCACTACATTCATATCCTGTGGATCAATCTTTTTCTTTTGCAATTGGTCTTCCATCACCTGACGAGTACCCGAGCCCTTCTCACGCAGCACAAAAGGATAATTCATTACATCCTCAATATTCACTTTGCTACGCTTAGCCAAATCATGTCCGGCAGGTACAATCAGTTTCAGCTCGTCCTGCATGACAGGCTCCACAATCATGTCCGGGTGGTGCACTGGCGCTTCAATCAGACCAAAATTAAGCTGGTGCTTCAATATATCATCCATAATTTGCGTTGTATTCATCACTTTCATGACAATTGAAATATCCGGATATTGAAGTGCAAATGGTCCGAGCATGCGTGGAAGCACATATTCCCCGATCGTTAAGCTGGCTCCCAGCTGGAGTCTGCCCTGTAACATCTGAGTAAACGCCGACATCGCTTCGTCCGTCTGTCTGACCAACTCTACACTCCGTTTTGCATGAGGTAATAAAGTTCGGCCAGCCTCGGATAATTCTATTTTTTTGGTGGAACGATGCAATAACTTGGTGCCAAAATAGTCCTCCAATGATTGAATCTGCATCGTTACTGCCGGTTGAGTCATATGTAATGCTTGTGCAGCCGCCGAGAAACTCCCCTTCTCTGCTACCGTATAAAAAATATGCAATTGGTGAAAATTCATATCTTCGCCCCTCTTCGATTACACTCTCTACATTGTAGCCGATTTCCCGCTTGGCAACAAAAAAAGCATGCAGCTTGTCTGCATGCGATAATCTTTGAATCTATGATTTCAACATATTGAATCTACTCAACCTACTTATGCTTGCGGCTATTTTTGACCAGCGTCATTCTTCTTGAATGTCTTAACCATGAATAATATGACTTCAGGTCCCTTAATTCAATGGTCTCCGACATACGTCCCAGAAACGTAACTACAATCATTTTGTGCAGCGGGTTGCCCGCAATATCATATTCTCCTTCAAGTTCGGAAAATTCGGCGACCACCACCAGATCCTCATCAATCAGGTAGACGTCCTGTTCATTACGGTAGTATGGTGTTATACGGTCCTGCTTCAGACACTCCCATAACCACGCCGCAATATGGTCATCATCACTACGTGCAGGCTCAATACGGTCTGCATACCGCATCTTGGCATGATGGGTAATGACGATGTCGGCCACTTTCTTGTCTCCAAGAGCCACGAAAAACGGCTCGTAGGTGCTCCAACGTTGCATCACCTTATCACGCATGGGAATCACTCTCCACCAGATAGGACTTTCTATCTATTTATTACCAAATATATTACAACATTAGTCCCGCAACCTCAAGGCGTAAGTTTAACTTTTTTTCACAATAGCCAATTTGTGTATAATTCAAGAAAAGAGCGACCCCAAAGGGTCCCTCCAGTTTCTCGTCTATATTCCGTAAAAGCTCGTTTTGTCCATCGTTTTGCTGGCATACTCGGTTTTGATCTCATTACGATACGAGCGTTCGATCTTGCGCACATAGGAAAGTCGCTTCACATTTTTCATCGTATCATCTGCCCGTTCTGCATTAACATACATGACTACATAATGCATACGGCGGGAGATATAATGCACGGTGCCATATTTTTCGAGATTACGGGCAGCTTTCAAATCACTGACCCAAATAATGAATCCTGTCCTTTCCGCAAACATCATCGTTCCCCGCCCTTCTATAATGATTACTTAACTGCAACCACACTTGCCGCCACTACCGCAGCCGCCCTTCGGATTCGGATCATTGCTCGGTACCTTAATGGTCGTTGACACTGCAAATGCAATGGTCTCTGACATCTGGAATAACATATCATCCAGGGACTTCTCTGCCTGTTTGAAGCGGATTACCGCCTCGAAATTTTCCAACTCCTGTTCCAGAGCCTTCACCTGGTCTTTTGCTGCATGATAATCCGGGTGAAAATGACCGAAACGCTGTGTTTCTTCAAACAATTCCTTCTTGGCATTCAGCTTCCGAATCCCCATCTGAATCTCAGGGGTAGTCTCGACTTGCTGCTTCCAATATAAATAATCCGATACTTCGGCAGATTGGTTAATCATGTCGCCCAGTTCATATGCGCCCGTTAACACTTGGGCCATATCGACCGTGTTCATTTCCGCTACGCTCATGAAATATTCATCCTATCTATATATAAAGTTCTACTTAACGTAGACTACCTCATCATAGCATATCC
The DNA here is from genome assembly GCF_037975265.1 of Paenibacillus sp. FSL P4-0176. Taxonomy (NCBI): domain Bacteria; kingdom Bacillati; phylum Bacillota; class Bacilli; order Caryophanales; family Paenibacillaceae; genus Paenibacillus; species Paenibacillus sp. FSL P4-0176. Next base: position 4,926,474 of record NZ_CP150242.1, read on the forward strand.
ATGAATAGTTAAGAAGAGTTTTTCCTGCAATTAGAAATAGGGGGAACTCGAAAATTCGCCTTTCAACCTGATATTCACGTGAAATAGTCAGGTTATGACATCATCTGGCAGGATAAGACGCATTGTATCCCACTCTGACGGGGAGAATGTACGCCATTCCGTCTCTGATGTATTTTCACTTGAATCCAACATGCACCAACCGCTTAAAGTCCATTGTTCATGACCCTCTACCTGATGTGGAATGAGGTATTGCGTACGATTTTCCTGTTGTATCCCCAGCTTGGTCTGCCACTCAATGGCTTTGGCAGCAATCTGTCGGGCGGTTGAACTATGATATCGACGCCACTCCTTGTACCAGGTCTCCGGTATCTCCTCAAATCCCAACAGAGAGAACTTCTTCTCAATGACAGAATGATCACGCTCCAACCCATGCAGAGATGCAGGGACATCAACCAGACCTTGATTATCGGGTGTGTAGAAAGAAGAATATACACCGCTCAACACATCTTTTTCTAATAACTTCGGATCATCTGCGGAGCCTGTACTTTCCTCCATTACCTCCATACTTCTATCTACAGTCAATGGTGCAACATCCGTCTCCTTGCCCCAATCTGCTAACGCAATACGTACATTCTCTGGTATGCCTGTCAGCGCATATTGATCCAGAAGCTCTATCACTTCATGTAATGCATACCCTCTGGCTATGGCCGAAATGAATCGTTCTCTTGTCAAACGGTAGATGGACATTCGATCACGCGTCACCCGTTCTGCGTATTGCTCCAGCATCCAGATTACATCAGGCCCTGCTTCCGGCGGTACCAACACTTCGAAATCAGGCTGCATGTAAAATCCACACGGCTCCGCCTCACTTACCATCTCTTGTTCTCGATATAACAGGCTATGCGGTTCGATCAGCCAACGGAATGCCAGCGCTCCCGACTGATCTTCTCCTACTTCACCATAACCCCAGCCAGCCAGTGCGTATAGCCAGCCCCTGATCCGTGGTTTCAATTCCGAATTCTCTATATGGCACCATATGTTTTTTTCTGGAGCAAACAATGCCAATTGATAACGGAAATGCTGCAACGCGGGTTCAGCTTCTCCGTATCTTTCCATACACGCTTGATATATTTCCCGATGCATCTGTCTCCACGAGAGCTTCAACCATGTTTGTAATCGATGATCTACAATCTGAATTCGTCCATCTGACTTCTGAGCCAGATTCAGACTGAGCAGTAGATCGAGAAGGATCGCTACGTGGGTCGGATACAAATCCGAATGTTCATATCGGATACCCAGACCTTCAAAGTCTGTCGAAGATAATACCGTGATCGCACTTAATTTTTGAACACTTTTCTTATGTATAGTGCCCTTCCCTGTCAAAGGAAGTCCTTCTCTTTCGATCCACGCGATCAGATGAAGCAGCTCTGCAGCAATATCCGGCTTTCCCTCCTGTAGTACTTGAGCATGCTGTGCCATCTGTTCAACGGTTATGCCCACTCTTTGTGCGTAAGCAATCGTCAATGTCTCCATCAGCGAAGCAGGAATATAGAATAATCGCTCCCCCCAACTCTTATATACAGATTCAATCCATTTTTGCTGCCTAAGGCTGGCGAATGAAGAATTGGCTTCTGCGACACTTAGTCCTTCGATGGCCCACTGTTCTCGCGGCAGGAGGGAGGAAAAAGGCTGACCGGCATGTTTGTGAAAAATTGCACCAAGCACTTTTTGTTCCACCAAAGCAAGCTTTGACCATGAATTAAGGTTCAGTACCACAGGCTCATCTATTGGTTCAAATGAAGACATATCCCAATCCCTCCTCTTTTCGCGAGTATAAATGGACTATTCGTTCTCGTGCACAATGGCATATTCATATCCCTGCTCCACCAAGAACATCTGACGGTTTAATGCAAACTCCTGTTCCTTACTATCCTCTGATACCAACGCATAGAAATATGCTTTGTTTTCTCCAGCTTTTGGTCTCAGAATTCTCCCCAAACGCTGTGCCTCTTCCTGCCTTGACCCGAAGCTCCCCGATATCTCAAGCGCAACAGCAGCATCAGGCAAATCCACAGCAAAATTGGCAACCTTGGATACCACAATTGTTTTAATATCTCCACGTCGAAAAGCGGCAAACCACTTGATTCGCTCTTGTTGTGACATGGTACCCGAGATCAAAGGTGCTTCAATTTCCCGGGCAATCAACTCAAGTTGATCCAGATATTGTCCAATCACTAGCGCAGGCAAATCCCGATGACGTTCCAGCAAACGCTTAACTACATGTACCTTCGCCGGATTCTCGGCAGCCAATCGAAATTGATGTTTAACCTCGGCTTGCAGATAATTTGATCTTAGTTCCGGGGAAAACGGGATACGTATCTCCTGACATTGTACATCAGCAATCCACCCTTGCTGCTCCAGTTGTTTCCACGGCATATCATAGAGCTTTGGACCAATCAACGAAAACACATCCTGTTCACAGCCATCCTCTCGAACCAAGGTGGCCGTCAATCCCAGCCTTCGCGTAGCTTGAATATCCGCAGTTGCACGAAACACTGGTGCTGGCAGCAAATGTACTTCATCATATATGATCAGCCCCCATTGCCGCTCACTGAGCAGTTTGATGTGGGTAAAATCAGCATCCTTTGATTTCCGGTGTGTAAGAATCTGATATGTAGCTACAGTCACAGGCTTCACCTGTTTTTTCTGACCGGAATACTCACCGATCTGTTCGCTGGTAATCGTGGTTTTGTCTTGAATTTCCTGAATCCACTGTCGCACAGACGTTGTATTGGACGTCAAAATAAGGCATTCACATTGAAGCCGCTCCAGCACGGCCATGCCAATGACCGTTTTTCCTGCCCCGCAAGGAAGTACGAGTAAACCGCTTCCTCCCATGCCCTCACTGCCTTCGAATGCATCCACAGCCTCTCTCTGGTAAGAACGCAGCGCAAACCGCTCAGAGTGGTCCCCCGGATCATTAGACCGCCAATCAAATGAAAGCTTGGTTCCCTCCCGATATCCTACGTAATCAAGTACGGGGTAACCCAATCGTGTTAATTCCCTTTTTAATAACCCTCGCTGTTCTCCTGGGAGCAGAAGTTCATGAGCGTCCTTACGTTCCATGCGAAAGGCAGCTATCGATTTCAATCCACTTAATTCATCCAGCAACCGCTCATCCTCACTGTAAAGACGCATTCTAGTGTGATCTGCTTCGGAATGCAGTTTTAATTTGCCATACTGATCCATGATTCTCCGAACATCCTGTATAAGTGCAGCAGGCACGTTCCAGCGGGATACCAGCTCCAAACTTGCGATGACCTGATCTGCATTCCATCCCAGCGCAGCCGCATTCCAGAGCGATAACGGAGTGATTCGGTAAGTATGGAACGCTGCCGGTGTCTTAACTAGTTCTGAATACATCCCAAGCTGCTCTCTTGCTCTTTCGAATCCGGGGTGGCCAACTTCCAGCAAAACTGTAAAATCTCGCTGAACTATACAAGCATCTGTGCTTACCATATGTTCTGTTCCTTCCATTTGGTGCCTTCCTCCTATCACAAAAAAGTCCAGTTCCGGCAGCTTCCGAAAATGAACCACTTTAAGTGCACGTTCCAAAAGTCTAGTTTTCAGTACCGAAAAGTGGACTTTTGGACAACATCTATAAAATCCACAAAAAAACATCCTGCCCATACCTCGGTATGAACAGGATGCCCAACTGCATCTAAAGTCATTCGGCTGTGTAACCCTTAGCCATAGCTATGAACAATCTAACGGCCGTCTGCATTGCGTCTTCATCAAAATCAAACATCGGATGATGATGCGGATAGATCGCATTTTTATCCGGGTTGCCTGCTCCAACAAACATAAAGCACCCTGGAACCTTCTGCAGATAATACGCAAAATCTTCCGCTGGCATCAGCATCGGGGAAGCTTGCACTCGTTCTGCCCCAAATAATTCTGTAGCTTCTCTGAAGAAACGTTCTGTCTCCTGTTCATCGTTCACCACAGGCGGATATCCCATAATATATTTCACTTGCGTCTCTGCGCCATAAGCTGCCCCTGTCTGGGCTACCATGGTAAGCACACGCTCTTTCATCCCGTTTCGGGTCTCTTCATCAAATGTTCTTACCGTACCGCTCATTTTGCATTGCTCTGCAATTACGTTCTGAGCCGAGCCCGCCTGCATTGTACCAATGGTCAGCACTGCGGGTTGCAATGGATCAACCGAACGACTGACAACGGTCTGAAGCTGCATCACAAGCGCAGAACCGGCGATAAGACTATCTATCGTGGATTGTGGCATCCCGCCATGTCCACCTTTGCCTTTGATCTCAATGTAAAAATCGTCCGCCGCCGCCATCATCGGTCCTGCTTTACTGGCAACAATACCTACAGGCAGCGGGGTCCACAGATGAATGCCATATATGACATCCACGCCTTCAAGCGCACCATCCGCAATGACCTGAACTGCACCACCCGGAAGCAGTTCTTCTGCTGGCTGGAACAAAAAGCGAATCTCGCCTTGGATCTCCTGCTTGTGACGGCTGAAATACAATGCCGTACCGAGCAAGATCGAGATATGACCATCGTGGCCGCATGCATGCATCGCTCCTGCTTGTTGTGACGCATACTCGATATTCTTCTCATCCTGAATCGGCAGTGCGTCCATATCAGCTCGCAGCATGACGACAGGACCCGGCTTGTCCCCACGAATGGTACCGATGACCCCGTGACCACCAACATGACGCCTCACGTCCACGCCAAAACTCTCCAACATATCCGCTACAAAAGAGGATGTCTTCTCCTCATGAAAGGAAACCTCTGGATTGCGATGAAGGTGACGCCGCCATTCCACCATGTGGATCTGCAGATCTTCCCACCATATATTATTAGTCATGTCTCTCCACCCTTTCAATCTTAAACGGGACTTATATCAAGCCCGAACCTTCCTCTTCAAACCTATTGCTGTATATTGTAGCAGAATTGGAAGAAAACCGATACGAAACGCCTTTGGAAAGCTTGCACGGGAAGGGGAAACATACTATCATGAACTAGAGAAATACTCGAGAAATTATACTCGGAAGCTTATGAGGAGGATCAAACGCTTATGATTTTTGAGAATACAGGCTTGGATGGCTTGAAGAGCGACTTGGCATACCTGGATGAGAGCGCCGAGAAAGTCGGATTTGTCCGGTGGCAATGGGAATATTACCGTGCTACATATGACTACAAAATTGAAGATGAACAAACCAACTCAGAATACTTTGTACGCATTAATACCCGCGCTGTGGAAGGCAAATTGGAAAAACCGGATACCGTTCTTGCTGTTGAAGCAGTATACCTTGGCAAAGCCACTTTCCCTCACGGCCTGGATTATGACTCTTCCGTTCCGCAACCAGTCGTGAAGCTGGCAGCCCAAAAATTACAGCAGCTTAAAGAACTGCTGGAAGCATAGGCTGGGCCAAACGATGAATCAACAAACGGCCCAAACGAAAACGAAGAGAGGCACGCCGGATTTTCAACTGCTAATCCTCACTTTATTGTTGGTGGGCTTTGGACTGGTGATGGTATTCAGCTCCAGTTCCAGCATTGCAATCGCAAGCGATAAATTTAACAATGATGCCCTTTACTTCACGAAAAAACAACTTATGTGGGCGATTATCGGTCTATTTGGCATGTTTTTTGCCATGAATATCCGCTTCAACAAGTACAAAAAGCTCTATGCACCCTTTTTCCTGCTCACTACGGTCATGCTGGTGATTGTTTTGATCTCAGGTGCAGTATTGAACGGTGCACGAAGCTGGATTCACATTTTTGGTTTCAGTCTTCAGCCTGCAGAGTTCGCGAAAATTGCTATCATTCTCTATCTCTCTGCTCTTATTACCAAAAAAGGTGAGAAATTCAGGGTTTTCAAGACAGGGTACGTTCCCGTCTTGTTCATCGTTGGATTCATCGCAGGGCTGATTATGCTGCAACCAGACTTCGGTACCACCTTCATTCTGGTGTCCACCTGTGGTCTCTTGATCTATGCCGGTGGAGCCAGTATGAAACATATCCTGGGTTCGATTCTCCTGGTTGTACTCGGTGGGGCACTGGCGTTCGGAGCGAATTCCCTGTTTTCTTCCATGTCTCCTTCCGACACAACGACTGCTACAACAGCAGTCACTGCGGAGCAGAACTACAAGATCGGACGTATTCAGGCTTTCCTTGATCCAATGTCCGATATTAATGGCGGAAGTCTTAACCTCTACCGTTCTCTTGTTGCCATTGGTGATGGCGGCATAACAGGTTCCGGGATTGGACAAGGTACGATGAAGTTGCATTATTTGCCAAACGCGTATAATGACTTTATTTTCTCCGTAATTGGGGAAGAACTCGGATTCATCGGAAGTGCATTATTCCTGCTGGTTTACCTGTACTTCATCTGGCGAGGAATTATTGTCTCTCTCCGCTGTCCCGATCCATTCGGAACATTGGTCGGCATAGGTATCATGGGACTAATCGCGATTCAGGCATTTATCAACATCGGTGGTGTAACTCAGACCATTCCGGTGACGGGGGTCACGCTTCCGTTTATCAGTTATGGGGGTACCTCACTCTTTGTGATGATGGTTGCCATGGGCATTCTGCTCAGTATCTCACGCACCAACAATCTGGACGTGATCAAGGAAGAGAAAACGAAGTCCGTAACTGTACAGACACAGACTCGTACCTCTCCTGCTCTTCGTTCACGGGAGTCCATCCGTCGGATTCGATAAAAAACAACACAAAAAAGGCTGTGCACCTAATGGATGCGCAGCCTTTTTCTGTGTACTCGGTACAATTCTGTCTATCAAGATGAAGAACAGGTCAATATCGTTCTGTCCTCCATTGCGGATTGCGATTTCTACAGATCGTCGCCTTTGAAAGATACGCCTTCTACCTTTACATTGACTTCAACCACGCGTAATCCGGTCATGGTCTCTACCGCTTCTCTTACATTCTGCTGAAGCATACGGGAAACTTCATGAATCGGAGTTTCGTACAGGACGATGATGCGCAGGTCAATGGCTGCTTCCAGCTGGCCGACCTCAACGCTCACGCCTTTCTGTACGTTTTTACCGCTGAGTCGCTTCGCCCAGCCCTCTGACAATCCTCCAGACATTGCGGCAATTCCGGGTGTTTCCATTGCAGCCATTCCGGCAATTTTTGCAACCACGTCATCGGCAATCCGGATGTTTCCGCTCTCCAGTTGAAGTTGTTCTGCCATGCCACATCCTCCTTCACTTCGTTACTCGTATTTTAAATCCTTTCCACCCCAAAAAGCAAATTAAACTCAAAAAGATGCGTTTACAACCTACCACCATTTGGTTATATTGAAATATGAAAATAATCTCATAAGCGATTTACAGTGTAATTCAAAAACAAAATAATTTATAACCGAGGTGTTTGTTGTGAGAAACCGGATTTCATCCATTTTGCTGATTGCGTTCTTTGCACTCAGTGCCATCGCCCACTACTTGAAATGGGATTCGATTCTACAGTTCGTGATATCAGCCATTTCGGTTATTTTTGTGGCCGGTTTTTTAGGCAAAGCCACCGAAAATGTAGCCCACTACGCCGGACAGCGACTGGGTGGATTCTTGAATGCCACCTTCGGCAATGCTGCCGAATTGATCATCGCCATTTTCCTCGTCAAAGAGGGACTCTTCGACATGGTCAAAGCTAGTCTGACAGGTTCTATCATCGGAAATCTGCTATTAGTGCTCGGGTTAAGTATTTTTGCCGGAGGACTCAAGTTCAAAATTCAGAATTATAATGTTTCACTTGCAGGTCTGAATGGTTCCCTGATGATTGTTGCCATTATTGCCCTGTTTATTCCGGCAGTCTTTCTCAATACACATTCCATTACACAGAAAGACACCAATACACTTAGTCTCATCGTGGCCGGATTGCTCATCCTCGCGTATATTGCGTGGTTGCTATTCTCCATGGTGACACATAAGAACTACCTCGCAGACGTCACTGAGGATCGCGATGAAGAGCTACCTCATGAGCATGCTCCAGCATGGTCCAAGAAAAAATCTATTCTCTACCTGGTGCTCGCAACAGTCATGGTTGCTTTCGTCAGTGAATGGCTGGTGGGCACGCTTGAAGTCTTCACTTCGGAATTTGGACTTAGCGAACTGTTTGTCGGTGCATTCCTTGTGGCCATCATCGGTAATGCGGCCGAACACAGTGCAGCCATCATGCTTGCCATGAAAAATAAAATTGGAGCCGCCGTTGAAATTGCGGTTGGCAGCAGCTTGCAGATCGCACTCTTCGTTGCTCCTGTACTGATTTTTGTCAGCTACTTCACAGGCAGAACCATGGATATCGTATTTACAACGATTGAACTGGTCGCCATCGGCGTATCCGTATTTATTGCAAAGTCCATTACCCAAGATGGTTCAACGAATTGGTACGAAGGTTTACTCCTGCTCGTGGTATATATCATACTCGGTGTATCCTTCTTCCTGGTGTAACTAGGCCCTCACGTAGCCATGATTAAAATATACAAGCCACAAGAGGCAGCCCGAATTTACATTCGGTGCTGTCTCTTTGTTTGTATACGCCTTCCGGCTGGCTTGCATCCCCACCCCGTTCAGACGCACAAAAAAAGCATGCATAAACGCCTGCATGCCTTCTATTCTGACCCGCGCATTTGCAGGCTATTGCTCATTCTTCTTGTTCAAGGCTTCATATAAAATTGCCAAATTCCGCTCAAGCGCGCTAACCAGCTGCTTACCTGCACCTTCTGGAAGGAGCCCTGCACGAACAGCAAAATCAACTTCTTTGGAGAACCCATACATCTGTGTATCCAATACTTCCTCATAGAGAGGGCAGTAGCGGGTAGCCAGATTCTCCATCTGTACTTCAATAAGCTTCTGTATTTTATCTGCATCTTCTTGAAGAAGACTGATCGCTTTCAAACTCAGCTGGTCCTGCAGATCAGATGAAGTCATGCATTTTTCCCCCCTATGTCCCAAAAATCGCGTAAAGACGTTCTACCTCTAATATTAGACGAAATGAAGAGCTAATACAAGAACCTGACCAAAATAAGCCCGCAAAGTTAAGCCTTTTGTTGAAGCTTAATCCTCCTGTTCCAGTCACCTCCAAATGTGCATTCAGCGCATTCCATGCCAAAAAACACCCCTGCCAAAAAAGGCAAAGGTGCTTCTTGAGAGCTATTACTCAGATGCGATGCTTACATTCAGTCCATGCTTGGCAAATACTTCTGACATGGCTGCTTTCGCTTCAACTGCATCTGGACCATGAACATGCAGTTCATAGCTGTGCGTGCTGATCAGCGTTGTAAACAATCCGAGAATACTTTTCACATCGATATACTTGTTCTCCGAATGAAGCACGATTGAAGAAGTAAACTTGCCTGCTGTTTGAGCAATTTCTACTACAGCCGCGTTATTACTCGACATAGGAATCCCTCCGTCTTTTTACTATTGGTATCATCTATTAATTACCACTACATGATACCGTGAATCCGCTTTCCTAGCAACAGCAAAATCCTGTTCCTACTTCAAACGGTCCGGATTCAGGCATTCCAGCTCAGGAATGACAAAGATACCGTCTTTACGAATCAGCACATCGTCAAAATAAATCTCCCCGCCGCCATAATCCGGACGCTGGATCAATACGAGATCCCAGTGGATGGACGAGCGGTTGCCATTGTCGGTTTCTTCATACGCCTGACCTGGCGTAAAGTGCAAGCTGCCTGCGATTTTTTCATCGAACAGGATATCTTTCATCGGATGAAGAATATGCGGGTTAAATCCAATCGCGAATTCACCAATATGACGAGCACCCTCATCCGAATTCAGGATTTCATTCAAACGCTCTGTATCGTTACTTGTCGCTTCAACAATTTTGCCATCCTTGAACGTGAACTTGATATTTTCAAAAGTCACTCCATTGTACAAGGTTGGCGAGTTATAACTAATCGTTCCGTTCACGGAATTACGCACAGGGGCGCTGTACACTTCGCCATCCGGGATATTTTTTTGGCCAGAACATTTCTCTGCACCGATATCTTTAATGGAGAAGCTCAGCTCTGTTCCTGGTCCGGTGATACGAACTTTGTCCGTCCGCTTCATCAGGTTAGCAAGCGAGTCCTGCGCTTTGTCCATTTTGGCGTAATCCAGGTTACATACGTCGAAGTAGAAATCTTCGAACGCTTCTGTACTTGTATTGGCGAGTTGCGCCATACTTGCGTTAGGGTAACGCAGTACAACCCATTTCGTATGTTTGACACGTTGTTCACTATGTACCGGGTGGGAGTACAATGAATTGTACATTTTCATTTTTTCTTCCGGCACATCGGACAGATCATTCACATTTTCTCCCGCACGAATACCGATATAACAATCCATCTGTTTCATACGGTTCAGATCAATCTCTGCCCATGTTTTCATCATTTCTTCTGTGGCATTTTTCAGCATCGCACGCTGTACGGTTTTATCAGTCAACTGTACAAAGACGTTACCACCTTTTTTGCCTACCTCTTCAATAATGGCGTTAATCAGATCACGTTCCGATCCAATCATCTCAACCAATACATTTTCACCAGGCTGTACATCTACTGAATAGCCCACCAGGTTTGCTGCAAGCTTTTGAATTCTTGGGTCTTTCATCTTGGTAAAATCCTCCTGTCATCTGCCATACTTGAATTGAACAACGGTAAATTACGATACTATTGTAGCACGCGAACAGTCATCCCGTCAGCAGGCAGTCCCTCACTTCGTTTATTGATATGACTTGAAGTTCACATCGGTGACAAGGGCTTCTTTGTTACTTTTACGGTTGTTGTCCGTGTAACTCATCTGACTTTCAGAGGATAAGCGAAGAGGCAGACTGCTCTTCCGATCTACCGTGAGATGATATACCGTCTGCACGCTCGCTTGTTTCATCATCTGTTGCATCGTTGTTTCGCCCTGTTTCCAAACTTTCTCCAGATCCTTCTCAAGCTTCTCCTTACGCGCCCCTTTCACCGTAGCTGCCTTATGCATATATTCTGCCCGAATGGCGTTCATCTCGTCGTTTAGCTGGGCTACAGCCCATGATTTGGCGTCTTCCGGTGCAAGTTCAATCCGTAATGTTCTGGTTCGACGACCAGCGCCATACTCCGATTGAATGGTTTTGTGCATCCCATCGATCTTCTCCAATTGGGCAATTGGGTTAAAACGAGAAAGAGACCCACGCAGCGGCTCATGCTGCGCTGACAATGCCATCCATTGCCCTTGTTTCCGCTCGAAAGAGGCGCTAAACCCACTGGGCTGTCCATTATTTTTTACGGCAGTTGTTTGAATGCCTGTCCCCACAGCAGTTACTTCTCCAGGTAATCGGGTCTGAAGGGTCAGACGATCATGATTCTCCAGCTTGCCTTCAAACTTGAACTGATTCTCGAACAGCCCACTGTTCTCCCTTCGAAGTCCTGCCTCTCCTTCAAAACTCAACGTTTCTTTTCCCGCTATCCCCGATAAAGCCAAGGAAAAAACCTCCTCAGGCGTTTGATCTCGCTGCATTAATCCACAACCCGGAACACCAATAATCACGATGCTCACAAATAACCATAATGTACGTACCGAATGGCGGTTAAACATGTCTATCTTCACCCTTCCGTGAACTTTCTCCATAGATTGCCCCGCCCGTATATGCTTATACTTCCTTCTATACACATCTTGATCTGCGATGCACAAAAAAAAGAGAACGACTCCGCTTGGAATTGTTCTCTCTTAACGTGTTACTTCCTGTTCCTCTACAACGATTCTGTTCCGACCACCATTCTTGGCGCTGTACAAAGCCATATCAGCCCGATAAAACAAGGACTCTACACTGACCTTTTCATCCATCCAATTCCACTCTGCGATGCCACTGGATACCGTAACGGGCGGTCTGGTCTCTTCTGCGACTCTCTTTCGAATCACTTCCGCATAATCTAACGCCTGCCTTACACTCACCTGTGGCATATAGATCGCCAGTTCTTCTCCACCCCATCTGGCACATACATCCTCCGAGCGAACAGAGCTGGTGACGATCTCACTCACTTGCTTCAATACTTGATCCCCCGTCTGGTGTCCGAACGTGTCATTCACCTGTTTGAACTGATCAATATCCACCACAATGAGGGAGCCACAGAATTCATGAGCCTGTCGCTCGTGAATCACACTGTCCAGATAATGCCTCACGTACAGACCTGTCAACATATCCAGATTAGCCAAGCGCCGAACCTCGGCATGCAGCGTGGCATTTGACAGGGCAAGCCCGATATGAATGGATAACATCTGCAAGAGCCTATAGTTATCATATGAAAAGTAGTGCTCTCTACTGTGTCCCAGCAAAATGGCACCCTTCACTTCACCATTGACTCTGATCGGTGATGCAATCAGTGACATGGATCCCGTATCTTCCATGAAAAAGGAGGACACTTTATCAAATTGCGCATAATTGGCTATAATGAGCGGTTCCTCTGTTCGATAGACCAAACCTGCGATACCGTAGTCTACAGAAAAGGATTGGTGAAAAACATCTTTCACGTTAGATGACATGACTTCGAAGTCATTGGTACTGTCATTGAGTTGAAGAATGCAACACGTTTCAGCCTGGAATATTTCCTTTAACTCTTGCTCGGATAGTTGATAGATCTCGGAAAGATGCAGGCTTTTGTTCAACCGCTGTGTAAGATCATTAATTAAACGAAGTTCCTGAATTAACATATTGGATTGTTCATGCAGCTTGGCGTTCTCAAAGGCCGTTCCTGCAGTGTCTACCATCATCGTAATCAATTGCAAGTCCGATTCTTCCATAATCTCTTCATTCATTTCGATATGGAACACACCGTATATGCCTTGTTTGCCTTTCAGCGGAATCCCTATATCTACAATGCGGTTCTCTGCATCATCTGAGCGAGCAACGATCAGCTTACCTTCCATAAATGAACGCACACAAATATCTTCTCCTCGCTCGTGGACAAGCAACGGTTTAATCCGTGGATCAGAGTTGTTCTGATCCTGAGACATATACAATTTGATATAAGTGGCCGGGTACAAGTAGTCCATACTGTCAAATACCTCATCCAATATGGCCTCGACATCCATTTTGTCATGCATTCGCTGAACAATCTGAAAGAGAATGGACCTCCGGTGTTCCTCACGAGCTGTTTGTTCATGAGCATGTAACAGGTCCGTCATAAATATGTATTCGAATCTTCGGTAAAAGCAGGTGTGATAATGCAATGCCTCAGATTGAACCACAGCTTCAGACGTTTCATATCCATTGGATTCATAGATCACAGCGGTGAATACGGCAAACATATCCTTGTTAGTTCTGGAGAATAAGGGATGTGTTATTATAAGATATTGTCCGTGTTCGCTTGTCCCTTTAAGGGACAGGGCCTGTCTCTTATCCAAACATTCCAATACCAGCCTGCGTGCATTTACGCCCGGATCAGCTTCATGATCGCTATCGTATCCTATGCAATCACCTTCCGTGTTCCACACGCTGTAAAAGGTTGATGTTCTGGCCAGCCTTGAACCCACTTTGGAGTTCCAGTCACTGTATGCCTGCTCTAGCAAGCTACCTAAATATGAAAAATCAAAAGGTGTGATATCCATTTTTTGCATCCACAACACATGCTCTTCATGAGAATGAGGAGCGGCAAAAGATGCGGAATCGCCCGAACTTCGTGAATTCAAGCTGGCAGGTAAACTTCTTAGATGTTCTAACATGTCAGGCGCTCCTTTGCACCGTTTTTGCATCCACCAGGATGCATTAATCTGCAGACGTTATCGCAAACCTGCAAATTTGTTGCGATAACCTTGTTACATAAAGATGATTTAAAGTTAAGATACAATCTATTTTACTCTGTTTAAAGCTTTTTTGCATCCATATTTCAGAAAATTGTCCCATTATTTTAGGCCCAATGACCTATCGACAAATTTAGACGTTTTTTTGCTTTTATTCTACGCTTGACTTTGTTTCTCTTAAACTGTAATATAAATTGTTGATGAAGACTACTAATGGGTCTTTAAATTTGGGCATTACCGGTTGTGTCACCCTCATTCTTTTTGTTGCTTTCAGGACAGCGGCTGAACTTTCCTGATCGTTCTATGCGAGGCCAAGCCCGCATCAACAAATTGGAGCGCAAACAGAGCCCTAATATGAACTTTAACTAAAAAGGAGCTACTTTAAACATGGCACGTTACACTGGTCCTAAATTTAAATTGAGCCGTCGCCTCGGCATTTCCCTTAGCGGAACAGGCAAAGAATTGAAACGCCCTTTCCCTCCAGGTCAGCACGGAGCTAACCAACGCAGAAAAATCAGCAACTACGGTATGCAATTGCAAGAAAAACAAAAATTGCGCCACATGTACGGTTTGGGCGAGAAGCAATTCCGCACACTGTTCTCTAAAGCTCAAAAAATGCAAGGTATTGCCGGTGAGAACTTCATGTTCTTGCTTGAGTGCCGCCTTGACAACCTCGTTTACCGCCTTGGGTTTGCTAACTCCCGCGCTGGAGCGCGTCAGTTGGTAGCACACGGTCACGTAACTGTAAACGGCAAAAAAGTCGATATCGCTTCTTACCAAGTAAGCACTGGTGATGTAATCGGCTTGCGTGAGAAGAGCCGCGCTCTTTCTTCCATTAAAGAAGCTTTGGAAGGCCGTTCGCATCTTCCAGCATACGTTGAATACAACGAAGCAGCTGTAGAAGGTAAATTCATCCGCTTGCCTGAGCGTGCTGAATTGTCCCAAGACATCGATGAAAAACAAATCGTCGAGTTCTACAACCGTTAATCGTTGCAATCACATTAAAGTTTCAACCCAAACAGCTGTCGAGATTTTCTCGACAGCTGTTTTTCTATGCTTTTTTTTAATTATCTTCATTATAGGAACGTAAATAACGATATAAAATATAGACTCCCTTCAGGAGAAGCACACATCCATATATACATCACAAGAATGACATCGAGGGGGATTAAAACATGCATTTTTTTCGCAATCGCAAGCTCGCTGTTAAGCTTGGACTTTTACTCGGGATCGTATTACTCTGTTGTATTGGAGCCCTGATTGCATTTAATACCAAATCCATTTACGACAAAAGCCTCCAGTACGGCGAAACCGTTGCTGGACAGGCAGCAAACCGGGCTACGAATGAATTTATGACTGACATTAATCAGGTGAAAAACACGTTGGACACCATGAGTACCACGTTATTGGATGCAGCTCAGAACGGATCACTCAACCGTGAAGAAGTCGTCAGACTCCTTGAACAATATCTGAAGAAGGACGAGAAAGTTTTTGGCTTTTATACGGGCTGGGAACCAAATGCCTTTGATGGAAACGATGCGGAGCACATCAACAAAAAAGAATATGATGATGCTACGGGTCGATTCGTTCCATACGTTATACGTGATGGCAACTCCCTGCATTTTGAACCTATGCCTACTTATGAGGGAAGCGGTGAAACTAGTACTTACTATCAGCAACCAAAGAAAACCAAATCCATCTATTGGTCCGAGCCTGTGACCTACACGGTTGGCGGAAAAGAAACACTGCTCGTTTCGATTGTCCTCCCTCTATTAGATGAAAACAAAACTTTTCTGGGCATTGTGGGGGCCGACTTTACCATTGATCGTTTTCAGCAAAATATAGCATCACTTAATCCGGATCAGGGTTATGCCATGCTTATTACTAGCGAAGGACAGATTGCTGCACACGGCTCCAAACCGGAGCTGGCTCATGAAGGAGCCGTAATTCCATCTGAAATGAAGACAGTCATTCAGCGTATACAGTCTGGCGAGTCTCAGTTTTACGCTACAGACCCTGAAGTAGGTGAAGAACTATTTATTGCCGAGCCTGCCAGGTTACAAGGAACAGATTCAAACTGGTACCTTGTATCGGCGCTGCCAAAGAGCCATATCCTTCAACCCTTCTATGACAGCTTGAACTGGTCCATACTGATTGCCGCAATGGCAGTACTTCTGCTTGCAAGTGTGGTTACCTACACCATCATCTCCATTGTTAAACAGTTGAATCAAGTTAATATCGTCGCTGGACAGCTGGCTGGCGGGGATTTAACACAAAAGTTACCTGTACGATCCAAAGATGAATTTGGCATCATGGCGGGTCATATGAATCAGATGATGGATACCCTACGTCATACCATATCGGTTATATCCGAACATGCTTTATCTGTCGGCTCCACCTCTCAACAATTGACCGCAGGTGCCGAAGAAACAGGTAAAGCAGCCGAACTGATTGCATTAACAGGAGTCGAACTTGCAGATAAAGCAGGTAAACAGGTGCAGGAGCTGCAAGAGTCCTCCTGTTCCATGAATGAAATATCTGCAGGGATCGGAAGAATTGCAAAGGCCGCCTCCGATGTATCCGATTCATCGCGAACTGTGGCCGAACGAACAACCATCGGAACCGATAAGATTCAGTCCGCTATGCGTATGGTCGATAGTGCCACTTCTTCTGTGCAGACGTCGATGACCGCACTGGAGAATTTCCGCCAACGTTCGGAAGAGATTGGCCATATTACAGGCATGATCACGGAAGTTAGCCGTCAAACCAACCTACTTGCACTTAATGCTTCCATTGAAGCATCGCGAGCAGGTGAACACGGGCGCGGGTTCGGTGTTGTTGCTTCCGAGATTCGTAATCTGGCTGAACAATCCAGAGTATCAGCAGCGCAGATTGCAGCGTTAATTCATAGCGTTCAGCAAGAGGTCCTTTCTCTCGTTGAAAATATGGAACAAGGGAATGCCGAGGTGAGCCATATAGCGGAAGTGATTAATGAGAGTGGTGAACTATTCCTCTCGATTTCATCACAGATTTCAGATGTTAATGAGCAGATTGAGCATGTCTCAGCCATTGCCCAGCAGATGTCGGCTGGATCACAGCAGGTTGATGCCACGTTAGTGCAACTCAAAACCATTGGTCATGAGACAGCAGATCATGCAACTCGTGTTGCCTCTGCCTCTGAGGAACAACTCGCATCCATGGAAGAGATTACGGCGGCGTCTGCCTCACTGGCTAATCTTACCCAGGAATTATTAGAGCTGATTCAACGCTTCAAAACCTAATGTAGAAGCTCCAATACGACTAATCATTCAGGTCACCCTATGCACCTCAGCATGGAGGTGGCCTGCTTATTTTGGCTTACAACTCATGAAATGTGCTTCAATATCGTATGATATATAGCATAATGCATGGCAGAATGGCAAATTTCGACCATTACTTGTATTTCTCAGGCATGCAAACCCGCCTTTTTATGCTATAATAAGTGCTGTTAAAAGGAGGAAGACACTGAATGGTTGATGTTAATAAGAAAAAGCCCGATGAACAGCCTGTACGCAAACGCAGCTTTGCCCGCAGACTGGGAAGTTTCGTCAAATGGATGGTTGTCCTTGGATTTATGGGGGCACTATTTGTAGGCGGTGCTTTGATGGGATACGTCAGTTCCATTGTGAAAGACGAGCCTGTCCGTTCAAGGGCCCTGATTGAACAAAAAGTCAGCGAAAACTCCATCACAGGCTTTGCTTACTTTGCCGACGGCAGTCCGATCGGTCAATTACGTACGGAAGAAGACAGGCGTCCGGTCACTACGGACCAGATCCCACAGAAGGTTATTGATGCTGTCATTTCGATTGAAGACAATCATTTTTACGAACATAAAGGTGTAGACATGAGCGGAACCCTACGTGCCGTGAAACAGAAAGTGCTGAAAGAATCAGTACAAACCGGCGGTAGTACACTGACTCAACAATTGGCGCGTCGTGTGTTTTTGAATCTGGATCGCACGGAAGATCGGAAAGTGAAAGAAATTTTGCTCTCACTCCGACTCGAACGTTTCCTGACCAAAGACGAGATCATGACTGCCTATCTGAACAAAGTTCCTTTTGGTAATGGTTCCAGCGGATACAACGTTTACGGAATCAAAGCGGCAGCCAAAGGATTGTTCAATATTAACGATCTGGAAAAAATCAACATCGCTCAAGCTGCTTATCTTGCTGGATTGCCACAACTCCCCTCCTCTTACTCCGCTTTTAACGGTAAAGGTGATTTTGTAGAGGAGAATTTTGACCGCGCAATCAACCGTCAGCATCTGGTACTACGCCGTATGCTTGAACTGGGCAAAATCAATCAGACCGAGTATGACAAAGCTCTTGCTTTTGATATCAAAAGCTCTCTCGCTCCGAAGACCATCAAGGCTTACAACACTTATCCATATCTTATGATGGAAACAGAACGACAAGCTGCACAGATTTTGATGAAACAGTTGAATTCCGACACAGCTGAATCTACAGACAAAGCTACGGATGCAGACACACCTCAGAAGGAAAGCAGTGCATTATTAGAGGAAGCTCAGACGCAACTGCGGACAGGTGGATATCGTATATACACGACCATCAACAAAAGTATCTACAAAACGATGCGTACCATTGCGGAAGATGACAGCAATTTCTCAGCAGATGATCCTGTCAAAGGAAAAGAACAAACTGCTGCTATGCTGATTAATCACAAAACCGGTGCAATTCTAGGGATGATTGAGGGACGGGATTTCCAGGATGAACAGATGAACTACGCAACGCAGATGATACGCCAGCCAGGTTCAACGATGAAACCTATAGCCGCTTATCTTCCTGCGCTAGATGAAGGTCTTGTTCAGCCAGCTTCAATTATTGATGACTCACCGATCATTCTCAAAAATGGTCCGAGCGGATACCACATTGCCAAGAATGCCAACAACCGGTATCAGGGACTCGTCACTGCCCGCAGAGCACTGAATTATTCTCTTAATATACCGGCTCTGAAGTTGTTTAATGAAGAAGTAGGGATCGAGAAGGCTTGGACCTTCGCCAAGAAACTGGGGATTACCACCATTCAGAAGGAAGACTATCAGGCTCAGACCGGTGTTCTCGGTGGTCTCCAATACGGTGTAACCGTTGAAGAATTAACCAGTGCCTATGGTGCTATCGCCAATAATGGTGTATATAACGATTCTTACATGATTAGCAAAATTGTAGATTCCAAAGGAAACATCGTTTATAAACACGATACTGAACCTGTCCAAGCCTTCTCGGAGCAGACAGCATACCTGATGACCGATATGCTGCGGACCGTTATTACAGAAGGAACGGCAGATAAAGTACGTGAAAATTACAAATATTCCAAGAGTGTGCCAATCGTAGGTAAAACGGGTTCCACTCAAAACTACGCAGATGTGTGGTTTGAAGGTTATACACCAGATGTCACACTTGGCGTGTGGGTTGGATACAAACAGCCCGTGAATACGCTGGAAAGTAAATCACAGAGAAAACGTGCGCAGCAACTATGGTCGAAAATCCTGAACGAAGTGATCGATACGCAAAAAGATCTGTTCGTTACGGATTCGTTCAAAAAACCGTCTGGCATCGAAACGCGCACGGTGTCTGCATACAGTGGCAAGTTGCCAACATCCATGACTGATAAATTTGTTACGGATATTTTCAACAGCAAGTTTGTTCCGAAGGATAGCGATGACGGTGTAGCCAAAGCCAAGTACATTACTTACAATGGTGTAAACTATATTCCGCGTGACGGAACACCTTCGGACATGTTGAAGGAAAAAACAGTAATCAAGCGTAAAAAACCAATCTCGGATCTCATCAAAGAATTGCAAAATGCATTCTCACGTATGAGTCGACATGAGTCACTTGCTTATTATCTTCCTGAAGATGCTGGTGCAGACATGCCAACACAGATTGATCCAAGGACAGATAACGGAAAAGCTCCTGATGCACCAAGCAACGTACGCATCTCAACCTCAGGTGACAGAGCTGTCATTACATTTAATGCCACACCTGAAAATGATGTCGTGGGTTATCGTCTGTACCGTTCTGTAAACGGTGGAGGATTCCAGAACCAGGGTCAGGTTGTCCTGACTGGTGAATCCAGATCATTCTCTGCATATGCAGCGCAAGGCGGTAACTTCGCCTTCTATGTAACGGCAGTGGATGTTGCCGGCAGAGAATCTGCTCCTAGCGCTACAGTAAATAGTGCTGGTGTAGCTCCTCCTGTGGAAGAAGAGATTGATGAACCGATTGAAGTTCCAGGTACAGTCGTTACGCCGGGAGAAACGCAGACCGATAATACAACAACGACAGCCCCAGGCACACCTGGTCAAGTCAGCGTATCTGCCCTCACGCAAGGACTGCGTATTCAATGGGCGTCCAGTCCAAACGCAGATAGTTATACTGTATATTACAGTGAAACAGGCTCGGCTCCTTACACCAAAATTGGAACAACAGCGGGAAATACCATGGATTATGGAGTACCCGCATCGACCAGTGGATGGTTCAAGGTATCTGCCAGCAACAGTGCGGGTGAATCCGAGCCTTCTGCAGCCCTACATTTTCAACCCTGATTCAGGCATAGCGTTCCAAAACAAGCCGCATCCTCAGACTGTATCTGAGTGTGCGGCTTTTTATTTGTATTTACAGCAGCCAAAAAGCCTGCTTCATGCCATTGGCATAAAGCAGGCTTTTACAATCCATTTTAATGGGTAGAGTCACTGTATTTGGCTTCGTAGAGTATTAACTTCTCCCCACTACTCAATGTATCGGTATCGATAGCACCACATTGATGATCCTAGCATTATCGCGTTAGTCTTCAATGGTGGATAGATCTCCTGTTGGCAGATCAAGCTCCCAGGCCTTCAGCACACGGCGCATGATCTTGCCGGAACGTGTCTTGGGCAGTTTATCCTTGAACTCAATCTCACGCGGAGCAGCGTGGGCAGACAGGCCCTCTTTGACAAA
This sequence comes from Paenibacillus sp. FSL P4-0176, assembly GCF_037975265.1. Classification (NCBI taxonomy): domain Bacteria; kingdom Bacillati; phylum Bacillota; class Bacilli; order Caryophanales; family Paenibacillaceae; genus Paenibacillus; species Paenibacillus sp. FSL P4-0176. The sequence continues at coordinate 4,947,310 of NZ_CP150242.1, forward strand.
ACGATAGATCTCTTCTTTCAGCTCCGGTGTCGCCTCATATCCTTCACGAAGCGCCACAAAGGCCTTGATGATCTCCCCACGTGTCACATCCGGCTTACCGATTACACCCGCCTCTGCTACCGCAGGATGCTCCACGAGCTTGCTCTCGACCTCAAAGGGGCCAATACGCTCGCCTGACGAATTAATCACATCATCAATACGTCCCTGGAACCAGAAATATCCTTCTTCATCCATATAAGCGGAATCACCGGATACATACCAACCCGTAAGCCTGAAATACTCCTCGTATTTCACCGGGTTATTCCAGATCTTCGCCATCATGGATGGCCAAGGTGCCCGTATGGCCAGATTACCCATACTGTACGGCGGTAATTCCTGCCCGCGATCATCAATAATCGCTGCTTCGATTCCAGGCAACGGACGTCCCATGGAGCCAGGCTTAATCGGCATTCCGGGATAGTTACAGATTAGCTGTGCACCTGTTTCCGTCATCCACCATGTATCATGAATCCGCTGACCATAGGCTTTCCATCCCCAACGAACAACCTCCGGATTGAGCGGTTCACCAACAGACATGACATGACGCAGACTGCTCAGATCATGCTGGGCAATGGTCTCTTCTCCCGCTCCCATCAGCATACGAAAGGCCGTTGGTGCACTGTACCAGATCGTGACTTTGTTCTTCTGGATGGTGCTGTACCAATCTTGAGGACTGAAACGACCACCCCGTATCACATTGGTCACTCCGTTGAGCCATGGAGCAAAGATACCGTAAGAAGTGCCTGTCACCCAACCAGGGTCAGCAGTGCACCAGTATACATCATCCTCGCGTAAATCCAAGACAACCTTACCTGTATAATAGTGCTGAATCATAGCATTTTGAACATGGTACACCCCTTTGGGTTTACCCGTAGAGCCTGAGGTATAGTGAATAAGCAAACCATCCTCACGATTCAGCCACTCTACTTCCATCTCATCCGAAGCGGCTGACATCTCTGCATCAAAATCGATGAGTCCTTCCTCAGTCTGCGCGCCCCCACCCACAATAAATATATGTTTGAGCTCGGGCAATTCGGAACGTTTGATGCGTTTTAGCAATTCCGGAGTGGTGACGAGCGCTACTGCTCCGCTATCCTCCAGCCGATCCTTCACAGCCGTTTCCATAAAAGCTTCGAACAACGGGCCCGCGATGGCTCCAGCTTTCAATATGCCCAGGAGACTAAAATACAGCTCAGGACTTCGAGGCATAAAAATAAACACCCGTTCCCCTTTGACTATGCCATATTTGCGGAGAACGTTCCCGAACCGACTCGACTGTTCACTCAGATCAGCAAAAGTATAGGACTCTTCGCGTGAAGCATCGCTATACAATAAAGCGGTTTTCCCGCCCCTTCCTTCCAGTACATGACGATCAATCGCTTCATGCGCCATGTTTACTTTTCCGCTGGCGTGCCACGTAAAGTGCCTTTCCACCGATTCCCAATCGAACCGGCTTCTCGCCTCCGTGTAATCGCCCAGATTAGATTCAGACACAACCGTTTGCAGCATCTCACCATGTGCTTGACTCATGCTTGCCAGCCTCCTTCAACTCGACATTTCGATTCCCGTTAGGGGTCACTTCTCATTGCCTTTGTGTTGACTGAACTTCCAGTTAGCGCTTACATTAGTAGAGAGAACTTCTCATCATGTACTTGCTCGGCCAAACAGATGTTAACTATACTGTATTGAATTGTGAACATTTTTTGTCTACGCAATTATAGCAAATCTTTTCAATTGTCGTCTATGGCTTTTCAATTTTTTGGATTTTTGCTATAGCGTTCTTTTTGAAGAACAACCTCTAAAAGTAGGAAAGAGAGGAGCATGAACCATGGAACATATCAAAGAACATCATATGCGTTCCATCTTCAAGTCCGGCCACCGAATTACTGTTGAAGGCCCCGTGCAAGCCGAGGAGATAACCCGTCTTGCCTTCCATCCAGATCTGGATGCCTTTCGGCGCCCAACGGAGCAGCAGGAAGCTCTGGCCGAGATCGCAGCATTGCCTGAAGGGCGAATTATCATTGCACACGAAAATGAAACCATTATCGGCTATGTAACCTTTCACTATGCGGATGAGTGTGAACGCTGGTCCGAGGGCAACATGACTGATCTGATTGAGCTTGGGGCAATTGAGGTTGCGGACAACTATCGCTCGCTTGGCATTGGACGTGAGATGTTGCTCACAGCTCTGGAAGATAAACACATGGAGAACTACATTATTTTCACGACAGAATATTATTGGCATTGGGATCTGAAGGGCAGCGGACTAAACGTATGGGATTATCGCAAAATGATGGAGAGGCTGATGCAAACGATCGACATGACCTGGTATGCAACAGACGACCCCGAAATCTGTTCACATCCTGCGAACTGTTTGATGGTACGAATCGGAAGTCATGTACCCATAACATCGGAAGAACAGTTTGATCGTGTGCGTTTCCGCCACCGGTTTATGTACTAATGCAATGATCTGTTCCAAACGATATACATAACAAAAACCGCCTCTCGCAGCGTTGCTCCATACTTCATGGAACAGCTAATCAAAAGGCGGTTTTTCATTGATTTTGGGTTGGCATTGCAATCGTAATTTATGCCATTACATATTTTCTAACATATGCTCCACAATACGGTGTGAACGCTGAGAAGATTCCACGGTAAATTCAGCAAAGTTAACATGCGCAGAACCATCCGCTTTATCTGACATCCCACGCAGGACAACAAACGGTACTCGATTCATGTAACAGACCTGGGCAACTGCTGCCCCTTCCATCTCGGCACATGCACCGTCCATTTCAGTATATAACATGTTAACCGTATCTTTATTCGCAATAAATTGGTCTCCAGATAACACTTTACCGACCAGATAATTGGCTCCCTGAGCTTTACACGCTTCTTCAGCCAGTGTAATAAGCGAAGCCTCGGCAGGGAATGCAGATGTCTCCTGGTAAGGAATAACCCCGCGTGCAAACCCCAGTGGCGTTACATCCATGTCGTGCTGAACACATACAGACGATATAACCATATCTCCAATGTTCAACTCCGGGTTAACTGCACCCGCAACACCTGTGAAGATAATCCGATTAACCTGAAAACGATCAATCAAGATCTGCGTTGTAACCGCTGCATTTACTTTACCTACGCCGGATTTGCACACAACAATTTGCTTGCCCAGCCACTCGCCTGCAATGTATGTAATCCCGGTTTGTTTGACCGTCTCAAGCTGCTTCATGCCTGCCAGCAGAAGCTCGACTTCCTCATCCATCGCTCCGATAATCCCAATCGTTTCACGCATCTTCCGAATACCTCCTGTTTTCACTTTTAACCTCATTCAGCACAAAAGCTCCGTCTCCGGAGCTTTCGCATATCCACTATGTAGAGAGAACAATGACTTCTCCCTTACTGTATATAATCCCGATTAAACTACATCTGCATGACTTACAGACAGACGAAGAATCGTTTCATGCGGCAAAATAACCCGTGGGTTCTCCACATTTTCTTTCTTCATCAACTTGGTCAGCAAACGCATCGCTACTGCGCCAAGGTCGTACATTGGCTGAGCCACTGTTGTCAACTGAGGACGCACCATGGAAGCCATACGGATGTTATCCACACTAATAATGGAGAAGTCATCCGGTACTTTCAGACCGTCATCCTGAATGCTGTGAATGGCACCAATGGCCATTTCATCGGTAGCAGCAAAGATAGCTGATGGTTTTTTCTTGAGTCCAAGGAAATATTTCATTGCTTCCACACCGGATTCATATCGATAGTTACCGATTCGAACAAGATCCTCCTGGTATTCAATCCCCGCTGCTTCCAGTGCTTTTTTGTAACCTTGGAAACGGGCATATCCATTCGCCGGATCTTGCAGTGTACCACTGATCATCGCAATTTCCTTGTGTCCATGACGAATCAGGGTGTTTACCGCATCAAACGCAGCCGACTCATGGTCAATATCCACCGAAGGGAATGTGCCCTTCTCATCACTTGTTGCACAAAGTACAATCGGCACAGCCGCAGACTGGAACGCCTGAATGTGTTCGTCCGTTACTGTTCCGCCCATGAAGAGCAGTCCGTCTACTTGTTTTTCGAGCAACGTGTTGATAACACGAATTTCTTTTTCTTTCTTCTTATCTGCATTACACAAAATAATATTGTAGTGATACATATTCGCAATATCTTCAATTCCGCGGGCAATCTCCGCGAAGGTTGAGTTCGAAATATCCGGAATAACAACCCCGACCGTGGTTGTCTTCTTGCTTGCCAGACCTCTGGCTACCGCATTCGGACGATATCCCAACCGCTCGATGGCTTCATATACTTTTTTCCGCGTTTGCGGTTTGACATTAGGGTTATTATTAACTACCCGTGATACCGTTGCCATAGACACTCCAGCTTCACGTGCCACATCATAAATGGTTACCGTCACAGTACTTCTCTCCATTACCAGTAAATTTTCATACCATTTTCATTAAGATTTATATTACGACAAATTTTTGCATTAATCAATTAAAATAGGCTTTAGGACTCACTCAAAACATTCGTAAGTGTGGTTCTAGTAATATCTGAATGGGAAGTATGCCATACAGGAATTCCCTTTTTAATCAGGATCGCCTGTGGAGATTCGTGCTTAACACCCAGCTTGTCTGCTGCTTCATTGGATACCGGGCGATCTTCCACAACATAGATAATGCCATATTTCACTTGTTCATTGGCATTGTTAAGCAAATAATCGTTCATCTCCTGATAAGCGTTTGAGCTGATCGGACAGCGCGTGCTATGCTTAAACAGAAGCAAGGGTTGATCCTTGGTAGCCTCCACTGCGGAGTTTAGCTGTTCAATACTTGTCATTTTAGTCATGTCAGCCATTAGATATACATCCCCCTTTACCAGGAATACCGCTATGTTGAGCGTTTTCACTCTTCGATATCTTAACAAAAAGTGCGCGAAAAAGCCAATTTTCATGAAAACAAGCATTTTACACGTCAAAATTAGACAGCATTTGAGAAGTACTCCTGCCACACAAATCCGGATAATTGACTTAATCTACGCTCCGTGGTCTCCATCCACGCTGCATCACCAGACTTCGTTGCGTAACCCATAATGTCCAGCAGCAGATTGATACGCTCCTCCACTGCTTGCTGCATACGATGTTCCATCTCCCGATCGGTCGCATCCGGCCAGGCCAGCAGTAACTCATGAAACAGGTCTGCCAGTTCATTACGTTCACCAAAAGATACGTCTTGCTTCACGGGCTGTTCACCCAATGTGTTAATGCATTCTGTTAAGTCCGGCTTGACCGGCGGAAGCACTTCATATGATACACAGTCTGTACACGCAAATACGGGTACGTTTCGAATCTCCACTTTTTTGGCGTACACCACTGTTCTTAATTCCAACTCCATTACATGTCCACATCTGCACGACTTGCGCACCACCATCACCTCATTCGTTCTATACTCTATATAAGTACCATTCGACCTATTTCTGCTCAAATCCTGCTATAAACGAAAGGTTGCACAAATTACCACTCCCTCCAGATGAAGGTTGTCGAATGCAGGCAGTTACTGACTTGTAATCGCTTCCTCCAAACTGAATATGCACTTCCATGAAGTCCCTTGGAGAATCTGTTACAATTAAAGACGCAACAGACCTAATCACCACAAAAAGGAGAGATGGACATGAGATTAACCGGCAAAAAAGTCATCGCTCTGGTCGATGAAGAATTCGAGGATTTGGAATTGTGGTACCCTGTACATCGGGTTCGTGAAGAAGGTGCAGAAGTGCATCTTGCTGGAGAGAAAAAAGGAAAAACCTATATTGGCAAATATGGTGTGCCTGCTGAAGCCGAATACAGTTTCGATGAACTCGACAGTTCAGATTACGATGGCATTCTCGTGCCAGGCGGCTGGGCACCAGACAAGCTGCGTCGTTATCCCAAAATACTGGAGCTTGTAAAGGAAATGAATGCAGACCGGAAACCGATTGGACAGATCTGTCATGCGGGCTGGGTGCTGATTTCTGCCAAAATTCTGGACGGGGTTACAGTAACCTCTACACCAGGCATTCGGGATGACATGGAAAATGCAGGTGCTATCTGGAAAGATGAAGCCGTTGTTGTTGATGGACATATCATCTCAGCTCGTCGCCCGCCTGACCTTCCCCCTTATGGCAAGGCATTCTGTGATGCACTCGCTGACAAGTAAAAATAACCCCATTGTGCTCTCATGCACAGTGGGGTTATTTTATATAACAAGGTTTCCAACAAATAATTATCACAAATGTAAATATATTAACTTAAAGGTATTTATATCCAGTTATCCTAATTACGATGCGTTCGAACCACTTTGTTCATCCGGACTTCCCGTGGAGTCATTAAAGACTTGCAGTCGCTCCTCAATATCTCCGCTGGTCCGTAAGGCGAAGCACTTTCGCGCTTCTTCTTTGGCGGTCGATGCTGTTGTGTTCAGCACTCTGTGCTTCACACGTAACAAGGATTGTGGAGACATACTCAAGTGGCGAATGCCAAGCTCCAACCAAAGCGGAATGGCACGTTCGTCCCCTGCCATCTCTCCGCACACACTGACATCAATTCCAGCCGTATGAGCCGCATCTGCTGTCGCACGAAGCATCCGCAGAACAGCCGGATGATAGGGGTGATACATATGAGCAATCTGCTCATTCATTCGATCTACTGCAAGTACATATTGAACCAGATCGTTCGTACCAATACTGAAGAAATCAGCTTCCTCTGCGAGCAGATCAGCAATCATCACCGCTGCAGGAACTTCGATCATAATTCCCACCTGAATGTGAGGATCGTATGATAATCCCCGCTCGTCCAGATCAGACATCGCCTCACGGAGAATCTCATTGGCCTGTTGAAGTTCTTCCACCGAAGAGATCATCGGGTACATGATTTTGACATTTCCGGCCGCACTGGCACGCAAGATGGCTGTAAGCTGTGTTTTGAACAGATCCTTGCGGTCGAGACTAATCCGAATGGCACGGTACCCCAGAAACGGATTGTCTTCCTCCGGCAATTCAAAATAATCGAGTTGCTTGTCACCACCGATATCCAGTGTACGAATAACAACAGATTGTCCTGCTGTTTTCTCTGCCACAAGACGATATACCTCATACTGTTCTTGCTCACCCGGGAACGTAGCACGGTCCATATACAAAAACTCTGTTCGGAACAAGCCCACACCTTTGGCTCCTTGTTTCAAAGCAAGGTCCAATTCCTTCACCGAACTGATATTGGAAGCCAAGTGCAAAACGGCCCCATCTTTGGTTACAGCATCCACGGTAGCAAGGACTTGAAGTTGTTCCTTTTTCTTCAGTTGCTTGCTGCGAAGCATGGTATACCGTTCAATGGTCTTGCGATCCGGGTCCGTAAATACCAAGCCATTGTCACCATCCACCACAAGCATATCCCCTGTCTCTACCGGCATGCCAAGACTCGCTTCCAGACCGGAAACGAGAGGAATGCCAAGGGCACGAGCCATAATCGCAGAATGTGATGTTTTCCCACCAATCAAGGTCACGATCCCTAACACATGGGTCGGATTCAGATGCGCTAGTTGAGATGGCGACAGTTCTTTGGCAACGAGTACATACGGCTGGGTATCCGAAGGAAGTGTAATCTCCGGTGCACCGAGCAAATGCTTGAGCAGACGGTTACCCACATCCTTGATGTCAATGGCCCGCTCCTTCATATACTCGTCTTCCAGCAAATCAAACATCGTGACAAAATGGTCTATGGCTTCTTTGACCGCCACTTCTGCTGCCTTATATTGACGCTCAATAATGCCGCGAATTTCGTTCATGAATACCGGATCTTCCAGGATTGCCAGATGTGCATCAAAGATACTGGACTCCTCTGGACCAACAACTTCCTTGAACTCATTTTTAATATATTCGATCTCATCCTTTGATGTCCGTATGCCCTCATACAGCCGTTCGAACTCTTGGGCGAGATCCACCGAATCCATCTTCTGATCCGGCAGATCCCATTCCCAACTGGGCAGGACAAATGCTTTGCCGATGGCTATGCCTGCAGCTCCGTTGATGCCTTGTATCTTCATTCTACCCCTCCAACGTTCCTGTCATAGAGCACCACGGACATAACGGATGCCTGACCTTTCTTAATTTGCTTAAATGGAGCAAAACTCCACGATTTTACACGATCTGGATTCGTAATTACCATTGGTGTTGTTAGTGACGCCGCTTGCTCGCGGAGTACTGCCAGATCAAACTTGATCAACAACTGCCCCGGCTCCACCGTATCGCCCTCCTGAACAAAAGCTTCAAAATGGCCTTTCAACTGAGAGGTATCGATGCCGATATGCAGCAACACTTCAAGCCCCTCACGGGTAGATATACCCAAGGCATGCATGGTCGGGTACAAGTGCATAATCGTTCCGTACACGGGTGAGACCAGCTCTCCCTTTTCCGGGACAAAGGCTACACCATCACCGACAAGCTTGGCTGCAAAGATCTGATCCGGCACCTCTTCAATCGGGAGCATTTTGCCCTGAACGGGGGCACAGAACAGAACCTGTTGCAGATCTCTTTCCAGCAGCTTCGCGATTTCTTCCCGAATCAATTCCGAGTAGGTCCCGAATACCACCTGTACGTTACCGCCACCCAGCTTGATCAGTCCAGCGGACCCCATACTCTTCATGGCACCCGTGTCGATCAGGCGGTCATCATGCACAGTCAGACGAAGACGTGTAATACATGCTTCAACCTGTACAATGTTACTCTTCCCACCCAATGCTTCGAGGATTAAAGGTGCCTGATAAGGAATGTTACCTACCCAATCTTCCAGCATGGAGCCCTCTTCACGTCCTGGTGTTGGAATCTTGAACGTACGAATCGCCCATCGGAACAGAAAGTAGTAAACCAGCCCATATAGTATGCCAATCGGAATGAGCTTCCAAGCATTCTCCGATAGATGGAAATTGAGTATGTAATCAATAATACCTGCGGAGTAAGAAAATCCATGCCGGATATCAAGCCAGTAACTAATCCACATGGCAACGCCGGACATCACTGCATGCACGATGAACAGATATGGTGCCGCGAACAAAAAAGCAAACTCAATCTGTTCCGATACCCCGGTTAGAAAACAAACGAGTGCCGATGTCAGAAAAGTTTTCTTGATCTTTGGTTTCAGATCTTCCCTGGCTTCCTGAATAATAGCAAAGGCTATTGCCGGAATGGCAAACATCATGATGGGAAACAAACCTGCCATAAAGAATCCTGCTGTTGGATCACCTGCAAAAAATCGGGGCAAATCCCCTTGCACAATGTTACCATCAGGCGTTTCAAACGTCCCTAACTGGAACCAAAACACATTGTTAAGCAGGTGATGAAGCCCAAAAGCAACCAGCACCCTGTATAACACCCCGTAGATGAATAGTCCAAAACCCCCGAGACTGTATTCCCAGGTAGCAATGCCGTTCAATCCATGCTGTAGGATCGGAGCGAGCCATAACATAAAACAGGAGAACAATGCCGAACAGAGTCCGACAATGAGCAAAACAAACCTTGAACCTCCAAAAAATTGTAAAATTTCAGGCAGTTTAATGCTTTTAAACCGATTATGCATCCCACCGGCAAGCGCGCCGAGTATGATTCCGATTAAGGAAGCGGGCTGAACGGTGCCATCCCCGAAGTTCCGAGTCACCTGATCATATATCACGATACCAGCCAGAGCAGCAAGTCCCGCTTGTCCGGCCTGGTTGGAGAGTCCCAGTGCTACACCGACAGCGAACAGATACGGTAAGAAATAAAAAATACCGTGTCCGGCCACGGTAGACACTTCACCGACAATATCCAATCCCCAGGCGTCCCAAGGCAGACTGCCAACACTGAGCAAAATTGCGGCGGCGGGCAGGACCATTGTAGGCAGCATTACCGCTCGTCCGAGCTGCTGCAAGGATCCGAGCCAATTCATGGCGACCTCTCCTTTCTATCCTAGATGGTAAGCTTTACGCAACGTTTTGTCAAAGCAAAACAGTAACCAATTGGTAATTAATACGGCAAAAATAGAACAGAAAAAATCCCGTCAACTTCAAGTTAACGGGATTCATCCTATAATCATTCAATTGGTTCAGATCAAGAGATCATTCGATCACAGGTGAACGAGCCTCTCAGCCGCGTCCAGCGCCGCGCAGAACGATGGAATCCTCTACCTTGATACAACGATTCGTTACCGCTGTCATGCCGTTCTCTGCAGCAATCTGGACCGCTTCATCACTATGGATGCCAAGCTGCAGCCACAGCACATTTGCTTTGATGGCAGCGGCGTCACGAGCGACATCCGCGCAAAACTCTTCGCGACGAAACACATTGACAATGTCTACCGGCTCTGGAATATCCGCGAGTGTGGCATATACCGTCTCGCCAAGGATTTCACCTTGCACCTGTGGATTAACCGGGATGATGCGATAACCTCTGCTCTGCATGGCTTCTGCCACCATATAGGAAGTGCGATCTGATTTGTCTGATAAGCCGACGACTGCGATGTTGCCTGCCTTGCGCAAAAGTTGTCCAATTTCTTCACGAGTAGGGTTGTTAAATTCCATGTTCAAGCACCATCCTTTTCTGATTAAAGTGCGTGTTCAAAAAATAGGTTTTCAGTTATTTACTCTTTTACCCATTGAACCGAGGCGCCAAGCGCCTGCAAATGATCGAAATATTGCGGATAAGACTTGGCTACATGGTGTGCATCCCGAATACGAAGCGGCTCCTTGGAACGCAGACCAACAACAGTGAGCGCCATAATTACGCGATGATCGTAATGAGCGTTAATCTCAACGCCGCCTTCAACGCCTTCTGGACGTCCATGTACGATAATCTCAGCTTGACGCTCTTCAACGTTCGCTCCTGCCTTCCGCAGTTCGTTCAAGTAATCGGTGATTCGGTCACATTCCTTGTAACGCAGGTTCTCTACATTATAGAACCGTGACGTGCCTTCCGCAAACACAGCTGCGGCTACCATAGCCAAAACGGCGTCCGTGGCGGCATCCCCGTCGAATTCGATCGCTTTCAGTCTGCCATTACCTTGAACGTGTACAACATCGTTCTCATGTGTCAATGGCACTTCCATCATGCGCAGCACGTCAACGATGGCACGTTCACCCTGTTTGCTCTGCTCCATCAGGCGCAGAATTTTCACATCAGACTGTGTAACCGCTGCTGCGGCAAGAACCGCTGCTGAACCCGGGTAGTCCCCTTGAACCGTGTAGGTCGTCGGCTGGTAAGCCTGTCCACCTGGTACACGGAAGGACATGTAATCATCACTTGCATGGATAACGATACCTGCCTGCTCCAGCACTTCCAGGGTCTGTCCGATAACGACCTTGGACTTCAGGTCATTCAGTACTTCAATGGTGCTGTCTTCTGCAAGCAACGGAGTTACAAACAACAACGCACTCAGATATTGGGAGCTGACGGAGCCGGATACACGAATGTGTCCACCCTTGGCATTGCCACCCTTGATTGTAATCGGCAGGCGTCCTTGTTCATGCTGTACATCTACACCCAATTGACTAAGCGCATCGATCAGGTCATCATGTGGACGTTTGCCCAGCGAATCCGGGTACGTATTCACAAAAGTAACTTCAGGGCAGAGGGCTGTAACGCCCATCAGGAAACGAAGTACAGCACCCGCATTCCCAACATTCAATTCACGCACATCACGGGGATGACTGCCAAAACCCTGGATCACAATCTTGCTGTCGTCTTCTTCAAGTACTGCCCCCAGATCGCGAATACATCTGCGCATGGCGTCACTGTCTTCACTGTGTGCCGGGAAATGAATAGTACTTGTGCCTTCTGCCAGCGCAGCAGCCAGCAAATAGCGAGTCGTGTAGTTTTTAGAGGACAGAGCCCCGATTTCCCCGTTCAGAGTGGGGGTTGGTTTAACAATAACGTCCATGGATGAAATTCTCCTTCATTGATTATATTGTGGCCAAATTGACATTCCGTGCATCGCTTGGGTATCATTATAGCGTTAAGTCCATACAGAAAAGAGGACCTGAATATGACACAAATAGCTGAAATTGAAACGTCTGAGCTGCGCCGCCGTTTACAGGCGGGAGAGAAGTTGCAGATGATAGACGTCCGTGAGGACGATGAAGTCGCGCAAGGCATGATCGAAGGAGCCAAGCATATTCCGCTTGGACAGATTCCGGACCGTCTGTCTGAGATTGAGAAATCAGGCGAGATCGTGATCATCTGTCGTAGCGGTTACCGCAGTGAGCGTGCATGTGAATATCTGCAGCAACTGGGATATGAAGGCTGTACAAACATGGTCGGCGGTATGCTTCAGTGGCAACAGGAAGACTAGAGAAGCTCGGAGAGAAGCGAAGTCATTTGTAACCTTGTGACCTCAGCTCTGCTCCACTCCTAGAAACGGGCCTATATGGCCCGTTTTGTTATATCTGCCACCACCTATCACCCATCAAACTTCGATGATAACAAGCTTAGACGCGGTAATGCGCTAAAATTAAACGAGTCACTTCAGCAGCGGATAACTCGGTTGTATCCACCGTATAATGTGCGAACCGATATGCGTCTTTCCGTTCTTCCATAATTGCCTGAATGCGTTCCTCTGCATTGCCTGCGAGGAGTGGGCGATTGTCACAGCCACTAACACGCTCTACAATCACTGCCGGATCAGCAGTCAAGGCAACAACCCAACCATTCTTCAACATCACGTCACAATTATCCGAACGCAGCACCACGCCACCTCCGGTCGCTATGACCTGTGACTTCTTCTCCAGCACCGAGCATAACATGCGGCTCTCGGCATCACGGAAATACGTCTCTCCCTTGCCAGTGAACAATTCCGGAATCGTACAGCCTTCCTCTTTTTCCACCGCGGCGTCTACATCAATCAATCGATAACCAAGCTCGCGTGCAAGCATGTCAGCGACGGTTGATTTGCCGGTTCCCATCATACCAATGAGAATAATATTGTTAGACTTGCTCAAGGTGTACACTCCTTTAATTCAAGCAATTCGTGAGCACTTTTGTCCTATCATAACACAGCCCTGCGGACTGGGAAAGACCATCTCCTTACCGACTTCCTTTCGACCATCCGCAAGTACTTCCAAGACAGATTAAGTAACTCCCGGCGTCTGAGCCTACGTCAGATCACCCTCAAGCAGTTTTGAGCACCCAAACGTCTAAAATAGTAACCATCCAGCAACCTAACGAACTCCTATGAGCTTTTTTACCTAAAATAGGAGCAGTTAAACTTCTAACGAATCTCAGTAAACTTATTTCAAAAAATCACCGTCAAAACCTCGACATCTCGCTACGAATTATCTGAATAGGCCTTCTGAGTTCGTTAAAAAATAGAACCGGCTCATTTTGCCAAAATAGAGTGTCTCCTGTTCATTAGGTCTAGAACCAGCTACATATCTTCTCCATAAACACTATTACTGTATAACACAGTAAAAAAGAGGCCTAGCGTTAACCGGCAATCACCGGAACGCCAAACCTCTTTTGAGCCCCTTAGCAGGCCAAACCTGCCACTTAAAGGGGCACTAGCCAAATCATAATAGAATTGTATATGTGGTACTACTCCATCCAATTGTGGTGGAAGCTGCCTTCTTTGTCCACACGTTTGAACGTGTGAGCACCGAAGTAGTCACGTTGAGCTTGCAGCAAGTTTGCTGGCAAACGCTCTGTACGGTAGCTGTCGTAGTAAGAAAGAGCGCTGGAGAAGCCAGGTACCGGAACACCTTGTTTTACAGCAGCCGCTACAACTTCACGCCATGCGCCTTGATAAGACTCAACGATGTTTTGGAAGTAAGGATCCAAGAGCAGGTTTTTCAGAGCTGCATCTTTATCATAAGCTTCTTTAATGTTTTGCAGGAACTGCGAACGGATGATGCAGCCACCGCGGAAGATCATGGCAATGTTGCCGTATTTCAGATCCCAGCCATACTCGTCGGAAGCTGCACGCATTTGTGCAAATCCTTGTGCGTAGGATACGATTTTACTTGCAAAGAGGGCTTTACGAACGCTCTCGATGAACGCTTTTTTGTCGCCGGAGAACGCTTCAGTCGCTGGTCCATTCAGGATTTTGCTAGCTGCTACACGCTCGTCCTTCATCGCAGACAGGAAACGGGAGAATACGGATTCTGTAATCATGGACAATGGTACGCCGAGATCCAGCGCGCTTTGGCTTGTCCATTTACCTGTTCCTTTTTGTCCAGCAGCATCCAGAATGACGTCAACCATTGGTTTGCCCGTTTCTGGATCGTATTTGGAGAAGATATCTGCTGTGATTTCAATCAGGTAGCTATCCAGCTCTCCTTGATTCCATTCCGTAAAGATCGCATGCAGCTCTTCAACGGAAACGTTCAATACGGATTTGAGCAAATGGTACGCTTCACCAATCAACTGCATATCTCCGTACTCGATACCGTTATGCACCATTTTCACATAGTGTCCGGCACCGTCTGGTCCAATATATGTACAACATGGATCGTCACCGACTTTGGCCGAGATTGCCGTCAGGATCGGTTCAACCAGTTTATAAGCACTTTCCTGTCCACCTGGCATGATGGAAGGGCCTTTCAGTGCGCCTTCTTCACCACCGGATACACCTGTACCGATGAAACGAATGCCTTTGTCTTCCAACTCTTTGCTGCGACGTTGCGTGTCAGGGAAGTATGCGTTCCCTCCATCAATGATGATGTCGCCCTCATCCAGGTGAGGAAGCAGTTGTTCAATGGTAGCGTCGGTCGCTTTACCAGCTTGTACCATGATCAAAATTTTGCGCGGGGATTCCAGGGATGCTACGAACTCTTCAATGGAGAATGAGCCTGTCAGGTTTTTACCTTCAGCTTCTTTCAGAAGATCATTGGTTTTCTCGGGGGAACGGTTAAATACCGATACTGAGAAACCTTTGCTTTCAATGTTAAGGGCCAAATTTTTGCCCATGACAGCCAGGCCAATTACGCCAATTTGTTGTTTTGTCATCTGGTCCTCCATCCTTTGCTCCAATTAATTTTATTGAAATAAATTCTCAACAATACTCCCATTTTAACGGTTTTATGTATAGAAGTGAACCCCGTGGCACAGCTACGCAACGAGAAAACACCCCAATCTGCTGAGGTGTTCATCGTATTTTCATAAATACGGCCGTATCTTGTCATCCTTCCAACATTAACAGATGTCCAGACAACTGTTTTAAGACTTGACGGCAAGCATTTGCTTTTTCGATATTATCCATCTGCATGGCCGTGTAGAGGCGCTCCAGTTCATCGTCTACTTCCATGCGCAACAACATGAGCCTTTCCTCGCCTTCACGCGAGAGGAACATTTCTTCCATCTCTTCCGCCGTCGGCGCAGGTTCCTTTTGAAAAATGACACGCTGTTTGAACCCAGACACTTCCACGAGCCGAATGACTTCACCGAATAAAATGTTCTCCACAGTCATCTGCTGATCCTTAAACCGCTTCACAACTGCATGCCCGCGTGTATCTCCAATCAGCTTCTCCAGCCACTCTGCAAGTTTTGCATCCTTAATGATATAATCCCCAGTCATCTTGTAGTTCCCCGTGCGTGTCTGTTGAAAGCGGAGCTTTACCAGCTTGCGGCCGGTCCGGACTGACAGGATAAAAAAGGATTCGTCCTCGCTCCAATATAGTGAATATCCCTCACGAATAAGGTCTCTGATCAAATTTTGGATATGCCGACGGTTGAACCGCAGCTCCAGATTGCAATATTCAACTTCATAACTCTTATTCACGGCACTCCCTCCATCTGTACCGGATCAACTCCGGCCCTCGTCTTCAATCGCTTCTACTCAATCGGCTTACCCTATTTTATACTTCATTTTATGTAAGGGTACTTGGTTATTTGACTATTTTTCACCGAAAGGACCGCCGGATTGCAGCTTTCCGCAGACGCACAGGGGCAAGCCCCCGATTATCGTGATATATTGGACGCGAAAAAGGGAGCCCCACAACCAAGACGGTTGGTGGAACTCCCTTTTCTTTTGCTTATTTGGCCGGAGCGGTGCGAAACGGATTGCGGGATAACACAAAGTGCACAACGGCAAGTCCTGCCATGACGATGGCACTGCCGATGAATGGAGCCGGATGGCTCACGTGGTCCCACAGCAGTCCAGAAACAATAGGTCCTACAACCATGCCTGATCCCTGCAATGTAAGGAAGAATCCCCAGATCGCTCCCCGCTCTCCTTTGGGAATCAGCGTGGCTACAAAAGCATTCCAGGCGGGTAAAATCATGGCATAACTGATGCCCACCAGCATGACAACACCAAACACCACCGGAATGGATGTTATGGAGGAGAATGCAAACAGACTCGCTGCCGCCATCAAAAAACCAACGTTCAGGAACGGTTTCGTGCCAAACCTGTCTACCATTTTACCAACAGGCAGTAAGGCAATAATAGTTATTCCACCACCCGCAATCAGCAACAAACTGTAAAGGTTCGGCGAGATGTGCAGATCTGTGCGTGTATATAGCGTGATTACTGGACTGAGCAGCCCGATGACAAACGACTGCATAAACAGTGCAGGATACACCAGTGGATTGACATTAAGCGTGCTGCGCACTCGTTGCAGTGTACCCTTCACACTCTTTTGCAGCCGGATGAACGGTGTGAGCAAATTCGGTTTGGCTGGATATTTCACATCACTATTCTTCGCTGCTTGCTCGGCATGCTCGCCTTCAACAATGACACGTCCAGGAAGAATCATGGCCACCAGAATAACGAGAATGGCACACCCCATTAATACAAGAAAAATGGTGCGATAATCATGATGCGTGCGCTCCAGCAGCCAGTTCATGCCTATAGGTCCAAGCCCCGTTCCGCCGAGAGCAGCCATCTCCAGCGCCCCCATTGCTGTACCATTCTTGTTCTGTGGGCCTGACATCGCCGTCACCCCTGTCATGGCGCAAGGCCAGAGCGGTGACGTACCAATGCCAAGAATCAGACAGGCCATGGCCAGTCCAACGGCACTTTTGAGAAAAAGGATCATAGTAACAGCGATTAAGGTACAGATTAATGCTGTAACCATCGTTGCGCGGAACCCGATCCGTTCTGCTGCCCAGCCGGAAGGCGCCCGGAACAGATTATCTCCCAGATATTGAAGAGCAAATGCCACACCAATGACGCCTGCAGACAGACCCAGTATATTGTCCATATACACGGGCAGAACAGCTACCAACAGGGCTCCTTTGATAATTTCAACTAGAAAAAGTGTCAGCCACATCGCGATAAAAAATGGTGATCGCAGAATTTTGGCTGGTTTTGTGTCGGTTTGCATTCTTTTTCCCCTTTCGGTGTTCATTTGCCTATTCCCTATCCTTAGTGTAACCGTGGGGAATGTGCCCAAATCTCGGCAATTTAAAAAATTGTCGATTTATACTGTTGCATTCGGTTCTTAATTTGCTATACTCATCTTTGTTTACCAATTTTATTAGGAAGGGTTGTGACAGCACTGATGAATCACCACCGTACGCCGCTGTTTACCGCTTTAAAAAATCATGCGGCACTCAATCCGGTACAGTTTCATATTCCGGGCCATAAAAAAGGATTGGGAGCGGATACCGAATTCCGTGAATTTATTGGCGATAATGCCTTCTCCATAGATTTGATTAACATCGCACCGTTGGATGACCTGCATCAGCCAACCGGTGTCATTCAGGAAGCACAGATTTTGGCAGCAGATGCCTTCGGAGCCGATTATACCTATTTTAGTGTACAAGGCACAAGCAGTGCCATTATGACCATGATTCTGTCTGTATGCTCACCGGGTGACAAAATTATTGTGCCCCGTAATGTGCATAAATCGGTTCTGTCCGCGATTATTTTCTCAGGCGCCAAACCCGTATTTGTTTCTCCTTCACAAGATCCCAATCTGGGCATTGACCACGGAGTGACCACACAGTCTATCCGTCGCGCACTGGAGCGTCATCCGGATGCCAAGGCATTGCTTGTAATTAACCCGACTTATTACGGCGTGGTTACCGATCTGAAAGAGATTGTTGAGCTGGCACACAGTTATCAAGTCCCTGTGCTTGTTGATGAAGCCCATGGCGTACTCATTCATTTCCATGAGGATCTGCCACTGTCTGCGATGGCAGCAGGTGCCGATATGGCTGCAACCAGTGTTCACAAGCTTGGTGGCTCCATGACACAGAGTTCCGTACTCAACCTGAATACCAAGAATGGGTTCGTAAATCCACAGCGTGTACAGACGATCCTGAGTCTGCTCACCTCAACATCAACTTCATACATTTTGCTTGCTTCACTCGATACATCAAGACGTAACCTGGCACTCCACGGTCGTGAGATTGCACAGAAGGCGATTGAACTAGCTGAGTTTGCCAGACGTTCGATTAACGATATGGATGGCCTGTATTGCTTCGGTAGAGAGCTGCTGGGTACAGAAGCGACCTTCAACTATGATCCAACCAAGGTAACGATCCATGTTCGCCATCTGGGTATTACAGGGTATGAGACAGAGAACTGGCTGCGTGAACATTACAACATTGAGGTCGAACTTAGTGATATGTACAATATTCTGTGTCTCATTACGCCAGGAGATACGGATAATAGTGTGGATATCTTGCTGAACGCTTTGCAGGATCTCTCCCGTACCTATTATCAAGTGAACCCGGCCCATGAACTGGTCGTAAAAGTTCCGGATATTCCACAGTTGATGCTGACTCCACGTGATGCATTCTACGGTGATACCGAAGTGATTCCGTTTAAGGAATCCGCAGGACGTATTATCTCGGAATTCATCTATGTCTATCCGCCAGGAATTCCGATCCTGTTAC
Organism: Paenibacillus sp. FSL P4-0176; assembly: GCF_037975265.1. NCBI lineage: Bacteria > Bacillati > Bacillota > Bacilli > Caryophanales > Paenibacillaceae > Paenibacillus > Paenibacillus sp. FSL P4-0176. The sequence goes on from NZ_CP150242.1 coordinate 4,966,195, forward strand.
CGGGTGAGGTTATCACCCAGGAAAACATCGACTACATCATCGATCATGTCGAAGTTGGATTACCCGTCAAAGGACCCGAAGATCGCAGCGTAACCAACGTTAAAGTGATCGTGGAAGCCGATGCCATTTTCTAAAACAACCTCCTTGCGCTGTGCAGGGGATAAACTTAAAGGACCAAGCCCTAGCTTGGCCCTTTTTTATTTTATGGGACAAGCGAGTTTGCATTTTCCCGTCTATTTCGTCGTTCAAACCGGTGGTGTAAATGCTCGTATACCTCTTGAAAAACAAACAAAAGGCCCCCTGAGATCAAGGAGCCTTCATGTTATGTTCCAAAAGAATGACTATTCTTGTGATGCAACGAGTTCGTTGTAAGCCGCTTCAACGCGGTTCCACTCTTCTTCGTCTTCAATATTGTAGAGCACCATTTCCTCGTCTTCTTCTTCCATACGCAGGATGATGCCGTCAGCTTCAGGATTGTTACGTTCCAGCAGGAGCGCATAAACATGCTTCTCCACGTCAAACGTCTCCACCAAAACCATCTCCACGTCTTGGCCGTTCTCGTCTGTTAATGTGAGAAGGACTTCTTCATGCTCGTGGTCGTGGTCGTGGTCTTGCCCGCATCCGCAGCCATCGCCGTGTTCATGTGTGTGATCGCTCATTGAAATACCTCGCTTTATAAATAGAAATTGTGTAACCTTGCATATCGTAACATGTTCAATGACACAGGTCAATTTAACTCACAAGGTAATTTTCGCTTCAATCGTTCAGCGCTGTAATGATTTTCTCCGCTACCAGGACGTAGCTGCTGTTTGCATTTTCTTTAATATGAAAGCCGACCTGATACTTGCCGGCACGGCTGAAATCATACGTAAAATCATATGTGCGGAACCAGAAGTTATCCTTCTGGGTCGTAAGCTCCTGTGACTGGATATCCTTCACCTGACCGCTTGGATTGGTAATCGTTACTTTCACCGCAGCTACATCTGCTGTCAGACTGTCCACTTGTGAAAATACATTGAATTTCAGCTTACCTACGTTAACGTTGCCAAATACAGTGTCTCCCTTGAAGAGAAAAATATGTACATTCGGTTTGATCACCGTTACTCTCTTGTTACTGCTGTCCCATTTGACGACGCCTCCGGCTTCCCTTACAGGTACATAGGTCGTTCCATCAATGAGATAACCTCCATCAGCTGCTTCCTTGCCGTTAATGAGAACACGAATCTTCTCGTTCACCGAATCTGCAAACAATAAAGACCCGCCGAGCAAGGAGAATACCGTGACACAAAGCAATATTCGTTTCCATTTCATCCCGTCAATATTCCCTCCCCTGCTGCTAGCTGTTGTACATTTATACTGCAGATTCATCCACAAAGTTGCGCTGTTTTTCATCATTTTTCATTTTTTATCCAGAATTTTTTCCACCCCTTGGAATGCACAAAAAGAGACGATCCTCATTAAAGGATGCCCCTGATCTATAATTGTTATAAATACGGGATTATACGAAGAGTTTATGAAGAAGTATGGCGGGTCAATATACAGGGAACGCCCTTGCCTAAAGCCCCTTCAATTCTCATACGTTCAGCGTAATCCATGCCTCGTGTACATGGTGTCTTACATCTCTCGCATACATCCGATGTGACCAACTTCATGGATACACGTATTTTATCACTCTTTAATGCGGGAGCTTTCTTACCCTTTGCCTTTGCCATCCCGGATTCCCCATTTCCCCAAGTGCTTACTGATGTAATGCATCATATGGGGATTCGCCCGGTTGTGTGTCTATTTAGAAAACGTATTTAAATAATAAAAATATGACAAGGAGGATACCTCCGAGAATGAGCCAGTTGCTGATTTCATACCAAATACTCTTGCCTCCGGACAGGTATTTCTGTTCATTCTCCTGATGACGCTGACGGTGGGTATCGGTCTCAGAGCCATGGGGTGGTTTGCTAAAATCCATCATAAGTACATTCCCCTTTCAGCAGTTTTTTGTAAACTTACTACCATTATAACCCACAATTGAGTGTGAAATTGATTTTTATGCATAAAACACCAAAAAACCTCCGATTTCTCGGAGGCTTCTTATCAACAAATAGTATCAGTGATTACGCGAGTTCCACGTTAACATTCACGTTCCCTTTGATTCCTTTGGAATATGGGCAGTAGTCATGGGCAAGTTTCACAAACTTCTGTGCTGTTTCTTCATCCAGACCAAGGATTTTAACTTCCAAATCTACTTGAAGCTTCACGCCGTTATCCTCAGAGTCCGTCACCAACATTACCGTTGCAGCTACGGTACTTCTTTCAATCTCAACTTTGTGTTTCTTCAATTGAAACTCCAGTGCGGAGTTAAAACAAGCACTATACCCTGCTGCAAACAACTGCTCCGGATTGGTAGCTGTCGTCACTTGTCCTCCGAGTTCAGGCGGTGCAGCAACATCCAACATAAACACGTTATCTGGGGATTGTACGATGCCTTGACGTCCGCCTGTATTGATTACTGTTGTTTCATATAATGTTTTCATTTGTGAAAACTCCTCTTCAACATTTATTTGTATTGGTTAAACATGATTTCTTGTTTTTTTGTTTTGCTAACAATTTGATTGTACACAATTTAATTGTGTTTGTAAACCATTATTTAAACAATAAAAGAAGAAGCCGCTTACATAGCGACTTCTAAGCGAACCTTTTATCGTCATCACAGGTCATACACGATCGTCATTCCAATCAGTTACTCCAGATATCCACTTTCATCTGTGCACATTTGAAATACTTGGCCTCGGCCTTACTTGTAGTCAGTTTCAAAAGACATTGCAGTTCTCCATGTTGGAACAACCCACCGCTAAGGTCAGCAGCAACACCGCCATATTGATCATCTGCACCAAGCCATACGGACGGTCTCTCGAACCCAGCTGAGAACTGTAATCCGGTACAGAGCAACACAGTGAGATTCTTACGGTTCTGTGCTTCATCTCCTGCTACGCCATGTGTGGTGAAGAACACCATGTTTTGATTAAAATCCGTGTACGTTCCATCTGCTTTATAGGCACGGACCATACCATATTTCTGATTTACGTTTTGAAAAAAAGTGATTCCGGCCTTGCTATCCTTCGATTTAATGCCAACCTGAACTGAAATTCCAATGTTCCCGTTTAATTGTAGCGCTTCCAAAGTGATTGCAATTGCTGTTACTTTCGAGCTGTCAATCAGATGTTTCATTTTTAACTCTGCCGTGGCTCCTGCCGTTGTCGGAGTTGTAACAGTAATGGTCCCTCTGTCGGGCAAAGGCTCAAACGTAGGGGTGCCCACCACCTCCACCCAATCCGGTAACGTTCCGTAAAGAAAATCAGCCACAAGCTGTTTGTGAACCTTTCCAAAGGGCACAATCTGACCCGCTGCATCACGTATAACCATTTCTACACCCCCACCGAATAGGCTACACCGATATTATGATCGGTATTGTAATACACGTACACTACACCGTCCATAACGGACACCATCAAGGACTGCATGTTGGTCGTTTCCCAATCCAATGCCGGAAAATATATATCTGTAGGTTTGTCCAGCAGTTGACGAAAGTCTGCACTGATCTTGGCAATGGCAGGCCGAGCTACCGTCGTAACCCCACCGGAAGCATAAGCTGATAACATACCCAGCCACCACATGCTCCCTTTGTACATAAATACACCAGCATTGGGTCTCGAAATGTTTTCTCCTGCACTTAAAGTGGCATCATTCCCACCCATTAATGGTCTTGGATCAGCTAACCAGCTACGTCCGTCATGTGAATGCCAGATACATTTACGACCAAAGTCCCCACCGCCCATCACTGAGAAACCGATCCATTTGCCACCATTTCTGAAACACGAGAAATATCCGGTATGACCATCACCTGGGAAACCGGGAGGTTTGTCCAAAATCAAACCCACTCTTGTCCAGTTGATCATGTCTACAGAGGTCGCAAGTGCCGTCGATTGATTGATCCCCAGTCCGTTTTGTTGATAATACATAAAAAACAATTGTTCTTCATCGTTCCAGATCACAAATGGAGTTTCCGTCGAATTCCCAACCACAGTATCGAGATACACCTGTCCGTGTTTGGTCCATGGTCCTGTCGGGCTGTTCGAGTAGGCTAGTCCAATTCCTCCGATGTGATTATGGTTGGTAGAATACGTAGCATAATAATCTGCTTTTGCATCAGGGATAAGCCCCTTTACCTTGATCGCCCGAAACCAATAGATCGATTGAAGACCCGCCATTGCAGCGGTATACATAGGATTGTCCATTTTTTTATCAAATTGAGGCGTGTACATCCGTCTGGTTTCTGCATCGCAATAATCATAAGGCGCAACGGCCCTGCTTGCCTTCATCGCTGCGTCGAGTGCTTCCTGAGCAATATTATCAGTCATAGACATGGAAACTCAACTCCTTCGTGAGCAGGGTATTACCATTTACCGGTCGCGAATATAAAACATCCGAAGTGTCCTTTAATAGGATTGAAAAATCAACAACGTTACCCTCATTCGCAACCGGCTCCTGAGTAACACAAAGGATAGGACAAATTCTAGCATTATATGAATGCGCTTTCATTTTGTTCATTCCTTTATTTCTTTTACAGTTGTAATCAGCAACTGTCCCTTTCATTGGTACGCCCGGATAATGTTGATCCTTCATATTAATCCCTCCTATTGTTTTCTCCCGATAAGTATATTCATGAAGTTGCCTTTGTGTTAAAGCATTATGCCCATCTTGCAGCCTATTATTCTAAGACTGGTTCTCATATAAAACACAAACAGGCTAACCAATACAAATTGGCTAACCTGTTTGAACGAAGAAACTGCAAAACCAATTCCTTATTACTCCGCAAAAAGTGAAGATATGGGATTCGCAACTTTTTTATTGGATTTCTCCTTGCCTTGGTTATCCAATACATAGTACTGGTAAAAGTCGTTAGTGAAGCCGATAGACTCCTGTATTTTCAGCTTAAAAGCTTCAAATGCCTCATCACTCAGATGATCCTCATTCCAGAAATAATGAAGCATCAATCGATTCTGGTTATAGGGATGTTTGATAACATATGCACCAGCCGTGAGAGGTTGATTCATGGTATTTTTCCAAGTAAAACCCGTCTGTTTCGTTCGATCAATAATGTTAAGTTTTAAAGCCTGCACCAATCCGTTTGACTTGGCATTGCCAATGACAATAAGGTTGCTGTTGCCGATCTCTTTTTTCATCTTTTGCTTCAGTTCCTTGCGATCCCGTATAACGTCGTATTTCACACCAGTCATATCAAGGAATCCGGTCAACTGATTAACCATATCTTCCTGCTGTTTAGTTGCAAGCTTACTTACCTGATCGCTGAGCACAATGGTTAATTCCTCGCCTTGAAGGGCTTTGTACATCAATCGATTCATCACTTCATAAGGCAGATTAGGAACCATACCCATGACAGCCTGATATTGCACTTGTAAGACATCATGCACATAGGCGGCGGTCTCTTCTTGTGATAGTTGGTATTCCGGGTTTAAGACAAAATCAGGCTGATATAGGGCCATCTGCATTTCTGAACGTATTTCTTTACCAAGCACATCTTCAATGGTTTGAAGCAGCCCCTCTACCGTTGCATTTTGGTACACGTAGCGTTTGAAATATGTCCTCATCAACTCGTCAAATTTCTCTTCACCGACGGAACGGTAAAGCTGATAGATCGCTTGTCGCCCCTTCTGATAATATACCAAACTTGCCAAATCCCCAGCTTCATCGTTTGTTGACGCAATCGCCATATCTACGGGCGCAGTATCAAACTGTATGGATCTGAATCCATTTAGCTTGTCTCCCTGTTTCTCGGCAAAATACACCATGGAGAAATCAGCAAAGCCTTCATCCAGGAAGGATTCTGTCTCCGAATTATTACCGATCAATGCATGGAACCACTGATGCGCTATTTCATGAACAAATGTTGTGTCTTCTTCTGGAACCGCACCATTTTGAATCTGTCCCATCTGAATGAGCCTCGCATACTCCACGGCAACGCCTTGTACATACGTCTCGACAATTCGGAACTCTGGATAGGGATACTTGCCATATTTCTCACTATAGAAATCGATGACCTTGAATGCCTGATTAATGTACCGGTCAACTATCTTTTTCTTGTATGGATCATCGTTGTAATAATAGTATTCCACCGTCAGACCGTTACGAGTAGCGCGTTCCACTTGAAGATTAGAACTTGCAAAGAAAACAAACTCCCTTGTATTCTCGGCCACAGCAGAAACAACTTTACGACCATGTTCTGTACTGTTTTGAGTAGTGATCGTACCCGGCATAGCTACCTGATACTCATCGGGAACATTGAATTGAACTTCAAAGTCCGATGAGGTGTAATAATCGCTCTCAAATGTTCGACTATACGGTGCCTTGTTCCATTGATGCTTAACCTCGTCGTATACAGACATCACCGGGAACCAGTGTGCACCATTGATCATGTCCTTGTAGTAGGAAACTCGCTGTGAGCCATAGGGTATATTCAACTGAAACTCCAGTTGGAATGATACCGATTCACCTGGTTGTACGGGCTTCTTCAACTGTACGGTCAACGCCTGGTTTTCCTTATGGAAATCCAACGATTGGCTATCTGCGCTTACAGCCTGAATATCGATGCCACCCAGAAAGTCCGCCGCTGTCTTCTCCGGATGATCTTCACTAATCTTTTCATTATGCTGTTGGTACATGCTCGCCTGTGTAGACTTGGAGAGGTTTGCGTCAGCATATGTATGAAGGACCAGCTGCTGGAGGGTATCCTTGCTTGTGTTGTGATACGTTACCTTCTCGCTCCCCTGGATCGTCATGTCCTTCTCATTTAATCGAGCCTGAATCTGGTATTGAATCGGGGTCTGCTCTAAAGAGTCTTTCTGTGTGTTATATATCTTCGTAGATACAGATGCTGGGCCTGCTTCCGCGGCAACAACCCCCATGTTGGCAAGTGGGCTTGTTGCCAGTATTAAAGCCAGTGTACCCGCGATCCCTACTCTGGCTAACTTTGATGTAAATGGACTTGAATAATTCATTAGTTCTCTCCTTCTCCTGTTCTATGTTGACCTCATGACCAAGTATAGAAGACGAACCTTACGCTGAATTTATGTTTTATTTAAGTTTTGTTTAAAAAGAGGAAGAGAAACTGTGCCATTAAATTTATTATCAACAAAAACCACCTACACATATTATTGGAGGTAGCCATATTATTATATAAAAAAAACAACTCCTCTTGAGATATAATTCTCAAAAGAAGTTGTTTTAATTTTTCATATAGGACGAGTGGGGATCGAACCCACGACCCTTACCCTGTCAAAGAAATGGGGTCAGTGAACTAAACATCTCTCGACCGAGTAATTCGGCGTTCGTAGCGACTTGTCACCTTTGTGTTCTTCTCTCATGTACCCTGTATTCTATTGTTTGGCTCACAGTCTGTCCCCAATCCGTCCCCAAAATGTCCCCGAGTTTTATTTGAAGTTTAATTGATAATCACGGTGTGTTCCGTTGTCGGTGAAACTATTGTAACATAAGCAGGAGTCGATACCCCTTGCGCGGATACTAAAATCTGCGCAAGTTTTTTTGCTATTTCCTGATTAATTGATTGGCTTACGTCAATACGGTGTGTTTTCATGTTGCACATCCTTTATAGTATGTATTTGTGCGTTCGATTGATATGCCCTATAATGAAAAGTGGAATAATTTAGGCATGAGGTGTAAATGGATGAACCCTGTACCGGGGAGAAGCCGTTTGCCGTACCTCTTAGCCAAACGTAAGATCAAGCAGACTGATCTTGCTAGAGAACTGAACCTGACTGAAGGGTTCATATCTCAGGTTATTTCTGGAAAGAAGTACTTTTCGTATCAAAATGCAGCCCATGCAGCAAGAATACTCCGGTGTACTATGGAAGAATTGCATGAATGGGACGACTAGGCGAACGGCGGAGGCGTAAGCCCCTCCCCGGTAGAAAGTTTACCCCAGGTAAAGATTGACCAACAACCTCACTCGAAATCCATTTATTTCATACCTCACATCTCTATTAAATCCCATTATTAGCCTCTTGTAAACAAGAATTGGTGTCGCTGAGTTCGTCCTACAATTCTACAATATTCGACAGTAATTCGACATATAATATGTGTACATATAAACAAAAAAAGACCGCGTTAGCGGCCCTTATGTCAACACAACCCTCGGATTCATTACTGTAAGTTCTTCCATAAATGTTTTATATCTATGGTTAACTATTTCGCAACGTACTGAGTGTTTGGTAATTTCACTTTCGAAATATGCTTCTTTATATATTGAGTTCACGGAGACCACATTCTCCGTATTTATAATAGTCGCTCTGTCTACGTGAAGAAATTTATACCCCATGTTGTTGATTGCATTCAACCAGTACTTCACTGGTCCTGGTAGATAATAGGTGCCTTCGGTGGAATAAATGATTGAACGATCAATCGTTCCCTCCCATGCCATATAGAATATGTTCTCGATATGGATGTCTTCAATTTTCCCGCCGTCCTGGCTGGTTGTTACAGATAACATTTCACCACTCCTATTTATTAAGCAAATTTTTTGGGGGTTTCGGATTGGATACCCACGCCAAGCTTGCTGGCATTACAGAGATCACAGCCAAAGCAGAAAGTGCAGTTGCTACAGCAGAGTAAATTTTAGTTTTCATTTTGTTTTTCACCCCCTTTAAATATTACATATGCTGCAAGCATAATTCCTTGAGTGCAGTAAGCAATGGCTGCAAACGGAGACCCTACCCAGAAATTAGAAGCAATTATAAACATCCCCACTACTTTTAATATCGGATAATATCGCTCAGGAATTATAGTTTGATCCTCAATTCCCGCTGGGGCAAAAACCATAACACACAACAGACCGACCACTGTTAATACAGTTGTAGTTAATTGATCTAACGTCACCAAGGACAACAATGTTGCCGTGCCGGCAGTGGCGACCGCACACCACGTACTTGATTCCAGATGCAAACCACCGGTAAGTTGCCGTAACACAGCAAAGGCCAACAACATTACAGCCGCATCTTTTCCGTGACCAGTAAATAATGCGCCAAGTACAGCTAGTCCTATTACGGTAAAGAAGTTTATTGAAATAATAAGCGAGTGGTTCAAATTCTCAATTGGAGCTGGGTGGTTTGGGACAACAGCCTTAATATGTTTGGCGATCCGCCAAGCGGCAGTCTCTATCAATATTCTTCTCTCTCTTTCCGAATAGCGTAGTATAAGATCATCCCAACAGCTAAGGCCATATGAACAATAACCAGAAACATGTTGTTGATATAAAACATTAGTGTAGATGCCAACAGTGAAAACACTACAAATGCGACAACGCCGATATGTTCCCATTTAAACCTGAATTTTTCAAAGTCAGCAGTGAATCCGATCTTGAATTTCAGTAAGAAGTACGTCACCCCAAGAGCAACAATACTTGTAACCGCTTGTAGCGCAGACCCTTCTACAGATGTAGCCAACGTACTTGTGTCCACACCTTGGAAGAAAACAAACAGGATGATCGTCTGTACTACGGTATAACTAAATGTTCCGAGTATAGCGATTATCGAGGACCACATTACAGGCACTTTTACAACCGTTGTAATTAAGAGGATGAATAGAATTGTACTTAGCGCAGGAGCGAGAGCAGCCATCGATGCCTCTTCACGCATGAGGTAGCTTTGTAAATTCATCAGCAAACTTACGAACAAACCAGGCCATATGTAGTTCTTGACTTTTATTCTAAAGGTAGCAAGCATTAGAGCAAAAGCCGACATTGTTTCAAGGGTTGAAAAAAGTAAGAACCTGGTTGGCTCCCACATGGTACATTTCTCCTTCGCAGATCAATTAAAGTTATACTTTAATTATACCGGAAGAAGTGGCAATTACATAGCCAAAATCATACATTTTTCAGGTGTTAGCTGAGATTATTTCTGCAATCGGAATTTCCCTTTCGGAATCTTCTAACAACATGTTGACCCTACCCATCCGCTGGTTAATACCAATTACAACTCCACTATAATATTCGTCATCAAACGGGCTGAAGACTACCAAGTCAACCTTCGTTTTTTCGTGGAAAGATTCAGCTAAAGCCCGGATGATTTCCTCAATGGCTTGCTCATCCAGAATGGGTTTCCCTCTACGTTGTTTTTCCCTCTGATGCCGCAACATTGCTTCGCGGTGTTCGGGCAAGATCATACGTGAACTTTCAAAGATTCCGTTACCCTCAAGTTTACCCATAGAATATTCCTCCAATTGATAAGAACGTACGTTTGTTTGTATTATATGCGAACATACGTTCTTTATCAATAGGATTTACGGAAATAGTATGCACTTATACTTATTGCACCTTAATGCCGTTTTCCTTCCGGTAATTTATTACAAGTTGCCTCCAAAAGTCGTAACTACCTTTGCTGTCAGCAATAAACGGCTTGTAGTATTCGTATGCAGTCTTTGCCCAGCTTGGACATTCCATGTTGGATTTGGCTTTTTCGGACTCGATCCACTTGGCCTGAGCATCTACAGTGGCTTGCAAGTCGTCCATCTTTTTCTTCTCTGCCGTTGTCATCGGTTCTTCACCTCCATTCTTAATTCGTTGCACTTCCGCCTGAATGCCAGGAATAAACTCGCGAGACGCAGCCAAGCGAGTGTTCCCATGTCCGAAAAAGTTTGTACCCGGGCACGTCTTACTGGATCGACCTTGGATATAGTCGCCCAACCAATCCCCAGCAGACGTATACCAAGCGTGATACACGATGTGATTCGTATCTACAGGGATATTGAGTTTGATAGCCAAGCAAGCATACAAGTGCAGTACAACTTGTCTCTGTTCGTCTGTCATCGAGTCCCCGCCAACATCAAAGTTACCAATGATCTCCACACACAACGCACCCGTGTTAGCACCTTTTATCCCCGCAGGTGTTTTGTTCAGATCCCGATCCAAGCTGATTGCTATTTTCCCATCTTCGAAAACTGTGATATTCTGTCCGGTTCCGTTCCAGCCGTTTGCCAGGTGTGTTGTCCGGATGCCCTCCAAGCATCTGAAATGATCCTGATTCCTACGAGTGCTGTAGTTTGGCAACCATGTGTGGTGAACCTGTAGCTTGTTTATTGTCCTGGTTATTTTCTGTTTCTGAAGCCACCCGTTAAATTCGGATGGTTCCAGCAACAAGAAGTTTCCTTTGCTGATCAAGTTAAACTCTCCTTTCTACACTGCGGGTTTTTGAGTAGTTGTTTCTTCTTGCGGTGGATCTGGGAGATTCGGATTCTCTGGCACTGCACTTCTAGACTCGAAAATCTTCACCGCATTACGTAGCACGTCCGGCATAGGAACTCCCATGCGACCCATATTTTCAATTACTGATAACAATTCGTTTGCGAGGTAAAAGAAAATAACGGCATCCTGGATGTAACCAGTGCCGCCCAATGCTGAGTCTATGAAATGCGCAATGGTAACTACCAGGAAGATTGCAACCTTACGGGCGATCCCTTCGAATCCAACCCTGCTACGCAACTCATGCTTGATCCAAGCTGCGGTCCAACCAGTTAGCCAGTCCACTACTACTAAAATTAAAAGTAAGTTAATCAAGATGCTCCACCCTCCAAAGAGGTACCCAACGCCAGCCCCAAAGGCAGCCGATACCATTTTAATAAAATTAGACATTCCCTCTTGCATAGTGATCCCCCACTTTCTCTCTCTATTTATCTGAAGCTGTATCTGAAACCAATCCCGCTAAAGCCTCGCCTACCGACTGATCCACTGCCTGTAAAATCTCTTGTTGTTTCTCTGCTGGATGCATCCCGATGAACAATGAAATGATTTCGGAGATCTCTTCAACTGGCCGGGAAATATCAGCCGTTATCACTACTTGATGTGTCGCCTTCAATATCTCGCCTCCTTTCAGGCATAAAAAAAGAGCCCGTGGGTAACGGACTCATTCATGTGGGTAATATGTTATTTGATTTCTGCCAGCGCAGCTTCGACCTTTTCTAGATCAGCGGTATACTTTTCGATATCAGCGTCATAGAGTGCAATTTGTTTCTTCTTCGCTTCGACAACTTGCTCAGAACCATTTTTCTCAGCATCGGCCAATTCCTTTAACAAAAGCTCTCGTCCGGATTTTGTTGGTTCTAAAATCTTTTCGATTAATACTTTTTTCACACCTTCGAGATCGGCCTTACTTCTGCCGCTGTACTCGTTGCTTGAAGAAGGCGTGGATGGTGAGACGCTCGTCCCTTCCTGACCTTCGTCTGTAGTAATATAGATAGTTTTCCCGGACACAGATACATCAGCTCCTAATGCCTCAGATAATGATCTTGCAGGAACATTTGCCTTGCTATCAATCACAGCGCCCTTATCAGATAAGCTTTTTCCGTTAACCACAACTGAATATTCCCCAGTAACCTTTTTCCCAACCATGCTTTTAACTGAATCAGCGAAGGCTCCCGCCGATGTCGAAAAGATAATTCCGATAATTATCCCGCCTGCAATGTACGCAAATTTGTGAGTAAAATTTTTCACAACTCATCCTCCGTATTGGGTCATTTTTCCTATTATGATACATTACGGAGCTGATGTTGTGAAGGTTCCACCCCAATTCGACGCCCCTGCAATACCATGGTTGTGTGTAGGCAGTGTAACGGAATGGGTGTGACTTGAAGATGCCTTGCTATTTAAAGCTGCCCATATAGAGCTTAATTCAGCTTGGAGTCCCGTTATGTCAGTCATTTTCAATCCCGTAATTGAACCATTGAAAATAACTGAACTGCGAAATTCAGCAGGGCCTGCAATGATTGGTGCCCCTTGCAACCTTATTGGATTCCCTGTATTGTTCGATCCTATAATAAGGTCGTTACTTATAATAGATAATCCGCCACTGTTCTGATACGTATTAATCTCTCCTGCGCTTGCCCCGCCAGATCCAAAGAATGATATTGCAGCAACTCCATTATCACTGCCTGTATTAATTCGTATCCTGTTTACTCCGCTGCTATCAAATGATCGAAAACCCTGAACATCCAGTTCCACACGCCGACCACTTGCCGCTGTTCGGATTAATGCCCCTGTGATCGTTCCACCTTCAATCTCATTACCGATAATCTTCGATGCTTTAATTACAGAACTGAACATTTCAGAATTTTCTATTTCCCCAGTGAGTTTAATAGAACGTGCAACTACATTGCCCTGCATATCCACACGGAATGGCGCTTGGTTGTAATCGTTGTGCCCTGAGCTGATCCCTTGCGTGTTGATCTTAGTAACCAAGTTGCCGCTACCAATGACCATAGACACAAAATCACCCAGTACGCCCCGTATAGCTTCAGCCACAACGCCGTTAGCTGTAATGGCAACCCTTGGCGTCAACCCTCCGTCTGTAGACAACATAATACCGTCTGACGTCAGTATGACCTGGTTCCGGGCAATCGCCTTGCTCTGAAGCAATATGCCTCTCTGATCGTATATGATCTCTGTTTTGGAATTGTTGATATCAATAACAGCCTGCTTGGCGAATGTCTCAAATACATCCGTTCGGATCTTACCGCCAGATAGCAAGTCATTCATAATCCGTTTGGATCGTTCCAGGTCCGCAATGATGTCGTCATAGTCCTGAACCTTGAAGTTGGCCAGAACCACTTGTGTATGTTTGTCCATCGAAAACGGATACTCAGTCATTTCCATAACCCGCATTTCGATATTGGGCATTTCCATTTCTGGGTCATAGGCGTATACGATATCACCCATGTCAGGTGGCGACTCGATCCGGTCTATCTTATGGATGTCCGCAGCGTTAATGGCTATCTCGATTTCCGGAATCTCTTTCTTGCGCAATTCCTCCCGGGTAGCCTTCAGCAGCTTCTCCGGATCTTCGATGTCCTGGTCAATCATTTCGCCATCGAAAAAAGGGTTTGTCGTGTTGGTCCAGTACTGGGCGTAAGGCGATATCAGATAGTTCACAGTGAGTTTTCCGTTTTGGATCGCTCCTGGAACACCTTGCAACAGGCTTAATTCTTCCGCTGTCAGATAGTCCGTGGACATGCCAATAAACGTCCGGCCATCTTTCATCTGACTGTACATCCGGGTAACCAGGTTAGAACCTTCATCCTTGAACTGATCCTGAATGATATCTTTGCCGATCCGGTACTGCTTGCCGTTGTCCTCACCCACACGCTTTCGCAAATGAATGGTGAAGTTATCTGCCCACACCTCAGCCCCGTAGGATCTGACGATATGGTTGAATGCCTCCAGTGCCGTTGTACGGCCCCAATCCTTAATGTCCTGCAATTCAAATACGTCATCTATCCGAAACGTGTACTTATTGTTCATGATCGGTGAGAGACGGGAAATCATTTGGCTGATATGGACCCCATATGCCTCTTCAAGATACTGGTCATACGGCACTTTGAATTCATTCATCTTGAACATGATATGCGTACACACGATCCGCGCTGTAAGTTTCTTGCCATCCCGAACACGTTCCCGCGTTTGGATTACATAGTACTGGCCGTTCTCGTCCATCACATGGCCCTTGATCCTGATTTTCTCTCGGTAATCATCCGATGTCATAGGCACAAAAAAAGACAGCTCATAATCAGAATTGAGCCGTCTCCGCCGTTCTACTTCATATGCATGGGTTAAGTATCCCTCTGGTTTTAAATCCTTGTCCAGTACCTTCAGGTATTTCATGGACATCCTCCTAATACAAGAACCGGTCCCGATGCGTGATTCTCAGTAGCACCTGGCGGTTTGTTTCTGGATCTGTATATGTGATTCGGTTATCGCCTACATTGAGATTGAAAAAATCACCTTCCATGAGGCCTGCCGCATTGATTCCGTTTTGAGTAATGCGGAATGTTTTGGCGTCAATTTCGATTTTGTCGCCTGGCCGGAATGGTCCGGTGAATTCAAGAAACTCCACATGGTACCGACTCCCCTTGGCGACTGCACCAAAACCAACATCCATTACAGCCCGTTTGGTAATCTCTCGAATGAAATCCGCCTTGGTGCCAGCAGCTACGTCCATAACAGCCGTAAAGGATATTTCACGGACAAAATCACCTGCCGCTCCCGCATTGACATCCATAACCGCCGAACCCGTCATTTCCATCGATGCAGCAGCTACAGCAGATCCTGATATATCAGCAACTGCCCGGCCAAAGACGAATACGGATATTTGGCGGTTAAAGGCCATGCGGTTAAAAGCCCCTCTGTTAAACATGGCCTCCACCCCTTTTGGACAAAATAAAAACACGCTCCGTTATTGGGCGTGCCGGTTACTTCTCAATCAGAAATTCAACTCCACTTTCGGTCAGAATAGCGTCAACTTGTGCTCGAAGAGAAGTAGGAACTGTCTTGTACTCAGTTGTGCCGAAAATAATACGTTGTGCAAAGAACATAGCTACCATGTTATCACCTCCTTCCAAGCGCAGAAGCAGCCAGAATAATACACGCTGGATCATCCATATACCTCTATCGCTATTTCAGCGATTACATCATCAGTGAACGCAGCCCGATCCGCAAGCGCCTTGCTTTGAGCCTTCAAAAGTGTGTTGTCCTGCATGAGTGTTTCCACCTGTTTACTGAGTGCCGGACGTGGTTCCTGTGGCGTCTCTGGATCGGTCGGATCTGCATAGGTGAATAAAGGTTCCATTGACTCCAGATCAATCCAAGTGATTTGTCCACCGGCATCATAATCAGCCGAATAATCATTGAATTCCAATTGCAACAAGCCTACCGTTTCAGGCACTCGTCCGGCCAATGCTGAATAGAAAGCGAAGTCTTGTTCTACAGTTGTTTCAACTACCATACCCATTCGTTGGTCAGTAACCCATATCACATTGCCGGTTCCTTTTTCGTAATAAACTTTTCTGCCTATCTTCATTGCTGAACCTCCTTAAATGTCAAATGCATGCCAGGTTAAGTTGATGTTAGTTAAATGGATGCTTATAGGAAGTCGGAACCCCGTTTCGTTCACAAACGCTTGCGTTCCTTCAACATAGTACATATCTCCCTTACCAGTGGTGACCGTTGAATAGCCGACATTCCTCCTAGTTGGAAGTTCAGTATAGACTGAACTTTGAGGGTATGGACCTGAACCTGGATCAGCATTAACAGTTGACTGCATTGTGATGACAATAATTTTCGGCTTGAATGCTAAACCATTCACTTGTAAATAGTATGAATTTGTTTGCGAACTATCTGTTTTGGTGAACAGCATTACAGATGTAGAGAAGCCTGATACGCCTGTCGCATATCGCACACCTTCGTTCAATGTGCCAATCACGCCAAATATATTTATCCCATTCTTAATGTTCGCAGCTAATAAATTTGCGCTACCCAAGATCGTCATTGCGCTACTATAGTATCCAGCCGCTTTTGTTTGATTGGCTATCCCTGGAGTTATCGTCCCGCCCGCACCATTGTTCGCCATTGTTCCTGTTCGGTTATTGCCAGTAAGATTTGAGAAAGTTGCTCCCGATAACACTTGTGCCACTGTGGCTGTTCCTGTCGCCCGGATCACCCCGGACACCTTAGCAATGAGCGAATCCCACGATTCGCTAGTGGATGCCGATACACCTATGGAGTTAAGCGCGGCAACCACTTCCGCTTTACGTTCAACTCCAGCTTGAAAAGCCGCAGCTACTGCCGACTCTGTAGCAGCTACGTCATCCCTGTTACCTGTTGTAGATTTCGAAAGCATAACAATTCCCTGTTCTGTCAAAGATGCAGGAGGTATCACAATATCGCTCAGTCGTTGATCAAGATCAGCAATGTTTTCCCGAAATGTATCATGGTCATGCGCCGTGAAGAATCTTGCTAGCTTTGTTCCTGCTGCCCATGACACTGCCCCACTCTCAAACCCTCTGGTTACTCCTGTAATCTCATTTCCGGTCTTCCCGGTATAAAGTACCGTTTCGGCCGATTCATCCGTTCCCAGCGTTAGTAGGTTCGGCGCAGGAGGTAATAAAGAACCATCCAGCACCGTGAAACTGGTCTGAGTGTCGTCAATGTCTGTCGCCAGCTCCGTCTGCCTGCTGTTGACCGCAGCCGGATACATTGTTTTGATCATCGTTTATACCTCCTTAGTTCAACCGGATCTCCACTTGCCCAGTTAAAAACTTGAAAATGTCATTATTTAAAATGCTTCGTGGTGTTTCCAGCGTACCGAAATAATAAAGGTTTCCACCCGTAACAGCGTCCCGCAGTCCAAAGTGTGTAACTGTGCCCCAATTGGCTGTCGCTACCGCAAAAGCTACATCTGCCGCAGATTTGATGGACATCTTTTGTATATTGCTCAAGACCCCGGTAACTGGGTGAAACTCTTGGACAGTAACTTGAGCCGGTTCAGCAAAGGTGAGTACCTGCCTGCCGTAACCTCCACCGGACACCTCTTGCCCCGTATCATTCCAGGTCGGATCGGAATTATAAAGAGCGACATATAACCTATCTGGGAATGTGAATTTTTCCCCTCTTGCTGATACATTCAGTTGTTTGGTCGCTAAAAACTTACTGATGTTCATCGGTTCACCCCTCTAATAAATATTCATTGGTCAGTCTCAAATTTCGGATCGTGGTAGAGCCTACATTGGTCAGTACCATCTTTGGAGGCGTAGGAATATCGCCTGAAGATGGAATATTAACTACCGCTGATCGTTGGGTAACAGTCGTTTCAAAAACAAACTCTGTGCTGGACTCCGGGAACGGATCGTACATCTTGAGCGGAAAATTCACCTGGTGATTCACCGAAGATTGATCGTAATCAACTGAATCCCGGTATTGGGCCATGTATCTCTTTTTGGGTATGTCCGAAAAGATCAACTCCAGATCCCCGCGTTTAGCATGGAAGACGTTCGCCAGTCTGTTCACAATTCCGTGATACTCTGTCCGGTCACCCATGACATAGAAACTCAACTCAAGTGGCCGCGTGGCGTATGTTGATCCGAAATCCAGTTCTCCATCTCTCCCGGCGAGCTTGACCGTGTTTTCCTCAGCTTCAGGCAAGGTGGGCAATGTTCTCCCGACCAGTACTGCGCCAAGCTCCGAGATCCATTGCCCATTCACTTTTACATCAATGTCATAACTCAAATCGTCACCCCTTCATTCCAAGTCGCTGTAGACTCCGTGCCAACCGCTCTTTGCCATTGTTGTACATATCCATGTCCGCCTTGTCTTCCAGAACGACTGTATCCGTGGACAAGTCAATATGGTTCGTTACCTGAGCGGCAGGCGCTGGAGCTTGTTCGGGTTTGAGTGTAAGTTTTGGAACCTCCAGCAATCGGAATAGATTGTTGAGCTGGTGTCGGTTGAAGATGGCTTCCTCGCCATGTACAACGGCCTGCATAGGCTGTCCAGGAGCACCCGGAACCACGCCGCCCACATCGAAACTATCCATCTTGCCTGTATCCTTATCGATTTTGTATAGATCACGTATCGCCTGATTGCGTTGAGACAGTCGCTGCATCTCAGTTTTGTTCCCTGCGGCCTTGGCTGCGTTATATGCATCCTTGTTTGCGTTGTACTCCTGTAAATCTAGCGCCTGCTGCGAGTTTCCAGTCAGATTGGATACAGAGGACATCTTAGACTGATATTGGCTTACAAAGGTATCTAGGTCCGTTAGGATTTGGTCATTAGCTTCTTTGCTCGCGTTGACTCGGAAATCTTGAACAGCACTCTCGATCAATTTGACGTCATTCCCATGTTCCTCAAAAGCTTGGGCCAATGCATCATAACGGGCTTCCGTTGCTGTTTTTTCGTCATCAAACGCCTTTTCTTGTTCGGATTTCTCATCCTCAAGCTTGTCTTTCTGATCTTCCAGATCCCTTTTCCGCAAGTCGCGCGAATGCTCAAGCTGCATACGTTCAATCTCAGCTATCAGGTCATTCCGTTCTTTGATTCCTTCCGGACTCACTGCCGTACTGAGCAGATCCACCCGCGCCCGCTTCTTCGCAAGCTCCGTTTCATAATCCGCATCGTTGTTCGCTTCCTGCTCCTTCTTAATCAGATCATCAATGGCTTTGATCTTTTCATTCTGAGCATCAACAAACGCCTTTTTGCGCGCATCAATAGCCGCTAGTTCGGCCTTCTTGGCATCATTAACAGCGGTCTTCTGCTTTTTGAGCAGCGTTTCAGTTTCCTTTTGTGTTTGCTGAAGCAACGCTTTACGGGTTTGATATACCTGTTCGTCAGCCTGCTTGTAAAGTTCGGAATCCTTTTTGTATCGGTCCCGAACACGCGTCCATGCCTCCAACTTCATCTTTAAAATCTCTTGCTCTGTTTTCCCGGAATCATCCATGCGGCGTTCTTCTTTGGTGATCCATTCGGATGAGGCTTGGTATTGTTTTCGTTCCTCAGCTTCAAGCTGCCGCGTTAGTTCCTTTTTGGATTGGTACACCTGTTCATCGGCCTTTTTGTATTGCTCCGAATCTTTTTTGTATCGATCCCGGACACGCGTCCATGCACTTAGCTTAGCCGTAGCCATTTGGACTTCCGTTTTTCCCGACTCTTCCATTCGGCGCTGATCTTTATCGATCCATTCCGCGGAAAATTCATACCGGGATTTGACACTATCCTCCTGAAGACGTTTGATCTGTAGATTCAAGGTCCGCTGATCCTCTACCGTCTCTTTCAGATGCTGTTTGTGCTTTGAAGCAACCTTGTTGTACGCATCAATCTGTTTTTCAGCAGACCAATCATACATATCGGCCTGGTACCGTACCGTAGCCATTTCGGCGTCAAAGGCTTTCTTCCTAGCTTCTGCAGCAAGTTCAGCATCGGATTTCCCTTTCTTCTCCTTCTTAGCTTTGGCCGTTTTGGCTTTCTTTTCTTTCTCAGGTTTGGACAAGTCAATGCCGCCGCCAGACACTGGTTTGAAGGCCTCGCCCGATGTTAGTGAATCCTTTGCTCGTTGAACCTCCAATAGATTCTGAGTAGCAATATTCTGTTTGTCATAGAGTCCTGTAAGTTGTTCGTCCACTCCGCCGTTAGCGAAGTTCTCGAACGTAGGGTTTGCGCTCACCCCGCCGATACCCGTGACCTTATTTTTGAACATCGGATTTGTGTTGTTGGCCTTACTGACGGCGCTCATTGCACGGGCCAGCGCTTCAAAGTTCTTTATCTGAGCTTCCACTGATGCTTTGTTGGCCTTTGCCATCGCTTCCAGGTGTGTCAGGTAGGCGTTGGCTGCTTTGGCCGACATATCAATGAAACTGCGTTCTGCGCTGATATGGTCCTCAATGATGTCGATATTCTTAATCGTGATCCGTCCGGATTCATCTTGCAGAGCGTTCAAATCTGGATATTGCTTCTTCAGTTGCTCCGTGGTGTTGATCAATTCCTGCTTTTGCGATGCATCCAACGTCTGAGCTGAAGATAATTCTTTGTATTTGGCCGTTAGCTTTTCCATCGCTTCGACCTTTTGGTACTTGGCCGCCAAATCAGTAATTTCGGCATCTTTCATTTTCAACAATGCCGGTACTGATTCATCAATCGTATCTTTCATTTGCTCCAGCTTGAGCTGCGCTTGCTCCACGCCATCAAAGCCCATATCTCGCAGCTTCTGATCCATTTCCGCGAGTTGATCGTTTATTTCAAACAACTCGTTTACCAATTGCGGCGTTCCCAAACCTTCAGATTGCAAAGTTTCGATTTCATTTAATCGTTCTTGGAGTACAGCGCGTTCCTCCAAAACAACGTTTAATTTTTCTGTTCGGTCTTGCAAATCCTGAACCTCTTGAACCGTTCTAGTCAAAGGGCTTTTCCCAAGCGCTTGGTTAACTTCTTCTTGAGCCTGTGCGAATTGTTGAGCTGAAACAACCGCCTCATCTGTTTTCCCTCTGAAATAAGCTGTAGCCGCCGCAACTGCACCAATAGCAAGTGATGCAGCAAGCAATGGTGGAAATGCTACCTGAAGAGCAATCAACGCTGTGCGTAGGGCATACACAGCCACCGTTCCGCCTGCCACAATGGACGACATAGCCACAAACGCTACAATGGCATTCTGTGTGCTTGGACTCAAATTATTGAACGACAACATCAATCCCGTAACCAGGTCCGTTACTTGTCTAACTGTTGGCGCGAATTTGTCACCAATCGTTATCGCTACAGCTTCCATGGCCGATTTGAATTCCTCGATAGATCCTTTCAAGGTATCCATCTGTGTCTTGGCAAGTTGATCGGCAGCGCCACCGGAATTTTCAAGCTCTTCAGTGAACGACTCCAATTGTGATTGCCCTGTGCTGATCAGGGTAAGGAAACCGGATGCTGCTTCTGTGCCTGCAATAGATGCTGCCACCTGGGCTTGTTGGGATTGGGTCAGCTTTTTAAATGATGTCTCGAATTGACCGATGATGTTTGCAAACGGAAGGATATTCCCCGCCGCATCCTTCGTGGTTACGCCGAGTTTATCCATATAGAATTGTGCTTCTTTGGTTGGCGTAGCCAGACGCAATAGCATCGCCCTGAGCTGCGTACCTGCCATCTCACCTTGGATACCCGCATTGGACAACTCGCCAACCGATGCCGCAGCCTCTTCAATGGACATACCAAGTGAAGCGGCAATAGGAGCCACATATTTCATCGCATAGCCCAATTGCTCAATATTCGTATTACTTGAGGTCATGGCTTTAGCCAGAACGTCCACTACGCTTGATGTTTGATCAGCCGATAGCCTAAATCCGGTGAGGATGTTGGAAGCAATGTCGGCCGTGCGGGCAATCTCCATCTGTCCCGCCGCCGCAAGCGACAGCACGCCCGGCATGGCTTCCATGATCTCCTTGGTTTTAAAACCGGCCATCGCCAAGAACGACTGTGCTTCTGCGGCTTGGCTAGAGGTGAACACGGTAGTTGCTCCGAGCTCGATAGCTTGTTGCCTTAATAATTCAAATTCCTTCGCCGTGGCTTGGCTAATGGCCTTAACCTTTGCCATAGCCTGCTCGAACTGCGCGGACATATCTACTGAACTTTTAATCATTAGACCAACCGCTGCCGCATAAGCAACATAAGCAGCACCCACACCGTGGATCTCTTTGACTAAATCACTTGCAGAGGTTCCGGCCTGCTCAAACTGAATATCCATGCCTCCAATGGCCTCAGTCGTTGATTCGATAGCTTCTCCTTGCTCTTTGATTTGCTCAAAGATACTACCAATCTGTTCCGAGCTTGCACCCATCGCCTGCAATTGTGATTCCAAGTTTTTGAGCTGCTTTTCAAGAACTTCCGGTTTGGCCGCGAGGAGTTCAGTTTTAATTTTACGGATCTCTTTTGAATCCACGCCAACATCCCGTAGCGACTTGGATACGGATCTGAAATCTTGGTTGAATTTCTTGGACTCATCCGTCATGCTGCGCATGTCCTGCTTGGCTTCGTTCATCCCTTTTTTAAATCCGTCCGCATCTAGCTCCAGCTTAGCCTGGATACCGCCGACCGTTTCATTAACCGCCATGATTCCTCCCTCCTATCCGTTCGCGTAAGGCACGCAGCGCATGAGCGTCAAACTCATCTTTGTTTTCCTGTTGTTCCTGCAACGGCCACCCCAGCATTTCAACCAGCCCTTTGAAGCTTTCTTCTGTCATGTTCGGACCCATTGCAATGTGCAACTGCGCCATTCGATCCTCCGCAATCTTTTGGGTCTGCCGGAATAAAAGCATAGGCAAGTCTAAAACCTCGTACTGATCTCTCAGTACTTGCGGCGTCACCCCAAGCAACAACGATGCCTCCAACATCCAGTTTGTTAAGGTGAGTTCTTCTTGGCTACGCCTTGCATTTTTTGCATGACCGACTGGATTGCGGCGCGGTACTTTTTTGCAGCTTCCTCCAGGTTGTTCTTTTCAATCGTGTATTTTAAAAAGTCATGTAATTGAACCAGGTCCGCTTCCCTCACTTCGTCCTCGCTCGCATCTGAAAGGACCGCAATCAAGGATATCGCTTCTTCCATCGCCAATAAGCTGCCAACCATTAATGTAGGCAGAAACATTTCAGTATTACGTGCAGATACGGCATTTGCGATAAGCTGAGGCAACGTCTCAACTCGCTCCATCATAGACAACCACTTGCCCACACTCAGGCGTGGGATTTCGACACGCTTGTCCCCAAAAAAAACATGGTCCGGCGTTCCTGCAACGTTCTCTTTTTTAAATTTATTGAACATAGGGTCCTCCTTAAATGACAAAAGCGGAGCCATTGGCCCCGCTTCGTCTTATGTGGTATTAGGCTACGTCTGGGTCACCAAACTCAATTACGTCACCGTCTTGATTCGGAAAACCTTTGAACGTAACATTGGTAATCAACTCGTTATCGTAATCGAACGTGTAGTTCAGATTCGCACGAGGCGCGGCCATAGGCAGTGTAATATAATCCTCCGGTGTTGTTCCTTCTGCCAGTGGAATCAGTGTCATTTTCTTCGCGTACTTCAGCAGATCAATGACCTTGGTTGCATTGACCACCACTTTTCTTTTTGTAGGGTCTGTTGCATCTACGACCAATCGGGAACCCGGCAGGACTGCCAACAACTTATCCAAGTCGTATTCACCAAAAGGCACCGCAACACTAGCGTTACGCCCTGTAATAATCTCTTTCAACGGCGTTGTTCCCGTCTGATCCATCGTCACTTCCCGGGACCCTTCCTCGTACGTGAGGACCACGCCGCCTTTGGTTGTTCCAAATTCAACTTGATCGGAACCCTCACCAAACACAACCTTACATGGTCCAAGTTTGATTTTTTCTGCATTTACTCCTGCCATTAGGATTGACCCTCTTTCACGGTAGATTTTGTTTCTTTAACTTCCTTGCCGTACCCCAATTCAATCATCTTCGCCGCCGATTCATTAGTCAGTTCGACAGTATCACCAGCAGTTTTGTAATCCGGGTTATCTTTCGTGCCTACATTGACCTGAATGTCTCTTTTCGTCAGCTCCACCTTCTTCATCCCATCACCACCAATGTAAAGTTTAGAGAATACAAAAGCCGATCGTTTTCGTCCCTGCCCACATAGAGCGGATTCGATTGATCGGCCGTGCATTCTCGTATTAAGCTGTCACCGGCATAAAACTCCCGGCGTTGATGCAAATGGTCATACAGTTCATAGGCGTGCTGTTCAATTCGTACCGCCTCTTTTTCTGGGCCTCTCACCAAGATCTGCATGGAAGGCTGTTTCCTTGGCGACCACTCGGACGCTGGATACCCGCCAGTCAGACGTATCCAAGCTGCTGCATCTGGAGATCCAGTCGGAAATTCATTGGCATAATACCTGAAAGGCTTCTCGGATTGCAGCATGTCCGCCAGTTGCTTGGGTTTTAGCATTACAAATGCATCTCCTTCTTCACTTCATCCGCGATGATCTTCAAAAACCGTCTGGATCTCGCCTTTAACGGACGCTCCAGAAACTTAGGGCCCGTCCCTGGTGTTGTCGGATCGAAGTCGGCAACCTCATGAAGAAAAAGAGCATAGTTAAACTGGTGTCCCGATTTCGTTGCCCGAGTAGCTGAATACGATAGTGTTGCGGTGATTCGAAGTCCTGACTTTGTTTCAACTTCGACTCGTTGCGAACGCCGCAGTACCCCTCCCTTTCCCTTTGGTGCCAATCCGTGGGATTCATCACCCAATTCATCCACTGCTAGCAAAACACCGCGCTGGGCCGCTGCAACCGCCCTGTCATTCAGCAAATCCAACTGCTTTAGAAAAGCACTTGCGTTGATTTCTATGCTCATAAGTGGACCACCGTCATCATGAACTGTCCTTCCAAGTTTCGCGGCACCTTGTAGGAGATGATTTTCTTGGTCTTCTCCGTGCCTGCTGGTTCAGTGAATGTGACTTCATCACCGTATCCAACCGAAACTATTCCTGGCATACGAATATGGACAGAACTGGTTACTTCCTGCCCATTCTCGCCTATAACCCGCTGTGTTGCGAATGTAACCCTCGCCCGGAACGCTTCCGGCTGATCTCCTGAAGATCCTCCTGCCCACGGATCACTGCCGTCCGGCTTGCGCTTGATTTTGACAACATCCCTATACATCATCCCAACCTCCAAACGTGACGGTCACAGAGCGCTTGAATGGCTGGAGGCAAGTCGGTTTCTCGCTCAGCCTTATCGAACGTTGCTGTGTACTCGCCATCGATCCGTTCAGACAATTTGCCCCACTGGCCTGTGTGCATCATTTTGGCAAGCATCAGACAGGCCATTTCCAGCGTGTTTGGTAGTGTGGATGGGTTAGAGTCTGGATTATCACTTGGAAGCTCGTAGCCGCCAACGTAGGAGGCCAAAATCTTATATTCACCCCTAGGCCATCCCTCAGACCTGAACAATATTCCATCATCTAGTTCTGTATACCCGACTACTGGCCCATGTGGACCTGTTATTTCAGTGATTTCATGGATCGGGAAATTCCGAAGGGACAGATGTTTGGATTCTGTGCCGGTACGGCGCTCTGTGTATGTGCCTTTTGCGAACTTTCGTCTACAATGGCTCTCAATGGCATCAGAAGCAGCAAGCAAGGCGAAATTTAATTCATCGTCCTGGCTGTTATCTGCGTCAGGGATATAGAGCATCTTTTTTAATCTACTGACGGTTGCCAGCATGACTATTCCTTGTCTGCCTTACTATTGGTTTTGGATTCAAATTCTGCCGGATCAGGATTTTTATCATCCGGTTTCACCGTCACTTCATCATCCAACGTCTTCCCTGAATCATCATCCGTAACAGGTTCGCCAAGATATCCGAATTCTTTGAGATACTCAGCCCGATCCTGATCATCTGTCTCATACTCCGACCCAACCGGATATTTCTTCTTTGTCTCTTTATCCCTAAAAACCTCTAAAACGGGATATTTCAAAATTTTTGCAGTTGCTTTAGCCATTATTTTTCCCTCCCAGAAAAGAATAAAAGGCGGTTATCCCGCCTTAAACGATTGCCGAAACGTCAAGTTGACCAAATACAGCCGCACCCGAATCCCAAGTCTTGATGTCTTGGCGCATGATAGCTCTCAGGTCGGTTGTATCACGGGTAAAGGCGCTGCCGCCCTCTTTAGTACTTGCAAGCTCATAAAACTTGCGAGAGTACAACACTAGGAGCTGTTTCAGGTCTCCGACAATAAACGGAGCTGTTCCGCCTGCTGTATCCCCTGGAAGCATTCTGTTCGAAGCTACGACAACCTGACGGCCTTTGAACAGCTTTTTCCCTGGCTGTGTAATGTCATCAACCAACAGGTATCGCCCATTAGCATCCTTCTGTTCGTCCAACCAAGCAAAGCCATGTTGATTCGTCAGAATAATGCTGCGTTCGCTGATGGCCGGATCAAGACCAAGATTTATTACTCGTTTTACTGCATCCAAATCCGCAAGTGGTTTTTTAGCCAGCTTGTTCAGTTCTGTCATAATCAGCGAGTTCCGAGTTGCCACAGCCTTTTTACCAATCCACGTACTGATGTAACTGATAATATTTTGATCCGAATCGGCCAGCAGTTCGTTTGTTAAAGGGAGAATGCCGCCGCGTTTCGTTACCGCGTATTTCAATGGGATGAACTGAGGTGTGTCAGATTCCGGAATTACCCCATATTCCTCAATCAATGGGAATGGTACATATTCGGCATCTTTTTCGATTACACGGGAGCCGGAAAGTGTAGCAACATCTTCAACAGTGATGTATTGACTCAAATCAATAAACTGACGGGAAACTGTGTTGATTCGAGTTTGGATGTCCTGCGGAATGATTAGTGAAGCATCCCCGGTTGCCTGACCGGACGCCCCGCCCTCATGCATAACAGTTCTGCGCTCATATTCAGTGATAATGCTGCGTTCTTCTGAACTGACATCACGGCGTCTTACACCTTTCATGAAAACACTGCGGTATTCTTGTTCAAGCTCAGCATCTTCGCGTTTGGTCAGATTGTTCGGTTCGCCCAGAGGCTGACCGCCGTTATTACCGTAATCGCGTGTTTCGTCTTCCTCCAACTCCCGCAATACATTAGCTTTCTCTTGCATTTTACGAACTTCTGCCATTTCGTTATTCGCTTCCGCTGTCTTATCTTGTGAAACCATGGTACGAATTTCTTGTTTCTTTTGTTCAATTGCGTCTAAAAGAGCGCGAAGTTCTTTTCTCAAATGGATCACCTCATGAATTATTTGGTCAAACAAAAAACTGGCCTTTAAATCAGGTCCAGTTCCATCAAGATATTTTCTTTTTCAGCATTCAAGCCTGCGCGAGCTTCTTCAGCCTTGAAGTCTTCCAAGGATCGAGCTGTTACCTCATTGCTTGGATATGCCGGGAAAGCAACAGGGCTGATCTCAAACAAATCGGCATTTAAGATGCTGCGCTTGTAGACCTTTGTTCCATCATCGCGTTTTTCGCTGGACCATTTATCCTTGGTCACTTTCATTCCAAATGACATCCCGTCCACGTCACCACGTTGTATTAACGCCCAAGCGTCGTTCCCCACGGTTGTATCCGGGATATCCAACTCAAAACGCAGTTCAGTTGAACCATCATTCAGACGCAATGTGCCCGACTTGGTATTCCCAAGCACTTGGGAAGTATCATGACTCCACAAGCCTACAACCCCACGATTTTTGATACTGTCCGTGAATGCACCGGACGCAATCTGTTCAACGAATGTATCTCCGTACCAATCTCGCATCTCATTGGAATCAGTATCGTATTTGATTGAACCGGTTATGGTCCGTTTGCCGTTTTCTTCATCAGCGCGAATTTCAAGCGCTACCGGGAGAGCTCTTGTCTCCTTTGTCGGCTTTGGCATCGTCTTTTCCAGTTCCTTCACCCCCTTTCTTATACTGAATGCCTGCATTTTCGAGTGGGATCACATTGCCGTTAGCGTACAATCTGTTTCCCCCTGGCATCGGTGGCAAGTTTTCTTTTGCCCTCGCCTCATCAGGAGACATAATGCTACCTTTAACAGCTTTGTCCAAAGCGTCCATCCGCGTTTTGAAGTCAGCACGCAGCACAGCATCCACATTGAAGCGCACAAAATACCCATCATCGATTTCACGGTCCAAAAATAGCTTCCGTGTAATCTCCTGTTCATACGTGGTCAAGATTGGCAACATGGTATCCGTATAAAATTGCTGTTGTTGCTGCTCGTTATTGCTGTGCGTGGACCGATCCAGATCATTTAGCTGATGCATCTTAATTCCAAAAGCCGCAGCCAGCTGCCGAATGGTCAGTTCCGTATTTTCGAGAAATTGGGCATCCGTCATGCTCATGCTGATCGGCGTAAATTGATACCCGAATGGCAACAGCGACACCCGATGACTGTTTTTCAAACCTGATGACATGGATTCGAACTGTTCTCGGAAAACTTTTTTTGCTGGTTCGTCTAAACTGCCCGTGTATTGAATCAAACCTTTGGTCTGAAGGCCATTTTTGTAGAAGTTATTAATGAATTTCCCGGCTGAAGCTGCGTTCTCTACCGTACCTTTCAAGTACTCCATGGTTGGCACCCCAACAAGCCCATCCAGGGTGACGTTTCCTAAGAAGTGGAGCATCTCATGTGCTGGGATCTTCCTCAATTCTCCACCCACATTAACTTGGTACCATAACCTGGTCCGAGTGTTCAGTAAACCAATGTCATCAATAATCACGGTCACCTTTTCCCTATCCAAGGGCCATAGGGCAACAACCCTGCCTGTTCGTTGATCAAATTCAATATTGGCATAGGCATTCCCAAAGGCTCGCGAAGCTTCCAGCGCCTTGAAAAAGTTGATGGAAGACATTAACGGGTTAGGTTGCAGCTTAAGTAGCGGATACAGGTAATGCTTCGTACCTTTTGTAATGTCATTTTCATCCGATTGGTATATCTTTAGTGGCAGTTTTGCCACAGTTTCGGATAATATTTTGATGCATGTGTAAACTGTTTCAATCTTCATAGCGCCTTTTCCGCGCACATTAACCCCGGCCGAATCAATTCCAAGCATCTCCAGAAATTTTCGGTCATTCAATCCAACTTCGGTCGGCACGCTACGTTGTTCGAGCACTTTCCTGAAGAACATTTATCAATCACCCCCTGTCCGGCGCGGTGGTAATCTAGCCATAAAAGCCACAAGGACACCCGCAACCAAACAAAATGCTCCGGTGCAGTATAGCCCCGCCGTAACGCTGATCCGATAAGTTGCCAGGTTGATAAGAAACACACCCAGCAACAACAAATAATCCTCCGCAAAGTCGCGCAGAAACGTTACGATTCTATTCAATTTCCATCACCCCACAGTTGTTTCAACATATCTTCGTTCGCAAACTCAGAAACATCCATTTTCGGTTCAGCGAAAATCGCCCGGACGTGCGCATCAATGGTTGCCGCTACCGGATCTATCCGATTGGTGGACTTCGCTTTGTCCAGCAATACGTTTTCCTTTTGGTCAACCTTTAAAACTGCATTACTCATTGCCCAGGTCAACAACTGATCCTTCTCGTGAACAATTTTCTTTTGAAGGACTAATTCTCTGAATCCTTTGATTGGCTCAGACAACGTTTGTATCCCTTGCCGGATCTCCACAATCTCATAACCACGATCGGACATCTGAATAGCAAACTGCGTGGCTTGGTATGGGTCATAACATATTTCCTTAATCGCGCAGGCCCATTCCTCAGACGCTTTAACGATCCAATTTTCAATATATGTTTGATCCACAACGGGTCCAGGAATTACTTCAAGCCATCCCTTTTTGATCCAAAGATCATAAGGGACTTTATCGGTTTTTTTCTTGCGTTCCAGCGTGTCGCCAGGAATGAAAGAACGTTGCCTAACAAGAAATCGTCCATCTGGAAGCTGGAATTCAAAGACTGCGGATGAAAGGTCTGTTTTCATTGACATATCCACACCAACATATGCTTCTAAACCTTTAGCATCAACAGTTTCATTTGTTCCACAAGCAGCCCATGCATCCATTCGCATGTATTTTTTCTCGCCGCCATTGACCCAAATATTCATGTTTTTGGTCAAGAAGTCGTTCATTTTCTCTGGAGCATTTAAAGCGTTTTTCAACCTTTTTCGAATGCTCGCCCTGCCCACTTCATGGGATGCTGCTATAGGATTGGCTTTTTCCCATACCTTTTCATCTGCGATGTCATCAATCACATTTCCGTCTTCGTCTTTGTCCAGCTCATTTACCATCGCAAAATAGTCATCGTTCTCGGTGCCCTCATCGTTCGGGTCCAGGAGACGAGAAACCATTTCGTATTCGATCCGGTAACATGGACTGTTCAAGTTCTCTCCGGCCGTTGTGATGATCATCATCAATGGCTGAGTACGTGAGATCATCCCTGAGTCAATAACGTCATACATTTCGGTCGTTTCATGGGCATGATATTCATCCACGATACCGCATTGTGGGTTGTAGCCATCACCCTTTTTGCCGTCCTCTTTACTGAGTGGCTTCATGATAGATTCACTCTTAGGATGACGAATGACCCCATAAGTGGTTTTGAACTTGGTTCGTAGCTCTGGACACCGTTCAATCATGACCTTGGTTTCGTTCCAAACAATCTTGGCCTGATCTTTCTTTGTAGCAGCGCAATAAACCTCAGCCATTCCTTCGCCCATAGCCGCTGTTTCGTAGGAAGCTACAACGCCCAAGGATTGGGATTTGGCATTTTTACGCCCGACCTGCCAATATGCGTATCTGAAACGGCGATACCCTGTGTCCACATGAACCCATCCGTAAATGTTTCCGAATATAAAATACTGGATATCGTGTGGAACAATCCTTTGCCCTTGAAGCGGCCCTTTTGTATGCCGGAAGAGGTTCATCCACTCGAAGAATCGCATGGCCTTGTCTTCATCGAAAACGTAAGGGAAATCAGGTGTGTTCTCCCGACCAATGTCCTTTATAAATCGCATACACGCCCATATGTGCTTCTGACACGCTACGACATGCCCGTCAATTACATCTCGGGAATAGTCGATCAAATATTGCTTGATCACTACACATCCCCGAACCTTTCATCAAATTCTGTTGGCCCCTTTTCCTCTTTCTTCGGCACAACCAGTTTGCATCTCGAAGAAATCGTGAGACCCAAGTCACTCGCAGCTTGACGGCACTGTTTGAAAAACTTGTCCTGGTTAAGCGTAAGGTCTGCGTAAATACTACTAAATATCTCTACCGTTTTTGTACCTGGAATCAACTCTCCGTCCACGCTGTCATCTTCCGATTGTTCATACTGCACAATTGGGCTTCGATTCAGCAGCTCGTTTGTAACCTGAAGGTAGAGCTTACGGGAAATCAGATAACGGCATAGGGCATCCACATCCAGATTGGACATGATTCCGATGGCAATCAACTCATCAGAAATCTTCTTGAAATCTCGGCGCAAATCTTTTGGCAAATATGATGGTGCTCGTATTTTATCGGATGGTGCTTTTATCTCGGCGGACTTCCGTTCCTCAATTTCTTGCTTGGTCAGATTCTTCTGTCCCTTGTACAGCAATAAGTCAATCGGTTGACGCGGCCTCGCCATGACACCCCCTCCCTTCTGTTTTTCTGGAAGCTAAATCCAGCGCCAACCCTAATTCCGAAATTTCATTTAGGGAATTTTTTTTACACGAGACGCCCCAGCCGGTTTTTCACCCCGCCCTACGAAATTTCTGACACCCCCCTGCCCCCTTTTGGTTTCGTTCAGGCATTTGCCTTCATTTTTATTAGATGGCTTAGAAGGGCATTTCTGCCCGTCTGATGACGTGTGCATTATTTCAATCCATTCAGAATGAGTCTGCTTTCTGCAACTCGCTTTTCCCACTCGTCGCTCAGCTTGTCGCCTCTCAATTTGGCGTTGTAATCTTGCCATAGTCTGAAGGCGTGGAACGCTGGATGATGCAGCGGGTGCTTCGGATTCATGTCAGCAGTGTATTCTCTCAGTTCCCTGTTTAAAGCAGCTGAGAAGATTGCCCATTTATCTGCATCCAGGTTTTTCTGTTGCTTATCAAACTCTTTGGTCAATTCGCTATAGTATCGCTTGATCATTGGCCCACCTCCATTCACGGCCTTACATCGTTGCCAAAGCCGCCGTCCTTGGTCACGGTCTTGATGTCATGGCATCTCTTGCATAACGCTTGCCAGTTGCTTGAATCCCAGAACAATGTGTCATCGCCTTTGTGTGGTGTGATGTGATCGACCACAGTAGCCGGCGTGCCTTGTCCTTGCGACTCACACTCCACACATATAGGATGCTTACGCAAGTATCCTTCTCTGGCCTTACGCCACTGCCCGTTGTATCCACGCTGTGTGGATGTGCCTCGCCTCTGGTCTATCTCTCTTGCTCGCTCTCGCTTATGTGTTGGACAGTATGCCTCACTCGATAGCTCAGGACAACCAGGATGATTACATGGCCGCTTGAGTTTAATCGGCATCAGGATCTGATCCGTCTATGAGTCTGCACATGCCTTTGATAAATCTTCTTATGGTTGTCTCAATGTCTGGCACGCCTGAGTTAAACACGATATCCTGCACACCGATGTGGTACTCGCTTGTTACTTCTCCTTGCGGCAATATCAGTGTAGCTTCGACTCTACATCCTTTTAATTCCACAGCCGCTTGACCATCGTCCGAATAGAATGATGAATGATTGTTCCTCACAGAGTGAATCACTATTGGCAGTTGTTCTTGCACGAGTGGAGTCCCTGGCTTAACTTTGCCCGTTGGTACAACCGACCCGGCACATCTCCGACAACGTGCGCCATCATCAAACGTTCTCATTAGCCATCCGCAATCAATACATGCTACTTCATGTTTGTATCCAACCATATTGAATCACCCTTTCTTGCAGACTGGCATCATGCAAACCTGCTTACTCCCTGCCCACGATCCCCAAACGCAGCCTCTGCATTGCTCAGGCTGTAGCTTGGATACGATAGGGACGGCTGGTATCTTTCGTATTCCTTTGTTGATCATGACTAATCTCTCGCCTCATCTGCCAGTTGCTTGGCATTTGCCTTCATGTAATCACTTACGGCAATATACCCTTCAGTGTTTGCACGCTCAGGGAATCCCCGGAACTTCACCCGCTCTGGATACGCACGCAACACCTTCTCACGGTTATCCTTATCAACTTCAACGGTTATGCACCAGCCGAACGTTTGAAGGATCATATTTGTCCACCAGAGCATCCCACTCTTTCTGAACTCGTCCCATGTTCTTTCACCTTCAGGCTCTTGGCCTTCTTGTAATGCGCTCACTGTCATTCCTCCTTATCTTCCTCAATGAGTTATTCATATCTATATATTTTGCATAACTGGAACACCGTCAATTTCCTTAGATATACCAAGGGTTTATCTCGCTTTCAGAAAACGAGTTATACACTGTGTTTTTATGAATAACTCATAGGCCGCCAAAGCGATTCATAGCTGAATCCATCATGTCCTGATCCATTCCGATATAACGGAACGTGATGGCCTCTGACGCATGGTTAAGCAGCTTACGCACTAATGTAATATCCTTGGTTTTCTGATACATGTGATAGCCGAATGTCTTCCTCATGGTGTGTGTGCCGATATCCTTCAGCTTAAATTCTTCGGCAGCTTCATTCATGATCTTGTATGCCATGTCCCGTTTGATCGGCTTGTTCTTCCCTTGCCTGGATGGAAACAGATAATCATCGTCATTAAGGTTAGCGGTATACTCTTTCAGTTCCCGTCTCAATACCGGGTTGACTTGCAGCCACCGCTTCTTGCCTGTCTTCATCTCGATCATGACTATATGCTCACCCATCACATCGCGCTTGCGAACCTTCAACATGTCTTGTATTCGGTATCCGGTATTGATCCCAAACACGAACATCATTCGGTTTCGCTTGCTCTTGGCTCCAAAGAACTCCTTTATTTCCTCGATCATGGCTGGGTCACGGATCGGCTGAACAATGTTCACCAGCCATCACCTCCCTGTTAAAAAAGAAAAGAGCCATCCGGTAACCCTCCGAATGACTCTCAAAGACTATCAAGAAAATTTTATCCGGCCTTGTTGGGACTCGAACCCACCGTTTCCTGAAAGGCCATAAAATAATCCGTATTTATATAACCGCCCGGATGGAGCGGGTTTAGGGAATCTAACCCTATCCCCACACTGCACCCTTGACGATCCACGTCTAAGGACACAAGGTCCCACAGCACAGTCGAGTCCTAGCGCGATAACGGGCACTAGGCACACCGGAAGGATTCAATTCCCTTCTATGTGCCTAGTGTAT
Organism: Paenibacillus sp. FSL P4-0176; assembly: GCF_037975265.1. NCBI lineage: Bacteria > Bacillati > Bacillota > Bacilli > Caryophanales > Paenibacillaceae > Paenibacillus > Paenibacillus sp. FSL P4-0176. The sequence goes on from NZ_CP150242.1 coordinate 5,000,421, forward strand.
AACTGATCAACCGTCACTTTGGCGTCAATCCGCCGTCACATCACCGTCAATCTACCGTCACTTTTTCCGACGATGCCGCAAAGCTTCAAGTGTTCGGCGATTGTGTCCACTCCACGCCCTATTCTGCGGTCAATCGTCTTTTCACTTCTACGGTGCTTATCCCAGAAACGATCTATTGTGCTGGAGTATTTGAGTCCCTTCATATAACGGTGTTCAAAAATTAGTTGCACTTCATCATCTATGATCAAACCAAAAGCAACGTCGATTTCATCAACCAGAAGGCCCCAATCGTTCAAGCGCTCCTGCTGCTTCGGTGTTAATTCAGGTCTGCTTCTCAATTCAGTTACGATCCGGCTCAACTTGGGATAACGTTTCAGCAACAACTTAACCTCGTTCCGTTCATCCTTCGTTATGCTCTCGTAAAATTCCATTTGGTACACCGCAGCCCCCATATATGGCCCCTTTCCTAAATATCAAATGCTACTTGTCCCACAGGAGCGTCTTCCTCTGTAGCCTCTCTGATCAACCCTTCTTCAAGCCAACGAGCTGGCGCTTCCTTCTTATAATTATCCCAAACATGCGTTCCCTCTTCAAGCTTTTGATATTTGTTCTGTTCAACTGCCTCAGCGGTCCATACCCACGATGTTTTAGCTATAACCATCTTGCTCACGCCTGACCACCTACTTTCTGCCGGCGCATCTCATCAACCTGGAATTTTACACATCTCGCTTTATAATGATCGGCTTCGCGCCGGAATAAGTCCCGCTCACATGACAACTGGAGGTTAACATCAGTGATTTCTTGCAGAGCCTGGTCTTTCTCTTTCAGCAATTCAATCAGATCCGAAACATTCGCTCCTTCTAATGCGTCCAAGTGGGCTGCTACACGGTTGTTCATTCCACCACCAACTTCCCTATATCTCGAAGCTCCGGTTTACTCTTAGCCTTTGTAAAGCTGTTGAGATATGCGATCTTTTTCATAGAACGTTTCATTTCTTCCTTTGCGATCCGTTTTTCCATAGATGATAGATCATGGCTGAAGGCTTTATATAGCCTGTTTTGTGCTCTTAACCCCTCGAACAGTGATGATTGAATTGCAATGGCATCATCATAAGTTAATCCGAATTGTCTCATGCTTCTTCCTCCCCAGGCTTATTAATGGGCGACCAGTGCGTTACATCTTTGAGCAAATTACTGCCTACTCCGATCCAATCGTAATGCTTACCTGGAAAGAAGCTTTTAGAACGTTCCGCAATCGTTGCACCTCTATGCTTGTCATAAACCAAATGTGGTACATGACTCGGGATACTCCGGTCCGTCTCTTCGTATTTACGCCAAGGTATCATTCTGTATCCGCTCCTTCCCCACCCAATTTCACCATGCGTCCAGTGGAGTCAACTACCGTATCAGGCGTTCCGTAACCACGTTCAGTAGCCATTAAAGCCCGTTCCTGTAACGCCTCTTTGGACAATGGTTCGTACCATTCGGAGAACATCACTCGCTTCTCGCCTACGTAGAAATTGTGTGTCACGACTTTACTCATGCTTATCCGCTCCTTCCTCAACCAACTCGAAGTCCTGCAAAACTAAATTTCCGTCCATATCCAAGCAACCCACATATACTTCTCTACCTTGACTATCTGTCGCAAAGTATTCTTCTGTTTCCTCATACAAATCCGCTGTCAGTTCATCACCCTCTTTTACCTCGTACAACAAATTTGTTCCGCTGAACGCTTGGAAGGGATCTGTGCATCTCACCTTGATCTGTTTCATTGTTCCGCTCCTTCCTTGGGAGCCCACTCATCAAGACCCATGATGATATATCCCTCTTTCACAAATGCCGGTTCGTCTAAAATGTATGTGACTCGTTTGCAAATGCCTGATCCAGTCCATTCATCTTTTACAACGTCCCATTCAAGCAGTACCAGCATGTCACCCACTTGATAGTTACGATCGTTGCGGCGCACCTCAAAGTTTTTCGTCCCTTTCCACAATGGTCTGAAGTATTGCGGCCACACTTTCAGTTCGTGTTTGTTAGACATCTTGTATATCCTCCTATTTGGGGAGACCGACCAACACCTGATACGGCCCCCGTTTCACTGGGTTTATTCGTTCGTCTCGATGGCCTGACGGCCTAATTATCATTCAGTCTGTCGTATATCCACTCCATCGTCACGTACAGTAACTTGATAAGATCAGAACCAAAGTTTTCGTATAAACATGGGATTTCTTCATTAGCCGACTCCTCCAGTTCAAACAATTGGATGCACCAGTCATCGTCTGCCGTATAAATACCAAGTTGATGATACCTACGAATCACCTCAAGTAATCCGCCAATTGTAGCCCGTTCGCGTAATTCGCCCAGTTCACATTCCAGATCTACTGCCAACTTCTTTTGATCATCTGTATACAACAGACTCAAATCCAATGGGTTTAATTTTTGAAGCACGTCTATCCCTCCTATGTTATAAGTCCAGTACAGCCAATAACGCGGTTTAAATTCCAAAGCACTCTTGCAATATCAGATCATGTTTCTTGCTTTCCTGTCGGAAGTAATCTGTGTCTCTGCCCTTTTCAGTCAATACATAAGCCCAATATGGTGGATATACTTCATCTTCAGACGGGATGTTGAAGCACTTCAGTTCAACCATGCCCTTATCCCGTAAAGAATGGACAATCTTGCGCATTTGATACTTGCTAACCTTATTCCAAGAAGCCAAGTGAGCTATGTTAATCGCACCACCCGTTGGGTCCATGATGCTCAGAGCGAAATGCACAAACTTGGCATACACTTTTTCCTCCGTGACTTTTGGTGTTTGTGTCATCTATATATCCTCCCTAACCTGATCCATGAGTGATTGCCATGTTTCTTCCTGCATCATCCGTTTGGTTTCTTGTAGCGCTCGGATAACCACGTCAATCGATTCTACCTTGTCAAAAGTCATGCGAACCGGGGTCAATGCTGGCGGCGCCACGACTACTTCATTCTTTCGGCGTTCTCCAATCGGCCCCGGGTCTTTGGGTTGGAAAACAACCACACCGCAGGGATAATCCAGTTGGAGCAATCCCGGCGAAACGTTGATGTCACCTGTTCCGAATTCAATTTGCGTTTGACCTTCATGTTTAATAATTGGCATGTTATATATCCTCCTTAGTAGGGAGAGGCCCAAGCCTCAACCAAATGTTTGTATTTTGCAGGAATTTACGTCCTCTCTGCCGAAACTGCTTTTATCAGGAGGGATGTCAGTGATTGAGTTAAATCATGATGATGCATTAAAACTGTTGGAGCGTGTCCAAGATATTATTAATAAATCCGGTAAAACGGAGTTCGATAAGGCTTTGTCGTTTAATCTGATCATGCACTCTTTCGATAAGGCCTTACACAAACCCGAGGAACCAAAAATTCTTGCATTTGAGGTAACAGGTGATTTTGGGATAAGAGAAATTGTTTTTGCCACATCCAAATCTAAGGCTAAAAGCAATTCCGACGCTTATGCTGATGGTAAAGCTTTTTGCGATCTGAAGACCAAGCGCCGTCCGGACTTGGATCAATATGCAGAAACGGGATTGCCAGATGACATCCAAGCGCCTTAGGGTGCTTTTTTTATTCTGTCACTCTTGGTTCCCCTCTCCTTCCTGACCCACCAAAGCCAGTGCTTCACGTGCAATCCGTCCAGGGTTAATCCGTCGTGTGGTCCACACTTCCAATCCCTGCTCATCAAACGTACATGCCCATTCGCCCATTGAAATTGCATTCAGTGCGTAATGCGCCTCTTCAAGCTCCTTGCGGAGCCGCAACAACTCCGCATTTTCGGTATCTTCTCTTTCATAGTCGTCCCAAGCAGCCATTAAATCAGAATGATCAGATGTTTCATATATCGTTACATACGCCTGCTTCTCTATACGGGCAAAAACTACACGTTCATTTTCCTCTGATCCGTAGGAAGCAACTAGGTCTTTCATTGCATCAAGTTGTTCCTCGTATTCTTGAGCTGCTTTATCGTATTCCGTGATACACATCAGACCGTCCCGTTGGCACCACACCATATATAGTTCTGTTGAAGGTTTCAGTGCCGCCAACGCTTGTTTGATTTCTTCCTGCTTACTCATGACTGTTCTTCCTCTCCAAAACTCGTTTGTGTGAACATGCTGCCTTTAGTTAAGTTGTGACTTTCCTCGTTGTTGTCGATCAAGGTTAGGCTTTGGTCTGTCTCATGGATAACCGGGTACAACTCGCCTGCGGTGAAATATCTACATGGGGCAATACATTTTAGGTAGCGCATGGTATATCCCTCCTTGGTTAGAGGCCGTAGCCTCAATAAATTAAGCGTTGTATGGAATCTCGATTACTTCCGCTTCACAATCTTCATCCGACATCATATCTAGCTGCCGCGAACTGTATCCTATTTCACGCAGAAGCTTGCGATTATCGGTTTCAGTAACTGTGACCTGTACAAAGTCAGCTTCGAATTCTTCCACATCTACTTGGCGTGTAGCTGGTTCCGTTCTATGTTGTAGACTTACCTTGCCTGGAATTTCACCGACTAATGTCCACAATGCTGGAGCAAAGCTTTGTCTGTTTTGATAGATTTGACCAAGTTTACGTTGATTCATGTGTTATCTCTCCTTTGGTGGGCCTAGACCCTTTTCTTTGTATCCTCGTCCGTACAATATCTGCATGATGCCTAAGTGCATGGCATCTGCGTCTCCTGTTTCTTCATACTGTTTTGCGATCTGTTTTAGGCGTTCTCCGATGTCTGAAATGATTCGTAAATAGATTTCTTGTTTGCTCATCGGCCTGTACCTACCGGATCCTCTTCATACAGATGATTCCAAACCAATTGGTAGCCGTTTGTGAGTCCTTTAATTTTTGTCTCGTAAAACTCTCCGATCTCGTCCGCATCTTCTAACCACGGGTATTCTTTCATATCTATCTTCCATTGATGATGAATGAGATCGTCTAATTCCTTGCTGTAAATGAGTTTTTGCGGCTTTGCTCCGTATCTCAGGGCCAACTCTTCATTGTCGGCTTCAGCCTGCTTGACGGCCTCGTACAGCGCCATGCGAGCCTTGATGGTAAATGTGCCTTGTCCGTACTCAAGAACCTTTCCTGAGCGCATCCGCCCCGCCTTGTTGCGCGGATCTTTGTACATCTCGATCATTAGGTTACGCAGATCAACGTACGGTTGTAGCCATGGATGAGACTTTGCGAACTCTTGCGAACTCTTGTCAATCTTGACCACCGGGCAGATGATGCAGCCTGTACGTGCGCCGCATGGATCGTCTGTCTTCTCATCTGCTCCAGCTTTACGTTGCCGCAATCCACATTCTCCAGTTGCATCCTTGTAGAGCTGGCCCAATTCCTCAGCATCGCCCCATGACATGCCTTCACGGACCAAGTAGCTCCATACATCGTCCAAGGTAAAGTTCACGATCGGCATTAGCTCAGTATTACTGCGGTACTCCGATTCTTGCCGGGCTTCTATGTTACGCCGCCGTTCTGCTGACTCCGACAACCGGACTCCGGTCAATGTAAGCACTGGGCTGATATCCTTGTGCGCCTTCTGGCTCGGCTCAATCTTGAGTCGTTCCGTGCACCAGCGGTTCATCCGCGACTTTGGCAGCGGGTATCCTCGGCCAATCGTGAGATACATGAAACTCTTCTCGAGCATCGATTGGACCTCCACGATCTCAATCGGCAGTCCTTCACGCTCCACCAGCGCCTTAATCTTCGCCAGCTCCGATTGCTTGAGAGGATCAGTCACGAAGTCCAGTCCAGTATTTGCTGTAGTCAGGTACACCGTCCGCGTCAGCAATGCCGGGTTGTTGCGCTTGAGCATCAACATAGCTTTGACTAGTAAATCAAACGCCACGGTGCTATCCTTGCCGCCGCTGTATGCTGCAACCCATGCGCCCGGTTCGCTCTCATCCGTGTATGCCGACAGGATCGCCGCTATAGCTGCTGTTGATTTCATTTTGTAATCATCCACTGTGTGTCTTGTCTCCCTTCCTCTGTTATCCCAAATTATTTATTCCATACTGCCGGCACTGGTTTTCTAGGTCCTACAGTGAGGTATTCACTTAATGCTTGTATCTGCTTGCCTACTGGACATTCGTTTATGCAAACCCTCTCTAATTTCGAAGTGTTGTTACCGTTGCGCTTATTCATTTGGATCCTGGTTTCGCATGGGTCGCAATACGTGACCGTTTGAATATCGATTTGTTCCAGCGCTTCGGCTCTGCTCATAGGTCCCTCGGTCTTGATCTTACGGCCTAGAAGATGTGTCAAATCTGACTTGTCTTGAGGGGTTTGCTTTTGATCAGGTCGCATTGTAGCCGCTTCTTCTGGAGACATTCCAGAGTACACCCTGCGTTGGAATAGTCTGTATTCTACGTTGTTAGATGTCGCAATCTTTTTAAATTGCCTCCATCCAGTTGCGCTCATGTTGTAACACCACTCTTTCGGCGTGATTTTGGCGCTTTCTTTCGATCCACTTTTTCGGTCGCTGCCCGTTCGTGGCTCCATCCGCTCGAATATCTCGCATAGTAGGTTGCCCTTGGGATGTCGTTCGCCTCAGCTATCTCCGGCCAGTTACCGTGTTTTTCATGTTTTCGAACAGGATCGGTGACCGCATCTTCAATCGCCCAGTTGTATCGTTTCACCCGTTCGATAACATGCCATTTACTGATATCGTTATCTTCAGCTATCTTGATATCGTCTTGAGTGATTTCACGAGTCATTGATAACTGACGTGCTTCAAATCCACAGAACGGGCACCGATACAAGTCCGTCCGGATCTCCTTCATGTCCGATGTACACTTATAACAGGTGATAATCATGACCCTGACGCCTTCCAGTGACGTTCTACCGCCCATAGGTAATCTACGGGTACCCGTTTGTCTGGAACCTCGTAGGCGTGAACGTCGAAGTCCGAGATATGAATACTTGACCCTTGTTTCCGTTTGTAAGCGTCCCAGAAGAATCTGAGGACCGTATATGGCAGTAGATATGTCTTATGTTGCTTGCGGAACTCTACCAGCAGGAACGATACTCCGTTCATCTTGTGAGCTTTCAACAAGTACTCGACTTGATGGTCCTTAAGATTCTTGAGCTGGAACCGATCCAGACTTGTTATCGACTTTGCCTCAAAAGCAATTCCTCGGCCCGTTTTCAAGATCCCGTCATAGTCTACGGTTGAAGGTTCTTCGTAATATCCTTCAACCACTGTAGATCCGGCCACTCTGACAACTTTGACCGGAGTAGGCCGCTTGTTTACCACGGCCAGTCCTAATTTGTCGTATCTATCGTTTGATAACGTTATGATTGCTTCAAATCCCATCCCACGATTGCCTTGTAATGTCATGAGACACCTCCTGCAGCTTTGTTTTTCTGCATTTCTTCAGCAAACCTCATCATCTCTTCGAACTCATCCTGAGAAGGCTCATCCGCCTGCCCTGAAGGAGTTGCAGCAACAACAGGTATTACAGGTTTACTCGACTTGCCACCAGCAATCGCACGCGGTTTCTTTGATTTGTTCATATCGATAACCAAGCGTGTGTACTTCTCTCTGAATTTCTTAGCACTCATGACGTTGCTGTTCCAGAAGTGGTCGTTTACCACCCAGTCCATTACCGCATATATCTGATCGGTGTTTGACTGCTTGTCCTTTTCGACCAGCAGGCGGAAGTCATCCGCCCATGTCTGCATGTTAGCTTTGGCCGTTCCGTTGGATAGTCCTTCTCGCTCACACATCCCATCAACATTGTGTCTGAAATGGATAGCCATTTTGTAGTAAGGACTTTCTTCACTGTATTGAGGTCTTTTTCTTGAAGAAGATTTTGAAGAATCAACAGATTCAGGCGCAGGGTCGTGAATTGCCGAAGGCGATTCTTGACTCTCTTCTTCTTTATAAGAATAGTTATTTATAGATAGTTCTTTATAGGGTGCATGCTGTGCACTACCCTGGTGCATGTGGTGCACTACACCTGGTGCATGTCCTGCACTACCATGGTGCATGTCCTGCACTACCCGTGATGCATGCTGTGCACTAGGTCTCAAGATTTCGTACACGTTACTTTCGTTTAATCCGTCCTTCCGACGCGTTCGCTTGACTAACAATTTCCGTTCAATCAGCCATTCAATGCAATGAACGGCCTTCCGGCGACTCATGGAGCATTTTTCGGCAATCGTGTTATAACTTGGGAAGGCAGCTGCGTTGTTAGCGCAGCGGCACAAGTAGAGGTAAACCAGTTTTTCATGCGTTTTCGTATCTATATCATCAAAGATTTCATTGGGTCCCATAAAGAACCCAGTATCGAATTTAAGTTGATTCATCATAATGTTGTAAATCCTTTCCCGCGTCTATTTCAAAGCCGCGCTTATGATCGTTGCCGCCAGACGCCGGAAGCGGATACCCGCCTCGGTCTCGTCCAGCAAATCATGGCATTCGTCACATAGGTGTGCTAAATCATATACTTCAGTCCGATGGTCAATTTGCTTCCTGCCAGTAAGGTGAGCGCGTTGTGTGGCCCGAGCCTTTTCGCATGCTTCACAGATTCCTTGAGATCGTTCCTTGAGTTGCTTGTCTACCGAATCCCTAATGTCACCCATTTGGCGTTGAGTTGGCTTCACTCGCTTGCTTTTAGTCTGTTTTGACTTTGGGTAGGGATTGAATTCAAGTCGCATATACGGCCTCCTGACCGCCTCGCTTGCCCAGTGGCTGATAATTTGGTATGATTACAGCAATTGAATTGAAGAAATGGTTTGATTGGCGGTTGCGTTCGCGAGACGCAGCCGCTTTTCTATGTCCACATGACTCATCGTAATGAACACGGCATCCTTCACAGCAAAACATCGACCCGTTATCAACCACTTTCGAAACGTTGTAACGAGATATGGAGTCCTCGCAATTCATGCAATGCCCCACTGTCATACCTTGTGTTGTGTACTCCCGATTATCAACCGGATTATCTACTCGCTTTAACAGCTTCTCAAGTCGAAGTATTTTCAACCGGAAATCAGCCTGTTTGTATACATCCTCCGCATCAGCTAACTGGTGATACGTTTTAAGCAGTTGAGCACGTAGTGCCCGGCGCTGACGATCCTTTTTGTTCTGATTCATGCTTGTCCCTCTTTCTGGCGTAATCCCGCCTCTAATTCTTCTATCTGCCAATCAAACCAAGTGAGCAGGGATGGATCTGCCCGCCGCAACCGCAAGAGTTTGTCCAAACGTCGTTTCATATCAATCCGTTGTTGCAACCGCGCATCCGTCATAAGCAACCTGCCTTGTCTGCCAAATCCGTGAATACATCATCAAGTACTTGAAGGTACTGGAATTTGTTTTCGTTCGGCCAATCTGTGCTCATGATCGCGTTTGCCTGCATACCATACACTTCGAGATACTCAAGATCTGAGTTGATGAAGTTGTCTGCCAACGTTTCGCGGTAATGTTGGAGCTGTTGTAGTGGTACCGCCCCGGGGAAAATCCACGAAACGGCGTTTTCTGTGATTACCTCATTCATCCTGATCACCCTCCCATGAACGCCATTTGGCGGTTCTTATCTTCAATTTCTCGGAGCAAACGTCCCTGCGGATGCCAGGCGGAAACTCTATCCAATGCTCGTCCGAAATCCTTGACCAATGTGTCACGCATAGAATTAGTTTGGAAATAGTCCTTGTGATCACGCCAAAGTGCTGAATATGTCTTACCACGTAGGCTATTACTGCGGTATGCTGGCGAATCTGGACCGCCGAGTACTGATACAACCACCTCATTGCCTGCTTGCGCCAATTGGCGTTGCTGTCCGAAGTTAATTGTGGTGTTGTTTTCAACATGGCTCAGGCGTTGGTCAAATTCTTGCGTCCGCTGATCGAGAGCAAATATTGCCTGTAGTTCTGCGCTTAGTGCTGGATACTGTACTTCTTTTACTTTGTAGTAGTCATCTACTAGCATTTCATATGCATCCCATGCTTGATCTGTATTCAATGACTTTGCGTGCATCCATGCTCCCTTTTCCGTCCAAAGGTAAAGGATGCGTGTCATATTCGATACTGGAATTTGCGGTTCCGAATTTCGGAAGTGCAATAATGATTCGCCCTCCAGTTTGTAGAAATGCTTTCCTTCTTTGAAGCGGAATTTATTATCATGAAAGTTCTTATTTATTCGTTCACTTTCTACACCGAAAGATTCAGATAATTGCGCTGTAGTTAAAACTCGTTGCTGATTGTAATTGGTTACTTGTATTTGTTTCATATCGCTTCCCCCTTCGCCGCTTGTCCGCCCCTGTAATTTGTATATCTTTGTTCCGCTCGCCATATTTCCAAGTCGGACAAGCGAAACTTGATTACTGGTCTTCTAGACCCGGACACTCCATAACGTTCATGCGGGATGCTCCCCTCTTGGCACATGCGGTATATAAGTTTCTCGGAAACACCGATATGAGCAGCGGTTTCTGCAACATCCAGTGTTTTATCGATAAGACCTGATAATTCTTCGCGTATTCTTTTTTCCGAAACAGCAACCTGTTCAGTTACGATCTCTCGGATCACATTTTCAAAAGCAATCAACGCCTTGTCCACGGTATTCATCCTTTCTGTATAAATATGTTATAATCCAACTCAGGTTTGCTCTTTTACCAAGTCATCAACAGTACAACCAAGAGCGTTAGACAACTTTATTAACGTTTCTACATATGGCCCTTGTCGTTTCTTTCCAATACTATATAGCGCCGAAACTGCTACTCCGCTTTCCTTGGAAAGGCGGTACACGGTCCACCCTTTGGCTCCAATTAATCTTTGCATGTTTTCTTCAATTGCCTTCCCCACTTATCTCACCTCCTGGATACATAATACTACTCATTTGAGTTATAATCAACACTTTTATATCTCGTGTGAGTAATATAATCCACCATTCTCTCTCTCTTCCTCTATATCTCTTGACAAATCTAACTTATTTGAGTTACTATGACTTCATTGAGTTATACCTAATATGAGTAATAGAAAGGTTGTTTCCGGTGAGTAGTATTTCAGAGAAGATTGAAGCAGTTATGAAAGAACGCGGAATAAGTAGATACAAATTATCAAAAGACACTGGTATTCCATACACCACCGTGACTCAAATACTTAACGGAAGAACTAAAAACCCACAGATAGCTGCACTTCAAAAGATAGCTGATTATTTTGATGTGAAGCTCGACCAGATCACAAAAGAGTCTGAAGACATGCCTAAGACAAATACACCTGATTGGGCTACGACTAAAGATTTAGCAGATATCAAAAAGATCCTAGAAGAAGACCAACCGGTTTTATTTGACGGAGTACCTATTACAGACGATACGCGACAAAGAGCTATGGATATCCTCACCGGATTGCTTTGGGAGGCTAAAGAACTTAATAAAGAGACTTATGGACGCAAGAAAAAAGAAGCCCCTAAAGACAAAGAGTAGGTGACTCCTTTGGACGACATCATTCAGAAGCTTGTTCGTAAGTTTAAAACTAACGATCCTTTTGTAATTGCCAAGGGTCTTAACATAATGGTAAGACATGCAGAATTCGACCCTGGCACCAGAGGGCTTTATTACAGACGGTTACGAAGGCGTTTCATTGTTATACATAACGGGCTATCTGAAGAGTGGCAGCGTGTTGTGTGTGCGCATGAATTGGGTCATGATCGCTTACATCCGGGACTTAGTCAGTTTTGGATAGATGAGCATACGTTCTTCGAAACAGGAAAGTTTGAGAGGCAAGCAAATATGTTTGCTATAAAATTACTCACCTATGATGTTGAACGCGATATACAAGAAACGTCAGAATCTTATTTATTAAGATGCGGTGTGCCGCATCAACTTCATAATTTATATATGTAACCCTGCGCTTTCCGGCCGCAAGGCTGTTTACTATACAAAAAAACAGAACAAATGTTCTCGATGGAGGAAATGAAGTGGCAAAAGGAAGTATTGAGAAAAGAGGCAGAAACAAGTGGAGACTTACTGTTGATTTGGGTTTTAGGGCAGACGGATTACGTAACCGCCCTCGTAAAACAATAACCATTGAAGATGAAGCTCTATTAAAAACAACAAAACGATTAAACGATTACCTTGAGAATGAATTGGCAAAATTTAAAATTGAAGTAGAGGCAGACGCTTACATCGCTCCTGAAAAAACTAAGTTTATTGATTTTATTGAAATGTGGCATGAACAGTATGCTCATGACCCGAAGAACCTTTCGATAACAACCTTAAATGTTTATGACAATATTATCGAATCCAGGTTAATACCTGCGTTTGGTAATGACAGAATTGACCAGATTAACACATTGAAAATAATCTCCTTTTTTCGTGAGATGGAAAAGCCGGGGGTTCGAAAACCCTCTACTAGCAAGAAGCCGCTTAGTGATAAACAAAAAGAAAAACTGCTTGAACCGCTCGATTCTACTACATTAGCCCTCTACCATCGTGTGTTAAAAAACATATTTTCTCGTGCGGTCGAATGGAAAATGATTAAGGAAAACCCGGTTGAGGCGGTGAAAAAACCAGTTTCTAAAAATTCAAAAGAAAAACTAATAAAACAAAGAGACAACCCACAGTACTATGACGAAACGGAAGCGCAAGAAGTAGTCGATGCATTATATAAAGAAACGAGAAAGTGGAGGTTACTGGTCTTAGGGTCAATGATGGGAGGGTTTCGAAGAGGAGAGTTAGTTGGATTAGAGTGGCCTGAAGTTTTGTTTGAAAATAGTGTAATTAGAATCGAGAACAACATCCCGTTCACGCTGAAAGGAAAGGCTGTTGAAAAAGAACCGAAATCTAGGGCTTCCTATAGAGACGTAGACATGCCTGACTGGTACATGGATGAGTTGCTGAGCTATAAAAAAGAGTGGCAAGAAGAGAGAGAATTCTTAGAAGATAAGTGGCTTGGCGGGGATCGGAAATACGTATTTCATAACGGCGCCGGAAGTCCCTATTACTTTCAACACCCTTCGAGATGGTGGAAAAGGTTTTGTAAAAGGCATGGTATAAGATATATTAAGTTTCATGGCTTGAGACATAGTTCCGGGACCTTGTTGCTTGAAGATGAAGAAGAGGCTAATTTCGACTCTATTCTAATTGTTATTCAAAGGAGATTGGGACACGCTAGGCTTTCCACAACATCCGACATTTATGTGCATGCCACTAAAAAAGTAAAGACTAGAGTAGCTGGAAAGCTAAATAAATTTAACCCCTCAGGATCACAAAAATGATAAAATTTTTCGTCCGTCCCCAGTCCGTCCCCAATCATGTATTTTTCGCGCGGCTACGGTTATCTAAAAAATAAAAAAAGCCTTGCTGTGCAAGGCTTTCGTGATATAGGACGAGTGGGGATCGAACCCACGACCCTTACCCTGTCAAGATAATGCTCTCCCGCTGAGCTATCGCCCTGTAATAATTATGATGTATCAATCACGGTCGTACTACTAAATTTAACTGAGCTAACAGATCATGATATATAATTGTTTCCCAATCAAGTAACAGTATCATATCAAGTAACCGTGTTCATTGTCAATGATTTATTTGGTTATAATTCACCCGAAATGGTGCACAATAAAGGAAAGATTACCATTTCTATAGCGAGGTGAATTCTCTATGAGAAACATAACAAAACGGTCAAAATCCAATAAACATACATTCGCCAAATGCTTCTTTCTCTTTGCTGGGCTTATGATTCTCATTACAACCGTTACTGGTTGCGGCTTAGAGAGGGATGAACATACAGTTCAATTCCAACAATTACAACAGCCCAATGAAAATGGTGAATCTCTGCCCGTTTGGCTGGACGTATACTCCAAATCTGTAATTCAAGATGTGTATTCTCCGCGAGGAAGCAGTGAAGTCTTGCCATGAAGGTTAACAGGTGAATTACTCATCTTCATCCCACTTGCGTGAGTATGCTTTCTTCGTAACGTAATACAACAGAGTAATCATTCCCGCCGACATTAGCAATGTAATTACCATGATGCCTGTCATGCCCATCACTACCCCCTCCTCTCCCAATATGTGTCAGACTTCACTATACAGGAAAAACATTTTTTTGTATAATTCAGTCTGATATGTCGCGCAAGAGCAGAAAGAAGGAATGGAATTGGCAGCTGAGATTAGTTATGTATCGACAGAAGAACAACTGGAGCAAGCCCTGGGAATTCGCCATCACGTTTTTGTGATCGAGCAACAGGTGCCTGCCGAGATTGAGATTGATCAATATGATGTCATCAGTCCGGATGTGCATCATGTATTGTTAAGTACGGATGGCCAAGCTGTAGCCACAGGACGTCTGATCTATTACAGCAAGGATACGGCCAAAATGCAGCGGATCGCAGTGCTTGAATCTCATCGTTCATTTGGTTATGGACGTGTGCTTCTGCTCGCGATGGAGGAGCTGGCACGTGAACTCGGCTTATCCTATTCTGTACTGGATGCGCAATGTCAGGCACAGAAATTCTATGAAAAACTGGGTTATGAAGTGATTTCGGAAGAACCTTTTTATGATGCAGATATTCTGCATGTTCGTATGAGAAAGAGCTTGTAAAACCTCGTCGTTGGAAGGTCTCATCAGCATATGGTGCATACTTCCGATGATTTCGGATAGGCTAATCAGGTAAGCAGATTCCTATCTCGTCATATAAGGAGAGTGTGACATCATGGATCAAACGACACGCGAGAGTTTCACAGCAGTACAGAAAAATGGTGACGGTGACCTGACAGCTTTTCAGACTTCAGCAGGACGCGTACTGGATTATCAGCAGGCACTTGCAGAAGTAAAAGCTGGCGCTATTGCCGGTGTGAATGTATTTAAAGGCAAGGATGGCGAAATGTACATTCGCGGCGATGCCGACGGTGACCCAACCAACAACCTGGACCAACTCCCCCATTTCTAAAATAGATGCACATGTCGTACATGTGACACAATAAGCGCCGATCCGGTTACCCGGGTTGGCGTTTTCTTATTATGATTAGTAGTCCGTAAAATATTTTACGGAATCACCGGAAGGTTGGCTTTTGCGAATCGGCTGTTGTACCTGTTCCCATGCCTGCAAAATCTGTATCCCTTCGAGAGTAGACCGATTCTCCCACGCGATGTGCCCGGTTCGTTCCAGCTCCTGCAGTGACTCATGAATGTATGCTCTGCTTCGTCCCGTCTTGTTCTCCAGTTCATCCATACGCGGCAGCCTGCGCCGTTGTCCTGCATAGTTCACCATAATACGCAAAATCTTGCGTTCAAAGTCGTTCAGCATACTTTACCTCCCCATTCAGATCGGTAACAGGACGCCATGCCAGAATACCTTGCTCCAGAAATGTTCGGGGTGAGCCTTCTTTTCCCGCTGATGCTCTAATCATCCCACCACGTACACTGTTAATTCGAATCTGTCGCTGCGTAATCTGCCCTGCACGATCCATGTAGACAAGCTCCACCATCTGGCCAATATATTTCCCTAGCATAATCATCCCTCCGATAAGAACGTTTGTTTGTATTTCATATTATATGCGAACATAAGTTCTTTATTCAATAGTAAAAAAAGGATTTTGTAAAATAAAAAAAACCAGACTTTCACCTTAATGATTAAGGCAGTCTGGTTTCTCTAATAATGCTGCTCATATAACTACGTGACTTGTAATGACCTAGTTCAGTAGCGGATCAGTGTCGATCCGATTCCGAAAATTGTACTTTCTTTAATTGCTGTGTAGATGGATTAAAATCGACATTCACATAAACTGCAAATTGTTTGCCGTCTTTCGCACGAACCCATAGCTTGAACTGTTCCCGTGATTGATCTGCTGTTAGAGAGGTGCGACCGATATGCTTATAGTCCAAAATATCCACATTATACTTGGTCTGTGTTTCTTTGACCGCAATAATTCCCCACTTCGCATAATCAGGGATAGCGGCACCTGTTCCTGATGTAATTCCGGCTAAACTCAGAACTACCGACATGACGGTAACGATAAGCATTCTCATTTCACTCACTCCTTGGGACAATATGTTTCTGTTATATTGCCCGTCCGGGTTTCATTTTACACGAATAAACGAAAGATCCAGGCCAATGGCCGTAGGGAAAAAGGAACCACATGAACAAGCCGGTCAAACGAATCAGGAGGCTCCGTCCGAAAACTCATTCCCCAGTCACCCGAGAAAAAGTGTTGTTGTGTCTTCGGCTCCTCAGGACGATCCAACCCGTATTTCTTTTCAAGTAACTGCCGTGTTTCTTCATCCACCTGAACCTCATTCGTAACGACATATGCTGTGGCAGGCTCGCTGCTTATGTACATTTGGATCATTAGAAACATCACAATCCCAACTATTTGTATCCAACGCTTGTTCATCTCTTACTCCTTTATGGATTCATGACTCTCTTCTCTTGTACGTGAAGACTCGTTTGAATGTTTGATTATACATAAATTTGACCGTATTGGAAATAACAAATGGGAGAAGAGTTGGGGCATGCGTTATGCGATGCTTAAGTCCCATTTGGTTGATTTTTTGTTTAAAAAACCCAATAGACGTGTAATAGGCCATGACAGAGTGACTTCACGATCTGAAACTCTACACGATCTGCAATACCAATAAGAGGAGGTTACACCCGAATGTTCAAACGCTTGGATGAAATCCTGATTGAGATTCCCAATGTCGAGAAGCCAGATCCGAATGCTGCGGCAGCTATACAAGAATTACTCGGCGGCAAATTCGGAGAAATGTCAACGTTGAACAACTACCTCTATCAATCGTTTAATTTTCGATCCAAAGAAAAGCTGAAGCCCTTCTATGACCTCGTCATGAGCATTACGGCCGAAGAATTGGGTCATGTTGAACTCGTGTCTCATGGTATTAACAAATGCCTCAGAGGTTCAACCGAGTACAAAGAACCCGACGACACACCGCTAGGTTCCGTGAAAGATGCTCGTCTGTCGTATCACTACCTGGCAGGTGCACAAGGCGCAATGCCTTTTGACTCTATGGGTAATCCATGGACGGGAGCAAACGTCTTCAACAGTGGCAATCTGGTCGAGGATCTGCTGCATAACTTCTTCCTAGAATGTGGCGCTCGTACCCATAAGATGAAAGTATATGAGATGACGGATCACCCGGCAGCCCGGGAAGTGGTTGGTTTCCTGCTGGTACGTGGCGGTGTGCATGTCGTGGCATATGCAAAAGCACTTGAGATTGCAACTGGCGTAAATGTGACTAAGCTGGTTCCTATTCCTTCACTGAACAACAAAGCCTTCAACGAGGCTCGCAAATATGAAGAAAAAGGGGTACACACCAAGCTGTACACCTATAGTGATAAAGATTTCAACACGATTGGACAGATCTGGAAAGGAACTCACCCCGAAGATGGACAACCTCTTGAAGTCATCCAAGGGATACCTGAAGGATTCCCGATTCCAGAAGCTCCTGCGGTCGAGGAAGAATTTGCACCGGGCATATCGCAAGAAGACTTTAAGGAAATTGCACGTCGTCTGAAGATGGCAGGGAATATTGCGGATTAAGAAACAATTTTTTTAACAATTTCTTTCCCTATATATATTGTTAACTCTATGTTTAAGTGAAGCCCTCGAACCCTGCTGCTGAATGCAGAGAGGATTTGAGGGCTTTGTTCTAATCAATTTTTGATACCATTTTATGATGCAAAATAAGTATTTTGTATGCCGTCATTTCCTGAGAATTTAGCTGTAAAAGTAACCCTGATCTCTGCTCACATCGTTAAACTTAGTCAAACTCCAACACCGATTCCTCCCGCTGACTCATGACTTCAATCAGCATATTGGCACCCAGACGAAAACCTTGTGCAAACGCTGCTTCCGTATGCATGCCCTTACATCTGCCACACAAGTCAAATAACTGTTCAAGCTCACGGAATTCTTCCTCGCTCAATCGATTCTTCCACTGCTCTGTCAGAGCTGCAATCTGCCGTCCTAACGCTTGGTATTCAGGATGTGTCGGCATCATCATCTCATCCGGTCGAAGTCGTCCATTATATAATGCTTCTAATATCGAATTCATGTGCATCCTCCTGTATATCAATTCGCACCTCACTTGAATGAACGTTCTGCACATGGTAGGATATTTATGCAGTCGCTCATTTAAGTGATTGCGGGATAGGAAGCAGCGGTGTTCTTCGTGGGACTTACGCTGCTTCCTTTTTTATTTTTGGAGCTCGTCGTAAATCTTCTCAATCCCTTTGCGAACGATGTCTGATCGATTCGTATTCAGCTTCTCAGCCGAAATATCGAGCTTGTTCATAATTTCCTCGTCGACACGTATATCAATCGTTCTGCTTTTGGGTTTGTCAGATTTAGGCCGCCCCATCTTTTTGGCGGACATTTGCTTCACCTCTTTTTTTGTCCTGACAACAATATATTATTGTCAGGACAAAAAGTCAATTTAATTATAAAACATACGTTCGTTTTTGTGACAGCAGATTCATAGATAAATCTATAGTCAGTAATCAGTTTCAATAATAAAACAACCTTGAAAGGTTAGGCGCTCAAGGTCGTTAGAGTACTATTTCACTCTTCCATTGGCTTTCCATATCTCACCAAGACATGCCAGAGTAATTTCAACTCTTGTAGAACTTCTTTGTAGGTTCCTCTATCGCTCCAATGACTTGGGTTTTGTTTCAATTCCATAGCTGCAGAACCAATGATATTTGCATCAATCAAATCACTTTTTGCAATTCTCTTGGCTAGTGATGGCATCGAAGGACCTCGAAAATCCATAGGAACGTCATCAACCAATAGTGTAAAGCCCATGTGCCAATGGAGATCAATGGAATACTTTAAACATATCTGCTCTAAGATTCTTCCTGTATGGGTGCCTTTAAATGATGGGTCGGCAACAAGCATCTCTACATCCTTTTCAAGGGAAATGTCACCATGAACCTGAGCTTCGATATAATGATCCAGATTTCGGTTTGGCTCTTGGTTTGATGGATTTTGGAATGGTTTCTCAAGATTGACGTGCATATGGTCAATTAACTTTTGAACCGTTAGATTTCTTTCACCAATGGCAAAATTACTATAGAATACATCCCTCATGAGAGTAGCCAAAACAAGGTCAAATTCCTCATACGTTCCCTTTTCCTCGGGGTCTTGGTGAGAATCCAAATATGTATACGTGCAACGTTGAGAGACCTCAGTGGATAAAAGGAAGTAACATGATCCAAAACGCGGAGCAGGTCCATCGGGATGTAACATAACATTGAGTGCCCCATACTTGGGCCGTTCGCTATCGGTTGAGCCATTTATTTGGTACGCTCCGCCAAACATTTTATTCTCCCAAACGTCACGTTCACCGCCTGAAAATGCGGAGACACTTCCATTTGATAAGAAAGTCTCAAACTGACTTTTATAAACTCCCTGCTCAAGTAGTGCTTCAGCAACGCTTTTCATGGTCGGATCTAATCGATCTGGATGAAAGTGTAACGCGATACTTTCATGAGCTTTTAGTTTGGTGATAGCTTTTTCAAATGTCTTCAGCTCGATGTTGGACATACGAAGGATTTCTCTAATGGTTTGCTCCGCCTCATTTTTGCGGCTTCTTGCATAATTGGTTACATGCTCTAGAGCTAATTGCTGAGACCTTGATAGTTCCATGGGCAGAGGAGTCCTTTCCCTTACTATAAAATCATAATGGCGGTTTCCTTGTTTATCATATAGATTGTAGCCTAATTATAGTTTTGGATCTTCAATCTATTTTTCTAGGGATTAGTTCATTCTCAGAGAAATTCCACCAATTGGATTCCTCATAATAAATTGTTTTTGCCCAAAACTCAGGGGACTCATGAAAAATCAGGTCTTCTTCTGATAAAAAATCATTGCCTTCCCAAAAAGAATTAATCCTGAGAAAAGCTTCCTTCTCTGAAATATCAAATAATTCAATTAATAGTTGAACAATGTGCAAACAATATATTTCCGAACTCAAAAAGGTAGGGAAAAGAAGTTGGTATTTTAGCATTTTTATCACTCCATCTTCAATATTTCAGTCTTTCTTAGAATGCTAATTCCAAGTCTCTATGTATCCAACCTTCATCTTTTCCAAAAGCTCCAAGATAACCTCATCCAACTCCTCAAGTACCTCACTCGGTGTAGGAGATTCCAGTATCCTTACCAAATCCGTCTGTAGCATACTTAGATGAGATATAGGTAATCGATCAATTAATCCGACCAAAATGAAATATTCCCACTGTGGATCTTGGGTTTGCAATACATCTTTAATATGAGGAATTAAGTCTTCGCCTAGTCTCAATAGTATATCCTCTACCGGCTTAGAGATAGGCCAATTCCCGTCTTGCAACCACTCCATAAGCTCTGGGATGATAACTTTTAATTCGACATCACTGAACTTACTTAACTTACGCACCGCTTCATAATCAAACTTATCGCGGGGAAGGCACTCCCTAATATCCATTTAAACTTCCTTCCTCATCTCAATGCGCAAAATCATAAACTCCCTGTGTTAGTCGACTGTCGCTACATCGTCTACTCTGATCTCAATCTCATCTTGATTCTTCGTCGTTGACATCGCATCTCTCATGCGAATAGTCCACGTTCCTGCATCCTGATAATAGTGTACATCTTCAATCACAGGAACACGTAATTTTTCTCCATCTGGTGAGTATAGCCCACCCCGAATTGCGTCCTCCTCACTTAGATGAGCACCATCTGGAGTATTTGGACAAGATACCGCTATCGTTTCTGCTCTAGCCTCCCCACAGGATAGGGTTGATTTTCCGGGCCTCCATCCGTCCAGACTTCAACATAGGAGCCGATCTGCGGATCAGGCGCATTGGAGAACCATTTTGCCGGATAATACCGACTTCCTCCTCCGTTCGCATTGAAATCCTCATATGCGGGATCAACCACAAGAATGGAATTGTCTTTACGATCAACCACATAACCAGTGAATCCATCTTCACTTGGTGCATTCGCTTGAGTCTGCACAGAGTTGCACTCGATCTGTTCTGAACATCCGGTAAGGCATACGATTAGGGTTGAGAGCAACATAAAGACTTGACGATAGGACATATGTAAATCTCCCTTTAATGACACCTCTTTTCTAAATTTAACGTTCCATATCAGTTTATTGTTACAAATACAGCTGTCAGCTCACCCTTAACTTTCTGACGGGCTCAACACGATCAACCCAAATATTCACTTCTTCATATCCCTTTTGTACACATACCTTCCCCATACCACCAACGCCGCACACAACAAGATCACACAATAAGCCCATACAAAAAACATGGCAAGCCCCAACCCGATGTTGGCATCCAGGCGCTTATCAAAGATCTCTGTGTATAGCGAAAAACCGAGTGGCACGGCGCCAACAACGAAAAGTCCAATGGACCATCCACCCCAGCGTTGGAAACCGGACCCCGCACGACTTCTGGAAATTTTGCGAATCCCTTGAGTCAGTAGCCACCAAATCAGAATAAATAATAGACAGGTTATAAGAATTTTCAGCATATCGTTCAACTGCATATCGTGTACCTCCTATATCTTGCAAGATGATGAACATATCTTACACGTTAAGTGTTCTCTTTACTATATTACCCGTTTCCACATCCATGATCACAGGCAGATATGAGCACAGTACCCCTGACCCACTGATTATGAAAAAGAAAAAAACGCCAACGTCCTGACTCCTTCCAAGTCAAGAACGATGGCGTTACTTCTCGTATTTACATTGTTATATCCACATAGGATAGGATAGGTTACGCACCAAACTGCGCATAGTGAAGGCGGCTGTATACCCCACCTGCTGCGAGTAATTCTTCATGACGTCCCTGCTCCGTAATGCCTTGTTCAGCAACGACAATAATGCGGTCTGCATTTTTGATCGTAGCCAATCGGTGGGCAATAACCAGTGTGGTCCGGCCCTCGGACAGCTCAGCAAGGGATTGCTGAATCGCCGCTTCCGTTTCTGTATCCAGAGCAGATGTTGCTTCGTCCAGGATCAGAATTGGCGGGTTTTTCAGGAACATACGGGCAATCGATAAGCGCTGTTTCTGTCCACCGGACAGCTTCACACCGCGTTCACCAATTAACGTATCCAATCCTTCCGGCATCGATTGAATTAAAGGCTCCATCTGGGCCCGTCTAGCGGCCATCCAGATTTCTTCTTCGGATGCATCCAGCTTGCCGTAGGCAATATTCTCCCGAATGCTTCCATCGAAGAGGAACACGTCCTGTTGTACAATTCCGATATGACTACGCAAGGAGTCTAGTGTCATATCCTGTATCTCCTGCCCATCGATCGTGATGCGACCTTCCAACACATCATAGAACCGCGGCAGCAGACTGCATAGCGTTGTTTTACCTGCCCCCGATGGACCGACAAGCGCTACAGTTTCACCTGCACGTACGTTTAGATCAATACCTTTGAGAACAGGTTCCTGATCGGAATAACCAAAGGTCACTTGCTCATAACGGATATCTCCACGCAAATGGGATACCGTAACGGCTCCTGGACGATCTTCCACATCCGGTTCCATATCGAGCAGCTCCGTATAACGTTTGAAGCCTGCAATCCCTTTTGGATACGTCTCAATAACCGAGTTGATCTTCTGGATCGGTGTCAGGAACACATTGGACAACATAATAAATGCAATGAACTGACCGTAGGTCATACTGCCTTGAATGACAAACCACGTTCCGCATACCAGGACAAAGAGGGATACCAGCTTCATCAGCATATAACTGACAGAGGAGTTCCAGGCCATGATTTTGTATGCGATTAGTTTGGTCTGACGGAAACGACCGTTGTTCACAGCGAATTGTGCTTTTTCATGCTCTTCATTGGCAAAAGCCTGAACAACACGAATACCTGTAATATTGTTCTCAACACGAGCATTGAAGTCCGCAATATCACCAAACATTCGGCTGAATGCCTTGGACATTTTGCTACCAAAGTAGAGTGACAGATAAATAATCAGCGGTACGATGATAAAGGTTAACACCGCCAGATTCCCGTTAATGCTCATCATGATGCTGAATGCACCAATTAGCGTCATGACCGCGATAAATACATCCTCCGGACCATGATGGGCAATCTCACCGATATCCATCAGATCGTTAGTCATACGGGACACGAGGTGTCCTGTTTTTGTATTATCGAAGAAACGGAACGATAACTTCTGCACATGATTGAACAGACTTTTACGCATATCCGTCTCGATGTTAATACCGAGCTTGTGTCCCCAATAGGTAACCACGAAGTTGAGAAATGAATTCAATAAGTAGATGCCGAGCAATGCCAGACACGCCCATAGAATCCAGTCCCAGCGGCCGCCTGGCAGCAGATCATCGACTACCCGGTTGACTGCCAGTGGAAAAGCCAGCTCCAGCAGGGCGACTAAAATCGCACAACTGAAGTCAAGAATAAAGAGCTTTTTGTAAGGCCTATAATAGGCAAAGAAACGGCGAAGCATGGACTGAAGTCCTCCTTATGCAACCACACAATGGTGATTACGTTTTATTTCGTCTTGCTTAAGAGGTACAGGAAGTATGGCGCACCAATAATGGCAACCAGGATCCCCGCAGGAATCTCCGAAGGCTGCAGGATGACACGACCCAGCGTATCTGCAACCAGTACAAGCAATGAACCGATCAGTGCAGATGCGGGTAACAGGAATTGATGTTTTGGACCCACCAGACGACGTGCCAAATGCGGTCCGATTAGACCAACAAAACCGATCCCCCCACTCACAGATACACATGAGCCGGCAAGTCCTACAGCAGCCGCAAGCAAAATCAGTCGCTCACGCTCAACCGGAGTCCCGAGTCCACTTGCAGTCTGGTCACCCAGATTCAACACGTTCAGTACACGCGCCTTATACAGGACAAGCGGTACAAGAATGATCAGAAACGGTAGCAATGCCGTTACAAATTTCCAGTTCGAACCCCAGATGCTGCCTGCCATCCAGGTAGCTACAAATTGATACTTTTCCGGACTAAGCCGTAACGTAAGCACGATCATGGCAGAACTGATTCCCGCCGCTACCCCGATCCCCGTAAGTAACATACGAGTAGGCATAATGCCCTCTCCTTTTTTGTAAGAGAGAACGTAGATCAGAAATGCAGCAAAACCCGAACCGATCAGGGCCAGAATTGGCAAAAGAAATACCGGCGCTGCTGTCGTTGTCGGGAAAAAGGAAACAAATAACATGACGACCAGACCAGCACCTGCATTAATCCCCAGGATCCCCGGATCTGCCAACGCATTCCGAGATACTCCCTGCAAAATACAACCAGATAACGCAAGTCCGGCCCCGACCAGCACCGAAATCACAATACGTGGCAGACGGAATTCAAACAGGATCAATTCCTGTTTCGCCGTGCCTCCACCAAACAGGGTTCGCAACACCTCAAGCGGCGAAAGCTTGGTAAAACCTGTGTTCATGCTCACCACAAAAGCCGTAATAATTAATAGGGCAAGCACAATGAGGACAATCGTACTCTTGGTTCTCTTCTTGCGCTCTGCTCCAACTATTGTTGAGGATTCCATCGTTACAGAGTCCTCCTTTCTTTACGCGCCAGATACAGGAAGAATGGTACCCCGATGAGGGCAACCAAAGCGCCAATTGGCGTCTCGTACGGCGGGTTAATCATACGTGCAGCCAGATCCGCAAATACAAGCAACAGACTGCCCATCACAGCGGAACATGGAATAATCCAGCGATAATCGACCCCAACCAGCTTCCGCGTGAGATGGGGAATAATGAGTCCGACAAAACCGACCGCACCCACCACGGACACAGCTGTACCCGCGAGAATCAGTACAACAATCAGGCCTATGAGCTTGATCAGCCCAGTACGTTGCCCCAAGCCCACCGCAATATCTTCTCCGAGACTAAGCAGAGTAATGGAACGGGAGATGAGAAGACCTGCAATCAGTGCCGCGAGTACCCAGGGGAACATGACCTCAAGTTGAGACCACTTCGTTCCGGCTACACCACCAGCTGTCCAGAAAGCCAAATCTTGTCCAATCCTGAAATACAATGCAATCCCTTCACTGAGTGCCGACAACATCGCTGATACAGCCGCACCTGCAAGAACAAGGCGTAGTGGCGTAAGACCCGATTTGGAAGCTGCACCAAAACCATACACCAACAGGACACCAAGCCCTGCTCCAAGGAAGGAATACATGATGATATACATAAATGGCAAGCCAGGGAAGAAGGCAAAACAAACTGCAAGTGCAAATCCAGCTCCTGCATTTAACCCAAGCAGACCTGAATCGGCCAGCGGGTTACGAGTCATGCCCTGCATGATCGCACCAGCTACAGCGAAACATGCACCTACCATTGCTCCTCCAAGGATACGTGGTAATCGAATCTCCCATATGATCTGATGTGGAGTCAACTCAGGATTGAAATCAAAGATAGCCTTCCAGACTACACTAAGCTTAATATCAGCAGCGCCAAAAGAAATGGACAACGCCATACCCAGAGCGAGTAGCAAAACTCCCCCTGTAAGAATAAGTGTGGCCGCCCACGGACGAGTGTGTATCTTCGCTGTGGGTGAATCCGGATTATGTTTTTCTGGTGAAGCTTGTGAACTCATACGCGCCCACCCTCGTTATGAGTGGAGCTGCTCAAACCTATGTACATAACAATCACCTCTCTATAAATACCGAACTTTAATGATATTGATTCTCATTCCCATAGACCATTGTAAGTGAATCCACCGGCTCTGGCAATGGACAAATAGGACATGTTTATTGCATATATGAATATTTGCACACAATTTCACACGCAAAAAGGCTGCGCAAGAGCCAAAAAGCTCGAACACAGCCTTATCATTGCATATGTAGAACATGTAAAATACAGACTCGTTTAACGGGCATGTACCGTAAGTAAGGATGCCAGGACATCCGGAACATCGGTAATAATCCCTTGCACACCCATATCAATCATGGCCTGCATCTCGGCAGGATCATTCACCGTAAATGGATAGGTAACAACGCCATGTGCCAGTGCAGCAGCAACATCTTCTTGTGTGACTGCCAGCTTGTAGGGATGAAGGCCGGTAGCTTCGAGTTTGGCGGCATAATCATAGGGACGATATAACTTTTCCATATATAGAAGTGCTGTACGAATCTCCGGGGCAAGACGTTTACATCTCACGAGCGAAGCATGATTGAAGCTCGACAGCACAACCTGTTGCTCCAGATTCCAATCCCGGATCGCCTGTATGACCTTCTCTTCCATCCCTTTATAACTCACAATACCATTTTTCAATTCCAGATTAAGCAGTGTTCCTTTCCCCTGTACCAGCTTGAATAATTCCTCCAGAGAAGGAATACGTTCCCCAGTAAAATCAGCATGGAACCAGGACCCCGCATCCCGTGTGCGCAATTGATCGTAAGTCGTATCCTTAACCCAGCCTTCTGCGCCGCCAGTTCGGCTTAACGTCTCATCATGAATCAGTACCAGTCTGCCATCACTCGTCATCTGCACATCGGTCTCAATGCCTGTCGCTCCAAGCTCCAGACTCCGTTCAAAAGCGCTCATCGTATTCTCCGGGCATACGGCAGATGCACCACGGTGGGCAATAATCTCCATGTTCCTCATTCCAGCGCCTCCTGTGTTCAAGCTTCACTCTATGATCATCACTATAAACACGGTTTGTTAGACCTGTATTAACAGAACGTATAATCGGTTGCCTGCTTCGCTAATACTAGCGACCGGGCCCAACATCTAACGGGCTGGGGATTCACTCATTTTTGCGAACTCAATCTGAAAATCGACATAACATAGTATGAACGATGGAAGCACTGAACTCCGTTATAAGGAGGTTGACTATTGAATACCTCAAAGAAAAAATCGATACCTACGCGTCCTCACACATCCCAGTTACAGTCGGCTTCCAGGCTTTCCAGATCATCTGTCCATATCAAAAACAAATCCGGCAAGACGGCTAATCAGCGTTCTCTTAACTCCAGTTCACCCAACACACTGGATCAGCTGGCTATTGTTGCAGCAATACTCTCCTTAATTGCAGCCGCCATCGGGCTATATATCGCCTGGAAATCGTTAAGTAATCCGGATCAAACTGCTGTTGTGGTGTAAGCTGCTTGTTGCGCAGCTAATGGCTCAGGAGGCTCTCTCCTGCTTCTGACCTTATTCAGGGGCAGGTTTTTGCTTTTTCAATTACTCAACGTATGCTGGAAACGTCAAAAAACCGTTCCCCTGAAACGCCGGCATATACCGGCGTCTCTTTGGAAAGGTCATTTTTTATTCGGGCGCTGCCTCTGCAGCTTAATCCCCGTCCCGGGATACTGACCGAATTACAGAATGAATGTGCGAGAGATAATAACCAACAGAATGAACAATACCAGAATCGCACCTGTTGATGTCCATGCTCCACCACCGAAGCCTCCGCAATATCCGTAACCTGTACCTTTGAGTTCGCTCATCAGTGACACTCCCCTCTTCATCGAAGTACACTATAGACTATGTCCGATAACGCAACTTGCTTGGGCAGATCGAAAATTCTCCCGAGGAACGAGTAGATTCAGGCCCGTCTTCTTATGCACTCATTTCCCGTTGAGTTGTGACCACTTCTGAGTCAGCTCTGCAGGAATATAGGATGACATTTGTTTGAGCAGTTCAGCCGGATCAGCTTCCAAACTCCATAGACTGAGATGCGAGGTGTTGGAGAATCCTTCCTGTACGCTATGTTCTACCATCTTCATCAGCGGTCCATAATATCCGTTGACATTTAATAAGCCAACAGGCTTACGATGAATACCGATCTGTGCCCAGCACAGTACCTCAAATAGTTCTTCAAATGTACCCATACCTCCGGGAAGTGCAATGAATCCATCGGATAATTCAGCCATCGTTGCCTTCCGTTCATGCATGGTTCCCACTTCAATCAGTTGTGTGAGCCCTCCATGAACAACCTCGCCCCGGAACAATCCGGTAGGCATAACCCCGATTACCTCTCCCCCTTGCTCAAGAGCAGCATCGGCTACTGCACCCATCAAGCCCATGCAAGAACCACCATAGACCAGTGCATAACCACTATCAGCAATCTGTTTGCCCAGTTGAACAGCCTTCTCTGTATAATCGGGGTGATTTCCCGGATTGGAGCCTGCAAAAACAGCTATACGTTTCATTGGGTTTCACTCCTTCTCATGATCTATTTTAATAATATATAACATGAATGTTATGGGTATGTACAACGTACAACAGGTTAACAGAACCAATGGGCAAAAAAATACCCGACCGTTTGCAGCCGGCCGGGCTCCCATTTCAATACACATCAATTTAGAAGGGGTTGTTATTACCTAATATACAGACCGAACATTAAATCCGTATGATCTTTGCATGAAATGAATATTAAATCTTCGTATAACTAACGTATCCCACGGCGTGAACGTACGACAAACATATGCTTGTCTTTACGAAGAACCCGACCATCTGCAAGTTCAACCTGATCCTCGTCATGACGCAGAATCGTCGTGGATAATGCTACAATCTTGGCCCGGCGCCAGATCATCACCTGTGACTTGAAATAGATCGCATTTTCGAACTGAATCGCCTTTTTCATCACATATCCAACCTTGTGCACTTCAGAACGTGCTTTCTTTAAGGGAAGACTCTCTTCGGGAAGAGGTCTGATCATTGCGATATTGTCAAACGATACCTTAATCCGTTTCGGTCCGATCCGTACACATTCCGCTTCTTCATCCCACTCGACCAGCGTTCCCTTTAATGGCTCCCGTATGCCTGTTGCACGATATACCGCTACTTTTCGTCCTATCCAATGTCGCAATGTTCTCACCTCCATCTGTCTAGTTTTCAGGTATCTTCCAATCGATCGGTTCAATACCTTTGGAGGTCAAGAAATCATTGGCTTTGGAAAAGGGACGACTGCCGAGGAATCCACGATGCGCAGCCAGCGGACTGGGATGTGTAGACTCCAGTACCAGGTGCTTGTCCCTGTTAATAAAAGCACCTTTCTTCTGGGCATGACTGCCCCATAGCATATATACCATTGGCTCTGAACGTTCATTCAGCGCACGAATGACAGCATCCGTAAACGTCTGCCAGCCCAATGCCTGATGGGAGTTTGGCTGACCTTCACGGACCGTCAGAACGGCATTTAATAGCAAGACTCCCTGCTGCGCCCAATGAACCAGAGATCCATGATTCGGAATGGGCAGGTCCAGATCGGCCTGAAGTTCCTTATATATATTTTTCAGAGAAGGCGGTACACGTACCCCCGGTCTAACCGAAAAACTTAATCCATGAGCTTGTCCCGCTCCGTGATAAGGGTCCTGTCCAATAATAACGGCCTTAACCTGATGATATGGCGTCAGCTTCAGTGCGGAGAACAGGTCTTCTTTGGGCGGAAAGACCGTCTGCGTTTTGTACTCGGCGGCGAGAGTGTAACGAATCTTGTTAAAATAGTCGGCTTCCGTCTCTTCCTGAAGCACCTTGTCCCAATCGTTTCCAAACATATGTATAGGCTCCTTTCCCCTGATGAATACAGTTTCGTTCAGCCCAACTACTGGGCTCTTCCTTCTGAGAGCCGCATGTCATGCAACTCATAGACTATCCACCATTTTAACATAACCGGGGACAGCAGACCAGAATTGCACATCAGGGTATACGTTCACCTCAAAATAAATCGTATTCTCGCTACATTCCGTATACTCATCCAAAAAAGTCACCTCGCTATTGCGTGGTGACTTGATGACTTTATACTTGAACGGGCACCTCTTCGACTTCTTTCACAAGCACACTGCTGATTCTCCGTAACCCTTCCTGAAGGACAGAACGCGGACAAGCCAGATTCAACCGAATGCAACCCTCACCATTGGCTACAAACATATGACCATCTTCGAGCAATACACCCGCTTGCTCAGCGAAGAATAAAGGTAAACTTACATTTTGTGGAGCATATGCCGAGATATCAATCCAGGCCAGATACGTGGCTTCCGGGATGTGAAAAACAGCCAGTGGCAGATGCTGCTTCACATACTGTTCTACGCAGGCGAAATTGGCGTCTAGATACTCTTTTAATTGTTTCAGCCATTCATCACCCGTTTCGTAAGCCGCTTGCGTGGCAGCAATGCTCAGTGGGTTTTTGAAACCATAATGGCGTGCCTGCCAGATGTCTCGAAGTGCCTCATTCGGAATGATGACATTGGAGAACATCAGACCAGCCATGTTGAATGTTTTGCTCGGGGACATGCATGTAATGATTCGATCCGTATCCGGGAACAGCTTTGCAAGTGGCGTATGTCTTTTGCCAGTCCGCAGCAGATCACAGTGAATTTCATCCGAAATAATCCATACATTGTTCCGCAGGCAGATCTCACCCACACGTTGTAACTCTTCGGTTGTCCAGACACGTCCAGACGGATTATGGGGGTTGCAGAAAATACATACCCTTACCTTCTCATCCTTCGCCTTAGCTTCAAAATCCTCAAAATCAATCGAGTAACGCCCCTGCTCGTTGATCATATCCGAACATACCAGTTCAAGATCATTATGCTCCGCAGCCGACTTGAAGAAACCATAAGACGGGGTCACGATCAGTACTTTCTCATCCGATTGACAGATGTATTCCACCAGTTCATATAAAGCGGGGATGATCCCGTTTGAGGTCTCCAAATGCTCCTTTGGGAAGGACCAGTCATAGTATCTTTTCATCCAGTTCGAGACAGCTTCATAGTATGCCGGATCAAATACCTGAGAGTAACCCATGATTCTACGGTCCAGACGTTCCTTAACTGCATCCAGAATCTCGGGAGGTGTGGCGAACTCCATATCTGCAATCCACATGCGAATAAATTCTTCATCTTTGAATGGAAAAGTCATGTCCTCTGTGGCATTAAAAATATATTGACGGAAACCATCCGTATTCATGGCATTTGTACCTGTGCGGTCTATAATCTCATCAAAGTTATATTTCATAGCTTCTGCTCCTCTGTCTGCTCAACATTTCATTGTCGTTTCATGTCGTATTACATCTATTATTTCATGACGCAGGAGTTGCATCAAATGCAATACAATCTATTCTGACGAAACAAATGAAGTTTATTGTTTCTCCAAAATAGGTATTTCCGTGAAAAAGTGATATATTTCTCATATAACATCATTTTTATGAATGACTTTCATCATTTTCACGTACTCTCAAGAAACATTGGCATAAGGAGAACCGGTTATGAACAATATCAATCAGGAAGTTGGCAAGAAAATACGAAACTTTCGGAAGTGGCGGGGACTGACCATTCAACAGCTTGCGGATCAGATCTTCAAAAGCAAAGGAACCCTGTCCAAATATGAGAGCGGAGATATTACACTTGATCTGGTCACGTTACATCATATTGCTAATGCACTCAACATCCAGGTGGAGCAACTCTTGTACCAAGAACCAAGGCATGCATCTCCCCTGATGAATGCGGTCCCGTCCAGCTTTTTCAAGAACTCCACACGTTTCTATTCCTACTTCTATGACGGGCGTAACAACAGTCTCATTCGTTGTGTCATTGACATGATGGCTCAATCGGATGCCAACCGTTATCGCACCGTGATGTATATGAATGTGAAGGATTTTGAGAACTACCAGGAGTGCGAGAATATGTATTGGGGCCACACCGAGCATTATGATACACTCACCACGCTGATTTTGAAAAATCAGGCCACGCCGCTGGAGAATCTATATATTAATATTCTGGCGTCTTTTCAGGAATCAGAGAAAAAGTGGGGACTGATGGCTGGTGTCTCCTTCAGACCTTTCATGCCTATCGCGCTCAAAATGTTATTCTCCAGAACCCCGCTGCCCGAGAATCAGGAGTTATATAATGAATTAAAAATCTCAAAGGAAGATCTGCGGACCCTGAAAATATACAACATGCTCGCCGTCACCTGAACAACGCAGAGCGTCACACATTCTCATATCATATGGTATGGAGACAGTCCCTCCCCATTAGAAAAGGCACTTCTATAAGCTGTTGGAACCAGCTCATAAAAGTGCCTTTCGCTTTGACGCTATTCGATCAGGGAATAAGCGAGACTACGCTTAGTTTTTAATTAAATCAAGCGTTTCGTCAAACATTTGTTTCTGTTCCTCAATCTTGTTCTCATTACCGATCACGCAGCGCTGTTGCTGTTCAAGTATGGCCGATAAAAGCTCAGCAAAACCGATAATGTCGCTTTCCTTCGTGCTTAACACTTCGTCACGTTCCTGTTGCAGATCCGCTTCAGTCACATTCGACAGATAACACTCCAAAGAGAAAGCTCCTTCGCCATAAGGCGTTCTCGGCGTATCGAGATCCTGAATGGCACCAATGATATAACGCGTCATTTCCCGCTCGTCTGCCCGGAAATCTTTCAAATATTGCGGTATTTCTTCATATACTTTGTACGTTTTATCGAGGTTCGGATCACGATACGATGCAACGTAGCTGTCTCCGTTTCGTCTGAAGCCTGACATACAGCCATAGGCTCCGCCTTTGGCGCGGATATTGGTCCACAAGTAATCCAGAGACAGGATTCCCTGCAAGACCCGTAGTGAGCCGGTGTATTGATATCCTTTGTCGATATAATTGCCCGTTTGCACCACGTACTGCACCTCCGAAGGAGAACGGAATCCTTCCTTATGAATAGCCGGTGTGAATGTAAATTCTTCCTTGGCAACTTCATGTGTGAACAGCTTCGCTTTCAGGTCGGATACCTGTTGTTCCAGTCCTTCATATCCCTGCTCATCGGCAGTGTAACTAACAAGCAAATTCTCCGGTCTGAAAATATACCCCGTCAACTCTTGCAGACTGGAAGATAACTCTTCTTTTCTCGCCTCAAAGTTCGCCTGAAGATCCTCAAGCCACTGGTAAAAGGCAATGCCACTTACAGCTTCTCTGAAATCCGCGACCGCTGAATGTTTGGACGAAGACCGACCAATTCCCGCAGAGTGTCCGCTATTGATCAGATTACGTTGCAGGTTACCTTTCATCTGAGAGATGATCTCATATAACCGCTTCGAATTATCAAATTGGGAAGTGAACACGATTTCTTTGATCATATCAAAGGCAAATCCAAGCTTGTCATACAACACTTTTGCGTTGAACTCATAGGTCGCCTTGAATTCATTGTGCTTATGCGCGTTAGCATAAGATCCTATCCCGCTATGAATACCACCCGAATGGATATGGATTTCATTGGACAGTTCATTGAACGAGTAGTTTTGAGTATCCACGTAACCCAGTACATTTTTCAGCAACCCTGCATACGGCAGGAGATGACGTGGCACTTCTTTGATATCAAACAACAGTCTCAGATAACCAATTCCATTGGTATAAAGGTTATGATGGAGAATGGTTGTGCCGTCGACCTGTTTCACCGTTTGATGCAACGTAGAGGCCTTTGGTTCAATATCTTCAATCGATAACGTTGGAATGACCTGCTGCTGCTCTTTAGTTGAAGGTGTATTCTGATACTCGGCGAGTGCCTCCGTTTTCTGAATCAACGTCTGAACTTCTTCCTCACTAAGACCAGCCTGAATAGTTTTCAGACGTTCTTTCAACGCTTCTTCTTTGCGTGAGTTCAGCCCCTTATCCGGGGTAAGCGCCACAAAGGAAGTATGTGTGTTTTGCAAAATATATTTCTCAATCAGTTGCTCGAAGTAACCTTCGTTCATTTTTGTCCGCAGTTCAGCAAATACGTCATTGGCTTCCAAATGAGTGAAAGGTGCATCTTCATCGTACAACCAGCTTTGCAGGGAGGAGAATCCGTAGATCAGACCCTTCGGCATTCTGCCATAGTCCGCTTCTCTATGATTGAACTCATACGAGTTAATTCCAGCAAGCAGCGCTTTTGGATCAAAACCTTCTTTTACCACACGCTCAAGCACTTCTTTGACCGTTCCTAGGAAATCCTCTTTGCTCATCAGATTGCTCTTCTTCAGTCCAACGGTGAATACAGGCTGATATAGACTATCATCATACGAACCGTAGACGTCCTTCGCAATGCCTTTATCCAGCAAAGCCTGTTTCAATACCGCTCCCGGAGCGTTCAGCAGTGCGTATAACAAAATTTGGAACGAAATGTTCAGTTCCTTGTCCAGACTTGTGCCGATCACCGCATTGTAGGTCAAGAAGCTGTTATCCACTTCCGATTCCGTACTTCCCGCAGAGTAAGTCTTAACTGTGTCTACCCGTTCTGCAAAAGCAGGTTGAAGTTGAATGGCCGAATCAATCTCGATTCGATCATATGCACTCAGATAGTTTTCATCCAGCCATTGCAGCTTCTCTTCCATATCCATATCCCCGTAGAGATAGATGTAACTGTTGGAAGGATGGTAGTATCTCGTGTGGAAATCCAGCAGCCCCTGATACGTTAGATCCAGAATAGCTTCCGGGAATCCACCAGACTCGGAGGAGTATGTGGTATCCGGGAAAAGGGAGTTCAGCACTTCTCTACGCACCATTCGTTCCGGTGAAGAAAAGGCACCCTTCATCTCGTTATATACAACTCCGTTGTAGGTTAACTCATCGTCAGCAGAGGTCAGGTTGTAGTTCCAGCCCTCTTGTAGAAATATCTTTTCATTCTCATAAATATTTGTATTCAATACTGCATCCAGGTAAATATCCATCAGGTTATGGAAGTCATGATCATTACGACTCGCGATCGGATAGATCGTCTTATCGGGATACGTCATGGCGTTAAGGAATGTATTTAATGAACCTTTCAGCAACTCAACAAAAGAATCCTTGGCCGGAAATTTCTTGGACCCACAGAGCACGGAGTGTTCGAGAATATGGGCTACCCCTGTATCATCTTCCGGAGGTGTGCGGAAACCGATACTGAATACTTTGTTATCATCCTGATTGGATAAGAGTACAATTTTGGCTCCGGATTTCTGATGTTCCAACAGATACGCATCCGATTTCAGTTCTTCGATTCTGCGCTCCTGTAACACCTTGTATGGCTTAAGCTGTTTCAACATAAACTTGAGTCCTCCGTCCATAAGATTGTTTTATTGGTTTTGTGACTCTACATAAGTTCAAATATGTTTATTTACACGGGCACTCCGATGACAGAACAACATCTGTCCTCTCCGTTATCGTGTACATGTGTAGTTGAACCTATATCGTTCAGCAAGGTAAAGGTAATATATGCCTACGGATAGTATACACCATTGTTCTCTCTCTTCATAAAAGTCAGGTAAATGTCCCTTCTGATATGTATTATGCAGGGTTTATGTTTATGAGCTGCATGGTGATGTGGTCTGCAATGAAGTGACGATCATATTAAAGAACACAAAAAAAGATCGCATGCAGCTTGGTTAACAAGCGTCATACGATCTTCTTTTTAAGATGCCGAGGACCGGGATCGAACCGGTACGGTAGTCACCTACCGCAGGATTTTAAGTCCTGTGCGTCTGCCAATTCCGCCACCCCGGCAGGATTATGTATTTCTTGGCGACAAGAAATATCTTACCATGAACTAATTAACTTTGCAACACTTTTTTATAAAATAATCTAACTATATAAGTTTAACTAATGATTTACACGATAACGGAGAGGACAGAAAAAACTGAAAAAGCGAAGCGTTCGCCTTTATCACCAGATTTTCCCTTGAGAAGAGGGAATCGAAAAAATCTGGGGATAACAGCGATTAGAAGGTTATTCTGTCATCGGAGTGTCAGTGTAAATAATCTTTAGTTCAACTTATATAAATGAAACAGGCACTGCAAGCGTCAGCTCACAGTGCCTAGAAAGTCCGAGTTGCGGTCCCGGACTTCCGGTAAACCAATCTATATTAAGGGAGGTGTGAGATAAGAATACCTCCCCAACATTAAAGAAACCTAAAATCAGCCTTAAATTAAACTAAAAAAGTAAAATAGGTCGAACACGAGCCGCTTCTTCCTCACTGCACTCCACGATAACCAAGATATGGTCCTTTAAGAGCCACTCTTCGTAATACCGCGCATCCTCCTCCGAGATTCCCGCTTCAGTCAGTGTAAGCACCAAATCATCGGTCTCACTCCCAATCTCATTACCAGCGAGTCTACGCACTGCATTTCCGATCGACATCGTCTGATCCATTCGCTTCCCCAGACCAGCCAATATGCCTTTCAGAGCGCCAAAGGCACCATCTGTTCCGGCACCCTTCAAAGGTTTGGGCAGCCCCGTCTTTTCGCTCACCAGCTCCAGATTAAGCTGCTCCTTCGCCACCGCTCCCAAATATTTATCCTTGATGCCTTCCTCTTTGACCTTATTCAGCATAATTATAGCCTCGTTCTCGGTACGGGCCAGCCCAATAATCAATTGTGTCATTCCGTTCCCCTCCTTTTACCCTAATATAACCCCGTAATCCCCATTCAAAAACGGATCATCCACAGCTAAGACAAATCACCTAGAAGATTGTTGATTTCTCTTCTGGAAATCTATACCTAGTTCTGATAGACTAGATAAAGAAGACAAATTAACCATTGAAAACATTGACATATGGATTTAACATCTCATAATCAGGAGCAATGACTTATGAAAAAAGAGGTAGAAATTGCCATCCGGCGCAAGCAACAGATCATGGTTCGTAATACAAGCGGTCAGACGGTAACCGGATTTCCCGAGCGTACCGCTGATTCATCCATTCTCTCCTTACGTACGGTTCACGGCAGTCTGTGGATACCGTTTGATGAAATTGAACATGTTACGCGTCTGTTAAGCATCCGGTCTCATCATTTAAGCGGAATGCAACTCGTTTAGTCGGCTCTGCAATCCTTGAAACTCCAGTTCCCGTATAGATACGTTAACTAGATCTATTTATGCCAGCACTTTACACCAAAAAACCAGACGCATGCACGTCTGGTTTTTCTCTTCTACTTATCCTGTACCACGCTGCCACTAACCTCACAACAAAGGCCTTACTATCCTTGTTTCTGCCCAACCATATGCTGTTGTTACTTCACTACAAACTTCACTCGTGTTCCATCCGGATATGTACTTAACTGATTCCCTACCCATGAACCTGCACCACGATTATCTTTCGGGGTGATGTACTGGATATCTGCACCTGTTCCTCCCTCAGCGCACATCGCCATGGGCCACTCGTCACGATCCTTACCTTTTTTGACCGGAACACCCTTAAGTGATAAATCCCGATTGCCTTCCGCTCCATTACGATCAATGGTGCATACATCCGAATGCCCTGCCTTGATAGCAGCTTTAATATGGTTGGCTGTTTCGGGGTAACGCTCTGAAGGGAACGTAATGGTATGGTCTACACTCTTATTAGTCCCACCGAATGGATTAGGTATCTCCTCGGGCCATTCTCCCCCAGCCCAGGCGTAGAGGGCTACCAGCAGCATTGCTACCAGCGTCAGTACCTGCTTTTTGAAACCTTGTTTGCCTTTCCGCTTTCTTCTTGTGCGTCTCTTACTCATGCTGTGTCTCCCCCATTCAACACTTGCATTATAACAGAACGCCCGTTCGTAAAACAATCCAATACAATAAAAAAACAGCCGAGACCGCCCGGCTGTCCTGCTTGATTGATTATCCTACATTGGGAATGGCCTGTTGGCGCAGCAAGGGCAGTGTCACCTCAAACTGTGTACCTTTCCCCTCTGTACTCTCCACCGAAATCTGACCATTCATCAGTTCCAGCAGTTCTTTGCAGATGGTCAGACCAAGACCGCTTCCGCCAAATCGGCGCGCATGGGAGATGTCGGTCTGGGTAAATGCATCAAACAATTGTTCGATCTGATGCTGAGGAATGCCAATCCCCGTATCGCGCACAGAGAATACCAATACAACGGTATCCATCAGTTGTTGCCTCACATCCACCTGTAACTGCACTTCACCTTGTTCCGTGAACTTGATCGCATTACTAAGCAAATTATCCAGTACCTGCCGGAGTCTTAGCGGATCACCGATAAGCACATCAGGAACATTCAGATCAGCATGACAGAGCAGACGTATTTGTTTATTCCGTGCCGCAGGCTCATGTGTCTTCACAATCTGTTGAATCAGCTTCAGAGGTTGAAACTCAATGTTTTCAACATCCATTTTGCCTCTGCCCAGTTTCGCCATATCCAGGCTGTTGTTAATGATGTTCAGCAGCGCCTCCCCTGATTGACGTGCAAGCTCCAGATATTCTGTCTGCTCATCCGTAGTTTCACCCATACTGGCAAGTTCGATCATACCCATAATGCCGTTAAGCGGGGTACGAAGCTCGTGATTCAGCTTGCCGATGAATTCCAATTGCCCTCTACTGTTCATCTCAGCCATGGAAGTTGCAAACTTCAACTGCTGTTCGGCATACTTCCGTTCTGAAATATCGTATTGAATGCCTACAAAATATAAACACTCTCCGGATTCATTAAAGATCGGATCGATATTCAATTCGTTCCAGAACTTCTGACCACTTTTTGTATAATTTAAAATATCAATCTTAATGGACTGTTGTTTCTTTAACGCATCACGAATCTGCATTATCGTTTCCGGGTCTGTATCCTGCCCTTGCAAAAATCGGCAATTGTGTCCGACCGACTCTTCATACGTATATCCTGTCAGTTGGGTAAAGTGTTCGTTTACATACATGAGCGGAAGCTCAGGCAAGGTAGCATCGACCACCGTCACGGAGGATTTCACTTTCGAGATGATAAATTCCCATTGTAATGAGAGTTGATTATGTTGGCTCATGCCTTCCTCCTTCATCTCACACACATTAATGTTTATATATTCTGCAATCGTACATTATAAGGAGAGAAAACTAACCAGTCG
The DNA here is from genome assembly GCF_037975265.1 of Paenibacillus sp. FSL P4-0176. Classification (NCBI taxonomy): domain Bacteria; kingdom Bacillati; phylum Bacillota; class Bacilli; order Caryophanales; family Paenibacillaceae; genus Paenibacillus; species Paenibacillus sp. FSL P4-0176. The sequence continues at coordinate 5,039,192 of NZ_CP150242.1, forward strand.
GAATGTGTTGATATTAAATCAATATATTTTAATTGTAACATAGTTATTCAAGTCATGTGGTTTATGGGTAATAGTTGATAACTAACATTCCACAATAACCTAACTACTCACCAGGAGGAACATACATGAAATTTCTGTTAATTATCATCATTATTATTTTGATTGTAGTCTTTTTTACCAGACGCAAACGTTAAAATAAGATCCGTTATGTAAGTGAGAAAGGAAGATGGGTATGAGAACCCTCTTTTTTATATTCATGGTACTCTGTATCATCAATCTCTGTTTCCCAAAATTCGGCTGGTATCTGCGCTATGGCTGGATTTCCCGGGGCGAAGCCGAACCCAGCAGGCCTTATATGACTATGGTCAGAACGACCAGCCTGCTGATGTTGCTTATCGCCTTCACACTTGCTGTGGCATGAACTATAGGCATTAGAAGATAACTGCCCTGTTGGGCAGTTTTTTTGTGATGAAATGACGGGAAAATGATAACTTTGTTTGTGGTGCAATGATGACAATGCCCGTAATATAGATATATCGTTTCGGAAAGGACATCATTGGCATGAACATCGCATTTTATCCGTACTGGGCCGCCAAAACGCTGCTCTCGCTTATTAATGTCATATATATCATGGTCATTACTACATTTATATACGGTCTCACTGGATCGGTACTCTCTGCTGCAATGTTTCCACTTATTCAGATCATTGCACGCATAATAGCCGGTCTCACTTTGCCATTACTTGTGAACCGTTTCCCATTCTCCAGACTATTGATCAGCATTTCCATAGCCAAAACATTAATCATGACCTGTATAGCCATTTCGTTGAATCACTTGATTTCACAACTGCCGCTTCTATTGCTCGGAGTGATTGTATTATCCTTCTTGGACGGATGGGAAACTCCGTTACTGAAGACTTTAACGCCACGATTGGTTCAAGGTGAAGACCTTATAAAAGCAAATAGCCTACTATCTTTCTCCAATCAGACTGTAACCATTGTCGGTTACGCCATGACGGGATTCGCCGTGATGAACTGGGGGGCGTCACAGACCTTCTGGGCAGCTACAAGCCTGTCCTGGGCCGTTCTGATCTTCATGATTGCCATGGGCTCGCTCACACGGAATGTAGAACAACCTCAGAAATCTGCTGTATCGCGGAATGTATTGAGGGAAGGTTGGAGTATACTTTGGAAGAATCCATCCTTACGGCTGATTACGCTTATGGACATTGCCCAAGCACTTGCGGGTTCCATCTGGATCGGAGCTGTTACGCTGGCCTTTGCAAAAGAAGCTCTGGGACGAGGAGAAGGTTGGTGGGGACTCATGAACTCGAGTTACGCTGCTGGAACCATGCTTGGAGGTATTCTGGCTCTTTCGCTGGCCAAACGTATTCAGAAGCATCTATTCGCAAGTATGACCATGGGTTCTCTTCTCTGCAGCCTGCTGACAGTCGTTTATGGTCTAAACAACCTGCCATGGCTCGCTCTGGTGTTATGCATACTCATGGGTCCAGTTCATCAGATCCGTGATGTGGCTCAGCAGACAGCGCTTCAGAACAGTGTACCTGTCGAATCCCTAACCAAGGTATACGCCACCCATGGCGTCCTGATATCCACGGTTATGAGTGTATCCATAGTTATCTTTGGTCTAGTCGTCGATCTACTAGACGTTCGATGGGTATACCTTATCGGCGGAGCCTTGTTTATTGTGTCTGCGATATGCTCATTATCGTTGAGCAGGGTTCACAGGAACCAGCCCATTGGTAAACATACGAAAAATATGTAAAGCAAAAGAGACGAGCAACATTCTGCTCGTCCCTCACAATCTCAATCCAATCGATAATCTGTCAGCGGCTTGCCTTTTTTATAATACAAAGTAGGTGACAATATATTGAAGAAAATGTGCACATCCGGCATATATGCTTCTTCCAAAATAGCTTGCACCGACGATGCAATCCGATTATGAATCTCCTGGTCACGTTGAAACATCAGAATCTCTATAGAAGCCGGAGAAGGTGTTAGCGCTTGTACATCATGACGCTCTGCCTTCATTCTCTCCCTTGGAATATGAGTAATTAGGGCCATCTGCTCTGTAATTTGGGGTACAACTTCCTCTAGTTGAGGACCTGTGAATCCTTTAAAGCGAATAAACGGCATTGCTATCCCTTCAATCTCTGTTAATAGTCTCTTATGTGATTTTAAGCACATTGTTTTCAGTTGTCAAATGTCATGGATGGCATATGTTGTTTCTTATAAACAGGAAAAGCCCCGCTGAAGTCTCAGCGGAGCCCACTGTTTGCACGTTTCTATACGTGACTTACAGCCAGAAAGATTTTGTGATGATCACGAGCAGGATAAAAAGCACAAGAATTGCACTTGTAGAAGTCCATCCGCCACCAGCATTACAACAACCGTATCCAACTTGACTCATTTGATTGGCCTCCTTTGAATTTCAAGGTATGCCATAACATATGCGTATTCCGCGCAAGTGACCGGGCGAATCGGCAAGTTCAACAGCCCATTCATCCGGGATTCATACCCGTTGATTTAACCGAATGGGCGATGGAGATTTTCAGTTGTTTTTCTTGTGACTCCTGAGGTGAAGGGTCTGTATTTCCTCTGTCCAGAAGGATTGTAAGAGTACGTGTATCACTTCGGGATGCCAGAACAACCTCTCCATCAGGTGTTATACAATACGCGATTGGAATGGATATCTCGCTATCACGGTACGAACCATCCGCATGGCTTGTCCCCATGACAATACATTGATGCTTCAAGGCGATCTGCCGAGCCTCTTCTACCCACTCACTGTACTGCTCTTCACTGAACATGCCCACACCAATGGAATGCATCACAATGTCCACATTCCCTATATTCTCATTGCGAAATCCTTGCAAGACCAGCTCATCACACAACAAAGTGCTTATTACCCAACCCTGTTCCTGAGCCGTCTCAGCAGGTGTATATTTAGCTTTCTCCAATACAACCTCTCCAGCCGTACTGATGATGATCGATCGGTCCTTCGGGCGTTCGTCCAACCTGCGATGACCTGATACAATCATGGTTCCATATTCAGCCGCCAGGCGGCAAGCGTCTTCGACATTCTGGTTCAGATAACCTTCAGGAAAAAACAATATATCCGCATCAGGGTGTTGCTTGAGTTCGGCTTCAAGCTGCAGCAAATCCTGTTCCAGCCTCGGTTGTCCAATAATAATCTTCATCTGGTATCCCCCATTCATAAATAAAAGCCGGTTCATACCTGAATAAGGTACGAAACCGGCTTAAAGGTTGTACGGACAGAACTCCTGCTCATCGTACATCACTTCAAGAGTAATTGTTTCTCATGTTATTGCTCGACGACACAATTACCTTTACAGTTGAATGATATGTAGTTAGGCATTTCTACGTTCAATACTATCATATATAGCCTGCCCATCATAGCTTCGATCTGTAGCGATATCTTTCACAAAGAGGGCGCTGCCTGCAGCACTGTTTGCATTAACAGACAGAACGCTAAATGCACCCACAACCCACATTAATGGATATAATGCAATGGATAAGGCTTTTTTCATGTTTTTGTCTCCTTTTCTGTTGAAATAGATGATTGGTTGAATATCCCATTAATACGATTACAACCCAATTAGGTTTCAATTTTATATACAACCATCACTATTTCTAGACATACAGGAGATAAACTAAAATTGTTCCGTTCAGATCAACTCGAAACTCTGGAGCAAGGCTGCCGCCTCTTCATGATCAGGTTCCAGAGCCAATACTTTATGGGTATATGACAGGGTTTCTTCTTCCAGTTCAAGTTCATAACAGCACACAGCCAAATCGTATAAGACCGCTGGATTATGGTTACTCGGATCTGCAACCAATGATATCTCCAGAAACCGTTTTGCATCCTCATACATATACATCTCATATAACAGCTGCCCTGCCAGAAATGCGAGACCTCCTTGTTGCTCCATCACATAGTAGGACGACCACATCGTATGAATACCAGACTGAATATCGAGCATTTCCTCATCACTTGCATCAGGAAGAAGACTGGAAATGTGGGTAGCACTGTGAATCAAGAACTCCGCATCATATCCACCCAGACGCCAAAACGGCAAAATATGCTTTAACTCCATACTCTCTATTCGAGAGTCTACCCATTGTTTCATGCTGAAAAAGTCATCCGGTCCAAAACGTTCAACAAATCGATGGTAGGCCAGACGTGTGTTCACATAACTAATGGGTTCTTCAACCATCAACATACACCCAACATTCAGATCTTTATAATGATGTGTTGTGAATCGAGTATGAGCGCCCTGTTGTTCAAGAACATATTGAATCGCATGGTAGTTAGCCGTTAGAGAAAAACTCCCGTGAAGAACAAATTCAGGTGGCTCTGCGAACTTCCAGTTATCCAGGCGATGATCCCCTTTATCAGCGGTAATCAACACATAACCTGACTGTGACAGCTTGTTCAACCGTTCGAGACAGGACAACCCGATTGCAGGGAACAGAATGTGCGAGTCCTCCAGTTCCTCTTTGTACAATGTGATAAGCTCCTGATACGGATAGTTATCCGCACTGTATTCGGGCGCTTGGCGATACTCATAACTCAGCGTCATGTTCTTCAGCATCTCAGCGGGCTCAAGATCAAGACGACGATCCGGAGACTGTACAAGCAGATCACACTCATAGATCTCGCCATCCCCAATGTAGATTAATTCCTGTGGAATGCTGTCAAAAAAGTAATTAGCAATCAACAACAACGGTTGTTTCAGATCACCGGGCTGAATAACCGTTCCTGCAACGACCAGATTCAATTCCGTATCCGCTACAGCGTCAAAACGTGCAAAATCCACTATACCTTGTTGAATAAAGGATTGCATGGATGGATGCTCCTGCCAACCCAGCACATTCTCCGCTACGAGATCCGTCATCACATATCTGAAAGGCGGTAAAGGTATTCCAGCAAATTCTTTTAACTCAATCAGTTTCAGGAGAACTTGATGTGCCAAACGCCCTACACCCGCTCCAAGTTCAAGAATGGTTACGGTCTCGCTGATCTTTCCTTTGTTCGAGAGGTCCTGAAGAAAGCCAAAAATCATCTCTGCATACGCCGTGGCAATCATCGGATTACTCGTAATATATTGAGGAACTTGGTTCTCTGTCCAAGCTTGTAGCCCCTTCTGTTCATAATAAGCTCTCTGCCAATCCCAGACCGGAGCTTCACTGTAACGAAAACGTTGACTTTCATTTGACGTCATTAAACGGAAACCTGCTTTCTATCACTAATTTCATACGTTTCTCAGATGTTCACGTATTATTTGATGTCCAATACCATTCAATCTCTGTAATGCATTATATCATAGAACCCTACCTACTCGATGAAGTTCAGTTTTCCCCTTCAACAGGAAAAAAACCTGCTTTTGAGGGCAGGTCCTTGAGGCCTTTCAATTAAGAAGACTATTGATCTAGTTTACTTAGGCAAGGACGCTCAACATTAGTCGGAATACACAGCTCCATCAAAGTTCTCAGGGCCTACACGGATCGTACCGAGCAAGTTGGAACTGATAAATGCAGTGTACGTCAATTGAGGTGTGATAGGCGGGTTGAAGTCATCTGCAGAGAACGTAATAATCTGAGGTGCAAGGACACTCAAGCTAAACGTAGACGTTGCGGAATAGATCACAGGGTCCGTAGCCAAAGTCCCCCTAACAATTGTAATAGTTACACCAACGAGTGCCAAAGGAAGTTGCACAGACACCGTTCCTTTGAATTGTACACGTGGGTTTGCCCCTGCTCCTGCTGTTTGCAGACCAATCTGGCCGAATAATTGTGGTGTATTAATAACCAGGATTGGTATTGCAATAGAGTTAGCCAAACTCGCATTCTGAGATGTTCTTGCATCAAGAAATTGACTCATGAAATCTACCTCCTATGGGTTGGGATAAGGTAGTATATGCGAGATTTGAGATATGGCATGGACATACATCGTGATTCGAAAAAAAGGGCATACTAGAAAGACACCATTAACAATATACTTTTTCCTCCAAAGCTTACATGTAGACAGAAAAAAACCCTTGCTAGGCAAGGGTTTTAAGAGTATGGGCCCTACAGGACTCGAACCTGTGACCAATCGGTTATGAGCCGACCGCTCTAACCAACTGAGCTAAGGGCCCTAGACATAATGTATAACGTGCAGATGATGGCTGTGAATCATCCAAGTGAAACTAAATTGCGGGGGCAGGATTTGAACCTGCGGCCTTCGGGTTATGAGCCCGACGAGCTACCGGGCTGCTCCACCCCGCGTCAGTAAGAAATATTAAAACAGCGACTTAATTAATATACACCATTCTATCCCAATAAGTCAAGGGGTAATGTCAGGGAATAAAACGTACACCGTAACGTCCTTTACGTGATCGATAAACTTCCACTTCCGCTGGTTCATTATGACCGTAAATCCACCCATCCTGCTCCATACGTTTGGCCAGACACCCTGCCTGAAATTTGGTTGCATACAACTTGCTGAAATATACCCAGTGCATACCGCTCGTCCTTTCCGGAGTCGTCATTTATTCCTGCTTTTTGTAGAATACCCCATTTTCATAAAAATAGCCGCCAAAGATTAAAATCTTCAGCGGCTATCCTTAACTTATGATATGACTACTACATCAAATCTCATTGAAACGTAGCTTTAGGATCCTTTTTCAATTTCTCCAGCATCTCGTTTCCTTTAGCTGCCCACTCACCAAGTGCTTCTTTTGGTGTCTTTTTGTTCTCTAGTACCTGGTTGAAATATTCCATACCTTTTTCATTGACTTGCCATAAACCTGGGGATTTTTGATACATTTTATCCAGATTGGTATTTGTTGGCGGAATCGGCTTCAGCGAATAGAATGCTTGAATGTTATAATCCAGGCCGTCTTTGGGCTTGATGAAGCTCTTCCGTGATACCATCTCATAGCTGCTACGTGCTTTGATCTTAGCCCAATCCTCACTGTTCATGTACTTGATCAGTTCCCATGCATCATCCGGGTTCTGAGCCGCACTATTAATCGCCATGAGGTTGCTCAGGTAGATGCTACCTCCAATTTCAGGAGCTTCCGGGTGAACTGGAGGTGTTACCACATCCCAATCCACTTTCGTAAAGTCTTTCATTTTATCCGCATTTTTATTAGCATCAATTAATTGATTAATATAGCTGTAATCACCAATAACCATGGCTGACTTGCCACTCAGGAATAGGTCACCCTGTACCGGATCATAACGCCCACTCGGATTCTGATCCTGTGGCTCGTCGCCTTTAGGAATAACTTTGTCAATCGCAAGTTTGCTGATGGTGCTCCACACTTTCTCCCATTGAGGAGAATCTACTGTCATCTTCTCTGCTTTGTCATCAAACGTCTTCAGCTGCAACGAGCTGTAGTACTGCTGCATGGAGTAGTACGGCGGACCACCCTGATATGTCGTGAAGGAGAAACCAAATACATGATCTTTACCTTCACCTTTCGTTAGACGGGTACCCAGATTGAAAATATCATCCCAAGTCATATTGTCCGTTGGTGGTTCCACGCCTGCTTTTTCAAACATACCCTTGTTATAGAACAAAGCGGAGGAGGAAAACGTTGGTGTCAATGCATAGATGCTCTGGTCCCCAAGGTCCTTAATTCCCTCCAGCACACTAGGCACAATATCACTGGTATCAAACTTGTCTTCCTGCATCAATGGGTCCAGCTGTTTCACCAGATTCTCCTGAATTAATGATTTGACTGTAGAGGTATCAGCCACGATGACGTCAACCGGATTATCCCCAGTCATAATTTTCTTCAGACTTTCCATCGTATCCGGAGCTTCCTGCTGTTCTTCTGTGTTACCGTACCCATACATGCTGCTCTGATCAACGGCAGCCACAATCTCGATCGTTACATTGGGGTGTGTCAGTTCAAAAGCATCGGTAAATTGCTGACGGAAGTAACTGTCATCCTGTCCGCCCCACATCGTAGCCACACGCAATACACGCTGCTCCGTATCCTTCGCCTCACTTGCCGTACAGCCGGCAATCAGCGGCAGTGCTAGCGTCGCAGTAGCGATGACAGCCAGCACACGTTTTCCCCACATACTATTCTTCATTTCCCAGTTCCCCCTCTTAATTATCTTGGCGGTGTAATGACAATACGTTCACCGTCAAATTCCAATGTCGCCCGGTTATCAATGGATAAGGCCTCCAGATACTCTTTTGGCACCTGAAGTCGTCCTGCACGGTCTATAATGACAAATGCTTCATGGATGTCTGGCATACCCGCCTCGGACAAGTTATGCTCATCATCCAGATTCGGGTTGCGCTTCACAAACTCGGTACTGGTCAAGCCGTCCCGAATCGCAACGATCCGGTCCACCTTGCCAGCAAGCGTCAAGTCATGGGTAACGATGACAATCGTAACGCCAAGTTCCTTGTTCATTCTTCGAAAAATGCCCATGATTGTATCACATGTCTCGGAATCGACCGAACCGGTAGGTTCATCTGCAAGCAGAATTTTGGGACGATTGGATAATGAGATCGCAATCGCTACCCGTTGTTGCTCTCCTCCTGACAATTGATGCAATTTGTTATGCATCCGATCCTTAAGGCCTACCCATTCGAGCAACTGTTTCGCGTAAGCACGATCACGCTTGCCTCCCAGAATCATGGGAGTCTCCACATTTTCCAGTGCAGTGAGATAAGGCAGCAAGTTACGACCGTTATTTTGCCAAATAAAACCTACCGTATGACGTTTGTATTCGACCAATTGGGCATCTGTCATCTTGAGCAAATCCCACTCTCCCACAACAGCCGTACCAGCCGTAGGACGATCAAGCCCGCCCAGAATATTCAGCAAGGTGGATTTACCGCTACCGCTGTTACCGATGATCGCCATCATTTCACCTTGATTGACAGTCAGGTTGAGACCCTGAAGGGCAACGACTTCCACATCGCTGGATTTAAAAATTTTGACAAGTCCTTCGCATTGGATCACGTTTACCTCTCCTCTCCCATTTTGACTGCCTGGTGAACCCGCAATCTGCGAATCTGCCAGAGCAACATCGTTGCACCAATGACCAGCATCACCACGGTGACCCCATACAGTTGCAACATATCCTGCTGTTCAAACACAATCCGGAACGGAGGTACCTGAGCAGATACATTATCCGTCGTTTGCAGGAATGGCAGGAATAAACGACTGGATACCTGACCAATCCCAATACCTAGCAGGATCGACAGCCCCGCTGTGAACACCTGTTCCAGCAACAGCATTCCGCTCAGTTGTGCACGGGATAAGCCCATGGCCCGCAATACCCCAAACTGTACAACACGTCCGGACAGGTTGAAGAACCAGTACAGCACGTATCCGATCAACGAGATAATAACCGATACCAGGAATCCAAGGCTCAGTATCCCGAATACGCCACCTCGTGACGGATGTTTAGCCTGAGATACCAATTCGGTACGTACGTCACGTACCGATGATAACTCAATGCCTTCTGCTGCGAGTTTCTCCATTAGTGGAGCCACTTTGGCATCCGGTTCCATTTTCAGCCACACCTCATAAGGAATCAGAGGCACCTGATCATAGATATAATCCAGATTCGCCACGAAGAATGGCATCTGATCCGGATACTGGGCTGGCCAGTAAGGAATAATTCCGAAGACTACGAATTCAATCGCCTGTCCCTGTACACCCATGGAGACGAGGTCTCCAGTTTTGAGTTTGAACTTGTCAGCAAATTTGGAAGAGATTAATACAGCCCCTTCATATTTACCAAGCAAGTCAAGGTACTTGTATGGATGTGCCGGGAACAGATCATTGCGGAACCACGCCACTTGAGCAAAGTCCACATTATCAATTCCGACCAGCATCCCCTGTCCACCCGATTTACCAGAGACGATAATATTGCCTTTGGTCTGCAGCACACGTGCTGCATGTTCAACCCCGTCTAATCTGCGGAACACCTCGAATGGAGGTTCGGAGTAGATGACTTTGGATGGCTGCGAAGAACCGCCACCACCTGGAGCACCTCCACCGCCGTTGCCTCCGCCGGAACCACCACCAGCAGAACCTCCTCCTCCATTGCCACCACCTTGTTGACCTCCACCCGTACCGCCATTCTGTCCGGAACCACCAGGTTTAACCTCAGGTGTCCCTTCCCACACAGTCTGCATAATCACATCAGAACCATAACGGTACAAGGTACGCTCAGTGGAATTCAGATCAATCGTCCGAGCTGCAGCCGAGTTGTACACCCCAAGTCCCAGTGTCAGTACAAGGAGGATCATCAGCGGGTAATAGGAAGAAGATGAACGCGATAACTGCGTTAATGTCAGATACAACGGGACCGGGAGAAACTTGCGACCGATCAACTGAATAAGCTTTAATATCCACGGGAACAAGCGCAAGAAGAATAGTCCAAGCGCAAAGATCGCGAGTGCGGGTACAAAGAATAGAAACGGTTGTACCTGCAACTGATCGGTTGTCATTCCGGTCTGGAAGGTCAACATCTGACGTTCATAGAACAGGTAGTATCCATATCCAGCCAGACCCAACAACACAACGTCCAGGAACCAGCGCTGCCATACTGGAGCACGGTCTGTTCGTGCTTGCCGCCGTTTGGCAGATACAATGGTTGCCCGTGCATAGGTTATCGCAGGGATAAGTGATGCGATGATCGCTACAAGGACCGCTGCTACTCCCAGGAGAATAGCTTCTTTTGATACACCGATCGGAATAGACTTCCGATCTACGAACGAGAGAAAGCCACTTGCTGAACCAATACTCTTGGCCATAAACCAACCAAGCAACGGCCCAATAACCAGCGCAATAGCGCCCAGAAATATGCCTTCAAGCAAGTAGAGAGAGAAGATCTGCCGAGCTGAAGCTCCACGACTGCGCAATACCGCAATATCACTCTCTTGCTTCTGTAATGACTGTCTGGCGTTCATCGCAATAAAATAAAAGACCATCGCAATCATCGGTGCTGCCAAGGTAAACAACATGGTCTGCAGTTGCAGACTCTGACTGCGGAACTGCTTGAGCAGATCACCAAAGGTGATGTCCACTTTTGTATCTTTCAGCCGCTGGTACAGATCGATATCCAGCCTTTCCAGCATGGAAGTCAGACCTGATAACTGGCTGGTTTGAATTTCTTTCAGATCAAAGGCATAATACCAACGTGAATTTTGAAGTGGAATCCCTTTTTCCTTCAGTAAAACATCATTAAAAACCGATTCATCCACATATAGTCCATTCATCATGCCGTCAAATCCTTGTACCCAGTAAGGGCTGTTTGGATCATCTGCCTTGAAGGACCCGGTGATCTTCACACGTAACGTGATATCAAGACCGCTATACACCGGATATTCCAGAATATCGCCGATATGCAGGTCGTTACGGTACATACCCTCTTCCAACATGACTGCCTCGATCGTGTCATCTTTGACCTGGTTTCCAGGTTTCACCCCGGCAGAGTAATTCACCTGTGCATCCAGCCCACTCATCGTACCCAGACTCATACTGCGCGCCCTGCTGGCATCCACTTTGGTTGGATCTTCCGGGCTCACCTCTGTGCTGCGAATGGATCTCGAATTCACATACGTATGAAAAGGAAACCCGATGTCGCGAGGAACATCCTCACGAATATAACGATCTACTTCATCCAGACCCCGTGTGTCTGTCTTCACGCCACCGGGTGCCTGATAACTCATAAGCAACGAACCGGCTGGCAACCCTTCACTGTTATCCTGCAGCGTTTGCGCGACGACCCGTTTCAACGCACCATCGGCATACATTGGAATACTGACGGTGAACGCTACCGCCACAATCAATCCGATCAGTGTGCTGAAGGTCATCCAGCGCGTGTTCCACATTTTGCGGAACAGCAGCCGAAGCAATGGCAGCCCCATTAGCGTCCCACTACTTTCTGACCTACGGTCAGACCTTTCAGAATCTCGACATCTGTCGATGTCTGCTGTCCAACTTCAACGTCCACTTCACGCTTGCTGCCATCACTCTCCACCACTTGTACATACGTTCTTGAACCGATGGAGCGTAAAGCGGATACAGGAATCACAATTGCGTTCTCGGTACGCTGCGTTACAATCGAGACCGATAGTGGTGTGCCACGTTCGACGCCTTTTGGCATTTTTGCAAGTGTAACGATGACATACTTATCCAGCGTTTCCTTGGTTGGAGGCGTACCGCCTTCACCCGTCCCTTCGCCACTGCCGCTTCCCGATGCTTCCGCGATAGGCATAACTTTAATTTTGCCAGCGACTTTACCAGCTCCATTAATATCTACTTCTGCCTTCATACCGGCCGAGAACTTCTCCAGATCTTCCTTGGCAAAGGTAGCTGCCACAACCAGATTCGATGTATCCGCAATCGTAGCAATCGGATCATACGCTTTCACGGTTGCACCCTTCTCTACCTGCACTGCAATAACGGTGCCGCCAAACGGAGCGGTCAACGTGGCTTTGCCCAGTTGTTCCTCCAGATCAGCGAGTTCCTGGCGTAGTTCTTCAAACGCAATCGTTGATTCTTCGAACTCTACCGGGTCCATCTCATCCTTCTTGCGGAGTGTTTCCTTCATTTGAACTTCGGATTTGCGAATAGCCAGTTTCTTGCCACGGATCTCCTTTTCTACACTCTCCACATCGAGGACAGCAAGAAGTTGACCCTTTTTCACTTTATCCCCTGGTTTAACATTTAACTCTTTGACATGCATGCCATCAAGCGTGAAGTACACCTTCTCTTCCCGCTGACTCATCATCTTGCCGCTGCCACTTACTTTTTTCTCCAACGTTTCCGTCCGGACTTCATATTCCGGTTTCTTGGAGATCGTTGGTGGTGTAATAGGCGGAAGCACTTCTTCCTCTGTTTCTGACGGCAGCAATGAGCAGCCGGACATCGTTGCAACCATTATCGCACCGAGTACAATAATCGCTGCGCGTTTCCCCCTCTTCGGAGCGGCCCCTTTACTTGATAAATCTGCCGTCCGCCATTTCATAAACATGGTCCGCAACCTCCAAAATTGTAGGATCGTGTGTAGTCATACATATTGTTACTTGTTCTACTTCAATAATATTGCGGAATACGGCCATGACCTGAGCGCCCATCTTGGAATCCAGTTCAGCTGTAGGTTCATCCGCAAGCAACAATCTGGGTCTATGGGCAATCGCCTTGGCTATAGCCACCCGCTGCTGCTCTCCCCCGGACATCTCGAAAGGTCGGTGCTTCACCCGTTTGGATAGTCCAACCAGATCCAGACAGTGACCAACCCTGTCCTTCCACTCCGCTCGCGGAACGTCCGCCATGCGCAGCGACAGTTCTACATTTTCCCAAGCAGATAATAAGGGCATGAGTGCATATGCCTGGAAAATAAAACCGATCTCTTTGCGCCGCAAAGCGGTCCGCCGCCGGTCTCCCCAATCCTGAAGAGGCTGACCAGAGAACAGAATGTCTCCACTTGAAGGCTGATCCAGTCCACCGAGCATATTCAGCAGTGTTGTTTTGCCTGAGCCCGATCGCCCCTTCAGCATGACCAGTTGTTGCGGATTCACTTCCATATCAATGCCTTTGAGCACATGGATAATGCGACTGCCTGTCTGGAAACTGCGATGCACGTTACGCACCTCCAGTACAGGTCCATCATATGGAGGCAGCATATCCTTCTTTGGTTTGATCTTCTTCTGGGGTTCATCAACGGTAGTGACAGCAGCTGCAGCCACTTCATCTGAAGCGATTTCACTTTCAGGTAACGAAGGTTTACTTGTCGGGTAATCGTGTTCATTGTTGTATGTATTTTCCCCCGACTCCGTCGATGCCTCCAACGGTGTTTCCCCCTGTTGATGTTCATCGCCTGACTGGCTCTTGGCAGGTCTTTTTCTGAGAAATAAATTCTTCATGCCAGCAATCACGCTCATCCTTTCTTGAAATCCCGTTCATTTCTTCAAAAAACCTAAAATTAGAAATCTGTTCCATCCTACACTGAATTATAAACGACCGATCACAACTAAAAGTTACAAGCTTTTTACAACGGTAGAGAGAAAAAGTTAATATTTTGATGAACAAACAAAAAAAGCACCCCAAAGTGCGGGATGCCTCTTGCATATTCGATGGTTTTGCCGCTATGACGGCAATCATTACAATTTTGATACCGTTCATTCCTGAACATTTTTTGAGGTATCAATGATATTATTTACCAAATGAAGAAGGATCTTCACGCCAGGATTTAAGCAACTCAAAGTCACTCTCCTGAATCGTTCCCTGAGCCAAAGCCACATCCATCAGCGCCGTGTAATTGGACAACGTCTGAAGTGGAATTCCAGCATCTTCAAATGCTTTAACACCTTTATCCAGCTGGTAGCTGAAAATGGCAAGTACGGCGAGAGGTGTTGCGCCTGCTACACGTACGGCTTCGGCTGCTTTGATCGAGCTTCCACCTGTAGAGATCAGATCTTCGATGACAACCACTTTCTGTCCTTCGGTAATCAGACCTTCGATCAGGTTCTCCTTGCCGTGTCCTTTCGCTTTATCACGAATGTAGGCCATCGGCAGATCCAGCTTCTGAGCCACCCAGGCAGCATGCGGAATACCTGCGGTTGCTGTACCTGCGATGACTTCTGCATCCGGGTACTGGTTCCGAATGATTGTTGCAAATGCTTCAGCGATATCGTTGCGAATCTCCGGATAGGACATCGTTAAGCGGTTATCACAGTATATTGGTGATTTGATGCCGGATGTCCATGTAAATGGCTGCTGCGGACGTAACGCCACGGCTTTAATTTTCAAAAGTTGGGAAGCAATATGATTCGGAATCTCATTCAGTTCGATCATGCGTTCAACATCTCCTTCAAAATGGTTTCTACCGCTTCTCGCGGATTGGGAGCGCCTGTAATGGGTCTGCCTACAACAATGTAATGACTGCCTCTGGCGATGGCTTCACCTGGGGTCAAGACGCGTGTCTGATCTCCCAGACCACTACCCGCTGGACGAATTCCTGGAGTAACGGTGTGAAAAGCACTGCCACACGCTGCCCGAATTGCGGGCACTTCCAGTGGAGAAGCAACAACTCCATCCAGTCCGGCCTCTTGGGCTAGTCCTGCATAACGGACCACAGCAGCTTCCACACTTCCCGGGATGCCAATCTCGTTATTCATCGTTTCCAGACTTGTACTCGTGAGTTGAGTGACTGCAATGATCTCGGGCTTGCTAAGGGAAGGATCGGCAGCGATTGCTGCCTCAGCACCTTCACGTGCAGCACGCATCATGAGGGCTCCACCTGCTGCATGCACATTAAACATGTCTACACCCAGACGTGTGATACTCTCACCTCCGCCACGAACGGTGTTGGGAATGTCATGCATTTTCACATCCAGAAAAACGGAGTAGCCTTTGGATTTCAGCTCCCGAATAAAGTCAGGTCCTGCTGCGTAGAACAGCTGCATACCCACCTTGAGATAACAGGGAATGCCCTCAAGAGCTTGTACCAATTCTTGAGCTTCTTCCGCTCCAGGATAATCCAGTGCCACCATCAGACGGCCAGCCATTTCATTGAAACTCGCTTGATTCATCACCAGCGCTCCCCTCCACTTGCTCATTTTTTCCGTTTTTGCCCGATATAAAGGACATCCCGCCAGCCCGCAGGCTGACTGATGTCCTTCATCAGAGAGTTATTTATTTTACAAAGACAGGCATTGCTTCCGAAGAGAAGTTGATCGTTTGCAGCATGATCAGCAGCGCACGAATCGTATCCAATGAAGTCATACATACAATGCCGTTTTCTACCGCTTCACGACGGATACGGAATCCATCACGCTGCGGTGTTTTGCCTTTGGTGAGTGTGTTGAAGACAAAGTTTGCTTCGCCGCTACGGATCATATCCAGAATGTTCGGCGAACCTTCACTTAATTTGTTAACAGTCGTTACCGGAATGTTCGCTGCTTCAAGCGCAGCTGCTGTTCCACCGGTAGCCATGATTTTGTAACCCAGTCTGTAGAAACCTTCGAGCAAAGGAACCGCTTCGTCTTTGTCTTTGTCTGCTACAGTTACTACGATCGCTCCGGTTGCCGGAATTTTCATTCCTGCGCCGATGAGACCTTTGAACAACGCTTTAGCGTAATTCGGGTCACGACCCATAACCTCACCTGTAGACTTCATCTCAGGTCCGAGGGTTGGCTCTACACGACGCAGCTTCGCGAAGGAGAAGACCGGAACTTTAACAGATACATGATCCGATTCAGGCCACAGCCCGTCAACATAACCAAGATCTTTTAGTTTCACACCCAGAATGGCTTGTGTTGCCAAGTTCGCCATCGGAATGTTGGTTACTTTGCTCAGGAATGGTACGGTACGGGACGAACGTGGGTTCACCTCGATAATGTACACTTGGCCATCATGGATAACAAACTGGATGTTGACCAGACCAACCGTTTTCAGTTCTTTCGCAATTTTGATTGTAATCTCTACAATTTTCTCTTTCAAATCCTGGGACAGATGTTGAGGAGGATATACCGCGATGGAGTCACCAGAGTGAACCCCTGCACGCTCGATATGTTCCATGATTCCCGGAATCAATACCGTTTCACCATCACAGATGGCGTCAACCTCAACTTCTTTACCCATCATGTAACGGTCGATCAGGACCGGATGCTCCGGATTGATTTTAACCGCCTGTTCCATGTATGTCAGCAATTCAGCATCGGAGTATACAATCTCCATCGCACGACCGCCGAGTACATAGGAAGGACGAACCAGTACCGGGTAGCCCAGACTTTGAGCTGTTTCTACCGCATCATCAACGGAAATGACTGTTTTACCTTTTGGCTGTGCAATCTCCAGACGGGAGAGCAGACGTTCGAACTTCTTACGGTCCTCCGCCTCATCAATGCTTTCCAGATCCGTTCCGAGAATGGTTACACCTGCATTAC
This sequence comes from Paenibacillus sp. FSL P4-0176, assembly GCF_037975265.1. Taxonomy (NCBI): domain Bacteria; kingdom Bacillati; phylum Bacillota; class Bacilli; order Caryophanales; family Paenibacillaceae; genus Paenibacillus; species Paenibacillus sp. FSL P4-0176. The sequence goes on from NZ_CP150242.1 coordinate 5,056,154, forward strand.
GCAGTGGTGCTGCCAGGTTGATGGCCGTTTGACCACCGAACTGTACGATAACCCCTACTGGTTTCTCCTGTTCAATCACGTTCATGACATCTTCGAAGAAGAGCGGTTCAAAGTACAGGCGATCCGATGTATTAAAGTCCGTAGACACCGTCTCCGGGTTATTGTTGATAATGACTGCTTCATAGCCTGCTTTTTGCAATGCCCATACTGCGTGTACAGTTGAGTAGTCGAACTCGATCCCTTGACCGATCCGGATTGGTCCTGAACCCAGCACCACAACTTTTTTCTTGTCTGAAGGGATAACTTCATTCTCTGTCTCGTAAGTTGAGTAATAATATGGCGTTGTTGCTTCAAACTCAGCCGCACATGTATCTACCATTTTGTACACTGGGCGCAGGTTCTCTGCTTCCCGACGAGTTCTAACTTCCGCTTCAGTTGTTAATGTGCCTCCTGGTTGACCTTGCGCACGCAGTTCAGCAATGGCACGGTCTGTAAATCCAAGGCGTTTCGCTTGATACAGAATGTCGGAAGACAATTCGGATTCTTCGCGAATGCGATCTTCAAATGCGATCAGACCTTCGATTTTGTCCAGGAACCACCAGTCAATCTTGGTCAGATCCTGCAGCTGTTGCAACGTATAACCTCTGCGGAATGCTTCGGCAATCAGGAAGATACGCTCATCATCTGCTTTGATCAGACGTTCGTTCAAGGTCGCTTCGTCCAGCGTTTCGGCATCCTTCAGGTAGAGACGATGTACGCCAATTTCCAGGGAACGAACTGCTTTGTGAATCGACTCTTCGAATGTCCGGCCAATAGCCATTACTTCGCCTGTTGCTTTCATCTGAGTTCCCAGTTTACGGTTCGCCGAGATGAACTTGTCGAACGGCCAGCGTGGGATTTTGCTCACGATGTAATCCAGTGTAGGCTCAAAGCAAGCATACGTTTGGCCTGTTACCGGGTTCACGATTTCATCCAACGTGTAACCCATGGCAATTTTGGCAGCCATTTTTGCAATCGGATAACCCGTTGCTTTGGAAGCCAGAGCCGATGAACGGCTTACCCGTGGATTTACTTCGATAACATAGTATTGGAAGCTGTGTGGGTCCAGTGCAAACTGTACGTTACATCCACCCTCGATGTTCAGGGCACGGATGATTTTCAGGGAAGCTGAACGCAGCATTTGATATTCACGGTCCGACAATGTTTGGCTTGGTGCTACGACGATACTGTCACCTGTATGAATACCTACCGGGTCAAAGTTTTCCATGTTGCAGACAACGATACAGTTATCGTTTTTGTCTCGCATAACCTCATACTCGACTTCTTTCATACCTGCAATGCTCTTCTCGACCAGACATTGCCCAATCGGGCTGTAACGAATTCCCGCTGCCACCGTCTCACGCAGTTCTTCTTCGTTCGCACAGATTCCGCCGCCAGTTCCGCCCAGTGTATAGGCTGGACGCACGATGATTGGATAACCAATCTCATTTGCAAATTCAAGTGATTCTTCAAGTGTCGTTACGATGACACTCTCTGGTACAGGTTGTTCCAATTCACGCATAAGGTCACGGAACAGATCACGATCTTCCGCTTTCTCGATGGATGTCAGCTGTGTTCCGAGCAATTTCACATTTTCACGTTCCAGCACGCCAGCACGAGCCAGCTCTACAGCCATGTTCAGACCTGTTTGACCACCCAGTGTTGGCAACAAGCCATCTGGACGCTCTTGACGAATGATTTGGGTTACAAAATCCAGTGTAATTGGCTCAATGTAGACTTTGTCAGCCATGTTTGTATCCGTCATAATGGTCGCCGGGTTGCTGTTGATAAGTACAACTTCCACGCCTTCTTCTTTCAGAGCCTGGCAAGCTTGTGTACCGGCATAGTCGAACTCGGCCGCTTGACCGATGACGATTGGACCGGAACCAATCACCAGGATTTTTTTGAGATCTTTGTTAATCGGCATGTTATTGTGCTCCTTTCACTGCGGCTGCCAATACGGCTTGACGCGGCTTTTGCGGGTTAGTGATCTTGTGCTCGCGAATCATCTCGATGAAGCGGTCGAACAGATAGCTGTTGTCGTAAGGACCCGGGGCTGCTTCAGGGTGATATTGAACCGAGAATGCCGGGAATGATTTATGTTTCAGACCTTCAATGGTCTTATCGTTATTGTTGATATGTGTAACTTCCAGGTCTGTACTCTTCACAGACTCTTCGTTTACGGTAAATCCATGGTTCTGGGATGTGATGAAGCAACGTCCGCTCTCCAGTTCTTTCACCGGGTGGTTTCCTCCGCGATGTCCAAACTTAAGTTTTTCCGTGTCTGCTCCTGCTGCAAGTGCAAACAACTGGTGACCCAGGCAGATACCGAAGATCGGGTATTCGCCAAGCAGTTCACTGATCATGTTAACCGCGTGAGGTACGTCTTTCGGGTCCCCAGGGCCGTTGGACAGTTGAATGCCGTCCGGGTTCAGGCGACGAATCTCGTCTGCTGTTACATCGTGTGGAACAACAACAACGTCACAGTTACGTTTGCTGAGTTCGCGCAAAATCCCTGTTTTTGCACCATAATCCACAAGCACAATACGTTCAGCCGTTCCCGGGCTGTTGTAGACATGCTCTGTAGAAGTCATTGGCACCTGGTTACGCAGTTCTGCAATGGTGGTGTCTCCCATCATCTCCAGCAGTTCTTCCACAGGCTTCGATCCTGTTGTGAGAATTCCCTTCATTGTGCCGTGGTGACGAATCCGGCGAGTCAACATGCGTGTATCAATTTCGCTGATTCCTACGATGCCGTATTCTTTAAGCAGATTGTCTACGCTGTATTCCGCACGCCAGTTGCTTGGCGTTGGCTCATGGCGACGCACAACAAAACCGTGTACGTATGGACGAATCGACTCAAAGTCATCACGCGTAATGCCGTAGTTTCCGATCAGCGGATACGTCATGGTCACGATTTGACCGCAATAGGAAGGATCCGAAAGCACCTCTTGATAGCCTGTAATTCCCGTATTAAAAACGACCTCACCTGTAGTTTCACCTTCAGCACCAAATGCTTTCCCGGTGAACAGTGTGCCGTCTTCCAACAATAATCTTGCCTGTGCCTGCATCCCATTTCACTCCTCTGTGTTTATCAACGTTGAATGCATTGGGGTTGAACATGGGGGACGTTACGATTGTGCGGCTCCGCGTACAGAAAACCCTTTGATCGCTGTTATCACCGGATTACTTTTTATCATTTTTTAAATGATGTAATCCGGTGATAAAGGCGAACGCTTTGCTTCTTCGGGTCTTTTCTGTCCGCTCCGCAGTTACGTTGGTGTCCAAGTTCAAAATCATGACATTCAACTTTGCTTGTTTCGTATGTTAGACTCTCGGCATGATTTGCCTCGAGTTAGTTGAAAAGATGTTACTGGTGTAAAAGTTGTAGATTAAGTTTTAGAGTTAAAAAGATTTGTTGTTTTAAAAAGTTAAGATTTACTGTTACTGATTTAAAGAGTTAAAGATATAGAGTTACTGATTTATTAATTTGCTAAGTTACCGTTTTACTGTTGTACCGTGTTATTCCACACGCTTTTGCCATCCACCCAAGTTTGTACGGCCCAGCCTTTCAGCTTCCAACCTGTGAATGGTGTGTTTCTTCCTTTGGTTGCAAACGTTGCAGGATCAACCGCTTTTTCCTCGTTCAGGTCAATCATCGTGATATCGGCTGGTGCTCCTTCTTCCAGTTTGCCTGTATCCAGTCGGAATACACGTGCCGGATCAGCTGTCATGCGTTTCACCAGGAATTCCAAGCTCCACAATCCTGTTTCCACAAACTTGGTGTACAGCAGCGGGAAGGCTGTTTCGAATCCTACGATTCCGAAAGGTGCCAGCTCCATGCCTTTGGCTTTCTCTTCTTCACTGTGTGGCGCGTGATCAGTTACGATCATATCCAGCGTGCCGTCTAGCAAACCTTCGATACAAGCCTGCACATCGCGTGGTGAGCGTAGCGGCGGGTTCATTTTCCAGTTGGCATCCATGCCTGGGATATCTTCATCCGACAACACCAGATGGTGCGGACATACCTCAGCAGTTACTTTAATGCCGATGGACTTCGCTAGACGAATCAAGCGAACCGATTGCTCTGTACTTACGTGACAGACATGGTAATGAACTCCCGTTGCTTCTGCCAGCAGGATATCACGTCCAACGTGGATGGCTTCGGATTCATTTGGAATCCCTTTGATGCCATGACGCTTCGAAAACTCACCTTCCGTCACATATCCACCAACAACCAGTGAGTCATCTTCACAGTGAGCGATCACTGGCATATCCATGCTTGCCGCGAGGCTCATGGCATCCTTCATCATTTGAGCGTTTTGTACGCCTACACCGTCATCTGTGAATCCAATAGCGCCTGCTTCTTTTAATGCGGCAAAATCGGTAAGTTCACGACCCAGTTCATTTTTTGTAATGGCTGCATAAGGCAACACTTTAACCAGATCAGCTTCTTTGGCTTTATCCAATACCAGCTTCACAACTTCCGCTGTATCTGTTACTGGTCTTGTGTTCGGCATGCAAGCGATTGTTGTAAAACCACCTTGTGCTGCTGAACGGGCACCTGTCTCGATCGTCTCTTTGTGTTCGAATCCAGGTTCACGCAGATGCACATGCATATCGATCAATCCCGGAATGACCAGTTTGCCTGATGCGTCTGTCACACTTTGCGCTGACTTTTCGGCATCCAGAACGGCTTGGTCTTCCAGACCAGCGATCTTTTTAATTTTACCTTCATCTATAATGATGGTTTTCCGTTCAAGTTCCCCTTGTTGGTTCAAGACGTTTGCGTTTTTTATAATCTGTAGCATAATTGCCCTCCGCTTCGGTTCTGTCCGGCTTACCAGGCAAGCCGGATGATTTTCTTTATCGTGTACTCTCTTATTGCTCTATAAGAACTACCGTACCGTCAGCCTATGACCCACAGCCAGACCCTGTTACAGTTTCATCGCACGTTCCATAACCGCCATGCGGATTGGAACGCCGTTTGCCATCTGCGGGAAGATCCGGGATGCTTCACTTTCCACAACCGCGTCATCTACCTCGACGTTGCGATTCACTGGAGCAGGGTGCATGATAATGGTGCTTGGTTTTAGGCGTGATGCCCGTTCTTCCGTCAATCCGTAGTGTTCGCGATAATCCTCAGCTGAAGTAATTAAGCCATGTTGATGACGTTCCAGTTGAACACGAAGCATCATGACTACATCTGCATCCAGCGCTTCTTCAAGACCGACATAAGGAGCATGCTCTGCGAGTTCCGGTGCCTGCATCGTTTGCGGAGCACAGAAGCGTACATCTGCACCAAACTTTTGCAGTGCCCACAGGTTCGAACGCGCTACACGGCTATGCAGGATGTCACCAATGATGGAGACACGCAAGCCCTTCAGTTCGCCAAATGCTTTCCTCATCGTGTAGAGATCCAGCAGTGCCTGTGTGGGATGCTCATTGTTGCCATCTCCGGCGTTCACGAGTGGTACATTCACTTTCTGAGCCAGTTGTTGCAGAACGCCTGCCGGTTTCAACCGGATCACGCCTGCATCAATGCCCATCGACTCAAGTGTTCGTACCGTATCGTAGATGGACTCTCCTTTTTCCACACTGGATGCGGCTGCCGTAAAGTTCAGTACTTGTGCGCCCAGGCGTTTCTCTGCCATTTCGAAGGAGAAGCGGGTACGTGTGCTGTTCTCGAAGAACATGTTCGCAACGAAGCGTGATTCCAGTACCGGAGCCAGTTTCTCTTTCTGCGCTTCCCAGTGAGCCGCTCTGTTCAGAATGGACTCGATTTCTCCTCGACTAAGTTCCTTCAGTCCAAGCAAGCTTCGGTCTCTCAATGCTGTCTGTGTAATCATTATGCTTGCTCCCCCCGGTTCTGAGTGATTTTGACTTCGTCCTGTCCGTCCGTTTCCATAAGTGCAACTTCAATCTCCTCTGATTTGGAAGTCGGCACATTCTTGCCGATAAAATCAGGTCGAATCGGAAGTTCCCGGTGTCCGCGGTCTGCGAGTACAGCCAGCTGAATGTTCTGCGGTCTTCCACAGTCCATCAGGGCATCCATCGCTGCGCGAATCGTCCGTCCGGTATAGAGCACATCATCGAACAAAATCACTTTTTTGTTATGGATCGAAAGTGATTCAGGTGTCATAATCAACATTTCCTTGCGATTCGCTTTATTTTCGTCCAAGCGGTCATCGCGGTAAGGAGTCACATCCAGCTCTCCCCAGGGGACTTTGGCGCCTTCGATTTCTTCAATCTTGGCGGCAATCCGTTCTGCCAGGTAAACCCCGCGTGTACGGATACCGACCAACACACAATCGTCGATTCCTTTGTTTTTCTCCAATATCTCATGGGCAATCCGTGTTAATGCGCGGCGGATCGCCGTCTCATCCATAATGACATGTGTCTCTGTGCTCATGCGTTCAGCCTCCTCAGGATTTCCCTTCAGCATCATGGCCCCGTGACGAGGAGAAAAAAAAAGACTCCTTGCCGTGTTTATTGGCAAGGAGTCTCCGAACTTCAGACCGCTCTGAAGAAAGTTTACTCTCGGGGATGCATCGCTTCATTTGCCGCAGCAAAAAAACGATGTATCGTTCACGTTACCTTGCCAGTCTCACGGGACTGATTTAAAGGTGCTATTCATGTCGTTCATATTGCAGGACCTCACAGGGTTCTGTAATCAATATGTCCGTTTGTCTTCATGAATTATGACAGAAAGACAACCCCCTGTCAACACCTCACCATCGCAGGTGAAAACCCTCTGCTACGTTCTTCTTAGAATCAGCAGTTAGGCTGAAAAACATCCATGCACAATACATCTCATTGGTTATTCATAATTATACAACATTTCTGCATATTTATCCATAGGCAAATGAGAAATTTGATATAACCAAAATAAACCTCTTACTGTACTCAAAAGAGATAAAACACTTCTTTTTAGAACAGACAGTGAGTTTCATTTTACGCAATATATGAAGGCTCTGAATTAGTACCAAGTGAAATGGGTACAGTTTATAAACATGAACCCATTATTAGATACTGCAATAATACCGATATACATAAGATTCACAAATTTACGACATAGAAATAAGTTACGCCCTACATTTATGTACATTTAGGAGGAAGTCATGCGTCACATTTGGCACGTTTACAAAACAGACTGGTTGCATATTCTGAAGGTTCCCACAGGTATATTTCTAATTGTGGCTATTATTCTACTGCCCGGGGTGTATGACTGGGTCAACGTGAAGTCCGTCTGGGACCCATACAGTAATACCCAGGGGATCAAAATTGCGGTGACAACTGAGGACAAGGGTGCGACTGTTGAAGGAACCCATGTTAATATCGGAGACGAACTGGTATCCAGCCTTAAACACAACGAAAAGCTGGGTTGGACTTTTGTGGACCAGGCTGAGGCTAATCGGGGTGTGCAAACTGGAGAGTATTATGCAAGCCTGCTCATTCCGGGGGACTTTTCATCCAAAATTACAGGCATCGTTGATGGGAAGCTGGAGCGACCGGAAGTAATCTATACCGTCAATGAGAAGGTGAATGCCATTGCTCCTAAAATCACAGGCTCTGGTGTATCTGCCATAACAACGCAAATCAATGAAAATTTCACTGAAGCCGTCAGTGAGGCCGTTCTAACCAAGCTGAATGAAGCCGGGGTTGAGATTAATTCCCAGCTTCCAACATTACGCAAAATGGAGAATGGCATTTTTACACTGGAGAAAAATCTTCCGGCTATTCAAGCCGCAGGTCAAAAGGTTCTGGAAGTAGAAAAAGCCATGCCCGAGATTGTAAAAGATGCTCAAAAGATCGTTGAAATCGAGAAAAAACTGCCTGAAATCAATGAAGCAGCACAGTATGTGCTCAAGGTGCAGGAGTATTGGCCACAAATTAATGATGCGGCTTCCGAAGTGCTGGCTATTCAAGGGCGGATACCGGATATAAAAAAAGCGGTAGATCGCATTCGAGAAGTGGATGAAAACTTTGGACAGGTATCAGATGTTATCCAAACGGCGCTGGATAAAACGAACAAAGCTCTGTCTATCGTAACGGCCGCAGAACAAGATTTGGACAAAGTATCACAAATCGCTGGCAACGGGATTGAGCTTGCAGAGGGATTAAATCAGTTCGTGGATTCCAGTGAAGAAGCGTTTCAGACAATTGGCCCGACGATCCGCCAAAATCTGCTGCTGGTGCAGCAGATTACTAACGCTGCAGGAGACGTATTTGCACAATTGCAAAATTCGGATCTTAATAACCTTCCTACAGTAGAAGATCTCGACCGGATTGCTTCACGTTTAGGGGTTGCGGTAAAACTCGTGGACAGTATGGCAGAACTACTGGGCAACATCAATAACTTGCTTCCAAGCCAACCACTTGCCGATAAAATCACACAACTGAACTCCATTTCAGATAAACTTCAGTTGCAGATCCGCTTGGCTGGCATCATCAGTGATGCCATGCGTCGTAATACAACTCCACCAACAGAGGTCATCGCTCAGTTAAATACTCTCTCGAAGGACATCAGCAGCGGGATTGGCAATATCTTAAACACCTATGAAAGTGAAATATCGCCTGCACTTGCAGCTGGTGCGGATAAGCTCAGGTCTACCCTCTCCACTTCAGCAGAAACTCTGCAAGGAGCAAAAGATCGTATTCCGGATATTGCGGACATTCTTGCATCAGCCAAAGAAGGAATTACGTTTGGGCAGGCCGAGTTGACAAAAATCCAGAGCGAACTGCCTCAAATACAATCTAAGATCCATGAGATATCAGAAACACTCGCGAACAAAAGTGAAGGTTTTATCCAAGCTCTGAACACAGTGTCTTCATTAATTCGAAACGATCTGCCCAAGCTGGGAAACAAACTGAACGAAGCAGCTGATTTTGTTCGTAATGATCTGCCTACTGCCGAGAAACAGATAGGCAAGGCATCCGATTTTGTACAGAATCAGCTGCCGGAGGTCGAAAAAGGAGTTCACCGTGTTGCCGCGCTTGTACGTGATGATCTGCCAGCATTGGAAAGTGCCATCAGCAAGGCTGCTGACAAACTTCGGGAGGTCGAAGGTAATAACCAGTTTGCGGAGCTCGCCAAACTTTTGCGCGGCGATATTGAAGAAGAGAGTGCTTTCCTTGCAAGTCCGGTGCAAATTAAGGAAAAACAGCTTTACCCAATTCCGAATTATGGATCGGCCATGTCACCATTTTATGGCGTGCTGTCTCTGTGGGTTGGCTCAACACTGTTGATTTCTCTGCTTCGTGCCGAAGCTGAAAATCCAGGGGGCAAGTTCCGGGGATATGAGTTATATCTTGGACGTCTCGCTACTTTTCTGACCATTGGGTTACTTCAGGCGATATGTGTCACCCTGGGAGATATCTTAATCCTGGGTACCTATGTTGCAGATAAACTGTGGTTTGTCCTGTTTGCCATGCTGGTGAGTGCCGTATTTGTCACCATAACGTACACCCTGCTGTCCGTATTTGGAAATATCGGAAAAGGGATCGCCATTATCTTCATGGTGTTCCAGTTCTCCAGCTCTGGCGGTACGTTCCCAATCAGCATGACATCACCCTTTTTCCAAGCATTGAATCCGTTCATGCCCTTCACGTATGCGATCAGTCTGCTGCGTGAGTCGGTCGGCGGCATATTGTGGTCTACTGCCATCAAGGATATTCTGTGGTTGTGTATGTTCATCGCGCTGAGTCTCATTGTTGCTCTCGCTTTGAAACGTCCACTCAGCAGTCTCACCAAACGTTCAGCCGAGAATGCCAAGAAGACCAAAATTATTGCTTAACTCATTTGCTCAACACTAATTAAGAAAAGGCCATTGGACTTTACATCCAATGGCCTTTTCTTATTTCATTATATGAATCGATACATTTACTATTTGACTATTTCACTGAGCGTTCCTGTTCCAACTGATTATAGGATTGTTTGATTGTTGTTAATGTTTCTACATGGCGATAGATGTTGTTACTTGCCGTAACGATAACACATAACATGATCAAGCCTATAACCACTTTTTTCCCCAATCCCGGACGAAGACTGATGACGAAACCTCCACCCAACAGGAAGAACGCAAACAGATAATGTCCCGCATACAGGTACATATCATATTGAAATACAGCCAGACCAAAGCCCACGACGACATGAAGCAAAAAGGCAAACAGAATATATGGCACAAGGGTCCACACTTCTCGTTCACGAATGCCCTTAATGAAGCCCATGAATGCCAGTAGTAAAACAAAGATACCTGTCATCTGCACATAGATTGGATTGGAACGGGATAGATCCGTAACAAAGGCTGCCATGCCCGGGTCCAGTAAATGCATCTTCGGTGTCAGCATTGGATTAATCGTTAACATGTTCAATGCTTTCCAATGAACAGCGAACTGGAATGGTGTTGCATAGCTTGTTCCGCCATTTTGAATGCCCAACAGCCAGTTACTAACCCAGCTACGGCCCCCAAAGGCAACATACTGAATGCCAGTTAATACGACGATGATCAGAACCGCCCGTGCCATGATGCCGATGTATTTTTTCAAATTCGCCTTATTGCGCCATGTATTCATATTAAAGAATGTGGCAGCAGCAAATGGTACGATATTGGTCGAGGTTAGTCCAAAGTTAATCGATGCAAGCAATGCATTGGGTACATAACGTACGTCCTGACGCTCACGAGTATACTGCATGTAAACCACCGACAACAGAATAACGAACTGTACATAAGGATACGAATCCGGGATCAACGCGGTATACATCAGATAGGAACTGAAACCAAACAGCAAGGCAAACAGTAGCGGTATGATGGTCGGTTTATCTTCTTTTTGACTCAGGAACAGATACGCCAGCACCACTGAACCCGCATTTATCATCGATTGCAGGATTAGAAAGAACCAGTTGCCTCCCAGAAATTTCGCTACAGCCGCAAGGGTGACTGCGAGAAAGGAAATCAGCGGATGGATCACGGAAGAACTGTTGTCCCCATAATACATTGAAGGATCAAAGTTGAATAAATTGATTGGAAACAGCGTTGTATTAAATGGGGTATACGCCCCAAGCATCTCTGTATTATTTTCAATGTACAGAACATACGAGCCGTTCATTAAACCATAGAACAGAGCAAATCCTGCAAACAGGTAAAAGGCTGTCCAGTTGGCTCTGCGATTATAAAATAAGTAATCTAAAAAGTTCATGCTTTCATTTCACATCCTGATTAATTAAGTTCTAAAATACCAATAAACATAGGCCACCCATAATACATGCCACGCCTATCCAGCGTAAAGGGCCCACGGTCTCTTTAAATATCAGCCGAGCTATGATAAGAGTCCACACATATGTTAATGCGTTCGCAGGCAACACTACGGTTAATGGAAGAAACTTCAGCAATACAATATTCAGCAACGCGCCCGTTCCGTAGAATCCAAGTCCCATGAGTACATGCAGACGATTGCGACTGGAAGCATAAGCTTTCAGTCCGGCCCCACCCAGTGCACCACACAACGTCATGACAATTAATACGGCAACCATCCAGCTATCGATCAACACTGGTTAGTGTCACCCCGATTCCAAGCAACACAACTGCTGCCAGCTTCTGCATCGTAATTTCTTCCCCAAGCAAAAAATACCCATAGATTAAGGCAAATACATAGCTGGCACACATCAGAGGATAAGCAACTGAGAGTTTTTCCAGAGCAAAAGCTTTAATCATCAAAATCGCTCCAAGTCCATAACACAGAAAACCTACACCCAGGTAAATCCACTCGGTTAGTCCCCATTTCCAGAACAATTGACCCGTTGCTGTCAGAAAAGCGGAAACGAGCATTAACCATTTACCAGTATGACGCGATTTTATTTCCCCCACGTTAATGCCTCCATGTCCGGAACACGCTTGTTAATAAAGTATCGTTGACTCACAAGTTGCATGACGGGAAGGTCGGATAAGGAGTCAGAGTAGGAACATGACTGGTCATAATCAATGACCATATTCTTTTCACTCAGATAAGCCTGAATTCGGCGTACCTTCTCTTCCCCTTTGCAGTTGCTGCCGTCAACTCTGCATGTGTAACCATTCTCATGACGGACAAGTTCAGTTCCAATTACATGATCCACCCAGGGAAAATTATTAAAGTATTTCATATAGGCATGCGGAGATGCAGTTACCAGCAAGACATGATACCCTGCTTCTTTGCGATGTTGCATCTCTACACTGGCCTCGGCAAAAATGGACGTACGCAAGCGAGTATCAAAGAAATGTTCGAGATCTTTTTCAGACATACGCTCAATTTCTTGAAAGTAGGATCGTTTGACTTGTTCAACCGTCATGAAGCCTGCCTTGAATAACACGGTATGTAATGCAATGACAGGTAATCTCCATACCTGCCACGGGTAACGGCGAACACCGTAATGCACAAATTGAAACATGGAATCACTGCGTATGATCGTTTTATCAATATCAAAAATTGCGACTTTCGTGCTTTTCACCCTGATCCCCCTCAGCCTTTATTCAAAGATTGCAAAGATTGTAACAACACTTATCACATACAACATAACCGTAATTAATATAGGCTTGTCCTCAAACAGCACACGATCGGGCGAACCTCCCTGGTTCTTCATGTGGATCAGATACAGGTAACGGAACATGCCGTAAATGACCAATGGAATCGTCCACATGAGATGAATGGTTCGATCTGAAGTGAATGTGAACAGGGAATAACTGATAATCGTAGCTGTCGTCACAATTGTATTGAATTGATCCAGTAATGTAATGGAGTAGTTATCCAAAACCTTACGATGTGATCCCGTATTTCCCTCAAGCAACGTGAGTTCATTTCTACGTTTTCCAATGGCCAAAAACAACGACAACAGCATGGTACAGATCAAAAACCACGGCGTGAATGGCACATGGATCAGCACACCACCTGCAATGGCACGAAGTACAAAGCCGGCTGCAATGGTCATCATATCCAGGATAACGAGATGTTTCAGCACAAATGAATAAGATACATTCAACAGGAAATAGACGATACATAACACCCCGAATAGAGGGTTCATCATGAAGGCCGTTCCTACGGAAAGGATTAATAGAATAATGCCAAACAACAAAGCATGACTCGGATTCACCTGCCCAGAAGCCATAGGACGATACCTTTTCACCGGATGCTGTCGATCCCTGTCTCGGTCTACAAAGTCATTTAAAATATACACACAGCCTGCAACAAGGCTAAATAGAATAAAACCAAGCAACGTCGCAAGAATGGTTTCAGTCCGAATCTCCTCAAAAGAAAATAGTAACGCAGCAAATAACAGCAGATTTTTAGTCCACTGTTTGGGTCTTAACAATCTGAATAATCCTGACACTGTACTGCCTGTTCCTGTAGCCGGTGAGGACACCGTACTTGTTCGTGATGATAACAATTGTAATAACTCCCTTCAACAACAACTTCTGTATATAACAAATAACGTAAAGATCTAATCATATGTTGCTTGTATAATTTTGTAAAGGGAGTAAATGAAAAAAATCTAATATGGGCATAAAAAAAGAGACCGTTTCCGGTCTCTTCGTTAGTACATGATTTAACTATTGGGTGATGCGATTAAAATTCAAATTGTACGTCGCTCAGACGACGTTTGATCTCAGCAATAACACGTTTCTCTTCCTCTTCACCCTTCGCTTCAAAGGTTACGGAGAAACGAACAAAGTTACCGGCATCATCCCAAGGTACGGATGAGATCAGTTTCTCACGGATCAGGAATTGGGAGAAATCTTCGCCTGATTCGAAGCGACGTCCGCCAACGACACCTTTTGGTGCTTCTACATACAGGAAGAATGAACCTTTAGGTTTTTCAGCCTGGAAGCCCAGTTCGTTCAATGCGGCAACGAGCATGTCGTGACGACGGGAATATTTCTCTGCAATTTTTTCCGTGATCTCAGGGTGATTCAATCCATAAGCAGCAGCCTTTTGAATCGCGATGAACTGACCGGAGTCATTGTTGTCCTTCACATCACTGAATGCTTTGACTACAAGCGGGTTACCCGCTACAAATCCGATTCTCCAACCCGTCATGTTGTAGGACTTGGACAGAGAGTGTAGCTCTACGCCGACATCCTTTGCACCAGGTACCGACAGGAAGCTGAACGGTTTTTTGCCATCATACGTCAATGCTGCGTATGGAGCATCATGTACAACCACAACATTGTATTTCTTAGCCCATTCCACAACTTCAGTGAAGAACTCCACCGTCGCGCTTGCGCCTGTTGGGTTGTTCGGATAGTTCAGGTAGAGCAACTTCGCACGTTTTGCGATGTCTTCCGGGATAGCCGTCAGATCAGGCAGGAAGTTGTTTTCTTTCGTCAATTGGATGTTGAACACTTCTCCACCCAGATACTTCGTATGTGTACCCATAACCGGGTAACCTGGAACGGTCATGATCGTAACATCACCCGGATTGATGAAGCATGAAGGCATCATCGCCAAAGCCGGTTTTGAACCAATGGAGTGTACGATTTCAGTATCTGCATCGATACCTTCTACGTTGAATACGTTTTTCAGGTAGGAAGCAGCAGCAGCTTTGAATTCAGGAATACCATTGTCGGAATAACCACGGTTCTCAGGTCTGGAAGCTTCTTCTGCAAGTGCAGCTACAATGCCTGCATCAGCCATTTCGTCCGGTTCACCTACACCAAGGTCAATCAGTTCCACATCGGGAAAATCTTTTTTGGCCGAAGCTTTGGCACGTTTGATTTTCTCGAATTTATAAATGTTCGTGTCTTTACCATAGTTGGAGCCACCGATACGGTCGGCAAAATTAGTCTGAATGTAAGTTTCTTGGTATTTATCGATACTCATAACGTTGTTCATCTCCTCATTTGACGCAAATTTCTACACTTTAATATGAAGCATTTGCGTGATCAAAGCCATGGACAAAGTATCCGAACATTTGTACTTTCTTGGAGCTGTTAACGACTGCGTAGCGAGGCGAGCACGTCTTCCATATCTTGCGGAATCGGAGCTGAAAATTCAAGGTATTCTCCCGTTGTTGGATGCACAAATCCAAGAATGGCCGCATGAAGAGCCTGTCCTTGCATTTTGATGCCTTTATTCCGTCCATAAGTTGGATCTCCTACAAGCGGGTGACCAATAAATTTCATGTGAACCCGAATCTGGTGAGTACGTCCTGTCTCCAGTTTCAATTCCAACAAGGTGTAATCATTAATCCGCTCAGTAACGGTAAAATGCGTAACGGCATGTTTACTGTTACGTTCCGTTACCGTATACATTTTGCGGTCATTGGTATCCCGTCCAATCGGTGCATCAATGGTCCCTTGATCATGGTTAAGATGACCATGAACGAGCGCAATATACCGTCTATTCACCGTATGTTCCTTCAACTGAGCAGCCAGTGATGCATGCGCACGATCGTTCTTGGCAGCCATGATCAGGCCGGATGTATCCTTATCAATACGATGCACAATACCAGGACGCAACTCCCCATTAATACCCGAGAGGTCTTTGCAGTGATGCATAAGTGCATTAACGAGGGTACCCGATGTGTGTCCTGGTGCCGGATGCACCACAAGACCACGCTGTTTGTTGATCACGATCAGGTCGCTGTCTTCATATACCACTTCCAGCGGAATATCTTCGGCAACGATCTCCACAGCAGCTGGTTCTGGAATCTGTAACTCAACTAGATCCCCTTCGGATAACTTGGCATTGGCTTTGACTACAGCACCATTTACCGTAACCATTCCGTCTCCGATCCACAATTGAACTTGGGAGCGAGATACGTTATCTACGGCTTCCGTAATATATTTATCAATTCGTTCTTTTTTATGTTCAGCGGCAACGGTCCATTCCATACGTTCATTGCCATTCATTAGTTCTTCGTCGTTAATCTGTTCCTTATTCGGATTACTCATGATGTTCATTCCCTTCAATCTTCGCGGCTGCTTTTTCGCGCCGTCCTTCAAGCAATGTCTCCACTATGATCAACCCTACACCGATGCAGATTGCCGAATCGGCGATGTTAAAAATGGGAAACGTATAACTCCCAAAATTAAGTTGTACAAAATCTACAACTTCTCCGGTCAATGCCCGGTCAAGGAAGTTGCCAATTGCTCCACCAAGCACCAAACTAAGCGCCACAGGCAGCAATTTGTGCGGGGTATCTTTTACCTTTTGCAAATACCAAATCAAGGCAACGACCACAATCAACGTAACCACAATAAAGAACCAACGCTGGTCTTGCAGAATGCCAAATGCTGCTCCTGAGTTACGATGTGATGTGATGACAAAGAAATTGCCGATGACCGGAATTTCTTCTCTGAGTTCCATCCGGGTTGCAATCAGATACTTGGTTCCCTGATCCAATAAAAATACGATAAAAGCAAGGATATAATACACCACGTTTGTTTGTCACTCCGTTCTTGTCTTTTCCAAACGATACCAGGCTTACGCCAGACTTGTTTATTGTAGCACAGCTGTTTGGAAATCGTCCACGACGCGCTACATCGCAATGCTTATGGCAAAAACGATAACATTTCCCTTCTGTAATCTTGCCCTCAATGGCACATCCTACAATAGAGTCAAAATCCGGATTCCAGCATGAAAGCAGAAAGGGGAAAATCATGTCACATTTTACTAACGAACAACTACAATTTCTACGTTCCCAACTGATGTCCGATAAGCGCGATATTGAACATAGACTTTCGGAAAACGAGCATTATGGCCTTGGAGATTCCCTTAAACTACAGACAGGTGAATTATCACCAATTGATAACCATCCTGGCGACATAGCTACGGAGGTGTATGAACGCGAGAAAGATATTTCCCTGCTGGAACATGATGAATTCCAATTGGAACGAATCGATTCTGCACTGCACTCCATCGAAGAAGGACATTACGGTACATGTGCGGTCTGCCAGCAACCCATCCCTTATGAACGCATGGAAGCTGTTCCCTACACCAAATACTGCAAAAAACATCAACCGGAAACCGTTGTCTCTGAGAACCGTCCTGTAGAGGAAGAATTCCTCGCCCCGGCATTTGGTCGAACCAGTCTGGACGAGCGTGATGATCAAAATGGCTTCGATGGTGAAGACACTTGGCAGATTGTTGAAAGCTGGGGCACATCGAACTCACCAGCCATGGCTGAAGGACGCGATATCGACAGCTATGATGTTATGGCGATTGAAGCCACCGATGAAGTGGAAGGCTGCGTTGAAGCGTACGAAAGCTTTGTTGCCACGGACATCTATGGTCATGACGTCTCCATCGTGCGTAATCGGCAATATCGCCAGTACCTGGAGAACCGTGAGGGCGAGGGTCTGTTAGAACCGGATATGGAGACGGATGACATTTACTAAATGCACTTTGATATCTTTCACCTTTAATCGCTGCTAATCGCTTAGTATGTGTTCATATCAAGCTGGCGCTGGACAATGCGCACAATATCAGCGATGTAGTCTCCAACAATGGGAAGATTGAGCGCCCCAAGTAGCTGTAAAACGTAAATGATCGTTGCTGCGAAAAAGGTAAACCCAATCGCAATCCCCACACCTCGTGCGGCTCCAGACAACAGGTTCAATCCTATCAATTTCCATGGCCTGTTCAGCAATTCTGTGTATTGCGCTATTCGTGAACGTTCGAGTTCATTCGCCAGACGGTTCGTCAGGGTATGTAACTCTTCGATTTTGTCATGCGAATTCAGATTATCTGACGTTGATTGTTGTGAAGTGGATGCGGTTTGCTTGTCATGTTCGCTCATGTTTTGGTCAGTTCCTTTGATCAATATAGATTGACTGCACTATAGAATCATTGCCTTATTGCCTAAAAAACAAACGAGCCCAGATACAGGGAATATGTCCCTGCCTCTGCGGCTCGTTTGTTTATACTCTATATTCTATCCCTGTTGAATGGGACATGCTCCGAATTACGCTTCGATGTAAATACCGATCGATTTGCCTCCGGCTTCAACACGTTCCATCGACTCATTCGAACCAAATGTAACTTCGGTTACGAGAACATTTTCACGCAACACATCATCAAACGCCTGAATAGCTTCCTGAAGGGATGCATCCACATCCAGTGTCAAACGTACTCTTTTCTCAATTGGCAGATCCAGTCGTTTCCGGGTATCCTGCACAGCACGAACCACTTCACGGACCCAGCCTTCCTGTTCCAATGCTGGCGTGATTTCGGTATTGAGCGCAACCGTCAGACCGTAACCTGATGCTGAAGCAAAGCCTGATTTGGCCTGTTTATCAACCAATAATTCTTCGCTCGTTACTTGCAGCTCTTCGCCTTCCGGTGAAACGATGTTCAGTACACCTTCCGAAACCACTTTACGCGTCTCATCGGCTGACATTCCCTTGAAGAAGTTTTGCAGGAATCCTACGTTTTTGCCGTATTTTTTACCTGCGACCTTCAGGTTCAGCTTCAATGTAAAGTCAACGAATTCCGCGTCATTATGCTCCGTACGGATTCCTTTTACATTGATCTCTTCCTTGATGATCTCTTCATAACTTGCCAGGTCAAACCCTTTATCCAGAGAAACGATCAATTCGGACAGTGGCTGACGTGTCTTGATGCCTGTTTCGTTACGAACGTTACGGGCAAGTTCGACCACGCGGCGAGCCGTCTCCATATCCTGTTCCAGTCCTGCATCAATCAGCGCTTCGTTAGCTACCGGATAGTCTTCCATGTGCACACTCTCACCTGTTGCAAGGTTCAGATAGATGTCTTCTGCCAGCATCGGTGTGAACGGAGCAACCAACTTCGCGGTAGTCACCAGCACCTCAGTCAATGTGCGGTAAGCGTCCAGTTTATCCTCTGTCAGGCCACTTCCCCAGAACCGGTCACGGGAACGACGGATGTACCAGTTACTCAACTCATCAACAAATGCTTCAATCGCTTTGGAAGAGTTCAGATAGTCGTTAACCAGCAATGCTTTTTCTACAACCAGGATCAGGCTGTTCAGTCTCGACAGAATCCAGCGATCCAGCTTGTGTGCGGACAGTTGGAACGGGTGCTCCTGTGGATCAAATCCATCAATGGTAGCATAAAGCGTCAGGAATGCATGGGTGTTGACCAGCGTATCCACCATTTTGGATTTTGCTTCGCCTACGATACCTTTGGAGAAACGTTTGCTGTTCCACGGTGCACTGTCAGACAACAAAGCCCAGCGGAATGCATCTGTACCGTATTCTTCAATCACTTCCCAAGGATCGATAACGTTACCTTTGGATTTGGACATCTTCTGTCCGTTCTCGTCAAGAACGTGTCCTGTAGCCATAACCGCTTTGTAAGGCGCTTTGCCTGTCAAAAGGGTGGAAACCGCCAGCAAGCTGTAGAACCAGCCACGTGTCTGGTCAATCCCTTCACAGATCATATCTGCAGGATACTGCTGTTCGAATACTTCTTTATTTTCAAATGGATGGTGCTGCTGGGCAAACGGCATGGAGCCGCTGTCGAACCAGACATCGATCACTTCCGGTGTACGTTTCATTTCATATTTGCCACAAGAGCTCATGACTTTAACGTCATCCACGTATGGTTTATGCAATTCAAGATTCTCAGGCACATCACCTACCGCACGAGCACGCAATTCTGCAATGCTGTGTGGAGCAAATTGTTCGCCAGTCTCCTCGCAAACCCAGATGTTCAGCGGAGTTCCCCAATAACGATCACGGCTGATGTTCCAATCCACCAGATCCTCAAGGAATTTCCCGAAGCGACCTTCACGAACGTGACCCGGGTACCAATCCACTTCACTGTTGTTGGCAATCAGTTGGTCCTTGATGGCTGTTGTTTGGATAAACCAGCTGTCCATTGCATAGTACAGAAGTGGTGTATCACAACGCCAGCAAAATGGATAGCTGTGCTCATATTTTTCTTTGCTGAACAACCGTCCATGCTCAGACAGATATCTCACGATATCAATGTCACAATCCTTCACGAAACGTCCCGCAAAGTCAGTAACCTCAGCGACAAATTTGCCTTCCAAGTCCACCATGTTCACAAAGCTGATCCCATTCTCACGGCATACACGGTAGTCATCTTCACCATGGGCAGGAGCCATGTGTACGATACCCGTACCACTTGCATCCGTTACAAAGCCTGCGCCCAGGATGATGTTGGCTTTCTCAGCCTGTACGTAGTTGAACGGAGGATCATACGTTTTGCCAACCAGATCGGCACCTTTCAGTGCACCGATGATCTCATACTCACCCTTGGTATCTTTCATCACTTTCTCCACCAGATTGGTTGCCATGATGTACACTTCATCACCTTGACGAACACGGGAGTAGTCCATATCCGGATTCACGGCAAGTGCAACGTGTGAAGGCAGTGTCCAAGGTGTTGTCGTCCAAGCCAGTACGAATTCTCCGCTGTCATTCAGTTTGAATTTCGCTGTAGCACTCAGATCTTTGACGTCTTTGTACCCTTGTGCAACTTCATGGGAACTCAGTGTTGTCTGACAAGATGGACAATACGGGCTCACACGGTGACCACGATACAACAGGCCTTTCTCGTGGATCGTCGCCAGGATGTTCCATACACTCTCGATGTAGTTGTTATCAAGGGTGATATACGGGTTATCCATATCCGTCCAATATCCGATGCCTTCTGTCAAATCACGCCATTGTTGCTCATACTCGAATACGCTCGCTTTACATTCGTTGATGAATTTCTCCACGCCGTAATCTTCGATTTCCCACTTGTGGGAGATACCAAGCTTCTTCTGTACACCCAGTTCTACAGGCAGACCATGTGTATCCCAACCTGCTTTACGAACGACACGGTAACCCTTCATCGTGTTATACCGTCCAACAAAATCCTTAATTACCCGTCCCAGCACGTGACCGATATGCGGTTTACCGTTTGCTGTAGGCGGCCCTTCATAAAATACGAAGTTTGGCTTGCCCTCCCGGTTTTCGATGGATCTTTTGAATGTATTCTCCGTTTTCCATTTATCTAACACGCGTAATTCTCTGGCGCGTGCCTTCTCTTTGACGTCAACTCGTTGCATGATGATCAACTTCCCTTTCTTTGGTTGGATTGTGGACCGTCCACAAAAGCGTTTCAATCCCCCTAAATCCCCCTTGCCAAGGGGGACCCCATAGGCGCTCCGCCCTCTGGACACCCGGGATGGGTTGTCGTTGGGGGAACGGTGGCGCTTATGGGCGAGGGGTGGATGTGCGTAGTGGCGGCCATTTTGCGGCTGTTCCCTGCGCGAACGCCGCATGGCCTTACCGCGAGGCGGGTGTTGCCGGGCGCTTTGCTTTCCCGGGCGGGCGGCTCTCTCCTTGAGGTCCCTTCGGGCCTCATGGACGTTCGCCTTAGCGAAACCCGTGTGCCGGGCGCTTTGCTTTCCCGGGCGGGCGGCTCTCTCCCTGAGGTCCCTTCGGGCCTCACGAACGTTCGCCTTAGCGAATCCGTGTGCCGGGTGCTTCGCTTTCCCGGCGAGCGGCTCTCTCCTTGAGGTCCCTTCGGGCCTCATGGACGTTCGCCTTTTTTGGACACAAAAAAGCCCCGTCCCTGGAAAGGGACGAGGCTATACTCGCGTTACCACCCTAATTCTGTTCATCACAAACCACATCCAGGCAAACCTGGGTATGCTCTGTCATCAACAGCGCTTATGCCCCGCTAAACTACTGCAGGGTGCCGTTATAACGTACGGCTTACGGTTCGGCTTACACACGGCAATCATAATCACCGCTTCAGCGTCACTTCTCCGGGGAGATATTCGGCTATAACTCATCCATTGGTTTGCACCAACCACCAACTCTCTGAGGGATGAGATCATAACGTACTGAACCCGTCATGGAATCACTATTCATTATGAATATAGTTATAGCCTCTTTGCAGACAAAAGTCAACCAGGCGACAGACTAATAAATTTCTTTCATCTCCCGCTCACGGTCACGCACTTCCTGCTCCCGGCTCTCCAGCACTTCCCAACCATCCTGAGTCAACAGTTCAAGCTGCGCTTCAACAAGCGTGCGGAAACGGGCACGATAAATCGAGGCCTGCTTTTTCAGTTCTTCCACTTCCAAAGCAATTTTGCGAGATTTGCCCAACGATTCGTTCACGATCCGGTCTGCATTTTTCTCTGCTTCCTTCACGATCAACTGCGCTTCTTTCTTCGCATTACCCTTCACATCATCAGCAGCTTCCTGCGCAATGATAATCGTTTTGCTAAGCGTCTCTTCAATTGTAGAAAAATGATCCAGTTTCTCCTGAACGGACAGCAACTGATTGCTCAGCTCTTTGTTCTCGCGAATGACGCCTTCGTAATCTTTGATGACTTGATCCAGGAATTCATTGACTTCATCCTCGTCATACCCGCGCAAACGTCGGGAAAATTCCTTGTTGTGTATGTCCAGCGGCGTTAATGGCATGCTGTCCACCTCCTGTTAAAGTTCCTTCCCGTCCAGAGAAGGTTTGCAGCATATGGGTACCACCCAAGGGGCCGTATCGTTGATGCCTAACCTTGGCAACGTATACGGAATGCAGGATCAGAATTGCATCCTCCAACGTTCATGTAAAGCTTTGACTTAATGTTTATCGGATACACCGCGTATTTTCTACACCTTTATGATAAACATTTCGACAAGAAAGCGGATTTTCCTGCAACAGACTCAGGCAAATTTGCCGATTTTCACTCGGCAACGCCCTTTTTTGGTCATCCCATCCTGTTCCATAACCTTGAAGCGGCCAAATCCCTGAATGGATACGACATCACCCGCTTTTAGCGATTTGGAGGGATCTTCCTCAACTTTCCAGTTCACACGGCAGCGACCAGCTTTGATCGGAGCCAGCACTTTACTGCGACTAAGCCGATACACATCTGCGCAGATTCCATCCAAACGAAGCGAAGCGACCGTAATGTCCATCGTCTCCAGTTTACTCTCTGACCATCGCATCTGATCCAAAGGAAGTAACTCTGTGAACACATGTAACCGATGCACCTGATTCAGTTGAAGCGATAAAAAAGCGCCGGTTTCCGCCGCCACCACTGTATGGCAACCGTCCTCCAGCACTTGGATATCCCCGATCTTTCCACGTTTCATCCCAAGCCCGAGCAGGGAACCCATATAGTCCCCATGCTCCAGCTCCGAGATTTTCTGATCATCAGACGTAATACTGAGCACCTGCATACCCATATCCTCATCATCCAGATACATATAATCAGGTGCAACCAGCGCACGCTTGCGTT
Source organism: Paenibacillus sp. FSL P4-0176 (assembly GCF_037975265.1). Taxonomy (NCBI): domain Bacteria; kingdom Bacillati; phylum Bacillota; class Bacilli; order Caryophanales; family Paenibacillaceae; genus Paenibacillus; species Paenibacillus sp. FSL P4-0176. The sequence goes on from NZ_CP150242.1 coordinate 5,079,420, forward strand.
CAGCAGCCTCGTAACCACCATCCAGACGAATCTGAACGTCGTTACGGCGATTGGCAAGAGTCTGTAATATAAAAACCTGTCTTGGATCAAGAAAGTCAGTTAGCTTCATGTCATGATACTTACCCGCCTGCTCAACCCAATCCGAAGCCTTATCTACAAAATCCCGCTCATCATGGCTAAAATGTTCGTAAATTTCACCGCTCATCTATGTCACCCTACCCTATTATGCAAAATATCCAAGTATAGAGATCAACCCAACAAGCGCAAGTCGAAGAACAAGCAACGCCACAATCGGGGAAATATCCAGCACACCGAACAAAGGCGGTATAAATCGGCGAAACGGACTTAGATATGGTTCCACTAATTTGCCCAGCCATTCACCGATAAAGCTTTCCCGTGCGTTGGGAAGCCATGACATCAATATGTAGACGATGACCATGTAAAAGTAAATTTGATATGCAAAACCCAAAATATTAACTAACGACTCCAAAAACGGCTCACCTCATTCTGTTATAATCTTGCTCGCTGTCAGCCAGTATTTCCGTAATTGATCCCTGAATTTCAACCGTATCTGGCGTACAGAGAAAAATGTTTCCGCCGATTTTGGAAATACCGCCACCCAATGCATATACCGTGCCACTCAAAAAATCAATAACGCGCAGCGCTTGGTCCTGGCGAATTCGTTGCAAGTTCACCACAACGGTACGATGCGAACGCAGATGGTCGGCAATTTCCTGAGCCTCGTCATAAGAACGCGGTTCATACAGGACAACTTTAACATTTTTCTGGGAATGAATGCTCACCACATTATTCCCCCTTTGGTTTCTACGTTTATCGAGACTGGAGGTTTCAGCTTCCTGATGTTCAGCCTCATTTTCCTCCTGCGCAGCCATTCGTTCACGTTCCACAATCTCTTCCTCTTCCTGAAGTCCGAGGAAATTCATAAATTTATTCATTACGCCCATCGTGAACCCTCCTCTTTTCCTACGAGAATCGATCCTAGCCGTACCCAGGTTGCACCTTCTTCAATGGCCACTTCAAAATCATTGGACATCCCCATCGACAGTTCAGTCAATGGTTCTGCTGTAAGGGCTTGTCCATTCAGTTGATCTCTCAGCTCACGCAATCCACGAAATACGGGACGCGTCAGCTCCGGATCTTCCTCATGAGGTGCCATGGTCATCAGGCCAACGACCTTGAGATTGTTGAACGAACGAATATCACGCAAAAAAGAACTTGCCTGTTCAGGCTGTAAGCCATACTTGCTCTCTTCACCCGAAATATTCACCTGCAAAAACGTTTCCACTTGGATGCCAAGTGAAGCTGCTTTTTTATCCAACTCCTTCGCCAATGACAAACGATCCAGTGAATGTATGTAACGAAACTTGCCAATCACGTCTTTCACCTTGTTTGTCTGCAAATGACCGATAAAGTGCCAGGTACCCTGCTGACCAAAAGCTTCCCATTTGGCCTGTGCATCCTGCCACCGGTTTTCTCCAATATGCTCAAGACCATGATCCAGCACCGATCCCGTTGTTTCAAGTGAGACATATTTCGTGACCGCAATCACATTCACATCATCACGATGACGGTTACTGCGCCGACATGCGTCCTCGATCTTCTGATTTACCTGTTGAATACGCTCCTCCAATGACACAGAGGGTCACCTCTCTTCCAGCCCAATCCAGCTCGCCATCCGCCCCGTAACACCATTTTCCTTCCGATAGGAGAAAAATAGTTCGGGATAACAACTTGTACACCATGTTGTACATTCGATATGATCCGGCATTATTCCTGCTTTCATCATAATGTGTCGATTACATTCTTTCAAGTTTAACATCGTTTTACCGTTATTCACGGCTCGATATGCTTGTTTAGAAGCAGAATCCTCGTATTTATCATTAACCGGGGAATCATCAAACCAAACCCGTACATGCTGCATGACCGCCTCATCCACTTCATAACAGCAATCCCCGATCGACGGACCGATTGCAGCTCGAATGTCCTGCCTACGGCTGCCATACTCCCGTTCCATCGTCTCCACCATGGATACAGCGATACCCGCGACTGTACCTTTCCAGCCGGCATGAGCAAGACCTACCGCCTGCTGCACAGGGTCATAGAAATAAAGCGGAACACAGTCTGCGTAGAAAGAAGTCAACAGCACACCAGGCGCATTCGTGACCAAGCCATCCGTATCCTGCAACGCAGATTGACGATCAAGTAATCCTCTGCTCCGATCTTCAGCGGTAATTACAGCCACATGTTTGCCATGCACCTGCTCTCCACAGGTCCATGCTTCTGCTGCAAAGCCAAGCTTCTCGGTTACAAGCCTGCGGTTGTTAAGTACAACTTCAGGGTCATCCCCCACATGATAAGCACAATTGAGCGTAGCATACGGAACTTTTCCAACTCCACCATGCCTCGTTGTAAACCCGACTGACAACTGTTCAAATTGTTGTGTCCAGGGCTCAACATATAATAATAACGGATCAGGACCGAAATCTGGATTTGGTTTTTTGGTCCGTTCAAGTAATTCTTTATCCAATACAAAGGGTTCCATTATCTCACCTCACCACTTCCAGTGTACCAAATGAGCCACATTCTGTCTCATTTATATCGTTCGACGCTGATTACGTTCCGACCGTTCAATGCGTTCCACTCGCTCTGTACGGTTATGCTGCTGTTCATCATACAGGCGCGCTTCGCGATCACGCTCGTCATACGTATTTTCCTTCACCTCATCCATCTTCACCAGTATCACATCTGAACCAATCTTCACAATGTTTCTCCAGGGAATCACCAGATCCGTTCCCCCGCCAAAAAGACCCATAAAACGGCTGTACCCTGGCACAACAATCGCTTCAATTCGTCCCTGCTTCAGATCTAACTCCAAATCACTGATCTGACCGAGGCGTTTACCATCCGTAATGTTAATGACATCCTTTGTCTGAAAGTCCGAGATTTTCATGCCTCGTGCCGCTACTTCGCTCGTATTTACTTTCATTCATTCCCGCCCCCTGTTATTCCTCTTCTGCCCGTTCTTCACGCTTCTATACAATATATGTTTCAGGGGCGAAAAATGTCCTGTTTTTCATCGAATGTGGAAACGGTCCAAAACAAAAAGACGACCAACGGTATACACTGCCCCGATTGATCGTCCTTCTGCCTTTGCATCGTGTTATGACTTTACATGTTTTTGCATCTGCTGTATCGCTGATTTCTCCAGACGTGATACCTGAGCCTGGGAAATGCCAATTTCATCAGCCACTTCCATCTGGGTTTTCCCTTCGAAAAACCGCATCGATAGAATCATTTTTTCCCGCTGACCAAGACGATGCATCGCTTCACGAAGTGCAATTTCCTCGATCCATGACACATCTTTGTTTCTGTCATCGCTGATCTGATCCATAACATAGATCGGATCTCCACCATCATGATAAATCGGTTCGAAGAGCGAGACCGGGTCCTGAATGGCGTCCAATGCAAAAACAACATCCTCCTTCGGCACATTCAGCACTTCCGCAATTTCGAATATCGTCGGTTCCCGGGAGTTTTTATTCGTCAGGCTGTCACGGACCTGAAGTGCTTTATAAGCAATGTCCCTCAAGGAGCGAGATACCCGAATTGGGTTATTATCACGCAGGTATCGACGGATTTCACCGATAATCATCGGCACCGCGTAGGTTGAAAATTTGACATTCTGGGATAAATCAAAATTATCAATGGCTTTCATCAGGCCGATGCAACCAACCTGGAACAGATCATCGACAAACTCCCCCCGATTGTTAAAACGCTGAATGACACTGAGTACCAGACGCAGGTTGCCATTCACTAATTTCTCTCTTGCTGAGCGATCATGGTGTTGCTGAAGGGAATGAAACAATTCCCGCATTTCAGTGTTGGTGAGGACAGGCAATTTTGCGGTGTCCACGCCACAAATCTCGACTTTGTTTCGGGTCATCGTGATTTACCTCCCAAGGAGAAACATTAATGTACATTATCTCCGGGGCAGGCTTTTTTATTCGTACTTGGCACCCTTGCCAGTAATACCCATTCTGACCAATGATGTATTTCAGACCATTTTATTGAACTCCTTGCGAAGTCTTTTAATGATTCTTTTTTCGAGTCGAGAGATGTAGGATTGGGAGATTCCGAGGAGATCGGCTACATCTTTTTGTGTCTTTTCTTCCCCATCCGTCAGGCCAAAACGAAGCTCCATAATCATTCGCTCGCGCTCCGTTAATTTCTCCAGTGCCTTGTGCAAAAGTTTCCGGTCTACCTGCTCTTCAATATTCCGATAGATTGTATCGTTTTCTGTACCCAATACATCGGATAATAATAGTTCATTTCCATCCCAATCAATGTTGAGCGGTTCATCAAAAGAAACTTCAGTTCGGATCTTACTATTACGTCTCAGGTACATCAAAATTTCATTTTCGATACAACGTGAAGCATAGGTTGCCAGTTTGATTTTCTTTTCCGGGTCAAATGTATTAACTGCCTTGATCAATCCGATCGCTCCAATGGAGACCAAATCCTCAATATTGATTCCTGTGTTTTCAAACTTTCGTGCAATGTACACCACCAGACGCAGGTTGCGCTCAATGAGCATCGCGCGAATGGCCGAGTCTCCCGAGGATAATTTTTGCAGCAAAAATTCCTCCTCTTCCCTTGTCAAAGGCGGCGGAAGTGCCTCACTTCCCCCAATATAATAGATCTCTTCGCTTTTGAGTCCCAATAAAAATAACAGACGGTAATATTGCAGCTGCACCACCAGTTTCCATTTCACAAGCATGTACGTTCCTCCTATACCACATTCAGCGGCTTTTCTGTTGCTCCCGCAGAGAGAGCCGTAGACTGCGCAGAAGCAGCGTCTTGCACAAGTTCAGGATGAATCACGGCCTGGTATTTCCCATCCGACGACAAAACACCTCCATCCAGCCCAATAAGTACCCTTGTCGTCTCATAACATGTTTCCTCCATCGTCACCTTCACCCGGTCCGGCTTCATTGCCAGCATAAACGCAGTCCCTTTGTTAATGCCCCGATAAGGCACCAGCCGCAGTCGATCCTGCCACTGAAAACTTTCCTGATCAAGCTCCAGAATAAGGTTGTCCGGCGCCTCGTCCTTGAGTCTACCCTTCCATGAAGCGGGTAACATGTCTTGCCATAACGAAACCTCCATCACCATGACCGGCATGCGCGATAAGGGATCTGTAAGTTGATTGCCCGTATCCAGAAGGCCTGTACAAGAAATGACTACCTCATCGATGCAGACCTCAACTTTACCCAAATAGGTCGTCATGCGATCCGTTTTCCGTTTTGAGCTCTGCACAGCTTTGAATAAAAACAGGACAGAAAAAAATACGATAAACGTGAACCAGAAAGCAATTTTCAGATCAAATGACATACCGCCAGAAGCCGTGAACCAAATGCCGTTAAACAACTCACCGGAGCTCTGAAGCATGTAATGCACACCCAGAATACCTCCGGCAGCGACAAAATTAATCACATAGAAGGTACCTAGCGTCCTCGCAAAAGCCTGCAGACCTTTAAAACCAAAAGCAATCGTAAGCATGACCAGCGAAAACCCGAACTTGATCAGAAAGGTGAACATAAAATCAAACTCCGGTACAAACATCATGACCACGTATAATGCACCCACAATGGCTGACAGCAACCATCGCCACCAAACCAGCTTTGTCTTGCGCATCCAGGCGGTCATTCCGATGAGTGCACCGTCAATACACAGGTTTGTCAAAAAAATTAGATCCACATAAACAACCAAAGTCTTCACCTGCCTGCGCGCAACATATCGAAATACCGGTACCCGATATCCTGATATTCATGAGCATATTCACAAGTATACGGAGCCCCCTGTTCAAAGTCTGTCTAATCATGGGGGTGTGGTTCCAACTTTTTTTGTCGGAATTGCTCAGGCCCTTTGTTCAGAATTTGTTCATTGCTGTATGCTATGATATCTAAATAAACAGAAAAAACCCGGTCGCTCCATAAGGAGTACCGGGTTTCCAATAAATTGATTTGCGTATTAATCGTTGTTATTATTGCGTGAACGATTGCGTAAAAATGTCGGAATGTCCAGCTGATCATTGCTCGGCTGATTTCCGAAAGGACGCAGGTTCGGCGAACGTGTATCCGTCGTCTCCGCTGTTGCTGGAGCTGGCTTACGTCCTGGTGGTGGTGGAGCAGGTTTATCTTCAAAACCGGTTGCAATAACCGTAACCTTAATCTCCTCTTTCAGGTCTTCGTCAATGATGGCACCAAAGATCATATTCACTTCCGGGTCGGAAGCAGAAGTTACGATCTCTGCCGCTTCGTTCACTTCATACAGGGACAGATTAACGCCACCCGTAATATTCATGATTACGCCGCGAGCACCTTCAATAGAAGTTTCCAGCAAAGGACTCATAATGGCTTTCCGTGCTGCTTCTGCGGCACGATTCTCACCAGTTGATTCACCAATCCCCATAAGGGCTGAACCACGTTCGTGCATAATCGTTTTGACGTCAGCAAAGTCAAGGTTGATTAGACCCGGTACAGCGATCAAATCAGAGATACCTTGTACAGCTTGACGAAGTACGTTATCCGCTTGACGGAATGCTTCAAGCATAGGAGTCTTTTTGTCTACGATTTCGAGCAAACGATCATTAGGAATCACGATCAGTGTGTCGACTTTTTCCTTGAGAGCTTCAATACCTTGCTCTGCATGGCTGGAACGCTTGCGTCCTTCAAATGTAAATGGACGAGTTACGACACCAACGGTAAGTGCACCACACTCTTTAGCGATTTCGGCAATAACCGGAGCCGCACCTGTACCTGTACCACCGCCCATACCGGCTGTAACAAATACCATGTCTGCACCTTTCAACGTGTTCATGATCAGATCGCGGGACTCTTCCGCTGCTTTTTTACCTACATCCGGGTTGGCGCCAGCACCAAGACCACGAGTCAATTTATCACCGATTTGCAATTTATGCTCGGATTTCGCCAGGTGTAACGCCTGAGCATCCGTATTCACCGTAATAAATTCAACACCTTGTACACCATTTTCAATCATACGGTTGACTGCATTGCTTCCGCCGCCGCCTACACCGATGACTTTAATTTGAGCCAAGCTCTCCATCTCGAAATCAAATTCCAACATATTATTCCATCTCCCCCTCAATGTGCATGGATGGCCCGTCCAATTTTTGATTTGAACCGAATCAATTTCATATATCGACGAACGAAAGCGTTTATTTTAGTACCGGCGCATTCAGACGGCTTCAAGAATGTATGAAATGGATCCAACCTGTTATATAAATTCGCTGAACATATTCTTCAGCCGCTCGAACAGACCGGGTTTTTGCTCCGATTCCTGTGCCGTATTTGGCTTCGGACGGTTGGTCGGTTTCTTGTTGTTATTATTGTTATTGTTATTTCCACCGCCGTTATTGATCGAGGGACGAATGCGCAAACTGCGAATTACACTGTGCAATATGCCGACTCCGCTTGTAAACCCGGGGTCACGCACACCAATATAATCCGGAACTGCAACTCGTACCGAAGCAGCAAGCTCATGCTGAGCGACCTGCAGAACCCCCGGCATAGAGACCGTACCTCCCGTTAGTATATAACCTCCAGGAAGCTCGTTGTAACCAAGACGCTTCACTTCTTGGGATATCATCTGGAATATTTCTTGAACCCTAGGTTCAATAATTGCTGCCAGATCCTCCTGTGAAAACTCCTTGTCTACATTACTGCCAATTCGGGTGACTTTGAACATCACATCCGCAGCAGCATCATCCAACCAGGCACAGCCATATTTCAGTTTCACCTTCTCCGCCTGATCCGTTAACGTGCGTAAGCCATAGGCGATATCATTTGTTACGAATTCCCCACCTATAGGCAACGTTGATGTTGCAACAAGACTGTCTTCTTCAAAAATGGCGATGGTTGTTGCACCTGCTCCAATATCAACAAGCACTGAACCCATCGTTTTTTCATCTTTGGACAAAGCCAGTTGACCCGCTCCAAGCGACATGAGAACCAGATCGCTTACTTTCAGACCCGCTTTTTCCACGCAGCGCAAAAGATTATGTATCGCGGTTTTTGCACCCGTTATGATCGTTGCTTCAACTTCCAGACGAACACCAATCATACCACGGGGGTCCTGTATGCCCTCCAAGCCATCCACAACATATTGCTTGGCGACAACATCAATAATTTCCCGTTCCGGCGGAACTGCAATGACTTCGGCTGCTTTCAACACCCGTTCCATGTCTTCTTCTCCGATTTCACGATCCTCGTTAGACACAGCCACGACGCCGTGACTGCTCATCAGTCCGATATGATTTCCCGAGATTCCAACATACACTTCGGATATTTGAATACCTACCATACGTTCTGCATGATCCACTGCGTTGCGAATCGACTGCACCGTCTGATCGATATCTACGATTACACCTTTGCGAATTCCCTCCGAGTCGGCAGATCCAACTCCTATAATATTAAAGGTTCCATTATTCATTTCCCCAATAATAGCGCGAATTTTGGATGTACCGATGTCCAAACTAACAATGATGTCATTGTTGCTCAAGTCTGTGGCACCTCCTGACTCCAATAGTAAATTACGTTCGAATTTAAACACTCTTAAAACATATTCAACACACTTCAGGCTTTCCCTCTTTTTTCTACAATGTTTTTGGGTGTCAAAATCTGGTTGCCAGACATAAAACATTGAAGAAAAAAGAAGGAGGCAACTCATGTGCCATAAGTTCAAGTGTATCATTTTTTCTTCATCTCAGAAAGAACAAGTTTCATTGCTCTGACGGGGTCAAACCCCGACCTGCCTAGGCTTTCATATTCAGTCCAGCCTCATCATGGCAAAGATCAGGGGCTTGCTCCTGGTTCAGCATCATCTTCCGGGTCATCCGGGATGAAAGGGACATAGGTATCTGCCTCAAGCATGGTGATTTTCCCAGGCCGTTCGGTCTCAATCACCTGATTCAGATACTCCACTTTATCCGATAAAAGAGAGACGGTTGTAATCACTTCAAACTGCGATTTGGTATACATCCGAATCTGATCCGGAAATGAAGGCGTTGGATTCGGAATAATTTCCGAAATATCCGTCGTCAATTCATTCGGAATTTTAGCCAGTGTCTGGCTCAGTTTGGCTTTGAGTGGATCATCAGCCTTCCATTGGGTCAATATGGGCTTCTCCACAGCAACACCAATTGTTGCCGGAACCGTCAAGCTTGTCCCACTGGCTAATATCGCTTTTAGCGTACCGTCAGAACCAAGCTCATAAGCAACCGTGGCATATTCCTGAACCTTGATATGGATAATCCCCGGAAACTTTTTGTCCACGGTAACGGTGGAAATCGCCTTGATGGTCTTGAGACGCTCAATAACCTCGGCAGTACTTGTCCCAAAAAATTGTTCGCCTTCTTTCAGCCCGCTTTTCTCCAGCAGTTCTGAAGTTGCTGTATATACATTACCCGTAATTTCAATTGCCGAAATCCGACTCATGGAAGAACGAAAGAATAATACAGCCAGCAATACAATAAATAATAATAAGAGAATAATTACAATTTTGCGGCTTGTGTTTCCTTTTGGCCGATTCTTCTTCAGAACCGGAATTTGACTTTTAGGCATAAGTAGCGCTCCACAAAGCCTCAGGTCCCCTCCCTTCAAGAAGGGGACTCCAAGGACGTTAATTGGCAAAATCCAACTGTTTCGAAACGGGCGACTGTCGCTCAACCGATGCTCCAAGACTTTGGAATAACTTCTCGATCTGATCGTAGCCCCGGTCAATATGATGCACTTGCTCCACAACCGTTTTGCCTTGAGCAGCCAGACCAGCAATGACCAGAGCTGCACCTGCACGAAGATCGGTTGCTTCTACTGTAGCCCCGTACAGACGGGGAACACCACGGATAAATGCTGCGTTCAGATCGACTGAAATATCAGCCCCCATCACATTCAGTTCATCCACATGTTTGAACCGGCCCTCGAATACCGTTTCCTTCATCACACTGAATCCGTCTGCCAAACTGAGCAGCACCATGATTTGCGATTGCAAATCTGTCGGAAACGAAGGATACGGAGAAGTCACAATACGGTCTACTGATTTGGGACGGCTCATACAGCTCACCGTCATTATATCATTGCAGACTGTGATTTGAACACCAGTGCGCTTCAATACATGTATAAGTGAAGTAAGATGAGCAGGATTGCAGTGTGTAAGCGTAACATTGCCTCGTGTTGCTGCTGCTGCAATCATCACGGTTCCGGCAACGATTCGATCCGGTATAATCTCATAGGAACAAGGTTTCAGTTTCTCAACGCCATTGATCGTGATTGTATCCGTTCCTGCACCAATAATGCTTGCACCCATAGCATTCAAAAAGTGTTGCAGGTCCTGGATTTCAGGTTCTCTTGCGGCGTTGCAGATGGTTGTCGTCCCTTTAGCCATAACGGCTGCCATCATGATATTCTCCGTCGCTCCCACACTCGGGAAATCCAAATGAATATCTGTACCCACCAGATTGTGCCCATGACAGATAATCTGTTGGTCCTGCTCTTCAATCAAAGCTCCGAGCGCTTCCAGGCCCCGGAGGTGAAGATCAATTTTGCGTTCTCCAATGGCACAGCCGCCTGGCTGATACACTGACACTTGCCCAAACTTAGCCAGCAATGGTCCCATCAAAAAAATGGAAGAGCGCATCTGCTTCATTAGATCTTCTGGCACATCATATGACCGGATAGACGAGGTATTAATCGTCACTGTTCCCTGTTCATGCCGACACGTGCATCCAAGCCGTTCCAGGATATACAGCATCACTTCAATGTCCAGCAAGTGTGGAACGTTATGCAGTGTAACTTCTCCATCTGCCAACAAACTTGCGGCCATAATCGGTAAAGCGGCATTTTTTGCTCCATGGATGCGTATGGATCCTGAGAGGGGTTTCCCGCCTTCAATCACCAATTTGTCCAATGTATCACCTCCGGGGTTTACCGCTCACCCACTACGAAGACTTCCGGTACCAGGTTAATACCGTTTTGAGATGATATAGTGCTCTGTATCTGCTGCATTAGGGTGATAACGTCCTCTGCTGTTGCTTGGCCTGTATTAACAATGAAATTGGCATGCATGGTGGATACCTGTGCGCCTCCCTGGGTCATTCCTTTCAGCCCTGCTGCTTCAATCAGGCGGGCTGCATGATCACCCGGTGGATTTCGGAATACACTACCTGCACATGCCATCTGCAGTGGCTGTGTGCGGCGTCGGCGATCTTTGTAAGCCGCCATCGTTTCCGAAATGACGTTGCGCTCTCCATGCTGGAGTTCAAACGTAGCTTCCAGCACGATGCCTCTCCGATCATGCAGAACAGAGTGGCGGTAGGCAAAATCCATGTCCTCCTTGCTGTAACGTACCAATTCCCCTGTCTCCAGTACAATCTCAGCGAATTTGAATATCCGTGACACATCCGATCCATGCGCGCCTGCATTCATGTATACGGCTCCACCGACAGTGCCGGGGATACCGCTGCCGAATTCCAGACCGGTCCATTCCTTTTTGGCAGCAACCACACTGAGTTTAACAAAAGAATGCGCCGCTCCGGCGGTTACACCGCCTTCGTGAAATTCGGCATAATCAAAGCCCTCGCCTGGTTTCACCACAACACCACGTATTCCTTTGTCTGACACCAGCATGTTTGAGCCCCGTCCTAGTTGCATCCACGGAATCTGATACGTGTGAAGCAATTGAACGAGATTCATCATCTGCTCTTTATTCTCCGGAATGACCAGTGCATCCGCAGGACCGCCGATCTTCCATGTGGTGTATTTGGCTAGCCATTCGTTTTCAAGAACTCTGCCAACATTATTCTGGGATAGTAACGATATCCACTGATGCATGTTTGCTTCCTCCTTTGCTTCAAAACCGATGAGCACGGTATGTTCTGTTGTTACAGACCGTGTTCTGGCGCCATGGAACGATGGTCACGATTTATACGGTATCTTATGTCAGCCCCGTCTCGTGTGTGACAATCGCCCACAATCACACTTTATCGGTGTGCAGCAAGACGCTGAATTTCATGAACAAGCACTTCAGCTGCATCGGGTTTCCCCAGTTTTCGGGAGGCTTCAGCCATTCGTTTACGTCCCGATTCATCATTCATAATCTTGGCGATGGCTTCATACAGGACTTTGCCTGTAAGATCCTTCTCCAGCATCGTGAGTGATGCGCCTCCACCTTCAAGCGTGCGTGCATTGGCTTCCTGATGATTATTAGTCACGTTAGGTGACGGAATCAGGATCGAAGGAATACCCAGTGATGTAATCTCCGCAAGGAATGATGCACCTGCGCGGTTTACAATCAAGGATGTGCAGGCAAGCACCTCAGGCATATTATGCACGTAAGGCAGGACATGCAGGTGGTTTGGCATCGTACCCAATGAGCTGCGAATGGCTTCACGCGTTTCATCAAAATAGGTATCCCCTGTAACGTAAACGACATGTACATCATCCAGTTGTTCCAGCAATGGAGCCATGTCCACCATGGCCTGATTGATTGCTTTTGCCCCGCGACTGCCACCAACCACAAGAACAACACGGCTGTTCATCGGTACACCTAACGTGGCAAAACCACGATCACGGCTAGCTTGGGCTACCGTAGTCGCTCGCGGATTACCAGTGTAGATCACCTTTTTTGCGCCGGAAAACGATTTTTCAGAACCTTCAAAGCTAACGGCAACCGTGTCCACATAACGCATCAAAAATTTGTTCGTCAGACCAGGGATGGCGTTCTGTTCATGAATTATACTCGGAATCCCCAGTTTTGTTGCTGCATATACCACAGGTCCACACACATATCCACCTGTACCAATCACAACATCCGGTTTGAATTCCTTCAGCATTTTTTTGGACTTGCGTACTCCTTGAATGAAACGCATGACCGTCTTCAGGTTTTCGATGGACAATTTCCGTCGAAAGCCCGTAATATCAATGGATTTAAAAGGAATATTTTCTTGGGGAACCAGCTTACTTTCCAGCCCTCTGGTTCCTCCGATGTATAGAAATGTCGAGTCCGGATTCTCCGCCTCGCATTGTCTTGCTATGGCAACGGCCGGATAGATATGTCCACCCGTACCGCCACCGCTTAGAACGACTCGCATCGCATAGTCACCTCGCATAACGGGATAAATTCACTAAAATGCCCAGTGCTGTGAGCATGAGGGTCAATGATGACCCGCCGTAACTGATCAGAGGCAATGTAATGCCCGTAACAGGCATCATGCCAATGACAACACCAATGTTAATAATGACCTGTACGGCGACCATACCTACGATACCAACACCAAGCAGACTGCCGAAGGCATCCGGAATGGTCATGGCTACACGCATCCCTCTCCACACCAGCACCAGAAACAACAATAATACAATCATTCCACCTATAAAGCCGAGTTCTTCGGCCAAAATACTAAAAATAAAGTCCGTTTGCGGTTCAGGTACATAACTGTACTTCTGCCGGCTCATACCCAGTCCCAATCCCGCCAGTCCACCAGGACCAATTGCGTATAAGGATTGAATGATCTGATATCCGGCACCCAGCGGATCGGACCACGGGTCCAAAAACGCTGTGATACGCTGCAGCCGATAGGGTGCTGCTGCAATCAAAGCTGCAAACCCGGCTACGCCGCCAAGAGCAAGCAAGCTCAGATGTTTCATTCGCGCTCCGGCTGTGAAAATAATAAGCATCGATGCGCCCATCATCACGGTGCCAGTCCCCAAATCAGGTTGCAGCATAATAATCCCAAAAGCCAAACCGATCAATCCCAGCGGTGGCAGAAGCCCCGTTGTGAAGGTTTTGATTTTACCCGGTTCCTTGCTCAGCCAGTGAGCGAGAAACAGAATCATGCCCAGCTTCATGAATTCTGAGGGCTGAATACCGAACGAACCAATGCCCAGCCAACTTCGTGCACCACCGCGAACCACACCAATTCCTGGAATGAGCACCGCAATGAGCATAATAAAACAGGCAATCAATATAGGCTTGGCATATTTCCTCCACACCCGGTAGTCTACATTAGCAGTTACGAACATGGCTACAAGCCCAAGCACCGCAAACAGGGCCTGTCTTTTTACAAAATAAAATGAATCGCCATAGTCATGAAAGGCAAGCACCGAGCCCGCACTATATACCATAATAATGCCGATGGCAAGCAATGCCAAAATACAAATCAGCAACCAAATATCTGGTGCTGGTCGCGTCTGTTTCATCAGGAGGCCACCCCTTGCATGTAAGTAGGGGCTTTTCCACCCCCCTACTTACAAGTTATGCGCCGCCTCTTTAAAAATGCGTCCCCGCTCTTCATAGGAAGCAAACATGTCCCAACTTGCACATGCCGGGGATAACAAAACGACATCACCGGCACTGGCAAACTTCGATGCTTCCTGCACAGCAACGGTTAACGTCCGGGCAGCGTCCTCCTCATTATCGACGACCTTAATTTGCTTTAATCCGGCAAGTTCCGCGACCTTGGCAATTTTTGTCCGTGTCTCTCCAATTGCAACGACAGCTTTTACCCGTTCCTGGAACAAGGGTAACAACTCCATCATGTCTGATCCACGATCCAGCCCTCCTGCAATCAATACGACCGGTTCCTTGAACGAATTCAGGGCCATGACCGTAGCCTTTGAATTGGTCGCTTTGGAGTTGTTGTAGTACGCAGAACCATTATGCTCTAGAACATATTCAAGTCGGTGTTCAACCGCCTTGAAATCTGCAAGCGGAGCAGCCAGCACTGCTGGATCAGCTCCTGCCGCTACGGCAATGGCCACAGCGGCCATTGCATTTTCCACATTGAATCGTCCAGCGATGCCAATGTTCTCGATGTCAATAATGGTGTGGTGATTTCCCTTTTCATCCGCGTAGATAATCTGACGCTTCACATCATCCTCTTCTCCATCCACATAAGGAGGATCTGCATACACACCTGTATCCAATTTCTCTGTCACGGAGAAGGGGATCAATCTGCCTTTGATGTAAGGAACCAGACCACGACATACCGCATCATCCCAATTCAAGATGGCTACGTCGTCAGGCTGCTGATTGGCGAACAGTTTGGCTTTGGAAGCCACATAATCATCCATGTTCCCGTGATAATCCAGATGCGTCTCTGCAACGTTAAGCAAGCTGGCAATCCGAGGACGAAAATCAACCGTTCCTTTGAGCTGGAAACTGCTAAGCTCAACAACCATCCAGTTATCTGGAGAAGCTTGCTCTGCCGCTTCACATAGAGGTGTTCCGATATTACCGGCAACGATCGGGTTGAGGCCGGCATGCTCCAACATTTTACCCACCCAAGTGGTGGTTGTTGTTTTGCCGTTGGAGCCCGTAATCCCGATCATGGGTGCAGCACATAGATGATAAGCAACCTCTACTTCGGTCACCACTTCAATGCCCAATGCCAAAGCTTGCTGCACAGGAGCTGCATGGTAGGGGATACCCGGGTTTTTGACAACCAGCTTCACACCACTGTGAATCAGATCATCCGGATGCCCTCCGCATACAACAGAAATTCCCAAAGCCTCCAATTCGGAAGCTTCGGGACATTGATCTCTCTCTTTTTTATCATTTACTGTAACCTTCGCTCCGGCGCGATCCAGCACTTTGGCGACCTGTACGCCGCTTTTGGCCAATCCGAGCACGACTACTTGTTGTCCGCGATATGATTCAGGATGGTTCATGATCTACAACCCCTTGTTGAGATAAAGTCCAAGAGCGGCCAAAATTGCGCCTACCGCCCAAAAGGTAATAACAACCCGCCATTCTGACCAACCACTTAATTCAAAGTGATGGTGAATGGGGCTCATTTTGAATACACGCTTGCCACGAGTCTTGAATGATACCACTTGAATGATGACAGACAGGATCTCGATAACAAAAATACCGCCAATGATGACAAATAGAAGCTCTGTTTTGGTTACAATGGCTACCGCACCAATCGCACCGCCAATCCCCAGAGAACCGGTGTCTCCCATAAACACTTTGGCCGGATGTGCGTTATATACCAGAAAACCGAGTACGGCCCCGATCATCGCTGCTGCACACACTGCTGCCGGCATCGACGTGGCTTGCATCGCCACAATGGCAAACGCGCCAAAGGCAATCGCACTTACCCCTGACAGCAAACCATCCAGACCGTCGGTAAAGTTAACCGCATTGGTAATGGCAAGCATCATGAATACAACAAACGGATAATAGAACCATCCGGTCCAGTCAAACGAGAATGACGTTCCCGGAATAGAGATGGCTGTGCTGTGTCCATTCTGGATCAGCAAGAAACACATCACTGCACTGAAGAACAATTGGCCCAGCATTTTTTGTCTGGCCGTCAGTCCCAGCGAACGTTTGAACACAATTTTGATGTAATCATCCAGGAAGCCAATCAGCCCGAATCCCAGCGTAGCCACAAGCAAGACATAAAAGTCTGTATTCTTGACTGCCGAAAATTTCAAAAAGGCCAATGTGAACGCAACTAAAATGACGACTCCACCCATTGTAGGTGTTCCGCTTTTTTTCAAATGGCTCTGAGGCCCATCTTCCCTAACTTGCTGTCCGAATTTCATCCGGCGTAACAGCGGAATCAGGAGCGGTGCGGCAATCACCGCCAGAATAAATGAAACGCCGATTGTTAACAGTAATACCTGAAAATCCATGGGTTCACCCCTCTAGTCTACTCGATTCTGTAATGGTGCTATTTGTAGTGCTTCGACCACGTCTTCCAGCTTCATGCCTCTTGAGGCTTTGAACAAGACAACGTCTCTGGGATGTAGTTTCTCCAGTAGATAACGGGTCATTTCTTCTTTATCTATAAAAGCATGCACAGCCTCTGTAGGCATATGCTTGCTTGCTCCTTCAGCAATCTTGGCTGATAGCGGACCATATACCAGCACCATGTCCATTTTGGCCGATGTGATATACTCTCCGATTCCGTAATGCAGATCCTGCTCTTGGGGACCGAGTTCAAGCATATCACCAAGCACAGCCACTTTCATGCGGTATCCTTTCAGACCTTCTAGTACATCGATTGCGGCCTTCATGGAGGTTGGACTTGCATTGTATGCATCATTCAGCAGGGTTAGACCACTAACGCCTTGCGTAACCTCAATACGCATGCCTGTCAGTTTCAAGCGAGACAATCCCGCGGCAATCTGTTCCGTCGTCACTTTAAAATGACGGGCTACTGCCAAAGCAGCCAGACAGTTAACGACATTATGCGTTCCTAGCAGAGGTAGCGTAAAAGCATGTTCTCCAGACTGTTTGGTAGTGAAAACTACCCCGTTCTGCGCATTCATAAGTCCGGTAGGATAGTCATCATTATCGGTTTGCAGACCAAATGTAAACCGCTGCAATCCATCGGGTTGTTTCGTTGCGGGTTCTTCAAGGACTTGTGCAATTAAAGGCTCGTCTCCGTTGTAGATCAGTAACCCGCCAGGCTTCAATCCCGCAGCAATCTCGGCTTTGGCTCTGGCTATCTCCAGTCTGGACCCCAGCTGAAGCAGATGTGATTCACCAATATTGGTAATGACCGCTACATCAGGCTGCGCAATAACCGACAAATCGTTAATTTCCCCGCGACCACTCATACCCATCTCCAAAATGATAATCTCGGTATCCGGGTCCATGCTTAGTACAGTCAGCGGTAAACCAATGTGATTATTGAAGTTGCCTTGCGTCTTATGCACTTTGAACGTCGTTGAGAGAATGGCATCCACGATGTCCTTTGTTGTTGTCTTGCCGTTGCTGCCTGTAATGCCAACCACAGACGCTTTATTCTCCGTTAGATAAGCAGATGCGAGTGCTTGCAGTGCGACAAGTGTGTCGTCAACAACAATGACAGCTCCTTGTGGCGGAATACCATGATCCTTTTGCCAGATCGCCCCTGCAGCCCCCTTCTCTAGACAGGCTTGCACAAATTCGTGTCCGTCAAACCTTTCACCCACTAGCGGGATAAACAAACTGCCTTCCAGAGGTTTACGCGAATCGGTAAACACCCCTTCGACCATTACATTGCCATGAGCGGCAACGTCACTTAATGTTCCTCCACACATCTCGGCCAATTGTGCCAATGTTCTTTTTATCAATTGGATTTGCCCCTTATCGCTTCTTTGGCTATGATTCGGTCATCAAAATCGGTTTTGGTTGTGCCGATAATCTGATAGGTCTCGTGACCCTTACCCGCAATCAATACTACATCGGCTGGGCTTGCCATTTCAATAGCTTCATGAATGGCCTGGCGTCGATCCACAATCATCGTATAACGTTCAGCAGGAACGGATTCTTCAATCAGGCCCTGTTCAATGTCTTTGAGAATGAGATCCGGATCTTCTGTCCGTGGATTATCGGAAGTAACCAGTACAAAATCACTATAATTCGCAGCAATTTTCCCCATGAGAGGACGTTTGGTACGGTCCCTGTCACCACCACAGCCAAACACGCAGATTACACGCCCTTCGGCAAATTCTTTCACCGTCCGCAACACATTCTCCAGTCCATCCGGTGTATGGGCATAATCGACAATAACAGCAAATGGCTGTCCTTCGTCCACTCCTTCAACACGTCCATCCACGCCCGGAACCGTCTCCAGACTGCGCTTGATCTCTTCCAGCGGAATACCTTCCACCAGCGCTGCAGATATTGCTGCCATTGCATTGTACACATTGAATTTGCCTACCATGCGCAAGCGAATATCTGTGCTACCTGCAAATGTATCCACATGGAAAGAAGTTCCCTGAGACGTGATTGAGATTTGGGATGCGCGTACATCCGCCTTTTCACCCATGCCATATGTAATCACTTCAGCCGCAGTCACAGAGATGAAATAAGCCGCAGCCGGATCATCTGCATTGATGACAGCATATTTACGCTGTGTAACATCTTCCGTATAACCGTTACCCAGACGTGCAAAGAACAATCCTTTGGCCCCGCGATATTCCTCCATGGAATGGTGGTAGTCCAGATGATCTTGCGTCAGGTTAGTAAATACCGCAGTACGGAAATTCGTTCCCTTTACTCGCCCTTGTTCCAATGCGTGAGAAGAAACTTCCATAACACAGCAGTCCGTACCCTTCTGAACCATATCATGCAGACTACGCTGCAGATCAAGCGCCTCTGGTGTTGTTCCTGACATCGGGTAGGTGCGACCGTCATACCGCATTTGAATAGTACCGATCAATCCCGTCTTGCGTCCGTAATCACTCATGATTTTTTCAATCAAATAGGTGGTCGTTGTTTTTCCGTTCGTTCCCGTTACACCAATCATATTCATTTTCTGGCTTGGCGAGTCAAAAAAGAAATCTGCCAGAACAGCCATCGCAAATCGGCTGTCCTTCACCAGCAATTGTGGTACAGGCAGATCCAGCTGCCGTTCAACCACCAATGCAACTGCACCGGCATTTACAGCTTTTTCTGCATAATCATGACCATCTACCGTATGTCCCGGAAGACAGATAAACAGATCACCCGGTTTTACCTGCCGGGAATCTGTCTGAAGGTTTTGGCATTCTGTATTTGATTCGCCCACGAGGCGGGCGGTGGTCAGCATCGATGCAAATTGTTTTAAAAGCACATGAATAACCTCACTTTTCCAATTATACTTCTGTTTTAACATATGTCTGTATTTATTAATATCGTCAATACAACCCAATAATGAAACGCACTTGGATGAATTTTGTTGCGCTAGAAGCCTCAAACTACCCCTAAGCCCCGTTATTCATCCTTTGTGTGATCATGTGCATCGTTCAGTACATTCCCCATATAAATGCGGATAGTTGATCCCTGATCTACCCTCGCCCCAGGTTTGGGTGCCTGATTAATCACGTATTTACCACTGCCAGACTTCGCCAGCATAAAATTCATGTTCAGGTCTTCGTACAGATCTTCAACAGTAGCTCCTGTCAGGTCTGGGACTGTCACGATTTTGGTTTCACCATACTTGTATTCTTTGGCGACCTGATCCTTCCGAACAGGTACATTCATATAGTGCAAAGCATCTTCAAGGATGTTCTGTACAATCGGGGCGGCAACCACACCTCCGAACTGAATTCCTTTGGGATTATCAACTGCGGTATAGACCACAATCTGTGGATCATCTGCTGGTGCAAATCCGATAAAGGATACGATATGCTCGGTCGAGGAATAACGTCCGTTGATAACCTTCTGGGCTGTACCTGTTTTGCCACCGACCCGGTATCCATCAATGAATGCCGGACGCCCGGTACCTTTTGCGACAACACTCTCGAGTGCTTCACGTACTTGTTTGGATGTATTCTCCGAGATCACCTGACGAACCAGTTCCGGCTTGGCTTCTTCCATGACTTCTCCTGTGACCGGATGGACCCACGCTTTCGTAACATAAGGCTTGTAAAGTTTCCCCCCATTGATGGCCGCTGACACAGCTGCTACTTGCTGAATGGGCGTTACGGATACACCTTGACCAAAAGCCGTCGTTGCAAGCTCGACAGGTCCCACTCTGGACAGTTTGAACAGAATTCCACTGGCTTCTCCGCTAAGGTCGATCCCTGTCTTGGTACCGAAACCAAAGTCTTTAATATAGGAGAAGAGCGATTCTTTGCCCAGCCTCTGCCCCAAAGCCACAAAGCCCGGGTTACATGAGTTCTCCACAACTTGTAAGAAGGTCTGACTTCCGTGGCCGCCCTTTTTCCAGCAACGCAGACGGGCCCCACCCACCTCAACATATCCGGGATCAAAAAATTGATCCTGTTGCAGATTGACCTTTTTCTCTTCAAGCGCTGCTGCCAAAGTAATGATCTTAAATGTGGAGCCCGGCTCGTAGGTCATCCAGATCGGTAAATTTCGATTGTATATCTCCGCGGGATATTGCTGATAATCGGCAGGTTCGTATCCCGGCCTGCTGGACATCCCCAAAATTTCACCCGTTTTGGGATTCATCGCTATGGCCAATGCTGAGTTCGCCTGGAACTTCACCATGGCCTGATCCAGTTCTCTCTCCATGATGGACTGAATGGATTTATCAATGGTCAGCTTGAGGTTAAGGCCGTCCTTCGGTTCCACATACTTCTCGGATGAGCCCGGCATTAGCCTTCCGGCCGCATCGGACAAGTAGGACACACTGCCATTCAAACCATTCAGCTTATCATCATATTTCTTCTCGACACCCGTTAAGCCCTGATTATCAATGCCCGTAAAACCAAGAATATGGGCAGCCAAATCATCATAAGGATAAAAACGTTTATTGTCTTCAGCAACAACGATACCCGGAAGCTTCAAATCACGGATGCGCTGAGCTTTCTCCATCGTAATTTTGCGGCCGCCGGGTTGTAGTCGTACAATGAGTTCTCGTTTCTTGATGGTTGCGAGCACTTTTTCTTCCGTCATCCCAAGCAATGGGGCCAGCGCTTTAGCCGTCGTTTCAGCTTCTTTCACCTGAGCCGGAATGGCCATAATGGTTGGTGTTGTCACATTATAGGCCAGAGAGGTTCCATTTCGATCCAGGATCTCCCCTCGCTTGGCTGAGTAAGGAATATTACGCCGCCAGGATTCTTCTGCTTTTGCTGACAATTCAGGGCCTTCCCCGAGCTGTACATAAGCAAGCCTGATCATCAGAGCCGAAAATAACAAAACTAAAATCATTAAACTCCATAGCAACCTGCGCCGCAGATTTACGCTTGATCCCTTCACGAAAAGATCCCCCCACTCGTCCCAAAATCATGACATTCGTTCCATTCATGAATATTCAGGACAACCGGGGGTTAGAACAAGCTGTCAGAGCTCCCTAAGGAAGCGTAGCTCCGTTTGTTGCTGGATCGTCAGAGGATTCGGATTCATTGGCAGGAGCCTTGCTGTTATCTGTTTCGTCTGTTTCGTCGGTTTTAGCTTCTCCGGCCGAAGCCTCTTGTTCCTTCACTTCAGCTTCTGATGACGGATCAGAAGAGATTGGAGCCTCATCGGCTATACCTGTCACTGCAGCTTTAGCAGTTTGCAAGTTCAACTGCACAGTTCTCTGCTCACCTGCGACCTGCTCGGTTTGCTTCACGACATAACCCTCGCCCTTGACCGTAACCCCCACTTTCATGAGAGAAAGTACTTCTAGGGCATCCCGGAGAGATTCACCTGTTAGATCGGGAATCTTCATCTTGCTGCTTTCTTCCGTTAGCAGATAGATTCGTTGGCCTGGATTCATAGAGGCGCCAGCAACCGGATACTGCCGAATTACATTATCACCTTGACCAAGAGTCACATAAGCAATACCTGCGCTTAGAAGCTGGCTTCTGGCTTGTTTGGCTGTCTTGCCACTTAAGTCAGGCGCCTTGGCTTGCACGACAGAGACTTCTTTTGACTTTTTGTCAGGAGTTTTGGCTGTATCTTTGGGTATTCCCATGTATTGAAGAGTCTGGCTGACAATCTTTTTGAACACCGGCGCAGCTGCGGTTCCTCCCCCAATGTTGGTTCCATCCGGTTGGTCAATGACAACAAGTATAGCAATCTTCGGATTATTCACGGGCGCGAATCCAATAAACGATACAACGTCTTTTGACTTGCTGTATGCTCCGTTAACAACCTTTCTTGCTGTACCTGTCTTACCAGCTACACGGTAACCTTCAATATAGGCGTTACGACCGGTACCAATCGTTTGGTCTGCAACCACTTGTTCCAGATAACCGCTCACCAGTTTGGAAGATTCCTTGGAAATCACCTGACGAACAACTTTGGGTTTGATGACTTCCGTTGTTCCATCATTCGGGTTCTTGATCTCCTTCACCAGATGTGGCTCCAGCAATTTGCCGCCGTTGGCAATCGCAGAGATGGCTGCGACCTGTTGAATTGGTGTTACCTGTACAAGACCGTGACCGTAAGCAGCAGTAGCAATCTCGGATTTGTAAACCAGTGGCTTGATCGGGGAGGCTGCCTCATTTGGCAGATCAATACCCGTCTTTTTGCCGAAGCCGAATTCGTCTATGTAATGACGCAGACGTTCGCCGCCAAGCATGTTGTAACCCAAGTTAACAAAAGCAATGTTACTTGACCGTTTGACACCTTCGAGATACGAGATCCAACCATAGGAATGACCATTATCACTAATCGGGAAACCACCGATATACATGCGTTTGGATTCAAAACTTGCATTGGGATCGAAGAGTTTTTCTTCAACAGCCCCTGCTAGCGTAACTATTTTGAATGTACTACCTGGCTCATAGATGGATTGAGTAGCATGGTTGATAAAATTCTTTTGATCAGGTGTACTCCCATACGTATTCGGGTTAAAGGTTGGCCAGTTCGCCATCCCTAGAATCTCCATCGTGTTTGGGTCCGCGGCAATGACCGTCATGCTCAGTGGGTTATACTTGGCAACGGCTTCTTTCATTGCATCCTCAATGTAGAACTGGATCGTATCATCGATGGTCAGCGTAAGGTTCTTACCGTTCTGAGGTGGCAGATAGTTATCCTGTGAATCCGGAAGTTTAATGCCTTTGGCATCCTTCTGATAATTCAAATATCCATCTGTAC
Source organism: Paenibacillus sp. FSL P4-0176 (assembly GCF_037975265.1). Taxonomy (NCBI): domain Bacteria; kingdom Bacillati; phylum Bacillota; class Bacilli; order Caryophanales; family Paenibacillaceae; genus Paenibacillus; species Paenibacillus sp. FSL P4-0176. Next base: position 5,102,985 of record NZ_CP150242.1, read on the forward strand.
CTGTCAGTGCTTCATCATATGAGACTTCAAGTCCATTGACAGCTTTCCCATCCCGGCTCATATATCCCAAGAGGTGAGAAGCAAGTGTTTCTTCAGGGTAAAAACGCTTCGACTCCTGAGCCATCACAATTGCATTACGAGCCTTGTACTCTTCTTGTAATTCCTCACGCAGTTCGTTGACTTTTTCCGCAAGCTCTGGACTTATCTTATATCCTTCACTGCGTACTTCACGTTGCTGAAAAAAATCGCCATTTTCTTTCTTCGCTGTGACTAGAGCACGCATCTCACTCTCATTTTTCCCAAGAAGGGCAGAGAGCTTCTCCGTAACAACATCCTGAATTCCGAGTTCATTAATTAATAACGGATTAACAGAAACCGTATACGCAGGGGCATCGGTAGCCAAAATATTACCATTTCGATCCGTAATCGTTCCACGTGCAGCCTTAATCGTCTGTTCCCGCTCTACCAAACCGGCTGCCCGTTCCTGCCATTCACCGCCATTCACAACCTGAATGAAAAAGATTCGGGTTACGAGTACAAGAAAAAAGAGGGTAATACATCCCCCTATAAGCAACGTGCGCATCTTTATTCTTTTTATCATCGGAACACCTCTTTACTTACTGCTTGCTGTATTCGAGGACGACTCAGTGCCAGTTGATTTCGTACTTGTTGAGCGAGGTACATAAATGACATCCTTACCGGAAGCTTCAACGTAACCAAGTTGTTTTGCATTTTCGATGACCTGGTTGTTCAATGTTTCTTTTTCCACTTGCAGGTCTGCAATCGTCTTTTCATACACCTTGATATCCGAAATAGTAGACTGCGCCTGCTTGTTCAGATCATAGATATGAGCATAACGAGACATCAAGGCTCCTCCAACAAGGATAACTGCAACCAGGGTAATCAGATACAAAATCTTCTCGCGTGCCGGAAGACCCGTACGACGGGTCACCACTTTGGTGGTTTCTTTGTATCGTTGCTGGGTCACACGTTCCTGGGACGCTTTTTCTTTTACAGCGAGATTACCACGTGTATATGCCATACTCCGATTCTCTCCTCCACTCTTGATCTACAATTTCTCGGCTACGCGCAGCTTGGCTGAACGAGCACGTGAATTTTCGGTCAATTCCGTTTCCGTTGGAATCAACGGTTTTCTGTTAACTAAACGCAGGGTCCCCTTGCCGCCGCATACACACAACGGAAAATCGGGTGGACATGTACATTTTTCCAGATAACTACTGAAAATCTGTTTACATATCCGATCCTCAAGGGAGTGGAAGGTAATAACAGATACACGTCCTCCTGGTGCCAGACAACGAACAGCCTGATGCAAGCCTTCTTCAAAGGCACCCAACTCATCGTTGACGGCAATGCGTAATGCCTGGAAGCTGCGTTTGGCAGGATGTCCACCAGTACGTCGAGCTGCCGCCGGGATGCCTTCCTTGATCAGTTCCACGAGTTCACCTGTCGTCTCAATGGTAGACTGCGCTCGTTTTCCGACGATAACACGGGCAATTCTTCTCGAAAACTTCTCTTCACCATAGCGATACAAAATTCGAGCAATCTCTTCTTCTGGCCACTCATTCACAATCTCTTTGGCCGTCAGCATTGCATCCTGGTCCATTCGCATATCGAGCGGAGCATCGTGATTGTAACTGAATCCACGTTCTCCTTCATCAAATTGCGGAGATGACACACCCAAGTCGTACAAAATACCGTCGACCTGTGGTGCACCATCCTTCATTGGTACATCCAGATCCTTGAGTACCTGTTCCAGATCCCGAAAATTGGTTTTCACCAATGTTACACGTTCTCCATAAGCTGCGAGCTTCTCGCGAGCATTATCCAAAGCCCAATCATCCTGATCAAGTGCGATCAGACGTCCCCCTGGACCGAGCTTGGAAGCAATCACGGAGCTATGTCCGCCACCGCCTAAAGTGCAGTCCACGTATATACCGTCCTGCTTGATGTTTAATCCCTCTGTTGCCTCTTCTTTGAGTACGGTTATGTGGTGAAACAACCTGCACCCCTCCTGACTTTATAAATCAAAATTAAAATCGACCAGCTTTTCGGCAATGTCGTTGAATGCTTCTTCGGATTGATTGAAATAACTCTCCCATATGCCTTTGCTCCAAATCTCCACCCGGTTCGACACGCCAAGAACAACACAATCCTTGTCCAGCTTGGCATACTCTCTTAAATTGCCCGGCAGATTTACCCTGCCCTGTTTGTCCAGTTCACATTCGGTTGCACCCGAGAAAAAAAACCGGGTAAACGCACGTGCATCAGATTTCATCAATGGCAGTGCTTTGAGCTTCTGTTCCATGACCCCCCACTCCTCCATGGGGTACACGAAAAGACACTGGTCCAAACCCCGTGTGACAACGAAAGACGGTCCCAGAGATTCGCGGAATTTAGCCGGAATGATCACCCGACCCTTATCATCAATGCTATGTTGGAACTCCCCCATAAACATTGGCCCACTCACTCCTCACCCGTTTCTCCCACTTTGCCCCACTTTCCACCACCTAAGCATAATAGATTCGCACAAAAAAATCAAAACCCTTCTTGCATGACTTGATTTTTTAATTTTTCAGCATAAAAAAAACGTCCTTGATCCTGTCACTCAGGATCAAAGACGCTTCCCTTAAACGGGCAATCGTATGTCTACCCGCACATGAGCCATATCATCAATAAACCATTCTATACCTATTGAATCATTTCATCAGCTTGTAATTATTGGATAGTGCTTAAAATTTCCAGCTATCCAGGTATTTCACTTGCTCAGCTGACAAGGAGTCGATGCCAATATTCAGGCTTTCAAGTTTATAGCTGGCAACCTGCTGGTCAATATCATAAGGTACATTAACAACGTTTTTACCCAAGTTTTCATAATTCTCACTTACATAACGCAGACCAAGCGCCTGCAGAGCAAACGTCGTATCCATGATTTCGGCAGGGTGACCATCTGCTGCACCCAGGTTCACAAGACGACCTTCTGCAAGAAGATACATTTTACGACCGTCTTTGAAACGATATTCCTCAATGTTGCGACGAACTGTGCGAATCGATTCGGAACGTTTAGCCAGTTCAGGTTTATTCACTTCAACATCAAAGTGACCTGCATTACTCAGGATCGCTCCGTCCTTCATCACATCGTAATGCTCACCTGTGATAACATCCTTATTGCCTGTAACTGCGATAAAGAAATCTCCCAATTTGGCGGCTTCCACCATCGTCATGACTCGGAACCCATCCATGTGTGCTTCTACCGCTTTGATTGGATCGATCTCGGTTACGATCACATTGGCACCAAGACCTTTGGCGCGCATGGCTACACCTTTACCACACCAGCCATAACCTGCTACCACTACGTTTTTACCAGCGATAACCAAGTTAGTTGTACGAATAATCCCGTCGAATGCAGATTGTCCAGTACCGTAGCGATTGTCAAACAGATACTTGCAGTATGCGTCATTAACCGCAACCATCGGAAACTTCAATTGGCCTTCTTTCGCCAATGCTTTCAAACGAATAATACCCGTTGTCGTTTCTTCTGCTCCTCCGCGAATGGTTGCTGCGAGGTCAGGGCGCTCGGATGCAATAATGGTTGCAAAGTCTCCACCATCATCAATAATGAGATCAGGCTTCACCTCAAGCGCACGCAGTTGCAGTGATTTGAATTCCGCAGGCTCCGGATTGTACTTCGCATACACCGTAACACCGTCTTCCACCAATGCTGCGCAAACATCATCTTGTGTAGACAATGGATTGCTATGCGTAATGGTTACTTCTGCACCACCCGCTTGGATCACTTTTGCCAAGTAAGCTGTTTTCGCTTCCAGATGAAGACAAATGGCAACCTTCAAACCTTTGAAGGGCAGATCCTGTTCGAACTGGCGACGAATGCGGTTTAGTACCGGCATATGCGCTTCTACCCAATCAATTTTCAGGTGACCCTCTGAAGCGAGTCCCATATCTTTAACAATACTGTTTTGCAATGCAGGTGTAGTCATTTCATATCCTCCTCGTTTATGTGTTTCTTCTATTATAAAGGGCTCTATAGTGCAATAACCTTGTGCTCTCCAAGGAATTCACTTGAGGCCTTAATCAGTTCATCGATCCACTCGGTGCCATAACGATTCAGGTAAAAGAGTGCATTATGTACTCGTTCCTGTGGTTTGCCCGTTGGGAATAAGGAGTTCTGAATGCCATTCCAGTGCCTTAGACTCACATTATGTTTATCTTCGATAGCTTTGTGAGTCTGCTGTTTCAGATACTGCATTTGCTCGTTGATTTTACTCAAATTGGTGTCACCAATTCGTTCCAGCCCAGGATGAATCTCCGCAATCTCATCTAGCAACGGTCCATACAGATCAAGAAACGCTTCCTGAACCTTGTCAAACTGTTCATCTACCTTGAACGTCTCCTGCTGTGCGAGCCATTGCTCCTTCTTTTCTTCCATATGATATTGAACATCCTGAAAAGAAAGTCCATATTGTTTCATATGTTTGTGATGAATATCTTCCATGATGGTGAAAGACAACCGCGGCAACAAAATGGGCATTTGCAGGCCGAACTGACGGAATGCTTCCCGAGTCAAACCCCAATATGCAATTTCACCTTGCCCCAAAATAACAGCGGCTACAGGCAACACGGAATCTTGCATTAATGGTCGTGTCAATACGTTGTTACTGAAGCGCTCCGGATGTTCTCCCAGTTCCTGAAGCAAACGTTCCTCTGAGAAAGAAACCAAACCTTTGCGATCACTATATAAACCGTCCTTCAACAACAAGAGTAGACGCGTACCTTCATGAATGTAGAACAGATTGGCTCCATCCTCCGCCACTTCGGCAGGCATAACATAACCAGCTTGTTGTACCAGCGCAGCACCTTGTGTGTATGCGCTGCGCAGTACTTCATTTTTTCGTATCAACCGCTCAAACACGGGCTGTTCCAACCTGCGTAAATCTGGATCCGATGCATCCATTAGAACAAGTCCACTACTGGCAAACAAGGCAGATATCATGCGGGCAAATGCATCACTCAGATTTGAACTGGATTGATGGATCTCTGAGATGCATTTCATCAGTCCTGGTTTATGTATCGTATCAGGTAAAAGATGTTCCACCTGTTCGAGTACATTCACCCACTGCTGCGAATCCACATGAACATTACTCACAGAATCCCTTCCTGCGAATCGTCCTTGTAACTTAACCTTCTTCATGTCTCCCTGATAATCAGGTAGATATGTGTGGTTAACCTCATCCCAGTCATGGTCTTCACCGGCAATCCAAAATACTGGGACTACCGGGCGTTGAAGTCTTTCTTCCGCTTCACGCGCAGCTGCCACTACGCTAGCGGCTTTGTATATGACGAACAGTGGTCCGGTGAGCAGACCGCTCTGCTGTCCTCCTGTAACCACTAGTGCATCTTGTTCTGCAAGACGTGTGATGGACGTATGAACCTCTCCATGGTCGTTCACCCGCTTATTATATATACGTAAATACTCTGCCAGATCACGACGATCAATACGTGTGTTTTCCGATTGGTCCAGCCACTCGGCACGCGCCTGAAGTCCTGATTCCCAGCGAATGTCATACTCGTAAAGGCCACGCGCAGCATCTCTTGAACAGATATAATCTTCTGCAAGTCTTGATCCGCTGCGGAGTGCCTCGGTAATACCGTTCATGAGGTCTGCCTCCTATTCTGCTTCAAAGAGCCTTTCTTGATTGTACCGAATTCAGGGCCGCTTCGTCAAAAGAAAGTAATTAAAATACGAAAAAAACCGCCGAACGAGTCGGCGGCATTTAATACATCAATAATAGCATATCGCTTTAATATTCCTATTATACGTAAGGTTCTGCAACCCAGTGACCTTTGGAAACCTCAATCAATTGAGAATTTTCCAGGTTGTACGGATCATTTGCAGGACCGCCAGATCCGTTCTGAATCGGGCTCATATGCTCTTCCGGCAGCAAGATGCGACGTTTGTTCGCTTCCACTTCCGGATCAGGTACAGGGATCGCGGAAAGCAATGTTTTGGTGTAAGGGTGGACAGGGTTCGCATATAGTTCTTCACTTTCTGCGAGCTCAACCACTTTACCCATGTACATTACAGCTACACGGTCACTGATATGTTTAACCATTGACAAGTCATGCGCAATAAACAGGTATGTCAAGCCGAGACGTTGCTGAAGTTCTTCAAGCAATTTAACGACCTGCGCCTGAATGGATACATCCAGTGCAGACAATGGCTCATCACAGATGATGAATTTAGGGTCTACAGCAAGCGCACGCGCAATCCCGATCCGTTGTCTTTGACCACCGGAGAATTCATGTGGATAACGAAGTGCATGACTTGGATTCAAACCTACCAGATCAAGCAGTTCCTCCACTCGTCTCTTGCGCTCTTTAGAGCTGGAAGCCAGACCATGAATATCGAGTGACTCCCCGATAATATCCATAACATTGAAACGCGGGTTAAGAGATGCATATGGATCTTGGAAGATCATCTGCATATCTTTACGCATTTCTTTCATTTTACGCGGAGACAACTTGTAGATATCCGTTCCGTTGAAGTTAACATTTCCGCCAGTTGGCTCATAAAGACGCAGAATGGTGCGACCTGTTGTGGATTTACCACAGCCAGACTCGCCTACAACGCCAAGTGTTTCACCTTCAAAGATATCAAAGCTTACGTCATTGACCGCTTTGAGAATGTTACCTTTACCCAAATTAAAGTACTGTTTCAAGTTTTTCACTTGTACCAGAGGCTTATTGCTGCCTTTGATAATACCAGCCGGAGCTGGTTTTTCCTTTTTGGGCTCGTCCAGACGTGGCAAAGCATTCAGCAATTTAATCGTGTATGGATGTTGAGGGTTACTAAAGATTTCAGCAGTTGTTCCTGTTTCAACAACTTCGCCTTCCTTCATAACAACAACACGGTCACACATACCCGCTACGACACCAAGGTCATGTGTAATCAGCATGATCGATGTTCCTAGCTTTTGCTGCATGTCTTTCATGACATCCAGAATTTGAGCCTGAATTGTAACGTCAAGTGCAGTTGTCGGTTCATCCGCAATCAGAAGGGATGGACGACATGCAAGCGCGATCGCAATCATGGCACGCTGACGCATACCACCAGAGAATTGGTGAGGATAATGATTCATGCGAATAGCCGCATTTTTAATACCTACAAGTTCAAGCATCTCCAAAGCCGCTTTATTCGCCGCTTGTTTGGACATGTTCTGATGCTTGCGCAATACTTCGGTAATTTGTTTACCAATTTTAATGGTAGGATTCAATGAAGTCATTGGATCTTGGAAGATCATACCGATATCTTTACCACGAATCGCTTCCATTTGTTTGTCTGTCTTATTCAGCAGGTCTTGCCCGTGAAAAGTAATTTCTCCGCTTTTGACCTTCGAAGGCGGGGAGGGAATCAATTTCATGATGGTTTGGGCGGTAACACTCTTACCACTACCCGATTCACCTACGATCCCCAGCGTCTCTCCTTTGCCAAGTTCAAAACTCACATGTTTAACGGCATCAAATTCACCAGAACGTGTTGAGAACGACACACTCAGGTCTTTGACAGTTAAAATCGGCTCCATAATCCCACCTCCTGTTTCTATTTACGTAATTTCGGATCGAGTGCGTCACGCAGACCGTCTCCGAGCAAGTTAAATGCAAGCATTGTAAGAACCATTAGACCTGCTGGGAACCACATCCGCCACGGGAATAGCGTCCAGCCTGTAAGTGCATCATTGATCATAGAACCAAGTGAAGATCTTGGTGCTGATACACCCAATCCAAGGAAGCTCAGGAACGCTTCAGCAAAGATTGCATTTGGAATGGACAACGTCAATGTTACAAGAATCGGTCCTATTGCATTGGGCAACAAATGACGGAACAATTGACGCCCTGTGCTTGCTCCCATGGACCTTGCAGCAAGAATAAAGTCTCTGTTTTTGAGTTGCATAATTTCACCACGCACAATCCATGACATGCTGATCCAGCCTGTGATGGTGAGGGCAATGATAATCGTTGTCAGACTTGGTTCCAGTACAACCAGCAACAAAATTACAACAAGCATGTACGGCAAGGAGTAGAGAATTTCGGAAAACTTGTTCATAATTCCATCTACACGTCCACCGTAGAAACCCATGATCGCTCCATAAATAACCCCGATAACAAGGTCAATCAAGGCTGCGGCCAAACCTACAGTAAGGGATACACGTGCTCCTACCCAAGTTCTTACCCACACGTCGCGACCAAGCTCGTCCGTGCCGAACCAGTGCTCCGCACTCGGTGCTGCATTGGCATTCAACAAATCATTGGAATAATAATTATAACTTGTAAACAAAGAAGTTGGACCAATCAAAGAGAAAATCACGACAAGAACTAACACGCTCAGACTGATCATTGCAGCCTTATTGGTTGCAAGTCTGTACATGGCATCTTTAAAAAGGGATACACTTTCTTGCGGTTTAACCGCTGCCTGACTAGTCAGGTTCGTGTTCGCCGTTTCATTCTTTTTATTATTCGTGCCAGACAACGTTATGCCCCCTTCCGGCTTTCCAGCTTAATTCTAGGATCAATCAGCACGTAAGCGATATCCGTAAAGAAACGAGCCAACATCAGGAGGATACCATAGAAAATTGTGATCCCCATGATCATAGTGTAATCACGGTTTGTGATACTCTCTACGAATACTTTACCAATTCCCCCGATGTTAAAGATCTGTTCAATTACAACGGAACCTGTGATGATATTCGCTGTCATTGGACCAACATAAGTTACTACTGGTAGAATACCGTTTCTTACAACGTGTTTAAACATAATTGCAGGCCATTTCAGACCTTTGGCTTTAGCTGTTTTGATATAATCTGCATGTAAGACTTCAAGCATGCTCGAACGCGTCAAACGAGCGATAAAAGCAATCGGAGATGCAGATAGCGCTGCAACCGGAAGAACGTAATCCAATGGACCATCAAAGCCCATAACGTTAAACCAGCCTAATTTAGTAGCAAAGAGATACTGCAATAGTGACGCAAGCAAGAAGCTCGGAACAGCTATCCCTATGACTGCCAGGATCATCGTGATATCATCAATGAGTTTACGATGGTAAACTGCAGCAATAAGGCCCAGCAGAACACCCACGATAATGGAGATAACAATTGCAAACACTCCAAGTTTCAGTGAAGCGGTGAATGTTTCGCCGATCATTCCGGCTACATCTCGATTGAGATATTTCATTGAGACTCCGAAATCTCCCTTAATGATTCCACCCATATACTTCAGGTATTGTTCATACATCGGTTTGTCCAATCCATACTTCTGTTCCAGCAAGACCCGAATTTCAGGCGATACTTTTTTCTCAGATGTAAAAGGGTCACCCGGAATAGCCTTCATCAGGAAGAAGGTTGCAGATGCGAGTATGAAAAGCGATAGCAGCATAAATAATAGTTTTTTCAACACATACTTAACCAACCCTTGCACACCTCCACAAACAATATTTTGTATACAAATCGATTGTAGAATTAGACAGAAATAAAGTCCAATCCATTTATCGGAAATTTCAAGAATTATAAGGAAAATCGGTGCACATACAAAAAATCGGGATATATATGGAATTCCACATATATATCCCGAAGTATTCATATTAGACTTCAGAACAACTTATTTCTCTTCCAGATATGCACGAGTGTAGTCAATAGCTCCACTGAAATCAAGTTGTACACCTTTCAGGTAAGGCTTAGTCAAAGATACGTTAGTGTAATAATAGATTGGCATAACGCCCATTTCATCTTGAATCAGGATTTTCTCAGCGTCAGCAAATGCAGCCATACGTGCAGCTGGATCAGCAGATTTTACAGTTTCTTTAACATCTTTGTCATACTGTTCGTTGCTGAATTTGGAATCATTGTTTGTGTTTCCAGTAGTCCACATTTCCAAGAAGTTGTATGGATCGTTGTAGTCAGCAGACCAACCTGCACGAGCTACTTGGAAGTTTTGGTTTTGACGGTTCTCAAGGAATACGCCCCACTCTTGGTTTTCTGTTTTCACATCAACACCAAGATTTTGTTTCCACATGTCAGCAACCGCCAAAGCGATTTTTGCGTGGCCATCACTAGTGTTGTAGATCAACGTAACAGCTGGCAATGTTGTGTAACCTTCTTCTTTCATACCTTCAGCAAGCAATGCTTTAGCTTCTTCAACATTTTCAGTGAAGTAATCGTCTTTGTGCTCATCACGGAATTCGCCGTTTTCACCACGGATACCTGGAGGTACAAAGCCGAATGCTGGAATTTGTCCACCTTGTGTAACTTTGTCAACAATCAGCTGACGCTGAATTGCCATTGCAAATGCTTTACGGATTTTAACGTTGTTAAATGGTGCTTCGTTTACGTTGAACTGATAGTAGTACGTACTTGCAATACCAGTAGCTTTGAACTCGTCCGGCAATTCCGCTTTTACAGAAGGAATTTGGTCGGATGGAATTTCACCGTTAGGTGCACCAGTGTAGTCCAATTGTCCTGATTTGTAAGCTTGCAGTTCGGAAGCACTGCTGTTTGTCAGAGACATATCGATTTCAGCCAATTTAATATCGGCAGCTGCATGGTAACCATCGTTTTTCTTCACAACAATTTTTTGACCTTTAGAGTATTGATCCATTACAAATGGTCCGTTAACGATCATGTTTTTGTAGTCTGTGAAGAATTTGTCATTTGTGTCTGCAGATGCATGTACTGGGTAGTACGTGTAGAATGCTGTCAGACCCAAGAAGTAAGGTGTTGGGTTTTCCAACGTTACTTCCAATGTGTGCTCATCAGTAGCTTTAACGCCTACTTGTGAGAAATCTGTGACTTTAGTACCTTTGTATGTTTCATCTTTGCTGAGGTTGTAACCTTCAGCGCCTTTAATATAGTACAATTGGTATGCATATGGAGAAGCTGTTTCCGGTTTCAAAGCACGTTCCCAAGAACGAACAAAGTCTTCGGCAGTGATTGCATCACCGTTGCTCCATTTAGCTTCCGGGTTCAGGTTGAAAACATATTTCAAACCATCTTCGGAGATTGTCCAGTCTTTAGCTACGCCCGCTTGTTCTTTACCATCAGCATCGATGCGTACAAGACCTTCATACAAGAATTTCAGAACTGTGTTGGTTTGGCTGTCTTTTGCTTGAGCCGGGTCCAACGTAGGAGGTTCAGCTGACAGGTTGATTTTCAGAATTTGATCTTTAGCAAGACCATTTCCTTCGTTTGCAGAACCAGTATCGGTGTTACCTGTGCCTTCGTTTTTCGATCCGCACGCTGCAAGTACGGTACCGAACGCCAAAATCAGCGTCAAAAGGACTAATAGACTTTTCCTTTTCATCTAACACGTTCCCCCTAAATTGATATGGTTTATATGTTTATAGATTATACAACCACCGGTCAAAAAAATCTACATTACTTTTTCAGAAAGTAATGTTTTTTTCAGTTTTCGACAAAATCGACACATTTTTTGCCTCTTATGCGTTATGTAACCTTACATCTGTTGCATGAAGTATCTAAATAATCCAAATAAAGTAAACAAAACATACCCGAAACTCATGATGACGAAAGACATGCGCCATACGGCCCGGAACATTCTACCCCTATCGACCTTCCCTTTTAGTCGATTTTGCGCACCCCCGATGAATCCAAGTGCTACTAGTATGAGTATTAATGTCAGATAAAAACCAAAATTCGAATCAAATGTTAAGTTGAATAACGCTGAAACTGAAAATACAAGAAAAAAAGTGGTTACATCCATTGCCATTCGCAATGCTTTACGTTTGTCTTTTTTCCATACGTACATGCCCCAATAGACAAGAAAGAACGGAAAAAAGGGCAAAATGCTCAACACAATAAAAAGTCCCATTAATTCACTCCTTCCGGTTGCATTCCTTCAATCAGATGAAGCAGTATTTCATGTGTAGGTGCAAAAAGGTCCAACTTCTGTGCCATTCTTACAATATGACCGTTAATTGACCTCACTTCTGTACCACGTCCAGCGAGAACATCTGCAAGCATGGAGGAAGTATTCGTGGCAGTAGAACGACAGACCGATATCAGTTGATCCCACATATCCTGATCCAAACATATTCCACTTGCAGAGTAGATTAACAATACTTCATCATATAACTGGCGCATTAGCCTCTTTCGTTCTTCCTTGACGATCAATTCTCCATTAGGGATTCGCCATAGTGCCGTGAGCGGGTTAATGACTGAATTAATCAATAGTTTCCTGTATATCAGCTTATCGATTTCATTCGACACTGTACAGTCAAATCCTGCCTGCTGCAACGATCCCGACAGAGTAAATGTTCTCTTCTCCTCTATAGAGGTAGAAGCTCCTATATGTATGTTGTACCTCCCCAGCCTAGTTTCACCTGTACCTGCACGAGTCACCTGACTTTGTGTTCGCTTCGCACCTTCTGTTGTAACCGCACTACACAGAAGCGACTTTGGCAAAGCTGCTTGAAGTTTTGTAAGATGGCCCATCCCATTCTGAAAACAAGCGACATTCAGCACATGATCTTGTAATGGACTAATCTCATGAATGAAATCATCAATGCTTGTCTGCTTAACCATGAGCAATAACCATTCTCCTGGTTTTTTCTTCCATGTGTCAGTCAGCTTACTTATTGGTTTCGCCTGTAATTGATCCGGTAGAATATGTATTTCCTCGTCTTGTTCCACAATGATTACTCCATTATGGCTGAGGAGGTCTGCCTGAGCTGCTGTTCTCGTCCAAAACCTGACCTGGTTACCTGACGCCAGCAGTTTCCCGCCATACAAAAGACCAAGTGCTCCCGCTCCTACGATGTCAATGATCATATGATGCACTCCTCTCCGCTTCAGTAGTTTCTCTTCTATTATCTATAATAGAACAAAAACACCAAACTAAAAACCCGTCATACCTGCCGTTGTGTAACGGAGGTGTGGCGGGTTCATACCTGACTTTCACAAATCAAACGTCTGAATTTGTTATTCAATTCGTTCCAGATTCCCGTTGGCATCCATCTTGAAACGTGTCTTAAGTTCCTCTTCTTCTTCGGACAAAAATGCGAGTCTGCGAGCCCGATCCATAATCTGAATCAAAGCTTTGTAGTCGTCATTCACCACACGGTAATCCGTCTGTACTTCATTCACTTCCTTGGAGAGACGGTCATTCTCAAGACGTAGTTCAAGCAATTCATCTTCTTTCTCCCGAAGCTCCTTCTCCAGCATCTTGAGTTGACGACTACTCTCCTGCACCGTTCCCTTCCATTGTCGCAGGAAGCGGATTACTGCATCCATCGATAATGAATCGTCTGAGATCCCATCTGATTTGTACAGATGTTCTTCAGTGTCCAGTGTAGACAGCGCTGCAACCTGCGGTCCGAGCATAGCTGGTTGCTTTCTGAGATAACTTCGTTTTTGTCGTTGTGCCTTGGCGTTACTGATGGCAGAATCATACTTTTTACGTACACAACTGTTCCAGCGAAAACCGCATGCGGCAGATGTTCTGCCTATTTTTTCGCCCACCTCTTCAAAAGCGGCCAATTGTGTACTGCCTTCCCGAATATGACGCAAAGTAACCTCAGCCAATATCAAATCGTCCTCTGTACTCCAAGCATCCTGTCTCACTGCAGTCATGCTATAATACCCTCCTAACAACATCCTAAAATAACCGTCCGCATTACCGGAAGCCCGGTATGTGAATTAGGTATAAAAGCTGCTTCATTCATTCTTATGCCTCTCATAGAGTTCATAGAATTGATTTCATACTAAAATGTATTTCCACATTCAGGCTTGCTCATACGTGACATACGTAAAACATATCCCTCTATACTTACTTTGAGCAAAAAAAGAATTCGCTTTCATATCCAAATTTGTTTACACGTTTTTCCTTTCCCGGTATAATGTTGTGTAGACAATCTATGAACGTACTTAGGAGAGGAGGATTTACCGTGGCACGCATGTTTCGGGTACTCGGGTTCTTCACGCTTGCAATTGGCCTGATGGCTTTTGCGGGAGATCTGGTCGAAATGGCTTTGCTTTTTTTCCTGCAGACTGCGTTTTTTGTCATTTTGGGATACTTGAAATTTACCGAGCGAACGTACATATTGCTCTTCTGGGGTTATATGATCGTAACATTCACGGGGTTCAGCTACTGGACCGTATTCGAAATGGGTTTGCCGCTCTAATCCACCTGCAGCATCAAAGTGATCCGATATCTGTCGGGTTGCTTTTTTGTTGTGTTCAGATTAAATGAATGCTCATGGTGTTATGTAACCACTAAGGATATTTCACGTATTTGTTTCATATATTGTCTGGAAGACAACAAGCCTGTACGATTGTCATTTAAGAAGTGGAAAGGAGAATGGATCGGTGAAACATCAACACGGCATTTCCGCCTTTATATTATGCATCATTTTATTCCTCCAGCTACCTTTAGCCTATGCCTATGGAGAGTCTTCACCTGAGGATACACGTGAGATATTACAAAAAAGTCTATCCATCGTTGAAATCGATCATGAAATCGAACGCATCACCGAAAGGCAGAAGCAGCTGGCTCAACAACACGAGACATTATCCGTCCAGCTGCAGGAACAGGAAGAGCAGATACATATTCAGCAAGATCGGGCCGGAGCTGTAGTGAGGTCCTACTACACAGGAGAACGCGACAGCCTCCTCATGACGGTCCTGGGAGCCAGGTCATTCAAAGACCTGTTTGTACTGTATGATTATTACCAGATTATTATCGGACGGGATCAGGCTGTGCTGGACAAGTATCAGGTCCGTTATCGCAATCTGCAACAGACTTCCACTCAGATTCGTCAGACTACAACAGAATTAACCGAAATGAAGACTAATCTTCAAAACCAGCGGGAACGTGTAGTCGCCTTGCAAAAAGAAGTGGATGCCCAAATAGCCACCAGCGGAGATGCGGCAGCGATTCAGAAACTGATGGATGAATTAACCCTCTATTGGGAGAATATCGGCATCTATGAGGTGAAACGATATTTCAAAGCATTGGCATCTGCCATGCAGAACCTGCCCGATTTTATCCAAAAACAAAACGGAGGTATATCCACGACTGGAACAACGTATACGATTCGAATTGGGCAGGATGAGCTTAATTCATTTCTACGTTCCCAAAATTCAATCTTTGAAGACTTTGCCTTTCAGTTTAACCAGGATAAGATTATAGCTTCCGGTCAGCGGGATCAGTTGCAATTAAGCATTGAAGGACATTATACGGTAGAAAATGAACCTCAAAACTCCATTCGTTTTCATGTGGACAAACTTGTATTCAACCAGCTTGAATTACCAGACACCACTCGCCGAATGCTGGAAAAAGAATTTGACCTTGGGTTCTATCCACAGAAAATCCTCTCGTTTGTCAAAGCAACCGATGTTTCGACAAGTGAAGGCATACTGGAAGTAAAACTAGCTATATCCTTTTAAAGAGGTTGAACACGAACTTAACGTTAATTCGTCGTTCTAATACTGTCTACGTATTGATTCGCTGTAATTTCACCCTTTAAGAATTGTTGTACTTTTTTATGAAAACGAGTTATTAGAGCATGACTTTCGGTCGTTGCAGCAGGGACATCTTGGGTGGTCGGGAACCAGGGTTGTCCCTTTGTCATGTCATAACGTCCAACGAGTTTCTCAGACTCCATATCCAGCTCCTGTTGCTTTGCGGGCAACCGGTTAACCTGTTGGTACCATTTCAGCTGTGTCGTAGCGGACGTCATTCCTTCAATCCATCTACTGGCCTCCTCAGCCTCAACCGACCCCGCAGTAATAACAAGGCTTCTGGAGTTTACGGTTTCCAAGGTTTCGAAAGAAATCCGCTCCAAAGAATCTTTATCAACTGCACTCGCTTGATCCGCACTTAATAATTGAGATAACAATGATACAACCATCGGTGTGCCGTTCTGGTCAGCAGTTGGAGAGAACTCTGAATTGGTAGACTCCAGCTTAATAAGGGGCTGAATCTGATTCATCAACTGAATCCCCTGCTGAAGATTCCCCGTTTGCGAATCTATCTGTGTTCGTTTAACTTGGTCTGGTGCCATTTTCGGTTCCAAATGATTCAGCCACGCATTTGTCCCGTACATATCATTGATGTTCATTGTAATTAAAGGGATGCCTTCCGCAACAGCTTGTTGAGTAAGTTTGACCCACTGATCTTTATTGCGAGGTAATGACTCCAGACCAGCTCTCTTCAGAAATGAAGATTGTGCAGCCAGAATGTACGGATCAAAATCAAAAGGCATTCCCCACTGATAACCATTCCACTCTGTCATTCCCCGTAACCCAACTACCGTATCTCCTAGCGACTTCGATAATGTGGTTCCGTTTAACGGATACAGGTACCCTTTTTGGGCATAGTATTGCACTTCCTCACTATCAAGCAGAACAACATCACCGTTCTCTCCTAGTGAAAATTCAAGATCCAAAACATGCTTATATGTATCCGGCTTCTCATTCCGAAGATTAATCTCTACCAGCTGGGAAGCAGCAACTTCTTTAGCTATTTTTTGAAAGGCTTGGAACTCTTCATCCGACATGGCCACTACAATCTCCAGCGGAGCTTGAGCATCTTCATTACGGGACGAAGACCCAGGAAAAGCATCCTTCTCCTGATCGCGTTCCTGATTGAGCTGCGAACCTCTAAAGTCAAAACTCGGTGACAAGATCGTTAACGAAAGCAGCAATACCGCGAATAAAACAACCTGATGTCTACGCTTCATTAACTTCCCTCCCTGTTCACCTAGTTTTTTCCTGCAGCAATTATTGTAACAAATAAGTAGTACTCTTGTCCTACCCTGCCGAAAAACACTTTTTCGGATTTTTGCATAATACGAGCATATCGAGTTCTGTGTAATAACGCTTACTTATTTTTTCAGCAAAAAGCCGGCTCCAGGAGCCGGCTTCAATAACAACATTTTCCGGGAAATAAATCCCCTAAATTTTACAATAAATCAGCTGCAAGCTGTGCCAGCTTGGACCGTTCTCCTTTTTCGAGCATGATGTGTCCGCTGATTCCCTCTTGTTTGAACCGTTCCACGATATACGTCAGACCATTACTGGCAGAATCAAGATACGGATGGTCTATCTGTTCGGGGTCTCCCATCAAAATAATCTTACTGCCTTCACCGACCCTTGATACAATAGTCTTCACTTCGTGGCGCGACAGATTCTGGGCTTCATCAATAATGATAAACTGTCCAGGTATCGATCTTCCACGAATATACGTTAAGGCCTCCACCTGAATACTGCCAAGCCCCATTAGGATTTTATCGATATCTCCGGCTTTTTTGGTATCAAACAAAAACTCCAGATTATCATATATCGGCTGCATCCATGGACGAAGTTTTTCTTCCTTCTCACCAGGCAAATAACCGATATCTTTCCCCATTGGAACAACAGGACGAGCAATCAACAGTTTTTTGTATTTATGATCATCCTCTACCTTAAGCAGACCTGCTGCAAGTGCCAGCAAGGTTTTTCCTGTTCCGGCTTTACCGGTGATAGTAACAAGCGGGATGTCATCATTTAAAAGCAGTTCCAGTGCCATGCGTTGTTGTGCGTTACGTGCGCTAATACCCCAGACATTATCATTACTGAGGAAAAGCGGCTCCAGCTTTGTTCCCTCTGTGTTCACTTTAAGCAAAGCCGATTTATTGGTTCCCATCTCATCCTTGAGAATGACAAATTCATTCGGATACAACGAATAAGACAACTGCAATGGTTTGATTGGTAAAAAACGATATGTGTAAAACTCATCAATCACTGACGGATGAACTTTTAGGGCCGTATAACCTGGATATAACTCACTGAGTCCTGCCGTCCGATCTGATAAGTAATCCTGTGTGAACAGACCAAGTACATCCGCTTTGATACGCACAAGTACATCTTTACTGACAAGCACGACCTGACGTTCAACTACTTCCTTTTCATTCTCCTCAATCTGATAATTCAGTGCGACAGCCAAAATGCGATTATCGTTGGACACTTCACCAAACATTTCCTGAACTTTCACGAAACTCCGATGATTCAGCTCTACTTTCAGGTTACCTCCATTAGCCAAAGGTACCCCACTGTGCAAGTGACCCAGCTCTCGTAATCCATCTAACAGTCTGGATACATTACGGGCATTACGCCCAATTTCATCGGCATTTCTTTTTTTGGAGTCGATCTCCTCCAGTACAACCGCGGGAATGATTACCTCATGTTCCTCAAAGGCAAATATGGCATTGGGGTCATGCAGAAGCACGTTGGTATCCAATACAAAAATCTTTTTCATTCAATCCCCTCCAAAGCGGCGTCGTTAAAGGCATGAATAGTGTGATCTTTCAGCAGCGGCATGGACAATCATGATCCCATACATAAATGTATTCGACTAGGGCAAAATAATTGTCAACCATTCTGAAAAACTCCAAGAAAGGATGAACATTTATGAAAATATGGGTTTGCACGCTGCTTCTGATCTTTATACTTACAGGTTGCAACAGTTCCACACGCAGCGCTTCGCCGAATCAAGGTACACATGCGAAAGGTTACGGAGGAAATGTAACAACTCAGCAAGATCAAGGGAAAGGATCTCACATGCTCAATGCACAGGAAGATCGGATGAATCCTTCACGTTTGGACCGTCTCAATGAGAATACAGGTGAAGTCCATGATACCAACATTGCGGATGATGCACAGAGTGGCCGGATGCCCAATGAAAAACGAATCAATCACCTTAAAGCCCTTGCCAAGCAAGTAGAAGGTGTTGAAGATGCGAACTGCGTCATACTCGGTAATACAGCCGTAGTTGGCATCGATGTTGATGGTGAACTGGAACGTGCTCGGGTGGGTACCATTAAGTACGCTGTTGCCGAAGCACTTCGCAAAGACCCCGAAGGTATAGATTCCATCGTTACTGCTGATGCAGATGTCACTGAACGAATTAAAGAGATTGGTGAACATATTCGTCAAGGGCACCCAATCTCCGGTTTTGCTTCAGAACTCGCTGACATGGTGGGACGAATTATCCCTCAACTCCCAAAAGACGTCAAAGTCCGTCAAAATCCGGATGAACACATGAATCAAAAACAACAAATGCAGCAGCTGCATTCATCGGACAAAAGACAACAAAAAGCCCAGTGATCTCTCACTAGGCTTTTTTCATGGCAGCAAAAACCTGCTCATCTAATTTCTCAGCAGCACGCTGATCATATATTTTGACATATTGAGGCACAGAGGACAATTGAGCGCCGTAAAACAGAGCATTCCTCACCGCTTCAATTGTAATGTCGAAACAGCACATATTAAATGGAACGTCCAGCAGCGGATCTTGTCGTACTGCAGCACGTCCGTTCACTGCGTACACCGTCTCTTCTCCAAAGACAGTTACCGTAATGAGCGGATTAGTAATCATGTTTTTCACTAAACGTGAACGATGATCAATTGCTACACGAAAAGTAGAAGCATTCTCCGCATAAATCCAGGAGATGGCTGTTGAAGTCGGACCTCCGGATTCTACATCCACAGTGCTCAGAAGCACAAAGGTCTCATTCTTGAATTGCTGTAAAAGAGATTCAGTTAATTGTGTGACGGCTTCGGACATTCAACCAGCCCCCTAACCTTCTTTATGCAATTCTTGTACTTGGTTTATGTTATTATAGCATACCGATTAACGTGCTTCCAATCCCAAAAGAATGAAGGTTATTCGCCTGAAGGTGAAGCCGTTACTTTACCTGAAAGTGTATCTTGTAAAGCCTGCTTGGCATTGGCGAGTTCCGTCTCATTAATATACACATATGGACTTCTCCACTCTCCGGTAACCGGAGTATAATGCACATCCGAAGTGGAAATGTTCCAATACGTCGAGATAAAGTTTTTCATTTGTTCCGATTCCACATCTGTCGTCATATTCTTGTCAACTGCACCAATCACTTTGCTGATCTTTGTAATGCCCCCAAGAGATTTCATCTGATCCAGCATGGAGTTCAGCACTTGGTTTTGACGTTTGTTACGATCAAAGTCATTGGATTCATCAGTCTTCGGATTACAATTGGATTTGCGGTAACGAACAAAATCTAGTGCTGCTTTACCATCGAGATGTTGTGCGCCTGCGACCAGATTGATATCTGTACCATCGGCTGTATCTCTATAACACATATTTTTATCCACAGTCACATCCACGCCACCCACGGCATTGACAGCATCACGGAATGCCTGGAAATTCAGGACGGTTGTATAATTAATATCTACATCCAAATACTTGCCCATCATTTCTTTCATCTGATCCTCTGCATTTTTGCCAGTGGTTTTTTCCTGTGCTTTGAATCTTGGATAATAGGAATTCAGCTTGTTGGATTTGTACCCATCCAATTGAATACGCGTGTCTCGAGGCAAAGATACAATGGTTGCCGTCTTGGTCTTCGGATTCAACGAAGCCACCATAACAACATCCGAGAGATATGTGCCAGTTTCAGGACGGTTATCTGTGCCTAATAACAGCATCGTGATCGGTTTGGTTGTGGCTGACATCCCGGGAGGTACCGGTTTATCGATGCCTGTATCCACGACTTGATTGTATACCCAGTACGCATATCCACCGCCTACCACAATGGCAATAACCAATAGACTTAAAAGGATTCTGCCAAAAGCATTCATTCTCTTTTTCTTCTTAGGCTGCTTGCCCTTGCCATTCTTCGATCCAGAAGCACCGGATTGCGTTGGTGCCTGTCTCCGTGGAGGCAGTCCGTTCGAATTTGAGTTCATATCTTCAACACCTTTATCACATCTGTTTTTGTCTAAATAAAAGACAACCGCTTTCCCTAAGGAAAACGGATGGTCTGTACAAGACAGGATTTATGAGTTTCGAGCGGCAGCTTCCGCTTTTTTCTTTTGACGACCTTCAATAAAATAACGCACTCTCACTAATAACATCAAACCAACCGCCACCAGCAAACATTGAATGATGGGAAGCTTGTCGATTTGAAAAATAAGAAGCATGAATGTGCCCATCGCCATCAAAATATAGAGAACGATTTCCTTACCAAGTGGCAATTTCTGACGTACCCGAAACACCTTATTATATACGTAAGTAATCAATACAAAGATGACGATGTAGGCTACGATCGGGTGTGATGCGAACCATGCTTGCATGCACAGCCAGCTCCTTTCGTGTTCATGCTAGGATAAGTTAACTGGTTGATGGAATTCCCTTTAGCAACTTAGAGAGCCAGTACGTGCATCGTGACCGTTTCGGTCTCAGCTCGTTCTTCTGATCGCTGTTATCCCCAGATTTTTTTGATCCATTTTTCAATGGTAAAATCCGTGGATAAAGGCGAGCGCTTCGCTTCTTCAGAATCGATTCTGATCCCTACACTACTTTAGCTGTACAACCCTCTCGTTACTTGCCGGGCCCATCAAATGCTAACTTATATAGTTTATTTTGTTGTTATTAGGCTTTAGAAGCCATTTTGCGTTGTTTTTCTGCACGCTCACGCTCGGATTTGTTCAGAATCTTTTTACGAAGACGAATAGATTTTGGTGTAATCTCACAATATTCATCTTCATTCAGATATTCAAGCGCCTGTTCCAATGAGAAGATAATCGGAGTTTTAATTTTAACCGTATCATCTTTACCGGAAGAACGAACGTTAGTCAGTTGTTTTTCTTTGCAGATGTTAACAACGATATCATTGTCACGTGTATGTTCACCAACAATCATACCTTCGTAGATTTCAGTACCCGGCTCCAAGAAGAGCGTACCGCGATCCTCAACGCCCATCATGCCATAGAACGTAGATGTACCCGTTTCAGTTGAGATCAACACGCCTTGGTGACGTCCACCCACTTGACCGGATACTACTGGAGCGTAGCTGTCAAATGCATGGTTCATTACACCGTAACCACGAGTCAATGTCAGGAAGTTTGTGCTATATCCGATCAAACCACGTGCTGGAATCAGGAACTCCAGACGTACTTGACCACTACCTGTGTTAACCATGTTAACCATCTCTGCTTTACGTGCGCCCAGGCTCTCCATTACGGAACCCATGCTCTCTTCAGGGATATCAATCAACAAGCGCTCAACAGGTTCCATTTTCTTACCGTCAACTTCTCTTACGATAACTTCTGGTTTGGATACTTGAAGCTCATATCCTTCACGACGCATATTTTCAATCAAGATACCCAAGTGAAGCTCACCACGTCCGGAAACGATAAATGCATCAGGGCTATCCGTTTCGTCAACACGAAGGGAAACGTCTGTTTCCAACTCTTTGAACAAACGCTCACGAAGTTTACGGGAAGTTACCCATTTACCTTCACGACCTGCGAATGGACTGTTGTTCACGAGGAACGTCATTTGCAGTGTTGGCTCATCAATTTTCAGAACTGGCAAAGCTTCCGGGTTGTTAGGGTCGGCAATGGTTTCACCAATGTTGATGTCCTTGATCCCTGCAATGGCAACGATGTCGCCTGCTCCTGCTTCTTCCGTCTCAATACGTTTGAGACCTTGGAAACCAAACAGTTTCTCGATACGTGCAGTTTTGCTCTTACCATCACGCATAATAACCGTTACCGATTGTCCTTGACGGATCACACCGCGGTTAACACGACCAATGGCAATACGGCCAAGGTATTCATTGTAGTCCATCAAAGTAACGAGGAATTGAAGTGGTTCTTCAACATTTTCGGTAGGGTGTGGGATATGACTAACGATGGTATTGTAGATCGCCATCATGTTGTCATCTTGTTTGGCAGGATCATTATCCATGCTGGATGTTCCGTTCAATGCGGAAGCATATACAACAGGGAATTCGAGTTGTTGATCGTTGGCACCCAGTTCAATGAACAGGTCCAATACTTCATCAATAACCTCAGTCGGACGAGCCGCTGGACGGTCAATTTTGTTTACAACAACGATTGGTGTCAGGTTATGCTCAAGTGCTTTACGAAGTACAAACTTCGTTTGTGGCATACAGCCTTCATAAGCATCAACAACGAGCAATACACCGTCAACCATTTTCATGATACGTTCAACTTCACCACCGAAGTCGGCGTGTCCTGGTGTATCCACAATATTAATCAGGTAATCTTTATAAGTTATAGCCGTGTTTTTGGCCAAAATCGTAATACCGCGTTCACGCTCCAAATCGTTGGAGTCCATTACGCGCTCCTGTACCGTTTCGTGATCTCGGTAAGTACCGGATTGCTGGAGCAACTTGTCAACGAGTGTTGTTTTTCCGTGGTCGACGTGGGCAATAATCGCAATATTGCGAATGTGTTCTCTTGAATGCATGTTTTGTATCCATATCCTTTCCAATTTCAAATCATATCTACTTAAACTTCCCGCAATTTCGCAGGTTACTCACAAAATAAGCGTCGGTGATATCCCGACGCATGTCTATATCCCTTATATTATAGTTTATTATAGGTAAAAATCAAGATATTTCGCACGAAAAGACCACTGGGAATGTTACCAGCCTCTCCCTTGACGTCCTCGTCCAAGTAATAACCAGACTCCGCCCAAGATCAAAAGGACAGCAAGTACATAGATTATTCCCGTTTGCAGCAAGGTAAATCCGAATAATATGATGGACACCGCACCAAGGATCAAAGCTGCAGGTAACACATATTCCGGTCTTCGTCGTTCAGCCATTCCATATTCGAGTAACCCTATGGCGATCCCTAGCAAGAATGCTGGCCACAGCCTGCTCATAAGTCCAGCGCCCCATGTATTCGTTATACTGAATAAAACACCATACACCGTTAGTATGCCGGCAGGAACGAGTGACCACGATGGTGAAATGCGCGCATAATATAACGCATGAAGGGCGATTCCTGGCAGCAGAATCAGCAAAGGCCAAAAATTGCGACCAATAAATCCAAACACGCCAAACTTGCCAAGCAGAATAATAATTCCCGCAGCTACAATAAATAGTCCAATCGCTTTTTCATTTCTCATCCTCAATCACCTCTTATACTATGGCTATGTACTTTATTTCTTCATAAACGATACGCATTCCATGCTGACTGTTGATATTCAAACCTGTAATCATGCTTCTAGTGTATCCGATGTTTCGGCAAAAAACTATACTTTATGTCGCACTTTGCATGCGTCCTTTACCTGTATTACCCTAAAATGTGCAACTTATGACCAGCCCAATGATTGTTGTATTGACAAGCGTATTATCTCACCACAAAACCGCCTAAACCGGACGGTTCAGACGGTCATATGTTCAAGCTTTTATCCAAAATTAAACTATGCGTTCTTCCGCACAAATTTATGTGCGCCTCCAATCGCAACCACAAGACAAGCCATGGCTACGGGTAGCAGCGTATGCACCTCTGATGCCATACCCCCCAGCCATTCTCCTAACTTGGGGTCTTTCATCACCATCTCACCTGCTGTGAAGGCCAGGATGCCTGATCCGACGAATACAAGAATCGGAAATCGCTTCAACAAACCAACAATCAACCCGCTCCCCCATACGACGATGGGGATACTGATTGCAATACCAATGACGATCAGAGCCAAATCTCCATCTGCCAAAGCCGCTATGGCCAAAACATTATCCAAGCTCATTACAAAATCGGCAATCAGAATGGTTTGAATGGCTTTCCAGGTCGTAGAAGCTTCTCGAATATGTACTTCATCCTCATTTTGAAGCAGCAGCTTTACTGCAATCCAGAGTAGCAACAGCCCACCTGCCGCTTGGATAAAGGGAATCCCCAGCAATAATACCGCTACAAAGGTTAACACACAACGCAGCAGCACCGCGCCAAAAGCTCCCCACCATACCGCTTTTTTGCGTTGTATTGGTGGCAGATCCTTGCTGGCAAGCGCAATAACAACCGCATTATCTCCACTTAATACCAGATTGATCATTAAAATTTCAGTTAACAGCCATAGTGTATCCATGTCCTCATCCCCCCACATTAACTTGTATGTCGGAGTTGTCCATGCTATTCTTAATGATTGAACCGTATATAAGGAGTGACATATATCATGGAGCTATTTAGTCCCACATTCTGGCTGGCTTTGCTGAACGTTGTCTTTATTGATCTAATTCTGGCTGGGGATAATGCCATCGTCATTGGTCTCGCAGCTCGAAACTTGCACCCTTCCGTGCAGAAAAAGGCGATTCTATATGGAACTGGCGGCGCACTTTTGATTCGAATTTTAGCAACAGTTGTTGTTTTATGGTTGCTTAAAGTTCCGTGGCTCTTGCTTGTGGGAGGCATACTTCTGATCTGGATTGCCTATAAATTATTGGCGGATCAGGGAGATGAACACAATAATGTCCAGGCGGGAACTTCCTTGTGGACCGCTATTCGTACCATCGTGATTGCGGATGCAGCCATGGGATTAGATAACGTGATTGCAGTTGCTGGAGCAGCGCAGCAGCATCTCGTGCTTGTCATCCTTGGACTCCTGATTAGTGTACCTATTATCGTCTGGGGCAGTACCCTGTTTATCAAGCTAATTAATCACTTTCCTTGGATCATCTATGTCGGAGCCATTGTTCTCGGGTATACGGCTTCCAATATGATCACCGAGGAACAGCGACTCTTGCCTTACTTTACGGAACATCCGGCATTGCGCATTCTCTTCATCGTTGTGGTTATTGCAGGTGTAGTCTTTGCAGGTTATCGCAAACGCTCCAGCAGTTCCAGCCACAAGGGATCTGGCGGGGAGCAGCAGCGCTCCTATTCGTAGGCTAATTTAAACTAAAAATTTCATCTGAATACAGCAAAGGACTGAACGATATTTCATCGAACAGTCCTTTTTTTGCAGTTAACATAGCCCTTATTATGTCAGCCATGCTAATTTTTATAGAGTTTAGAACCAGTCATCCTTCATGCCATTGTCGCCTGTCGGATTCGTTACCACAGAAGTTTCACCGGCGTGCAGTGTGATCGTTTCAGTTTGTTCCACCGCCTGATCCACCCATTCTGACAGATGGCTCATTGTTGATTCTATTTTATCCACAATTCGAAGATTTGGATTGGTTGAAGGTGACTTTGGCACAAAGAGAGTGCAGCAATCCTCATATGGCAAAATAGAAATGTCATACGTTCCGATCTGTTTGGACAGGGTAATGATCTCCTGTTTATCCATCATAACCAGTGGTCGCAACAGTGGCAGATCCGTCGCACGACCAATGACATTCATACTCGGAAGAGTCTGACTCGCTACTTGGCCCAAGCTATCCCCGGTGATCAGTGCTAATGCCCGCTCACGCTCGGCAAGTTTGGATGCAATTCGCAGCATTGAACGTCGCATCAGCGTAATAATCAGATTATCCTGACCCAGTTGAGTAAATGCCGTTTGAATCTCTGTAAATGGAACCAGATGCAGCTTGATTGTTCCTGCATGATCAGCAAGGGCACGTGCCAAATCAATGACTTTCTCTTTGGCGCGCTCGCTTGTGAACGGGTAACTGTAAAAATGTACACATTCCACTTCAAGTCCACGGCGCATGGAAGACCATGCTGCCACCGGGCTGTCTATTCCACCTGATAGCAGTACCATTGCTTTGCCATTCGTACCCAGTGGAAAGCCGCCTACTGCCGGAATGGTTTCGTTGAAAATATAGGTACCCTGATCCCGAATTTCCACTCGCAGTTCAATATCAGGTTGACGAACATCAACACTTAATTGCTGAAACTTCCGAAGAATCGGGGAACCGACCAAATGGTTCATTTCATGGGAAGAGTTCGGGAACTCCTTCCATACCCGCCTTACATTTACCTTGAATGTGGTGCCTTCTTTGAATTCGTCTTCCCTTTCGTCCATAAACGCAACTGCGGTTTTCACAATCTCATCAAGCTCAGATGGAGTAACTTTAACCGGACTAATCGACATCACACCAAATACCCGCTTCAGCACCTTAATCAGTTCAGTATGTGATTCACCGCCAAGATCCACATAGACACGGCCATATTCTTTGCGAAGGCTCGCTCCTGGATAAGGTTTAAGCAAAGCTTTCACCTGTGTAATGATCGTTTTCTCAAATCGGGCACGATTTTTCCCTTTTAACATAAACTCTCCGAAACGGAGAAGCAGCATATCATATTTCATATCCATTACATCCGCCTTTCGAGGGGCCGCAACTGCGCCACCATCTGATGTAAAGCCTGTTCAAGCAAGGCTACATCTTCTTCTGTATGTTCATCTCCAAGACTAATACGCAATCCGCCAACAGCACAAGCTGCATCTCTGCCCATCGCAAGTAGAGCCCGACTCGGTTCAGCCGAACGCGAAGAACAGGCAGATTGGGTCGATATGGTTACGCCAAGTTGCTCCAAGGTGTGCAGCGCCACTTCTGCCTTCATCCCGGGATAGGAGAAGTGTACAATATGAGGTGCACCCTCTGGGCGACTGTTCAATTCAAATTCAGGAATGGCACGTATCGTTTCCATCAATCGATCACGGAGCACCGTTGTACGCCGGGCAAAATCAACCTGATCTTCTGCTGCCATTCGCATAGCCTTTGCCATGCCTACCAGCAAGGCCACGTTTTCTGTGCCTGCTCTTAGGCCTTGCTCCTGTGATCCTCCTGACAATAGTGGCGTAAGCTCCACTCCACTTCGAACATACAGGAGACCTGCTCCCTTCGGTCCACGAATCTTGTGAGCAGACAGACTGTACAGATCTGCACCCCAAGCGGCAGGTGTCGCCTCCATTTTCCCAAAACCCTGAACACCATCCACATGGAAAAGCACCCGTGGTGCTTTCTTTTTGAGCTGTTTGCCAATCTCTGCAATCGGATGGATGGCTCCTGTTTCATTGTTTACATGCATCAGACTTACAAGCACCGTGTCGGGCCTGATCGCGTCTACGACCTGCTGAGCGTTCACTACTCCATCGGAATTCACAGGAACTAATGTCACATTCCATCCCCACTGCTGCAATTGCATAACACTTTCATACACCGAGGCATGCTCGGTAGCCGTAGTGATGATATGTCTGCCTCGTGACTGATAACGTAATGCCGCACCTTTTATCGCAAGATTGTTACTCTCGGTGGCACCGGAAGTAAATACAATCTCTTCAGGCTTAACGCCGATTGCAGCAGCGCATCCAGATCGAGCACGACGCAGCAACTGATCGGCACGCTCTCCATACCCATGGATGGAGGACGGATTACCGAATTGTGTCTCCATAATTTCGGCCATCGTACGAATCACATCAGGATGGGGAGGTGTGGTTGCAGCATAATCAAAATATTTCAAATGAGGTTAGACCTCCCTTATCTCTTCGTTCTTGAACCTACAGTGAGCATTGTAACACGATACCCATACAACACAAAAAGACCAACCGGGAACAGGCGTTTCAAGCGCTTCTGCTCCCACATTTGATCTCATCCTGTCTACCATGTGTTTTCACAACTGTCTATCTGTGAGTTTAGATCACATATTTCGACTGTGCCTTCTCCACCTTGGAGATATAATTCTGAGTTTCGGAAGGCAAACGGTTAAGTACACTCATCAGTTCGCTATCACTCGACACGCCCAGACGTGAAACACGCCCTGGCCCTGCATTATATGCAGCAAGTGCCATCTTCACTTCTCCACCGAAACGCTGGAGCTGAAGGGAAAGATACCTCGTACCCGCATCAATGTTCTGGGCAGGGTCAAATGAATTACTCACACCCAGCCCTGCAGCCGTGCCATCCATTAATTGCATGAGCCCTTTGGCACCGGCAGAGGACACCACATTTGGGTTAAAATTGGACTCTGTGTCAATGACGGCCTTGATCAATGATTCAGGAACACCGTATTTGGCACTTGCCTCGGCAATCAAAGATTCATAATCCGTAGGTACAGATGCACCTGAATCCACGATTCCTGTATTGGATGAAGATAATAAAGACTCAACGATGTTATTGGAGACAGAGGACGATCCTGCCGTATTTATATCTGGATTGTACGTGCTTCCGAGTTGCAGCCACAACAGACCATCACTGGATCTTTTGGAGACCGTAGCGGTAGAATCTGTATTGCTCGTCGAATTGGCACCCGTACCTAACAGCCCGTCCATCACATTGGCGAAATCCACTGTTGAACCAGCATCCGATTGTGATCCACTGGTTTGGTTATTCACATTGGACAATTGCAGTTCCAACAACTGCCGCGATCCGCTTGGATCAATCTGCATGAGTTATACCCACTCCCGTATAATTAAGCGTATTATGACCTTATTCTACATCGTTTTACAGCAAGGTTCCATTGTTTTCAAAAAAATATATGAATCTCTCCACATAACCTGCGCATATACGAAAAAAACCTTCTGTAATTCACCGCATTTGGGTGAGAACAGAAGGCTTTTGAATGAATCATTTTACACGTTAACGAGCGAATGGAATCATGAAAAAATAACTCAGCGTAGCTACAACACCCAGTCCAATGGACCAGGCTCCCGCTGTCTTACGACCATTCACATAGGCATAGTAACCCAGTACGGCTGCGGCCGGTCCAAGTACGATTGACCACATAAACAAAGACGCGATCCCGAAGGCAAGTCCCATGTAACCCGCAACCTTGCCTGTTGATTCCATGACCCGGTCTGCCTCATGCTTCTCAGGTACAGGCTCTGCCCGTTCGGTACCTCCAGTTCTTACGACAGTCGGAGGAGCGACCTCTGCCCCGTATTCTTCCCGATGTGCTTTTCTGGGATAATCGACGCGCATACGCTGTTTTTCACCGTCAACATTGATTTTAGGGCGATCCTGCAAATTAAACTTATTATCGTCATTTTTCATTGGGAAGCACCTCCGTTATGAATAGGGATGACTGCTCACTTGGGTTTGAACGTGTGACAGCATGTTGCAGAGGATGTGCGTGCATGATCATGGTGATCGGAGTCAAATGTCTCACCGGCAAATTCCTCATGCAGACGACGGGTGGCATGTTGGTCGATGTCAATCATGATGGCATCAGCGTGGCAGAAGTTGTTCTCCCCCCAAAAGTTGCAGTTGGAGACGCTGCATTTGACAATTGGTTTGTCTTGGCTCATTTTTTATCACCTCGACTACTATTGTCTCCCCGCCACAAACCTGATATTCCCCGTCAAAATGCCAGATGATGACATGATCACACCTCGTCTGATTCTCACTAAAAACACAAAAAAACCGCCACAAGGGCGGTTTCGTCCAATTTCATATTCAGGTTTAAACGTTAATTAGGCGTGATTCCGTTGATTTTGCATACGGCGCTGAGTCAGGTAATCACTTTCATAATATGCCAGATCATCGCGCAATTCTTCGTACGTTTTGGAAACCTCAAGAATGACATCCCGTACTGCACGGATTGGCTTGTCACGGAAACGAATGGCATCTTGTCCTGTGTAAGCGTATCTTCCGTCTTCGGAATAACATTCATTTTTGGGATAGAAAAAGCTGTTTACGCATTGGTGATACGTATTATAAAGAGCCTTTTCGGCAAAATCGACATCAAAGTTGGCACGACGCAGCACAACGCCAAGTTTTTCGTAAGAAACTTCAGAAAAAACGAGCAAATGACGGAGATCTGAAAGAAATCCTTTGTAGAAGGCTGTTGATTCTTCCGTCTGATTCTGATCCAGTTCAGGCAAAGCATTCTCATTCAAAAAATTTTCAATCCGATCGATAGCCGGTTTTAACTTTTCCCTAGTTGACTCACATGTTTTCTGTACATTGGCTGCTGACATAAAGGTAGCTCCCCCTTAAATAAGTCCTTACATATAGGTCGGCCAACGGTGGTTTTCCCCTGACCTTTGAATTCTCAGCTATAATCCTACCATAAAAAGATGACGAGCGGTATCCCTTAATCATGCTTTCAGCTTCTGCCGTTAAACATGCCTATTATACGCAGTTAGACTCGAACCCGCCTGCATAAAAATATCCGCTTTTTCTAACGATAGATATGACCAGTGACAACGACGAAGCACTGTTAATGATTGTCCAAAATGAACGAAGGAGGTTCCATCCACCATGTCCAGACCGAAATGGATTAACTGGGCCCTTGCAGCTGGTGCAGGAGCACTCGCTCTGACACTCCTGCTTCCAACATCCAATCGTCCCGAACCTAAGCCAGGTGCCCTGTCTGACTCTGCTCATGAGGAGCACACGAGTAAACAGCGTCTGAAAGTGCAGGATGTCAAAGCAACCGATCTTCTGACCCGTATGGATGCCAAGCAACATCTCAGTATCATGCTGGAGAAAACCGCCACAATGAATGCTTCGCAGGTTAGCCGATATGTGAATGATCTCCAAAGTTCACATGAACATATCAGATCCATTCATCTCATGAATACCAATGGCTCTTTTAACAAGCCCTTTGATCACGCCTCCACACAAGGAAGCAAGTTGGAACAACAGAAGCTTCAACATTCGCTCAACCTTGCCAAAAAAGCGGTAAACAAACGTCAAAGTTTTGAATCCTCTTCTTTTCCTTTGGGAAAAGAAAAATATTTTGTTATGGGGCAACCCTCCAAAGATGGCAAAAGAGCTGTAATTGCCTTGTTCAGTCAGAACGTATTAAATGCTGTTGAACAACATCAGCGCAAAAATCTGCGCATGATCCCTTATCCGCGTGAGGGTAAATTCAAAATTGAGTCTGTTCACCCGGATACGCTTAACGAAATCACAGTAAAAACTGGACATGATAATGCAAATGCCAGTCATTTTTATGAAAATGAAATCGTCATCCGTTTTCGCCAAGATCCCGGTGAACGGGATATGCGTATCATTAAATCCGATCTGAGAGCGCAATCTGCGCGCAAGCTGGGATACACGTATGTTTTTCGGTCAGAACATATGAGTTACAAACAATTGCATAGTTATTTCGAAAGCAAATGGAATCCACTCTATATGGAGCCCCACTATATGTATTTAACCAATGATACTGTAACTGAACAAACAGATGTAACGATACCCAATGACATTTTGTTCTCCGATTATCAGTGGAACCTGCCTGCGATTGAGACAAACAGAGGTTGGAATATTACCAAGGGAAACAAAGATGTCATCGTAGCAGTAGTTGATACGGGGGTTGATATGAATCACCCTGACCTGAAGGGCAAGCTCCTTGAGGGTTATAATGTGGTCGAGCCGGGAAGCCAACCGATGGATGATGTGGGACATGGAACACACGTCGCAGGCATTATCGGCGCTATTGTCAACAATAATGAAGGCGTGGCAGGCATGAGCTGGTATAACAAGGTACTACCGGTTAAAGTACTCGACAACTCAGGTTCTGGTACCACGTATGCCGTTGCCGAAGGCATCATCTGGGCAGCCGATCATGGAGCCAAAGTTATCAACATGAGTCTCGGCAATTATGCTGATGCGCAATTTCTTCATGATGCCATTAAATACGCTTTTGACCGGGATATCGTCCTGATTGCAGCCACGGGGAACGATAATACCGAGCGTCCAGGATACCCTGCTGCTTATCCGGAAGTATTTGCCGTATCTGCTACGGACCCGGATATGAGCAAAGCTTCCTATTCCAACTACGGGGACTATGTGGATGTGATGGCTCCGGGGTCCAGTATCGCCAGTACCTATCCAAACAATCAGTATGCGGCCTTGTCTGGAACGTCCATGGCTAGCCCTCATGTAGCCGCACTTGCAGGTTTGATTCGTTCGTTGAACCCGGACTTGACCAACACGGAAGTGATGGATTTGATGCGCCAAAGTGTTATTGACCTCGGTGATCCGGGTCACGACAAGTATTTCGGCTATGGCCAAATCGATGTCTATAAGGCACTGCAAGCCGCATCAGGCAACAGCGCTCCTTTGCAGTTCTGGCCGCAACATGTCAGACAACAAATGGATAATACGATGAAAAAGTATACGCAGTAAGCGTAATGAGGAAAATCTGTAAAAAATACAAAAGCAGCTGCGCCCCGGGGCGTACGCTGCTCTTTTGGTTTATATCCAATTCCCCGGGGCACCCGCTGCGATTAGCGTTTGCGAGAAGATGTGCGGGTTTTGCTTGATTTTTTCACGGATTTTTTCTTCGGATTATGGCTGGATACATAGCAAGGGTCTTCTTCTTTAACAACAACAGGATACATGTGGTGATGAATCGGAACACAGTGATGTTTTTTGATCACTTCAATCGGGTGGATTACAGGCACGATTTGTGGGATGTAATAATCCTCAACAACCTGGATCGGGTCACAGACAATCGGGCAAAGCGGTGGACAGTAATGGTTCATTTCAAAACCAACTCCCTTTCTGGTGATACTATAACCTATTGCAACAGAGCGAAAGTGGATTGGATGTATGTCCATAGTCCGAAAAATTATATGAGCGGTAGCCTGTCCGCCACTGTCCCACCCTGCCCAGGTGTTACTCTGTCAATGACTTGGCACAGTACACGAAGTCCTTCACACAAAAGCTCAACGTTTGTTACCGTGAAGCAGATACGCAGACTTGGTGTATCCATCTCCCCTACATAACAGGCTGAACCGGGGAGGAAAGAGACCCCTGCAGCAAGTGACTGATGATGCAACTCACGCATATCCAAGTTACTTGGAAGTTGGAGCCACAGATTGAGTCCTCCCTCTGGCAAGCGCCATTGCACGCCCATAGTAGCATGCTCTTCCAGCACTTCAGATGCTGCGCACAAGCGAGAATACAATTCATCCCTCAATCGGGATACATAGGCACCGTACTGATTCTGAATGAAAGATTGCAGTGCCTTTTGTGTAAGCAGCGGACTCCCCAGATCCGCCGTAGATTTCGCGGCCACAAGCCGGGTCAATACACTTCCGTCTGCGATGGCGCAGGCTATACGGCAACCGGGAGACAACACCTTGCTGAAGCTTTTAATATATACGACATGACCTGTCCCATCCATCGATTTAATGGAAGCCGGGGGAGGGTCCCGAAAATAAAGATCTGCAAACGGATCATCCTCCAGAATGAGGCAGTGGTAGCTTTGCGCGAGATTAAGAAGTTGTGCTCGTCTTCTTGCACTCATCGTGATACCTGTTGGATTGTGATAGGTCGGGATCGTATAGATCAGCTTGGGCGGATAGGTATCACATAATCGGGTCAACAGATCAATACGCATGCCTTCGTCATCCATTGGGACCGTAATGATCTTCGCGCCTCTACTCGTAAATACATCAATGGCTCCGGTATAGCTTGGTGCCTCCATGTATACAACATCCCCAGGTCCGACAAAAGTTCGTGCCACAAGATCGATTCCCTGCTGAGCACCACTTGTAATTAACATGCGTTCAGGTGCAGCCTGTAGTCCACGCTCGGCAAAATGTTCGGCCAAGATCTGTCTAAGCTCACGATCCCCCTGAAAAGACCCGTAAGCTGCCATACGCTCTGTATGATCAGAGGAGAGTCGGTAGGCGCTGTCGATAATCTCTCGTGTAGGCAACAGTTCAGGCTGAATCGCTGACATATGAAGTTCATACCGCACTTGAGGTGACGTATCAAAATGTCTCCAGAGCTGGGCTCGCGGTAAATAATCCACCAGTGCCATCTGCCAATTCCATGACGTACTGGATTCACCGTTGGCATTGTTTCGCTGCGTTCGGTCCACATCCTCCATCTGATCCACGTTCAATGTACCTCTCACATAACAACCTTTCCCCTGGGAGCAGGTGATCAATTGAATCGCTTCAAGTTCAGCATACGCTTTGGATACAGTGACCAGGCTGACACCCAAATCAGCGGTCATTTTGCGAACAGAAGGAAGTCGGGTTCCGGGTTCAATGAGTCCTGATCTGATGCGATCGGCAATCGTTAGCGCAATCTGCACGTACAATTTGGTACTGCTTCCCCGCTTTAATTCAATATGCATATGTGCTCCCCCAACTGTTATGATCTTCATTTTACTGTTATAGTGTAGTCCGTCTATTATAGTTTATAATATCAGTATAACAGTGAATAACAGGAGATGAGAATAACATGAGTATCCCTTGGTCCAAAATGGCACAAAACACCCCGTCCTCTGTCGTTCGCGATATGCTCCAGGCCGCTCAGGCACCTGGAATGATCTCTCTAGCCGGTGGATTACCAGCCCAGACTTCATTCCCACTGGAAGCCATCCGCGTTGCATATGAAAAAGTATTTATGAGCGGAGCAGCCGCTCTTCAATATGCGGAGACTGAGGGTTACCGTCCTCTTCGCGCCAAAATCGCCGAACGTCTTGAATCCAAGGGCATTCCCGCTTCACCCGATCACATGCTTCTCACTACGGGTTCACAGCAATCCATTGACTTGGTTTGCCGCATCCTTCTCGACCCGGGTGACCGCGTACTGGTGGAATCACCAACCTACCTCGCTGCTCTGCAAGTCATTCATTCCTATCAGGCTGAATCTCACGGCGTAGCCTGTGATGATCACGGCATGTTGCCTGAATCTCTGGAGGAACAGCTCCAGTTGCATCGTCCAAAACTTGTTTATATTAATCCCACGTTCTCCAATCCTACGGGAAAAGTATGGTCGCGAGAAAGAAGACAGCAGGCTGTGGATCTGTGCCGCAAGTATGGTGTACTCATTCTGGAAGATGATCCCTATGGTGAAATTCGGTTTAATCCAGAGCAATTGGATGTCCCTGCTCTCGCAGAACTGGATGCAGTATCCTATGACGGCCCTTCCAACGTTATTTACACCAGTACATTCTCCAAAACGGTAGCACCTGGCCTTCGTACGGGCTGGATACTGGCTGCCCCCGATATTGTCAAAATGGCAGCACGAGCCAAACAAGGTGCCGACTTGCACTCCAGTAGCATTGACCAAAGAGCGCTTCATGCACTGCTTGAATCTTTCGATCTGGATGCGCATATCCGCCATATTTCAGAGGATTACGAACAACGCATGAAAACATTGACTACTCTTATGGCAGCCAAAGCTTGGGAAGGCATCTCGTGGAATTCACCTCAAGGTGGCATGTTCTTGTGGCTGCAACTGCCTGAAGGCATGCTTGCAAGCAATCTGTTCACTTATGGTATCCAGGAGAAAGTGTGCATTGTCCCTGGTGATTCCTTCTATGCAGGTACACCAGAGTTAAACCGCATGCGGATCAACTTTACTCATACGGACCCTGAGCTCCTTCCGGAAGCCGTGGAAAGAATGGATCGCGCCATCCAACGTTGGCATGCTTCCTTAACATCCGACAGTGTTGTTACACTGTAATGAACTGTCATAAACGTTTCACTATTCCATTAGCGTATGAAGGTTAATAAATTGATATGAGAAACAAAAATAAGGCGGCAGGCCCGAGAATCTCGGAACTGCCGCCTTATTTTTATAGAACCTGTTATCAACAGGAGTTAAGTTTTTTTAGATGTTCATGGGTCCTTCTGATCAGTCAGGCCATCGGATGATTCATACGAGTTGTCCTCGACTGATAGGTGGACTACATTGTGTTGCAATAGTGTTGTTGTTGCAGTTAGGAAAGCTTACCGTAAGCCGGGTTCTGTGCTCTTCGTGGTTCATACGGGAACTACCCTCCCACCAGAAGCGACAATCATCTATCTAGGCCATACATTGCTGCACAGCTCAAGCGACCAACCTAGACACACCTCGGGCTAAGGTTGCCTCCTCCGAAGAGGCGGCTGTGTCCCATTAGGTCTTGCTCCAGATGGGGTTTACCAGGAACGAAGTCACCAGCGTTCCTCGGGGTCTCTTACACCTCGGTTCCATCCTTGCCTGTGCCGGAAAATCCGGCCATCGGCGGTCCATTTCTGTGGCACTATCCTTCAACTCGCGCTGACTGGACGTTATCCAGCATCCTGCCCTGTGGAGCCCGGACTTTCCTCTCGTGGCAACGAAGGCCACCAGCGATTGTCTGTCAAGCTTTCCGAACAACATTACATAGTATACAGGCATTTAGGTTCCCAGACAAGCTTAATATTACTGGGAGCTGCACAGCAACGGTCTTTTTAGATAAACTGGAATACTTCCGTATTTACCTCAGAAGCCGTAACTTGCGTATCATATCGTTTTTCTTCCAAACGGGAACGAAGCCAATCCGCTGTTTTTGGTTTCATAATCTTCTCGGAATTATGTCCCGGGTCGATGATACACATACCTGCCATTAACGCATCATGAGCCGTGTGATAATCAATATCTCCGGTCACAATAACATCCGCACCTTTGAAGCGGGCAGTCAGCGCGTAACGGCTGCCAGAGCCGCCAAGAACCGCTGCTTTTTTGATCTGCTTGTTCAGATCTCCTACTACCCGCACATGAGGCACATTGAATTGGGTCTTCACGACCTCCACTAGCTCACCTAATGTCTTAGGATCCCTAAGGGGTCCCAAGCGTCCCAGACCGAGCGTACGGCCCTTTAAATCCATTGCATAGAGGTCATAGGCCACTTCCTCATACGGATGAGCCTTAAGCATCGCCTGAACGACCTTACTTCTCAGACTTTGGGGTACGATGGTCTCAATACGCATTTCTTCCACACGTTCCATCTGCCCTTGGGTACCGATAAACGGTTGAGTCCCTTCACCAGGTACAAATGTTCCTGTACCTTCCGTGTTAAAGCTGCACTTGTTGTATTGACCGATACTCCCCGCTCCGGCTTCCAGAATGGCCTGAAGAACCTGTTCATGATGGGTACGAGGCACAAAGACAGCCAGCTTGTACAGATGATCTGTGTGTACATCTTCCAGCGATTCTTTACTCTCGATGCCAAGTGCCTCGGCCATCCAGTCATTCATACCACCCTCGGCCACATCCAGGTTTGTATGACTGATATAGACAGCAATATCATGCTTAATCAGCTTTTCATACAATTTACCCATAGGTGTATCTGTACTCAGTGACTTAACCGGACGGAAAATGATGGCGTGATGAGCGATAATCAGGTTGGCTCCAATGCGAATCGCTTCGTCCACCACTTCATCCGTCACATCCAAAGCTACTAACACGTGACGGATTTCTTTTTGCAAACTGCCGAGCTGGAGACCAATGCGGTCATCCGGTACAGCCAGATGTTTTGGAGCGAGTTGCTCCATCAGTTGAATTACAGTTTGACCTTTGGCAAACATGCCAAAACCTCCTTCAAGTTTGCGATAAGACGCTCTACCTCAGCCGCCTTGTCCCGGGAAGAATCCTGATCGGATTTGGAGATGGAGTTAACAACCCCTTGCAGTTTGACGATCTCACTTTCCCATTTGGCAAAAAATACATCCGTTGGTCGATCAACCAAATAAGGCCCCATCCGTAGCAGCAAATCTTCCGTCAATTCTGCCCCGCCTTGAAGCGGACGTGCACGATACACCTCTACATTGGCAATCGGGCTTACAGATTGTGGCATCGCCGTTATAATCTCATAAATCTTGCCATCTTCTTCGAGCAACTGTTCTGCTACAACCACCCAGTGATGCTCCAGTAACCAGCGTCTGAGGATATCCTCACCCACATTTGGTTGCAAAATAAGTAACTGGACTCCTTCCAGTTTGGATAAACCTCTGTCCAAAATAGAAGCAATCAAGGCACCGCCCATACCTGCAATGGTGATGACATCCACTTCACCCGCAGAGATCACATCAAGACCGTCTCCACGACGCACCGTGATTTTTTCTTTCAGGCCAGCATCACTGACTTGTTTGCATGCAGCATCATAAGGGCCAGGATTGACTTCCCCGGCTACTGCACTTGCAGCTTTCCCACTGCGGATTGCGGCTACTGGCAGCAACGCGTGGTCTGAACCGATATCAGCCATGCGGCTGCCATCGGGAATTTGATCATGTATTCGCTGTAATCGATTCGAAAGTTTCATGAAGCACCTACACCATTCATTTAATTTATTGATTTGCATTGAACAAGGAAAAGCGATAAAATAAAATCCAATAAAACATTTCAAGGATGAATTTCCAAAACCAAGAAATCAAGACGTTTAAATTAAAAATAAAGGAGACCCCGCCGCCGCTAAAGCGTCTTGCGGAAAGTCTCCCATAGTTCGATTATTCGAGGAAATCCTTGAGTCGTTTACTACGACTCGGGTGACGCAACTTACGAAGAGCCTTAGCTTCGATCTGACGAATACGCTCACGCGTAACACCAAATACCTTGCCGACTTCCTCCAGCGTTCTCGTCCGTCCATCGTCCAGACCAAAACGTAGACGAAGCACGTTCTCTTCACGTTCAGTCAATGTATCCAATACATCTTCGAGCTGTTCTTTCAGCAACTCATACGCAGCAGCATCCGCCGGAGCAAGTGCTTCCTGATCCTCAATGAAGTCACCCAGATGGGAATCATCTTCCTCACCAATCGGTGTTTCCAGAGAAACCGGTTCCTGTGCAATCTTCGTAATTTCACGAACTTTCTCTACACTCAGATCCATCTCAGCAGCGATTTCTTCTGGTGTCGGTTCACGCCCAAGTTCCTGCAACAGCTGACGGGATACCCGGATCAGCTTATTAATCGTCTCCACCATGTGCACAGGGATACGAATTGTACGCGCCTGGTCAGCAATAGCACGAGTGATCGCTTGGCGAATCCACCATGTTGCATACGTACTGAACTTGTATCCTTTTTTGTGGTCGAACTTCTCAACCGCTTTGATCAGACCCATATTACCTTCCTGAATCAAATCAAGGAACAACATTCCACGTCCAACGTAACGCTTGGCGATACTGACAACGAGTCGTAAGTTAGCTTCAGCCAGACGACGCTTGGCTTCTTCATCCCCGTTCTCAATCCGTTTAGCCAGTTGTACTTCATCATCTGCCGACAACAGTGGCACACGACCAATTTCCTTGAGGTACATACGGACAGGGTCATTGATTTTGATACCTGGCGGCAAGCTCAGATCATCATCAAAGTGGAATTCGTCCTCTCCCTCTCTGGTGTTGTTCTCGGAATCTTCACTAGGACGAAGTGTAACCTCTTCATTATTTTCATTCACTACATCGATACCCAGATCGCTCAGTTGCTCATAGAACTCATCCATTTGCTCTGCATCCTGCTCAAAAGGAGAGAGTTTCTCTATAATTTCCTTGTAATTCAGCGAAGCTCTTTTCTTACCTGATTCAATCAATTGATCTTTAACCTGATCCAGTGTCAATTCTGTTTCTAGTTCAGTATGCTGATCATTCGCCATAATTCGACTCCCTCCTCCCTAGAAACATCTAATCATCAGACGTTCACTGTCTCTCTAGGGCAATCATTTCAATTGCAATCTGTGCCGCGCGTACAGAATCACCTGCCCGCTCTGCAGCAATCATTTCTTCTTTTTTCAAATCGTACTCTTTCTTACGCGGATGCTTCAGCACTTCCCTGATGCAATCATCGAGCATTTGAATACTCCATTCACCTGGACCATCCATCATCGAGATTGAACTAACCGTCTTTTCCAGGCGATCGTCATGCAGTGAAGACATAAAACGGCTTGTATCCGACGGTTTGCCTTGCGCATAGTAGGCATATAGATAAGCAGCAATAGCTGCATGATCATCCAAGTTAAAAGCTTCACCAAGATGCTCATTCACGTACTGGGCAGCCTCATCATCCTGCAACATCCAGGCAATCAGTTTGCGTTCGGCAGCGTGATAAGCCGGCAACAGATTGGGTGTAGGCACCTGCCTATTTTGTTGCCTACCATTATTCCACCTTTTCGGGTTATTATCCCCAAACTGGAGGTTATTTTTCATCGCCTCCCGTTCTTCATTACACTCCTGCTTCAATGTTTCGAACGATACGTCCACTTCTGCAGCCAGTTCACGAAGATACACTTCCCTTTCTGTTGGAGAAGGTAAGGGTGCAATCAACTTTACTGCTTCTTTCGAATAGGCGATTTGTCCGCCACCCTCTAGCAGTATATGGCTTTTTTTTAAGTTTATAAGTTTAAATTTTGTAGTTGTCACGGCACCGTCCACAATCTGGTTTCGGAACCGTTCACCACCATGCTTCCGGATAAAATCATCCGGGTCAAGTCCCTCGGGAATGAGAGCCACTTTGACCTGCAATCCAGCTTCCTCAAGAATAGGGAAGTTTTTGAGTGCAGCAGCCTGTCCTGCTCTGTCGCCGTCATAACATATGATGACTTCGTCGCACATCCCTTTGAGCATCAGTGCCTGATTCTCGGTTAACGCAGTGCCCATTGCCGCTACACCATTCTGGATATCCTGGTCCCATGCGGAGATGACATCACCATATCCCTCGAACAAAATGGCTTGTCTTTGTTTGCGAATTGCATTCTTGGCATGATGCAGATTATAGAGAACACGGCTTTTGTTAAATAACCGGGTTTCCGGTGAATTTAGATACTTCGGTTGCCCATCTCCCAATATGCGTCCTGCAAATGCAATCGGCTTGCCGCTCCTGCCATTAATCGGGAACATAATCCGGTCTCGGAATCGATCAACATATCCCTGACCTTCATTTCGGGGTGACAGAAGTCCACCCTTTTCCATCTCTTCGAGTGGATAGTTACGTTTCTCAAGAAATTGTACCAGTGTGTCCCAACGATTTGGTGCGAAACCAATCTGGAACTGGTCAATCAACTTGTCGCCAAAACCTCTTGAGCGTAAATACTCCATGGCTGACTTGCCGTGCTCTGTATTTTTCAACAAAAAATGATACAGCTTCGCGGTAAGCTCATAAGCCTCCAACAGACGTTCTGTCTCCGGATTCACATGAGCAGATTCACGCCCTTGCCAGTCCCCCATAGAGATGTGACTTTCTTCCGCCATCGTTTTGACAGCCTCGGGAAAGGATAACCCTTCGATTTCCATCCTGAATTTGATGGCATTTCCGCCCGTGCCGCAACCGTAGCAGTAGAAAATTTGTTTCTCAGGTGTAACGGTGAACGAAGGCGTCTTCTCGGAATGAAAAGGACAGAGGCCTTTCATATACTTCCCCTGTTTGGTCAGATGCACAAATCGGCTCACCGTATCGACAATATCATTCTGCTGTAACACCGATTCAATAATACTTTCGGGTATACCGCCTTGTCCGGTACTCATCTCTGGCCACCTTCATCTCTTCAACACGTAAATATAATTCGATAAACTTACACATTCTCCTGCAAATCTTTTAAAAGTTTTGTCAGTTTATGTTGAAACATTTCTCGATCCTGCTCTGTGAAAGGCTTTGGGCCTTTCCCGTAATGGCCTCTTTTTCGTGCTTTGGCCGCAGTATGACGAGAATCCAACATGAAATCAATGTCACGATCGTTGAACTCACGACCACGAAAGGACAAAACATAACAACGTTTGCCAAGCGCAAGTGCCGCAAGTCCATAGTCCTGAGTGATAACCACATCATATGGCTTAATATGATTAGCAATATACAGGTCTGCGCTCTGATCACTGCGATCCACTTGCACGGTTCGTACCCCTTCTCCTCCTTGAAGCAAATGATCAAATGAAGAGACTAACAATACGGGGATGTTGAAAAGGCGAGCTGTTTGCGCAATCTCGGTTTTGACCGGGCAAGCATCACCATCCACAACAATGTGGCGTATATTTAACTCACTCAAACCCAGACCACCCGGTTTCATAAAATAGCTGCATATTGTTATATACGACCCCGGCCAGGCAAAATCCTTCTGCCGGAACGAGGGAAATCAAAGGCTAAAATACGGAGCGGTTGTCAAAAATACAATTCACAACCCGTTCCGTATATTTATACCCTCATATATCCTTCTTTAATACTGAATTTTAGCTTTGCGCCAAGTCTGTGGAAAAGGACTCATGAAATTCGCCCAATTACCAAACCAACTTGGAAAAATCAGCAAATCCTTTCAAGTCACGATCAATAGCCGCGAGTAAGGCAAGTCGGTTCGCCCGAACAGCTTCATCTTCAGCCATAACCATGACCGAATCGAAGAATGAGGTAATACCATCCTTCCAGGCAGATGCAATAGCCAGTGCTTCAGCAGCATGATGCTGAGTCAACGCCTGACGATATTCTGCATTCGTTTTGCTCCATGCCTCATGTAACTGACGTTCTCCATCTTCTGTGAACAGTTCTGGATGTACGGAAGCATTGGATGCTTTGGCCGCCAGATTACCCACACGGTTGAACGATTCAACCGTTGTTTTGAATGCGTCTCCTGTCATAACAGCCGCCATCAACGCTTCACCTTTTGGTACAACAGCGCTGATATCATCGAATCCGGAAGAAATTACGGCATCCACTACGTCGTAGCGAACTGTTTCGGACAACAATTTTTTCACACGAAGACCAAAGAAGTCTTGCAGATCTTTACGAACCTCTTCATCTGCACGTTTCAAC
Organism: Paenibacillus sp. FSL P4-0176; assembly: GCF_037975265.1. Taxonomy (NCBI): domain Bacteria; kingdom Bacillati; phylum Bacillota; class Bacilli; order Caryophanales; family Paenibacillaceae; genus Paenibacillus; species Paenibacillus sp. FSL P4-0176. The sequence goes on from NZ_CP150242.1 coordinate 5,146,238, forward strand.
AGGTTCATCTGGGCATGCACTTGAAGTGCTACTCCGAACACGTCTGACAATGTCAGCGGAAGCTTGTGATCCAGCAAAATCTGTACAATACCTGCAGCCTGACGGCGCAGCGCATACGGATCTTGAGAACCCGTTGGAATAATGTTGATGGAGAAACAACCCACGATTGTATCCATTTTGTCCGCAGCACTCACAATGGCACCAACAAGAGAAGCAGGGGATTGATCTCCAGCGAAACGTGGCTGATAGTGTTCAAATACCGCTTTGGCCACTTCTTCTTTTTCGCCAGCTTTACGAGCGTAATCCTCACCCATCACACCTTGCAGTTCCGGGAATTCTCCCACCATCAGTGTCACCAGATCGAATTTGCAGATATCTGCTGAGCGGCTAACGGATTCAGCAACATCACCGGATACTTGCAGTTTGGTAGCAAGTCCATCGGCAATCTTGCGAATACGACGCACTTTATCTCCAACCGTTCCCAATTCTTCCTGGAAGACGATACTTTCCAGCTTCGACAATGCATCCTTAATCTGTAGCTTCTGATCTTCCTCATAGAAGAACTTGGCATCAGACAGACGTGCACGCAGAACTTTTTCATTCCCTTTGGCAATAACGTCCAGTGAATCACTTCCACCGTTACGTACCGTCACGAAGAATGGCAACAATTGTCCTTCATTGTCCAGTACAGGGAAATAACGCTGATGCTCACGCATGGAAGTAATCAATACTTCTTGTGGAATATTCAAGAATGAGGAGTCAAATGTCCCGAACAATACGGTAGGTGTTTCCACCAGGAACAGAACTTCCTCCAGCAAGTCTTCCTTAATCGCGATATCCCATTTTTTCTCCGCAGCCAGTGCCTGAATCTGGGATACAATCATCTGTTCACGTTCCTGGATATCAGCAATGACATGTTCGGAACGCAACACTTCCACGTATGAAGACGGAGTGGAGATCACAGCCTCCTTACCGAGGAAACGATGTCCGCGAGTTACATTACCCGACTTAATACCTGTCACTTCCAGATCGATAACCTCACTGCCGAGCATAGCCACAATCCAGCGGATTGGACGTACAAATTTGAAATCATAGGAAGCCCAACGCATGAATTTTGGGAACGTCATGGCATGTAATACAGAAAGTAATCCTTCGCCAACTACAGAAGCCGTCTCCACACCTTTGCTGCTCTTCGTTGCATAGATATATTCGACACCGTTCAGTTCCTTGAACGTGAACTGGTCCGGTTCAACACCTTGACTGCGGGCGAATCCGAGTGCAGCCTTGCTCCAATTGCCACTGTCGTCCAGGGCAATTTTGCGTGAAGGACCTTTCACTTCTTCCTCGATATCTTCCTGCTTTTCAGCCACATTGTGAATCAAAACAGCCAGACGGCGCGGTGTAGCATATGCATTCACTTCACCATAAGCAATGCGGGATGCGTCAAGCCATTTCACGACACGCTCTTGCAGCTGTGCGATTGCTGTGCGCATAAAGCGTGCAGGTACTTCTTCCAACCCGATTTCGAACAATAGATCCTTAGACATGCTCGGCTCCCCCTTTCTTGATCAGCGGGAAGCCTAGCTTCTCACGCTCTTCCATATATGTTGCAGCGACTTGGCGAGCCAGATTACGAACACGTGTGATGTAACCCGTACGTTCCGTTACACTGATGGCTCCACGTGCATCCAACAGGTTGAACGTGTGGGAACATTTCAGCACATAGTCATATGCCGGGAATACCAGATGCTGCGCCATGGCCTTGTTTGCTTCTTCTTCATGCATGTTGAAGAGTGTAAACAGCATTTTGACATCAGATACTTCAAACGTATATTTAGAGTGTTCGAATTCTGGCTGACGGAATACATCACCATAAGTGATACCTTCCACCCATTCCAGATCAAACACATTCTCTTTATCTTGAATGTAAGAAGCCAAACGCTCCATACCATACGTAATTTCAACAGCTACCGGATTTGTCTCGATCCCACCGACCTGTTGGAAATACGTAAATTGTGTAATTTCCATTCCGTCCAACCATACTTCCCAACCAAGACCTGCACAACCAAGGGAAGGATTCTCCCAGTTATCTTCAACAAACCGAATATCATGTTTGAGCGGATCAATGCCAAGACGTTTCAGACTTTCCAGGTAAATTTCCTGAATATTGTCCGGAGAAGGCTTGATGATGACCTGGAACTGATGATGCTGGTACAGCCGGTTAGGGTTCTCACCATAACGTCCGTCCGAAGGACGACGGGAAGGCTCCACATAGGCCACTTTCCAAGGTTCGGGTCCAAGCGAGCGTAAAAAGGTCATCGGGTTCATCGTACCTGCCCCTTTTTCCGTATCGTATGGCTGGACAATAATACAGTTATGCTCGGCCCAGAATTGTTGCAGCGTTAGAATCATCTGCTGAAAATTCATAATCATGCTCCTTTTCAATGGTTTGTTAGCAAGCTTAGGACGGTGAAGACAACAATAAATAGCCCCCGTCCTACGCCTGTTGTACAGACGTAGGGACGAGAGCTATTCCCGCGGTTCCACCCTACTTGGCTTAGATCAAACAAGATGATCCTGTTCGTTCCAGCCCACTTTTCCGTGTCCATTCATGCTCCCGAGTGCCGTTTCAAAAACCGATTCAGCCAGGCTCCCACCATCCCCGACTCGCTCATTCATGATTCCCAAGTGTTATACAACGACTTGTCTCCATAAATGTAATAAATCCAGTCTTTTACTTTCTCGTTCAATGCATGTCTCATAAAGAGAAATTATATTTCATAATATATAAAATCTAGTATGAAGTCAAGATATAGTTTCACTTCCACCAAAACGCCTCAAATCCCGTACTTCTCCATCTGATCGAGGAAAGAACGGGATTTAAGATTCAGACCAAGCTGATGATCCATAAAGGCACGCATCAACTTTTTGATCTCATCACGGGTAGATTCACTCACAGATATATTCCCCAAGCGCTGCAGATCCAACTGTGCGAACAAACGCAACAACTTCAGAGCCTTTGGACTAACTGACATCGCTGGAGGATCGAAATGTTTGCATGCTCGACACAAGACGCCACCAAGTCTGGGACTTATAAACAACTGCTCATCTGGTCGCTCCTGGTTGCAGGAGATGCACTCATCGAACTGTGGACCATATCCGGATGCCTGTAATATTTTCATTTCGTACAGACTTATAATAACAACCGGATCTTTCTCTTCCTTCAACGCCTGCAAACACGCCTTTAACTGTTTGAACCAAAATGTACCTGTTTCCTCATCCTGAAGCACCCGATCCAATAGTTCACACGCATAAGAGGCATAAGAGGCCTTGACCAGATCTTCACGCAACTCATGATAGGATTCAACGATTTCTCCAGCATTCAGTGTACCTAGACCCGTATTGCGAAAATAAACATATTGACCAAACGTAAACGGCTGCACCAGTGCAGCATGTCGGCTCTTGGGCTTTTTGGCACCGCGGACGAGTACCCCTACTTTCCCGCCGCTTTCGGTGCAAAGTGTAATGATTTTGTTCCCTTCGCCGTAGTCCATGCTGCGGATGACAATGCCTTCCACCCTGTATAGCATGCCTCGTCACCTAACCATTCCCGAATCAGCCAGTTATCCTTCGGCTTCTTCATCTTCAATCACTTCCCTTGCATTATCCGACTCCTGTCCTAACGAGTTACACGCCTCGGTATATAACAAATAGGACTCCACGTCCCCCGTCATCGCAAAAACCTTCCACGAAAAATCTCGCATCGGAATTTCATCCTCTCTTCGGAAATGACGTCTGCATCTACCAAATAGGATGGAGTCTTGCAAGGTAAACTATGTGTTGCAATTACTGGATACAACTCGGATGATCAGTCGCGCCCGAAGCCAAGATCACGCAGAACTCGATCCTGATTTCTCCAGTCCTTTTTCACTTTGACCCACAGATCCATGAAAATTTTGGAGCCAAGCAAGTTTTGAATGTCATGTCGAGCTCGTTTACCCACTTCTTTCAGAAGGGCACCTTGCTTGCCGATAATGATCCCTTTTTGCGAATCCCGTTCCACAAATATGACAGCTGAGATATAAACGACACCGTTATCTTGCACTTTCATATCTTCGATCGTTACAGCAATGGAGTGAGGCACTTCTTCACGAGTCATTTGCAGAATTTTCTCACGAATCAACTCGGCACATACAAACTGCTCCGGATGGTCAGTAACCTGGTCGTCAGGATAGTACTGTGGACCTTCAGGCAGATACTTGCCGAGCTGTTCCAGTAATGTGCTGACATTATTGCCATGCTTGGCAGACACAGGCACAATTTCAGCGAAATCGTGTAATTTGCGATACTCTTCAATAAGTGGTAACAGCGCTTCCGGCTCAATTTTGTCAATTTTGTTCATAACGAGAATGACAGGCGTACGGATATTTTTCAGCTGTTCCGCAATATAGCGGTCACCACCGCCCATTCCTTCGGAAGCATCAATCAAGAATAAGGCTGCTTCTACTTCACTCAGTGTGTTCAAAGCGGTCTGGTTCATATAATCGCCTAATTTGGACTGACGTTTATGAATCCCTGGTGTATCCAGAAAAACGATCTGTTGATTGTCCGATGTATATACACCGTGAATTTTATTACGGGTTGTTTGCGGCTTGTCCGACATAATTGCAATTTTCTGTCCGATGACTTGGTTCATCAAAGTGGATTTACCAACGTTTGGACGTCCGATAATGGCTACAAAACCGGATTTGAATTTTTGTTTTTTCATATGTTCCTCCTCAGGCGCCTAGGCCTGGAATGTATTGGTTTATTTTTTGGCAGAATTCAGATCAGAAGGCCCAAAAGCCCAAGGTAACAGTTCAGCAACGGTGGTCTCTTGCAGATCACCTTTCAAATTCCCCAAGATGACTTTCATATCGGGTTCACACAGTTCGTACATGACCTGACGACATACGCCACATGGAGCAATCGGACCATCCGTGTCTCCCACAATGGCAATCGCTGTGAAGCTGCGAGGCTTCTGCCCACCTGCAATGGCACTAAACATCGCTGTACGCTCAGCACAGTTACCTGGTGTATACGCAGCATTCTCAATATTACAACCATGATGCACATGACCTTCACTGTCAAGCAAAGCCGCGCCAACACCAAAATGGGAGTAAGGCGTATACGCCTTCGTACGTGCCTTAATTGCTTCTTGCATTAACAAACCGTTATCCATTAATAATCTCTCCCTTAGGGTGCAATATAAAGTTAGTACCTACGAATTAAGTTCAACCAAAGCCAATTTTACACTAGCCACTCCGAGTCCAGAATAACCCTTCGATCGCTGTTACCCCCAGATTTTTTGATTCACTTTTTCAACGTGAAAATCCGGGGATAAAGGCGAACGCTTCGCTTCTACAGGTTTATTTCTGTCCTCTTCGTTATCGTGTAATGTCAACAAGTTCAACTTAAAAACGGTCTAACTTCACAAATTTGTGTAGTATTAAAATCACAAAACGAATCAAAGTTAATACAAAATCAGTACAAACCCAGCCAGCTCATCACCGGCTTAATGAAAACGATACAACCGATGATGACGGCGAATACCGCAGCCAGCAGAACTGCCCCGGCCGCGGTATCCTTTGCCGCTTTTGCCAGCGGATGGATATGGGGGTGTGCCAAGTCAACCGCTGCCTCTACAGCCGTGTTCATCAATTCAGTCACCAGGACCAAAAAGACAGCGGTCAGCACAAACATCCAATCCGTTCTTGAGATTCTGAAAAAAAAGCCGGCTACACACATCAAAATAGCCACTCCCGTGTGAACTCTCACATTACGCTGAGTCCGCAACCCATATGCGATTCCTTCCGCAGCATTGCGGAATACCAGACCCCAGGAGCGTCTTTTCATTATCGTGTCAACCCGGCCTGGGCCAATACCGCTTCTTGTTTGCCCATCATTTCAGCCTCACTCGCTTCATCCTGATGGTCGTATCCGAGCAGGTGCAAGAAACCATGGACAAACAGAAAACCAAGTTCACGTTCAAATGAGTGTCCATACTCTTCACTTTGCAGGATGGTCCGTGGTACGGAAATGATGATGTCTCCAAGAACATCCGGCATTTCTTCCATTTCTTCATCTTCGTCCAGCTCATAGATAATATCTAGTTCTTCATCCACCGTTTCGTTCATCGCAAAAGACAGTACATCCGTAGGACGGTCAATGCCGCGATAATCACGGTTCAACTCATGAATCTGCTCATCATTCACAAAAGTCAGAGCCACTTCCCCGTCTGCCACACCTTCCGCTTCTCCTGCGAGATTCAGCAATTGTTCCAGCATTGCAATCATCGGGTCTGTAATTTCTTTATCCTGTTGTTCATTATTCCATGCCAGGTTAAGACTCATTCTTTCATAACTCCTGTCTGCTCATATTAGAGGTTGTTCAAAAAAAACATTTCTAGCTTCATCCCATCTTCTCGGTACTGAAAACCAACCTTTTTGAACACGAACTATTATTGAATTAGCCTGCTTCGGGTGAAGTCGGCTTTGGTTTCTTGATCTCCTCCGGATATTCTATCCTGGAGTGGAAGATACCCATCACCGTTTCCTTCAATGTTCTGGCGACGATATCCAGTTCACGCATCGTAAGGTCACAATCATTGAATTGATGATCATCCAATCGTCCTTTAATAATCTTCTCAATCATGGACTCCACTTGCTCCACTGTCGGTTTGCGCAAAGATCTCACAGCAGCCTCTACACTATCAGCAATGCCAACAATAGCCGATTCCTTGGACTGAGCCTTCGGCCCAGGGTAACGGAAATCTTCTTCCGTGAAATCAGGCTCAACACCTGCTTCTTCCGCCTGGCGCAGTGCTTTGTGATAGAAATAGTGGAGAAATGTCGTGCCGTGATGCTGTTCCGCAATATCCCGAATAGGTCTGGGCAGCTTATAATCCTTCTGCATTTCCACCCCATCGCGCGCATGGGCAACGATAATGGATTTGCTCAGTTTCGGATCAATTGAATCATGTGGATTCTCCATATTGTTCTGATTTTCAATAAAATAGATCGGGCGCTTCGTCTTGCCAATATCATGATAATACGAACCGACTCGGCATAGCAATCCGTTAGCTCCTATGGCTTCTGCTGCTGCTTCGGACAGATTCCCTACCATAACGCTGTGATGATAGGTACCCGGTGTCTCCGTCAGCAACTTACGAAGAAGCGGATGGTTCGGATTAGACAGTTCCACCAGTTTGAGCGCTGACAAGATGCCAAATGAAGTTTCAAAAAATGGCATCAGCCCAATGACCAGTATGGCAGTTAATACGCCACCCGCAAATGCAAATCCAACACCGTACAGTGTCGTGGTTCGATTCCAATCGCCCGAGTCAATCAAAGCCAAGGTGAAGACGGCTATCGACCCGAACAGACAGACCATAATGGCCCCTTTCAGGATCGTTGATCGCTGGCTAGCCTTATGAGTTGCGAAGATCGCAACAAACGAAACCAATACAGCGAAGAAACCTAATTCGAAGTCAAAAAGCTGACCCTGATGGGTATTCAAAATGATGCTGGACAACATACCGATCAATATCGAACATACAAAGGCAAGCGAGGTATCCAGTAACAAGGCAATTAACATCGCTCCTACCGCAACAGGTGCAAGGAAGCCAACATAAGACCTCTCATTGGTCTGGATAATCGCCGTCACATGCATAACCACAATCGTAATAATAAAAATGAGAACAAGCATCAACAGCTGGGCATTATTATATTTAAAATGTGTTCCGCTGCCTTGCTGAATATACATCAGAATGGCTGCTGACAACAGGCAGGAAAACATAAGAAGTCCAAGCTGCGGCCAGTAGTTCACTTCATTTTTCAGCAAATCATTCTCATCCAGCAAAGTATACATCTCCGGGGTGATCATCTCACCCTTGGCAACTAATGTGTCCCCTTGCTTGATAAAGACGGTTTGCGTGTTCTCACGCGCCTGTACTTTGGCTTCCTTAGTTCCCTCTTCATCGTAGAAGCGGTTCGCGGTCACCACAAGGCGAGCAAGCTCTTGCACGACCTCACGTTGCGTTCGCTTACCAAGAGAGCTGACACTCACCATCTCAGCTACTTTGGCACGGGCAGTGGTTGCATCGCTGATCTGATCCGTCATTAACCGGGCAACAATATCCCTCGCAACCGGTTTCATCTCCTGGATATCATCCGATGTCAGACGCGAGATTTTGATGTAAGTTTCTTCGGGAATACGGTAGCTTTGCTCCTGTACCACATTTCTGATTTCTTCCAAAAGAGTCTCGGAGTATGTACCGGCTTTCCGATTATTATTGATATAGTTGGTCACAAAATCCTTCTGGCGCTGTGGAATTTCATCCCGATAAATATCAATCTTATCCTGACTTGAAATCTGATCATCCTGATTTAATCGATCTACACGATCAAGCAGGGTAGTCATCAAATTTTCGTTTCGCAACTGGACAATCTGAAATATCGGCTGTACCCGTTCAGCAGCTTCTTCCTGTGCTTTGAGTGTGGCCTTGTTATTCGGAATCTGCATGGGCGCAGCAATGTCCACTTCACTCCGTGTCCCTTCCTGAATATCATAGCGCTCAGGGAGCAGTTTGGAAGCCAGACTGACGTAGAAAAGAATCACCAGAAACAAAAACAGAAGATAGCGTGCCCACACGCTATACTTCCATCCTGTAGCCTTATTCTGAAAAGATTTGCCTTTTGACGGTTCCTTCGAGGTCACTTTAGACAATCCCTTTCTATGCTTGATTTTCTGCGGCGTGGTTGTAAGCCACGATAATTTTCTGGACAAGGGAATGCCGTACAACATCTTGCTCGGCAAAATAGACAAATCCAATCTCGTTAACTTCATTCAAGATCGTATTCGCTTCCACAAGCCCGGATTTCTTACCACGCGGTAAATCAATCTGTGTCACGTCTCCGGTGATGACCATTTTGGAGCCAAAACCAAGACGGGTTAGAAACATCTTCATCTGTTCCGGCGTTGTGTTCTGTGCTTCATCCAGAATGATGAAGGAGTCATCCAGCGTACGCCCCCGCATGTAGGCGAGTGGCGCGATTTCGATTAACCCTCGCTCCAGTGCCTTAGCGGTCTGTTCCTGTCCCATAACGTCATATAGGGCATCGTACAGTGGTCTCAGATAAGGGTCTACCTTCTCCTGAAGATCACCTGGCAAAAATCCAAGACTCTCTCCCGCTTCAACAGCAGGCCGTGTGAGTACAATGCGTTTGACGCTACCTTCTTTAATCGCGGCAACAGCCAGTACAACAGCAAGGTAGGTTTTACCCGTACCGGCAGGACCAATGCCAAATACAATATCACGTTTTTTAATTGTAGTTACATAGTGCTTCTGTCCAATGGTTTTAACACGGATTGGTTTACCTCGATATGTCGTCGTAATCTCGCCCTTGAACAGATCCAATAGCTGGTCTGCCCGCATATCCTTGGCAAGTTCAATCGCATACTTCACATCTCTCTCGGTTAACACATATCCATTGCGTATCAATTGCAGTAACACATCAAATAATTGTTCAAGCGATTCCACCTGCTGTGCGTTGCCAAAAATCACAATCTCCGCTTCACGGGATGCAATCTGGGCGGGAATCTCGGATTCAATCAGTTTAAGAAAAGTATCTTGGGGTCCAAAAAGAGATTGGCCCTCTCCCGCACTCTGGAGGGAGATTTGTATGCTGCGTGTTTGCTCTGACAAATATCCTCATTCTCCTTGACTATGGACTAGCGGAAGTTCTTCCGCAATGCTTTCTTCTACTTCAAATAAGACTTTCATATAAACTTTACCATTCTCTTTCTTCTCATGCAAAATTTTTTCACTTATAATTTTTGTTCCTTTGCCGTTTTTGGCGATAATATCGTTCCTTGCTCCTTCCAATCCTTTCGTTCTGGCCCATTCTATCGTCTGTTGTTGCTCATGCTCTCGGGTCTCCAGATCTTTCTCTGTCAGCCAACCCATAGGAAGTGTAAAGGATCGCCACGTTAATGGTTTATGATTACTCTCGGTATCAAATGAACTGAACGGTGTACTTCCGTACCCCCACAGTTGAATCGCCCAATTCCCCAGTACCATGTAAAAACGTTCTTTGCTCTCACCTGTCATTGTATTATGTTTTTGCACTAGCGGAACCTCTACCTGATACTCACGCCATACCAGACCACGAACTTCGCCTTTGGCAACGATTGTTTTGGTGTTCTCCTCATCCCCGAGAATCCCTGAGATCAATACCTGACCCTTTTTGACACGCATGTCCTTCTGAACAACAGGGCGTCCCTGCTCCGCATAGATTTGAGTGACCACAGCATCTGACTTACTGATCAGATGTCTGGGGTTCAGTAATGGTTCGCGCTTTGGTTGGGCAGATTCTACGACCTGAATGGTAATGGTTGTCCCCTCTTTGCTCACGCCAATCCAGGTTACATCCGGCAGAGCGAGTGCAAGCTGCCTGGAGAGCTTGTCTTGGCTTTGCAGACGGAACCCCCATTGCAAAGGATATATGCCCTCTTTCTTCGCTGCTGCAAGCACCTCGTCGGTGGGAATGGTGACGTTACCCTTGACCTCCACACTCCATACCATGGACGACAACGCAAACAAAGCTGCCACAAAAAACAGCATACCCCCAAGAAAGAACTTCCTCCGCAATAATCGGGCCGCAAAAAAGGGGAAACCGCTGCGATGGGTTACTTTCACCCTGCAGCCTGTCCGTTTCAACACAGGACGCAACCTGAAAAAATGCGGCAGCAGAATATTCATCTCTGCCACGCGTCCATCGTGAGCACGCAGGTCCCAAACTTCCAGTCCCTGCTCTGCCACCGTGTTGATTAATGTTTCAATGTCTCCCCCAGTGACCGTTATTCGGACTGCTCCCCGCAGTTTGTACAGACTGGGCTGCTTCATCCGTTCCCCTCCACTCCATTCATATGAATATCCAGAATCCTTCCTTCGACAGCTACTTCATCCGGCAAAATATTACGTATCACCAAGGCAGTTCCTTTGATCTCTAACTGGCCTTGGGAAAGAGCCAACACGATACGATCCGGCGTGAAATGGATGACACCGCGATGGTTCTCTATATACAGTTGCTTACTGCCGATCAGGGTTAACCGTGGCATATCATAAAGCACATCCTGCGGCAGATCCAACACTTCACTGGTCCATCTGCGCAGCTTGCGGCTGATCCGGGTCATTCGAAGGTCTTCCCCCTTCCTCTACAGTTCAACTTATGCGCAGATTCATGAATTTATGAAAATTCCGGGGCGTGTTAGGGACGAATGTTGAGAAAAAAGGATAGAACACAGAAAAAGCCGTCTCCGGCGGCTTTATGCTCACCAGAGACGGCTTTATTTCCGTCCAATAAATTGACTTGTTTACAGTTTTCCTCTTGTACCAAACGGTTGCTTGGAACGAGGGGAACCCAGTACTTCTGCCCACAGGACACCTGTGCGAATGTCTGCCGGACGAAGCGGAGACGCTCCCGATCCATCGCTGCTGGTCTCATCCCAACTGGAATCAGACACAACTGGCCGATTCGCAGAAGAGATGCGATTCAAGCGTTCTTCGATCAAACGTTGCTGTTCTTCCATGCCTCTCATCTGTTCCTCAAGTGAATTTGCCATCGCACTCATCGTGCCCTCACTTCTGTAGTCAGTTGCGGGGCGAGAAGATGCAGCAGGCTCCGAATACGGCTCATCATACTGATTCTCATATTGCACGTCATCATACCGATCATCATACTGTTCATCATAGCGGGGGTCTGTAGGTCCGGAAGACTGCTGCGGAGATGAATTGTCTCTTGAACGTTCATCCCGGCCTGAATCACCACTGCCTCCAAATGTAGGCATCCCGTTGGCAGGACGCTTTTTGTTCGGATCAGCCGATTTGGCAGCTTTCCCCAAGAAGGAGAAGAGTGCAAAACCGATGACGGCCACAATATACAAATTATCAAAAATCCATTCAAATAGGCCCATATGCACTCACCGCCTATCTTCCGTTTTTGGAATCACCCTGATCGTTGGAATTCGAACCTTCACCAGGTTTTCCCAATGTGTTGCGCATTTGAGTATCCGCTTCAATGTTCTTCAGGTTCATATAATCCATCACACCGATTTTACCGTTACGAAGTGCCTCAGCCATTGCCAAAGGTACTTGGGACTCGGATTCAACAACGCGTGCTCTCATTTCCACTACGCGTGCTTTCATCTCTTGCTCTTGGGCTACGGCCATTGCGCGACGCTCTTCGGCTTTTGCCTGAGCGATACGTTTGTCAGCTTCTGCTTGCTCTGTTTGCAAGAAGGCACCAATGTTTTTACCTACATCAACGTCCGCAATATCAATGGACAGGATTTCAAAAGCAGTACCAGCATCCAGACCTTTGGACAATACAGTACGAGAGATCAGATCCGGATTTTCCAGGACGTCTTTGTGAGAATTGGAGGAACCGTTCGTACTTACGATACCTTCACCAACACGGGCGATGATCGTTTCTTCACCAGCACCACCGACGAGACGATCAATGTTGGCACGAACCGTAACCCGTGCTCTAACTTTAACTTCAATACCATCTTTGGCAACCGCAGAGACAATCGGTGTTTCGATAACTCGTGGGTTAACACTCATCTGTACGGCTTGTAATACGTCACGACCTGCGAGGTCAATCGCAGCAGCACGTTCAAATTCGAGTGGAATGTTGGCACGTTGTGCAGCAATCAGAGCGTTTACAACACGGTCAACGTTACCACCGGCCAAGAAGTGACTTTCCAGTTGGTTCATTGAAAGTTTAAGACCAGCTTTAGTTGCTTTAATCATTGGATTAACGATACGGCTAGGCGTTACACGTCTCAGTCTCATCGCTACCAGTGTAATAATACTTACGCGTACGCCGGATGCAATCGCTGAAACCCAGAGCATAACCGGGAAAAAGCTGAAGAATACGCTCAATACGATAATACCTACTACCGCAATGAGCAAAATCGTAATCATAGATGTGTCCATTTAATTTCCTCCATTTGCAATTTGAATTTGATAAAAATATTTGAGAATACACTCTTGAGTCCGCTGCTAAATGAAAGAATGCACCACCTTGCTGGCAGCTTCAGCTACGTGGTTATGTACATTGCCGAAGCGTTAATCCGCTTCGACAACAGAGCGAGTTACACCGGCAAAGCTTGCTGAACCACAATCCGGGTACCTTCCGCTTTAATCACAATAATCGGAGTATCGATGGGAATAAAATCTCCGTCGGTCACAACGTCAATTCGTTCCCCTTCAAACATCGCTGTTCCAGAAGGACGAAGTGGTGTCAGACTGATTCCTTGCAGACCAACCAGCTCTTTACGTTCTGTGGCTGATGAATAACCCCGATCCGCAGACATGCTATCACTCAGTATGAAGCGATTCCATATCCCTCGATCCTTAAAGATAATTGAGATGATCGCAATGACTACCAGTGCTGCTCCAAAAGCGATACCTAGAGATACAAATGCATCACTCGTATCATAAGCAGCCCTTACAACACCGGCCACAAGCGCAATTGATCCCAAAATCCCCAGAATACCAAAGCTCGGAATAAACATCTCCAGAATCATCATGATGAGTCCGACGGTAAATAGCACCCATGTCTCTGCTCCGGCAAATCCCGCAATGTAATTACCCGAGAAATACAACACGAAACACACGATACCTACAATACCAGGAACTCCAAAACCAGGAACAATCAATTCAATGATCACACCCGCGATTCCGAGGAACAATAACACAGTCATAACAACCGGATTAGTAAGAAAAGAGGAAATATTCTCCGCTGTTGTTCGTTCTACCTTAAATACGTCATCTTGACTGTAACCTGCCCAAGCTGCCGCTTCTTCCGGTGTGTTACTGATGTGGTCGGCATAACCAACTTTCAGCGCTTCTTCAGCCGAGAGAGCAATAATTTCACCTTTTTGCTTGGTTTTATTGATCTCTGGCATTTCAACAACGATGTTAACATCCGTCATTCCAGCTGCAATCTTGCCATCACGACCACTGATTTCAGCCGCTCCCTGCATTTTGCTTTTCCAGAATGCAACAAGCTTTGGATCATCAACATGTTTACCCGTACTGTCGACCATTGCTGCCGCACCAATCATACTGCCTGGTGACATTACGATCTTATCTGCATTCAGAGCCAGAAAACTCCCTGCTGAAGCAGCATCTCCACGAACAAATGCAACAGTCTCAATCGGACTGTCCTTAATTAGGGTACCTAATGCTTCTGCAGTGTCGACACGGCCTCCCGGCGTATTGATATCAAGAACGATCAGGCCAGCATTCATCTCTTCTGCTTGCTTGAACCCGCGTTCCATGAACTTGCCAAGTCCCTGCTCGATTGGTTTATCAACCGGAATAATATATACGGCACCACTCTTCTCAGCTGCATGCGCTGACGGTGATCCAATCCAGACAGGAAGCAACAGCGTCAGCAGCATTAAGAGCATCAATGGCCCCGTAAGCTTCTTCCGGCGCTTTCCCTTCACAATAGTCCCCCCTTTTCCATTAATGTTATACTGTCCAGCTTATGGTATTTATTACGTGCAATGCAACATTTCGTTTCAAAATCTTAAAATTATATTTGAAAACTCAATCAATTGCAAGAATAAAAATCCATAATAATATATATTAACCATTAAAAAGAAATTTCGTCATCCCAAGGACATGATGCCTTCTGATAAATGGAAAAAACACCTCCTGACAAGTCAGAAGGTGTTTATTGATTTGCTTTATTGCAGAAATTGTTGAACTGCTTGATTTACCAGTTTGCCGTCCGCTTTGCCTTTAACTTTCGGCATAAGGGCCGCCATGACTTTCCCCATCTCGGCTTTCGAAGAAGCACCGGTTTCCTGGATGGTCTGCTGTACAATAACTTTAATTTCTTCTTCGGTAAGCTGTGTGGGAAGGTACTGGATGAGTACTTCAATTTCCGCTTTTGCATTTGCCGCGAGATCTTCACGGCCCGCTTTGTCAAATTCTTGGAGGGCATCTTTGCGCTGTTTGATTTCACGACTCAGGATATCAAGCACTTCGTTGTCATCCAAATCTCTTTTCAAATCTATTTCAAGATTCTTGATCGTCGAACGAATCAACCGAATGTTGGAGAGTCTGAACTTGTCCTTACTCTTCATCGCTTGCTTCATATCTTCGTTCAATCGTTCGCTAAGATTCATGTAATTAAAATCCTCCTAAAACTTTCTCTTACGAGCAGCCTCGGACTTTTTCTTGCGCTTTACGCTTGGCTTCTCATAATGCTTACGTTTCTTCACCTCAGCCAATACGCCATCTTTAGCGATGGAGCGTTTAAAACGACGAAGTGCAGCATCAATAGTCTCGTTTTTGCGAACTTTAGTTTCAGACACCAGTTTTCCCTCCCTCCGACCAGACCGTCCAAGAGCAATAACACGGTTCATCATCTTACATTATAGGCGAAAGATAATAAAGGTGTCAACCTCAATGTAATGATCACTTATTTGAATCCATTTTATAACTCAAAGGTATTATGAAATGAATTCATTATATAAGCATTTGGTCACACATTCGTGGATTTAATGCATATGACTAAATCCTCAATAGTAGTACCCATTAGCTCGTTTATTTGTGAGAATCGGACAGACTTGTCAACACGCCAAGTCTGGTACCACCCAACAAATGGTAATGCAGATGATGAACGGTTTGTTCTCCATCCTTACCACAATTGTTGATTAATCGATATCCTGTTTCCTCCACGCCAAGACGCTTCGCAGCTTCTTGAGCAGCCAGATGAATCTCGCCGATCAACGGCAGATCTTCTGCAGTAACTTCATTCATGGAAGCAATATGTTTCTTCGGAATGACAAGAACATGTGTCGGTGCAGCGGGCTGGATGTCATGAAAAACGATAACATGGTCATTCTCCAGTACTTTATTGGAGGGAATGCTGCCCTCTACAATTTTGCAAAATAAGCAATCCATAGTTCATACCCTCCTTTGTATTCCAGTGTATGTATTCCCCTCTATCATACTAAAAGTAAAAACCCACGTCCAATCTCTAGACACACAACCAGGTATTCCAGGTCAACTCTCCATCTATCATCGAGCCGAACACTATACAACATTGGATGTATACCAAGCCATTTTATTGAAATATGGTTTTATCACGCACTTTTCCCAATTAAACAAATATGTATGGTTAATGACACACAAAAGGAGATTGGTTAATTTGACCGTTTATCAACATGTACAGGAACTTATAGGTAATACACCTCTGCTTGAATTAACTCGTTATCCATTACCGGAAGGAATCCGCCTGTTCGCCAAACTGGAATTCATGAATCCCGGAGGAAGTGTGAAAGACCGGATCGGCAAGTTTTTATTGGAGAAGGCCTTGGCACGAGGAGATGTTAAACCAGGTGGAACGGTGATCGAAGCTACTGCAGGCAACACAGGAATTGGTCTTGCAATGGCGGCTGTAGGCCTGAATTTAAAGGTCATTTTCACCGTACCTCAGAAGTTCAGTGTTGAGAAGCAGCAGTTGATGAAAGCCCTTGGTGCTACGGTCGTCAACACACCCACATCCGAAGGAATCACTGGTGCCATACGCAAGGCGGAATCGCTGGCGAAAGAAATACCGGGTTCGTATATTCCAGGTCAGTTCTCCAATGCAGATAACCCACTCGCACATTATGAACATCTGGGTCCTGAGATTTGGCGTGATCTGAACGGGCAGGTGGATGTATATGTCGCCGGAGCCGGGTCTGGCGGAACTTTCATGGGAGTATCTCGCTATTTGAAGGAGCAAAAACCGTTAATTAAAACATGTATCGTAGAACCCGAAGGTTCGATACTCGCAGGAGGTCCATCGGGACCACATCGTACAGAAGGAATAGGGGTCGAAACGTTATCTTCTTTTATGGATGTGAGTTACTTTGATGCCATTCATACGATCTCAGATGAAGATGCCTTTGAGCGGGTCAAGGATCTGGCCTTGTTGGAAGGCTTACTGGTAGGAAGTTCCTCAGGTGCAGCTATGCAAGCCTCATTAAACGAAGCCGTTCACGCAGCTCACGGAAGTAACATCGTCGTTATTTTCCCGGATAGCAGCGAACGGTATTTAAGCCAAAATATCTATAATGGAGGACAATGAAATGAGACCAAAAACCAAGCTGATTCATGCAGGTATTGTCGGTGATCCACACACTGGAGCAGTGAGTGTACCGATCTATCAAGTAAGCACGTATGAGCAAGAATCAGTTGGCGTACACAAAGGATACGAGTATTCACGTACAGGCAACCCTACCCGTCATGCGTTGGAAGAAGTCATTAAAGAGCTGGAGGATGGCGTTCGAGGTTTTGCTTTTAGTTCGGGCATGGCTGCAATTCACGCTGTACTGTCTCTGTTGAAAACAGGAGATCACGTCATTCTGACGGATGACGTATACGGCGGGACCTATCGCATTTTCACCAAGGTGCTGAATCGTCTGGGTATCGAGTCTACTTTTGTAGATACCACCTCACTACAAGCACTGGAGCAGGCTTTGCGATCCAATACAAAGGCCATCTATGTAGAAACACCTACCAATCCGTTACTCAAAGTCACCGATATTGCTGCTGTAGGGAAATGGGCGAAACAACATGAATTGTTGTTCATCGTGGATAACACGTTTAGTACCCCTTATTGGCAAACCCCGCTGGCTCTTGGGGCAGATATTGTACTGCATTCTGCAACGAAATATATCGGCGGTCATAGTGATGTCGTGGCAGGACTTGCGGTTGTCAACAGCGAGCAACTTGGTGAAGATCTGCATTTTATTCAAAATGCAATTGGCGCAGTTCTGGGACCTATGGATTCCTGGCTGTTAATGCGAGGTCTTAAAACATTGGGATTGCGGATGGAAGCGCAAGAGCGCAATACAGAGCAGCTTGTGACATTTCTGAATCAGCATCCAACAGTGAGTAAAGTTTATTATCCCGGACTGCCCGACCATCCGCAGCACAAG
Organism: Paenibacillus sp. FSL P4-0176; assembly: GCF_037975265.1. NCBI lineage: Bacteria > Bacillati > Bacillota > Bacilli > Caryophanales > Paenibacillaceae > Paenibacillus > Paenibacillus sp. FSL P4-0176. The sequence continues at coordinate 5,164,289 of NZ_CP150242.1, forward strand.
CTTGCTTCCATGCAAGCGAGAGGATATGGCGGTATGGTTTCCTTTGATGTAGGCAGTGCTGAAAAAGTAGATGACGTGTTAAGCAAAGTCCGTTATTTCACATTGGCTGAAAGTCTAGGCGCGGTGGAAAGTTTAATCTCTGTACCTGCCCGAATGACGCATGCCTCCATTCCTTATGAACGTCGGCAAGAATTGGGGATCACGGATGGTTTGATTCGGATCTCCGTTGGGATCGAGGATGTTGAAGATTTACTGGAGGATTTGAAATCTGCATTAAGTTAAGGGCATTTTGAAGTCCGTGCTGGCTGATACTTGCGAATGGGTAGTTGACCATTCTCTAAGGAACACAGGACGTCTCATTTGGCGTTCAGGCGCTAATTTGAAATTATAAGGAACATCAGGCACGTTATTTCCCGAAATAACTCAAAAAAATGCTGAAAGCGGCTGTTTATTCGGTTATAACGTGTATCAGATTCCTTAAAATTCTGAGGACGCTTCAAAGCCTTGAATAAGATGCCTCAGATTCGTCAGCGCTCACATCATGCTCCGCTCCTCCAATCGTGGCAAGAGAACAGCATGGATTCCACCCGAAGCGAAGCTTTTTATCGGGATAGAGAATTAAAGCTTTTCGGTGTCTTGATCGTAAGCTTGCACATAGGACGTTCTCGCATATTCAGGATGCAGTACACCGATTGCTGCTGCGGACGTTCAGGCCAGGTCTGCTTTCAGTAGTTAAATACACGTTATGTGCCATCCGTTCATCATCGACCTTACACTAATTAGATTCAAAAAAAGGTCATGCCTTACAGAAGTTCGCTTCTGCACAGGCATGACCTTTTTAGATATTCGGTATGTTGCCAGTTGTATTGCAAAGACTGTTGCGATACATCAGGCTGAGACTCTGTATGTGATAAGACCTCTCTAATTCATGCTGTACGGTACCATGAATGAAACATCCATCCTCAGCTAGTTATTTTCGAGGATTTTCATAGGATGCCCATAGGGTACATAAGAATGTGTCACTTGCAGTTATGACTGTTTTTTCTAATTTCAATAATACGGTAAAAGGGTTAACGCTGTAAGCGCAAATAACGGGAGCACCAGTCGGTTAAAACGTCTACGGCCATAACCATAATACGGATAAGGCGTAGGGTAGCCGTAACCTGGATAAAATCCGCGAGTATGACCTATCGGATAGTTTGCCCCAGGCATTGCATTTGGAGCCCAGTTCGCATGATTCACCATGGCTTCTGGTCCAACGGGAACAGCCAGGTAGATCATTTCATCATCCACATTTTCCATAATGCCATCGTAGTGCATACCGTCTTTCATCTGTACACATACATAACGGTGCATGTGTTCTTTGCATATTTTCTTCGCTTCCACTTTTTCCACTTGCCAACGCCTCCCTGATTCTGCTCTTGATCACCTTTTCATGGTATTCAGAACTGGGCGAATTGACACTACTGATGAGAAAACACAAAAAAGAAGCACCCCGTGAGCGGCTTCCTTGGAAGTCTGCTGCGCGGACATCTATTCAGGAAACGTCCTGATCAGATGTCCGCCGGGGTACTTAAATAAAGTTTGTCGGCTTAACTGTAGTATAACAGTGGGATGAACCTGTATCTGTGATGTAACTCACTCCGCTAAGTTATAAAAGCAGGAAAAGAAATATTTTCACAAAAATAATATTACGTAATAGTGCATGTTTAAAAAGGGCGGTTTTCAGTACCAAAAAGACGGGATAAAGCTAGAAATGGAGTAGCGGAGCATAGATAGAACTACGTGAGCAACCGTAATGTTTCCGAAGGAAACAACCTTCGTAAGCCCCTACTTATTTCAGCTGAATTCCATATTAGATGTTGATGATGCCGCTAGGCACCATTCGTAATCAAAAGCGGACTTTTTGAACAACCTCTAATATTCATTTTGCTTGGACTATTAGAGGCGCTTCTATGATCTATATTGCTTACACATTGCCCTCTACAGAGTCTCCAAGACCACACGTGAGCCGTTTCCGGCCTCACCTGCCGGAATCACCACAAGTTTGCGCGGCAAGCGTGCACGCAGTTCAGGCACGTGACTGATGACACCAACAGCCAATCGATCGTCATGCAATTTTTCCAGAGACGTAATGACGGTATCCAACAGTTCAGGGTCAAGGGTACCAAACCCTTCATCCAGGAAGAAGAATTGAAGTGGGTACTGACCTCGCAGTTGAATCTGGGCCGACAGTGCCAAGGCCAGTGACAACGAAGTCAAAAATGTCTCGCCACCTGACAACGTTGATACCGGTCGTTTGACTCCCCCGTTGGCATCATCACAGATCACAAAACCACCACCGGAATCCACCTCCAGTGAATAACGCTGTTTGGTCAGGAAGCGCAGACGCTGAGATGCCGCATGACTAACCTGCATCAGTTGTTCCTCCGCAATATACTCAACAAAAGCATTGCCTCTGAACGCGGATTGCAGCTTGCTGAGCAGTTCGCCTTGACGGCTTACCTCCACCCGCTTGTTCTCCAGTTCGGTCCAGCGAACATGTCGCTGCTCCACATCCTCCAAATCACGTTCTGCACGTGCTTTGGCACGAAGGGCAGCCTCGTCCTCAATTCGGACCTGCTGCAAACGTTCGGTGCAGGCTAACCACTGTTCCTCCGATACGACAGCACCACCCAGCTTTTGTTCCAGTTCACGCAACTGGGATGCCAGTTCACGCTCACGTTCCCGGTGCTGCTGGATCTCCCCTGCCAGTCGCTCTGCTTCCTGTGCAGGAATTGCCGCGGATACAACAGCATCATCTGAGTCAAATGGAGATTGTTCCAGCAATTGCTTCCACCGTTCCTGTGCTTGTTGCAGATGTTCTGTGGCCGAGGCGGCTGCCTGCTGTGCCATGACGTCTTTCTTGGCTGATTCCTGCTTCAGCGTGTCCGCTTCTTTGAAGCGTTGTGCCGAGTCCGAAGCTGTTTTCCGCAGTCCATCCAGACGAGCCTGAGCCGCAGTAATCAGATCTTCTACCCGTTGCTCCCCAACCCACTGGCGCAAGCGTTCTTCCTTCTCGGCCAGCTGTTTGCTATTGCCCTGCCACTCCGTTTGCCACTGAATCAGTTGTTTGTCCAATTCCACCAGCTTCTGCTGGAGAGATTGAATGATTTGGTCTTTTTCCTCAAGGAACGTCACGCTTTTGTTCAGACGTTCCTTGATGTCTTCGGCGCGCGCATCGCGCTCCTGCATCGCCTGATAGAGGGCCTTGGCCTCCTCCTGAGCGATGCCCGGCAGTTCTGCGGCCCAGCGGCTCTGCAAAGTAGCCGCTGCGGCCTCGCTCTCAGCCAGCTTGCGCTCCGCCTGGGTGAGCCCGGCACGGCCGGCCTCTTGCGCAGCTGCCGCTTCCATGCGGCGCTGCTGCGCGCCCACAGCCGCCTGCTGTAACGCGGCGGCTTCGGCTTGGAGCGGCGCTGCTGCGGTAGCCAGCGCCTGCGCGGCTTCGCGCAGCGCAGCGGCACGCGATGCCCAGCCTGCCGGGGAGCGCCCGTGTTCGGGCGACCCGGCGGGCTCGGGCTCCGCTGCCGCAGGCGCGGCCTCGGCTGCGGCCGGAGCTTCGCCGGCCGCAGCGCCAAGCTGCGTCAGCAGGCTGCGACGTTCGTGCAGCTGCTGGCGCAGCCCAAAGCGCAGCTCCTGCAGCTCCGCGTGCAGGCTGCGCAGCAGTTCCAGGTCCGCGTCGCCTGCGTGCGGACCTTCTCCCGGCGGGGCAGCCGGGAGCGGGTGATGCGGCGAGCCGCACACCGGGCATGGCTCGCCGTCGTGCAGTTCGGCGCGCAAGGCGGAGGACAGCCGGTGCAGCTCCTGCTCGCGCATCGTGCCACGCAGCCGTTCCTCCGCAAGGGCCAGCAGGCTTTGTTCGCGGCTAATGTCCTGCTCACAGGCAAGCAAGGCCTCAAGACCTGCTGACGCCTGTTCTACCAGATGCTGACGCTGATCACTCAGGCGTTTTTCTTCCTCAGCCGCCGCCTTCAGCTTGTCGGCTCCCTGTTCTGCCGATTGCTTATAGGCTTGCATGTCAGCCTTATTTTGCTGCAACTGCTCCGCGGCAGTATCCACACGATGTTTCAGTTCTAGCGCAGCTTGAAGTTGCCTGCGTTCCTCTGACTTCACTTCATTTGGCTTGAGGCTCTCCTGTAGTTCCTCTCGCCGTTTGCGTCCGCGCTGTTGCAGTTCCTTTTCTTTCTCAAGCTGCTGTCCCAGCGCAGTTTGTTCGCTCTGCCCCTGTTCCAGCAACTGCGCGAGGCGCGAGCAATCGGCTTGAAGTCCGTCCCGTTCACGTTGCAGCTCTTTTGCTTGTTCGAGTTGCTCCAGGCGCAGCAGAAGTTTCGGTTCTTCCTCAGTCATTTGCTTGCGTGCCGTCTCAGCCTTCTCCGCTTCCTGAACAGCCAGACGCTCATGTTCCAGTGCTTGCTGATGAGCTGTCTCGGCAGTATCCTGCCGCTGCTTCTGTGTAGCCATGGCATCTCGAATCGTCTGCAATGCAGGCAGTATTGCATCTGCCGCAACGGATTGTTTCAGCCGTTGTTCGCCTACCTCTATCTGTGGTTCCAGTGCTTTCAGCTTCTGCTGTTCATCCGTCCGGGCCTGCCGTTCGTTACTTAACTCACGAATTTTGCCCAGTTGTTCAGCTTCCTTCACAGCTTCATCCAGCGCTTTGCGGGACAATTCAGACTGCTGAACAGCGTTTTGAAGAAGACGTTTCGTTTCTTCCAGCGTCTCCTTGCTGGCATTCCCAAGTCCCTGTTGCTCCGCAGCAAGAGATTGGTGAACCATATCATTATCCTTAACCCGCCGACTTAATTTGATGGCCAGCTGATCCCCATACTTCTCCAGATGGAACAATCGTTGCAGCATCTGACGACGTTCACTGCCTTTGAGTGACAAAAACTCGGCAAACTTCCCTTGCGGAAGCACCACTGCCCGTGTAAAATCATCCATCTTCAAACCGATCACATCTTCAACGCAGCGATTCACATCTGCCAATTTGTCGGCAAGTACCTGTTCTTCGCCATTAACCGTCTCTATGAATTTGCTGATCGTGTTACTCACCGAAACTTCATTATTTCGTTTGAAACGTCGCTCTACCCGGAACCTTCGAGTGCCTTCCGCCGACATCAGTTCAAATGTAAAAGCAACCGACAACGAATCCTCTGCATGATTCATAATGCCTTGCGTCCCGTTCACCGCACGTTCCACTTTTCCGTACATGGCGAGTGTGATGGCATCGAGCAAGGAAGATTTACCACTGCCCGTTGGACCGAAAATACCGAATAGCCCCGTCTCTGTCAGCACGGTAAAATCAATCTCCTGCATCTCCCGGTAACTTTGCAGTCCGGCAACTTTTAATAGAATTGGCTTCATCTTTCCTCGACCTCCTCACGCGCACCCGGCTCGTCTTCATCCACAAGTTCCAGGAAAAGCTGTACCAGGCTGTCTTCCGGTTGTGCACCACCGGTCTGACGCTGATAAAATTTACGGAACAGTTCGTGGACCGGCAGCTCGGATCGTTGTTCCAAAAGTCCTGCTGCAGCCATCTCGGGATACACCGGGCGAATATGAATGATACCTTCATGTGATTTTCGCAGCTGCTGAATCTCCTTCAGGGACATCGCCTCGTCCAGCCACACTTCCATGTCGATAAAAGCCTGCGGATCACGCCCCTCATCCAGCCAGCGATATACTTCTGCCAAACCACCACGGGCCTGCCAACGTACAAGCGGACGCCCGGACGTTAACAAAACTTCTTCTACCTGTGCTGCTCCACCCGGCGCCAGATCAACCATCGTGACAGACTTGCTCTGCCCTGCTTCCGAGAAGCTGTAGGCGAGAGGAGAACCGCTATATCGAATCACACCGTCTCCTTTGACAGCCTGTGCACGATGAAGATGCCCAAGCGCCGTGTATTGCGCACCAGTCGCTAAAGATGATGGATCCACCGTGTAGGCCCCACCGATCTGAATCGGACGTTCCGAATCACTCTCAAGTCCGCCGAGCACATAGATATGGCTCATGGCCAAGTTCACGGTATCCGGGCGAAAAGAAGCTGCCAGACGCTGCATTAACATGCCCACCCGGTGACTGTATGCCTGACGAAGCACATTTTCGTCCCCATCTGTTGTCAGCAATTCATTCAATCTGGCTTCAGAAGGATAAGGTAATGCGGCAATCTGTGCAATTTCTCCGGTTCGCTTTGCATGGATGGTTACCGCTTCTGAAGTAGGCATCCCTACGAGTGTAATGCCCTGTCTGTTCACAAGTGGAGTTACAGAAGCTACACGTTCTGGCTGATCATGATTTCCAGCAATCACCACGAGGGGTCTTCCATGCTCCGTCAGACGCGCTGCCGCTTCATAAAAAAGTTGTTCCGCCGCTGCGGGAGGATTCACCGAATCATACACATCTCCGGCCATCAATATGGCATCCGCCTGTTGCTCATCAGCGACCCTGACGAGTTCATCAACGAAATCTTCCTGTTCACGCAGTCGGCTTCGTCCTTCCAGCGTTTTTCCCAAATGCCAGTCCCCTGTATGCAAAATACGCATCGTCCGTTCCACCCCTCTCCCATGTGATATACATGGTTTTAAATTCCGATCTTTTACAATTTCACTGCATGTCCACCATCAAAAAAGTACAGCCATTTCCGGTCAACTTTCCGACCCAATATATCTTCAATGGCCCGTCCATACAGATCTAGCTGGAAGCGATAATTTTTGGTGAGTTCATCCAAACCACCACGATGCTCCAATACCCGATCCGTCTTGTAATCAAGCAAGACAAGCTCGCCGTCCACCTCATACAGACAATCGATAATCCCCTGTACAAGCACGGTTTCATTTTCAATCGTTGCCTGCATTTTGCTATCTTCATTTATTATCTGCATATCTGAGTTCGCCGCCCGTTCATGTAGCCATTCCACAGGAGACTGATGTGCCGGAAGTCCATACACAAACGGAATCTCCCGTTTCACCCACGCTGCACGCAATAATTCTTTCCCTGGTTCTGTATTGAAAAATCCGGCCAGTTCTTCAGGTTCGATAGCCGCAGCATGATGGGGCAGCAAAATCTGAAGCTTAATCAATCGCTCAATTGTCTTTTCAATAAGTTGTGAATCAACAGATGATCCATCTATAGGAAGATGCTGCATCAACGTATGATACACGTTCCCCCGTTCTGCCCCTGTCAACTGCGTTGCCTCCATGAATTTGGGACGACGCAGGTGCAGTTTGAAAGACGTACCTGCAGATCCCGCATCCGGAAGGTTCACCGTACCGTTTGAATCTGTCCATGATCCAGTCTCACGCTCGTTAGATTCATCGGATACGCCACGTAGTACATGGCCTGCTTCATCTTTGGTGTGATTGATTTCTGGGTTGTTGTGAGCCAATAATTTCTCGGACTGTTCTCCCAGTTCCTCCATCACCTCTACAGACTGGATATCCTGCATCGCAAGTAACGTTTTCAACTCCGTGACAGATGTACTGGCTGCTACTTGAGTTGCTGCTTCATAGGGGTACGTCCATGAAAGTCGTTGATCAACCTCGTTGATCAGCCTTGTCTCCTCTTGTTGAAGAGCTACTATGTCTGCACCTTCATCTCCAATGTTTTGGTTAGCCGTATCTTGTGCACTCTTCGTCAGCTCTTCTACAGTTGAAGATGTAACCAACTTCACGGGTTGGACGGCTTTTAGTGCAGCAATTCGTTCTTTCCGTACCTCATTTATCCCGTCTTCTTCTCCGAGTGTCAGATCTACCACATGGTCACGGGATACCTGATCGGCGGAAATAATAGAAATCGCCCAGCGTGATTGATCATCTGCAAGACAAGCTGAGAACGAATCATTGCTTCCAGCAAGTTCACGCAGCACACCCGCATCTGGATGTCTCATTAGGGATGGCCCAATCCAGTCCAGGTAACTCCGTCCTGCAGCCAGCAGATAGTCTGGCAATGCCAGTTCAGGACTATCCTTGACCTGAGACCACGCCAGTGCTTTTTTCGATGCATCTTTTACGGTACCTAGCAGAATCATTTTCTCTTTGGGACGAGTCAACGCAACATACAGCACACGCATCTCTTCAGCAAGCAGTTCAAATTGCGCCCGACGACGAATCGCCAGATTGGCTAATGTAGGATAAGCTACTCGGTTCTCACGATCCACAAACCTCGGACCAAATCCCAGTTCCTTATGCATTAGAAACGGTGCGTTCAAGTCTTGCTGATTAAACATCTTGGATATGCCACCGACAAAGACAATTGGAAACTCCAAACCCTTACTCCTGTGAATCGTCATGATACGTACGGCGTTGTCCTGCTCACCAGAACTACTTGCTACAGTCCCGAGGTCTCCCCCGTTTTCCCGCAGTCTGGAAACATAGGTCAGGAAACGGAACAAGCCGCGATTCGCAGTTGATTCCTCATATTGTCGTGCGCGGTCGTACAATGCCTTAAGATTACTTTGACGTTGCAGCCCTCCTGGAAGACCACCAACCCAGTCCAAATAACCGGTTTCCCGATACATACGCCAGATCAGTTCACTTAGACTGCCTTGCCTTGCCTCAAGTCTCCACTGCTCCAATTGACGCATAAAACGAATTAACTTTTGCTGTAATTCCGAGCCTGAGATCTCCGTTATGCCCGGATCCTCACTTGCATGTCCCGTAACACCAGCATCTTGCATTCCATCTGTATGCAATGTATGCACATCGGATTCATAGACATCATCCAGGATCTCTGCCTCGACTGAAGCTGCTGTCTCCCGCTGTCCCTGTTCCATCTCTGCCCAGGCTTCCGGCCACTGCAACTGGACCATATTGGAATCAGGATGATTATCCTGCCGGGATTGTTGTACAGCATTAGTGGAGGAATCGCTCCAATCTCCCGCAGCTGATATAACCGCATCATAGAATGATTGTCTTTTGTCACCAAGCCGAATCTGTGCCAGTTCCTCTTCATCCAGTCCAACAATCGGGGAACGAAGCACGGAAGCGAGCGGAATATCCTGCCTTGGATTATCAACAAGCTGAAGCAGAGACATCATGATTTCCACTTCTGTAGCCTGAAAATAACCCTTGCTCTGTTCTCCTCCAGCAGGAATTCCCTGCTGTCTGAACTCCTCAATCATGAGCGGAGCCCACATCAAGGTCGAACGCAGCAAGATGACCATGTCACCGTAACGTGCCGGGCGCATCGTTTGCAGGGCTTTGTCATATACATGGAGGGCAGGTTTGTCCGTATCCCCAACCATCTCCCGAATACGCCTTGCGATCGCCCTCGCTTCCAACTGTGCTGTTTCGAGTTCGGCACTCTCCAGTTCTGCGGAGACCGATACATCCCCATTCTCATCCGTGCTCTCTGTCAGATCCGGACCACCACCCTGACGATCGATCAGCATGAGTTCAGGTGTATACGCCTCATCACCAAGTGTTTCTGACGGGAACGTAGCCCCATATGCCAGTTGAGCTCGTTCATCGTAAGCAATCTCTGCCACACCTTCGTTCATGAGTTGCCGGAATATCATATTGACCGAATGCACGATTTCCGCACGACTGCGGAAATTACGCGCAAGATCAATACGTTGGCCTGCACGACTCAGGCGATCTACAACACTTCCATCCTCACGCATGCTCGCTCCATACTGACGATACTTGTTCATAAATAGACCTGGCTCAGCCAAACGGAAACGGTAGATACTCTGTTTGACATCACCGACCATGAATCGGTTGCCCGGGTTTTCTCTGGAGATGAGCTTCACGATATCTTCCTGAACCGTATTGGTATCCTGATATTCATCAAGCAACACTTCATCGAATCGCGAACGGTACTCCATAGCCGCATCGGAAGGCATCGACAGTTCAGGCGTTGAATCCTCATGTCGCAAAATGTGAAGACAGTAATGCTCCAGATCACTGAAGTCAACTTGCCCACGTTCCTGTTTGGCCTGTCGATAACGTTCTCCAAATGTACTAACCAACCTCGACAATTCCTGCATGAGTGGTGCCGCTTGCTCCAGCTCCTGCCAGAACGAAAACGCACTTCTTCCGAACAATGAACCTTTCAGGTCGGTAACTGCTTTTTTCGCAGCCTCACGGAGTTCCTTCACCTGATCCTGTAAAGCCGGGTCCGTTTGATCCTTTTTGCAGGGTTTCAATTTGCCAAATGCAGCGGGTTGAAACACTTCAGGCAACCTTTCCCATGGCATAACCTGGGCCGCAGACAGCAGCTCTTCTACCATCACCAGGTCTTCTTTTAACGTTTCTGCATAAGGTGCCGGACCTTCAGGCTGCATGGAAATATGGATGCCTTGACGAAGCAGTCCTGCTGCACCACTCAAAGCAAGAGCCGCATCACGCAAAATACTCTGAACCCATGCTGAATGTCCAAGTGCCTCTACACTTTCCACCTGAAAAGCAGATGCCATCTCTGAGAGCCAATGATCCGGCCAGGAATGACTGCGGGAGAAATCATACAATCGTTGCACCAGTCGATGCATCGCATCATCGTTTCGTTCTCCACTGAACCAGTCCACTAATTCGCGGAATGTACTCCCTTCATCTTCTTCGCCATACTTTTCCTCAAATAGTTCTTCAAGCAGTTCCTGCCGCATGATTTCCGCTTCATTTTCATTCAGGATACGAAAAGCCGGGTTCAACGGAATTTGCTGATAATAACGGCGAATGACTTCCATACAGAATGAATGCAGCGTTGTAATAGATGCCCGTCCAAGCAGCGACAGCTGCTTACGCAGATGCTCTTCTCCAGGCTGTTCTTCCAGCGCACGTTCCAACGCTTCCCGAATCCGTTGTTTCATTTCGGCGGCGGCCGCTTTGGTAAACGTAGCTACAAGTAAACGATCCACACTGTATCCTTGGGAGGGATCTGCGATCTTGCGAATAATTCGTTCAACCAGTACGGCTGTCTTGCCTGATCCCGCCGCTGCGGCAACCAGTATGTCTTCTCCGCTTTCGGAAATCGCACTCCACTGGTCATCACTCCAGAAGCTTCCTTCCGGTTTTGGTATATTCGTCATGATGTTTCCCCTCCCTTGGTGTGAGATAACATATCCCAGATTTGCTGTTTGCCCGGTTTGGACAACAGGTTGTATTCATTTCCTTCTATATTCTCATCAAACTGACAAACAGGCTTATACGGACAGAACGTACACGCCACTTCCTGCTGAATACGATAAGGCTCAATGGCCACATCCCCATCCGTAATCCGGGTACCAATCTCACGGATATTACTGCGAACCGAAGCAAGCAGCGTATCCCATTGCTCTGGCGTAGCTACAGCTGCACTGCTATAAAAGCTGCCATCTGCCTTAAGGGCAACCGGAATAATCGCTGAATACCCCTTATCCAGGGTGTTGTCCATTTGAGCGATTGCATCCCGATCCGCCAGCAGCAAACCTTTCATTTTGAACCGTTTCAGCAGTTCTTGTCCTGCCTGCTCCGATGTCATGCCGTTTGCGGATTGCAACAGCGGGTTATGCACATGGAAATACAACGTTCCTCCAGGCATCGCCGTTTCCCCAAGCCATTCTTCGGCAGCACTAAGCAGCACCTCCAGATAGGTGAGCATTTGCAATGACAGACCATAGTACACTTCATGTAACTTGAGGTCCGTCTGGCTTGATTTATAGTCAATGACACGCAGGAGCAGACCATTCTCTCCTTCTGCGACATCTACACGGTCAATTCGACCCACGATCTCCATCACACAGCCGTTCTCCAGTTCAAAACGTAGTGGCGGCAGTGTTTTATCGGGTCCAAAATCAAGCTCCAATCCAATCGGTTCAAAACTTCCACGTCTGGACTGTTCACCAAGAATAACCGATGCCCGGCTAACAATGTCCTTCAATTTGCGGAAAATATAACCGTATCGCTTGGTGCTTAGCAAAATCTCCCCTTGCAGCTGTGGTGCAATCTGCTCCACAGTTTGCTCGGCTTCCTGACGACATTGGTCTGGAGTCAAACTGCCCCAACTACGATTTTCTTCGCGCAATCGCATAGCCAACTGGCTTAGTGCAGCATGAAACAGCTGTCCGATATCAGGAGCCTGAAGGCGGTACAATTGCCGTTCTTTGAGACGCAGCCCATGCGAAGCAAAATGGGAGAACGGACAAGCGACGAACCGCTCCATTCGCGAGACACTCGTCCTCACCTCTGTACCATACAGTCTGCGACTGGTAGCTGTACGTAGTGGTAATGCCCGATTACGATAAAAGATTGATCCCATCAACCGTTCCAGCTGAGGTCTGCTTGTCTCTCGAGATACATGCCAATTGTAGACCGCCCACCACATTTCAGGGATGTCTTCTCCGCGGCGCCATTTGCGCAATTGTCCAATAAGCGTTGACAGACTCTGACCCGGATGGGTGACATAGGACCAATGCGCTTCTTCCGAGTTCGCAACCGGTGGTTGAGCGAGCAATGGCTGTTCTTGTAGACCAAACATCTTCCGTACATGGCGGACAATCTCGGAAGGAAGCAGTGCTTTCCCCTCATCATCAGCAACCGGGTAACTCAGCCACAACTGGCTGCTTGCCGCTGTAAGTGCCGTATAGATCAGAAAACGTTCATCCAGCATCTGCCTTGTTGCACCTGGTCCAAGCGCCATGCCTCTTTCCGTCAGTAACGCTCTCTCCAGTTCCGTTAATACGCCATCATCCTGAGGTACGGCGGGTAATTCACCATCAACGGCGCCAAGGATAAATACGTATTTGATGTCCTGAAGGCGTGTACGGTCCATAGAACCCATCAAAACCTGATCAAGTGCTGGTGGTACCAGACCCAGCTTCAGTTCCGTCAATCCGGTCTCAATCATCCCGGAAAACAGCGTGATATCCAGCCGTTCATTCCCCATCATATCGACCATCTGATCCAATAAATCTAGCACAGCTCCCCACATCTGCCGATGTTCTCTCGACCGTTCGGGGTCACCTTGTGCCTTAGCTTCAGCAGACATGTTTTCCAGCTTCCATGCGATCTCAGCATCTTCCAGCAGTCTGTATAGTGCCTCGCACTGGGCTTTGGCTGTCTTTGCCTTTTTCATTCGTTTCTCAAAAGCACCCAAGGAATCTGTAATGACCGTTCGGCAGCTCTCCATTAAAGAAAGCATCTGATCCCGTCCTCGACTACGGCCATCCTGACCGTTGTCTTCCAGCGACAGGCTTGGTACATACTTCCACGGTTTGCCGTCAGTCCAGCGATACCCGTGAATACCACAAGCCAGTACATAATTCTCAAGCTGGTCCATATCTTCACGAGTGATGGAACCATCACGCGGAAGCAGCAGATCCGTTTTGACACAGCGAAATACATCCTCGTAACGCCAGTGGCGCCGAACAATATCCAGTGCGGAACGGATAAACTCAGATAATGGATGATGAAGTTCATTTCTTCTCCGGTCGAGAAAGACGGGTACGTCATAATCCCTGAATAACGGTTCAGCTATATCAGCGTAGGTATCCAACTGCCGGACAAGTACCGCCATGTCCCGATAACGCGCACCTTCGTTTTGTGCCAAGCGCCGCATCTCACGCAGTGCTCCCTCCATCTCAGCTCGTCGGTTCTCCGCTGCAACCAGTTGGATTCCGGAATCAAGGCCTTCACTTTTCCAACGAATTCGTCGGTCGAAACCAGCCTCCAGATGAGCAAGTCCCGGACGATCCTTGTATCTCGGTGGAATCTCCGAATCTAGCACGGTTATATCGCTCGTTACACCCAGTTCGTCAGCCATTCCTTTCAGGCGCGCATAGGCACTTGCCGTAGGAAAAAATAGTTCCAGTTCTCCAGGCAGTGCGCCATGATCATAAGGACGATCCAATGTCAGTGCAATCGTCACGGAAGAGGACTGCAACATCAGCCGACCAATCACACTCATCTCCTGTGGTGTGAATCCCTGAAAACCATCAATCCAGATCTGGGCATCCTGCAGCAATGCACTTTCCGACAAACGATCTGTCAGCTCGGTCAACGTGTCTTCATCATCAATATATAAATTGGTCAGTTCCTGTTCATAGTCACGATATATCAGATTCAAGTCATGCAACTTGTCCTCCAGAATTGGCGAAGTGGATGAGGTATTCCCTCCAGACAGCCCGTCTTCCAGCAATGATGGATCAACTTCATAACGTTTAAATTCACTATATAAGTCATTTAATTCGCCTATAAAACCCAGCTGGCTGCCGGATGCACCAAACAGCTTTAATTCTTCCTTACGGCGCTGGATGACCTTGTAGAGCAGCATCTTTTTGCCTTCGGCTCCGATCGGAATACGAGCAGAACCACCTGCTTCTTGCATTACACGATAGGCTAGACGGCGAAAGCCGAGCACTTCTGCACGCATGGTACCTTTAATTGCTCCAGAAGACACCAATACCTGCTCTGTTCGAAAAGAACTCTGTTCGGGAACGAGTAAAATCAAAGGTGTGCCTTGCGGCTCCTTTTGAAGCAGGGATGTAATTTCCCGGGTAATCAGCAAGCTTTTTCCGCTGCCTGCCCGGCCAATAACAAAACGAACGGACATGTCTAATCCTCCAAACCACACGTACAAGATTTTAATTCCCAGTATAACATATCTGACTTGGTTCGGAACATACGTTTGCCACTATCCGGTAAAACCGGAGATCATCTCCGTTAACACAGCAAAACAGCAAAAAGCCCGCAGCTATCACACTGTGGACTTTTGACTTGATCTATACTTGATTGGAACGAAAATCATACGATTAATTCTTTTTACTGCGCACTTCGAAAATAGCAAATTTCAGGTAATGTCCTTCATCCACGCCCAAAATTTGTGGGTGATCCTTACCGGCTGCTTTCCAGTCGATCAAACGAAGCACTTTGCCTGCATCTTCCGCTGCATCGGCAATCGTATCCAGGAAGAGGTCTGGACGCATGTGATACGAACAGCTGGCTGTTACCAAATATCCACCCTCATTGACCAGTTTCATTCCTTGCAGATTGATATCTTTATAACCGCGACATGCACCTTTAACTGCTGATTTCGTTTTGGCAAATGCAGGAGGATCAAGGATGACCACATCAAATGTTTTACCGCCAGCTGCAAGCGCTTTGGATGTATCCACTTTCTGTTCGCCTGCACGTGCACGTGAGGTACGTTCATCCAGCCCTTTCACTTGTTCACGCAAGTACTGGAATGCATCAGCAACTACGAACTCGACCCGGTCAGTGAAACCGTTCAGCTCCACATTTGTTCGTGCACTCTCAATGGCATGCTCCGAAATATCAAGACAAGTCACTTTTTTGGCTCCATACTTGCAAGCATTCAACGTAAAGCTGCCCGTGTGTGAGAAACACTCCAGTACAGTGGCACCATCCCAATATGGGTATGTAACTACCTTACCGCTTTTATTCACAGGCAAGAGCTGCTCTGTGCCATCCTGCTCAGTCGTTTGAAGTGTGATTCCACTCTTGTAGCCCCAACCCTTCATGAGCGGTTCGATGGCTGCACGATTCTCACGTTGGTCGAAGAAGTAACCTGTCTTCTGCCCTTCCACGATATCCACTTTAATGAGTAGCCCATTCTCTGTAACAGTGACATGCCGTGGGCACTCTCCATACAGCGGACCTTTGGTCTGTTCCAAACCTTCCAGTTCACGAATCGAGACATCACTGCGCTCATATATGCCTTCCGGCTGCATTACTTCAATGAGTGCCTGTACGATGGCTTCACGGCAACGATCCATGCCAAGTGTAAGCAACTGTACAACGAGGATGCTACCGAAACGGTCAACGATCAATCCTGGTAGAAAATCAGCTTCTCCGTAAACGAGACGGTATGCCTCTCCATCATGGATAAAACGTTCCCGGTGACGCAAGCAATCGCGGAAACGCGCTGCAAAAAACGCGGTGTCCATCTGTTCGGACTCCAGAGGTTGATACGCTACAACCCTTACAGTGATCTGAGATGCAGGATTGTAATAACCTGTCGCCAGATAGCGACCTTGATGATTCAATACATTGACCAGATCTCCCGGTTCCGGGTTTCCGTCAACAGAGGCAATTTCATTGTTAAATATCCATGGATGTGCATGTTCAAGCCGCTTTTTGCGACTGCGTTCGAGTGTAACTGATGGCAAGGTAGATCCACTTCCTTTAATTTAATAGTTCAAAAGATAGGTTTGGTGCGGCGCGTAGGTGACGTTCCGGTTACGAATCGATCTTCTGATCGCTGTTGTCTCCAGAATTTTTTGATTCCCTTTTTAAAGGGAAAATCCGGAGACAAAGGCGCACGCTTCGCTTCTTCAGATTCGATTTCGTCCCCTCCACTACACTTGCACGAATCACCGTATCTTTCGAATTGGGGTGCAGCAGTTAAGTGACGTTCCGGTTACGAATCACCGTATCTTCCGAATTGGGGTGGGGTAATTTAGGTCGCTTCCCTCTGAATTCCTTTAGGCTTGTCATGGTTGTCTCTTCTTACTCATAGGATGAGTTAAGGAACCGGACGGAAGGAATGATGTTTCTATGTTTAGAGATGTGATATTGCCCCTACTCTATGGGCTTATTATCTTTTTTGGTGGCATGAAGCTGATGGAAACGGCCTTGCAGCGCATGGCTGGGCCCATGTTGGCAGGTTGGCTCAATCGCGCCACCTCTGCTCCATGGAAAGGCATGGCCTTCAGTGCAGGCGCAACGGCCTTGTTACAGAGCAGTACTGCGGTCACCGTACTCACCATTGGACTGGCTAATGCCAGATTAATTACCTATGGGCGCACACTTGGCATCATCCTTGGCACCAACATCGGGACATGCCTGACGACGGAGCTGGTGGGACTGCAGATCGGACGTGCTTCCCTACCACTACTCGTCCTGTCGCTAACGGGCTGGGCCATGTTTGTTGTTCTTGGTGAACGCAATCTGGCCGCTCCTGAACGCACGCGTCAGACTCTGTTTAACATCCAGTACAGTTTCCTCGCAGCTGCCGGATTTGCACTTGTTATGACAGGCATTCAGGTGATGCAATCCATTGCCTTACCCTTGCGGAGCATGGGCGTATTTCAATGGTTTCTCGACCGCTCGGCCGATAGCTTGTGGTGGGGCTTCCTGGCAGGTGCCTGTCTGACAGCGCTCATTCACAGCAGCGCAGCTGTCATTAGCATGGCGATTACGCTGGCAGCCACAGGGGTATTGCCTGTGGAGATCGGCATCGCCATTGTGATCGGGTCCAATGTGGGGACCTGCATCACCGCTGTGATTGCTGCCGCGGGTGGAGCATCCGCAGGCAAATTTGTCGCAGCCTCCCATGTTGTATTAAACATTGCGGGAGCGCTGCTGTTTATGCCGCTGATCGGCCAGCTGCATGCAGCTTCGGCCTGGCTGTCAGCGGACAACGGGGCACAGATTGCACATGCCCAGACCCTTTTTAACATCACCAGTTCACTGCTTGCTTTGCCATTTTGTTACTTGCCAATCTGGCACAAAAAACCACCGGTCCACGCCCCCGCGGCGAAGTCACCCGTGGCTTGATGATCTGCCTATCCAGACCCACAGAGCTCGCGGCTAACTGACTCGAACAATAGTGCGTTATACGTTAATGCCTAACTTGTTCAGGGCTACACGCAAGATATCATCGTTATTATCATATCCGCTCTGCTGCTGTAAGGACCATGCTTCTTCCGGAGCATACCAATCCACACCCTTGATTTCTTCAATCTGAGGCTGTAGATCACCACTCTCGGCTTCAACGAGATAATAATGAACTTCCTTGTCCACCGGGCCAAAGTCTGCATGTTGGTACGTGTAAGCAATGATATCAACCGGCTCTACAATGCGGCCCACCATACCTGTCTCTTCCAAAATCTCGCGCAGTGCCGTCTGTTCAATTGTTTCTCCATCTTCCATTTTGCCCTTGGCGAGAGTTGTTTTACCATAACGATCTACGATAAGCTGAATTTGAAGACGTCCGTCTTCCCCTGTTCTATAAACAACTCCGCCTGCTGAAATTTCTTTTTTGTTCATCGTGCTCTCCCCCATCAACTTCGATATCTTTATCTTATTTTTTGCAAAAGAAGGACCTCATCTCCCCGGGTAAGCTCCCCAAGGAAATGAAATCCTTGTTTCTGACGCCTCGATCACATCGCGGCGGACTTAAGATTGTCTTCCAACACACGTACCAGCGTAGCCTGACTCTCGTTGACGCCAGCTTCAACCACTTTGACTCGGCACACTTTACCGACCATATCCATCGTTCCGTCAAAGACCAGTTGAATGTAGTTGTCGCTATAACCGTGCAGCTTCCCACTTCCCTCGCGGCCTTTGGCTTCCCCTTCGGGAATAACATCCAGTACCTGTCCAACAAACTGCTCAGCGTACTCCAGCTGCATCTGTTCAGACAAGTCAATCAGTTCATGCACACGTGCATTTTTGACTTCTTCGTCCACCTGATCTTCCATTCGTGCTGCTGGTGTACCCGTACGCTTGGAATAAGGGAATACGTGCATTTCGGAAAAACCGATCTTCCGCATCAACTCATAGCCATTACGGTACATCTCATCCGTCTCACCTGGAAATCCAACAATAATGTCTGTTGTAATCGCTACATCCGGCATTGCTTCCCGAATGCGAAGCATCTTGTTGTAAAACTCTTCTGTCGTATATTTACGGCGCATGCGTTTCAACACCGTATCATCACCCGCTTGCAGCGGAATATGGAAGTGACGAACAAGTTTGTCCGAACGTTTGATCACGTCGAGCATACGGTCGTCAATCTGACTGGCTTCAATCGAACTGATTCGAATACGCTCCAAACCCTCTACCTTATCCAAATCCCACAGCAGATCGGTCAGATCATAGTTCTCCATGTCATCACCATACCCACCTGTATGAATACCGGTCAGAACAATCTCCTTGTATCCGGCGTGTACGAGTTGATGTGCCTGTTGAATAATGCTGTTCGCTTCCCGACTACGTGAGAGACCACGAGACCACGGAATGATGCAGAATGTACAGAAGTTATTGCATCCATCCTGAATTTTCAGGAATGCGCGGGTGCGGTCTGCAAAATCCGGTACGTCCATTTCTTCAAACACACGGGTTTTCATAATATTACGCACCGCATTAACCGGTTGACGGGACTCCTGAATTTCATTAACGTATGGTAAAATCTTGTCACGGTCCTGTGTACCGATAACCAGATCCACCCCTGGGATGTCCAGAATCTCTGCCGGAGAAGTCTGCGCATAGCAGCCTGTAACGGCCACAATCGCCTCCGGGTTGCGCCGAATGGCACGACGAATAATTTGACGGCTCTTTTTGTCGCCGGTATTGGTTACTGTACAAGTATTAATCAAGTATACATCCGCTGTCTGTTCATCAAAGTCCACTTGATCGTAACCTTCGTTTTTGAACAATTGCCAAATCGCCTCTGTATCATAGAAATTAACTTTGCAGCCTAAGGTGTAAAACGCCACGGATGGCATAATTACATTCCTCCCATTTCTCCGGATTCATATAGCACGCAAGTTAGTGCTGCCATTCCAGCTGTCTCAGCACGCAAAATGCGTTTGCCCAGTCCAACAGATACAGCACCTGCCTGATCAGCCTCTGCCGTCTCCTTCTCAGAAAATCCACCTTCCGGTCCAACCACGATCAAAACTTCTGCACTTGCATCAGGTGCAAGCTGCTCTATAAACGGCTTCAATGCATCTCTCAGCTGTTTACCATTTTCTTTCTCATAACAATAACATACCAGGCTATAGCCCTCAAAAGAAGATAACAGCCCTTTCCAGGAAAGCGGCTGCTCAACGGATGGAATGCGATTCCGGTGACTCTGTTCGGCAGCTTCCTTGGCAATTTTCCGCCACCGCTCCAACCGTTTGCCTTCTTTCTTGGCATCATATTGCACAATCGTACGTTCTGATAGGAAGGGTACAAATGATACCGCCCCAATCTCAGTACATCTCTGGATGACTGTTTCCATCTTGTCACCCTTGGGCAAACTCTGTGCCACGGTTACACGAATTCGTGCTTCATGGTCCATCTCGAGAGGTTCCACAATATTGGCTGTCACTTGGCCAACTTCAATACTCTCAATTTCCACGAGTGCTTCTCTGGAGTTTCCGTCACTGACAATCAGTTTATCTCCAGGTTTACCACGCATGACCTTGCCAATATGGCGTGCATCATCACCTGCGATGATCACAGCGTGTTCATTAAACTGTTCTGCAGATACAAAATATCGCTGCATTAGTCAATCCACCCATTCTGTCCTGTTATGACTGGAATTCACCCCGCCTGATGGCAGGCGTGAATCCAATCGCCACAGATGATCATACAACTTTTACATGTTTCTGACCAGTATTCCGGTCCATAAACAATGCGCTTTTAGCGATATAATTCGATAATCACCTTTGCCAGATCCACATACATCGTTTGCGCAAACTCATACAAAGGTTGAATCGTCACATTTTGCAACGGAGGTATAACAAGAATCAATAGGAAGATAAAAATAGACCATTGCTCCACCCCTTGCAGCTTGCGGCTGATTGAAGGTGGCAGTAGATCCTCTAGAATCCGATAACCATCCAGTGGTGGCAACGGAATCAAGTTAAACAGGAACAGGAAAAAGTTGGTTAAGTTAAAGATAGCGAAAAACGTCGTGATTGCTGTGAGCAGACGCTCATTATCAATCCCACCGAGTGCTCCCGAACCAACCAGTGAAGCATAGATGATTGTACCGATGATCGCGAGCAACAGATTGCTCAGAGGCCCTGCTGCAGATACGATGATGCCCATCAATCTAGGTTTGTCGAAGTTAGCCCGATTAACGGGAACTGGACGTGCCCAACCAAAGCCGGCAATAATGAGCAGCAGCACACCTAACAAGTCAAAGTGTACAACCGGATTCAGCGTGACCCGACCCAACAGCTTCGCTGTTGGATCACCAAATTTGTTGGCAAAATATGCATGCGAGAATTCATGCACTGTAAATGCGATCAGAATGGTTAGCAGGAAAAACGGAAGCTGATCGATCGGATAACGAAAGAACGAATTCCAAAAGTCCATACGTTACCCCTTTCTGGCTACAAACGCCAGCCAATCCTCATCACGGTGGATCGCACTCACTTCAAATCCGGAGGCTACCAGTGCATCATGCACAACCTGCTCTTTGTTCTTCCAAATGCCGGATACAATATAGGTGCCACCAGACTCAAGCGCATTATAGACATCGTCTACGAACAACAAAATGATCTCAGCCAGAATGTTCGCCACGACAACCTTAACCGGCAGTTGTACACCAAGTGCAGGGTCCTGACTCCCAAGGACGGACAACAGATCACTCTCTTTAACCGTAATTTGTTGCTCCAGCCCATTCAGTTCCACATTCTCCCTGGCACTAATTACGGCAACTGGATCAAGATCGAGCGCCAGTACATGTTTTGCCCCAAGTTTTATCGCTCCAATAGCCAAAATACCAGAGCCTGTACCTACGTCAATAACTTCCTCGCCGCCCTGAATAACCGTTTCCAGTGTGCGCAAGCAGAGGGAGGTCGTTGGGTGGGTTCCTGTACCAAAAGCCATGCCTGGATCAAGCTCAATAATTTTCTCATCCGGACTTTCAGGCGTATACTCTTCCCAAGTTGGCTTGATCGTCAAACGTTCCGATACACGTACCGGCTTGAAATATTGTTTCCAGGCTGTTGCCCAGTCATCTTCATCCACTGTACGCGTCTCATAACGAACCTCACCTGTATCAATTCCGAATTCGGAGAGTTCCTCAATTCTCGGATTAACTTCTGACTGTAATGCAACCATATCCGTACCTTCGGAGAAGTACCCTTTGATGACTGCAAAGCCTTCCGGAATATCATTCAAAGGAACGTCGTATAACTCACCATACGTTGTGTCCCGTTTTTTATTTAAAGTACCGGACTCTTCAATCGAAACCCCTCCAGCACCCGCTTCATGTAAAAAATTCGAAATCATCTCCACAGCTTCTTCTGTGGTATGTATTGTTAGTTCATGCCATAACATACTTGGTTTTTCCTCCTCATTATTCAAACATCCCAACTATTGTACTACACAAGCTAGCCGGAGCACAAAGCCGCACCAGTAAAAGAAAAACAAAACAGGATATCCGCAGCCTGACTGCTCGAATATCCTGTCATCTATTCATACATATCTGTTTCATTTACTTCAGCATTTTGCATAATTCGAATCTCAGTTAGCAAAAACGCCCACCATTCTGCGTGATCATCTCTGCGGCTTGCGGGAGCGAATCGTTGGATACGGACACGGTCAGCAAAATTTCTTGTTTTAGCCTGTTGGCCGAGTCCTCTTTGGGTGTATCATACACCTGACCATTGGACAACATTTCCGTTTCATCACTAATCAAGGCAAGTACATTCAGTTCGCCACTAAATCCTCCGACGACGGCCGTAGGAGAATTATCGGAGCCCGTAACATCGTTTGAGCCCAATGTGGATGCTTCATTGCCAAGGCTCTCGATGCTTAATTGGTTCGGGTGCAGCAATTCCAGGGCTCTCCGTGCAGACTCGGCCTCAGTCCAGCTTGTAAAAACAGCTTCGAGGGTCACTGCCGAGCGATCTTCAGTCATGAAGCTCCCGTCCCTGTCTTCGATCAGCCGCTTCACTGCGGCGTAGTGCTTCGATATCTTCATGATCCGCAGCTTCAGCGCTGAATTCCACGTCCTCATTTTTTGCGGATTGCATACGTTTCATCTTTTCCGTTTTCGTTAAGATCTTGCCTGGACGTTCATGTTCTGCCATTGTAATGCTCCTCCTTCAAATTAAAATGAACTAATATTTGTTACACTGTAAGACTCCGATTGTAGCCCCATCCTCCGATCGCTGTTATCCCCAGATTCCTTCAACTCCCTCCTTAAAGGGAGAAATCCGGGGATAGCGTATGCTTCCGAAGTAGCTTTCTTGCGAAAGCTTTTAGGCGAACGCTTCGCTTCTTCAGATTGGTTCTACACTCTCCGTTAAAGTGTAATTCTCTGTTCATCTTATATCGATTTCTTGAAACTAGATCATTCCACCGGCTTGTTCGATAATAGACATAGCGCGGTGATGTACCGATTCATCTACGATGACAGTTAGCAATACATCTCTTCCTGTAGGGCCACCCTGTCCACCATCACTCATGCCGCTTGCAGAAGGGTCCGCCGCAGCCATGATTCCAGCACTGGTATTTGTTTGCATCGAATCGGGCACCCATGATGAAAAACTGCCGGAAACGCCCGGCTTGTAGGAAGCCCCGCTTGGTCCTACACCCGCATATCGGCTGAATCGATTAATCGACAGGTCCTCCACTCGCAATGCCTCCAGTTTTTTGGCCGCCCCTTGAGCCTGCTCCGGGCTGTGAAAGTACGCCAAAATATTTTTCTCGGTCATCCGCTTCACCTGCTTCCCTAATTTCTCGCATATCAGCTATGCATATCATTCTCGCCATGCTATCTTTCCGCAAGTTTGCTCAGAATATACCGAAATGCTCCCACAAATTGCTGTCGAGCTTCGTAGCATAGATCCATGGATTTCACAAAAACCACTGAACCACAAAAAAAGGCGCACAAAAAAGGACACCCTGCGGTAAAAACCACTGTGGTGTCCTTTTGGACTTGCTTTATTTTATTCTCAGTCGCCGCGGAAGGCGCGTTTCACTCTATCAAAGAAAGATTGTTCATGCTCATGTGTTTGCTCTCCATCCAGCGAAGCAATTTGGCGAAGCAGATCTTTCTGCTCGTCATTCAGCTTACTAGGTGTAACCACAACCACTTTCACATGCTGATCCCCTTGCCCCATACCGCGCAGGCGTGGTACACCTTTGCCTTTGAGGCGGAAATACGTTCCCGTTTGTGTACCAGCTGGTACTTTCAACTTCACTTTCTCGGTGAGCGTCGGGATCTCAACTTCATCTCCCAGAGCTGCCTGAGCAAAGGTAAGTGGGATTTCGCAATAAATATCGTCGCCTTCACGCTCGAAGAAATCATGTGATTTCACGCGAATGACAATATACAGATCTCCCGCTGGTCCGCCACGCAGGCCGCCTTCGCCCTCACCTGTCATACGCAGTTGCGCGCCATCATCTACACCCGCTGGAATGCGGACATGGATTTTGCGTTGCTTGCGGACTTTACCGCTGCCACTGCACGTTGTACATTTTTCTTTGATAATTTGGCCCGAACCGCTACAGTTCGAACATGCACGACGATTAACCATACGACCAAACGGTGTATTTTGCACGACTTCCTGCTGACCGCTACCTTGGCAGACCGAGCAGGTTTCCGGTTTCGTTCCAGGTTTGGCACCTGAGCCATGACAGGTATCACAGCCTTCGGTACGCGGAATCGTAATATCGGTTTCTTTACCGAATACAGCTTCCTTGAACTCAATCGTCATCGTGTATTGCAGATCATTCCCCCGTTGCGGAGCATTTGGATCACGTCGTCCACCGCCACCGCCGCCAAAGAACATGTCGAAGATGTCGCCAAATCCGCCGCCGCCAAAATCACCGCCACCACCGAATCCACCTTGATTCGGATCGACATGACCATATTGATCATATTGTGCACGCTTCTGACCGTCACTCACTACGTCGTAAGCTTCTTTAACTTCTTTAAATTTAGCTTCCGCATCAGCAGCCTTGTTTACGTCAGGGTGATACTGACGGGCAAGCTTACGGTAAGCCTTTTTAATTTCATCGTCGTTAGCCGTTTTACTAACGCCAAGCACCTCATAATAATCACGCTTTTCAGCCACTCTTCCACCCCCATATCATTCACCATATCGCACATCGTGACAAAAGGAAAGCCAAAGCGCGGGAGCCCCGGCTATGACTTTCCCTCTAATTCGAACGTCACCGATGTTTAATTCGCGTAGAACTACGAATTAGTTTTGTTTTTTATCTTCATCCACAACTTCGTAATCAGCGTCTACGACGTTGTCACGTTTAGCAGAACCTTGTTGTTGCTCTTCAGCACCTTGTGCTTCTTGCTCTTGCGCCTGAGCTTGCTCATACAGTTTCACAGACAGTTGTTGAACGATCTCTGTCAGTTCTTCTGTAGCAGCTTTGATATCTTCCAGGTTGTCGGAAGCCAGAACGCCTTGCAGTTTTTCTTTGGCAGCATTTGCTTTTTCAACTTCGCCAGCATCTGCTTTTTCGCCAAGATCTTTGATCGTTTTGTCAACAGAGTAGATCAATTGATCTGCACTGTTTTTCGCTTCAACGAGTTCTCTGCGTTTTTTATCTTCTTCAGCATGCAACTCAGCATCTTTCATCATTTGCTCAACTTCAGCATCGCTCAAACCGCTGGAAGAAGTGATTGTGATTTTTTGAGTTTTGTTCGTACCTTTATCTGTTGCAGATACGTTAACGATACCGTTGGCATCAATATCGAAGCTAACTTCGATCTGTGGAACGCCACGTGGAGCTGGTGGAATATCACCCAACATGAAACGTCCAAGCGATTTGTTACCCGCTGCCATCTCACGCTCACCTTGCAGAACATGAATCTCAACGCTTGGTTGATTGTCTGCATACGTGGAGAACACTTGAGATTTGCTTGTAGGGATCGTAGTGTTACGCTCGATCATTTTAGTGAATACGCCACCCGCTGTTTCGATACCCAGGGACAATGGCGTTACGTCGAGCAATACAACGTCTTTAACGTCACCTGTCAGTACGCCCGCTTGTACAGCAGCACCCAAAGCTACAACTTCATCCGGGTTAACGCCTTTGTGTGGCTCTTTACCCGTCAGTTTTTTGATTGCTTCTTGTACTGCTGGAATACGTGTCGAACCACCAACCAATACGATCTTGTCGATATCGTTAGGCGTCATACCCGCATCACTCAATGCACGACGAGTTGGTTCAAGCGTACGCTCAACCAGACCTTCAGAGATTTCTTCAAATTTCGCACGGCTCAGGTTCAACTCCAAATGCTGAGGAACGCCATCAGCAACTGTGATGAACGGCAAGGAGATCGTTGTAGTCAATACGCCGGAAAGTTCTTTTTTCGCTTTTTCCGCTGCATCTTTCAAACGTTGAACCGCTGCTTTATCTTTACTCAAGTCAATGCCTTGATCTTTTTTGAATTCACTTACGAGGTAATCAATGATCACTTGGTCAAAGTCATCCCCGCCTAGTTTGTTGTCCCCGCTAGTTGCTTTAACTTCGAAGAAGCCATCACCCAGTTCAAGAATGGATACGTCGAACGTACCGCCACCCAGGTCATATACGAGGATCGTTTGGTCTTCGGATTTCTCCATACCGTATGCCAAAGCTGCTGCTGTTGGCTCGTTGACGATACGCAGAACTTCCAAACCTGCAATTTTACCCGCATCTTTAGTCGCCTGGCGCTGACTGTCATTGAAGTAAGCTGGTACAGTGATAACTGCTTGAGTTACCGTTTGACCCAGATAAGCTTCAGCATCGGATTTCAATTTTTGCAGAATGATTGCAGAGATCTCTTGTGCGGAGTAGTCTTTGCTATCGATTGTTTCCTTGTGGGAAGTACCCATGTGACGTTTGATCGACATGATGGTACGATCCGGATTGGTGATGGCTTGACGTTTTGCTGTTTCACCAACAACGCGCTCTCCATCCTTTTTGAAACCAACTACGGATGGAGTTGTACGTGCGCCCTCCGGATTTGGAATTACGACAGCCTCGCCGCCTTCCATTACTGCTACGCATGAGTTTGTTGTTCCTAAGTCAATACCAATTACTTTGCTCATCCGAAAATTTCCTCCCTCAACAATTTAAAATGAATGGGTCTGATCTGACCCTTATTTAGATGTTCATGTTGCTAATCGTGCTCTATGTGTACAAACCTTTATATTAAACTTCGCCCACATTGTTCAACCATGGAGCCGACTCATTCCTTCCTATAAGGAATTTATGAGCTGACTTTAACCATAGCTGGACGAAGCACTTTATCTTTCAGCATGTAGCCTTTTTGGACTTCCTCAACAACGATACCTTCTTCGTACTCGTCGCTCTCCACTTGCATAATTGCTTGGTGGAATTCAGGATTGAACGGTTGTCCTACCGATTCCATAGCCGTCAGACCTTCATTATTCATCACGGTTTCCAATTGACGGAAAATCATTTGGATGCCCTTGGAGAAAGATTCGACCTCTGCTCCTTCCGGTACAGTAGCCATGGCGCGCTCGAAGTTATCAATAACCGGTACCAGTTCGGTGACCAGCTTCATCGAAGCGTATTTAGCCAATTCTTCTTTTTCCTTCTGCGTACGACGACGGAAGTTATCAAAATCAGCCTGTGCACGGACATAACGCTGTTGTTGCTCCTCAGCTTCTGCCTTCAGACGTGCAAGCTCATCCTGCTCCTGACCAGCCATCTCTTCAGCTTGTGCTTCTGCAGCGCCAGCTTCATTAATAGGCCCCTGCTCAGTTGCTGTTACCTCTTGTTCTTCTGTAAATGATTGCTCCTCTTTCAAGATGTTCACCTCCTTATACGAATGAAATGGTTCATTCCCGAATCTTATTTGAAACGATGTGTCAGCATCGCCGTCAAGTCACGGGATAGTGTATTTAGAATATGAATGACACGTGCATAATCCATCCGCGTGGGTCCTAGAATACCGATCGAACCCAAAGCCTCACCGTCCAATGAATAGGAGGCTGTAATCAGGCTGCAGTTGGCAAAGGCTTCATGATCATTTTCAGTGCCGATTCGCACTTGAATACCAGATCCACCTGGCACGGGCATCATCAATTTCATGAGTGTTGGTGTCTCTTCCAGCAGGTCAAGAATATCTTTTACCTTTTCGATATCTTTAAACTCCGGTTGAGTCAACATATTGGTGGCACCACTGAGGAAAAGACGATTATCATGTTCATTGTCAAATGCACTGTTCAGCACCTGCATAACTTCCTCGTAACGTGTAATATGCCGTTCCATCTCTTGCCCAAGTTCGGTATAAAGACGGGATTTCAATTTGTAGATTGGTACGCCCACAAGCTTGGTATTTAACAAGCGAACCACATTTTCCATCTCGGCTACCGAGATTTCTGGTGGAATCTGCACCGTCTTGTTCTCCACTTGACCTGTATTGGTCACGATGATTGCCACAGCTTCACTCTCGTTCAGCGGAAGCAATTGGAAGTGACGTAAGGACGTATGGAATACTTCCGGTCCAAGCAGGATCGAAGTATAATTCGTCATATGTGACAAAATATTGGATGCATGCTGAATAACTTGTTCCATGACGTTCAGTTTTTCAGCGAAGAACGACTTGAGATCATCCAACTCCTGAGGCTCCACCTGATTCCAAGGGACCAAATGATCGACATAATATCGATAGCCTTTATGAGAAGGAATGCGTCCTGCCGATGTATGCGGCTGTTCCAGGAAACCCATATCTTCAAGGTCCGCCATTTCATTACGGATCGTCGCCGGACTGTATCCAACATCTCCCCTTTTGGAAATGCTCCGGGACCCTACGGGCTCAGCTGAACGGATATAGTCATCCACTATAGCGTTCAGAATCATTCGTTGACGCTCTGTTAACATGGTGAGTATCCCTCCTTCTGACTGTACTGTCCCATGTCGTTAGCACTCCGGTTAGATGAGTGCTAAGCGGTAATACAAAAATACCAAACTGACGTGAACATTGTCAAGTGAGTTTGATGAGTGGGCTCATCTATTTATAGTATAGACCAATGTCGACGAGTCCTAACAACTTTATTGAACATACTTTGAAGTAAAAAAGGACTGCATGTAGGGCAGAGGCAGACTCGGCTCGATCCATGCAGTCCATTCAGTTGTTAAGCTGAAACGTTAAGCTCTTTTAATACCGCGATCTCATCGCAACAATCCTGCTTGCTGCAATGAACACAGTCGGTCCATACTTTCTCAGGGAAAATCTCTTTTTCCACTACGGCAAAACCGTTTTTGAGGAAGAAGGATACTTCATATGTCAACGCCATAACCTTAGGAATCTGTTGTTTCTCCGCTTCTTCTACCAGTCGGTCCAGCAATCGGGAGCCAATACCGAGCCCTTTGTGTCCTTCCGAGATACCGAGTGATCTGACTTCCACCAAATCATTCCCCAGACGACAAAGCGATCCGCAACCCACCACTTCACCATCAACTTCGGCTACAACAAAGTGCTCCAGCTGTCGGTGCAGTATTTCCCGTGATCGCGGAAGCATGATCCCACGCTCTGCATAGCCCTTAATCATTTCATACAGTGGTTCAACATCTTCCGGCACGGCTTTTCTGCATATTACCGACATCCTGCTCTCCTCCTATTACCAAGCTTTCCAGAGGAAAGCTGACTTCGTAGTTGTTAAATTAACACGCTCTGTAAAATCAATATGAATAAATATACAACAGAGCGTATAGAATTTCAAGCTATGAATTCAGCGATATGGACCCGATAAACTCCGCAAAAACGTCATTTCCGAACAGGATACCCTTCTCGCTCAGTCGGAAGCCGTCTGCCGTCCGCTCAAGCAACCCTGCGTTCAACATTTTGCCCAAAGGCTTCGCAAACACTTCTTCCATGGACTCTCCGAACTGTTCGCTAAAGCGTGAGGCCGAAGCTCCCTCCAACATTCTCAGTCCAACCATCAGATAATCTTCCATAGCTTCCGGGCGAGCAATCTCAAAATGATCCAGACGAGGCAGTCCTGCTCGTGAAGCTTCAACATAAGGATTTATACCTTTAATATTCATATGCCGTTCGCGGCCCACATATCCATGCGCACCTGCACCCAGACCATAGTAGTCCTCATTACGCCAGTAGGTAATATTGTGACGACTCTCAAAGCCCGGCTTGGCAAAGTTACTAATCTCGTATTGTCCATAGCCCGCTTCTTTCATACGTCTCATTAATAGAAGATACATCTCCAGCTCATCATCTTCATGAGGAAGTGGTAACTGGTTCTTCTGATACAGGGTATGGAAAAGTGTATTCTCTTCCACTTTCAGGCTGTAGATGGAGTAATGCGGCAGATCCAGTTCCAGCGCTTTGTCGATACTCTCATTCAACATTTCAACAGTCTGGTTTGGCAAACCAAACATCAGGTCAATGGACAGGTTATTCAAGCCTGCTTTTCGAGCATTCTCCAAACTGCGATATACATCATCCGTATTATGAATACGGCCAATGCCTGTCAGCAGATCATTCTGAAAAGCCTGCACGCCAAAACTGACGCGGTTGACGCCGCCTTCTTTCATCGCAGCGAGTTTCTCCGCATCCGTTGTTCCCGGGTTGGCTTCCATCGAAAATTCAATATCGTCCGCCCAATTTGGGAAATACGTCTTCACGGAACGAAGAAATACGGCCATCTCATCCGGTTTCAGAGCTGTTGGCGTACCCCCACCTACAAATATGGTCTTGATCTCACCCGGTGGATTGGCCTTAACTGTATGTTCCATCTCCCGTTCCAGCGCTTCGAGATATTGCATCACGGGCTGATCTTTCAGAACGTAGGAGTTAAAGTCGCAATAAAAACATTTATTCGTGCAAAAGGGAATGTGAAGATACACCGCTTGGGGCGCACCTGTCTTCCGGCTGTGTGCTGCCAATGTCATGGCAAGTCCCCCTCTATTTGAAAAAAGGAAAGCCATCCGGCTTCCCTTTCAGCTTAGTTATTTTAATATTCTGTGTTGTACCCATGTTTGCAAGCAAACGTCCTACAATTCAATTTCGATACACACAATCTGTGTTGTACCCGAGACAAAATATCGTTTATCCTTTCATACACAAATTATTGATGTACCAAAAGGATTCACGTGACGTTTGCAAGCAAACGTCCTAGTCATCAATTTTCAGTACCGCCATGAATGCCTCTTGTGGCACCTCAACGTTACCAACCTGCTTCATCCGCTTCTTACCTTCCTTCTGCTTCTCAAGCAGTTTCCGTTTCCGCGAGATGTCACCACCATAACACTTGGCAAGTACGTTTTTACGCATTGCTTTTACCGTCTCACGAGCAACGACCTTGGTACCTACAGATGCCTGAATTGGCACCTCGAACATTTGCCGTGGAATCAGCTCGCGCAGTTTCTCACAGACAATGCGTCCGCGGTTATAGGCACGATCACGGTGAACGATGAAGGACAAAGCATCCACCTGTTCGCCATTGAGTACAATATCCATTTTCGCCAGATTGGACTGACGGTAACCGGACAACTCATAATCCAGGGATGCATATCCTTTGGTACCGGATTTCAACTGGTCGAAGAAGTCATATACAATCTCGGACAACGGAATCTCATAGGTAATGGTAACCCGGGTTGTGTCCAGATATTCCATATTTACATATTCACCGCGTTTAGTCTGACACAGCTCCATAATGGTACCTACATAATCATTCGGTACGATAATATCTGCCTTGACGTATGGTTCCTCGACGTAATCAATCCGTCCCACCTCAGGATAGTTGGATGGGTTGTCGATTTTCATCACTTCACCATTCGTTAAGGTAACGTGATAGATTACACTTGGTGCCGTTGTGATCAACGGAATGTTAAACTCCCGCTCGATCCGCTCCTGAATTACGTCCATGTGAAGCAGTCCAAGGAATCCGCAACGGAATCCAAAACCGAGTGCACTGGATGTTTCCGGTTCAAAGCTCAGAGACGCATCGTTCAACTGCAATTTCTCCAACGCTTCACGCAGATCAACATAGTCCGATGTTTCGATCGGATAGAGACCACAATACACCATTGGGTTAATTTTACGATAACCCGGCAATGGTTCCGGTGTTGGATTTTTGGCATCCGTTACCGTATCCCCGACTTGTGTATCGCCAACATGCCGGATACCTGCAACGATAAATCCAACATCCCCGACGTTCAGCTCGTCCACGATGGTCATACGAGGTTTGAACGCTCCAACTTCAATGACTTCAAATGATTTTCCTGTTGCCATCATTTTGATTTTGGAACCGGATTTGATTTTGCCGTCAACAACACGCACATATACGATTACACCTTTGTACGGATCGTAGTGCGAGTCAAAAATCAGCGCTTTCAAAGGCTGGTCAGGATCACCAGTTGGTGCCGGAACACTCTTCACCACTTGCTCCAAAATTTCTTTGATTCCGATTCCTGATTTGGCCGAAGCCAAAACCGCATTACTTGTGTCCAAACCAATAACATCTTCCACTTCCTGCTTCACCCGTTCAGGATCAGCGCTCGGAAGGTCAATTTTGTTGATAACCGGTAAAATTTCAAGATTGTTATCCAATGCCAGATACACATTGGCAAGTGTTTGGGCTTCAATTCCCTGAGCCGCATCCACAACCAGCAGAGCACCTTCACATGCAGCAAGACTGCGTGATACTTCATACGTGAAGTCTACGTGTCCCGGTGTATCAATCAGATTCAATAAATACTCTTCACCATCGTCCGCTTTGTAAGTCAAGGCTACTGCTTGTAGCTTGATCGTTATTCCACGTTCACGTTCAAGGTCCATTTTATCCAGAACTTGTTCCTGCATTTCACGTGAAGTGAGCGCACCTGTGTGCTCCAAGATCCGGTCCGCAAGTGTTGATTTGCCGTGATCTATATGTGCAATAATAGAAAAGTTACGAATTTTACGTTGTCTTGCCCGAATGTCAGTCATTCCTTACCCCCAGAAACAGCCTAGTGTCAATCACTTCATTATAACAGTTGAAGCACAGTGCATCAATCCCGTGATGTCTCAACTTTATAATAAAGTGTCATCATGCACTCCCAGAGGTTATATTGTACCTTAAAATTATGGTATTTTATTCAGCAACGCCGCTAAAAAGAGAGACCACCCACTTGATTCCACTATGTGAGAGATTTTGCAGTAGTCCAGCCGTTTTGTCTGCCAACACATCAACCGGAGCCTTATCTTGATCCGCCCCAAGCACTTGGCTTGGTGACTGAACAGGTACAAATGGTGGTTCTTTAATTTCCTTTTGGACAGGTGCAGTCGGAACAGATTCGGTCACCGATGAAGTGGGCTCAGTTGTTACAACGGTTGACGTGCCTCCTGATGGATTGCCCATGTGAAAGTTGCTGCCAGCCAGCTGCATTCCAAACAGCACACCCAGCAACATTAATACAGCGATGGATAACAGTCTTTTACCGAATCTGGACATATGCTTTGCCTCCTGTCACTCTCTACTATTTTGTTCTTCATACATATATAGTCCCTATCCACCCTGTGATGACGTTTCTGCACTGGCTTTGTCCACCTTCTGATCTTCCCAATACACTTGGGCAATCATGTCTGCTAGAATCTTCGATGTCCGTTGGAGCTCAGCTCCTGTGTTGTCGATGCCGCCAATCTCAATCAAAATGCTGTTGGGTGAAAGGGTTTGGTTATACTCTCCATTGTTGGCTCCTCCACCATCTTTGCCCCACACACCACGGGATACCCCAGGATACTTGGCTTCCAGTTTCTTATGAATTTTCGCTGCAAAGGCTTCATTTTGCCGCCAATTTGGATTTTCATGCCCAATAATGAAATACACTTTGGCGTAGCCCAAGTCATTAATAGTGGTTGTTGTTTTGCCATGACGCTGTGAATCGCGATGAATGTCTATGAGATATGTCAGATCATCATTTTGAGCGAGTGCCGCTTTTACCGTTTGACGGGAGTATTTATAAGAATAGTTCCAGTTATAGTCCTTTACTTTAGTGGGGTAATCATCCTTGGCGTGTTCTACGCCGATTCCCAGCTTCTCCAGACTGTCTGAGAGGTAGGTTCCCACTTGAAATACATTGCCTGTTGATTTGCCTGATGATGGATTATCACTTTTCGTACCTAGCAGTGGGTTGTAGCCTTCCCGTGGATGGGAATGATAGATAAGAATTGACTTTTGGCCTGTTGTCGGTGAGCCTGAATTGTCTTTCTCACCATTCTTCGCTGGGGGATCTTCTTTACCTTCTCCATCTCCAGGCTCACTCGACTCAGGTGGGTCCGTATTGTCCTGGCCTGGTGGAATATGCAGCTCACTACCGGGTTTTCCTCCACCTGCGGAAGCCGTATCCGTAAGACCAGGACCGGGCTGATAATCTTCGGGAGCCTCTGCTTTTTCGTTACCAGATCCAGGGCGGAGCAGAACAGGTTGGTTGGAACCCATGCCCGGCATTTCTCTCGCAATCAAGCTCTTCGGATCTTGAGGATTTACATTCGTTAGTAATTGGAAAACAAATGAGGTGAGGTTTTCACCGGATATAGCAGAGGTCTGTTCCTTCTGGGTGAGATGAGGCATCTCCATACCGAGCATATCGACGAAAAAACGGCTTGATACGGCACTCGCAAATCCTTTCATGGAAGAAACGGGTGAATTATTCAAGCGTTTCTCTGCCATCCCCCCCAGACCCAGTACGACAAAAAACAAGGCAGATATGATCATAAGCAACAACAACGTACGGCCCATGGCCAGCACGTGCAGACATCTTTTTTTCCACTTCCCAATATTCCAGGCCAATATCTTGTTCATTCTGCTGTCTCCTTCCCTGCTGGACAACTCTTATACTTCAACTCTATGAGCCCGCCCAAATTGATAGAACAGGAAAATGAAAGATTCCAAAAACAAAAAAAAGAAAGTCCGATAGATTCGGACCTTCTTCTCAGCAGTTTTAAGTTTTAATGTGTATAGGCCGCTACGTTATCTGGATTCACAGCATCATGGAGTGCCGCGTTAAGTCCTGTAGCAATAACATTGGCAATTCCCTCAATAAACTCATCGATTTCCTTTGGGGTAACAATGAGGTCATGACCCAGTGGTTCCAGTACCTCTTTCACCAGACTCAAGCGATCCTGCTCACCGATGTCGTCCAGCATACCCATGATCTGTTTGGTCTGATCCGTTTCCTGGCGGAAGTGTGAGCGCATCATCTCAATCACATTGTTCACAATGGTGGACGCATAACATACGGTTGGTACTCCGATGGCGATGCAAGGCACACCTAATATTTCACGAGTCAGGCCACGCCGTTTGTTTCCAATACCGGAACCCGGGTGAATACCAATGTCCGCTACCTGAATCGTTGTATTTACACGTTCCAAGGAACGGGAGGCCAGCGCATCAATCGCAATAATGGCATCCGGCTTGGTCCGATCTACAATCCCCTGTACGATGTCACTGGATTCAATGCCCGTTGTACCTAACACGCCGGGAGCAATCGCGCTGACTTCCCGATACCCTGGCGCAACCTGATCTGGCACCAATTCGAAATACTGACGCGTCACCATCAGATTTTCCACAACAAGTGGACCAAGTGAATCCGGGGTGACATTTAAGTTGCCCAAGCCAACAATCAAGACCTTGGATGTTTTGTTAATTCCGGCCTTAACCATAAAATCTTCCATTTCACGGGTGAACTCGGCAGCAACTCGCTCCTGTAACTCGGTATCACCATTCCGTAGTGAAGGTACTTCCAAAGTGACATAATGACCTTTCACCCGACCAATAGCCGTGGCTGCTTCTTCAGTCAGGACATCAATACGTGTAATCGTAATGCCCTCTTTTTTCTCTACATCTTCCTGTAGTCCGGGAATCGTCTGTTTCTGTCCACCTTGCGCCATTTCCTTGGAGTCGATCGCCAAATCGGTACGAACTGTATAGTTTTGCAAATCCAGTGTCATTCTGTCCTTGCCTCCCTTACCGCATTTGAGCATATTGTGTGGGAAAAAGGGTTTCTTTATACAGCATGTCGAACATCGTAGGAATATCTGTTGCATTTTACATGCTAGCGTGATAGAATATTTTAAGTTGTGAAACGTTTGTATTCATGCAAATGCCTTACAGGAGGTGAATGTAATGCCAAACATCAAATCCGCTGTTAAACGCGTAAAAACGAGCGACAAGCGCCGCGCACTCAACGCTTCCCAGAAGTCTGCACTCCGTACAGCTGTTAAAGCTGCTGATGCTGCTCTGGTAAGTAACGAAGTTGATACTGCAAAAGCTGCGATTCAAGCTGCTTCCAAAAAGCTGGACAAGGCTGTAACTAAAGGTCTGGTTCATAAAAATGCTGCAGCACGCAAAAAGTCTCGCTTGGCGAAAAAACTGAACGCTCTTTCCGCACAAGCGTAAGAAGCGTTACTTTTACGATCCAATGGAAAAATCCTGAACAGCATAGGCTTTCAGGATTTTTTAGTATCTGATTCGATAAGTATAAGACAAAGATAAAGCGACCTTTATTCAGATGATTTAACTATCATGGAGCAAAGGTCGCTTTGTTTGTTATTCACACTAGTAATCTATTACGTTTACTTATCCATTCATGCACCAAGTCTCAATAAGAACAGTTCCAGACCAAGAACTTTATCCACCGCTCCTGTTTTCATCTGGTAATCCAGTTCGCTGAGGTGACTCAAAATCATTCTCAGACGTTCCGGCTGAAACTTACGGGCTTGCTCACCTGCAATCTTAACAGCATACGGATGCAAACCAAGCTGACTGGCAATCTGCTGCTGGGAGTAACTTTGTTGTCCCAACTCTTTCACCTGGATCATGATCCGAAACTGGCGTGCGATTAAAGCCGCAATTTTAATCGGTTCTTCCCGCTGCTTCAACAACTCATAGAAAAGAGCCAAC
Organism: Paenibacillus sp. FSL P4-0176; assembly: GCF_037975265.1. Lineage (NCBI taxonomy): Bacteria > Bacillati > Bacillota > Bacilli > Caryophanales > Paenibacillaceae > Paenibacillus > Paenibacillus sp. FSL P4-0176. The sequence continues at coordinate 5,200,872 of NZ_CP150242.1, forward strand.
GCTTTCTCCAGTCGCAAATTAGCAAGTTCCTCCACCAGTGAAAATACATTCTGCTCTGTACTACGGGCAACCAGTGACTCGATATCAGCACGTTTGATTGTCCCCCCATTACCCGCAAACAAACATAACTTATCTACTTCAGCAGACAGGGTCTGAAGACCCGTTCCTGCATAGCTGATCAACGTTTCCGCCGCTCCCGTCTCCAAGGAAACATCCCGCTGCTTCGCAAGTTTCACTATCCAATTCAATAACTCTTCTCCACTGAGTGGAGCAAAAGCAAGAACTACTGCCTGTTTCTTGACAGCTTTCACCAGTTTCTTACGCTCATCCAGCTTATCCCCTTGGGCCAGGAAAACAATCGTACTGTAATCTGCCGGATTTTCCATATATGTAAGCAGACGATTAACCTGATGTTCAATCTTGGATTCTTTACCTGCGGTAAACAGGCTCGCATCCCTTACAATAATTAATTTGCGTGGAACCAGAAAAGGTACGGTCTCTGCTTCTTCAATAACGACCTCCACAGCCGTTTCAGACAAATCATATGGAATAATCGCAAAATCACGATGTTCTTCTTCAATAACCTGTTCTTTTAACATATCCGTAAATTGCTGTATCTGGTACTTCTCCGTTCCGTACAGCACATAGATCGGTGCCGTTTCTCCATTACGTATTGCCTTTGTTGCACTTTTTACATCCATTCACGGCGCCTCCTTATCCCTCTTATCCTACCAGAAAAAACGCAAGACAACAAAGGGACCTTACATCCAGTTATGGATGAAGGTCCCCTGTCCTACATCTATATAAACGCTGACACCAGCAGTTCTAGAAAAAGCCGGTGCGCGGTCATACGACGTCAGTTGTTTGAACTGAGATAGGACGTTTTGTTACTTCCACTATATGCTTGTCATACTGAAAATGTTCTTTCGTTTAGAGGAGCGCACTCCCCATTTTTAATTATTTCGCAGGAGCTCCCCCTGAAACAGCAGGTACATTAAACGAGTTCTTCGCCGTTGTTCCGTCCTTGTCCGTTTCGTAATTAAAAAGGGTACCATCCTTCGACCAACTCGCTGACTTCAGTGTCCCCTCTATGCTGCGTTGTTCAACCAAATTTAGAACATCCGGTTCGCTCACAGGTTTGGAGTATATGCTGATTTGATCACCAATAAGCATAACTACATAGGAACCGTCAGGTGACTTCCATTCTTTTGGTGCTACTGTTGTAGCCATTCCCTGATCCGGTCCTGCTGCGACTCCTTTGTTTCCTCCAGAAGCGTCTGCACCTGCACTGGAATCAAGTACAGTGTTACCTTCAACCGGAACATCTTCAGTCATATTAGGTGTTGTATCCTGAGAAGTGAAGGATTGCGCATCTCCATTTTCTGTTTCTGTTTCTCCATTCTCTTCCCCATCTGCAGAAGATTTAGGAGAATCTCCTGATCCCTGAATTCTCTGCTCAGAATCTTGGTTCTGAGCCGGATTCTTCTGATTATCGGTCGAAGGAGTTCTGGACGAATTATCCTGCGGTCCTTTATTCGGAGCAGGCGTTGATTCAGTAGCCGGTTGTTTAGGTGTCGGATCTGACTGAACTTCAGGCTCCTGTACCTCATCTCCACCGTTCTCTTCAGGCATTGTTTCTACGTCTTGGTTATCTGGTTTAGTTGGTGAATCATTCGATTGACCCACAAACACATCGTTGCTACTTGGTTGGGACGAAGTGGCAGGATCATAATTTTCAATATTCTTGCTTAATGAATTCTCATCCAAATTGCCGCTCTCTTGAGAAGCTCCAGAGCTCATCAGCATGGAATCGGCATTCTCAATCTGTTCAGGCGGATTTCCCCAGATGGCGAATCCCAATATAACTGCCGCAGCCGCTGCACCCATGGACATACGTCCTGCCATCGAGTTAAGCCATTTTTGCTTCGTTTTCCGCTCACTTGAACGTTGTAAATTCTCAAATGTAGCGGGGACAGGATTCATTTCCTGTATGGTGCTACTTTGTTCCTTCCGCGCTTCGTCAATGGCATCAAGCTGTGGCATTATCGCATCAACCAGACTAAATTTCGGGCTTACTTGCGGCAATTCTTCCAGTTCTCTGGAAAGAGCTCTGAGTAAACTAAAATTCTCGGCGCACTCCGGACACTTTGCCACATGCTGTAGCATCTGCGCGGTTTCCGCCTCGCCCAGATCATGATCCAGATAGCGGTGCATCCATTCCACCACCTCTTCGCATTTCATCCTGTCACACCACCTTTCTGATATTCCTGTAGTAGATTCTGTAATTGCTGCCTGGCTCTAAATAAATAAGATTTCACCGTATTCAACGGAAGATCGAGACAATCCGCAATTTCATTGTAGGATAAGTCCTGCAAATATCTTAGAACAATAACGGTACGATGATGCTCGGGAAGCTTGTTGATCGCATCCTGAATGTCCTGGGCCACATATGTAGACATGACCTCGTACTCCACATCCTGATTATCCTGAAAAACCATGTCATGTTCGTCAATGGAGACGGACGGTTTGGTTCTTCTGAATTTATCAATACAGATGTTCGTGACGATGCGTTGTACCCATGTTTTGAATTGGGCCTTTTCTTCGTATGAATTGATTTTGGTGTAAATTCGGATCAACGCTTCCTGAGCAGCATCCAAAGCGTCCTGTTCATTATTTAGAATGTAATATGCGGTCCGATAGACATGTTGTTCAATCTCCCGCAATAGGGTAATTAGAGCGTCGCGATCGCCCGATTGAGCGGCTCTGATGAGTTCCGGCTCTACCACAAAGGATCCCCCTCTCCCTGCAACCTTACAGACGTGATCATCAATAAAATTGTTGCAAAGTTAAGTATTTTTTTAATTTGCCATAACAAAATAACGGCGTATGTATTAGGGCCGCTGAAATCTTCTCTTAGAATAACAGAAATTGCATAACGAGTCACCAAACGTATCCAAAAGTGATTCCATTACTTACACGACTCAATTCAAATGCAATGGCATACATTATAGATAAGCACTTTTTTGGTTCCTAAAATAAAAAAAGTCGAAATTTGTCCAAATTTAAGCTGATTTTAATGCAATTTTCATGAAAATAGTGTATTGTAAATTTACATTCATAAACACGAGGTGATGAGCATGCCAGCTCTTGCGAAAATTCAAGCTTTAAAAGAACAAATGCCCAAAGAATATCAAAGTATTTCCCACTTTGTTGAACATGCATTGGAGTCCATTGATACTCTGGTCGAGGAACATCGGAAGTACGTAGCTGCACAGGCATTATACGGCGATAAAATCGTTGGATCGGAAGAACGCTTGTACAGAGAAACCGTACTGGATGTCAGAGCACAGCTATTGATGACTCTTGAGAAAACGGTAGAAGATCTGTTGCACAAGGGCGACAAACACTGGAGCAAACACTTTAAGGATGGCGTAGAGTAGTTCTTATATTTCTTCTACATTTTGAAAAAATGGCCCGTTTTCCGATATTCTCCCTCCTGGGGTGTAACGGAAAGCGGGCTTTTTTTGTACTGTGACTTGCAATCAAATGATATGATTAATTGGTATATTCATCAGTAAATCGCCATCAGTTTGCCATTGAGAAACCCTAAAGCTCTTATGCCTGCGGAGCTGGCATACACCCAAACCTCGATTTTGCCTTTTGAACTCGTTTCATACGTAATGCTCGATGGATCTCCCCAAGCAAGGCGCACCTGAGTTATGTTCATTCCTAAAGCTACTTCTCCAGCAATGATTTTATTCCAAGTGGACTTGGACCAATTGTATTTCTTATACGGATCAGAAGAGAAGAATTGGTTGGAATCGGCAAGCATCTCCGTCACACTGGAAGGTGCACCTCCTGCGTAGGCAGAAACGGTTTTTCCTTTTGCATTACGGAAGATAATAGAGTAACTTCGATCACCGTATTTAATCTTTTCAATTTTGATATCTGATATGGTCACTTTACTGAAACGTTGCCCTAAACTCGTATCACTGTTGATCCAGTAGGACTTGCCAATGAAGCGAGCAAGATTCCCCAACTCTTTTTTCTTGATCAGTGCAAGTGTATCCTTCGATTCCACCAGAATAGAAGAATTTCCAACCAGCACCTTGGCCTGCTTTAGCTCAGCATCCCATCGAACCTGAATACCCGCAGCCTGTCTTAACAAGTCCGCAGGAAATACAGTTTGCCCTCCAATGGTTTGTACTTTCCCTTTCAACTTCAGCTCTTTGTTGTTTAATCGCGCAACAGCACTCCCTTTTTGCAAAACAATACTGTCATCTCCAAATTGAATTTCAAAAGATGAACCCTTCACATCAATTTTGGCTCCCAAAGTTTTGAACACCGACTGTACTGGCAAGTATACATTTCCATCCAACAATGTGGCGCCTGTTAACTTTTGCTGTGAATCAACGTTCAGTTGAAGACTTGAGGCAAAATCACCTATCTTCAAAGTCACTTTGGTTGTTCCCATGCCCGTAACCTTCAGTTTGCCTCCTGCCTGAATTTGTGCAACTCGGGGCTGCTCCACTATAATTTCTTCAGGCAATGGCGCACGCTTGTTTTTGAAACCATTACTATAATTCTCCTGAACTGCAAGCGTGATCGTATCCCCAATATTAGCTTCCTTGGAAGATGCCGTAAGTGTCACTTGATTTAACGCGGGAGCTGATAGAGGAGTTAACTTTCCATTATCATATGTAGCCCATGATCCATCTTGTAACTGTGCATATAGCTCATCCAGATTAGGCGCATACACCATCCGCGATACGTTACTTAAACCAGGCAGTTGCTCGCCCTTATATTTGGCAGTTCGATCGTAGCTCCAGACGCTTCCATCCTGTTTCACCGTGAGCAGCTTATGCGTACTCCCCCACCAAATCAAAGATTGCACATTATTCGCAACCGTGATGTAGTCATCCTCATACAGCATACTTACGATCACTACCGAGCCATCATCTTTTAACACTGCTGCGTAAACACCATTCGTTGCAATTGCTTTACCATCAGGTACATTTCCAGCTTTACGTATTTTGTTGTATTTGTCATAATATATATCTCCCGATGAAGATAATGCGCTATAAGAAGAATCGCTTCCAGTACTACTCCAATAAGAATCCGCATCGATAATCGATTCCAAAACCTTAGCCTGATCATCAAAATTATAAAGGTTTCCATCCTGAAGCTGAACCCATCCATGGCCATAAACTTTCACAACGCCATTGAATTGTTTCGTTACTGGTTTATGCGCATTGTCCTTATTCCACCGAATCACTTGGCCATCGGCAGTCCACCCAAAGATGGAATGGTCTTCTGATTTTGAAATACCAATCAGTTTTCGATTTTGTGTCCATACTCCACTTGTGATCCCTTTAGACCAAAGTGTACCATCGTCCAGCAAATAGTCATTTCGGTCAAGAACTGAAGTGATGGAATTACCCGATCCAGATGATGCAAAAGCGGAGGACTGTCCTACGATCAAACCGATAACTAAAAGTCCAATGCATAGGGCTATCGCTTTTCTAATCCATTTCACTCTAAACTTCTGAGTTGCATTTCTGTTCTTTTTACTTTGCGACATTTCTACAAGTTCCATTTTCTTGATCCCCTCATTATTATGTATAGTGCTACGATCCCTAAGTATCTCTATCCCTCCTCTAAGGTGGGCCTAACTATTATTCGGTAAAAACAACCATAATCCTGCAACAAAAATCACCTAACAATAATAAAACCATATTTTTACATAACTTCAACAAAACAAATACAAATGATTGCATTTAATAATCTAAAATAGAAAACATATTACAAACTAAATAGAGCGTGCAACCGTAACAAAACTATAAATGGATATGCGGGAGATTAAATGAATCTAATAATATTTTTCAAATACTTCCTGGGATTTTTTCTACTCAGTAGTGTGTTATTCATTGCATTTAATATGATAATAGGGCATAAAAGTTGGGATCAAATTGATCACATACTCAACTTGTTCAGCGCAACTATAATTAGCTTGATAGTTGGCATATCAAAGGCAAGAGAGTAACTGATTTTTAGTCAACTATCCTAAGTGATAGTCTAGATGTCCTTACACTTCATGAAGTATTACTTACTTCTAGTACGAAAAGTCGAAAAAAAGATGACTGCATAACTAAAATATTATAACGCTGGAACCATCTGTCGCTAGCGAGTGAAGCAGCTTATGGACAAAATGTTCGTTAGAAAAACTCTTACATCCGTATCTGAATATAAGGAACTATGGAGAAATCGGAACAGCAAGGAATTATTTCAAATCCAAATTCTTATAGAAAAGGTACAAACCTTAGAAAAACGAAGGTTTGTACCTCTTTTGTGTGATGAACTTATTGATTATAATAAGGGCCATTTCCTGTGGATTTATTCAAGGACAACAACTGAGACACCGTTACGAATTGGTAGCCTTGCTTTTTTAGTGATTTAAGCATGTGGGGCAGTGCATCAGCTGTAGAAGCGTGAATATCATGCATAAGTACAATCGAACCTGATCTGATGTTTTTAGCAACCTCTTTATTTACAGCTTGGGCGTTCCGGCTTTTCCAATCCAGCGAATCCACAGACCATAAAATAATGGGTGTTTTCTGTTCTTTGGTGACTTTTTTGACTGATTCATTCATAGCACCATAAGGCGGACGGAATAGGGTTGGTTTTTCTCCAGTCGCATCTTTGATTCGGTGCGATGATTCTATGATTTGTTTGCGCACCTCACTCAGGCTCATATTCGCAAGATTCGGATGACTCTTGGAGTGATTGCCGATCTCGTGGCCGGCCTTAGCAACCTTTTTAGCCATATCAGGATAATACTCTACTTGTACGCCCAGCATGAAGAAAGTAGCCTTCGTGTTGTACTCCTTCAAAGTCTTTAGAACTCTAGGTGTCACCTTTGGGTGAGGCCCATCATCAAAGGTAAGAGCCACATATTTCCCTTTAGGATCAAGCGGAGGCTGAGTTGGCCTCTTCCCTTTTGGTTCATCGTTATTTTCATAAGTAATATTCCATTTTTTAGTAAGGTCCTTCTTCAAGTAGGAATGCAAGGATTTCAGTGGAATGTTCACTTGGACCGTTCCGGCTGCACCAGCAGCGATCTCGTATTTATTAAAGTATAAAGTAAAGACTCCGTTACCTATGGACCATTTCCATCCAGATGGATTTTTTATAGATTTTTGAAGTTCTGCTTCGAATACATAAGAGTGAACGTTTTTCTGTTTCTTCAATTCTTCCTTCACGATGGACATAATATGGTTAACAGTTGCTTTGTCATAAGTCATGATATCAGATAAATTCAATATTTTATTTTCAGCTGTGTCGATATTAAAAGATTTTATTATCGATTGTCCATTAGCACCGCCTGTGGTGATTTGATAGGAAGTGAACACTAAACTATATAAATGGTCATTAATTTTATTCGTATCTACTGTAATATTCAATTCAGCACGATGATCGCCTTGAAGCGTTTTTGTACCGGTTTTAACCTGGGTTAAGAATTTCTTTTCCTGATCATTGACCCACGTCTGAATAGGAGTATTAATCTCCTTGTTGTTTGTGAGAACGTTGCTAATCGACAGTATATAATGCTTCGTTTTCTTCGTCCTTGTTTCGATATTTAAGCCTGGGTATGCACTGGGCGACACTTCAACGTTCTCTGTAACGCTGTGGTTTCCAGCTAGAACATTTTGCACCATTAGATTGATTCCTAGAATCCCGCCAGCTAATACAATAAATCCAACCAGCCAAACGGGCCACCGTGTTTTCTTCCTTTTGTTCATTTCAAATCATCCTTATCTTTATTCTAGTCATAAAAATGCAAGTCATTGTCTATCATTTCTTCCGGCGATGGTAGGCCATGACAGCCATGACGGATAATGCCCTTAAGCCATCAAATCCTGGTATATAACGTTTACCATCGCCTCGTACCGGTGCAAAGTTCCGGATTAAACTTCCGAAATGATTCATGTTGTCGTGCATTTTGCTTTCGTCCCTATCCTTTTTGATTTGTCGCTCATAGGCAGGACGCCGAGCTTGTGAAAAAAGTTTTCTCCAATTAATTTAATCAATGAAGAGAACAAAACATTTTCATGGAACTTCTACCTTTAGAACTAAAAAAAGCATCCCGTAAGAAGAGAGTCTTCGGGATGCCACATTCAGAATAATCGTCATGTTTCCAGCATAAGACTTGAATTAATGTTGTACTTGTACATTTAAAATGTCGGACACAAATTGGATTGCGCGGAAAACTGATTTTTATGAATCGAAGTGGCTGCGCCGAGCGCTTTGGGAGCCATTTTCGAGAAGAAGCAAGCTGCCACCTTTTTCAGATCCAATTTTACTGCGATTTCTGGCTTCATATCATTCGCCTTTGCCTCAGAGGCTGGCATTCTTCAAATTGAAACGGAACTCCGGTGAACCCACATATCCCGGCGCGATACTGTATTTTGGGAAGACGATAACCAGTTCGCCTTTTTCAATATAAAACGACTGTTCCGTGAACGTCCCTTTGAATTCTTCCAGGAAGTATTGATCGGGATCCTTTCTCATTTGCGCAAGAATATCTGCATCAAGCTTTTCTTTATAGTTAGAACCGAGGAGATCCTCCAGTGTCACGCGCTGAGCCGCAGAGGCATTTTTCAAGTTGTAGGTATCGATCCGGGGCATGCTTGTTCCGCCCCTGTAACCTTCCGTGATTACTTCAAGCGAAACTACTCCTGCCGGGTTTCCAGTTCCGTCCGACTTTAGCTTATAGCTGACGTAAAATTCATAGGGGTGGAACTTCTGGTGATTTACTTTTGCCTTTTTGGCCGTTTTTGCGGCATCCTTCTCCCACTGAGCAAGATCCTTTTGCGCACGGGATAAAAGGATGCCATTCAGTTCATTCTGGTATCTGGTGTCCAGCATGCCGTCCAGCTGCGGTACCTTGATGTTCACAATAAGGTTCTTGCTTGTTGTGCTCAGTACCTTCTCCACGATTTTTACACCTGTAGCCGAAGGGACGGTTGCTTGTACCTTAGAGCTGACAGTTACGTTCGCTGAAACAGGTGCCGAGGCCAGCGCATATGCAGATAAGCTCGCTGCGCCGACGCCGAGCATGGCTACACAGCCCATGGCCCCCATCTTCATGTATTTTATCGTTTTCTTTTTCATAGCTTCCATCCTCCATCTCTTTGTATGAGTGTCTAATCACGCACACTCATTGGCTAGACGCATGAGATGGTTCAGAAAGTTTTGGAAAATCAAAAACAGAACAATGTCTCTTCGACCAAAGTACTAACAAAAAAAACCGGCGCGGGGTACCCCATCACCGGTCTCTTCCATTACTTAATGTATTTGTTATTAATCAGAACGTCTTTCAACACATCCGTGGGAATGACGAATTCCACAGAACCCATATAGCCTGGCGCAACGTCATATTCGTTGAAAGCAATCACCAGCTTGCCGCCGTTGTTGATATAGAAGCCTTGATCCTTCGCGATGCTCTGGAACTCACTGGTGACCGGCACGTCGGTAGCTCCCGGAGCCCAGTAAATCTTATTAGGGTCCGCTTTCATTTGCCCCTGCATCTGCTCTTTAACGTTGTCGCTGATGAGCCGTACATAACGATCGTCCTTGAACAGCATCGGCAGAGTTATGAGGATTTGGTTTTTCTTATCGATCGTATCAAACTGAAGCTCCTCCGAGGATGAACCGGCGGTCTCGACCACGTATCTTTGTATAGATAAAATCTCGTCGTTGTCCGTCTTTACTTCATATCCGACATCAAGTCCCAGATGGCCTCCGCCTTGCTTCTTCAATTCGCTGATTTCCGCCTGGAACTTTTCGTAAAGCGCTTTGTTCTCCTTCATATATTTCTCGTTCAACCCGCTTTGCAACTGCTCATTCTCCATATCGGTAATGGAAGGCACTTTGATAATCGCATTGTAATTAGACTCGTCAACCACGTATTCCTTGAACGTGAGCACTTGGATAACCCGGTCCACACCCGGTATGGATGACAAGGCTTTCGCTACAGGAGGGCTCACATTGATCGCAACAAGGAACATGACCGCAGCCGCACTGGAAACGGCTAACCATCTGTAATTTGAGCCGCGGCCCCTCCTTCCCTCCTTAGAGAATTTATGAATCGATTGGTTTACAATGCTATCCAATTCATCTGGAATGGGTATTTCTTGATATTCTTTTCGCAAATGTTCCATGTTATTGTTCATCTTACTCGATCTCCTTTGGTTGTTTCATCATTCATTTTGATTCGCAATAGCTGATGCGCCTGATACAGCCTTGTTTTAATCGTATTCACATTCTCATCCAGCACAGCCGCAACTTCTTCGATCTTCATGTCTTCAAAATATCTCAGTATAATGACGCTCTTGTATTTATCCGGCAAGGATTCGAGCATTCGCTTCAAATCAATGTCCGTATACGTATCTTCTTCCCCGGGGCTGTAGGTTTCGATCATTTCATGATCCATCGCCTGAACCTTTTTGTTACTGCGCAGAAAATCCAGGGCGGTATTCACCACAATCCGGTAAAACCAGCTTTTGACCGCATCTGGGTTCTTCAAAAGTTCGAGATGCGTCATCGCTTTGTATATGGAGTCTTGTACGATATCCAGGGCATCATCCTTATTTTTGACATAGCTATACGCAAGTCGGTATACGTTCTCTTTATGCTCGGTAATACAGTGTGTCAGAATTTTTTCAGTTTTCCTATTGAACATGGCCGATTATTCCTTTTCTATATAAATCTTTTGTCGTCACAAGAAGTAAGACGTATACGGGTTCCCAAAAAGTTTTGGCATCCAAAATTTTTTTTAATTCTGCAAATCGTTCAAGGCCCTCACAAGCAGCTCAGCGTAAACCTCGGTGCCTCTATTAAATGCACCTCGTCCTTTTAAAAATAATCTTCCCATCCTTCACTTGCCGAATACCAGTCTACTACCGATGACCGAATTCATTTGAAACTTTCGAAGGTTTCTTTCCGAAAAAACAATGTATCACTCGGAACCGAAAGTTGTTTGGTAGTCTGTAGCGCTTTTGTCGTTGTAGGCTTTCTATAGTAACGATATTTCATATTTTTAATCCGTCTCCTTCTGATCTGTGCCGGTGGAACCACGCTCCCCTCCCTCATTCCCTACCCTGCCACTACCAAAAAATATGTCACCACCATGCAATTAAGAAAAAAGTCGTTTCGCAGCGAAACGACTTCTTTCTTTTATAGGTCAACTAAGTACTTTCTTTCTCTAATTCCCACTTTTCCTCAACCTCTGTATGTTAAAATATAGTAACGCCTTAGCCTATCTCTTATTGAATATAGTTATTTAGGGAGGTCAATATTTAAATGACAAAAACCCATAGAATCAATAGGCCGCGCGGAAAAATAGTTGCAGCTGTATTAACTGCAGTGTTCATTTCACTTGCAATGGGGATATATCACTATGTCCCTATAGATGAAAGATTAGAGAATACTTACTATTATTCATTCGGGTATAAATTTGCGGTTGGATTATTGATTAACCTCGCTATTTTACTTTTCTTACTTACGCCACTTTCTATATTGGTGGATGGATTACTTTTATACAGAAAAAAAGATAATACGTATAAAAGATTGCTCGTTGCAATCGTTGCATATGGTCTATTAGGCTGCATAGGTGGGATCATCTACTCGATATTTACACGTAACTTCAATACTTTTTCTGCTCAAACTATCCACATTGTTGTATGTTCTCTTGTCTTTTTAACCTTCCAGTTGGTATTAAATCGGAGTTTTCTTCACTCATCTTCATACCGATAAATAGATTGCCTGCCTTCACTCAACTCCAAACAACTTGTACCGGATATCAATCTTCCCATCTTTCACCCTCATCTGAACCTCTCCCATCTGATCTGTCCGATAAATATCTGACCCGGTAGCCTCCAGACGTTCCATCACTCCCGGATTGGGATGCCCATATGTATTGTTAACTCCTGCAGATATCACAGCGGTTTTGGCGTTCCAGTATTGGAGCCAGGCTTCAGTGGACGACGTTTTACTACCATGATGAGCGACCTTTAGAACATCAATGGATACAGACGCCGCAGCTGCAGCATCATTTAAATTACCTTGCAACGGGCGTGTAAATACCCTTTGTACAACTCCCTCTGTAACTCCAATATCTGCACCTTTCTGTTCAAACTGGGCAGCCAACGAGCCATCCTGAATCATATAGAGCAGGTCCTGCTCGGCTGCTGCATCCATATCTCCGGTGAACAACATGGAAGCCCCCGCCATTTCCAGCAAAAAGACAACGGAATCGTGATTCTGGTGTTCAGATACAGGCAAATTGCCCGATACATTTACATCCATATGTGCCAGATCCGGAGCTATAAAATGTAAACTTGTCTCTTTATCAGCCTTATAGGACATGCCCTGCTGAATAGCGTACAGAGGAATTTTGCGTTCCATGGCTGTGTCCAGTAATTTATCAAAGTTATCCTTACCGCTGGTCGTTCCATTAAACATGAAACGTTTAACCGGAATCTGTTCCAGCACAGCCTGTAGTCCTCCGGCATGATCCTGATCGGCATGCGTTACAATTACAGTGTCCAGTTGATGGATGCCTCTCTTTTTCAATAGAGGAACAACCACCTTGGCTCCCACCTCATACGGATCACGCCTTGTTTTCCACGATTGTTCGTTGTTCCCAAAACTAACCGTTCCCCCGCCATCCACCAGAATGTGTTTGCCTTCCGGGGTTGTAATCAATGTACTGTCTCCCTGGCCAATATCCAAAAACTGCACGATGCCGGTTCCAGCAGGCTTGGGAGTCTGATATGCCCACCATAATCCAGCAATAAAGCTGATTGCGAGCAACCCGCACAACCATTGCTGAGCTTTACTCATTCGTTCATTTGAATAATAACCTGCGCCTCGTGTAGTAAATGCACTTGTATATTCCGGCCAGGCAATACTGGCTCCTAATGTCGTTAATGAAGTTTCTTTTCCATCTACACGGTTCTTACCTTGATCCTGTAACACGGTAGACATCGAAGAGCGAATGCCCATATTCGCCATTGAAACTGAAGGTTGTCGCCTCACAAGAGGAGCCGTCTCTTCCTCAACAAACGCTGTTTCTTGCTGCTTACCATTGCCACGATGCAACAGGTAGAGTAAGGCATACAACACAGCATAATAGGCGGCAATCCATAACAAGGGCGGTGTTGCCCAGATCAATACAAAACCTGGCAGGCTGTTCATCCACTCCACGCTTACAAAAGTCAGTTGATTCAGTTGCATCGCTATCCATGCGAGGGGTTTCGCCAAGGGAACCCATATGAATGACAGTAACATGGCGACCGTCCCCAGAGGTAATACAATGGCACTAATCAAAGAAACCAGCAGAAAGTTGGCCACAAATGAGAGTAATGAGAACTGATTGAAATACAAAATGGTTACTGGGAACGAAATCAACTGAGCGGTCACTGTAACGGATGCCGTTGCAGCCAGAGATTTCGGCCAGCCGCTGAACAGCCGGTTAATCAATGGCATGTAGATCATCAAACCTGCGGTCACGAGAAAGGATAACTGGAAGCTCACGCTTAGCAAAAAGTACGGGTCCCACCACATCATCAGCAACGCTGCTGCACTGATCATCTGAAGACCGTCTCTGGCGAGACCACGACGTGCCATATACAACCCAATCATGGACATAATTCCTGCCCGAATCACTGAAGGTGAACCTCCGGATAACAGTACATAAGCTGGCACCAGGATCAGAACAATCGTGAGTGCCGTCTCTCTGGTAAGCCTTAGCCAAGATAGAATGAGAAGCAACGAAGCAACATATACAGCGACATGGGTTCCGGAGATTGCCAGGATATGCGTTAGACCGAGTTGTGAAAACTGACCATAGGTACCTGGATCGATATCAGTAGCCATCCCGATAATAAGACCCTTCATATATCCAGCATGAGGCTCTGGAAATAACTGCTCAACCGCCGAGCCCAACTTATGCCTAGTCCAATCCGTCCACCTTAGTATGTTATATTGTCCAAGTCCCTCAGGAGCAACTGCTGTTACCGAACTGGCTCCTTTCACTTTGAACAACCAGTGGATATGCAGGGTACGCAAGTAACTGCGATAATCAAATCCGCCAAAGTTCCTAGCTTCACCAGGAAGGACAAAAGAACCATTAAGCGTAATCAAATCGCCCCTCTTCCAGCCCGCTGCTATCTGTTGTTCTTCTTCCTCCAACAGTCTGACTTGTACCATCAATTGTTCATCTATGTTGAATGCAGATAATACTGTTGCCAGATCTGTATCTGCTAACGAATCCAATGTTGGCAATATTGAAGACATCTGTATCTTAAAGTCAGCCCGATCTCCATCAATACGTACATCTGACACCAGCTCACCCTGAATTTCAGCTGACCATCCGTCCAACTCATGAGTAGCGATATGCATGGTCTCCGGCAGACTACTATGATTGCGTGCGTCATTCCACTCCCAATGTGCAACACCTCCAATAAAGGCAGCAAGTAAAAATAAAACAGACCATCCACGCACATCCATAAAACGAAGTAAAAGTGGTAAACATGCCAGAGCTCCAATTAACCCCCAGATTAATGCCCAGCCTGTTAACGCACATGCTATCCCGCTCCCGCACAACCAACAAATCGTAAAACTTAATAACGGTCTGCCTTTCATTTCTCCCCCTCCTTCATTTCACCCGTTGAACGCAGAAAAACCCCCGGAAAGCCAATTCAGGCTTGCCGGAGGTTCTCCCTCACATATTCGACCATATTCACATTAATTGCTCACAGTCATCATCGTTTCCCGCGGGGGCTGGTAATTCTCCAGCCTGCGGAACGTTATGCCCTTCTGTTCCATCATATTTGTAACCTTGCCGGTATCTTTAGGATAAGAACGATGAAACACGATTTCTGTAATCCCGCTATTCGCCAGCATATTGGCACATGTCCAGCACGGTTCGTCGGTCACATACACGGACGAGCCTTCGCGGTCGATTCGATCTGTGAATAAAAGTAAATTTTGCTCCGCATGAATTGTGCGAATACATCGTTGCTTTTTCACCATTTCTTCTTGCCCATCGGTCACGACCAACTCATACTCTTCTGATATCATGCAACCTGCTTCAGAACAATCCAGGACGCCGGTGGGTGCACCATTATAGGCTGTTCCCAGCAGTTTCTTTCCCTGAACAAGAACGGCACCCACATGACGACGCGAACAGCGGGAACGGGTGGAAACCATATACGCGATGTCCATAAAATACGTATCCCAGTCCTTGCGTACCTCAGTACTCATGCTGCATTCCTCCCGCTCAACACATTTTTCATTCTAATATTACCGGATCTGCACATACGGCGCCATCTTCTCCAGCATCTTCATCCCAATTCCTTTGACCTTTGTCAGATCACTGACTTTTGCAAAAGGACCATGTGCATTCCGATAGTCCACAATAGCTTGAGCTTTCTTCTCTCCGATTCCGGGAAGCTCTATAAGCTTGGAGACAGGAGCGGTATTCACATCAATCTTGCCATTGTCGCTAGCTTCCTCACGAACTACAGGTGGATTACTGTTCGAGCCCGTCTCGGAGGTAACCGAAGGATTCGAATTCGTACTTTGCGTAACTAGTTCAATCGAATTTGAGGTGTCCGGTGGATTATCATTCGTCTGACTTGTCGTTTGAACAACTGATTCACCTTCAACCCCAATGCTCGCAAGCTCTTTAGACTCTTCTGCCTTTGTCTCATTCCCAGTCTGCATACCACTTGCATCCGCTCCCGAAGATGCTCCTGTATTGCCCTGAACCGAAGTAGCCGACTGTACAACAGGGAGTTCCTGCTCTATCGTCGGCTTCTCGGTGCCGAGCTGCAAGGGTTCCCAGCCACTAGGTGGTTGTTCACTTTTGCCCGACCATAATATAAGTATACTTCCAACCACCGCAGCAGCAATAGTCATCCCTTTGTTCCATCTCATTCTTCCACACCTCTCCCTGAATTCAAAATCATTCATTTCGAACACGGGCGGTGCTTCCGAACCGTTGAACTTTCCTGATGAAACAAGTTGTGCATTTTTCATGTCATGTGAAACAGGTCCTCACGCATAGAATAGAGGGAATGAACTGCGCCAGTACCGTAAAGCATGAAAGGAGGCCTGAAACAATGAAGGTTGGATTTATCGGAACCGGCAGCATGGGCAGCCTGCTAATCTATGCCCTGATCCAATCGGGTGCACTTGAGCCCCGGCAGATCGCGGCCAGCAATCGAACCCCGTCCAAAGTACGTCAGTTATCCCTCCGTTACCCCGGTCTGCATGAATCCCAGAGCAATCGGGAAACGGTGATCCGAAGTAATATCATCTTCCTGTGCGTGAAGCCGCTTGAATTCAAACATGTTATTGACGACATCCTGCCTGTCGTGAATCCCAATCATATAATTGTCTCGATCACCAGTCCCGTGCAGCTGCGACATCTGGAATCTTCACTTCCTTGCAAAGTCTCCAAGGTAATTCCCAGCGTCACACACCAAGTCGGCAGTGGAGCATCCCTCTGCATACATGGCGAACGAATGACCAGTGAAGACCGCGCTGTGTTGGAAAGTCTGCTCAGTCATATAGGCAGGCCGTACCAAGTGGATGAAGCCTGTACACGAATTACATCCGACTTCTCCAGCTGCGGACCTGCATTCATATCGTTCTTTTTGGAACAGTGGATCGAAAGTGCAGTGAAGCTGACAGGCATCAAAAGGGCAGATGCCTGCGCTCTGGCTGGCGAAATGCTCCTGGGAACAGGCAAGCTGCTCACCGAAGGAGGATACACCCCGCAAGAGCTTCAGGCTCGTGTCGCTGTACCTGGCGGTATTACCGCTCAGGCACTCGCACTGCTGAAGGTTAGTCTTGACGGTGTTTTCGACAACCTGATCCACACGACACATGACAAATATGATGAAGATTTGTTAAAGCTGGATGAACTATTCCGAGCCGGTGAGATTAACCGGCAACAATATTAACGAGTTTGCCTGGAACGGCAATGACCTTACGAATGGTCTTGCCTTCCAGCGCCTGCTTAACAGGTGCCAGCTCCATCGTAAAGTCCTGCATACCCTGTGCATCCAGATCCTTCGCGATTGTAGCACGAGTTACAATTTTACCATTTACCTGAACAACGATTTCTACTTCCGCATCCACTGTCATGGACTCATCATATTCAGGCCAAGCCACGTAAGAGATTCCACCTTCATGACCCAAACGGCTCCACAGTTCCTCTGCCATATGTGGTGCCAGTGGTGACAACAGCTGCACAAATTTCTCCATCGCTTCACGAGGCAGTGTGTCCGCTTTGTATGCATCGTTGATGAAAATCATCAGCTGGCTGATGGATGTGTTGAAGCGCAGATGTTCCAGATCTTCCGTAACTTTTTTGATCGTTTTGTGAGCAGTCCGTTTGAACTCATCCGTTCCACCGTCCACCGTAATCTTGTCATTGATGGCTCCTGTGTCTTCGTTAATGAAGAGACGCCATACACGTGACAGGAAGCGGTGCATGCCTTCAACCCCGTTTGCATTCCACGGTTTTGTCGCTTCCAATGGTCCCATGAACATCTCGTACAGACGCAATGTATCTGCACCGAATTCATTCACGATTTCATCCGGGTTAATGACATTACCACGAGATTTACTCATTTTCTCATTATTGGTACCCAGGATCATACCTTGGTTGACCAGTTTGTGGAAAGGCTCTTTGGTCTCCACAACACCCAGATCATACAGCACTTTGTGCCAGAAACGAGCGTACAGCAAGTGAAGTACGGCGTGCTCTGCTCCGCCAATGTACAGATCAACTGGCAGCCACTGCTGCTGTTTCTCCTTGGAGATCAGTTCCTTGTCATTGCGCGGATCGATAAAGCGCAGGTAATACCAGCAGCTACCCGCCCATTGTGGCATGGTATTGGTCTCGCGACGTGCCTTCATTCCCGTTTCCGGATCTACCGTATTCACCCACTCCGTAACATTCGCCAGTGGTGATTCTCCTGTACCCGAAGGTTTGATCTGGTCGATATCAGGCAGCAGCAGTGGAAGTTGATCCTCAGGTACTGTCTTCATCGTTCCGTCTTCCAGATGCAGAATCGGGATTGGCTCACCCCAGTAACGCTGACGGCTGAACAGCCAATCGCGCAGACGATAGGTCACTTTCCCTTGTCCTTTACCGTTCTCTTCCAACCAAGCAATCATCTTGGCAACCGCTTCTTCATTATTCAGTCCGTTCAAGAAATCGGAATTCACATGTGCGCCATCACCCGAATATGCCTCTTGTGTAACGTCTCCACCTTGAATAACCTCGATGATATCCAGACCGAACTGCTTCGCAAATTCCCAGTCACGCGCATCATGACCCGGAACTGCCATAACCGCACCTGTGCCGTAACCTGCAAGAACGTAATCAGCAATCCAGATCGGCAGTTTTGCACCATTAACAGGGTTGATTGCATAAGCGCCAGTGAATACACCTGTTTTGTCTTTGGCCAAATCTGTACGTTCCAGATCACTCTTACGAGAAGCCTGCTCCTGATAAGCCTGAATCGCTTCACGTTGGTCATCGGTTGTAATTGCTTCTACCAATTCATGTTCTGGAGCAAGTACTGCAAAGCTCGCACCGAACAATGTGTCCGCACGGGTAGTGAACACCTTGATAACTTCCTCGCGACCCTCAATGGCAAATACAACTTCCGCACCTGTTGATTTACCGATCCAGTTGCGCTGCATATCCTTGATGCTTTCAGACCAATCCAGCTCTTCCAGGTCTTCCAACAGACGCTCTGCATACTCGGTAATTCTCAGAACCCATTGACGCATCGGTTTGCGTACAACCGGATGTCCACCACGTTCACTCTTGCCATCAATAACCTCTTCATTAGCAAGTACCGTTCCAAGGGCTTCACACCAGTTAACTGCAACTTCATCCACATAAGCCAAGCCTTTATTGTACAGCTGAATAAAGATCCATTGTGTCCATTTATAGTATTCAGGGTCCGTTGTGCTGATCTCACGATCCCAGTCATAGGAGAAACCAAGCGATTTGATCTGGCGACGGAAATTGTCAATATTACGGAATGTAATATCTCGTGGATGTTCACCTGTATCCAGTGCATGCTGCTCAGCAGGCAGACCGAAAGCATCCCAACCCATTGGGTGCAATACGTTGTAACCGCGCATACGTTTGTAACGGGAAACGATATCCGTTGCCGTATATCCTTCCGGGTGACCTACGTGCAGACCTGAACCGGATGGATAAGGGAACATATCCAGTGCATAAAATTTCGGTTTAGCAGGGTCCTCACCCGTTTTAAACGTTTTATTTGCATCCCAATATTGCTGCCAACTTTTTTCCATGACTTGTGGCTGATAGCCGTGTTTCGGCTGGTTATTCTCACTCATCTATTGTTCCTCCTTCAGGTTATTCACTTTAGCTTTAATTGCAACAAAAAAACCTCAGCATCCCGTAGCGTTTGCAGCGCTAGGGACGAGAGGTTGAATTCCCGTGGTACCACCCTAGTTAGTGGACGAACGTGCTTCGTCATCCACTCCCTTTGGACCTGTAACGGCGGTTAACCGATGCGGATTTCCATTCCTGAACCCAAGCTTTATACAAGCAGGTTAAACAGAATGGTGTAATCACCGCATTTCTCCAAGGCGAGTTCGCAAATCACTGTCAACCGGCTTGCACCAACCGCCGGCTCTCTGTTATGTACAGGAATTACTACTGATCCTTATCATCGAAATATGTATACAATATCGGGACCATTATATAAAAAAGCAAGCCCAAAGTCAATATTACACGTTATAATGACCCTTTTAAGTCACACGGTTCGTACCGTTCAATAATACTCGTTGCTGTTCAGGATAACCGAAAACGCTCAATGCCTTCCTCCAGATTATGAATGGTCCAATTCACATGTTCCTGATTATCATATTGACGATAAGCGCACTCAATGCGCAGCACCAGATCAAAGTACAAGTCATAGAGACTTCTTCTTTTCAGCTCACTTTCAGTCGTAATCTCATGCCCATACCCTTTCACAAAACCGGGTGTATAGTTAAAATGACTGAAATAATGCTCCATCAGAGGATCTGCCCACAGTGAACGTTCAAAATCAATAATCGCTGTGATACGACCTTTGTCTACTAGAACATTGCCATCCCACAGATCCCAACTCACAAGAACAGGTTCTTTTACATCGTCCAGCACATCCGATTTCTCTTCAATCAAGCGTCTCAATTCAGGATAATCGATTGAAAATTTAATTCCGGCTTCTTCCCCGTCGGTAAGAATATCATCCATCAGATTCATAAATGCTTCTTTCCATGTGGAATAACGCTGTTTTTGCTCCGAGAAATATCCAAACTGCTCCCCCTTGATTTCATTAATTCGACGATTGTACCGACCGAGCTGATGTTCAATGGCCTCCTGTTCTTCCGCAGAATATTGATCCTTGACCTGATTATAGGGCGCTCCAGACATGTACTCCATGATAAAATAACGCGCTGAAGCCATAGTTAACGAATCATCATAAGCCAACACTTGGGGTACGGGAACATCCTGTAGCTCCGTGATGAGGCGTAGTGCCTCAACCTCAGCAATCATGAGATCCTGTTCACAACGCATCAGATTTGTCGAAGCCGACGGTGCAATTTTCAGTACCACTCGCTGTTCGTCACTAAGTGTGATGAGATATGCATGATTGGCCCAGCCATCCACCATTTCCTTGTAGTCCTCTATACTTGCAGAGAAATGCTGCTCTATTATTGCATCCAACTGTTCTGACGAAAGTCTTGTTTTATATGTACTTTCCATTTTTCTACACCTCACATTGACAATTGATTTATTTTCTCAGAAAACGCTTTCTATCCAACCATTATGGCCTCGTTTATTATAACAGGCAATACTTTTTGTCACGTGATTATGTCTTTTCTTGCATTCCTTTATCCTATTTAAGAATATTGCTATTCATTCTCCATAAAAAATCAAACAAAAAACTGCCCTTATGCACCATAAGGACAGTTCTCATTATTCGCTCTTACTTCACAGCCACGTAGAACAAGCGCTGTGCGCTGTCTCCGGCCTCTTTCCATTCAAAATCCGCATATACCTTCACGTCTCTAAAACCTGCCTTGGATAACTCCAGCTTCATCCAGTCCGGGTTATATGCACGCTGGACATGAACTTCTTCAAACCGCTGGTACATATCCTTGCTACCATCATCCACACGCGAAAAAATACTGAGATGATGTTCAATCTCACAGCGATCCTGATCCAGATCACATGTCCAAATATACGACACGGAGCGCTCATCCAGTACAAAAGGCTGCTCTTCATCATAACGAATAAGGGTATTGGGATGATGCACATCAAACAGGAACGTTCCACCAGGCTTCAGCATCTCGTATGTCCGCTGGAAAGTACGAACGACATCTTCTTGTTCAAGCAAATAATTGACACAATCACAGAAAGATATCACCGAATCCACAGGTTCCGGAACTCGCCATTCCCGCATATCCTGTTGCACCCAACGGACACTGCCCTCGCGATACAAGCGATGACCCTGAGGCGTAGCCTCCATCTTGCTACGCGCAACCGACAGCATATCTGATGAGAGGTCAATGCCTGTAACTTCGAAACCGGAGTTCACGAGCGGGATCGTAATGGAGCCCGTTCCACAGCCAAGTTCAGCGACACTTTTGGGCATTCCATGCTTTTCCCATGCTGTTCTTGCAAACCTTATCCAGTCCGGATAAGGCATATCTTCCATTAATTCATCATACACATACGCAAATTTCCGGTAAGACATGTCAGGCACCGCACTTTCAATTTCATTTTCGAATTGATCTATATAAGTTGAACCAAAGAATATTTACACTGGACACTCCAATGACAGAACAACCTTCCGATCGCTGTTATCCCCAGATTTTTTTTATTCCTTTTATAAAGGTTTAAATCCGGGGATAAAGGCGAACGCTCCGCTTCTTCAGGTTCTTTCTGTCCTCTCCGTTTCGTGTAAATGTTTAGTTCAATTTATATAACAAAAGAAAAAGCAGGGGCATCCGGTGTTTACCCAGCCTATCCCTGCCTTATCCGAGTTCCATATTACAACTATTTAATCAGGAAGATTACTTGTTTTCACTTTGATCCGCAGGAGCAGATTCGGACAGATACGTCCAGCTTTCCTTTTGGACCACCAATCCGTCTTTCATCAATTTGCCCAAGGCACGCTTGAAGGCAGACTTACTGATGCCAAAGCGCTGCTTGATGATATCCGGCGGAGTTGCATCCGAGTATGGCATGCCACCCATAGGGCGTTCTTTCATAAAGGCGAGCAGTTTGTCTGCATCTTCGTTACGTCCAACTTGTTTGAGTTGAGTCATGGCCAGATTCACACGTCCGTCTTCACGTACCAGTGTCACCCGACACTTCACTTTCTCACCAAGACGCAGCATATGACTGCGTTCAGATGAATGAATCATACCAATCGCGCCAAAGCCCAGTACACCGCCCTCTACAAGCACAAAAGTACCCATCTGCAGTGGCTTGTATACCGTCGCTTCAACCCACTCGTTTAACCATGAAGTTGGCGCATGGAAAGACAATGGTGAAAGCTCACGTTCCCCGGCCAATTTGGCACGCAGACGTCCCTGCTTGTCATGTTCCATGATGACAAAGACTTCATCCCCCACTTGAGGACGCAATTCTTCCAGTTCAGGCAATTCACGAATAGGAAGCAGCAATTGCCGTCCAAGGCCCATTTCCAGGAAACAGCCCAGTCGTGGGTGAACATCAGCCACAACCAGTCGTGCCATTTCGCCAAGCATGAGATAAGGCTTTTTCATCGTTACGGCCAGACGATCTTCTGTATCAAAGAATACAAATACCTCAAGCGTCTCACCAATTTTAATATCCCGTGTTAACTCGGTGTAGTGAAGCAGTACATCTTCCGATCCTGTCGTCAAAAAGAAGCCAAACGGAGACACTTCACGTGAAACCGGCAAAGAGACGACTGTTCCAGCAATCAAACTCATACAGTTTCCACCACTTTGGCATCAGACCATAGTCGTTCAATGTTGTAGTATTCACGCTCGTCGCGGTGGAAGATATGAACAACAACATCGCCCATGTCCATCAATACCCAACGTGCGGAATCCATACCTTCGATACCTTTGATCGTCGCTCCGGCTGCATGAGCCTGTTTGCGAATTTCAGTGGCAATGGCTTGTACCTGTGTATCGGAATTCCCGTGACAAATAACAAAATAATCTGCCACCAGGGAAACATTAATCAGATCCAACGCTACAATGTTGGATGCCTTTTTGTCGTCAGCGGCAGCAACCGCCATATTCATAAGTTCTTTCGATGATACTGTCATGAACCAACCTCCATAATCTATAATTGTGCAATTAAGTCATTCCGCGACAGCATGGTCAAAGGATAAATGACACGCCGTTGCGAAATCAGCAAGCTGATCGTCGAATCGAATCCGGCAATTAAACCTTCCTCCAGACTACGTTCAGCCTGTTCGCGAATGTGATCCACTCCCGGGAAATCTCGTCCCGGTTCAATGTAATCGGCAAGACATACCACTTTGTCCAGCAAGCTCATGCCTACCCGACCCGAGGTATGCCACCGGATGGCATTAATAACTTCGGAATCTTCCACACCGTAATCACGCTTGGCTACAAAAGCACCGACTTCGGAATGCCAGAGCTGCTTGTCATGCTGCAGAAGTTCCTGGTTTAACCCGTTATCACGGATGACCGCTTCCATCTCCGCTACGGGCCAGTACTTCGCCACATCATGCAATATCGCTGCCAGATCCGCTTTTACAGGATCAGCCCCGTATTTTTCAGCCAACATTACTGCCGATTCCATTACACCCAGTGTATGCTTCCAGCGTTTTTCCGGCATTTGTCCGGATACGGCTTGAATCAGTTCCTCACGGCTTAGTGCCATATAAACCGCTCCTTACAATGTATTGGTGCACCTCATCAGGAATCATGAAGCGTACCGAATGTCCTTTGGCCAGACGTCTGCGCACGGCTGTCGATGAAATATCGACCAAGGGCATCTCGGCCAGCAAGACCCGATCCTGTAACTCGTCTGGTAAATCATCCAGATGTAACTGGAAGCCCGGCCGACCAACTCCGATAAAGGTTAAGCGTTCGGCAAGTTCTTCAATCTGCTCCCATTTGGGAAGATAGTTCACCATATCCGCCCCGATAATGAAATAAAATTCATGTTCAGGATGGCGACGCCACAGTTCCTTCATCGTATCAATGGTATAAGACACTCCGCCCAATTCCATCTCGATACCCAGCACCTCATATTGCTGCACACCCTTCACAGCCGCTTCCGTCATATCGAGACGTTGCTGTCCCGAAGCTCCGGCTCCGCGTTTGTGAGGTGGAACATGGGAAGGCATGAACCAGATCTCATCCAGTGCATGTGAATCCCTTGCCGCTTCAGCTGCCAGGAGATGTCCCATGTGGATCGGATCAAACGTACCACCCATGATGCCGATCTTCACCTGCGTCACGCTCCCTTATCTAGGTAGTTCGATTTGTTTGTTATCGCGAGATTCTTTGTACAGGATGATTGTGTTACCGATGAGTTGTACAAGCTCACTTCCCGTTTCACGGGCAACTTCTTCTGCCATCTCTTTTCTGTCCTCGTCATTGTTGTTCAACACTTGCACTTTCATCAATTCGCGCTTCTCAATCGCATCTTCGATGTGACGGAACAGGTGCTCGTTGGTTCCACCTTTACCAATCTGAAATACAGGGGTCAGGTGATGTGCCTGTGACCGCAAAAAGCGCTTTTGTTTACCGTTTAACATGAATACTCCATACTCCTTATGTTGAGCAGGCCCTGATCGACAGCGCAAAAACTGTCCGGACCTGATCATTCAATTATTATTTTTCAATGGTAAAAATGATCACTGAGTACACAAGGTAACTCCGATTGCAGTACCATCTTCCGATCGCTGTTATCCCCAGATTTTTCTGATCCCTTTTCACAAAGGGAAAATCCGGTGATAAATGCGACCACTTCGTTTCTTCAGATTGGTTCTGCACTCGTCGTCTGCATGTACTCTTAATATCATTTTCACACTTTAAAACTGTTTAGTACAGCACGTCTCATCGTCTCCACAGGAGCCGGGATGCCAAGCCAATGTTCAAAGGCCACTGCGCCCTGGTATACAAACATCCCCAGACCACCGTGCACCGTACATCCTCGCATCCGCGACTCTCGAAGCAGACGGGTCTCCTGCGGATTGTAGATCAGATCACTCACCGCTGCGCCTTCACGGATCAGTGCAGGATCAACCGGTACGTCATCAACATGCGGGTGCATTCCGGCAGCCGTTGTGTTAATCACGATATCAGCCGTAGCCAGTACCGTTGTAGCGTCTTCCATGCCACTGCCCGAGATTTCTCCCAAGCCATGGCCTCGTAAATCCGAAGCAAGTGTAATAGCCCTGTCCGCTGTACGGTTCAGAATGTGGATCCGTTCAGGCTTCTCCAGTGCAAGTGCATATATGACACCTCTCGCTGCTCCACCTGCTCCCAGGACAGCGATACGTTTGCCCGCAAGCTCAGGCACAGCCTCTTCCTTCAACGATCGGACATAACCAATACCATCCGTATTGTACCCTGTCAGTGTTCCACCTTCATTAACGATGGTATTCACCGCACCAATCAGGCGAGCACTTTCATCGATCACATCCAGATACTGCATCACCTGCTCTTTGTGCGGGATGGTCACATTAACACCACGATAGCCCAGTGCCACAATTCCGCGAACGGCCGCTTCCAGTTGATCCGGATGAACATGCAGTGGCATATACATTCCATTCACTCCTGCAGCCTGCAGAGCCGCATTGTGCATTGCCGGAGACTTGGAGTGAGCAATAGGATCACCCATAACACCAAGCAACACGGGAAGTGAAGAGTTGAATTTGTTCTGCTCAGACATAGGTCCGCCTCCGATCCATCTGATGTACAGCTTCTGAGATTACTAGATCAAGGATGGGCGGATCTGTACACGAATGCCTTTTGGAGCATGAACAGCAACAAGCGCTCCAATATCGCCATTAACCTTAATCCAGCCCAGACCCGAGATGAATACATCCGATTGACTGCCGCGTTTGATGCGGAATTCATGTCTGGTCCATTCAGCCATCTCTGCTGCATCCTCACGGGTTGGCGGAGACAACAATTCTCCCAGATGGTCGCGGTACAGATCATCTGCACGCTCCAGCTTCGTCCGGTGAATATCAAGCGCAGTGCTGATAAAACAAGTGAACGACTGGCGATCACCTTCCACAAAGTCAAATCGAGCCATGCCGCCAAAGAACAGCGTCTGACCGGAATTCAACTGATACACAGCGGGTTTAAGCGGTTTTTCCGGCATGATGGCAGCGAGATCCTTACGTGAGACAATCTCGCTGAAACGCCATGGATAAACGATTCCGGGCGTATCAATAATATATTTTCCATCATCCAACGGAATGTTCACCATGTCCAGCGTTGTTCCCGGATAACGGGATGTGGTCAGTTCCTGCTCCAGATCGCTGTAATCACGGATCAGACGGTTAATCAGTGTGGATTTGCCCACATTGGTGCCGCCAACCACATATACGTCACGATCTTCGCGATAGGTTCCAACAAGCTCAAGCAGACGGTCGAAGCCCTGATTTTGCTTTGCACTGCACAAGACTACATCCACGGTACGCAAACCCTGTTCTTTGGCTTGCTTTTGTACCCAGTTGCGAATCTTGTTCCAGTTAGTTACTTTCGGAAGCAAGTCCGTTTTGTTCACAGCAAGCAATACCGGATTGTTGCCTACAAAACGTTGCAGACCGGAGATAATACTGCCATCAAAGTCAAACAAATCAACGATATGGATGACAAGTGCATCCTTATCCCCGATTTTGCTAAGCAGCGCCAGGAATTCGTCCTGATCCACCGTAACGGATGATGACTCATTGTAGTTTTTGATGCGGAAACAGCGCTGGCATATAACCGGTTCACGATCCAATGCCTTCTCGGGGATAAACCCTGGTAATTCCGAATTTTCTGTTTGCAGATGCACGCCGCATCCGCTGCACCTTACGGCAAGATTGCCGTTATGCGGTTCTGTCATTTCTTCTTTTCCTCCTCAAGCCATAAGCCTTTCCTGCGTAAACTCGTTAGAGCAATCCGTTCCACGCGTCGATTGAAGCGGGTCATAAAACCTTCGTCCCCAATGGAGATTGGCAGTACCAGAACGGTATATAACCCCATTCGGTTCCCTCCATAAACGTCCGTAAGCATCTGATCGCCTACTACAATCGTGTTTTCAGGAGATAACTCCATCATTTTCATTGCTCTACGAAACGGTACATTCGATGGTTTGCGTGCACTATGCACAAACTGGATATCCAGCGGGGTCGCAAACAGGGATACACGATTCAAATTGTTATTGGACACAATCATCAGCTTGAAACCTGCCTCTTTCACACGTGCAAACCATTCAATCAGTTCGGGCGTAGCGTCAGGGGCTTTGGCTCCAACGAGTGTGTTATCCAGATCAGTTATAATTCCACGGTAGCCTTGAGCGTACAGCTCTTCCAGATTAATGTCAAAAACCGTGTCTACACGCAGCTTGGGCATTAACATTTTAAACAAAGAAGTCACCTCAGTTTCATACGACACACTATATCACAAATCCGTCTTTCCTGAAAATGCATACAGCGCCTGATGGCATAGGAAAAAAGGAAAAACGGGACGGGCAACAACTATGCCCGTTCCGCTTTCAGTTCCTTCCGCAGCTTCAAGGCGGTCTGATAGACGCCCTTCCAGTCGTCGGCAGTTACGGACGCCGGACTGTAACGAGTCTGTTCAAACTTCGTGAGAAGCTCATAGAATGTTGCTTCTGCAGCAGGTTTTGCCTGGCTCCAGCGGGCTACCGATTCACGAAGTGTCTCGTCTCCGCTCCGGGTCAACCCTTTGCGTTTCACATACTGAATCCAACGCTCGGTCTCTGCCACTACCTTCTGTTCAGGGGTGAGCGGTCCACCTGTCCGTAGACGAAGCAGGAAGAATCGCATGGAGAAACGATTACGCCAGAACATATATGCTACCCACAATACAATAATGGCTCCTGCAGCCCAGATAACAAAAGTCGGGATGGCAGACGATGTCTGCTCAGGTGCAGGAGTCTGCTCTTCCTCTTGTACCGGCTCCTCTTCTGGCTCTTCTTCAGGCTCATCTACAGGTTGTACATCAGGCTGTTCCGTTAGCAGCGGCATATCAAAGCCCGGCGTTGCTTCAACAGGAATCCAGCCATACTCACCAAAATAAACCTCTGCCCAGGAGTGTGCATCTGCATTGGTAACGGTGTAGGTCGTCTCAATCTCCGCACCAGGTTGACGTGGGGCCTGCATGTCCGAATTCAGGGACAATTGTCCAGGCGCATAACCTTTAACCCACCTTGCAGGAATGCCCTCCGAGCGCGCCATCATCACCAGCGCAGTGGAGAAATAGTCACAGTAGCCTTCCATAATATCAAACAGGAAACCTTCCACAAAGTCGCTGCTTACTTTTCGAGATAAATCCGGATTGTTTGTGTATTCAAAATTAGTTTGTAAATAGTTTTGCAGTAATGCCACTTTTTCATACGGAGTATTCGCAGATGCCGTTATCTCGGCTGCCAGATTCGACACCCGGTCAGGGAAACGGGATGGTAACTGCAAGTACATATCATCTGCCGGATTACTGTTATACAGATCTTCAAATGACTTCGTACGAAGCTCATCTTCCACAATCACAGGGGCTTCCGATACGATAGTATACGTCTTGGGATACTGTGGTTGCTGACGGTCTGTCACCACATGCAGTTCAGCCTGTTCAGCATTCCACAACATCCGTTCCGTTCTGTCCTCACCATTAATTGAGCTCACTTCCGAGATCGAATAAGCACCAAAGAGAATCGGATAGACATTATCATTCAGCATCGTTACATTCTGAGTCACTTGTTTGGTATTCACATTACCGGATTCTTGGTTCTCCAGAGGCTGTCCGGATTCAATATTCTCTGTCGCACCCCGTCCACGGTCATCCCAGCCTGTGCCTGTATACTCTGCACGTGTCTCACCGCGCCAGTAACTACGCTCATTGGTCGTGACAGACATGACAGGGGTATAGTCGAAGTTGAATCCTCCACCAAGCTGATTGTCTTCCCTGCTGTATCCCGATTCGGTAGCCGCGGGAATATCAAGGTTTCCGTTACCAGCCTGACTTGTGGAAGTTCCGGTATAGTTACGCCACGCCGTATATGGGTCCGTCAAGGTGGGTGGAATCTCCGGCATATTAACGCTGGCTACAATAATCAAAGAAAAGATAATAGCAATATTGGCCAGGACTTTATAAGGATACCGGATGATTCGTTTCCAACCTTGAGGATACTGTAGCTGATAGTTACGGAAATGCTGACATACGAGCCATCCCATCCCCGCAAACATCACCCACGCGATTTCAATCCAGAGTGGAATCTGGGTGAAAGAATCGAGAATCCCCATCGAAATGATGTTAACACCCAGAAAAACAAGAATGCGACGTGTTGTGGTCACGAGTCGAAGCGCTGCTTCAAGCATCACCCATGCACACAGGGAGAACCAGATATACGGCGTCATGTGTAATATGAACTGCTCTGCTCTGTCTGTTAAAGAGCCATAAGGGATGTACACCGTATAATCGATCAGCGTTTTATGCAAAATGTAACCAACAACGACCGCCTTGATAATCGCGCGATATATCGTTTTGAAGGGCAGAATGACCTCCAGCACACTGACTGCTGCAAGTGTCCATAACACCAGAGAAGTTGTCTCCGTGTACCACGATTCCTGCGTAAATGAAATCCACTGCATTCCAATCAGGAAAATCCAGAGCAATGACGCTGCATGATACCAGGATCGTTTGCCTGTAACACTTTCAATTCCTTTTGTACTCATACAGAACCTCCCCCCATCACCGTTGGAAGCTCCTGCAAGTGAGAAACAGTGAATGACCTCGTGCCTCTTCCACGCAACATGGCATTCCACTCGGCACTCCGGCGGGATTCACTGGTATCGATCAGAATATGACATGGAGTCATGCCCCGCGTATCGGCCCAGCGCAACAGTTCCATTATTTTTTCATCCTTCTGGGGAGAAATCACAACAAAGTAAGCTCCCTGAGGCAGTTGACGTGCAATTCTTTCCACGCCGGGCAACAGATGGGTATCCTGACCGTTATATTGAATATCCACCAGATGATGCATCATCTTCTGTCGTTCCATCAGACTTTCACTGGGGGCCATGAAGGATGTCTGGTCTGACAATGTCAACAACCCCATCCCCATTCGTTCCCTGACACCATACTCCAGCAGAGAGGCAGCCGTGGAAACGGCAATTTCAAATGCATCCCCATGTTCATAACTTAATGCCAGCACATCCAGAACCAGAACGGTTTTGGGCACAGACTCATGTTCAAACTCCTTGGACTTCCAGTTCCCTGTCTTTGCCGTTGCATTCCAGTGAATGCGGGAAAGTCGATCGCCGTATACGTAGTCACGTACACCATTGATCTGAGTGGTCTCTCTCCGTGAGCGGGTTAACGCCGTCTGAGGACCGGATAACCGTGATTTGCGGTCGTAAAGCTGCCAATATGGAATAAATACCGTTCTTGGCAGTACGCGAAACTCACCTTTGGCCTTAAACTTTCCTCGATGTTCAATCAGTCCAAATATGTCCTCGCTGGCACATTCCGTTTCTGAAAAGACATACTTTCCCCGCTCAAGTGGCGGTGTCTGGAATGACAGCTCGCCATTACCTCGCATATTGGGAATCAAACTTTCCTTGAACGACCACGATTCTCCGTTATGCCGATGCAGCATTTCACGCACAACAACATAGGGAAGCGGGAGGAATCCCGGAATCGTCAGACTCAGCTGTACTTGAACCTGGTCACCCGCATGCAGCAATTCTTCGTGGTCTGGACCAGAAGATAACCTACGAACTCCTTGAGCACGTCTTACCCCGCTAAATCCAGCAATGGCAAGGTACATACAGAGCAGGGTCACCATCGACAGCAACATAAGGGATGTCTTCCCGCCCTGAAACAAAACATAAGCCAGACAGCACATCCACACCATTGCGATGCTCCATACGCGTGGGTGGCGTAACCCTCTATTGACTGTTCTCAAAAGCGGCTTCATGAACTATTGCCCCATGGAGACGGGCACGCGTACTTGCTGGAGTACGGCATTCAAAACGGCCTCGGAACTCATACTGTCCAGTCTCGATTCAGGACGAAGCACAATACGATGAGAGATCACATAAGGGGCCATCGTTTTCACATCATCCGGAAGCACATAATCACGTTCCTGTAAGAAAGCAAAGGCTTTTACGGCCATCATGAACGATATGGCTGCCCGTGGGCTGGCACCCAGCAATACAGATGGGTGGGAGCGGGTTTGACGAACAACATCAAGCAGATAGTCCATGACCGGATCACCGATAAAGACCTCTTTAATCTCCTGTTGGATTGCTGAGATCTGGTCCATATGAGTCACGGATTCAAGACGATCAACAGGCTGACCGAGCTGATGCTGTTTCAATAGGATTTTCTCAATTTCCTTATCGGGATAACCCAGACTTATTTTCAACATAAACCGGTCGAGTTGTGCTTCCGGCAAAGTATACGTACCTTCAAAATCAATCGGATTCTGAGTTGCACAGAGCATGAATGGATGTGGCAGATCATACGTATCGCCATCAACGGTTACGCTGCGCTCCTCCATCACTTCGAGCAGAGCCGATTGGGTTTTTGTTGTGGCCCGGTTAATCTCATCAGCCAGCAAAATGTTGGTCATCACAGGACCTGGCCGGAAATAAAAACGCTCATCCTTCGGATGGAACACAGATACGCCGGTAATATCACTAGGTAAAATATCAGGATTACATTGAATACGCCGGTACTCACCACGCATGGATTTCGATAACGCCTTGATTAACTGCGTTTTGCCAGTTCCCGGTACGTCTTCAATCAGAACGTGCCCGCCTGCAAGCAAAGCTGTAAGTAAAAGTTGAATTTCAAAGGATTTCCCCATAATACAGGATTCCAGATTTGAACGAACTGCGGATATGATTTGGATCGACTCTTTGCGCACAGGCATGTGGTCTAACCTCCTAAAAAAGCATACAGATTTCCTTTTATTGTACATGATCCAGAGTCACGAGTACACTCGAAGGAACTCACAATTTGTTTCCAGCCCGTCAGATTCACCGCAGTTCACGCATGAATACGACAAAAAGGCCCGGATAGAAGTTATCCGAAGCCTCTGCTGAATCGCAATATGTTCAAGGAGATTTCTCATTCTATGTTAGCCTTTTGGTCTAACGACCAATGCCGCGAGAAAAGAAAAGATGATCGCTGACGAAATCCCCGCCGCAGTCAGGTCAAAAATCCCTGTAATCACACCCAACCATCCCTCTTTTTCCAGCTCCGTCAATGCCCCGTGCACCAAGGAATTACCGAAACTTGTGATGGGGATGGTAGCGCCCGCACCTGCAAATTTAACCAAGGGGTCATACACGCCAAATGCATCCGCAAGCGCACCCGTCACAACAAGTGTACTCATGGTATGAGCTGGCGTCAGTTTAACCCCATCCATTAGAAGCTGTCCGACAACACAGATCAAACCGCCAACAATAAATGCCCACAAGAACTGCATTACCTTTATCCCTCCATTTCTATGGCTACGGCATGAGCAATACAAGGAATACTTTCACCCTGCTGGTACGAAATTGGAGACAACAGTGCCCCGGTAGCTACGACGAGCACCCGTTTAAGATCACCCTTCTGCATCCGGTTCAAAATGTGACCATAGGTGACGGTGGCAGAACATCCGCAGCCACTTCCCCCGGCAACCACATAAGGCTGTTTCTCCCGATCATAGATCATCAGGCCGCAGTCATTAAATACCGTCTGTTCCATGGGAATGCCTTCTTTTTGCAAAAGCTCTTTCGTAATTGGCAGACCGACGGAAGCCAGATC
Organism: Paenibacillus sp. FSL P4-0176; assembly: GCF_037975265.1. Classification (NCBI taxonomy): domain Bacteria; kingdom Bacillati; phylum Bacillota; class Bacilli; order Caryophanales; family Paenibacillaceae; genus Paenibacillus; species Paenibacillus sp. FSL P4-0176. The sequence continues at coordinate 5,234,019 of NZ_CP150242.1, forward strand.
CCCAGTAACAATGAGATCATAATAGCCGGGTTCCAATCCCGTATCCCTGAAATGAGAGATTATAGTATCGGCTGCTGCTGGCGCCATGGCTGAACCCATATTAAAGGGATCTTTGATACCCAAATCCATAATGCGTCCAATGGTGGCTTTGGTAACAACGGGACCATCACCCGTACGGGAGACCACACCACACCCTGCTCCTGTGACGGTATATTGCGCATAAGGCGGCTTCTGTGAGCCATACTCCGTCGGATACCGAAATTGTTTCTCAACCGTACAGTTGTGGCTCACCGTTCCTGCAAGGACATAATCTCCAGCTCCCGAGTCAACAATCATGGACGCTAACGCTAACGTTTCCATGGAAGTAGAACAGGCCCCAAAGACACCCAGGTAAGGCACACCCAGTTTTCGCGCTGAAAAGGAACTGCTGATAATCTGGTTCATCAGATCTCCACCAACAAAAAATTGAAGCTCTTCCTTGGTGATATTTGCATTAACCAAAGCCAGTTGGGAGGCCTGTTCGAGCAGTTTACGTTCTCCCTTTTCCCACGTTTTCTCGCCGATCTCGAGGTTGTCGTAGACATAATCGAAATCAGATGACAGTGGGCCCTCGCCTTCTTCTGGTCCTACAACTGCGGATTTACCAATGATCCGAGGACGATTCTCAAACTGCCATGTCTGGCGACCCAATCGTTTCACAGGTGCCCACCTCCAAATCCCAAAAAGGCATAAACGATCCCTACGACAAATGCTGCCACGACACCAAACACAATAACGGAACCAGCAAGTTTAAACATGTTGGCCCCTACACCGAGCACCAGTCCTTCAGCACGATGTTCCAGTGCAGCAGAACACATGGAATTGGCAAAGCCGGTAACCGGCACAGCCGTTCCTGCTCCTGCCCATTGAGCCATTTTATCGTAAACGCCGAGACACGTTAGAATAACCGATATGAGAATCATGACCGCTACCGTAGGACTGGAAGCTTCCTTCGATGTCATGTCGAAACCGGCCATAAAAGCCTCTTGAATGGCCTGTCCAATCAAACAGACGGTACCCCCAACCAGAAATGCTTTGAGGCAATTTTTCAGGATTGGACGAGGCGGCTCATGTTTTTTTGCGACTTTTTTGTACTCCTTTTCATCCATGGACAGGGATGACGATTTTTTTTCGCTTCCGGATGTAGATTGAGCTGGCAAGATACAAGACCTCCTCTATGTGAAAATGGTTCAAAGCTACGGCTGAATGCCAATGTGTGTAATCCTATATTCATTGTTTGTTAATAATCGGAAGGTTATGTATCCGGCGACAGACAGCATATGTTTCCAACAAGATTATGTTGTGAAAGCAAGATGGGAATACGCCGGATCTGAGGACTTTTAGATACTTCTATAAATAAAGAAGAACAATCACGAGCAAGATAAAAAGAACGATAAACAGTACTTTTTCCGTGCCCTCTTCTGGAGGCTTCATTGGATATTTAGCTCCTTCCTGTAAACAGACAAACAAATATTGAAATAAAGAACTTCACAAAATGATGACATCTCCTCCATATATTCATATTCATTGAAGTAGCATCAGGACTGCGACTACAGCGGATAGAGTCATGAAACTTGGACACGATAAGCGCCCAAAATATGCCTTAAATACGTGACATAAACATGGACAATCACTTGCGCAAGGTTCATACTGTAATGTGACCAGTGGTTAAATAACAAGTCCTCAGCATAATAAAGTGCATGTTCAAAAAGATAAAAGACTTTTTGAACTACATCTTAAAAGGACAACAGGCGGGTAGCCGTTCTACTGTGACCTGAAATACATACCAACAGAGGAGTTGTTGACACATGAATGAAAAAACGATGGATATGTTCCGTACGTTGACGGAATTTCCTTCCGCATCCGGTTTTGAACGTGAGCTTCGCGGCTGGATGAAAGATAAGCTTTCCGCTTATACCGATGAGTTCGTCCAGGATCGCCTGGGGAGTCTATTTGGTGTATTACGCGGGGAGGAATCCGGTCCCAAAGTTATGGTAGCCGGACACTTTGACGAAGTGGGTTTCATGACTACTGGCATTACCGAAACAGGTATGATCAAGTTCCGTCCACTGGGTGGATGGTGGAGTCAGGCTGTACTGTCTCAACGATTGGAAATCATCACACCTGATCGTCGGATTACCGGAGTTGTAGGTTCTACACCTGCTCACTTGCTGGACGAGTCCCAACGGAACAAACCTGTGGATCTGAATTCCATGTATCTCGATATTGGAGCAGACAACCGTGCGGAAGCAGAATCCTGGGGCATTCATCCAGGGATGCAGATCGTGCCGATCTGTGAATTTACGCCTATGGCGAACCCGAAAAAAATTATGGCCAAAGCGTGGGATAATCGTTACGGCGTAGGACTTGCACTTGAACTGGTTGAAGCGCTGCACAAGGAAAAACTGCCTAACACGCTTTATGCTGGTGCAACGGTTCAGGAAGAGCTGGGGCTTCGCGGTGCACGTACGGCGGCCAATCTGATTCAGCCTGATATCTTCTTTGCACTTGACTGTAGCGCGGCAAATGATATGACAGGTGACAAACAGTCGTTTGGACATATCGGAGAAGGCGCATTGCTTCGTATTTTTGACCCGGGTATGTTCACCCATCGCGGAATGGTGGAATATGTTCAAGATACGGCTTCATCCAATCAGATCAAAATGCAGTATTTCATCTCACCAGGTGGTACCGATGCAGGTCAAGTACACTTGAGTGGAATTGGTGTACCATCAACAGTTATTGGTATCTGCGCACGTTATATCCATACCTCATCTTCCATCATTCATACGGACGACTACGATGCGGCCAAAGAGCTGATTGTAAAGCTGGTCAAAGGTCTGGATCGAACAACGATGAATACCATAATTAATAACGCGTAACAATTGACAAGAGACCTCCTAACTATATTGGGAGGTCTCTTTTTTATATCCACAACTATATCAGTTGGACACGTAGATTAATAGGCCGAACATTATAGGGAATTACACATAAGATACAATAACGGAAGATGAATTAAACACCAAGCAGCGGGGGACCTGTTATGGCAGTGAGAAGGAATGGAAAATCGAATAAAGGTTCCAAAAAAACAAATGCCGCAAACACCCTTCTCAATGGCAACCTTAAAGGAAGAAATCTGGAACTTATCGTTGCAGCATTACTGGTCAGTGGGAAGTTAAGAGTGGATGCGGTCACGTTGTTTCGAGAAGCTACACTGGTCGTTGAACTGGTTGGGCAGTATAAATCGCTACAAAATATTACACCATCGAATCAAGACAAACTGGTGCAATTCCTCGATGAGATCGGTGGCGATATGACGTTGAATGACGTTATACGGGCTTTCCAACAGAGAATCAATTCCTAAACGCCAAGAAATGAGGTTGAAGTGATGTCTGACTTTGACGGAAATGGGTTCGCTGAACTACTGATCATTGTCATTCTTGTTGTTTTATTTGTATTTGGTTCTTCCGATATTGACGACCTGACTGATTCTCCTTCTCAATCCTGAATTGGCTAAGTTATTACGATTTATTCATTATGAAATGCATACCTGTAAACGCCAGCCCACAATATGCGGGCTGGCGTTTTTGGATGGCTATAGAAATAGCGGTGAGAATGCAATCCAGGCCAGAATAAGAGTAAGCACAATGCAGACATTCTCTACAACGGCCCCACGCTTGGTCCCTGTACTCATCAGATTCACCCGTATGCGCCACTTGAGCGGTGGTAACGGACGAATACCCCGATTGGTTAGTGAATCGGCCAATAGATGCATCGCATATGCCGTGCCTCCCGCTACCCAGATCTCCGGTCCCTGCTGCTGGGTCGTGCTGTACAACAAGCCCGCCCATATTGCGGTTCCGTACAGGGTATGTGTCAGTCCCCTATGAGTCAGTGTGGTGCAGAGCATTAACAAACTGCCTGCAATCAAGTTCCACGGTGCGAACGCGTGACCATAGAAAACCAGCCCAAGTCCAATCGCAAACATCAACACTTTGCGAAGCGAACGCGAAGGCAGGAATGACACAAGCGCAATGAGGATCGCAAGCAACAGGTTCCATGGTTTGGCATGAACATAGAAGTACACAAATACAGCTGTGGGCAACAGAATCGTCTGTAACAACCTGATCAGACTGTTAGGCAAGGCTCTGGATACCAGCAGCGAATTAGGCTCATCAATGTCAGGCAATAAAGAACCAATCAGAGCAACCGTAACTGCTGGCGCGGTCACTGGCATACCGGCCAACTGCAGAACAGAAAGCGACACGCCTGTCCCGATAATAAGGTGGGATCTTCCCATCATGATGCAAAAACGTCCTTTCGAAGAAATCGGGAACAATACGGCCCAGTTCCGATTTTACAACGAAAACAAAATAAGAACAATAGTTCGCATTTCTTATTTGTATGAAAATAAATATAACTTTCTGTGATGGGGCTCACACTATTATATTTATGACTCTTCTATCTTTATTAGTGAATTAAATCACATAAACTATCGTCAACTACTTGTATAATTTCAAATATAAACCACTAAAATTGTTGGTAATGTACAGCGTCTATCCAAGGAGGCATACACACATGAACGAAAAAAAAGAGAAACTCGTTATCATAGGTAACGGAATGGCAGGAATTAGTACCGTTGAGCAAATTTTAAAATTAACTACGCGATTTGATATTACCGTTTTTGGCACAGAGCCCTATCCTAACTACAACCGCATTATGTTGTCTTATGTACTGGAAGGAAGCAAAACACTGGACGATATCGTGCTGAACGACCTTCACTGGTATGAAGATTACGGCATTACGCTGCACACAGGCACAACGGTTACACGAATCGATGCCGAGACACACGAAGTTGTGACTGAAGATGGAACTCGCGTTCCTTATGACAAAATCATCATTGCAACAGGCTCCAACTCCTTCATTCTCCCCGTACCGGGACATGACAAAGAGGGTGTTGTTGGTTTTCGCGATATCGCCGATTGCAATGTCATGCTGAAAGCTGCTAAGCAGTATAAAAGAGCGGCCGTTATCGGGGGCGGACTGCTAGGCCTTGAAGCTGCCAAAGGGTTGGTACAACTTGGCATGGAAGTTACCGTAGTGCATCTGATGGAAGATCTGATGGAGCGTCAGCTTGATCCGCAAGCTTCATCCATGTTGAAGGCAGAACTCGAACGTCAGGGTATCCGGTTCAAGATGGGTGCGCAGACTTCCGAACTGCTGGGCGGCGAACGCGTTGAAGGGATACGTTTTGCAGATGATACGGTTCTGAATGTTGATTTTGTGGTCATGGCTGTAGGCATCAAACCCAATACGGCTGTAGCCCGCGAAAGCGGTATGGAAGTGAACCGGGGTATTGTCGTGAATGACTATATGCAGACTTCACTTGAGAATGTGTATTCGGTCGGGGAATGTACAGAGCACCGCGGGGTATGTTACGGCCTCGTTGCCCCATTGTTTGAACAAGGTATGATTCTGGCGAAACATATCTGCGGTGTGGAGACCGCTCCTTATGAAGGTTCAGTTGTATCCACGAAATTGAAAATTTCGGGTGTGGACGTGTTTTCAACTGGTGAATTCATCGACAGCCCCGAGCACACCGTCATTTCGCACAAAGATGACTGGAAACGGACCTACAAAAAAATTCTGCTTCGTGATAATAAAATGGTCGGCGCTGTTCTCTTCGGTGACATTAAGGATTCTGCCGAATTGCAGAAACTGATTAAAAATCAAACCGAAATGACCGAAGAATTGTATGGTTCACTCATGGGTACAGGCTGCGGCGGTCATAAGAAAGCAACCTCTGTTGAAACGATGCCCGAGGACGAAATCGTCTGTGGATGTAACGGGGTAACCAAAGGAGCCATTGTTGATGTAATTACAAACCAGGGCCTTACCACTGTTGATGAAATCAAAGCCTGTACCGGTGCAACACGCTCTTGTGGTGGGTGTAAACCGGTTGTGGAACAGATTCTGCAATATGTACTTGGAGACAGTTTCAGTACTGGGGCTAAACAGGGCATCTGCGGATGTACTTCCATGGGACGGGATGAGATTGTAGCCGAGATTCGTGAAAAAGGATTACAAACGACCAAAGAGGTCATGAATGTACTGGGTTGGAGTCAGCCAGAAGGTTGTTCCAAATGTCGTCCGGCGATCAACTACTACCTTGGCATGATTGCACCAGACACACACGAAGATGAGAAAGAATCCCGTTTTGTTAACGAACGGATGAACGCGAATATTCAAAAAGATGGAACGTATACGGTTGTACCTCGGATGTACGGCGGGGTGACTACACCAGCGGACCTCAAACGCATCGCTGACGTTTCAGTCAAATATGATGTAAAAGCAGTCAAAGTGACTGGCGGTCAGCGTCTCGACTTGATTGGTGTCAAAAAAGAAGATCTGACCAAAGTCTGGGCTGAACTGGATATGCCTTCAGGTTATGCATACGCCAAATCGCTGCGTACGGTCAAAACATGTGTCGGCTCCCAATTCTGCCGATTCGGTACACAGGATTCCATGGCCATGGGTGCTCGCATCGAACGTAAATTCGAACGTCTGGATCTGCCAGCCAAGTTTAAATATGCCGTCAACGGTTGTCCGCGAAACTGTGCAGAGGCATGTACCAAAGATATCGGTATCGTTGGTAACGACGGAGGCTGGGAGATCTTCATCGGTGGTAACGGCGGTATTAAAGCAAGACTGGCTGATCCCTTATGCAAAGTGAAAACGGATGAAGAGTTGATTGAACTGTGCGGCGCCATCATGCAATATTACCGCGAGACAGGTAACTATCTGGAACGGACGTCCGAGTGGGTGGAACGCATGGGTCTGGAGCATATTCGTTCGGTTGTTGTGGATAACCTTGAGGAACGTAAAGCGTTGATGCAGCGGATTGAATTTGCACTTGAGCATGTTGAAGAACCTTGGCAAAAAGCGATTCGCAATGAAGAAGGCCAAAGTAAAATGTTCCATGGCATCGAAGTATCAGCTCGTCCATAAGTAAGCTTGCAGATTAATACTGCCCGAATGTTAAATATAGATAAGGAGTGGTTTAAGATGACGACAAAACAATCAGGCACCTACTTCCCTGCCGGAGTAGTTGAAGAATTCCTGCCACGAATCGGAAGAGTAGTTGAGATTAAGGACCATCAGCTTGCTGTCTTTCTTGCATCGGATGGTACCATCTTCGCTGCGGATAATCACACCCCCCATCCTAAGGGTGGGCCGCTGGCTGAAGGCATCGTGTCCGGGCATTATCTGTACGATCCGCTGTATGATTGGAAAATTGACCTGACTACAGGTCTTGTGCAAGCACCGGACAACGGTCAAGTACAGATGTATCCGGTAAAGGTAGAGAACGGCCAGGTTTGGATCGAAATATAGCGAAACGTTCAAAGATTGATGCAAAATAATGGGGGAAACCGTGATGTATACACCAAGTGTTGAGGGAATTATTGAAGCTGCGGTTAAAAAACGGGATCAAATGAACGCAAGCCTGTCACGATATATGGTTGCTGCCTTGATGGCTGGTGCCTATGTAGGGCTTGGCATCGTTCTGATCTTCAGTATTGGTGCTCCGCTCCTTGCGGCACAGTCACCACTGCAAACCATGTTGATGGGCATGTCCTTCGGACTCGCGCTCACGCTGGTTATCTTTGCCGGATCGGAACTGTTTACAGGTAACAATATGTTCTTTACCATGAGTACACTGGCAGGCCGAACCACAGTGAACGAAACGCTGAAGAACTGGGGGCTCGTCTTTGTTGGTAACCTGCTCGGCGCAATTCTATTAAGTCTACTTATAGTCGGTAGCGGTCTATTCAAAACGGCCACACCGGAACATCTGTTATTCGTTGTCTCTGCCAAAAAGATGGCGGCGCCCGTGTCTGAGTTGTTCTTCCGCGGCATTCTCTGTAACTGGCTCGTCTGTCTGGCGATCTGGATGGCAGCTCGCTCTAAAGAAGATATCGCCAAACTTGTTCTTATCTGGTGGTGTCTGTACGCATTTATCGCAAGTGGTTATGAGCACAGTGTTGCCAATATGACTTTGCTGTCTTTATCCTGGCTGCTGCCAAACCACCCGGATACAATCACGATGGCAGGCTGGTTCCATAACATGATTCCGGTAACGCTTGGTAATATTATCGGCGGTGCCCTCTTTGTTGGAATGGCGTACTGGTATACTTCTCCGGTACGAAAAAAAGCATAATTCTTGATTCAACTGCACTTATGTAGCCTAGAGCACAACATCTACACACACTGAAGCCACGATGGATGCCGAACTCACGTTCAGTCACACATCGTGGCTTTTTATTGTTTGTCAATAACCTGCGTACTCTCTCGCACGTTTCACTTTCATCCTCTCGTCCTTCTATAGAGAATTAAAACTTCATTTTACCTTCGTCGCTATCCGCGTTAATCCACAGTTGACATAACTGGCGTATAGTCGATGGATACTCACACTTATACTCAACCAGCAAAGGATGAACGCTTATATGGGAATTCACACGTACTTCAGGTCACTAAACGATCTTGAACGTATTATTCGTACACCTGGCAAATTCAAATTCGAAGAACACAGCGTATCCGCCCATTCCTGGAAAGTGGTACAGTACGCCAAAACGCTCGCAGATATTGAGGAGCAACATGGAGTCACCATCAATTGGAAGAAGTTATACGAAATCACCAGCAGTCATGATTATGGCGAAATCTTTATCGGTGATATCAAAACACCCGTCAAACATTATTCACTGGAGCTGCGTTCGATGCTGCAAAAGGTCGAAGAAGGCATGGTTGAACATTTTATTAATGAAAATATTCCTGAAGAGTTCCAGCCTATTTTCCGCAGACAGCTGCGTGAGGGAAAAGACCAATCGGTTGAAGGACTGATTCTCGAAGTCGCAGACAAGATGGATCAAGTATATGAAGCCTTTGCTGAGCTCCAACGTGGCAATACGGAGAAAGAATTTATCGTTATGTACCGTTATGCCCTGGTCAAAATCAAAAATATCGACCTCCACTGTGTGCAGTATTTCCTGGAACAGATTCTCCCCGACATGATCGAAGAAGGTATCCGCTCCCCGTTTGATATTCGCAAAATAACAGAAGAAGCTCTGGCCCAGTAATCAGCTCAAGTCAACATGGTGCTCATCATCCATGGACAGGGCTTTTTTTCGTTCCTGCAATTGCAGTCGGTACTCGCTAGGGTACATGCCCGTTTTGTTTTTGAAGATCCGGCTGAAATAGTGGGAATCACTATACCCTACCGCTCCACCAATAGTCTTGATATCCATATTCTCGTGCGTGACGAGCATACGTTTTGCTTCATTAATCCGCAGACCTGTCATATATTTTAGCGGAGTCTCACCCGTTACTTTCTTAAAACACTTCCCCAGATAGTCCACACTAAAATGCATCTGTCCCGCCATGTCCTGGAGTGTAATCTCATGCATGTAATTCTGCTTCAAATACAACTTAACGGCCTCTGCGATATCCTCCGGCTTCACCTGCTCATCCAGCACGGCACTGACATGCGCAAGCGAATCCACAGCGCTCCCAAGCTTCAATTCCATCGCATCCAGCAGTGTACGAAGCTGTTCTTCCGATAATGGTTTGAGCAGATAATCCTCCACCTTGTAACTGATCGCCTGCCGTGCATATTCGAATTCATGATAACCACTCAGAATGACAATTTTCACATGCGGATAGGCAAAGTACAGATGTTTGGCGAGTTCCAATCCATTCATTACCGGCATCTGTATATCAGTTACAACCAGATCAGGTACGGAATGTTCAATGAGCTGTAACGCTTCCTGACCGTTCCGCGCTTCACCGATCACCTCGAACCGGGTGTCCAACTCTCTGAATTTGCGCGAGACATTCCGGCGAATCAGGGCTTCATCTTCCACAATAATCGTTCTATATTTGATTGTCATGGGTTCAGTCATGCTCCTTTCGAATGGAACCACCTATGGTAATCTGGACACCGCCGGAAGGCTTGTTCGTAATCTGCATGTGGGCTGCCGTGCCATACCATAATTTCAATCGGACCCATATATTTTTGAGTCCCATGCCGTTGATTTCGAGGTCAGGCATACGCTCCCACTCCTGTGACTGTTCGATGTAATGCATGATCTTGGCAAGTGCCTCGGGTTCCATGCCAGGTCCGTTGTCTTCCACGTGGATCTGCCAGGTCTGCTGTACCGCATCCATATCTCCAGTAATATTCAGTTTCCATGGAGGGGTATCACCCAGTCCATATTTCATGGCATTTTCGAGTAGTGGTTGTACCATCAGCATCGGAACCTGGATATACTTCATCTCTTCCGGAATATGAAACTCGTAGTGCAGATCATCCTCAAACCTAATCTTCATACACTCCAGATATCGCTCACAATAATCCAATTCTTGAGACAGGGGAACCCCGTTCTTACCCGGAGTAGAAATATAACGCAGCATAGACGCAATATTGGCGCAGAACGCGACAATCTGCTCATTCATGCCTTCTTCCGCCATGATGCTAATATTAGTGATGTTGTTATAGAGAAAATGCGGGTTCATCTGGGATTGCAGCGCCAGTAATCTCGCTTCTGTCTCCTGAGATTTCATCGCCAGCCTGTCCTGAAACGATTGTACAAGCTGTTGATTCAGCCGGATAAACGTATCATTTAGCTCATCCATCTCCCGAATAGAACCGGGATGCTCCAGCTTGAACAATTGACCGGAATCCTGACCCGATACCAGATCATTCTCACCCGTTTTGAGAATAATGCGCTGCAAACGATGCAGCGGCAAAGTAACCCGTTTGGAGATCAGATACGAGAGAATCAGAATCAGCATGAGAGTAGCTAACGTCGCACCGATAAACATCACAGCCATCCGGTTGAGACTCGCGAAAAGGGACTGTTTGGACTGCATGACAATAACGGTCCATCCCGTCTCCTGTGACGTCATGTACGTCATCATCTGTTTGGACTGACTCAAAGGATCGCTAATCTCCTGCATCGTATCAGGCGGAAATGAAAGATTTTGAATCAAGTCCACATCATCGAAATGGCCTGCTTGAGAAGCATCGGCATCCGAAGAAAGTGGATATAGCCGTGTATTTTGTTCATCCACTACATAGATCCGAAGATCGTCGTTATTTGTCTGCAAATCATTCAAATGCTGGAACAGGGTTCCGGCATCCTGCAAAATCTCAACGACACCTTGGCTGACATAGTTGCCATCTTTGTATACCCGGGTAAGGGAAATGTAAGGTTGATCTGATTTACCATCGCCTGTTGGCATGGGCAAAGCTCCGTCCTCTAACAGTTGGATTACCCGCCATCCACTCCGCTCCCAGGTTTCCTTGTACCACGGTCGCTGAGTCAGGTCTACCGACAGTTGACCGTTGAATGCACCCGCTCCCAGCATCTTGCCGTTCACATCATAGATGTTGGCCTGCTTGGCTGTATTGGAGCTGCTGATGATCGCGAGAATGACGTCAATTAGTGTGGTTGTATCCTTATACAATGCTGGATCACTCGTCATTGTCTGCTCACTGTCTTCTGCTGGTGCCAAGTAGTGACTGAAGTGTTCCTTGACCAGATTGGAATACACGATATTCATGGAGAAGTTGTTCATTTTCACCACTTCCTGATCCAGGTTACTGACAATTGATACCCCCAGTTGTCTCTGCTGTTCTTCACTTCGCTGACGAATGTCACTTGCGAGAAAAACATACAGAAGCCCCGCCACAATCAGCGAAAAGATAATAAATACCGCAGAGTAATAGGCAAACAGACTTTGCTGAAGCGTTCCAAATCGATATCGCAATCCTCACACACCTCGTCCTCTGATGATATCTGTCACACCATTCGAAAATGTCCACCCAACAGAACGCTTTTGTCTATTGAGCACATCCCTTGTTCACAGTAAAGTTATCCACATAAGAATACGCTTACATTAAGCGTTTCGGCAAGTGACAATTTTCTTTATATTCCGGGAGGTTCAATGATGAGAAAACGATTTCTATTTTCACTTGCAAGTGTGCTCCTGCTCTCCACTCTGCTGCTTGCCGGGTGCAACTCAGGTAAAAGTACGGAAGGTTCGGGTAAGGTGACTCTCACGTTTGGAACAAGTCAATCCGGTATTCCGCGTACAGGCATCATGCAGACGATGGCCAAGGAATATGAGCAGGAGACCGGGGTCAAAATTGACTTTCAGGTCGTACCTGACGCACAGTGGCGGGACCTGATCAAGGTGAAGCTCGCTTCTGGCGAAGCACCTGATATTTTCAATGTCGATGTGGACCCACTAAGCATGCCGGCTAACGTAAGACCGGAGGAAAATGCCATTGACCTGACCAATGAGGAATTCACAGGTCGGATGTCTGAAGAGATTTTGCCAACCGTCAGTCACAATGACAAGGTGTACGGGGTTTCTTTTGCGCCAACGAAAATCTGGTATGTGTACTATAACAAACGTATCTTCCAAGAGCTCGGCACAGAGCCTCCTACATCCTATGCCGAATTCAAGGCAATCAGCCAGAAAATTAAGGATAAAGACATTATTCCGTTCTATCAAGCACCTGCCAGCGGCTGGTATCAGGTTCTGCCTTTGTTTGAAACGGGGCCCAACTATGAGCAAACAACAGAGGGAACGTACGAGAAGCTGAACAATAATGAGATGAAAGTCGCAGATATGACGCAACTCAAGACGGTCATTGAACAGTTGAAAGAATTTGCGGATCTCGGTTATTTCGGCAAAGACTTCTTGTCCAATACGGTAGAAGCGGGAATTGAGGCGTTTGGTCAGGAGAAGGCAGCGATGTTGCTGCGGGTGCCAGGGACGGAAAAGGAAGTCTCCGAAGCGTATCCGGAAATGGAAGACAATATGGGATTCTTCGTCATGCCATGGGGTGACAATCAGACGATTGGTGTGAATCCGGGCGGATCAGCTGCGATGTTTGGTAACAAAAACAGTAAACATCCCGAAGAAGTGCTGAAATTCTTCCGCTGGATTACCGAGCATGATCATCTGCAGCGTGTGTTCGATGAAGGTGAAGGCAACCTGACGATCTGCTGGCCGGAAATCGAACCAAAGCTGACACAGGACTATATTGATTATGAGAAAGATCATGAAAAAGGTACGGTTATGCAGGCCGCTGTGAAATACATTGATCCACAATGGATGGATATTGGCAAGGACTTGTCAGGTATGTTCGCTGGCGCAATGACACCGGATCAGATTCTGCAAAATATTGATAAACGTCGTGCTGAACAAGCCAAAGTGCTGAAAGATGAGAAGTGGCAGTAACAGCGCAAATCACAGATAAACATAAACGCTGAACAGCGTTACATGCAGCGGGCATTTGCCCGCTTGTGTATTTTGGCAGGAAGGAAAGGTGTTACGGATTATGAATGCAAACAAAATCTATCCCTGGTATTTCTCATCTGGAGCGATTGTGTTATATCTGCTGTTCATTGTCGCTCCCGCCCTGCTGGGCATCTATTATTCCTTCACCGACTGGAACAGTTATAGTTCGGAGAAGAACTTTATTGGTCTGGAGCATTTCCGTACCATTCTCGCGGGTGATCCGACCTATCTTCTTTTTATCAAAAACACAGTCCTGTTCACCCTGGTTACATCCATCGCCAAGACGGTTCTCGGCTTGTTTCTGGCCCTGCTGCTGGTCAGCGGTGTAAAGGCCGCCAATCTGCATCGGATGATTATCTTCTCACCACAGGTGCTATCGTTCCTGATTGTTGGACTCGTGTTCAAAAGTCTGCTCGACCCCAACAATGGGTTCGTTAACGTGACTCTGCGTTCCATGGGACTAGACGTTCTCGCACAGAACTGGCTGGGCTCCCTGACCTGGGCCATGCCATCCATCATGGCAGTGGACACGTGGAAAGGCATGGGGTACATCATGGTGCTGTTCATCGCCGGACTGCTCGCCATTCCCCGTGATTATTACGAAGCAGCATCCATTGATGGAGCCGGGTTCGGGCAGAAGCTGTTCCGGATCACCATTCCGATGCTGATGCCTACAATTACTATCGCCACGGTGCTTAATATTACGTATGGGCTGAGAGTTTTCGATGCCGTATACGTGTTAACCAACGGTGGCCCCGGTAACGCGACAGATGTGATTAACACGGCGGTCTATTCCTCTTTTGCCAAAGGGTATTGGGGACTGGGTAGCGCACTATCCACCATTCTGTTTGTCATCATGGCGATCATCTCCTTTTTCATCATTCGTTTGATGAACCGAAAGGTGGAATACTGACATGCGATTGAGAAAAAGATTGGCTTCGATCGGGTTAAATGCTCTCGCCTGGTTGCTCAGCCTGGTGGTCCTGATTCCTTTTGTCGTCATTGTACTGAATTCATTCAAGTCGGACGCCGAGGCCAAAGTGCTGAAACTGACGCTGCCCGAGAAGTTTATTTTCGAAAATTACAAAATCGTCTATGAACAGGGACATTTGGGAGGTTCTTTTTTCAACAGTCTGCTGCATTCCGGGGCCTCCTCCCTGTTATTGGTGTTTGTTGTGGCCTTCTCGGCCTTCACGTTATCCCGCAACCATTCGAGGCTCAGCAAGTTTCTGTACTTCTTCCTGATTCTCGGTATCACACTGCCGCTTAACTACATTCCACTGATGGAAGTAATGAAATCGATGGGTATGATCAATTCACATGTCGGCATGATTCTGCTCTACACGGCCATGGGCATTCCAATCTCGCTGTTCATTACGTATGCGTTTGTGTCTAACATCCCGAAGGAACTGGATGAAGCCGCGATCATGGACGGATGTAATGGGATCAAGCTGTTCCTGAGAATCATTGTACCTTTGTTAACCTCGGTGCTGGTAACGGTATTTGTTCTTAATTTCCTGAGTGTCTGGAATGAGTTTACTGCCCCACTCTATATGCTGAATACAGTGGAGATGTGGCCGATGACGCTGGCTGTATATAACTTCTTTGGACAATTCAGTGCCCAGTGGAATCTGGTCAGTGCCGATATCGTGCTTACGTCATTGCCTGTGTTGATTGTGTTCCTCATTGGGCAAAAGTATATTGTAGGAGGACTAACTTCTGGGGCGGTTAAAGGGTAAGCTCCACCGACAATCCAAATACACAAACCCATCTTGTCTAAGTACATCTGCTGACTCCTCAGCACAAAAAGCCCTTGTCTGCCCATCGTGTGAATAACTTCTTCTTACAGAAGAAGTATCACACGCTGCTGCGGACAAGGGCTTACGCTGTTGGATTCGAATTAATCGTGCGCCAACCCGCCAACATCGGATGGAGCTGTTATATCTGGGCTCTGCTCTAGAGATTTGATCATTTTCAAACGGGATGTGATTATTGCGATCAGAATAACAAACAGACCCGCGATGATAAACAGAAAGGCAATACCTCTGCCTGGCCCAGTTCCAATAATTTGACCAACAGACGAAGCCAGCGCTCCCCCCTCCATCAGTAACGGATTAAACACATGGTCGGCCAGAAAACCAGCCAAACTGTACGCGATAATAAACCCGAGTTGTGACAGAATACCAATGATTCCCCATACCCTGCCCTGCTTATCGTTGGCGATATTGTTTCGCACCAGTACATCTGCGCTCATATTAACAAACGGCAGTGATGACAGGAACAGAAAACCTGCGAAGATAATAAAATAAATGTTGGTGGATATGCCCAGAAGTGAAAAGGACAAACCGCACAAAATCAGACCCATCACAAGCACACTTGCGTATCTCTTTGTTATTGTAAATATGCCGATGCACAAGCTGCTAATCAGCATGCCGATGGCACTAACAGACTGAAACGTTCCAAGTGTCTTTGCATCCGTGAATGACAGAAGCATCGGACCAATGAGTGTCTCCAGGAATCCCAGATAAAAGGTGACAAGTGAAATAATCACCACCAGCAACAGTACTCCCTTGTTGGTTACAACTTCTCTCCAGCCCTCTTGAATATCTGTGATCCAGTTTTTTCCTTCTCGATCCTCTCGCTCCACCTTCATGCTCTTCCGAATAACCAGCACAGCCAGAATGGCAACCAGGAATGTCAGAATATTAATGACCAGAATGACTTCAATGGTTGTTATACTAAGCAGAATGCCCGCAATGATGGGTGAAAACAGAAACTTCGAGGATTCAGCCAGTTGTACAAGACCGCTGCCTTTTGAGAATTGATCCTTATCCAGCAGGTCCGTAGCAGAGGCCTTATATGCCGGGCTCTGCAACGCGGAAAACACGGAACTAAAGGCTACTCCCACATAGATATGCCATAATTGGATATCACCTGTGAGCATAATGGACAGAATGAAAATCAAACCGGCTGCCGACCCCAGGTCGCCGATAATCATCATCGTTCGACGGTCGAATCGGTCGGCCAGTACCCCTCCAATAGGTCGAAGCAGGATATTCGGCAGAAACGTGAATAAGGTAATCAATGCAACACTTGTTGCCGTATTCGTTTTTTCGAAGGCATACACCCCCAGGGAGAAGGCCGTAAGTCCAATCCCAATCATGGAGATGAGCTGACCAAACCATACTACCAGAAACTTTTTAAATGATTTTTGAACGGTATGTTCCATGGATGATACTCCTTTCTCGGCTAACCTTGATTCGGAAAATAGAGACGTGTGACGTAGGCGAAGCTTCCTTGTTCTGCTCCCAGCACACGTTCCATAATATGTGTGAATGCTTCAACCTTTTTTTGAAGTTCTTCCTCCTCCCATTGAAAGATGCCTCGATCCAGCAAAAATTGTGACGATACGAGCAGGAATTCGATGGATTCCTTTGGGTTAGGTGTATGAAATACCCCCTCCTGAATGCCCTGCTCTACCACCTCGGCCAAGATGGGACTTAATCGAATTACCGTCTCTACAAGACTCTTTTGGTGCATCTCCACATTATGAACACTGTGCAATTGCTCGATGAGATCATGTTTTCTGCCGTCTGGCTGATTCTGCGCCATCATGATGCGAAAAATTTTGTCATGGGCATTCAGTTTGGGATCGGACACGACGTGCCTGGCCGATGCCTCCCCACTCAAAATAAAACGCATCACGATGGCGTTCATAACCTCTTCCTTGGACTGAAAATAATAATAAAATGTACCCTTGGCAATGTTGCACGCCTGAAGGATATCCATGACCGTAGCTTTGGTGTACCCCTTTGTTATGAACAGAATCTCGGCGGCATCCAAAATCTCGTTCCTGCGTTCTTCCGGGTTTTTTATCAGTCTCATATCCTGGCCTCCGATACGTTCGACCGACTGTCGGTCTATTGTAGTCATGGAGTTCTTTTTTTAGAACCCCATTTCATTCAACCATTGCGCCAAATGGCTTTCCCTTTTTTTTAAATCCTGACGCTCTCTTGCATATTTTCCAATATTTCTATCTGCAACCAGCTTACCGTCCATCATAAACAGTACACGTTCCGATCTGGCAGCGACTTTCACATCATGGGTCACCAGCAGAATGGTTGTACCCGTTGCATTAATATCGCCCAGAATATCCATGATTTCATACGTTGATTTGGAATTCAGCGCCCCCGTTGGTTCATCGCCGAATAAAATATCTGGATTATTGATCAGCGCACGGCAGATGGCAATCCGTTGAAGCTGTCCGCCTGAGGCTTGGGTGATGTTATGCCCAGCAAGCTCATCAATCCCCATTTTTTTCATTAATGACATTGCCCGTGTATTAATCGTTTCTCTGCTGCTATTCTTGGCCAGATACGCGGAAAGTACAATATTGTCTAATAGATTCAGATTCTTGAGCAGATGAATATTTTGAAAGATGAATCCCATCTTGGTCAAACGTAGACTTGCCAGATCCCTCTCCTCAAATGCCGATATTTTTTTGCCATTAAAATAGACACTTCCAGCACTAATCTGATCCATACCACTTATGTTGTACAGTAAGGTAGACTTGCCTGAGCCAGATGGCCCCATGATGGAAACAAATTCTCCCTTTTTTAATTGAAGGTTGATATCTTTTAAGATGTTATGTTCTTCATTCTCGCCGATCGCTACGGATTTATTCACGTCTTTAGCCTCAAGTATAGTTGTCATCGTTGATCCTCCCTATTCGACAATCATTTTGGATATGCTCGTTTCCTTGATCGATTGGATGCTAATCCATGCTGTTAGTACAATCGTGCCTGCAAGTAACAATGGACACAAAATATATGCCTGTAACGGGTTAACAACAAAAACAATATTGGAAGCACCAAACGTCGACATAATGGCACTAACCAGCAACGGACCCAACGTATTGGACAATATCGTTCCAGTAACAACCCCTAAGATTAATATGACAAGTGACATCACGACATACTTGAACTTGATTTTAGACAAGGCAAACCCAAGGCTTCTTAGTACAGCAATGTCGTTGTTGTCCTTGGCTACTAACATCTGAAGGAACAGCGCTGTAATTAAAATAGATATGAAGACACCGATGACCAAGGCCAGCATCGTCACCATTTTCAATTGTTGGATGGTTCCGCCTAATGTCTGATCCAGATAACCTTGAAGATCGGTTACTTTGGCTGGCGAGAAAGCCGCCTCATATTCAGCGATTTTGGTAGCCATGTCCCCGCGATTATTCAGATCCAAACTGACCACGTACCACAACACACTATCCTTGTTGTAGGGCAATAAGGCCTTCGCCGTTTTGCCACCATTCGTAACGTCCTGGTATATTCCGCTGACCGTCATCATCTGGTCCTTGCCATTAACCAGCAAGGTAAGTTGCTCACCAGTCTTCAGGTGCAGCTCGCTACTGTTGGCATCAGATAACGCAATTTCATTCTCGGTTGTTGGCGCATTACCGCTAACATAAGACAATGGGAAAATACTGAAATCCCCAGTTTCTACACTCAGATTGTCGTAACTTCCTTCCGCATTTTTAATCTTGAACTGGCTTGTTACCAATGGGGAATAGGTTTTGATGTCTTTATCATTTTGGATCTGGGCAACCAGATTGTCATAACGCTGCTCCACATCATCTGTGTGCCTCAAGTCAATGCGAATATCACTTTGTCCAACACCCATATAAGAGATAAAACTTGGCGCCTGCAAAGTGTTCAGGAAGTTGACCGGCACAATCATGATAAATGAACTGACTACAAAGACGAACAACAATAATCGAAACATCTTGATTCGCTGTATCACTTCCTTCAGACCAAGAAAGACAGGTACGGAAGACCAGCGATTGCGGGACAAACTAAGCCGGTTTCGAATGATCTGTGTATCGCCCAGGCTTCCGGTACGGAGAGCATCCACCGCGGAGATGGAACGAAAACGCCGCAGTACCGTTCGACAGAACAGAACAACCATGGCAAATATTATTCCAGCGGCTAATAACGGAATCGCGAAATGCAACAGGGTTGCAGGTGCTTTTCCCATATACAACATGATGTTGGAAACAAATAATTTGTTAACACCAAGTGATGCAATGTAACCAAGCACGGATGCAAATCCGGCCATAAATACATACTTCATCAGATACAGTCTCTTAATATCCTTCTCTGCGATCCCTATCGCTTTCATGACACTAATCTCACGATAATCCTCTTCGATGGTCGCAAGCATCGTGAATCGGATGCAGAGCATCGCGATCAGAATCAGCACAAGACTGACCAGAATAATAACGGCTGCAATGACTCCGTCGGTCATGGCATTCAATACTTGGAAAAGCCCATAGGTTACGACTGGACCCGCGTTAGGAAGTCCGGCATTTTGGTAAGCCTGGGTAAATTCACTCGTCAGTCCGGGATCCGTCAACCGGAATTCGATGAGATACTCCATCTCTCCGATGCTCTGCTTCAGTTCTTGCAAATTCCCTGCACTCACGATAAAACGTTTGGAGTGCACAACCGATGGATTCATCTGAGCATCACGGACAAAATCAACGATGGTGTAAGAACGCTCAAATTGACCATTATCGATCCGAACCTGGTCGCCCACGCTCAATTTTTTTTGCTGCATGTAATATACCGGAACCGCGATCTCGCCATCGTTCACCTGAATAATCTCACTGTCCAGATTCAACAAATAGTCGAAACCCTGATTCTGTGTAACAAAGTCAATGTCCATAACGCTGTTCTTTTCGGACTCTGCTCCGAGAAACAGATTAGAGCCGTCAATGTTAACCATTTCCACAATCTGATGCTGCTGGACCATGGCATTTTCTTCAGCCCATGTATTCACTTTGACCTGATCGAGTTCTCCGGCATGCATTTGCACAAAATGTGGTGTTTTGGATTCAGAAAATAGATATTGGATGGAACTCGTCAGTTCCATAATCATTCTTGACCCCGAAGATACCAGCAAGGCGGCCAGCAGTACAAAAATAAACAACGCAGCCGTAATCCCTTTTTTTCTCGTTATATCGTTTCTCAGCATTCGTAGCAGCATAAACGAACATGGCTCCTCTCATCTACAAGTTGTTCCTATTTATCTGGAGTCATAAAGCTTGTCAGACAATGCGCCACCGTTGAAGGTTGATGCATCATGAACATATGAGCACCCTCTTTGATGGTTTGAAGCTTCATGGATGTGCCAAAATATCGGCCCCATCTCAACGCTGATTGAAGGGTAACAGTACGATCCCGTTCTCCCCACAGATACAATACCGGCAATGAGAGCGGCTCATATTCAAGCGTTGCTGCAGATTCCAGCATCCTGAAATCCGCCCGGATGACGGGCAGAAAATAATTCAATAATTCTTTTTCATGTATCAGTTCTTGCGGGAGAGCTTCATAGGAAAACAGATGATCAATCAGATTTTCGTCTGACATCCGATCATAATTCTGCATCCCGCATTCATCAGGCGTGTTGCAGGCAGATAACACAAGCCGTAGCGTTTTAGCTACATCTGGACGTTCCTGACATAAGCGCTGCGCAACGAAGTAGGCTGTAATTCCTCCCAGACTATGTCCAAATAACAGACTGCCGGGCTGTATAACATCCAGCAGCTTGCTGGTATACAGTTCTACGAGTTGCTGCATATGCTCCAGGGGTGTTTCGGTGTTCAGACCATGACCCGGGGGCGTAAACGCCCAAATTTCCGTGTCAGGAAGGTAAGGCACTAGGGGCTGAAAACTGTTGGAGTTGCCACCGAGATAAGGAAAACAGACCATTTGTCTGTTTCCCTCCCCCTTTTGTAGCTGCTCCAAATAGATCGGTTCCATCACTTATCCACCACCATAACCAGGCTTACTTTCTTTCCAGAACATATGCAGGGAATGTCTGAAGCGAAGTATCCACATTTTTACGCTTGAAAATGACATGTATGACAATAGCCGATATTGCAAAAAAGAAGAATTGCATAATTTGAACTTGCGGATTAAAGTAGTACAAATCAATTTGACTTCCTGTGGCCACAAGCCAGAATGCAAGCAGATAAAACAGAAGTGTACCTTTGGTTGCATTGAAGATATAACTTTGGAACACGATAAATGCCATAAGCTGAACAACGTAGTATATGTAAGTGGTTGAGGTGCCAAAAGAGGAAATCAAGTATCCCGGAAGCACCCATAATCCGAACAACAGGCCGGTAATCAGACCACTTGTTATATTATTTTTTAACTTCCCTTGCAAGAATGGAAGCAAAAATCCGATCCAGCCAAACAGCCCACCAATCAGCCCCGTCTCCTTGATCAGATTCACAATCCCCAACCAGATCATTTCAGGTACACTATATGTCAGTTCAGGGACCGGTATGCCGAATAACAAGGAACCAAAGTGCATTGTTGATGCAAAGATGATGGAAATTCCAATAATGAGCGGTATCCAGAACAGGTCCTGTCTGCGCGGAACCAGCTTCATAAACATTCCTTTTAATGCTTCCTTTCCGCCCATCACATAACATGTAATTAATCCGGCAATGGAAGGTGAATACAGAGCAACGATCGCAAGTGGATGCATCAAGGTTAACTCACCTGTTATGGGTACAATAAAATCCGCAAAGAACATGAACAAACTTGCGATTCCATAACATGTGCCAAAGGAAATTCCCAAAAACAAATACATATATTTGTTGGACGGGCTGGTTGCCGGACTTGTGACTGGACGAATGGATGCCTGATTAGCTGTAATCATAGTGCCGCCTCCTTCTCAGTCAACTTTCTCTCAATAAGATCATGCAAACGGTTAATCGTGCAGAAATTAGCCAAATCCAGATCTTCATTTGCTATCTCAATCTGGAATCTACGCTCTACAAAGTCCACCAAACGCATCGCAAAGAGCGAATTGACGAACCGCTGCTCAAAATAATTGTCATTATCATTAATTTGAGTGTCCTCATGATCCATGGTGAGGTTGTTCCCGATAAACTCCCGAATTTCCTGACGATAATCCACTGCCCTTCCCCCTTGTTATTGATATTGCCCCTCGGGCACTAAAACCTCAATGTAGTCTGGAAACTCTACAGCCTGTTGCAAATCATGATAAAACAGTACTCTTCCTTCCTGATCTGCAGATTGCTGCTTGAAACCGGCAAAGCGGTAGCTGATATTCATCATCCGGTTCCTTCCGGTATCCCTGAAGTCCGCAAGCATCTGTTTGCCCTGCTTCTGAGCTTCACGCATGATATACGTTAGCAGTACACTCCCTGCTCCCCTGGACATCACTCTGCATGACATCAGAAGCATGTTTAGCCGCCATACTTTCTGCTGCATGTGAATAAGTGCAAGCCCAATTTTGCCATACGTTCCGTATTTGTCTTCGAGTTCACACACCAATAACATGTGGTCCTGCGAGGTCATCAGTTGATGCAGCTCCTCGTAACTGTAGGTAATTCCCGTTGCATTTAGTTGATTGGTGCGGACGGTAAGTTCCTCTGCACGTTGAAGATCATCCTCAGTAGCCTCGTAGATGGAAAATTTCATGCCAAGCGTAGCCAGAAATTGTTCTGAAGGTCCTTCATACTGTTCCTCAGCCTGTTTACGGAGTGTATCCGCCTGGTACATCTGCCTTCTGCACGCAGAGTCGGCTGTAATGAATCGGGGCATCAGCCTTGGGTCATCAAGCATGGTTTCATATTGACCCGCATGAAGTACCTGGATGTCAGCATGTACACTTTGCACTTCTTCCAGTTCAAAAGGTTGATCATCCACAAACAGAATGGCATCCATGCCGATATTAATGTTCTGCTGAATCCGCTGAACAGAGACGGATTTTGCATCCCAATGGATTTCGGGATACAGAAAATATTCGGCGATGCCCAGTTCGTTTAGTTTCGCCCAAGCTAGCTCTGCATCATTTTTACTGGCAACAGAATGCAAAATACCTCGCTGGTCCAGTTTTTCAATCACCTCCTTTAAGCCCGGCTTCAGTTGCACATCTGCAGATTCAAGCAAAACCCCATCCCATATGGTGTGGTCCAGATCCCAAACGATACACTTGATATCCTTGAGCTTTTCCATGGTCATGCCACCCTTCATCATTAGTAGGCATAGAATCCTTGACCCGTCTTCCGCCCCCACTGTCCTGCATCAACCATTTTCTGCAACATCGGACAGCATCGGAATTTGGGGTCCTGATAGCTGTCGTACAATACTTTCAATGAATGCACGACCGTATCCAGACCAATCAGATCCGCCGTCTCCAGCGGCCCCATCTGATAATTGAAGCCCTTCTTCATAATGGCGTCCACCTGCTCGGGTGTAGCGATTCCATCCTGTACAATGTACGCCGCTTCATTCATTAACAAGTGCGAGAGGCGATTAGAGACAAACCCGGGCAGATCCTCTATGACAACTGGACTTTTATCAAGAGTTTCCAAAAACGCTACCATCTCATGTTCCGTACCCTGTGTTGTATGATGTCCTTTGATCACCTCCACCATGGATTTAACGGGAACCGGATTCATCAGATGCACCCCAATGACTCGACCTGGTTCAGGCAAAAATGAAGCGAGCTTTGTCACGGAAATACAGCTTGTATTTAGCGCAAATAAAGCATCCGGACGAACCTTGTGGTATAGTCGTGCGTAAACTTCCTTTTTCAACTCCAGGTTTTCGGTTACATTTTCAATAATGATACTTGCCTCTTCCACCCCTTCATCTTGTGTCTGGAACGAGATTCGTTCCATGATCTGATTCAGGGGCACCTGACCGTACCCTTGCTTCAGAAAGCAAGCTGAACGATATTCACGACGTATAACATCAGGGGCGTGTTCGATGACCGACGCCGAAATATCCTGCAAAATTACACGATAACCAGCCCTCGCGACATCCAGTGCTGTGGCGCATCCCATCACCCCTGCGCCAATGATTGCAATGAGTCGATTATGCATACCTAATCACCTCCTTATTGAGCTACCATCAGATCAGCTCGTCGTAGATCTCTTTCATTTCTGCAAGCGCTGCAGGGACACGCTCACGGAACCAGGCAACATCTTGCATATCAAGCAGGATATTCGGATACATCCGCGAGAGCGTAGATACCAGAACACCGTGCTCAGCAAGCTTGCTATTTAACAAAATATCAAAAGACATCAATTCAAACGTATAATCAGCCGTATCCGTAAGCGGCTCCGTGCAGCAGTGATAAGAAGCACAGCCAGACGGCCCTTGAACAATTAAAGGCAGACCTACCTTCACTGCTTCCTGGCAGAGTATGTCATGCATCATCTCAGCGTGGCGGTTCATGCTGTGCATCGCCTGTCCTCCATTGCGTCCCAACATTTCCAGCGTAGCTTTTACAGCAGCTGTACCTAATGGATAGCCATTAAACGTACCCGCATGAATTACTTTTTTGTCTACAAGCAACTTCATGATATCCGCTCGGCCAACCAGGGCTGACACTGGAACTCCGCCACCCGCGATTGCCTTCCCAAGTGTAGTCAGATCAGGCGTTACACCGAATAACTGTTGGGCACCACCGAGACCCATACGGAATCCTGTTATAATCTCATCAAAAATGAGCACGACCTGGTACTGATCACATAACTGTCTGACTTTTTGCAGATAACTTGGAGCAGGCATGACTCCGCCTCCATTTACACAAACCGGCTCCATGATTACTGCTGCAATGTCGTCTCCATGCTGGCGAAATAGTTCCTCCAGACGGGGTGCGTCATTCCATGGCAGGAGGTAGGATTGAGATTCCATTGCATCCCTTGCCCTCCCCTTTGTTCCTTTCATGTCACCAGGATAGTCTGAAGGTACAGGCAGACCTGTACGTGCAGTCTTGCCACCCATAATATTGTCCGCATTGCCATGATAATGGCCTTCAAAACGTACAAAGCGATTTTTACCTGTCCACGCCCGGGCAAGACGAAGTGCATTCTGGACAATCTCCGTGCCTGATAACCCAAAACGAATCATCTCTGCTGAGGGTACATATTGATGGATCAGTTCCAGAGCCTCTGCATCCAGATCGCAATGACTTACGGAAAGAACACGGTCAATGGTATCCTTCAGACACTCGTTATACTCCTCGTTGCCGTGGCCAACGATGAGGGCACCAAAGCGTGCATATAGATCCAAATACTCGTTGCCGTTCATGTCCGTCACTCTGCTTCGGGAAGCATGCTTGAAATGGAGCGGTGTCTCTTCCCAAGGAAGGTGGAAATTATAGTGCACACCGCCAGGCAGCCATTGTTTCACCCGCTGATTGTACTGCATCATCTCCGTGATCATCCCTTATCGCCTCCCCCACTTGTCTGGTTTACTGCTTCATATCGCTCCAGTAACCTGGACCGATCTTGCGGATCATCCAGCGAATAGGCTGCAGGCAAGGTGTTATTCTCAGCCAGCATATTTCTTACGCTCTGGCCTGGACCGATATCGATCCATACCGTCGCTCCCAGATTTTGAATGCGTGCCAATGCCTGATTCCAGCGAATGGGTTGCAAAAGCTGGCTGCTCAGCAGCTTAGGAATGTCCTCGGCTCCGCGAATGAACTCACCATGTACTGTTGAGCAGATGGGAAACACCGGTGCAGAGAAGGAAATCCCTGCAAGCATCTCTTCAAGCTCAGGCTGAATGAACTGCATCAACTCGCTATGATAAGGTGCATCTGCCTTCATTGGCATCATGCGAAAAGGAATGAATTCCCCACCGTAGCCATCCACCTGATCATCCAGCAGTTGAAGACCCTTCGCAGTACCTGCGACGACAAACTGTCCCGGTGAATTATAACCGGAGATCGTCACATACTCGTTCTGACGAATATTCTCGACTAATTCTTCAAGCGCTGCTTGTGTTACATCAACGACAATACCCGCTCTTCCTTTTTGCTCCTGAATGGAGCGATGCATCAACGCACCACGCTGAGCTGTAAAACGAATTCCATCAGCAAATCGCAATGCTCCCGCCGCTACTAAAGCCGAAATCTCCCCCAAACTGTGACCTACTGCATAATCTGGAGTCATTCCAGTCCGCCGAACAAATGAGTCAAATAAAACGTAGCTTGCCGTCAGTACAGCAGGCTGAGCATATTCAGAGACCGTCAATTGATCCAGGCTCCCTTCCATAACCAGTGCCTTCAAATCAAATCCGATCACCTCGCTCGCTTCCGCAAAGATCTGATTCGCCTCCGGCTCACTGCCCAACAACTCGCTGCACATTCCGATATACTGGCTTCCCTGGCCAGGAAATAGCGCACAGAACGTCATACGCTACCGCCACGCTTGTAATAGGCTTTTAATCCGTAATGCGAGATCATCTCCTGCTGCATCTGAGAAGAACCTTCAATAATCTCCAGAATTTTGGCTTCCTTATACAGCCTGGCAACAGGATATTGGTTACTAATTCCGTTTGCACCATGAACCTGTAGCGCATCACTTGCAACTTCAACAGCAACTTTGGACGTAAAATATTTGGCGATCGTTGTTTCCATGGCGGCCTGCGGGTCCTTGGCTTCTCTCAGCTCGGCTGCCCGTAAACATAATGCTCGCGCTGCATGGACTTTTGTCACCGCATCTCCAATCATGCCGCGAATCAGCTGAAAATGACTCAGCTTCTGATCAAATTGCTTCCGCTTCCTTGAGTAAGTCACCATGGCATCCAGCGCTTCCTGCGCAATCGCCAGCCCTGCCCAGGCAATGCTATATCTGCCCTGGTCCAGCGCCCCGGTTACGATGTACTCAAAACCTTCATTCAGACGTCCAATAATGTGATTCTTTGGTACACGCACCTCATGGAGATCAATCTCAGCTATACCTGTCTCTCCCGCAACCATGACACCTTCGATAGGTTGGGTCTGTACACCCTCAAACTGGCGTTCGACCCAAAAAGCAGTGCTTCGTCCCTGATTCGAGGCAATAATGATAAATACATCTGCCAGATGTCCAAACGTGATCCACTTCTTTTTTCCATTTAAAACATAACAGTCCGATTCTTCTCTCCACTCGGTCTTTACACTTTTGGCATCCGAACCAACTTCCGGTTCAGTCAGACCAAAGGCAGCAATCCATTCTCCCTTCACCAACTTGGGCAGCCAGGACGATTTTTGCTCAGGCGTTCCGAAACGTACCAAAGTTTCACTTACAAGTGAAGTATGTACCGTTAACAAGCTGCGAACGGCTGGAAGAGCCTTGCCAAATACTTCAGTCAACAGCCCGTACGCCTTAGGGCCGAGACCCATGCCGCCATATTCAGCCGGGATCGAGGCAGCCAAGTAACCTTTTTCAGCCATGGCACGGATCAATGTTCTGGGAATGGCTTTCTGCTCTTGAATCTGTTGAGCATAAGGGCGAATTTCACGGGCAGCAAACAATTCAGCTTCATGAATGATCTCTTGCTCTACATCCACTTCAATCATTCGGCAACCCCCTCTTGAAGAAGAGATTCATTGAGATAAGTGGCGAATTCGGCAATTGTTTTGTATTCAAACAACGCAACCGGACTGATGTCAACTTGAAGATGCTTACGCGCACGGTTAATGATCTTGAGCGCCTGCACAGATGAGACACCAATTTTCAGAAAATTCATCTCTTCATCGATGTCCTCTGGCTCCTGATTCAACGCTGCAGCAATCTCGCTTTTGAGAAAAAGCTCAATTTCTTCTTTTGTCATATCATGACCTCCGTTCCCTGATTCACATCTATCCAATGTACATACGGCTCGAATGGATGTGCTGGCAGATGTACAATCTGGCCAGAGCCATTCGGATGTAACTGTTCCCAATCCAGCGCAGCACCACGTACATAAAGCTGTCCCAGTAATAAAGCAAGCTGATCCTCCATGGTAAGTGTGGGCTCGGCAGACAGGCGGATGATGCTCTCCTTGCCACTGTATTCGAGCTGCTGCACTGTCTGATCTGCAGCAATTATAATTACAATGTCGGCGTTTGCCATCTTGCCAGGTGTGTCTTGCAGACTGTCTAACGTCACTCTGTTGTTCACTGGAATGGATTGGCTTGCATGAGCGCTGTGATGTTCCTCGCCATCCAGATGTAAACTGGATACAAGTTCCTCTCCTGTAGCTATTCCTCGAATCTCTTGAATGGAAGGGACCAGACGCACAAGTGTCTCAAGCAAAGTCACCCAGTAGTTCAAGGTTGATACGGTATCTTCATTAGAATCGTCTGGCCTGATTACCTTACGCGCTTGAGCCTCATCTTCTCCGCGAATCTCATGCCCCCCAACCACAATATTGACACGAGCAGCTCGGTTTCTAGGCTTGAAGCCAAATTCCATCTCTTCGATGTTCCACTCTCCGGTTGAGCTGACAGCTACTGCTGCACGATACCGATAATGTTTTCTATATCTGTTCCGGGTAAAACAAAGATCCTCTAGTGCCAAGTCCGCATGTTTCTTCACATATTGCTCCGTGTTATCAATCAGCTTTTTTAAAGCCTGCTCTGATTTCGCAGAGTACGTTAACAACTGGCCGCGTGCCGGGGCATCTGCACGGACAGGGGCTTTCCATTCTTCCAGCACAATGTGGGCATTCGTACCTCCCAGGCCAAATGAACTGATGCCTGCCTTCCGTGTTTTTCCTTCAGGTACATCCCACGTTTTATGCTCGCTAACGATATGGAACGGCGATTGCTCCAGTCGGAGGGCCGGATTCGGATTATCCATATGCAGACTTGGTGCCAGTTCCCCATGCTGCATACTGAGAAGAACCTTGGCAAGACTGGCTCCACTGGAGGCTGCAAATAAATGACCAATATTGGTTTTGACTGAACCTAATCCAATCGAATTATCGCTTGTATATCCCTTTTCCCGGAACAGTCGGAGCAAGGCATTCACCTCAATTGGATCTCCAATCCTTGTCCCCGATCCATGTGCTTCAATATAAGAAATCTCGCTGGGGTTTAGGTTGGCGTCGCGATAAGCGGCACGGAGTACCTCATATTGCCCCTGAGGGTTGGGTGCCATAATGCCCAGGGAATATCCGTCGTTATTCACCGCTGTCCCGCGAATCACACCATAAACATGTTTATTGTTGCGAATTGCCTCTGTTAGCGGCTCCAGATATACAACAACAGCACCTTCTCCCAAGACTGAACCATCTGCTTCCCGGTCAAATACCTTCGTATGTTGAGTGGAAGAACAGATTCCAGCATTGCGTGATAGTTGATGAACATGCGGTGTAGCCAAAATGTTTGCTCCACCTACAACTGCCCCAGAGATACGCTTGTCCTGAATGGCCGCCACAGCTTGTGTCAGTGCTACCAGAAAAGAAGAACATGCTGTATCTATGGACAGTGCCGGCCCTGTAAAATTGTACATGTGTGAAATGGAGGCCGCTGCTATATTGGACATATTGCCTACCATAGCGTGAGAATGAACAGCCTTTCCAAGACTCCGGTTCATATAATCAATAACCAGATCGAAGTATGTGCTTGGGTTAATCCCTACATACACACCCACATCACGCTTATCCTCATGATCCACGAGCATACCTGCATCCTCCAGCGCCTCATGAGCAACTTCCAGCAGCTTCCGATGCTGCGGATCCATAAATGCAGCTTGTTCAGACGGGATTTCAAAGAACTCATGATCAAACGTATCCGGTTGCTTCAGTTCCCCAATCCAGTCATCCCAACCGGGTTGCTTGGAACGTGTTGCACGCTCTAAGCTAACCCGGTCAACACTATCTAACCCGTTAACCAGATTGCTCCAGAACTGCTCTTGGGTGTCGGCATCAGGCAGACGCAGAGACAGTCCGGTAATAGCAATAGCACGATGTACATTCAGATGATTATTTGTTGTTTCAACTTGTTCAAAGTCCTTCGTTTCTGCTGGAAGTTCCTGCAGATATTCCACCATCTCACGTACTGTACTGCAAAAAACAAGTAGTTCTTGTCCTAATTCACGTCCCATATGTGCAGACAGCTTGTCAAGTAATTGATAGGAGAGAATGGAATTGCCTCCAAGTGCGAGAAAAGAAGTATCCATCTCAATCTTTCCTGCGGGCAATTGAAGAATTTCGGCCCAGGCTTTACGTACGGTATATTCCAAAGACGATGCGGAAACCGTCTCGTGTCCTTGCTGTTGTGTGTTTTCGCGAATCAGCTCTTCAATGGCCTCGATGTCCTTGGTAAATACTCCACGCTCATAATCGTTTCTCAGCATGAAACGCTGGACCTTGCCACTCGTCGTTTTGGGGATGACCTTGATTGGGAGAACATGAGTGATCTCAATACCCAATCCAGCCCTCATACGTTGGATCAGATCCTGTCGTACATCCAGAAACTGTGGAGTGCCCGATTTGTATTTAACAAATACAAGCAGCTCCTCAACTTGTTTGAGGCTGTTAAAGTGCCCGACTACCGTCAGATTCCCTCTCGGAATGCTGCTATTCTGGTACAAAATTTCTTCAAGATCATGCGCATAATGGTTCTGTCCCCGAATAAACACAATGTCCTTGATTCGTCCGCTTACAACTAGGGAGCCGTCAGCCATATAACCCAAGTCTCCAGTGCGAAGCCACCCATCCACATACATTTCACGATTGATCTCAGGGAGACTGTAATATCCGGAGGTTACCGATTCCCCACGAATCTGGATTTCGCCAACAACCCGCTCATCCAGCACTTCCCCCTGTTCATCCGCAATCCGGATCTGAATCCCTGTCATGGGATATCCTTCATGAACAAATTCGATCACATCCGAAGTATGGCTATCACTGCTAGGTAGCTGGACTGGCACAGCCAGTCCTTCCTGCACCAGCCGTGTACGCGAAATACGTTCAATTCGCGGCTCTTCCCCCAGTCTGGAGGTACATACACCTACTGTCGCTTCGGCCATGCCATATGCAGGAAACATCATATTGGGACGATAGCCACAAGAGCTGAATTTTTTGACAAATCGCTCGATAACAGACGTTGATATAGGCTCTGCACCATTCAAGGTCATACGCAGTGAAGACAGATCAAGCGTTGAGAGCTTGGAATCCGGGATCTTCTGAACCATCCATT
Organism: Paenibacillus sp. FSL P4-0176; assembly: GCF_037975265.1. NCBI lineage: Bacteria > Bacillati > Bacillota > Bacilli > Caryophanales > Paenibacillaceae > Paenibacillus > Paenibacillus sp. FSL P4-0176. The sequence goes on from NZ_CP150242.1 coordinate 5,265,450, forward strand.
CGAAACCGAAATTGGTACAGCAAAACCATTTTCCCTGATGCTCCGTAATCTTGCGCAAGAACAGATAAGGCGACCGTACGAAGGTATAAGGTGACATCACCATGATGTTGGCTCCACTCAGGACGGGTGTCAGATGCTGTCCAAATATCCCCATATCATGCGTATGCGGCAACCAGGTAAACACATTATCTCCTTCTTCAGCTCCAAGAAAAGTCTTGCATGCAATACTGTTGGCGATAATATTGTGATTTGTTAACTGCACACCTTTGGGAATTCCAGTGCTTCCTGATGAGAATTGCAGGAACACAATGTCATCAGGACAGGTTGGGCATAGATCAGCCATCTGCTGGCCTGCTTGAAGCTGGTTCACGCTAATCAACATAAGACCTTTGAATACCGGACTTTCCCCAAGCTGCTTATACTTGGGCATGTAGGCTTCCTCGACGATAACGACTGGACGCCCGAGTACCTCCCACACTTTCGTGAATTTCTCCAGACCGGCTGAGCCTGGTTCCCAGGCAGCCGGAGGACTAACCGGGGCGACAATAATGCCCCCCAGCATACAAGCCCAAAAGGTACGGTAAAATTCCTGTGACTGGTCAATCTCCAAAATAACGACCTGTCCTTGTTGAATGCCTTGCTCCTGAAGAGACTGCAGGTACTTGCGCGCCTGCATCAGTAATTCAGGATATGATTCAAACTGTTCGTCACCTGAAGAGCTGATATAGGTCATTCCCTTTTCTGGATGAGTATCTGCAATGTAGATTAGCATCTCAGCCACTGTTGAATAATGTTCTGGCACAATCAGCTCGGGTCCTCGCTGTATGGATTTACTGGACATGTTGCACCTCCATTGCCTCATTGTGAACTACCACTTTCACATCGCTACCAAGCTTGTCATCAATCAGCTGTTTCATACGTTTGATGTCCAGACCAGCCTGACAGGCCAGATGTACGTACAGACACTCTTCGTCGTAGCGAATAACCCATTCGAATTGGGCGAGTCCCGAATTCGAATCTTGGTCATCCGACGACTGAGACGACATTGGGATCGCTTCGCTACTGGAGATGAAGCCTTGATAATTAAACAGAATCATCTGACGCGGCTCCTGTTCTGTTTGCCTGTAGGCAGTTCCCAATTGTTCCTGTATGCCATCATATTGTGCCGAGAGGGAAGAATCATGTGTAAGTGCCATAAAGTTAATGCTGTGTCGCTTCGTAAATTCCAGACGTTTCAACAGATCTTCCTGTGTGAATTCACTGTCTACCAGCACTGGAATCAGATCAAGGAATTCTCCCACATAATCGTAGTAGGATTCTTCGCCATACTCCCTTCCGTAATGGACCAGGGCTATTGGCAATTGGCTTATGTTCAGATAAGCCGCAATGATGTTGGAAAAAGTTTCAAAGCATGTCCACCAAACCTCTGCAGGCTCCTTCCCTGCAAGGGACAACTCGACAGTCATCGCTGAAGGCGACAATGTTTCTGTTTCCTTCAACTTGTTCATGACGATGGCGTTACATCTCTTCCATGTTTGAAGTGAAAATTGTTTCTCTATTTCATCTTCTGATACCCCTATGGGGCCTTGAGACAGAAAATTTACATAATCCTCATAATTTCGTACTTGGTACAGAAGATCACTCTCGATCTCTATACCTTGCGGTCTATATAATGCCTTCGACTCAAGTTGCTGCTTGATGATTTGGGCACTCATACCATCAAACGCAAGGTGATCAAAACTCCAAATCAGCTTATGCTCCGTGGCTCCTGTACGCAAAATACACAGACGCCAAGGTAGTTCCTTCAACGTATACGTTTTGTGTAACAGAGACTGAACCAGTTTGTACTCCAACTGCTCAATCGTAGCCGAAGCATAATGACGAATATCAAGATACGGGATAAGCTGTTGCAGCATGTCCGCCGCTAACGACATATCACATGGATGCCAATACAATTGTTCTTCCTCATATATCATGCTGTGCAGCAACTGGTGCCGGGATATAACCCCAAGAATCAGGTGTTTTACAGCTTGTTCATTCAATTCGCCTTCCAGCGTTGTTGTAAATCCGCTTGCTCGTGAAGTCGTAGAAGCATGTGCTTGTTGAATTGGAGATAGTGGGAATTGCCCCATAGGGGTCATGCCCGCCATAAAAGATGAAACCTGATTGCAGCTGTTTAAGACATGCAGGACCAGGCTGTCCAGTTGTTTCTCATGAAGTATTATGTCCTGTGGTATGACTATCGGGGACTGAATATGCAGGCTATCTTCGGACCAAACTGACGCCGGAGGATTAATGTCTACCAATTTGGCAAGTCCTCTAACTGTCGGATATTGGAATAATTCGTTCACATTGATGGCAATTCCTTCTTTTTCCAAAATTTGAGTGAATGCAATCGCTTTGAGCGAATGCCCCCCATTTTGAAAGAAGTGATCTTCCACACCAATGCCTGGATCACCCAGGATCTGTCGCATGGCGGCAAGAATGACACGCTCTGTTTTTGTCCGAGGTGAACTCATCTCCAGAGACCTCTGCTGCTCTTCAACCAAATGCTCGGACAATGCTCTTCGGTCCACTTTGCCATTGGCATTAATCGGAAGATGATCCATTCGAATAATGCGTGCAGGTACCATGTACTCTGGCAGCTGCTGGTGAAGTTCTCTTCGAATATACTCAGTATCTGCTCCAGTATCGGTTGTATAAAAAGCGGCAATGTATAGACTTCCTGATGATTCTGTAACTGTCATGACAAAGGCATCACGAACTCCCGAAACACGCTCCATACAATTGCCTATCTCCGATAACTCAATGCGGAAACCTCTAATCTTGACCTGGAAATCCGAACGTTCAATAAAAATCAGACTGCCATCAGCCAGACGTTTGACGATGTCACCTGTCCGATACATTCGTTCTCCCTTGCGGAAGGGATCATCAAGAAAGTGTTTTCGGGTAAGATCCTCACGGTTAAGATATCCAATACCTACCGCATCCCCACTGATATACAGTTCACCTGGAACGTTCGGTGGCACAGGCTTCAGCTCATCATCTAGAACATACAAGGCTGTGTTAGACAGGGGGTAACCTATAGGCAGTGAGCCAGTATAAGGCTCTGTTTGCTGTAATAAGTGGTAGGAGGCAAAAAAGGTTGCTTCCGTTGGCCCATATCCATTTAACAGTCTGCCCGGCCCCACACATGCAAGCGCTTTGTTGGCATGACTCACCGATGCAGCTTCACCACCAAACATCACTCTACGCACATTCTTCAAGCAATCAGCATCCCAATCTACCAGCATATTAAACAAGGATGTCGGAATATAAAATACTGAAATCCGTTGCTGTTGGATGACATCGGCCAAACGAGCCATATCCAAAATGGTCTCTTTTGAGATTAATACAAGAGTAGCGCCATTTATTAATGAAGCAAAAATATCGAAAATGGAACCGTCAAACGCATAGTTAGAAATTTGCAGGATACGATCCTCTGGCACGACGGTAACAAAATTACTATTTTTCATGACTTTGGTTACATTGCGATGACTCATCACAGTCCCTTTTGGGGTTCCTGTTGACCCTGATGTATAAATGATATAAGCCGGGTCAAGAGCGGTCTTGTTCATATTTTCAACGGGCTCCTGAATGTCTCCTGAATCAAATGCTGCCAGTTCATCTGCCGGCACGATACAAGGAACTACAGATTGCCATGTGGAGGCATAAGCCGTTTCAGTCAATAACACAGCCGCATCGCAATCTTGCAAAATAAATTCAATTCTCGATGGCGGCGAAGCCGGGTCGATCGGGACATAACTGCAACCCACTTGGAGTGTAGCAAGAATACTGATCATCTGGTTCGGTCCACGGTCCAGAATGAGAGCAATACTGGAGCCTGATTTCACCCCTTGTCCAAGCAATCTGAACGCCAGCCACTGAACACGTTCATACAGATCCGCATAGCTCCATTCACCGTCTTCCCAGACCAATGCTGTCTTCTGTGCATGCACATGAACTTGTTCCTCGAATAATTGGGAAATGGTCGCATCTCGCGGATACTGGGCGGCATTATCGTTGACTCCGTACAGCAGCCATTCCTCTTCCTCCGGTGTAGTGATCTTAATCTGACCAATTCGTTCAGTATCCCCTGTTGTGATCTGAGACAGGATATACCGGAATTTATCCAGCATCAGTTCCATGGACTCGGCTTTAAACAAATCTGAGCGATAGTCAAGTTCAACCGTGTAACATTGTTTATGTTCGACCAGTGTCCAAGTCAGATCAAATTTGGCATCCACCTTACCTTCGACCCATGGTTCAAGCATCAGTTCCCCGGCTTCAGGATCATCGGTTCCCATATTAATGTAATTTAGCACCACATCAAATAGGGGGTTGCGGCTTAAATCACCGAATAGACCAAGTTGTTCCACCAGTGCTTCATAAGGATATTGTTGATGCTCATAACAGGATAACAGCTTGCCTCGCATCTCATTCAAATACGCCTCTGTGGAGCATTCTCTGTCCATGCTGGTGCGAATGGCAAGCATGTTCACGAACATACCCATAACGTTATTGAGTTCTGGCTTCTCACGCCCCGCAACCGCTGTACCAACGACCAAGTCGTCTTGACCCGTATACTTCCAGATTAATAGATTCAAAGTTGCCATAAACAACATATAGGGTGTAAGCCCTTGTTGAGTACAGAAGTCATTGACCTGTGTGCTTAACGACTCACCAAGTTCAATGGAACGTCTGTCTCCGCTGTAGGATGACGCGCTATGTCTTGGGAAGTCTGTAAGCAATTCAACCGGTGCAGGCATGTCCTCGAATTCCCGTATCCAAAACTCGGCGTCTTTAACAGATTGTCCATGTGACGCAGCTTCATCACGCCATTCCGCATAATCCTTATACTGAATATCAAGAGATTGCAATGTTTCTCCTCTGTACATGCGAGCAAAATCCTGCATCAGGATAGCAATGGAACTCTGATCCGAAATGATATGATGCATGTCGATGAATAAGATGTGTTCCTCTTGAGAAAGGCGAATGAGCTTAACACGAACCAATGGTGCGCTGGTCAGATCAAAAGGCTTGATCCATTCCATGACCTGTTCTAACCCTGCCGTTTCTAATTCCAGCAACTCCACCACGCTTGGAACCTGATCCTCCACAATTTGGAAAAGCTCACCATCAATCATTTCAAATCTGGTACGGAATGCTTCATGTCTCTCTACCAGTGCATTCATTATTAATCTGAATTGCGTAGGGTCAAGTTTTCCCCTTACCCTATAGGAGCTGGCGAGATTGTACGCTGTACTCTCACCTTTCATCCACTCATGCACCACATACATTCTTCTCTGTGCAGAAGTGGTCTTGTATTTCTCTTTCTTAGTAACAGGCAAGATTGGGTTCACTGTATCAGAGTCACTTGTAGCCTGATGTTCAGCAATCCATTGAACCATGTGTTCAAATACAGAATGATCAAAAACCTCTTCCAGCCCCAAATTTAATCCAAACATTTCTTTAATCCTCGACGCCAAGGAAATCGCTTTTAATGAATGACCCCCAAGCTCAAAGAAATCATCTTCAAGGTCGACTGCTCCATTACCAAGCAACTCCTGCCACAATTGCGACAATACATGCCTTATCTCATCTTCAGTCCGTTGAACCCTGACTTTCCCAGATGGAGATTGGTCTAATGCTGCGATAGAACCCGCTGCAACCTGCGACATACCTGCAAGCTGATACAACGCAACATCATGTTGATGAACAATGGGATCAAAGGAATACGTCGGCAGGGAGATTTTTTGCCTACGCCCCGTTCCGTTTAGCTGTTCCCAATCCAGCTCCATGCCAGAGCACCAGCAAAAAGCAAGTACTTTCATTAAATACACGTCTGCCTTAAGCAAGCTCTGACGATCTTCAGTAAGAGCAATGATGTTTGGCTCTGAAAATGAATCCGGGGCTATTTGTTCTGTATCCTGCAGCTGATTCGAAACGATCCACAGCGTATGCCCAGCAGATTCAGAAAGCGTCTTGCGATTTAGCAGCGTAAACAGGAAATTTGGAGATAACAGTGGTGCAATACTTGACGCAAGGTCTGTTACAGTTGCATCTGTCATCCTTCCTGTCAAAGCATCTGACAATGCTCCTTCTTCTAGTGACCAATGCTCCAGATTGTATAGAAGCCCCACGGCATGTACTGGATCAAGTGCATCACTAATAACCAACCCCACCAGTTCGCCAACGCCTTGTCCACAGACAGCATCCGGCTTGATACCAAGCTGCATCACGGTTTTATAAAGAGCATATTGCACAACAAAGCACTGCATGCGCTCAAGCCTTGAATCGGTTAACGATCGCCCTATGCCTTGGCGAATGGCATACTGTTCCTTGGACTCAAAGAGGTTCAGTATCTCTTCAAAGTACTGTTTGAATATCTCTGAGACCTGGCTGCGATACACAGAAGCATATAGTTCCCGAATCTTGCGCGCTTCCCAACTTGCATTTCCGCTGAGGTAAAACATGACCTTAGGCTTCCCATTCATCACACTTGCCTGTGTCTCAAACTCTACAGACTGCTCGCTTGGCGGAGTATAACCGTCTACAACGATTAGTGCTTTACGATGAATGAATCTGCTTCTTCCCTTCTGTAGCGTCCACGCAGCATTGGGCAACTGGTCCGGCAATGCATGAATCGCCTGTAGAACCGAATCGTACGTGCGTTCCAGCGCAGATTCACTTTTGGCCGAGAAGGGCAGCAGAAGCAATGATTCATAATTGGCTTGGCTCTCTTGGACGGGCGGTTGCTCCAGAATGACGTGAGCATTAGTACCCCCGATCCCAAACGAACTGACACCTGCTCGCAGGATACGCTTCGCGTCTTCTAATGGCTGTGGCTCCTTGTTGATATAGAAGGGACTATGCTCCAGCTCCAACATCGGATTCGTCCGATTCATGTGAATCTGTGGCGGAACCACCCGGTGATAAAGCGTCAGTACGGTTTTAATAAAACCGGCGACACCTGCTGCCGCATCAAGATGCCCAATATTGGCTTTCACAGAACCTAGAGCACAATAATTTCTACGATCTGTTCCCCATGACTGCCTGAGCGCTTCAATTTCAATCGGGTCCCCCAGTTTGGTTCCTGTTCCATGCGCCTCCAGATAGGAGATCTCTTTTGGAGACACTCCCGAACGATGCAGGGCTGATTGAATAACCTTGACCTGCCCGGCCACACTCGGTGCCGTATATCCAATCTTGTCCATGCCATCATTATTTATCGCTGAACCTTTAATGACTGCATAGATATGATCTCCATCTCTCTGCGCGTCGCGGAGTGACTTGAGCACAACCATTCCGCATCCATTACCAGACACCGTACCAGATGCCTGCTCATCAAACGGTCTGCAATGACCATCCTTTGAATAAATCATGCCTTCATGCCAGTGATAACCTTCTTTGAGCGGATAGGAGATAGAGACACCTCCCGCAAGTGCCACATCACACTCCCCCCGAATCAGCGATTCAGCAGCTTGGTGGATAGCGACCAAAGAAGTCGAACATGCGGTCTGGACTGCCATACTCGGCCCTCTCAGATTTAATTTGTGAGATACTCGGGTTGTAATATAGTCCTTTTCATTTAAAGTCATGGCTTCAAAAGCCTGTAACAGATTACCGGAGCGACCGAGAAATTGCACCATCCATGGTAAGCTCAGTCCACTTCCGGCAAACAATCCTATAGATCCCTCATAACTGTAAGGATCACACCCGGCATGCTCAAGTGCCTCCCATGAGCACTGATGCAGCAGCCGTATTTGCGGATCCATCATGTTGGATTCCTGATGCGGATATTCGAAAAATCCGGAGTCAAAATACTCAGTATCTTCCAGTACACCTTTGGCCCGTACATAATCAGGATGTTTGAAGTCTTCCGGTCGTACACCCGCAGCGGTTAGATCCTCCTCATTCAGACGGGTGATACCGTCCTTACCTGCCATTAGGTTATCCCAGAACTCCTCGATATTTCTTGAACCGGGAAAATGCCCTGCCATACCAATGACTGCGATATCCGAGGAAGAAGAAATTCTGCTACTGTGTTCTGAAGCAAACGGGATACTCTGTTCCGGTCTGCCCTGATCTGGTCTTCTCTGTTCCACTTTGCTGTGTTCAACTGTGCTCATTACATACTCTTTTGGAGCTATTGTCGGCTCCGGGTCCGTAACAGAATATCCAGCCGAAGCGATATGTCCGCTCTCCTCTTGTACCTGTTGTGTAACTGTCGGCAGCATCTGCTCAGCCACCAGATGATTGACCAGTGCTGCAATGGAGGAATGCTCAAACAATTGCACCAGCGGAACGCTTTTATCCAGATAGGCATTCAGCCGATTATTGATCAGAATAAGCCCCAGCGAGTTGCCTCCGATGTCAAAAAAGTGATCATGGATATTAACCGTATCCAGATTCAATATTTCCTTCCACGTTGCAATGAGCATCTGCTCCAGATCAACTTTTGCCCGCTCCATTCCTTGAATCGATGAGCCATAAACCAGAGCCGGGTTATCCCTCTTTCCCGGCTCAAAATCAGCCAGACGAAGGGCATTGCGATTCAGTTTGCCATTAGGCAGCACAGGCAGATTTTCCAGACGAATCAAGCGAGAAGGCATCATGTACTGTGGAAGCCGCTGCTTTAACCAGGTCCGAAGCTGTACGTCTTCATCTTCCATAACGGAAGGCCCACTCCCAGGCTTCAGACTGTAGAAAAGGATTAATTGCAATGAATGTGGCTCGGCCCCTTCTACCTTAACGACAGCTTCTCTTACACGTTCATAATTCATCGCTGCCTGCTCAATCTCATTCAGTTCAATCCGGTAGCCACGAATCTTCACCTGCTGATCCAACCGTCCCATTAACTCAACATCCCCATCCGGCAGTATACGGGCCAGATCGCCAGTTCGGTATAAACGGCCTCCCAAAACATTGGGGTTTGCAATGAATCGGGCATCGGTCTCAGCAGCGTTGTGCAGATAACCGCGGGATAATCCTTTTCCTGCAATGCACAGCTCTCCATAACTTCCAGGTGGCAGTATTTCACCTTCATCATTCAGAATATAAATCTCTGTATTGGTAATGGGCTTGCCAATCGTAATCGCAGCTGTGTCATTCAATTCTTTGGTCGTTGACCAGATCGTAGTTTCCGTTGGTCCATACATGTTAAAGACTCGAGCGGGCGTAAGCCGCTTCAGATCGGTGAGGAGTCCCACAGGGACATTTTCCCCTCCGGTAAGAACACACCGCAGATTGCCCAACGCATGAGCGAATTCTGGATTTTCGACAAATGCCTTAATACGTGAGACCGTGCTAAGAATGTGTGTAACACCATGTTCACGTATTCGACGTGAAGCAAGAGCCGGGTCAAGCTGCTCCTGCTCATTGGCCAGATACAACGAATATCCGGTGCATAATGGTGCCCACACTTCAAATCCGAAAATATCAAAAGATATGGTCGTTACACTGATGATGCGATCTGTCTCATGTGCAAAAATATGTCGGTGCCTAATGTCCTCAACAAAATTGACCATCGCCTCATGAGTAATCATCACCCCTTTGGGACGCCCCGTCGATCCTGAGGTAAAAATCACACAGGACAGGTCCAAAGACAGGAGGCTTACGTCCGGGTTAACGGATGAGCGCACATCCTGGGCAGTTGGATCATACACAAATCGCTCTCCGCTAAAAGTCACTGTGCCTTCTGCATCAGGCGTACACAGCAATACGTTCATTCGGCTGTCTTCAATCATATTCACGATGCGCTGTGGCGGAAAAGCAGGGTCCAGAGGCACATAAGCCGCCCCAGCTTTCAGCACCGCCAATAGCATAATGATCAACGATTCATCTCGTCTGGATAATATGCCTATAGGTTCATCCCGGCGCACACCTTGATCAATCAGCTTCCAAGCCAGCGTATTAGCTTTTTCATTAAGCTCCCTGTAGGTAAAAGAGGCTCCGGATGATACAAGGAGAGCTTTCTTGTCTGGCGTGTGTTCTGCCTGTAGCTCGAACAGCCGATGCAGACCTACCCTAGGATTGTAATCCAGACGTGGACCAGCAAGACGATGGACTGGGTGCTCATGAGAACGTTCGTTTCTCTCAAACAGTTCACTCACAGACAGGTCAGGCTGTTTTACAACCTCTTGGCAGAGTCCGATAAACTCCTGCATCATACCTTCAACTGTGTCCCGGCCGAACAGATCGAGCGAGTATTCGATATATCCTTCAATCACCTGCTTCTCCCTGTTTTCTTGACAGGTCATTAACAGATCATAAGTAGACGTACCCGTCTCCACCGGAAAAGAACTGAATTGCAAGCCATGAAGTTCAAGTCCATGCAAATCCATGTTCTGATAATCAAAACAAACATCAAATACCGGATTTCGGTTCAACTCACGTGTCACGCCCAGTTGTGCCACAAGCTCATTAAACGGATACTCCTGATACGCAAAAGCATCCAGTGTATGTTGTTTAAGTTCGCGTAAAAAATCAGTATACGTACGATCAAACGTTGGAAAATTCCGCATCGCAATCATATTGACAAACATGCCTACCGTCTCTTTCCACTCCTCTTGCATCCTTCCTGCAACAGGCGTTCCTACCACAATGTCCTGCTGACCTGAGCGGTGTGCGAGAAGAAGATTCCACACACTTAGCATTACCATATACATGGATGCTTCCGATGAGGAAGCCAGCTCGTGCAAGTGTTGTGTTAACGAACGATTCAACGTGAAATGGAGACGTCCCCCTTGCATGGATCGCTGTGATGGACGCTCATGGTCAAGTGGAAGCTCCAGCACAGGTAAAGAAGGGCCAAGATGGTCCAGCCAGTACGTTTGATGTGAAATGTATTCCTGTGAAGCGAGACGTTGCTGCTGCCATACCGCGTAATCTTTGTACTGCAATCGGACTGCATGCTCTTTGCCAAAATATAAATCATTGAAGTCACGAGTAATGATTTCGACAGATGTACCATCCGCGATAATATGGTGAATATCAAAGAATAACAGATGCTTGCGCTCGCCTATCTTAATCAGTTCAACCCGCATAAGCGGAGCACTCCCCAGATCAAAAGGACGAATCAATGTCTCAATCATCGCAGGCAAATCTTGGTCATCTGCCACATGCTGCTCTGCATAGCCCATACTTAAGCGAACCGAAGGTTGGATAATCTGAACGATCTGACCACCCCGTATCTCAAACGATGTTCTGAGCGCCTCATGATGCTGCATCAACTTCTGCAAAGCAACCTCAACTCTTATACGGTCCAATTCACCTTCAATAATGGTTGCAGACGGTAGGTTGTATGCCGTATTGCCTGGATCAAGCATCGCCTGTGTGAACATACGCATCTGTGCAGAAGAGATTGGATAAGCGTCCATAGTGGGTGCAGATTGAATTATCTGTTGGTCCACTTTTGGTTTCGCTATGACATAGAGATGCTCCGCCAGTTGAATAGGCGTTGAATGATTGAAAATATCTGCTACCTCAGGCTGAATTCCTAAATGGGACCGGATCCATGCAGACAAGCTGACTGCTTTGAGAGAATCTCCTCCAACCGCAAAGAAATTAACCTTTTCATCTAGATCATCGATGCCAAAAATCGTTCGATATGCGTCCAGGACAATCTGTTTCAGTTGGTCTGAACCACCAGTATAAACTGTCCCTTTTACTAGAGTAGAGCCACTTCCCTTACCCAGATCTGCATGCTGCCTATCATCCCCGGTACCCATTCCTTCCACTGCTGATGAGCCAGAAAGAGAAACACCCACAGGATAGGATTGTTTGTTGAAAACATAAGTAGGCAGAGAGCATTTGCGTCGTACCGTCTGCCCTTTGAGCACCTTCCAGTCCGGTTCAATGCCTTCGCACCATAACTCCGCAAGTCTGCGGTTCACATAGATACTGTCCTGCTCCGTCTCCCTTACGTGACGTAGCATATTCAGTACCGTCTGGGAATCTCTTGATAGACTGTGCTGTCTGGCAAAGGAGCTTAGCGTTCGTCCTGCACCTACTTCAATTAATACAGCCCGTTCATCCTTTAACACTTCAGCCAGGTTTGATTCAAACAACACCGGCTGTAAAATATGACGGGACCAATAGTCAGGTTGTGTGATTTCATCTCCAAGCGCCCATGTTCCACTGGTGTTGGACAGTAATGGGATCTGTGGCGTATGAAGTGAATGCTCTGCTAAATAACGTCTAAATTCCTCGGCAGCCTGATTCATCATTGGCGTATGGAATGCATGGGAAGTCTTCACACGAATGCACTTCCAGCCCAGTCCTTCAGCCTTGGCTTCCATCCGTGAAATGGCTTCAGCTGTCCCACCAATCACACTGGAACCTGTAGTATTCACCAGGGCAAGCCACATGTCTTCCTCCAGTTGTGACTTCACCTGCTGTGCATCCGCCATAATGGCAAGCATAACCCCGGGTTGTTGTTGCTGCATCAGACGTCCGCGAAGTCGAACTAACTTGACAGCATCTCCGAGTTCGAACACACCCGCTACCGCTGCGGCAGCCAATTCACCAATGCTATGCCCGATCATGCCATCTGGCTTGATGCCCAGATCCAACAGCGACTTGGCCAGCGCATAACTTGTCATGAACAGTGCGAATTGGCTGTACTCCGTCTGGTTTATTCGCTCAGGGTGCTGATCCCCGTATACAACAGACAGCATATCTTCTCGTTCTTCCGCAGGCAGAAGGTCCAATATTTCCTGAATATAACTTCTGAAGATTGGAGCCAGGCCTGCTTGCTCTGTAGATCTGTATAGTTCTGCACCCATTCCCTGATACTGACTGCCCTGTCCGGGGAACATAAAGTATACGGGACGAGTGCCTTGAGCCGAATGGTATACGCGTGCTTTTCCCAGCTGCTGTATCAGCTTGTCCGGATTATCCTTCCATGTCTTATCCAGAATGAGTGCCTTACGATACGCAAAAACAGATCTACCTGACTGCAAGGTCCACGCTGCGTTCGATACAGATTGATTCGACTGCTGAGTCAGATGTTCCATAATCCGTTCAGCGGTGCGGTTCAGCGAGTACTCTGTTTTGGCGGAAAAAAGCAATATATTTACGTCATCATCCGGACTGCACTTCTCCATCTCGGGAGCCTCCTCCAATACCATGTGAGCATTCGTGCCCCCCACACCAAATGAATTGATTCCTGCGCGCATGACTCCAACATTGCCCTGTTTCCAGTCCACCCCTTGTGCATTAACTTTAAAAGGCGTATTCAAAAAATCAATTTTGGGATTAGGTTGCTCATAATTCGCTGTTCCAGGGATATAACCTTGTCCAAGACTGAGCGCTACCTTGATTAAACCAACCACACCTGCGGCTGTATCCATATGTCCCACATTGCCTTTAACCGAACCAAGATAACAAAATTGCTTTTGGTCGGAAGCAAAGGCCCGAGTTAACGAGTTTACTTCAATTGGATCACCAAGCAACGTTCCCGTACCATGTGCTTCGATATAACTCACCGTTTCCGGGTCTACTCCGGCTACCTTATAAGCATCCTGAATGACTTCAGCCTGTCCGCTTACGCTAGGAGCAAGAAAACTGAGTTTTTCTTGTCCGTCATTGTTAATTGCTGAGCCTTTGATGACCCCGTAGATATGATCTCCATCCCGCAGAGCATCGGTTACCCGCTTCAGCACCACAATTCCCATACCATTGGAGAAGACGGTTCCACTGGCTGCCGCATCAAATGGACGACAGTGTCCATCTGTGGAAAACATCATGCCATCCTCAAATATGTAACCCCCTTCATTGGGCAACTCCACGGTAATTCCACCAGCCACGGCCACATCACATTCTCCAACGATCAAAGATTGACATGCCAGATGAGGTGTAACCAATGAAGTAGAACATCCCGTCAGAGCGGTATAGGCCGGCCCTTTTAAGTTCAGCTTATAAGCCATTCGGGTAGCGAGAAAATGATTGGTGCTGAGGGTGAATGCTTCGTATTTACTGCTATAGTTAGCATCGTTAAAAAGCACTTGACGGTACCATTCGAAGTCATCGGACCCGCCAAGGAACACACCCACCTTACCCGCTTCATCCGGTCTGCAGCCTGCATCCTCCAGCGCTTCCCATATTCCCTGATACAAAAGTCTGAATTGGGGAGACATCATTTTGGCTTCACCGGGAGTATAGTCAAAGAACCCTGCATCAAACTCATCGATGCCGTTGGCACGTCCTTTTGCCTTGACATAACGAGGTGAACGCAGCAGTGCTTCCTCCACGCCAAGTTCCCTCAATTCATCATCACTATAAAAGTGAATACTTTCCCGCCGTTCAACAAGGTTACTCCAGAACTCCCTTATATCCTCAGCACCCGGCACATTCACCGCCATGCCCACAATTGCAATGTCCTCACGCATAATGCCATCTTTTCGTTGAAACAATTGTTCCCTTTCAGTCGGTATCCGAACTCCCTCATCTTTCGGACCCAGTGCGGCAAATTGACGCAATGTCGGGCATTCGAAAAAACGAGGCACAGGGAACTCCACATCGGTATAATGCTTAAGTTTATTGTGAGCCTGAATGACAGAAAATGAATTTCCGCCCAATTCAAAGAAATGGTCATCGCGCCCTACTCTCTCAACACCGAGCACTTCGGCCCACACTTCGGCTATAACCTTCTCAAGCTCAGAAGACGGGGCGGTATAGAACGTACTGGAAGCGTGAGCATGCGTGATATCTGCCATGAGTGCCTTCCGGTCAATCTTCCCACTGCTATTCAATGGAAATTCGGATTTATGTACAAAAACGGATGGTATCATATATGCCGGTAACAAACGAGACAGATGCTCTCTCAATTCGACAGAAGGCAGCTCCTGCTCTGACAGATAGTAGGCATACAGCAAGCCGGACCTACCTTCAAATGATTTCATGACTACCACGGTCTGGATGACACCCGGATAGGATGACAGGGTATTCTCAATTTCACCTGTCTCCAGTCTGGCTCCCTGAATTTTAACCTGAAAATCAATGCGTCCCAGATATTCGATCGTACCGCTTGGGAGTGAACGTACCAGATCCCCTGTACGGTACATGTACCTGAAATGCTCTGCGTCCTGTCCTTCTTGAAAGAAAGGATTAGGGACAAACTTCTCTCGGGTCATCTGTTCCAGATTCAGGTATCCACGTGCAAGCCCAACACCGCTAAGACAAAGCTCCCCTGGAATACCTAACGGCTGAAGCTCATCTTGATTTCCGACGACATACCATCTGGACTCATTGAGCGGGTAGCCAATCGGTACATTGCCCAAGCCTTCGTAATGGCTTAACGGATAATGAGAAACCCATATGGTGCATTCGGTTGGACCATATACATTTTCAAGACTTGCTCCAATGCCTAACCTGTTAAATTTCTCAATGATGTCTGGCGTGACTGCCTCTCCGCCAACAAACATCCATTTCAGCGTTTCCAATGCTGACAGATCGGAGCGAAGCTCCATCGTTTCCAGAAAAAGACGGAACAACGTTGGAACAAAGTTGATGTGTGTAACCTTATGTGATGCCACCGTAGACACAATACGAGCAGGGTCTTTTTCTGCTCCAGGCTCAAGAATACTTAGTGCGCCTTCACCCATGAACCAGCCGAAAAGTTCCGTGGCGGACACATCAAAGGTATATGCCGTTTTCAGCAAGTAAACATCCTGCGCCTGCATTGGAAAACGACGCTCCAGATCAAGCAGTGTATTGACTACGCTATGATTTTCAACCATGACTCCTTTTGGCTTGCCTGTTGATCCGGACGTGTACATGATATAGGCAAGGCTATGCGGATTCAGCGCCTCTTCGAGGTTTGAGACATCCCCCGTATAGGCCTGATCGCCCTCAACGTAGATGTACTGGACATCCAGAGTCTCGTCATCTTTTTCGGGCTGCATAGCCAGCACTACGGATATGTCTGCATCCGATATAATATAGGCCTTTCTGGACAAAGGGTAGGAAGGGTCTACAGGTACAAAAGCACATCCGGCTTTTAATACAGCCAATAGGGCAATGACCATATCCGAGGAACGTGGCATCTGCACGCCAACTGCTGCGTTATCACTTTTTTTACTCGCAACGATCTGCCTAGCCAATTGATTCGCTTTTGCGTTGACCTGCGCATAGGTCTGATGCTGCTTGCCTTCCATTAGAGCTACCCGCTCCGGGAAACGTGCTACTTTATCGTGAAATATATCCATAATATGTTGTGGAGTGTAGGGAAAATAAGAAGTTTGATTGAATCGGTACAGTAGGTTTTCTTTCTCATCTTGCACCAGGAGGCTGAACTCACTGATTTTTTGATCAGAATTGGTTACTAGTTGATTCAGCAAATATAGAAATCGTTGGCCCATTCGCTCCATTGAATCTTCACGGAACAAGCTCGGTTTATATTGCAGCTTCAACTGAGCACCTTGCGGTAAACGACTCAACACCACCATCAGATCTCCTGGAAACGTAACCTTATCCTGATCCAGAATACGAGTTCCGAGCATATCTTCCTCATAGGAATCATAAACAAAGGAGATATCAAACAACGATGGTGATCCGGGTTGAGCCTGTAACATACTGTCTCTGACAATGAGGTTATTGGGATATCCGATGTTCCTGTACGTATCCATCCAGGTTGTGGCTACTTGTTGCAGCAGAGGTTTTAGAGTTGATTCGAGGTCAATATGGAATCGCATAGGCAACATATGGACAAAACATCCAATCGTTTCTTCCAAGTCCATACCGGGACGATGAGAATATGGGGAGGCAAAGGTGATATCGTCTGTACCGACATATTTACTCATAAGAATGCCAAAGGCACCCATAAAGAACATAAAAACGGTTACTTCATTATCTTTGGACATCTGTGTAATATCAGCCATTAACGATTCCGAAATATCAAATCTCAGTTCATGACCAATCCCTTCTTGTACAGAACCTGCTGGAAAGTCGTGCTTTAGAGAAAGAGGTTCCACTCCCTTCATTTTGTTCAACCAGTATTCCCGCTCTTTGGAGTACTTGTTTTCGTGCAGTTTCTTGTTCTCTGCCTCAACATAAGAGATGAATCCTTCATCCAGCTTGACATCCACAGGCTGATCTTCAAGAAGACACGTATATGACTGGATAAGTTTGTTTTTCATCAGTTCAAGCGACAAGCCATCACATATTAAATGATGAATACATAAGGTCAGAATATATCGGCTTTTATCCATCTGAACAATCATTATACGGAACAGAGGACCTTTCTCCAGCTCAAAAGGTGTCCCGATGCATTCATCCACCAGTGCTACTAACTGTTGTTCCTTTGGATTCTCCTGATTCTCGCTACTTAGGTCCCACAAGGCAAGTGAATAATCCATATCTTCATGAACGGATAACACGGGTACATCATTTTGAATCTCAATCCGAGTACGCAGCACCACTTGCTCATACATAAGCAATTCGATGGATTGGCGAAATATCTCCATTTGAAGATGATCAAATTGCATTGAAGCTGAGATGTTATACGAAGTGGGATCATTCACCTGACAATCAAAATAGATTCCCTTTTGTGTTTCGGAAAGTTCAACGGTTTTTTGTACCATCACGACCACACCTCATCGTTTAATTGAGATTCAAGCTGTGTAAGGCAAAAAATCAGTTACAGCTTAGTGCATTACCCAGATTCCACCAGCCAATACGGAGAGAACCGTGATAAACGTTTGATACACCACATCCATAATGAGATTCCCGATACTGTCTCCATCTGCCTTGCGATTTTTAATCATGACATAAGTATGTGACCAAAGACCACTTAATCCGTATATGTACATCGTTACCAATACACCAACCCAAAAGTTCCCTTGGAACCAAATGGCCATAATCCCCATAACTCCAAGCCCTACCTGGGAAAAACCGTATTTAACCTGAAATGGTCCACCAGGCCATCCTAACATTTTGGCTGTTTGATCCGCTCTGGCAATGTTGACAACATAACCAATCACTCCAACCAATCCAAACGTAACCACAAACTGATGAAGCAGCAACACCCTGCTAATCTCGCTCATTTCCCCGGGAAAACCTAACACATATAGGTGTACTCCCCCTGAAATTAGACCTAACAACCATAGAACCAAAAACCACATGCCTGTCCCACTCCCGCCGTTTGTTATTTGGAATCATTTGTAACTAAATGTACAATCTTGTAGTTAAACACATTATATAATCGCTTTTACATTTGTCAATTCATACATAATTTTCTAGTTTGTCGAAGCTTTTGTCATTTTTCTTCTTCTGTACGCAAACAAGAAAACCATATAGTTCCATTTAACTTGAAAATAATAGGAATTTAGCCCTATTATTACATTAAAAGGTTTGAAACCTACTTCTTTTTTAACGCATCAAAAGAACCACAACTCATTTATTTGACATAGCTGATAGTTCAATTATCATCTGTTTGATCATCTACGATTACAGAACAACAGCAACTATCCATTAAAATATAATATAAAGGAATTGACATCCGATCTCTTTGTAACTATTATAGTTACAACGGTGGTGATTATCCCATGAGACAAATCAGCAGTCGCTTTTCCATTGCGGTTCATACCCTGTCCCTGATCGCTGTTATGCCCAATGAATGCACCGGAGATGTGATCGCGCAGAGTGTGAATACAAATCCCGTGATTATTCGGCGGATTATGTCCAAGCTGAAACAGGCTGGACTGATTGACGTCAGACCCGGTGTGGGTGGTGCTTCCTTGTTGAAAGATCCAGCCGACATTACCCTTCTTGATGTATATCGAGCGCTTGAGGTGGTGGAGGATGGGGAATTGTTTAACTTTCACAAACATCCGAATCCGAAATGTCCGGTCGGCAACATGATTGAACACACCTTGCGTGCCGAACTCATTGAGGCTCAGACAGCCATGGAACAGCGCTTGAATCGTGTAACCATACAACAGATGATGGATCAGATTCATGTCTCTGAATAAAAAAGCTCATAATGAGCTTTTTTTAACCCTTTCGTTGTAATCACACCTGTTATAACAATTTTGATTACATCCATATGCAAGCAAAACACATATCATAGGAGGAAAAGAAAATGAAAATTTTGGTTACTGGCGCAACAGGTCAATTGGGTTCACTGGTTGTAGAGGCATTGTTAAAAAACAATTCTGCCAAGGATGTGGCAGTAAGTGTACGTAATCCAGAAAAAGCGGAAACATTCCGCGCTCAAGGCGTTGACGTACGTCACGGTGATTTCGATCAACCGGAGACGTTGGAGAAAGCTTTCGCTGGTGTAGACCGTCTGTTGCTCATCTCAACTGATGGTGACAATGAAACGCGTATTCGCCAACATCAGGCTGCCATTGACGCTGCCAAGAGCGCAGGCGTGGGTTTCATCGCTTATACAAGCGTTGTGAATGCAGAGAAAAATACCCTTTCCCTGGCGGAAGTTCACCGCGCCACAGAAAAAGCTATTCTTGAATCCGGCATACCGTATTCCTTCCTGCGCAACAACTGGTACCTGGAAAATGAAGCAGGCAGTGTGCAAGCAGCTACGCAAGGTGCACCTTGGGTTCATGCCACCAATGACAGCCAAGTAGGCTGGGCTACCCGCAGTGACTACGCCCATGCTGCAGCAGCTGTACTTGCAGGTGAAGGACATGAGAATACCGTGTATGAATTGTCCGGCAAACTACGCACGCAAGCTGAACTGGCTGCCATTGTTGGTGAAGTGCTTGGGCAGGAAATCAACGTGCAAAACGTGGACGATGCCGCTTACGCTGACATCATGAAAGGTGCAGGTCTACCAGACTTTGTCGTATCCATGCTCGTTGATATGCAAGGTGCCATCCGTGAAGGCGCGCTGGCTGTAGAAAGTGATAATTTAGAGAAATTGCTTGGCCGTCCGGCTCAGCCACTTAGCGAAAGTATTAAAGCAATTGTAGGCAAGTAAGTTTTGAATATGAGAAAGGGACACACCAACAAATGTTGGATGCGTCCCTTTTTTTGGTTTGGTGTAGCTAACGATCAATACAACGATATCCCCGTTGAACGGATGACTGTACACTCAACCCATTCATTGTGACTGCTGTAATTCGAGATAGGTATTTATGTTTTCCACAACAGTTCATCGCTCACTGCTCACTGCTCAACAATATAACGTGCGGGAATGTGATCGGCCAGCCAGATATTTTCGTTTCCATAATAAAAAAGGATTCCGTCTGTGGCCGCTTGAGCAGCATTGATTCTCAAAATGACAGGCTGATCATCCCGTCTTCGTCCCACCTGATTGGCCGTATCGATATCTGCGGACAGATGTACATATTGCCTTTGCCGTGGCTGTAAGCCATGTTCCATAATAGAATGCACTGCGCGTGCCGGGGTCCCATGGTACAGAGTTTCCGGTGGCTCAGCAGATAACTTTGATATCTTATGGGGGGTCGAATGTCCATACAATGCCCGAATGCGGCCAGAACGGATTTCATGTCTCTTTTTCTCCGAGGCTTGAATCATCTGCTCCAGATCAACTTGCGTGACTCCCTTCCACTGCGGACTTTCATGTAAAGCCACCAGCAATTGCGAGATCTCCACCCAACCCTCTTCGTCCAGTTCCAGTTCATACTCCCATGGTGAATGTCGCAGAGCGTATGAGAGTTCCTTGCTTAATTTCATCAGATCCAATGCAATCATCTCCCACATCTAATAAAACCGTCTATTTTTGCGATTGAACCGCGGTTAAAATCTCCTGAATGTTACGTTCCAATCCTTCATCATCTTCCTGATTGAATTGGCGGTGTCCATCAATCCCACGTTGGATAATCGTATTCATCACCGGATGAACCTCACGATCAGAAGCCACCCGAATCAGATCATCGGCAAAATCAACCGCCTGCTGTTCACTGTAATTAAACGGTTTAATCAGCATCCGAATGCTCAAGGCATGGGCCTGCGGCTCCGCCAGCTGATCCCGATGAGTGATGCCATACACCGCGCCAAAACCAAAAGCAGCCATGACCTGACGCTCCAGTTCTGTTGTCTGTTCCAAAGGCGTGCCGATCAGCTCACACATTTTGTCCACCATCTGCTCCAACTCGTTTGCTGCCGCAGCCAGAATTACGTCATTAATATCGTCAGCGTTGATAAATTCAGTCATATTGGTTTTCTCCATTTCTGCACCGTATTTGATCCATTCTCTCAGACTCTATGAGAACATTGTATCGGAGTTGGGGTGTTCGTTTCAAATCTTATATAAGTGAAGTCGCTTGTGATTCAAAACGATTTTTTGCAAGTCTGAGCGCCTTTTCCTTTTCACCATGATCCATATAGTAATGAAACAATATCCCTTCATAACGTTCAGCAAGATACTGGGAACCAAGTTCACGATAATAAGGAAGAATTCGCTCTTCTATCATTTCATAATACGCTTGCTCCTGCCCTTGTAAAATGACAGACTGGAGTTCCAATTCCATATAACTTGCGTCTGAAATAAGTTTAGAATTGTGCAAGGCTTCCAAAGACATGTCCAACAGTTTGTTTGCAGGAATGAGGTTCCCTAGCCTATTCGATTCTATGTAATTATTGAGTACCATCAGGTATAACGGTTGTTTCTCCGGAATGATATCAAGCGCTTGCCTGTACCAGTGAGCAGCATCCTCATATTGCTTCCGCCGGTTATATTCATAACCCAGATTGTTCAACAGCTTTGCTTTTCGGTCAGGGAGCCCACAATCATCACTAATCCGAATCAGATTCTCATATCTGCGTTTCGTCTCAGGAAAATCATGATACTCACGTGAATTGAGCTGAACCAGCATAATGGTTTCAGTGTCAATGATCCGCACCATATTGAGCGTTTTCCGAAAATGCTGGATAGCTTTCTCGGCGTAATAGTACGACGTAATATTCGAATATATCGAGTGATATGCCAAAGACAAATGATAGAAGTACTCATGATTCGTATATTTGGACTGATTAATTGAAGTTAACGTCTGGATGGAATTGCTATAGTGTCCTGTAAGGAAATAATAAATCCCCATCACATGATGATAAAAATAATGTTCATATGAATGCTCCGATTCATCCGGAATCTCAACTTCGGCTATAAGTCTCTCGGCTTCATCGATATTATTCATAAACAAGTAAAATCGGATCTGCAGCAAGTCATAGGATAAACGCAGGTCAGGTATACCTTTTAACGGTTCCACTTCCAACTTGTCTTTGAGACGAATAGCTTCGGCAGTTCTCTGCATAATAATGGCCTCTTGCCATGAATCCAGCAGATCATTCATTTGATGATATCTCGCTACTTCCCTTGCCATATCAATACATAGTCGATCACAGAGCATGTCCATAATTTCTTGGGAATACTCTGTCATTCCCCGTTCAATTTTGCTCAGATGTGTGACTGAACAGATTCCTTTCACCAGTTCGCCTTGAGTTCGTTTATTCTTCTCCCGGTAAAATTTAATAATCTTCCCTTCAATCATCACTACACCTCATTTTAATCCATCATTTTATTCCTAATTATAGGGTTCGAATATGGACTCTGCCAGTTATATATTGGAGTCTGATGTACTTGGGAAGAGAATTTTAGAAGCTCACTTAGATAAAATAACAAAAAAATAAGAGGGCCTCCTAATGCTGGAGGAACCTCTTATCCTTGTACTTCTTATTTCAGCAACGAAAGTAAATTGTGAACCGTTTGGGCCGTTTCGGCACGTGTAGCACTATTTTTCGGTTTGAATTGCCCACCAGTAGAACCGTTCATTACACCAAGCTCGGAAGCTTTCGCCGCAGCTTCTTTTGCCCAAGATGCAATGTTTGCTTCATCCGTATAACCGGCATCAGCCGACTGGGTATGATTTGATTGGGATTGGTATTCGTATGCTCTCATCATGAGCACTGCCATTTCTTCACGTGAAATAGTTTGGGTCGGAGCAAACTTATCATTCGCTATTCCCTGAACCAGACCTGCTTGATATGCCGCAGCCACGCTGTCTGCATACCAGGCATCCTTACTCACATCACCAAATGGCAAATCGTTACCTTTCACCTCTAAACCAAGGGTTCTCACGATTAAAGCGGCGAATTCGGCACGAGTCGTTTGACCTTGTGGATCAAACGCAGTCTCTGTTTTGCCTGTCAGCACATGTTTCGCCGAAAGAAACTTGATGGCTTCACTTGCCCAATGCGTTGGTGCCACGTCTTCGAAGGATTTATCGTAAGCGAACGCTACATACGTGCCCATATCAGACAATTGGGAAGTAACGGTACCCTTCTCTTCATCAACGATCCCACCTGCGTAATCCCATTGATCCGCAGATGAATCTTCATTATACATTCCAATCAGATCGCTGTTTAACCTTCTGTCGTAAAAGAGTGTCAGCGTAACATCTTCAGGAAGCGAGGACAGAGATAATTTCTCACTGGAAACCTGGAGATACAGTTCAACGTCATAAGCAACACCTGCGGTTATCCATGTGAGACCTTGTTTTGTTTCTGGTGCTTTCACATCTTGTTTCATTATATCCAAAATGATCTTGCCACCAGCAGCACCAGAACCTCCTTTGGTTTGCAGTTCTTTCAATACGCTAGATGGAATGGTGAGTGATAATACACCTTGCTGAGAAAGTGTGAGTGAATTCGCACCCAACAAATCCCCCGCATTAACAGGCAGCTCAATCTTTTTACCGACTATAATATCCACATTTGCGGTACCGTTTGTCACTGCTTTCAATTCTTTTTCTGTAATGACCTGATTTTGGCTTGGATCTGGGTCTGTGGTTGGTGCAGGGGTCGTAGACGATCCGCCGCCACCGTTATTTCCCGAACCGCCCCCATTATTACCAGAACCACCATTGTTCATTTCCTGAATTTTATTGAGGAAATACCCTAAGTCTTTGTCCCCAATTTGCAAAACAGGCTTCTTGGTAGAATAGTTAGCAGTCATTCCAAAGTTATTCGTAATATAATTCACTTCGGCGTCTCCTACAGAGCCATCCTGGTCAATATCGGCGATTTCATCCGAAGTATGATAATGTTTCGTTACAAGCTCCATGTCATAGATATCGATGACTCCATCCCCATTAATATCTCCTGCATACGTAAAGTCGGACGAGTTCATTTGATTGAGGCCATAATATTCGCCATCAATCGTCTTGCTCAGAACCACTGCCAGCTTGGAAGGTAAATGACCCGGAACTCGTGTGTAGATGGTCGTCATTTCTCCTGTTGCCGGAATCCCATCGATAAGGAACTCACCATAATTTTGCACAGTCCCCTCATATTTCTCACCGGAAGCCGTCTCGGCATAAACTTCAATGCCCATTTCCGAATAGTCATTTTCAAAATCCAGATACTCTCCATCGACCATAAAAGCTTCTGGACGTACAAAACCATATGTTCTTGATGATTTGGAGATCACTTCATAACTGTCTGTGTTAAACGCGGTTAATGCCAATTTCTCTTCGTTCTCTTTCATACCAACAGTCGTATATTTCACTTCAAGTAATGGTACGTCGCTTTTCTTAAAATAATATTCATCCTTGGTTACATCAAAGACAACATGGAACAAATCAAGATCACCTGTGATTCCTTCAAAGGACCCACCTGAGATGGATGCCTCAAAGCTGAGTTCTCTTTGGTCCACTACAGGATCACTGAATTTCACTTCGGCACCTGTTGCATCCAGTAATGCCTGCAGTTCAGGCGTGGGTTCAATCCGATTAAATTGTTTGTAGTCATACATCGATTCCAGAGTAAACGAAATACCGTTTAACTTCTCCACATCGTTCAATTGAATGGTCTGGGTAATGGTATCTCCTTTACGCACTTGGTCTTTGTCATATTTACTGGTCACATAAGGTTTGCCTTCAGAGATAAACCCATAGCGATGGTCCTTAACGGCATTTGCCGCTGTACCCACATCCAATCCAAAGAGTCGAAGTTCGTAACCATTATCATATTCTTCTTTGGTAATACCAAATGACACGTTTCCATCTTTAGAAACAGACAATTCGCCCGAATAGAAAGGACTGCCATTCTCGTAGAAAATGATACGATTGGAAGATTGATCATAAGCGGTAATCCCATTATCAACAAAAGTTTGAACTGTTGAATCGATAGCTGTGCCATCATACCAGACGCCCTGTCCACCTTCCCTTTCCGTGAGCATACTATCATTGAGCTCGTATACGCCAGGCTCTATACCCAAATCAATCTCGGGGGCTGTATTATCCACAACTACCAATGTTTCATATGAATACTGCTTGGCGTCCGAATCCGCCCCGATGAACTCAAGTGTGTAGCTGCCCTCAGGGACAAAACGTGCAACGTTGGAGATCTCCCCGTTTTCAATCGGAAATGCATAACCTCTAAACACATTCAGCATCAGATATTCCACTCCCGGAAGCATGGACTGCGAATTCAAGGTACCTACAAACCCGATTTCCTCGTTTGTTTCGCGATCCTTCAGCAATACATCCACAGAATCAATGGGACTTCCCAATTGAATAGCACTCAGTGTAATACGATTCAGGAACTGGTGAAATGGAGTATCGTTTGTGATGGATGGAGGAATCAATTCCACGGAATTAATGCCCTTTTCACTAATACGGATGGAGAATGGGATCTGAATATGATCCGCCGCATTTTCCGTATCCAGATATACATATCCTTCATAACGACCACTTGGCGTGTCCTGTGGTATATCCACTGAAACAGTCATCTCTTCCGTACTTCCGCCACTTACAGTAATGGATTCTGGCAGATGAACATTTAAGTTCATATCGTTTAACAGCTTCATGGAAGTGTTATATGTTTTGGTACGGTCCCCTTTATTCTCGATCTTAACTGTCCGGCTGTCAGATACGTTTTTCCGGCCGTTTTCTTCCAGATATGCACTATCAAATACGATGGAACCTGTAATTTCATCAATCAGGATGGATTCGTCATTCGAGAAGTGAATCGTTTTATCCTGAACTTTGGCAAATACGGACGTGTGGACTGCCCGGTACGGATCTACTCGGCCTGCACCTACTTCATACACGGAATAATTCCCGTCCAGATCGACAGCCGTATTCATAAGAGCAGTCTTCACATCAAAAGGTGTATATTCTTCATGTGCCTGGAGCATAAGTGCAGCAATACCCGCCATATGCGGGGTTGCCATGGAAGTACCCGAAATTCGTGCATAGGCAATATTATAATTCTCGCCCGTATGATCATTCACAAATACAGGATAGGTTGAAAAAACAGCTACGCCCGGAGCTACGATATCAGGTTTAATATCATCATTCACGGCAGCTGGACCTCGGGAACTGAAATCGGCCAGTTTATTGCCTTCCGTAACGGTTTGGCCTGCTGCGCCAAAGGTGACCGTCACACCGTTCAACTCTTTTAGTTTTTCTCCAAGCTCTCTCATCATTTGGAATGTAGGAATATACCCGTTCATTTCACCCAAATAATTAGGGATTGTTCCTTCAACATTATTATATATAATTGCTGCTGCCGCCCCTGCTTTTCTTGCGTTAACAATCTTGGCATCGAGCGCAATGTCTCCCCGAGCGATTAGGGCCACTTTGCCTTGCACATCAATACCTTCAAAATCAAAAGCATTACCAAGCCCTGCATAAACAAGTTCGTAGGTTTTGCCTTCAAGCGTGGTCAGATCGTCAGTAAAATCTTTACCAAACAGAGGTAACACCTCAGTATAAGTTGCAGCAGGTGCTTCTTCTGCTGCTGGTGGTGCCTCTACTTCTGCATCAGGTGCATCTTCTACTGATAGTGGAGTTTCTACATCTGCTGCTGGTGTCTCTTCTCCTGTTGCCGATGCTTCTACATCTGCTGCAGATGGTTCTTCTGCTGTTGGTGGCGCTTCTTCTTCCTCTGCGGGCGCCACTTCTTCCTCTACAGTTGTTTCCTCACCCTGAACAGGTTCTTCTTCTTCCATTACAGGTGGTTCCTCTGTCTCTCCCTCGCCTGGATTGTTATACACGTCCAGAGTCACAGTAGCCGTAGGAAGGGTTAACGGAACATCGGAAGCACCAATCGTAATGGCCAGCGCGCTTGCTCCCGGTGTACCTAAAGTACCTTCATTGGGTCCATCATTACCAGCTGCAACCATACTCACCACGCCTTGCAGCATCGCATTATTCAGTGCGATCGAAGAAGGATCCAGCGGATCATTCGTGGCAGCCCCTAAGGATAGATTGATAACATCAAGTTCATCTTCAATGGCCTTGTCAATTCCGGCAATAATGCCACTCATCTCACCACTTCCACCAGGGCCAAGTACACGATACACATATAAGTCTACGTCTGGAGCAACACCTTTTACAGCATACCCCACGTCATTTTTGGCCTGACCAGCGATGGTTCCCGATACGTGTGTTCCATGGGAAGTATAATAATCTTCTGCTAATACACCTTGCTCCTTATAACCTGAATCTTCCCAATCTTTATAGGTCGTCTCCATCGGGTCAGCATCGTTATCAACAAAGTCCCATCCTTTAACTGTCGTTGGATCAACTTGCTTTGGATCCTCACCCGCATGAGCGCGATACCCTTTATACGCCCCTGTTAAATCTGGATGATTATAATCAATTCCGGTATCCAGTACACCCACTTTGATTCCCTTACCAGTGATGCCCTCTTCATGAAGGTTGTCTATGCCAAGATATGGCACACTATCAGCCATTCGAGGTTGCATTCCGGATGCAGATGCAAATTCACTTGATGTGTCTGTCTCTGGCAGATCAAGTACCACTTCCTGGTCAGCCCATACTTTTTTCACAACTCCGGATTTCATCAAGTCTTCTACGGCTACGCCAGGGACTGTTAACGCAACACCATTTAGTGCGGTTTCATACTCCTGAGTGATTTGGATCGAGGCAGCATCATAAGATAGCCCTCTCTTCTGCTGCAATGACTTAATGTGCTGCTTGAATTGCTGATGATTTTGTTTTACTCTGCTTGCGGCCGTAAGCTCTGACAACTTCTCATTGACTAGTCTAGCCCGTTTCAATGCAACGGCAGCGGGTTCACTTTTGAATTGGATGATCACTTGGACCAAATCGTTACTTTTGGTATTCACCTTGGGGTCGATCACTTCACCATCCATGACTTGAAGCTGGTTCAAAGCTTGTCTTTCTTCTGGCGTAAGTGATTGTAGAATGGACTTAGCGCTTTCACTCTGCTGTAGAGGACCATAAGAAGGTGCTGCGTAAGCAGGAAAGGAGAACATGGAAGACAATATGACTCCTGCTGCTACTAAACCGGATAACCATCGGGTTGATTTTCGTTTCATTTCATACCTCCTGCGATTTACGATCAGATTAGGCTTATCGTATTCCGCAGCGTAGGGGATGTAAATTGGGGTAATTGAGTAGGTTAATAGATGAATCAGTTTGTTACCCTTCGGAAAAATTTACATATAAATAGACCGAATTATCTAATTTAGTGACTTTATTTAACGAATTCAGGATTCTATCCTTTTATTCACAACTTAAACTGATAAACAAGTTTCTTTAGACCTAAAATCACTTTCGAAAATGAAGAGTTTTTTCAAAAATAAATTACTTTTTTTGTTAATTTTTGTTTGGATTCAATTTAAAATCTTTATAAAAAACGCAAAAAAGCTCACACCATTGTTCTAAACAGAACGAGGCATGTGAGATTTTTTAACGTATATCTCGAATAGATGACATTGGTAAACGATGATGTATTCTATAAACTATAAAAGAAACAAGCCAGTTCGCCCCATATGTACGGGTAAGAACTGGCTTGTTTCTATTACACCTATTTAACGGTTATGCTTTTATTTAAGCGTATCTACTTTAGTAACATAGGTCATGACTGCTTACGCCGTCTCATGTTGCTTTTTCGACTCCACTTCATAGACCTGCGTATGTTCATTCTCGGCTAAAGACCATTCCACTGTACCTGGCTTGCGCACTTTCCATACCCAGGCTTGAACTCGCAGCGAGCTTCTGACCCAAGCTAAGGAAGCACAGCGTTTCTCAGAACGAACCGTCAACCCCCAATGAATAACACGAGCGAGCCAAGGATTCACATACTCATTATGTGAGCGAACAGATGGCAATTCATCCTGGAACAACCGCTGTTTCACGTCCATAGGAGGTTGCCCGCATGTCCAATAATGGAGCAGAGCTGCCAAACTATAGATGTCCGACATCGGTCCTTGACTGGATTTCTCTGAATAAAACTCTAGCGGAGAATAACCTGCCGATGTAAATATCACCTGTTTCTCTCCAGATTGCATCGGCCAACGGGTAGCTGAGCCAAAGTCCAGAAGTTTGGGTGTACCATCCTCCATAACCATAATGTTGGAAGGTTTCACATCCCGGTGAAGAATGCCTTGCTTATGTATGTAATCCAATGTATCCACCAGTGGAAGCAGCGTCTCCGTTATGAAGGCAGCATCAAGAGCATGATTATGTTCATTCAAATACTCGGTCAATGTGATTCCCGTGCAGTATTCCATAACCAGATACCCCGTACCATTCGCTTCAAAATGATCCAAATACGATACAATATGAGGATGATCCAGTTTCGATAACAGTTCACCTTCGAGCAGAAATGCAGCCAGTAACTCCTGATATTGCCCACCGTATCCTCGTGAAGAGCAGAACACCCCTCGCTTGTCTGCCTGCCGTTCAGCCATTCTCTGTGGAAAAAATTCCTTAATGGCTACTTTGGCACCTGTATTACGATCTCGCCCTGCATATACAATAGCCAACTCACTGCTGGCTAATACCTGTCTTACCTGATATGTATCATTTATAATCACATTGCGCTGCAATGCCATTTTGCAATTGTCTTTTCTCATAACAGACCTCTTTTCAACCTTGTCGATCGGAAGACTTTCCGCGTAAATGCATCACTTGGTTTAACCAGTCAGCAATTCATCGCCAACTATACATATAAACCAAATGATGCAATTTGAAACACCTTAACGCGAAATATTTAAATATTAATGATATCAAGCCTTCTTCGTTCTACTGCTAATCCCTATCCACACTATTCTATAGAAGAAAAGCATTCTCTTATATAGAGTATCGACAGATGGATGTAATTACTTTATTAAACTGGAGAAAAACATTTCCCATCCTTCATTTACAGCTTTTATTAATAATTATTCTGTAAAAAACGTCCTATTTCCTCGTTCATCTGAACCAATACGTCCTGTGAAGGGAAATGTCCTGTATCATACTTGATGGCTTCTACATTCGTAATAATCTTTTGAGCTCGCTCAATACACTTATCCGCAGGGAAAAAGACATCCTTCTCTCCTACCAATAACAAGGTTGGTGACGTATAATTCACCAGTTCTTCCCGCTCCGTAAGCTTGGGCAGATCCTGATCTATGCTGACGTATTTAAAAAGTTTGCCGATAATGTTTTTATCCATTTCTTTCATGCAGTTGCACGACATGTTGTCCGTAATTTTTTGCAAAGAAGATGGTGAAGACGTCATGCGGTACTTGACGAGTGGCAGCGTGATATCCTGAGCTGTTTTAATTTTGGAGTTGACCGCAAGACCCGCAGGAGCAACCAATACGGCACACGAGATGCGTTCCGGAATATAGGTAGCCAGTCTGAGGATAATGCCTCCTCCAAACGATGGACCGATAAATGCACTCTTTTCAATATCATAGTGATCTAACAGATCCGATACCCATAATGCCAAGCTATCAAACCGTGTCGAGATACTCGCTTCCTCACTATAACCAGGATGACCAATCGTATCAGGAGCAATAATCCGGTATTCTTTAAATAAAGAAGAGAACCAGGACAACGTCATCGGATTCACACAATTACCGCCTTGGAGAATAAATAACGGCTTGCCATCTAGAGGACCCGTCAGTAAAACATGCGTCTTGCCAAAACGCGTCTCTACATACTCCCGAGTAAATTTCTCACCCAACTCGTTCAAATAAATCTCATACTCTTCAAGTATACTGCTCTTGCCTTCTTCACTTCTATAAATGGAACTCATGTCTGCCTCCTGCAATATATACTCAAATACCCCATGCTATTGAATGGACTTGCTAATCAGTGGACCAAAAAGATAAAGAGGGCCTGCAGATGACAGGCTCCTCCATATGTTTAACTAATCATATTCAGATGATTATAGAGCGGAAACTGGAAATTGTAAATAACGATTCTAATAGACCAGAAATAAAGGAGGCATCCTTTGGAAAAATCCCTACTTCCGGCCGTAATCTGCCTTGATTTCGCCCCACTGCTTGGTCTGCCATTTTAGCACTTTATTGCTGTACGTATTCGTCTGGAGCCACTGCTCCGCACGATCAATCATCAGCCAGATCTCTTCCGTGGAGTTGTCCCGTGCTAATGTCGTGGCTACTTTTTTCTGCTTTAGCCATTTCATGGCATTGACCGAGTCGGTATACACCGTTTTGGTACTGCCTTCTTTTTTCAGATGTGCAAGGGCATGTACAATGGCCAAAAATTCGCCCAGATTGTTCGTGCCTTTGGAGATCGGTCCGACGGAGAAAATAACCTCACCGGTGCGGGTGTCTACCCCTTTGTATTCTACAGGTCCGGGGTTACCACGTGTGCCCACATCAACAGAGACGCTGTCGTAATCCACTTCCTCTGACGTTTCCATGCCAGCACTTCTTCCGCTACCAGCCGACTTTGTCTTCGACGCTCCGCCTGCACTTGAACCCCAGTTCCCTTTCCATCCAGCACGATACGCTTCTTCTGCGGCTGTTTTGGACTCATAGGATTTATATTTTGCTCCAGTATAATGATCCGTCTGCGCTTTGCAATCTGCCCATGTGTTATACACACCCGGCTTCTTGCCTTCCCAGACAACATAGTATTTCTGTTTTGCCACTGTAACCCGCTCCTTTGTTCACTTCATCAATACCCTATTGTAAACGATCTGGTGGGCGGAATGAAAGCTATGGATTTAGCCATCTGCATAATTCCTCCAACTCCAGAACAGTCTAAGAAACAAAGCGCATACTGGAATAGAAAGGAATATACGTATGGACTGGATATGGAAATCTGTTTTACTTGTACTTATCGGCATGATTCTGCTGCGAATTGCAGGACGCAAGTCGATCTCACAGATGAGTGTCGCCACAACGGTCATCATGATCTCCATCGGAACAACGATTGTACAACCCATCGCAAATCATGAGCTTGGCAAAGCGATTGGATCAGCATCGGTCTTCATTTTGACATTGCTTGTGGTGGAACAACTGCAATTGAAATTTAATATTTTTGAACGGTTAATGAGTGGCAGTTCCAAAATCGTGGTAGAGGACGGAATGGTCATTATCCCGAATCTGAAACGTATGCGTTATACGATGGATCAGCTTGAGATGCATATGCGACAGCACGGAATTACAAGTGTAGATGATCTGGAGACGGCGACGGTGGAACCCAATGGTCAACTCGGTTATGTCCTGAAACGACATGCTCGTCCCGTGACGATTGGAGATCTGGAAGAGATCCTACGAAGTTATGCAATTACAGGTAGTAGTCCAGCAACGGGAGAACACCCCCAACAAGACAACAGCAGCAAGTCTTCAACGCATAGCGATAACTCCTCAGATATTTTTCAAGAAGTTAGCAAAGGTGCTCATGCTCATCCCGTTGATCCTAAGCTTCAATAGTTGATCCCTACCCCCACCTAAAAAACAAAAGACCGGCCCTGTGAGCACTCAACAACATCGCTCCAACAGGCACGGTCTATTTTCACTTCAATTGATTATTTCGAAAGATTGCTCCGGGTCATCCAAACGAAGATATAGTCCCAATCAACGTGTACTCAGGTAAGCGATGCCCAGACCGCCTGTAACCGGATTTGTATAGATTTCACAATCGACATCAAATACCTCACCAATCATCTCGCGAGTCAGAATATCAGCCGGTTTGCCATGGACCACAATCTGGCCCTTTTTCACCACATAGAGATAATCGCAATATTCTGCGGCGAGTTCGAGATCATGCAGCGCTGCCAATATGCCAATGCCGAGTCCACGGACAATATTTAGAATCTGAAGCTGGTATTTGATGTCCAGATGGTTCGTCGGCTCGTCCAGGATCAGGAATTGGGGTTGCTGTGCCAAGACACGTGCCAAGACCACACGCTGTTTCTCTCCACCAGACAGAGACACGTAATTGCGGTCTGCATATCCAGTCAGATGTACTTTTTCCAAAGCCTGCCCGACGATTTCATGATCCCGTTCATTATCCGTCTCCAGCATTTTTTTGTGCGGGGTACGGCCCATCATGACCATCTCACGCACCGTAAAATCAAAACTCAATTCATTAAACTGGCCAACAACGCCCATGTGTCTGGAAACAAGCTTTGGACTGGATTTGAGAATATCGGTATTGTCCAGAAAAACCTTACCTTGCTGCGGTTTGATCACTTTATAAATGCTCTTGAGCAGTGTTGACTTGCCACAACCATTGGGTCCGATCAGTCCAACGAACTGTTTACCGTTCACCTGTAATGAAATATCCTTGATGATGTCCGTGTTCAGCACAGAGATGGATACATTTTCTACGTTCAGCTTCATCTTTAATTTCCTCCAAAACCGTAGCCTTTTTTGACCAGCATATACATAAACATTGGTGCACCAATCATGGCCGTAATAATACCGATTGGCAACTCCAGGCTGGATATGAGGGATCGTGCAATAACATCCGTCCAGATGAGGAAAATGGCTCCAAACAGCACAGATACAGGCATCACCTTACGATGGTCGGAACCCACGAGACCTCTGACGATATGCGGAATAATGAGGCCGACAAAACCAATCATGCCACAGCTCGCCACCATAACGCCTGTCACCAAAGCGGTTAACAGCATGTACACCCTGCGGTACACACTCAGATTAATGCCCAGTGTAACGGCTGCTTCATCCCCCAATAACATCGTATTAAGAACTCTGGACTGTAAAAGGAAGAATAGAATCGCCACCAGCACGACGATACCCACGAGTGGAAGCTTGTTCCATCCGGAAGCCGCCAGGCTGCCCATGGTCCAGAACGTCACCGTTTTGATGCCTTCAGCATTGTTGGCAAAATAAATAATAAAGTTCGAAAAAGCGCTGCATAACGCGTTAATCACCATTCCCGCAAGCACCAGCTTGACCGACGTCATTTTCCCCCGAATCCCTGCCAAAGTCAGGACCAGTAAGGACGCACCCATCGCACCGGCAAAGGCCCAGAAAGCCACTCCCGTCTGACCTAGCCACCCAATCGCACCGAATCCAATAAGAATTGCAAAGGTTGCTCCAAGTGAAGCGCCTGAGGATATACCCAGTATGTAAGGATCAGCGAGCGGATTCTGCACAGCAGCCTGCATAACAGCACCGCACAAGGCCAAGCCTGCACCGATAAACATCGCCATCAGCACACGCGGAAAACGAATCTGCCAAATGATATCGGTAAAGGAACCTGCCTCAATGGGTGTTGTCCCCCACTGAAATCCCGTTAATTTGTATAAAAGAATACGATATGACTCCGCCAGTGGAATTTGTACCTGTCCAATGGAAACTGCAATACCTACGGATATAAGCGTAATCATGATTAAAGCTGCAATCAGTAAAGCAAACCCGGATTTACTATGAATCAGAGACTCTCTTTTCCCCATACGCTGTGTCTGAACCTGAACCGTCTGTGCCATCTCTTCCCCCATCAATTCGCGTAAAATGTAGAACAAATTAAATTTAGCTATTTACAATGTGTTTTCTCGGATTATAATTGAGAATGATTATCTTTGTCAATTTAAAACACATAGAAAAGGGGTTCATCATTTAATGAAATTCACATCCAGAACCATTGGCTTTGCTGCTCTAAGTCTCCTGTTACTGCTGCTTGCAGCCTGTTCGAATGCTTCGACTTCTTCCCCTGCCGAAGAGACGACTTCAACAACTAACACGACAGAAACTTCAGCTCCTGCTGAGAATACAAATAAAACGACGTACCCGCTCACCATTGAGAATTTCACGATCTCGGGTGAGGGTGGCGAGTGGAAGCCCAAAGTGCAAGTATTCGATAAAGCACCTGAACGTGTTGTTGCGAATACCCAGTCTGCGGCTGAGATGCTCATCAAATTGGGTCTGACCGATAAAATGGTCGGTGTTGCTGCTCTTTATGGTTCCGTTACACCGGATGTGGCTGATGATTTCGCCCAAATTCCGGTATTGTCCAAGGATTATGTAGGTAAAGAGCTGGTTGTAGGTACAAGCCCGGATCTGGTACTCGGACGGGGCGACCTGTTCGCTGATGCAGACTGGGGCGTGGGTACCGTCGATGGATTGAATGACATGAATATCCGCACGTTCCTGCAAACGACGAATCACAAAGGCACACTAGATAGCCTCTATAGCGATATTGCACAACTTGGGCAGATCTTCGATGTTCAAGATAATGCCGCAACATTCACGGAAAGTCTGAAGACTCGTGTTGCAGCCATTAAGGCAAGTGTAGCCGATCAGCCTGATCATACTTTTGCTTATATCGTACCCGCTACAGAAGACACCATTACGGTAAGCAGCATGCAGAACGATACGTATCAGCTCGATGCACTTGGCCTGTTGAAGCTGAAAAATACGTTTGATGGTGTGCAAGGTGAAGTTAGTGTAGAGCAACTGATCACAGCGAACCCGGACTACCTGCTCTTGTCCGCGTATGCCGGTTCACCGGATATCGACAAGCTGATTGAGAATCTGTATGCCAACCCTGCCCTGCAAAGTATGAACGCAATCAAGAACAAACAGATCTATGTCACAGATTTCAGCCAGTTCTGGGGTTATGGATATCAAATTCTGGATGGCATTGAGAAAATGGGACAGGAAATGAAGGCTAATCCAATCAAGTAGTGACTTGAGCGAAGAGCAGGAGAAGAAATTCTCACTGCTCTTTTTTTCAGTCCACTTTGGAACATATTAAATTAACGGATAAACTCACAAATTAAATTAAATATCATGTTAAAACCTCCTTCTAACCTTTAATCCTGTATGCAAAAGTTTGATTTTTTCAGATAAGCTTATATGCATAGTTCTGGATAGGATTAAAATATAAGAAATGAGGTTTTATTCATGGCCATTAACACACCCCTCCCAAAACAAAGGGAGCTGCCTTCCATATCTTCAGAACGCCTTCCGTGGGCTGGGCTACTTGCTTTAGCCATGGCGGGATTTATTTGCATCCTCACTGAAAGCTTGCCTGCGGGACTGCTGCCGCAAATCGCAAAAGACTTGGGGATCACAGAAGCCCTCACAGGACAGTTGGTGACTCTTTATGCCATTGGATCACTTGTTGCTGCCATTCCCTTGACTGCTGCTACACGCGGATGGAGACGCCGACCTCTACTGTTAGTATGCATTAGTGGTTTTCTTGTCTTTAACACCGTTACCGCCTTATCTTCGGATTATATCCTGACACTTGCTGCTCGTTTCATGGCTGGAGTCTCTGCGGGTGTGTTATGGGGCATGACAGCAGGTTATGCACGTCGGATGGTCCCGGATTCGCTAAAAGGTAAAGCCATGGCTGTGGCTATGGTCGGCACACCGGTAGCATTAGCCCTGGGTGTCCCAATCGGTAGTTTTCTCAGTTCTTATGTCGGCTGGCGCCTCATCTTCGGGATGGTATCTCTTCTAACCGTGGCTTTAATCGTATGGGTTCTCTGGAGAATGCCGGATTTTGCCGGAGAGCCAGCTGGTGAACGTCTTCCACTGCATAAGGTGTTTTTAATTCCGGGAGTTAGGCCTATTCTGTTTGTTGTTCTGGCCTGGATGCTTGCCCATAACATCCTATATACCTATATTTCTCCCTACCTTGCCCAGACCGCATTTGCTAACAGAGTCGACTTGATTTTGCTCATTTTCGGTATTACTTCCATTGTTGGAATTTGGTTAACCGGAATGCTCATTGACCGATTTTTGAGGAGATTAGTTATCATCAGCTTGGCATCATTCGCTCTAGCCTCTGTCGCGATGGGAATCGCTACTCATCAACCTGTGATTATTATCCTTGGCGTCATGATCTGGGGACTTACGTTTGGCGGGGCCGCGACACTGTTACAGACTGCCATCGCTCAAGCCGGAGGCAAAAGCACAGATGTCGCCCAATCGATGCTGGTTACAGCATGGAATCTGGCAATTGGTGGAGGAGGCATCATCGGGGCCATTCTTCTTGAAGTATTTGGAGCAGGATACCTTTCTGGGGCGCTGTTTATCTTGCTTATTCCTGCGTTGCTTGTAGCTAGGCGTGCTAATAAATATGGATTTACCAGAGCAAATTAACAGGAAGGCATTTTTCATGAGTTACACGCAGGAGGAAAGAGGAGTTCACTTGATGTGGACTCCTCTTCTGTTTTTCATTTTAAAGACCAGAATCTTATTCTGCCTGTGCCAACAGATTTGGTCCTTCCACTAGATTCTTATGTGCAATTGGAGAAGACATGGTGATTAAAGTCATGTAAGTACCGTACGGATCACACTTGTTCTGAAACTCCTCGAGTCCCTGAATGGTATCTGTGAGGATTTTCAGCAAGTAATTGTACTCTCCGCTTATCCGATAACATTCCACAACTTCAGGTGACGCACGACAGAAATCCAGGAAAGGATAACAATCCCGCGTACGAAAAAGAACATAGGCTGTGCTCTGCTTGCCCAATTTGGATGGGGAGATTACGGTTCGATATTCCTCGATAATTCCCTTTTCTTCCATTCGTTTGACTCGTTCAGTAACGGCGGGCTGAGATAACCCCACCAGTTTGCCGAGTTCGGTCATGGATAATCTCGCCTGATTCTCCAAGTGATACAGAATATGCTGATCTATTTCGTCCATGTGATCCACTCCTTTAAATACATAAGATATATTCAGAAATCACCTTAAGTATATTCGCTAATTCATTATAATGCCTTTAACAAACCATGTAATACAAGATCAATCATTTATATAATAAACACAGTTATCATGAGAAATCAAATACATCAGTTGGTGAGAGGAAGATAAACATGAGAAAAAAAGACATGACGACATTGCATAATTGTGTGGATGAAGCCATTGACCGCGCTCTAAGCGAAAAAAGAATTGTAGGAACAGTTGTACAGGTTGCATTAGGAGGGGAACTGATATACAGCCGGGCTGCTGGTTTCGCGGACAGGGAGCAAAAGCGCAGCATGTCGGAAAATGCTCTGTTTCGACTTGCTTCCGTAACCAAACCTATTGTCTCGACAGCGGCTCTGGCATTAATCTCACAAGGAAAGCTGAGTCTGCATGATCCGGTGACACGCTGGCTTCCTGCATTCCGGCCCAAACTCGCTAATGGCCAGGACGCTTTAATATCAGTACATCAGTTGATGACCCACACCGCAGGCTTGACATACCGTTTCTTCCAAGAAGATCAGGGAACCTATGAGCTCGCAGGAGTATCGGACGGAATGGATTGGTCTGAAATGAGTCTGGAGGAGAATCTGCAGAGGCTGGCTTCTGCTCCTCTTCTGTATGAGCCAGGCAACATGTGGAGATATTCCATTGCGACAGATGTACTTGGTGCCGTTATCGAAAAGGTAACTGGGATGTCACTACGAGAAGCTGTCCAAACGCTGGTTACTCATCCACTCCACATGACCGACACTGACTTTGTTGCGGTGGATTCGGAACGATTAACAGCCGCATATGCTAATGGTTCTGAAGAACCGCGTCTCCTTCATCAGGTGTTGGAGCTGATTCCTTTTATTGAGGGCACTGCTGGCTTCCGACTGTCACCCAATCGTGCGAATCGTACTTCTGCTTACTTGTCGGGCGGAGCGGGTATGGTTGGAAGTACCCGAGATTTTCTTACTTTACTTGAAGCCTTGCGACAAGGAGGACAGCCTCTCCTTACAGAAGCCGTTGCGGCTGAGATGTCTACCAATCAAATCGGTGATCTCGTGATGCCATACTGGCCAGGCAGAGGGTTTGGCCTTGGTTTTACCGTACTTAAAGATCCTGTCGCAGCCGGTACACCGGAATCCCCGGGTACGTGGCGAATGGGTGGAACATACGGTCATTCCTGGTTTGTTGATCCAAAAGAAGAACTTAGTGTTGCAGCATTCACCAACACGGCACTTGAAGGGATGTCGGGCCAGTATACAACCGATATCTGTGCTGCCATCTACGCGAGCATTCGTGAAGGCAAAGAGGCTGCAAGAATTTAAATACGAATAACCGCCCAATATCATTGGGCGGCTTTATTTGGCAACGATGGTAAGGCTACTGTCTGTTATTACTCAAATTTTTCTTTTTAAAAAGGTAGATCCCCGCAACAAGAATAAACCACACTGGCGTGACAAACAGTGCAACACGCGTATCCTCGGCCAATGCCAATACCACTAGCACAAACGCCAGAAACGCCAGGATTAAGTAGTTCGAAAACGGATATAGTGGCAGTTTGAAGCGGCTACGACTCGCCAGTTCCGGCTGAGTACGACGATATCTGAGATGACAGATCACCATGATGCCCCAGACAAAGATGAAACACACGGTCGACACACTCGTGATCAACGTAAATACGCCTTCTGGCATGATATAGTTCAGAACAATTGCAATCAAAATAACAATCGTGGAGAAAAACAGCGCATTGGAAGGGACTTTCCTCTTGTTCAGTCTTGCAAATGATTCAGGTGCGTTGCGATCCTTTGCCATGGAGAACACCATACGGCTTGTACTGAAAATGGCACTGTTACACGCTGACGCTGCGGAAGTCAGTACCACGAAATTCACAATGCCGGCGGCAGCTGCAATACCCACAGCGGCAAACACTTGTACAAACGGACTTTCAGTAGGCACAATGGCGTTCCACGGGTAGATGCTCATAATAATCAGCAGTGCGCCAACATAGAAGAGCAGTACCCGGATCGGAATCTGGTTAATCGCTCTAGGAATAACCTTCTCCGGATTCTCCGTTTCCCCCGCTGTGAGTCCCACCAGTTCCATGCCTACAAAGGCGAACACCACCATCTGGAACGATATGATGAACCCATGCAGTCCATTCGGGAACCATCCCCCATGACTCCACAGATTGGTGAAACTTGCTGGACCCTGATCCGTGGTAAAACCTTTGAATATCATATATAAACCAACAACAATGAGTGCCAGAATGGCCACGACTTTAATCAGGGCAAACCAGAATTCCATCTCACCAAACAACTTGACCGTTGCCAAGTTCATGATTAGTAAAATGACTAACGCAATTAACCCTGGCATCCATTGAGGTACATTTGGAAACCAAAACTGTGTATACAAACCAACGGCCGTAATATCAGCCATGGCAATGGATATCCAGCAGAACCAATAGGTCCAGCCTGTAATAAATGCCGCCATATTTCCCAGGTAATCACGCACAAAATCGATAAAGGAATGATACTGCAAGTTGCTTAACAGCAGTTCCCCCAATGCACGCATGATCAGGAACAATACAACACCTGTAATAATGTAGGCCAGCAAGATGGATGGCCCAGTTAGCTGAATCGTTTTGCCTGCTCCGAGAAACAGACCTGTACCAATCGCACCTCCGATCGCCATCAACTGCACATGCCTGTTCTTTAATCCCCTTGTTAACGTTTCTTGATGCATGATCAACCACCACTCTCTTTCTGTACATGCTCTCTACGATGCAAAATATTATTACTCATCATATAATAATCTGCCCAGAATACATATCCCTCTTTTATATATTTTTTTGCACAGCAAAGAGGCCACCTTTGTAAGAGGTGACCTCTTCATATGCTCCTATTCATGCCCTTGGCTTTTATAATCTTAAGTTGCATCCGATCCAAACTATCATCAGCCTATGTACATTCCTTTGTTATTCTCATGCCACGTTATGCTGATTATACATATCTATAGAAGTATTTTAAAATAAAAGCCAAGCATAGAGCGGCAACAACTAAAAAGGTAATCGCTAATGAACGTTCGTTTTTCCAAATTCGAATAGCATTTGCAACACTAATCATCAATAGCGCAATATAATTAAGAACACTTGAATACGATTGAAACGAGTTGAAAACGATCATTATAAATCCTACGATCCAGATTAACAAAAACCACAGTGGAGTTTTCCGAAAAAGCTGCTTCATTATGATTTACTCCTTATATATTAAATTGGTCTTTGTATTAGATATTCTTCAACAGGGATGAAAATCCCTTTATTTAGGTTATAAACCCAAATTCTTAATACTATTCAGACCCCATTCTAAGTATTTTCACAGTAAAAAGGGCTCCCGATAAAGGCGCCCTCTGGTGTGTTAATCTATTCCTTTTTCTTTTCCAATCTGTTCTGAGGATATCAATTAGTGTAATTTCATTGCCCTCTTTGTCCGTGCCATTTTCAGAGAGCGCGGTGTATCAAATTTTCGATCTTAATGCATCTCCCTACAAATGCGGAAGGTTCAGAAAGCACCATCTTTTTAACGAAAAGCGCTATCTATCCAACAACTACTTTTGCTTATAAAACTCATGATACAGCTTCATTAACGCTCGCTTCTCAATCCGTGATACATAAGAACGTGAGATGCCCAGTTCCTTCGCAATTTCGCGTTGAGTTCGTTCCTCCCCGCCTGCTTCCAGGCCAAATCGACCGATTACAACTTCCTTCTCCCGGTCATCCAGGATATCTAGATTGCGATAAATTTTGCTTTTT
The DNA here is from genome assembly GCF_037975265.1 of Paenibacillus sp. FSL P4-0176. Taxonomy (NCBI): domain Bacteria; kingdom Bacillati; phylum Bacillota; class Bacilli; order Caryophanales; family Paenibacillaceae; genus Paenibacillus; species Paenibacillus sp. FSL P4-0176. The sequence goes on from NZ_CP150242.1 coordinate 5,307,177, forward strand.
TCAATCTTGAGCTGTACCCGATCTACAACATCATCAGCTTCTGTGCCAAGGATGTCGATTAATGTAATTTCATTGCCTTCTTTGTCCGTACCGATAGGGTCGTGCAGGGATACGTCTTTGCGTGTTTTCTTCAGGGAACGCAGATGCATAAGTATCTCGTTTTCAATACATCTCGCCGCAAATGTGGCAAGCTTCGTGCCTTTGCCTTGTTGAAAACTTTCGATGGCTTTGATCAAACCAATGGTTCCGATGGAAATCAGGTCTTCCTGATCTTCACCCGTATTGTCGAACTTCTTGACGATATGCGCGACGAGGCGCAGATTGTGTTCAATGAGCAGATTGCGAGAGTGAGCATTGCCTTCAGCCATAAGGCGCAAATGTTTGGCTTCATCACCCTCAGCCAGTGGCTGGGGGAACGCATTATTTTTGACATACGAGACGAGTAACGTTAACTCTTTAATGAATAGAGCAATTGCGGTAAACAATCCGGGCACAGATGACACCTCCTGCAGTTTTACAACGATCTGGCCTGAGCACATGTGGGAACAGGGTCGATCTATTGTATGTAGGCAGAGGCCCAGAAGTGCACGTACACTTGAAAAAGGGGATGATCTTGCGAAGATTTCACAGACTCACAGAAACAATGGAGCCCACCCGCTGAAGCAGGAGAAATTCTTTTTCCACACTTTCGATAAAATACTTCTTTTCACCAAATAGGACAACATCATTCTGGGCTAATGAAACATCGCTTTTAAAATAGATCACATTGTCCGTTTCCCGGAATGCACCTTTGTAATAGAACATCCTATTTCTCTCCTTCATGTATCTACCTATGTAATTAACTACCCGCTCCATGTGGATCTGCTTCCTTCATGCTAACATATTCGCTCTCATTCATCATGTCATATTCGCACACTAACCAACATAAAGCCCCAGCCCTGTGCAGAACAGAACTGAGGCTACATATCGATATGAATTCCTGTTTCTCCTGTCGATTGCTTCAAGAAGCTAATTCAAATTAAATTATTTGAAGATTCTTTGTGAGAACTGATACAGGCCGCTGTTCCAGACAGATGGTTCGTGTCCACCTACATCCAGATAAAAGGTATGCGGAATATTCATGCTGCTCAAGCCGTTTTTGAAGTTCTGGCTGACCCATAACAGACCGTCACTTGATCCACAGGAGATCCACAACAATTTGAGTTGGCTGGCTACTTGTCCCGGGTTGGAAACCAGCTGTGATACAGATTGCGTATTCGGTGCAGCCGAGAAGGCCCCTACCCAAGCGAAGGTATTCAGATTTTTCAATCCGAAGTTAAGCGATTGCCCACCACCCATGGACAGACCGGCCAACGCACGGCTATTCTTGTCTTTGTATACCGGATAATTGGCCTCGATATGAGGAATCAGATCCTTGAGCAGGTCTTGCTCAAACCGTTCAAACGCAGCCACTTTGTCCGGAGCAAAAATGTCACCGACTGGACGGTCGTCCTTCATGGCACGGCCATTCGGCATGACAACGATCATCTGGGACAGCTTGCCTTCCGAATACAGGTTGTCCAAAATGTTCTTGGGTTTCATTGCATTGACCCACTCATGCTCATCCCCGCCGATGCCGTGCAGGAGATACAAGACGTTATACTTTTTATTCGGAGAATATCCTGGCGGTGTATACACGGTCGCTTTCCGTGTATTGCCCACCGTTGTGGAGTAATAGGATATCAGATTGGTATTTCCGTGCGGAATATTGTTTCGATAGCCATCAAAACCCGGTGGTGCCGGCACCACCGGAGTATTAGCAAGCGCATTGTTTGCGTCATTGCCGGATACATTCATAGATTCATACGCTGTGTTCTGAGCACCAACCTCGCTGGAATCCGTAGCAAAAGCCATTGTTGGGGCAATCATGGCAACGATCATCGAAAGACTTAAAAGGATTGTAATACGTTTTTTCATCTCAATTTCTCCTCTCAATTTTGTCAAACTTAAGTATGCGTTTCTCGAAGTTTCACTGGATTACGCTTGATGCTGAAGTTCAACTTTTTCTAACGCGGTGAAGTAAGCTTCCTCTCAACCCAAAATTGAAAGCCCTTACAATAAACAGGTTAGATCACCTCCCTTCCCTTCAGAAAACACTGAAACATGTAGATTTCACTCTGTTTTCCCGACATAGAATTACTTATATAGTATATTTAAACTTATTTATCCATTTTTTGCAACAATATTTTCATTTCTAGCGATTCAATTCAATGATCTTATAGCATCAGAGTTTTTCTTCTTTCTTCTTTATTCTCGAATCATAATTAAAAATTGTAAAATACTGTTGTTAAATTGAATATTTTACCTTATTATAGCTTCCATAGGGGGGTGTCTATGAACAATTTCAATAGATTCATAATATTTTTCTTCTGAGATATGCTTACGCAAAAGTTTCAACGTTTCGGCCGCCAATATCTTTTGCAACTACTTTATTTTCTGGGAGGAAAATGATGATGTTCAATGTACGCTTGTCGATCAAAAAAGCATGGGCTTCATTCCTGGTTATTACATTATTGCTGCCTTTACTTGTGGGGTTATGGCCATCCAATGTCTATGCTGCATCTAACAATGAAGGAAAAATATCCATAACCGCAGATGATGAGTTCACACTTTTTATAAACGGCAGACAGACGGGAAAAGGCACCGAGTGGGCCAAAGCCTATACGTTCCCTGTGCCGATTCAATCTGGCATCAATGTGATTGCAGTTCAAGCGAAGGATATAGGCCTCTACGCAGGACTGCTGGCAGACCTTAGCTACGGAGATGAGAATCTGGTTACGGATTTCAACTGGAAAGTATCTGAACGATATATCGAAGGTTGGGAGCAACCCAAATTCGATGATTCGTCATGGTCACGTGCTACTGACTTCGGACGGTATGGCAGTGATCCTTGGAAACAGATTAGTGGCATGCCTGAGGAGACCAGTGCACGCTGGATCTGGGCAGGCAAGACCAATGTGAATGCTCCAGTTTCAGAAGCATATTTTCGAATCTCATTTAACGTCTCCGAAGATGGACTGGCTATTAGCAATCCCATTTCTTCTTCAGGTCAATTCGAGCAAGTCGATTATCAGTTAAAACCGACCCAACCCATGCCTGCTTCCATGGTGAAGAGACTTCCCGTGGTAAATGCCGTCTTTGAAACGGTGGAAGAGAAAGGTTCAATAGAACTTAGCACCCAAGAGGCTGCCCAAATCGGTAATAACCTAGCTCCTGGTCAGATTTTTCTCGATCAGTCCTCTGCCCGGGCTATCAAAGTTACAAGCGTCAATAGAAGCTCTGGTGGTATGCGGGTAGATTACACCACTCCGGGTGTGGAGGAATTGTTCGATTACTATGATATTCCCGAGCAGGAGGTCTCGTTCGAAGAGCGCAATATCGTCATGCCCGATCCTGAGATGGTATTGGATAGCAAGGAATGGCTTGTTCAGGAAACCCCTTCCTTGTTAGAGACCGATATAACTGACGATGCTGAAATGCGACAGTTCAACATCGACAACACGATTCAAAATGATTTAGATGCAAATATGGACAGGGTTGCGGATGCAGAAACAATGGATATCGCTTCCACGGATATCGCACCCATGGATCCGAATGATGTGAATTCCATGGACATGAATGATACAAATGATATGGATCTGAATGAAATAAACTCCACGGAATTAACTGATATTAATTCAACGGATCTGAATGATGTGATTCGTGCTGCTGGAGCAGGTGATTTTGCCAATTGCAAAAAATCCGGCAATGAGTTTGTCTGTGATTTCAAGAAGGTACTTGTAAATCAACAAAATGCAAACGGTAACAAAGTGTTCGTTGAAGCAGGTGGCAAGCTCACCTTGATTGCACCCAAAGTTACGGGGAAATACGGATTTTGGGGGAAATATGATCTGAAATTTACTGCTGGTGAGAAAGCCAACATCTATATCAAAGGTGATGCCAAGTTCAAAAAAGAAGTCAAAGTTCCAATCATGGGCTTCAACATTGGTGCTGGCAATCTCGGAGCCGTATCTGTCGGCGTTTTTCTGGTCATCGGTATTGACGGCAACGTCACCTTTGAATTTCAGGTCGATCAGGGATACACGGTTACCGCGGGAGTCAAAGGGAAAACACGTGTCTTTATTCCCGTGAAGATCCAGCCTTACAGCAGTGTGAACAGATATCTTACGGTAACCCATAAAATTGAAGGACAGATCACTGCTTGGGCAGGAGCCAAAGCGGAAGTCGGTCTGAAAATTGCCGGCAAAAAAATACTTGAGGTAAGTGTTTTTGCCGGCATTGAAGGCACAGGGAAATGGACAAGCAGCAATAATGTACCCAGTACCATGTCTCTAAAGATTGATGCTCTCGTCAAAGGAGAAGGAGCTGTATTTAATAAGTCCTTCAAACTCTTCGAGCTGCGCTGGAATTTGGTGAATCTGGTGAAAACCCCTACCAATCCGGGAACCGGACAGAACCTGGCACGAAATGCTGCCATAACGGTAACTTCCACCTATCCCGGGTATTCAGCAGCCCGAATCAATGACGGGGATCGTAACACGGCCTTGGGGGAAAATTATAGCTGGGCCAATAACCGTAATTCCTCACTTCCCCAATATGTCGTCATTGATTTGCCGGCATCGAGTTCAATCCAGCGAATTGATCTGTATACCACCCAGGGATACCCGCTTGCCAATTATGATCTGCAATACTGGAATGGCTCAAATTGGGTGAATCTTGTACAGATTACAGGCAATCAAGAGTTAACGCGTTCACACACATTTTCAGCAGTCAGTACCTCCAAGATCCGTGTCGTAGCGAGTAAAGGTCCTTCGCATCAGCCAACCTATGTGCGAATCAATGAGCTTGAAATCTATTAAAACAACATGCCCAAAAAGCCTCAGCCCCTGGTTACACAGGATGGCTGAGGCTTTCTTGACATCTGTTTAGTGTACGGATACTGGATTAACTACCTCAGCACCCTCGGGTGAAGTCTGTCTGTCTTTCATCAACAGACTGATGAACAAACCCAGCAAACCCAGTGCAGCAATTACTGCGGCATACAAAGGCACTGAGATAAGTCCCGTATGCGTAATTGCATACCCACCCATATAGGCACCAGCGGCATTTCCCAGGTTAAATGCCGAATGACTTGAGGTTGTCGCAAGCAGCGGTGCTTCACGAGTCATATTCATGATTCGAATCTGCAATCCTGGCATAATACCAAAAGCGGCAACCCCCCAGAAGAATATCGTGAGCACTGCCAGATACGGATTCTCCAGTGTCAGCGTGAGCACTGCCAGAAGAACAGCAAGGATACCAAAGTTGACGATTAACGAAGGCATCAGCTTCCAGTCTGCCAGACGGCCGCCAACCAAATTTCCCAAGGTTACACCGAAGCCAAACAACACCAGAATCCAGGTCACACTTTGCTCCGCAAAGCCGCTAATATCCACAAGCATCGGCGTAATATAGGTGAAGACTGTAAACAAACTTCCGCACCCCAACGCCCCAATAAGCAGAACCAGCAACACTTGTGGACGAACCAGATTCCGAAATTGCTGTCCGAGGTTCGCTGGTGCTCCTTGCGGGAGGACGGGAATGAAACGAATGATACCAATCAACGAAATGATGCCCAAGATCGTAATCGCCCCGAAAGATGACCGCCATCCAAGCTGTTGCCCGATAAACGTACCAAACGGAACGCCAATAATGTTGGCAATCGTTAGCCCTGCGAGAACAACCGATACCGCTCCTGCCCTTCTCTCGGGCGCAACAAGCCGCGTCGCCATGATTGAACCTACACCAAGGAACGTACCATGAGCAAATGCCGTTAAGATCCGTGCTGAGATTAGCAACCCGTAAGTAGGAGCAATGACAGACAATGCGTTACCGATAATGAAAATGCACATCAGCAGCACCAGCAGTTTTTTCTGCGGAATCTTGTGTGTAAATACGGTCAATATCGGCGCACCTACCGCTACACCAAGCGCATATCCCGTAATGAGTTGCCCAGCCTGCGGAATGCTTACATTCAGGTCTGTTGCCACATTGGGCAGCAGGCCCATAATAATAAATTCAGTCATACCAATCGCAAAAGCCCCTATCGTCAGACATAACAGGGATAATGGAAACGCCCCTCGTTTACCTGACGGTGAAACCTGTGGTTGTACTGTGTGTCCAGTCGTGCTCATAGATGTTCTCTTCTCCTGTCTGTCTCTTTATCAACGATTTTCTATCGCCTTCAACCACAAGGCATCTGTTAGTTGTTCGAACGTTCCACGCATGGCCAGCTTGTCCCGCCAGTGTGCCGGAATACCACTCAGTCCATAATAAGCACCTGCGATTTGTCCGTACACCGCACCCGTGGTATCCGCATCATCACCCAGATTAACAGCTAACAACGCGCCTTCCTCAAAACTTGAGGACTTATAGAACGCCCATAGTGCTGCCTCAAGTGAACGAACCACATAACCACTGCCCTTAATTTCCGGCGGTTCTTTGCTCTGATAGGAACCCATAACAACCTCTTCAATAGCAGGCGAAAAAGTAGGTTCTTCCCTCCACTGTCTGCATGTCTCCGGCATCAGCATGACGCTCTTGTCCGCTCCGCGCAGACCGGCAACAATTATGGCGGCCAGCACTTCACATGCTTCCACGCTTTCCGTTGCAGCATGTGTTGTCCGGGAGCTCAGCCCGGCATAACGAACCGCCTCGTTTGGTTGATTAGCATAAGCCATCGCGACAGGTGTAAGCCTCATGATAGAGCCATTGCCCGCCGTCATCGGGTCAGTTGATCCGCTGTAGGCTTCTCCAGTTATCTCAAACCTCTCCAAGGCACTTCGTGTGGCCCCGCCGATATCGAAGCAATCGCCTGTGCTGCTCATATACCCGACCTTGTACCAATTGGTGTATCTGCGCATCTGATCCGCAGGATCAAAGTCTGCCTTGCGTACCAAACTTTCTGCCAGACACAGAGCCATGGATGTATCATCTGTCCACTGCCCTGCCTCCAGCCCAAATACACCTCCACCCACGATATCCGTTACGGGTTCAAACGTGCCCGGGCTGCTGAATTCCACGGTAGTTCCCAACGCATCACCCGCTGCAAGCCCGATGAAGCAGCCATTGAAACGGTCCTTTTGCAACATGCTTGTCTTCCTCCCTTACTCCATATACTTTCAGAATCTTTCTTCCATTCTCCCACAGGGCCTGATCTGGCGTAAAGCTAATAAAATCCAATAAATTCAGCTCCATTTCTTCTATTATAAAAGTGTCGAAAGTTGTTGAACGGCCAGACTATCCAATTTTCATAAAAAAAGTTTTATTTTTTTGAGCTGTAAAAACAGTTTATTCAGTACACCGCTTACATGCAAAAGGATTAACGGTTTGCAACGTTCATCATTTTCTGAAAACAAATCATACATGTGAAAATTTTCAATGTAAACAATCATGACGCGCTTGACCCTTTGGTTTGTCCTATGTTACGGTTTTATTAGCTTCAAACGCATATTTTTTCCCAAATTAATATTCGTTTTCGGTGTATTGCGTCAACTAATATCCCGCAGGTTAATGAATACAGGGAATGAATTTGCAGAAAATTTTCACTTTTTATCCCCAAACTAATTCTGAAACAGGAGGAACAAATTTATGATTAAGGCACTGGTGTTTGATTTCGACGGAACGATTATTGATACAGAGACAGCATGGTATATTGCTTTTCGTGATGCTTACAAGGAACACGGCGTAGATTTAACCCTGGAGATGTATTCACAATGCATCGGTACCAGTCTGAAAACATTTAATCCATATGAGTACCTCATCACAGATTTGAATCTTCCGATCGATCGGGAAGAGTTCAGGGAATCCGTTCAGTTGCAGCACGCTGCATTGATGAACAAAGAAAAGGTGCGTCCTGGTATTCAGGAATATCTTGAACAAGCACGTGAAGCCGGACTGAAACTCGCTGTAGCATCCAGCTCCAAACGGGAGTGGGTTGAACAACATCTGGAACAACTGAAACTGAAAGATTATTTTGAAGTCATTCGTACGGCAGATGATGTTGCAAATGTGAAGCCTGACCCGGAACTCTATACTCAAGCACTTGAAGCCCTTGGAGTAACTGCAGACGAAGCCGTAGCGATTGAGGATTCACCTAACGGCGCGCGTGCAGCTGCTGCGGCTGGTATGCACTGCGTAGTCATATCGAATACCATCACAGGAACACTGGAATTCGATATGCCTCACCAACGGCTGTCTTGCTTGACTGACCTTACATTTAACGATTTGATTTCGAAGCCACTCGTCACTACCGTCTAAGGTCTGCACGAATTTCGCGATTTAATCCTTAAAGGGGGAGTTCACACATGAAAGCTGTACATTTTGGTGCGGGCAATATAGGCCGCGGTTTTATCGGTCATATGTTGTCCGCTTCCGACTACGAAGTCTGCTTTGTCGCACGTAACCCGAAGAAAATCTCCATGCTTCAAGAGAGACAGGAATATCCGATTACACTTGCCAATAGAGATCAGGACACTACGATTGTCAACAACGTGACGGCTATCAATGTGAATGAGCAGAATCTCGTTGCTGAAGAGATCGCTTCAGCCGATGTGATCACAACCGCGGTGGGTGTATCTGCACTCGGAGATATCGCCGAACCGATCGCCAAAGGCATTCAACTTCGCATGAAAAACAATAATCAGGCTCCACTGCATATTATCGCTTGCGAAAATGCCATCGGTGGTAGCACCAGGTTGAAGAAACGCATCTATCCATTTCTGGATGAACAAACTCGCAAAAAAGCCGAACGTTATGTTTCTTTCCCCAATGCAGCTGTGGACCGGATTGTTCCGGCTCAAAACCACAAAGACCCGCTGCAGGTCACTGTTGAACCTTTTTACGAATGGGTCGTTCATCGTCCAGCACTTCTGGATGGATTTAAGAAAATAGACGGCGTCCACTATGTGGATTCGCTTGAACCTTATATCGAGCGTAAAATGTTTACGGTCAATACAGGCCATTGTGTCGCCGCATACTTCGGCTATCTCGAAGGATTCAAGACGATCCGCCAGGTGATGAGTAATTCCACCCTGCGGGTCAAAGTGCGCCATGTTATGGAAGAGACCGGTCAGATGCTCATCCAGAAGCACGGATTCAACGCTCAGAAGCATAACAAATATATCGATACCATACTGGAACGCTTCGCCAATCCCAATCTGACGGATCAGGTCACCCGGGTTGGGCGTTCCCCCCTTCGCAAGCTTTCACCTCATGATCGGCTTGTTCGCCCAGCGATGCAGGCCAGTGAATTCGGAATTGAAATTCCTCATTTAACTTCTGCTATGGCGGCCGCAATGCTGTTCAATGACAAACGCGACGAGGAAGCCATGAAGCTACAACACATGATTCGCGAAGATGGCGTCTCCGCCTTCATCCGTGAACGCATGGGAATTCCCGACGAACATCCCGTTCATCAGAATGTAATCGCCCGTTATCAGGAACTCAGAGGACGCAAGGAATCGACCATACTAACCTGAGTAACGGATCAGGGCATGGGTTCGATCCTGCAAACTGAATAGAACCACGGCCAAGAAGCCGGGAGGAACCTATGCAGCAGCATCGCTCCTTCCGGCTATTTGTCTATGCACGGCGTGGCGTGGCACGGCACGGTACATTCTATCTATATTGTAGTAACGTTAATAAAACAGCGTATCTCCTCTCTCAAGGAAACACGCTGTTTGGGGAATCTTTTTAATTTAATACATCGTTTGGCTCAGCCTTGTAGCTCATCCCTTTTCTACTCATTCATAATGGAATTGAGGGATGCATATGCCATGGGCAGGAAACCTTCCGAAGGTTCACCAATAGGTGCTTGGATGTGGAAAATGAAACCATTGCCGTCCAGTTCTTTGACAATAAAGTACTCTGTTTTCTTATCATTCTGGGACATCATGTATAATCTTGCATCCTTCATCGGGCCGTTGCTGAGTTGTTCAGCCGTTAACTGCTTCACTTCTCCGGTCTCGGACAACTCTTCCTTGGCATCCATCTTCAGCGCATCCAGATTGTAATTCGCCGGCAGCTTCTCAATCTCTACCTCATAATCCGGATCAATCTTCATTGTTAATTCATGGTCTTCGGCGTCAAAAGTCATCGGTTCAAACACATAAAGTGAATAACCTTTCGCTTGTGCCAATGTCACTGGACGTTTCTCGGTCATTCCTTCTACCGTCACTTCCAGCTCTGATGTCTTCGGACGATCGGACGTTACTGTACCACCTGCATTGGAATCGTTATTGTCATCACTCGATTCAATCTTTGCAATCTCTGTAAGTACCAACTGTTTCGTTGTTGCATCAATCGTTTTCTCTACATATTTGAAACGAACGGAATCTTCGTCATCGATATCATCCAGAGACTTCTGCAGATCTTCGCTCACCTGGAATGACATCGGCTTCTCATTCACTCGAATCTCAACGGTATGCGGATCAGCCCATCCAGTCAGGATACCTTCTGCTTCTATTGCAGCACTTTCATTTGGTTGTTGCTCCGGTGCTGGTGACTGTTCTTCCGTATTATTCACTGGTGGCTGTGCAGCAGGATTACTGTTCCCACAGGCCACAAGCGAGAATCCCATAAGTAAAACCAGGAGTGATGCACTGACTTTCATTGTATTTCCTTTTCGCATATGAACACCTCCGTTAGCTTATACGCAATGATGCTTGTCCATGTTGCTTCTCATCCATTGGCTTGGCTGTATACTAGTACTTACACGGGAGACAGGCAGCTCAATCATGCAAAATGTCTGAATGGTTGCTCAGATCCTCTGCTCAGCTGGCCTGATCCATCTGTACCAGTTTGGCATTGGCTCCGTTAAACGCTTTGGTCTGGAGGTTAAATTGCTTTCGGAATTCAGCAAGCTTCGCATATTCGCTATTCCGTACCCGAATAGCTCGCTTAATCTTAACCAGATTAGGTTCTGCACTTTCTCTCATCAGATCATACAACTGCTCATCGGCACTCAGACTCAACTGATACGAAGCAACAAAATTTTCCAATGCACGTGCTCTTGCTTCATATTGATCCAGCACCTTTTCAGCCTGTGCCAACGTTTCTTCTTTTTCAAATGATAGTTCTTTCAATGAACCGCGCAGGGCCACCGTCTTCTCGTTGGTCTGTTTCATGGCCTCTTCCGCCTGTTTCAACAACGTTCTTCGTTCATGAATATGATCTGCTGCCTGATCCAGCAGTGCTTCGAGATCACTGTTTTTGTTCTTGCCTTTGTCTAAAATAGACTTGTATAACTTCATATCTTCCTGCTCATGACTGGTCAGCGTCTTCAAACTCTGATCGATCTCCTGACCGCTGAGCACCAATTGGTTTATCTGATTTGCCGCAGGCTCCTGCGGATCTCCACAACCACTCACCAGCAGAATTAGCAATACACTAACTGCCGCAAGCGCCACTTTTTTACTCGTTAGCACCCAAGTCCTTCCTCTCTTGCATCATCTTGTTGTTATATTACAAGCGGGTATCTCCGCTAAAATTGGCTACCCAGTGTGCATCCGGATCGTATACTTCGAACTCGTAACCCCGATCTTCGAGTAACTTCAGAATGCGTGGTAAAGCCTGCACCGTCTGCTCCCGCTCATGCATCAGAATCACTTCCTTATCCCGATGTACACTTTTGCTCACCCGGGCCACAATCTTGTCCGGCTGACCGGGAAGATTCCAATCGAGTGAATCTGTCGTCCAGTCCCACATTTTGAATCCAGCCGCCGCAATGTCACCTCTGAACTTTTCACCGATCTGTGGACTGCTGCCATAAGGTGCACGAATCAGATGAGGTGTAAAACCAATCAGGTCCTGCACCATCTTCTGCTCTTTCTTGAACTCTTTCACAAAGTTTGCCGAGTTGCCGCTCTTATACAGCTTTTTATAGTTATGCGTCATGCTGTGAAGTCCAGGATAACTGCCTTCTTTCAACAGTCGTTTCACTGCTTCTGGATGCTGATTCAACTGACGTCCGATCATGAAAAAGGTAGCCTTCGCCTCATGCTGCTTCAATATATCCAGCAGTTGTTCCGTATATTCAGTTGGCCCATCATCAAACGTTATGTATGCCAATTTGCGAACCTGGCCCTGGAACCGTGCCGGCTCCTCCTTCGCATCCGGAGTAACTTGTATCATGCCGAGCTTGGCCGGCTGTTCGATTACAGTAATCGGAGGCGGCGCCACAACGCTTTTGATCCAATGCGTCATGCCAAAGAATACATATGTAATACCGGTAACGAACAGTACCAAGAGCATTAGAGCTATGATTACCCTTCCATACCGGATTTTTCTTCGTTTATGTGTTTTCGTGCGACTTGTGCTAGGCGGAATACTGCCACGCTCTCCCGCTCTCTCTTGTTGAACTCTCACTGTCATGCCACTTCCTTACTTTCATTTTTCCCGATTATTGGTATATTATCTCGTTTCATGTCTCTATATAGAAGATTAATAGAAAAATGGATCGGGAGAATGACAGAATAGTTACAAGCCCGGTTACAATCTACTTATCTCTTCATTCTCTTTATCTTTCCTGCGGTTGTCTTCTCCTGTATAATGAAGTGATTTACGCTATCAGACTTCAAGAAGGAGCTACACCCATGACAAGCTTGAACCGTGCCGGCAGATCCATCTATCTGTTATTCTTTGTCGGCATTATCGCCATTTCTTTTTCTTCGATCTTTGTACGCTGGTCTACCGCAGATGTTGCGGTCATTGCCATGTACCGTCTTTTTCTCACCAACCTGCTAATGCTGCCGTTTGTCTGGAAATACAGACATGAGATGATGCGTCTAAGCTTACGGCAGTGGGGCTTGCTGCTTGCATCCGGTGTGATGCTGGCCCTTCATTTCCTGCTCTGGATGGGTTCGCTACGGCTCACCAGTGTTGCCAGTTCCACAGTTATTCTCGCGCTGGAGCCAATACTGATTCTTGCCGGTTCGGTATGGCTGTTCAAAGCCAAAATTAACCGCATGATGATCATCGGCATGGGCATCGCCCTGCTTGGATCAATCGTCATTGGCGCAGGAGATTTCCAGTTGGCAGGTACTGCCCTGCAAGGTGATGTCCTGTCTTTACTTGGCACAATCGCAGTCGCCGTTCATATGCTGCTGGGTCAATTTTTGCGAGCGGGACTTAGTGCATTTTCGTATAACTTCTGGGTTTTCTTCGTAGCTGCTTGCACGCTGGCGGTATATAATCTGATCATGGGCCATCCGTTCGGAGGTTACGCTGCGTCAGAGTGGGGAATCTTCCTGCTGCTCGCCATTGTGCCAACGATCTTTGGACATTATCTCTTCAACTGGCTGCTTCAATATATGAATGCCACGACGGTATCCATGGGCGTACTTGGGGAACCCGTATTCTCTTCATTACTGGCCTGGATGCTGCTCGGCGAATCCCTCAGTGCATTACAGATGTCTGCCGGGGTGGTCATCATATTCGGGGTATGGATCTTCATTCGATATGGCAAAACCAAACCTCAACCCATTCCTGCTGATGCTCCTATCGCTGGCAAAGGGCCTGTTGAACCTACCACGGTATAACGTATTCATTCGTAAAGCATCGTTATAAACGACTCTACCACTCTCATAAGGCGGTGTATTTTGATGAAAAATATTGTATCCATGCGCTGGCTGCTCGCCAGAATGTATGAACCGGATGTAGTTATTGCAGATTGCCGATTCTTGCTCGGTCAGCCGGAGGCTGGAAGACAAGCCTATGAAGCTGGACATATTCCAGGAGCTGTCTATCTCGATTTGGAAAAAGATCTGTCTTCTCCTGTGTCTGCGCACGGAGGACGTCACCCGCTTCCTGATCCGGCTGTGCTCGCAAGTCGTCTCTCCAAAGCTGGCATCGGCTCCAATAGTCGTATTGTTGCTTATGACGATCAAGGCGGGATGAATGCATCTCGGCTATGGTGGCTGCTTCGCTATATCGGTCATGAACAAGTGTATATCATGGACGAAGGTTTCTCCGCTTGGAAAAACGCCAAATTCCCGGTGACTACGGATGTACCGGTTCAGATCCCATCTTCCTTTGAGGTGAATGTGCAGCCAGCCATGCTGGCAAGTGTTGAAGATGTTCAGCAGGCTTCGGCAAGTGGCAGTGTCGTGCTAATTGACTCCCGTGATGCTCGCCGTTATGCGGGTCTGGAGGAACCGATTGATGCCAAGGCCGGACATATTCCGGGTGCGGTGAATTATTTTTGGAAAGATGTGTTGGATTGGGATGGACGTTGGACAGATACTGGGGTGTTAGAAGAGCGTTTCAGTAAGCTGGACAAGGATGGTGCAATTATCGTGTATTGCGGTTCTGGCGTCTCGGCCTGCCCTAACGTGATTGCACTGGAAGAAGCGGGATATACAAATGTGAAGTTGTATTCTGGAAGTTGGAGCGACTGGATCAGTTATGATGAGAATCCGGTGGCTACCGGGGAAAATTAAGAATGTAGCGAGGGTGCACATTATCTAAAAAAGAATACATCGCTAGGTGGCTTATCTGCCCCGGCGATGTATTTTTCTATGTTCGGAGTCAACATCAATTCAACAACACAAACCAGTAAGTATTTAAAAGCACACAGAAGTAGACATCAAGTGGCAGCTTTTTTTGATTCATGATAACGGAAAAAACCGTGATGGACATCTGTCCACCACGGTTAAATAATGAAATCTATTATTACTTTTTACTTAACGATACATTTGCTGTTAACGTCTTATCGATCGTCGTCCAGTTGACATAAGCACCTAGTATTTCATTAATAACAGAAACCGGAACTACGGTTTCGCTATTTAAAAGCTTAGGTACGTTACTATTGAACACTAGTTTATCGTTAATTGAATACACATCTGAACCAATTTGCGCACTTATATTTTTCGTACCTAATTTGATTTGCGTTGTACGCGTCTTATTATCCCACACTACTGTACCGCCCAATAGCTCGGAAATTGTTCGAATCGGTACGTAGAACTCATTGTTATGAACAACCGGTTTGATTACCGTACCACCTACGTTCATTGCAACGTCAACATGTTCAAGGAAATCGGTTTTTCGAATGAGTCCATGAACCCCTTTAGTTCGGTCTACGACCTGAGATACTTCATAATCCGTTGCGGCCGATAGGTACGCATAAGCTACACTTCTATCCATATCAAGCTTATCAGATAAGAATTGAATCGATTCACGTACTGATTCTTTCATTGCTTCATCCAAATCAGGGTCCAGTCCAATTGGAATCCAATAATCCTCTGTTTCAGCAAAGGGTTGCGTGAATTCTCCACTATGTGGTAGTGATGGATCACCTTTCTTTAACACCGTTAACCGAACTGTCCCCCTTAAGGAAGCTTCCAATGCAGTTAACGCTACTTCTCCATCTCCTTGAGCAAAGTGTGGATCTCCAGTATAGAATAGCCCGCCTTTAACTTGAATCGGATAATAAATAGTTGCACCAACACCCAACTCGTTAATATCCATATTCCCTCCTGTTTCAATAGGTGGGATAGAACTCACAACTTCACTGGTATTTGGTGCAACCCCCATAACACCTAGAAACGGGTTAATTGGAAAACGTACATTTTTGCCAGCTTTTGTTGGTAATACTCCATACCAATTGCCGTTGATTTCTTCAATAGGCGTAAATATAGATACATTATTATATAATTCCGGTTTTGTTGCGCTAGCTCCCTCTTGTGGGCCTGTATTTTCTGGAAATTCGTTAGGAAGGGCACCTTTACCATGGCGGTTAGAAATGACACCATACGGAACTCGAGTCTGCAACGAAAGAACTTCTACTTTAAGAACATCTCCTGGCTCTGCTCCCTCAACCGCTACTGGCCCAGTGATAATATGAGGTCCGTCTTTTACATAATCATGCTTAATCTCAGAAGCCGCAATCACCTTCGCATCATCCAATACTCCATCGGGTGAGATACCGAATTTGCCGAAGTACTCCACTGGATTTCTCCCTTGATCCTCTATCAGTCCCTCATGCGATACCGTATCAAATGTTACAGCACTTCCTGATGGTACAGTAAAAATCGGAGAGCTGTCTCGATTAGGCAGTGATCCCCAGCGAATGTTCTCAATCGCAGACGTTACATAATAATCACCTTCTACCTTATCGATGGTTGTTGGTTGCAGCGGCATACTAAAACCCACTGAAGGTAGAGCAAATGTAAACATACCTATAATCCCTACTGAAACTCCAAATTTCCTAATCGTTCGGTTAATAAACATTATGCTCCCCCTCTGTAATATGTAATATTTTCTAACATAAATAAACACTAACATATAAATACATTTACAACAATATCTTTTTTTGTCAATAAACATGACACAATAGAGATAAATATCAAGAATAAACTTATAAACACAAATAATACGTCAACATACTTGTCATATGAAAGATATGTAAAACTAAAATACTTCTAGCAAACTTAAGGATCCATCTTCAGAGATTTGAACAAACGAAATTAAGTTACAGGAAAACTATGTATGTATTTCATGTTTCTGAACCCGCCGCAGGAATACTCTGCACTCCGGTTCAGGCTTAATCACCTGTCTGCACGTGATTGCACTGGAAAAAGCGGGATACTCAAATGTGAAGTTGTATTCCGGAAGCTGGAGTTACTGGATTAGTTATGAGGAGAATCCGGTGGCTATCGGGGAAGAGTAGGTACGGATCACAAGTCTGCAGGATCTCAAAAACAAATACACCGCCATGCAGGCTGATGCCTGGGGCGGTGTATTTTCAGTGCCTGAGCGTCACCCTAGAATACGGGAGAGATAGAGGTATCGTTGGACGCGAAGACTGATCCAACAAGATCTTTTCCCGCTCAATGAAACAGGATCTGCAAAAGAAAATGAGGAGAAGCATTCATGAGTCCATGAATCAAGATAATCACCCATATTTTACGATAGCGGGCCCATAAATAACCAAGAAACAGACCTGTAACCCCATGATTTGCAATTACTGTTGCCACATCAATATCCCAATGACCATTTCCTTGAATGGCGACATGCCAAATGGACCATAGTATTGAAACTAGTAGTATGGCGGGCCATCTTCCAAGCAACGTCTCCAATCGGGTTTGCAGCCATACCCGATAAAAAACTTCCTCCAATACGCTATTGATCATAAAACCAATCAACACCAAGAGAAGTAATTCTGTCATATCGGTTACTACGATTTCTCCTTCTGGTTGTGCAATTGGAGAATAGAACTTTAGATAACCCCAGACCAAAATAACGATTAGTGGTACGATGACGTGTCTGCGAGTGCGAGGTTTTACCGAGATAATGTCTTGATGCCCGCCAGCCATTTTGCGATAAATCAGAAATAAAATCAACGGAGTGAACATTAATGTCGTTAACTTGAACGCCAAATAATATAGCTGGAAATGTAATCCTTGCTGGTCTATCGTTATCAGAGAAACCGTAAATAAAACGCCTGACAGCAATAATACAATCGATTGAACGACCAAGTGCTGTTTCTCCACTTGTTGGAAAATTGAGGAATCATGACTTTGATAAGGAATCATATGGATTAGAAAAATACCAAGAAATGCCGGTAACATACTATGCCATATTGGAATCACTTCCTCATGATCAGCCGTGTACCTTATATTCAAATTTCCGGTCCACACTAACCACAATACAGCAGCAAATATAATGATCATACATAATAAGCCGATTGCCTTTCCCCATGCTGGAAGCATTACTTTGAATTGCTGATTCATTCCAATTGCACTCCTTTGAGTGGCATGTTGCGTTTGCCCCATTCTTTTTTTAATTCAGTTGAGTTAAATAAATTCTAGCACATCCCTTCTTCATCGTCTATTTATTTCAGTTGAGTTAAATAATATGATATTCTGTGTGTATGCCAAAAATCGTGGACCATGAGAAGATGAAGAATATTATCGCTGAAGCTACTTGGAAAATCATTAGTGAGAAAGGCATTCATCATGCAACGTCAAGAACGATTGCGAAGGAGGCCGGATTATCACAAGGCGCTTTAAGACATTACTTTTCAAAACAAGAGAGTCTATTAGCGTTTGCAATTGAGTTAGTTAAGGAAAAGGTACTTACTCGAATAAAAAATCTGAATGCAAGAGAACTGGCGCCTCAAGAAAGAATTGTTGAATACTTGCTCGAACTAGTCCCGACGGATGAACAAACATTATTGGAAATGGAGGTTTGGTTTGCATTTGTAAGCTATGGAAAAACGCAAAAAGGGTTCGACGCCAATTATGAGGACCTGCAAAACGCAATCAAGAACTGCATCATGTACTTGAAAAATGAAGGTCTTCTGCGTACAACCGATGAAGAGAAGGAACAAGAAAAACTGTATGCCTTTATGAATGGGATGGCTCTCAATTTGTATCTAGAGCCGGATAAGATAAATAGAACACGAAGCAAAGAAATGATACAAGACTATATCAATTGGATTATACGTTAAAGGAAAACTTGATGCATAGATCAGGGAGCTAAGCCAGCTGACCCGCGCCTAGCAAAATACACAAGAAAGTCCGGTGGCTACCAGGGAAAAATAAAGACTAAAGAGCCCACGTTTTGCGTGGGCTTCTTTGTGCTTTCATTATATCCATACATTTTAGGTGCTTACATCTCCGACCTCTGTAACGTTCAGATTCAGCCTATGTTTTCGGCATACTTCGTAAAAATCTTTTGAAACAATGGGTTTGAAGATATTTATATAATCCAGCATAAAAAATTCATGCTTGCCAATTCGCTCTTCATGAAGGCAGATTCGAGATACAACTTTGACGATCTTACGTGGAGGTTGTTGTACAGATGCAGCAATGACCGCTTTGCGCCCATATTCCGAACGTTCATAATCAAAAACATCCAAACGATCAAGCTGATGTGTAGTCCAATAGGTTTTTTCAACCGCACGACCGTCGTGGTAACACACCGTTGTCGGAATAAACTGTGTGTTTGTTTTCGTTTCCTCCAACAGCGTTTTAAAACGATCTGATACATGTCTCGTTCCTGTGATCGTCTCAAAATAATCTACGTTCAGGTTGCGCACCGTAGGGAGTAGCTCAACCTCTGCTGTTGTCCCCTCGGGCAACGGATTCTCTATCGCCAAATAATTCATATCCAATTGGGGAGTGAAGGTTGTTCCGCCACTAATAAACCCTCTACGTGGATATTGAGATTCCAGAAAATAATAGTTCAAAAGAATGATGTCTCCTTTCCAAATAAAGTGCCTTTCAATCAATTATACAGGTTAAGCGGCCCCTCCAATTACTCCGCGGTTTTAAGCAAGTTATCCACAATAAAATCAAGCTGTTTGTCTAACGAATAAATATCATTGTAGAAAAATAAACCAAAGCTCATATCAATCAGACGTCCTTCTTTGACTGCGGGGATGTTATTCCAAATTGAATTGTCTGACAGATCAACCATTCCTTCAAAGGAAGAACGGAATATATAATCACCCACATATTCAGGTAATACTTCATAAGAAACGTCCTTGCTTGTTGCATCGTTTCTTGCATTTTCAATTTCACGTTGCAAGACTTCAGGTGCTTTCATCCCTAAATACTGATAAATAATCTGCGACCCCCGGCCATAACCCAAGCCTGTCATTACAGCCATGGAACCTTTGTTACTTTCCATAATTGTGACGGTTTTATCCAAGATACCTGCTTGTTTAAGTTTTTCCTTGCTTTGCTCAACCTTTTTGTGAAGGTTATCTAACATTTCCTGAGCTTGTCCCTCTTTACCCAGAATTTCTCCAAGCAAATTCATACGTTCTTCTACTGGCAGGTCATAAGGAATATATACTGTAGGGGCAATCATTTTAAGTCCTTCATATATTTCTTCATTGGTAACAATAATGAGATCGGGATTAAGCGCAGTTACTGCTTCCGGGTCCGGCTTAAATGCTCCTAATGAAGTGGCACCTTCCAGTTCGCTCGCAAAAGCCGCTCCTTCTTCTATAGAAGAAATCCCCACAGGATTTACGCCTAAAGCAAGCAAATCACCCATTAGATACAGGACAACCACTCGTTGTGGATTAACCGGTACTTCAATATCACCTTTTATGGTGGTTACGGTCTTCATTTGAGATTGTGTATCTGTATTGTTAGCGTTGTTGGCCGATACCTGATTCGTTGGCTTCTGAGAACCTTCATTGGCTGCAGGACTTCCTGCCCCACCAGTTGAACAAGCACTAAGCAATAGGGTTAAACAAAGTAATAATGTGATAGCTAAGGGTGTCTTTCTACTTCTGTACATCAATAATTCCTCCTCAAATATATGGTGATTATGATAATCATTATCAATATATAAGGAAGTTAGATCCTGTACAATGCCTAATCGTGCCACAGTCGATGGTACATTAGGACTTTCATGCTGCTTTCGATAACGAATAGGTGCAATCCCCATATATTTCTTAAATATTTTAGCAAGATAATAACCATCAGGATAACCAACAGCCTTGGCAATTTCCTGTAAAGTAGCATCTGTAGCAAGCAGCAGTTCCTTCGCTTTGTTCATCCGGATTTGAATGACAAAATCAATCGGACTATAACCAGTCTGGCGTTTGAATAGCCTTGATAAGTGACGTGAACTGCTATCCATAAGCTCTGCTAACAAGTCCATTGTGATGGGTTCAGCGTAATGTTCCTGCATATAATATTTCATTTGTGCAACCAGGTCTGGCTTTATTGTTGGCACGCGCCCATTGTGGATCTGCCATAACAACTCGTATACAAATTGATAAAATAATGACTTTACATGGAACTGTTCCAGTGCCTCTTGCTCTTCCCAAGCTGTCATCATGTATTGTACTTTGCTTAACAAGGAAACAGGCTGATCAGGTGCAAAGCCGTATTGAAGCTTGAAGGGATTACGGTGCTCCATCAAAGCCAAAATATCCTGACGCTCAGGTAGCGGAATGATGGCTTTGTAATAAATCATATAATATTCAAGGAACTCTTCAACAGGCAAAATGTTCAGGCAACAGCCCTTCCCACCATGCAAAACATGGAATCGTGAGACCTGATGATCTTTTCCATCCAACCGTATAACAGCATTGCCACACACCGTGTATAAGAAACAGCTCACAGGGAATCGATAGGAATGAAGTCCCTCCTTCCTTTGCATAGTTATATGGCGAATATCCATTATTTTAATAGATGCCTTGTTCCATAATAAAAGATGTTCATTGAAATGTAAGATGGCTTCCCAGCTCCTTAAAATCATTGGTCATATATTAGTCAATAGAGAGTCAACTTGCATGCAAAATAGGGGCCGGATCACCCACTAACGTGAGTACCCGACCCCTTTCTTTAATATACATATGTATATACAGACCTTAATCAACACTTTAACAGATCGAAAAGAAACAGTCTATATTTTTGGGAAAATATTCTATATATTTAGGTTGCTGGCCGGCAAAATACAGTTGAAACGGAGCTTAAGTCGATGATGTCCAACAACCATCTTACTCGTGAAGAATTACAGGATTATGTGCAACATGTATTTGGTGCCAGTTACCTCATAACGCAGAGCGCAAGAATACATGGAGGCGCACAAAAAGTCATTTACAAAATTGACTGCACGAATGGTTTCACTTGTATGCTGTACGTTTGGGATATTTCCAGCAACTATTTTCAGGAAGAGATCTTGAATGAACCCACTTTCCACAGTTCCTATGGCAGCGAACTTTTCTCTTTGAATACTCGCTTTCTCACTCAACATGGAATTCGAACACCAATCTTGTATGATCTAAATAACGATAGAGACCGGCACTCTTATGATTTTGCTCTTGTTGAGTATGTGGATGGACAGAAAGCCGAAGCGTATTTCCAGCATAAAAATCACAAAGATCGGGATGAGTTGTTTCAACGGATCAGGGATATGTTGTCTAATATGCACGGAATCCAAAGAAACGTTTATGGAAACGCCAACGATAACAGCAAAAAGGCTGGGCCTTGCTACCAAGTTCAGCGGTTAGATGCCGAAACAGCCTTATCCTATGCATCCAAACACATGACAGATATAAGGAAAAATGAAGAAAGGTTGCTTGAGAAACTTTGCGAATTGGAAGCAGCAATTCAACCTAGGGATCTCTATAGTTTCATTCATGGAGAGTTAGGTCCGGATCATATATGGATAGATCATGCTATGCAACCATGCCTTATTGATATTGAGGGCGCAGGATTCTTCGATCTCGAACATGAGCATAGCTTTCTGGAGTTTCGATTTGGAGACTTTTATCATTACGTAAAAAATAACGATCTCGACCAAGAGCGGATGACATTTTATCGATTTTGCCATCACTTGTCCTTGATATCAGGAGGATTGAAACTGCTTCATAGACAATTCCCCGATCAGCAATTCGCTAGGGGGCTCGCGGAGTATCATGCCAGATGTGCAGTTCAGATGCTTTCATGAATATGGATATAAGCCTGGAAGGAGATTTGGAGCATGGAGTTTATTCACGAAGATGAAAAACTTGCAGTGAGCGTTATTCAAGCCATTCACACTGGAGATATTCCAACGTTAGAGCAACTGCTGGCAGAGAATCCGGGATTGGCAAAGATAAGAATATTGGAAAGAAAGCCTGACAACGTAGATGCCGACTCTAATATCTCTCGAACGTTGCTGCACGTGGTGACGGATTGGCCGGGGCACTTCCCTAATGGAGCGGATGCCGTGCGAGTATTGACCAAGTTTGGTGCGGAAGTGAACGCTCCTTTTGTCGGTCCAAACATCGAGACACCTTTGCATTGGGCTGCAAGCTCCAATGATGTTCAAGTGCTTGATGCCCTTCTTGATGCTGGCGCAGACATTGAAACGCCTGGCGCGGTGATCGCCGGTGGCACGCCGCTGGACGATGCTATTGCTTTTGCACAATGGAATGCAGCACGACGCTTGGTTGAGCGCGGCGCGATCTTTGCCCTTTGGCATGCGGCTGCCCTTGGAGATATTCACGCCATACAAGAACATTTTAAAGGAGCCCAACTCCCGGAACGTTATTCTTGGGGAACAAGCACCTCCCCTTCTCCTCCCGATGCAGTAACCGTTGCCTTCTGGTGTGCTTGCCATGGAGGTCAAAGAGAAACAGCCGAGTACCTGCTTGACCAAGGCGCCGAACTGAACTGGACAGCCAGCTGGGATGGAATGACTCCGCTGGACACAGCAAAACGCAATTTTTCATCCGAACTGATCCCGTGGCTTGAAAGTCAAGGTGCCAAATCCGCTAGCGAGATTCACAGGTAGATGAATAGCTAGCATGGAATTGCCAATCGCCAGCGGCTGCGAACATGAAAATATGCAAAAAAAGCTAAAGCCAAGGGATTAGTTATGACAAAATCCGGTGGCTACTGGGGATGTGTAAAAGACTCCAACAAATATACACAACGAAAAAGGACATCGCCACTTGAGCGATGTCCTTTTCGTTGTGGAGTGACCCTAGAACCGTGAGAGGCGACAAGGGTCTAATTCATTTCTTGATTTGCCATCAATAATTTCACTTGCAGCCAGATTCGCAATCAGCGGCGCCAGCGTAATTGCAGAATGCATTAGCGTCAGATAAAGTCCATTCATGTGATTATGGAAGCCCACAATCGGATAACCGTCTTCAGGCATGGGTCTCCATCCAACCTTTATGCTTTCCAGTTCCAGTTGATTTCCGTGCTTGAGACTGCGACGCAATGTGTCGTAAGCTCGCTTACCGACCGCCTGTGGTCCATTTGCCTCCGACTCGTCGATATAATCTTCCGCAGCCAGCAGCGTATAATCTGTCAGTTGACGCGCTTCAAATTGCGCATTGGAGATTAATGTGTGTATCAGTTTATTAGCAGTTTTCATCCGAATCAGAATCGAAGGTGACGAAGTTACCGGCACGTGACAACCTAACGGGTTACAAAGTTCGGGTGTACCTGTTCCTGCAGCCAATACCACAACATCCGACTCCACAAAACCCTTGGATGTATGAACACCAACCAGATGGGAACCCTCTTGCTTCAGCTGTGTAACGTTGGTGTCGAACTGAATCTTTGCTCCGTACTCTTGCGCTTTGCTCAACAACAGCTCCGTTACCGCAATAGGGTCCACCGCACCTTCTTCGCTGACAAACATGGCTTCATCCGGATATTCCTTCAGATTGGGCTCCAATGCCTCAAGCTGCTCCCGGTTTAATTTTTGAAAGTGTTGCTCCCTTAGAGGCGGAGTGTCCCAAGTTAGCGCGCCATGCCAATGAATTTTCAGTTCGGACAACTCTTGCTGAAGTGTGTGATATTCTTCCACAGCTGCATCGTACAAATGCCAGTATTCAGGAGCCACTCTATGCGTCGTATGTATCCAGGCAAATGATTTTTCCGTGACTTCGCGCGCCGCGGCTGAGTGCCGTTCAATAACAGTTACATCTTGATTTCGTTTGGCTAGATGATAGGCCATACACGCCCCAACAATCCCTGCACCAATGATCACAATTTTTTGTTTATTCAAAACTAACTCTCCCTTGTCACCCTATCCCCCCAAGGAATCGATTTTCCGAAGTTCGGATGGGTGTGCTCCTTTTTCGTCTTCTTCCCCGTACAGCTTCTCCATATGCTGCATATGGCTGGCTCCCCAGTCGCTCATTGTCTGGAGCACAGGTTTCATGAGCTGTCCGTACTCCGTAATCGAGTATTCGACCTTAGGCGGAATTTGAGCATATACTTCGCGATGCACAATATCGTGATACTCAAGTTCTTTTAACTGCTGGGTCAGCATCTTTTTCGAAATATCTGGAATGGCTTTTTGTAATTCGCTGAACCGCATTGTACCGTTGCTCAGCAGTCGTAGAAGAATCAAAGATTTCCATTTACCCGTAAGGATATCCAAGGCCGTTCCGAATTTGCAATATACCGTCATTCTTATTCCTCACTTTCTGACCATACCCGGGTATACTTTTGGTTACCTGGTTAGGTTTAAGTGCCTACTTCCAGATTGGGCCTTCTCACTTTAGTATAGAGGCAGATATTAAAATCGAGCAAGTGAGGGGATAAGAAAAGATGAATGTAACGTTATGGATCGTACAACTTATATTGGCGCTAGGTTTCATATATTCAGGATGGATGAAAACCATTCGTATCGAGTCGTCAAAAAAGACCTGGGCCTGGGTCAATGATGTGCCAAAAAGTCTAGTTATTTGGATCGGTATCGCGGAGCTACTAGGAGCGCTGGGCCTTGTTTTGCCTTGGGCACTGAACATCACTCCGGTGCTTACGCCGATCGCGGCAATCGCTTTGGCTACGGTCACCCTGTTCGGGATGCTGTTTCATATTCGGCGTAAAGAGTACCGGGAGCTTGGCGTTAATATCTTTTTTATAGTTCTTGCGTTGATCGTAGCCTTTGGAAGACTATAAAGGAAACGGGGAACGTTTTGGAAAGTGACAAAAAGCCACTAATATTATTATATAATAACCTCACCACATAAAAGGCTGGCTTCAACAGCTCATGGAAGGAAGACAACTCTCTATTGAAAGCAACCTTGAATGTACAAGAACACATACTCATCTGGAATTGTGCATCGCTCAAAATCATGGATGTACGACATATTGTCATACAGGCCGACGAGTGCGTACGTCCTTACCTGTTCCCTGCCAGCGCCTTTTTGTACGTAACGGATGGCAATGCAACCGTGATCTTAGACGGAAATGAGCATGCTACCAAACCATTTTATATGCTTCATGGGGGCAAAAACACCCGTCTGGACATCATCCTAACGGACGAATCCTTTCATTATTACCTGATTTTCTATAAAGCCTCCTTACCGCCGCCTGGCAAGCAGCATACACTTCAACAACCGGATCAACCATTGCCATTCCACCTCCAGTACGGTTTTATTCCATATCATCCTGCCATCCTCTACGAAATCACTGAGCGAATGCTGGGCGAGTGGAATAAACCGGGACGCTTGGAGCGACTCCATACCAAAACACTATTCTATCAATTTGTATATGAATTGCTCAGACAAATGGATCAACAGCAGGTAAGCATTGTTAGGCCTAACCTTGCTTCTCAGCTTATTCGCTATATGCAGGAGCACTACGCCAAGCCGCTGACGCGGGAAACCCTCGCTCATACATTCCATTACAGCGTCCCTTATCTGTCCAAGTACTTCCGACGTGAAACTGGCGCAAGTCTAATCGATTACTTAATCGGTATTAGGATGAACAAAGCAGTAACGCTGTTGCAAAAGACCGAGTTATCTCTGCAAGAAGTCGCTGCAAGCGTCGGATATGCTGATGTATCCTATTTTATAAGAATGTTCAAAAAACATACGGGAGTCACACCAAAGCAATTCAAGGATGAGTCCGGACAAGTGACAAAAGGTTCTTATCGTCCTATCCTTAGGCTTCGATCATCCATTGCTCCGAGTAAACTCCGTCGTTATATTGATATCAGAGATGATAATCATTATCAACATAGCGAAAAAGGAGATTTACGGATGTATAGAAGCAAACTACCTGTAGGAATTACCCTACTGTTGTGCCTAACTCTATTGGTTAGCGCATGTTCCAGGCCAGCAAACACGAATGGAAGCACTGGCAGTACGCAAAGTCCAACTGTAGGTGCAGAGAGTAATATCAGTAGCACCACAAACGGAAGCTCGGAGATGGTAACCTATTCTGCGGTTAACGGTGAAGTACAAATCCCCAAAAAACCTCAAAGGGTCGTAATGGTTGCAGGAGCCTTTACCGGTCATTTGCTAGCTCTTGGCCTTAAGCCTGTTGGAACTGGTGATGAGTCCTTTAACAGTTATACAGAAGGAAAGCTCGATGACGTTGTCAACATCGGTAACGATGTACCCTACGAGAAAATCATGGAGCTGCAGCCGGATTTAATTGTCGTTTGGAATGACCCTGAAACGATCGAAAAGCTGTCCAAAATTGCGCCGACCGTCGCTGTTGAATATGGAATACCTCTACGGGAGCAATTGATGGATTTTGGCAAGATGACTGGTAGAGAAGAGCAAGCGAAGGCCTGGATCGCAGAGTGGGATGCTAAAATCGCTGAATATAAACCACTCGTGGAGCAAGCGGTAGGTGATCGCACGGTTTCGATTTTTGATACGGGAAGTGCCAAAGAATTTTATGCCTACGGGAGCTTTGGTAGAGGTGGAGATATTATTTATGGCGAGTTTGACCTGAAGGCACCGCCGATCATTCAGAAGGAAGCCATCGATAGCGGCAAAGGTTGGGCCAAGTTATCACTTGAATTGTTACCACACTATGCAGGAGATTATATCTTTGTAAGTGGATGGACAGGTGATGAGAGTGGAGATTCCGTTTTTGAAGGTCCTATCTGGGATAACCTCCCTGCTGTCCAGAATAATCACGTTTATCGCGAGGAAAGCCGTGGCTTCGTGTTTAGTGACCCAATTTCGTTGGAAGCCCAACTTAAATTTGTCATAGACAGCCTAACCAAAACAGAGTGAAATTGACTAGGCCACGGTATGTACGAGGCGAGGAGCAATCCTCGTCTTTTTATGTTTTTGTATAGTCCTTATCTTTCATTTGAAGAGAGTTTGAAAACAAAAGCACACACATAAACAGGGACCTCTCACCATGTTGGCAAGAGTCCCTGTCTTTAAACTTGTTATATAGCCCATTTTCCGTTAAGTGATGGTAAGGCCCCCACTTGCATATCCGGCTACCGTTGTAGCCACATCAATTCCGGCTGTTACTGATGCTGAGAACACCATAAGCAGGCGGTCACCGGCAGATACCGGAATACTCAGTCCTGTAGTCACCCCGCTGGATATTGTACCCAGTGCCAAAATGCCGGTCAGTGGAGGAGCTAAAGTTACCAATGCACCCGGTACAGCTGTAAAGGAGTTATTAGGTGTAGTGGATCGGAATAATTGTGCAGTTAAGGTTACTGTAGATCCAACC
This sequence comes from Paenibacillus sp. FSL P4-0176, assembly GCF_037975265.1. Taxonomy (NCBI): domain Bacteria; kingdom Bacillati; phylum Bacillota; class Bacilli; order Caryophanales; family Paenibacillaceae; genus Paenibacillus; species Paenibacillus sp. FSL P4-0176. The sequence goes on from NZ_CP150242.1 coordinate 5,335,163, forward strand.
AAACTAAGTCCGGCTGTTGTGCTGAAATAAGCGGCCAGTGAAGTAATCGTTCCTGCACGCGATGCTGAGAAAGCAAAGTTAAGCAATGTGCCTGCAGCGCCTGTGAGATCAATAATTCCTCCGTTAACACTTACTCCGGTAGAACTGTTGCCAAAACCAACTAAACTGGAAGTATTCAAAAGTCCACCCAAAACTGTAGTCAACACAACGGGAAGTCCTGATGCATAAGGAATAATTGTTCCAGAACCACTCGCACCCGTAGCCCCGGTTGTACCTGTTGCTCCGGTTACACCTGTTGTACCTGTTACACCCGTTGTACCTGGCGTGCCTGTCGCACCTGTTACACCCGTTGTACCTGCTGTGCCTGTTGCTCCCGTTACTCCAGTTGTACCTGCTACGCCTGTTGCTCCCGTTACTCCCGTTGTACCTGCTGCGCCTGTTTCTCCTGTTGCTCCTGTTGTACCTGCCGTGCCTGTCGCTCCTGTTACACCTGTTGTACCTGGCGTGCCTGTCGCTCCCGTTACTCCGGTTGTACCTGCTGTGCCTGTCGCTCCCGTTACTCCGGTTGTACCTGCTGTGCCTGTCGCTCCCGTTACTCCGGTTGTACCTGCTGTGCCTGTCGCTCCCGTTACTCCGGTTGTACCTGCTGCGCCTGTCGCACCTGTTACACCCGTTGTACCTGGCGTGCCTGTCGCTCCCGTTACTCCAGTTGTACCTGCTGTGCCTGTCGTTCCTGTTACTCCGGTTGTACCTGATGCGCCTGTCGCTCCGGTTACACCCGTTGTACCTGCTGTGCCTGTCGCTCCTGTTACTCCGGTTGTACCTGCTGTGCCTGTCGCTCCTGTTACTCCGGTTGTACCTGCTGTGCCTGTCGCTCCTGTTACTCCGGTTGTACCTGCCGTGCCTGTTGCTCCGGTTACTCCCGTTGTACCTGCTGTGCCTGTTGCTCCAGTTGCTCCTGTTGTTCCCGCTGTGCCTTGTGCTCCTGTTGCACCTGTCACTCCAGCTGTCCCTGGTGTGCCTGTCGCCCCCGTAGCCCCGGTTGCGCCTGTAGCTCCGTTGATGCTTGGGGTTTCACCCAGCAATTCGGAAGAAACCAAACGATGGGCTGTTACCAATGCGCCTGTGCTGCTCTTACCCCATACGGACACTTGAACAGGATCATTAACCGTCGCTGTTGTTGTAAAAGTAAACTCGAAGGCATCTAAATTGGCAAAATAGTTGTTGGTTACTATTTGATTAGGTGCGATGTCAAAAGACTCACTGACATACAGAACCCTCATTCCACCACTCATGTAATACCCTTGTATTTGTATGGTTGAGGTACTCACATCACTACGGTTATCAATTTTGACTGTAACTGTCTGAGTCGGCCTTACACCGCTAACAGCATTATTTTCTATTGGCCCTGTTGATAAAAAGCTCATCGCTACATCTCCTCTTTTGGGGATTTCTGATCTCCTAGATGTCATTAACTGTTTTTTCGTGCTCCACCACCCGGTGTGCATCTACCAATTGCCCAGAGGCTTGTTTGCCCCACACTGAAATCCCTACTTCCTCCACACCTTCCACGTCTGTTCCAAAAACAAACTCAAAAGCAGCTAAATCTGCAAAATAAGTTCTGGTCACTGCTTCATTAGGAGCAATACTGATTACTTCACTCACATACAGCGTTCTTGTTGTGCTTAGCACATACCCCTGAATGGATACTGTTACAGAATCCACCTCAGCCCGACTTACCAATCTAATTGTTACCTGTTGTGTCGGTCTAACCCCGGAAACCGGATTGTTTTCAATCGGCCCAGTTGACAAAATAGCCATTTTTCCCATCCCACCTTTATGAACCTCTGACTCTAGCAGTATTTGGCATAAGCTCACTCGATAGTAATATTCAAACACTCAATCAACGGTGTGGACAAAACACAGGGGGCAACCCACCATTATCACTTAATAACCTTTTACGCACAGGGCTTTGGCTATACAAAAACTGGGATATGTACAACAAAGAGAAGAAATTATGCAATGTCAAAGTTGGTCAGCAAGTAAGAGTAGATTTTGTTATATAACCAGGATCGATTCCAGAAAAAAACGAAAATAACCGTTCCTCTGGTAGATTCCAGGGAAACGGTCACAACTTAAGACGTCTTTTTCTCGTATCTAATTGTTGGCCGGGTAAAGCTATGCTTGAAAGTGTAGTTTTATAGAATATGAGATCGTATTTTACCATCAAGCCCAATGTTAAACACATAGAATAATCATTTTCTTCATCCTCTACTAAAAAATAGAAAAAGATTGTATTATCTTAAAATTGTGATATGATATCGTCAAGTTAATAAACATTTAAATGAAAATATGAAAGATAATTACATTTAAATGTGGCCAAACCTCTTTCTTCGCCAAATTTCAGTGTTCTAGCCCATTTTATTGAAAGCGATTACAAAAAGAAACCTGACAGATTATAGCTTTTCTAATCGCACCCACAGATGCAGGCTTACTTCGGGTTATAGCCACTCCCCTTGCTGCCGTGACCACGTACCCGGTGCACAGGTTGTCTGGCTTAAACCATACATGACAACATGAAGACTTATCCTAACAGCCAACCTAACCATTATTTCAAAAAGGGGGTGACATGAGGAAAATCTTTTCGTTTTTTCGGCATTTCATCATCTCAGCTATCCTGAATTTCAGCTCACCAACTAATCCAATCTCATGGAGGCGAAACGTATGATTCGTAAACCGCTAGTTTTGTTGTTGTCGTGTCTGTTAATCTTTGTCACCCTGCCCGTTGAATCGAGCCATGCAGCCAATGCAGCCGTTGCCAAACTTCCTGGAAACTCTAATCCCCTCATCGATCATAAACTGGGAGCCGATCCTTATGTGCTCGTCCATAACAATCGGGTCTATGTCTACATGACAGGTGATGCATATCTGTACAACAGTGACGGCTCTGTCCGAGAGAACCAGTACAGCACGATTGGGAAAATTAACGTCATTTCCTCAGCTGACATGGTGAACTGGACAGACCATGGTTCCATCCCGGTAGCGGGTGCGAATAATGCCAATAATGGACAAGGAATTGCCAAATGGGCTACCCAGTCCTGGGCTCCTGCCATGGCGAAGAAAACCATTGCTGGCAAAGAAAAGTTTTTCCTGTACTTTGCCAACTCGGGTGGAGGTATTGGCGTACTCACGGCTGATTCCCCCATTGGACCGTGGTCCGATCCAATTGGTCGTGCCCTCCTGACTCACGGTACACCGGGTATGTCCGGCGTAACCTGGCTCTTTGATCCGGCTGTACTTGTCGATGATGATGGCTCTGCTTACTTGTATGCTGGAGGCGGCATCCCGAACGATACCAATGCTGCTTCCATTGCCAATCCCAAAACAGCTCGGGTCATTCGTCTCGGTGCCGACATGACCAGTGTGGTGGGCAGTGCTGTGACTATTGATTCTCCTTATATGTTCGAAGATTCTGGCATCCACAAGTATAACGGCAAATATTATTACTCCTACTGCATCAACTTCGCGGGAACACACCCCACTGCATATCCAAAAGGTGAGATCGGATACATGGTCAGCGACAGCCCGATGGGGCCTTTCACGTATAAAGGACACTTTCTGAAAAATCCCGGCACGTTCTTCGGTGTAGGCGGCAATAACCACCATGCCGTGTTCCAATTCAACAACGAATGGTATGTGGCGTACCATGCGCAAACGGTAAGCAAGGCATTCCTCGGTGATGGTAAAGGGTACCGTTCCACACATATCAACAAACTGACACATAATGCGGATGGAACAATCCAGGAAGTTCAGGGGAATATGACAGGTGTACCTCAGACCACTAACCTCAACCCGTATGTCCGCGTGGAAGCCGAAACCATTGGCTGGCAAGCAGGAATTAACACTGAACCGAGTCAAGCGAGCGGTGGACCTGTAGCCAATCAGAATGTCACTAATATTCATAACGGGGATTGGATCGCGGTCGGCAATGTTGATTTTGGCTCAGCTGGAGCCTCCAAGTTCAAGGCCAATGTCGCTTCTACCGGAAATGGCAACATCGAGGTTCGACTGGACAGTCCGACAGGCCCACTAGTTGGAACACTTAACGTAAGTTCAACTGGCGGTTCGCAAACTTGGCGCGAGATGGAGACCAATGTTACCAATGCTACAGGGGTACATCGTTTGTATCTGGTGTTTACAGGCTCGGGCAATGGAAATCTGTTCAAACTGGACTACTGGCAGTTCACATCCGGTTCGGGCGGCAACCCTAACCCAAATCCTAATCCCAATCCAAACGTTACCCGTTACGAAGCCGAGAATATGACGCTTGGCGGTCAATACGCTGGCGTAGTCAGTTCCCCTTTTAATGGAGTCGCTCTTTACGGGAACAATGATTATGCAGCATACAATCAATATTTTGGATTCCCAACCCACCAGTTCTCTGTCCGCGGCGCTTCCAACAACAATAATACAGCCCGTGTTGATCTGGTCATCGGGGGTGTAACCGCTGGTTCTTTCTACTTCACGGGAACGGAGCCGACCGTTCAAACCCTCACCGGCATCACTCACGGTACAGGCAATCAGGAAATCAAGCTGGTCGTAACAACGGATAATGGCACTTGGGATGCTTACATTGATTATCTGGAGTACTCGCTTTAATTCATAGGACATGATCAATTGGGAGGATAGAATATGTGGAAAAAAATCAGTGCTCTTCTACTCGCTCTTCCTTTGCTTATAACATCATTCCCTTTGACAAGTCCGGCAGCTTCGGCCGCAACGTTCAGCAATCCGGTTATTTACGCGGATGTTCCTGACAGTGACGTCATTCGGGTAGGCAATGCATTTTATATGACAAGCACAACGATGCATATGAATCCGGGAGTCCCGGTCATGAAGTCTTACGACCTGGTCAACTGGAGCATCGTAAACTATGTATACGATACGCTTGGAAACGGGGATATACAGAATCTGAACAATGGACAAAACGAGTATGGGCGTGGTTCCTGGGCGAGCAGTTTGCGGTACAACAACGGTATATATTATGTGGCCTTTGGATCGCTTTCCACGGGCAAGACGTATATTTACCAAACCAGCAATATTGAAACAGGACCATGGACACCTTACACATTGAACAGTTATTACCATGACCCCTCCCTTTTGTTTGACGGGAATCGAACCTTTCTTGTTCATGGCAGTGATAACATCAGTATCGTTGAGCTGACACCTGATGCCAAAGCCGTTAAATCCGGCGGGCTCAATCAGGTCCTGATTCCAAACGCAAGCAGTGTTGCCGGCTCCAACATGATTGTAAAGGCAGAAGGAGCACACATTCAGAAGATCAATGGTATGTACTATGTATTCCTGATTGCCTGGCCTTCGGGTGATGGTCGCATTCAGCTTGCCTATCGTGCAAACACATTGACAGGTCCATACACAGGTAAAGTTGTACTCAGAGACTCGGGAATCGCCCAAGGAGGCATCGTGGATACCGCATCCGGCGCTTGGTACGGCTTGCTGTTTCGTGATAGCGGAGCCATTGGACGCATCCCCTATCTCGTTCCTGTGACGTGGTCTGATAACTGGCCTGTGTTTGGGGTGAACGGCAAGGTTCCCCTTAACATGAATATGCCCGTTGAAGGTCAGCCTGCTGCCAAAATCTACGGGTCCGATGAGTTCAACGCAACCACATCAGGCACACCCTCAGTAACGCAACTGTTAGTGAACGGCGGCTTTGAGGAAAGCAACATTCAGCCGTGGACCAGCAACAATACGGCGAACATCACCGTAACAAATGCCGAAGCATTCAGCGGTACAAAAAGCCTGCTCGTCAGCGGCAGACAGCAGACAGCAGGCGGAGCCAAACAGATGGTTACAGGCAAGCTGGTACCGGGAGGAACATACTCTTTTTCGGCAAAGATCAAATACACTACTGGTCCTGCAACCAAAACGTTCAATCTTAGCATCCAGAACGGTGCAAGTTATACCGGAATTACCATTATGGGCAGTGCGACGTTAACCCGTGGACAGTGGGGTACCATTCAAGGCACGTATACCGTTCCGTCAAATGCAGACCTGTCCCAAAGCTTTATTTTTGTGGAAACACCGTATAACTCGAATCCGGACCCGACCAATGATTTGATGGCGTTTTATGTAGATGACGTCTCCCTGAAGAGCAATTCATCTTCTGGTACATCCAGTCTCGGTACTTTCTGGCAGTGGAATCATAACCCTGATGCTGCCAACTGGTCCCTGCTCCAGCGGCCCGGTTTCATGCGGTTAACCGCAGGCAAAATCAGCAAAAACCTGTTAGAAGCCCGCAACACGCTGACACAACGAACCTTTGGTCCAAAAAGCACAGGGATGACCGCTTTGGATACAGCAGGCATGAAGGATGGTGATTATGCTGGACTCGCTGCTTTTCAGGCCAAATATGGTTTTGTCGGCGTAAAAATGACGGGCAGCACCAGATCCATCGTTATGGCTAATGCCAGCTCCGGCACCATGACTGAAGTAGCAACTGTGCCATTAAACCAGAACAGAATCTATCTACGCGTCATCTGTGATTTTACGAACCAGACCGACAAAGCCTACTTTGCTTATAGCCTGAACGGCAGCAACTGGACAACCATTGGCAATACACTTCAAATGTCTTACACCCTGCCACACTTTATGGGATATCGGTTTGCACTATTCAATTATGCAACGAAGTCTACCGGAGGATATGCAGATTTTGATTATTTCCGCGTAGAATAAATGTAGTTTTATTCGGTTATTAATGTTTCGTTTATTGACCAGGACCTGGAACTCCACCATGTGTGAGCCAGGTCCTTTTCAGTACATTTCTTATGAAGAGTTTCAGCTTTTAACTTTTAAAAATCCCGGAACAAGTGTTAATTCAACAATTGCGCGAGCTGGAGCGGGACGGCCTTGTCACCAGACATGTCTACCAACAGATGCCTCCCAAAGTAGAATATGGACTTACAGAATATGGCGTTACCGCCAACACCATCGTGGATGTCATGTGTGCTTGGGGGAGGGACAATATTGCTCACAGGCAACAACGGGGCGAAGATATCGTATTGTTGGAGAACAACGATTACGAATCTTGATTTCACAGTTGCACATTCCCCATACATTATGTAGGACATATGTCTCTTTTTCCACGAAAACGATTAAAAAACCTTTATATTCCAGACAAAATGATCGATATACAAAATGGGGCACCTGAATATCCCGTGTTGAGCATTGGATTCACATCTCACAAAAGCAACATGGGAAACAAAATGATACATACGGTAGCGAGAAAGAGAAGAAGAGAAGCTCTGTCTGGTGAGATGGCAAGGGCTAACAAAGGAGTAGTCATATGAAGGTACGAACGAGTCAAAGAGGAAAAACACGCAACATCTACATGAACTTGCTGTTATCTGTTCTGTTGTTGATTAGCAGCATCCCGCTGTGGCCGGTCTCAAAAGTGAACGCCGCTGATGAGGAACATCATCTGTTATCCCTGAACCGGCCTGTGTACAGTTCCTCATCTCTGGGCGGCAATACGGCAGATCTTGTGGTTGACGGCAACAAAAACAGCCGCTGGGAAAGCATATGGCAGCAAGATCCGCAGTGGATCTATGTTGACTTAGGCACGGTGGCCTCCATCTCGGGCATCTCCATCCAGTGGGAAAATGCGTATGCTTCCGCCTTTGATCTGGAAGTATCCAACGACGAGGTCAACTGGCAGTCTGTTTACTCGACAACGAAGGGGCAAGGCGGCCTGACAGAAATTGAGGTCACAGCGGAGGCACGATATGTGCGCTTGTTCAGTCATCAAAGAGCACAGCCAGCCTATGGCGTCTCTGTATACGAATTCAATGTATATGGGACGGGCGGAGCAAATCCACCTCCCAAACCATTAGCAATGAACCTTGCACTAGGACAACCGGTTACAGCGTCTTCGGAAGAAATTGATGAGCCCAGCCGTTCAGCCGAGGATAAAGCCAAAATGGAAAAAGGGAATTACGAAGCACGGAATGTAACGGATGGCCGTCCGGATACACGCTGGTCTTCCATCTACAAAGATCAGGAATGGATTGTTGTAGACCTTGGACTAATCCGGGAAATCGGGAACGTATCCCTACAATGGGAAAACGCCTTTGGACGTGCATACGATATTCAAGTATCAAATGATGCAGACCAGTGGACTACATTATACCGGGAACTGCACAGCGACGGTGGACGGGATGAGATTCCGGTATACGCCGAAGCACGGTATGTGAAATTAGCCGGACTTGGCAGAGGAACAACCAACGGATACTCCCTGTACGCATTCGACGTCTACGAGTATATCGAAGGCGATGCCAAACCTGTGCATACAATTCCGAATATCCCTGAATCGTCCTCGGTAAAGGTGGGTTCCGGCAGTTACGCTGTAAATGACATCACCATGCTGCAGCCGAAAAACCCGAAAAATCGCACGGCTGACATCACAGCGCCCCTCCCTTCCAATGACTGGTGGCAGTCTATTCTTGTATCCGATCTGGGGGATGGCAACAGTCTGGTCACACTCCCGCTTAAAAGCAGATATACCAAACAAGGACTTCAACTTCTGAATCCCGGAGCTGGTTACGTTTCGGCTGATGGTGGTTCTATGGACGCTGACGGTGAACCGGATCTGATCATGAGCACCAGCAATATGAACCCGGCGGAGGTAAATACCAAGGTGGCGGGATATGGGGATTATTCTGCAACGATCATCATGAGCGATGATGACACAGCCAAAATGAATACCACGTTTGTGAAAGGTTCCCCTTTCCTGTACAACACCTTCGATAACCCGGATACCATTATTGTTCGTTCTCCCAACATCACACGTCTCTTCGATGATCAGAACCGTGAAATTGTTCTGAATGATGGAGAATCTCTGACGGCCGATCATATCGGTGTTGAAGTAACCAATCAGGACAGAGCGCCCACGCCTCAGACCTTTACAAGAAACTACGGGATCTTTGCACCTGAAGGAACCGTATTTATGAAACTTGGCAATACGCTCAAAATCAAGCTGGGCCAGAGCGAAAACTATCTGTCACTGGCTACCCTGCCGTCCGCGGCAGAACTGTCTTATTATTACCAGCATGCCTACGCCTTTGTAACCGATACAACAGTGGACTACAATTATAATGAGAGCACTTCACTGGTAACGACTACCTTCAACTCGGTAACCCGGACGAAGCGGGCAGGCTTTTCCTCCGAGACACTGATGGCCTTGTTGCCGCACCAATGGAAACTAGCGACTACTCCGGTAACGGAGCTTGCTTACCCTTCCATTCGCGGCATGATGAAAGTAAGTGAAGGCAATACGTTTACGACACAGGATCGATTCTATGGCATTATTCCGCAATTTGTGGAGCCAGATGATCCAACCTACTCGCGTGCACAATTAATCAGCTATCTGGATCAGCTTGACGCGGATACCGCAGGCAATCTGATGAGCGAGGATCCTTACTGGCAAGGGAAAAAGCTTCATCCGCTTGCGCTGGGTGTGCTCATCAGCGACCAGATAGGAGATACGGTACGACGAGACAACTATCTGTCCCTGCTTCGAACCATTTTGACAGATTGGTATACCTATTCGCCGGACGAACCTTTGCACTCGTATTATTTTTATTATTCGGATGAATGGGGAACCATCTTCCCTTACGGTAGCGGATTCGGTGTTAATACCGGATTGACAGATCATCATTTCACCTACGGTTATTACGTTTTTGCATCGGCTGTACTGGCCACATATGACAAAACATTCTTGCAAGATTACGGCGACATGGTTGAGCTTCTGATTCGGGACTATGCCAATCCTTCACGGACAGATGATCAGTTTCCATGGCTTCGCAATTTTGATCCGTACGCTGGTCACTCCTGGGCAGGTGGTTACGCCGATAATCGCAGCGGGAATAACCAGGAGGCCGCAGGAGAAGCGCTCTTTAGTTGGGTCGGCCAATATATGTGGGGTGAGGTGACAGGCAACAAAGCCTATCGCGACACCGGGATCTGGGGCTTCATGACCGAAGAGAAAGCTGCCGAGCAATACTGGTTTAACTATGACGGGGATAACTGGCTGGAGGATTACCAACACGCTACGATAGGTCATGTGTACGGCAGCGCCTACCTGTATGGAACGTACTTCTCTAATGAGGCGGAGCATATTTACGGTATTCACTGGCTGCCGCCAGCGGAATGGATGACCTATTATGGACGTGATCCGCAGAATACTAAGGCTCTCTACAATGGTCTCATTAAGGACCTGGGTGGTCAGCAGGAGCGCACATGGCAGCATATTATCTGGCCATTCCAGTCCATTGGAGACCCGCAAGGTGCTCTAGCCAAATGGAATACGAGCGAGATGCAGCAAAATGAAGTCTTTAACGCGTACTGGTTCATGCACAGCATGGCTTCTACGGGAACACGCACGATGGATATATGGGCAGATGATCCGGCAGCAACCGTGTATGAAAAAGACGGCGTCTATACAGCTCAAATCTGGAATCCGTCCGACACTGTCAAAACCGTTCATTTCTACAATGCCCATGGCGCTTTGGGTTCGGCTACCGTGTATGCCAAAGCGCAAGTAAAGGTTAACCCGCTGGAACATTCCGTCGTTAAACAGCCGGATGCCTCTCAGGGTGTAGTCTATCTCGATCGGAGCCAATGGACTATTACGGCATCCTCCAGTTCGGAGCCGGTAGAGCGCATGGTGGACGGTGATCTGACTACACGCTGGTCATCCGGACAGATTCAGAAGCCCGGCGATTGGCTGCATATCGATCTGGGTAGCGAACAGACTATGGATACGGTATTCATGAACTCCGGCAACAACGGCGGTGATTATGCTCACGGGTACGAAATCTACGTATCCAAAGATAACGAGAACTGGAGCGAGCCTATCGCAGAGGGAGCAGGAACATCTCCAAGTCTGTCCGTTGATTTGGGCATGCAAACCGCCCGTTATGTCAAAATTGTATTGACTTCCTCTGCAGACAGCTGGTGGTCGATCTCTGAACTAAAGCTTGCCCGATTTGGCAAGCTTGAAGCAACACCAGAGCTCCCACAGCCCGTACCGCCTCCAGATCGCTCTTCATGGATCGTAACCGCCTCCTCTACTCAAGGAGCAGATGTTACAGCCAATATGCTGGACGGAAGTTCAGATACACTATGGACAAACGGTAGGAAGCAAACCAAAGGACAATGGATTACCATTGACCTCGGCCAGAAGAGCTTTTTTGATGCCATAGAATTGGACCCGGGCCATGCGAAAGAAGACTATCCGAGACAGTATCGGATTTATGTCTCGGATGACGGTGAACACTGGGGCACATCCATTGCGGGCGGCGAAGGCACGCCTGGACGCATGTCCATCACTTTCCCTGAACAGCAAGCACGTTATGTGAAAATGGTGCAGATCGGGGATTCCGATCAATGGTGGACGATCTCCGAGTTGTTTGTTCATCATAATGGAACGGGCAAACAAAAGAGGCTGCTGCCAGATGGCTGGTCCGCGACAGCTTCCTCCGGAGACGATGCAGCGGCTATACTCGACGGCTCGGACCAAACACGCTGGACCTCCGGTCAGACTCAAACAGGCGGCGAATGGATTCAGCTTGATATGGGAGCCTCGCAGCCAGTGAATCGGATTGTACTGGACAGCGCGCACAGCCGGGAAGACTTTGCTCGCGGTTATGAAATATATACTTCTCTGGATGGAGAGCATTGGGGAAAATCCTTGACTTCAGGTGAAGGATCAGATGCGCTACTTTCTATCGCTTTTACACCGCATGAGGCACGTTATATTAAGGTCGTACAGACAGGTACCGATTCTCATTGGTGGTCCGTGGCTGAATTAGAGGTCTATACCGCTGATCAGACACCTTGGATATCCGGGGAACAGGATCATCTGCTACCTGTTGAACTGGATCGAACATCATGGACAGCGACTGCCTCCACCTCTGAAGATGTTGCGGCGATGCTCGATGACGATCTGAATTCACGCTGGACCTCTTCATCTGGTCAACATGCCAATCAATGGGTTCAGATTGATCTGGGAAGCAAGCAGAGCTTCAGCCGCTTGACAATGGACTCAGGCAGCAGCAGCAACGATTATGCTCGCAGCTTCCAGTTCTTCACTTCTGATGATGGCGAACGTTGGGAAGGGGTTACGGAAGCACTGGGAACAGGACCTGTCATCTCACATACGTTCTCCAAACAAACGGCGCGATACATCAAAATTGCCTTGACCGCGGACACTCCCGAGTGGTGGTGGTCCATCGCCGAGTTAAAACTTTACCATTAATGTCATCATGATCTCTCCAACCATCTCTCTCCCGTCCTTGCGGGGCAGAGGTGGTTTTTCTTGATAAGGATGAAGCATACCTCATGTAAACTTCATGTTCCATATATCACCTTTATAGTAAGATATAGATTAATGTAAATATTATTAATTTCTAATCGATAAGGAGGGCTTTAATTGAAAAATATAATTGTCTTTGGTGCAAGCAAGGGATTGGGCGATGCATTTGTCAGAGGTGTGCCACAATCCGGTGATAAGGTCTGGGTGGTCTCCCGCAGCAAGCCGGAAAGTCTGTCCGTGGAGGATGGCGTCGAGCGAATATGGATTCAGGCTGATCTTTCCGAGCTTCAGGCCGCAGAGCAAGTTGCCAGCCAGCTTCAAGGCGAGACGTTGGATGTGCTTATTTATAACGTGGGGATCTGGGAAAAGGAAGGATTTGAAGAGCACTACACGTTTGATAAGGATGAACCCGCAGATATCAGTCAGCTGATCCATGTGAATGTGACTTCTACAATTGTATGTATACAGGCTTTACTGCCTCAGCTCCGCCAGTCTGAAGCAGGCAAGATCATCCTGATTGGTTCAACAGCCGGTTTGAGCAATGCAGGCAGCAGCCAGGTTTCTTTTGTCGCCTCCAAATTTGCCATACGGGGTATTACGGAGGCTCTAAGAGAACATACGAGGAATGACCGCATCGCGGTGACATGCATCAACCCGGGAGAACTGGCGGCAGAAATTCCGTATGAAGACGGGATGGAACGTGCACTGGCCGAGTATGATGGGACCCGCATTCCCCTGCAGGATATGGTCTCCATCGTTCGATGTATCATCAGCTTGTCCAAAGCGGCCTGCGTAAAAGAGATCAACATGCCTGCATTAACGGATACGAACACCTAGATAGCAATGACATCTACACGCCTCAATCGGTCCGTTCACCGGAGTGCGCTCTGTATACACATGCTGGACAGAAGCCCGTTTACATTAATACATGCGATAAGTGCGCAATACCTATAGAATTCAGATGTTCATGCTCAGGGATATTTTCATATAACAAATGGGATTTTCCGGCCTTGTCCAGGTGATCACGCATAGCTGCAATTCGTCCTTTGTTAACATCAATAAAACGAAAATCGATTTGGCGCAAATGCTCCAAACCGGTTAGTCCAGCAAAAGAATCCGCCTTGAGCGCCGTATTCATCTCTTTCAGTTCAATGGACTCCAAAGCACGGGCTGTCCATAGATGTGTGGTATCCCGCAACGATTTCATATAGTCCAGTTCGAGCTGTCTGAGAGAGGTCAGATGGGAAAAGTCGCATAACTGCTCCAGCTTGGGCAAGGACAGATGCAGATATTCCAGCCCACGCATCTGTTCGAGTCCCTGAATACTCGTCAGTTTGCGAACAGAGCTGAGCTTCAACATCGAGATGGTCGACTGTGTCAATACATCCAGTCCCCCTTTTAACTCACAGTGATCCAGGGACAGATACTGAAGCATAGGCAGTTCCGCCAACACATCAGCACTTTCGACCGTGCAGTTCAGAATGAGCGTATGAAGTTGGAGGCATGCCGCAATGGAAGCAAATCCGTTGAATTTGCCACGCAGTTCAAGAAAGGTCAATCGTTTGTAGTGTTTAATAAAATCGAGCACGGTCGCCTTTGCAGGTGAAATCAATCTTAGAAACTGCAGTTGCTCCATCGCACCCAGTATCGTCAAATCCTGAGCCTGCGAAAGATCAAGCTGCAAGGCAGACACATGTTTCAACTGTGCCAGTCGCCCCAAAAATCCGGATGAATATACCCCTTTAGGGTCCATATGTGATATGTGTAGAATCAGATCCGGCCGGGCAAAGAATACTTTGGCATCGAGCTCGGCAAGGTCCTCGTATGTATCCGCGTCAACGCGAAAATGAACCGTTGCTCTGCGACGCAACAGATGCACCGCCTGGTGCATCTTTTCGGCATTCCATGGAACCCCCTGTATTGAAGCATGCCATAACTCACTCACAGATAATCCCCCTTTTCCATCCATAGTTCCAATTCATTCCATTATAAACAAGATCGCCTGGATGAACCACTACCGATCCCGTTTTTTCATTCCTTTCCTCTTTTTTCATCCCTCCCCTTTCGCCCTTCTCATACTCATGCCTTTCCTTTCCGTCGCTTTCAGGATTATTCGACAGAAATCTACATAAAACTATAGATTAAGCCGACATATAACTTAGGCGTTTTGAGCTTTTTATTAATCATCTGGGGAGATGGAATATGTCGAACATGTTGAACAAGTGGGGGAAAACGGGAGCACGGACATCCAGTATGGCAAATACGTTGTCCATTGTGCTGCTGATCATTATCGTAGTTGTCTTTGCCGTGCTGGGAACATTTATGTTTGCAAGCACACGAAACATTCTGGTGAAACAGCAGGAATCCATGCTCCAGACCAAGACACAAGCCATTGTTAGTGAATTTGATGCACTATTCAAGGAAAAAGGTGCACTGGTCAAGCAAATGTCCACCAACACATTATTTCAGCAATACATAGAAACAACAGCATCTGCTGCGGATGCGAAAAGTTCAACCTACGCTGCGGAAACACAGGCGACACTCGCCGCTATCGTTAAGGCAGAGCCTTCGTTTGCCGATGCCTGGGTCGCGGGCCTGGATGGAAAAGGCTTTTGGATTCAAAATGATGGTGTCGTATCTGCACCGGACTTTGATATCCAATCACGTCCATACTACAAGCCGGTTACCGACGCAGACGGACTTTATTTCTCCGATCCGTACATTGATATTGCAGCAGGCGATGTACTCATGGGTATCTTTTATCCGATCAAAGACGAAAACAACACCACGATCGGCTTTGCGGCAGCGGATATTGCATTCAAGGATATCCCGGCGATTATGGAGAGTTATTCCCTTGGAAGCACGGGCTATTCCATGTTGCTGTCCAAGAGCGGGGAAATTCTGTACCATCCAGATCAAGAGAAGGTATTGAAGGAAAACATCCTGAACAGTACGGGGGACATGGGAGACATCGGCAAGAAAATGCTTGCGGGTGAAAACGGCGTACAACTTATGAACGACAATGGGGAACGTCGATATATCGGCTACGCTACCAGCAAAGATACGGGATGGTCCGTTGGTCTGACTATATCCGAAGAAGAAGTTCTTGCGGAATTAAAAACATTCACGTGGATTACACTTGGCGGTTTTGCTGCAGCCACCCTTCTGCTTGTGATTATCTGTTACATTACCCTTCGCCGTCTGTTACGCTCCATACCACAGCTGCTGGCCAAGATTAAACAGATTGAACAAGGTGACCTGACTGTCAAACTGGATATCAAATCTAATAATGAAATTGGACAGATCGCCACAGGCTTGAATTCCATGGTGCAGAAAATTCAGGGCATGCTGCAAATGGTCGGCAGCTCGGCGCAAATCCTGAACCAGTCGTCGAATGATCTGCAGGCCATCTCCTCACGAACGGCTGTGACCATGAATGACACATCAACAGCCATCAACGAGATTGCCAATGCAACGAATTATCAGTCCATCGAAACGGAAAATATCTTACGCAAAACAGGCTCGTTATCCAGCCAAATTGATGAAATTGCTACCGATGCGCAGGCTATGGGAACGGTCGTGCAGACATCTGCTGATCAAAGCAGCCAAGGACTTGCGGTCGTGGAACAATTATCGAAATGGTCCGAGGAAAACCATCAGTCCACCCAAGCAATGTCCTCTATTATCCAGGAGATTGACCTGAGTCGGAATGAAATATCCAGTTTTGTGGATACAGTCAAACAGATTGCCTCTCAAACGAACCTGCTCGCCCTGAATGCCTCCATTGAGGCTGCACGTGCTGGCGAACATGGAAGAGGATTTGCCGTCGTTGCCGAAGAGGTCCGCAAACTTGCAGAACAGACGGCTCAGGCAACAGAGGAAATCAACAAAAAGGTGAATGTTATTGAAGAGAAAACAACCCTGTCGGTTGAGCATACCATGCGCGGTATGAAGATTGCGGAGGAGAATGCCAAATCCGTAGAAGATACCAAACATGTATTCTTCAGTATTAACAAAGACCTGAAAGATCTACAGCAACGTATGATGCAGATTACCACTAATACCGCCAATGTACACAAACACAAAGATGAGATATTCCAGGCACTGGAGATTATCTCCTCCACCACAGAGGAGAACTCGGCATCGACGGAAGAAGTAAGCGCCAGCACGCAGGATCAGCTGGATAGTATCGAACAGGTAGCGGATCTGTCGAAACAGTTGAACCAGCTATCTGGCAAACTGCAAGACGAACTAAGCCAGTTTAAAGTAAAGTCATGATCCACAAGCTTTCCCCTGCTCTTCTCTTTTAGTCTCTGTCCATTTATTATTAATGAATATGCGTACGAAGAGGATTGGAGGCTGAATCATCATCATGAACTTTGCCAAACGAATGGATCATTTCAACGAAGGAATTTTCACCCGGTTGCTGGAGATCAAACGCCGCAGACTGGAGAACGGGCAGCCCGTTATTGATCTCAGTGTGGGTACGCCGAATATCCCACCTGCGCAGCATATTATAACTGCACTATGCGAGGCCGCAGCTGATCCGGCTAATTATATATATGCTGTGAATGATCAGAGTGAGTTGCTGCAAGCTACAAGCGATTGGTACAAGCAGCGCTATCAGGTCGAGTTAGACCCGGCAACACAGATCTGTTCCTTGCTCGGTTCACAGGAAGGGCTGGCACATATATCCCTCTCCATTGTCGATGAAGGTGATCTGGTGCTCGTCCCTGACCCCTGCTATCCCGTCTTCGCGGATGGACCGTTACTGGCCGGTGCAGAACTGTATTATATGCCGCAAAAAGAAGAAAACGGGTATGTTATTCAGCTTCAGGATATTCCGGAAGATATCGCTCATCGAGCGAAATTCATGCTGGTCTCCTATCCTAACAATCCAACAACTGCGATGGCACCGGATCAGTTCTATCTTGACCTGATTGCCTTTGCCAAGAAGTATGATATTATCGTGCTTCACGATAACGCGTACAGCGAGCTCGTATTTGACGGAAAGTCATGTGGAAGCTTCCTCGCATTCCCTGGCGCCATGGACGTCGGTGTGGAATTCAATTCCCTGTCAAAAACGTACGGACTGGCCGGAGCGCGAATCGGCTTCTGTGTGGGCAATACAACCATGGTCTCCATGCTGAAAAAGCTAAAATCCAATATGGATTACGGGATGTTCCTACCGATCCAAAAAGCAGCAATTGCCGCTATTACCGGTGATCAATCGGAGGTTGAACGGGTCAGAGCTATTTATGAACAGCGAAGAGACATCCTCTGTGATGGATTCAGCAATCTCGGTTGGCCCATCGCCAAACCTGAAGCAACGATGTTCGTCTGGAGCCGGATTCCGGCGCACTACGACAGCTCGGAGCAATTTGCCATGGATCTAGTTACACATGCAGGAGTCATCGCAACCCCAGGCAGTGCCTTTGGTCCTTCAGGCGAAGGTTACGTTCGATTCGCGCTTGTTCAGGATAATGAAATATTGCAACAAGCGGTACAATCAGTTGATGACAGCGGGATTATGAAATCCAGCTAACGGGAGTACGATTCGAATATGCTCAAGCAAAAAGTCCCCTCAAGGTCCACAGGGAGTAAGAGTTTCACGTTTGATAACGTGGTCTCTACTTCTTGTAGATGTGAGGGGATTTTGTCATTTGGTGCGGGAGTAGACATTCATTGGGTGAGGTTATCTGTGGGTACCACACGTCAGGTCCAATGATCCAATCTATGCAACCGGGTTAAACAGGAACATAAGATCATGGCTGGAGGGCATACCGTGACAGCAAAAAGCCTGCTCGGGGAGCAGGCTTCAGGTTTGAACTTTTTATACAGACTTGCGCCAGTTGGAACGATACATCAGATACAGGAAGTACGGTGTTCCGATGATCGCAATGAGTATGCCTGATGGAATCTCTGTCGGTGCCATGACGGTTCTGCCGATTGTATCGGCGAGCACCAGCATGACTGCACCCGCTAATGCGGATAGGAACATGGATCGTCTTAACTTATTCCCCGTCAGTAACCGAACCATATGTGGTGCAATCAGACCGATAAAACCAACGGTTCCTACACAAGCAACCGCACCTGCTGCAAGTAATACACCAACTGTCATGGCTAATAATCGTGTACGACGTACTCCGAGACCAAGCCCGGATGCACTATTGTCGTCAAATACCAGCAGTTCGAATCTGCGTGCCAGCCACCAAGCCACCGGTACCAGAATAACTAAAAATAATCCGATAACCCTCACCTGTTCCCAGGTACGAGCATAGGTACTTCCTGTCAGCCAGATATATCCGCTGCTACCGTATACCGCACCACGGACAATCAGAATCTGAATACCTGCTCCAGCAATGGCAGACATTGCAATCCCCAGCAACACAACCGCCGAAGGGTTCAGTCCTTTCTTCCAGGCGAGGGAGAACACCACCACTGCAGCAATGGCTGCACCGATGATTGCCGCAATTGGCAGCAAGTATATCGGAAGACCCGGCCATAAGATGATGACCATCATCGCTCCAAGCCCTGCACCTGAGGACACACCAACAATTGAAGCATCTGCCAGCGGGTTACGTACCGCCATCTGAATGAGTACACCACTGATTGCCAGTGCAGCTCCTGCACCTGCGGCAACAAGTGTACGCGGAATCCGAAGCTGAATCAGCGCGGAGAACAGTCCATCCGATTGGAACAGACTTGGTAACCAATCGGCCAGCGGAATTCGCATACCGCCAAACATCGTACTGAGCAAGATAAGCACGACCGTTATGACTGAAAATAATACAGCCATCGGGCCAAATGCAAAGCGACGCGCAGCTCCTCCTGTGCTCATTGAAGTTGACATGCCTGATCCGTTTGCAGCCTTCATGCGTGTAAGAACAAGCCAGATGAGCCACGGTGCACCAATGATTGCCATAACAGCACCCGTTGGCAGTTCCATGCTGGAGTTATGCACCATCTTGGCGAGGACATCTGCTCCAACCAGGAGCGCTGCGCCCCATATGAACACACCGGGTAAAAGTAATCGATTAGAACGTACACCACTCAATCGAACCAGATGTGGTGCGACCAGTCCCACGAAGCCAATCGGCCCAATTACACTTACAATCACAGCGGCCAGCAATACAGCAAGAATTAACCCTACTGCACGAGCCAATGTAACCTTTTGTCCCAAGGAAGAGGCTGTTGATTCATCCAACTCCAGCATATCCCACTGTCTGGACAGAATTAACGCGAGAAGGGTAATACCAACCACCCAAGGTAAAGCATAAAACACACCACTCCAGTCATTCTGGACAAGTGTTCCGGAGCCCCAAAGGAACAACCCTTGTGTCTCCATGGAGAAAAAAATATGTAATGCACTTGTAAATGAACCAAGCACCATCGATACAATCATACCGGACAACGCAAGTCGAACCGGGCTTGATGTTCGTCCGCCGCCCATGAAATAAGCCGCAAATGCTGCTAGCAAACCACCTAGTGCTGCGAAAAGAAAAGGCGACTGACTTAATAGACCTGGAAAAGCGATAGCTCCCAGCACCACCACAAAGTACGCTCCTGCATTAATGCCCAGCGTATCTGAAGCAGCCAATGGATTACGAGTAATCGTTTGCAGCAAAGCGCCCGCAACAGCCAGTGCGCCACCCGCAAGAATACCGATTACTGTCCGCGGCATGCGCAAGTCCCAGACCATATTGTGCTCTAATGAATCCTGTCTGCCTGTAAGAGCGTCCCAAACGACATGCAAAGGAATGGAAGCTTCTCCATAACACAGACTTACAAAAAAAAGCACGATGAGAGCGGTTATACCGCCCCCATATATGCTTATTGTGCGCCAATTCATAGCTGGCTTAGATCCTTGAACCGAACTCATTTGGTAATCGCCTCGACTACCCCATCAACCAATACTTTGGAGGAGATCGGTCCACCAAATGTCCATGTTGTACTATCGAGTTGATATGTGCGTTTTTCCTTCACAAAGTTCAGTCCGTTCCATACCGAGTTATCTTTCATGGCTGTGCCAAAGACGTCATCGTCTGGTTGTGTAATATAAATGAAGTTACTGTCCTTTACATCGGTTAAGGATTCAATACCTACTGTAGAGAAGCCATAGTTCTCAACTTTATCCGGCTTCCATTCGTTAACCAGTCCGATTTTGTCCAAAGTACCAATCACAACCGAGTTATCGGTAAACATACGCAGGCTGACTGCATTTTGATATGTGAACGCTTGTGTCAGTGCAAAGTTGAAGTTTTCTTTCCCCGCAGCAGCCAGTTTTTCTTTGGCTTCTACATAGTGCTGATCGAGATTACTCAGAACTTCTTTTGCTTTGTCTTCTTTACCGAGAGCTGTTGCAATGTTATTAAATATCTCTGTCATCTTGTCATAATCATAGCCGTCACCATCATACGGATCATATTCAATAGTTGGGGCAATCGCGTTAAGCTGATCGTAGACCGCTGTGTTATTATCTGCATTAGCAATGATGAGATCTGGCTTCAATGCAGCAATAGCTTCCAGATTTGGTTCACTGCGTGTTCCGATATCCGTTACACTGTCATCCAGTGCTGCTTCGGATGTTACCCACACTTTATAGTTAGCGTTATCTGCGTTACCTACTGGTTGAACACCCAGGGCAACAACATCTTCCGTATATGTCCATTCAAGCGTAACAACACGTTCTGCTGGCTTGTCCAGCTTAAGCTCTCCACGTTTATGCTTCACGGTAACAGGACCTGCTGTCTCTTCAGCCGGAGCACTACCCGAGTCACTACCTTGACTTGTATCTGTTGTAGTCGTGCTTTTACCACAACCCGCCAAAACCAGCACAAAGGCCAGCATAATCAACAGTCCATTCAACCCTTTTTTCATATCTCTTTTCTCCCCTGTTAATATGTATTTATATGATAACAATTATCATTATCACTATTGGATTATGCCGTAGGAATGGATTTTTGTCAATGGAAAGTACCTTATTCCCATTCTTTTATCAAATAAAAAAGGTAAGGATAGCTCAAAAGCCATCCTTCCCTTCTATTGATTGCTGTTAACTCAACTGCATCGTAGTGATGCATGTATTATCATTTTCATATGTAGACAATTGCGTTTCTGCAACCTTTCCATCTCCAACAATACGAATCAGATAGGTTCTGTCTCTAGGCACCCAAAAATCCATAAATCCGTTCGCACCAGACTTAATCACTGCATCTTTCATAAAAGTGTTGCCTTGAGAATCGTGAATGGTAACACTGAATTCCTTATTAATCATTTCCCCCTGACAACCGGTCAAGCTATGAATTGCACAGGGATGGGTCTGGTCCACATAGGGTGCAATGGAAAGGAAAAATTCGTTCTCAGGCAAATCATATGTAATGGTTTTTTCATCTTGATCGGTGACGATTAACTGTTTAGCATTGATGGAGGCAGATTCCGGTGTCTCTTTGCCTGTGCTGATATCTTCCACCAATTTTCGGATGTTGGGTGCATTGGCTGTACCCGCCTCTTCCTTGCCCGTATTGCTTGCAAACAGATAGGTTCCGATTACAATCACAACTGCAACACTTGCAATGATCCACATTTGTTTTTTCATCTGGAGTCCATCTCCTCGTCCGTTTTGGTTTATTATAAGGGAGGACACAGTGATACGGACAGTTTACGACACCAAAGTCACCATATATTCACATTTTTGTATTGTAGCAAGATTAATCTGCTGCCTGTGCACTGTATCATTGATAAGTAAGGGAGGTTGTGTATATGTTTAAGTCTCCATCTGTATCTGACACCGATCGAAGAGTACACAAATCCAAACTGGCTCTGAAGACAGCCCTTCTGGAATGGATGTCCCGTAAGCCATTAGCCAGTATAACCATCACCGATATTGTCAAATCCGCCGATTTGAACCGCAGCACATTTTACAAGCATTATGTATACAAAGAAGACCTGTTTGATGAATTGTTAAATGACGTGATTGACGATCTAAAATTAGCCTATCGAGCACCCTATCAGCATTTCCGAGATTTCGATATTAAGGACCTTAACGCCTCAGCAATTCAAATTTTTGACCATGTGCTGGCTCATGCTTCCTTCTATACATTGCTGGTTCATTCTAATGTGCTACTGGATTTCAGGGATACGCTCTATATAACACTTAAGAACTTGTATCTGGAGGATGTGACCGATCTGTCGCCTGATCCACGGTTGGATAAGGAACTTCTCGCCTGTTATCAGGCCAATGCCGTTCTTGGGTTAGTTACGGGTTGGGTACAAAGCAACTTCAAATACAGCGCCTCCTATATGGCTGAACAACTGTTGGAATTCACACGCATGAACCGATCCCAAGAGATTTATCGGTCTAATCTCCATTCTGCAACGAGTCCAGCAGGATAAAGTTACGCCATAACTCTGTAGTGGGATCTACTCTTAAAAAGAGGTACTGTCTCTCCTGAAGCTTGAGAGACAGTACCTCTTTAGTATGTCGAAACATTTATTTTAATTAGTTGCTGATCCAGCCACCATCTACAGGCAATTCAACACCTGTTATGAATTTGGATTCATCAGATGCCAAAAACAGGTAGGCGTAAGCAATATCCATAGACTCACCAGCATGTGGAGGCAGTGGAGCAAGATTTTTGTAATTCTCCCCCATCTCCACCTGGGATTTGATGCCTGCTTTCTCCACCATACCCGTAAACACAGCACCCGGATGTACGGAGTTCACACGAATATTGTCTTTGGCAAACCACTGTGCCCCGTGTTTGGTCAATGAACGTACAGATCCCTTGGAAGCACTATAAGCCGCGCCCTGGGCATCCGCTATTCCACCAATGATTGCTGCAATGGAAGAGGTATTAACGATCGAACCTTGTCCATTCTTCTGCATATAAGGAATGACTGCCTTCATGCCGAGCCATACACCTGTACCATTAATGGACATAACCTTGTCCCAGTCCTCTAGCTCAGCTTCCAAAATGCCTTTGGCCATATGAATTCCAGCATTATTGACCAGAATATCTATTTTGCCGTATTTCGATACGGTTTCTTCCACAACAGCGTTCCAGGACTCTGGGCTGGACACATCCAGCTTCAACGCAATGGCTTCACCGCCACCAGCTACGATCTGTTTAACCTGTTCCTCCAAAGCTTCGACTGCCACATCGGTAGCCACTACCTTGGCTCCTTCTTTTGCAAATAATTGAATACCTGCCAATCCCATTCCACTTGCGGCACCGGTTATAATTGCAACTTTTCCAGTTAATCTGCCCATTCATATCATCCTTTCCTATTACGATGAGTGCCTCATTACGACACCCAACCTGTTAACACCTTTAGTATACGGATGAAATGAAAGCTCTTTCAATCAGCAAATAGACAGGCTTTTGTGGGATAACCGATAATGTGTGCTTCCTTTTGTCTGTTATGTCAAAGTTAATCCACAAATCTAAACCAATCTGTTGTTTTCACTCTCATACTGTATTCCATCTCAACGTGCCATAATTCGGTCTGCCATTTCCTCGGCTTGAAGTACCGCAGACAATGGGTCGGAGAGGAAATATCTTTTCCAGTCAAGGCCAATAACACGGCAGTGATCTATCTCGATGGACCCTGCCATGGTTTGCCTGAAGCTTGATCAAGTCCGTGTCTTGGACCATTATCGTGGATTCAGGGTCGTTCTCTCGGCTCGCCGCCGGTTAGATCAAAACATGGAGCGAGCGCTAACGACTCTGAGGCGTCTTATTCAACGATTTGAAGCGCCTACAGAAATCGAAAGAACTTGAGACACTCTATATCCGATTAAAAAGCCGTTTTCAGTGTTTTTATAAGGGGATTTTGGTAGAAAACGTGTCTGATGTTCCTTACAATTTTAAAAAAGGACATGAAGGCCAAATAAGATGTCCTGAGCTCCTTAGAAAATCATCTATCCATTTCGCCAAGATCGGCAGTCTGGTGATTCAAGACTCTTTATCCATCTCGGCGTATCCTTATTGATAATAGTGACATGTTCAAACCAAATAAAACAGCGCCACCTGAATCCCTCTGGTGGGCGCTGTTTGTGTAAACTTTTTTTGAAGCCCGACACAAGTTCGAGGAAATCTCGAACTTGTTCGGGCTCTTCAGATTGCCTTCCATCTGTATAAACCTATCTACGTATTGGAGAGCGCTTTGTTTTTTTCATAAAACCGGGCATTGTGAGAAGATACACCCGCCATGTCGGAGGCAGCAGGTTCCAGATACGTCTTGGCACTGTTGACTGCGAGCACCGCATCGTTAAAAGCACCAGCGATCAGCCTGACTTTGCTTCCATAGGTAATGAAATCACCTGCTCCGAATATGCCTGGAATGTTGGTACGCATGCGCTGATCAACGGACACGCCGTAGTCTTCACGCGCTAGCCCCCATTGCACGAGGTTACCAAAATCACGATCATACCCGTGGCTTACGACGACCTCATCTACCTCAACATGTGTGATGTCACCGGTTTCTACATGGGCCAGCTCGACACGATCTATTTTGTCACCTGTACCGTATAAGCGTGAGATGCTAAATGGCGTCATGACGTTGGCCTGAGCTTTCATCTGAGCAACTGGCGACTCGTGTCCGGTAAATGCATGACGTCTGTGTGCCACCGTAACTTCACTTGCTATTTTGCCCATTTCATTCGCCCAGTCGACTGCGGAATCGCCACCACCCGAGATCAGAACACGCTTCCCGGCAAATCGGGACAGATCGGTTATCGTATAGTGCAGATTGGTCAGCTCATACCGATTGGCACCTTCGATATCCAGCTTTTGCACCTGAGTCATGCCTCTGCCCGCACATAACAGGATGGTACGTGTGTAATGACGCTCCCCTGTTTTGGAAATGAGTATAAATACACCATCCTCACGTCGTTCAAGCTCAGCAATTTCCTGCCCAAACACAATCGTTGGATCGAACGTTCTCGCCTGTCTCTCCAGCGATTCAATCAGCTTCTCACAGCGAATCGGATCAATCCCGCCCACATCCCAGATCAGCTTCTCCGGGTACGTACGCATGAATCCACCCAGTTCCTGTTTGGCTTCGATGATCTTGGTACGCATGGCTCTCATGCCACTATAAAAGGAGGCATACATGCCAGCTGGCCCACCACCAATAATAGTAATATCGTAGATATCCAATTGTGTCTCCGTTGTCATTTAAGGCACCAACTTTTCAACAACATAGTCCATCAATTTTACAGATCCAATCGGACCCACACCCGATACGAATTGGCTTGTCTTCAACGGGAAGACATGATCATTTTTCACAGCCTCCAGATTCGACCACACTTGGCTTGCTTTCAGATCTTCCATAGATTTCTTCGTGTCATAACCTACGAGGGTTCTGTCTTCCAGGAAAATATAATCCGGATTCATCTCAGGCAAAAATTCCAGGGAGAACTGGCTAAACCAATCTGTAGAGTCTTTGATCGCTTCAGGACTATTCAGACCCAGGATATCATAGAAGAAAACACTGCTGCTTCCTCCTTTGGGACCCATGAAACGGTAACGATTGTGCTCCACCCGGAGAACTAATACGGTCTTTTCTCCCAAGGCTGCCGCGATTTTCTCTTTCGCTTGTGAGGCTTTCTCATCGAATTCAGCCAGTACTTTGGCAGATTCTTCGTTCTTGTCAAATATGGCAGCCAGCTTTGGCATAGCACGTTTCATTTCACTGTTGGCATCAAGTGCCACTGTAGGAGCGATTTTGGACAATTCATCATATACGCCCTGTTCCATTCCTTCGCCAGCTGCAAGGATCATGTCTGGTGACAACGCAAGCAACTGCTCATAATTATATTGATATTGCTCAACTTCAATGATCTGGACCCCATGTTCTTTCAAATAATCAGGGCGGTATTCCGCTTCAACTTCTGGAGTTAACAAAACGATTTGGGGTGTAACACCCATTTCAATCAGATACTCGGCATAGATCGAATCAAACACAACCAGATTTTGAGGATGAGTTGGAATCGTTACTTCTCCAAACTGATCCTTCACCACCTTAGTCCCACTTTCAGTCACTGTTTCTTCTGCAGTACTCGCTACTCCTTCAGTTGGAGCACCTGCTGTTCCAGCTGTTGCGTTCTCTTCCTTGGTTCCACCGGAACATGCCGCCAGCATTACACTAATCACCAACAGCATGATACCAAACCCTTTAAATCTTCGTGACATGATATACTTCGCCCCTTATGTGTATTGATAATGATAATTATTATCAAATAGTATCAAATAAGAAGTGTTGCTTCCATAGCATATCGTGCGTATTCAGTTGGATTATTGTGCTCTCTCATGAAAAGGTTCCGTAAGATTGCGAACGATCTGATTCAGAATCAGAGTGTGTCCCGTAATTCCGTGACCGTCTACCCACAGGTGAGTATCTACGTAAAATACCCGATTATTTTTTACAGCCTTCAGGTCATTCCATTGCGGACTCTCCCATAGTTTCCTCATATTCTCTTCAGCACTGAAGTGCTGCATGATCCGCTTCTCCACAAACAGATAATCGGGATTGGCTTGTGTGAGTAGTTCAAGCGAACATGGGTTAAACCATGCTGTACCTGAATCCAGTGCTTGCGGCAGTGTTAATCCAAGCTGTTCATATAACAAGTGTGATACCCCGTGTGAATGCCCACCCAGATATCGATAACCAAACGCTTCTACCCTCAGCAGCATGACAGTGGACGCGGATTGGATGATGGGTTGCAACTGTCGCTTAGCTACGCTGACTTCGTGTTTCATCTGCTGATGCAGTCTATAAGCCTCTTCTTCTTTGAGAAACCAGGCTGCCAATTGATCGAGCATTGGTTCTACATCTTGATGAAGTCCGGTTAGAATCGGTGCAATTGTGCGCAGTTCCCTTTTGACCTCTTCCGTCAATACGTTTCCTATCAACATCTCCGGTTGAACTTGTCGAACAAGTTCTATCTCCACCTCATACTGTGTAACCTCCAGCATCTGCACTCCATGCGCTATAAATTGTTCATGGTGATGTGGGGACAGCAGGATTGGGGTGACCACTACGGCATGGGGGATGACACCCAGATGAATCATAATTTCTGCACAGATTGGAGAAAGTGATACGATCTTGCGCTGCGTCATCGTCTGCCTATATATCTTAGGTGATACGCCAGTCAGTTGTTTGAAGCGTCGGCTAAAATAATGAGCATCTTCAAATCCAGATTTTTTGGCAATATCCTGTGAGGTTGCCTCTGTTAATATCAATTCTTCTTGCGCACGGTAGATCCGGTAGTGTGCCAGATAATCCAGAGGTGGCTTACCATATCGCTCGCTAAATTTGCGGGAGTAATGCCAAGGACTGATCCCGGCAATCTGAGCTAACTGCGTACGTGTAATGACCTGATCATAATGCTCCTGCATGTAGTCAATGGAGCGAAGTATACCGTGTTCTGGCTTCAACTCGTCATCCGGCTGTTTCCGATATAGATTATTTAACAACTCATATAACAAATGCTGATTGCCAACCCTTTCTGCACTCTGATCCTGTGTATGCACTTCACTCCAATGCTGAATGATACTTGCCAGACTTCCACCGGACAGTTGCACTTTCTGATACGCCTCTCCTGACGGTAACCGCCATTCGAACTTCTCAGCTTCCCGTCTATCATGCAGCACCGAATATGTATCGAACTGAACATGCCAGCCTGCCAGATCCAGGTTGCCACCTTCAATGACCTCCATTACGGAGTTCTCTTCAACCGCAATTAATTCTCCATAGGAGACGTGAACTCGGTGTCCATTTATATTCCAGATCGCTTTTCCATCAATGATAAATATCAAGGTGTGACTGGGAAAGTAATGCAGCTCGCCTTTCGTTATCCATGCGTTGCTTAGTGCATTCGTTGACTTCCATTGAGCAATCCATTCCATGTTGTCAGACATAGGTTATCCTTTCAAAGGGATTAGTAATCCAGATTTATAGTTTTCACTATATCAAAATACATGACAACTCCATAACCAACAAGCTATGGCTTGAATAAAATGGTGGACAGCGATTGTACATTCCATACTTACATTAATCAGAAAAACACAACAAAAAAGCCCGCACCATAAGGTACAAGCTCTTTCTTACAACTTTAATGCTACTTTTCAATGCTACGTTTTACATATTAATCAATACTAGCTTTCGGTGACCCCTGTCCCCGTTTCTGTCCTTTTCCTGCCATCCAATACGTTAGTCCACCTGAGACACCAAATGCAATAACCACACCAATGCAAGTGTGTAACAGATTCAAGCTACCCTCTTCGATGAAGAGCGGGAGGCTGACCAAGCTCGGATTCCCCACCATAGCAAATGCCTTGACAGATAACAATCCAAAATACAGCCCACCGGCTGCTCCACCCAGCAATGCCGCATAGAAAGAGGATCTTTTTCTCATGTTGACCGCATACAATGCAGGCTCTACAACTCCAAGGAGGGCAGTTCCCGTTGCCCAGAAAGCAAGTCTTCTGGATGTTGGCTCTTTCGAGCGGATTCCGTTTGCAAGCGCGGCCCCCGCTTGTCCAACAATCGCCACTAACATGGCAGCAATCACCATAGAACCACCATTCATAACCATTTCATTAATGATGAGGGCAATCAGCCAGTAGTGTAACCCTAAAATTAACATCAGTGAGAAGACCGCTCCCAGTAACATCACCGACACCACTGGAGCATTAGCTACTAGTGAATCCAATGCTTCCGGCAGATATTCATCAATCCAAGTGCCAGCTGGACCAAGTATCATCAATACTAACGGAACAAGAATCAGTAACGTCAGGAATGGGGCAACCATCCCTTTGGAGAATTTTGGACTCCATCGTTCAACGGCTTTTTCCAGGTAGGCCGCTGCACAGATCGTTAGAATGACCCAGATCGCAGTAGTATAAAAAGCAGGCTGGGACACGAGTGGAAAGCCCAGGAAATGGACGTCTTGTTCACCTGACATCATCATGGTCATCTCCGGATGGTACATCAATCCACCAATAGATGCTGCAACATAGATATTGCTCTTCAACCGATAAGCTGTGCTGATTGCTACCAATACAGGCAGTAGATAAATAACACTATTTCCAATGATACTGAATATCGTAAAGGTCTGGCTGTCCATCAGTGCAGAAGAATCCGCTGAACCGTACGTATCCATTAACGTAATTATAGCAAGTAAAATCTTAATAACAGCGGCTCCGAGAATAGCAGGCATCAAGGGCCTGAACACATCGGATACAAAATGTAAGATCGAGAATCTGTTCTTCTTCGTGTGTCCTTCTTCCTGCAACGCTGTCCCTGTAGATTCCCAAGCGTCCATACCCAGTAACGTATTGTAGATGAGTGAAGATTCATCTCTTATTACCAGATGACAATGCTCACCTGTTACCCGAATATTTGCTACAACATCTGCGGAGGCAAGAACCGACATGTTCAATTGTGTACTTTCCTTCAGTGCTAGCGTCGTCGTGCCCTTATCGTGTTCTACGAGCTTGATGTTCTCCTTGCCTCCTGCGAGTTTCAACCAATCTTCAATCTGTGTGTCATGCATTATGTACGATCTCCTCATATTACGGTAAACCCGTGTTTTGTGATGTGTTATGATCTAATATGCCTCTATCTATATACACATTTCCATGAAAAAACTTCAATAGGATAAAAAAACTAATTTCCCTGACATTACATGTTCATTTATACAAGGTATATGGACCTATGAAAGTCGAAAAAGCAAAAAAGCCTACTCTTATGTAGGCTCTTATCCATCTGTACTTATGAGTCATACTCTTCATACTCACAACCGACATTCGCAGTCATCAGATGGCGATGCACGTAAATATACATCCTCATCCTATGACAGTGCCAACATCGCGTTCATATCTTCTTCTGCCGTTGTAATTAACTTCAGACCAAACATATCCACGAGTACATCCAAGACACCTTCCGATATGAACTCAGGCGGTTTCGGTCCAATACGAATGTCCTGAATGCCAAGGCTGAACAGGCCAAGCAGGATCGCAACTGCTTTTTGCTCAAACCAGGACAGCACAATGCTGACAGGTAACTCGTTCACGGTACAGCCAAAAGCATCCGCCAAAGCCATTGCAATTTTCACTGTAGAACCGGAATTGTTGCATTGACCCAGATCGATATAACGCGGTATACCCGTGTCTCCAACCGTACCATAATCCACATCGTTGAAGCGGAACTTGCCACAGGAAGTCGTCAGAATTACGGTATCATTCGGTAAAGATGTCGCGAGTTCACGATAGTAGTTGCCACCTTTCCCCGGCGCATCACAACCTGCAATAACGAAGAATCGACGGATATGACCGTCTTTCACCGCTTGAATAATCTCGGGCGCAAGCCCAATCACGGTCTCATGATGGTATCCTGTCGTTAAGACTTGCTCCGATTTTACATTAGCCGCAGGCAGAGACAATGCACGTTCAATCAGCGGTGAGAAGTCATCATCCATAATCTTGGCCACACCCTCCAGACCCGCCACTTCGTAGGAGAAAAAGCGGTCTGCATAGGTGCCTTTGATCGGCATAACACAGTTCGTCGTTGCAAGAATAGCACCCGGGAATTGTTCAAAAAGTCTTCTTTGATCGTACCAGGCTTTGCCGATATTACCCTTGAGATGGGCGTATTTCTTCAGCGCAGGATAACCGTGCGCAGGCAACATTTCCGAGTGGGTATAGATGTTGATTCCTTTCCCTTCAGTTTGACGAAGCAACTCCTCCAATGCATACAGATTATGTCCCGTCACCACGATGCACTGTCCTTCAATCTGGTTCTGGCTAACCGTAATCGGTTGCGGTACACCAAAGCGGTCCGTGTGTGCACGATCCAACACATCCATAATGCGGATTGCTGCATTACCTACCTTCATCGCCATCTCCAGATGTTCCTGTACATTAAAATTCGAGTTCGTTAATGTCATATATAATGCCTCATGTGTAATCCGATCCACCTCAGGATCAGAATATCCCAACTGGCGTGCATGTGTCGCATAAGCAGCGATGCCTTTTAACGCAAAAATCATCGTATCCTGCAAACTTGCGATTGTTTCGTTTTTGCCGCATACCCCTACCACGGTACACCCGCCACTCGGCGTCTGTTCGCACTGATAACAAAACATATGGTTTCCCCTCCAAACTTAGATTAAACGCAGTTCGTTATGTAATAGCGTAACAGACCCTGATATGAGCTAGTGTGATGGTGCACACAGTTTCTGATCCAATATCTATATATGGTTCTCCAGACTATCATCCAAACTGGAAATAATAACATTCAAAAAAAGGCATATCTCGGATCATTATGAAAAATACTGTGTACAGCTAAAAACGTATAAATCCATAATCTTAAAAAAATACGAAAATGAAACGATTCTAGATTTTGCCCGTAAGGGTAATACACAGAGAAATCTAATATTCAAGGAGCTGGTCAATTGCAACATTACAGACACAGTGCGGAGGAAACCCTTCAGGATGTACAGAGTTCCTCCAAGGGACTTACGACCTCCGAAGCTGCCAAGAGAATTGAAACGGAAGGATATAACGAGTTAAAAGGTAAAGATGCAACACCCGTCTGGAAATTGTTCCTCGAAAATTTCAAAGATCCGATGGTCATCGTGTTGCTGATTGCAGCCGCGGTACAGGTTGTACTTGGACATCTGATTGAATCATTGATCATATTCCTGGTTATTTTGCTCAACGCGGTGATCAGTGTAGTACAGACCAAAAAAGCCGAGAGTTCGCTTGACGCGCTGAAACAAATGTCTGCACCCGAAGCCAAGGTCATTCGTGATGGCCAGAAAAAGACCATTCCAGCGAGGGAACTCGTTCCCGGTGATATTGTTATGCTGGATGCAGGTGATTATGTCCCGGCAGACGGGCGTATCCTGGAATCAGGAAGTCTGAAAATCAACGAAGGCATGCTGACCGGAGAATCCGAAGCTGCGGAGAAACACGCGGATGCCATTCCGGATGAGGCTCCAATCGGAGATCGTCGCAATATGGCCTTCAGTGGCTCACTGGTCGTATATGGACGGGGCATGCTTGTCATTACAGGTACAGCTCTCAAAACCGAAATCGGCAAAATTGCCGAACTGATTGAAAATGCCGAAGCCAAGAACACACCATTACAGCGCAAGTTGGAATCATTCAGCAAAAAACTGGGCTTTTTCATCCTGGGCTTGTCGATTCTCATCTTTGGCATTGAAGCCGGTCGTGTATGGTTGACCGAAGGTATGGAGAATATCGGGCCTTCCATCGTAAATGCACTGATGTTTGCCGTTGCTGTTGCGGTTGCTGCCATTCCTGAGGCGTTATCCTCCATTGTGACTATCGTATTGTCACTAGGAACAAATAAGATGGCCAAACAACATGCGATCATTCGCAGACTGCCTGCCGTTGAGGCGCTCGGTTCTGCCAGTATCATCTGTACAGATAAAACAGGAACACTAACTCAGAATAAGATGACTGTCGTGGATTATTACATTCCCCATGGCACCAAGGACGAATTCCCCGATGATCCCGATCAGTGGTCGGAAGAGGAACGGCGTCTGTTACATATTGCAGTGCTCTGCAATGATTCGAATATTAACCAGGAAGGCAAGGAATTGGGTGATCCAACCGAAGTGGCCCTCATTGCCTTCAGCAACCGGGTGAACAAGGATTACAATGAAATCCGTGACCAGTTCCCGCGTGAAGCTGAGCTTCCTTTTGACTCGGATCGAAAGCTCATGAGTACGGTGCATACCTTCGAGGGACAGACGGCCTTGCTGACCAAAGGTGGACCGGATGTGCTGTTCAGCCGCTGTAGTCATGTGTTTATCAACGGTGAGGTTCAGCCCCTCACACCCGAGATTCGCACACAATTTGAAGAAAAAAATGAGGCCTTCTCCAAACGAGCCTTCCGTGTGCTGGCCTACGCGTACAAAAAATTCGATGATAAAAACCAGGTCACCATTGATGACGAGCATGATCTGACACTTGTTGGCCTGACAGCGATGATTGACCCACCGCGTGAAGCGGTATACGGTTCTATTGAAGAGTCCAAAAAAGCGGGCATTCGCACCATCATGATCACTGGAGATCACAAAACAACGGCTCAGGCGATCGGTGTGGATATCGGCCTTGCCGAACCGAATGATCTTGCCATTACCGGCGCTGAACTGGACAAAATGTCCGATGAAGAGCTGGATCAACAACTCGAACACATCTCAGTATACGCAAGGGTATCTCCTGAGAATAAAATCCGGATTGTGCGTGCATGGCAACGTAAAGGCAAGGTTGTAGCGATGACCGGAGATGGGGTCAATGACGCACCCGCGCTGAAACAGGCCGACATCGGCGTAGCGATGGGTAGCGGAACAGATGTCGCCAAGGATGCGGCTGCCATGATTCTGACGGATGATAACTTTGTCTCCATCGTGAATGCGGTCAGTGTTGGACGGATGGTATTTGATAACATCAAAAAAGCCATCGCATACCTGTTCGCCGGTAACCTCGGCGCGATTATCGCCATTTTGTTTGCCTTGATCGTCGGCTGGGTTAATCCATTTACGGCCCTTCAGCTGCTGTTCATCAATCTGGTGAACGACTCCCTGCCTGCCATTGCTTTGGGTACAGAGAAACCTGAGCCAGATGTCATGCGGCGTAAACCGCGTGATATCAACGAAGGTATCTTCGCAGGCGGAACCCTGCAGGCCGTGATAACACGTGGTGTCCTGATTGGTGTAGCTGTTATCGTGTCCCAATATATCGGACTTGGTATTTCGGAGGAAATCAGTGTGGCTATGGCCTTCACAACCTTGATTCTCGCACGCAGTCTGCAAACATTTGCAGCACGTTCCAACACACAAACCATCTTCCAGGTGGGCTTTACGACCAATAAATTCGTGCTTGGCTCCATTCTGGTATGTCTGTGTCTCTATGCAATCACACTGATTCCAGGTGTTCGCGGTGTATTCGCAATCCCGGATACATTCGGCTGGAATGAGTTCCTGATTGCAGGCGGACTTGCTCTTGTCGCCGTCATTCTGATGGATGTCATCAAGTGGATTCGCAATCGCGGTAAACAAGTTACTGTGGCGTAAGATTTGTAGATACAACATGCACAAACAGGCGCCCGTTATCGGAGCGCCTGTTTCTGTATCTAATTACCCCTGTTTAATGCCAAAAGCGATCCATCTTCCATCAATATCCTCGATCACAAACTCCTTGTTATTATAGTCTGTATGATTGAGAGCACGTACGATTTTCACATCTGCGTTGATCAATTCCTGCTGAAGCTCTTCCTGGTTCTGGGTAATAAAATATGCATCATATCCATAGCCATATAATTCTCTGTTGGGTATAACTTTCTGTCCATTGCTTTGGGTTAAAATAATCTCGGTAAGATCACGATACAGGCAGATATGAGGTTCCGTGGCATCAAGATATTCGACGACCCGAAAGCCCATCTTTTCTTCATAAAACTGCGCGGTTCGCTTCATATCCAGCGTCGGAAATACGCTATGGGACATTAATAATAAATGAGTCATGGGTATAATCTCCTTCATTTTCAACATGCTAATTACTTACATATCTAGTTACCTAACCGCTGATCCATCTGCTTATGTATGTTCAATGATCATTTTAGTTAAATTCAGGAAATCCGTCTATTGTTTATTATTAATATCTTTCTATGCTCATCACATCCGAATGAATTAGTATGACACTATTGCCATATGATAAATTTGGGCGTAAAATTATATATTGCTTTTCATCACATTTTCATCAAAGCTCAATCCGAATTCATATTCATACCCAAGACAGGAATGGTACCGTGAAAGATAAAATTGTCATGCCACTCTGGACGTGCTGCTTGTTTATCGTTGTGATGAACACCACCATGTTCAATGTTTCTTTGCCAGTCATTATCCATGACCTACAGATCACCTCAGACTTAGGGTCTTGGGTCATCTCAAGTTATTCGATTGGTTACGCCCTGTCGACGGTGATCTACAGTCGATTGTCAGACCGTATCCCGGTACGCAAACTGTTAACGGTCGGGCTTCTGATCCTGGGGTTATCTTCATTGCTGGGGTTGTTCGCGCATAACTTCGCGATCTTGTTACTGACACGCATTCTGCAATCTGCGGGTGCAGGAGTTATGGCCGGGCTGGGTCTCGTCATTGCAAGTCGTTACATCCCAGTGGAACGACGCGGAGCTGCCATCGCGCTGATCTCATCAGGTAGCGCCATGGCTTTTGGACTTGGCCCCATTGTCGGCGGACTCATTAGCGAGTACTGGGGCTGGAACGGACTTTTTGCCATAACGGTGCTTGTCCTGCTCGCCCTGCCTGTATTGCTCTATTTTCTCCCCCGTGAATCCGTCAAAACAGATCAGCCGTTCGATGTTATTGGCGCCATATTAACCGTCATTAACGCCACTACACTTCTGGTCGCGATCACCCAGCAATCCTGGTTCTGGTTTGCCATCGGCGTTATCTCGCTTATCGCACACCTCCTGTATATTCGGAAAGCGAGTCTTCCATTTGTGAATCCACAAGTGTTCCGAACGCCAGGATATACCCGGTTAATCCTTATCGGATTCTGCGTGCTGGTGGTGAATCTGGGCAATCTGTTTTTGATGCCGCTTGTGCTCGCTGATCTATATGGACGCTCTTCGCTCGCCATTGGTTTGCTGATTGCACCTGGAGCTATTGTTGCAGCATTCTGCACCCGTTTCGTTGGACGCTGGATCGACCGTTATGGCAATATGCGATTTATGATCATCGGACACACCCTGCTCGCAGCGGTACTTGCCTTATTCATGCTCGGACTTGATCAATCCGCCTTGATCATTACCAGTGGTTATCTCTTTTTCTCACCGGCACTGTCAGCCTCCATGGCTTCCCTGAATAATGAAGCGTCACGAGTGCTGCCCAAAGCCCAGATAGGTTCAGGTATGGGGATGTTACAACTGATCCAATTCTTCGGTGGTTCGGTGTCTGTAGCCGTGTGTGGGCTGCTGCTGCACAGCATTCCGGGAGTCTCGGTCGAGCAAGCTTATCATGTGGTGTATGCTTGTCTCTTGCTCGTCTGCTTTGTTTCACTCGGGTTGACCGTCTGGCATAGCAGAGCTTCACGCTCAGGCATTAAACCTGTTACATTGGACAATTGATAATTGATGTTTAAAGTTCAGAACAAAAAGGCCCGCACCAAGCGCGAGCCTTTTTTAGTTTGGAATAGAAATGCCGTTTTTTTTAAGTAGATCACTCAATGAACTTGAACTTACCGGTTACTTTCCTGAATTCATCCTACAGCAGCATGCCAACTATTTCCCGTCCAGTGCAAACTTCCAGGCCTCCATTATGCTAATTGGGGCTTTACTGCTGCTCTCGCCGTCACCTTCCTGCGTCCAAAGTGGTGGATAATACGCAAATACTTGTCCTGGCTGGAGCTGAGACATATCCTCTTGCCAACCTTTCCAGCGAAAGGTCTGATAGAACTGCTCTAGATCACCATTCGCCAGCCAGTTGATGAAACCTGAATATGCCAGTTCTGTCGATTCCCATTCAAGTGTATCCGGTGCAAAATAATATATGTGTCCCGTGCGGCCATACTTACCTGTGTCCAGTCCAAAGAAACCACCTGCCGCATCATATGCAACGACCATCATACCTTCCAGCACATCTACCCAAGGCTGCCCACTCACACCATTCCAACTGGTGAGACTCCCCGATGTACTGTCACCACCCGCACCAAGCAGAGTAATCCAGCCATGGTCCAGTACAATACCTTCTGTCTCATAAGCAACAGCCCCCAAATAGGATTTGGTGCTTATTTGCAGACGATAGAGGGTATCCTCTCCAGCCTCTTGTTTTGCTGGAACATACACATATGTATTTTGCCCACTATCCAGGAGTTCCTTGAGTTCTTCCCATGCGTGATTCTCCCGATCTACTAATTCAGCTATCGTTAATGTATTCATGAGCAGTCTCCTCGCTGATTTTATAAGAGCATATCATGGGTTATTAACCCGTTCAAATCTGCTATAATCTATCTTCAAAGCTAAATTCAAGGGGGAAACGATTTGATTCGCGTAGTTATACTTATGATTCCGATTCTGATGGTGCTTGTATCCGGTTGTCAGAATCATACATCTGCCATGAAGGAATCCGTTTCTGTTCAAAAGTCTGATCCCCAGGTCATCCATTACATATCACCCCAAGGAAACGACTCGAATAAAGGAACCATTCAATCTCCGTGGAAAACGTTGCAGCACGCAGCAGACCATGCTTCGCCGGGAAGTACGATCTATTTGCGTGAAGGGGTCTACCATCAGAAAGTCAAAATCACCAAAAGCGGTAATTCTTCCGCTAATCCAACCCTATTTTCAAGTTATCCTCAGGAGCAGGTTATCATTGATGGTAAAGGTTTATCTGTTCGGGGCATTGAAGGGTTGATTGAAATTGAAAATGCCAGTTATATCACGATTCAGAATCTCGAAATTCGTAATTTCACAACCACACTTGGGGGCCAAGTTCCAACCGGGATTTATGTCCACGGAGCAGGTGAGCATATTCAGCTGTTAGGCAACACCATACACGCGATCGCTAGTTACGCAACTCCTGAAGGTCCCGATTTGCGGGGCAGGGATGCCCACGGTATTGCCATATATGGCACAGAGCACCCTCAAGCTTTACGCGATATCATCATCAAGGATAATGAATTGTATGATCTTACACTTGGTTCAAGCGAGTCACTCGCAGTCAACGGTAATGTTGATACCTTTGCCATCCAGGACAATATCATCCATGATTCCGATAATATTGGTATTGATCTGATCGGGTACGAGGGTACGTCCGAGGACGACACGTACGATCAGGCTCGGAACGGCATTGTACGAGGAAACGAAGTATACGATATTACGTCCAATAACAATCCCTCCTACGGTACAGACCTGCCCAATGATACCAACTCGGCCGGCGGCATCTACGTAGATGGCGGGAAAGATCATATCATCGACCAGAACCGGGTATACCGGAGCGACATCGGAATTGAGATTGCCTCAGAGCATGCCGGACGTTCAACCAGCAACATTACCGTGCGTGATAACCTGATTTATTCCAACAGATTGACGGGTATTGCCATGGGAGGTTATGACGAGGAACGAGGAGCTACCGAGGATAGCAACATTATGTACAATACGCTTGTGGGAAATGATACCCTGAATGCAGGCAATGGACAGTTATTCATACAGTCACGGACAAAGAACAATACGTTCATGCGTAACATTCTCGTATCGGGCAGCTCGGAAGTACTGATATACAACGAATATACTAGCAATACCGGCAATGTGTTTGACCATAATGTCTATTACTCACCAGGTGAGCAGGAAGATGCCCTGTGGGTTTGGAAAAATAAAGCCTACTCCGGCATCGCCGCCTACATCAAGGGATCTGGCAATGATGCACACTCCATATATGTGAACCCGGCATTTATGGATGAACCGAGCGAAGATTTTCGTCCTCAGGCGAACTCTCCGGCTAAAGCATATGGTTACCTTGCACCGCGATAAATTAACCCTGAGTCTGCCATCTCAACTTAGTAAATCTTTTTCACGCAAATAAAAGGAGCCTGTGCATGTGGGATCATCTCCCTCATCATGCACAGACTCCTTTTTGCTTTCTTTTGATGTAATCCAATCCTTAACTTTTTACCATCTGAGCTGCATGTGTCACCCGGTTTCGTCCTCCGGTTTTGGAGGCATACAGGGCGTTGTCCGCTCTTTGGAACAAGGACTTTTCCGTATCATCCTCGACTACAGTGGCCGCACCGATACTCACAGTAATGTTATATTCACCCCAATCGGCTGAAGCAACCTGTGAACGATATCGTTCTGCAATACCGATCGCCTGCTCCTCTTCACAATCTGGAAGAATGACAACAAATTCCTCCCCACCGTAACGTGCAACCACATCCGTACTTCGCGATACCGTTTGCAGCAGCCCTGCCAGATTACCGAGCACCAGATCTCCGATCGGATGTCCGTACGTATCATTAATGTTTTTGAAATGATCAATGTCCACAACGAGAAGGGAGAAATAACGTTGTTTCTCCTGGAACATCAGTAAGCATTCAAGCATTTTTTCCTGGAAAAACCTGCGGTTCTTCAATCCTGTCAACAAGTCGGTGGAGGCCATTGTCTCCAACTGATCATTCACTTTGATTAACGCCTGCTCTTTAATTTTATATTCCTCATGCAGTCGTTCAAGCTCTTTATTCGCTTCTTGCGTCGCTTGATACAGCTCCTGAAGCTTCGTTTTGGTATGCAAAATATCCTTCTCATGTTCGATTCGCTTACGCATGACTACAACGACACAATCTACCACGCTTTCCCCGTTACGGGTCTGACGAACACCGTTAAGCAGAACAGGAACAGCCTGCTGATCACGGGTACGGAACGTGAAGTACATCTCGTCCACATGTCCATATAACTGGATGTAGGGATAGAAATACGTATGGAAAAACACCTTGTTGCTCACCGACATGGTGGATTCAATATGTTGCCCTATGAGCTCATCGCGTTCATATCCAAGCATCGTAAGCAAAGTTTGATTAATCGACTGTACGACGCCCGAATCAGAGATAGAGAAGTATCCACAGGGAGCCAGATCTAATTGTATATCCATGGAATAACTGCCTTTCTTCCGCGTTTTATGCGCTCGTTAAATAATCCTTAATCATTCGGATGGTTTCTTCCGGTTGACTTAGATGCGGATAATGTCCCTTGGCCGTCATCTGTTGCAACCTGCTATTCTTCAGATGGGCGTGTAGATAATCCCCTACTTCTACTGGGGCAATGCTGTCATCCGAGCACTGAAGAATTAATGTTGGCACAGTTGCCTGCTCCAGATCAATACGACAGTCAGATAAAAACGTCACTTCGGCAAATTGTCTCGCAATATGCGGATCTCTGGAGCAGAAGCTTTTCTCCAACTCTTCCGTCAGCTCTTTCCGTTCCGGATTGTTCATCACAATGGGTGCCAGATAACTCGCCCACCCAATAAAATTCATCTGCATCATCTCAAGCAATTCATCGATATCATTCCGATCGAAACCTCCATAATAATTCGGCAGATCATTCACGTAACGTGGGGAGGGCCCTAACATTATAATTTTTTTGAAATATTTAGGGTTCTGAATCGATGCCAGCATACCAATCATACTACTGACGGAATGCCCGACAAATATGGTGTCCTTTAGCTCAAGCGCTTCCATAACTTCCAGCACATCCTGGGCGTATCCTTGAAGGTTGCTATATTTGATAGCATCATAATAGTTAATTTGAGATTCGCCAGATCCAACATAATCAAACAACACCACACGGTAGTTCTCCATAAAACCTGGAATAATGTAACGCCACATATCCTGATCACATCCAAAACCATGAGCAAATACAATCGTTTGGCTACCCGAGCCAAGTACCTTAACATTATTTCTTACAAGTATATCAACCGTCATTGCATATCACCTCTCCGAGGTAGTATTCACTTGAATCATTTTATCTGATTAGTATACCGGAAAATGTTGGAATATGAATTAAAAATAATTAATAACTTCTCTCATCCACTAAAAAATCATGAACTCCTGCTCTGAATACGCGCTTTACAATCTGACGATCGTCAGGTAAAATCAGTTCAACATGTCGCGCGACAGAGATCAATATTACGGAGGAAAACCATGAGTACTTCAACACATAGCTCTACACCTCAGCAACTCTGGGGAAGATCATTCCTATTTATCATGTTAGCCAACGCATTATTGTTTATGGCATTTGAAATGTTGCTTCCGACCTTGCCTTTGTTTGTCTCAAGTCTTGGTGGCGAAGCCTCCCAAATTGGGCTTGTTACCGGCGTATTTATGTTTTCTGCCATCTTGATTCGACCCTTCACTTCTGTTTTGGCAGCTCGAATAGATAAAAAATATCTATTGATTATCGGCATCACTATCTGTGCATTAATGACAGGCGCATACTACCTATCGTCAGGTATTTGGATGATTCTTGTATTTCGAGTGATCCACGGATTCGGATTTGGTTTGGCAACGACATATTTTGCAACGATTGCCACTGAAAACATACCAAGAGATCGCCGGGGAGAAGGTATGGGGTATTTCGGCGTAGGGGAGACGGTCGCTATATCCATTGGTCCATTGATTGGAACAAGCCTGTTGTTTAGGTACGACTACCAGAGCCTGTTTATGGGAGGTATGTGCATTTTGCTGTTAGCTCTCCTAATGACAGTGTTTGTATCCAGAAAGCCGAAAACAGAAGGTAGTAGTGAGTCTATGCAAACTCATGTCCCTTCGGTGAAACTGATTGAAAAGAAGGTACTCTTCCCTTCCCTTCTCATTATGCTCGTTGGCATTGCAGCGGGTTCAATCATGTCCTTTGTGGCTTTATTTGCCGCCGAAAGAGGGTTCGAGAATATAGCCTGGTTTTTCTTCATCGTTGCCATTGCCAGCTTCGCCGTTCGACTGTTTTCGGGGAAAATGTTTGATCGATGGGGACCAGGTTCCGTGTTGTTACCTTCTGCCGTGTTTGCAATCGCGGGGCTACTGGTTCTGATTATCGCCCAGAGTGATGTGCAATTCCTGATCGCCGGTGCGTTATACGGCTTTGGTTTTGGTGCCATATTCCCGGCGATTCAGACCTGGTGTGTGAATCTTGTAGAAGAACATGAGCACGAAAGTGCGATGGCTTCCTTCTTTAACTTCTTTGACCTCGGAATTGGCGGTGGTTCGTTGATCCTGGGCGTTGTGGCTTCTGCATTTTCCTATACGGTGGTGTATGCTATCTCTATAGGCATTTTTGTGGTATATATCTTGTTATATTTGGTATACTCCCAAAAACAGCAGAGGTATTCAGCTCGCCAACTGGAGGTAGACATTGAGTAAAAAACGAATCAAGGAAATTGCCATTCAACATTTTAATCGTCTGGGTTACGAGGGGACCAAGATGGCGCAGATTGCCGAAGAGGCAGGCATTCGCAAGCAATCCCTGGCTTATCATTATTCATCCAAAAAAGCGTTATTGCTGGAGTTATATGAGGAAGTTGTGCAGGAGGAACAACAGTTTGTACGCCAATTCTTCAGCGAGTATGTTACCCAAACTTTGGATCAGCAGTTATATGCCTTTTTGCATGAACACAAAAATCGCTTTCTGACTCATCCAAACGTTGCTTTTATGTATATCTTGTCCTTTATCACACCGCTGGAGGTGCATGATTTTGTGCTAGCCCAGTATCGAACGTACCTCGGGACACTGAAGGAAGAGCTGGCAGCCGTATTTACCAGACATTCCGATATACGCCTGGGTCCGGAAGAAGCCACCGTAGCTTTTGTCACCGTGATGGATGGATTGGATGTACAGCTCGTGTATGAGACACGGCAATCCTATGAACAAGCTTTGGCAATCACCTGGAATGTCTTCTGGTCAGGCATCCAGCGTTAACGGATCAATTACGATCGGACTACACAAATAAGAGGGGCGTCCCACCAGCCATGTTGATTACTTTTGGGACAACCCCTCTATTTCTTTATTTCACAGTTAGGATCACACGTTGATAATGCTTCAACTGATGCTCTCCATCATCCTGTACTTCGGCAACGATATGAAGGGTATCACCCGATTTGGCATCGTCAGGAACGGTAAATGTCACCGCTTCGGTGTCACTGCCCTGTAATTTTATCGTATCCACCTGCTCATCCTTGGCAAGTTCACGATGCAACCCAAGCTGCAGGTCACCCGCCATTTCAGGCTTAACTTTGTTCGGTGTTACTTTGGAATCCTCATAAGTGTCCGCTTCGAAATATCTCCACCACGTATAGGTCAGTTGATCTCCATCCGGGTCTTTACCCTCCGCGTGAAGAGTAACTTCCTCCCCAGGACTAACACTAAGATCCACCCCTTCCTTAATCGTTAAAGACGGATTATGGTTGGCACCTTCGTAAGTGTCTGCAACTGCCCAGTCTGCACGTGCTGCAAAATCATCCTGCACATCGTCAAACCATCTCATCAGAGAGTATTCGGCTTCATAGCGTTTGGTGTACGGATCGTAATCAAGCACATTGTTTCTAAACAGCTTGTCGTTCACAACTCCAAAGCGTCCACCCCAACCGCCGTAGGAAGGGTCTTCCATACTGCGCAGCCCATTATCAATCAGATAAAAGAAGGAAGGAGAGTCACCCTCAGATATAAAATCGTACTTGTCATATTGTGGATTGTTCTTCAGATACTCAGCACTTCCCCGTTGTTCTTCGGCTAGTTCGCCTTCGATCATTTTGCCGTCACCCATCGATGCATACATATCCATCAGCTTGCCATGTCCGTTCAGGATATTCTTGACCATCCAGTCGCCATGAAGCTTACTGTTCACTTCTTCGGCATGCATCTTCCATGCATAGGCAAAATGCCAGAAGTTCGATTGGTCGTTGAGAATGCGGATATCCGGCCAATTCTTCGCAATGTATTCGTTGTAGCTGTCATCCTGATCGAGGATGATGTACAGGACCAGTTTGTCACTGACTTTTTTGCGAATCGCATCCCACTCAGCTGTGTCTTTGTACTGTTCCTCAATCGATTTTAGCGCTCTGGCTGTGGTATTGGTGCCCCCCCATGTCTGAACAATCAGGTCTCGGGAGTCATCATCGAGGAAAAGAGTTTCGAGGAACTCGGAACCTTCGGTTTCCTTCTCCATCTCCCCTTTATCGGAAATATTACCGATCTTGGTCATCGCTCGAAGCTGTTCCGGCTCCGGGTACCCATCCGCATGTTTGGATAAGTTCGGGTAGATCTCGCCATAGGCATCGATCATGTCGTACACCCACTGTGTGCCTGTCCAGCGGAACGGCTTGATCCCTGCTTCCTCGTCTCCAGCATAATGATACACCGAGCTGGTCAGTACAATTCCGGCAAGGTCCATCTCATTCGAATATAAGAGGAAACGAATGACGGAGTTCATATCATCCACTTCACCGTCGGTTGTAATCACTGTTCTGCCTTTGGCAGCTTGGTTGTTTGCAGGTTTCTGGGTTTCATTCTCTGTCTGTTCTGTCGCCTGATTTGGTGTGTCACTCGCGGTTTGTGGCGCTTTGGATGCGCATCCACTAATCACCAGGATGATACTGAGACAACCTACGGCAAAACCGTTTAACCATTTTCTCTTGTTCATAGTGCTCCCCTTTCTTCTG
Source organism: Paenibacillus sp. FSL P4-0176 (assembly GCF_037975265.1). Taxonomy (NCBI): domain Bacteria; kingdom Bacillati; phylum Bacillota; class Bacilli; order Caryophanales; family Paenibacillaceae; genus Paenibacillus; species Paenibacillus sp. FSL P4-0176. Next base: position 5,379,818 of record NZ_CP150242.1, read on the forward strand.
TACAGCGTGATGTTAGTTTGGTTGGAAATAAGTACGTCCTCTGTTTTTCTATCCTTAATATGGACCGTAGAATGCAAAAAAACCCGAACAACATTATGAATGGAACAAAGTCCACGCATAGTGATGTTCAGGTTTTGCCTGCCCGAAGCAGTAACAATCCTTATTTGAGTGAAAGTATATCATGTCCACTCATGAATGTAAACGTATTCAAATGTTTTTTGAATTTATCTTTGATATAGTATAATGCTTATAGCCAAGAATCAAACGAATCGGCTTGTTATTATATCAATGTAATTAGGAGGACTCAGACATCATGCAACAACTGGATGCGGCCTTGAGCCGTTTGGTGGAACAGCAGGATTTATATAATGAAGCTTATGGACTTTTCAAAAATCATGATCTGCGTCCCCGCGAACAACATCACCAGCCGGAAGTGGATACACGAATACCTCTTTCTCCAGAACTTCAGTATCTGTACAGTCATTATGAAATGATGGATGCGGATGCGGAAGGTACACTCAAAATGAAAAATGCCGCCGTCGAAATCGGTGATGCCGCACTTATTTCCTTTGTCGCACCTGAACATCTGCTTCGTCAGCAACTGGGGTTCCGCTGGATTGGCATGAATGAACCTTATGAGGAGTCCTCCACTTGGCCAAAAACTCACGTTGTCATCGCAAACTTTAACGATGATCCGTTAATTGTAGATGTGGAAGCACCAAACTCTCCCGTATATGCCGCTTTTACAGGTGGAGAACCAAACCGTGTTGCTGATTCACTATCAGACTTTTTCAGTGCACTAGCCATCCTGATTGAAGCGGCGCGTACCTATGCCGGAGAAGTAAAAGATGAAGAAACCTATGAAACCAAGCCCGAGTATCTGGAGCAAGTGGAACCTTTATTGCAAGATCTGTTGGGAGAAGAGTATACTGCTCATCTGTTCGAATATCTGTCCTTTTGTTAAAACAGTGAATTGAAGGAATTGGAGGGGCGCCCATATGATCTATGTGGCTTTGCTACGAGGCATTAATGTAGGCGGGAACAATAAAATTAATATGAAGCAGCTGAAAGAAACATTTGAACAAGCAGGCATGCTGGATGTCGTTACCTATATCAATTCTGGCAATATTATTTTTGCCGATCATCAGGAACGTGCCGATGCAAATTGGGAGATATCCCATGTGTTAGAACAGGCCATCGCCGCCGATTTTGGCTTACAGATCAGGGTAATGGTGCGGAATATGGATGAAATTCAATCCGTTATTCAGGCGCTGCCAGAAGAATGGGTTAATGATGACACAGCCAAAAGTGATGTGATGTTCCTCTGGGATGAGATCAATGAGCCCTCCGTGCTGGACCAGCTGCCCATCAAACCGGGAATCGGCACACTAATCTATGTTCCCGGAGCGATTTTATACTCAGTCAGCAGAGAAGATGCATCCAAAAGTGGCATGAACAAGCTTGTGGGATCCAAAGTATATGCCTATATGACGGTTAGAAATGTGAATACCACACGTAAGATCTATGCCCTGATGCAAGCAGCAGCAGAGAAATAATACAGACAGGTGGAGATGATGCCACGCAGCTTGTGGCAATTGGAGGTAGTCTAATGAACAGAGCATGGACATTAAACGTCAGCGTCCGATCCGTAGAGCGGGAACCATTCTGGTATGCACCCCAGACTCCCTGGCAGATACAGGGACAAGGTTTTCGAGTGAAATTCCATACCAATAGGGCAATCGACTTGCTTGCTCAAGATCAACTGCTTGTTACCGTTGGTGAGGAAGGTACCGCGAACTGGGCTGCTTTTATCGGAACAGTCGTGGAATGCGAACCAGACTCTCTCCTGCTCTATACAAGTCCTCAGTACGAGGCACAGTTAATGGATATTCGGAGGTTGGAACGTGAATTTTCTCCTTTGGCTTCCATCCTCGGAGCGCAACATGTAATTGAAACTCTGGGCTATTTCCCTCCCTTCCATTATGACGAAATTACGGATGTGCAGCTGGAAACAGTCCAAAATATACAATCCCTCTCTCTTGTGCTAACGCATAATGCTGATCAGGAATGGGAACAGCAGGTGCACTTCCATTTTGAACATATTCAGCAAGAGATGTTCTCCCCTGTGGAGGCATCTAACGTTTGTTTACAGCTAAGTTTCACTTATGCAGCCGATCAGATCCGTGTTAACTTGGATGCCGTATCCGGCTTCTCCGCTACATTCCTATGCAGCACAATTCATATTCAATTCCATTAACCCGGTTATGTAAAAAATCCCTTCATGGGACAACATGACAAAACATCTTTACAGATGTTCTTCCATGCCTATTACCATAAAGGGATAGCTCAACTTCTTCAGCTACACATTTTGCATCTGGTTTAGTCAATTTGAATGCGTCTGCGAGATTGATCATCACCAGGACGTTTTGGAATCTCGAGCTTCAGCACACCTTCTTCCAATCTGGCCTTAATGTGCTCCTCATCAATATGATCAACATAGAATCGCCGGATAAACTCGCCGGAACGGCGTTCCTGCCGTATGATTCGATTGGAGTCATCCTTCTGCTCCACTATATCATTGCGTTTGGCACGAATAATCAATTCATTACCTTGAACCTGAATGTCTATGTCCTCTTTGGCGATGCCCGGAAGCTCGGCTTCTACCGAATATTTGTCTTCTTCCTCACGAATGTCGGTCCGGAATGGCTGGGAGCCAGTTCCAAAAGGGGAGAGGAATGAGTTCTCAACCATGTCATTGAAGGATTTCAACATGTGTCCGAACGGGTCTTCATTTCGTTTACGAAACGGAATCAGATCAAACATGAAAATCAGCTCCTTTTGTGTGGTTGGTTTATTGGTGTTGCTTACATTGATTATTATAATACCCTTGCAAATAAGGCTCAAAGTCTGTAAAAGACGAAAAAAACCGATTTTCTTTCATCATGGTTCACTATTTTAAAATAGATCCTTTTTTCTTTTATTTTGACCTTATTTGATCTTCTGACTTTGTCTGACTATAACGAATGAATGGGGTCCGTTACAGTATTGGATTCATTCTTCCGCATTCCCATCATCATGATTGCCAGCAAGACAACCAGAACAGCTACGAGCATAAATGGAACATGTTTGTCCACCTGATAGAGTGTCGTTGTAAGTAAAGGGGTAATAACGGCGGATATCCCCTGGATGGCTGCTACCAATCCCGCTGCCCCTCCCTGCTGTTCTTTGCTAACTGCCAGCGAAGCACCTGCCATGAACCCCGGCATCATCAGACCCGAACCCATGCCAAACAGGAAAAACGAGAAATAATACATGGATAACACATGGAAGACTAAAAACAGGATCATGCTTGCGATCAGGAAAAGGGACCCGAGCAAAATCATTGGGCGTGGCTGCCATTTCAACCATTTCATCTGAATGACCTGCATGATCAACATCGCTGCTCCAGAGAACATGAGTCCAAACGAAACCATTCGGGCCGTCGCCGCTGAGGATAGAGCCAGTTGATCCTGAAAATAAAATCCCCCGACAACCTGTAGTGTCATGATACCCATCATCGTGACCAAACCGGCAGCAAGGTACATTCGTAAACCACGTTGGAACGGGTTGACTTTAGGCGGTTTTGCCTGAATGACCGGTTTGGCTGACGGGATTAACAGCAAGGCAATAATAAACGCAGCTATCGCTATAAAAATGCCGAAATAAAGCGGCCAGAGCAGACCGATAAGGGTAAATGCTCCTGCAATCGCAGGTCCAAATACTAGGCCAAGTCCATTCGCAGCACTGATAATCGCCATTCCACTTCCCCGCTCCTCCCCTTCTGTCACATCACCCATATAGGCTTGGGCAGAAGACAGCACCGCCGGAATGAACATGCCGATCAGACTGCGCGTCACAATCAGAAGGGTTAACAGGAGCCCCCCTCCGATCCATGCATTTAATCCCCCGTACAATGCCAGTGCAAATAATGCACAGCTCACAGACATACCTATAAATCCAATCAATATGATGGGTTTTCTTCCTCTTATATCACTCCATCTGCCCCATACCGGAGCCATGACAGCCATCATAATGGACCCAAGCGAGATAATAAGACCGGAATGACTTTCTTTCATGCCCAACTCGCGAATAAGTGGTGGCATAATGGGTGCAATTAGCATCAGACCCAACATGGCTGCAAATACGCTAAAAAAAATACTTCCTCTGATTCTATTCATGTTTGTACACTCCTCTATATTTCAGTACAGTACCCACTGTACCTGGAGTATACAAGGCGGAATGAATCCCCACTGCCTCTATACGGAACAATTCACGGCAAGACGGATTTATTAATAAATCTTTTTCATCTCGGAAGGCTTCACGCCGAATTTGCGATAAAATTGCTGCGAAAAGGCACTGACATTGCTGTAACCGACCGCAATCGCGGCCTCGGTGACGTTGTTATTCTGATTGCGCAGCAACTTCATGGCGTTGTCGAGACGAACCTGACGCAAATATTCGAACACCGTGCTTCCGAAAAGTGCTTTGAATCCTTTTTTTAATTTAAAATCGTTAAGACCCACCTGTCTGGACAATGCTAGCAAAGATGGAGGATCTACCATACAAGCCTCCATAATCTCCCGTGCCGTATGTAACTTCCGGATGTCCTCTCTGGAGAATCCTGCGGGAATTGGCGCCAGATCAAACAATTGGATCATAAATCGATTCAAGATCTCCAAGGCTGTCGCTTCCATCATTAAGGATGATCGATAACTGTTGTTTAATTCCACAATCAAACTGTCGATCATCGTTCGTATCCGGTTATCCAGTTGAAAGACAATCGGCTTAAACACCTTTCGCCCTAACACCTGATTAAACGCAATCGACTTGAAACCGCCCAGTTGCGCCGCAGCATAATTGAACAGAGAAACCGGAATCCCCAGCGAAAAGGACGTATACAGTTCCCTTGCCGGAGGATGGAACCACGCTTCGAAATCATGCATAAAAATAAGGGCCCCTTGCCCTATCGATAATGAATAATCCTGACCGGATATATCCACATTTCGCTCTCCTGACAAGGCAAATTGCAATTCCACAATGGGCGTTTCGGATGCAAAATACGTTGGATACGGCTGATGATATTCAACCTGGGAATATAAAATCTCAATGCCACTGTATGTCGTTACTCTTTTAATATTGCCACTTCCCGCCTTGGGAGAGAGCAGATACGTGTGTTCATCTTGCTGACTGTAAGGCTCCTGGGTCAGGTAATGCTGATATACTACGCCTAATGCATCATCCGTGCGCATGGGTATTCACCTCGCCTATATCTTGATCAGACTTGTCAGTAAAAAAGCCCGAATTAATTGATAATTATTCTCAATTATAATTCTAGCGTATTTTCGCCCGTTCGACCAGTCCTATATATATGAAGGCTCACGTCTGCTTTTTTCTTCATGTTGCAACATCATTTTATACACTAACTTACATATCCAATTTGGAAAAATATCTCTTATCTAACCTTTTACACAAATCACAGACTTCTCTTACCTCTCCTTAACATAAGCTCCCTATACTAAAACAATTGTACAACTCATTACACACGAAACGATAAAGGGGATCTGGAACATTGAAAAAGAGAAATCAATGGCTCGCCGTTCTGTCGATGACTGCCATTCTTACCGCAGGAGCAACCAGCTACACATCCATGATTCATGCCGCTGACGCAACTAAAACCACCAATGATCATGTCGTACTGCGCACAGCCATCCAAAATATGCAGGGTACGGTCACATGGAACGGAAGCAGTCGCAGTGTTAATATCCAGATCGCAGATACTAAAGTACAACTTCCTATAGGAACGTCATCAGCCACCATCAACGGTGTGAAAACTCCTTTGGACAGTAAAAGCTACATCACCAAAGGTACAACGTATGTATCTCCCCAAACACTAAAATTAATTACGGATCAACTGATCCTGAAACAAAATAAAACCGGTTTTGAACAGACCGCATCGTTTCAGATGCCTGGTGGCAAAGCAGAAATATCAGCCTCTACGCCAGATGGACAGCGCCTGCTCGTAACCGAAGCAGACAATGGCAGCATTTCCGTACTGGACATTGCTGACTTGAAAAACATCAACGTATTGAAGACGGTCAGCTTCCATGACCTCTCCGCCAAAGCTGAAGTTACAAGCGTAACCGTGTCCAAAGATGGTAAATACGGTCTTGCTGTTATTCGTACAGGGGATACAGACAGCGAAGCAAACAAAGGGTTGCTTGCCATTGTGGATCTGACAACCTACAAAACCGTCAAAACGTATGAACTGGGCATTGGTCCTGACTCGATTGCACTGTCACCAGACGGTCAGCATGCAGTGATCGCCATAGAGGATGAAGAGCTGAATAAAGCTGCGGATGAAATTGACTATGCCAGCACCAAACGTCCGGGTAGCATTATGGTTGTATCTTTTGCTGGCGGGAACGTATTGGAGGGTGAGATCACCAACTTGCCGGTATCTCTGGACAATGTAGAAGGCGCCATCTATCCGCATGATCCACAACCAGAGTATGTTGCTATTAGTCCAGATAGTAAAACAGCAGCCATCACGCTACAGGAAAACAATGTCGTTGCCATCGTAGATCTGGAGACAAAAAAAATCAGCTCAATCTTCGCTCTGGGTACCACTTCACATCAAGCAGATCTGAAAGATGATGGTATCGTTCAGTTTAAAGAGACGTTGACCGCTCGTTATGAACCGGATGGGATTGCTTTCTCGGCAGATGGCAAATACCTGCTGACAGCCAATGAAGGGGATTTGGGCAAGAATGAATTTGAGGATGGTGTAAAAGCAGGCGGACGTAATATCGCTGTCTGGAATCTGCAAGGACAGCGGATGTACGATAGCCAGAACCTCATTGACGAGGCAACTGCCATGGTTGGCTTGTATCCCGATGATCGCAGTCCCAACAAAGGCAGCGAAGTCGAGAACCTGACCGTTGCTACTGTAGATGACACTACGTATGCAGCCGTAGCTTCTGAACGGGCAGATGCCATTTTGTTCTTTGATCTTGCTGATCCAGTCAATCCGGACTACCTGGGTCTGATTCCTACAGCCGGAGAATCACCAGAGGGAATTCATCGTGTTAACGGACGCAGCCTGTTTGTGAGTGCAGATGAAAGCACGGGAACACTTAGTTTTTTTGCCAAGAAATAGTTCGAGTGCCCTCGGTATGTAAAGGCTGAACTGAGCGGTGTCACGTTGTATTGAGTAGGTGGGGGCGAAAAGCCCCTATCCTCTCATACTATTGTACGCGCTATTCCACGTACCCACATATAATGCTGCAAAGGTTATCGACGCTTCATATTTTCCAATTCCCGCCTGTTCCGCTCTACTTCCTCTTGTAACACTTGTACTTCCATCCTTAATGCGGATACTTCCTCTTTGACGCCAGACCTCTTCATCCCAAGATAGAAAACCAGATATAATACAAGACCAATCATAATAAAGAAAATTAATAGCGTTATAATACCTGCAATACCAAAATTACTAACTCCATCCATAATGTACGTTTTCCCCTTTCCCATATCCTATTAATTTATATTTACAACAATACCATATTTAAGTATAACGAACAGTACAAAAAGCCAAGAGAGCATGCTCCCTTGGCTTACATTATATCTATATATACCTTCCTATCCGGTGATCCTTATTCCCAGAAGAAACGGCCTGCGAACACTTTTTCCGTCAACAGTTTATACGTTTCTTCAGGCAATTCTTTTTTCATCTTTGCCATAACGGCGTCTTTGCCTTGATTATATTGTGTGGACATGCCAATTTCTGCCGTTGTATTGCTTGCATCCAGACGCATGATTGGGGCTTGAGCATCTTTCGTCCAAGGTGTCCATGCCGCTAGATCAGGTGATCCACCCGTACCTGGATTGCCTGTGTACAGGAACTGCTTCAGATAAGCTGCCATCGCGGCGGACAACTGATCACGTCCTGGTTTGTTTGTATCGCTAAAGTACCCATCAGGGAAATAGGCAGCAATTCCGTCTGCGTGTCCTGTATAGAAGTCCATATCCGCACCATGTGGTGCGCCCAGTAACGTGAGCAAACGCTCAGAGATGACCCCAGGTTGTGTGCCCCATGCAAAACGATACGCATATACCGGTGGCTGACCTGCTTCACTGGTCAATTGCTCCGCTACACGCTCTGCATTAAAGCCTGCATAAGCTTCGCTACCGTATTTCAACGCAGCAGCATATTGTTCCGCCTTGGTTTTATCAGTAAACAGAGTCTCATCCGTGATGGATGGAGAGAAGTTTGGATCACCGAAGGCAAAACCAGAGAACTCCGTTTCCAGGCTGCCGAGCAATACAGGTACTTTTTTATAACTGCCATTATTGATGGCGTCAAATCCTTCTTTTGGAATCACTGTGCCATCACGGAACAGATGCGGGAATGGGTCCATACGGATTGCCGTTGCACCAAACGCTGTGACCAACTTGTCCGCAGGCAGTGCACGCAGGTAACTCTCCAGCTGTGCCTGAGATTGCTTGCCAATCCATGCTTTTGCTTCTTCTGCATTAGCCGCTTTCCCCTCTTGCACGAGTAGCTTCACAAGCACATCCTCGGATTTTTGCTCGCCTTCTTCCGGTGATGCTGTCGTCAATCCTCCACTGAAAGCAACTGCTTTTTGATACAGTCCTTTGCTAAGTGGCGAGATCAGAGTTGCCAGAACATCACGTGCACCAGCAGATTGTCCGGCTAATGTAACATTGCCTGTATCTCCGCCAAATCCTTCGATATTATCCTGCACCCACTCCAATGCACGGAATGCGTCAAGCAGACCATAGTTACCTGAGTCATCCAGGGCATTCCCTGTTTTCAGTGCTGCATTCTCGAAGAATCCAAGGGCTCCCAAACGGTAATTCACTGAGATGATAATGCTGTTGGTGCTCCGTGCAAGCTGTTCACCTTGAAAATCTTTACCTGATCCGGTCATATTCCCGCCGCCGTGCAGGAACACCATAACCGGAAGTTTCGAACTGGTTGTGTCGGGACGCCAGATATTAAGATACAACGAATCTTCGCTTCCCGCTGTAGTCTTGCCGGAGATCTGCAAGCTGTTCGCTGCAAATTCCTTAGCCGATCTGGTTCCTGTCCATGATTCCGGTTCTTGCGGGGCTTTCCAGCGCAGTTCACCTACTGGCGGTTTCGCGTAAGGAACACCAAGCCAGCCGAGCGTGCCATATTGCTCATAGGTTTTGCCATCAATCGCGCCATACTTGGTCTGTTGCACCGTTTGAGGTTGGAACGCTCCAGCTTCTTTATGTTTCAACCAGTTCTGTTCCAAAGTTCCACTGCCATTCTTGAGCTGTATCTGCAAAGCCTGTGCGGTTGCCTCTGCCATCAGGCGGTTGGTAAGTTGACTCGCTCCCTTCCCTTGAAGCGCCTTGATTCCTTTACCAGCCGCATAGGTGGAAGCAGATCCCTGCTCATAATCCGTACCTGCTTCATATCCAAGCACCTTCAGCAGCATCTCGGCATAACCTTCCGCTGTAAGGGGTGCATTAGGTTCAAACTTCTCCGTTCCTGTTACGATCTCAGACACATATGGATGCTGCTTCAAGTAACCAACGACCGGTTGTAATACTTTTCCTGCCTGAGCCGCATCGTCATACGTTTCCGATCCCTGATAAGCGAGTGCTTCTTTCTCCAATCCGGACAAACGCAAGTAAAGTACTGCGGCCTGAATGCGTGTAGCCTTTTTGTTCAGATAAGCTGCATTAACACCTTGACCGCTGCCGCGAATAAGCTCGGATTGGATCAGCTTGTCCATCGCTGCAGAAGAAGTAGGTCCTGTATTGCCTGCTGCATAAGCTGGTAGAGCGGATACACATAACCCCAGAATTGTTGCCACTGCAATCGAACGTTTAATGGTTTTCATGTCATAAATCTCCTCGCTGTCGAATAGTGTGTGATGGGATAAGTTCATTGGAATGTCCATTTGAGATGCGTATCTAAGAATCAGTATTCCAATGTCTGGATGAGTCTATATCTAAATTTATGAAAAAATTAAATCTGCTGCGCTCCTTTCTGCTCGAAATATCTGCTACGGCGCTTGCGGTCATGCCATCAGGCATTTTTTTATATAAAAAAACCTGAACCGAAGGCAAACAGACATCGCTTTAGCGTGGTCTACTGCCCTCAATTCAGGTTTTGCCTGCAATCAGTAACAACCCTGAGGAATGAGGTTCATTCCATATGAAAATGTAAACGCAATCAATCGTTTGATGAACAAACAACCAACGAATGAACTGACACAGGTATTGCCCTGAACACGGTTACAATCCTGTTGTTATGGTGATGTTAGCACATAATGTAAGCGTTCGCAATATCTTTTTTTAATCGTCAATATATCTCTCTGAATGGGTAACATTAAAAACAAGCTCTGCAAGTTCCATATCATATCGAATCGGAACCTACATTGCTTCGGGTATCTGCCCAGCCAGAAGCCCATATATATTGAGCATGGCGGTCGCTGTGCCCAGAGGTTGTAAGCTTTAATCATACAGAACCGCCGACATAACAAAACAGGCCATAGGCGCATCCACCTATGAACCTGCTCTGATATAACGTGATTTGCGTCAAATTTGTAGAATGAAATGTTTTTTTATTCCTGTAGCTTGCTCACTTGCTCAATCAGGCTATCCAGCCCCTTGTCGACCAGATAAGGTCCATAATTCCAATAGTTGCGAGAAACATTAATGATCCGATGATTTTTGATCGCAGGAATACTCTGATACACCGGCTCATTGAATAGCTCCATCATCTGCTCCATCTCTTCATCGTCCATCTGAGTGAAGAAGTAGTCTGCAGGTTTATCCGCCAGCTTCTCCAATGAGAGCACGGTTCCACCATCTGCATAGGCTTTGTACTGTTCAGGCATAACAAATCCGAAATCCTGGTATATCAACTTGCCCAATGTGCCGCCTTCTCCCCCAAGTAATACCTCCTTATTGTAGATAACGAAGGACATGGCCGTTGTTCCCGGTTCAATATTGATGTTCAGTTCATCCCGGATCCCATTCAATTTACTTTCGAAAGTAGCAATCCATCGCTCTGCTTCCTCTTTTTTATCCATAATCTCACCCATCGTTCTCAGGGTGTTGATGACATCTGGGTCACCGCCCCAGGCTACCGTAATCGTAGGCGCAATTTTCTCATAGGTGCCGATCACTTCCGTGCTTGTATAATCAGGTACGATGATCAGATCTGGCTCTAGATCCGAGACCACTTCTACGTTCCCCGTTCCTGATCCGATATCCGGTACATTAGCCATCTCTTCCGGGTACAGATCCAGTGTTTCCTTGTTGGCACCCGCCGGCTTCATTCCGAGTGGCAGCAAATACCCCCCATATGTGATCACAACCGGTTTGGCTGATTGGGCTGGAATCTCAACCGTTCTCCCCGATGCGTCGGTATACATTTTGGTTGCAGGCAGTGAAGCATCTTCATTTGCTGTTGACTGTGGATCAGCTCCTCCCCCGCAAGCTGCTAATAGCAGGGATAAACTAAATAATAAACTGACCGCCAAAGTAGGCTTAAAACGAACATTCAAGTCATTCACGCTCCAAGTGTTGTATTGATAATGATTATCGTTATTATCAATATAGCGTTGTGTGAGTTCTCCAGCAATGAACGATTCAGACTTCTTATTAGTACGATTTGAACCTTTAAACAGATGACTGTGCATTTTATATTGAGCAGGAGTTTCTCCCATCATTCGTTTGAAGATTCGGCTAAAGTAGTACAAATCTTTATATCCAACGCTCTCAGCCACATCACGAATCTGAGCCTCTGTCTCTGTTAGCAATACTTTGGCTTGGTTCATCCGGGTTTGGATGACGTATTCCATCGGACTGCAACCGAATTTTCGCTTGAATACCCGTGCCAGATAATGACTGCTGTAATGAAATTGGGCCGCCATATCCTCCATGGACACGGGATGTGCGTAGTGCTCCTGAATGTATGCTGCAATCTGCTCGGCTAATTCTGGAGGATCAGCTATCTGATCACTCGCCTGCTTCCATTGACGAAACTGTTCGTATACAAACTGATACAACAGTCCTGTAACCTGCAACCTGTCCAATTCTTCGCTGCTTGCCCAGCATTCATGCATTCTCTCCATTATGGGAATTAGCAACAGCGGATATGTTGCTGCAAAATAATACTGCTGCGGGGAAAATTCATACTCTTGTTGTACGTTTTCTACTCTCGACGGGTCGGTACCAGTGGAGCTTGGCTGGGGTTTATATAAAATAAGATAATATTCCAAGGGGAGATCCAGACAATGGATATGTATAGTTGTGCCTTTGCCAACATGCAGAACCTGCGTCTGGTTGGACCTGAGCTTTTCTTTACCCAAATGAACAATGGCTTCTCCTCTGACCATCAGCAAAAAAGCATGGGCTGGCAAAACATACGGCTTAATTGCCTGTCCCGGCTTCAAGACCAGATGACGAATGTCCATGAGCTTCACCTGATTTTTATTCCACCACTTAATGGCTTCTGACCATTCTTTCATTACAAACCACCTCAAAGCCGATCATTAGACGAGGGGCATTCCCTAGCCCGATTTTCTCCTTAACATACAAGAGTGGTCCTCATTTTGTCCAGTTCACCTGAATTCCAGCATCCTTCACTAATCGTAAATTTTACATATAGTTAACCCATTTCATACGTTAGTTTAGCAATTGTTGTATACACTTGGTTTGGGATACCAACTATACATATATTCTAGGAGGATGCATTCATGTTAAACCGGTTTAATGTCCGTGCAGCCAAAATGATGCTCGCGGTGACAACAATTGTTACGGCTACACTCGGAGGAAGCAGTGCAGCGTGGGCTGTGGAAGATACCACCTCAACGACATCTGCATCACCGATTAAAAATGTGATTATTCTGATTCCTGACGGTATGGCTAACGATGCTACCGCTCTGGCTCGTTGGTATAAGGGCTCGTCCCTGACACTGGACTCCATGGCAAGCGGCATGGTTCGGACTCACTCCGCCGATGCGCCGATTGCCGACTCAGCTCCTGCCGGAACCGCTTTTGCAACAGGTTATAAATCTCATACCGGATTTGTTGGTGTACTGCCGGACAAGGCTACGATGCCAGGGCAAAAGGCGATTGCTCCTGGAGACGAAAGAAAACCTGTTGCTTCCGTACTGGAAGCATCCAAACTGGCGGGTAAAGCAACTGGCATTGTCGCTACATCCGAGATTATGCACGCCACACCAGCGGACTTCTCCTCTCACTATCCGGACCGTAAAAACTATGATGCACTCAGCAAACAGCAAGTCTATAATGGCATGGATGTTGTGTTGGGTGGAGGTAGCAAATATCTTGAGCCAGCCGGACGTAAAGACGGTGAGAATCTGATTTCGTCCATCAAGGCACTGGGTTACGATTACGTCACTACACCAGCTGCAATGAAAGCATCCGATTCGAACAAGCTATGGGGTATGTTCGCGCCAGCGGGCATGGCTTATAATATGGACCGTGATCTTGCAAAACAGCCAAGCCTTGCCGAGATGACATCCAAAGCCATTGAAGTTCTGTCCAAAGACAAAGACGGCTTTTTCCTGATGGTCGAAGGCAGTAAAGTGGACTGGGCAGCTCACGCCAATGATCCGATTGGCATTATCAGTGACGTGCTGGCTTTTGATGATGCCGTAAAGGTAGCCATGGATTTTGCCAAAGCCGATGGAGAGACTGCCGTTGTGGCTGTTACGGACCATGGTAATGGTGGACTCACCATTGGTAACAACGCAACTAGCGGCACATACGATAAAGAGCCGTTATCCACATTTATCGGACCTTTGAAAAAGGCCAAACTGACAGGCGAGGGCGTTGAAGCGAAGCTGAATGCCAAGCGTACAAACATCAAAGCAGTGATGAAACAATACTATGGCATTACCGACCTGACTTCCGAAGAGATTGCCACCATTAAAGCGGCCGAGCCAGGCAGTCTTAACTATGCAATCGGTCCAATGATCAGCAAACGTGCAGGGATTGGCTGGACAACCGGTGGTCATACAGGTGGAGATGTTGTGCTGTACACGTATGCTCCGAACAATGACCGTCCATTCGGTGTAATCGACAACACGGATGTAGCAAAGTATATGGCACGTGTACTGGATCTGGATCTCGACAGCGTGAGCAAACAATTGTTTGTACCTGCCAAACAAGCATTTACGGCCAAAGGCGCGACGTACAAACTGGACCTGACGGACGCCAAAAATCCGAAGATCCTCGTTACAAAAGGCAACACCAAACTGGAACTGCAAATCTACAAAAATATTGCACTGGTGAACGGCAAAAAGACAACTTTGGAGGGTGTCATTGTGTATAACGGTGTAGAGGCATTTGTACCCCAGACGGCCGTTGATCTGATTCAATAATTCGTTAGAACTACTGGAACCACAAGGAGATTACACCATCTGGCTGCCGAATATTTCGGCAGCTATTTTATTGTTTACTGATAAGGAGTAGGTTCCTGCTAACACCTATCGTATAATGAACGTAACAAAAATACATACCATGCAAGAAAAAGGAGAGATTCACCCATGTTGATCAAATTAAACTGGATCACGCTGAGGGTCAGTAATTTGGAAGCTTCACTCGGGTTCTACCACGACATGCTTGGACTTCCAATTCAGCGCAGATTCGAAAGCCGTGGACGGCAGATTGCAATGCTCGGCATGGAGAATGAAGCCAAGCTGGAACTGATTGAGGGCAGTGAATCCATTCTTAAACCAGAGGCTGGCGTGTCGATCGGTTATGAGGTGAACTCGCTGGATGAAGCCATGGAAAGACTGGCAGAGCTGAATATTCCGATCGTGCGTGGCCCCATCCAGCCCAATCCGCATCTGCGGTTTATTTACATTACAGATCCAGATGGCTTCGAGGTGCAACTCTCAGAGCATGTCTAATTAGGCGAGTGTAACTAAGCACTAAGTGTACGTATCAGGATGATCAGTTGTGTGTGCAAGTGTGCAGTCAAATCAGATGCAAGCTCACACCTACATCGGGCAGCGCAAGCACGTTTTTTGTCTGTTTACAACTTCATGCGGCGCATCAGCGGCACGCCTACGCGATTCAACAACCGATCAAGCAGCAGCCAGCACCAGCGTCTGCTCCACGGAAGATGGCGCTCATACACAGCGGAATATTCAAAATCCGCCACAGCACCGCGATTGCGTTTGAACTGCGCAGCCCCGGCGCTCTCATGTAACAGATGCCCGTTTTCGCGAGCCTGTCCGATCAGACAAGCTGATAACATGCGGTATAGTCCGACGGATTGGGGCACCGCTGTGTCGTAACCAAACAACGGCGTTGTCATGATTCCATTTCGGCAGAAATAACCCATCACCGCGTCCAGGCACCCTTCCTTCCGCAGTCCATAGAGTCTGAGTGTTCCTGATGCCAACGCAGCAGCAATGAACCGCTCAGTGAATTGCGGATTGTGATAGGAGTACTTTTCAAGGTATAACAGCTTGTACAATTCCACAATTCGCGGAATATCTGCATCCGTCATATCTAATTCGGAAACGAATTCGTATCCATGCTTGCCCAATAATTCGTAATCCCGCTTCAACAGCCAACGTGACTTCGAGTTGCCAAAATTCGGATCATGCGCATGGTACAGGTAGATTTGTCGGCTCGGAATTAGTCGACACCCCACTTCCGTTAGCCTCACCGTCAGATCGGGATGAAGTCCAGGGCACAAAGAGCGAAACACAATGACATGTTCAGGGTATCGCTCTTGTACCGCTGTAAGCAAACATTCTGCTTGTTCACCGGACATGGCTGGATACAGATTGGTGGACAACAACCAGTTGTTCACATGCACAACTTTGTTGATTTGCGATTGCTTCATTCCCCAACCTATTAGACTGAGCAGCACAGAAAGACCTTTTTCCAACACAGGCTTCTGCAACATGGTCAATTCTTGCTTGGCGTAACTCACATAATGCGTATATGGCGAACAAACGTAAGCATTATCATACTCTGTATCATTCACCGTCAACGGAATAACGAGATCATCAATCCGGGCGAGCAACAATGTCGTTTCCACGTTGGACATAAAGCTTCGGGTCCCGTCCAGCATCATAGGTTCCAGATAGGCTCTGGCATATCTTCCATCCTCCGTATCGGGCCAGTCCATGCCTTCGAACGATTGCTGATCATACAGCTGCACGCGTGCAGTTCGATTATCATTCCTAACTTCATATGTACGGTCATCGTAGGCCGAGCTGTCTTTCATTCCTTTATTCTTCAACCTTTTACTCCCCCATGAGGTAACATCTTCTTTTAACTACCATTTACATTGTTAGTTCTACTCTCTTCATACTCTATACAACACACTGTATAGGAAAAAAATGTCGGCATCAAGCTGTTTGGAAGATGAAAAAAAAGCCCGTCCAGTACGCTAAATACGCACCGACAGGCTCTCAACTATTAATTATTAATTTTTGTTCTCAACGGAAGAAACCTGATGATCCGAGACTAACTCATTCAGGTCTACAATCAGTTGCTCCAATTCTCCAAAGCTCTCTACCATCTTCTGTGTCAGGTTACGTTGTTCTTCCATGCTCGCCAGAATCTCTTCTGTCGCTGAACTGGATTGCTCCGTTACACTCGAAATCTCGGAAACTTCATTCACAACTCTGGTGGAAGATTCCTTCATTGTAGCCGAACTAGTCTCGATATCTGTCGCTTGATTCAACACATGCTGAGAGTTGCTGTTGATCGTACGGAATACTTCCTCTGCTGTATGGACGCTATCTCTTCCTTGTTGTAACGATAGACGAATACGTTCGAATCGATCTGTCAGTGCCTGCGTCTGTCCTTTTAATCGAGACAGGATGGTTCCGATATCACTTGCGGACTGACCCGAGTTCTCTGCCAACTTGCGAACTTCCTCTGATACAACAGCAAACCCGCGTCCATGCTCACCCGCACGAGCGGCTTCAATGGCTGCATTAAGCGCGAGAAGGTTGGTCTGACTCGCAATATCCGCTATGCTGTTCAGCATAAGCGTCATGGATTCACTTTCCTCGTTGAACTTTCGCATGTCATTTGCAGTTGTATTGATCGTTTCATATAGATCTTGCATCTGGATGTTTAGCTGGTCCATCTGTGTGCTTCCAGTTTGCGTGCTCGTTGCCATACTTGCGGACAACTCTTTCATCTGCTGGGAATAGGACGCAACGTCCTTGATATGCTGATCCGACACAGATAAGGATTCCGAGATCTCGGCTACACTGGTCGCCTGGAACTCAACACCTTTTGCAACCTCACTGAACCCAAGCGTCACCTCATTGGTGATGGAGCCAGTCGCATTCACTTTTTCCTTCAATTGATCTGTATAACGTGATAAACCTTCGACCGATTCCTTCACACGCTCCAGCATGGTTTCCACTCTTTGTTTAGAGTGCTCCACCTCATTCTGGCGCACTTCACTTTCATGGAAGAGCCTTTGATTCAGCTGTGAGACCAGCATCAGAATGGCCCCCGTGAGAGCGAATAGTCCCACATTAACGATATTACCTATTAGCTCAACAGAGTCAACGGTATTCATAACAAATAACTGAAGAACACTGTTGACTAGTAATACCGAAAATCCAACCACAAAAAATTTCTTGTTAGGAAATAACAGTAGAACTGCGGTTATAACCAAACTTAAGGCAAAATTGACCGTTCCCCAACCGACATAGACTCCACATATTGTAAGTAATACAGTAATCAGCCATGGAATGAGATGAATATGTTTCTTTTTCGCATTAGCGTATGTAATCCAAACTACAAAGACTAGAGCTACTCCATTGGACACAAGTAACTTCGGCATCGTAAAGGCCAGCCCCATACCAATGGCAATAATAATCCACAAAATGATACCGATTAATTTGTTCCTTTTCCAAATAATTTCGTCCATACGATCCATGTATACCCCGTCCTTTTAAGTAGGTTAAATGTGAGTTGTAGGGCCTTTCTGTACTACATCTAGTAGTCTTTGGTCCTGCTTATGTGCAAATCGCAAATACGCAGCGCCTTAGCATAGTACATATTAACTTCATAAGTATGAAACCAGCGCTACTTTATGTATATCGGTATTCAACATTTAAAATGAATATGAAATATAAAATGATATGTAAGCATATCATTTTACAAATAAAAAAGGTCTGTCTCATGCGTTATGGCGCACAAGACAGGCCTTTGGGTCGTGAAAGGATGTGCAGCAACTATTACTTTCCGAATACAAGTGTCGTATTAGAGGAGCCTGCATACTTGGTGACGAACTCACGCGCGTAGCTGGCACTTTCTACCTGATAACTGTAATTGGAGCTTGGTCTCCAGTTCGTTTTAGGAGAAGTCGGACTATTAAGCGCTGGTGTACTTCCCGTATCCGTAAACTCACCTTTTCCCTTGTCATCCAGGATGCCACCCTTTTCAGCGCCAGCACCAAAGTAGTTGTTTTCGGAATAAATCCGTGCTTTTTCACCAATTGTGATGGCCTGGTTAAAGTTATTTGCATAGTTGTTTTTGAGATGGAAGTAACCATATCTTAAAAGTCCAGGACCACGTACATATAAGTTTTCGAAGTAATTGTTGGACATTGTCACATGAGGTACCCCATTGTAACTGCTGTTACCATCATTCGGATGACCGAGGATAACGCCATACTTATGGTTAGCAAATTTGGAATTGCTAATCGTAATATAATCGGCGCGATCACCAATATACAGAAGTTTGTCCAAATCACTACCACCAGAGCTGTAGCTGTGACCAGCAAACGTCACATGATCAATCCAGTAATTGGAGCCTGAAGTGATATACATCTGGATATCATCATTGGCATTAATATTGGAAGCGTGTTCAAAAGTCAGATTCTGAAAGATCACATTGCTTGAACTGCTTGTGGATCTGAAATGAATATTCGTTAATGTATGTTTGCCAAAGGAACCTACAAGTGTCTTGTTCGCTCCGAATTCAACCTTTTGCAGCGTGGAGGAAGAAATATTCTGTTCAACGACGACAATCTTAGCTGTAGAGCCCGCCATATGTGTTCTCAAATCATTGAGATTACTAACGTAAACCACCTGACCGTTCTTGCCACCTGTCGTAGCCGACTTGGATACACCATTTTCATTCTTGGCACTGCCTGCAAAACCAGTCAACCCGTTCGTACCTGTGTTTGGATAACTGGCCGCACCATATGTAGACGGGGCTGTGGAGACAGTTAACAACAATAGAGTTACAGCGAGTAAAAGCATCGAAAATTTCTTCAAAATTTCACCATCCTTTATAATATTATCCTCAAAGACAACTCGATTATATCGTGTAACTTTGGCTGTGACAATACAAAAATTGCAAAAAGACAACAATTATCACTTTTATGCAACAGCAGATCAGATATAGTGAAAAAACGTAAAACCAGGCCATTTTTTTACACAAAATAGAGCCGCTAATTAGCGGCTCTATTAACGAGTACTATGTGATCCAACTTGGAACTGATCCACCCTTGGATCAGTTCCTAAAGCCTCTGACGAAAAACCATTCGCTTGCGGATAATAATATGTCACGACTTCTGATAGCTGCGGCGGAAGGCGCCAGGTGTGATTCGTTCCAGCTTCTTGAAGATGGCTCCATAATAGCTGGTCGATTCGAAACCGACTTGACGAGCGATATCCTCCATCCCGCGTTGCACATTATCGAGCAGCAGTTCCTTGCTTTTGTTGACTCTTACCTGATTAACATAGCTGATGGGACGAATACCTGTCGTTTTCTTAAACAAATGACAGAAATATTCTGGTGTGACACAGATCAATCCAGCCAGCGTTGGCAAAGTGATCTCTTCAGCATAATGCTGTTCAATATAGTCCAGAACCGGTTTTAATCGCTCATACTGCTGCCCGACCGTATCGCTGCCCTCAACAGATACGCGTTGAATAATCTCTGTCAATAAGGTATAGAGAATGGCGGAGCAGGCGTAATTGCTTAATGTCTGCTCTTGTGGTGTTAAGGCAGCTTGCAGCAACTCCCGCATTCGGGATAGAAGGTATTCAGGTTGTGCAAGCGTGTATACGCATGTGTCGACAATGCCAACGGTTTCAAACAAGCTTGCTGACCCGTTGCCATCGAAAATGATCCAGTCGACTTCCCAACTGTCGGATAGCGCATAGTATTCGTGCTTCTGTCCAGGGAATAACAGCATGCCCATACCTGGCTTGACGATATGTTCCGTTTCACTGAGCTTGAGCTTACCCACACCGCTGCGGCATTGTATCCACTGATAATCCTCAATGCCTTGGTCTCGGCGTATATGCTCCTGTTCATGATGCAGGCCGATGCCAAGTAAATAAAAAGGGAGCAGCTTGTCTCGGGAAGATAACACCGGAAAATTACGATTGGGATGAGGCATACGGCTAACTCTCCTAATCTTAATATTGTTATATCATATTAATTATTTAAGATATTCACTCGAATTAATATAACATATAATCGCAATATATTGATAAATAAAGGAGATCACAGGATGACAATTAAGATCGGAATTGATTATTATCCAGAGCAATGGACCCCGGAGTTATGGGAGAAAGATGCCATACTTATGCAACAGACAGGGGTTGCAGTTGTGCGAATGGCGGAGTTCGCCTGGAGCCGAATGGAACCGACTGAGGGTAATTATCAGTTTGAATGGCTGGATGCGGCCATAGAAGTATTCGCTTCGAGTGGTATGGAAATTGTGTTATGCACTCCCACCAATACCCCGCCAAACTGGATGACAACCCGTTATCCGGATGTGCTACCCATGGATGAACAACGCCACATCATTCGGCCAGGTGTGCGTGGACATCGTTGCAACAACAGCCCTTCCTTGAGAATGCTGGGCTCCAAATTTGTGGAAGCGATATCACAGCGCTACGCTAAGCATCCCGCCGTTATTGGCTGGCAAATCGATAACGAGATGCACTACCAGGAATGCCATTGTGATACATGTAATCGTTCGTTTGTCGCTTGGCTGCAAAAGCGTTATTCCAATCTGGAGGAGTTGAACCGGGAGTGGGGTACGGTCGTCTGGAGTGGTGAGTACAGCAGCTGGGCTGAGGTAACAACGCCACTCGGTGCCAGCAAACCGATGAATCCTTCCTATCTTCTGGAGTACAAGCGATTTTGTTCTGACAGCGTAGGCTATCTGCTGGGATGGCAGCTTGAGATTTTACGCCGTAACTGTCCAGGCCAATTTGTGACGCATAACATGTGGCAATATCCGAATAGCCTGGACTATTATGATATGCACAACGAATTGGACTTCGTCTCTGTTGATTATTATCCGAATGAGCTGTATCGCGATTATGGCGATCGGTTTCCGAGGAACGGAGCGCTTACGCTGGACTTGGTTCGCGGCATCAAACGCCGGAATTTCTGGGTAATGGAACAACTCAGCGGGGCACAGGGCGCCTGGATGCCGATTCAGCGCACGCCCTATCCTGGACTGATCCGAGCTCGCTCCTGGCAGACAATCGCTCGCGGTGCGGATATGGTTGTCCATTTTCGCTGGCGGAGTGCTACCGTCGGAGCGGAACAGTTCTGGCATGGGCTGATCGACCACAGCAATGTTCCTGGACGCAGGTTCAGGGAGTTCGCGGAACTTACTCGCGAGGTGAACCAGTTAGGAGAACTCTTGGCCGACTCAACCATTGTTACCCAGGTTGCTATTCTGCATTCGCATGATCAGCACACAGCGCTTTCCCTTCAGCCGCAGGCGGAAGGGGGAATGCACTACTTAGACAACTTGTCCTCTATGCATAATGCATTTCTGAAAATGGGCGTCGGTACAGACGTTATCAACTGGACTGAGGAGCTCGATGGGTACAAGCTGGTCATTGTCCCTTCCCTCTTCCTGTTAAGTGAAGAAGTAGCACAGCGGCTGGAGCGATTCGCAGCCAAGGGTGGTACGGTTGTCCTTACCAATCGGACTGGCGTGAAGAACATGAGGAATGTATGTGAGATGTTGCCTCTGCCGGGGCTACTGGGTGAAGCGGCGGGTGTTGTCGTAAGTGAATATGATGCCATCGGCAACAGTGAGCATCGGATACGGAACGCGGAGGGCAAGACATTCGCTGCGAAGCAATGGTGTGATCTACTGGAACTGCGAGGGGCAGAGCCGATCGCCTGGTATGACAACGACTTTTACGAGGGTGTACCGGCAGTTACTGTCAATAAGTTTGGTGAAGGTGAAGTGTATTATGTCGGCACTTGGCCGGAGCCATCGTATTTCTATCAGTTGTTTGAAGGCATATTGAAGGAAAAGGATTTGGCGGCCAAAATCCAGTTGCCGGAAGGTGTCGAGCTGTCGATTCGAACGAAGGGGGAGCAAAACTTCCTGTTTCTGATCAATTTGACGAATGAGCAACGAGAGATTACGCTGGACGTTCCTTATCGCAGCTTGTTGACCAGCGAGAGGTTGGATCAGAAGTTGACCCTTCCAGCTCTGGGAGTAGATATTTTAACTGTATAAGATCAGCCGTTTTCATATTTAAAAAGGGATGTCTCACAAGGCTTACGACCTTGAGGGACATCCCTTCTTTGCTTTCACTAACACCTAATCTGAATAAGAGTATTGCCAGTTAGTTCATCTTATTTGATTTTGATTTCCAGTTCATCATTCTTGGCTTCCTGCAAATCATCATAGACCTTATCTGGTTTACCACTAAGTTTTAATACCATGGACTCTGGATGGTCCAACAGATTGCTACTGAAAGAATACATCATTCCATCTTCCGATCCGCTTCCACCTACCATGGATAACTTGGTCTGCTTCCCATTACGGGAGGTCGAAATGATCTCGATAGGCCGAACAATCTCGTTGAGCGACAACTTCGTTTTGTAATCAATTTCTTGATCAGGTGCACGGACAAATTTGACCCGAGTTACCAACGGAGACACCTCCACCTCCGACAAAAAGACCTCATACCCTCCAAGAGTAAAAGTCCGATTAACGTTAATGACTTCCGTTTTGGGGATAGAAAACTTGGGATCCAGAGGGAAAGAAACATTCATTTTTTTGGAGAATTGATATTTTCGTTCCTTCTCCCCGTTGCCTGTATAATCCACCACATCTGGTACAACTGAAGACAGCTGGAATTGTAGATTCACTTGATCAGGCAATGGTTTATTTCGATTTCGATCAATTGTACTTCGACCATACACTATATGCTTATCCTTCGAAAAATACACACCGCCTGAGCTTCCGTTGTCAAGCAAATCGCCTGTCAATGCATCCGTCATCTTCATATTGACAGTCGAATACATCTCCTGCGAAGCATCCGTTTTGGCAGTATACAATACCGTTATTCTATTCTCATCTGCCATAACTGCATTCACAGTAAACGCATATATGCCCGATGTAACCGTCTGATCTACAAGTTGCACATACCCATTATTAATTGCTGATGTTATCGTGGTTTTTTCCACATCGGTTGCCAACTCACGAAAGGGTTCAAGTACTCCCCAATGGGTCACAGGCTCAGTATATGTTGCCTGCTCTTGACCATAACTCCCAAGCGGACCTAAGAGAAACCAACCCGCAGCCAGAACCGTGACCAGCACTGCCGTGATCCATTTGACACGAAAGGTCCTACCTGATCTTTTTGTTCTGGCCATCGCGAGACCACGTTGAATTGCAACAGTCGTATCCGCCGGATTCCATTGCTGTTTCTCTCTTTTCACCTGATATGCATCTGCAAGAAGTGCTTTCTCCTCCGGGTTAGTGGTCATGCCAATCCCTCCTATTCCTCATCAACTTGCGCAACTGCTGGAGCCCCTTGTGCTGCCAGGTCTTGATCGTCCCTTCCGGTTTGCCGAGGATGGAGGCAATATCCGTCAGTGTCATGTCGTTATAATATTTCAGCAATAATACATGGCGATATTTCGGTTTCACCTTTTGCAAAAGAGATTCCATAGCGATTCGATTATCGTCAACGCTAATCATCCATGATGCCGGAATACTGTCCTCCATATCCTCCTTCGCCAGAGGTGTTGCCCGCTTGCGGCGCCTCTGTTCATCGATGCAGACATAGATCAGAATCCGAATGATCCAAGACTTGAACGCCTTCTCATTGTTCAGCGTACGACGTTTGATCCAAGCTCGGCACGTCATCTCCTGTACCGCTTCCAGCGCATCTTGCTGGTTACGCAGATAACTGTAGGCAATGGAAATGAGCGTATCTTGATGTTCCATAATAGATTGCACAAATGCCGTCTCGTCTTCGGTCTGTACATAGATCCTCTGGTTCATCTCTGCTTTTGTTTCCACCCCGCATCCCTCCTTCTCTCTCTTTCTGTGGTATAAGACGGGTGAGTGAAGCAAACGGTTTTTAATATTTGTTCATCATAAAAAGCTCCGCCATCATCATGAGGGAGCTTGATTACGTAAAAATTCGGCCGCCGATATACTGAATTACGTACACGCATGAACAATCCAAGATCAACTAACTTACAAATTGCCGGTGACTTCGATCCCGTCGGCCAATTGCAGATGATTTCTCACCCAAGTGGTGAACCGATTCAAAAAAATCCGTAATTCTGGCTCTGCAACCACCTGTTGATCCAGCTCTGATAAAATCCCCACCCACACTTCCTTCGTAATCGGATTCTCCCAGCAGGGATCAAGTGCCTTCATCTCTTCTCCAGTTCGCGGGTCAGTTAAGGGAAATGTGCGATCCAATGCGGGACGAATATAGTCAAAGTCTTCATTATATATGAACAGCATGTCTTCCATCTCTACTTCAACCGATTCTTCTATATATAAAGGGGATAAAACAAAACCCACATTCCGCTGTGGATCTTGATACTGATACATGAGCGCAGGAATTGTTCTCTTTGATTTTTTAGCCATATATGCTCCTCCTGTTTCAGGCAAATCTCTTACCGCTCAGAGTTCAAACCAGATTAAACCACCATCAACCTGTCTGGTTTCTTGCTCCATCTGATGCATCCAGCTCCGCGCCTCTTCACCCCAGATATGAAACAAACAGTAGATATACGAATCCCCATCCACAATCTCTTCTAACCCGGAAGCCTTTTCTATCCACACTTCAAGGGCTCTAGGCCAGGAAGGATCTTCACGTTTCAATACAAAGCCGTTGGCTTGGTGTTCCAAACTATACACTTCGGTAAATTTTAATGAACTTGCCAAACACTTCACGGCTTCAGGTAAAATCGCAGGCTCCGTTGTTCTAATCCCATATTCCCAGCCCATATGTACAACCTCCTTCAGACTTCGTTCGCTCCAGATTGTTGCTTTTGTTCATGCATTTGATGGATCGAACGATTCAACCACAACTCGTACCAGTCCAGAAAATGTAATCGATTCGTATTGCCCCAATACTGATCAGCATAGATTCCATTGCGGTTAGCCCGGTCATCAACCCAGATCTCTCCGTAGGAGGCTCCCTTAACAATCAGATTCATGGAGATGCCACAGCCAAAATCACTGATGCGCAGCATGCCTGCCGACCATTTTGGATCAAAATATTCATGTTCCAGCGCTTCCCATTCCTCTTCTTCCTTGCTATCATCGAACCAGTCATAGTTCCAGTTCCATGCTTCCGTGAATTGGAAAGGGTCCGAGATCGCATTCAGCTCATCATTATAACCCAGCACAGCGTATACGCCATCATCCGGGTTTTCCAGACCATAATAAGGTCCTGTACCACCCGTTCCCATATGAAGAAGCCATACCTTATAGTCCTCCGGCAACTCAATTCGCCATTTCTGTTCAAATTGCGTAATATCCTTCTGGGTCCACACAGACGCCATTTCATATTCATGGTTTTCTGCACCAAACAGCTCCAGATCCGGGTCCAGACTTCGGAGAGTGATCAACTTTTCACGCATACGTTCCAGTTGTACACTGTACATGGCCTAACTTCCCTCCTTTGCTACTCCATTACGTTTGTTCCACGGCGTACCCGCGTTGCTGTAACTCATCCAGTGAGGCTGCCACATCTCGCTCAGGACACAACTGCTTAATCAGTCTGGCGGTCACCGGTTTTCCTTCATATACATCAGCTACGGCTTCCAACGGCAGATCCGGCAAGTCATAGTACCCTTTGGCCCAATCAACGTAATCTACCGGGTTCTTCTCCAAATATCCCAGTAAAAATTCTGCGCCACCTCTGGCGTCCGCTTTGTCTTCCTCGGCCATCGCCATCTGAATCCAATTACCAACCTCCCATGGCAAGTCGTCCCCTTCCTGCCATAGGCAAAAGGTCACATCCTCCAGATCCAATGTTTCCTCCTGATCTCGCAGTACAGCCATCAACGTCTCCGGTACTTCATCGTACATGCCCGGGTAGATCTCACCATCCTCACGAGCATGCGGGCTTAAAGGTGACTCATGATCAAATCCTTTGATCAACGTGCCTGAGTTCGTAAACAAGACATGCAGATGATCACCTGCGCCGTTATTGATGCTTCCCCATGCCACACCTGGCTGAAGTTCAGCTTCATAATGATGTACGCGTAACCATTTTTCCTCCGAAAAGATGATATCCAACGCAGCGAGCATTCTCATTTGTTTACGCAGGGCATCTGCATTCATCATTGTTATCTCGTTCCATTCCTGCATATGAATCCCTCCTGTTCGTATATGTACACTATATCCGGATTAATTCATCCAGCGTGTTATTTCCCTGAATACTTGGTGTCATGACAATGGTGATCCGACTGGCTTCTCTGGAGACGATACACGCATAATTTCCCGGCTTTAACTGAAACAGAACCCCTTCACACGTCTCATCCGGCTCCAATTCACCGCCAGTGACATCATCCGCCGCTCCCAGATAGACGTGCCCAGACGGAACTTGCAGATGATACACCTTTTCCCGTTCCGCTGCGTGATCTGGATCTGAATCCTCCTCCACATCCTCCAGGCTCCATTCCACCTCATACACTCCATCCGCACCCAGATTCAAGAACAGACAATGACCTGCATTCACCTCAGCCAGCTCATCCACTGGAATGGACCACCAGTCCGAAGTATCCTCAAGCCGATGTTTTAACGCTGCCAGATCATACAGGCACAATGTTGCCGTATCTGTAACCATTTGAAATGTTCCTCTCATATTCACCCGTCCCTTCTGTCTGATCCAAGTCTGACCTCAGAAATATATTCCATCATTATATCAAGCCTGATACACGTGTAAAAGGAACCCATGGACCATCTCTGCTTGCGCAACTCTTCATTTCTCGCTCCAAATGGTCGATATAAGCATAACTGACTTTTTTTGAACCTGATGGAGGAAGCCAAGCCATGTCAATTAACAATAGAAAAGAACCCTTTCGATACACATTGAAGGAACCGATCCACTTTGAGATCTATATTCTCAGCATCAACGGGGTTAACGCGCCAGCCAAGCCCATTCAGGCTGAACTCTGTGACATCAGTCGATCCGGCTGTCAGCTGTCATTTCCGCTATCCCTTCCTGTAGAGAATAACGATATTCGGATTGGAATGAATATGCTGCTTTTTGAAGACCCTCTATATATGGAAGGCACTCTCCGCTGGGGTCAAGAAAAAAATACCTCATGGCACTATGGTGTTCAACTCGAAATGCAGGATGGGAACCAGGACCGTCTCTCTAGAGAGATGCGAATGCTTGCAGGACAAGGCAAAATTATCGTGAAATAGTTAAATAGCCTTAAAACCTGTAACAAAAACAAAAAAACAGCCCAATCAAATTGGACTGTCGCAAGATGAAACTCTTTATGCCGCTTTACTAACTGTCGCTGGTTGTTCCATTTTGGACCAGTTCACGGTTTTTTCAAGAACCAGTGAAACCAATACCCCTATGACGAGACCATTACTTATGATCGGAATGAGGTACATGGGCAAAGTTTGAAAGGCCTCCGCAGGAATATTCATGACCGCAACTCCCGTGAGGACCGGCAACGCTACACGATAGATCGTTTTAGAATTAAACGTCGTACCTTCAAGCGTTCTAAGTGCCGTGCCGAACATCTGAAGATAAGCCACGAACAAAACCGCACTGCCGACGCTTGGTGGTATTTGTGCAAAAAATGCTGTCACTGAAGGTGTAAGACCTATCACACATAACATCCCCGCTCCAATAATCAAGGCAGCACGACGCAGAATGCGAGTACTCTCCAGGAACCCGATCGATGATGCAAATAAACCAAAGGGCAGCACACCTACACAGGCTGACAACATCGTGAACAGACCCGTTAGCGCATAGGAATGCCTATACTGACGACTTGTTGTTTCTGTCCGGTATAGTTTCTCAACTGTGCTTAATGTGGTGATCGAATTCGTCATGTTCACCAGTCCCACGAAAAATGCAGTAATGACAATACCCGGTTCCCATCTGGGCGCTCCCCACGGAAACAGTTCGAGACCAGCCGGGGCCTGATTCGGCTGTCCGCTATGTTGTCCAGGAAACAATAGACTATAAGCGATCCAGCCTGCCACAATCCCAATCAGGATCGCGTAGTTCCCCAGTTTCCCCCTACCCTTTAATTGAATCCATGCCACCAAAAATGCAATGACAACGGACAATGCGGCAACAGGCAGATTGAAGCGGCCAAACTCCGTATATCCAATCATACCTTTGAAAAAATTCATGGTTAATTGAATCGTCATTAGAAACAACATGGCACTCTTCACCATGGGTGTAAACAGCTTTTGCAGCACTTGCGCCGCTCCCAGCCAGCCCAGAATCACCATCGTTAATCCCGCTAACAGAAAACCTGCAGCCAGTCCACCGCCAATACGCTCCAGACTCATACCGGCCGATGAAGCAGATACCGTCAAACTTAGCGTCAATCCCCACCATAACCCTGACGGACCATCCATAATCGCATATCGATGACCAAATACGGCTTGAAGAATACACACTGCTCCGGTAAGGATAAATGCGTGCTGCATGGAGGTAGCGATGGCATCCGGAGACAGATGAAAATTATGTCCAATGGATAGCGGAACAACAACGGTATTGGTAAACAGGAAGAAAAACCACTGTATACCTGCCAAAATCAGTGAAGATACGTCCTTCATATTCTTTTGTAAAAAATGCTCTTGATGTCTGTTCATTCGTTTGGAATATCCTTTCACTGTTCTGTATCATAAATGTATAGCCTTTTCAGACTTGGGTTAATAGTCGTTCCATCTCGGCATACCGATGCCGGCTCGCATGTGCAAGCGGTGTAATCCCGTCCCGATCCGCAATCTTTGGATCTGCACCATATTGTAAAAGCAAGGCAACAATCTGCTGGTGACGCGGCCCACCATCTCCCAAAATGACCGCTTCCAGCAAGGCTGTCCACCCCAGGTTGTTGATATGGTTCACATCCACATCACTGCGTGTCAGCAGAAGCTCCACAATGTCCACATGGCCCCGATCCGCTGCTGGGATAAGAGCTGTGCCGCCAAAACGATTTGTTAACCTCGTATCTGCACCTGCTGTAATCGCCAATTCGACCATGTCATACATACCCTCAGCACTCGCGTATAACAGCAGGTTGTCCAATCGTGCATCCCGAAGATTAATGTCGGCTCCGGCGTCCACTAACATCCTTGCCGTGTCTATCTTGTTACCGTGCACCGCTGCCAGCAGAGGTGTCCGCCCCAATGTATCCCGTTCGTTCAACCGGTTACCCTGTTGTGTGATAAATCGAATGACCTCATCGGTATGGCCCGCTTGAGCAGCATCATGTATTGTTCTAACCACGTTGTTTTATCCTCCAATTCAAGGTCTTTCTCATGCAGTAATATTCATATAGAAACCAAACCCTGTTAGTCAGGTATGCAAATCTAATGTATGGTAACATAAGATCGTAGTATATTAAAAATACATGTTTTGTTGCCTTTCCATACGAATTACATATACATTGCAGGCGAAGGAGAACAACCACTTGGATATCAAACAATGTCGCTATTTCATTGCCATTGCTGAGGAGAAACAGATTACAGCAGCAGCTCGAAGACTTCACATGGCTCAGCCACCCCTAAGCCAGCAGCTTAAGTTAATGGAAGAAGAGCTTGGCGTGATTCTATTTGAACGCAAAGGACGTATGATGGAACTAACGCAGGCGGGTCGCAGCTTCTATGATTATGCGGTTACCTTGACCAAATATATGGAGGAAGCTGTAATGGAGATGCAAAGTTTCCGTCACGGCATACGGGGCAAACTCGCCATCGGCATCAATACCATATCGGATCGCCTGATCCCGCAAGCACTGCAACAGTTTCG
Organism: Paenibacillus sp. FSL P4-0176; assembly: GCF_037975265.1. Taxonomy (NCBI): domain Bacteria; kingdom Bacillati; phylum Bacillota; class Bacilli; order Caryophanales; family Paenibacillaceae; genus Paenibacillus; species Paenibacillus sp. FSL P4-0176. The sequence continues at coordinate 5,410,147 of NZ_CP150242.1, forward strand.
CACCACCCACCCACAGGTTACCTATAAAATTCAACAAAATGAATCTGCGCAATTATGCCGATTGCTGGAAGATGGCAAAGTTGAACTTGCCTGTGTACGCATGCCTGTCCAGACTGAACGTTATGAGGTGCTGCATCTGCCACAGGAGCCGCTCTTCTATATTTCTTCGATACCACTAGAAAGGCCGACAGAGATGGGACCAGGAGCGGAGATGGGGACTTATTTTGAGCAGCTTACAGGTATCCCTCTACTGCTTCCAAGCACAGAAGGACTCGGTATGTTCGAGCTAATTTTGGACAAGTTTCGGGAGCATCAGGTTACCCCCTCCATCATGGGTGAGTGCTCAGACATTAATATGTTACTCGAGCTGGTCCGACTCGGCTTCGCCAGTTCCATCGTGCCTCACACGGTACTACACCTATATCACGAGCACCCATTCCACGTATATCGCATCCAGGATCAGCATTCCACGGTCGGTTCGGCGCTGGTCTGGCTGCAGAACCGTTATCTGTCCAAGCCTGCACAACACTTTGTGCAACTGGTGCAGGGTATGCTTCCCGTGTAAAAGGCTATAAGCAAAAAAAACAGCAGCTTTACCGGATTACATTCCAGTGAAGCTGCTGTTTCATTTTTATGGTTAAGCTTTAGCTGTGAACAACAAGTCTTTTTCTTTGATCGTAGTGCGACCAGCAGACTCAATCGACTCATACTGATGCATATTTGTAATAATGACTGGTGTAATCGTTGTGTAACCGGCTTTTTCGATCTGTTCCCGGTCAAACTCCATCAGTACATCACCTACAGCAACCTTCGCACCTGCTTGAACTTTAGGAGAGAAGAATTGACCTTTCAGCTTCACGGTATCAATCCCGATATGAATCAACATCTCTGCGCCTGTATCACTTACCAGACCAATGGCATGTCCACTCTTCGATAACGAGAACACGGTTCCGTTGATCGGAGATACGACGCGACCTTCAGATGGTTGAATCGCGAATCCTTTACCCATAATCTCTTCAGAGAACGCAGGGTCTGGCACTTCGCTCAGCGGTTTAACTTCACCTGTGATCGGGCTGAATACTTGCTCATCTTGTGCTTTTGCTTCTTCAGTTACAGCAACAGAAGTTGTTGCTGCTGGTGTTGCCGGCTCAGCTGCTGGTGCAGCTACTGGCTCCGATGCATTTTCTTCTTGGAAGCCCAAGATATACGTAATGATTGCTGCCGCTACGATGGCAATCAAACCACCAACCAAAGCATAAATCAATGTGCTAATTGCTGGACTGACAAATGCCGCAATACTCGGCAGACCTGCAAGTCCTGTAATAACATACGATTTAACATTGAAGATTCCCATGAATGCACCAGCAATAGCACCCCCGCTGAGAGCTGCGATAAATGGTTTTTTGAACTTCATGTTGATACCATACATCGCTGGTTCCGTGATCCCCATAATAGCCGTAAGACCTGTGGAATAGGCCAGGGATTTGGTTTTGCTATTTCTCGATCTGAGACCTACACCAAATGCTGCACCACCTTGTGCCAAGTTAGCTGCAAACATCAGTGGAATAATAAAGTCGTAACCCAGTGTTGTCATTGAACCAACAACGATTGGCAGCAACGCATAGTGCATACCTGTAATGATCAGCAGTGACATCGTACCACCAATCAGGATACTTGCGAAGATGGACATGTTATCGAACAACCATGAAATACCACCGGACAAACCATTACCAAGAACCGTACCCAATGGACCTACTGTCATCAACGTCAGTGGAACCATAATTAACAAGGTAACTGTTGGAACAATGAGTAACTTAAGTGAAGCATGTATAACACGATCAACGGCTTTCTCTACATATGAAGCAATCCAAACGGCCAGAACAATTGGAATAACTGTAGAAGAATACGTTGCCGCTATGACTGTAATCCCCATAAAGGATGAGTTATGACCATCGGCCAGCAATGCTGTAATGGTCGGGTGCATAATGCCCGCAGCAAGCGCCGCGGCAATATACATATTACTACCCAGCTTACGTGCAGCACTGATCGCCAGAATGATTGGCAGGAAGTAGAAGGCACCGTCACCAATTGCCGACAAAATGATATAGGTTGAACTAGTATTGGACAACCATCCAAGTGCGACAAGGATAGCCACGATCCCTTTGATCATACCAGCACCTGTAATCGCAGGCAGGATTGGTGTAAACATACCTGAGATGAAGTCGAACAACGCACTTATCGGATTTCTCTTTTTCTTTTCTCCAGTTGAAGCGCTTGAGGTTGCATTATCTGCGTTTGGTGATTTGGACATGTTGCCAACGAGTGCGTTATACACGATAGGCACATCGTTACCGATGATAACCTGGAACTGTCCACCGTTCTCCATAACGCCCATAACGCCTGGTGTATTTTTTAGCGTCGCTTTGTCCGCTTTTTGGTTGTCATTCAGGTTAAATCTGAGTCTTGTCATACAGTGTGTGACTTGATCGATATTCTCTTCCCCACCAACAAGCTTCAAAATGTCCTTGGACAATTGTTGTTTATCCATTGTGTTTTGCTCCTTTTATGTGTAATGAAGGTTAAAAAAAAACCTAAACACTGAATAATGACAAAGCAGAAAAGCTTATCATTATTCAACGTTTAGGTTTTGCCTTTTTAGCAGTAACAATCCCAACTTTATTCAATTGTTTGTTCATTTCTGACAATCCGTTCAATATGAATGGTAAGATACAGTATTTCTTCCTTGGACAATACCCGATTATAGATCTTACGCGTATAGTCACTGATCCTTACTGCACATGCATGTGCTTCCGGATACTGCTTGCTCACCAAGTCATGAAGCGGATTATCTACTTCTTTATCTTCAATCGCCGTTCCTTGCAACACACGTTGGGCAAAGAACTTCAGATGAGTTAAAAACCGATAATAACTCAATGAATCTTCATCAAGTTCAATCACAAAGCTACGTCTTACGATGTTAAGTATGTCCTTAACGATGTTCGTAATACTGATCGTTTCCCTCATCTCACCGTTCATCTGGGCATTAACCAGATGCATTGCAATGAATGCGCATTCGTCTTCGGGTAGCAGGACACCTAATGTTTCCTCAATAATCTGTAGCGCCTTGAGTCCAATGGCATATTCCTTCCGGTACATGCGCTTGATCTCCCAGAACAATGCGTTACGGATCTGCAATCCTTGACGATGTCGATCAATGGCAAAATGAATATGATCCGTCAGTGAAATGTAGATGCTTTCATGCAGCTTCTCACCTAACACCGTCTCGGCATAACGGATAATCTCATCCGAGCACTCGACATATTCAACCGGGATATCAGACAGAAGTGTTTTAAGTTTCTGTGATACTTCCTTACTTTCAAGCGAGAATATTTTTTCGACGAGACTCTCGTCAATCGATTCACCAGTATGCTTTTTGAAGGCAATTCCACGTCCCATAACGACCAGTTCGTTTCCTCCCGGATCAATTACGGTAACTACGTTGTTGTTCAGCACCTTCTCAATTTTCATTTCTTCACATCACCTTGCACCGTCAAAGTAGTAAAAGGCAAAACCAAAGCAGGTCACGAAATATGCCCCGCTTCTGGTTTTGCCTGATTGAACAGTAACAATCCAGTATTCATTAGCCTTAGGCCCATCTTACCATATAATTATCCATATGACAATGTTTTTGTGAAAGCGGTTAATGTGCGTTAATGTGACATCAGAAGGTGCTTGCACAACTATGCTTATAGAACTAGTATTTACTCGTTGTTGTTCTTAAGACTTGCGCCATTTGTACTAATAACTTCCTTGTACCAATGGAATGATTTTTTCTTGTAACGATCCAATGTTCCTGAACCGTCATTGTTGCGGTCTACATAGATGAAACCATAACGTTTCTTCATCTCTGCTGTTGAAGCACTTACCAGGTCAATACAGCCCCATGACGTATAACCCATCACTTCTACGCCATCCTCAAGAGCTTCGCCAACCTGTACCAGATGGTCATTCAAGTATTGAATACGGTAATCATCGTTCACCGTTTTATTGCCATTTTCGTCCGTAATCAGCTCATCGACTGCGCCCAGACCATTTTCGACAATAAACAATGGTTTTTGATAACGGTCCCAGTATTTGTTCAAGGTTACGCGCAGTCCTTGCGGATCGATCTGCCAGCCCCACTCACTCGCTTTCAGATAAGGGTTTTGCACACCTGCGAACAGGTTTCCTTTGCCTTCGATACGTTTCTCGGGATCACCAGTCTCACAGATACTTACATAATAACTGAACGAGATAAAGTCTACGGTATGCTTCAGAATTTCAGCATCGCCATCTTCAAACTTAATATTGATATTATTCGCTTTGAAATAACGATTAATGTATTTCGGATAATAACCACGTGCATGGATATCAGCAAAGATATCATTGCGCTGTTCCGCATGCATCGCTGCAACCACATCATCCGGGTTTGGAGTCAACGGATAGGTAGGCATGCTCAGTACCATACAGCCGATTTTGGCTTCAGGCATAATTTCATGACCCAGTTTCACAGCTAACGCACTGGCTACCAATTCATGATGGATCGCTTGGTACAGATCCTGTTTGGACAGTTCAGCTTTTGGCGTATAGATGCCGCCACTCATGAATGGTTCCTCCAGGATGGAGTTGATTTCATTGAATGTCAGCCAGTATTTAACTTTGCCTTTGAAACGGTTGAACAGCACTGTTACATAACGCTCGTAGAAATCGATCATTTTACGGTTAACCCAGCCATCATATGTTTTGGACAAATGCAGCGGTGTCTCATAGTGAGAGATCGTTACGAGTGGTTCAATCCCGTATTTGTGGCACTCATCGAACAGGTCATCATAGAATTGCAGACCTTTCTCATTTGGCTCCAATTCATCACCTTTAGGGAAAATACGGGACCAAGCGATAGATGTACGGAACACTTTGAAGCCCATTTCAGCAAACAGTTTAACATCCTCTTTGTAGCGGTTGTAGAAATCGATACCGATCAGTTTCAGGTTATCTTCTGTAGGTGCTTCCGTTCTAGGCGTTGTAATCCCGTGTGGCATTACATCTTGAACAGACAGACCTTTGCCATCTGTATTATAAGCTCCTTCAAGTTGGTTGGCTGCTACAGCGCCGCCCCATAGGAAGTCTTTCGGAAATGGTGTAGTCATATCAATCATTCCTCTCATTATTTATCATTATAAAGTTGGTTATTGAACTTAGTTTGTTGGCAATTGTTCCAATCGTTGCAGAATCAGCTCCAGCTGAGCACCTGTAACCGACTTCGATGAATCAAATTGATCTTTGGACATACCGGACATAATACCGGCTTTGGCACTATTTTGAACGGCTTCATAAGCCCAATGCTTATCATTCAAATCCCTGAACAATACTACAGTTGACTCGTCTGCAGCATTCCAGCCGCTACTCGTCAAAATATGGTCTACGATCACTGCCATCTGTGCACGTGTTACTTCCTCTCCCGAGGCAAATATCTGATTGCTGACACCTTTCATCAACCCTGCCTTGGTCACTGTTGCAATGGCCTGACGAGCCCATTCAGGAGCAGAATCTGTGTAAGGGTAAGCAGATTCGGATACTTCAGGAAGATTTAACTTGTCGGCAAGCACGAGGGCGATCTGCGCTCTTGTCACAGGCTCAGTTGGTTTTGTTCCATGTTCTATGTTACCTCCATCCTGTTCCCCTGAAGTACCTTTGCTTAGTTGGAACAGGTCGGCAAGTACTTCCTTGTTGTCAAAAGCCGGTACCCATGACCAATGCTTCATGCCACCGTACAGTCTTTGGCTATCCATGTATGCATCGTCATACAGCGTCATATTGACATGCTTGGCTCCAAGCTCAGTCAAAGCCTGATAAGCCAAAGAGCTTGTCCGGCTGTCAGTGGTTGGATCATTTTTGGCATGCATAATCCATACTGGGACATCCACAATATCTTTCAGTTCTTTTTTGAATGCTTCAACAGATCCGGTGTAATCCGCTACCGTATCCTTGGCCGCTACAATAATCGCTCCAGCAAACAGATCGGGATATTGTGTCAAGAAACGGAAGGCACCACCACCGCCACTGGAAACACCAGACAGATAGATCCGATTCGGATCAACTTCACCTTCAGCAACCAGCTTCTGAATCAACTCATACTGCGCCACGAAGTACGCCTGCATCTGGGCCAGTTGCTCCGGGTTATCATAGATTTTGAAGCTGTAATTCTCAGGATATTGTACGGCAAGCACGGAAGTATCATACCCCGATTCCGTCCAGACTACTGCTCCACGATTAGCCGTAAGATGACTTCTACCATCCGTACCTACTTCACCCCCGCCATGAAGCCATACCATGAGCGGCTTCGGTTCTTCGGACGTGCTTCGTTTCAGTTGATAGGACAAGTTCGCACCGTTACTGCCTGTAAATTGTCCTTTTTCAAACTCATCGACCGTACGCGTTTTGACTACATTTACATTTTTATCGTCAAAAGAAAGTTCAGGATACGCCTTGCTTTTGACTGCAAATGCTGACTTATATCCACCTGGATATTTAAAAGGCTTTACCGCCATATGGATGGTATGATCCGTAATTGTCAATTTTATTCCGTCATCTTCATACTCATTTTGTATGATCTCTTCCGCTTCATTTAAAGGATAGCCATCATAATTGCCAGTAATTTCGAAGTCTGAAGCTTTCAGATTCTGATATTTCTCCGGATTCGCTACAGTAATGTCAAAGGACTCTACCATCTCTCCAGGATCACCAACATAGGTATTGGCCTGGATTTGAGTAACCTGGGTGCTTTCCGCACCAACGGTTGCTGGCCAGATCACACTCAGACTTAGTGTCAGGGCAAGCATCCATCCCATACTTTTTGTGTTCATACTCCATCTTTTCAAAAGATATCCCTCCATATGTAATGTTTGCAGCACATAAAAAAGCGGACAAACGCTAATCAGCAGGCCCTCAGGAACATTAAATTCCATTAAACACTAACTGTTATATCAGGTTTGCCCGCTCAGAAAACGTGAGAACTACAGTTGCTCACCATTACTGGAGATTACGTTTTTGTACCAGTCGAATGAATCCTTTTTGGAACGTTTGAGTGTTCCGTTACCTTCGTCATCCAGATCCACGTAGATGAAACCATAACGTTTGGACATTTCGGAAGTGGACATGCTCACAAGGTCAATCGGGCCCCATGCTGTAAATCCAATCAGATCGACGCCATCTTTGATGGCTTCTTTCATTTGTTCAATGTGTTTTCTCAGGTAATCCACACGATAGGAGTCATGGATCGAACCGTCTTCTTCAACACGGTCATATGCACCCAGACCATTTTCTACGATGAACAATGGTTTCTGGTAACGATCCCAGAAGTTGTTCAAGGTTACACGCAGACCGATCGGATCGATCTCCCAGCCCCAGTCGGATGCTTCCAGATAAGGGTTTTTCACGCCGCCAGTCAGGTTACCCGATGTTTCTTCCTTGTCTGCAGATGCAGATTTGGTTACGGACATATAGTAGCTGAAGGAGATGAAATCAACGGTATTGTTCAGCAAGATCTCGTCATCGCCTGCTTCTTTTTGAATCACGATGTCGTTTTCTTCAAAATAACGAGCCATGTAGTTCGGGTATTTACCACGAGCATGCATGTCCGTGAAGAAGAGGTTGATTTGATTCTCGTGTTGAGCCAGACGAACATCTACCGGATTACATGTTGCTGCATAAGTTTCCATACGAGCAAGCATACAACCCACTTGGGATCCAGGCATAATCTCGTGAGCAAGCTTCGTTACCAATGCACTTGCTACAAATTGGTGATGCAGCGCTTGATAAGTGGTTTGCAGTTTGTTGTCCACTTTATCGATCAGAATGCCGCCGCCAGTGTAAGGGCTGAACAGCATGACGTTAATTTCATTAAACGTCAGCCAGTATTTCACTTTATTTTTATAACGGTTGAACACCGTTTCTGCATATCGAACATAGTGCTGGATTACTTCACGGCCAGCCCAACCGTTATATTTTTGCGTCAAGCCAAGCGGTGTCTCATAGTGAGACAATGTAACGAGCGGCTCGATGCCATATTTCAACAATTCGTCGAATACTTCATCATAGAATTTCAAGCCTGCTTCATTCGGCTCTTGATCATAACCGTTCGGGAAAATACGTGCCCAGTGAATGGACAAACGGAATACTTTGAAGCCCATTTCAGCGAACAATGCAATATCTTCTCTAAAGTGATGGTAGAAATCGATACCAAAACGTTTCGGGAAACGTTCTTCAAATTTGCCGGAGAGGATCTCTTCGATTCGGGAAGAGGAAATTTCCATAGCATGTCCGCCTGTACGCTTCTCTTTGGGAACATGAGCGATCATGTCCGCTGTGGAGAGGCCTTTGCCGTCCTTATCGAATGCACCCTCCAATTGATTGGCAGCTGTAGCGCCGCCCCATAGGAAGTTTTCGGGGAATCCTTTTTTTGCCGTGGTCATGAACAACAACCTCTTTTCGAAATTTATTTTGGTTTTTCCAGGTAAAAAACTGTAATTTAGAGCAGAAAACAAGAAAAACCTAAACTCAAGGTAAAATAGCACCAAAAAAGGAGCTTTCATTTCACCATCAGTTTAGGTTTTGCCTGTCTTCACAGTTACAATCCATCAAAAGATGTTATTGCATATTCTGTTGTGTTTGCTCTTGTAATGTAAGCGTAACATATCTATTTTGCAAAATCAACTTCACTGGATCAACTGATCGTTCGCACACCTCTTTATCGGAGAAATTAACGTGGCATACGCATAATGGCTGCCCTTAATGCCTGCGCTCCCTCCTCCGTTTCCAGGTAAGCGGCGGGACTTTTGTCCCCTAAAGCCGGGATATCTTTCGCTATCCATTCAAAAACGTACTCCCCCATTTCACACAAAAGCACCCGACTTATATCTGCCGGAATCCCTTGTAATCGCGCACGTTCTACCCACGCGGGGTCCAACTTTTGTCCAAGTTCTTCAAACCCTTCGGAAAATGAGTCCCAGCTTGTATGATTAAACTCCTTTAAATAGATACCTTTCATACTCATGTAATTTCACTCCCTGAATTGCAATTAATAACACCCAAGTCCTATCTGACACAATTCATCCTTAAGCCGCTTGAATCCGTTTCTGTAACAGGTAGACTTAATTTTAAATGTTTTTCGGGGGAAAGAACAGTCAAGGAGGATTCAATAATGACTCAGGAAGAAAACACATCCGGTTGGGATGCGATTGATCAATCCATGCGTGAATTGTATGGGGAACAAGAGCCAAAACACTACGGCACTGCCCTTCCATATATTCTTGGAGGTCCCGATCCACTCGATGGCATTAGCGTTTATGAGGTGAACACACCTATGCCTCACTGGCATTTTGTTACCTACGGTTTCTCAGAATTATATGAAAAAGAGATGCAGGATGCATCCAAAAGCGGGTATGGATTTGAAATCACCTTTCGTCTTACACGCAGTGAAGCAGAGACTGATCCGCCAGCCTGGGCGCTGAATCTGTTACAGAATGTAGGACGATACGTGTTCAACAGCGGAAATATCTTTCAGCCAGGGGATTACATGGACGCCAATGGCCCCATCTGTCTGGAATCCGATACTTTGCTGACTGCTCTCTCGTTTATTGAAGATCCGGACCTACCCGCGGTCTCAACGCCTAATGGTTCAGTGCAATTTATTCAGATGGTTGGCATTACAGGTCGGGAACTGGAAATGATTCAAAGCTGGAATGCTCGTGGCTTCCTGTCTGCCTCCTCCATGTTCATGCCCAAATATGTGACGGATCTGATGAGAAATTCGTACGCAGATATTCCTTCGATTATACAAGCGGTTGAGGATGGAATGGAACAGGACGGGTCCAGCACAGCATTTTTATTCATACAACAACTGGCTTGGGAATCTCCTCGCAAAAAATTGCTGCAAAAATCGGTTCCGGCCAAACTCCAGCTTGGAGCCAAACAAGCCGTATTAGTTGGCACCATCCTTCGTAGCCGAATTTCGAAAGGTGCCTCTCTATCCTTGATCGGACCGGATACTAATATTCTGTTCGAAGCAGGAGAACATCCAGCTGTATTGGAATCGGACAGACAAGTTACCCTGACGGTGAACAAACAAATTGTTGATAAGCTGGCAGAGAATCTTCGTCCGGTTGAAGGAACATTTGAGATAACTTCATTGGATCATATTCTCGTTCAGATTGTTAGAACAGAAATCAAGGACCAGGAAGGACACGTCATTCAAACGATTGGATGAGAACTGTGCAGCAAGGAGGAAACAACATGCCTGCCATTACATTTGCCACACGACACGAAGAGTCCCCGACTTGCTCGCACGCAGCAGGAACGGCTCCGTTCGACTATTTACCAAAATCCAGTCTGGACAGGCTTCGTAAAATCAATCATTTCCTGATTCATGCATTCCAAAACAGTATCTCGGTTATTCAAGAGAATTTAACGGGCACTTATCTTTTTCTACTCACAGATAGCAACGGTGTGCTCCTCTCGATGAATTATAGTTCAGATCTTAAAGCTGTAGTAGAACATTCCCCCATTCGTCCGGGCATGTTCTTCACTGCACAGAGCTGTGGAGTTAACGCCATATCTGTAACGATGGACAGCAACGAGCCTGTAGTGCTGTTGCCCGAGCAGCATGAAAGTCCTTTTTTTCAAAGCTGGCATTGTTACGCCGCACCTCTGTTCATGGGATCCCAACATGTCGGTTATCTGGATGTGTCCACCATTAATGCAGATATGCAAGGTGAACTGATTGCCATTGCCAAGCTAATTCCAGCGTACATGCAGAACTGTTATCAGAGTCAACAGACTGCTGAAGCGTGCGACAAACCGGCGGTGGAGTTCACCGAGCGTCAGTTAACCATTCTGGAGATGATAGCCGGAGGCCTCACGGTAAAAGCCATTGCTTTGAAATTAAAGATCAAGGAATGCACCGTGAATCATCACAAAAAAGTGATTTTTAACAAATTAGGTGTGCAATCCAGCACAGAAGCTGTTTCAATTGCCAGCCGAATGTCTTATGTATAGAAGACCCCTATAGATTCCTATAGGTAGTATATGAGAACGTTTGTGCTACAATTTAGGAAGCAGGCAACATGTAGAGAGAGAAACAAACACACACATTTCAGGAGGGTAATATGACAATTCCAAAAAAAGCTTCTTTATTCGCCATGCTCATTATGATTATGCTGGTTGCAGCCGCTTGCGGTGACAAAGCAGATAACACAGCCGAAACAGAAGAGCCTACCCCGACAGAAACAACGACGGGTACTGATTCTGATACAGCGACTACAGAAGAAACAGAGAACACAGAACCAGCAAGCGAAGAGTCCAAGGAAACTGATAATTCCCAAGACGTTGAGCTGGGGACTACGGAAAAAGGTTCTTACACCAATGACTATTTTGGCGTATCTCTGAAATTCCCGGAAGCATGGGAGTTCCAGGATGCTGCAGGCATGAATGAGCTGACAAGTGCTTCATCCGAAGCGATTGCTGGTGATGATGAAACAAAGAAAAAACAAATTGAACTGTCTCAGACCAAAACATTGAATCTGCTTATGGCTTCAAAGTATCCATTAGATGCAGGCCAAGTTGGTCCTTCCGCAATTGCGGTTGCTGAGAAAGTAAGCTTGTTGCAAGGCATTCGTACAGGTAAAGACTACCTGGAAGCAACCAAAAAATTCATGATGGATAGCCAGTTCCCTTACGATTATAAGGAAATGACAACGGAAACTATCGGTGGTAAAGAGATGGATCTGATGCAAATCACGATGGATCCAGGTGACGGTTCAACCGTTACTCAAGATTACTATAGTACAATTATTGAAGGATATGCTTTCAACTTCATATTCACTTACGTGGATGATAAGACCAAAGCCGAGATTGATACCATCAAGAAATCGGTTCAATTCAAATAATCGCTTTTGATTACTGCCATTATACGAAGAACATATAACTCAACCCCGATAACGATCTGTAGAGATCATCGTCGGGGTTCTTTTGTCGATGAAACAGACTATATATTGCACTATCTAACTAGATATGGCTACCCAGTGCCCTTCCGTGACTTCTACCCACTTGGAATGTTCCAGATTATAACGGTCCTCTACTTCAACATTTTCTTTAGTTGTTTCTTTGACAACATGTCTCTTTTTCTTCGCTTCTACCGCCGGATCAGGCACGGGAATAGCAGATAGCAAAGCCTTGGTGTAGGCATGTTGCGGGTTGGAATAGAGTTCTTCACTCTCGGCCAGCTCTACAATTTTCCCGTTATACATCACCGCCACTCGATCACTGATATGTTTAACCATGGACAAGTCATGAGCGATGAAGAGATACGTCAATCCGAGTCGCTGCTGCAACTCTTCAAGCAATTGTACGATCTGAGCCTGTATCGACACATCCAGTGCAGACAATGGCTCATCACATACGATGAATTCAGGTTCCACAGCCAGAGCTCGTGCAATACCGATCCGCTGTCTCTGCCCACCCGAGAATTCATGTGGATAACGCTGCGCATGGGTGGGATCAAGACCTACCATCTCCAGCAATTCCTCCACACGCTTTTCCCGCTGAGCGGCAGTGCCTGCAAGTTGATGAATATCAAGCGCTTCTCCAATGATATCCATAATCCTCATTTTGGGATTCAGAGATGCATAGGGGTCTTGGAAGATGATTTGCATATGTCTACGCATCGTTTTCATCTCCGAAGCCGACAAGCGATTGAGCGGGACTCCTTTAAACAGTACATCTCCACCTGTTGGCTCATGCAATCGCAGAATCGCACGGCCCGTGGTTGATTTTCCGCTACCGGATTCCCCTACAACGCCAAGCGTCTCTCCTTGACGAATATGAAAGCTAATATCATTCACGGCCTTTAAGGTATTGCCTTTCCCCAGATTAAAATGTTGTCTGAGTGATTTCACCTCAAGCAACGGCTGATCATCCTCCAAATCTCTCGGGACCAACGATACCGGTTTGGGCTTTTTCTTCTGATCCAGCCGTGGTAATGCATTCAGAAGTCTGATCGTATACGGGTGTTTGGGATTAGCAAAAATCTCTGTTGTTGTCCCGGTTTCCACAATCTGTCCTTCTTTCATAACAACAACCCGATCACACATGCCTGCTACTACGCCCAAATCATGCGTGATCAGGATAATCGATGTGCCCAGTTGGTCCTGCATATCTTTCATCAAATTAAGAATTTGTGCCTGAATCGTAACGTCAAGTGCGGTTGTCGGCTCATCGGCAATGAGTAATTCAGGACGACAAGCAAGTGCAATACCGATCATGACCCGCTGGCGCATGCCTCCGGAGAATTCGTGTGGATATTGGTTGTAGCGTATTTCACTACGAGTTATCCCCACCCGCTCCATCATGGCAATCGCCTGTTTCTTGGCTTCCCTTTTGGACACCTTCTGATGTTTGATTAGACTTTCGGAGATCTGTTTACCCACTTTAATAGTCGGATTAAGAGAACTCATCGGGTCCTGAAAGATCATGCCAATATCACGCCCACGAATGCTCTCCATCTCTTTCTGCGTTTTATTCGCCATATCGACCCCTTTGAACAGAATCTCTCCATTTTTCATCTGTGAAGGCGGCGATGCAAGCAGCCTCATAATGGAACGTGCGGTTACACTCTTGCCACTACCCGATTCGCCTACAATGCCTAGTGTCTCGCCTTTTCGCACTTCAAAACTTACCTCTCGTACTGCATGAAACTCACTCTCTCCAGAATGAAAAGAGACCGATAGATCATTAACTTTCAATAAAGGTTCCATGTTATCACCAGCTCTCATCCGTATTTCACATTCACTTATCTCATATGTATACCATTTAATTCCTTGACAATTGTTTAGACCCTAAATAATATATACTATATCAATCGGAATAATGCAATTTAAACCTGAATGAAAGGAGGCACGCTTGGTTTGAATCTTGCAGAAAGCAGCAGACTCTCGCGGTTGGTGCACAATTTAAGTTTTATTTATGGCAAAATGCTGCTTCATCCTTCCTACCGATATGTTCTGTTCATTCTTGGATTACCGATCAATCTGGTCGTGTTTCTAATATGGCGTTCGAATCGAAAAAATGACGGCTGGGTAGCTGCCAGGCAGGCGGCTGAGCAAGAACTACTCACTTCTTCCTACAGGAACAAGCTGAAGTTGGAAGTGGAAGATCAGCTGCGACGCAAACATCGTTTTTTCCAGCAGCAGGTCAGTGAGGAAGAATTCAGACGTCAGACCGAGGAATGGTTAGAAGAAACGGTTCAGAAAGAGTTGAAGGAGCGGACTTCTCGCATACTTCAGGAACAGGGAAGTCAACGTCTTACGATGGCCGATACATTCCACACCCTTATCGACAAACCGTGGTTTTTCGCGATATCGATTATTCCTGGCTGTCTGATGTATGGCATCCTCTTTTTGTATGGAAATCCTTATCTAAAGTACATATTTGAAAGATTACTGATGACGGTATTTGTCATTCTGGGCGTAGCCACACTCGTATTTACGATTTTGTATCTGTCTCCGTTCAACCCGGCAGCTAACATTCTCGGAGAGACAGCAACGCAGGAACAGATTGCAGCATTCAATCAGGTGTATGGCTTGGATCAGCCTTATCTTACACAGCTCTGGAACAATATTAAGGGAGTTGCTCTCTTCGACCTTGGCAAGTCTTTTGCAGGAAATGAAGACGTAACAGCAACGATTGCAAGGAAGTTTCCAATTACATTGACGCTGGCGGTTATCTCCCTGCTGCTAGCACTCGTCATCGCATTGCCCATCGGTATCATCTCAGCGATTAAGCCTAATTCATGGTTCGATTATACGTTTATGTTCATCGCTCTGATTGGATTATCGATCCCGAATTTCTGGCAAGGACTTATTTTCATTCTGAACTTTTCGATCAAATTACAGTGGCTTCCCGCCACCTTCAACCCACAGAACTGGCTGTCGATCATTATGCCAACCATTGTGCTGGGCACAGGACTTACGGCTGCGGTGGCACGGATGACCCGGTCTTCTACACTGGAAGTCATTCATGAGGATTATGTGATGACCGCCCGCGCCAAGGGGTTAAGCGAACGTCAGGTCATGCTGAAACACGCTGTACGTAATGCATTAATTCCAATCGTAACTGTGGTTGGACTTCAATTCGGAGCCATGCTTGGCGGGGCAGCAGTGACGGAGAAAGTGTTTAATATCAGCGGTCTCGGCAGCTATATTGTAGATAAACAATTCATCCCCGATATTCCGAGTATCATGGGCGGAGTAATCTACACAGCAATTACGATCTCCATTATCAATGTAGCGGTTGATCTGCTCTACGCTTTTATTGATCCAAGAGTGCGCTCCAAGATGAAACAATATTAAAGTGTGTGTTGAACTACCTCTTAAAGCAGGTGTATTATGACAAACTCGTCCTTAACACAAGAAATGCGTTTCCGGCTTAAGTCTTCTCGAGAATACAGTCAGGCAAGCTTCGCCTGGATCACGTCCCTTCTCTTGACTGCCTTGTTGCTGTTCAACAGTTATGACTGGAGCGGGCAGACGTTCAAACCATTTCTGCTAACGATACTTGGGATCTATGTATTCTTCACACTGGTCCAAAGTGTCATCACCCTTCGGATTCGAAAAGACTTGATCCGTACGGGTACGATCTCTACTTTGACCCGCAGGTTAGCCTGGGTTCAGCTACTTGCCATCATTTCTGGCAATATATTTATCGTAACGGCAGCCTTTCATCTGATTCGAAAAGCCAGGAATGTGGAGTACACCTTTGCGGTATATATGCTGTTAACCCAGCTGTTCGTCATCGGTGTATCTGCGTTAAATGTTTTAAAACCCTATGTGGCTGACAACTTTCTGCCAGCTATGGCGGTGCTCATATTTATTCTGGTCATCGACCTGGTCGTACTGATTATCGTATCCCGATATAACGCGACCTCTATCCTCCCTCGCTGGATGATCGGTGTCAGTGTAGTACTGATTCTGACCTCAATCACAGGTAATGTATTTGCCCTATTGCTCGGCATTTCCATTATTGGGCGCATTCGCAGACAGGGGAAACAAAAATCAAACTTCTGGAATGATCTGTGGGAGCGACTTGCTCCGAATATGACTGCCATGTCCGGTTTGTTTTTTATCATTTTTCTGTTCTCGATATCGATTTGCAGCTTCTTTACTTTTGATTACAGCATGGCTGTGGAAAACAACTACTCCGCTCTGCTTCAACCCCCTTCCCTTGCGTATCCCTTGGGAACGGACGACTTCGGACGATGTTTATTTTCCCGGATTGTATTTGGTGCCCGGATCTCCTTAATCGTAGGTTGCATGTCGACCATCATTCCTGTGTTGATCGGTGGAGTCCTCGGAGCATTCTCCGGTTTCTACGGAAGGCATACGGATAACATCATCATGCGGCTGCTGGATATTCTCTATGCGATTCCGGGAATTCTGCTCGCCATTGCCATTATTGCGGCGTTTGGAGCCAATACGGTCAATCTTATTCTGGCGCTGAGTCTGGGTTCGATCCCAACTTACGCCCGTACCATGAGAGCCAGTGTGCTCTATGTATCTACTTTTGAATTTGTGGAAGCTGCACGTGCACTGGGGTACAACAATCGTACGATTATTTTCAAACACATTATTCCCAACTCCCTTGCGCCCATGATTATCAAGTCCACACTCACGATTGGTGGAGCAGTTATTGCTACCAGCAGTTTGAGTTATCTGGGACTCGGCGTGGAGCCACATATTCCGGAATGGGGTAACATTCTGAAGCTCGGCAGTACATACCTGGAGACCCACTCTTATCTGGCGATTTATCCAGGCTTGGCTATTATTCTGCTGGTTCTTTCGTTTAACTTTCTCGGTGACGGTCTGCGTGATGCGCTTGATCCCAAGCTGGAAAAGGCATAACTGATTCGTCATTGAAATGAATGATATAGAAAAAAAAATTCACACATCACACATTCAAGATATGGAGGGTAATCCCATGAAAAAACGTACACTGATCTCATTACTATTAATTCTCGTCATTGTGATTTCCGGCTGCAGTGTAAAAACGAAAACTGAATCCCAGGCGGAGACCGCACCAGCGGACACAACTGAAACTGCACAAAAACCGGCAGACATTGAACTGCTCGCCATGAGTTCTTCCGAAAATGATGTAAACATTGTCCGCGACCAACTGACTAAAAACGGCTTCAATGTGAAGCTGAACCTGCAGCCGGATTACGGTAGCTTCAAATCCCAGCAAGATGCAGGGAATTATGACATTGCCTTGTCCAGCTGGACAACGGTAACGGGAAATCCCGATTATGCGGTGCGTTCCCTTTTCAAAACAGGTGGAGATTACAGTATCCTTGCCGATGGGGAACTTGATAAGCTCATCGATCAGGCAGCTACTCAAACTCCGGATGAGTACAAAGACACGTACAAACAATTGGAAGATCGCTTGGTAACGGATCAGGCGTATATCGCTCCTTTGTACATTTCCCTGAAAAGTCAGGCTGTGAACCAAGACATTCTGAATGTCGACACCGTTCGTCTCTCCAAATCCCGCGCCATGGCTTGGGAACCGATCGAGTTCAAGGACAGCTCCAAAAATGCCAAAGATCCGTTGATTCTGACGCAAAGTGCATCCGTACTGACTTCCCTTGATCCGATCAAAGGAAACGACGGTTCCATCAACCAGTTGAACACCAATATGTATGTACGTCTCGTTAACTTGACGGATGACGATCAGCTGACAGCAGATGGATCACTGTCCCATAACTTCAGTATTGCTGAAGGTAATTCGGACTACTACTTCATTCTCAGAGACGATATCAACTTTGCGAAGATTGATAACAAAAAAGCTGTAGATACAGGAGAACGTGTCGGTGCAGATGATGTGATCTTCTCCCTGGATCGTGCTAAAAATAAAGATTCCGTTCCGGATCACCGGACGTACAGTCTGCATGAACATATCAAAGAAGCTGAGGTTGTAACGGATCTGAGTGCATTACAATCCATCAAACAATCCAGTGGTAATGGCACAATCCTCGAAGCATTGGAACAAGGATTGGGCAGCAAAATTACAGAACTCGTGACGGACAAAACCAAAGCAGATAATAGCGCAGGTAAATATCAGGTCGTTAAACTGACCACAACTGAACCTTTCCCGCAAGTACTGAACTATCTGGCTCACCAATCTGCGGGTATCGTGTCCAAAAAACAGGTGGAGAGCATCAACACATATGATGTAGCTTCCTTTGACGTCAACAAAGATATTCCTTACGGTGATCAGAACACGGTGACTGAAGGCGCAGCATACAATAACACCCTTTATACTAGCGGACCTTATATTTTGTCTTATAAAAATGACTATGAAGGTGTATTCTTAAAAAATCCGGCCTACCGTAAAGGCACGAAAGATGAGCCAAAAATTGCTCAGGTTAACGTCCGATTCATCGCGGATGCAGACAGCGCCCTCTCTGCTCTTCGCAGCAGTGAAATTCACTTATACTACGGTGTACCTGAAACCAAGTATGACATCATCGAAAATGACAGCAAACTGAAACTGCAAAGTCTGCCAAGTAACGCTGTCTCCTATCTGTTGTTTAATACGGCCAATCGTGAAGTTGCCAAGAGCAGTGACCTGAGAAAAGCCGTGCTGTACTCCATTAATCAGGATGAGATTTTGAGCTTCTACAAGAACAACAAACTCAAAGCATACTCTACAGTAAGCCCGCTCGTTCAGACCGGGAATGAATTGAAAGCTGATCCTGCAAAAGTAAAAGAATTCTTGAGTAACTACAACGCCTCCAAGTAAACGCATAACAAAAAAAAGGTTGTCACCAGGATCATCTATTTGATCCTGATGGCAGCCTTTTTTATTCTTCCAGCACACGGCAATCTGCCAGAACATCGGGGTAGTTTCGCATGCTGTCCGCATCAGTAATTTTACGAATAACTTTGCACGGTACGCCTGCTGCAAAAGAATGCGGTGGAATATCACGAGTCACCACGCTACCTGCTCCAATGACACAGCCGTCTCCAATCGTTACGCCCCCGCACACTGTGACGTTTGCCGAGATCCATACATCGTTACCAATCGTGACCGGTTTGGCATAACATAGCGACTTCACATCACCGTTCTGGTCCACCATCTGTCTCCGCTCGCTGGCAATCATGGGATGAATGGGGGTAACAATCGTAACGTTGGGTCCAAAACTGGTATAGTCCCCGATCGTCACTTGCGCGTCATCTTGTATCGTCAGATTGTAATTACCGAAGAAATGCTCGCCTATCCGGGTATGCACACCATAATGAAAGAAGATGGGGCCTTGCATGAATCCACCTTCACCGATCTGCCCCAGTAACTGTTGTAATATCTGATTCCTCTCCTCAGTCTGTTCTTCAAAGGTCTGACTGTAACGCTGACTGAGATTATGGGCTCGCCTTTTGATGATCTTTAATTCGGGATCACTTGGACTAAACAACACGCCCTTCATGATTCTCTCTTCTTCACGCATCATGAATCCTCCTCTACAAGGGTTAGCTTATAAAATAAAAGCCACAGACATGGCCTGTGGGTTACAAGGCTTCTGATAGAATGCCTGACTTCAACGCCTGAAGCACCATTCCTCGTAACCCAGCATCAAAATCATGTTGGAACGAGTCCTGATGTACAATCTCGGGCAACGTCGGCATGGGGTGATCCTTCCCGTACTGTTTCCACGCCATATCCAGCTCTTCTCTCTCCACCCGTTCCTGATAAATGACAATCTGGTGCGGGGCAACGACGGCATTAATCGTTTGCAGGATGTGACATACGTTCAGTACAAAATCATCTTTGCTCATGTCACGGTGCCAATCAGGTGAATAAGGAAGATACTTGATCTCACCAAACATCCCGTTTTTCCCACGGATCATCTGTCCATTCAACATCATGCCCATACCCGGCGGGTATCGGTTCGGAAAATAAATTCCCGCTACACTCCGTTCCTTCATATCCGCATGCTGTGTACAGTATCCGCTAATCGCTGCATTAACATCATTCTCCACGAGAACGTTCAGTTGGAACTCGCTCTCGATCTCCCGTATCAGATGTGAATGGATAAGCTCTTCATGACTGCTCACCGTGATGTCCCCATCCACGGCTTGCCCCGGAATACCGATGCCGATCATATCAATGGAGGGATACTCCTTAATGAAACGTGCGATAAGTTGCAGCATATGCTGTTTATCAAAAGCAGGCAAGATGCGCTCTTCCTTCAACACAACCTTATTCTCCAGATTCATGACCGTTGCCGAAATCAACTCCTGGCCTTTCATCTCTTTGATGTAAAGAACCAAAGCAAGCTTGAAGTTATAATTATATCGATATGCCTGAGCAGGACGACCGCCGTTAGAGGGAACCACTTTATCCTGGAACAACTCTCCGCCATCACATAATTCCTGAATCAGCGCATTAATGGTAACAACACTAAGATTGGTTAATAAAGCTAATTGCGGTTTGGTCGCCGTCTCAATCTGCTGCATGACTTCACGCACATTATTCAAATTGATGTATTTCATCATTGTAGCGTTGGCTTTTTTCATAACCCTCTCGTTTCTACTCTGGTTCAATTGAGCCAAAGCAATGGTATGGATGTCATTCACACCATATCATAACATAATGCCTTACTTGAACACATGAGTTCCATCGTGCTGGCAATGGATCGAAATCGGCAGAGCTACTTTGTTCACTCAAACAAATCATCCATCGATTTCACAGGCTTCACTTCAATCGGTTGCTTTGACAAGACCATACTTGCATAGGTACCCGCCCATATTATAACTGCCATAATAACGTAGACCATCCATACTTACCTCCCTGTTTCATGCGGATTATGATTTTGAGATACTTACCACATGTGACTATTCCTCTAGTTAATAAACAAACTTTATAAAGTATATTACGTAAGTATGCGAGGATAATAGTTCTTTGTCAATATGATTTAGATTTATCCGAGCCCTTTTCAGTCCAAGGAACATGTGGACAACAAGACTACAACAACGCGTATTATCTCGATGCCCATAAAAAATAACTGCCGAAAGAATCATTCAACGATTCTTTCGGCAGCTGTTTGTTCAATATACAAGCAGTTTATTTTGAATATATTCGTTGTACCCCGGGCAATAAGGTCACAACTTGAATACCCACTCCCCATGCAAAATAGACCAAGTGAATGATAGAGACATCCTGAATCCAGTACACCTGCGCCATAATCCAGATGATGAGAGCAAACCCCGTATACAACGAAAAAGTCCAAGCCCAATAGCGGTCAGGATAGAGATTCAGTCTCTCACCCAGCCCCCAATGAACGTAGCGGATGAGCGAAATAGCAATTATTGTAGGCATCACGCCAAGTACCAGCAATAGGATGATCCCCGGGAACAAAAAACTGGCAAGAGGATTATGCTCAAACCCTCTAGTACCATTCTCACACATGAAACGTATTGTTCCTGTGCTTCTTTTCACTATATTGATCTCGAAAATCATTCGTAATGGAAAAACTTGATAAAAGAACGTACGTTCGGTATAATGAAATTATCCTGAATAAGCGAGAGGCAGATATGGACGACAAATTTATTAAGGAATTACGCGAGATTAGTCGGGATGACAGACGAAGATCGGAATTTATGATTCAAGGTTTGAAGGAAACACTGCAAGAACGCAAAGAAGAAGGCATACTCAAGCGCTGGATACGGCGTAAGAAAACAGAGAAAAAAATCTCTCAAAGATTTAATCAAGATCCTCACTCGGATCAAAAGTAACAACATAAAAAGGAGGCGGAATACGCCTCCCTTGCTATTTACATATTTGAATTATTTAGAATTCATTAGTTGTGACTTAACCCATAAGTTTGCCAAAATTCACATTATGCTTTCAATAGGTCAAATCCCAGCTGGACTTGGTTCCTGATAAGCTTACTTACCTGTTACCAGTTAGCTAAATGAAAAAAGAGCAGCCTGCCAACCTGCAGTCTGCCCCGTGCTCTATGAACTAACGTTTCCAGTTAGCTTATAAGTAAGGGTCTCTATAGCTCTTTTACCATCTTCACAACTTCAATTTCATAATTTAAATGCTTATAGAAATTTACGGCACGAAGGTTATTGTTAAAGACATTCAGTATAAGCTGTCGATAGCCTTTTTGCCTTGACCACTCTTCTGCTTTGGTCATGAGTCCCTTGCCGACCCCTTTTCCTTCTCCTTGTGGAGAAACCGCAATCGCCACAATATAACCTTGTTCTATATCGTTCAATTTATCTTTATGCGGCTGTACTTCAAGGAAACCCAGTAGCTCTCCTGTTTCATCTTCCGCCACAAAAATCTCCGTACCAGGAGAAAGATTGTCTACTGATTCTTGGGCTAGGCTGAGCTGTGATTCTTCCATTTTGTCTGGATCACGCCAGCTCATCAGCTCAAAGTCCATAAATCGTAAAGCCAGACTTACAATGAAATCTTTATCGGACTCTTGAAAAGCTCTAATCTGCATACACTTACCCCTTTTATATAATATAAATTATGGAATACCTGTTCTAATCTTAAAATTAATGCCGTTATTTCTCCCAAAGCTCGACCAGTCGACCTTCAGGAACTTCATTCAAAATAAACTTTCCAAATTCACTAATCTCTTTTTTCTTTGCAAGAAGTACACTAATCTGTTCAAGATGCTTCATAGTCTCGTTTAGATTATGTACTTGGAAATTTAACATCACTTGTTGTTCTGTTGGAAAATAACTGTCATTCTCGATAAAGACTGTACCTTTTTCTATAACTTCAAGATTCTTAGTTCTCCAAAATGCTCCTCCGAAACCTTATATCATCGTATCTAACTCCTGTCTATCATCAAATTTTTAGCTATCCGATTACATTAAATATTCGAGGTTTAAATAAAAATACCTTTTTCAACTATTCTGACCCTTAGCTGAAAAACAGCCGACTATTTAGCCGGCTTTCTACTTGAGTATCATTCTGAGTTCTGTGTCTGATTTATCTTATAGCTTTTGATCTACCCCGTATTACGGCAGAATGGCAAAGGATCGAACTGGAAAACCAGAAGCTCTCTCCGCTTTGGGTACAATGTTGAAGATTACCGCGCCTTTAGCCGGCACCTGATCCAGGTTTGTTAACAGCTCCACCTGGTATGTATCCTGGGCAAGTACATAATATTCTGCCAGAAGTGCTCCATTCTTCTGATAATCCACGGCGGAATCCGTATCAAAGGTTTCATGACCGATCGCCTGTACCTTTCTTTCCTCAAATAAAAACATGAGCGCACTAACCGACCATCCAGGTGCATGACTGTTGCCCTTATCATCCTTGTTATCAAATGTTTCATGGTTAGGCCAGCGTTTGCTCCAATCGGTACGTAAGGCTACAAAGCTTCCAGCTTCAATCAGGCCATGCTCTCTTTCAAATTCAAGAATATGCTCCACATCCAGTGTGAAATCCGGATTGTTCTCTACTTCGGCAGACTGGTCAATGACCACAAGCGGGAGCACAAGCTCCTTCAAACCTAGTTCATCCAGATACCGGGTATCCCGAACGAAGTGGATCGGCGCATCAAGATGTGTCCCGTATTGACCTGGGAACTTGAAGCTCTGGGCAAAGAAACCTTGATCGTGATCAAACAGGGTATCGAATTGTGCTGCCTCAAAAGCTGAAAAATGTGGAGAGCCTGGACCAAACGTATGGGTCAGATCCACCCATTTCTTTTCTTTTAACAATTGAATGGCTTGAATGAGTTCGTTGGACATCCTAATCACCTCATGCACAAAATGGAATAAATTTCTCCTATTATATCTTATTCCACTCCAATTGGGGAGCAGTCCCTATATTGGTTCTTAGGGCTGTTAATTTTCAAATTTAAAAACTTCACTGACCGTAGATGTCAGTGAAGTTAATTTATAATACAAGAGTAATCCATTCAATCATGAAAACAAAAGGAGCATGTATGATGCAAACGAAGAACGTATATCTATATGTATTTGATACGATGGCAGATTGGGAGGTAGGATATCTAACTGCTGAATTGAACTCGGGAAGGTATTTCAGGAAAGAGATCAAGCCTTTACAGGTCGTAACCGTAGGCGTGGATAAACATCCGGTAACTACCATGGGCGGATTGAACATCCTACC
Source organism: Paenibacillus sp. FSL P4-0176 (assembly GCF_037975265.1). Taxonomy (NCBI): domain Bacteria; kingdom Bacillati; phylum Bacillota; class Bacilli; order Caryophanales; family Paenibacillaceae; genus Paenibacillus; species Paenibacillus sp. FSL P4-0176. Next base: position 5,434,390 of record NZ_CP150242.1, read on the forward strand.
TCATATTTCTATTGATGAATGTACATTGAAAAGTGACGACGTCATCATTCTTCCAGGAGGAAACACCTGGATGGACACCATCCATGATCCCCTATTGAACAAGGTTGCTGCCTCTATAGAAGAGGGTACGGTTATTGCGGCGATTTGCGGTGCGACAGTTGCACTTGCAAAAATAGGAATACTGGATTCCAGACAGCATACAAGCAATGATTTAGAATACCTGAAGATGATATGCCCAGATTATACTGGAGAAACCTATTATGTAACGGAGCCTGCAGTAACCGATGGAAATGTAGTTACTGCATCTGGAATAGCTCCGTTAGAATTTACGATGCATGTGTTGAAGCTGTTGAATGTCTATACACCAGAAACCTTACAGGCCTGGTACAATCTATATCAGACTCATGAGTCCAAATACTTCTACGAGTTAATGAATTCTATTGCACCTGAATAACCAGTTTCCCGCGGGTATGATGGGTTTCACTCTTCTCATGTGCTTCCCTTACTCCCTGTTGAGTTAGCGGGTACGTTCCATCAATAATCGATTTGAGCTTGCCTTCTGCAGCCAGTTCAGCCAGCTGATCCAGTTGATCCCCTTTGGGCTCCATCATGAAGACGTTGGCCGTTACTCCGGCTTCTTTGGCAAGCTTCTCATCCGGTTGTTCCACCAAGGATACCAGATGCCCGCCAGACTTTAACACCTTGAAGCTATTGCGCTGAATATCACCGCCCATGGTGTCCAGCACAACATCATAACCGGAGAGAATCTCCGAGAAATCTTCTTTTTTATAATTGATAAAATGATCTACACCCAACGAACGAAGCAACGCTTCGTTTGATTCACTCGCCGTGGAAGCCACTTCAGCGCCGAGGGACTTGGCGATCTGAATGGCATACGTTCCCACACCACCTGCACCAGCATGAATGAGTACCTTCTGCCTTTTGCCTAAACGTCCGTGATCCACAAGTGCCTGCCATGCCGTCATCGCCGCCAGCGGGATCGCTGCTGCTTCCTCGAAACTCAGTTGCTCCGGTATACGGGCAATAATATCCGCATCAACAGCAACATATTCTGCATAGGTTCCGAATTGACGCGGACGCGCAAATACCCGATCACCTTCTCTGAACCTCGTGACATTTGAGCCTGCTTCAGCCACAATACCGGCAACATCGCCGCCCAGAATCAACGGAAAATTCTCCGCTACTTCTTTCATATAACCTTGTCTGATTTTGAAGTCTACCGGATTCACCGACGTGGCATGTGTTCGAATTAATACCTGATTCACTCCACATGTTGGCTTGGCTACTTCTTGTTCCTTCAATTGTTCCGCTCCACCAAATTCCTCAATCACAATTGCTTTCATTAGAGATCCCAGCCTTTCCATTGATTATCGTTATACTCTCTCTCCCTTCATTACCCTTTCCCAGCGATCACTTGACCTAATCATTCAAAATTCACAGCAATCTGGGATTCACAAGCCCGTTCAACAATCGTGATATAATGCCGATTATCGATTACGTTAAATCTTAACCCAATAACTGAACAAGCGAGGTAACACGATGGAAGTAGAAGTAAATACATTACATGCATTTTCGGACAAGGCTCAAGGCGGAAACCCCGCAGGTGTTGTTTTACAAGCAGCGCATTTGTCTGAAACCCAGATGCAGGAGATTGCCAGACAAGTCGGTTTTTCAGAGACTGCATTTGTTATGCCATCGGATCAGGCTGATTTCAAAGTGCGTTATTTCACCCCAAGTGATGAAGTCGATCTATGTGGACATGCCACAATTGCTTTATTTTATCTAATGAAGACACAACATCTCGTTAATGTTGGTACATATACACTGGAGACACTGGCCGGAATTCTTAAAGTCGATATCGAAGTCAATGGAGAAGTCTATCTGTCTCAGACTTTGCCGGAGTTTGGGGAGATCGTGGATCGACAGCAGATTGCCGATTCGTTACGTATTTCTATGGAGGATTTGCATTCCGAGCTACCTGTGCAGATTGTGTCTACCGGGCTACCCGATATCCTGATAGCTGTTAGAGATGTTGATGTTCTGACCAAAATCGACCCTGACTTCCAGCGTATCACTGAAATAAGCAAGACTCATCATGCCGTAGGTTATCATGTGTTTACACTCGAATCAGATACTGAGGACGTTCTGGCAGAATGCCGTAATTTTGCACCGCTTTATGATATACCGGAAGAGAGCGCAACGGGCACATCCAATGGTGCCATGCTCTGTTATTTATCCCAGTACAACCAGCTTACAGATCCTCACCTTCACACGTACACGATCAGACAAGGGTATACCATGAAACGCCCCTCTGAGATCCGAGCCAGATTAACTTTGGACAGCTCTAATGAAATCACACAGATTCAGGTTGGCGGTAGCGCAGTTCATATCAGAAACATTCAAATACACCTCCCTTAGTGGGAGGTGTTTTACGTACTTAGGATATGTAAACTATCTTATGCGAAGCAGTGTAGTAGCCAGTGTTCATCATTGAATTTGTTGTAAAAATCGTAGTACCGCTACCTCCAACTGGTTCAGCCCTGGCTGCTCTATAGGAAAATGACCTGCCCTTTCCAAGATCACACATTCCTTCTCCACCACCAGACGATCAAAAAAAGATTGGCTGAACCTGATCGGTGTCATGGGGTCCAGTTCAGGGTGAACCAACAGGACCGGACACTGGCTGAACTGTTCCGGGCTTACCTCCGGTTTTTTATTAAGGAATGTTCTTAATAATTCCAACGGAATACGTGTAGCTGCCGCTTGTGGATCATCCATAATAAGCCTGGTTAAGTCCTTGTTATTAGTAATCAGTTGCATTCGGGATACCTGTTTGACCGAAATACGTACATGATCCAGTAGACCAGGAAACAGATCCATCATCCGTTTTCCCGCCCGGCTTACCAGACGATTCGGTGCAAGCTGGTCTCGCATTTCCTGATTACTCGTGTCTACAAATGTAGTTGCGATTAAACCCTTAACACGCTTGCTGCGGGCACTGGTGTGATAGGCAAGCATACCTCCGATGCTACTTCCCAATACAACGATTGGCTTTCCGTCATTTTTGTATTCCCGTTCGATGAGTGACACAAGCAGCTCTATCCAAAGTTCGTAGTTAATACGTGTACCAGACATTGCGTAACTTAACCCATATGGCGGAAGATCTGGCGATACCACCTCGTATCCATGTCGCTGCAACATGCGGGCATACGGAGCGAGCAACCTGCCATTGCCTCCCGCACCATGAATGAACAGAATTTTGATTGAAGACTCCGGCGCAGGCAAGCGATCGATATGCAGATGAACCCCATTTGACTCCCACCATTCTTCCTCAGGAGCTGTATGCTCCCCTAACCTCACTTCTTCCGGGAAAAAGCCCTGATACTGTTTCCAATAGGGATGTGTTGTCTGATATGAAGGCAAACTTTTTTTCATACGTTATATTCTCCTCTTTTCGTATACAAAAAAAGCCGTACAGTGTACGACTTTTCGTTAAAAATACGTCTATGACCATACTTCTTTTTATAACAACTCCGTATATCTGTCAATCGGGAAACTGTACATTGCCCGGTACGATATATGCACCGCCTGACCCATCATTAGGCAGAGCTGGGATCGTGTCATTTAATACCTGACCGCGAATATCGGTAATACGAACGTTTAATTTTTCTTTGCCCAGTCCAGTTCCGAGGAAATGATTATAGTCTTGCTTTTCAAGATTGAGCCACGTACCATCCTTCTGTTTCACTTCGAACTTCAGCACCGGATATTTGTGATTACGAACCTGAATGGCTGCCCACCACTGACTGCTGCCTTCCTTGATCCGATAGGAGACGTTGCCTTGAATTGGAGCTTTGACCACTTTCCAACTGATATCGATTTTGCCTGCCTTTGGGTCACCGATCAGGTTAAAGGCATTCGGTGAGAGATCCAGCGCTCCGCTGGCGCCTTCTGGATAAAGGTCTGTTACATAGACGGTTGTTTTGCCTTTAGGACCCTGCACCTCGAGATAGGCTCCCGCTAAAGCGGCTTTGACACCGTTATAATTGAGTTGGAACGGATTAAGTGCAGTAATCTTCATGTCCGCCGGGATGGGATCAAGCAACACCGCACCTCCCGAGTAACCTGAGCCTGTATACGTCGCGTAACCCTGATATGTATCGTTCCATGCGGCAGATGCAGGTAGAGCAAATAATACGAGACTGAGCAACATCCCTGTACCGGCCCATTTTAACCGTTGAAATCTACTTTTCTTGTTCATAAGCTATTCCTCCTCGTCCGTTCTCGTGTAAATGGTTGGTTCAACTGCTAGATTTGAATATAACATTATTTTACATAATAACTTCTTATTTTCAATCCCTCTCTACCAAATCACATCTATAGTCCTGCCTCTGGACTTGAACATTCACGACCACGCACAAGATATGGATACATACCATAATTTGGTGGAATAGGTATAATAACAAGGCTGTATTCGATGGGTTCCCCGTAATAAAAAAACGCCACACCCCGGAGTAATTTCGCTCTCCAAATGGTGTGGCGCCTATTAAACACTACGGTCAGAATACCCTATCTGTCCTAGGACAGACAGCGTTTGACTCAACCCGTTTCCCTTCGTTTCATCCGCTTCCTTAGTCGCTCATACGATGCGTAAATCCGCGGAGATTCTTTGGTCAGGATAGGCCCCAGCACAGCCAGAATTAACACATACAACACGGCAAACGATTGGATGGATGCCATCAGCCCTCCGGCCTTGCCGATGTTCGCCATGATAATGGAGAATTCACCCCGCGAGACCAGGGTAAAGCCCACATTCAATGAGGCCTTAGGGCTCATTCCAGCCAGTCTGCCAGCGATCATACCTGCACCATAGTTACTGGCAATCGTCAGAATAACGGCAATAATCGTCATCCCAACAGCTCCGCCAAGTGAAGCCGGCTCGATGGTCAGGCCAAAACTGAAGAAGAAAATTGCACCAAAAAAATCTTTGAAAGGCATGATCTGATGTTCAATCCGACTCACATGTCTTGATTCGCCCAACACAAGCCCCATCATCAATGCTCCAATGGCTTCTGCTACATGCAGTGTCTCCGAGAAACCAGCCACCAGGAAGAGCAGTGTCATGACGGTAAGCAGAAACAACTCTGATGACTTGATATTCAGTGCCTTATCAATATATTTGATGCTTTTCCTGCCAATAATCAGGAACAGCACAATAAACAGCAGGGCAGACAGCGATACTAACAGAACACTTAGGAATGAAGTTGCCCCGCTGAGCACAAGCCCGGTCAGGATAGAGATATGAATCGCGATGAACAAGTCATCGAACATGATCATGCCCATAATAATCTCTGTTTCAGGGTTTGCCGTGCGTTTCAGATCAACGAGCACTTTAGCTACAATGGCTGTAGAAGAGCTGGTCATGATCCCGCAGACAACAAGTGTCTCCTGAAGGGGCAGATCCATGAACCACCCCAACAGCAATCCAGAGACAAAATTCAGGCCCACATAGAACATGCCCCCGGTCAGAATGGCTTTGCCAGACTTTAATAACCGGGAGACCGAGAACTCCAAACCCAGATAAAATAACAAAAACAGAATGCCAAGCCTGCCCATAAATTCAATAAAGGTCGAACTTTCGATAAAACGTAAATCCACTATGCCAATTTGTGGTGCATGTGGTCCAACAGCCATACCAATCAGGATATAGAAAGGAATGACCGAAAATCGTAATCGTGAAGATATCAGCCCAGTAAGTGTAATCAGCGCAACGGCAATTCCCACTTCGAATATGAGCATATCCATAGGCTAAGTCCGTCCATCAGTTAACAATTGTTTGAGATGTTTGATCTGATTCCGTTCACCGGCAACTACAATTGTAGCTCCAGCGGTAAAAGCATAATCCGGGCCTGGATTAAAATGCTTCTCCTTATCCTTGGTCACAACAGCGAGAATTACGGCGCCCGTGGCCTGACGGATATCCAGTTCACCAATCGTCATGCCTACGCTTGCGGCGTGAGGCTCAATCCGTAGCCATTCGATTAACAGCCCTTCAAGCATCACTTCACGCTCATCCTGAAACTTCGGTTTATAGGTCATACCACCAACAATAGCGGCTACCGCCCGGGCTTCATCATCGTCCAGGGTGACAAGAGATACCATATCACCCACCTCTTCAGGTGTATCTCCTGACTCCATATGGAACAGGTCACGTCGCTCGTCGTTATGAATCACTATGACCAAATGCTCACCACTACGGGTATGCAGCCAGTATTTACGTCCAATCCCTGGTAAGTCCGTCTCTTTAAAGTGCATGATCTGCCCCCCCTAGCGCCGGCTCGTTCAAGGTTTCGCTTTTCAGCTCGATCCCCGTAATGCGGATTCTCATGGAACCTGATGGTGTATGAACGGACTTAACTTCCCCTTTACTGCCAAGCAGTAATTGACTCCCTACTGGAGAGAGGAAGGAAATACGACCCTCATCAGGATTAGTATCCTCTGGCATGACAATCATGAAAGAATCTGACGTATGAAAATCGAGATATTCAAAATCAATATGACTGCCGATCAATACAGCTGAGTCCAGATCTTCATCAGGACCCAGGAGCAGTTTTTCCACATACTCTGTATATGCGGACAATTGTTTTTCCAATTGTATCCGCTCTGGATCACGCGTGTCGAAATAGGCGTCGAGAAATGTTCTTTTCTCTTCACCGAATGTAAATAGCTGGCTCACCAGCTTCTCTCTGCAATTATGGCGGGAGGTCCTATGGTTCATAATAAATTTCACCCCCTATACAAGCCTTGTTCTCCATGTTGATTGGCATGTTTCTCTTCATCATCTTGTTTTCCTCCTTTTTATTTTAAAAAAGACCCCGGGATACGAGACCTTCTTACCATCTTACCAAAACTAATATTTTAATCCAGTATATTCGTCTAACTTGCTTTTTTATTATCATTTGTGGTCATATCTTCCATTTAATAACTTAATTCTTCACATCATATGGTAGATCCATAGAACATTTTAATTACTGCATAAAAAACATTTTATGAATTTTCTTCTCGTATTTTTATTTGCTTTCCTGTATATTTAACTACAAACTTTTATTCAATTTATGCAAATAAGCCTCTACAGACTTTAACACAATAAAGGAGTGCATCGAAAAAGTGTCCACGATAACAAAAGAAACTACAGAGTCCGTTCAAGTTACTGCCGCAGAATATGTTCATTCCGTTTATGAGTCGGTTGTCGCCAGAAATCCGCACGAAGATGAGTTCCATCAGGCTGTCAAAGAAATTCTGGATTCCCTTATTCCTGTTATTGAAGCACACCCCAAGTATAAGAACCATAGTCTGTTGGAACAGCTTGTTGAACCTGAACGTGTAATCACATTCCGTGTCCCATGGGTAGATGATCAGGGCAAAGTTCAGGTTAACCGTGGATTCCGGGTGCAATTCAACAGCGCGATTGGCCCTTACAAAGGCGGACTTCGCTTCCATCCTTCTGTATACTCGGGCATCATCAAGTTCCTTGGCTTCGAACAGATCTTCAAAAATGCTTTGACCGGTCTGCCCATTGGCGGTGGTAAAGGCGGTTCCGACTTCGATCCCAAAGGAAAATCGGATCTGGAAGTCATGCGTTTCACGCAAAGCTTCATGACTGAACTTTACAAATATATTGGTTCCGATACCGATGTACCAGCAGGTGACATTGGTGTAGGTGCACGGGAAATTGGTTACATGTTCGGCCAATACAAACGTATCCATGGCGGGCATGAGGCAGGCGTTTTGACAGGTAAAGGACTGCTGTACGGAGGAAGCTTGGCACGTAAGGAAGCGACTGGCTTCGGCTGTGTGTATTTCGTGAAGGAGATGCTGCAATCCAAAGGGCTCAGCTTCCAAGACAGCACAGTCGTTGTCTCTGGCTCTGGTAATGTATCCATCTATGCCATTCAGAAGGCACAGGAGCTTGGAGCTACAGTCGTGGCGTGTAGTGACTCAGGTGGCTATATACACGATCCACAAGGCATCAACCTGGATACCGTGAAACGTCTGAAAGAGGTTGATCGTCTTCGCATCAGCGAATACATCAAAGAACACCCGCATGCTACATATACCGAAGGTTGTGAAGGCATCTGGTCTATCCCTTGTGATATTGCTCTTCCATGTGCAACGCAAAATGAGATCGATGAAGAAGCTGCGGCCCTTCTAATCAAAGGTGGCGTGAAGGCCATTGGCGAAGGGGCGAATATGCCTTCCACCCTGGCTGCCATTGACGTCTTCCACGGTGCAGGCGTGCTGTTCGGTCCAGCCAAAGCGGCTAATGCCGGAGGTGTAGCCGTGTCTGCTCTTGAAATGTCACAGAACAGCATGCGGTTGTCCTGGTCATTTGAAGAAGTAGACGCCAAGCTGCATGACATCATGAAGAACATCTACACCAGCTGTGTAGAAGCTGCTGAAGAGTATGGCTGTGAAGGCAACCTCGTAGCCGGAGCGAATATCGCCGGTTTCCTCAAGGTAGCGGATTCCATGATTGCTCAAGGTGTAGTTTAATTTAAATACGTGATTCTCCACGATCAAAGGGCGTTCCCATCCATTTGGGTAACTGCCCTTTTTTCCTTGTCTTCAATTGCTCTAAACGCAATGCAATGGTAAAGTGGTACTGACGTAATTCCATCTATTTGTACTATTATAAGGAAGTGTTTACATTGTCTAACCAACCATTTGCCAGCACTGCGAGTCCTCATCTTAGCGCAGACTGTGAGCAATGTTTTGGCCTGTGCTGTGTTGCCTTGCCCTATGGCAAGTCATCTGACTTTGCTTTTGATAAAGCCAGCGGCACACCCTGTCCCAATCTGCGCACGGACAATCGCTGCGGTATCCATACCCAGCTTCGGCAGAAAGGGTTTAAAGGTTGCACGGTATACGACTGTTTCGGAGCTGGACAGAAGCTGTCCCAAGTGACCTACGCGGGCAAAGATTGGCGTGATCATCCAGAGTCTGCAAACGAGATGTTCGATTGTCTGCCTGCCTTGCGACAACTTCACGAGTTGCTCAGTTATATGAAGGAAATGATGATGAGACCGGAGACGTCATCCCTTCACTCGGCATTTGGTGAGTTATATGAGGAGGTTGAGCGCTTGAGCAATCTGGAGCCTGCGGCACTCCTCCGTCTGGACATCGCCAATTATCGGTCCAGTGTGAATCAACTCTTGGTCCAGGCAAGTGAGATGGTACGCGCGAATGTGCCACCCACCGCTCAAGGACAAGGGCAGTCGAAGAAGAGTAAAAAACGTACCGGAAGTGACTTTTTTGGTGCCAATTTAAAAGGGACTGACCTGCGGGGCGCAAGCTTCCGAGGGGCTTTAATGATCGCAGCCGATCTCCGAAATGCAGACACAAGAAATGCGGATTGGATTGGCGCGGACTTGCGGGATACGGATCTGGGCGATGCAGACCTGAGAGGTGGCATCTTCCTGACGCAATCCCAGATTAATGCAGCCAAAGGTAATGTGAATACCAAGTTGCCGGATCATCTTAACATTCCCTCACACTGGGTGTAGGGTGCCATTTCCGCAAGAACATGAGCAGAGCTACAGGCAATATAGTACCTGCCAATTCATATGAATGTATGAATCCTATACAGCAACAGCAAAAAACAGCTCGTCCTATACATCCAAGGACGAGCTGTTTCTATAAAATCACTGGAACGAATCAGAATTATAACAAGTCGCGGCGAAGATCTTCAGCCGATTTTGGAGACAAATGACCGAGCGGAATATCAAATACCGTTTTCGCTCCCTTATGTCCTTCCACGCTCAAACGTTGTGCGGCTCTTGCATACGCTACAAGTACGCTTGCTGTAAATTCAGGATTGCTGTCGAGTTTCAGACCAAATTCAATAATTTGCTTTTGACCAGCACCTGTAACCCCACTGCGAATTACAAATCCACCATGCGGCATACCTTCATGCTCGGATTTCAATTCTTCTTCGCTAATGAACGTTACCGTTGTATCGTAATCTGCAAAATAGTTTGGCATCGACACAATCGTCTCACGGATCTCATCCTGATTAGCACCATCTTCTGCTACCACATAACATTGACGCAGATGTTTTTCGCGTGTAGACAGCTCTGGTGTCTCCCCTGCACGAATGCGGTTGATTACCTCTTCAACAGGTACAGTATACTGTACACCCGCCTTAACACCTGGAACACGACGAATAGCATCCGAGTGGCCTTGGCTCACACCTTTGCCCCAGAACGTGTACTCTTTTCCTTCTGGCAAGATGGACTGTGCAAGCAGACGGTTCATGGAGAACAAGCCTGGGTCCCAACCTGTGGAAATGACACTTACGTGACCGCCTTGCTCTGCCGCAGCATTAACTTCCTTGTAGAATTCAGGAATCTTCGCATGTGTATCGAAGCTATCTACCGTATTGAACAACTTGGCGATGGCTGGTGTCTGCTCTGGAAGGTCGGTTGCAGAACCACCACAGAGGATCATAACATCAACCTTGCCTATGTATTGCTCCGCTGCAGAGATATGCTCAAAACGTACTTCTGTGCTTTCAGCGACCATCTGCTCCGGATTACGACGTGTAAACACAGCAATCAGTTCCAGATCCTCGTTCTGGGAAATGGCTTTCTCTACACCTTTACCCAAGTTACCGTAACCAACAATACCCACTCTAATCATGTTCAATCCTCTCCTGTCTTCTTCTATAGTTGTCTATTACTCTGTTTATAATGATATAACATAACATGTAACCTGTCAGGTTTCCAGTTCGAAATAAAAATACCTTGCAGCGGTGCAGCAATAATGCGGCTCCGTATGCAAGGTATTATGGCGTTCAATCGTTATTTTAGGAAGAAAAAAAAGCAGGAAAGAAAAGTAGCCCTTATCTTCTGCTTATGATTCTGTCCAGGTCAACGTCAGTTCAATGACGCCTTCCTGTCCCGCCAATGTTCCTCCAATCAAGGACCAGACATCCTGCGATTCCGGATCGGTTCCCTGAATGATAATATTTTTGTCATCGATCGTCTGACCTGCATCCGTCAACTTTTTGGCGTTGAAGTAATCTTTATACAGCTGGGATACGGTTTTCATATCTTGTTCAGTGGAGAAAATCACCATGGCCGATTGCTTGCCTTCATTCTCACCAGAATTGGCTAAACGAATCGTAGCATCTTCCGGCAATGGGAAATCACTTGGCAAGTTCTCCGGCAACTCATTGGTTCCAGCAGTCGCTTCCTCAACACGATCTGAATCCGAGTCGGTTGGTGCAGTCGTACCCTCCGTCTCGGTCACTGTACTTGTTGTTGCTTCGCTTGCACCTTCATTAGTCGCTTGTTCACCAGTTCCGGAGGAAGCTTCAGTGTCCACCTTCTCCGTATCACTCGGTTCATCTGCCGCGCTGCTGCAAGCACTCAGGGCCACCATCATCGCCAGTGCGGCACAGGCCAATACATATTTCCTTCTACTCACCATCTGTTACCACTCCTTCTTCTTCATTTTATGTGCTAATCTCGTTCAAACGGCTGGATCACAGGCACCGCATGAACGTTATTCTTAACCCATATCACAGATACAGATAATACACTTAGAGACAATAGACAACTGACTACAAGAATGGACAGGAAGCGGGTGATTACTTTAAACTTTTTCATCCATCCCTCCTCCTCCTGTTCATCATGTATTTGTGGAATCATGTTACTCATAGGTCACTGGACGGTTTCACTAATTTCATGATCTCGGCGGCGACAATATCCGGTTGACTGTTGTGGATACTGTGTGTCGCTTGTGGAACTGTCAGCTGTGTTCCGTGTCTTGACCATGAAGCAAAATTCGCTTGGTCGGCCTGCCAAGCATGACTGTCCTCATCCGACTCCTCCGAACCGGCTGTGAGGATCGTCAGGGGGAAGCCAAACTTCGTTTTGTTCTCAAGCACACACGCTGCATTTGTTCTGGAATTCCGAACCTCTTCCATGACATTGTCATTGTACGCATGTCTCAGCGTGGATATCGTAACGGCTTTTTTCATCGGTTCCGTTACCAGATTTGGGTCAATGACCAGAGATGCCATCATACGATCCGATTGCAGCAATGTTCGTGCGATGCCTGTTTTCACCAGAAAACGGGACCCATCCATCATCCATTCCGGTGTATTCAAGTCTGTACGACTGTAATACTCCGGGCTTCCGCCATCGATCACGACCATGCCAGCCACCTCATCAGGATACCTTTGCGCAAACCGCAGTGTCTCCAGCGCACCCAGGGAGTGACCAACCATGATGTAAGGTGGACGTTGACCGGATGTGCGCAGCAATTGGTGGATCTCTTCCGAGATGGTATCAACATCACGAGGGTCATCCGTATAGTCGCTGTATCCATACCCGAACCGATCATATACCGCAATTTTCACCTGTGATTTCAATTTGTCATATAGCGGACTGAAATCCACATACGGATTGGGTGTACCCCAGCCTGAGGCAAACACCACGGTTACCTCTCCTTTGCCGGCGGTGTAGAGGTGCATGTTGCGACCACTCACTTCATAATACTTGCCTGGCGGGGGATAGGACTTCATATCCTGCGTGGATTGATACGCTTCATACGCTGTACCTGCCAGCAGCAAAAGTCCTGTGGCAAGCATGATGCCTCCCAGCACTTTTAACCCTCTCCGTAACCCCTTCTTCATCTTCTCTACCCCTTACCCCAAAGGTTCATCTATATATGTATGCTTCAATCGTACCCAAGAAATAGCGGGATTGAAACAATCCCGAGTCCAGTTCTTTCCCCAACCAAAGTCCAGTGTCCCTCCCCTACCTGTGACGCAAAAAAAACTGCAAATCTCCCATTCAGGAAACTTGCAGTTCATCTATACTTGTATTCTAAAACTCTTACCTCAATCTATCTCACAACGATCCTTACCTATAGTTGCAAAGTAAGACCCACCGGGCAATGATCACTGCCCATCACGTGGCAGTCGATATGCGCATCTGCCACCTTAGGTGCCAATTGATTGGATACGAGAAAATAATCAATGCGCCAGCCCACGTTCCGTGCTCTAACCTTCGGCATATAAGACCACCAGCTGTATACATCCGTACGATCCGGATACAGATGGCGGAAGCTGTCCACATACCCGGAAGCAAGCAAATCGGTCATCTTGCCGCGCTCTTCAAGGGTAAATCCGGAATTACCCAGATTGGGCTTCGGATTCTTCAGGTCAATCTCCTGATGAGCCACATTCAGGTCTCCACATACGATAACCGGCTTAGTCTGCTCCAATTGCAGAATGTACCCCCGGAATCGATCCTCCCATTCCAGACGGTAAGGCAGCCGGGTCAGATCCCGCTTCGCATTAGGGGTATAGACGTTCACCAGATAAAACTCATCATACTCCAGTGTAATCATCCGTCCTTCCGGCTCGCTGTCCTCCTCCATCCCGTAACGAACGGATAAAGGCTTGATTCGGCTAAATACAGCCGTGCCGGAATATCCTTTTTTGATCGCATAATTCCAATATTGATAAACATCTTCCCCCAGGTCCATCTCAATCTGTCCGGCTTGTAATTTGGTCTCCTGAAGGCAGAAAATGTCCGCCTGACTCTCCTGATAATAATCCATGAATCCTTTGGTCACACATGCCCTTAAGCCATTCACATTCCAGGACACCAGCTTCATATCCTCATCTCCTCACATCTCTCCAATATAGCACGGGCTCATTCAGAGGGACAAGCCTTACGGCTCTGGAATGAGATGGAGTCATTGGAATTCTGATGGGGCTAGGTTGCCTATATTTCGCTTCGTAACTTAGAGAACACCGCAAGGTCAATATATCTGCCTTTCTCAAACTCATGCTGCCGCAGTACACCTTCCTGTTGAAAATCAAGTTTATGTAACAGGCGAATTGACGCCTCGTTCTCCGGTTCAACCTTTGCTTCAATCTTGTTGAGCTGCATGCTTGTGAATCCAAAATGTAACACTGCACGGGCCACTTCCGTCATAACACCGCGGCCCCAGAAAGAGGAACGCAAATCGTATCCAATCTCTGCACGGTTATGTACATCTTCATAGTTCAGGAACCCACAGGTTCCGATCACTTTACGAGTTTCACGGTCTTCAATCATCCAGCGTAAACCCGTGTGTTCCTTGAAAATCTTCGTATACCAATTCATCTCACCCTGTGCATCCTCCACGGATTCAAAGGGAGTGAATGGCATATATTGAACCACAGCTTCATCGGAATATAACGCGAGCAGATCATGGCTGTCTCCAGCCTCGGCTGACCGGAGGATGAATCGTTCTGTCTGAATTAATGGAAATAGATCAAACCTAAATTGCTCACTCATGCGAGGTCTCCTTTGCAACATTCATTGTAGAAGTCCATTTTACTACACTTGCCTTCATCAAGCTTTTACTATTAATATGTTCTATTAAGGCATTACTGTAGAAAAGGATACATAGGAGAGGACGTGCTATTATTACACAATCATATGACGTTATTATCGTTGGAGCCGGCTCCATGGGTATGAGTGCAGGTTATTATCTATCGCGCAGTGGATGCAAAACTTTATTAATTGATGCCTTTGATCCTCCGCATACGGAAGGAAGTCATCACGGGGATAGCAGACTGATGCGCCATGTGTACAGTGGTGGACCTGACTATATCGCCATGGCATTACTTGCACAGAAGTTATGGCACGAGCTGGAGGAAACGACCGGAGACCAACTGTTTGTTCCTTCCGGTGTAATAAATGTGGTTGATCCGGAGACTCATTCCTTCCACAACCGATTGAGCCATGCAGATGATGCAGGTATTCGGTATGAAACGTTGCACGCAGCCGAGGTGATGAAACGCTGGCCAGGCATTACAATACCTGAACATTACGAGGGTATGTATGAGCCTGATGCCGGTTATCTGTATAGCGAACCCTGTATTCGTGCCTTCCGCAAGGCAGCCGAAACTCACGGTGCCACCTTGTTAACGCACACGCTTGTGGAGCATATCGAATACGGACCACATTCCGTTGCAGTTCAGACTTCAGGTGGTGAGACATACCATGCAAATCAAATCATCCTGAGCGCTGGCGCCTGGTTTCAGACATTGAAACCTTTCGTGGATCTCCCGATCCAGGCTGTACGTAAAACGGTTGGATGGTTTGATGCAC
Organism: Paenibacillus sp. FSL P4-0176; assembly: GCF_037975265.1. NCBI lineage: Bacteria > Bacillati > Bacillota > Bacilli > Caryophanales > Paenibacillaceae > Paenibacillus > Paenibacillus sp. FSL P4-0176. Next base: position 5,449,587 of record NZ_CP150242.1, read on the forward strand.
CAGAAGCCTTGTATGGCGAGGCACACTTCCCCGGTTTTACACTGGCAGGAAAAGAAGGTACATATTATGGATTTCCAAGCATTGGCGGATCAGGTCTGAAGATGGGTCGTCATGATACGGGTCAGGTGTGGACACCAGGAAGTACAATGGCTCCTTTTGGTACGGAAGAAACGGACGAGGGGGATCTGCGCAGGCTGCTCGAACTTCACATGCCTCAGGCAGCAGGAGCATTGAAGCGTGGTAGTGTATGCAAGTATGAATTCACTTCGGATGAAGATTTTATTATCGACCGACACCCTGCCCATGAACGTGTGTGGCTCGCAGGCGGTTTCTCCGGTCATGGCTTCAAGTTTGCAAGTGCCATTGGGCAGATTCTATCCGACTTGGTGCAAACGGGGCACACGGATCAGGATATTGGAAGGTTTGCATTATCCCGTTTTCGTTAAGTACCAGCTGGATGGATGAATATATGTATGTCTAAAATTGCTACTTTCCTTGAGGGTGCAGTGTTGCTTAGAGCACTGCACCTCCAAGAAAAAAGGACACGTAATAACGTTTAATTCATGCGTACTCACACTAATTAACTTTGACTAGGCTCCATTGCTGATTGGCCCCGCCATTGTCGGCCCACTGAATGGTGGAGGCACCTGCGGTCAGAGAACCCTGATTGATGTCAACTGTCAGGCCACTGTTTCGATTCGCAAGTACCACATATCCTCCCACATCAATTGGCAGCCATTGCTGATTGTTGCCCCCGTTATCCTGCCACTGAATCAGAGCGGCTCCGCCTTGTGTAGAACCCGAATTCACATCCAGCAAAAGCCCACTGCCCACATTGCGGATGTTGTAATATCCGTTACCTGCCGACTCCAGCTTCCACTGCTGGTTGGCTGCTCCATTATCATTCCACTGAATGATTGTTGCCCCACCCGTAGAAGAAGCACCGTTAACATCAAGTGCAAGTCCACTGTTGCGGTTGATTAATTTGTAGATGGCCCCGGATTCATATCCTGTACCGCCATTGTAAGTTGCACCGGAAATGACGTAGGTTGTGACCGAATTGGCCTTGGCCGTAGCGGTAAAGGTTTTGTTTTGCACCGAAATATTGGTCAGTTGCTGCAACTTCTCTGTTGAAGAGGTCCGATATACTTGAGCAGACGTGCCTGTGTTCGTAAAACGACTGAGATCATAGGTTACCGTTGTATCCGTCGATTCCGAATTGGTTGTTACCAGCACAACTTTGCCGGAGGCTGCATCATAGGCTGCAAGGGTATTGGCATCATTCATGCCGATAATCTTGTATCCAGGACGAATAAACTTGCTGTAATTGCCCATGACATAGTATTTTTGGTTCACGGTGTAACTGGTCGTTTGTGTATTGTTCAACACGTTCTTGAAGAATCCCCATCCTTCTGCACTATCGACGGCTTGCCAATACACCCATCCACTTGCGCCCATATTGCGAATATCCTTGAGGATGGTCCGTGACATCGTAAGTCCGCTTGCATCTCCGTCTCCATATTCCGAGGTCCACAGATGTTTGCCCGCAGACGTCGCTGTGTTGCGCAAAGCAGTACGATTGCTTCCGCCATACGTATGGGTGTTGATCTGAGTGATCGCTGATTTAACCGCATTGCTGTAGCTGTTGAACGACACATCGGTATCATCGATACTGTATTCTTCCGGTGCGCTCAGCTTTGTGGACAGGCCCTTTGCATTCAACGAAGCTTGTACCTGACTCAGAATTGTGTTCTGATCCGCACGGTCAAAGTGCATGCCCTCCTGGTCATTGCCCTGCTTCCACCATGTCGAGATCGGTTCATTCAGCGGAGTTACACTATCAAATGTGATCCCCCAGTTATCCCGAAAATGCTTCACAACCTCAGTTAAGTAATCGGCAAAATCATCGTAGTAATCGGGCTTGAGGTTGTTACCACCATTGGCCGAACCGGACACATTACCACTGATCGTCATCCAGTAAGGTGCGGAATTCGCAAAAGCTTCGATGACATTCACGCCTTGAGCTTTGGCAGCTTGCAGCATATATCGTTGGTTTGCATCTGCATTCCAGTCATACACGCCGGGAGAAGGCTGGTAACCAGGAACGGCTTTGCGATATTCAAGGATATTGGACGATGGATTATCCCCGCCTCCAATGTTGTACCGCAGGATATTCAGCCCGAGTCCGGTATTCGCGTTGAACATTTTCTCCACATACTCATCCCGATTGGAATATTCTCCAACCACTTTGCCCCACCACGCGAGGGATGTCCCCCATCCTTCCATCGTCTGATATTGCTTCGATGGATCGGCAACAGCCGTATAGGCTCCTGCAGCAGATACCTCTGTGCCCAGACCTAAACTGCTTGTTAGCAGACTTCCTACCAGCAGCAGCGAGCTCATTCGTTTTAACCACTTCATCCGCTTCACTCCTTATGAATTTACACTTGCACTCCGATGTCAGAACAACTTTCCGATCGCTGTTATCCCCAGATTTTTTTAATTATTCTCTAAAAGGGGGAAATCCGGGGATAGCGTATGCTTCCGATGTAGCTTTCTTTCAGAAAGCTTGTAGGCGCACGCTTCGCTTCTTCAAGTTATTTCTGACCTCTCCGTTATCGTGTAAATGTATATTTGTATTTTCCGGAACACAAACACCAATCATTGTGCAACCTCTCGGAAGGTCGAGTCTGACTTATCGAGTGCGGTAACAACAGCTTCCAGTTTCAGCACATTATTATAATGTCTCAGATACAGGTTCGGGTTACTAAACGAGGCATACGATGTCCAACTAGCGTTAGCAAGTCCACTTACACGTTTGAACGTGGCGTCATTTCGGAACGTAGCGCTGCCGTCATTTTTCACGAGTGTGATGTTGCCATTATTATTGCGCAGGAAATAACCCGGATAATTCATGGACTCAAACGAAATGCCTGTTGCATTTGACAGCCCAGGAACGATACGGAATTGTGCATCTTCCGCCGGACTGACATTGGCATCAATCCGTGCCTGATAGTTGTAATGACGAATGAAGCTGCCTGGTACATTGAATGACTCCAACTTGCGGATATCCCCCGGTTGTCCGGACTCTTTCAATACGGTCATATGCCGGACGAGTCCGGTAAGACCTGCAATCTCTTGTTTGGCACCCCAAGTCTGGAAGTTGTCAGCAGAGTCGCTGTAATAATATTTTTGTGTTGCATAGCCGTCAAAGTAGATTCGCCATGAACCATTATCCAGCTGAACAAGCGCCGGACCTTCCACCCAAGAACCCCAACCTGCCCAATCCCCTGTACCTTTAAAGGTATAAGGACCTGTTAGCGAGGTTGCTGTCGCATATTCAATGTATTTGGTGGTCTCGTTCTTGGTAAAAGCATGATAGGTTGAGCCTGTCTTCACGATAAAAGTGTCGATATAATTGGGAGCAATGCCTGCCAGTTCAGTAGGTGCAGACCATGAGGTAGATGTTAGATTGCTACCTGAAGCTGTGAGTACATAAGGTTTGAAATTCTGATAGTTGCCTGGTGAGAGGGACACGATAATGTTCAGACTGCCGTTGCTGTCTTTGAACCATTCTGGTGCCCAGGTGTGTGCAATTGTGGTAGGTGTGGATAATGTAATATTACGGACAAATGTCCAGTTTACCTTATCCGGGCTGGAGGCGATGCCGATGGTGTTACCCGACCAGTTCGTGGTGTAAACAACGTAATATAGACCATCTGTGTGCTTCATGATGCTGGGATCGCGGATCAGATCGGCCGGAGGTGTATAGGCTGGCCCTTTTAGCAAACCATAGTGGGTCGCATTATAGGATTCATAGATATACATATTGGACTCACTTGTGTTCGTAAAAGCGGATATCGTATATACACTTGTTGCTGCTCTGGCTGTATTGGGGAATAACATCGTTAATAGAAGCAATGTTCCAAGCAGCAGAATCATTCCGGCCTTGAAACCTTTGGACTTTCCTACTCCTATTCCTATTCCCTCTTCCTTCTTCGTCAACATTGGGTCATCTCCTTATTCATGAGTGATGAACAGAGGAATACCTTACTGTATTACCAATGACAAAGCGTACCTGGGACTGCCACTGATGAGCAACACCTCACGACTACCTGTTCAAATTCCAATTACATGAAGCATCACTCCCTTCAAAGATCATGGATGAACACTCTTTATATATGTAAACGGTTACAATTAATTAAACTACAAGTGTTACCTTAGTTCGTTGTACCAACCTGATCACCACAGTTCCCCCATTCCCTTAGCTAATTCACTCCGCAAGACTGAATCCAAAGATTCACAAGCTCGAGTTATTTGACTAAGAAAATGAGGTAGTGTGACTGTAGTAAAAAAGGTGAAATGCTGCGCCCAACTCGAACTATCTCGATCCAGTTATTGTTCTCAACTATAGTTGGATCAGTAAGACAGCTAACGATCCATGCATGAACTATTCCACCACAACCCACGGATAACGGGATAACGCATCCAACAGGAATCGTACACGTTCTGGTGTTCTGCCTTCTTCATCGAACAAAAGTAATTCATTCTCTTCCTGTAGCCAAGCTACTGGAATTTTGTAATCCTCTTGCGGACCAATCTGCCAGTAACGGCCCAGATGATGTCCGTTCAGGTGAATGGTTCCTTTGCTCATCCCGGTCAGGCGAAGCATCAGGTTCACTTTATGATGCTCGGAAATAGTAGGTTTCGCGAAACGCCAGCGGTACCAGACCGGCTGACCATACGATCCTCTGACTAGAGTATGATTGGATACAGGGTGAAACTTCTCACTCAATGTAGCACGATTAACCGATTCATTCGTGGTGTGGGGCACCAGATTGGCAGTACAATTGCCACCTGCGGCGATACCAGGCTGTCCTGCACGCTGGATTGACCCCTGTGCTCCAGGATGGATCGATTCCGGTCCTACCTCGTAGCTCTCCCATTGTTGCGGAAGCAATGCATCCGTCCCCGCCATACGCCAATCCTTCAGTTCTCCCTGACTCGGATATGTGATCAGTTCCAGTCGATTCAGCGAAGAGCGGCTATACGGCATTTCCAGTGTATTCGTCTCTCCGGGCTTGATATACAAGGAGATGTCTAACGTCTGGAAGGCAAACCAATCCTGATATCCTTCCATCGGAACTTCGATACCATTGATACGAAGACCTTTACTCAAAGCACCCACAAGAATCGCCCGATCCATGCCATCCAGCGTAAAACTTCTGCTCAGAAGTGGCGCCCCATGTATAGAGTTCACCTCATCGAGATGCACAAGTCCACGCTCCATACGCCAATCCCGACGAATATCCTGAACCTTGCCATCCAGATACACAGCACCAGCCAGACCTTTGCTCTCACCCAAATACGGGGAGAAGTTCAATCTGCCCATATGCTGCACCAGAATCTGAAGTATATTTTTCCCTTTGGCCACCTGCAACTGTACTCCAGCGGCACCTACCTGACGCACTAATGTTTGCTGAACACCATTAACGATGATTCTGGCGGTATCCTGTATATCCGGTAAAATGAGACTGGTAATTCCTTCGGTTAAACTCTCGAAATCACATTCGTACAATAGATAACCAAAATCTTGTCCGTACCGGGAAAAGTCTTCGGGTTGTCCACTCGCCGGACGCTGCTTCGCTCTTAACGTAACACGTGACAACTCTGGAGAATCAGACAATGTCGGCGCACTCGGTAATGTCCACGGAAGCTGCTGCTGTATTCCAGCGATGGACTCCTGACTGACGAGAAACTCGTGACCTGTTAACGTTTGTTCTCCATCGGTCCAGTCACCAAGCAGCGTAATTGTGCGATCGGGATCAGTAATCATGCCCTTGACCTGACCAGATGGCAACACGTCCACGTCGTCAAACCCGATCACATAACGTAGTCCCTTCTGATCTGTTGCTTCCAATCGCCATGTTCGATTCATCGTTTCTTGATCCAGAATGACGAAACGGATCGGTGTGCTGTTTGCTTCCAATTGGATCATTCCCGGCTCTTGGAAATGGAACACATCGAAGCGGTATACGTTCCTGGCTGAATCATGTTCGACCAGCACTTGCACTGTACTGCCCGTGACGTTTAATACCTCGGCTTCCAGTTCAACAACAGAACGCTGCCCGGCAGCCGCCACGATGAACAGAGTCAATTCTCCATTTATCATTTCATTGCCCGTAATCATCGTACCCGCAGTCAGGTATACGTGTTCAGCAATCTGTACTCGATCCAGCAAAGGAACAATCTGTCCTGGATTCAGCGATACGGGAAGAGTACGGCCTTCCTCCAAAGTAATGTGCATCGTCTCGCGTTCATCCTTGTGACTCTCCAGGAACCAAATCTTCTGGTTGTCAGCCTGTCTGCCTCGTACAGATATGCCTTCAGGATGACGTACAACGATCTGTTCTTCTGGAATTTCCTCTGTTTCCATCAGAAGGGCCCCGAAAGCATGGACGAAATAGGACAAATTCTTGGTTACTGCATATTTCGGTGTCACCCGTCCATATTCGTTCAGCGGTGCATCATAGTCATAGGACGTAATCATGAAGATGTCACTGCTACCCATCGTTCTGCCGCCATATCCACCAAAGTTCGTGCCACCATAGAACATATAATGACTGATTCCGGTATACCCGGCACGCAAAATCTCCATGATACGTCTCTCCAGCAAAGGCGCCGTCTTCTGAATGGCTGAAGGCCCTCCCCAATTCTCGAACCATCCGGTCCAAAATTCAGTGACCATCTTCGGGGTGTCCGGCTGTTTGACTCGAAGTTTCTCATAATGCCCGTCAGCACCTGACCAGAAATTAGCCCCTTCAATTGTGCCTTCCGCCCCGCCAACGCAAGTGATCAGCGTAGCGTCAATGCCACGTTGCAACAATCCATCCCTCAGTGTATTCATATGGTCACTTGCAGCAGCGTCATCCATCAAATACCCGTACTCATTCTCCACCTGTACGAGAATAACCGTACCCCCGGCCGATAACTGGCGTTCCCGAATGATCGGCACAATCCGGTCAAAATACAAATTCACATAGTTCAGATACGTCTCATTATTTTCCCGGAATTTTACGCCGTCCTTCGTACCAAGCCAGTATGGAAAACCGCCAAAATCCCATTCTGCACAGATAAACGGACCCGGACGCGCGATGACCCACATGCCCAGTTCTGCGCACAAATCCAGAAATGCTCCGCAATCGTTGTCCCCTTCAAAGGACCACTGTCCTTCTTCCGGTTCATGCACATTCCACGCAAAGTAAGTGTCGATGCAGTTCATGCCTGCCAGCTTCGCCTTCAGCAGAACCTCACGCCATTCCTCCTTTGGCATACGGAAATAATGGATCGTGGCACTGTTCAGAAATACACGCTTTCCGTTTAGGAAAAAGCTGCGTGCATCGTATGTTAATTCAGATAGAACACCGTTCTCAGCCCTTGCGATGTTCTTCGCCTGTTCCTGCAGCAAAAGGGATGCTTTCTCTGTCAAAGTTATCCCCTCCTTCTCTTTATTTAGGTTCATATGTCCTGTGATTCATTTAAAATATAAGTTCAACTAATGAATGTTTACACTGGCACTCCGATGACAGAATAACCTTCCAATCGCTGTTATCCCCAGATTTTTTTGATTCCCTTTTCTCAAAGGGAAAATCCGGTGATAAAGGCGAACGCTTCGCTTTTTCAGGTTTTTTCTGTCCTCTCCATTTCTGTGTAAATGATTAGTTCAAAATGATATTGTTCATATTCATACCAGCACTCAGATGACCGAACAACCTTCCGAGTGCTGCTATCAGTTCGCCTGCAACGTCACGCCTTCCAGTACAACGGTTGTGATGGAATTGTCTGCCGTAGGTACCTCCAGTCCGTTGGCATACACCGGGATGTCTTTCTGCTGTTCCATGTTCCGTTCCGGTGAAGTTTGATACACCTGCGCGGTGGCTGATTTTCCATACGTATACCCTGCCAGTTCAAACGCTGTTGTACCCGCTGACAATTCGTTACGAATCACTAGCACCAATCTCTGGTGTTCCCCGTCGTAGGCAGCCAGCGTGCGTCCACCATCGGTTGGAATAATTGTCGCGCCGGGACGAATGAACTTTGTGAACTGGGCCATGCCATAATACTGTTTGGTCATCTCATACTGCTCTTCTCCGTTGAAATTGGCATGAATGAAGCCCCAGTTATTATTGGCGCCTTCATCTTCAACGGCCTGCCAGTATACCCAGGCGGATGGCTGCATGATTTTCAGATCAAACATGATCCGCTCCGCCAATTCTTGCACCGAGGTCATATCCTCATGACTGTGCGGCTCGCTGCCGCCGGTTCCGTACTCGGACATCCACAACTTTTTACCCTGGCGTTCTGCCAGCGTGCGCAGCTCTTCCATTTTGCTACCATTATAGGAGTGAGTATTGATCTGCTGGATTACGTCCAGCGTGTCCTGATCATAGAGGTTGAAATTAAACACCGTCTCATCAATGCTGTTATCGTCCGCGGCACTAATGACGGTTCCATCCAGTCCTTTGCTCTTCAACGATGCAGCAACTTTCTTGATAATCTCGGCCTGTTTCTCATTGGTAAAATGACTACCTTCCTGCATATTGCCCTTCTTCCACCAGTCGGAGGAAGGTTCATTGAGTGGATTCAGTGTGCGGAAGGTGATCCCCCACTCGTCCCGATAATGCTTCACGACTTCAGTCAAATAATCGGCAAACGCATCATACTGGTCGTCACGCAGATTATTGCTGCCATCCACAGCTCCGGTAACGGATCCACTGATCGTCATCCAGTAAGGTGGTGAATTGGAGAATGCTTCGGCAATGTTCACACCACGCTCCATCGAACCTTGTAATACAGCACGCTGACCTGCATCAGCATCCCAGTCCCACTCTCCAGGTTCAGGCTGGAAGCCAGGTACATCCCCGCCGGGACGAAGAGCTTTCATGTCTGGATTTTCCTCACCGCCAATATTGTAACGAACGATGTTCAGACCTAATCCTTTCTCCGGATCAAAGACCAAATCCATCACTTCACTCACCTTCGCCTGATCCTTCCATCCACCAAGATTATTGGCCCACCAAGCAAGTGACGTACCCCAACCTTCAAAATGATCATAGGATTGATCCAGCTTCAGACGTACTGGTTCCCCTTGGAACTCAAGTGTTTTGGATGATTCATTGGCAAAATGATTGATAACAATTCCTCCTCCTGCCAGCAGCGCAATCAGAGCGACACCCATGAGGATATAACTCCGTTTGCCTCTGCTGCGTTGTTCTTTATGCGCCATGGGCTATACAATCCTTTCTCCATGTACGTTGATTACTCCATTGACCTTGAACATCAGGTTCAATACATACAACCACTACAGACACCTCGGTTACTTGATTCCGCTACTTCCGCCGCTAATGTTCGCTTCATAGACATAACGTTGTCCGAACAGATATACCAGCACCATCGGAATGGTGAGAAACAGGGAAGCAATCATCACGAGGTTCCATGGCGGCATCTGCCCGCCACCTACCGTAGTCAACAGCTGCACTCCAAGTGCCAGCGGCATTTTTTCCGGATCATTGATATAGATGAGCGGTCCCATGAAGTTGCCCCAGTTATAGGAGAACGAGAAGATCGCAATAGCCGCAAGTATCGGATAAGTCAGTGGCATGATGATCTTCCAGTAGATTCCCGGGTGTCCCATACCATCGATCATGGCGGCTTCATCCAGTGATTTTGGAATACTCATGACAAACTGCCGAATCAGAAATACGTTGAACGCTCCGGCGAAGAAACTCGGCACGATCAGCGGGTAGAATGTATTAATCCAGTCCAGATGACGGAAGATGATGAACTGCGGTACCATCGTAACCTCACCCGGAATCATCATCGTACTGAGCAACACAATAAACAGGAAACGGCTTCCTTTTGCTTTGATTCGGGCAAAGCCGTAGGATACGATCGAAGCTGATAATACCGATCCGACAATCGTAAAGATGGTAATGATAACCGAGTTTTTGAGATATGTTCCAAGATTGTTATTCGTGAAGATGGTATAAAAGTTCGACCATTGGAACTCCATTGGAACAAAGGTAAAGGCTGATTTGACGGTTGTTGCGTCACTTGCCAGTGCAATGGAGATCATGTACAGGAAAGGCGAAGCAAGCAGCACCCCGACCAGAATCAGAAAAATATAGGATATCGTCTTCTCCACAGTCGATGGATTACTCATTGGCTTTTCCCTCCTCGTAGTGCACCCACAGCGCCGATGAACGGAATACAACCAGTGTCAACGCCATGATGATGATGAATAGTACCCAGGCAATCGCCGATGCATATCCCATTTTGTAGAATTGGAACGCATTCTGGAATAGGTAGGGAACGACCATCTGACTTGAATTATCAGGTCCACCGGCAGTGACGATGAATACCTGTGCGAAGGTCTGGAGCGCTCCAATCATGCCAGTCACGAGATTGAAGAAAATGACGGGAGTTAGCATTGGGAATGTAATATGGAAGAACGATTGTGTACTCTTCGCTCCATCAATGGCAGCGGCCTCGTACAGCTCCTGCGGAATGCCTTTCATCCCTGCAAGCAGCAATACCACGCCACCACCTACACCCCATAAGGACATGAGAATCAATGCAGGCTTAACCCAGTTCGGATCAAGAAGCCAGGCGGGACCCTGAATACCGAAGATCGCAAGTGCCTGGTTGATCAAACCTTCCGTCGGCGCAAGCAAGTGGATGAAGAGCAATGAACTCGCAACCACCGGAACAACCGACGGCAGATAGAACAGAATACGGAAGAAGGTGATCCCTTTGATTTTTTTGTTGAGGTAATATGCAATCCAGAGCGAGATCGACATGCCCAGCGGAATGGATATTAGCGCATAGAAGAATGTATTGCCGACAGATTTCCAGAAGATCGGATCATCGGTCAGTAACGTTTTGTAATTGTCGATACCGATGAATTCAGGGGACTGGAACAGATCCCAATTCGTGAAGCTCATATAGATGGAAAACAGGATCGGACCCAGAGTCAGCCCCAGAAACCCGATCAGCCAAGGCGAGATGAAGATGTAGAACCATTTCCCGTCCTTTTTTCTCACGTTAAGCCCTCCCATGACGCAGAGAGCAGATGGAACCCGCATTCACGCCGATTCCACCTGTCCTGCTGTCGCTGCTATTTGTGCATGTTCAGAAAAAACCTCTATTTGTAGAGTCTTTCCAGTCCACTCTGAATTTCGGTTACGGTATCATCAAGCGAGGCTTTGTTGTTGAAGTATACACCCAGCTTATCGTTAATGAGCTTCATCATTTCGTTCCATTGCGGGTTGAATGGTTCTGCATAGATCGTTGATTCACTGAACGCAGCCATGTTGATTTTTTTGCCACCGTATTCAGCATTCAGGAATTCATCACTGGACAGACCCGCTTTGGTTGCAGGAGCATCCTGACCGGCTTTGACCATTGGCATCTGTGCTTCCGGTGTGGTCAGTGCTTCGATGACTTTGAATGCTTCTTCCTTGTGTTTGGATGCGTTGGTAATCGTTAACCCGTTGAAGAATGCGTTGGTTTCGCCCCATACCGGAGAGATATCCCAATTAATGCCTTCCACCTTGGCAAGTGAACCGATGTTCCAGAACCCTGTCGTTTCCATGGCGATCTTGCCTTGCGCGAACAGCGGATCAGCTCCGATATTCCCCATGTCGGCAATCTCGGTTGGCGTTGGTCCCGCACCGTGTGTGAAGGTCAGGTCATTCATGAATTGTAATGCTTTCCGCACAGGCTCTGTATTGAAGGTTGGTTTGCCACTCTCATCGAATAGTGAGCCACCGTTCTGGTAGATCAGCTGCATCCATTGCGGCCACCAGCTACCCGGATAGTAACCCCATTGAGTCGTTTTTCCGTTCTCCTTCACCGTCAGCTTCTGAGCTGCTGCCATCAGATCATCCTGCGTCCAATCTTTGGTTGGATATTCCACCCCAGCCTTGTCGAACAGATCTTTGTTATAAAAGAGGACCATCGCGCCTGCCCGATCCGGCAAACCAAATTGTTTGCCATCATACTTCATCAGGTTGGCAATATCATCGGAATAACGCTCGGACATGTTCACATTGTTCGCCTGAATCATGTCATCCAGCGGTATAATCTGATTCTTGGAGGCGTAAGCCTGATAGTTCTCGGCAATCATCATGATGTCCGGTGCCGTTCCTCCGGCGATCATGGTCTGTACCTTCTGGTCATAATCTCCTGCAACCACGTTCAGCTTCACGTTAATATCGGGATACGTCTGCTTCACAATGTCGAGTCGTTCCTGATAAATTTTCTTCTCATCTTCTGAGCCCCAGATTGTCATGCTCAAATCAACCTTGCCACCGGACTCACCGGAAGAACCGTTTTTACTTCCGCTGCTACAGGCTGTCAGACCCATTACCATGACCAGCATCAATAACGAAATGACCTTTAAACTTCTTCTCATACGTTACGCCCCCTTGATATAATGAATGGATGACTACACTGAAACCCGTTTCATGAAATGGGTTTCATTAAGCTGAAACATAAAACCCGTTCCACTTTATGAAAGGGGTTTCATTCACGCACTCATTATATTTCACCCTTCGAGGAAATGTCAACGCTTTCTTTTCCAATTACAGGCCCCTTTATCTTGCAGCAGGTCCTGTACTTTGACGCACAATCAGCTCCGGTTGCAGAATGATCTGCTTCTTCGGTTTGCCTTGGTTAATCAACTCATGCAGCACATCCACAGCCTGTTTGCCAAGCTGATACGTGTTCTGGGATACGGTTGTCAGTTCCGGTATAACGGCACTGGCGAGCGGTGTATCATCAAAACCTACAATGGATATATCCTTCGGAATTGAGAGCCCATGCTCAATCGTCGATTTGATGGCGCCAATCGCTGTATTGTCATTGACACAGATAACTGCGGTAGGTGGATTGTCACGATCCAGCAGTTTGGACATCTCCCGTTTGCCGTCGTCGATGGAGAAGCTGCCGAGCAGTTGCCGTTCTTTGGGTATTTCGAGCCCATGTTCCCGAAGTTTCTTCTGCACAGCTCTGACCTTGACCATGGTGGTGGATAACTCTTTCAGGCCGCCAACAAAGGCGATATCACGATGCCCCAGTTCAAGCAAATGCTCCGCTGCAAGGGCTGCCCCTGCACCTTCATCCGTGTACACCCGGTGGAACCCGCCTTTGGCAATATTGCCATTGACCAGCACGATTGGCATACGTTTGCCCATATCAATCAATTCCTGCGCCATGTCATCCGGACAGACCTGCATGTTAATACGCCCGCCGAGAAAAATAATCCCGTCTACCCGCTTCTCTCGTAGGATGGACAAATATTCAGATTCCCTGTTATAGTCGCCTGCGGTATTACACAGAAAGAAGGTATACCCCAATCCGCGAGCCTCATTCTCCGCGCCCCAGAACACTTCCGGGAAGAAGGGATTGGTAATGTCCGGCAGGATGATGGCAATAGTGCCCGTCTCTTTCTTGATCAGACTGCGCGCCTGCGCGTTGGGCTGAAACTGGTGTTTTTCAATGATGGACATAATCTTCTCTCGGGTGCTTGCACGCACAGGTGCCGTATCATTCAGTACCCGGGAGACCGTCGCTACAGATACATTTGCTTCTTTGGCGATGTCGTATATGGTGATCGGTGTCATAGCGGAACCTTCCTTTTTCTCTAATTTTCCCTATTTTCCCTGCTTATCATACCAGATAAGGAATGGCGATGAAATGGGTTTCATTGACGGGCGAATGATTTCACACTGAACCCATAGAAATTCCGGGTATAACATTCATACGTTAATTATTCTTTGCATTACGCATTAGCGTCAATATATACAGGACATGTTTGCTTTTCTTTATTTCACCTTCTAATCTGCGTTTATGGTCCATATATTAAATTGTAAGCGAATTCATTGGAGATTAGAGGAGTGTGAACAACGTCATGATCATTCAAGTCAGTCCGCTGGCAGAAGCAAGACTTACTGAAAAGCTGGGAGATCGACCAGGCTATTTCAAATTGTTTTATGATACCGATGGATGCGGTTGTGACGGAATTGCGGTACTTCTGATCTTAAACGAACCGGATAGCGATGATGTTACCGTAGAAGCGGGGTCGCTTCCCTTTGTAATCAACAAACAGCAGCAGATTTACTTTGAACCCTCTCTGCGTCTGCAATCCGAGCACAGTTTCCCTTCATTCCGACTGAGCAGCGATTCCATGATCTATGGCAGTAATGTCAAAGTCCATGATTTACGAGATACCGCAGACGTAGCCCCTCAGCCCACTGGATGGTTTGTACGATAAACGTTGAATTAGCACTATAATCAAAACCTCCCAAGCCCAGATGTCATGCGGGACGGGAGGTTTTTTATCAATTTTAAAGGCGAAGAAGCAAGACCAGAATTTTGTGACCGGCTTTAAGCAATACCGAATTGATAAGCGCTGGTTGTACCTTTCACTAGTAAAGACTTATATATCAACGTAATTGTCGTTTACCGGATCGGGGAACGAAACGTTAATGAGCTTTTATATCACAGACTTTTGCCAGAGCATTTGCCAAAAAAAGACGTGATTAAATTTGTCGTTCACAGCGACAAATTTAATCACGTTTATCAAGACATGCTATCAAAAGGATTGCGTCTAGATCCAGCTTGTCTCGTCGGGCTAACTGCCCGGCCAACGAGCACCTTCTCGCATCTTAAAACGAAAGTGCCCTCCCTAATTCAGTCATCTCTAGCATTCGCTCTTGTGGGGTTGTTATAGATCACTAGAGTTCTATAAGGATTGAATTTTCTTTCCCTATTTCCGTTTATGTTCCAGTATCCGGCAATCCGAACATCTCATGATGCGGGAACTATCGATCCAATCGGTGATTCGCAGGAAGCGAAAGAAGTCTTTCTATACGCCATCTGTCATCTATCCAAATCGCCTGAAGCGTAAATTCCATGCCACAGCACCTCAGCAAAAAATGGTGACGGATATTACGTATATTTCGGATGGAAACACGTTTGTTTACCTGTCCGTGATTCAAGACTTGTTCAACAACGAAATTGTAGCTTGGCAGTTGTCTAAACGGAACGATGTTCAGCTCGTATTGGATACGGTAGAACAATGGACACAAAGAAGAGACGTTTCGGAAGCCGTGCTCCATTTGGATCAGGGCTTCCAGTATACGTCTCAGGCGTACAACACACGATTAGAAGAATTTGGCGTCAAGGGCAGCCACTCTCGCAAAGCAACCTGCCTGGATAACGCATGCATCGAATCCTTCTTTTCACATCTCAAGACAGAGAAGCGGTACCTTAACCAGTGTAATTCAGAAGCAGAGATTCGACAAGCCGTGGAAGATTACATGTACAATTACAACTACCGACGATTTCAAGCCAAACTCAAACAGCGCGAACCGATTGAATATCGATGCGCGCTGGCAGCATAGCTTTTTTCATCTGTCTACTTGACAGGGGTATGACCATGTATGACATGTTTTTTTTGTTTATTCATTTACTCCTGATAGACAACTATACTTACATTAGAATTGTTATCTTCTGGCGTACTTGCTGTAAAAATGACATTATGATCCATCGTGGTGACATTCCACCCGGCCATCGAATTCTCAAATGCAGAACCAATTTTCTCAGCCAGTCCATTTAATGTCTCTGTTCCTGACAATCTTAAACGTTTGGAAACTTCATTCGTACCGTCTCGAAATACAACTCTAATAATCCCTGGCGCGCTGGGGCCAGAATCAATTTTTAAACTTATAGCTTGCTTTACTCCTGCAAAGGTCTCCGATCCTGGTGTAGTAATCGAGCTTGATACCAATCCAATACCTGTTGTCGCTTCCACGATTGCCACGGATAGTTTAGGATTGTTAGCCGAAGGTGCTCGGGCTGTAAATATAACATTTCTATCATTTGACGTAGCGTTCCAATCAACTAAAGACGTGTTAAATGCCCAAGCTATCTTCGTTGCTACTTCGGCAGCAGTTTCTGTACCTATTAATTCAATATCTTTAAGAATGGTTGTGCTACCGTCTGTAAATGTAGCAGTAATCGTTCCGGCAGCTGTAGCCCCTGAATCTATCACTAAGGTAGCCACTTGTGCTTCGCCAGTAGGGTATGGAGCTCCTACGGTTGTTATTGTACTATCTGGCATGCCAATTCCTGTGTTTAATCCCGAAAGTCTCGCCATAGCTTTTATGTTATTCTCTGCCGGAAACTCGGCTGTAAAAATTACATCTGAGCCCCGTGACGAAACGATCCAATTCGGAATCATGCTCCCGAATGCTGCTGCTATCTTGTTAGCAAGATCACTTCCTGTTTCAGGACTTCCCATCATAGACACATAGGCTGTCCACGAGGAGACTCCATCCGTAAATTTGACGCCTATCGGCCCATGATCACTTTCTGAATTGGGAAGACGCAGCGTAATCACTTGGGATGTGTTAGTCGTAAGATTTCCTGGAACTTCAAGTGTACTTGAAGGCGCCCCTACTCCTGATGCTTCCAAAGCGTATATTCGAACATTTTCATTATTAGTACCTGGCGTTTGCGATTTGAAATGTATTCGACTCCCATCAGCTTCTGCACCCCAACCAGCTACAGATGTTCCAAATGCGGCTGCTATTTTAGATGCTACTTCAGCCGCTGTTTCTGTTCCCAAGATGTAGATATTTTTTTGAACTGGCACTCCTCCATCTGTAAAATAAACATAATATGAACCCGGAGCCGTTGCACCGTTCTCTATCACTAGTGTTGCTATTTGTGCTGTACCCTGTAACGGTGCTGTTCCTACAGATGTAATCGAACTATCTGGCATACCAATCCCTGTGTTTAATCCCGAAAGTCTCGCCATAGCCTTTATGTTATTCTCTGCCGGAAACTTGGCTGTAAAAATCACTTCTGAGCCCCTTGACGAAACGATCCAATTCGGAATCGTGCTCCCGAATGCGGATACTATCTTGTCAGCAAGATCACTTCCTGTTTCAGGACTTCCCATCATAGACACATAGGCTGTCCACGAGGAGATTCCATCCGTGAATTTGATGCCTATCGGCCCATGATCACTCTCTGAATTGGGAAGACGCAGCGTAATCACTTGGGATGTGTTGGTCGCAGGATTTCCTGGAACTTCAAGTGTACTTGAAGGTGCCCCTACTCCTGATGCTTCCAAAGCGTATATTCGAACATTTTCGTTATTAGTACCTGGCGTTTGCGATGTGAAATGTACTCGACTCCCATCAGCTTCTGCACCCCAACCCGCTACGGATGTTCCATACGCGACTGCTATTTTAGATGCTACTTCAGCCGCTGTTTCTGTTCCCAAGATGTAGATATTTTTTTGAACTGGCACTCCTCCATCTGTAAAATAAACATAATATGAACCCGGAGCCGTTGCACCGTTCTCTATCACTAGTGTTGCTACCTGAGCCGTACCTACATTGTTATAAATACTACCTGGGACAGTTATGACACTTCCACTCGAAACCACACCTGTCATAATGCTTTCAACGGTGGCTTTAACATGATCGTTGTTAACAGCTGGATTTAATGATGTAAAATAAATGTTTGCACGCTCAGCATCCACATTCCATCCTGTTAGTGCATTATCAAACGCTTGTACGATTTTAGCAGCTACCTCAGTATCCAATTCAGTTCCATCAAGCTCTACGTAAACGGTCACTGGATTGACTCCATCCGTAAATGTGGCACGCAATGAACCTGCCGTATCTGCACCACTTGTTATTGTCAGAGTGGCAACTTGAGATATACCTTGAACGGCTTTGACTCCTTCAGTGGCGATTAATGTGGAGGTCTTCACTCCAGTAGTAATCGAAGGTGAACCGGATCCATTAGATGTAGTGTTTGAATCTGAATTTAAACTCGCAGTAGGTATAGATGGTGAAGGTATATTATCTTTATCTTCACTTTCTGTCTCTTGTTCTTGTTCTTGAATCAAGCTTATCGCTTTATCCAACATCACAACTGCCTCAGCTCGCGTAATTGGAGATGCCGGTTTGAATGAACCATTTGTATAACCAGTAATGATATATTTTGAGAATGTAGCACCTATGGCACCCTTACTCCAATATGTAAACTCTGAAGAATCCTTAAATGCTAAAGCTGCTTTTTCATTACTAGGTAATTTCAGTAAGTCTGCTACAATAACTGCAGCTTCTTGACGGCTTATCGGTTTAGAAGTACGTATAGTTTGATCTTTATAACCTTGTATGTAACCTGCTTTTACCGCTTTTTGCACTTCTAGATAGCTCCAATTTGAAGACGACAAGTCAGTGAAATGTAGTTCTTCTACCTCATTAAAATCAAACTGACGATTAACCAATGCCATAAATTCTCCACGTGTAATTACATCGTTGGGTTTAAGTGTTTGGTCGGAATATCCTTTAATCAACCCTTCTGAGAGCCATTTGCTAAGGGTATACTCGGCCCAATGTCCTTCAATATCTAAATTGGTTTTCTGACCATATGCTACCCCACTCAAGACGGATACCAAACTGGTTGCTAATATGAATGTGCTTACTTTTTGAATCACTTTTCTATAAAACATATACTTCCTCCAGTTCAAATATAAAGCTATTTATTTACTCAATAGAATAGATTAGTCTGTGCCTCCCCTCCAGTTACTCTTCCTTAAAGCGAATTTGAATTAAGGTATAAGCTTCAACCATCCGCCTTTTTCTTAATGCTATCTTATTATATCGGTTTACACTAGTTCACGAGTTATACTTATTACTTATGTTCTTTTACTCAGCACTATTTTTTTCTGAATTAAGCGAGCCTTGTACTCAAATTTGCGTTCTTATAATGAGCTATCTATAGGGTGGTATCAACCGCCCCGGCATTCGTGATGATTAATTTCTTGGCTGAAGCTTGCTCATAATTAAGTTACCGGTTGGGGAGATTGTTGGGGTAGCAATAATCATGCCACCTACCAAATTGTTTATCGTTACAGTGTATTATTCTATTTTAGTAACTACGTTAATTGTAGCGTTGCCCGACTTACTGCCGTTGGCCGTTGAGATCGCGGTGATCGTATAAGGACCAGGTGGAGTATTTGCTGCTACACTCACCAACCCATTCGCATCTACAGTAACATTGTTGTTCGTGTTACTACTGGTCCACGTAACGGTTTGGACTGCTTCACCGCTGACATTCACGTTAGCTGTTAACTGTTCCGTATTGCCCTGCACCACACTCTCACTGGATGGACTGACTGTCACACTGTTCAATACAGGTGCTGAAGTCACTGTAATCGTTGCACTATCGGACTTAGTCCTGTCAAACGTTGACGTTACTGTAATTGTATAAGGACCAGGTCGGGTATTTGCTGCTAATGCTTGATGAAATTGTAACAAGATCAATTTTATTTTTGAAATCCTCAGATCCATTTAACTCCATTTTTAATCTTTATAAAACTATGATGACATCGTCTACTGATAGTGAATTAGATTCAATTCTACGTAAAAACATTATTGTAAGCTCTCTCACTGGCAATATCATTTGTTAGGTAATGTAAATCAACGTTCACCTTGGTTATCTTTATAAAGGGATTGTTACTGTTTGCAGTTCTCCAATCTCTCATCAAATTTAAAACAACACCTAATGAATAATAAATCTCTGTGAGTTTTTTTAATCTTTTCTTCTCCCACTTCTCCCTGTATATTTGGCCTACAGTATCAAATATAATGAAAGTCAAAAATGCTTCCTTGATTTTAGGTAAAAACTCTATGTACATACTGTATTGATTTAATGTGTATTCCTGTCCTATCATCATACTCACCCAGCAAATAGTGTTATAAAAAATATTTGAAAAGATTGCTGATGTAAAACCATCTTATTTGGAATTTTTTTATATTTATGAGAAATATGTTTACTATCTTTTAGCCTCTTTATCCAAACACTTCTTTACGCCCACCTCACTTAATGTTAGATTTTATAACATATCATTATGAAAGCGAGTGGGTTGAAGATGGATCTGCAACAGTTATTGACTATCCCCATTCTCTCCAAAGCAAAGGTTATTACCGGACATCGTGGCCTTGATCGCTTGGTGCAATCGATTAATATTATGGACGCACCAGATATTGTCCAATTCCTGAAGCCGGGAGATATGCTGCTGACGAACGGTTATATCCTAAAAGATCGTCCCGATGCTCATCTTGCATTCATTACAGACATGCATGCAATTGGTTGTGCGGCGCTTGCTGTCAAGACACAGCGTTTCTCTCTTGAATTATCTCCGCAACTGCTTGAAACAGCCGACAGGTTGGGCTTCCCGATCATCGAGCTGTCTGAAATAGACAATACACTCGGTGAGATATTTCAACATTCGATCAGTGCCATCCTTCAGAACAAAACCCATGAGCTCCACTACGCCTTGTCTATTCACAAGCAATTTTCCACGATGGTGATGCAGGGAAAAGGCATACCATCCATCGTAGATACGTTGTCTCAGTTGCTATCCTCACCTGTACTTCTGCTTGGTTCGAAGAAGCAGATTACGGCAAGCTCCCATTATGCACAACAGATGGATCACCAGTCTCTCGCCGCGCCCTTACTGACTTTTATAGATGAGTACCCTTCCTTCCACACCGCAATCTCGATCTGTCTACTTACTGCTGATAAATATCGACACGCCGAGCTTCATCCCATCTTCACGGATCGGCACGAGGGCTATTTGATCGCACTATACGACAGTTCCACAACCTCTAAGCTCTCCACTCTGGCACTGGAGCAAGCGGTCAATGTGATTGGTCTGGAGTTAACCAAGAAGCAAGCCGTCAAGGAGCGCTCCCGCCGTTACAAAAATGAATATTTCTCCGATCTCATTCAGGGTTTCATTCGTTCGGAACAAGAAGCGCTGCATCGCGGCAAGAAATATGGGCTGCAAGCCAAAGGAAGTTCCGTTCTAATCATCGCCAAAAAGGATGAACCCTTAGCGGGCATACCTAAACAGAACTCTACTTCCTCCGGGGAAGAGCGGTTCATCTCGGAACGAGACGCTAATTATGAGCTGATTAAACAGGAATTCGCCAGATTGGATCTCTCCTTTGTCATGTTCACTAAGAACGACCAGTTCGGCATACTCGTTTTTTTGGCTGAATCGTCTTGGGACGAACACACCGTTGTTCAGCAGCTTGAGCGGATAGCGAGCAATCTGTATACAGAGTCGCAGCTCAGCCTATCCTTCGGCATAGGTAATTCCTACACCAATGTATTGGATATTGGACTCTCCTATAAAGAAGCAGTCAAGGCGCTCCAATCCGGTTATCAGATGCGAAAGACACGCTTCGCTCATTCCTATCAAACCATGGATATAAGCCGTCTGCTGCGCATGATCCCCCACGATGAGATGCTGCAGTTCCATCAAGAAACCTTTAAGCCCTTCAACGACCGAGATCCAAACGAGCGTAACGAGCTGATGAAAACCTTGTCCTCCTTCTATGAGAATCATTGCCAGATCGTTGATACAGCCAAAGAGCTGTTCGTACATCGCAATACAGTGATCTATAGGTTGGAAAAATGCGAGAAACTAACCGGCAGGAACATTAAGGACCCAATGGAGAGCCTTCGCTTCCGACTTGCCTTCGCACTTGAGTCCCTTTTGAATGTTAATCCAGCCCCTAGTGAAGCTAATCATACGTCTTAAATCGAGAACGTGTCATGTATAATGACACGTTCTTTTGTTTTCTTTTCATATTCAATTCACGTTCAATCCTCATTTGGGCATTTTAACTGATTTAATTCTATTTTTATGTTCAGAGTAACTAATGACAATGATGCAAACAGTCTATATGATTAGGAATATATTCATTAATGTCATGTTAATTAACATCAAATTACATCAAGAAACGAAAAAACATCAGGCTGTAGGAAAGGGGCTACCTATCATGGCTATACAGATACAAGGCGTATCCAAATCATTTGTCAGTGCAACTGGAGAAGATATTCAGGTCCTGGCTGAGGTTTCGATGCAAATCAAGAAACAGGAGTTCTTCAGTATCGTGGGACCGAGCGGTTGTGGCAAAAGTACGATTTTCAATATTATCGCAGGTCTGCTTAAACCAACAAATGGCAAGGTTATCGTCTGTGGCGAAGAGATCGATCAGACCACCGGGCATGTCGGTTATATGATGCAGAAGGACCTGTTACTTCCTTGGAGAAGCATCCTGGACAATGTCACGCTAGGCTTGGAAGTGAAGGGCATGTCCAAAAAGGATCGTGGCGATATTGCCATGGATTATCTGGATCGTTATGGCCTGGCTTCATTCGCAGGAGCCTATCCCTCCACACTATCAGGCGGTATGCGCCAACGTGTAGCCCTCATTCGTACCCTCGTTACCCAGCCCGATATTATATTACTGGATGAACCCTTCTCCGCACTTGATTATCAGACCAGACTCATTCTGGAAGATGAAATCTTGTCTATCCTGAAATCCGAGGGCAAAACAGGCGTCCTGATCACGCATGACATTGAGGAAGCCATCGCCATCTCCGACCGTATTGCCGTTATGAGTAAACGACCAACAACCGTGAAGCAGGTGTATGACATTGGTCTCGCCTCGCAATATGGCTCAGCACTAAAAGCCCGCTCTGACCAGAAGTTTAAACAGTATTTTGAATCGATCTGGTCAGAGCTTGATATCCAAATGGGGAGGATCAGCTAATGAAGATCACATCACCTGAAGTTACCCTTGCCGGAAAGCCTGCTGGAGTTACGAAGAGCAAGAGCAAACGCAGACAGTCCACCTTCTCCAAAGAATGGCTGATGACGATGCTGTGGCGGTTCATTATTGTAGCGGTCATCCTGGTGATATGGGAATCCGCCGTTCGCTTGGAAATGGTTAACGGTTTCCTCATGGGTTCACCAAGCGCCATTCTTGATGCCGCCATCACGATGGCCAGCTCAGGGCAACTGCTTACAGACGCGTTTGCAACGGTGAATGCTACCGTTATCGGATTCGTAGCCGGAAGCTTAATCGGTTCATTGGCAGGACTGCTCATGTGGTATTCCAAGTCCGTTGCCCGTGTGCTCGATCCGTTCATTGTAGCGATGAACGGTATTCCGAAGATCGCACTCGCTCCCATGATTATCATCTGGTTTGGTTCAGGCATCTTCTCCAAGATTGCTCTGGCCTCCGTAGCAACGTTTATCGTAGCACTGTTATCCGCCTATCAAGCGACGCATCAAATCGACGAATCCCAGATTAATCTGATGAAATCCTTCGGTGCAAAGAAATCACAAATTTTCCGCAAGATTATCGTTCCTTCCTCTCTGCCATGGATCATCTCGGCCTTCCGGATCAATATCGGTTTGGCATTGGTGTCTGTTGTAGGTGGAGAATTCATCTCTTCAGATAAAGGACTTGGACACATGGTATTCGTCGAAGGTAATCTGTTCAACCTTCCGGCCGTATGGGTTGGCGTGTTCATGCTAATGCTGGTCGCCATGCTCCTCTACACCTGTGTCGGTTATATCGAATCCCGTCTCCTTCCATGGAATGACAACAAGACCAGCAGCAAATCCACATCTGTATAGCTGACCTACAACGATTAAAGGGGACTGATGACTAATGCGTACATTCAAAAAGATAGCTTTTCTAGCAACGATGACGGTTATTTTGACTACACTGCTCAGTGCATGCGGAAGCAATGCCACAACACCCGCGAGTGGTGCAGGTGCATCTAATAGCGGGGGGCAAGCAAATACGCAGGTGGACAAAATTATGGTCTCCGAGGTGTATCACAACCTGCTCTACCTTCCCTTATATGTAGCGAACAACCAAGGTTTTCTAAAGGAGAATCGCATTGAGCTCTCTTCCATACGTGCTGCCGGAAGCGGTCCAACAGCATTGTCTTCGGTGATCTCAGGCGAGTCGGCGTTCTCCTTCCACGGTCCTGAGCATGTCGCATTTGCTAATGCAAAGGGCGGAGATGCTCGCTCACTGGTCCTTCTATCCGGCAGTGCCCCAGTCTGGGCAGTTGCGCGAGAAGGAGTAACCGTGAACTCGACAGCGGATTTCAAAGGTAAAACCATCGTGGTGGGTTTGGCACCTACAAGTTCGAACAGCTTACTGCGGAAGCTGTTCGCTGACAATAACATCGATATCGACAAGGATGTGACGATCACCGAGGTTCAGAATGGCTCCGAGCTTGGTGCTGTATTAGCTGGCAAAGCCGATATTGCTATCGTTTACGAACCTCAGCTGGATCAAGGCATTGCAGAAGGACTGCATATTGTCCACGATTTCACAAAGGATTACCCTGACTTTGCCTTTGCAACGATGAATACAACCGCAAGTTTCATTGAAAAGAATCCTGATCTCACCCAGCGCTTTGTCACCTCTATTGAACAAGCCCTGGACTACATTCAATCGAATCCTGAAGGCGCAAAAGCAGTTGCCGTGAAGGAGTTCCCGAATTTGGACAAAAACGTCGTAGAGCAAGCGGTACAACGCATGATCGACAGCAAGGTATATCCTGCGGAGGGACTCATCAACGAATCAGCCTTCGAGACCGCAATCGATATGCAACGCTTCATCGGCAATCTGAAGGAAGACCTCGCTTATGAGGACATTATCGATTCAAGCTTCACCACCAAATAGAGAGAGAAAGGGTGATTACTCTGAACCAGGACGACTATCTCACACACCGCCGTACAGAAAGCACCAAATATGCGGACGGAGTTATTACAAGCGAGGAGCTTGCCCTATTTACAGCAGACTTGGAGCTGATTCGAAACTTCAAGTTGCCAGAAGAAGTAGGACCCAATCCCCCGCACCCGCATAGGAGCGTGCCGCTGCGATGATTACCAAACCACTTAACGAGCTGACGATTGCTGAAGCCGCAACACTGATTAAAAATAAGTTGATATCTCCTGTCGAGCTTACGAAATCCTATTTAAATCGCATTGAGAAAGTAGAGCCTGCTGTGCAAGCCTTCGTTACGGTCACCGCCGAACAGGCTTTGCAGGCCGCAAGAGAGTCTGAACAGAAACTGATGAATGGCGAATATCTCGGTCCTCTGCATGGCATTCCCTATGGAGCCAAAGACATTATCCATACCGCTGGCATACGCACCTCGGCCGGATCAAGTACCTTTCCAGACTTCGTACCCGGAACAAATGCAACTGTGATTAATAAGTTGCAAGCTGCAGGTGCTATCCTGCTCGGCAAGACAACAACGACGGAGTATGCCTTTCAGGGAGGAGAACCGCCAACCCGCAACCCATGGAATCTAGAACATACCCCAGGCGGTTCCAGCTCCGGCTCTGCCGCTGCAGTTGCGGCTGGCATGGCTTCCTTCACACTCGGAACACAGACCTTTGGATCTCTGCTTAGACCCGCAGCTTACAACGGATTAACCTGTATGAAACCCACTTACGGCAGAGTTAGCCGTAATGGTGTCATCACAGCCAGTTGGAGCCTGGATCATATTGGCGCATTCACTCGGTCCGCACAAGATAACGCAATCGTTCTGGAAGCAATGGCCGGGCAAGATGAGCTGGACTCCTTCACGCTTCCTTATGGCAAGCCAGACTTAAAAAATGCTCTTGAGCATCCTATTTCAGAAATGGTGATCGGTCTCCCGAGCAACTTCTTCCAAACCGATGAACCAGCGATCTTGTTAGCGGTAGAGTCGGCAATCGCTGTGCTTGAGAAGCTGGGCATGCAATGGAAGAAAGTTGACCTGCCCTCTTATATGGAAGAGACCATTGCTGCTCATCGTACGGTTATGCGGGCAGAAGCTGCCGCCTTCCATCAGGAACGCTTCGCGGAAGCCTCTGATCGTTACGGTCACACGATGCGGGAGCAGCTTGAGCTTGGTTACCAGACGAGTGCCGTTGATTATTTGCAGGCACAACGCATCCGAACGATATTCCGGAGCGAGATGATGATGCTTTTCGATGAAGTGGATGTGTTATTGACTCCATCAACACCCTATGTGGCCCCATACGGCTACAAGACGGGGAGCCCGATTTTTAACGGACCGTTCACCAATACGGGTCTACCGTCCATCACCGTACCCATCGGGTTTGATACCACCTCAGGGAAGCAATTACCTATCGGCATGCAGCTTGCTGGTCCACTCATGCGAGAAGACCGCCTGTTGTCCATCGCTCATCATTATCAGCAGGCTACGAACTGGCATCAGTTAACACCAATCATACACATTCATTAGGAAAGGAATGACCGCTACGATGTCTACCATCATACATGCAAGTGCAGCACCCAAGTTCCCGCTTCCTTTCTCCCATGCTGTCCGCGCAGGAGATTTCCTCTACGTCGCAGGTCAGGTAGGTGTCGATCCACAGACGCTTGAGCCCATTGGCGGCATTAAGGAGCAGACGGAGCAGTGCATTCGTAATATTGAGGTGATCCTGCAAGAAGCCGGACTTACACTCGATCATATTGTGAAGGTAACCACTCATCTGGCCCGAGTCGAGGATCAACCCGAATACAACGAAGTGTATGCGCGAATGATTAAACAACCCTATCCCGCCCGTATTACCGTATTCAGCGGTTTAGGCCCTTATTTAATTGAAATGGAAGTGCTGGCGTATGCGCCTTCCATTCGAGGAGAGTAACACATCACCAAAGAGCACCTGTAGCCATAGATGGGTACAGGTGCTCTTTTTGTTCTAGAAACCCGGTTCTCTTTTGAGAAAAGGGTTTCTTTTCGTATTCCTATTTTGTTTTGAAGCGAGATGCTTCTTCGGCAAGTTGTTTGGTCAGTCCATCAATTCTCTGCACCATATCTGTCAAATGTTCCGTCATGCCGGACTGTTCCTGCATTGTTGCTGTGACTTCCTCAACAGAAGCCGACACCTCTTCACCGGAAGCAGACAAGTTCTGTGCCGCCCCAATGACGTCATCCTTATCACGTTCAATGGATTCGATCTCTGTGGCAATAGCTTGAACCTGGCTCATCATCTCATTCATATTCTCGGTGACAAAATTGAATGTCTCCTTGGTCTGGCTAACGCTGCTCTTATGCTGTTCCGCAATTGCTTCAATAGCCTGAACACTTCGGTTATTCTGCTCCACGTGATCAATGGTCTGCATCACAATTCGGTTGATATCCTCCGATTGAGCTGTCGTCTGCTCTGCCAGCTTGCGAATCTCAGAAGCAACGACTGCGAAGCCACGTCCCTGTTCACCAGCTCTCGCCGCCTCGATCGAAGCATTCAAAGCAAGTAATTTCGTCTGATTTGCGATTTCGGCAATCGTACCTGTAATCTGGTGAATGCCCGAGGAGCTTTCGGCGAGTTGCACTGTAATTTTGGAGATGTTGCCAACTTCAATCTCGTTCTGCCCGTTCACCGCAATGAGTGCATCAATAACTTCATGATTATTTTTGAATGCATCCGTAATTTCATCTGCCTTGAACTTCACTGCCTGCGACATTCCATTCACGTTGGCAATCTTGTTACCAACATTCATGAATTTGTCCACAATGGCTTCCGTATCGTTCGCCTGGGACTCCATCGCTCGTGAAATCTCAAATGCTGTGGTCGTTGTTTCGGCAATCGTGGTCGAAGTTTGCTGAGTGGACTGTTCCAGCTCGGATGTACTTGTTTTCAGGATGCCGATGGAATGGTTCATGCTGGAGATCAGCTGTTTATTACCTGCTGCCATGGTATTGAAGCTGTCCACCAATTGTTTGAATTCTCCGCTATATTTACCTTGAGCCTGCACCGTCAGATCGCCGTCAGCAAGCTGTCTGAACAACACAGTTAGTCTTGTAATTGGTCTGGTTACCAGCAAAGAGATCAGAATACCCGCTACGACGGAAACCGCAATAGCACTAAACAGAACAATATACATCTGTTTTGCCATCGCACGCAAAGGCTTCTGCACATCGCTCAGTTTATCTTCAACAACGACGGTCCAATCGGATCTTGGTATTTTGGAGTAATACGCCACTTTCTCATCTGTGCTAATATCCCCTTGCTGTAGTTCAGCGCCAGGAGCAAGATCTATCAATGATTGGTATTCGCCGGACTCCATCTTCTGGCCTGCCAACTTCTCATCCGCTGAATCGTAGATGACCGTACCTACACGGTCCAGAATGATCACTTTTCCCTCATCATTAATATTGATATTTTGTAGCTGATTAACGAAGAACGAGGTGGATGCTGCAGATACGAGCACTCCCTGTACTTCTTGATTCTCATTGTAGATTGGCATGGCAAAAGCCGTACCTAATTGTCCTGAGGACTTGGCTACAATCCCTTCACTAATCACGTTTTTACCCTGAATCGCTTCTTGGAAATATGCCCGATCTCCGCGTTCCGCCTTGATAACTGCCGGATCATTCGCTGCAATAATAATGCCATTCCGATCCAACAAAATCAGACTGTTGTTACCTTCCATACCTGCCAGACTGTCCGCGAGAATACCACTCGCCTTATCCAGCAGCTCATTGTTTTCCGAGAAGAAGTTCTCACCTTCCTGTCCATCCGTATTCCGAATCTCCAGCAAATCCTGGAAGGTCCGATGTGTTGTGATCAGAAAGGTGGATTGTTCTTCCAAACTTAGTGAAGCAGACAGACCTGCCCCCACCCGGTCCGAGGTTGCTTTAATCTCATCTTTGCTTTTGTCGAGTGTGATGACAGCCGCTACAGTGTAGGATACTACTGCAGTTACCGCCAGTACGATACACACCAGCAGACTGATCATAAGTGGCAGTTTGACTCTGAACGACATGTTGCGCATGCGTTCTCTTGCCTTGCTAAATACCATGATTACATTCACCATCCATTTTCATTTTCATCATTATGAAGTCCAAATTCTATGTATCTACTTTATATCGGTCGATATCAAATAATCTGTAAGCTGTTTCGCCAGTTATACTAGGTCAAAGGCCACTGCAAACGATTGGAAAATGAAGACTTTGGGTTAATACAAAATATAACATCAACATCGTATAATATATAAAATACATATCGTGCAGGAAGAGGGACGACGCATTGAATCCGAAAATGCCTACTTTATTAAAAGTCGAATAGGAGAAGTGATATGGCAAAAACAGCATTACCTACGCTATTAAATGTCGTGCGCATTTTATTGAGTGTAAAACTGATCTACGTGATTGTGTCCTTTATCGTGTTCCTCATTGACTTCAACCAGAACCTGGAGACCTATCTGGGTTTCTTACGCAAAGGAGATGATCTGGCTTACGCCTCTGGCGTAATCTTAGCCAGAATGTTGTTTATCATCGGTCCCAGCCTGCTTGCTGTTATATTCATCACCAAAAGAAAGTTCAAGCTCACCGTGACGTTTCTGAGTCTGGCGCTATTCGTTTCCATTCCAAATGAGAGTAACCTGTTCACCCTGATTCATCTCTTTGCCCTGCTTATCGTGCTCTTGCATCGTCCAAGCAAGTTGTATCTGAAACGAAAGGATACCCCTGTCAATGAAGCCGTAGTTGAACCGAAGAATTAATTCGAAAAGCGATCACATGACATTGAAGCCTAGAAAAAAAGGGAGAGCGCACAAGATATGATGTCATAATAAAAAAACAAGGACGTTCCTATGTATTACAGGAAGGTCCTTGTTTAATGTGACTCATTATACAAAGTGATTGTTAGATTTACAATTACAGTGCAGCTTGATAAATTTGTACTACATCTTCACGCTGCAAGTTTTTGAAGAATCCGAACGGACCAAATCGCATAGCTTTATCAGCCATTACGTCAATCTGACTGTCGTCGATGTCATAGTCCGCCAGACGGCTAGGGGCACCAATCGAAGTCCAGAATGTACGCAGCGCTTCAATCCCTTCTTCAGCAACTTGTTTGTCCGACTTTCCAGTAGGATTAATATCAAATACATTAATGGCCATACGTTTGAATCGATCTACATCCACATCCAGATTATGCTTCATCCAGTGTGGGAAGAGGATTGCAAGACCTCCCCCATGAGGAATGTCATACACAGCCGATACAGCATGTTCTATATTGTGAGAAGCCCAATCTCCGGCAAGACCCATATTCAGGACATCGTTAAGCGCCATTGTTCCGCAGTAGAGAATGGTTTCACGCAGTTCATAGTTTTCTGGATCTTTAATCAGACGAGGGGCCGTATCAATAACGGTACGAAGAATCGTCTCACAGAATCCAAGCTGGACCGGTGTATTCGTATCCAGATGGAAATAGTGTTCAAACACATGAGACATCATGTCTACCATGCCGTATACTGTCTGATCCAGTGGTACTGTGTATGTGTACTCCGGATCAAGAATGGAGAACGCTGGGAAAGAATACTCGCTGAACCATGCCCATTTTTCCTGCGTGTCCTGATTGGTTATTACTGAACCGTTGTTCATCTCGGAGCCTGTCGCTGCCATCGTTAGAATTGTCCCCAGTGGAAGGCCGCCTTCTGGGGTTGCTTCGCGCACAACAACATCCCACATGTCTCCATCGTATTTGGCTCCTACTGCGATGGCTTTCCCGCAGTCAAGCACACTGCCGCCGCCAACCGCAAGAACCAGATCAATGTTATGTGTTCTGCATAGTTCTACACCCTTATGAACCGTAGACAGACGAGGGTTCGGTTCCACACCAGCCAGTTCCGTAACCTCTGCTCCGATTTCATTCAACTGGCTGATTACCTGATCGTACAGCCCGCTACGTTTGATGCTTCCACCACCATATACAAGCAAAATACGCTTTCCGTATTTTGGAACTTCGGTTTGTAGTGCTTGAAGTTGCCCTTTGCCAAAAATCAGCCGGGTCGGATTATAAAACTGAAAAGATCTCATAACGTATGTTCCTCCAAAGAAATCTGAAATTTTGTGCATCCACCATTATAGTTCTCTTTATTCGTAAAAACAAATACAGGCAAGAAGGAGATAACAAATGAGTATGGAGTCTGTCATGGCTAAACACTGTTTTCCTGAACAAAAAAAGCTCCTGCCAGCAAAGTGGCAGGAGCTTACGTGACAGGGATTAAGCATGAACATCACATGATTCATGCTTTCATGACAGGCATGCTATACGTCCCCTCAGATATTAATAATTCGGTACTTAGGTTCTACCCCAGATCGGCAATCCGCTGTCCAATACGCGGAAACAGCCCGAAGGCATTCTCATAGAAGACTTTATCATGATGCTGTTCCGGTACAAGTCGACGGACAAATTCGGCATACAAATCGATGGGCGCAAGCGGCCAGTCGGTGCCAAACAGCATTTTCTCGTAATGATCCGAATAGACCAAGGCCCGGCGGAAATGATCCATGAACAAAGGCTCGTTCATGAACCGTTCAAAATGGGGCCGATCCCCCACCACAAGACCAGACAAATCCGCATACACATTAGGATTCTTCGCCACCACTTCAGCTGCATCCATCACCCAGGGATCACCCAGATGACAGATCATGAAGTTCACACCGCGTTGCTGCAAGGCTAATTCATCCACCGTCAACGGATGCGAATATTTGAGCAATCCATTCATGGAGTACGTGTCACCCGTATGAATCACGACAGGCAGGTTGTACTTGGCTGCGAGTTCATAGACTGGGGTATAGATTTTGTCGTACACATAGTGATGATAGTATCCGGCATAGAGTTTGATTCCGGCTACTTCAGGGGATTGCAGTCTTGCTTCAATCCGGTCCAGCTCATCCTGAGCGTGTTTACCATCTAGCGCATTGGGATTAATCCCCACACATTCCATGAGGAATGACGGAACTTTCTCTTCCAGATCAAGTCCCATTGGGTTAGGAGAACTGGAATCCGGGAACGCTCCCTTCGTCTGCTCCGTAACCCCCATTCCGATACCCATAATGACGTCGTTTTTATCAAACTCCGCTTTAAGACCAGCGGCAGAGTAATCCACTTTCGATAGATCGATTGCTGTTCGGTGAAAGCTGTCGATGTCCGACAGATGAATGTGAATATCAATGATCGGCATGTGGAGCCTCCTTTTCATCGGTAGAAGTTGCAAAATTCAGTTTGAGAAGGTCATGTACATCCGCTGAACTCAGTGAGATTGGTCCCAGAACCAGATATGTCGGCTCTGTCCAGACCGTCTCCCCCTGCTGGAGTGTCAGATGATGATTCACGTTCAGACCCGTCACCTGATTATTGGCAAACCCCCATGCACTCTGATTCGGGTAACGATGCACCGCATGCAGCATGTTTTCACGCGAAACCGATCCTACCCGCAAAAGGTCTTCAAGTGGCAGGCCCACATCCACCTTGCCGAGCGGGAATCGATCTTTACCCGGTTGCTCTATCCAACCTTCCGCAAATACAGATGATGGCTGGAGGAAACGTTCCTCCGCAAGCGAGTAATCCGTCAGCGTCAGGCCGCTTTCGTTTGTCACGGCAAGTAGCGTGCAGAGTACAGGGACACCCGGCAGCATCAGATAATGCTGGTTGATCGTGATTCCCCGATTCGCTTCATGCTTTTCAATCCGGGTGGTCAGCTTTATACCCTTCCAGACGTTGCCGTATTGATCCTTCTGCTCTGTCCAAGAAGCGGCTCTTTGTTCCAACTGGCGGCTGAAACCATTCATGCCCGGAACCCCGACACCCAGTCCGCCATACCACGGATTCCACCACGAGCGTGGAGCGGGTTCAGGGTATGAGCTATCCAGCCATTCTTCTCCTGCATATTGCAGGGAATGTACTACACTCCCGAATACAGGAGCAACGGCGATCGACAACACTCCATTGTCTACAGTGTACAAAGGTCCATCAGAACCTTCTTCAATCTTCTGCTTCACCTCTGTTCCGCTCTGCGGGAACCAAAGGGCAGTTCGCTCCTGAATCCGATCTTCGCCCCGGTATAGCCCACGAACTTTCCAACCACTCACGTGCTGGTCTCGGTCCGCTTCGTCTGGTGAAAATGTCAGCTTGGCGGAGTTTAGGTTCTGCTCCGGACTGAATTCCTTAGCATTTGCCATAACCTCCGGTTCGCCACCCTGTTGCACATATAGCTCCAGCTTGCCCGCAAGCGGAACCAGTTTGTGTTCAGTCAACGTTGCTTGCAGCACGTCTGGTGCAAATGGATTCCCCTCATTCAGTGTCAGATCCAGATGACTGTCCAGCAACGGAATGACCGGGTTACGCTCCTTCCGTGCAAACGCACGGAAATCATACCATTTGGCAAACGTGTTCAAAGCATATACAGTTGCTTTGGTCCGTACAACGGCTCCTGCGGCAATACGGCCAAGCTCATGCTGCAACCCCAGCGTGTATTCCGGGCGAAGCAGCTTCAGAGAAGGGTCCCAATAGATACCGCTGGCACCATACTCTTCTTTGCAGAACAGCCAGTTCTCCGTAATCTGTGAGCTATTCCAATGGCTCGGATCGCCAGCGTAAGAATCCCCCATATCCACAAAACGACCTTGGTAAGGGAGGATTAGCTGGTTTCCGTAGAAACCGAAGTTATTCATCAGAAACAGGTCTTCTTCCCAGGCGGTGTCTCGTGTATTTTCAACCTCTTGGTGGAATTCGGCGACTCCATTCGCAGACAGCTTGACCACGGACTTAATCTGCAAGCCAGGGAAATCCTCCGAGTCATACAGTGCTTCAAGAACCTGACGTTCCCCTTCGGGATAAATATTCACTTCTTTTGCTTGTTTCTTGGATAACTCTTCGGCAAACGGCTTACCCAGCTTCGGATAAGTCCACCAGAACGAATGACGGGAGCCCGGGTATTCAATCCACATAACATTATCATGCTTGTTCATATGGAGCGAGAATGCGCCATTCACAGCCACCCATTGATCCTCAATCTGCCCGCCATATTTCCCTTCGATTCCCTTCATCAGTACAGAAAGTTTACTTGTAAAAGAGATCGCATGGTTCCCCACTGGGACAGCCGTCACTTCAACTTCTTGGGAATAGAGACCATACGAACGCAAGGTGAAGGGCACTGGCACAGACATCTTACCTTTGGCAGGCACCGTAAAGCGCACCGAACGCTCCGCCCATTCCAGGAATTCATCCTCAGGCAGGTTCAAGCTAAACTCCGTTTCGGCATCCACATTATTTTCCACGTTCAGAACCAACTCCGCTGGAATACCTGGATAGAGCTCCTTTACCGGCAAGATAGTCTTGATCTTGGCCGGGAATTTCGGGGCAATACCTAACCTGAACTCCGCTTTCTTACCGCCGATCAACCATGTGCTGGCAACCACGGGGTGGGTCTTATTGTTATTCTGTTCCTCTGTAATTGGATCAAGGTGGAACTCACCTTCCACGATGATGGTTTCTCCCGGAGCGACTGCTCGTGCAACGTCCAGCGCAAATCGAATGTTTTTGTTATCCTCACCATTGATCTCAATCGCAAGTTCGGACGCAGAAGTGTTCTTAATGCGATAGCGAACCTTATAGCTGGAACCGAATACCAGATCATGATCATCGACTTCTGTTGAGATTTCGTAATCTGGTGTTTCGAGGGCAGTCAGCCCGCGACCCGACTTTTCAAATTCAGCCCGCAGGGAGACATCTCCCTTTTTCCACGTATAGTCAAAGAAATCAAAACCACGCTCCCGTCGGCCATCCGGCTCGGTGACGAGTTCACGCGTGCTGTCTGCGTACCAGTCCAACTCCTCGAAATAAGGAGCGAGTGCTTCGGTCTGCAAAATGGTAGGGATGAAATTCATCAGATGCACATTATCATCTTTTTTCTCCCAGAAGAATCCACATTTCTTGTACATCGGTACAGCCTTCGTGTTGCCTGCCCATGTGAACAGATCCAGGCGGGGCCATCCGGCCTCTACGGTCTTGCGCACAGCATTCAGGATCAGATTACGTCCAACTTTATAACCGTGATAGTCGGGGCGTACGTTAAGCAGCGGTACATATAGCGCTCTCTCGTCATAGCGGTAATGAGCAAAACTGCAGAAGCCAACAACCTCTTTCTCATGAACAGCTAGAAATGCATAAAGATTGGACGAACTCTCCATCTCCCGGCGAACGGTTTCCTCTGTTCTAAGGTTGGTGCCACCTCCCCAGCTTTCGTTACTACGGTTCCACATATCCGCGAGTGCGGCAGCGTAAGAGGGATCGTATTCAATAATATGGATTTGATCAATAATCGAAGTTACAGTCATATTTGGATCTCCTTATCTTTATCTATAGGGTGGTCTTTGTGAATTTTCGATATGGCCTTTGCCCGATAGCCGCAGAGATAATACAGGCCATGTTTGAAGAAGCTAGCGATAGTCTTATCATACTATAAATGGAAGCATTTTCAGAGAATTAAAAATCTTTCTTTCCAACTTATATGTGCCTTTCGGAAGCTCTTGTTAGAAGCGTCAAGGATG
Organism: Paenibacillus sp. FSL P4-0176; assembly: GCF_037975265.1. Classification (NCBI taxonomy): domain Bacteria; kingdom Bacillati; phylum Bacillota; class Bacilli; order Caryophanales; family Paenibacillaceae; genus Paenibacillus; species Paenibacillus sp. FSL P4-0176. The sequence goes on from NZ_CP150242.1 coordinate 5,484,921, forward strand.
GACGAATCTATTTAGGCATGAAAGAAAAAATCCACGTCTTTTAGTTAGACGTGGATTTAGGAATATGATCAGCTACTAATTTTAAATTATGCCAATATAGAACGGACATTGCGTAGAACTGATTTCATAAATTCAGAGGTTGGTTCGGCATGCCCCGCAATTTGGATACGTCGTTGCCGCACATCAAGACTCTTCAACTGATCCGTCAAAACAACACCTGAAAATGGCAGCTCTTCTGGTAGAGTAACTTCAAAAGGATAATCCTTGGCTTGACTCATTATGGGACATACAACGGCAAAACCCGTTATTTCATTGAATTCAAGTTCCGATAGAACAATAGCCGGTCGTCTCCCGGCTTGCTCTTGACCCGCTTGAGGATCAAAGTCAAGCCATATCAGATCGCCTCGTTTGGGAATAATCAAAGTAACTCGTTCCCTTCAGTACCAAAGTCTATTGCTTCATGTCTTGTATCCTGTTTCACTTTAGAGAGCAAAGTCTTTAGATGGTTACGTAGTTCCTCATTGGACTCTACAGGCTTGGTTTTTGGACGCAACAACAATTCATTATCTTCTGTCACCAAAATCTCGATTTCCGAGCCTTCTTCCAGATTAAGACGCTTAAGCAGTTGGTTAGGAATGCGAATTGCACTGCTATTTCCCCATTTGCTAAGTGTGGCTGTAGTCATGGCAATCCCACGCCTTTCGTTTGATTGATGCTCCAATTATACTTCACCTCCCTACAGTTGTATATCTATATGATATACATGAAACAATAAAAGGATACATCGTATTCAACCATAAAATAATGATTGTACAGCCTATCATTATGAATAGATATACCATTGGTATAAAGCAAAATAAGCATATAAAAAAACCTCATTTGGTCGAAACGCGTTTTCCCAGTCAGATCATCCCCAACAATGAAAAACAGCTGCAAGCCCTAGACGAAAAAAATGAAGTCCAGACTGCCCCTGTTTTATGGAGCTATAGTCCCTCGGTAGCTTACCCTTGTATAATGTGCCTTGATCTCGACTGCCAGTTCGGACGCAGAAGTGTTCTTAATGCGATAGCGAACCTTATAGCTGGAACCGAAAACCAGATCTTGATCATCGACCTCTGTAGAGATTTCGTAATCCGGTGTTTCGAGGGCAGTCAGCCCGCGACCCGACTTTTCAAATTCAGCCCGCAGGGAGACATCTCCCTTTTTCCACGTATAGTCAAAGAAATCAAAACCACAACTCCCGTCGGCCATCCGGCCTCCACGGTCTTGCGCACAGCAGCGTAAGAGGGGGCGTATTCAATAATATGGATCTGGTCGATAATCGAAGTTTCGGTCATGTTCTGATCTCCTTCTCTTTATGTACAGGATGGTGAAGAAGCTAGTGATAGTCTTATCATACTATAATTGGAAGCATTTTCAGATGATTATATCATTGCCTGGTATCCACTTCTGTATGAAGTGTCAATGAATCCATGCCTTATGTACGGGTAAACATATTGCCGCAGTGTGTCCTGAAATGGACTTTCATGTGAACTTTGACAAGCTCTATTCGCTATTGTTACTCTTTGTATAGGAGTGTTTCTTTTATATATAAAAAAGATAGATTCATGGAGGGAAAGCATGACAGAATGGATCACGCAATTTATACTCTTTTTTAAAGATTTGTCATACTCAGGTCTGGTCATTGCCTTATCGTTTGAATTCGTACCCGCTGAACTTGTACTGCCCATGGCGGGATATTGGGTGTATCTTGGGGATATGAAGCTGTGGCTGGCTATTCTGGCTGGTACCGTAGGTGGTACGTTTGGACCTCTGACGTTATATGCCCTGGGACGATACGGTGGCAGACCGATGGTCGAAAAATTCGGCAAGTATTTCTTGATTCGCCCCCACCATCTGGACGCTTCCGATAAGTTCTTCGAGAAATATGGCAGCGGGGTAGCTTTCTATGGACGTTTTGTACCCGGCATTCGGACCGTGATCTCCATCCCTTGTGGTATGGCGAAGATGAATGTGTTTAAATTCAGTATCTTTACATTCTTGGCCATGCTTCCGATCACATCATTGTACATTTACTTAGGCTTCAAATTAGGCTCTCAATGGGAGCATGTGGATGAAATTGTTAAGCCTTATATCGTTCCGGCAGCGTTGGTTTTCTTAGGCGCCTTTGGATTGTACGTGCTTTTGAAACGTTGGAAAAGAAGAACGGCTTTGAACAAGTCATAGGTTTGTTAAGTAAGGAAAAGAGATGCGCAGATTGATGTTTTTTTTGAAATAAGTCGTATGCTAAAATTCATCTGATTATATGTAAGACCCCACTCGATCCTAAGGATCAGTGGGGTTTTATCGGTTTAATGACTATCTAACTAATAAGATACTGATAGAAAAATTAATTTCTATTTTAAGTCCCTTTTAGAATTGTTTTTAAGTCTTTTATAGACTGACTTGATAGCTCATAAGCATAATTACTGTCAGATTCCATTACGACCATACCGACACTCTTATCAAAATCGATGTATAGATCAAAAATTTTGATATCATTGCTACTGTAATTAACAACTATTTTTTCGTCTGTTTTCCCTACATCAATAACCTTCTTGTTCTTTTGAGCAGATTCTAAAATATTTAGAATTTGATTAACAGTGTCTCTTTGAGTGATTTTGATTACATTTCCTTCCTTATGATATTCTATCTCTGCCACAACATCGTCATTGTTTTTTTGATTACAAGCTACAATGATAAGGGGACATAAACAAATTAAAAACAATAATACTATCCTTTTCATTTTGCATTTCCTTCCTTGTTCATAAAAAAACTCTTTTCCCACTCTAATGTTTAAGTGAGAAAAGAGCCATTAAAAATTATTTATTGCTTTGGTTTATAAGTATTTAAATCAGTTCCTGTCGTCTTTTCAAATACACATACAACACTACGCCAGATGCCGCACAGATCACCGCACATAAACCGATGAATCCATATCCCGCTTGAAGTCCGCGCAGCAGTCCCAACTGAGTCGTTGAACCGTACAGATTCTTCACACCCTCAATCACCCAGCCAATCACATAGTTACCGATAACACTACCAACCCCCATCAAGGTAACCGTGAATGTAATCGCGGTGTCACTGCCATTCGGATATCTGCGTGCGATAAACGCCATAACTGTTGGATAGATCATCGCTATTCCCGCGCCAGATATCGCAAAGAAAATCGCAAGTCGCTCTCCCCCTGCAAGCGCCACGAACGTACATACTCCCGAGAAAGCTGAGAACATAATCAGTGACAATACAAATCCGATCCGGTCCGTCAATGGTCCAAGCAGCAGTCGTCCCAGCGAGAACGTGAGGAAGAACGCAGATAATAACCCGGAAGCTTTGACCGTGTCCCACGTGTAGGCTTTTTCCAGGAAATTAACCAGCCAACCTCCAACCGCCAGCTCCGATACCACGCCAAAAGAAAGAATGAGCACCATCAGCCAAAGGGCAGGATCACGTGTTAACGTCCTCAGTGAAGTCCGATCTTCATGAGGAAGATCATCCCCCGGAAATTTGCTGCGCAGCGCCGCAATGATCGGCAGCAGACAGAGTGATAACATCACCAGATACATGCCGCGCCAGTCCAGTTCGTGACCAAACACTTTCAAGGACATGACACCCGTCGCCAGTAAAGGCGCCACCGTTGAACTCAGCCCATAGAAGAAATGGGACAAGTTCATCATCGTACCTGTGTTTTTCACAAAAATCCGTGCACCCAGAATCGCCAAAGCAATCTCCAGCATGCCGTTACCGATGTACATGAAGAAGTACGATGAAGCAAAGAGTGGATAGGTATGAGACACATAAATGAACACACCCGAGAGGATCATCGATGCAAACGATATGATGCTAACCGCCTTGATGCCCCATTTGCGAACCAGAATAGCCGTGAAAGAGCACGCGATCAGGTACCCCAATGCATTCAGGGACAATAACGTCCCGAGCTGTTTCTCATCCAGATTGAAGTCGAATTGAATGCGCGGAATGGCCGGCCCCTTAATATTTTCCGATATCCCGAATACGATAAATCCCAGAAAGATCGTTGCCAGTTGCATAGCGTAGAGCTTGTTGAACTTTCGTTTGTTCCCTTGTGTACCAGCTTGCTGATTCAAAATAAGTTCCTCCAGTGTGTTCAGGAAAATGATTGCACGTTATAACTACGATTGCAGTACCATCTTCCGACCGCTGTTATCCCTGTATTTTTTTGATTTGTTCCTAAAGGTGAAAATACAGTGATAAAGGCGTTCTTCAGATTGGTTCTGCCCTCTACGTTATCGTGTCAATGATTTGTACATTTGAAATAGGAAACATGGTTAAGCTTTATTCCTAAAAATAGAATACTCGTAAAAGCTCCTTTTTCCTTTACCATTGCTTCTCAATTACCTGAATACGGTAGGTCAGGCTCTCCAGGGTCACCGCGACCAGCCCCGTGACATATTCGCGACGAGTGTCTCTTTGGATGATCAACTCCGGCATATGCTCCAGTGGAATCATTCGATCCAGACAACCTTGCATCAGGTCATCCCTCATAGCAGGGTCCGTCGTATCCCCAGTGACTACAATCGTAGCGGGGTTAATGATCGCGATGATGGATACAAGCGTCTGTACGATGAGCTCCTGCAAACCCTCTGTCGTTTTCAACATGCGCAGTTGCTCTTCTCGTGACACGCCAAAAGGTAAAAAGGACACCTCGCCCCCAAATTGCGTATTCCCTGTCAGCGGACGACCATCAATGATAAAACCTGCACCCGGAAAATGGTTCTCCGGAAAAGTCACCACCGCAAAGTTCTTCTCTTCCTCAAATTGCTGCTGGTTGTACAGACCGTAAACGGTCAGGTTCATGTCGTTGCCAATGACCACTTCCACGTCTTCATATTGCTCCTTGAGCCTTGGCCCGAGTGGCTGATACATCAGCTCCGGTACATCGCAAATGCCAATAACGCCGTTGAGCGCCACCCCAGGTATGCCGATACCAATCGCCTGCACATTGTGGTGTTGTTCGATCAGGTTTGCAATTAGATCCTCTACCACCGGGACATTAATCTCATCCAAAAAGAGTGTCTGTTCGTCCGCCATCTCTCCGTTCAGATTGGCATATGTATGTGTAATCGAGTGAATGCCACCCTCCGTTCGAATAATCAGACAGAGCACACTCGCGTAGTCAGCATTAAACTGGTACCGACTCGCTGGTCTTCCCCCGCTCGATTCGTCTGGACCCAGATCGATAATCTCACCCGTCTGAAGCAACTCATTCAGGATCGTGCCGCATGTCGCCACGCTGAGTTTGGTCAGGTTCGCAATCGAAGCCTTCGTGCCTACTCCCATGGATCGGAGCGTGTTCTTCACCAGTTCGACATTAATGCGCTTCACCTGTTGGGTGTTGTGTGATGTAGGTAACATGGTTAGTTATATGCCTCCTTTCGTTCATTTCGAACCATTCAATGAAAGTTTTTAAAAGTATTTTAATAATTGAAGTTTAGGGGGATTTGTGGGGAAAGTCAATGCTTAATTGGGAGCAAAAATCGTTTTGACGGGAAGGTAAAAAGAAAGTGCAAGATCATCTTGTATGATCCTGCGCTGTCCTTTTGTTAAGGTGATTTTATGTAGACTGGCTCATTTGATTTGCCAAGATGCTCTTCTCCAGTCGAACTTCAAATAACTTTCGGTTCAGATCCTGTTCCATGGCATGAAGGTGATACGCTGCTTGTTTCACGGTATCCATCTCTAGCACACCTGCCTGCTTTGCGATGATGTCCATGGCGTCTAATATGAGTTTGTTACATGTGACCAGTTGGTTAACGTAGTCGTCTTCCTGTTCAATGTGTTGTGCGTACTGTGAACTCAGGTCTTCGCTGTTGGTACTTGTCATGTCACCACTCCTTTGTTAAGGAGAGGGTAACATCTCACTAGAAAAGATGTGGTACGTGAGAACGTACCATTGTATTCCTACTCACATCATTGTTTATTAAAAGTAATCATCTATTTGACTGAATTTATAGTAATTTTTAAGCTTTGCATGTGTAGCAGGTAGCATCAAGATTTTTGTGTAAATGAAAACTTTGACGTTGCCAGAAGCAAATGCGGCTTTATAAAGTATTATTATTTTAGATTTCCAACATAAAACAATCATTAATTCAATTTTTTATATACATATTTGAAACATTTCAATAAATTCCACTGTCTAATTATTGAAAAGAACATAAATTTTGATTGGAGGTTAGCTTTATGAATAAAAAATTAGTTTTTTCAACAGTCATACTCTCTTTAATGACAGGTGGAATGATTTACTCAGGTACACTTGATCAAAGGAATTCAGGGACAGTCGTTAATGGGGATGCTCAGACTTCAGGACCTATTAATATTCAAGAAACGAATGAAAAGAAAACCTTCAGAGGTCAACTAGAGGTATTTCCCTTCGAGGATGGGGTTAAACAAGCCGATTTAATTGTCAAAGTAGTATTACGTGAAAACCTTGGTGAACTTACCGAACCTGTCCCTAAAAGTATATTTAATGCTCAAATTCTAAGTACTCAAAAAAGTGACCCTACACTAGTATCAGAAACTATTAGTATCATGCAACAAGGTAATAATGAAGTCTTGTTTAATGATAATCCGTTATTCCAAGAAAATGAAGAATATATTCTATTCTTGAAAAAAGCTGTTGGTTCTGTGGCAAAAGAATATCCAAACCTTTATTGGATACTGGGTGAAGAGACTAATATGTATAAAAATATTAGAAATAACAATGTTGAAAAATTAGGTTATATTGACAAAGAACTTTATGATATTGAGAATAACCATACTTTAAATCTCAATGAAACGACTAACACCCAAGTGCTCAACGAAGAAGAATTCATTAAGAAAATAGAATCAGTAACTAAGTAGTTATTAACAATGAGAAAGAAATGGGGTATAGATTATGAGAAAATTCCTAGTAAAATTGTCAGTATCATCTCTTCTTTTATCAACTCTTGTTCCTATAAATGCATATGCACATAAGTCTCCTAATACTTGTCACCAGAATGGAGAATCTTCTGGATACTCTGTTGATTGTAACAATCATCAAGGTTCTTCAAATTTCACTTATAATCTCCAAAATGTTGACTCAACATACGCTGGATATGTCAGTAACGGAGCCTCAAGGTGGGATACTACTGGTGTAGTTAATATTACAAAAACTAATACTGAGTCTACTAACGGAAGAGTTATTAAATACGCTGATCCGAACACGAGTACCATTGCTTACTTTGGTAATTATTATTCTGACGTTAACGGAAATTTATATGCTTGGACTCTAGGAATGAACACATCAATTATGTCTTCTAGGACAGTTGCCAAAAATCCCTAAGCAGCCTTGGTTCAATATTCGACTGAACTATGGATGCTTAATTTTTCTTGTATTCGAGTCCGACAAAATAAATAATATCCACTTGGCTACAACTTAGATAGCATATTTGTTACATTATTATTGGCATTCCCTCCCCCATTTGACACCCACCCTCAAAAAGGTCTATCCTAATAACGAACCAACCATTCACTATTAAGGAGTCGTTCCCGATGGTGCAAGCCAAGAAAGACGAAGTCAGGAAAGAGATTGAATACGCAGCGCTCAAGGTCTTTTTTGAAAAAGGCTATGTGGATGCCAAGATGAGCGATATCGCGGATGAGATCAATATTTCCGTGGGCAATATCTATACTTATTTTAAGAATAAGAAAGAATTATTCTACGCCGTTGTGCCGCCGGATCTCGTGGATTATCTAAAAAATGTGCTGGTGGAGACGATCCACTTTGATAATCAGACCTTGTTCGAGGAAACGGATAGCGAGCGAAAGTCGGCACTGTTGCAGGAACAGGTGGATGTATTACGAAAATACCGGAATCAGATTGTCATTATCTTTGAAAAGAATAAAGGCACCATCTACACCAACGCCAAGAATGAGCTTGTTGAGCTGATGATCGAAACCAAGAAGGCCTATCTGAAGAATCAATATAAACGATATGAGATCGGCACCGAGGAGAACCTGATCTTGCTGAACATTCTCGCGCACAACGTGATTGATATGAACCTGGATCTATTGAAGCGAGAGATGAGTGAGGACAGCCGGAAGCAAATCTTTGAGGCGTTGTATGTATACAGACTGTACGGTATGAAGAGTCTCAACGAATAACGCTTCATCTCATCACTTATGCCAGGTAGACAAAGCGTGCAGATCAGATCAACTTCACTTGGTTTGCACGCAAAAAAACACTAATATTAAGTCACTCTATTTTTTTGACCCAAAAATGAATTTATAATTCATTTTTAAGTTGGATATTTACCATTTACCAAACTATTTAAGTTGAACCTACATTTACACGATAACGGAGAGGACAGAAACAACCAGAGGAAACGAAGCGTTCGCCTGAAAGCTTTCTGAAAGAAAGCTACATCGGAAGCATAAGCTATCACCGGATTTTCCCTATTAAGAGGGAATCAAAAAAATCTGGGGATAACAGCGATCCGAAGGTTGTTCTGTCATCGGAGTGGCAAGTGTACATACCCTCTTTCAACTTATATAATCCCATCCACATTCTAAGGAGGAACACAACATGAACACCGCTTACGCATTGAAAAACGTCAATCTGATCCACGGCGACTCAAGCCGCAATTTGCAAGAAAATATGACCATTCTCGTCAATGAACAAGGACTTATTCAGGATATCGGCCGAGATAACGATTTGCATATCCCAAGTCACTACACAACCATCGACCTCTCAGGAAAATACATAATGCCAGGACTGATCAATGCACACGTACACCTCTTTGCAGATGGAAAACCGTTCAGTCTCTCGGTCAGTGAAGGCTTGTTGCAGTTTGGCTATGATCGAATATTGAACACGAAGTTTGGCAGAAACGTTTTGAAAAAACGAATGAAACGCAATGCACTGACCGCACTCCATGCGGGTGTAACAACGATGCGCAGTGTGGGGGAATTCTTTTACACGGATGTCCAGCTGCGGGATGAGATTAACAACGGTGACTTTGTCGGCCCCAATCTGCTCGTCTCCGGGTTTTTCCTAAGTGTCACGGGTGGGCACGGTGCTCCATTTCTGGCTCTGGTTGGTGACTCTCCGTGGGAAGCACGAAAAAATGTACGCATTAATGTGAAACACGGCGTGGATCTGATCAAAATCTGTGTGACGGGTGGTGTGACGGATGCGAAAATAGTCGGCGAGGCTGGCCGTTTACAGATGACGGTGGACGAAGTTGCGGCGATCTGCGATGAAGCGCATAAGATTGGTTTGCGGGTGGTAGCGCATAAGATTGGTTTGCGGGTGGTAGCGCATGTGGAGAGCACGGAAGGCGTACGGGTTGCGTTACAAGGTGGCGTCGATACCATTGAGCACGGTTCGGAGATGGATGACGAAATCATTCGTTTGTACAAAAATAATCCCAATGCCTTGAATGGCTACACCGCACTCATCCCCACCCTGCAAGCCGCTTATCCCTCCGCTTCATTGGATACCAACGTAACGAAGGTAAGTGCAACAGTAAAAGAGAACTCCAGACTCGTCTACGATTCCATGCTCAAAGGCGTAAAACAAGCGATCGAAAACGACATCACCATTGGGATCGGTACCGATGCCTCCATGCCTTACGTGACTCACTATGATATGTGGAGAGAGATGGACCACTACATGAGGCAGGCCAACCTGAACAACAAACAGGTCATCGACATGGTGACTCGAACCAATGCGAAAATCCTCGGTGTTGAGGATGTTACAGGGACGGTGGATATCGGAAAAAATGCCGATCTGATTATCATGGAGCAAAATCCACTGGAACATATCGAGGCCTTGTCAGACATCTCTATGGTCATGGTCAAAGGAAATCTAATTCAAACACCATCTGTCACAAGAATCACAGAAGTCGACGATGTTCTAAACTCAGTTTGGTAAATTCAGGGGTGAAATCATGCTTGGTATATTGTTATCCTCTATGATTATTGGGTCAACGGTATTTTTACAACCTTTTGAAAAACACCCTACAAGATGGACTTTTTCAAAAAGTGTCTATCTTGTAGGGTACAATTTAGTTTTTAAAAGATGATCTGTATCTCAACTTATTAGATCATCATCAAATCAGTATTCGGTAAAGTTGTCTCATAATAGTAGTCCAATGATCTGGCAGAGCTATATTATGACTATTCCGAGTTTCCAGACCACTTCTGAACTTTCACTCGTCTTACAAATACACCTAGAACAAGTCCGGCAAGGGCTACAAACATCGTGAAGAATAATGCGTTCTGCATACCAGCGGTTAACGCCAGTGTTGCATTTCCCAGCTCCGTAGGATCAGCCACACTCTTAATAAATTCTGCGGTTCCGGTTGTCATGATACTTACTGCCATTGCAATACCGATAGCGCCTGCGATTTGTTGAAGTGTGTTCAATATAGCCGCACCATCGGGGTACATATCAGAAGGTAGCTGATTCAGACCATTTGTCTGAGCAGGCATCCATACCATCAGAATTCCGACAATTAGACAGGTATGCATGACCATAATCAAAGCAATGGACGAAGCAACCGTAATATTAGAACAGAACCATAGAGTGACTGCAACTATGATAAGACCAGGGACTACCAAAAACTTAGGTCCGAATTTGTCAAATAGTGCCCCTACGACAGGAGAAAGTACAGCTGAAATTACACTGCCTGGTAGAAGAATAAGTCCAGTCGTCAGTGCGCTTAATTCAAGAACTCGAATCATAAACATGGGAAGAATGAACATGGACGATAGAAAAACCATCATACATATGAATACCAGCAAAGTACCTATAGCAAACATAGGGTTCTGTAGAGTTCTTAAGTTCATTAGAGGTTTTTTCATGTTCAGTTGACGAATGACAAATAGGATTAATGCGATAACCCCGGCAATCAGGGGTACAATAACAACAGGGTTACTCCAACCATGATCTCCCTCTCCTGCACTACTAATACCATAAACAAGTCCACCAAAACCAATTGTCGACAAGACTAGAGAGTATATATCAATACGTGGTTTGGTTATAGGTGCTACATTTTTCATAAACGCTACGCCTGCCAACAAAGCAAGCACCAGAGCCATCAACGATACCCAGAATATCCAATTCCAGCTTAGATAATCAATTAAAAGACCTGAGATGGCTGGGCCTAAAGCAGGTCCCGCTGTGAACACAAGACTGACTAGTCCCATCGCTTTTCCGCGTTTCTCGGCTGGGAATATAATAAGAGCCGTATTAAGCATCAATGGGAATAATAGCCCTGCTCCAGCTGCTTGAAGTATCCTCCCTAATAGCAAGATATCAAAACTTCCCGCCATAGCACCAATTGCAGATCCTACGATAGACATACTGACTGATGTCAGGAAAAGTTGACGTGTTGAAAACCATTGTATCAATAGTCCAGAAAGAGGAACTAAAATTCCCAGTGTAAGTAAGTAACCACTTGTTAACCATTGAACTTTAGCTTCCGTAATCGCGAACTGATTAATAATATCACTTATAGCAATATTAATTGCCGTTTCATTAAAAGTACCTATGATACCAGCAAGCATCAATGCAAACATAATAGGGAAAACCTTAACATTTGGAACTTTTTGATTTTCAGAAATAGTACCTGATTGCAAAACCTTCACTCCTCAGTGTCTTTCAAATTTTTGATTCATGTTAGAAATTAAGTAGAACTAAATACCTCTGTCTGCATATGTTAACCAGAACTGCAATAGCAGGAAAGGCATTGTGTTTTGCTCATATATAAACCTCCTTTTGGAAAGTTATCTGATTCTCGTTCAAAATCTGCAGGAGAACTTTCAACTTTTTGATCATAACATACGCCTGTCAAGGCCCCCCCTGAGCCAAAGAGAAAGTCAACCCCCTTTTTTTTTGATTCACAAAAAAACCGCAACGATGTGCTACTTTCTTACGATATTTATTTTTTTACAATTACCTATGTTCCCAGAGATTCAGCGATGTTTAAACTTAGTCTGTCGCGTCTGACCTGAAACCAAAAAGGTGTATTCAGATAATATGAGCAAGTTGCGAAGTCAGTTATTTTGGTTTGAAGTTTCTTCAAAAAAAATTGGCGACCTCTCCCCGATTGAATTCTAGGGAAAAAGTCGCCGCTTAGTAAATTTTTTTTATTGTCTCTACGTGATGGGGCTATGATCAGAGATGTACTTATTTATTAGCACTTTTACAATAATTTTGCTTCTCACTCATATTTGATTTTTTGGACCTTTCTTTCGAGACTCCTTAGCTAACTCATCTTGCAAATCAAAATCTATGCGATTAAAAGGATTTACTCTAAAAGGTTCCGCCTTATCTCCAAGATCTACATCAAAGTTCGATACTTCTCTTTCAGAGATGGATTCAGTAATACATTCGGTTTGAATCTTTTTACCTAATAACATTACCAAGTTGGCTATCCATCTCATTGGAAATTTGACCTAACAATAACAACTCCAGCGAATTGTTGATCGAGATATCGATTCTTGTAGAAATGATGCTTTAATTCAGTCCATTCCCGTTACTAGTCATTATTCTCAAAGTTTTCCCATCTATTATGAAAATATTTTCACTAATTGTAACAACTCACAGTTATTTATTCCGATCTTTCTGCTGAAGCTTCAGATATTTGCTTCAATTAAATACGCTTTATCTTTAGGATTCAATAATTCAGGCATTATGCTTTGAGAAGGCGGAATATCTTCAACAGGTTCTCCACCCAAAAATAATTCAAGTGCTTCTTTCGCCATCAATAATGCTTCATCAATTGATTCGCCACAGGTGATACATCCAGGCAGATCAGGAAATGTAACATTAATTCCATCCTCAGCAAAATTAAAAATTGCGTAGTATTGGTAAGTTCGAATCATATGGGACACTCTCCTGTTATCTATACTTTTAACAAAACAGCAAAAAGCCTTTCGGATTATATCTGAAAGGCTTTCACTCGTTTTAACTCTTAATTTCCCTCAAATATATTGTTATAAGATCAATCATTCAATCCTTTGCCCTCCAGGATCGGCTGCATGTACTTCTCGATTCGTGACACTTTTGTTTTGGATTGCTTCGGTTGTGAGAAATAATAGAGATATGCCCGCTGCCGTCCGGGTGTCAGTGCCTCAAATGCATCTCGGAAAGCAGGATTCTCATCGAATTGCTGTTGAAGTTCCTCGGGAACGCTATATTCGGCAGTTTTTTTCATTTCCACTTGCAGTCCGGCCTGTTCCACTTCAATCGCTTGCTGGATATAGGCTTTGATCATAGCCTCCTGCTCCACAATCTGCTCCAGACTGGTGAAGCGAAGCTGGCGTTCTGCCTGTACATTCTCCGTTTGCTGGACCAAAATGCCGTGTGTATCCTTCAGCAGAGCACCTTTGAAAAACAGAATGGCCACGTATTCTTTGAATCCATGGATTAAAACGATGTTTTTTCCATCCAGCATGTAACAAGGATGCATCCATTTCATATCCTCTGTCAGTTCAAAATCCCGAATAATCTCTCTCAGCTTTGTGGACTCTTCCTTCCACGTTTTGAGTTTCTTCAAATAACCGTCAACTTTGCGATTCCCACTTGTATCCGTCATGGAGAAATACCTCTCTTTATCTCATGTTCTTATAGGATCAATTGTACTGGTTTTCAGTGGATTGTACAGCGTTGCTTACAGAGCTTTTATTGACTTTTCTACTTGAATTTAAACCTTAATAGCAACAAAGACCATCTTGTTAGATGGCCTATCATTTAATCCAATCCCATCTAATAAGTTTCAATCGACAGTTTACCATACCCATAGTAAAATAATGGAATGTCTATTGCCATAATTCCAACATACGAAAGGATGATTTAAATGAGAGAGTACACAGTTGTTCCAGGTCCGAAAAATGTTCAAGTAAACCGAGGTGATACTCAGGCTGCTGTTAATTTATTTGCGGATATCATCAATCACAAAGCACAATCTGGATGGACCTATCAATCCATGGAGTCGCTATCCGTCACTGAGAAACCCGGTTGTCTCCAGCAACCTGTTACAACGCATCATTATATGCTGATTTTCTACAGAGAGATTTAATAATAGTACAACAATCATGAGAAACTCAGAATCTGAGGAACTGATATATAATAACATGCCATCCGAAGAAGAACTTATTAGACTCTTACATACACATCATGAAAAAAACGACCCTCGAAGCAGTTTCTATATAAGAACTCATGTTATTCCAGAAATCGATTGGTTGAAGTCTTTGCTTAACGTTACACTTGCATTATTCGCAGGTCTAATCATCTCTATGATATGTTTCTATCTCTTGAATCCATTCATTCCAGTATATGCTTTGCTGAGTGCCCAGATTGTTTTCATAGCAAGTATGTTATTCATAGTTCTACGACGTGTTAGAGCAATCCTGATATGGAGTATTAGAATTTATCAACGTTTTGCCCCCATTGAAGTGAGGAACAAATGTCGTTTTGAACCAAGCTGTTCTGTGTATATGATTCAAGCTATTGAGAAATACGGGGCGATTAAAGGTCTTTCCTTGGGCATTCATCGTCTTCGCAAATGTAATATCAACGGTGGAGGATATGATTATCCGTAACAGCAAAAGGTCCATAGACAATCTATGGGCCTTTTGCTTTGGTTAACATTTCTGGCTTAAGCTAATATCCAGTAGTGATAATGTCTCATTTTCCAACATGGAGGAAGCTATCATCATGAAGTCTTCAGCCCCAATTTCAAAATGACCTTTACGAAATGGAAACCCCCAATTGCGATTCCCGCGTGTAAAACTGAGTTGGTCTAACAACGTTGCGATCTTTACTTCTCGACACGGAAGATAACGAAGATCTCGGCGAAAGGGTACAAATGATTCCGACATCTGATATTGGTAGATCCTGTCGTCGGTAATTTGACCAATAGCAGTAAAAGCCTGAAGTGGCTTGCCAGTTGATATGTCTGTGCGTGGAGAATAGTATATCAGCCAATCACCCGCAGACATTTGTCGCAACAGCGCTGACTTGCCATGGCACAACTGCGCAAACCCTCCCTCTACCGCTACATTCACATGAGAAGCAGATACAACGCCAATCCAATATTTGCTGTCCTGATTTGGTTTCATGGATACATCCCATTCCCCTCTCTCGTTTACATTTCCAGATTCGATTTCAATCGATCCAATTGTAAAAAATGATGTCTGTAGTGCATCTCTATCAACAAAAACCACTCCTGAGCATTTAGAGCGCCAAGCCTTGGATGACGTATTTTGTTGTTTACGGACGCTTGGTATAAAAGGGATTCTGTACTCCTCATTCGTTTCACGACCATGTGAAGCCCATCAATCAAGGACTCCATGCTCTCGGATGGTTGCGGGGTATACTGCGGGGAAGCAGGAACCTTAATTGGAACGGGAGGGAATTGTCCTAATTCGAACACTCTCCTACCCAGTTCTGTTTTTTCCTCACCTGAATTTAACGTCGAATCCTCGCTGCTCAAACACTGCTCAATATTATGCAGATGCAAGAAAAGCGCTGATTGAATCAAATGTACATACATCTGTCCAATAGACCATTCCTCTTCACTTTGTTTTTTAAGTAAGCTACCCATATCCAATTTGTTCAGTTCTGCCAAATATCGTTCTACTGCCGTTTCAAATGATTTCAATACTTCCGTTGTACTTCTCATCCTTCAACCCACTCCTCTTGATCTGTGATATATCAAAGTATAAAAAAACACTACTGACAGGTGTATGTCAGTAGTGTTTTAAGATGTTTTTGGCTACTTCCTGCATTCGGAAGCGCAAAGACTCCGGCTCCAAGACCTCGATATCTCCACCCCAGCCAAGTAAATAATGCAAGATTTCTTCCGGGTAGCGGACACGAAAATGAAAAATGACACCTTCCTCTTGCTCCTCAAATGCATCCATATAAAAATGTAGGGCCTCCATAACTTTGTCAGCAATTTCAGGTTTTGCTCTGATTAATACTTGTTCGTTACGGTCGTCAGGAGGTCGATAACTGTTTAGATCAAAATCCGGTGGCAAAAGGAATTGATCCTCCAGCACGGAAAGTTCAGTCATCCGTGACAAACGAAAATGACGGATGTCTTGTCGCATATCACAACGTGCAATTAACATCCAATTCTCCTGAACCAGTGAGAGTCCGTAGGGTGAAACCTCACGCATATTATACCGATTGCCATCCGTTCCTGGCATTTTTTTCAGGTACATAAAACTGATTTTACGTTGCTCCAAAATGGCATTACGAATCTGGTTAAGGTATGTTTTCACCCGTGCTCGGGTTAAAGGTTCAACCGTATGAAGCAGTCGCATCGTTTCCCGAACACGTATTGATTCGTTTCGAACGGCTTCTGGTAAAATCGCTTCAATTTTTCGTTGAGCCGACTTAGCCTCCATCGCGTATTCTGTATCCAATCTCTGTTCGATAAAATCAGCTCCCATGAGCAGGGATACGGCTTCCTCTGCGGTGAAGCTTACCGGGGGCAGAAAATATCCTTCCATGAGGGAATACCCATGACCCGGAGCACCCATAATCGGAACACCAGCTTCGCTTAACGCCTGTATATCTCGATATATCGTACGTACACTTGTCTCAAATTGAGCAGCTAAATCTTCTGCTCGTAGCATCTTTCTTCGCTGCAATTCAAGCGTAATCGCAAGTTGCCGCTCCGTTTTGTTCATTTTCTAGCCCCCACCGTTTCATCATCCAAACCTAACTTATTCTAACACAGTAACTTGTCTTTTCGTTTCGTGAATTAAAGCAATGGCACGTCTCAAATATCATCCAAGATGAGATATTCTTAATCCCCAAAAAAACTGATACCCCAAAAGGATATCAGTTTTTTGTTTACTTTATATCTGCTCTATATACGGTTAATTCTCTTTGTTATTTCTTACACGTACATGGCCAGCAACAAGTTATAGATCATCGTCGCAGCTTCCGCTCGGGTCGTTTCACTTCCTGCACGAACCGTATGGTCCGTATATCCACTCACAATCTTGGCCTGCACCGCTGCATCCAGTGCTTCTTGTGCCCAAGATGGCGTCTGCGATGCATCGGTGAAACTTGGTTTAACGGAGGTATTACCGGACATTCCGGCTTGTGCATCTGAACTTACTTTCAGCGCATTCGCCATCATAACAGCCATCTCGGCACGGGTAATGGTCCGATCAGGCTTAAATGTGTTATCACCGTAGCCGTTCACAATTCCGGCTTGCACGGCTGCGGCAATATCACCTTTTGCCCAGTCTGGCAGACTACCTTGATCTGCAAATGTCAGATCCGACTCCACGGACTTCAATGCCAGCGCCTTACTGAGCAACGTAACAAACTCTGCCCGTGTGATCTTCTTCGATGGTTGGAACGTACCATCTGTGTAGCCTTGAATCACGTTCATGCCCAACAAACGATCTGCGTAGTCGGAAGCCCAGTGTCCATTCAGGTCAGACAGATTCACCGGTGTGTAACTGGACACAACGAATGTACCCAGATGATTAACATTGGCCGTTATGCTTCCTGCTGCATTCATCTTGCCACCGATAAATACCCAGCTCTGACGAGCTTCATTATAGTAATAGATTGCAGGTTGGGTGCCATTAGGCAGCACTGCCGAATCCACATTCAGGCTCAATGCCGCCTGATCATTCAACGTTCTTCCGCCACTGCGGCTAATCTGTACAGCTTGTCCAAGTACATTCAGGGAAGCTGTATTCTGCAACTTGTCCTTGGTAACCACAGACACTTGCAGCGTATCCTTGGAACCAATGGCTCCCGATGGAACATTGAATTGCACGATGTCTTTCAAACCCGTTTGGACCGGCTGATTCACTTCCACCTCTACCTTCACTTCAGTGGATGAATCTGACCCCGTTTCCGGGTTCGTTGGTGTGGTTGGAACGGTAGGCGTTGTTGGTACACTTGGTGTACTTCCTCCAGAATTCCCACCAGAGTTGCCTCCATTACCTCCACCTGAACCCCCGCCGCCATTGCCTGAGCGGGCTTGTACAGTCACGGTACGGATAACTTCCTGTGCCGCATTACCAGCGATATCCTTCACGTTATACCGAAGGGTGTAGATCCCTGCTGCTTGTGTGTTCACCGTGCCATCCACCTGCACGGAACCACGGATGCCGACATTATCAGAAGCCTGTGCTCCAGGCTCGTTGTACGTATCTCCTACGTTCAGCGTCATCTGGCTGCTACCTTGCAGGGTGATGACGGGAATCTCACGGTCTATTTTAATGACCAGAGGTAAAGTATACGTTTGTTCCAGATCGTCTGTTGCTCGGAATAAAAGGTTGTGCTCTCCCGGCTCCGTTACCTCCAAAGGTGTATTCTCTGTATAAAGTTCATACGTCTGCCCTCCATCACGGGACAACTCGATAATTGCGGAAGTAGCAGGCGCGTATACTGCGCTGGTTACACTAACCGTTACGGACTGGTTCGTCCATGTATCCGTGTGATACGGCTGGCCGTCAGCGGTAGTCATGTTGCTTTTTAATACCAGCGCCTGATTATTCTTGCCTTCCACAATGACAGTGAACGTTTTGGGTTGTGACTCCGTGCCACGTTGCACGGTTGCCGTCAGTTCCAATCGCTCATTATTGTCCGGTTGCGTTAGCAGCTTGCCCTCGTTATTCATTAGTTCCGGGTTGGAGCTGGACCAGCTAATCGTTGCACCATGCTTCCCTTCAACAGGAAGGGTAAGATCGGAATGGACCGCGTTCAGATCGCCCAGATCGATTGCTTGAAGTGTATCGGTTACCGCCTGTGCATCACTGTAAGGTGTGGCACTCATGAAGATTGGGTTGGAGTAGAACCACAGATCGCGATAGTTGCTATCGTTAATTTGATTAAAACGGGTCGTTGCATCAGCTGTCGTATTTTTCGGATCAAGTTGTGGTTCACCATTTACAGTCTCACCTGTCACGTTCATCCCCAGATTCGTACCGCGCAGGCGGAAATACTTGTCCTGGTCTGTGGCTTTGATCTTGGTTGTGATGACATTATAGCCTTCGGCATCTGTCGTCCAATCGTTGGATGTGAAGGTAGCCAGTACTTTGGTAGAGTCGTTGGTGTCTTTATTATATGCGGCTGTACCCTTCTGGGCCTTGGCTGTCACATCCCCAGCGATGAGATCAACGTGATCCACCACGGGTACTTGTCCAGCGGACGTACCACTGTTGATTGGATTTTCATAGTTGTTGCTCGTCGTTGGACTCTTGAAGCGAATCTTCAGCTCTACTTCATCGCCTTGAGTCACATTAAGGTCTCCGCCCATCTCAACCTGAGCACCCGCTCCGGAAGCTGTAAAGTCCAGTGCGTTGATCAGGTCGCCGAATACGGAAAATGATTTTCCCGAACGCAGTCCATTCAGAACAGCCTGCATACCTGTACCCTCAACCCACGAATAGGTCTTAGCATATTCGCCAGGAAAATAACCACTGGAATTCGTGCCAATCGTCTTGAAGTGGTAATCCGAATTGCCATAGTTCCAGAAGTGACGTCCTTCTCCCAGCAATGCATCCCATAGCCCGCCAACCTTGGCAACCATATAGTCTACACCGCCGTATGTACGGTATTTGTATCCATCATCTGCGGTCGGATTAGCTACATTGTAGCTTGTGTTGTACCCTCCACGATCCGGTTCCATCTGGTTACCCAACATGCCTTCGATACCAAATACCACTTGTGGAGCCAGATCGTTGAACTCACGGAAGTCCGCGATGGTATATTTGTTTTTGCCGCGTGAAGGATGGTTGATCATCGCATAACTTGTCATTGGATAGTTCGTTGCGAGCCAATTGATAGCGGTTAAGGCATCCTGATGAGACGTGTAAGCACGCCCTCCGTTCTGATCCCATTTTGTTACGTCAGCTGCATTAAACAGATTCGCTGCGCGATTCGTGAAGCGGTACTCGAATTCCTTGGCAGCGTTCAGCGCTTCGGTTGAGTTCGGCTCATCCGTAAGAATCCCCACCCCAACGTGTTCATGTGTTGGCATGTCCCATTCGAAACCGGAGAAGATCGTTTTCCCTGCGTATTTGCCCGCATCCTGAAGGGCCTTGATCTGTGGTACCTGATATTCATTCATCCCTTGGGACATGGGTATTGGTCCACCCGAAATGTCGTTCCCGTTGTGATCTCGCTTGGATAACCGCAAATGATCCGTAAGCGCGATCCAGTCCAGTCCATATTTTGTTAGACCCGCATCGAGTACGTCCTCCAGTGAAACCTGTGCATCATCAGACTCAAACGTATGTACATGCAAATCTCCCGTTTGCCAAGAACCTGTTGCCGAGCTGTTGATTGATGTGTTATCCCCCGCATCTGCATACGTTATCGCAGTAGGGAAAGCCCCCATGACCATCCCTGTAGCCAAGGGTATAAGTGTAAGCATAGCGAGCATTTTCTTGCCTTTATTAATGAACAAAATCATCCCACCACCCGTTCTGAGTTGTTGTGTCGGGAGTAAATATAAGAGACTTTTGGGGGCAGGGTCAACGGCCTGGAAGTATGTATTTAAAATTTTACATATACCTGCATTCTTTCATATTCCCTTAAAGGTTTTTCTAACTTATCCTAACGAAGTTATACTCTATACTGCTCCATATTGGGGGAGTGAATCTAGGGATAACGCTGCAAATAGGAGGTGATACAAAATTCAGAGATTGTTCACGATTCAGGAAAGTTCCACCACTGCTGTGGATCATTAGGAGGAGAATTGGTGTAGGCGAAATGATGAAGTGGAGAAGATAGTGGGTTTTGTAAAAAAAATCAGGGTTACGTATACGCTGAGCATAGAAAAAAAGCACCCACGAACTACAGGCATAATATGCCCTGAAGCCGCAGGTACTTTGGATTGAGCAGGATTTTGTATCAGCCTTTACATCTTTACTTTTGTGAACTGGGGACGAGTTGTTTGTGAAATCCGACCTATCTCCACTTTATAATTAAACTGGAAAAATACGATATATAAACCGATAATGTTGAAGATAGCTAACAACGCAAAGATCATTATTCATTGAAGGAGTTGCACATTTTTGAAAAGATTCTATCTAGGTTTTGGATTAACGATCACCATTATCATTGTACTATTATCAAGCTCTACTCCAACAGAAGCAGCATCGAAGAAAGTAACCTTAAAATTGTCAGATGGAGCGACGTACTATGGTGAAGTTTTAAACGGGAAACCTCATGGTAAAGGAACCGCGAGATGGGGAAAAACCGAAGTTTACTCTGGAGATTGGGTGAGTGGTACACGGCAAGGAAAAGGCAAGTATACATATACATTAGTTGAAGGTGGAGGTGTCCCCTTTGAGGATTACAATGAATCTAATATGGGCCATGGAACAGGTGAATTCACTACAAAAACCTACACCGGATCATGGATTAATGATACATATCATGGTAAAGGAAAAGAAATTACGCAATGGTTAGAAGTACAGTATCTTACTTCTGATGGCAAGGTTTACCCTGTACATGACCGTTACAACAACACCATTAACGATGGAACATTCAATCAGGGCAAGATGTCTCAGGGATATTACGCAATCCACTCTTCAGATACTGTCTCACTAGGATATACTGATCATACAACTACGATTACTCTCAAAAATGATTATTTCAACGAAAAGTTAACCGGGGATAAGGACTTTTTTGACACGATTATCAATTATAACAAGAAACACGGTTCTTCAGAAAAATATATCGGGATTAAACCATCCGAATTCTCCAAAGGCACATTAACTAGTGGCAAATTCACGGGGGTTACGCATCTAATCGATTATAGTGATTCAGTTAGTTATTCTAAGCAAGTCATAATGAACGATAACGTATTAAAAGAGAATCACATAACATCTACAGCCTTTCATAAAGATCGCAAGAAGACCATTAATGAATTCCTGCAAGCTATTAAGCCCTATTCAGTCAAAATCAATACCATCTCTGACGAGATTATGTCATTAAAAGACATTAACTATGAGCAAATGATTCCCTAGGTAGTGGAGGTCACAAAATGAGAAAAAAGCGATGGATTGTTAGTATAGTCATTTTAATTATCATACTTTTCATGAGCGAATTGATGATTTTGTCCTCAGGAAAGGTTGGCGTTCTCAACATAACGCAGAGAGTCATTTCAGGTGCACCTCATGTTATCGTTGAAGGGCAGACACTGTCTTACCAAGGTAAGGTTCATTGGGAGGATATCCAAAGTAGTATCGAAGAATATTCCGTAAGCGATGAAGGAACGGTCTTGTATAAAGCACTAGGCACCCCTGTCCCACCACCTTGGATATATGTGAGAAAAGGAAACCATCAGGGTTTCCGATATAAAATCCCGCAGCTTCCCTGGAAACTATAAAATGATCTGAGAACTTCACGAGCGGGCATCATCAGATGTCCGCTTGTGCTATGAATTTGTAGTCTACCTCGCTCAATGGTGACATCTCCTATGGTTCAGGTATCAAATACAATCCACACTATTGTTCCTCTCACTTTTCTTCCAATCCATTAAACTGCCTGAGCATGGCGGTGAAACGCTCCAGTTCCTTATCATCCCATCTGGATATACGGTTATAAAAAGCTGACTCCTTCTCCTTGAGCGCACCAACCGTCGATTGTTGACCAAGTTCCGTAAGAGATAGTAACACCCCGCGCCGATCCTTGGGGTCTTGCTCTTTGCTAACATATCCCGACTTTTCAAGTTGTTTGATTAATCGGCTGACCGAGCTGCGGTCCATTGCATTTGCTTCTGCCAAAGCCGCGGCGCTTGTTGGGCCATAGGAGTAGAGCCACCGTACCAGTTGAAAAGCGGCAGGTTGCAGGTTCGCATCAAAACGCTCGGCAGACCGAACGTTAAGCGCATGCGATGCACTGATCAGTGCATGAATCTGCTCACCCAGCGCTAGCTCCAGGGTTGCTCTATCTTTGGTTTTGACTGGATTTTCACTCATTATTGTTAACTCCCTCTCCCTGAAACATGAAAGTAGACTCTTGAAATATAGTTGACAAATATCAATTAATATTTATAGTTGATTTATATCCATTATATAATTCCGAATCTATTCGTGTCAAAAGGAGATCTTCTTATGAAAACTAAACATCCCATTATTGTAATTACCGGAGCAACAAGCGGTTTAGGGCAGCTTGCTGCCATGGAACTCGCCAAACGCGGGACACATCTTATACTTACAGCCCGAAGCAAGGAACGTGCCGAGGCTACCAGGTACAAAATTAAGGAAATCATGCCTTCTGCCAAAATCGAATTTTTCTATGGAGACTTGTCCTTACTGAGTGAAGTAAAACGTATTGGGCTTGAGATTGCAGCCGCTTATCCGCGTATAGACGTACTTTTGAATAATGCCGGACTTCATGCTTTTGAACAGCGAGTCACGTCCGAAGGATATGCCGAGATGATAGCCGTCAACTATTTGGCGCCTTGGCTATTAACGCACACCTTGCAATCTTCCCTGATTCAATCCGGCCATGCCCGAGTCGTCAATGTTGCATCTGAAGCTTCGCGGAATCATGGCACACTGGTGTTGCCAGATGACTTAACGGATATCACTCCTTTTACTGCACGCGGTTCCTCTCCAATCTATGGCAAAACCAAACTGCTCAATATTATGTTTACTGGGGAACTAGCCAGACAATGGCGTGGAACCAGAATTCGCGTAAATGCCTTGAATCCTGGCTTTAATGTTACGGGTCTTGGACGAGAGCTATGGTTTGCAAGTGTGCTTGAACGCATGTTAACCTTTTTGCACATCGGCGACCCGCGCCGGGGTGCGGATATCATTACTAGGTTGGCTGTGGATTCGAAGTATGGCGAGGTATCAGGAGGATATTTTAATGTGGGAACTGGAGCATCTATTGTTCCTATACATCCTGGCGGAGATGAGGGCATGCAAAACAGACTGTGGATCGTTACGAAACAACTGATGAAAGATCACGGCGTGCTGGATTAATTGAACAAGAACAGGGGTGTTCCATAAGCCATAAACACAGCTAGGAACACCCCCTCCTTTTTTCAGTAATTAGATTGCTGCAAATACCTTGTCAAAACCTGCTTTCGTCTTAGCGAACAGTTCACTTGAACTTAGATTCGATGCCGGTGCCAGTACTTCCTGAGCCACCACACCATTGTAGCCAATCGCCTGCAGGTTTCTCAGAAACCCACTCAGATCAATGACCCCTTCGCCGGGATACAAACGCTCATAATCCAATAATTCTTCCACAGGCAGATCATAAGCATCGTTGATATGCACATGAACAATCTGCTCTTTCTTCAACTTCAACAGATCTTCCATCGGTAAACCATTTGTTTGCCAGTGATAGGAATCTACCAGTAAACCTACGTTAGGCGCATGGATCGTCTCGATCCAGTCCAGCGTATCTTCCACACGCCAGATAAACGGATTCTTCCATTGCGTCCGCAAATGGTGGCAGCCAACAAACTCCAGCCCTAATCGAATGCCGTAAGCGTCCAAGATATCTGCGCAAAGTCTCAAGCGTTTCGTAGCCGCTGCCATAAATTGCGCTGCCGGTTGATCCGTTGAGGGTAAAATATACGTGCAACAGCTGTAACAGTCCAACGAAGCAGAAGCTTCTGCCATAGCGACCAACGATTGCAATCCCTCACGGAATTGCTCATCTGTCGTCCGCCACTCTACCGTCAGACCCGATGAACCGATGATCACCTGATTACTCTCTAGCAGATGTTGTGCCTGTTCCTTGCCATACGTTTCAATCAATGAGAGCGGATTCAAATCTACAGATCCGAATCCGTGCTTGGCCGCATCTATGATATATTGTTCATCAGACTCGAGATTGCCCAGTCCCGCATTCGTTAACCCTCTAATCATCCCAATTTCCTCCTGTGACTCGTCTGGAATTGCTGCTTGTGTATCATTTTCTTTATCATTTTATAATAGCAGTACTCTCCGAAAAAGAAACCATCAAAAAAGAGCCGCAACAACGTTATATTGACGTCCTTACCGCTCTATCTTTTTTATCTTACACTCTCTAACGTATACCGGTTACGCGGAATCTCAAGACCCAGATTCTCCCTTAGCATCTCATGTTCATACTCCGTACGGAACAGCCCTCGTTCTTGCAGAACCGGAACAACTAGCTCCACGAAATCTTCCAAGCCATTGGGTACCACGGTACGAACATTGAATCCGTCTGCCGCTTCGCCTTCAAACCATTCCTGAATCTGATCTGCGATCTGATCCGGTGTACCAATGAACGATGTACGCGGGGTAGATGCCAGCAATGCCACTTGGCGCAAGGTCAGCCCCTGTTCTCTTGCCTGCTGCTTGATCTTGTCCGTTGTACTGCGGAAGCTGTTGCTGCCAATCTCCCCAATCTCGGGAAAAGGTTCGTCCAGCGCGTGCTGGGAGAAGTCATAATGATCGAAGTAACGTCCCAGATAATTCAACGCCTGATCAATATTCACCAGTTCGGCAATTTCCTGATATTTCTGCTCCGCCTCTTCCGCTGTTCTACCCACAATGGGGCCGATGCCCGGGAAGATCAGGATATCCTCTGCCTTGCGTCCATAAGCCACCGCACTTGCTTTCACATCGCGGTAGAACTCCTTAGCTTCCTCCAGTGTCTCATGTCCCGTGTAGACGGCATCTGCCGATCGGGCGGCCAGATCTTTACCAGATTCAGATGAGCCCGCTTGGAAAATGACCGGATGACCCTGCTTCGAACGCCCCACATTAAGCGGACCCTGCACCGAGAAGTGTGTTCCCTTGTGATTCAACGTATGTAACTTGGCAGGATCGAAAAATACGCCCTGTTCCTTGTCTCCAACAAAGGCATCGTCTTCCCAGGAATCCCAAAGGCCTTTGACCACATTCAGATGTTCTTCCGCAATTTCGTAGCGTAGCGCATGGTTCGGATGTTCGCCTTTGCCAAAGTTCAGTGCCGAACCTTCCAGAGGCGAAGTAACCACATTCCATCCGGCTCTCCCACCGCTTAATTGATCCAACGAGGCAAATTGCCGCGCAACCGTGAAGGGTTCACTATAGGAAGTAGACAATGTAGCAACCAGCCCGATGTGGGAAGTTGCCCCGGCGAGTGCGGACAGAAGCGTGAGAGGTTCGAAGCGATTGAGAAAATGAGGATTGGACTTCTCGTTGATGAAGAGGCCATCTGCAATAAAGAGCAGATCAAACTTCCCTTTTTCCGCGATACGCACCTGCTTCTTGTAGAACTCCAGACTAACGCTCGCGTTAATGGGAATATCCGGGTGACGCCAAAAGGAAATGCTGTTACCCACTCCGTTCAGATTAGCTCCCAACTTCAATTGTCGTTGCGACATATATATTCCTCCCTATGTTGTGGTGATGACACTGCCCAAGCCGCTCCAAGCAATACAATGCCTGTGAAGAGAAAAATAAACGGAATGCCGAACCATCCACCGAGAAAACCACCGATTAACGGTCCAAGTACAATACCGAACTGACTCGCCGTCTGACTCAGACTGACAGCCCTCCCACGAAAATCGTGATCAGCATACTTGATGATCAGCGCATTAAACGCCGGATAGACTGCGGCAAAGAACAAACCATAAACAAATCGCAGGCTGCCAAAATAAATCAGATTATTTGCTGTCATTTGCAGCAGACTGCCAATTCCGCCGCCAATCAGACCAATAAACAGTGTTTTCTCGTATCCGATTCTTCCACCAATCTTCCCCCAGCGCGGCCCCATAATGACGGTTGCCACACCAATCGCCGAGAAGACAATCCCTGCACTAAGTGTTGCACTGCCAACATCTCCGCCAATCTGGACCACATAGAGCGTCAGCACCGGTTCGATGATGAGCACAGAGGTCGAGACTAAGAGAATCAAACCGTAGATTCGCATCAAACCCGGCGTGGAAGCCGCTCTTTTCAAATCCCCTATGATCTTCGTTGGAACGATCGTACGAGCTTGTCGTGACTCCTTAACACCGAGGACCATCATAGCCGCGAGTAATGTAATAATAGCCGATGCAATGAAACATCCCCGCAGTCCGATCCAGTGACTCAACACACCACCGGCCAGAGGACCAAGAATCCCGCCCGCAGCGCTGGCCGTGGAGATCACACCAAGTGCATAACCCACCTGTTTCTCTGGGGTATTGGTACCGATCAGTGTAATCGAGGCGGGATGAAAACCAGCCATGAGTCCCTGAAAGATCCTCACCGCGATAAACGTATATGGATCGTAAACAAAGAAGTTAGCCAGATGTGCAATACCTAGCCCCACTCCTGAACGGACGAGCATCAGTTTGCTGCCATATTTATCAGCCAGCGATCCCCAGAAAGGTGCGCATAATCCACTGATCAGAAAGCTGATGGAGATCGAAATCCCGGACCAAGCTTCCAGGCCACTCTGGATACCTAGATCATTTTGCAGGAATATAGGAAAGAACGGGACGGACAGCGAGTAGGCCATATGATTGAAAAACAGGCCGAACCACAGAATATACAGATTTCTCTTCCATTGTGGCATCTTGGCATTCTCCATACTATATAATTCCTATATAAAAAGTAGGTTATTATCCATATTAGGGTAACGTCATCGGAAAGTATAATAGAAAAGTTCAATAGACCCATTCAAGAATTAAATGAATGGGTCTACTACGTATGGTAATCGTACTATTCCTTCAATTGGACCGACATAAATACATCGACCTCATCTTCACTGTCCAATATAAATCCAAATCGTTCATACAATCGCCGAGCAGGGCTTCCCTGCAAAACATTTAAAATAACACGTTTCCCCTGAACTTCATCCTGTTCCAGCAGCATGTTCAGTACATGAGTTCCTATTCTCTGGCCTTGATAATCGGGATGTATGTAGAAATGTTCCAATAGATATGCCTCAGACTTGGGCTTCAACGCTACACAACCTACCATTGAACCCTCCACTTCAATAATCTGTGTCTGGGCAGGATTGAATGTATTCCGGAAACGTTCACGCACCTTCACATCATCGTACCTTCCCAGTCTGGTTAGATCATCGTATAATACCAAGGCTCGCAAATCAGCGAGTTGCTCTTGGTCTGCCTGTACAGCTTGACGCATTGTTATTGGGTTCATTTGTTGAATTCCTTTCCAGTGGAGAAACGTTAGTTTTTGAATGTCTTATCCCACGATAGGGATAGGACACTAAAAATCATACCTTTCACAACTCACTTGAGCAACATCAGATTTTAGAACGCACTATATTTTTCAAACCTATTGAACTCCTCAAAAAAATAAAAAAGCCCAAAAAGGACGGTGCAGTCTTGCTTATACCAATAAGCGAACCCGCAGCCATCCCTTCTGGGATGTAGATTATTTTAGAGAACTATGAAACATGTGAAGCTTGTGCTGCATGTTGCAATGCTTCCAGACCCAATGCTAGCGCACCACACAAGCCTGCATGCTGGCCCAATCCGGGCTGCACAATATATTGGTCGATATGTTGCGTGATTGGGGCTGCATTTACATAACCATTGAGATTCCGCACTACCTGCTCCCGGATCATAGGAAACAGATGATCTTGCTGCATCACACCACCGCCCAGGATGATCTTCTGCGGCGAATGAAGCAAGATGGCCGTTGTAATCGACTCCGCAATGTAAAAGGACTCAATCTCCCACGCCGGATGATCCGCCGGCAGTTCACTGCCAGGGATCTGCCAACGGGCTTCAATGGCTGGACCTGCTGCCATACCCTCCAGACAATCGCCATGATATGGGCATAATCCGGCAAAGTGATCGTCTGGATGGCGTCTTGTCCGAATATGTCCACCCTCGGGATGTAACAATCCGTGTACTCGTTGGCCCCCTGCCACAAGTCCGACACCAACTCCTGTACCAATCGTGTAATATACACAGTTGTCCAGTCCTTGCGCCGCTCCCCACGTCACTTCACCGAGCGCTGCAGCATTCACATCCGTATCCCATCCAAAAGGAACCGGAAATTCATGCTTCAAGGTTCCAACCACATTACAGTTTTCCCACCCAGGCTTAGGTGTGGTCGTAATATAACCATAGGTGGGACTATCCGGTTGCAGATCAATCGGACCAAAGGAGCCGACCCCTATGGCTTCCACATCTTTATCCCTGAAATAGTCGATCACCTTGGCAAGAGTGGTCTCCGGATGTTCTGTTGGAAAGCTGATCCGATCTTCAATCTGTCCATGTTCATTACCTACACCACATACAAACTTTGTTCCGCCCGCTTCTATGGCTCCAATGCGCATCATTCTGGGCTCCTTTCCTTCATTACAATTAACCTTTAGCCTTGGTTGATGATATCTCATAGATATGAAGTGAAGAGAAGACCAGATCTGTATTTTCGGCATGAGCAGAGATGCCTTGGCAATCCGCATCCGGATAGATCAGATCCGTAATAACCGCCTGACCATCATTTGCAAATACCTCCACAGATGAATGATCTACAAAGATACGCAAACTTTGATTTCCGTTCACTTCTTTTAACTCAGCTGTATGACGGCTCAGGAAAAGTTCATGAAAATTGCCTATGCCCGATCGACTACGATCAACGTACACTTCACTTCGGATCAAGTCTACACCAACGACCGTCTCGTGATCTGCGCCGCTTCTTAGTGCAAAATGGAACGTCTGATCCTGAGTCCACTCTGCATGGATCTCATAGTTCACTAGTTGCAAAGCGTCCAACTGCTCACTCACTTCCCGAATCGAAGCATCCTGTAGGGACAATACTGGCGTACGGGCTTGCTCAAGTTCACGTGCAGGACGTTGAATCAATATAACTTCTCCCGCTCTTGTCTCCAGTGTCAACTCACGGGCAATGGTCATTGCTCCACGGTAATCATTGGTTGGCGTCTGGTTGGCATACATCCAGTTGCTCATCCAGCCGATAATGAGGCGTCTTCCATCTTCCTCAGGAACGTCAGACCAACTAACTCCTGCGTAGTTATCCCGACCATAATCAATCCAGCGAACCGTATGGGAGGCCTCATCTGGAACAAATGTACTTCCATCAAAATCTCCGGTAAAATATTGCGTTCTGGACCCTTCTATGAATGCAGGATCTGCACCGATGCTAACAAGCATCACCCATTTCACCTGCCCTGAATCTCCATCCACTGCAAGCGGGAACAGGTCCGGGCATTCCCACACGCCATCGTGTGAACCGATCCCTTCGCCAAATTCACTTCCTAACGTCCAATCCTTCAGATTGGGAGAACGATACAGACATACCGTTTGACCACAAGCGATAATCATAACCCACTCCTTGGTCTGCTCATGCCAGAACACTTTGGGATCACGGAAATCAACAAAGGACTCATGCTTTAATACCGGATTACCCTCGTACTTGGTCCAGGTTCTGCCGTTGTCTTTGCTATACGCCAGACTCTGGGTTTGTATGGCATCTTGGTTTTTAACTTCAAGATGATGGGTGAAAATAGCAACCAATCCTGGCTCACCCTCAAAGAATCCGCTCGTATTATTCCAATCCACTACGGCGCTTCCCGAGAATATAGTGCCATTCTCATCGGGGAGTAAAGCTATCGGAAGTTCCTCCCAGGAGATCAGGTCCCTGCTCACTGCATGGCCCCAATGCATGGGGCCCCATGTGGTTCCATGTGGGTGATGCTGATAGAACAAGTGATACTCCCCATTGAAAAACACCATGCCGTTCGGGTCGTTCATCCACTTCTCTTTTGGTGAAAAATGGTATTCATTTCTGTAATCTTGTTTAAGAATTGTCGACATTATGGTTTCTCCTCCGTACTTTTCTTTATTTGTTATTACGGTCATATCCCGCTTGTTTAATCTGTAGCCATTCTTGCAATCCAAGGCGATCCAACTCTTTCAAGTAAGCATCCCATTCCTGATCTATTTTCCCGTTCTGATACCATTCTGTACGCAGACGTAACACGTAGGCGAAGAGATCGGTCTCAATCGTGGACAAGCGATCCAGTTCATCAATGGAGAAGAACACACTTGGATATACGTTCTCCGCTTTCATATGCGGAACCATAACCTTGTCGAGAAGTTCCATCCGCCAAGCCGCATCTTCCGGTTTGGTTGTGTATTTGTCATAATAACTGTCGAGTATGGCCAATGGTCCGGCGATACTGGTTTTTTGTCTGAGTTCAACTGGTGCAGAGCCCTCCAGCGGAAGATGTTTCAGCATCCCTTTGGCTTCATCGAATTCAAAAATATTTTGCTGACTCTCGTCTCCATAAGTACCCCAGTTGTTCTGCACAGATTGGAGCGGATCGTACAGTTGGTCTACCCACTTCGCTGTAGATTCCAGGTTTTTATTGCTGCTGGTAATGACCATGCGACCACGATCAAGTCCTATTCCGTTTGTTCTTGTGACATTGACCTCTCCGTTAGGCCCGGCAACCGGAGGCAGAACATCATACGTATCATTCATGCCTGTAATGTTAGCCTTATCCCATGTGAAGTACATGCCGTACTTATTATCCTTGCCTTTCGCCAGGTACGTGTTCCAATCCTGTTGGTACGATTCGACATCCACGAGGCCTTCCTTAACCAACTCATGAATGTATTTAACCGCTTCCTTGTAGCCTTCATCAGCTGCCGTGAAGACCACTTTCCCATCATTGGTTACCACGGTATGATCCCAGTTCTCTCCGAGTCCAAATGCCGCAAAGAGAAATGTCAGATCTTCTCCGCCCGGTTTGTTAATGAAAGATAACGGAATTTCGTCGGCCTTACCGTTGCCGTTTGGATCTTGAGTTTTGAACGCGATCAATACTTCTTTCAGTTCTTCGGTTGTCGTTGGCATCTTCAGTCCAAGCTTGTTCAACCATTCCACATTAATCCAAGGCAAGTTATCCACTGCCTGAATTCGTTGTTTGCCACTTCCGAGTTCTTCAATCCATGGGAATGAGTAAATATGTCCGTCTGGAGCCGTGATCATGCTCTTGTATTCGGGAGCTTCCTCCAGCACCTTTTTCAGATTGGGCATGTGTTGTTCAATCATGTCCTCTAGTGGAATGATCGCCCCGTCCTTCGCCAGTTTCAGGAGATCATAGTCCCCGTAACCTGCATCAAAAATGGCATCCGGCAAATCACCGCTGGCGACCGCCAGATTTCTTTTTTCTGCAAACACATCACTCGTATAGTTCTTCCAGTTGATATGCACATTGGTTTTCTCTTCGAGTCGCTTGTTAATCAGCTTGTCGTTTGGATCAGCGGGAGCCAGCGGAGAGCTCTGTGTTATAAAATTCAATGTCACCTTGCCATCAGGGGATTGCGCCTCACTTGCCGCGCCGCCGCCTCCACCTCCGCCACAGGCGGTTAAAAAGAGCATTGCAGATAACATGGAAATGGATGCCGTTGTAACGGCTTTTCTGGATTTGTTCACTTTTTTCATAATAATGACCTCCATGAGTTGGATTGGATCAACTTACTGTATCGCAGGCTGTTCACTATTTGAGGGAACCGACCATGACACCTTTTTCGAAATACTTCTGGAAGAACGGATACATGATGATGAGTGGCAGACTCGAAATGACAATCGCTGAGTATTTAATCATCTCGGAGAGCCGTTTCAGTTCTGCCATCGCGAGCTGATCACTGATCATGCCCGGTGCAGCCTGATTCTGAATCAGAATGGAACGCAGAACGAGCTGTAACGGATGCAGGTTCGGATTATCGAGATAGATCATTGCATCAAAATAGGAATTCCATTGCCCAACGAACGCATAAAGTGCGAGTACAAAAATGATCGGTTTCGACAACGGAATGACGATCTGGAAGAAAATCTTCATCTCAGAGGCGCCATCCACGTTTGCAGCTTCTTTCAGTTCTCGAGGGACTCCTTTGAAAAAGGTTCTGGAGAGAATGATGTTCCAGACGTTAACGGCTCCAGGGATGATGATCGCCCACACCGTATCCAGCATGCCGAGATTACGTATGAGTAGATAAGTAGGGATTAATCCCCCGCCGAAGAACATGGTAATGATAAAGATAATCATGAAAAACCCACGTCCCGCGAGCCTATCATCCGACAATGCATAACCTGCAAATATGGATACAGTCACGGTGATCAGTGCAAAGGAAACCGAATACAATACAGCATTTGCAAACCCCCGGATCATGGCTGGATTGGACAAAATCATCTGATATCCGTCCAGACTCCAGTCCGATACATTAAAGGACAGTCCACGATTCAGTAACACCGTGGGGTCCATGAATGAGGCGATAACAATATAAATCAGGGGAACAACCACAACCAGTACAGCACAGGTGAGAAAGATAGCATTGAGTGTGAGGATCAACCGATCCATTCCCGTGTGTTTAACAACCATGGATAATACTCCTTTCCTAATAGAGGCCTTCGCCTTCATTCAATTTCTTCACAATCAGATTCACCGTCACCAGCAAAATCACATTGATAACCGAGTTGAACAATCCAACTGCCGCAGAATAAGCGTAATCTCCAGACTGTAACCCCACCTTGTAGACATACGTGGCAATAATCTCGGAGGACGGCAGGTTCATGGACGTCTGCATCAGATAGGCCTTCTCAAATCCAATGGACATAATCCCGCCAGCTGCAAGAATAAAGACGATGGCCATAATTGGACGAATCGTTGGAAGGTCAATGTGGCGAATACGCTGAAGGAGATTGGCTCCATCCAGATTAGCCGCATTGTGAAGCTCCGGATCAACATTGGCCAAAGCCGCGACGTATATGATGGAAGCCCAGCCCGCTCCGGTCCAGATATCGGACAAAATGTAGATCCAGCGGAAATATTCCGGTTCAGACATGAACATGATCGGCTGACCTGTAATCCATGTGGCTAATTGATTAATTGGCCCTGTCGGTGAGAGGAAGATGAACAGCATACCCACAACCACAACAACCGAGATGAAATTGGGTGCGTACAGAAACAATTGAATATTTTTCTTGATGCCAGCTTTGCGTACCTGATTCAGCATGAGTGCCAGTAAAATGGGCACCGGGAAACTGAATATCAATCCCAAAAAGCTGAGTTTAAGCGTATTCATTAAAATGATATCGAAATTGGGTGAAGCTATAAATTTCTCAAAATGCTTCAGTCCTACCCAATCACTACCCATGATGCCTTTGATCGGACTGAAATCCTTAAACGCAATGATGGCTCCGTACATCGGAATGTACTTGAAGATAAGAGTCAAAATTAAGGCTGGTGCAAGCAACATATATAAAAAGTAATTTTTTTTGAGCTGCTGTAACCTATGACCGCTTGTCGTCCTCACTTTCAGTACCCTTCCTTCGCCCTTTTTGCTGTCGGCTATGTTATCCAACACGATACCCCCGTTCATTCTAGAAGTTGACAATTGTTTTCAGTAAGGGCTTTCAATATTTACAATTGCCTATTTGATAATTTACAATTTATCAGGTTTCAACGGATTTAGTCAATACGTTTTGTAAAAAAATATTTGTGCATTTGATCATTTCATCTTTGCATTAATGTAACTAAAGAGGACTAAATTTGCATATATACAGCACTGAATCGTTAATACCCGCATAGATTTTTCTATATCATGACTGGAATAGATTATTATTGTTACACTAATTAACAAAACTTCTGGAACAATTATGAAAATAGAATTCGACTATCTAAATGTAAATGTAATTGTGCATTTGTAAAACAGAGATTGCTATTTGTCCCGTTCTATTATACATTTGACTTAGAGAAGAATATGGATGACTATTGATGATTAGAGGTGAAGCATTAGATGGCAAAGGAAAAAGTCACGATACAAGACATCGCTGATGCTTTGGGGATCTCCAGGAATACGGCTTCCAAAGCATTAAATGATAGCGGAAACATCCCGGATGAAACCCGAAATCGTGTAATTAAAAAAGCAATTGAACTTAAATATAAACAGTTTGCCTATATGGACAATGAGCATGTTCTAACCAAGGCTCCGGGCAATATCGCCCTGTTAACTGAAAACCTGCCTAATACATCTCACTTTGGTTCGTTGTTAATCAGTGGTCTGGAGAAAAGAATCAGTGCAGAGGGATACAATCTCTCGATTCATATCGTGCGTGAAGACGATCAAGATACACTTACACTTCCCAACAATTTTGATATAGCCAAAGTGGACGGCATCATTTGCATTGAATTATTTGATCTGGAATATACACAGCTGATTACCGATCTGGGCATTCCCACCATCTTTATCGATTGCGCTTCCAACATATGTTATCCCGAATTCAAAGCAGATCTGCTACTCATGGAGAATGAACATAGCATCTATCAGTTAACCACAAAATTAATTGAGAGCGGCTACACAAGTATTGGATTCGTCGGAGATTACAATCACTGCAAGAGCTTTAATGAACGATGGGTTGGATATCAGCGTGCTATGCTGGAGGCGGGGTTGCAGGTCGACCTGTCCCATTGCATCGTAGATAATGATCGCCTGTGTTTCTCCAAGCCAGGATGGTTGAACCAGCGAGTGGCAGAGCTGGCATCCCTACCTTCCGCTTACGTATGCGCTAATGACTTTATAGCAGTTGATCTGATCAGGGCGTTAAAAGACAGAAATGTCGCTGTGCCACAGGATATTGCGATATGCGGATTCGATAATGCACCCCAATCTCGAATTATTGAGCCAGCATTAACAACGGTTCATATTTATAGCAATGAGATGGGCATTAAGACTGCGGAGATGCTGTTATCCCGGATAAATAGCCCGACACAGCCGTATCAGGTCTCTCACATTGTGACCAAACCCATCATCAGGGAGTCCACACCAGCAATCATGGCCGATCATTCTCAGATGGTTCATAGTTCTGCAAAATAAAAAAACGTATGTCTCACGAGTAATAACTCGTGAAACATACGTTTTTTTGTGGTTTCGATTGGGTTGGATGAAAACTCTATCCTATCCATCGTGGCCTAGATAAAAAATCATCTCGCGATTAAATCTCTTTCAAGATGCCTTTTACAAGTCCGATAAAGGTTGTTTTCACTTGCGCAGCCACTTCAATAACTTCATCATGACTTAACGGCTGATCCAGAATACCACAGGCCATGTTGGTCAGACAGGAAATGCCTAGTACCTTCATACCGCCATGAATGGCAACAATGGCTTCAGGTACCGTGGACATACCCACTGCATCCGCACCCATCGTACGAATCATGCGAATCTCCGCTGGTGTCTCATATGCCGGGCCACTCCACCATGCATAGACACCTTGCTGCAGGCCAACATTCTGCTCTTCTGCAACCTTAAGAGCAATACTGCGCAGTTCGCGATTGTATACCTGTGATACGTCTGGGAAGCGCACACCCAGTTCAGCATTATTAGGCCCCATCAAAGGGTTATTACCTACTAGGTTAATATGATCTGTAATGAGCATCAGTTGACCCGGCTCAAAGCTTGTGTTGATGGCTCCGCATGCATTGGTGATAAGCAATTGCTCGACACCCAGCGCCTTCATGATCCGAACGGGGAAAGTCACTTCGTCCAATGTAAAACCTTCATAATAATGAAGGCGGCCTTTCATCGCTACAACCGTTTTGCCCATCAGTTCACCAATAACCAATTCATTGGCATGGCCGATAGCCTCAGATTGAGCGAAATACGGAATATCTGTATACGGGATAACGGTCGCATTTTCAATCTCGTCCGCGAGCGCTCCCAGTCCAGAACCCAGAATCATGCCTACGGCAGGTTTGGTATGGATTCGGTTTAATATGTAATCTCTTGCTTCCTGAATATGTGCGGATTGATGCATAATGATATCCTCCTGATGATCTGAATTGAGTTAACGAAAACTGAGTTAATGAGGTGTTACTCATCAAGTGTAATGAACAATGGTCATGATGTAAATGGAAGCTATTCTATATACAATAAAAAAACGACCCTATGCTCCAGAATCGTTTAAAAACATGGACATACCCTAATCCAATGTATATTT
The DNA here is from genome assembly GCF_037975265.1 of Paenibacillus sp. FSL P4-0176. Classification (NCBI taxonomy): domain Bacteria; kingdom Bacillati; phylum Bacillota; class Bacilli; order Caryophanales; family Paenibacillaceae; genus Paenibacillus; species Paenibacillus sp. FSL P4-0176. Next base: position 5,521,926 of record NZ_CP150242.1, read on the forward strand.
GTTTCTACTTTTCATGTAATCGATTGTCATAATCAGTAACAGCATCAATGTTGCAAACATCAGTGGTTTGGCAAAAGCACCTTCTTCAAAGATATAATACGCAGCGACCAAGTTTCCTGCAAATATTAACAGGTAATTGCGGGTGCGATCCATCTTCTCAACTCATTTCTGAAAAGAATATTGTTCGAGATTGCCTTTCTTTTACCCTATCATAAAATTCCATAAAAATCCATATACTTACACACATACAAGCGTGGTGTTCAATCACGAACGAGATAACCGTACTGTATAATCTATATTGACTACAGCAAAAAATCGGCCACATCGTGACCGATTCTCTCCACTTCCCTGATGTTCAGGACATAGGGTTAATGATACGCCAAAATGATTCCTTAGGCTGCAACTGCTGATCAAAAACAAAGGGCCAATTTTTTCGCCCACGAACCGGGAAATGGTCGAGCCAGGTATAATTGTCCGCTACTCCCCAGAACGTCACAGAGGTAATGGATGATTTATACTCACGGAACAAATTAAAGATTTCTTCATATCGACGCTCCTGTAGCTCAGCCATCTCTGAAGTTGGCGCGGTGAGGTCCGTTCGACGATCCTCATGACGAAACACGGACATATCCAGCTCCGTAACATGCAACTGCACATCCAGTGAAGCATAACGCTCAATAGCCATTCGGATCTCCTCAATCGAAGGACCATGAATATTCCAATGCCCCTGCAACCCAATCCCGTGTACAGGCGCTCCCTTGTCAAGCAAAGACCGAACCAGATTGTAGATCTTCTCCCGTTTGACCGGATCCGTCTCATTGTAGTCATTATAGAAAAGAAGAGCATTTGGATCAGCTTCATGAGCCATACTGAACGCTTGCAGCAAATAATCTTCCCCCACCAGCTCTAACCACTTCGTGTCCCGCATGAACAGGTCGGTCTTATCTTCAACAGCTTCATTGACGACATCCCACGCATATATTTGCCCCTTATACCGACCTACTACCGTATCAATATGTTGCTTCAAGCGAGATAATAACAGCTCTCTGGAAGCGGGAGCACCTGAGGTATCCTCAAAGACCCATTTCGATGTTTGATTATGCCAGACCAAAGTATGTCCGCGAACCCCAATCCCTTGGGCAACAGCAAAATCAACAATTTTATCCGCCGCCTCAAATGAATAACGATCCTCTTCCGGGTGAATTTCTTCGAATTTCATCTGATTTTCAGCCGTGATACTATTGAAGTGTTTGGCAATGAAATCTCCTTCGGACTGCAACATTCTGGTATGTACAGCAGCACCTATTTTAAACGTATTAGCGTACGCAGCATGTAGTGATGGAATTTCAGTTGGCATTTACAATTCCTCCCTGCCATTTTTTATCCATCATATCGTTTGTTGAATACGCTTACAATGAACAAATTATACTTCTTCCCCCTCATATTTAACTATTTATGATCCCGGGCCCTGTTTACACAACAAAAACACCTCCACGTATGTTCCACTGCTCATCGCAACAGATCATTTCTTAGAAGGTGTTTGTGATCGGGCTGTTCAATTAAATTCAACTCATATACAAAGAGGATATGAAGCCTTACAGCTTGTCCACCTGTAACAAGGTCACCTGTTTCACTGTGCATGCCGGGTTAATTTGTTCCTCGGACAGAATGTTCAGCTTGATCAGGCTTTTCAGCTTATGGCTGTCTACCTTGGACAACAATCGCCAGATGTCCGGGTCTGGAAGAGAAGCATACAGCTTCTGATCATCGTATTCCTTCCGGTTTTGAAGCACTGTTTTCACGGTGTAACCACCAACCTGCGTCTCATAGACCCCTTGTTCTGTACAATACGCGACAATCTCATCTCGTAGTACACACAACTGCTGCTCAATATCTTTTTGCTGCTGTTTCAGTTCAAAGTAAGTTTGCACTTTCTGCTCCATATCAATCACGCTCCTCTACTATCATAGGTATGCGAGGATCGCTAGTTTAGGACTGACTGTTTATTTTATTTAAAAAAAGTGGTCTTTCTATTACTTAATCGTATACTGTCGTCATTGTGTATCCCCGTATTACGATTACAGCAGATGTTCATTCAAATACGGATTATGGACAGCCATGTTGTGAACCCTTTCCATTACATCTGGCCCCATGGGGACATCCCCAACGCGCTTTAACAGAATCCAGCGAAGACAAGCTACAGCTTCAAAAACCTGCTCCTCTTCCAGCGTGTACGTATAACTTGCAGAACGTGCAAATTGAGCGCGATACATCTCGCCATAACTTTCCCCATTATAGACGGTGATCAGAAACACAGACCATGCCATATCGTACCTTGGATCACCATATTGCCCATTAGTCCAATCGATGATGGTGTAATGGTCATCCATCTCAAGAATGTTTCCCAGATTATAATCGCCATGAATCAAGCGATCCTGTCTGATCTGGACCTGCTGGATCAAGTTTGCCAGAAGATCATTTATATCGTCATGTAATTCAATTTGAGGAAAAAAGTATTGAACAAAATCGTACCTGAATATGTATTCTTCATCTTCTCCAGTACCTACTTCATTCACCGGATAACGATGGACCTCCATTAATCGCTCAGCCAAATGTGTCAGTTTGGTTTGTGTCAATTGGGTAACCGGCTTTCCGTCATAGCTTGTTAATAGCACTTGATTCTCTTGCTCGTCTAATCCCCAACCGTAGGGTTTGGAAACACGAATTCCACTTTGATAAAGCTTGGACAATAGTCGATATTGTTTGGCGATATCCGGTTTAGAATCCTTGTCCCAGACTTTCAAGACGTACCGCTGATCTCCCATTTCGATTTTCATCACAGTTGCTTCTAGTCCAGGTGACAAGGGAATGCTCTGATACTCCTGTTTAATCACCTGCTGAATACGTTCATCTAGTTCTACCCAATTCACCTGGCTAAGTTGAATCGTCATCGGTCTCCTCCTTCCATGATACACAAGATTAGATTATAATCGTTTATCAAATACCTTCTGCCATTTCTTCTCTTCATATCCGATAGCTATATAAAACCGATGTGCAGATTCCCTTTTTCCGTTACAACGTACCCGAATGTTATCAAAGCCGTTAACCCGAGCCCACTCCTCGCATTCGCTCATGATTATCTTACCAATCCCCATCCCTTGATGAATCCCATCCACAACTAGTCCACCAATCTCGGCAAAAGATGGACTCTCAATGGAATGTCTTCCCTGTACATGGCCCCAGCCTACGACCCTCGAATCAATCTCAGCCACACATACATAATGGTCTGGTAAGGAAGAGAGAAGGGTTAGTCTCTCCTTGATTTCTTCAGTTGTGCTGACATAACCCAGTTGATGGGATAATTGACTCATCACTTCGCCATCCTGAATCGTAGCTCTCCTGCAATGAATCATCACTTCTCCTCCGTTCATTCATGTCATGCCGCTCTCTCCCTGTTAGTCAGGTATAATCAGGCCTTTGCCAATGACATTGGCGGATACTGGCTGTTTGCCCAATTCTCTGGCCCATACCGACAGCTGTCCCATATGGTGAATCTCATGGGCGATCACATGTCGCATAACTTCTCCCCATGAATATGTACTGGTCTTGCCAGCTGAGCGATAATCAATAAAAGCTCTTTTTTCCATACTCGAATCCCATGCTGTAACCAATGCCTCCACATTAGGACGTAACTTGCGATCGAGTCGCCTTACCGCCTCAAGATTCTGGTAGTTCGCAAAATCTTCTGCATCATCCGGTTTGCCCTGAAGCAACTGAAGCCAGCTCCACTCTACATCAATGATATGAAATAATGTTTGTAATATGTTGCCTACTCCGCCCGTGCGAGGCCGAAGCAATTCTTCAAGCGGTACATCTTCACACCACACATACCATTGCTCACGCACCATCCAGTTATAACGAAAGAATGTTTCCATTGGTATATTCCCCTTTATCGATGTTTTTCATAGAGATTTGATCAATTCTGTATGGGCAAAGGTATCCTCCGAATGTTCAAGATCACCATAAATTCTACTAATCTGATTGAATCCGGATTTGATCCAGAAGCGTAATGCAGTCCAATTTTTGAGCGCTACGTTGATTCGAATTTCCTTGTAACCAAGTTCGGAAAAGTGACGAGTCAACGCCTGAATTAATTCTTGTCCATATCCCTGCTTCTGGATCTCGCTCTGGACATATAAAAATTCGAGATAGATTGAATCCTCGGAGGGATACCCATGGTACACACTTAACAAACCAATATAGCGGTCATCCGCATTCGTGCGAATGGATTGAATTCGATAATTCTCCAGCCTGCCTCCCGGCGGAAGGTGGCCTTCTTCAAAACATTCTTTCACATAGTTCCGATCATGCTCTTGTCCATCCCATTGATGCAAGTACCGACTGGTCTCATATATGGACTCAAGTTCAGGAATATCGGATTCTTCCACATTTGAGATAATAAGTCGGTCTGACTTCCATTCTACTGGAAGTTGTTTCATCGTAATCACTCCATCTTGATATTCTAAATAAATTAAACTATTGAATATTTACACTTACCACTCCGATGACAGAACAACCTTCCGATCGCTGTTATCCCCAGATTTTTTTGATTCATTTTATAATGGGAAACTCCGGGGATAAAAGCGAACACTTCGCTTCTTCAGGTTTTTTCTGTCCTCTCCATTTCGTGTAAATATTCAGTTCAATTTATTTAGTTAATTTCTTTTTTATATATAAGATCACATGAATTCCTGCATAAATAAACAGGACATTGAACAAATATAGAAGTACATTTAAATAGATGCCAGATATAAACCAGATTGCTCCCTCAGAATTAGCATAATGATAATCCGTAAAGAATCGGAGCGGGAAACCATACTCTGTTCGGAGCGGTCCATCTTCAGTATGTAAAGTTCCAGGAATACATAGGATGGCTAATACAGCAAGCCAGGCTGATAGATTCATTATTCTTTTGTTTATCGTCAATACATCTCCCCCTTATTCAACACTAACGGTATCTTCACCAAAATACGTCCCTTCCAACTTTTGATCCATAAAGTCTCTTAAGTCCTTTTGATCAAGTATATATTTCGAATCTCTATTAAATCTGCTTTTTGTGGATACAATAATCTGTTTCCGATTGTATTGAATCGTAACTTTAGCGTTATGCTTTAATTTCAAAGCAATTCCCGCACTAATACTTCCTGTGACATCATCTACTGGTATTTTGGCTGATTCCGGGGCTGCATTCAGCCAGCCGACTATACGGCTAATGTCTTCTTTACTTAACGTAACATTGTCAATGCTAACGTGTGCTCCACCGTCGCCTGTCCTGGTGTACACGACAATGCTCATCTCTGTGCTTATCACTTGATTTCTTGAAATCGGCTTATTCGGATCAGGGTTACTCGTGATTAGAAGATACAGAAACATGATTGCCGCACCTATGAAAAACCAGAATCGCCTACGTTTTCCTAGCATTACAGCGCATTCTCCGTATCCACCACGTTGGCAAACAGTCTCAGTACCGTATTGTGATGTGCAATAATCTGCTCTGCTTGAAGCGTCTTTGCATTCCATGTGCTGTGCGCATCTTGAACCAGATTGACCGTGTAACCCAGACTGTACGCTCTGCGGCAAGTCGTGTCTACACATACCTCAGTCTGCATACCGGCGAGAATCAACTCCGTCACGCCATCTTCTTGCAATTTCAGATGCAGATTGGTTTCGTGAAACGAATCCGGTGTCTCCTTTTCAATAAGGAGGTCACCAGCAATAGCAATAGGTGAAATGGACGGATGAATGGCCCACCCCAGAGTTCCTCGTTCCAGTGGACTGCCTGGCCCTTCGCAGTGTTGGATATATATGATGGAATGCCCTGCTTCACGGGCCCTGGCAATTAATACCTGGATCTTCTGAAGCAATCGTTCCCCTTGATATACGGGATCTGCTTCATCAAACATCGCTACCTGTACGTCAATGATTAGAAGTGCACAATGCGTTGTCATCTTGCTTTCCTCCTGACAAATCAATTTAATTCAACTCTTTCTTCTTCGTACCTTTAACAAAACTTCCAATCCCATATCAATCAGTACAAATAGAATAGCGGCAAGAACACCAAATAAGGTCAGAACTAACGTCTCTTTGAAATCCCAGATTGCTTCTCCTACGCCCATGACCAGATAATAAATATACATGCCTAAAACTCCAGCACATGCATAGCCTAATATCCTCGTACTTAGATACAACACATGATTAGGGAATTGTATTCGGCTGAGCAGATAGTCTAGCAATATCGATAAAGGTAGCCCTATCAACAGGATCAAGGGAGTCGCGTATACCAGATAAATAAGAATGTAAAAATCAAAACTGTAGGATTCATTCATCGATATGAGACTCGCAGCCAAAGTAAAACAAATGATGGTTAAAACGGTTGTTATCAGCTTTCTTCCCATGTTCATCTCATCACTCCAATACAGTTATCTCTATTCATTGGATGTGCTCATGCGTCAGATTTTGCCGGCTGCCATCCGATTTCTTGAGACCAACGATGTGCTCTCTGTAATATACTCCACACCATTGGTCCTTTTCCTTCAACATATTTGGGACGCTGATCTTTATACAATGACATGAGTCTGTGCTTTTCTTCTGCATATTTCAAACAATCTTCTGGATGCTCCCTTAAATAGTCTCTGAACAGCAAGGTCATCTGCTCGGAGAAACTGCCTGCCTGTCTAACGTGTATATGTATCCTTCTGTTTCCGGGTTCTTCACGAAAGTAACGTTTAGTCTTATCTGGATTTTCTGCTCTAAATACAAATCCGACTGTTTCGATCTCATGTTTGTAGTCCAACAAATTTTCATACTGGGAAACAGATATTTGTATATCTATGATGGGTTTGGCATCTATTCCAACAATTGAAGTGGACCCAACATGGTCAATCCGCACGGCCCTTTCTCCTAACGCGTCTCTTAGTTTCGAACCCGTTTCGAGAAACAAATCACGCCATGCCGGGTCATACTTTGCAATTCTCCATTGATCCTCCATACAACTCCTCCTTGGTTATCCAATCAAGCTATATAATTAAATAACACGTTCTTTTAACCTTTTGTTACATGTAGATTATTTAGTGATGCCATATAGATATCATGCAAAATCATCATTATTTATCCCTAGTTCTATTTGTTTTTGGGATTCGATCATATATTCGTACACATCATCAATTTCTGTTATACCTTTAATATTCTCTTTTAACAGTTCAATAATTAAATTATAATCACTCTCTCGCATCTTTATATCTTCCATATAGTTATCGTTATAGTCATTCATAAAATCTAATTTGTTCTTATAAAATCGAAATCTCTCCAAAACATATACTTCCTTAAGATTAATAAATAATGCTACAAAATCCTTAAAGTTTCTGGCCACTAAAGTTACTTGATTACCAAACGCAGTAGGTTGGATAAAGATAACCGGAGCTTCTTCCAAATCACTAATGGATCTGTTGAACGTAAAAAAAGCAAAATGGTCACCGTCTGCCCCTGTTCTTCCAAATATGATGGCATCATCTGGCGTACAATAGTATCTATCATCATCATTGTTAAAACTAATATAAAAACCCATATAATCGTCGATGGTTCCAACATGTTGTTCACGTAATTTCTTATCTATTCGAACGATGTCTACTAAGGATTCTGGCATTTTATAATGTACTTGCAAGTTTAAATTACTCTCTTCTATTGGCATTTATTAATATATCTATATTTTGACACAAATTAAAAAAAAGAGAAGGACCCTTAGGCCCTTCCCTTAACTTCTTAATGATAATCACACTTGAAATTTGTAAACTCAGCTGAAGTATCTTGCCCGCTCGCGTATAACCCAATAAGTACGCCTGTAAAACCTCCTGCCACCTCCGAGGATAGGTATCTCGTCTGTGCCGTGCCCAGCAGAATCTCTTCACCATCTGCTTTAAACAGGAAACTGTAGCGTTCCTGGCTTGAGCGGATCACCAGCGTTGCATGCTGTTTATTTCCCAGATCCACTTCATGTTCTCTCGATTTGATATCACCGATATTTAGACGCTCGATCACCTTATAGCCGTCCTGTTCCTGACGAATAGCCATTTCATAATGATGATTCTCATCCATGTAGATCGTAATACCGGCCTCGCCATTCGTCAGACTGACATCGACAGAAATCGTAGCATTAAAGTCTTTTTGACGTAACCCGATGAACGTCGGGGATGCTGGAACGTCCAGCGTTACATCGGTTCCTATTAGCGTAAGCTTGTCTGATTCAAGCTGATAATGCTCTGCATTCGGATGACGAAGGTAACACCAGTCGAGGTTCCAATCTGTATTTTCAAACGTATAATGCTTCTTATCCTGCTGGATCACCTTGTCGGGAATGCGATTGGTCTCAAAACTCGTCAGCGTTGTGCCTTCATGCCCGGCTGTAAACCATCCGTCTTCACCAAAAGTGATAGGAGTCAGGAACACTTCCCGGCCCAGATGATGGTACGTAGCCCATCTGCCAATCTGACGGAACCCTAGGTGAAAGAGCCACCAGTTTCCCAAATCATCCTGAACCAGGTCACCATGTCCAACCCCCTGCAACTCATAACCGCCCAAATTACGATTGGTCAGAACTGGATTGTGTGCATAAGCTTCGAACGGACCCGAAGACGAAGTTCCCCGAGCATACGTAACCATATGACCATACTCCGTACCGCCCTCAGCTGCAAGCAGGTAGTAATGTCCGTTTATTTTATACAGATGCGGGCTTTCCAGATATCTTCCGCCAGTACCATTCCATATCGAACGACTCGGGGTCAGTTTGCGCCCAGTTTCAATCTCAATCTCACACTGGACAATTCCGCCAACGCCTTCATCATCCACCCCATTACTCATGAACAAGGTCTTTCCATCTTCAAAATACAAATCTGGATCAATACCGCCTTGATCCACGTTAATAGGCTCTGACCATTCTCCGTAGATATCGTCCGTCCATACATAGAAATTCTGATGTGTCGTATCATTCGTTGTCACCATGTAAAAACGTCCGTTATTGTGCCTAATGGTTGGGGCAAATACGCCCCCGGAACTGCTCACGGTCTCCAGCTCAATCTGACTTTTACGAGTGAGGCAGTGACCAATCTGCTTCCAATTCAGCAAATCCTTGCTCTCAAAGAGCGGTACGCCCGGAAAGTACTGAAAAGAACTACACACCATATAGTACGTATCGTTGACTTTGATTACACTAGGATCTGGATAGAAACCTCTAACAACAGGATTATTGTATTTCACTATACTCCACCTCTTATGCTAAAATTCATAAATATAAGAATCCAACTTTGTAGCAACTAAAAAAATTAAACACCATTGGTTATAAACTTGCAATGAATCTGGATTGTATCTTGGAACTAATTTTATTAAATTAATATATATGTGATTTTAGAAGATTGAGGGTAGGGAGTTGTGCAGATGATCAAAGCAAATGGGGAGCCCCAGTTCCTTCCTTTATATGAGGCGCTGGCAAGCGAAGTCAGATGGAGAATCATGGATATGATTGCAGATCGCGAGAAGAATGTGAAGGATATTGCGGCAGCTTTAGAGCTTAGCCCCTCCATTGTCACGATGCATATTCGCAAACTGGAGGATGCGGGTCTAATTGGGAGCAGACGAGTGCGGATTAACGGAGGAACGCACAAATTATGTTACCTCAAGCAAAATCAGATTGAGATCGAGCTGCCATCCCCAAGCCAAACTTCACGAACCAGAGAGCAGACAATATCCGTAGGACACTATACTGCTTTTGATATCCACCCCACCTGTGGGCTAGGAACACTCGAGAAAGAAATCGGCGTATGGGACGATCCACGTTACTTCCTTGATCCTGAGCGGGTACACGCCGCTATCCTGTGGTTTGGGAAAGGTTATGTAGAATATAAAACACCTAACTTTGTACTTCCCGACCAGACAACCGATGCTATTGAGATTTCCATGGAACTGGCGTCTGAAGCTCCGGGATTACGGGATCATTGGCCTTCCGATATTCGCTTCACCTTCAATGGCGTTTCTCTTGGAACGTGGACAAGCCCTGCCGACTTTGGCAGAGCAGCGCGCGGCAAATATACACCAGAATGGTGGCATCGCAATGTGAATCAATATGGATTATTGAAGACCATCCGAATTGATGCCTCCGGTACGTATATGGATGGTGAGCGGATGTCGGATATTACTCTTGCGGATGTTAAGCTTAGCGAACCGTTCTGGACGCTTCGTTTTACGGTTGACGAGGAAAGCCCCAACGTAGGTGGTTTAACGATCTATGGTGCCGGTTTCGGTAACCATGACCAGGATATTGTTATTCGTGTATTGGGTTAACTTTTGTGGTCTTAGCCTAATCATTTGGTGTCTATAACCACCTTTTCAATTGAATATGATGAGCTTGACAATCTACCATATACCTAAAGAAGGCATATCGTAGATTGTCAGGGTGTTAATATAAAATTTTGGTTATGTCGAATGATAACTGTTCTCCAGGTAGGGAAATACCGATCCTCACTTTTTTCGACCTGCTCCCATCAACAAAAAAAGCGCCCAAAAAGCGCTTTTAGTCTTTAGAGTCCTTTAACTTATTAAAAATGACGAACTGCACTTACAAATGAACTATTATCATTAAGTGATCCCCTGCATAATAATTGGTTAGCTTATACTATCATTACTCCATAACATTCTAAAATTTGCTGTACGCAGACTAATAACCAGAAATCGCATCACTTAGAATCCCTTCTAGCTCAGCTCGTATTTCATCGGGTGTCATTGTTTCAACCGGCTTGTACTCGCCATACCTATTGTAGTCTCCGCTATCATCATACACTGGCGTATTCTCCATGTAAGTATCTGTACTTTGCGTGTTTCCACTATAGGAGTCGCTTTCTCGAGTTGATGATTGTTTTTGTTCAGAGCGATAAGATGCATATGAGTCCTTTACCATCTCTCCATTTTTGTACAGTTTTATGTAATCATCGAAGCTTATCATTGGATCACTGCGTCCTTCTTCATATGATTCGTGGGTATATTTGTAATATGAAACCAAGTCAGCGTTATGACCGGTATACCCTCTAGGTATAGCATATAGTGATTCAAGTGCTTTCTCATCTTCTCCGCCCTGCCCATATACATGGTACATGGCATATTTGTACATCATCTGAATATCCTTGCTTGGATTCGAAAGTTGATCCACCAATTTTGCTACCTCTAGGTATTGGCCAGTTGCTAGATATCCATTAATGGTGGACCAAACTTGATCATCTTCAGGCATGAGTTGAGCTGAAGATTCTCCTTTACTAAACTCATAAGAGTACTCAACCATTCTTCCCCATATCTCGTCATCCTTCACATACTCTCCGGACAGATTGATGCCTTGTTCACCTATAATCTCTTTCACATTTTGAGGTTGTACATTGGCTGTAGGTGTAGTGATTGAGACAATATACTTGCCATCTGGAAGCCCCTTCCCACCTGAAGTAAACGGCTCACTTTGAAACATACTGTTATAAACATAGGCCTTCGACTGAGCGCTGTATCCCCCTTCACTCTTCACGGATAACATCAGTTCCATATCTGCCGGCAGATTCGTATTACCACTAATCGCGAGTCGATCATCTCTATCGAATTCTGCATTCACAGATATCTCCACCTGGATGGGCTGCTGTTGCTCCGTTTTTATCTCTTCAAGCTCCACTTGTTCAGACTTATCTGATGAACATCCTGCAAGGATCATTAGTAGTGCACTTGATAACATAAACATTCTTAAATACTTCATATGTATTCTCCTTTGATATTGCTTCGGTAATTTATGCTAATGTTTGGTGTACCAGACATCCAGACATGATTGTGATTGGGTTCAAGCAAGAAAAAGCCTCACTAGTCAAACTGACTAGCAAGGCATACGCTCAATTTCAAAAGCTTCCCAACCAGGTGTTCCAAACTTCTTTATTTGACGGCTTACCAGAATCATTTAATTTCATGTATTCAAGTAATTGGTCCAGGTTGTTTGAATGGTTAACTCGATAATCCTGTATAAATTGCAACATTGCTTTATAAACAATTAGATCTAGTGGAGAGTACGTTGGGGAATCCGTTGCTCCGCCATCTCCATTACCATTTCCTCCACCGACCGGTACTTCAGGAGGGGCAACAGTCACAGCGTCTGCTGAAGTAAACGTACCCGTATCTCCAATATAGGTAGGATAACTAATCGCAATTTCTCCTGTTAGGCTATTCCCTACTCGACCGATGTTGGGTTTTTCAAGAGTCGTTATTTCTCCGCGGCTATTCACAATTCCCTTTAAAGCGGGGATCGTCAAGCGTGTTGGGAAATTTTCAGAGAAAGACAAAGGTTTATAATGAGCAAAAGGATACTGCACAAAAAACGTTGGCTTAACACTTTTTAAAGTAGGCTTTATACCTAACTCCTTTACTACTGCATAATAAGCGGCTAATGCATTAGGGTATTTATTATTTTTTAAGGGGCTAGAACTAGGTAACGAGTATGTTTCATTAAAGCCTACCCTATATATAGCTCCAATTTCATCTACCTGTACCTCCCTAAGGTAAATATCTTTGCCGTACGAATTCTTCATAAATCCAAGTTCACCAAATCCTACTGTTTCTTTAGATGCATCCACATATGAATTCGTAATAACCGAATTAATCGTAGCCACTTTATCTATTTTATTGGTCGAAGCATTGATCAGGGCTCCCGCACCGAAATATTCATCGAATTTTTTCACAAGATAAATTTGTGCATCTGAGTCCCATTGAAGACTATATTTTCTATTTGTCCCCCAAAGATCATCTAAACCCTTGATTGAAGATGTAATAGCGGCTTTTGTAGCCGTATCCGCATCTTGCCAAGCCTGTTTTCCAAAGTCATGCACTTGCTCCATAATAGCGGGTTCAATACCGGTTGCGTTCCCCGCTGCTGCAAGGAGTGCTGTTCCACCCCACTGCATGATAGCACCCGCTTCCAGTTCACCAGAAGCAAAGTCTCTACTTGCAGCCTCCGCTTTTACTTGTACCGCTACCACAAACAATAGAATAAACACGTTAAAAATAACAAAAGTCCTTTTAAAAAGATTATGCTGTTGATGATGCACTTGGTATTCCTCCTAGTATGTATGTCTCTTTAGATCATTGAAATTCTATAACATTCTTATACTACCACCAACCTCTCCAGCAGGATAAATCTAACAGCTTTCACATTATCTCAGATATAACTTTTAGAGTAAATACGTCTTCCTATTGAATCAATCTTTCTAGAATCAATACATCACAAGGACTGCATATCGGATGGCTTAATCACGACGGTTTGGACTCCTTCAGGTACTTAATATTAACTGAAAGTCTACTCTCCATTTGTCATAAATTGTCCGCCACCCGCAGCATGTAGGTTAGGTTTTTGCAGCAACCGATGCCTAAAGCATCTTCTCAGAATCTCTATTGGGAGATTATCCCCCCTCTCTCTCCAACTGATTCCCATGGAATGCCTTCAAAAGAAAAGCCCGATCAGGAACATTCAACCGTTCATACGATTGCAGATATTCCCTATTGTCATATGGTACTCCAATGAATTTCACGTCCACTTTGCCCTCTTGGAGATCCACAATGCCATATCTAGCTATGGCAAGATCGTTACAGCCTAGAGCGCCCGGATTCATATATACTCTTTGATCTGTCTTATAATAATGAAGAATATGATAATGACCAAAACAAACCAAATCATGGGCCGTCCCCTGATACTTCGCGTCCAATTTGGTCCCGGATGGTTCTTTATCGATGACATCCAACTTGTCCTTGTTCATATGATAGTGAGTCAAAAGGAACCGATGTCCTTCGACCTCTTTTTCAACAAATTTCGGCAGAGCTTGTATTCTCTTGATCGATTCTGCACTCAAATGTTGACCAATCCATTCGTGATGTTCGGCTATGCCTTTATGCCCTTCTAACGGCCCCTTATTTTGGAGCAAACTCAATACGGCCTCTTCGTGATTCCCTGAAATTGCTGTCATATTTTTACGTCTGTACAACATCTCTATCACTTCATTGGAGTACGGGCCAATACCGATCATATCCCCCAAACAAAATGTATGCTCAACATCCCCTCTGGAATCGATATCAGCCAGTACCGCCTGAAGTGCAGGAAAATTCCCATGAATATCGGTTAAGATGGCAACCTTCATTGTGATTCCTCCTCAGGAATATACATCGTCTGAATCTCCTGCACACCCGGAATAAAGCCCAGATTCAGATACACGGACTCCGCATCATTTCCTTGCATCACATACAATCGTAGAACGGGATACTTACCCTTAAGTTCATTTAATGCTCTCTGTAACATCAGTGTAGCAAGCCCTCTTCCTCTATATGTCGGACGAACACCTATGCTATATACAGCAGCCTGATTATCTTGCAAGCACAAGCGACAATTTGCAATAAGCTGTCCCGTTTCCTTGTCGTATACTAGGGTGGAAGCTTGAGTTAGAATCTCATTGGTATAATTAGGGTCATCGCTTGGTATAAAATCTGCAAGCGTGGTATGTTTTCTTCGTGTAGCTTCAAGACTTCCTGCAAAACTCTCCATGTCACATTGAGCAATTTCATCTTCATTCACATATTTTTTGGTGCCGGTTTCACTTTCAATAATCTCTGGACTCTTCACGGTTACCCTGCTGTCCCATTCGATTTCAAAATGATCTGTCGGCCGCTGCATCCAGCGACATCTGAACTCCACTGGCCAGAATCCAGCTCGTGCGTATAGATCAACTTGGTCTGGAAGAATCTCAAAGGTCAGAATGCGTTTGGTGCGATCCGACCACTGTAATAATTTATGCTTCAGAAGTTTCAATACCTCAAAGCACTGCTGGAATGGAGGGATAAAAAACAAATGATACATCCGGTTAGGCTCCATTCTCACGCCACCTATTTTGCTTTCCCCCTTGTAAATCCAGTACGCACTGATCTTGGAAGAACTGAACTCTTCTTCCCTGAAAAATCCGACATAACGCATATCATAATAAACCGTGCAATATAATCCCCATTCGGCAAAATCAGCTTTGCGAATCGAATATTCATCCGACAGATCATATTGAAGAATATCTGTAGACCACTCAGTTAAACCCATACGTCATTCCTCCTCAGTTTTAATTAAATGGCAAGCAATCAAATCATTTTTCTATACGCCACCCCGTGAACATGAATTAACACATGCTGTGTTTCCATACGTTCAAAGAAATCCAACATGTCCTTAAACGGATTCTCGAAATACGAAGACTATCAAGGAAAACCTCTAATGTCTGCCCTGTTTTTGTATTCTTGAACATACAGTGCTCGCCGTGAACATCAAAATACCAATTTCCAGTTAATTCTTCTTCTCCGTGGATTACATCCGCATTGGTCAGCAGATGGTACGCACCTGCGAGAATTTCCATACGATCAGGCTGATCGGTTTCCAATATCAGTTGGTCGATCAATTGCCGCGCGATTCTTTGGTACATATCCATCACAGCCAACAATTCCTCCGTAATTTCCTGGGTTATAGCCTTCATACCTTCATATCCTTATCCGGTATCCAATTTCTTCAATTTCACCTTCGATATCACTTAATTTCAGTTCATCATTTAATTGCTGTAGTAAGACCTCATCGATCGGCTTCATATCAAATACCTGTTCAACCAGTTTGATATCCAACGCTATCTCGTAGTAATCCTGTGCCCAAGCATGATAATATTTCGCGCCGCCTACCAAAATCTCTAACAGTTCGTATTCATGATCCCCAAGCTCCGTACCCGCAGACCACCCTTCCTGATCCGCCACACTCCAGATACAGAACGTTGTCTGATCCATTACAAATGCCGGCTCTACCACAAAAGTATTAAATGCTTCTGGAACGCTTTTTACCACCTCACTCCTATCAACCTTATGCTGAAGTGTATACTCTTTATCAAAGCCTTTAATAATCAGCCCATTCGGACTGAATATTGCAAAATAATGATCTCCTTGCCCATCTCTCATGGATGCCATTTGCTCATTCGTGTCCCACTGGGAATTATACGAGTAATACCTGTACTCCCATTCCGGCATCAAAATGGCATCCAACATAGCTGCTGCCTTTAGAATCTGTTTGCATTCACTAATGTGAGGAAGTTTATCGATAAAATTAAGATTACCCATCGTGTGATACTGCCTCCTTTACCCTTTCAAATGGAATAATTAGTTGCCCGACCTTGCGGTTAGCAAGGATATAATAACGTATCCAAAAAGTTGAACCGCAAATACAATGACAACAAACTCAACCATTATGCTGTTCGCTGCATTAAAATCATTCACAAGATCCACAAAGATCTTCCCAGGTCGGGATAATACATCCCACGAATTCCACCGATTAAATCTACCAATGTAAACCCCTATACTGCTCAATAGCAAAATAACACCGACAACCATCATACTAATGTACTTATTTACTAATTTGTTTAACATGCCGTGGAGCTGAATGATCGAACAAGTCGAGAGCAGCAATCCGATGATCGCTACGGCAAACGTCAGGGTGAGTCCATACCAAAAATCAATATTAACCCAAAATCTAACCTCCCCTTGAGCATCAAAATATCTGAATGAATGCAGAATCTCCGTAAAAAGGTAGGCCGCATTGGGCAGAAAAAAGAGCCATACTCCACACATCAGCCCCATACATATCATGCTCGTTGTGGTTAATTTCTTATTGAATATGTATCTAATGCAGGATGAGATGATAAATGGTACCCATGCCAGTAACATATCCCAACTTAAAAATCGATACATATTCGTATCTGTTTGGGCACGTAAATACATCACAACACCTAGACAACATAAAGTAGCCACGAGCAAGGTAACGATGAGTCGGAGATCTTGAACCGGATGTTTGTTATCTTTCATTTCTTTGCTTCTACTTCCTTTTCCTTGATGAATGTTATAAGTTATAAATACTTTTTAAATGCCTTGCTGGATTCTCCGTTGTACCCCAATTTCGTATAAAAGTGATGTGCTTCGTTTCTGGATGATCCGCTCGTAAGAAACACCTTCACACAATTTTTCTGCTCACATACATGCTCTATATGTTTCATCAATTCAGATCCATATCCCTTGCTCTGCACATGTTCCGTAATGATAACCCGTTCAACTACGCCAAATGGTCTATTTTCCACCAAAGCATCCAGACAAATATGTAAATGAGCCGTACCGATCACCTGATCATCCATTTCATACACAAACAAGAAACTGTTTGGGTTATTCCGAACCTCTTCAATCCGTTCTGCCAGTACCTTCGTGTTTAAGTTGTTCGGCAATAATTCTTTATACAGCCTTTCAATAACCGCTGCATCCCTAGCTTCTGCCTCTCTTATCATCAAGCTTCCCCTCCCTGTTACCTCACTTGATAACTTAAAATGATATCACCGTTGTCCTCGAATTCACCTGTGTCCTGAAATCCGCAACTTTTATACAGCGCATTTGCCGCAATGTTATGTGGAACATGGGATACCCTGATTTGCTGGCAGTCTTTTCTCTCTTGCAACATACGAACCACTTCTTGAATAGCAAGTTTGCCGTAACCCTTCCCCTGGTACTTCTCATCAATCATGAAGCGCAGAATCCAGTAATACCCGTCATTGTAGATCTCGTTATCAAATAAAATAAAACCGACCATCTGATCCTCTGCCAAAATGCCGTATGGTTTGGACGTAATTTCCTTCGTCGCATGAATCAATGAATCCGCATTGCTAGCTACCAAATCTAGCTGATCTTCCCGTGGTTTAAGATGGATGCACTCAAGTTCATTTTCTTTGGTTATAGGTTGTAACGTCACTTGCTCCATACCCACAATCCTCTCTCCTTGCAGCTTATTTACTAAATTTTCTTGATCAATATAATCTCCAGAGGTTGTGTATCCAGCAACAGAGCTCCTGCATCAACATACCCCAGCTTTCGATAGAAATGTTGGGCATGTTCGTCTGATTGTGTTGAAGTCATCACCGTATCAAAGCCTTGTTGCTTCATTAATTTTTCCCAGTGATGCACCACTTTTTTGCCATATCCGCCGTTTCGATAGGGTTCATCAATCCAGATCATATTCATGAAGGGAAGGTTGTCCCAAAAGTAACCGTACCTCATCCATCCAACTCTTGATCCCTCGTCCTCGTCCCACAGGATGAATATTTCTTTCTCACTAATCTTCGTTTTCACAAGTGGCTGATGGATATGCCGATCTCTTTCAATGATATAGTCGTAGTCAGCTTCCGTTGCATACTCAATCTTCATTTGTATTACTCCCTTCATTAACTACGTCCATCATAACCCAAAATGTGGTATATGCGAACAGTTCTTTCCTCCTTTTCTCCCATGCCAAGAAACCACGGTTTCCCGTGGCTGCACCCGCTCTATTTTCTCAATCCGCTGTTGATCCGCTGACCAATTGCCCCTTGTACCATACGGCCTGCCGCGCAGATCGCCGTGCAACAGCTTCCGCCGAACAACTCGCATGTACCAATACAAAACTCGCGGTGTCGCCTACCTTCGGCCAGACTTGTCCCCCTTGTGAATCCAGCGGTGTAATCCCGCCTGTTACCCATGCCAAAGATTGAGACAAGGACAGTTCGTCGCTATATCCGTACAGTTCTGCGAATCGTCCCGCTTTCTCAAGCATATCCCCATTGCCAAAGGGAGACCAATGATCCGTCAGGCTGTCTGTGGCCAGCTTCACGTTCACACCCATACGGTGGAGCATGGGAAGAGGCATCATCGTTCTGCCAATGGGCACCGTGGAAGCAATGCTCATCCCAAGCGAGGCCATTCGCTGCGCCATATCTTCTGCTTCCTGGTGTTCTGCGCGGGCGAACCAGAACGCATGACTTACCGTAACTTTACCCTGAAGCCCTGCTGCTTCGGTCAGATTTGCGAGTTCCAACAGCGTTTGTTTGCCAGCCTGCCCGCCATCATGCAAATGAATATCGATGCCCGCCTGGTGCTGAACAGCCAGTTCAACCATGGCGTTCAGTGATTTCTCGATCTGTTCGTCCACCGTATGAGGATCAAGTCCACCCACATGCGTTGCACCTTCCTTCATCGCTTGGCCCATAAGCTCCACTGAATGGGAGCGAAGCAGTCCATGCTGCGGGAAAGCCACGATCTCCGAAGAGATTTTACCCGAAAATGATTCCAGAGCCTGTCGCGTCGCTTCCAGTCTTTTCAAGCCACTGACGGGTTCAATATTGCAATGACTACGTACATGAGTGGAGCCGTACCCCTGGATCAAGGTCAGAATACTCTCCGCTTGACGCTTGGCATCTGGTAGCAACTTGGGCAACAGAACCTTCTCTTCTTCAATACGTTCGAAAATACTGGAGATACGCTTAACGGCTGTCCACGGCCCATCGTAGTAGGTTTTATCCAGATGAATATGTGCCTCCTCGAACGAAGGCAACAGCAGAAGTCCCTTGCCATCTACTTGTGGTAGATCGCTAGACAACGGGTTGTTTCCTTCCACAATCTCCGCGATCACTCCATCTTTAATCCGCAGATGAGCGGGGCTTGTCCGTGTCCCCGTCACCTGTTCCCCCTCCCGAATATAACTCCGCTCCACAGTCACGTTTGTTAACCAATAAGCCTGCTTCATCATGTCATCCCTCTTTTCTTACCCGGCATTACGTCCCCCGGATACCGATTGATCTATGATCCATGGTACCATACGGTTTCACAGGGCAAAAATACGTAAAACGTTGGTGTTCCATATGCGGAACGTTTGTATTACTCTACCTTAATACATGCAAAAAAACAGGCACAATACGTGCCTGCCCCGTCCAATCACCTTAATCTTCTTGGTTACGTCGAGTCTATTAAAAATGAAACCGCGCATGCCCTCCATCGGTCACGCCTTCAATCTGTTCGATATCCAGCAATCTGCGTTTCATTTCCAAACCACCACGGAACCCGGTCAGCTTGCGATTAGCCCCAATAATGCGGTGGCATGGTAGCAGAACCGGAATTGGATTGGCCCCATTGGCAGCACCAACCGCTCGCACAGCTGAAGGTCTTCCAATCGCAGCGGCAATGTCACCATAGGTCCGAATTTCACCATAAGGCACACGCCCTAGCTCTCTCCATACCTCCTGCTGGAAGTTCGTTCCGATCAAGTCCAGGGGGATCGCATCTGTATAAGCCATGGGTTCCCCTGCAAAATAGGACTGCAACCAGTCCATCATACCTGTTTGTTTCAGAGCATCCTCGTTCTCTTCCAGTTCCACGCCAGGTGCAACTTTCTGTATCCAGCCGTTCCAGTCCTCCAGTGTTTCGTTGGGCATGACCACTCGGCACAATCCCTGTTCCGTAGCGAGCAGTACCCATGGACGACCGTCCAACTGCATCGTGGTGTACATCAACTTTTTTCTCATTCGTTTACCGCCCTCTCCCTGGTGGAATGCTTAATGCTAGAACTAGGAGGTAATCTGCTTCTTCACCTTACGTTTCATACTGCGGATCATTTGCTTGCTCTCTGGATCAACGCGATAAGATTCCGTGATTTTCTGAAGTGCCTTATTATACGTAAAATCGTCCAGGCTATTATGGTGCAGATAACGCATAGTCACCTCAGGTTGTTTCACATAAGCCATTGAGATGGCCCAAGCCACTGCCATTTTCACATAATACGCCTCGTGCCTAATCTGATCCAATGCGGATAGAACCTGATCGATATATCTCTCATTCAGATAAAAATTCAACAGCATTACCACACCAAACCGGATTTCATATTCCTGATCAGATCTCAGATAGGGCTGCAAGAACTCCCACATGGGCTCCGAATGGACCTTCGTATATTTCAGTCCCGCACAGAAGCTGTCACACACCGACCAGTTGTCAATCTTCGGTACAAATGTTTCAATAGCCTTTAACAGTTCGTCCAGATCAGCCTGTACATGCCCAATGACCATCGCTTGCAACATCACTTCTTCAAAATATTCATCCTCTGCCGTTTCCAGATACGTGCGCCAGTCCCCGGCGGCAAGTTGCTTGGCAATTTTTCGTAAGGCTGGCAACCTTACACCAAGTACATTCGTGATGTTGGGAATAAGTGCGGCCGAGAATTTTTGATACTCCGGCTCAACCATGCTGAGCAATTGTGTTCTGATATCTACTTCCACTAGCGCATGTCCTCCTTGTCTGTTGCTGTACAACAAGTATATCCTTGAAGTGGCTGTTTGTAAGCCCATATCGAATGTTTGAGCAAGATTACAATATCATTTTGGGACTCTCATTTTTTCTCCATTTGTTTAATTCCCAACCCATTTCGTTTAAAAATATGAAGCTGACCGAATAGAAAGGAGTGTCGATATGAACGGACCTCATACCAAGAAAGATTTCTCCGTGGAGGAGATCACCGAACAACTCGTGCAACATGTACAATCCCGGAACCTTCCCGATTTCTATAAATTGGTGAAAGAACTGCATCCCTACGACCTCTCACTTGTATATAAAAAGTTCCCTGAAGAAGAAACCAATCGGTTTTTGCTCCTGTTCAAACCCGATGCTCTGGCGGATCTCGCCGAGACCTTGAAGCTGCACGAACAGATTCAACTGTTTGAACGACTTGGGCCGGAACGAACGCTTGAAGTCATGCAGCAGATGGACAAAAGTGATCTGATCCGATTCATGCACGATTTGCCTGCCAAACGCAGAGAAGAATTGCTTTCCAACATGAACCTGGATCACTCTGCCATTATCCGATCCGTGCTTAATTATCCGCCGGAAACGGCAGGACGCATCATGACAGATCAATATCGGACCCTGCTCGCTCATGAGACAGCCAAGGAAGCCTTACGACAATCGCAAGGTACCATGCATATCTCAGCCTCCAGTTATCTCTATGTAACCGATAATGAAGGCAAACTGGTCGGTGTCGTGAGTTATCGATCCCTTGCCCTGGCTGACGATAAGACCCAGGTTGAAGAACTGATGACCCGGCGGGTGATCCATGCAACGGTAGATATGGACCAGGAAGAAGCAGCACAGCTTCTACAGCGTTATGAGTTTATTGCACTTCCGGTCGTGGATGAAAATCACAGGTTATGCGGTATCATTCAGATGGATGATGTCATCGATATTATTATGGATGAAGCCAGTGAAGATTTGGCCAAGATGGGGGGCGGTAGCAAGGATATCGACTTTGATACCAAACCACTCGTGGCCGTCAGACGCAGGCTTCCCTGGCTCATCTTGCTTCTATTGATTGGTCTAATCTCGGGAAGTATTGTGGATTTCTTCGAGGATACACTCAATCAGGTTGTGGCACTGGCATTTTTCATGCCGATGATTGCAGGTATGACCGGTAACACAGGAACGCAGTCTCTGGCTGTTGTGGTACGCGGACTGATCGGACGCAAGCTCGACAAAGCCACCGTACTCGCACTGATTGGTCGGGAGATCAAGGTAGGCATAATGATCGGCTTGGTATGTGGATTACTGATCACTGTCATCGCTTATTTCTGGCAAGGAGACTGGTTGCTGGGCGCCATTATTGGGGTATCTCTGTTCCTCACTCTGGTCATTGGTACACTGACCGGTACATGCATCCCGCTTCTACTTAGTCGTTTCAAAGTCGACCCGGCTGTTGCCTCAGGCCCGTTAATCACCACATTGAATGATATCTTGTCCCTGTTTATCTATTTTGGCATCGCCACACGTTTCCTCGATGCCTTGATGTAAATAAGTTGTGCATACAGCAAAACAGACCTGATCCTGAGATCAAGGTCTGTTTTTTCATTTTACCAAGTGTTACGCCGATCTTTTATTTTTATTATAGATATCAAACGCTACAGCGAGCAGCAGTACCAATCCCTTAATCCCCTGTTGCCAGTCAATACCGAGACCAATCAGGGACATCCCGTTATTCAGCACACCCATAACCAAACCACCGATGATGGCACCAAATACCGTACCTATGCCCCCTGAAGCGGAAGCACCACCGATGAAACAGGCCGCAATGGCATCCAGCTCGAAGTTGGTACCCGCTCTTGGCGTAGCCGCATTCAGACGTGCGGCGAAGATCAACCCGGATACCGCGGCAAGTGTACCCATGTTCACGAAAACCCAGAAGGTTACCTTTTTTGTTTTGACCCCAGACAGACCTGCGGCCTTCTCATTACCTCCAAGCGCATACACATGCCGTCCCATGACAGTACGATTCATAACGAAGGAGTACACAACGATCAGGACAAACAGCAGGACCAGGATATTTGGAATACCTGCATAACTTGCGAGTACAAACGTAAACAGATTTGTCACAACAGCCACCACAATCAACTTGAGCAAAAATAGTCCCTTTGACACGACCTCGAATCCATATTTTCGCTGGGAACGGCGTTCCCGCAGTTCATTGACAATGTACCAAACGGTGAGCACAAGACCCACAATGATAGATACCAGACCAAAACCTGAGAATTGAATGTCCGCCAGAAAGCCCGAACTTATTTTCTGGAATCCACCCGGGAAAGGAGAGATCGATTGCCCCTCCAGCACGATCATCGTTAAGCCGCGGAAAAGCAGCATCCCTGCAAGCGTCACGATAAATGCCGGAATTCGCACATAGGCGATCCAGAAGCCTTGCCATGCACCGATCAAAGCCCCAACCAGCAAGGAAGCGATGACTGCAAGCCAAGCCGGAAGCTGCCAATCAACCATCATAATCGCGGCAACGGCACCAACAAAGGCTGCAATGGAACCAACAGACAGGTCAATATGCCCGGTAATGATGACCAGCACCATTCCGATCGCCAGCACCAAAATGTAACTGTTCTGCAAAATCAAATTGGTAATATTAATCGGCTTGAGCAACAGCCCGCCTGTCAGTACCTCGAACAAGAGCATAATCACTACCAAGGCAATAATCATGCCGTATTGACGGATATTATTTTTGAACAGCTTTGTTATCATTTCCATGCTTGCCGCCTCCAGACTTGGTCATATATCTCATCAACGTTTCCTGCGATGCTTGCTCCCGGCTGACTTCACCGGTGATTCGTCCGGCATTCATCACATAAATCCGGTCACACAGGCCAAGAACCTCCGGAAGCTCGGATGAGATTACCAGTACGCCCTTGCCTTCAGCAGCAAGCCGATGAATGATCGTATAGATTTCGAATTTTGCTCCCACATCAATACCGCGGGTAGGTTCATCCAGGATAAGAATATCTGGTCCGGCAAAAATCCATTTGCTGAGCACCACTTTTTGCTGGTTGCCTCCACTCAGATTACCAGTCTTCTGCAAAATGCTCGGTGCTTTGATGTTCATGCTTTTCTTCATCTTTTCCGCCACCAGTACTTCTTCACGCTCATTCACTACTGCGTTTCGCGTCAGCTTGCTCAGACCCGTTAAAGAAATATTGCGCTTGATGTCATCCATTAGAATGAGTCCGTATTCCTTGCGGTCTTCTGTCACATAAGCAAAGCCGTTCTGAATGGCCTCCGTGACGGTATTGTTGTGGATCGGTTTACCATTCTTAATGAGTTGCCCCGAAATATTCCGGCCATAGGATTTGCCAAAGATACTCATGGCAAGCTCGGTACGCCCAGCGCCCATCAGCCCGGCAATACCTACAATCTCACCACGTCTGATATTCATATCGATCTGATCCAGTACTTTTCGCTCGGCATGATGTTCGTGATATACCGTCCAGTCCTTTACCTCAAGGATAACTTCACCAATGGTGGCATGACGCTCCGGATAACGGCTGGTGAGATCACGTCCTACCATTCCGCTAATAATCCGGTCCTCCGTCACTTTTTCCTTCTTCATATCCAACGTCTCAATTGTCTTGCCATCCCGTAAAATAGTTACGGAATCGGATACCTTGGATACCTCATTCAGCTTGTGTGAGATCAGGATACAGGCGATGCCCTGTTTCTTGAATTCCAGCATCAATTGCAGCAGATTTTCACTGTCGTCCTCGTTCAGCGCAGCGGTTGGCTCATCCAGAATAAGCAGCCGCACCTTTTTGGAGAGCGCTTTCGCAATTTCGACCAGTTGCTGCTTGCCTACACCGATGCTGGATACCAGCGTGTTTGGATTTTCGCTCAGTCCCACCTTCGAGAGCAGTTCTCGTGTACCTACATAAGTTTCCTTCCAGTTGACAATTCCTCTGCTGGCACGCTCATTGCCCAAATATATATTTTCCGCGATTGAAAGGTAGGGAATCAGGGCCAACTCCTGATGGATAATGACAATTCCCAGATCCTCGCTCTGCTTAATATCCTTGAACTCACAATTTTTGCCCTGAAATAAAATGTCGCCTTCATACGTGCCATGTGGATATACACCACTCAGTACCTTCATCAACGTAGATTTACCTGCGCCATTTTCACCACATATGGAATGAATCTCGCCTTCACGGACTTTCAGATTGACATTTTCCAGTGCTTTGACGCCAGGAAAGGTTTTGGTGATGTTTTTCATTTCCAGAATGATTCCGGCCATGGGATGTGCTCCTTTCATTTATTATTTCAGTCCGATTTCTTCCTTCGTGTAATACTGTGTACCAACGATATCCTGCTCCACATTTGTACGGTCCACTGAGATTGGATCCAAGAGATACGCCGGAACAACCTCAATTCCGTTGTTATATGATGTTTCGTCATTAACTTCTGCCTGTTTTCCTTGCAAAATACTATTGGCCATCTCTACCGTCTTCTCCGCTAGCTTCCGTGTATCCTTGAACACCGTCTGCGTCTGTTCCCCGGCCACAATTGACTTAATT
The DNA here is from genome assembly GCF_037975265.1 of Paenibacillus sp. FSL P4-0176. Classification (NCBI taxonomy): domain Bacteria; kingdom Bacillati; phylum Bacillota; class Bacilli; order Caryophanales; family Paenibacillaceae; genus Paenibacillus; species Paenibacillus sp. FSL P4-0176. Next base: position 5,547,773 of record NZ_CP150242.1, read on the forward strand.
GAGGCAAGTTCGGCATCCTGTCCTGTAATAACGGGTAGCGGCTTGTTCGAAGTACCGTAACCAATCCCTTTCAAGGATGAAATGATACCAATACTGATTCCATCATAAGGAGATAATACTGCATCCAGATTATCACCCGAGTAATACGCACTCAGCAGGTTATCCATCCGTGACTGGGCCAGTGCACCGTCCCAGCGCAAGGTTGCAATCTGGGCCATCGTCATCTGCTTGCTGCGCACGACCAGCTTGCCGGAATCGATGTACGGCTTCAGGACAGACATCGCACCGTCGAAGAAGAAATAGGCGTTATTATCATCAGGAGAGCCACCAAACAGCTCAATGTTATACGGTCCTTTTCCATCCTTGAGCCCAAGCTTTTGTTCGATGTAGGAGGCTTGAAGCACACCCACCTTAAAATTGTCGAACGTGGCATAATAGGTTAAATATGGCGTATTACGAATGAGCCGATCATACGAGATCACTTGTATCCCTTCGTCATGTGCCTTCTTGATCACATCCGTTAATGTGTTGCCATCCACGGACGCGATGACCATCACATCCACACCTTTGGTGATCATGTTTTCAATCTGTGAAATCTGATTTTCAACCACGTCCTCAGCATACTGAAGATCGGTTTTGTACCCCTGCTCCTGAAACAGACGGACCATGTTCTCCCCGTCTCCCACCCATCGTTCTGATGATTTGGTTGGCATCGATATACCGACATATCCCTTTTCTTTGCTGCCTGGCCCACTCTCTGCCAGATTGCAGGCCGAGAGCATCAAGGTCATCACCAGAAGCCAGATGAGCATTGCTCCTTTTTTCATATGAAGTTCCCCTTTCCTCACATCATACGGTTCTGATTGAGTTATAAGATAACGCTTACAATGCATGTGGTACATTCTGTTGCTTGGTGTTCCTATCTGAGACCAATAGTAGCATTGGAGATACTGCAAGGTCTTTGCACGTTTTGAACCTTTTTTATAAAAATTTAACTTTTGATGGAAACGCTTAAAGTAAAGTGTGATCCATGAGATACCATTCCAGAGTCAAAAAAAAAAGGACATGCTCCACTTCGCTTCACACGAAGTAGAACACATCCATCTCATTTATCACACATCTGAATGAACCACTGTAATACGATATTTAATTCGCAGAAGGATGATAAGCCGTTCCCCCGTTCTTTCGATACTGCACTGGCGAAATGCCCATTGTTTTCTTAAATGCAGTGCTGAAATAATGCTGGGTATCATAACCTACACGCTCAGCTATGGTGTGAATCGGCAGTGTTGTTGAATCTAATAACTGTATAGCCTTGCGAATACGAGCATGCGTGACAAGTGTGACAAAGGAATCATTCAGCTCTTTCTTCAGCACACGACTAAGATACACGGCAGATACTTGTAGACGGGAAGCGAGCGATTCCAGAGTCAGTTCCCGCTCGGCATACTCCTCGTGAATAAGTTGTCTTGCCCGGCGAACCAGAGGCGACAACTGCACTTCCCCGTATACCCGTTCCCGGCAATGACGGTACGTATCCGGCGTTTCTTCCAGTGTCCCTGCATGTGTCTCCACATGAGCATGAATGGCAATATTCAGGCAAGAACTGATCTGCTGTTCCAGAAGGGACTCTATTTCTTCAGGGGCTTCCTGCCACAGACATATGCCGATCAACCCGCTTACGTCCCGAAACAGGACATGTGGCACGTCCCCCAGCAGTTCACTAATTATATTTTCCACTGCATACAGAAACAACTGACGATCATTCTCTCTCAGTATCGTCTGACGAGCTTCAGCGGCAGGCCAGCGTACGACCCCAATCTGCACAGGTGGGACGGCGGGTAACCGCAAAAACACAAGCTGCTCCGTCAGATCCCTCCCTTCAGCCTGCCCCTCCAGCCACTCCAGCATAAATCGCTGGCGAAGCAACGGGATATTACGTTCAATCTGATGAGCTGCCTGTTGTACATATGCCGTCCTCTGGTGCTCTTCAGTAAGTCGCTGATGTAATCGCTCAAGTGCAGCATATAATTGTTCTGCTTGCACAGGTTTTAAGATGTAATCCTCTACGCCAAGACGAACCGCCTCCTGCGCATATGCAAATTCATCATGTCCCGAGATGATCAGGTAACGACAGCCCGAGCACTTCTGCTGAAGGGCACGGATTAGTTCGATACCGTTCAGGAATGGCATATTCATATCAACGAGAACAATATCCACACCCAAGTCAGCCGCCCGTTCCAGCGCTTCCTCGCCATCTTCCGCTTCACCAACAACCTCCATCCCAAGAGTTGTCCAGTCAATGGCATCCCGAATCCCCTCACGAATGATCGGTTCATCATCAGCGATGAGCACGCGGTATTTCTTCGCCACATGGCTATCCGGCGTAATCTCCATTACTGTGGTCGATGCGGATGTCTCATCTGTTTCAGTGGAATTTGTCACGGTCGATTTTATGAATTTTCCCATTCATTCTCCTGCCTCTCTTCATTATTGATTTGCTAGATTGGTGGGAGCTCTCGCATCAACGGATGAATGATGGTCACACTCGTTCCTTCACCTTCCTGGCTCTCCAGTTCAATACCGTACTCATCGCCAAAGGACAGCCGGAGACGGGCCTGCACATTCAACATTCCATAACTTTTGCCTGTCATCCCAGGCGAAGACGCTTCCAAACTTGCTAGAGGAGCTTCGAGCAGCTGCTGCATCTCGGCCAGTCGTTCGTTGGACATGCCTGCTCCATTATCCTGAACGGTCAGCAGCAGTCTGTTATGTTCCAATCTGGCCTCCACCCGAATGTGTCCCGGCCCACGCCTGCCCTTGATTCCATGATAGATTGCATTCTCTATCAGGGGCTGAAGCAGCAGCTTTAACACAAAAAGGTCCCGCAGTTCCTCTGGAATATTCAATGTATACTGAAGACGATCGCGGTATCGTGTCTGCTGAATTTGCAGATAGCTGGTCATATGCTCAAGCTCGGAGTGCAGTGGAATGTAATCCTGTCCTTTACTGAGCCCTATGCGAAATAATCGAGATAACGCGCCAACCATGCCGGACACATCTTCTGCACCTTCTTTGCGTGCCATCCAATGAATCGTATCCAAGGTATTGTATAAAAAGTGTGGTTTGATATGCTCCTGCAAACTTCGCATTTCAGCGTCGCGCTTCTGCCGCTCCCTCAATTCATTTAGTGATATCAGTTGTCTAATCTGTGCCAGCATTCGGTTATAACTGTTGCCAAGCATGCCAATCTCGTCAGCGCGATCGCTCCAGCGACCTGGTCTGAGATTGCCAGTCTCCGCCCTGCGCATATAGGACATGAGCCGGAAAATAGGCTGAGCAATGGAACGGGAGAACCATAAAGAGGCACTCAGGCCAAACAAACACACCACAAATACAAAGCTAACCACGTAAAACTGGATTTGGCGTACTTCGGATATCGAGTCTCTTGTGGGAAATACCCCTACCGTTCTCCAACCCGTAAAGGTAGACGACTGATACATGAATAATAACGTTCCACCTTCTGTATCGGCGGTAAATGTTCCACTCTCACCGGAGGGGAACCAGTCTGTGGGAATGTGTTCTATTAGCGGGTGCTCCGGCTTGTATACACTTTGACCTTCTGCATCCGTCACCATCACATAACCGGATTTCCCCAAGGTTACATTACGGGCAGCCTGAGAGACGGACCTTAGTTTAAGATCAATCATAATAACACCCCGCACACGTCCTGACGCTTCATCTGTTATGGAACGTGCAACCGATACAATCTCATCATCCTTGTAGCGTACATGTGTCGTGAGATTACGCTCTTTCGGCTGACCCAACACCATGAAGATGCCCGGATTGGCCGAAGCTTTTTGGTACCAATTTTCCTGGATCAGGCTCTGTTCCGCTCGGGGATACATCTCGTTGCTAATATAGTCACCATTTGCATTGACGAGAACAATCCCGGCGATTTCAGGATACAATGTTGTGAACCCCTGCAAGGTTTGTTTGATGCCATATAACCGATTTTGCTCCGTTTCGGCATTGGTGTCCATGTTCATCGGTTCGATACCTGCTTCATCATTCAGTGGCATTTTGTCGTTCATAAAAGCATCAATATCCGGGTCAAATGCAATCAGATAGGTCATGTTTTGCAAATTCTCCATTTTGCTGTTCAGAGCTTCATTCACTTTGCCAATCAGTTGCATGGTATGCCCTTCAACCTGTCGTTCAACAACCCGCTCCACCGTCCAGTTCACAAGCAACCCAAGCCCTACGGAAGGCACAATGGCGAATAACAGAAAAAGCAGCATCAGCTGGTACCGAAGGGGCATATTACGCAAGCGTAAACGCCGAATCCCGTTCCTGAAAGTGGAGAGAATCGCTCTCCTGCTCCAAGGCCTTGGACTCTTGAAATCTCCTTTGTTATTTGGCATAGTAATCATCCACATCCAAGCGTGTCACCACAGATATCCCTGTGTCCACCATCACGGGAAGCGGTGCATTTTCACCGGATGAGGATGGGGCAGGGACCGTTAACTGGTGATGCAGATGGAACAGATATTGGAGTGACCAATATCCCATATTCCAGGTTCCCTGTGCAATTGTAGCTGAGATCGTACCATTCTTGATCATATCCAATGTAGCCTTATTTGTATCAAACGAAATAATCTGCAATGGATGTCTGTCCCCCGCAGTTTGAACGGCTTCACCCGCTCCTGCTCCTCCGGTAGCTTCAGTCACAAAAATACCCGCTAGCTCCGGATGTTCCTTCATCATTCTCAGTGTTTCGTCTCTGGATACCATCGCATCACCGTGTCCGTCTGCAACTTCAACAATCTGCATGGAAGGGTATCTCTCCTTGATCGTATCGCGGAAGCCCTTCGTCCGCTCTTCATGATTTTGTTGTCCGGGCAAGGTTAATACCGCGACCTCTCCCTCACGACCCAGCAGTTCAGCCATTTTATCGGCAGCCATTACACCCGACTTGTAATTATCTGTCCCAAGAAAAGAATAGGCCTGGCTACCAGGTGCATCCGCGTCAAATAATACAACAGGGATATCTGCGTCGATTGCCTTGTTAATCGCTGGAACTAACGATTGAGGATCGATTGCAGATATGGCAATGCCCGCAGGTTTACGAGCGATAGCCTGCTCGATCACCATGGTCTGCTCCTTCGCATCATACCGGGTAGCCCCACGATATTCTACGGTCACGCCAAGTGCATCCGCGGCATCCTCGAAACCTTTGAGCGGGCTCTTCCAATACTCCAGCCCGGACTGGAATGTAATCATGATATACGTCTCTCCGATATCGCCGCGCAGCCCCCGGTCCTCCCAAGAACTGTTTACCTGACTGGTGTATTCGAATCTCAATACATACAACGCAAATGCTGAGATTAGCAAAATGTAAACAAGTAGCATTTTTTTCATTCCGTTCACTTCCTCAAGTCGTCTGATCACCTTGTACATCGTCTAAATTGTAAACGCAATCATTCAAAAAGAAAACCACCCCTTATCTTTTAAAAGCAAGCTCCTGTTGCTAACCGTGTACCTGCTGCAATAATGTACTATATGGTTTCTCCCTTTGGACGTATGATCATGAAACTAAACTACAACCAGAGGAGAGCATCATCCTTATGAATCTTGCATCTTTTTTAATCTACTGCATCGTCGTAACATTTACCCCCGGCCCCAGCAATATCGTAATTCTTTCTTCTACACAGATCGTTGGCGCACGAAAAACAATGCGTTATGTCTGGGGAGCTACGTTGGCATTTGGTCTGCTGCTTACCGCTTCAGCTTTTCTTAATCAGCTTCTTGCGGGAGTGTTACCCGGAATTCTGAAGGTGATGCAGATTGTCGGCGGCCTGTACATGGTGTATCTGGCGTACCAGATCTACAAGATGGGTACCACCGAGGATGCACCGAAACAAGTTACCGGATTCTGGAACGGTTTCATCATGCAATTTGTGAACCCAAAGGTGGTCTTGTTTACTTTCACTGTCATTCCAAGTTATGTATTGCCCTTTTATCAAAGTTCATTCTCATCGTTTCTGTTCGTGGTGCTCATTACATTCATTGGATTTCTGGCCTATTCCAGTTGGGTTGTTTTTGGCACGGTTTTCAGAACGTTGCTGAATCGCCACCAAAAATTACTGAGTATTCTCATGGCACTTTTTTTGTTATACTCAGCCATTATAGTATCCGGATTGATCTAAAGCTTGGGAGGTGTGCTGCATGGAACGGTTTAACTATAAAAAGTCGCAAGACGTGCTGGCACTATCCGCCAGCTTTACTGATTTTGCATACAAAAAACATTGCCATGAAGAGTATGCGGTTGGCGTAACCCTGCGTGGCATTCAACAATATAACCTGGACGGACAATATCAGGCGTCTCACCAAAATGGTGTCATGTTGTTTAACCGTGAACAGTCCCATGATGGAAGCTCCTATGATAAGGCTGGCATTGACTATGTGATGCTGTATTTGAAGCCGGAATTGGTAGAGGAGATTATCGGCAAAAAGGAATTGCGTTTTGGAAGTCCCATCGTCTATGATCCCGAGCTTGCACGTAAGATCCTGATGCTGAACGATGCCGTTCAACTCAGACAGAACGAAGCCGAGTGCAGCGAACGGGTCTTCGATCTGGTTCACCTGCTGGCTCAGAAGGAAATGGACACCAAGCTCTGGTTGCCTCAGGACAACCTGGTCCGCAAAGCCAAGGAAATCATGTTTTGCAGCACTGAAGATGTGCTCAAGCTGGACAACCTGAGCTCCGAATTTGGCATGTCCAAGTTTCAATTTATCCGTGAATTCAAAGCACAAGCAGGCATATCCCCCTACCAGTTTTTCTTAAACTGCAAAGTAGAGCGTGCCCGTCAATCCATCGAAATGCAGAAGGACGTCTATGCTGCTGTTGCCGATTGCGGATTCGTCGATCTGACCCATCTGAATCGACATTTCAAACGGGTATTTGGTGTCACAGCTTATGAATACATGTTGCAGCTGAACTAGTTCCATCGGATCGATAATCTCGACCCCAAATGGATATAATTTTGACGCCACTCCTGAAAATCCCCGTATAGAACGTCAATGTTTCTTAACGTTCTGTACGGGGATTAGCTTTTTTTTCCGTTGGGCAATCAGATTCTTTTCTTTCGTTTCCATATCCACACGATTGCCAACGCTGCCAATAAAATGACTCCACCATATAATATGAGTTGGATATATTCACTTCTCCCATCGGTGGTTTCTCCAAAATCTTCTTTACTTACAAGCTTGCCCGCACCCAGCAATTTCAGATCGTCTCCGGCTTGTTCAATTGGAACATTGCGACTGCACAGATTCGTATGAAGCTTATGATCCACTTCATATTGATAAGCATAGATCAGGTAGGATTGATTCTTTTCAAATTGAATGCCACAGGAGTCAGACCCTCCGTCACTCGCGAGGATTTTCATCTTTTTGGCATTAACCCCCTTCCATGCAGTACCTACATCAAAGGTATACTCTCTTAATAAACCATCATGCTTCGACTGTTGAGAATTGCCTTTATTCACCACTTCTCCCGTAAATACTGCTGCGTAGGTCTTCAATCTCTCTTGAACATCATTCTCGACACAACTGCAAGCATACACTCTCTCTCCGGGAAATAGAGCTAACCCAGACGTAACCAACAGTAAGATCAACATGCACATCACCAAACGTCGTTTCATTCCGACCGCTCCCCTCCTACATTCTCTGCTTGAATAAGCGTTGTTAAGGTTACATATTTTTATTGCTGCTATATTTATTGTAAAATTATAGCACAATATAAATATCGTTATGTCCAACATACGCAAGGACACAACATACGAAATCAACCATCACGGAGGAACTCAACATTTGATACACAACTGGAAAAAGAATATCTCATTCTCGCTGCTCGTTGCAGCGTTATGCATGATCGCTTTTATAAGCATCGCCCTGTCCATCAGTGACAACCAGATTCATCGATTTGATGACACGCTGATCGGCTGGATTCAGGGGTTGGAATCCCCTGGTATGACACAATTCATGCACCTTTTTACCTGGATCGGCAGCGAAATGCCAGTGGTCTTCATTACCATCATCGCCATGATTGTGTTATACATTTTCCTGCGACACAAACGCGAACTGCTCTTCCTGGCTTGTGTGCTCGCAGGTTCAACCCTGTTAAATGCATTGCTCAAGCTGGTATTCCAGCGTGCCAGACCTACCATTAACCGGATCATTGAAGTGAGTGGTTACAGCTTCCCCAGTGGGCATTCTATGGCAGCATTTAGCCTGTACGGTGGACTGGCCTTTCTAATCTGGAAACATGTACCCACCGTTACCGGACGTGTGCTGATGATTGTTGCCAGCGCCGTATTTATACTGACCATTGGTATAAGTCGTATCTACTTGGGAGTGCATTATCCAAGTGATATCGTAGGCGGATACTTCTTAAGTGGTTGCTGGCTCTCCACATGTATATGGTTTTATCGGCGGCATTTGGAGCGCATGTCCCAACTGCAAAGCAGAAGGCTGGCCTAGGCGGCCCGCTATTGAACTACACAAAAAAATACCCGGCTTTCCTTAACTGAAGGATAACCGGGTTTCTTTTATATTCATATGTAGTAGTCCTGAACTCGTTCAGGACCACATGGACCGCTTGTCCCATTTAAGGGAACAGACCGATCTAATTTTTTTTACACCAAATTATAACTCTTCACCATTGGATTCAATGACTTTTTTGTACCAGTGGAAACTCTTCTTCGGTGTTCTGCTCAAGTCTCCGTTACCGTCGTTGTCCTTGTTGACATGAATGAAGCCATAACGCTTCTTCATCTCTCCAGTGGATGCACTAACCAGGTCGATACATCCCCACATGGTGTAGGCAATCAGATCTACGCCGTCAGCTACCGCTTCTTTCATCTGTTCAATGTGACCTTTCAAATAATCAATGCGATAGTCATCTTGAATGGAGCCGTCTTCCTCTACCACATCGACAGCACCCAGACCGTTTTCAACCACCATCAGTGGAATCTGATAACGATCATACAGATGATTCAGCGTGTAACGCAGTCCTTTTGGATCGATCTGCCAACCCCAGTCGGAAGCTTCGAGATATGGATTTTTGATACCGCCCAGCAGATTACCTTCTGCTCTCTCAAGGGACTCATCCGCACTTTCAACCAAAGACATATAATAACTGAAGGAGTAGAAGTCTACGCAGCCTTCACGCAAAGTCTGCTCGTCTCCCGGTTGCATCTCGATCTGGATACCTTCTTCGGCGAAGAAACGTTTGGCGAATCCAGGATACGCTCCACGAACTTGTACATCACCGCAGATCATATTGGAGATTTGGTCTTTCTTCTGTGCGAGCAACATGTCGTCCGGGTTACATGTGTTTGGATAGGTGGTCATGAACGCAACCATACAGCCGATCTGGAAATCAGGGTTAATCTCATGTCCCAGCTTCACCGCTTTGGCACTCGCAACGAATTGGTGATGTAATGCCTGGAAACGAGTCTGAGGATCATCCACTCCGTCGACCAGTGTTTCTTTACCTTCAAACAGAATACCTGCAGCCATATAAGCACCCATCGGCATCGTCAGACAGTTGATTTCGTTAAACGTAAGCCAGTATTTGACCTGATCCTTGTAACGGTGGAACAGGGTTGTACAATAACGGATATAACAATCGATAACTTCACGGGAAGCCCAGCCGTTATACTTCTGTGTCAGACCAAATGGCGTTTCATAATGGGAGATTGTTACGAGCGGCTCAATATTGTATTTTTTCAACTCGGCAAAAACATTATCGTAGAACTGCAATCCCTCTTCGTTTGGCTCCAGATCATAACCGTTCGGATAGATCCGGGACCAGTTGATGGACATGCGGAACATTTTGAAGCCCATCTCTGCCATCATGGCAATATCTTCTTTGTAATGTCCGTAAAAATCAACCGCTTCATGGCTCGGATAATACGTGCCCTCTTCCAGTACAGGCGTAATCCGGCGTGGAATCGTGTGGGTTCCCCCTGTCATCATGTCAGACGTGCTTGGCCCCTTACCACCCTGGTTCCATCCACCCTCGAATTGATTGGCAGCCGTAGCGCCACCCCAGTAAAATCCTTCTTTCATTGTCATGACCAGTTCCTCCTTAATAATTAACTCATTTCGGTATAAAGTGCTTGATATTATGCGAGTAGCCGTTCCGGTCACGAATCGTTCTTCTGATCGCTGTTATCCTCGGATTTCTTTTATTCCTATTTCTAAATGGAAAAATCCCATGATAAATGCGAACACTTCGTTTCTTCAGAATCGATATCGTCCCCTTCACTACTCCCCAATAAATGAAGAACAAATTATAAATCTGAGTCAAAATGTCTTGGTAAGACTTTTACACCAGTGTACCACCCATACCCTGACACCTATTGTCATGGTATAATTATGGCATGGAAAATAACCGACTATTTCGAATGTTGCTTTTGTTATTGGAGAAAAAGAAAACCACTGCACCAGAGCTCGCCCGTATGTTCGAGATTTCTGTACGTACAGTGTATCGCGATATCGACCGTCTGAGCGCTGCGGGTATTCCCGTCTATACAACGACCGGCAAGCACGGCGGTATCCATCTGATGGACAACTATGTCATGGACAAGTCCCTGTTGTCTGAAGAAGACCAGAATGAAATTTTGATGGGACTATACAGCATCAGTGCGATCCCCCATCTTAACAGTGCCCATATGCTACAACGGCTAACCGCCCTTTTTGATCACAAACTGGATTGGATCGAATTCAATTTCTCACCATGGGGCAGCATCCCTCTGCAGGAGAGAGAACTGTTCAATCAGGTGAAGCAGGCTATATTAACGAATCAACTGATTACGTTTCATTATGTTAATTCAGATGGTGAGAAGAGCATTCCAACCGTGGAGCCACAGAAACTTATATTCAAAAACAGTACGTGGTACTTCAAAGGATATATCCATGATGACCCTGATCGGGAAGAATTCGAGACATTTAAGATGAAACGGATCACCCAGTTGACTTTTCTGGCGAGAAAACACGATCACTCTGTTACTGCCGGATCAAACGACCCTGAATCAGAAGCAGCTCCTGTCCTGACTCCTCTTACACTCTCGTTCTCCAGCAACATTGCATACCGAGTGTATGATTTTTTCGAACCCACCCTCATTAAAAAAGAGCCTGATGGCAGGCTCCGTGTTTCTCTCGAACTGAATGTAGGGGAATGGCTCTACTCCTTCCTGCTGTCGTTTGGTTCCGAGCTGACCGTAATCGAGCCTGTTCATGTTGGACAGGAATTGCTCAGACGTCATATCAAAGCCGTTGAACATTTGCAGAACGTCATGAACAAACTTCCCAATAATGAATGATATAATATAGGCCTATACAACTTTTGATCACAGCTGACTCTCCGTCATCCATCTGCCCGAAGGAGGTTTATCCATGCAAGACATTAGACGCAACAATGTGGAACGTTTCAAAGGTTTTGGTACGTTATACGATCAGAACCGACCAGCTGCTCCCACTGAAGTGGTGGATATTCTAACGACATATCTTGGCAGCACACCGCGTATGGTCGCAGATATTGGCTGTGGCACCGGCTTATCCTCGTGGATCTGGCTTAATGAAGCTGAACGTATCATCGGCTTTGAACCCAGCGATGACATGAGGTCTGTAGCTGAATCCAAGTGGGAATCTGCCGGGAAGCCGGATAACCTGCGGTTTGTGTCCGGCTTGTCTCACGACCTCGGACTACCAGATGGCAGTGTGGATGTGCTGACCTGCTCCCAATCGTTTCACTGGATGGAGCCGCAACCCACACTACGCGAGTTTGCACGTGTACTTCGTACAGGGGGCATATTTGCAGCCTACGATTGCGACTGGCCGCCAATGTTAGACTGGCAGTTAGAACAAGCTTATCTGCAGCTGAATAAGGAAGCAGATCAACGAGCAGCCAGTCTGGCTCCCCAGGATAGTCAGGCACACAAATGGAGCAAGGATGGGCATTTGCAGCAGATTCAGCAGTCTGGGCTGTTCCGATATGTCCGGGAAATCGTATTTCATCACCACGAGACATTCACAGCCGATCGATATGTCAATCTCGCCCTGAGCCAAGGCGGCCTGCAAACGGCGTTGAAGCTCGGAGCGGATGATCTATTAACAGCTGCTGACGAGTTCAGAGCGCTGGCTAATCGTGTATTTGACGGAGAATCCAGAAAAGTACTCTTTTCTTATCGCATGCGCCTTGGTATTGTTTGAAAACCTTCCGTTGCTTGCATCTCTCGTACATACCAAAATGAAAAAGAAGGTCCTACACGTCATAAACATGATCTGTGGGACCTCCTTTTGTCTACATCCTCAGGAAGAGAATAAGTCACTTAATTGTCGCTCCTGTACATTCAATGCCAACACCAATTTTGTTGGGTCTTGTCTTGAATAAATGACGTTAATGATATGACCTTGCTGCACCTGGGGCAGCGCAGATGACAAAATTTCTTTTTGCGTTGTCACATTGAAGGTTTCACCGTTCGTCTTTGTTATACTGAGTTTGAGCTGAAGCTTGATCTTGTTACTGCCTCCACTCCCAAGTGGAGTGACATCAAGGATCTTGGCCATCGCTTTTTCCCCTGTTCTTGCAATATCCATCATTTCAGGTGATACCCCTTGCTGTACCATCTTTTCATCCAACAATTGCTGCATATCCTCCTGTGATAATTGCCCCTTCAGATCAATCCCTACCTTGCGCTCATCCTTCACGGAGACCACTAACGGAATGAAACTGCCCGGCTGAAACTGTGCCATGGAGGTCAGCGGAATGACGGCTTTCATCTCGGTATCGTATTTCTCGCGCCCCTTACGCGACACCGTCAGACCCAATCGAACCTCAGGCTGTTCATTAATATACGTCCCCGTCTGTTGTATAGTCTTAATGACCCCAACTGCTGGTAAACCTGTCTTCACTCGACCTACGCCAAAAATATTGCTCAAAATCACAGGAACAAAGATCAGTGCAAACCCGGCAAAAATCGCAGGAGTGTACCACCATGCCTGCATAATCATAAATGGATCATTCCACATCTTCTGTGCCAGAAATGGGGAGAACCCCACTCCGAACACAGTTAATACGCCAATGAATCTCAGGAAACCTACCATATGATCTACCCTCTCTTAATCCTTCTCTTACTATCTCTATCCATACCTTTAGTTTCATGTATCTATTAATCGTTGTTATACGTATTATACACATGGGATATCACTGTCTTATAAGCAAAGACCTTCTAAATGGACACTAGTCCCATATAGATCAGTTCGGACGGATTCGCTGGATTCTGACCCAATCCCACCCGATCTCCAACTCGTGGAATCTGCATTTTGGACACCAGTGTCTCCAAGGTTCGCTGATACTGGTTACCGTTGGTCTCTGTCACATCCAATACAAGCACAACAATCGGATCAAAATTGATCAGTTTGCCTGTATCGGTGATCGTCACCACCGTTGCTGTTGCCGTTAATGGAAGCGAACCACTCGCGGCCAATTGTGCCTGCTTTGCCGAATCCAGACTTTGGTTGATGGCCTCCCGATGTTCCTTTGATACAAAACCTTTCATCATCATGCCAGTGAGTCCTTTATTCATCATTTTATCCGCTTTAGCAATCGCATCTTCCTGTTTGTTCTTTTTACCGAACCATCCCATATCAAACACCTCATTTGTTTTATTTGTTTTTAGAAGTTGTTCAAAAAGTCCACTTTTGATTACGAATCATGCCTAGCGGCATCATCAGCATCGAATATGAAATTCAGCCGAATAAGCATATGCTTACGAAGTATGTTTCCTTCGGAAACATTGTAGTTGCTCACGTAGGTCTCCTACGCTCCGCTACTCCATTTCTAGCTTCATTCCATCTTCTCGGTACTGAAAACCAGACTTTTTGAACACGTATTTATAATTAAATTATAAACACCGCGGCTTGTCCTTGAATACCCTTCTGGCGGCATACAAAAAAAACGAAAAATCCGGCAAATGAATTACGGGATAATCGTTTCTTTGGTAAAGAATTATGCTAATTCCGCAAAAAAAGATCTGCTAATCCGATCTTCATTTCACAATTGGCGGCCATATTTTGTGCCAAGTGCTTTGGCAATGCACAAAATCATGTCATAATCAGGCTCTTCCAAGCCGATTTCCGCTCTATTTTTTGCGTAACAGATAGACCAGTTTCCGATAATACATCGCGGCTTCTTTGTATTTACGCTGATCCTCGGATACTACAGCCATCCCCTCATATAACGGTTCAAGCCGCATGACATGCTGCGCTGATTCAAAATAAGGCAGACACGCAAGTGCCCGCTCCATGAAAACTTCGCGATCTCCATGCGCAAGAGCCAGATGGCTCTGGTAGAAGGTTGCGCTCATCTGCTGGTCCTGTGTTGTTGCACATTTCAAAAGTTGATCTACACTCTGCGCGAGCACGCCCCAGTTCTTCCGTGCCAGAGCTACTTCGCATCGATACACACTGACGAGCGGCTGCATTGCGATCTGTGTTTCTTCCGGTTCCTGCTGCAATAACGATTCAAATCGTTCAATCTCAGCCTGTGCCTGATCCAGTTCACCTGTCATCGTCAGCATGACAATCCGATTGTTGGCAATCGCCGTCACCAGATCTCCCTGATTGCCCGCATACACGAGGTTTGCCTCCGCCATGGTTAATGCCGAGAGCGCCTCTTGAACCAGCCCCATTGCGAAGCAATAACCACTATATGCCACATATAACCCGGACAACCGATGGAACATCCGCTGATCATAGACATGACGCATCGTAAGCTCGAATACCTGTTTTGCCTCTTCATACTGTTTGACCTGGATGTAGGCTTCCATCTTGATATTTTGCACAGACAGCCAGAATTCACTGCCAGGAAGTGCCAGCTCACTGAGCCTGGTTGCATGAGTTAATACATCCACAAAGGCCATTTTGGAGCGATAATATTGTATTTTATAGAACAAAAGTGCTTTGGCTAACGGACGCGGCAGATCAATATCATCCGGACGACCATACTTCTCCAGGTAAAAATTAAGGTAGGACGTATGTATATACTCATGAGCCGTTGCATCGTTTAATTGCTGATAATAGACCGCCTTCATCAAGGCCGTTGTCAGCTCAACGGTCAGCGTGTCATCCCGATCTGCCAGTGCATGCACCGTATCTTCGGATATCGCCGACGCTGGAACAGACATTTGTTCAAAAACGACCTCTGCCCGTTCAATTGTATCCTCGTCCTGAGCCGCAGCTTTTAGAATATAGGTAGGGGATACCCCAAGACGCCCGGCGATGGCTTCTGCCAAGTCCTCAGGTAGCGGATAACGATCCGCCAGGATATTGGCAAAGTGGGCCTGCGTGACCAGACCTTCCACAAGGTCTTTACGGGAGATTTGTTTTCTTTTGCTTAGCAGTTCAATGCGTTCCTTCAGCATGGTATCCCTGTCCTTTCTATCCTAACAAGCGAGTACATTCTATTCACATCATCGCAAAATTAGAGATATAACGCCACCCTTCCGGCGAAATCAAACGAAACGGTTTCCGTTTCCAAGGTAATTGTTTTACAATAAGAATGTATGTGTAAGAGCATTTTATCGAAATGCTGAAACATGAGCTGAATATGAAAGGATGCAAATAAATGATTATTAAACCAAGAACACGTGGTTTTATTTGTACCACTTCCCATCCTGTAGGTTGCGCTGCGCAAGTGCAGGAACAGATTGATTATGTGAAATCCCAGCCTGAGCTGAAAGGACCGCGTAATGTACTCGTGATCGGTGCTTCCACTGGATACGGTCTGGCGTCACGCGTTGTTTCTGCTTTTGGAGCTGGAGCGAATACAGTCGGCATTTATCGTCCAAGCAGTTCCACAGAGAAACGTACAGCTTCTGCAGGCTGGTACAATTCCGCTGCATTCGAAAAAGCCGCGGAGGAAGCAGGCCTGAAATCGTACAGCGTTACAGGTGATGCATTTGCAAACGAAACACGAGACAAAGCCGTTGAACTGATTCGCAGTGAACTCGGTCAAGTCGATCTGGTTGTATACAGCGTAGCCTCGGCACGCCGTACCGATCCGAACACGGGTGAAGTATTTAACTCTGTGCTGAAGCCAATCGGACAATCCTACACGAACAAAACGGTGAACTTCCACACAGGCGAAATTAGCTCCGTTACCCTCGAACCGGCAAACGAAGAGGAAATTCGTCAGACGGTAACTGTCATGGGTGGAGACGATTGGGAACTATGGATGGATGCCCTGCAACAAGGTGGCGTGCTTGCTGACGATGCAACAACCATCGCTTTCTCTTATATCGGTCCTGAACTTACCCATGCCATTTATCGTGATGGTTCCATCGGTCAAGCCAAGAATCATCTGGAAGCGACTGCACACAAGCTGAATGATCGTTTGAATGCCAAAGGTGGACGTGCGTACTTAACTGTAGCCAAGGCGCTGGTGACTCAATCCAGTTCTGCGATTCCAGTCGTGCCGCTGTACATCTCAGCATTGTACAAAGTCATGAAAGAAAAAGGCTTGCATGAAGGATGCATCGAGCAATTGCAACGTCTGTTCGCTGATCGCTTGTATACGGGAGGAGAAGTTCCAACCGATGCCGAAGGCCGTATTCGCATTGACGATTGGGAGATGAGAGCTGACGTTCAGGAAGAAGTGGCGAAGCTCTGGAATGAGTTGACCACAGAGAACATCTACGATCTGTCCGATCTGGAAGGTTACCGTCGCGAATTCTTCCAGCTGTTTGGTTTTGAAACCGATGGTGTGGATTATGAAGCAGATGTTGATCCCAACGTTGAAATGCCTCATCTGGTGAACTAAATAAGTTTTGGCGTGGACGTGAACCTAGGTTTTTGTTTTCGTTAGCACTTCTGATGTAATGCTAGAGATATGATATTAAAATCAAATGAAGAAGGAGGGGCCCTCTGGCTCCTCCTTTTTTTGTCCTTTTTAGATCCTCCCCCCTTTAACAATTCCAATTTCCGTATCCGTACACTCCTTTGTATATCCCCTAATCAAATCGATTTAAGCTGCTTTTTCAGCTCTTTTGATACCGTCTTCTCGATAGTAATGGAACGTGCTCCATGCATGGACGCAAAGAATTGAAGCCCCTCCCGAAAATTCGTAATCCATTCCTCCACAGGTGGAGCAGTCTCTTCCATCGATAACAAACGAACGGTAAGTACTCCAGTTTTGCGATCAAGTCGTGGGTCCATACGTCCAATCAACCGATCACCGTGAAGAATAGGCATGGCATAATAACCGTAGGTTCTTTTCACCTCTGGCGTATAAATCTCCCATTTATAATGAAAATCAAATAAATCAACAATACGTTCTCTTCTCCATAACAGGTTGTCCAGCGGCGGCAGGAAACGTACCGGGCCAGACGGATCATAGTGTGGCTCTTCGCTTTCCATGTGCAGCAGCAAATCCTCATCTTCAGCACGAATATAATAAGGCGTGGCCACGTCCTCCACCTTAAGCGGGATCATTCGCCCATCTGACACACGTGCAGCAATATCGGCGCGTCGTTCAGCCGCTGTAGATTTCAGCCAACCCAGACGGGGATCACGGGCATCTACAACACGATACGCATGAATGTATTTATCCAGCAGAGCCTGTCTCTGGGCCAACACATCGATGTCTTCTTTCATCGTAAGTCCCTGTTGCTGCAACTCAGATTCGGTAATATGAAAATAACGTTCATTCCCCTGCCTCGCCACCACACGAATCACAGCGGAGTCCAACAGTAGATTCAGAGCAAGTGTGGTATCCTTTGTCTTTGGCACATCTGCACTGTCCCAATAACCACTTACCCGTTCAACAGCACGGAAGGCTCTGGAAGGTAAAGGACCCTCTTCCTTCAAACGCTGTAACACATGCTGCACTGTTTTCTCTAGACCTTGTAAGGACGGAGCCAGACGCTCCCTTAATCGGGCACGCACAGGTTCAAAGAGAGCATAATCCTCGATTGGAATGACACAGGCAGCATTTGCAAAATATTCAAACACCTTGTGATCACTCAGCAACGTATTTAAGCTGTCAGCATTATAACCAGGGTCACGAGCCCCCAGCACCAAATGCTGGTTTCCGGTTACAGCAGCCACAGGATCGATCTGTACGCAACCAAGGGAACGAATCAAACTCAAAACTTGGTCAGGTCCCGAAGGTAAGGAAACTGCGGGCCAACGTCCCAGTAAGGCTTGCGTTTGCAGCAAAAAACGCCGAACGATTTTTTTATTCAAGTGCAGCGCTGTTGTCATATGTATAGGTTCTTCCCTTCATTAAATATACAAGGATTTATAGTCCAATTTATCAAGATACCTTGATTTTAACAGTCCACATGATTACTTTCCAACCAAAGAAAGAATTCAATGTCTTACTTATCCAGCAATCCGTTCCTTATGGACAAAATAAAAAGAAGCACCACCATCTTGGATGATCTGCTTCTTGTGTTTGACCTTTTGCAATTTTTCCTGCTTCGTAGGCATGAGCCGTACATGCTGGGATAACGCACCATAATCTCCGTTAACTCTTCGGCTCTGTTCCGAGCACCATTGACCTGACCGCTCTGCTTTGCGTAATGCTTTTTGTGTTTGTGTACGTGCCATAATGGATCACACACTCCTTTGGTTGATATACACTCAATATATCATGTGCAGCTACGCAAGTGAAGGTGCTTCCTACTGGAATGAGATGTACATCATTAAAAAGGCTTCCACCCAAGTACTTAGCGGGATTGCCGCTTTCGCCGAGACTGCCACGTCTCGATTGGTTCATGATCATCTTCTTCGATCAGTTCCAATGCTTCTTCCACTCTTCTGGCTTTGAATAACAGAATTAATTCCATCAGGTCTTCCCTGTCCAGCAGCTTCACTCCATTAACCGCTGCAAGCGTCCGACAGGCTTCGGTGTAACGGGCGGACGTTAATACAATCGACCGGTCGGCTTCATAATAACGCATCGATGTATATATCTCCTGCACAGCACTCAACCCTACGGGATGGTTCGCACCATATCGCTTCGCTTGTATCACACTTCGTCTGCCGAGTCTATCAACAAACACCAGATCTGCCCCAAAATCCCGGCTACTCGTTGTCTTATGCACCTCATCGTACCCGAGCTCTTCGAATAAATGATAGAGATATAATTCAAATTCCGAACCATCCTCCATCTTGTCGATGTCCTTTATTGTGATCTTACGAGGATTGGCTTCACTTCGGATCCGCTGCCCGCGCCCGATAACACGCCGAATAATCCAGGCCAGCAGCAACAATATGATGATACATCCAATGACCCATAGGGTCACATTTTCGCTCCAGTTCATAGCTATTCTCCTTGTTTCATTTCCTATGTTCTATCCAACGTCTTACGCAGATACGGCTGTCACCGCACTAAATATATCAGACTTCCACCTTCATCGAAAGAAGATGAATTCCCTGTAACCGTTACACTTCTCCAAACATAGTCATTTCGACAAACCAATGATAAAAGGTTACAGTGCGTTCGGTTGAATTCAGCTTGACTTTAATGGTAAAATTCAACAATCGGTTCTATTTTGAACCGAAGAAGAAAGGTGGTTTATCACTTGCATACATTGACCAAACACAAGTCCAAAACATGGGCTGCCCTCATTCTCAGCGGCATGCTCCTCTTCACCATGAATACAACAGGTTACGCCGCTGCTTCAACCGAATCCATGCCCAAACCGGCGTGGACGTCATCGTCCCTGATGTTATCTGAGGCTAATACAGAGAAAGATGTCCTGATCAAGGGAATTCATGCCGTGCCATCCAAAAATCTTGTATATGTACATGCCTCCCAACCCGTGACCAAAACAAGTAGCAAAACAACACTCGACTGGCAACTGGACTCTCTCCAAGCATTCGATGTTACAACTGGACAATTGAAGTGGAATACGATATTCCATGAGAAAAGTGGTCCTTATACCACCTACTCCGATTCGGTATATGCCAGCAACGGTACAGCTTATGTGTATATGGAATATTCAGACAAAACCAAAAAATTGTACTCATTCAATACATCCGGTAAAACCAACTGGGTCAAAACGGTGAATTCACCTGCAAGCATATCCCTATTGGATAACGATACGCTGATGGTTGCTTCAAGTCAGGGCGTGCAATCGAATGGTTCGGTTCGCTCCGCCATCTCGTTATATGACAAAAAGGGCAAGCTGATTACTGAAAAGACCATCAACGGTAACGTGCTTAAAGCTGATCATGGTCGAATTGTAGTGGATGCCAGTAAACAAACGAAGGTAGGAAACTTCTGGCAGCAAGCAGCTAATCCCAAAGTAGAGATCTATGATCGTACGTTGAATCGTCTGTCCTTCTACCAATTCCCTGCCAATGCAAATACATTAGGAGATGGCGGCGGTGAATCGCTGGCCATTCTCGACGATGGTTCCATCATTATGCGCGCCAATTTTGAGAACACCGGTAACAGACTGATGGGCTTTGGCATCGATGGCAAGCTTGCTTGGGGACGTGCCATTGCTGGTGATGCCTACATTCAGACGGCTGGCAACGGTTATACAGTCTTTACAGGGCAGAAGCTGGAACTGTACACGATGAAAGGCAAAGTGACTGAGCGTACATTCAAGGACGCACAGCCTGCACTTATGCGTGTTGACCAGACACAGGATGGTCAGTATCAGCTTGATTTTGCCAAAACAGGATACATTCTTGATCCACAGACGCTGGAAGACGTGCATATCTACACAACCAGTGCCTCGGTTCCTTCATTAGAAGGTGTTTCAACTTATGTGGATGATGTCATCTATTCCATGAACGATGAGACATTGTCCAAATATGTACTGAAGTCCAATTCTGCAAAATAAATACTCGATTTAATAATAAGCCGGGAGAGTTCCATAAGGAGCTCTCCCGGCTTATTACATTGGCAAATTAGAATATCATCCTATTTCCAATTCTCGTCTATAAATTCGTCCCGTCCGGATAACGCACGGTCTTCCTTATAATGTTTTTCGTTTTTCTTGTGATAATCCTGATGATAGTCTTCAGCCGGATAGAATACAGCTGCATCCCGAATTTCCGTAACAATGGGTTGATTGAATCGTCCGCTGGCAGCAAGTTCCTGTTTGGACTGTTCAGCAAGCTCACGTTGACGTTCATTATGCACAAAAATCGCCGTACGGTACTGTGTCCCCCGATCCTGGAACTGACCTCCGTCATCCGTCGGATCAATCTGAGGCCAGTACAGCTCCAGCAGTCGTTCATAAGGGAATACATCTGGATCAAATGTAATTTCAACCACTTCGACATGACCGGTCTCCCCGGTTTTGACCTGCTCATATGTTGGATTCTCGACGTGACCGCCAGCATAACCCGATATAATGCCATGAATGCCCGGTTGTTCTTCAAACGGTGTAACCATACACCAGAAACATCCGCCGGCGAATGTAGCTTTTTCCATTCTGTTCATCCCCTCTTATCGAAACTATCTATAGAATACTGATGCTAAGTTACGCATACATTCTTATATTTTAAAACAACAAGAGGTTGATTGAAAGCCATGGTTATGGCTCTCAATCAACCTCTTCATTGGTAAAACATTTAGCTGACAACTAATTCAAGAAATTATCTTGATTAAGTTACCCGCGACTACGTCCCATCGAACGGAAGATCAAGCTTACGATGGCTACAAGAACGATCGCACCGATCAAAGCAGGTACAATGTAGAATCCGCCCATCTCAGGACCCATATCGCCCAAGATTACTCCACCTAACCATCCACCGATAAAACCAGCAATGATGTTACCAATAACACCACCTGGAATGTCACGACCAACGATCAAACCTGCCAACCATCCAATGATACCACCGATAATTAATGACCATAACCAACCCATATCATTCACCTCTAATTAAAGTTTTTGTTGTTGTCTGTCTACTATTAACCGCTACAGAAGCATTTAAACAATTGGCATAAAAATTTTTGCATATTACCTTTTGTCCCCATGCATCTTTCTCTGCAAAACAAGCCTTAGTCAGGTATGGAAACAGATCGCGTTACTTTCCGGCATCTCACCAGCTCAGGGCTGCGTTATGTACCTCCCGAAAGTCATTGTATGTTAGAGCAGACAAGGTTAGTATCACCAATTGAGGTAGGATTATTTATAAAATTGCGTCATATTATAGGATGGATGGGTTAGGTCTGATCAATAAAAGCCTGCACGGCCCTTACCTGGCTGCGCCAGCCAAGTATGTTTATGGCTCTTGTCCAGCTCGCCACGCATCGACTGAATGACTTTCACAATGTCTGTCTGTCCATTCTGATGCCATTCCAGCGCAGCGCTCACATACAACTCACCTAGCTGTGCAAGAGAAAACGTTTCGGTCAGACGAGCTGCTTCTACCGTGCCTTCTTCACCCGCAAATACGGTAAAGCCTCGTTGGCGCAAATATTGCAGGCGCAGCGCTTCATCTGGCAACGGAATTTCATAAGCCCGGTCAAACCGTCCAGCACGGTTCATGAGGCCAGGATCTATTTTCTCCGGATAATTCGTTGTCCCGATCAGGAAAATGCCTTCTTTTGACGTAGCTCCATCCAGTGTATTCAGGAAAAAGGAACGGACTTCATCCGGCATCGAATCGATGTCCTCAATGATCAGTACCATCGGTGCCAACCGCTTGGCAGCCTCGAACACTTCACGCACCGACTCACTGTTGGTATACTCCGTAATCTGCCAATACGCAGCCGGGCCCGGGATACTTCCAGCAATGGATTTTACCAACGTGGTCTTGCCGTTTCCCGGATGCCCATACAATAGAATGCCCCGTTTGTACGGGATATCATAATCTCTGTAAAAAGAACGATCCGCTTCGAAGAACTGATCCAGCGAGCGGAAAATATCCTGCTTGATCTGTGCCGAGAGAACAACATCCTCTCTTCCCACGGAGCGAGTGATGGATTCGACGTGACGATCGCTGCCATTACGGGCATCGGTGTAGACCGTTACTTTTTTCATATTTTGCTGACGTTCCCGTTCCCGGACACTTCCCAGAAATTGCTTCATCTCCTCATCACCGATGGCAAAGACAAAGTCTTCACTGTAGATCCCGTTCTCTCTGAAAAATGGAACCCGCACAAGTGCTACGCCCCATTTCGGATAAGCAAATACGTTGTTGCGAATGGAGTAATGCACACCATAAGTAGGCACATCTCCATCATCGTCGTAATGCAAGGTCTGAAGCTCCAGATCTTCGAATATACGGGCGACCAATTCCACTTCGTCACTGCCATTTTGCAGGTCTTCCCGGAGTAACTCCCAGTATTCATTGTTCGGGTCGGAACTGGCATACAGCTTGTACTCAACTCCATAGCGCTGATGAAGTGCCTCACTGATTCCACGAATCAGCCTTGAATAGATGGCGTACCCCTCCACTCGAATTCGGGTATCATGTTGTTCGTCATAAGTATAGATCGCCTGGGTTGGATCTGTTTGTTTTTCGTTTATTGTCATTATTTCGCTCCCTTTACCGCTACAAGCGGTTTGCATTTGGCTACAACTTGAGCCAGGCCTGCGCCGGTAACACTGTCTATAATTTCATCTACATTTTTATAAGCCTGAGGTGATTCATCAATAATGGATTCAAGTGAGCGTTGATTTACCACGATCTCATCTTCTGTACCCACACCCAGTGCCGTAGCAAAATCCTCCACGCTAATCAATCGTTTTGTTGCCGTCCGTGAACGGATTCGACCCGCACCTGACATATTGAATAATAATTATCAGCACCCTGCGGCTGACCTACCATGATATATGAAGCAGTTCCCATGGAACCCGGAATAAGCGCCGGATGCCCTGTTGCCAGATAAGGCTTTGGATTGTCCGGATGACCTGCCGGCAACGCACGTGTCGCCCCTTTGCGATGTACAAAAACGGAACCTTGGTCTGCGTGAGATTCCTCCCAGGCATAGTTGTGCATCAGATCGTATAACGTACGAAATTCATATTTGGAGCCAAACACATCCCGGAATGCTTCGCGAATAGCATACGCAATCAGATGACGATTGACAACAGCGTAATTCAATGCAGAATACATCATGTTCACATAATGACGACCTTCCGCATGCTCCAGTGGAGCAAATACCAGTCTGGGATCGGATGTACCCAGGTTAAGCCGCTGCATGACTTTGGCAATCGCTGACGAACTCGTCTGACTTACATAACCACCCCACGCACGAGAGCCGGAATGAATCATGACCACGACCTGTCCATCATACAATCCCCAAGCTTCGGCGATTTCACGATTCTCTTCAGCGATCTCAATCGCCTGGATCTCGGCAAAATGATTCCCCCCACCCAGTGTTCCGAGCTGACGATGCGAACGATGCCATGTCATATCAGGAACGTGGTTTAACACATCCTCATCGTAACTGAACTTGCTGCTTTCCACATGTGTCATCGCGGTTGATTTTTTCGGTGTATAGCTGTCTGGAATATACTTTTTGGGTAAACCATGCAGGCCTTTACGAACAATATGCTCCAGTCTGATATCCGAGTAATGACCTCGCTGGTTCGCCTCCATCGGCAATACTTTCTCAATGGCCTTGACGAGTTTGCGGCGGAGCTTGATGTCTTTCAATTCGTCCTTGTGTAAGTTTGTCATATGCACTCGCATGCCACAGCCGATGTCACTGCCCACGATGGAGGGAGAAACATATCCGCTCTGCGCATCCCACACGGCTGTCGTTCCAATGCACGTACCTACACCGACGTGTACGTCTGGCGTATAACTCATATAAGAAATTCCCGGAATCTGCAGATTATTGTTTGCCATCTCAAACACCTTGTAATCAAGCGAGGAGAAGAGTTGTTGCGCCGCATATACGATTAAATCACCTGCAGGCAATTTTACTTCATGCCGGTAGGCACCTGTTAATTCGTTTGGATTAGTAAATAAATTAAATTCTGTATTCATAAAAGTGTATTATTCCTTCCTGTACGTTCAGCAAATTCGGTTTGCTGATTCATCTGTAAAATAAAACCAAAAAAAGCCATAGGCTAGTCGCCCATGACTTCTACTGAATGACAATAACGGAGAACAGAACAGCATAAACATGCTGTGTGTCTGTCATCCATCGCTATAATATAAGCGAAGAACGCATATCGATTATAAAACCTGCTAAACGATATGCCTATCCCCTATGTCGACCGTATGAGGCCAATGAAACGATGAGCCGGATATGCTATTGTGTCTACGTTGCGCCCTGTTTGAATCAAATCATAACCAAGCATCATGTCTCTCGGCCTCCCTTCGTTAATGTTAGTCTTATATTAAGGGGACTAGAATTCATGTGTCAACCCTTTTCTTGGAAATTGGTCCATGGTGTAGATTGCATATGTAAACAAAAACAGGAGATTGTCCTAGGACAATCTCCTGTTTTCCAAATAATAATGATGTTGTTAGCGTAACATGATTATTACAGTCCTGCTTGTTTTTCTAACTCTTCAACCGGATTTTCGTCTTCTTTTTCAGGAACTTTGGAAGACAGGAACCAACCACATACCGCAATGGTGATCAGTACAATATAGAATCCGAATTTCCAAATTTTATTTTCCGGGAAATGCTCATCCAGAACACCCAATGAAGGGTGTGCGAGTGTAATAACCGCCAGCTTAACCCCTACCCAACCTACGATGACAAAGGCCGCAACTTCAAGTCCTGGACGGGAATGAAGCAATTTCACAAAGTATGAGGCTGCAAAACGCATGATCACAAGCCCGATGAATCCACCGAGGAAGATAACGATAAACTGTCCACCGTCGAGTCCGCCAATTGGAGGCAATCCACTTGGTGGCAACGCCACAGCCAAAGCAACAGCAGCCAGAATGGAATCAACTGCAAATGCGATATCCGCTACTTCGACCTTGAAAACGGTCATCCAGAAACCGGATTGTTTTTTCGGTTTCTTCGGCGTTGAATCAGCTGCTTCATCTGTCTTATTGCGACTACCCAGTATCTTTTTAACGATATGGTTAATCGAAATATACAGGAGATACAGGGCACCGATCGCTTGCACCTGCCATACATCGACGAGGAAAGAGATCAGGAACAATGAACCTAAACGGAAAACAAATGCACCCATCAGACCGTAGAACAACGCTTTTTTGCGCTTATCTTCAGGCAAGTGTTTAACCATGATTGCGAGTACCAATGCATTATCTGCTGCGAGTAATCCTTCAAGGACCACTAAGACAGCAAGCACCCACCCATATTCTAATAATAATGAAACATCCAAAATTGACTCCTCCTTAATATTCTTATGATGTACAAAAAAAAGGACCTTTACCATCACTGGTAAGGTCCTTTTATATCCACAAAAAGAGACCTTTACCGAGCATGAAAACTTGGTAAAGGTCTCGCTAACAACAAAATTGCTGCCAATAAAGCCGGGGATATGATCCCGAATTGACGACTTTACTGTAAAAGCTACTCCCCTTTAACAGGAATATGTAGTTTTAGTTGGAACGGGTTGATTAACCTGTACTCATCATATTTCATAACGTTAAATAAAGTCAAGCTTTATTTAGTTGACGATACAGCTTACGGAATACGACAACATCGTAGATCATATTCCCCAGTGGAATGAAAGAAACAAAGAACAGAGCAATTGGACGGCGCAGACGCCATTTCTGTGAGGTGTACATAGTCACCATAAATAACAAATACATTAAAAACAAAAAACCGTACAGATTCCCAAACCATGTGACAGCCTGCGGCATAACCCCAGCATCTCTCAACGGAAAAGCAACAAACAGTAACAACACGTACGAAATGCCCTGCAACCACAACATCAGCCGGAAGCGCCCCAGCGTAGAATGTAACATTATTTTCCTCCTGCTTTTATACATGTAACGAATTCAATTGTTCCCGTACAGTATATCACAAAAGCTGAATATCTCGCTTGATGCCATGTAGCAGATTATTCCTGCACGCTTATATGGTTGGCTCACCTACCATTTCGCAGGAGCCAAATGCTTTAACTTCTCATAAGATATATGACGAAGATTGTTACAGATGTCGGACAAGGAGGAGCCGGATCATGAAAATAGCTATGGTTGCACCCGAGAAATTGCCTTTGCCCGGTAATGGTTCCGTGGAAATCTGTATCCTGGGCATCGCTCGTGAACTAGCCCATCGCCATCAGGTGACCATTATAAGTCGTCAAATGCAAGGTCTCGCCGCCACAGAACAGATCGATGGGATCACCATTCAACGTGTCCCTGCGTCGAGTCCTGTCATGTACACCAAAGCAGTCATACGTTTGTTATCCCAACAACCCTATGATGTAATTCAAGTGGATAACAGGCCACGAAGTATGGCTACCATCAAACGAGCCTTTCCACGCACTCCCGTTGTACTCTATCTTCACTCATTAACGTTTGCTCAGCCCGGGCCTTCCAAACTCACATTAATGAAAAAAGCTGATTGGATTGCCGTCAACAGTCATTCCCTACGACAAAGGTTAGGCCGCAGATTTCCGTTGGTAAAACACCGGATGAGTGTTGTTCCATTGGGTGCAGATCTAAGCCGCTTCAGACCTGTTGAATCCAGCGAAGAACAGATTCATCTGCGTACACAATTTGGAGTAACTAAACCATTCTCTATTCTGTATGTCGGCAGGCTGATCCCTGGAAAAGGTGTAGACGTATTAATTCGTGCGACTGCCCTCCTTCAGCAACAGGTATCTGTTCAACTGGTTGTTGCAGGCAAAGGACCTCCGTATTACATGCGTAAACTTCGCGAACTTGCCCAAAAACATAAGGTCCATGTTTCCTTCCGTGGTCAGATAAACCATGAGCATATCGATCAGTTGTATCGGGCAGTCGATTGTCTGGTCTGTCCGTCTCAAGAACATGAAGCTTTTGGCCTGGTTAATGTTGAGGCGATGGCTTCAGGATTACCCGTCATTGCTTCGGATAACGGAGGTATTCGCGAGATTATTGAATCAGGTATCAATGGATACCTTGTCACTGCTTATAAGCGCCCTCAACGTTTCACCTCTTACCTGTACAAACTTGCAAGCAATCCCACTTTTGCCGAGAAGTTAGGAAAGGCTGGCCGAGACAGCGCAAGGGCATATTTCAGTTGGGCAAGAACAGCCATGCATCTGGAAGCG
The DNA here is from genome assembly GCF_037975265.1 of Paenibacillus sp. FSL P4-0176. Classification (NCBI taxonomy): domain Bacteria; kingdom Bacillati; phylum Bacillota; class Bacilli; order Caryophanales; family Paenibacillaceae; genus Paenibacillus; species Paenibacillus sp. FSL P4-0176. The sequence goes on from NZ_CP150242.1 coordinate 5,576,013, forward strand.
ACCTATACCAGGCTCATCCGTAAATGAGCCTTCTTTTGTTACGATGATCAAGCTTTTTCACGAAATTGCCATCCCTTAATCAAAGAATCCATCTGCGGAACAGGAATGTGACTCATCTCAATTAACTCCATAATCACCATATCTCTCATCATGAATCGTACTTTGGCACACGTTAGTTGATGAAACACATCGTAGAATGCCGTCCCGGCCCAACATCCATGAGGTACGACCAGCGGATCATTAACGATATAACCTACGGCTCCAATCGGGGGAATAACAACCTTAATTGCTTGATGATCCAAACGATTATCTGGATCTTTGACGAGATACACGGTATCCCCCACATGTAGAGCCTGTACTCCATCGTAGTGGTCCATCCCATACATAGCTGCGAATAATTTGGTGCTCATATTACCTGCTCCTTTTCCTGTACTTCTCCATGATTAAAATTTTTACAAAGATACATCGGTTTCATAATGTTCCAACCACTCGACAAGTTGCCTGCGTATCTCTCTACGGAACTCACGAGGTTCAAGTACCTCTGCCTCGGGTCCAAATTGATACAACCATTTCAAAAATTCTCTGCTGCTATTCAGTGTCACTTCAAATAACAATCCCCCATCGGACATATTCGTCATTCGCGGGCGAACAAACATTTCTTCTTCTTTTATGTAGGGGGCCACTTTCTCAGAGAATCTTACCTTGAAATGGATATTTTCGTCGCCACGGTCAATAGACCATGTGTTCTTCATATACTGCGTTATGTTGAAATCACCCTTGTCGAAACCGGCATTTGTTCGTGTCACATCCAAAAAACGGCTGATCCGAAACAATCGAACTTTCTGCAGCAAATGGCAGTATCCAATCAAATAAAAACGTTGATCACGTGGAATGAGATAATAGGGATCGATATCCCGGACTGTGATCTCATTTCTTGTCAGCGTATGATATTGAGTACGAATGGTTTGCTGGCTTAGAATAGATTCGATAATGGGAATCAGCAAATTAGGGTCTTTTCCTTCCTCGCGATAAGCTGGCGTGCCCATCCGAATAATTCCCGCAATATTCTCTACAATGTCACTGTTTCTTGATTTTAATTTGGTATGAGCCGACATAACCTTGTCAAACGCTGAATCAAACTCAGCAGGTAACTTGGAGGTATCAACTACGGACGGGAGCAAGGAGAAAACCATTGCTTCCTGTTCAGTAAAATCTAATGGATACATCGCAAACTCACCAATAAATCGGTAACCTTTGCCGTATCCTTCATTCATAATCGGGGCGACCCTATCCAAAATCCGGAGATCACGATAAATCGTGCGTACAGTCGTACCGCATTTCAGCGCCAATTCCTTGGCCGAAATTCCAGGATTTGCTTGTATAGCCTGAAGTATACGCAGCAGACGAATTAATTTCTCTGTCATGTAGTTTCTCCCCTTCGATATTTTATCGGCAAGGAAAACTAGTTCCTTTAGTACAGAACTAAATCTTTAGTCCCAATATTATTTTCGCAATTTCACCATTTTTGTATAGTCCAATTGCACTCTTACCCCCTTTTAATATACATTCTCTTACTCGCTTGCGTAAAACATTAACCCAAAAGACCTTAAACCTAAGCCTGAAAGCCTATACAATTTTCTAAAAATAATACAAAAAAGCCCTGATCTCCACAAAGAGACAAGGCTTTTCTCGGAATTACTGGTTATGCAACTGTAATAATTGATTCATCACATTTGCCATATGCTCACAGAGTTCAGCAATGTCCCCCATCTGGTCTTCATTCACACTGCGGTCAAAACAAACGTGAGCCATGACGTTATAAATGATTGGCTGTTCATCAAAGATATACTGGATAGTCTGGCATATCCTCTGCTCAGGCCAGCTCTCCTGTAATATCGAACGAATGGCTGGGCACTGCCTCTCAGGCTCTTTCATAACCATGCCAAACCGGATTTCCAAACGACAACCTGGATGAGCGCCAGGCGTCTCCAGGATCTCCGCTGCGAGCTCATTTAGGGAACTACTTAACACAACCTCGCCTGTTACTTCCGGACGATCCCTGAGACAAAATTGTAATGTGAACTCTCTGGACATCACTGCCATCTCCAGCCGATCTTTACGCCCCGTAATCTGAATACGTTCGTCCAGGTTATCCATATCATAGAGATAATTCTCAAACCCGACTTTCAGATTGTCATACACTGTTGGATCAAACATTGAATTAAACCTACTTTCTTACCCTTTAACATGTATTGTAGTACATTCTCATTTTTCATGCGAACGATGTGCCTATTGAACTCTCTTGCTCAGCAAAAAAAGCCCAGTCACTAGGACTGGGCTCTGGTTAAGCATGAGATCTGGCAAGATCCCGTAGCTTGGTTTATTCTTCTGTAGCTTTTTCTTCAGCTGCCGGTTCAGCTTCCTCAGCAGATGCTGTTGGCTCTTCCTCAGCGGCTTGTGGCGGCATGACGGACGCAATGATGGATTCAGGTGATGTTACGAGTGTCAAACCTTTATCGAGTTTGATATCCGCAGCAGTCAAACGATCACCAATGTCCAATCCACTGACATCCACCTCAATGGACGTTGGCAGATCCGCAGGCAATCCTTCTACTTCCAGCTGTGTCTCCTGTGTCTGGAATACACCGCCAGCTTTCGAGCCGGCCGCTGTACCCTGGAAGTCGATCGATACACTTACGCTAATCGGCTTGTTCTTGGAAATTTGCAAAAAGTCTACGTGCAACAAACGTCCGTTACGCTCTTGCTGATCCTTGATCAGCACCGGAAGCGTTTTACCGCCCTCCACATTCAGGTTGAACATTTCGGAGCGGCCTGTGCGTGCCACTTTCAGCATTTCTTTTTCATCTACATGTATTGAAGCACCTTCAAGTCCCGGGCCGTAAACGACTGCGGGAACTCGTCCGCCTTGTCTTAACAGGCGCAGTGCTGCACCTTTCTTTTCCGTTCTTGGCGTTGCTGTAAGTTGAGCCATTTTTCCGTTGGATTTCATGATTGAACATCCTCCTTCAAGGGATCACTACATTATATTTGTTGGAAAGCACTGAGGCTTATCTCATAGACCATAATGGTCTTTTTTCCTTTGGCCGAATCGTGGGCCATATCTATATTTACCCCAATGATAGAGGATCTCAAACACGAAACAGGACAATTAATTATTTTTTGGCAAGTTATAAGGCATATAATCAGACCAAAAAAGCAGTCGGAATCTCTTCCAACTGCTGATTTATCAAGGTTTTGACGAACTACATTTAAAGTTATACATAAAGAAACTATGCGCTATTACGATCCTCTGTTTTTTCGCTTTCACGAATGATCTGCATCTCGTCTGATCCGCTACGGACAATAATGTGTACATCCCCGTCTTCAGGTACAATGTCCACGTAACGGTCCCCGCACGTATCTTTAGCTTCCCATTCGTTCAATCGAATGATCAATCCCAGGTGATGCAGACCCGGAGCAACGCGGAAGCGGGCTTCGGCGGCATTACCGACTTGTTCCAGCCGTACTGCTCCGTCCTCCATACCTGTGCCCCATACCCAGACATCCCAACCTTCATAATGCTGGTCTTCCCGTTCGTATCGAAGCGTGACGGTTCGCGAAATCTGTTTATGAATCGTTACGCCAAGCGTTGCCCGGATTCCTCCAGCCTCAGCAATAATATGGGTTAATCCAGGTGTCATCGCACGTACGATCCCTGCTGCACTCACCGCTGCAAGTTCTGGATGAGAAGAGCTCCAGCGTATATTCGAATCCTGAAGCGGCTGACCAAATTGATCCAGAACCAAGGCACGGAAGCGACTGATTCGAGTCATGTACATGACAGGTTCACCCACAATTTCAATTCGTTCAGCATGACGATAATCCACTTGTAACATACAACTTGCCGTTATGTCCCCACAGTGCACTGTAATCGAAGCTTCTCCTCGTTCCAGTGCATGGATTGTTCCATCAGGCTGGATCTGAATAATATCCGGATCAGAAGAAGTCCAGGTAACTGGCGCTTTTTCCACCACATTGCCAATACTGTCCCGTACGATCGCTCGCAGTTGAGTAGTCTCCTTCGGACTATATACGTGGCGAGGAAAACTAATCTCCACTGTTGATGGTTCAGCGCCTCCAGCATGCTCTGTGTCATACAGTACCATTAAGGACCATCGTTCTACCTGAACAGTACCACGAACAGTCTTGATCACGTCTGTGCCTGCCTGATGATCATTGACTACAACATGCCAGTCCCCTTCCCCCAGGTCAACATGCTGCTCATGTTCTGTTCCGTTATAGATGACCATAATCTGATTCCAGGTGTCCTGATTCGCACCATTCTGAAGTATAAAGGCAACTACATTGCCATCCGCACGAATCACACGTAGGTGATTTCGTACCTGTTCAGCATCAATCATACGAAAAGCGGGATGTGTTCGCCGCAAATGAATAAGACCACGATAGTAGTCGAACACTGGTCTAAACCGTGATTTGTTGGCCCATGTGATGGCGTTCACCGCATCCCCGCTCCGATAACTGTTATGATCACCGGCTTTGGATCTGAGCATCTCATCCCCTGAATGCAGAAACGGAATTCCCTGAGATGTAAGCAGAATACCGGAAGACAGTAAAGAGCGACGAACCATCTCATGATTCAAAACATCATCTGCATCCACATACCGATAAGGATCTGCTGCTTTTACCGCGGACTCAGCACTCCCTCCACCCACGGGCTGTCCGTCCTTCCATACGGGAAACCCTAATTCCTGTCTAAGGTTCATCGTTGTCGCAATTTTATCCCACAGATTGAGATTGTCATGGGCAGTTACATAATTGACAACCTCCACAGGTGAAGATGTGAAATCATCCAGTGCTCCTGCTAATCCCCTAATAAGCTCATATTCCTGCCCTCCGGCACCCGTAACAAACCCTCTGCCACTGCCATCACTATCGCCCTTGATTGCACTGCGAAAATGATCATTAAATACTGCAAACCCCTGACCTCGCTGGGTTCCTTTTAATGTTTTACGGTCCAAAGGTGAATCTCCACCCATCCAGGGTTCCCCATAGATCAGAAACGCCGGATCGATCTGTTCCTTCAATTCACGTGTCAATTCATTCATCGTTTCCGTATCAATCAGGGCCATGAGGTCAAATCGAAATCCGTCCACATGATATTCTTCTGCCCAATATCGGAGAGAATCCAGAATATATTTTCGCACCATTGGACGTTCTGTCGCCAATTCATTGCCTACACCAGAACCATTACTGAGGGTGCCATCCTCCCGATAACGGTAATAATAGCCTGGTACAATCCGTTCAAAAGGTCCCTCTTCCACGCTATACGTGTGATTATAGACAACATCAAGTACAACGCGAATGCCTTGTCTGTGCAGCGATTGAACGAGTGATTTGAGCTCCCGAATTCGAACTGCAGGATCACGAGGATCTGTCGCATACGAACCTTCGGGAACGTTATAATGCTGGGGATCATACCCCCAGTTGTATGGTGCTCTGACATTTGAACCCACATCTGCCGTAGCAAGTTCATTCACCGTCTGATAATCCGCCACAGGCAGAAGATGTACATGAGTAACTCCCAGTTCGGCAAGATGGTCTACGCCAATACTATTGCCTGCTCTATCCGTCAGACCGGATGCCGTGAATGCCAGATATTTTCCCTTATACGGAATGTCTGCATGTGGGTCTGAGGAGAAATCACGGACATGCAACTCATATAACACGGCATCGACAGGACGTAGAAAAGCAGGTTTGACATCCAGGTCCCAATCGACTGGATTCGTGGTCTCCGGGTCTATAATAGCCGTTCGTTGCCCATTAGCCGTTACCGCTCTGGCGTAAGGATCAACAACCACTTCAACCCGCTGATTATCATGGATAATTCGGTACATATAATAATGTCCTGCCCAATCGCCGCTGAGCTTCAGACTCCATATTCCGTCCGCATCGCACGTCAGAGTATGTTCCTGCCCATTTTCATGATCTTGTACTTTACCACTATCGTTGTAATGCCCTTCATCGTCAAAAATCAATATATAAACCTGCTGTGCCGTAGGTGCCCACAATTTAAAAGTACTTGCTGCACGAGTATATGTTAAGCCAAGATCGTTGCCTTCGTAACAAAAAGAAGTCCATTCCGGCATCGTTCCCACCGCCTTTATATCCATTGATTTCGTGTTGTCCCGATGTTACGGAGCGGGACGTGTTTTGTCAACCCGGGGTTGTCTGTACTCATCATATCGGTCCAATTTGCGTATTCAATTAGCAATCGCTTTCAAAATATAGGATATGAAAACAAGCGCCATAGATTGACAGCATTTGTACCTGTCCTGACAAAAAAAGTTTGGAATATACAAGAATAAATTGCAGGATGTCATTTGGTTGAGATTAAAATGCACCAACAGGTGCATAGCATAAAAAAGTTCCAGACATGACAATGTATAGCCCTGCGACCAAGGCAGTGGTTTCTGACGCATCAACAAATCCCCCTTTCTTACGGGAAAGGGGGATTTGTTTTACCTCAATTTATTTGATTAAATTTGATTGATTGGATATCTTGAACGTGTCCTTGTTAGCGATTTTACTAATGGTCTGTTGGCAGCCTTCAATTCTTGGCAAGCTTTGCGTTCATTAGGAATTGGAATACATCACCGTAAGGGATATCGCATTCACATGTACCTGTCCGTCCTGTATGGTACGTATCGTATCAACGCCTGCTTGTCCTTTTTCTACAATCACATTCCATGTCCCTGTGGGAACAGAGACGTCATGGTTTTCTTTTGCCGCGTTATAGATGACAACAATACGTTCCCATGAATCGCTGGCTGCTATACCGTTCAGCTCATAGGCTAACAGCCCATTGCCTTTTTCTATTAGACGAATATGCTTCTCGATCTCCTCCCAGGTACGAAGTCGAAAGGCTGGATGCTCTCGCCGAAGACGGATCAGCCCACGATAATAGTCAAACACCGGCTTGAACAGCTGCTTTTGCTCCCAATGTATGGCATTGACCACGTCTCCACTCTGGTGGCTGTTGGCGTCCCCATATTTGCTGCGAAGCAACTCATCTCCAGCAGCGATCAGAGGCACACCCTGGGAGGTTAGCACGATACCATTGGCAAGCAGACAACGTCTAACGGTCTCATTCTCCAGAATGTGTTCTGGATCGATCTGCAGGTAAGGTTTAGACTTCTCTACGGCCTCCTCCACACTCTGGCATCCACGAATACTTCCATCCTCGTCATAGGTGAGGAAATTCAAGGTATCGTGGAGTCCTTGTGTACGTGCAACTTTGTCCCACAGGTTGAGATTATCATGCACTGTTACATAGTTAATCGTCTCAGATGGACCATCCGTAAAATCCTGAATGGCTCCCCGGACGCCAGTCCATAATTCGTCTTCTTTTCCGTCCGCCCCCGTCGCAAATCCCGTACCCATGCCATCGCTGTCTCCCTTGATTACTCCGCGGAAATTATCGTTAAACACAGCAAAACCCGCCCCGCGCTGCGTTCCTTTTAGGGTCATATCATCACCAAGCGGCGAATCCATTGCGCCCCATGGTTCACCATATAACAATATGGAAGGTGACACTTCGGTGTGCAACTCCGCTGCAAGCTGTTTCATCGTAGTTGTGTCGATCAGACCCATCAGATCAAATCGAAAACCATCCACATGGTACTCCTCTGCCCAGTAACGGACTGAATCGATGATAAACTTGCGAACCATGGTGCGTTCAGTAGCCACCTCATTGCCCGTACCTGAACCATTGCTGTAGGTCCCATCGGCGTTTTGACGATAGTAGTACCCTGGTACAAGTTTTTCAAAGGAGCTGCCTGCTGTATTAAAGGTATGATTATATACCACATCCATAATGACACCTATTCCCTTGTTATGAAGGGCAAGCACCATTGATTTGAACTCACGAATTCGTGTCTCCGGATCATCTGCACGTGATGCATAGGAACCTTCCGGGACATTGTAATGGAGCGGATCATATCCCCAGTTATAGTTGGAGCCATCAGACGTATCACCATCTACTCTGGATTCATCCACCGTCGCAAAGTCAAATACAGGTAGCAGATGCACATGGGTAATCCCGAGTTCAACCAAATGATCGATCCCCAGTGTGTTGCCCTCCGAATCACGCAGACCCGTCTCGGTAAAAGCCATGTATTTGCCTTTATTCGTTATACCAGATGATGGGTGAATGGAAAAATCACGTACATGCAGTTCGTACAGGACTGCATCTACAGAACTGGTCAATTCCGGGCGAATATCCTCACTCCATCCCTTCGGATGTGTCTGCTCCAGTCTCACAATTACACCCATTTCTCCATTCATGGTCACTGCTTGTGCGTAGGGATCTACAGCAGTAGTTGAATGTCCATCTTCGAAAGTAGGCTTGTACATGTAACGGTAGCTACTTAAATCACCCTCCAGTTCCAGAACCCAGATGCCTTGTTCTTTCTTTTGCATAGGTAGCGCCTGCTGTTTCCGTTGATTGGGCTCTTCCTCCGGGCTCCCCCCTGTCAAAGGTGGGTACAGAAGTAGTTCCATCTGAACAGCTAACGGTGACCAGACTTTGAAGTGACAGGTTTGTGCTTCTAATGTGACACCTAAATCTCTTCCTTTGTATGTATCTTCTGAAATCAATAGTTCCTGCTTATCCTCTTCAATCATATGTGTTGTTCCCCTCTCGTTGAGAAAATTGATGAACATGGATGGTACGAGTGCTTCTTACCCTTTATACCCGTTCTGCTACCCAACCATAATCCGAATTACACAAAAGAAGACAAACGTCATGTAGATTTACATGACGCCTGCCTTCTTTATGGGTAAAACGATATCTCCCTAATGCGGTACCTGGGATTGGAAATCATTCCGGCTGGATTGATCGGCGTGGTACAAAACCACGTCCCCATCTTGCATCGGCCAGCTTTTTCCCTGACCATCTACCGGGCTGTTATCAAAACCTTCCATTTGCCATTGATTCATCAACGGTGCATGAATATATTGCAGATGCGGTGCACTCGTATTGCCACTGCGCAATGTTTCGATATTGAAGTTAACCGCAATGTAACCGTCCCTCAGAAATACCATTGCCTTCTCATCCAACTGGTTTTGTCTGGAAAGCGACTCGAGATCGGTTCCTTTGGGTACAGCATATACATCTGCTGGCAAGCTATATTCCCCATACCAGCGCTGAATCGCTGCATTCGCCCGATCCACATTAACACTGGAGGGAATATCTGCTTTTGGGCCAATGAGTGTACGGATCTGTGAAGGAAGAATCATCCAGTCATAACGACCTACCCACGTTTTATGATGAGAGGTCTGATCCACGAAACGAACCATATGTTCCGCCATTGTACCCTGATTGCGTTCCTCCGCCGACAGTTCATAGGTATACTGATAACGCGCTGTATCACCTAACTCCGTACCGGGGACATTCCGCAACCGTGAGTTCAGGACAACAAAGCGTTTTTCTAAATCTTGTGCCGATCCGATACGAATGAGTCGTTCCTGTCCTCGATGGTAGTATAAATCCACTTCTTGCCGGGTGGTGCCATCTTTACTCACAAAAGAGAACGTCGGCGTAATTCGGATACCATCCTGTTTCCCAAACATATTACCCTTGGTTTTCAGATCAAACTTGAAATGGTAACCCGTCTTCACTGCAGCATTTCGGAACCCCTGTACCGGATGACTGCCAGGACGAATAGGCAGGACATAGTGAGCCAAATTACCTCGGGGATCTCCGTCTATACTGTTTCCTCCGGTCCAGTAGCTTACACCCGTTGGTTCGGGGCTGCCTATCCGCTTACGGAACACATTCTCCCAGTTGTAGTCTGAAATATCGGTGATGTGAAAATCATATAATCGTCCGATAACGTCTACAGCAACGGTATCTGCTGCGACATGATGAGTCAGATTGGTGTTGGCATCCTGTTGTTCTGTGAAGTTTGCAGGTGCATTTTCGGCGATATTTCGAAACTCAACCTGGTAATTCCCTTCATCTACCCATACAGGGAGATAAAAAGGAGTGTCCAACTGATTTACCGGAATATCCACCCAAGTCATGGCCGGAATAAACTGATTTCTGGCACCGTTATAGACATCAAATGGGAAACGAACCTGTTTGATCCGGAAATATTTCGCATAATCATGGTTTCCATAACCAGGGTAACTTGCTACATCCAGATGCTGCCCTGAGGTCGGTATCCGCACAATGAATGGACGCTCTAAAATAAGTGCAGCTCTGGTCGGATCTGGCGTAGTCTTCTGATTATGAGGCTGATCATCTGACACCCAGGCATAGTTCACAACTGGAGTATGTACTGTCACCGAGTTAATGCCCAGAATGGGGAACTTCTGATCCTGCCCTCCGTTAACATTACCAGGGAGCAATCCATACGTTATCTCACCCGTGGTTGGCTGGTTAGCTTTGTTCATCAATGTGTTCTTGATCGTCAGACGGTTCTGGTACAGAACAATATCCCCAATCATGCCAGGCTGGGGGATACTTCCCGGTTGCGGAGCGGTTTTGGTCACAGGAGCAGGATCCATAATTGTCGCTCCATTAAAGGTTACCTTGTCGTTATTAACGGTGTTCTCTCTAACCTCCGCTTCAGCTTCAGATTGAAACAATGACGTTTCATCTGGCGTAGAGGGTTCAGTAGAACCACCCGGAACCCCTTTGATGCCAAGATCAATTTCTCGACATGGCGCAGGTTTCACATGATTGGTAACCGCAGTATCCATAGCCGATTGCAAAGTCGGTGCTGTATATGCATTGGGCGTCAGGGTCACGGTGTCACCATAACCGCCTAGCGCATAGTTAGATACCTTGGCCTCATTTAACTTGTATACCTCCAGGTTATCGATCTGCCAATAGCTATATGTCCTTGTTACTTGCATAGTTTTATCCCCGGGCACATCACGTTCTCTGGGCTGAGGAGGTGTCCCTGGATCACCCTCACCACTAGAGGCTCTTCCTGGGATCGTCCAGGTTTTATGATAAACCCTTTTCACCTTAACGGTGTAAGTCACCGTTCCTGTCATGTTAACCCAACGGTGCTGAAACAGATATTCCTTGGCTAAAACATTGGCATAGAGATCTTCCGAAGTTGGAATACCACGGTTAACATCGAACTTCTCAGATCCACGCTCGTCTGCCTTCAACACACCTCGAACAGACGGGTCTATAACCGATGCTTCAATAACCGTGCCTCTACTCGGTGGGCTGATGGTCACAGGGCAAGTGTTCGCAGGGTCACCCCCCGGATCGCCATCATTACCACCCTCTCCATTATCCGTGCAGTCCTTCACCTCAAGCACCTGAGTCCCTTGTTCATCCAGTTGCTGAGTAGAATCAAGAAAATGAGCTTTGATGGTAGTGCTACCCACGATCCCTTTTGTCGTGATTTTTCCATCAGCGCCAATCGTTGCCACAGCCGGATTCGAGCTTTGCCACGTCAATTTAGGATGAGCTGTCAGTTTATGAACAGAGCGATCCGGTTTGGTTAGAACTGCTTCCGCCTGTAGTGGTGTTGTATTGGCTTTACAAGCGTTCGGCAAATTCACCACGAGTCCTGGCTCAGACGTAACGGTTATGGTGGCTGTATCCGAGATGAGATATGTACCATTGTTCCAGATTGCACGCACAGTGACCGTGCCCGGACTCTCAGCTGTTAACATCCCTGTTTTCAACTCTATACTCGCAATTGTCTCGTCAGAAGAAAACCATTTGATCTCTGCTTCCCTTCGCGATACGTCGATGCCCTCATTAAAATCTGTCGCACCATAATGTCTTATGCTAACTTCGGCTTTCATCTGCTTTGTTTGTCCAATAGTCAAAACCGAATCTGGTGTTACATCGATTTCTTTTTCTTCAACCAGATCGCCTTCCCAAATGATGTCCATTGGTGTATGGTAGGCTACCACTTGCTTGAGACAACCTTGATTTGTTCTACCACCATTCTCATAATCATCCCACTCAGTTACTTGGTGTGAACCTCCTGTTTTGGTAATGATTTTTACTATAGTACTACCTTCTCTTATAACCGTAGTACCAACCCCAGTATAGAATAACTGCTTATTGCTTGTTTGATAATCTACGCTCTTAATCCGAATGTTTTCAACCATTCGCTGTGTAATTCTTTGGGATTGGAGCTCTGGCCAATGTTCAGCAGGCCACCTGGAAAAATCGACTTCGTTAGGTATTTCTTTCTCAGCCGGGAATGGTCTAGAACACGAATTGCTATTAAGGTTATCCGAGTAAGTTGGTCCATTAGTATGGTCTGCCCTGAAGCTACCATTATCAAGCTGGTACCAATAAACACCTGGATTTGCTACCCTTTCTAACGACTCTATTGTATGAGAAATTTCTTGTTTCTTGGGCCCATACGGATCCGAGCCTGCAGCTTCTATAGGCGAGGATAAATTCAAACATAGTATATTAAAAAGAAAAATTAAGATAACAATTAAGGATTTTTTCTCACCATGGACCCACAATAATACTTCACCACCATTTAATACTACTTACATATTTTGAATTTGTAGAACATTTTTACTTTTTTCGTTAAAGATATACGCCCCCCTTTTTCCATCCAAAACGGATGTGACCCAAAATCTTTTCTTCACATCTTTTTTTATCAAATCTCTCGAACTTTCCGGAATAGTAACTAAGCCGTTCTTAGAGGTGTGCTTAAGATCCAATCGATTAAACTGTAAAAAACCATTGTATAAGCCTCCATTGAAGGTGATTAAGTTGGATTTATCAATTTTGGATGTAAAAGATATATCTGCAAAAGCCATATAATTACCTTTGAAAAGATGAGTTTCTGGACCAATAAATAATGGTGCATAGATACCTTTTGCTTTACCTTGGGTAACATCCACGACGATATATCTATGGAGTGTAACTACACCGGATTTATTAGATAAATTAATTTCTTCTTTAGATATATCACTTACTTTAACCGAATTCTTCGTATACCTATAATTACTAATGGTCGTTAAATTCGTACCCGTCGTGCCGACCTCTCTCATCTCATTCAGATCACTGTACTTCCCCGCATCCGTGCCCTCCACATCCATATAACGCAGTAAAATGGCCGATACTTCTGCACGAGTGGTGGAATCCGCGGGTTTTAATGTGCCATCCTGGAATCCACCGACAATGCCTGTCCCACGGACAAGGGCAAGATACGGAATCTGCTCAGCACGAATGGTGCCACGGTTCACTTCCGGTGTGGGAAGCAGCGTATTTTTTGTATCGTTAAAAGCATCTTGGAAGCTGGCTCCGGACTTGATCAGTCCATTGGCAATCCATTTCATCATCTCGTAACGCGTTAGCTCCGCATTCGGATTGAACCCTTTGGCATAATCGCCAGCGTTAATGAATCCTTGTCCAACAAGTTGGCTAACCGCCGCTTCAGACCAATGTCCCTTGAGATCAGCAAAGGGATTCTGCCCCTCTACCTTCTCCAGTCCAGTCGCACGGGCAAGTATGGTCGCATATTCCCCACGCGTGATTTTGCCATTAGGACGAAACGTTCCATCCTGGTATCCAGAGATCAAGTTTTTTTCATACGCTTTGGCAATCGTTGCTTGAGCCCAGTGGCCCTTGATATCCTTGAACTTGCTAAGGGCAGTGTCACTTGTTCCCGATGCAGCATTCGCTGTTGACGTAAAATGTACGGGTCCAACGAGCAATAGTGTTCCTGCCAATACAGCTGTCGTTAACAACCCGACGATCCAACCGTTCCGTTTTTTCTTCTTCTCGTGTCCTTTAATCTGCTTCTTCAATCTACTCACGCTCCTATGTACCTTAGTATGGGGATGCTTTACTTGGTCAGCCTAGTCACTTCTCTTCATAACCAAAACCTAAATTTGCCATAATAATCAATATTCTACCATGTTGTACTAGGCTATTGGTATTATTTTTCGTCCATCCCCATCACGTTAAGGCGTGCGCCCCTCCTTCCATAGACCCACTTCATTCGCCTAAAACACAAAAAAAGGCCATGAATCCGCAGATTCATAGCCTTATGCTTTAAGGGTGTGGTCTTTCTTATGATATTGGAAAATGAATTCACTCATAGAATAAACCATATCATTCCATTTGATCAACCTTTTTTTATTTCACCCAGCTTTATTTTCCGTTCAATTCCTTATAGGAAGCTTCCAATTCCGTAATCAATTGATCACCACCAGCTTTTCTCCAGCTTGCGATTTCCTGCTCCCAACCTGCATCATCGATTTTACCCATAATGTACTTGGTCTGGGCATCCCAGATCATCTGATCCAACTCCTGACCACGCTCGGTATAGATCGCCGAAGACAAGGTGAGTGCCGGATTGGCAATGGCATACTGCTCATTCTCACGCGCCATCTTTGTACCTTTCATACCAATGGGAACATCAACCAGTTCAGGTACATTATAACCTTCAATACTTAACAGATTATCCCGGTATGGCTTCACTTCACGCTGATAAGCGTCAAAATCTTTGAGTTCGGTTTTCCCATCCGCAGTCTTGGTGTAATGCACATCGAGCAACCCACGGAGCTGCAACGCGCTCAATTCCTCATCCATCAACTGATCCAGGAACGTGAGAACCTGCTTCAATTGCTCCTCATCCGTTACGGATGCCTTCGGGATGACCAGCATTCCGTAGTTTCCTGGCTCGCCGGCGATGCGAATACCATCGGTTCCTTGGAACGGAGCCACATCAATTTCTCCATCGGGTGCGTTAGGCGTAAGCCGCTGCTGAGAGGACTTTCCGTTCTGAGCCACACCATTCAGCTTCATGCCAACCAGGCCGGAATCCATTTTTTTGTCCGCATCAGAAGGGTCCAGAGCAGGAAAATCACTATTAATCAGTCCCTCGCTGAACAGTCGCTTGAAGAGTTTCATCGTATCCACGTATTCCGAGGTCAAGAACTCCGGGGTCAGTTTCCCAGCATCATCCACTCCCCATTTGTTAACACCGCCAATACTTACAGCAATCCGCGTCAGTGGGGAAGAGACACCCTCATTATACTTTTTGAAAAGCAGTGCACCGTACGTATCTTCCTTACCATTCCCGTCAGGGTCATCCTTACGAATAGAGCGCATCACTTCATACCAGTCATCTAGCGTTTTTGGTATATCCAGCTTCAACGTATCAAACCAGTCCTTGCGATATACGATCGCAGTCCGTCCAATATCCCGGAAGTTCGGAATACCGTAGACCTTGCCTTCAATTTTGATATTGTTAAAATAAGCTTCGGATTGGGCAGACAAATTTTTATAATCCTTCAAGTAAGGTCCCAGTTCCCAGAACAGTCCCGTTTTGGCGGCATTAAATGTTGTCGGTACATAATTCACACGCATAATGGTCGGCATCTCGCCTGAAGCAACCATAACATTCACCTTATCATCAAAAGCAGACTGCGGAATCCACTGTACATTAACATCCGTATTTGTATATTCCTCAATCTTCTTTTCAATCCCGTTCTCCTTGGCCGGTATATCTCCTACCTGCATTAAAGAGATGGAAATGGGAAGTTTACCTTCCCCTGCAGCAGGTGCTTTTTCTCCCCCGCAACCTGCAAGCAATCCAGCGGACATTGCACCAATTACAACGATTCCGCCTAAACGGGACATTGGACCTTTTGGACTCATGAACCATCTCTCCTTTTGGATAAGGTTATGTACATAGACCACTCCGATGACAGAACAACCTTCAGATCGCTGTTATCCCCAGATTT
Organism: Paenibacillus sp. FSL P4-0176; assembly: GCF_037975265.1. NCBI lineage: Bacteria > Bacillati > Bacillota > Bacilli > Caryophanales > Paenibacillaceae > Paenibacillus > Paenibacillus sp. FSL P4-0176. Next base: position 5,591,790 of record NZ_CP150242.1, read on the forward strand.
TTTGATTCCCTTTTAAAAAGGGGAAAATCCGGGGATAGCCTATGCTTCCGATGTAGCTTTCTTTCAGAAAGCTTTTAGGCGAACGCTTCGCTTCCTCAGATTATTTCTGCCCTCTCCGTTCTCATGTACATGTTAGTTGGACTTGTAAAGTTCAATCTCCACTCCCGCCAAAATGAACGGAGCGACCGACTTCGGATCATTAATCCGAATGGACTCGGTCACATAATACTCATAGGACCCGTCACGATACGGGCTTCCTCCAAGACCGGCTCCGCCATTACACTGCGTCAAGGACAGCACACCTTCACGGTCCGTTTGCAGCAGATGCTGTAGCAGACCCTGATACCCTTTTTCCGCAACCGCTTTGAACTTGCCACTCAGATATCCTTTACGCACACCTTTGGCCAATGCATAGACAAACATTGAGGTCCCGGAAGCCTCCAGATAGTTCCGCTCACGTCCCGGTTGATCCAACAAATGTGGCCATAGCCCGGTCTGCTGATCCTGCACATGCACTAGTGCGTTTGCTACCCGTTCGAAGATACCCACAATCTGCCCGCGCTGCGGATGATCTACCGGCAGATAATCCAAGGTATCCACAACCGCCATCACATACCAGCCCATCGCCCGACTCCAGACATGTGGTGAACATCCCGTCTCACCCGAACTCCAGCGTTGCTCTTTGCTCTCATCCCAGGCATGGTACAAGAGACCGCTACGCGGATCACGTGTACGTTGCTCCACCAGCAAGAGCTGCAGAGCCGCCTTGTCAAACCACTTCTCTTCACCCGTCACTGCGCCATACTGGGTCAGATACGGAGTAGCCATGTACAATCCATCCAGCCACATCTGGAAAGGGTAAATCTTTTTGTGCCAGAACCCGCCTTCACTCGTATGTGGCTGTCCCTTAAGCTGAGTCATAAGCAACTCCGCAGCTTTGCGATACTTCTCTTCTCCCGTTTTCTCATGCAACAGGAATAGTGATTTCCCCTGATTGATCTGATCCAGATTATATTCCTCGATTGTATAGGAGCGAATGGAGCCATCTTCCTGAACAAAATGATCCATCAGCTCACGGATATAGTCAAAATACTTTTGCTCCCCCGTGTGCGTATACAGCTCCTCCAGCGCTTTCAGTAAGCAGCCGTTCTCATAATGCCAAGTGGAATACAGCTCATGGTTGCGATAACTTTCCATGAATTGCTGTGCCATGCGCACCGATGTGAGTTGCAGTGTTTCCTTCATGATCAAGCCTCCGCTTCCGGCTCTTTATTGAGCCTGTTTTTTGTAATCTTCGGCATATTCCTCACGAATCTTGTTTCCACCAGCATTGCCCCAATTCTCAATTTCCTTTTCCCAGCCACTTTGATCGATCTTGCCCATAATGTATTTGGTTTGCGCATCGGCAATCACCTGATCTAGGTCTGCCCCACGGTCACCATACGTTGGAGAATATAACGTCAGCGCAGGGTTTGGCACAGCGTGCTCCGCCAGTTCCTTAGCAAGTGCAGTACCTTTTTCACCAAGTTCGGTATCCTTCAATTTCGGTACGTTATATCCTTCCACATAAGGAAGGTTGTCACGGTAAGGTTTCACTTCACGCTGGAATGCATCGAAGTCACTCATCTCCACCTGATCTTCGCCCACTTTGGTGTAATGTTTGTCTTCCATACCACGCATCAACAGGGTCGCCATCTCAGGGTCCATCAGTTTATCCAGGAAGGAGAGCAGGTTTTTGAGTTCTTCTTCCGATTTCACCGTTGATTTAGGGAATGCCAGAATCCCGGAGTTACCCGTCTGTCCTGCAACACGATCTCCGTTCGCGCCAAGCAAACCAGCGATGTCTACCACACCATCCGGATTGTTTTTGGACAGACGCTCTTGCTGACTTTTTCCGTTCTGCGCAACACCAACACGGATACCGACAACACCGGAATCATACTTTTTCTCCGCTTCCGTAGAGTCGAATACGGCAAAATCTTGATTCAGCAGTTTCTCATCGTACAAACGTTTCAGCAGATCCAGCACCTGCATATATTCCGGTGTCATGAATTCCGGCGTGAAGCTGCCATCATCTTCGACCTTCCACTTGTTAGGTGCACCAAAACTTACGCCAAGGCGCGTCGTGAAGGAGTATTGATCCTCATTATATTTTTTGAAAAGCATTAGTCCAAACGTATTATCCTGACCATCTCCATCCGGATCGGAGGTTGCCAGTGTTTTGATCGTTTCATACCATTCATCCGGTGTGGCTGGCACCTTGAGATTCAGCTTCTCGAACCAGTCCTTGCGATAGATCACTGTAGCCCGCGCAATATCGGAGAAAACAGGAACCCCGTAGATTTTGCCCTCTACCTTGATGTTGTCAAAAAAACGCTCGTTCTGTGCCGACAGATTTTTGTAATCTTTCAGCAATGGCCCCACTTCCCAAAACACGTCATTACGCATCGCGCTGGTCACCGTTGGGTTATATTGCACCTTCACAATTTTTGGCATATCGCTTGAAGCGATCATCACGTTAATTTTGTCATTGTAGGCCGAAGCCGGAATCCACTGGATATCCAGTTTGGTATTGGTATACGCTTCAATCTTTTGCTGAATTTCATTGCCCTTGCTTGGCACATCACCAACCTGTGCAATGGCTATGGACACATTTTGTACGCCGCCCTCGGCAGCCTGACCCTCGTCTGATCCGCATCCTGCCAGCAAACCTGTCACCAGTGCCAGTGTGCTCAAGACAGCTACGGCTTTCTTTTTTGTTGCTTTCATAACATGAAAACCTCCCTTTTTTTATGCAGTCATACTGAACTGACTTTGAACCATGTACCGACTCAACCTTTCACCGAACCCAGCATCACTCCTTTTGCAAAGTGCTTTTGCAGGAATGGATATACCAGCATAATCGGGATCGTGGAGAATACGATAACGGCCATACGAATGGTAAGCGGCTGGATCTCGGTCTCTTCGATACTTGTGTCTCCAATTCGGCTCTGTGCCAGAATGACAATCTCACGCAGCCAGACTTGGACAGGCCACTTCTCACTATCATTGATATAGATAACAGCGCTGAAGAAACTGTTCCAGTGAGCCACCGCGTAAAAGAGTGAAAATGTCGCCATGGCTGGCATGGACAACGGCAGTACAATCCGGAACAATACGCTGACATCGTTACATCCATCAATTTTGGCTGCATCCTCCAGTTCATCGGGAATGGCTTGGAAGAAGTTTTTCAGTACAATCAAGTTAAATGCACTAATAGCAGTAGGTAACATCAGTGACCACAACGTATCCGTCAGGTGCAAGGATTTCACGACAAAGTATGTTGGAATCATCCCGCCACTGAAGAGCATTGTGAACAATACACCCAGCAAAATGGGCTGGCGTCCACGCAAATATCTTCTGGAGAGCGGATACGCCATAAGTGATGTAAACAGCAGGTTAATGAAGGTACCGATCACGGTAATATAGACCGATACACCCAGACTGCGAATCAAGGTATCTGTAGAGAAAATGTAACGGTACGCAGCCAGAGAGAACTCTTTTGGAAAAAGAATGAATCCTCCCTTAGCCACTTCATGCGGACTGGTAAACGAGACGGCCAAAATATACATGAACGGGATGACCGTCACGATTCCAATCAACAGCAGCAAGCCGTGATTGAGAAAATCAAAGATCCGGTTGCCCCACGTTTTATCCTGTTGCATCTTAATGTTCACTCCTGTCTGGTGAAGAACGTCTGCTCCCGAGGGTTAGTAGACGCCTTCCTCCCCGAATTTTTTGGCCAGCGTATTGGCACCAAGAACAAGCGCCAGCCCGACAACCGATTTGAACAACCCGACAGCAGCACTATAACTGTACTGTGCCTGGGTAAGCCCCTTCGTGTACACGTAGGTATCAAACACCTCGCCCACATCCCGGTTTGTCGGAGTTAGCATCAGGAAGATCTGTTCAAAGCCTGTATCCAGGAAATTGCCCAGACGCAGAATGAGCAAAATGACGATTGTACTGCGAATGGCCGGTAGAGTAATGTGCCAGGTTTGGCGCCACCGATTGGCACCATCAATCCGTGCAGCTTCATAGAGCTGTGTATCAACACCGGAGAGCGCCGCCAGGAAGATAATTGTGCCCCAACCAACTTCTTTCCAGATGGATTGTCCGACAATCATCGTTCGGAACCATCCGGGTTCAAGCAGGAACGCCACTTTTTGGCCCGTCAGGTTATAGAGCAATTCATTAATCGCACCACCCTCAGTTGTGAACAGCATGTAGAACACACCGACAACAACAACCCAGGAAACAAAGTGTGGAACATAAACAAGAGTTTGTACAAATCGTTTGAAGCGTTCACGGCGAACTTCATTCATCATGAGTGCCAGTACAATCGGCAGTGGGAAAAAGAACACAATGTTATAAATGGCAAGTAAAAATGTATTCCGAAATAATGTCCAGAACTGCGGTTCTCCGAAGAAACGCTGGAAATGTTTGAACCCTACCCAGTCACTTCCCAAGATGCCCTTGTAAGGCGTGTAATCCTGAAAAGCCATCGTGATGCCATACATGGGTATGTATTTGAAAATAACAAAGTAAAGCACACCCGGTATTAACATGATATACAGCCACCGGTTTTTGATAATGTCCCTCCACAGCAGGTTTTTGTCACTGCGGGTAGCGGGCCGTGTTCGAGCCGCCGTTTCGGCTTTCATATTGTCTTCCTCCCCACATTGGAAACGATTACAAAATATCACTTCCTGAATTCATGTCTTCATTGTGGAGGATAAACGAATGACTGGCTATCGTCTCGTTTTAGCCTTTTGTTTTTCCTTATGTAGCAACGGTTTAGCTCATTTACATCACAGAGTTCAAAGGCGCAATGAACTGCTTTCAACCTCTATATTCCTGTCTTAACTTCATAGAGAAAAGTGGTCTTCTTCCTTCATCCAAACATAAAAAAGCCTGCCTGCCATGGCGGGCAGAGCAGGTTTGTTTTATCGCTGCTGCTCCCGGTACTTGCCGGGGGTGGTTCCTGTGATTTTGCGAAATGTACGGATAAATGCGGTTGGGTTGGTATAGTTTAATTTCTCGGCAATCTCCGATATTTTAAGATTTGTTGTTTGCAGCCAGGTCTTTGCTTTTTCCATACGATACTCTGCGAGATATTCCGTAAAATTGACTCCTGCTTCCTTCTTGAATACCCGACTTAGGTAAACAGGGTGAAAATTAAGCTCAGCGGCACAGGCTTCCAGCGATAATTCACGATCATAACGTTCCTCAATCAAACGAATCATACGTCTCGCAATATTCATGTATTGGGATTCTTCTTGCTCTCGCCAGAAACGGATGACGGGCAGGAACAGCCGCTTGCGGAACCAATTGGTCATTTCGTCCAATGTGGACAACTTCAGCAAATGTGACATGGATGCTTTTTCACCCAGTACTTCGGCTACATCTCCACCTTGCTCCTGCACAAGCTGATATACACGAGACAATAACTGAACCATAATGACGGGGTATTCACTGAAATGAAGCTTTTTGTCTGCAAGCAACCCCAAATATTGCTTAAAGTAGGCGTCCGTCTTCTCTTCATCTCCTTGCTTGAGCGCAGACGCGAGCTGATCCTCGATCATACGTAACTGGGTATACAACGCGGCCTCCATCTGACCACGTGGCTGAATATCCTCGTAATGCAAAATAATACGGCTGCCCAGACTGACCCGGCCCTGCAGAGCCTCTCGGCTCTCTTGAACCGCTCTTGGCGTATCTCCGATACAAGCGTAAGAACGACTGATGCCAATACTTACGGGCAGATTCAGGTAGGTCACGACACGTTCGCGAATCCAGTCTGCCTGAGTATGCATCCATTCCTTCAGTTTCACCTCATCCGTGAGTTCGGAGGCAAGAACGGTGACCTGAGCATCATCCAGCATGACTGGGGTGAACCGAACTGCCGAAGGGAGGAGCTCACCTACCATATTATTGACAGCAAACAGCAGCAGATCGCGATCTTGTTCCTCATATCGGGTCCCTTCCAAGGTATCGATCTGGAGCATGAGTACACCAAGACTCGCCCAGCCTGTCGGGAAATCGTACAATTCTCCCTGATATCTGAAATCTTCTTCCGAGATTTTACCTGTCAGCAGTTTGGTCATAAAAAACTCCTGGAGGTGCACATGCTGCCCCTTCATCTGCTCACGCATCGTTTTCTCCGAACTGAACAAGGTTGACAATTGCTCCTCAATATAGATAAATTCATCTTGACGGCGTCCTGACGGGGCAACTGGGGAATCCAAACCCTTCGTAAATTGTAGCAGTCTGGAGATTGGTGAGTACATCCGCCGACTGCCGTATATGGCGAACAATCCCGTTACACATAACATGACCAGTGTAGCGATACCAGTAACCAATGCAATTTTCTGTGACTGGGCCGTGATCTGTCCAAGAGATACAACGGACACGTATAACCAGCCATTGAGCGGAGATTGTCTATAGCTAACCGCCACTTGATTACCTTCCACCTCCGCACTGAAGAAACCCTCTGGCTGGCCCGTCGTTTGCACCATTTCCTGAATTTCCTTATTCAGCCCGTCATATTTCCCGCCTTGCTGCATATCGTTCAGAAAATACTTCTGCTCCCGATCCAGAACGTACATATCTCCAGAATTCGTATTTCGGCTCAAGTATGTACTCAGTTCCGTATCAGCGATATCAATTACAAGAAATCCCTTTGGTTTCACATTGGTTGGTATCATCGGGATTTTGAATACCATACTGACCACATTATCCGATGATATAAGAGCAGGTGCCTGTTCGGGTGTTAGTTCACCCATACCTGCTGACACAGGTACACTTTCTTTGGCTGAACTAGCATTCTGAGTGACCCAGAACAGGCTGTTGGTATAACTTAGGTAGGAGCCAATTCGGTCTCGAATGCTGAAATCATCCAATTTGCCAAAAGAACGCATCGAAACGACCCAATCTTCATCCAGATTAACCAGATAGGCTTGGTCAATGTTCGTAACCGCTTGCAAGTTGTTAAAACCGGAGGTTAGATCACGAATCTCCTGAAACTCGCTGCTGTCTAGTGGTTTCTTCATCGCTTGTAGTACCAGGGGCGAATTAACATACTGGATGGATGATAATTGCAGGCTACGCAGAACTTGTTCTACCCTCATTTGGGTCTGATGTAATATCTGAAGATTGCTCTCACGCACTTTCTGTTCAATGTCACGTGATGCAATCGTATACGAGACCGAACCAATAACAATGACCGGAAGGGCTCCGAGGATCAGGGTAAAACAGAGCAAACGCAGTAAATACTTCGGCAAGAAGAGCATCCTCCTTTATACGTATGTTTATTAAAATAAATCGCTTTCATTGGATTAATTTACTATTGTTATTTTAAAACCCATTCTTATTCAAGTCCACTCATTTATTCTAAAGGTTGACTTCAAACCAATTTCCAGTTTATATTGGTTGCATATTCCTCAATCAAAGGAGAGATTTTTAATGTCGGTGAATGTTCTTAACTAACCAAGTTTCATATTCAGGAGTTTGGCCTTTCATTGCGCTTGTGCCCATATGGCATACGTGTATTTCATGATGCGCCAGATCCCTGTACTTAGTTAAGAACAGCGGATATCATAAATCGCCTCCGGGATCGTAATTGTCCGGGTCTATTTCCGCGCTGAGTTCAGCGCGGATTTTTTAATATAGACCTGTAGTGGACTTTGCTTTCCCATACGTTTAGGGCGGAGAATGACGTTTGTTCATTCTCCGCCCTTTTTGCGTTTTCCAGGAATATGTTTCAGCGCGTCAACTGAAATTCCAATTCCAATTCAAGGAGAGATTACGCATGAATGAGAACACATTAAACAGTTTGGGCTATCCACAAATTCAAAAAAATGTTGCAGACTGCGCCCTGTCTTATCTGGGCAAACGTTATGCGAGAGAACTAAAACCGATGGTAGATGCTCACCTGATCGAGATTCGCCTGGAAGAAACAGCAGAAGCTGCTACATTGATTCGCTTCGGGGCCAGTATCCCCCTCCCTTCACTCGACGGAATGGAAACCATTATGGATCTGCTTGGCACCGGTTATCTATTCAGTGAACGCGACTTCAGTCATCTCGCTCAGTTCCTGCGGAGCTGTGCACAACTCATGAAATACATGGAGGGCAAATCCGGGGCCGCTCCCACCGTCAGTCGTTATGCAGCGTCCATGATCATGATCGAACCTTTGCTGAGTGAGATTGAGCGCTGCATCCATAGTGGAAGCATTCAGGATCAGGCGAGCAAGGAACTGATTCGTATTCGTAAAAAAATAACGGTGAATGCGGAACGCATGAAACGAAAACTTGATTCTCTGGTGAGTAAACATCGCTCCATTATGCAGGAACATGTCATCAGCCAACGGGGAGGAAGAACGGTGCTGCCCATTAAGAAAGAGTTTCGCAAACAGGTGAAAGGCAGTGTGCTGGATGAATCGGGGAGCGGGCAAACCGTGTATATTGAACCCGTTGAATTAGTAAGTCTGCAGATGGAATTGGCTGCTCTACAAGCCGAGGAGTCCCGAGAGGAGATGAGAATTCTCGGTGATTTAACCTCTCTGGCCGAATCGTATAACCGTGAAATCGCCCTCAACACCGAAACGGTAGGTGTATTGGACTTCCTGTTTGCCAAAGCCAAATATGCGGCCACCATGGATGGGCGTACCGTTCGAGTCAATACTCAGGGCCACATTAGCCTTCAACGTGCACGTCATCCGTTCATGGGTTCTTCTATGGTTCCCCTCGATTTTGCCATCGGCAGAACGTACTCGTCGCTCATTATTACGGGCCCGAATACCGGTGGTAAAACGGTCGCACTCAAAACACTTGGTTTGTTAACCCTGATGATGCAATCCGGTTTGCTTATTCCGGTCGAGGAAGGTGGCGAGATGGCTGTTTATAACGAGGTAGCGGTTGATATTGGTGACGGACAGAGTATGGAACAAGCACTCAGTACATTCTCTGCACACATTCGCAATATGATCGGCATACTGGAACAGGCCAATACTTCGACGCTGGTGCTCATTGATGAGATGGCTTCCGGCACAGATCCCGGTGAAGGCGTCGGACTGTCCATCGCCATGCTGGAGGAACTTCACAGCCGCGGAGCAACCGTTGTGGCGACAACACATTTTGGTGAAATCAAACATTTTGCAGCTGCCACGCCAGGATTCGAAAATGCCCGTATGGAATTTGATACCGTATCTCTCCAGCCGCTGTATCGATTGCGTATCGGAGAAGCTGGTGAAAGTTACGCCTATTCCATTGCATTGAAGCTGGGCATGCCACAGCGAATTATAGAGCGCTCCAAGTCCCTGTCCGATCAAAGTATTTCGAGAGATCGTACATTAGGGTTCACGTCACCTCCTTCCGAAACTAAGGCCCTGACGCCTGCTCGTTCTGGTACAGAATCAGTCAGCCCAGCAGAGTTATCCAGAAAGAACCAGTCGAAACAGTCAAAGGATCCAATCCGTCTCAACAAAAAGACAACAACCAGAGAGTCGGATTCTCCTGCTCCTGCCAAAACTTTTCGCAAAGGAGATCGGGTGTATGCGGCCTATCTTAATCAGTCGGGCATCGTCTGTGATGTAGAGGATAGCCGTGGAAATATCGGGGTCATGTTACGTGGACGCAAAATAAAAATCCATAAGAAACGCCTGACCCTGCATATATCTGCCGATGAGCTTTATCCGGGTGACGATTATGACTTGGACATTGTGCTAGAAACAAAGGAAAATCGAAAGAAACGTAAGTTGATGGGACGCAAACATGTGGAAGGCCTACAGATCGAATTACCGCCTGAAGAATAGCCGATGGGAGAAACAGATGTGGTGAACTGGAAGTCATATATACAGAGTGAAATCCATAATCACCAACACATTTCTGTTATACTGGGACCAGTATGTTTAACTTCAGCTCGTAGCTATTGCACAGGGAGGGAAGAACTGAATGTCTGCAGAACAAGACGATCAAGAGCACATCCATATCGATGTTCTTGTCTGCCCATTATGCGGGGAAGCTAATCGCTGTTCCTATGCCGCAGGACATCCCCATTCGGAATGCTGGTGTAACCGGGCTACTTTCCCCGAAGGTGTATTTGACCGCATTCCGGCAGAGCAGCGCCGAAAATCGTGCATATGTCAACGCTGTTTGGATGACTATGCCGATAAACATCAACCAAAAGAAGAGCCACACAGTTAACGACTGTATGGCTCTTCTTCATTATGCATCATCTATACTATTAGCTGGCTAACACTACTCTTACATTTGGTTATACTGGGCAACAGCCTGTTCAAGCACCGGATGTTGCTCATCCATGGACGTATAATGGTGGAGGGCAACTGTAATCCCCTTCTCGCGGATCATATCCTGCAGTTCAACTGCTTCCGGATCATCGGAGACATCGAACTTGCAGGCTGCTGCCATGCCCATAGCCAGATAAGTTGTTTCGCTTCCATCCGCATAGGCCTGAAGGGCCGGACGAACCAGACGATCATTTGGAGACAACTTGCGCAGCGGGGAACGACCAACACGAGTAACCTCATCGGTAAGGTACGGGTTGACAAACCGTCCCAATATTTTGAAAATATACTGCTCATGTTCTTCCGGGTTGAATGCAAAACGCTTCACTAGAACTTTTCCAGTTTCCTGCAAAGCGCCGTATACAATGGATTTCACCTTTTCATCAGCAATAGCCTTCTGAATCGTGTCATACCCGTGCACATTACCGATATATGCTGCAACGCAGTGTCCTGTATTAACCGTGAACAGTTTACGTTCGATATATGGCTCCAGATCATCGACATATACAATGCCCTCAACCGGTTTGAATGCAGGAGCCATCTGGGAACGATCCACCACCCACTCGTAAAAAGGCTCCACCTGTACATGAAGAGGATCTTCATGATGCTGAATAGGTACAATCCGGTCTACGGCCGAGTCGGGAAAATAAATGTACTGATCTGCAAGGGAACGTACCTTTTCATCGAGCAGACCATATACATGCTCTTTCAATTGCGTACTGGCTCCAATGGCGTTCTCGCAAGCGATAATGTGAAGCGGGTTTTGTACCGGACCCGAATTCAGTCTTTTCTCAAGTCCCCTTGCAATACCTGGTGCAATATGTTTCAGCACGCCTACGCCCACCGCGGTTGTAATCAGATCCGCTTCCACCACGGTTTGGGCAACCGTCTCCAGCTGGGTTCCATCGATTGCATTTACACCTGTGACGGTCTCCTGATCCTTGCTCTCGTTGGCCAGTTCCACCGTATATTGTCCCCGTTGCTGGAGAGCCGTTACCAAGGTCTGATTCACGTCGGAGAAAATCACCTCATACCCTGCACGGGAGAGAATCAATCCGATAAACCCGCGTCCAATGTTACCTGCGCCAAAGTGTAGGGCCTTCATAGCTCCATTTCACTTTCCAGAATAGTTATAACTTCTTCGGCTGTTTTCGCCAGACGCAAGGCCTCCATATTCTCATCCTCAGCACAGATCACCGCGATGCTAGTCAAGATCTCCATATGTTCCCCGCCTTGAGCCGCGATACCAATGACCATATAAGCCTTTTCTTCGCCAAAATCAACACCCTGTGGATACTGAATGACAGAGATACCTGTGGATAAAATGAAAGCTTTGGACTCCTTTGTACCATGCGGAATAGCCAGGCCGTTCCCTACATAGGTCGAGACAATCTCTTCACGTTCAATCATCTTCTCAATGTAATCAGCGGTAATATGTCCCGCATCCTTCAGAATCTGTCCTGCCATACGAATCGCTTCGTATTTGTCCTGAGCCGTCGCATTCATGATGACTTTATCTGTTGTTAACATACTCATAATGGTTGACCTCCAATTTCGGTTTTACTGCGATAAAATCCAACAAGTTCCTGGGACAGGTAATGAATGAGTTCATCCCTGATTCCTTTTTCCAGCAATGTAATCATTTCTTCCTGTAATAACAGGGCGCTGATCTCACTGAGAACCTCCAGGCTTTCCTTGGATAATTCTCTGGGACCAAGCATCAAGAGGACATGGGTAACTCCTGCCGGATCATCCGGCGTACAGAGGAGTGGCTCAGTGAGCTGAAACAAGCTAATGGACGGCCTGTAGATTCCCTCACTGCGTGTATGAAACAGCGCAAGTCTTGTACCGGGAATCTTCTGACTCCCCACTGCTTCACGTGCCTCCAACCGTTTTGCGATCTCCCCCGGTTCCTTCAGCACACCAGATCCATGGAGTACGTTGCACATCGCATATACGGTTTTATAGAAACCGATATCTTGGTTATCCAGCGGATACACCTGAAACTTGCCAATAATTCGGACGATTTCAACTAAAATAGCTTCCAGTCCATCCGGGTCGGAGTAACGACTTGTCGTCTGAACCTCTGCTTCACGGGGTTTATTATGCTGTCGTTGTAATGTTGTTGTTCGGATAAAATGACGCAGACGTTCGCTCTCTTCTGCCGTAAGCAGTGGACTCACTTTGTAATACTGATGCTCATCCATCGGCAGATCAACAGTGGATAACACCAGATCATATTGATCTGTAGGCATCCGGGCAGCTTCATACCAGGACACGCTATCCATGATCCGAATCTCGGGAATCTCCTTGGACAGTCGGCTGGAGAGCATACGTGATGAGCCGATTCCGCTTGTACACACGATGATCGCCCTGATCTCCCGTTTCAATGCACGTAACCTCTCGATGGAAGCCCCAAAATGCATGACCAGGAAACCAATTTCTTCATCCGGAACGTCTGTACCTGGCCAAGCTTGATGCACGGATTGTTTGACCTCTTCGAAGAGGGAATCATAATCCTTGCGAATCTGCTGCAGTAGCGGGTTACGAATCATCTGTTGTCCTTCAATTCGCTCCATGACAGGTTGCATATGACCAAGCAGACCTTCACGAAGCAAACGATCCTCATGAAAGGCGTAATGCGTTCTCGCCTGCATCTGATCAATCAGTGAATGTACCCTGTCCAGTAAAATCAAATCGTCTATTGGCAACAGCCGCGAAGAATGAATCCGCTGCTCTGTCTCAACTAATAGTCTGTGAAAATAAGCTTGCTCATCTTGGGAGAATGTCAGCCCCAGCTGGGTCGATAACACACCACACAAGCGGGAAGCCATATAAGGTGGAACCTTCATCTCATCCTGCTCTGCGACTTCATCTCCATTGTTCTCCAGGGGAGGTATACGGCCAATGCCAGAGCCTTTACGAATACGTACAACCGCTACGGATAATTGAATCAGCAACTTCATGTATTGGCGTTCCGGGATGTTCTCCAGCCATTCGATGTCTGGTTGCCATAATGCATTTTCGACCGTAAGCACATCACCGTGTCCAATCATATCCAACAATTTTTGGTTTACGATGGAGCCTCCCTGTTCTGGCTGTCTTCCGAACAGGTCGGACTCATCCAGAAATTCCAGAGCAAGTGCAGCTATGGCTGTGCGATGAATCGTCTCACTTCCGTTAATCTTGACGCCATATCCTCGTCTGCGAACCAGCTTTAGTCCCGCCTGACGAATTCGTGACTCCAGATCGTCCAGATCAGTGGTTACGGTGGATACGGTCACTTTCAGATCCGAAGCCAAGGCGAGTAACTTTACAGGCTCCGGTTCATCCAGCAGGATGCAAAGCATGAAGAGCTTACGCTCTTCTGGCGTAAACTCTACATATTCTTTACCCTCTAGTTGCTGGCGCAATACAGCCAGATCATCGGAACCGGCATCGATTCGGATACCGGTTCCTGATTTTTTTTCCAGCTTCATACCCAAAGGTTCAAGCCATTGTTCAATCATTTGCAGCTCCCGGTGAACCGTTCGGGTACTGACCTTTACTTCAACGGCGATTTCGCCGGCAGTTACTTCATGTGGATGCTCCAGCAGGAACTCCACGATTTCACGTTGTCTTTTGGTAATACTCATATCTCAGCCTCCGGCTCAGGGAAAACAAATGCGTGCAATTACTTCAGACGTTCAACGAGCGCATCGTATTCCGGGCTTTTTAGGAAGTTGTCGATGGATATATGTTCTGCGTTCGGCGCAACGGAGCGGGCACGATCGGTCAATACTTGTTGTGTGATCACCACGTCTGCATCCGGCGGGATATCACTGATAGCCGTATTGGTCACCGTAACGTCAATCCCCTCTGCCTTCATCTTCTTGCGTAGAATGGAAGCACCCATGGCACTTGACCCCATGCCTGCATCACAGGAGAAGACAATTTTCTTCACGTCTGTTTTGACGGTAGAAGAAGCCATATCTGCGGCTCTGTCTGCTTCACGTTGATTAGCCGTAATACCAGCGTTTGGCAGGGTTCCTTGACTCTTCATGTCTTTCATCCGACTGGATGCGGACTCCAGATCTTCGTCCTTTTGTTTACCCGTTTTCAGCAACACTGCTGCAACCAGGAAAGAAACGACGGCTGCTACAAGCACCCCTGCGAACATCGGTAGGTATCCACCTTTTGGTGTTAAGAAGAAATACGCGATAATACTACCCGGTGATGGTGCTGAAACAAGTCCTGCTCCGGTGAGCATGAATGTTAATGTACCTGCGACGCCACCCGCAATTGCGGCAAGAATCAGAATCGGTCTCATCAGAATGTAAGGGAAGTAGATCTCATGAATTCCCCCGAAGAAATGAATGATTACGGCACCCGGTGCAGAAGATTTGGCCATTCCGCGTCCGAAGAAACAGTAAGCAAGTAAGATACCAAGTCCCGGACCCGGGTTTGATTCAAGCATGTATAATACGGATTTCCCTAATTCTCTCGCTTGATCTGTTGCAATTGGTGTAAGAATCCCGTGGTTGATTGCATTGTTCAGGAACAATACTTTACCTGGTTCAATGATTAGGTTGACCAGCGGCAGCAAACCAAGATTCATTAAGCCTTGTACCCCGGCAGATAATACTTTGCTAATCGCTTCTACAGCAGGCCCGATGCCCAGTAGCGCAAAAATCCCCAATATCCCACCAATAATACCGGCTGAGAAGTTGTTAACAAGCATTTCAAATCCGGCTTTAACTTTACCTTCAATGGATTTATCAAACTTTTTAATGATCCATGCTGCCAGTGGTCCGGCAATCATGGCACCGAGGAACATCGGAATATCACTACCCACGATGACCCCGATGGTCATAATGGCACCCACGACACCACCACGCTGACCATGCACCATCGTACCCCCGGTGTAACCAATTAACAGTGGCAGCAAATATTTGATCATCGGATCGACTAGCTGTGCAAGCGTCTCGTTAGGGAACCAGCCTGTTGGAATGAACAGAGCTGTAATTAATCCCCAGGCGATGAACGCTCCCATATTTGGCATGACCATACCACTCAGGAATCGGCCAAAACGCTGAACACCTACCCGTAGCCCACCTTTGGAATTGGACGATTGGTCCAAATTACTCATTGTATTATCCTCCTTGGATCAAGTGATTATGATTTATGAAAGGGGTATCATTTCTCCCCTGCTGTAATCCTAAGCGAGAATGCTCTCCTGTTCAATGAAATGAAAGCGTACTTTCGTCATGAACAATGATGACAACATTAGGTTATGTAATCGTTTTAATGGATGCATAATGGCTGAACCCATTGATACACAAGGCTTTTCTTGCCTATGACTTTTATCATTTCCAGAATAATTTTCCTACCTATAGCTTGGTCCAATCTGGTGATGTACATCCACAATCTGCTCAAATCCGCATTGGAAACCATTCTTGGAAAGCACAAAAAACCTGTGCAAGCATCCGGCTCACACAGGTCGAAACAATATGAAGCTCATATCATTTAATTATAAAATATATGTTAATAAGTACAAGTTCGTTGATACTATTCTTCCGTATGTTTCCGATACGCGTCTGCATTCATCAATGTAGACAATGCTGCTGTCAGATCTCCCTCAACACGGATCTCAATCATCCAGCCTTCCTCGTAAGGAGAGCTGTTCACAAGTTCAGGGGAGTCCTGCAACGAATCATTCACTGCAATAATTGAACCTGTGACGGGAGAGAACAAGTCCGAAACCGTTTTGACCGATTCGATCGTTCCAATGCTGTCCTCTGCTTTTACATTGGTTTCAAGGTCAGGCAATTCCACAAACACAATGTCACCCAGCTGATGCTGCGCGAACTCGGTAATGCCAATACGTACAGTATCCTCCCCTACGGTTTGCACCCATTCGTGCTCTTCACTGTACAGGAAATCACTTTTCAATTCGCTCATCGATATCCGCCTCGCTTTTCATTAAATGAGTGCATGCGTTCTTTGACCTTAACCTTTTTCCCAGAACATAGCGTATGACATTTTTGAATCAAATGTCAAGATACCTCACAATTTATTTGCTGAACACCTCTAAATCCTGTAACCGGATTACACTCTTTCTTCATATACTGGTGAATATTAGAATAGTAAGCGCAGTCTTTTTAAATAGACGAACAATAATATCGAAAGAAAAATAAATATTCGGTTTTTAATTATTATCTATGACATCGTTCTTGACATCAGCAGTGGATTCACGTTTTAATGAGAGGAGTAAAAGTGTTTATTGGACTATGTTATACCCGCGGATGAATGTAAAGGGAGAGATTACCCGTGACACCCGATTCGGGATGTACATGAGGTAACGCCGAAGGAGTAAACCACCGATAAGCGGAGGTGAATCTCTCAGGCAAAAGGACTTTTACGGGACGCAACTCTGGAGAGCATCTATTCGCCCTGTGCGGGCGTTATGATCACCCAAGGGGAAACCTGCTGCACAACGCAGCGGGGTAACTCTCAGGTACAAGGGACAGAGCCTTAGAATACAGCGTGCTACTTGGCATGCCGATTCTTTGGCCTGTCCTTTTCCTTTTTCCCAAAAAACGAAAAACAGGATGTAGAACGGCGCTGCCATAGCTGCCTTACCATACTTATGTGATGAAAATATCTAGCTAAAAATTTAAAAATACCCTGGTTCATTGATCCACGATTGTATATCCGGCCGGCTCACGGCCCATGACGAGGTGATTTGATGTCCGATTTGCTTAGAACACCACTCTTCCCACTATATCAGCAATACGAAGGCGTACGGTGCATTGATTTTGGAGGCTGGGAGCTTCCGGTACAATTTAGCGGAATCCAGAAAGAACATGAAGCGGTACGCGAGCGCGCGGGACTGTTCGATGTATCCCATATGGGCGAATTCACGGTACAGGGTGAGCAGGCTGAAGTTTTTTTGCAACAAATGATGACTAATGATGTGACCACGCTGGTTCCCGGTCAAGCCCAGTACACCCTGATGTGTTATCCAGATGGCGGTGTGGTGGATGATCTGCTCGTGTATAAGCTGGAAGATCAGCATTATATGCTTGTGGTTAACGCCTCCAACATCGACAAGGATTGGGCGTGGCTGCAAGAGCACTTGATCCCCGGCGTAAGTATGACCAATGATTCGGAGCAGACAGCGCTGCTCGCCTTGCAAGGTCCACTGGCTGTAGACATTATCGGGAAAGTTACAGATACGGATCTATCCTCGATTGAACCGTTTCGTTTTGTTCAGGATGCTGAAGTATGTGGAGTAAAATTACTGTTGTCCCGTACCGGTTATACCGGTGAAGATGGCTTTGAGCTATATGTTCCTGCGGACCAGGCCGCTGTGGTCTGGAATGGATTAATGCAAGCCGGTGAAGGTTACGGACTCGTACCAACCGGACTTGGTGCCCGGGATACACTGCGCTTTGAAGCAAAGCTCCCTCTGTATGGACAGGAATTGTCGGCAACTATCTCTCCACTCGAAGCTGGCGTAGGTATGTTTGTGAAGCTGAATGCCGGACCTTTTATCGGACACGAAGCCTTGTTACAGCAAAAAACTGACGGGCCCGCCCGCAAACTGGTCGGCATCGAAGTGTTGGAGCGCGGTATTCCCCGCCCCCACTATCCGATTTACGCCGAAGGCGTACAGATTGGTGAAGTGACAACAGGCACACAATCACCTTCATTGAAGCGTAATCTGGGTCTTGCCCTCATCGACAGCAAATACGCTGCGCTGGGAACCCCACTTGAGATTGAGATCCGCGGCAAGAAACTAAAAGCCGAGGTCGTAAAGACCCCTTTTCATAAACGGACACGTACGTCGAAGACACCTACTCAAGGAGCTGATCAAGCATGAGCAAGCACCGTTACATTCCCATGACTGAGCAAGATCAGAGCGCCATGCTCGCAACCATCGGTGTGGATACGCTGGAGGATTTGTTTCAGGACATTCCAAAAGAGATTCGTTATCAGGGCGAGCTACCTGTATCCTCCAAACTCGATGAATATGCGCTGACACGTCACATGTCCAAACAAGCCGGCGCCAACGCCAATTTTGAAACACACGCCAGCTTCCTCGGCGCAGGCATATACGATCATCATGTTCCTTCCGTCATCAATCATGTCATTTCCCGTTCCGAGTTCTACACTGCCTACACACCTTATCAGCCTGAGATCAGCCAAGGTGAACTACAGGCCATTTTCGAATTTCAATCCTACATCTGTGAATTAACCGGTATGGCTGTAGCCAATGCCAGTATGTATGACGGCGCAACAGCTTTTGCGGAAGCCGGTAATTTGGCCGCAGCGGCAACTCGTCGCAAACAGCTCATCGTACCCCGTACCGTTCATCCGGAAGCCCGTCAGGTATTGCAGGCATATGCGCACGGACTCCGTCTGGAGATTGTCGAGATTGGTTATAAGGATGGCGTCACTGACTGGGATGCCCTGCAAACCGCCATATCAGACGATACCGCTGCTGTCATGATCCAGAGTCCGAACTTCTTCGGTGCCGTGGAAAATGTGAAGCAGGCTGCCGACCTCGTGCATGCGCACAAGGGCCTGCTCGTTGTAAGTGCCAACCCGCTATCGCTGGGTCTGCTGGAAGCCCCAGGCAAGCTGGGTGCCGACATCGTTGTTGGCGATGCGCAGCCCCTCGGTATCGCCGCTTCACTCGGCGGCCCGACATGCGGATATTTCGCCGTGTCCCAGCCTCATATGCGCCGAATTCCTGGCCGAATTGTAGGCCAGACCACGGATCGCAACGGCAAACGTGGTTTTGTACTCACACTGCAAGCACGTGAACAGCATATCCGCCGCGAAAAAGCGACATCCAACATCTGTTCCAACCAAGCTTTGCTTGCACTCAGCGCATCTGTGTATATGTCCATCATGGGTAAACAGGGTATGATCGATGTCGCGGATCTGAATTTGCAAAAGAGTCATTACACCCTGAATACATTAACTGCAATTCCTGGAGTTTGTCTTACTTTTAATGCACCAACATTTAATGAATTCGTGATTAAACTTCCTGAAGGAACAGACGTGGATGCTCTTCAGTTGAAACTGCTGGATGCAGGCTTTATTGGTGGCTACGAACTTGGACGTTATTATCCTGAGCTTGCCGGACATATGCTGATTGCTGTTACCGAACGGCGCACTAAGGAAGAGATTGACGAATTCGCACGAGCATTGGAGGGATCGCTGTGACTCAGGAAACGACGACGACAACGACAACATCGGTACACGGACAATCGAAAACAGGTACCTCTGTCTCCACCTCGGTTCAACCTGAGACGGATACAACATTTAGTGCACAGACCTTATCTCCTGCTCCAGAAAAATCATTGATTTTTGAACTCAGCAGCCCCGGACGTGTCGCTTATTCCTTGCCAGAATGTGACGTTCCTCGCCAGTCTGCCGATACGTTGATTCCCCGGGAAATGCTCCGTTCGGAAGCAGCGGCACTACCGGAAGTGTTCGAGGTAGATGTTATTCGACATTATACTGCGCTCTCCCGTCGCAACTTCGGTGTAGATAACGGATTTTATCCACTGGGCTCTTGTACGATGAAATACAATCCAAAGATCAATGAGGATGTTGCTCGTTACAATGGATTCGCCAAAATCCATCCGTACCAGCATGAATCCAGCATTCAAGGTGCACTTGAACTGTTATATACGTTGCAAAACGACCTTGCAGGTCTGACAGGTATGGACGCTGTGACCCTGCAACCAGCCGCTGGTGCTCATGGAGAATGGACTGGACTTATGATGATTCGTGCCTACCACGAAGGTCGTGGCGAACAACGTACCAAAGTCATCGTGCCCGATTCCTCTCATGGTACCAACCCGGCAAGTGCAACCGTTGCAGGATTTGAGACTGTGACAATTCCGTCCCGTGCAGACGGACTGGTCGATCTGGACGCACTCCGTGCAGCCGTTGGTTCCGATACAGCAGCATTGATGCTGACAAACCCGAATACACTTGGTTTGTTCGAGAAAGACATTCAGGAGATTGCATCCATCGTACATCAGGCTGGTGGCTTGTTGTACTACGATGGAGCCAACTCCAATGCCATTATGGGCATTACCCGTCCGGGTGATATGGGCTTTGACGTGGTGCATCTGAACTTGCACAAAACGATGAGTACGCCTCATGGCGGTGGTGGACCAGGCGCCGGACCAGTCGGCGTGAAGAGTCGTTTAGTTCCGTTCCTGCCTAAGCCAATGGTAATCAAAAATGATGATGGTATGTATGCATTCGATCGTGAAGGCGATCAATCCATTGGGCGGGTAAAAGCCTACTACGGCAACTTCGGTATTTTGGTACGTGCCTATGCCTACATTCGCACCTATGGGCCGGAAGGGTTACGCCGAGTCTCTGAATGCGCGGTACTGAATGCTAATTATATGATGGCCCGTCTCGCACCTTACTACGAGATTCCGTATCCAGGCGTATGTAAACATGAATTTGTCATGTCTGGTCGGGGTTTGAAGCAATACGGTGTGCGCACACTTGATGTTGCCAAACGATTGCTTGATTTTGGATATCACCCACCTACGGTGTACTTCCCGCTCAACGTGGAGGAATGCATCATGATCGAGCCGACAGAAACCGAAAGTAAAGAAACGCTGGATGGCTTCATTGATACGATGATACGGATTGCCAAAGAAGCGGAAGAGACACCAGAATTGGTACTCAACGCACCTTACGGAACACCGGTCACTCGTCTGGATGAAACCACCGCCGCTCGCAAACCTGTACTGAACTGCGCTTGCAGTTAAGCACTAAGTGTATTACTAATCATGCTCTTGTTGATGTTAACTACATCAGTAAGAGCATTTTTTTGGCTAGACATTACAGGACCTTTCTCCTCGTACTCCCCTTCTAATTCCTATACGTTCGAGCAACAAAAAAAGCCAGTACCCGCTGTAACAGCGGATACCGGCAAAATCGCTGCATGGATGCAGCTCATTATCGGAAAAAGAAAAACCTCAAATACGGAGGAAACCCCGGCAAAATTACGCTTGAATGCTTTGAACCAATTCAACGACTTGTTCAGCCGTTTGCATATCCAGAGCTTTAGCAGCCAGTTCCTGCATATCCGCACGGGACAGCTTGGTGATCTGACTACGAGCTGGCAGAATGGAGGTTGCGCTCATGCTGAACTCATCCAATCCAAGACCAAGCAGCAATGGAATTGCTGTTTCGTCTCCTGCCATCTCACCACACATGCCAACCCATTTGCCTTCACGATGCGCTGCATCGATAACCATTTTAACCAAACGCAAAATGGCCGGGTTGTAAGGTTGATACAGATACGCCACTCGTTCGTTCATACGGTCAGCAGCCATCGTGTATTGAATCAGATCGTTCGTTCCGATACTGAAGAAATCCACTTCTTTTGCAAACTGATCCGCCAGAACTGCAGTCGAAGGAATTTCGACCATGATTCCGAGTTGAATGCTGTCAGAAACAGCAATACCTTCAGCAACCAGCTTTTCTTTCTCTTCGAGCAAGACAGCTTTTGCTTCACGGAATTCACCGAGTGTTGCGATCATTGGGAACATGACACGCAGGTTTCCATGTACGCTTGCACGCAGCAATGCACGCAATTGTGTACGGAAGATATCCAGACGGTCCAGACACAGACGAACTGCGCGGAAGCCGAGGAATGGATTCATTTCTTTTGGCAGATCCAGGTATGGAAGCTCTTTGTCTCCACCGATGTCCAGTGTACGAACAACGACAGGTTTGCCTTCCATTTTTTCCAGTACCGCTTTGTAAGCATTATACTGAATGTCTTCGGAAGGAAGCTTGTCTCTGCCCATGTACAAGAACTCGGTACGGTACAGGCCTACAGCCTCGCCGCCGTTTTCCAGAACACCCGTTACGTCATTTGGTGTACCAATGTTAGCTGCAAGTTCAACATGAACGTTGTCCACCGTTACCGTTGGCTCATCACGAAGTTTTCTCCACTCTGCACGTTGTGCATCATACTGTTCCTGTTTGGCACGGTATTCAGCAATAACTTCATCAGTAGGGTTAACCAGTACGTGACCATCCAGACCGTCAACAATAATCATATCGCCTTGTTTCGCTTGAGCCAAGATGTCCTTGGTTCCAACAACAGCCGGAATCTCAAGAGAGCGAGCCATAATTGCCGAGTGAGAAGTACGTCCACCAATGTTGGTTGCAAAACCTTTAACAAATTGGCGGTTCAATTGAGCCGTGTCGGAAGGTGTTAGATCCTCCGCAAGCACAATCACTTCTTCATTGATCTCAGCGGGACTCATGAAGTCGATACCAAGCAAGTGATTTAGCACACGTTTGGTAACGTCACGCATATCTGCAGCACGTTCCTGCAGGTAAGCACTCTTCATGTTCTCAAACATGGAGATAAATTGCGATGCTGTTTCGTTCAAAGCAAATTCTGCATTGATCATGTCATCCGCAATTCTAGCTTTAACCGGATCAATGAGTTCAGGGTCATTCAGAATGAGCAAATGCGAAGCAAAAATTTCAGCTTTTTTCTCGCCAAGCTCTTGTAAAGTACGCTCTTTGATCGCCTCAAGCTCAGCCTGGGATTTACCCAGAGCTGAGTCGAGTTTCGCGATCTCTGCGTCAACGTCGTTAATTTGGCGTTTTTCTACAGAGTAGTCAGGATGCTCCAAGATAAACGCCTTGGCGATAGCAATACCCGCCGAAGCCGCGATCCCGGAGACATTAAGCATTAATTTCGCCCAACCCTTCGTTAACCATAACGTCAGTCAAAGCTTGAAGAGCTTCAGATTCGCCTTCGCCTTCAACGATGATGCTGATGGTGTCGCCTTGTTCCAATCCGAGGGAAAGAACACCCAGGATGGATTTCAAAGTTACTTTTTTACCGTTAGCTTCTGCAAAGGATTCTGCACCTTTGAATTTGTTTGCTGTATTAACCAGGGCTGTCGCCGGACGTGCGTGGATACCATCTTCGTCTGTAATTCTGAATGTTTGTTGCATTACAATCATCTCACTTTCAGTAGTTTGGTTTAGGCATTGCATATATTTACACTTGCTTGCCATCGTCGTAACACTTCTTATTTTATCTCAATGATTGGCTGTTCGCCAACTTTCAGCACTCCACTCTTCTTCAGAGTTACTGTAGAGCCCTCTGGCAGGTTAGTGAAAATAACTGGTGAAATGATCGAAGGAGCGTTTGCTTTGACATACTCCAGATCCACTTCCATAATCGGCTGACCTGCCGATACCAGATCACCTTCCTGTACCAGTACGTTAAAGCCTTGACCTTTCAGCTTCACCGTATTAACACCTATATGAACAAGCACTTCCTTACCACCATCGGACATGATGCCCACGGCATGTTTGCTTGGAAATACATTAAACACTTTACCATACACAGGAGAAGTTATCGTACCATCATGTGGCAAAATTGCGAATCCATCACCTGTCATTTTCTCAGCAAAGACCGGATCAGGTACGTTTGTAATGTCCAGCAATTCACCATTGACTGGCATGACGATATCCTCAGCAACGATGCGCTCGCCCTGCTCACCTTGTGCCTTCTCCTCTTCAGGAGTTGGTTTGGCAGCTGCTGGCGTTGGTGCTGGTGTTCGACCTGCAATAATATCCTGCATTTGAGATTTGATCGTGTCGGAACGTGTTCCGAAGATGGCTTGAACATTATTACCCACTTCAAGTACACCAGATGCACCCAATTGTTTCAAACGATCTTTTTTCACATTGGATTTCTCATTAACTTCAATCCGCAAACGAGTAATACAAGCGTCCAGATGTTTGATATTCTCTTTGCCACCAAAAGCTTCGAGAATGTTATGTGGCAGGTCATCCGTTGAACCAGAGCCTCCGCCAGATTCGGTTTCAGGCGTTGCATCTTCACGTCCTGGTGTTTTGAGATTGAATTTGCGAATGATAAACCGGAAACCGAAGTAATAGATCACCGCAAGAATCAATCCGACAATAATAACGTCCCACCATGGTGTACGGTTCGGAATAATCCCGAAGATCAGGAAGTCAATGAACCCACCGGAGAAGGTCATACCGATCTTGACACCCAGAATTTGCATGGTCATGAAAGACAAACCTGCAAAGATACAGTGTACTGCAAACAGGATTGGTGCTACAAACAGGAACGAGAATTCAAGTGGTTCTGTGATACCTGTCAGGAACGAGGTCAGCGCAGCTGAACCCATGATCCCTGCAACATACTTTTTGTGTTCCGGTCTTGCTTCATGGTACATCGCAAGTGCCGCTGCTGGCAAACCGAACATCATGAACGGGAATTTACCAACTTGGAATGTTCCCGCTGTGAGGTTCACACCATCACGCAATTGATTGAAGAAGATTTGCTGGTCACCACGGATGACATCTCCAGCTTTGTTCACATACTCACCAAACTCAAACCAGAATGGGGAGTAGAAAATGTGGTGAAGACCAAACGGAATTAATGACCGTTCTACAACTCCGAAGATGAATGCCGACAATGTCGGGCTTGTATCTACCATGAAGTGAGATACAGTATTCAATCCATTTTGAATCGGCGGCCAGATAATCACCAGAAGCAACCCGATTAAGAGGGAAACAACCGAAGTGATAATCGGTACAAATCGTTTACCTGCAAAGAAACCGAGGTAAGACGGCAGTTCGATTTTGAAAAATCGATTGTAACACAGCGCGGCGGCAATACCTATAATTATACCTCCGAACACGCCTGTACTTAATGTTGGGATGCCCAAGATGCTGGCATAACCCGGTACTTCACCGATCATGGCCGGAGTAACCCCTACTGCGGTACCCAGTGTGACGTTCATGACCAGATAACCGATGATCGCTGCCAGACCTGCAACCCCTTCGCCACCAGCCAATCCGACGGCTACACCGACGGCGAACAGCAATGCCAGATTATCGAATACGATCTGACCTGCGTTCATCATAATTGTTGCGATCGAGTTCACCCAAGGGGTGTCGAGCGCCGTTACATATTGCAAGAAATCTGGATTAACCAACATGTTACCGATTCCGAGCAGCAAACCTGCCGCAGGTAGAATGGCTACAGGCAACATGAGAGCTTTACCTACTCTTTGCAATACACCAAAAAGCTTTTTGAACATCGCGTCGTTTCTCCCTTTCGTCTAATTTATATGTTGTGATGCAAGCAAGGGAACACAAAAAAAGGCATGAATTAATAAAGTAAACTGTGCCAACCTTGGGGTATAGCATACCCTGTACAAGGAAAGAACAATCACACTTTAATTAACTCATGCCTGATCGAGTCAGTAACACGTCGCTTATGTTTATTCAGTTGCTTGATTACGGAAACCATTGTAGCACCAGTTCTAATCTATTGCAAGCCTTTACACCAAAAAAATAAATTCCGCATTCCATCACTGGAATGATCTCACTTATTCTCTTCTTCCTTCCGCTGATTCAGCCTTTGCAGATGAATGGTCAGATAACCTACCTCCGCAGGATAAACCGGCAGTTTCAGTCTTTTCTCCATTACTTTGGTCAGTTTCCATGCAAGCGAGTACATTTCGGGATACTCCAACTTAAGCAGGGAATCCAACTTATGAAGCTCTTCCACTTTGTCTCCACGGCGAACACGCTCAAGGGCGAACCGAAGATGAGTCAGCAAACGAGAGTAATCCAGCGATTCCGTTTCAAACGAATAATCGAGTTGATCAGACACCAGGTTCACCAAATCAGTGATCAATTGTGAATGCTCACGTACCTGGGATATATTTTGATTGGTCATTGCGCTATAGATATGGAGGGCAACAAAACCAATCTCGTCCATCCCCAGATCTACACCCATTTTCTCTTTGATCAGACGAACAGCGTATTCTCCCATTCGATATTCTTCAGGGTAAATCTCGCGGGTTTCATATAAAAATGGATTTTGTATGATAATGCCCTGCTCCTTGCGTTTTAACGCGAAAGAAATGTGATCGGTTAATGCAATATGGATATGTTCATTCAGAGGAACGTCCGTACGCTCTGCAATATACGTAATAACTTCGTTAATAATCTCGATCAGTGCTTCATCCACCTGTGGAAGAAGCTGCTTGTACTGCTCTTGCTCCTGCTGGTTTTTCAAAATAAACATTTTCTCCACAGCCATCAATGGAATGTGATCACTCGGTTTTCGGTTAAAGCCAATGCCTTTACCAATAACAACGACTTCCCCGTGTTCTGGATGCTGTGCAATGATTACATTATTATTTAGCGCTTTATCTACATGCAAGCTGCTCATTGTTTGCACCTCTTTTTCACACCATCTTAGGTGTGGTTAAGTCACACCCTGTTACGAACGAAAAGACACCCGGAGCGGGCAAACCGCGCCGGACGTCTCGCTTAAAAAGTAACAAAAATTCGCCTTAAGGTCAATAGAGCAACCATGCAAGATTGGAAGTGCTTCTTACTCGTCAACTCCAGCTCTTTCCACAATCTTGTCGATTATAGAAGGAGTTGTAACAGCCTCGCTCTGTTGAATGGCAACTGGCGCAGGTGTTTTAGACTTCGTAAGGCCTTTAATCAGCTGCTCTACATCGATGCCGGATACACTTTTGAGCATCTCTGGAGCGGTCGCCATAAGTTCGGTAACATAGTTACTCACTCGTGCTGCACCTTCACCTTTACCTGTATCTACCACCGTCAGTTTATCAATGGATGCAATTGGCTCTGCAATTTTGCCAGCCAGTTCAGGCAGCATTTTGACAATGATATCGAGTACAGCCGCTTCGCCAAACTTCTGGAACGCTTCTGCCAGTTTTTCTTTTGCTTCTGCTTCTGCAAGACCACGCAAACGAATAACTTCTGCATCTGCTGTACCTTTGGCAAGTTCTGCATCCGCCATGGCCTGACCTTCAAGTCGCTTCTGTTCAGCTGTTGCTTTGGCATGTGTTTCGATGGAATACTGTACTGCATCAGCTTCACGCATTCTTTTGGCTTTATCCGCTTCGGCAGCCTGCTCTACCGCATAACGATCCGCTTCTGCCTTTTTCTTCACTTCGGCATCGTATTGCTTCTCACGTACAACGATTTCTTTTTCTTGGAGATCGATCTCACGTTCTTTACGAACGAGTTCAACCTTCATTTCTTCTTCCACCACGGTCTGTCTCGCACGAGCTTCATGGATATGGTACGCCTGGTCGGCTTCCGCTTTGGCTGTATCCTGATCCCGCTTAAACGTGGCTACTTTCAGTTCTTTCTCTTTGGCTGCCTCAGCGATATTGGTATCACGCAGCAACTCTGCTTTTTGACCCTGCTCTTCCGCATTGGCCTTCTGAATACGTGCATCACGCATCGCTTCCGCTTCAGCTATCTCGGCATCACGCTTCACAGCAGCAATTCTCGGTTTACCGAGAGCATCCAGGTAACCCTGTTTGTCACGCACATCCTTGATGGTAAATGAGACAATTTGAAGGCCCATTTTCTTCAGATCTCTAGCTGCTACGCCTTGAACCTCTTGCGCAAACCGATCCCGGTTCCGATATACTTCTTCCACCGTCATTGTACCGAGGATGGCCCGCAAATGCCCCTCCAGTACCTCCTGTGCTTCGCTTCTCAGCGCTTCTACAGGTTTACCGATGAATTGCTCAGCTGCCGTAGCAACGTCTTCTACAGCGCCTCCAACCTTGATAATAGCTACACCGTCAGCAATAACCGGAACCCCTTGCTCCGTGTACACTTCAGGTGTGGAGACATCCAGCTTGTGGGACAATAAGGAGATAAATTCGGATTGCTGGAATATCGGCAGGATAAATGCACCGCCACCACGAACAATCTTAATTTTTCGGCCAGAATCATCATCGGAGATATTTTTGCTACCCAGGAATGATCCCGTAACGATCATCGCCTCATCCGGTCCAACCGTTTTGTATCTCGCCCAGAAAGCCAAACCTAAAATTAGAATGACACCGACTACAACTATAGGAATCAGCAATACATCCCAATTCAAATTCAAATTATCCATTCCACATCTCTCCCCTTATTCATTCATGATGAGTGCTTAAACTACTTAGGTGATAAGAATACTTTATAAATCTTTAAGTACATTTTCATCCCATTCCGACACACGCAGTACACCATCTACAACATCCACCACAACTACACGTGCTCCCGCCGCAATGGGGAGGTGTTCAAAGCTGGATGCCGTTTGAATCGTACTTCCGGAAGCAAAACGAATCATCACTTCGCCAAAACCTTTTTCCGGCACCGGAATGGTAATTTCCCCAATTTTCCCAGATAACTCTTTCATTGAAAATGCAATCGAGACATCGCTGTTACGCATCGGTTTGATATATGCGAAGAATACCAGCATGGCTGCAGCAATACCTATAAGTAGGGATAGTATTAGACCCGACATCGCACTTAATGAACTATAACGTGTCAGCATAATGCCTGCCCCACCGAAGGTTGTAATGGAACCAGCTAACACAACGGGTTTGAAAAAATCAAGACCTGGCATTTCGAAGGCTCCGTCCAGCAAGCCGTCAATCAAGTCACCCAGCACAAGGCTGACAACCGCAAATATCGCTCCTCCGATTAGACACCCCCAATAAATTGTCTCCATCCCCTGTTCCTCCTCTCTCTGCCGCAAATTCATCCTAACTGGGCATTCCACATGTAAATAAATACGTAGCTAACATCAAAATGTTTCAAAATCTTTCCTCAAATGTATTCTGAACCCGATAATGGGTATTATCACGACATTCTGTTCTTCTTGCTTCATGTTCCTCCATCATTCACGTGTACAGCCCGAATACATGAAAAAACCGCAAGGCCCCCATGAAGGAGACTTGCGGTTTATTGGACAACAGGATGTGTCCGTTCACTTGTCAGTGATTATAGAATTACAGAGAATCCTTGTAGATGGATACAACATCTTCCCGTTGCAGTTTCTTGAAATTACCGAATGGGCCAAACAGCATCGCTTTGTCTGCCATTACGTCGATCTGGTTATCATCGATATCGTAATCAGCCAAACGGTTAGGTGCACCAATGGATGTCCAGAATTTGCTGAGCGCATCGATACCTTCTTCGGCAATCTGTCTGTCCGACTTGCCTTCAGGGTTCACTTCGAATACATTAATTGCCAGACGTTTGAATCGATCCACATTCACGTCCAGGTTATGTTTCATCCAATGTGGGAACAAGATTGCAAGTCCACCGCCGTGTGGGATATCATACACTGCGGAAACCGCATGTTCAATATTATGTGTTGCCCAATCTCCTGCGAGACCCATATTCAGCACGCCATTCAGTGCCATTGTTCCGCAATACAGAATTGTTTCGCGCAGTTCATAGTTCTCCAGGTCTTCAACCAGACGAGGCGCTGCTTCCATGACAGTACGCAGAATCGTCTCACAGAAGCCGAGTTGAACCGGTGTATTGGCATCCAGATGGAAGTAATGCTCCAATACGTGGGACATCATATCCACCATGCCGTATACCGTTTGGTCCAGCGGAACAGTGTATGTATTCACCGGATCCAGGATAGAGAATGCAGGGAATGAGTATGCGCTACCCCAACCCAGTTTTTCTTGTGTATCCTGATTCGTAATAACCGAACCGGAGTTCATTTCCGAACCAGTTGCCGCCATGGTCAATACGGTACCGAGTGGAAGAGCGTCCTGTGCAACGGCTTTGCGCTGAGCAAAATCCCACATATCGCCATCATATTTGGCACCTACAGCAATAGCTTTGGAGCAGTCCAGTACACTGCCGCCACCTACAGCGAGGATCAGGTCGATGTTATTTGTTTTACAGAGGTCTACCCCTTTATGCACCGTAGAAAGACGTGGGTTAGGTTCCACACCTGCCAGTTCAGTCACTTCTGCTCCAGCTTCCTTAAGCAAACCGATCACTTGATCGTACAGACCACTGCGTTTGATACTGCCGCCACCATATACAAGCAGAACCCGTTTACCGTATTTCGGCACTTCTGTCTTTAATGCTTCCAGTTGTCCTTTGCCGAAAATCAGCCGGGTTGGATTATAGAATTGGAAAGATCTCATATCTATTGTCGCCTCCAATGGAGTTTAGTATTTTTGTGCAACTCCAATTATAGTACCCTGTTTATAGAAAAACAAATCGATAGTCACTCACTTTATAACAACCCGTTAATCTCCAAATGAGCTCGAAACATCTCGCTTGATGAAGGCAAATTCTCAGCATCCACCCATGTTTCTGAGGCCCATAATCCAGCCTGTTTAAATGCCCGCGGACAATGGATAAAACACTCTTCCACATCTACAATGACAGCCGCACCTATGGTTTTACCACTCCAGCCCATACTGGCGATGAATTCCTCATCCTTAGTAATGGATGCTGTGCCATTAATACGCAGCACTTCATTCATACCCGGAATCAAAAAGAGCATACCAATACCAGGGTTCGACAACATGTTCAACAACGAGTCTATCCGCCGATTGCCTGGGCGTTCGGGATAAACGAGCCGATATGTATCATAGACTTTCACAAATCCTGCTCCATCACCCCGAGGTGACACATCACTTTTTCCATCACGATCGGAGGTGGAGAGGAAAAATAATGGTGACATGGATATAAAGTTCTGAACATGTGAATCCACAAATGAAATTGCCTTGTTACGCACATGTTCATGCGGTTCACCCACCATGCCTTGCAGTTCCTCAGCATCTGTAATCAACGGAATATTCAATACCTGCTTTTCCAATTATTCGTCCCCGTTTCTTCATTGAGTTATGTTTTCAATGGCTTTCCACCATTATACATGCGGGAACTGACATCTTCCATTTCTGAGAACGAATATGAGTGCCGTCATCCAAATACCGCGCCCCCATGTCCCCTCGGGTCACCTATTGGAGATTCAGTATTGTTAATCTCATCGAACAGTTGTACTGTAACCAAAAGAACTTCAAAATTCTTAAAATAAATATTAAGGAGGTTATTGGATTGAAAAAAGCAAGCATCTTCGTCTTTGCTCTGCTAATGTTCCTCGTACCCTGGGGACAGATGGTTATGTATGCTGAGCCGAATAAAGAAAAAGACTTCATAACGAGCGCTAATGCTCATGGAATCACAATAAACGACTATGTGGGCACTTCGAAAGATGTCATTATTCCCGAAACCATTGGCGGTCAACCAGTTACTTCTATTGGTGAAAAAGCATTTTACAGCGATCATTTGACTTCTGTAGTTATTCCGCATACCGTCTCCACTATTGGAGAAAGGGCATTTGAAATCAATCAACTGACTTCTATCGTCATTCCAGAGACTGTCACGACTATTGGAGACTTGGCATTTGCATACAACCGGCTGACCTCTGTCGTCATTCCGGACAGTGTATCCACAATTGGGAACTCCACATTCACTAACAACCAACTGGCCTCTGTCGTTATTCCCGAGACTGTTATGTCGATCGGAAATAGTGCATTTACAAACAATAAACTGACTACTGTCGTTATCCCAGAGAATGTCTCAACTATTGGATACTGGGCATTTGCATCTAACCAGCTGACTTCCATTGTTATTCCAAATCGTGTCTCTTCCATTGGACATGCTACATTTATGGACAATCAACTGACTTCTGTCGTCATTCCGGATAGTGTCTCCTCTATCGGGGCGATGGCATTTGCGGACAATCGGTTGGCGACTGTCTTCATTCCAGCTAGTGTCTTGTCAATTGGTTTCTTAGCGTTTGATGGTAACTCATCCCTTATTATTACGGGTTTTGATCCTTCAGAGGCTCAAGATTTCGCTTACTGGGATGACATTCCCTTTCAAAAACTAAATGTGGTCGTCTCCTTTGACTCCATTGGAGGGAACACGGTTGCAGTCACTCAAGCCACTTATGGGCAAACCATTGTACCTCCCAATCAACCTACCAAGGACGGGTTTTCGTTTGAAGGCTGGTACATAGATTCGGTATACTCCCTTCCCTGGGATTTTGCCAGAGATATCGTGACTGGGGACATCACGCTATACGCCAAGTGGACGAGTTCAGTGACAACTGTGTCCAAAGATACGAATAAGGACGATCCCATTTCAACTTTGACCGTCTCTTTTGACTCTCAAGGCGGAAGCCCCGTTTCCTCTACTATTACTAGGAATAATCAAGCAATAGCGACTCCCACTCAGCCCAGCAAAAGCGGGTTTTCATTTGATGGATGGTACATAGATTCGGCATTATCTCTTCCCTGGAATTTTGACCGAGATACCGTAACTCGGGCCATAACGCTATATGCCAAATGGGTAAAGACTAATAGCTCTGAAAACCATGGTGGCAGTCCTTCTTTCTGGACCAGTAGCTCTATTACTGACGCATCATCCCACGAACCTGATACAGGAATGGAACTTAAAACCGAACCTAAACTTAAAGTTGAACCTGAACCTAAAGAACCAACAATATCATTGACCCCAGTTGTGTTCAGTGATATTTCAACCCACTGGGCACGCTTGATGATTGAAAGTATCGCTGCACGTGGTCTGATAAAGGGATATCCCGATGCCACATTCAGACCTAACCAGCCAATCTTGCGTAAACATATGGCTCGTATAATCAACGGAGCGTTTGAGCTACCGATAATCCGAAAGGCTGCTCCCTTTGAAGATGTAGAGTCCACACATCCCTACTTTGATGCTATATCTCGACTACAAGAGATCGGCCTTATTGATGGATTCCATATTTCAAACGGCTTAAATGATTTCTTCCATCCGGATGCGGTACTTACACGGGCTGAGGCAGCAAAAATTCTGGTACTCGCGCTGGACCTGCCGCTGATCCAAACGAGTTCTTTTGAGGATGTGCCCTCCTCCCACTGGGCTCACGACTACATAGCCACACTGGCCGAGACTCGAATGGTTGTGGGATATCACGGACAGTTCAGGCCGGATGACTCCCTAACCCGAGCCGAGCTGGCTGCCCTGATCTATCGTTCAATTCCAACAGAACAAACGACTGGCTTACAACTCCGTTAAAAATCATATTCAAAAAAACACCAGCCCTTGTATTATGGGCTGGTGTTCATCGTTATACATGTCTATTCAGTATATCCCATGCTGCTTACAAAACGACGGAAAGCCTGGCGTCCTGCTTCATCATATTTGTAGACCCCTGCATGTTCCAGAATCTCGGCAAATTTCAAGCCAACTTCCTGCTGTACAATGGCAACGGCTTGTTCTTTGTCCAGGTTAGGACCAAACCGTTCAATCAATTCTTCCGCCCAGCCCAGATGTTTGTTCAACACATGATCAGAAGCTTTGGCGGCTTCAGCAAGTTTGGCATCTCCAGCGAGAATATCCGCGATACTGTCGAGTTCTTCTTTCAAACGACCTGGCAGGATGGCAAGCCCCATCACTTCGATCAGACCAATGTTTTCTTTCTTCAGATGGTGCATTTCACGGTGCGGATGGAAAATGCCTTCTGGATGCACATCATTCGTACGATTGTTACGTAATACAAGATCCATCTCATAACCACCATCTGCACTGCGACGAACGATTGGTGTTACCGTATTGTGTGGCACTTGTTCCCCGTCCACTTCACTGAATGCTTCGATATCCACTGTTGAATCACTGTAGACCTTCCACGCTTCATATACGGCGTTACCCGCTTCAAGCAACTCTGCAGGATCGTGTGAAGCCAGACGCATTACAGACATTGGCCATTTTACAAGACTCAATGTAAGTCCAGGTGCATCCGCATGGCGGAAGACCGCCTCTGGCTGTGCATTTTGAATGGCGAATGTATGACGTCCACCCTGGAAATGGTCATGTGTCAGGATAGAACCGCCTACAATCGGCAGATCCGCGTTAGATCCGATAAAGTAATGCGGGTACTCCCCGACAAAGGCAAGCAGTCTGCGCAGTGTATCCTTCGTCAGCTTCATCGGCACATGATCATGATGGAAAATGATGCAGTGCTCGTTGTAGTACACATACGGCGAGTATTGGAACAACCAAGGCTCGCTGTTAAGTTCCAACGGAATGACTCTCAGATTCTGGCGGGCCGGGTGATTCACCCGACCAGCATAACCTACATTTTCACGACACAGTTGGCATTTAGGATATACCGGCGGCGGAAGCAATTTCGCCATGGCAATTTCCTTTGGACTTTTCTCCGGCTTCGACAGGTTGATAGTAATCTCCATGTCTCCATAGGCCGTGTCCTGTGTCCAGTAGACGTTCTTCGAGATCCGATCCATACGGATGTAGTTGGAGTTAATCGACAAGTCATAGAATTGAGATGTGGCCACCTCAATGCCTTCCGTCTGCTCCGTGTGGCGGAATGCGCGTACCACCTCGGATGGACGAGCCATCAAATGACCCATGATTTTGGCATCCAGCAAATCACGGAACGTATCACTATTTTCAGGAATGAGTCCAATGGAAAATCCATAATCGATCAACGTATCCAGCATAGCCTGTGGGCCATCGGGCACATTCGTGTCCAACTCGCCGGCATAAGGCTCTGAGAATCCGAATTGTTCCAGCAAGAGGTTGCGGCTGTAATCCCAATCCGCTTCCTCGATTAATTGTTTCTGCAAGGCAAATGCAACCAGACGTTCAATGGCATGCAGTGCTTCCTGCTGCTCCGGTGTCCGCTCTGTGGCACCTGCTGCAATATGAGTCTGTGACATAAGGTGTTCGCCTCCTAGTTTTTTCCGTAGCCGTCAGGACGTGATTGGTGCCAGCTCCAAGCGCTTTGAATGACATCTTCCAGATTGGTCCATTTTGGATTCCAACCCAGGACAGATCTTGCTTTTGCAGATGAAGCTACCAGCACAGCCGGATCACCTGCACGACGTGGCTCCTGTACAACCGGGATATCCAGGCCAGTCACTTTTTTAGCTGTTTCGATCACTTGTTTTACCGAGAATCCTGTACCGTTACCAAGATTGAACACATTACTGTTCTCACCTTTACGAAGATAATCTACTGCACGCAGATGTGCATCAGCCAAGTCGCTCACGTGGATATAGTCACGGATACATGTGCCATCTTCTGTTGCATAGTCGTCACCAAACACGGCGATGTGCGGGCGTTGTTTCAATGCTGTTTGCAGTACAAGTGGAATCAAGTGACTCTCTGGTTGGTGATCTTCACCAATTTTACCGCTGTCATGTGCACCAGCTGCATTGAAGTAACGCAGGGAAACGTATTTGATATCCTGAACTTTATCGAACCATGACATCATGCGTTCCATCATCAGCTTTGTTTCACCGTATACGTTGGTTGGTTCTGTACGATCGCTCTCTTCGATTGGCACTTTCTCAGGCTCACCGTAGGTAGCTGCTGTAGAGGAGAAGACGATGCGGCGTACGTTCGCTGCATTCATCGCTTCCAACAGACAGAGTGTACCAAACACGTTGTTGTCATAATATTTAACCGGGTCTTTCATACTCTCGCCTACGAGTGAGTTGGCTGCAAAGTGAATGACTGCATCGATTGAATTCTCAGCGAACAGCTTCGCCAGAATTTCTTTGTCACGCAGATCCCCTTCATACAACTTACCGCCGAGCAACGCTTCACGATGCCCTGTCTGCAAGTTATCCAGTACAACAACCTCTTCTCCACGTTCCAACAATGCTGCTACCGTATGAGAACCAATATACCCTGCTCCACCTGTCACCAAAATTGCCATTTTACTTCGCCTCCTTCAATTCTTTAACACCGTCACCTACACCGCATACATAGAAATCACCTTTGAGACGGGTACGCGCTTCATATGCAGCGCCCACTTCACTTACAAAACGCTCGACATCATCTTCATGCACAAGTGATACGGTACAACCGCCAAATCCTGCGCCAGTCATCCGGGCACCAAGCGTGCCTGGAATCCGCTGAGCTTCTTCAACCATAACATCCAGCTCATCACAGCTTACTTCGTACAAGTCACGAAGTGATTCATGAGAAGCGTTCATCAGCTTGCCGAAGGTTTCCAGATCGTTACCCTGCAATGCTTCGACTGATGCGAGAACACGTGCGTTCTCTTCCACGACATGCTGCGCACGCTGCCTTACTTTCTCATCCTTGATCTGATCCTGTAGTGTTACGAACTGCTCTGGCGTCAATTGAGCCAGATAATTCAGTGCAGGCAGCTGTTCCTTCAAGATGGCAAGTGCCTGCTCGCATTGGGAGCGACGTTCATTGTAAGCCGAATCCACCAGCCCGCGGCGTTTGTTTGTGTTACCGATGACCAATTTGTAGGAGCCTGTACGGAAAGGAACCTTTTCGTACTCCAGTGTGTCACACATCAGCAGGATCGCGTGATCTTGTGCACCGTTTGCGACAGCGAACTGATCCATGATTCCACAGTTGACACCTACGAACTCATTTTCCGCTTTCTGGGACAAAAGCGCCAGTTGAACCGTATCAATATCCGCTACGCCCTCCAGAGACTGAATCGCGAAGCCCGTGAGCACCTCCAGTGATGCAGACGATGAAAGTCCTGCCCCATTCGGAATCTCCCCGTGATACAGGAAGTCATACCCTTTTGTTACATTCACGCCTTTGCCCTGCAATTCAACCATGACACCAACAGGATAGTCGGTCCATTCTCCGGTTTTTTCCTTACCTATGGAGGAAGTGTCTAGTACCCCTTCATAAGACATGTTCGTGGAAGCCAGTTGCAGCTTGTTGTCCTCACGCTCACGAATGATCAATGTTGTTCCGAATTCAAGTGCTGCCGGAAGCACGTAGCCACCGTTATAGTCAATGTGCTCACCGATCAGATTCACACGCCCAGGGGCATGAAATACACGGATGTCCGCTCCACTCTCTCCGTACTTCTCAATAAACTTTTGTTTCAATTCAGTTACGTTCACTGCTGGTGCACCTCGCCTCGTTGTTGTGGTTTTCTTAATGTTATTATATAAGAAAGCGGTGCCTCTTGTAATGCAACCATGTGTGTTTCATAT
Source organism: Paenibacillus sp. FSL P4-0176 (assembly GCF_037975265.1). Taxonomy (NCBI): domain Bacteria; kingdom Bacillati; phylum Bacillota; class Bacilli; order Caryophanales; family Paenibacillaceae; genus Paenibacillus; species Paenibacillus sp. FSL P4-0176. The sequence goes on from NZ_CP150242.1 coordinate 5,629,068, forward strand.
GGATAAATGTGACCTTAAGGCGTATAATGATCGGAGCATCCCGGAAAGAAGGAAACGACCATGTCAGATCAATCCAACCCCAAGAAAGAATCCCTTGCATCTTCTAACGAAAAAATACAGGAATCACCTTCCGGTAAAAGCGGAGCACTCAGTTATTCGGTTGCCTCCAATCCGGTCTATTATGAACAAGGCGCACTGCATGTCCTGTTTGCCGGAGCAAGCCAGACCCTTCCGGGTCACGCCCTCGGTCCTAAATTGTTTGATTATTATCTGCTGCATTATGTAGAAAAAGGGGCGGGTACGTTCCGTACCGAACTGCACACCTACGAGTTATCCGCAGGTGATTGTTTCCTCATTCATCCTGGGCAACTGGTAAGTTACCAGTCTCACGCCCGCAACCCATGGCAATATCGCTGGATTGCCTTCACAGGTAGCCAGGCTGGCCAACATACCGAGGAAGCCGGGTTCCGCCCGGAGAAGTCCGTTTTTCATGCTGGACCATCCTGTGGAATATCCGATTGGCTATCCGTGATGCAGGATGCTTTTGCCGAGCGCAAAGAAAGCTCCCATTTCACATCACTGGGTACGTTATATATGATTCTAGCCGAAGCACAGAATCACCTTTCGCAGGGCCAAACCTTAATTCCAGGTGAATCCTCCATCCGACGTACGGTGAAACAGATGATTCAATATATGTCTACCCAATATGCCTACCCTGTCTCCATTGAACAAATGTCTGCGAGTCTTGGATACAACCGCGCGTATTTATCCCGTATTTTCAAACAGGAAACCGGTCTTTCACCAGTCACCTATCTGCTAAAACTACGGATCGACAAGTCGCGCCAACTCCTGAGAGAACGCCCGGATCTGTCCATCGAACAGGTATCTGCATCGGTTGGACTGCCAGACGCACTATATTTCTCCAAACAGTTCAAACGATTTCACGGTGAAGCGCCCAGCTTGTATCGAGAGAAAATACTGTCCCGTTTTCATCAGGGTTTACAGAAAAATGCTCAACAAATCAAACGGTGAGCAACATAACGGACGGAACCACGTACGACAAAAAAAGGTGCCTTCCGCCATTATGGCTAAGATGCACCTTTTACACTTTATTTATTTGTCATCAGGCTCCGGAGACAGGATGGATTCAATCCGTTCCAATTCCTCTGTAGAGAAATCCAGCTGACTGAGCGCAGCCACATTCTCTTCAATCTGGGAAGGACGACTTGCGCCAATCAGCGCAGAAGTTACCCTGCCATTACGCAGCACCCACGAAAGTGAAAATTGGGCCAAACTCTGACCACGGGCTGCTGCAATCTGGTTCAGCGCACGCACTTTGCGGAGCGTCTCTGGAGAGATGTTGTTTTCATTCAGGAATACCGACGGTCCTTTGGCACGTGAGTCTTCCGGGATACCATTCAAGTATTTGTTCGTGAGCACACCTTGTGCCAATGGACAGAATGCAATACTGCCTGTTCCATACTCATCCAGCACGTCCTGCAAACCATCTTCAATCCAGCGGTCCAGCAGCGAGTATTTCGGTTGATGGATTAACAGGGGCGTACCCAGACCTTTCAGAATTTCGGCAGCCTGTCTTGTCTGCTCTGCGGGATAGTTGGATATCCCCACATAAAGGGCTTTGCCCGAGCGAACAATATGATCCAGTGCCATCATCGTTTCTTCCAAAGGTGTTTCGGGATCATAACGATGTGAATAGAAAATATCCACATAATCCAGGCCCATACGCTTCAAGCTCTGATTCAGACTGGATACCAGATTTTTGCGTGAACCCCACTCGCCATACGGCCCGGGCCACATATAATACCCCGCTTTGGTGGAGATCACCAGTTCATCACGATAAGGTTTCAGATCCTGGGCCAGTACCTGTCCAAATAACTGCTCTGCCGAACCTGCCGGTGGGCCATAATTGTTGGCAAGATCAAAATGTGTAATACCCAGATCAAATGATCGGGTAATCATATTACGGCCATTCTCAGCGTTATTAATACCGCCAAAATTATGCCACAGCCCCAGTGAAATCGCTGGCAGTTTCAAACCTGAACGTCCAACGCGGTTATATTTCATCGTTTCATAGCGAGTATCGCTTGCTACGTAGACCATTATGAATCCCTTCTTTCCCCAGGTTCCGCCTCTTGTATCCGGTCTATACCGGAGAATGCGGTTAATCAGTCCATACGTTTAACCAAGAAGCTGGTCCACATTATTCATTACCTCGCCAATTGGCTCTGTAATCAGCAAATCAGCCCTGCGGTCGTAAGCGGTAGGTGTAGCGTTGAGCAGAACGGTATGTTTTCCCTGAAAATACGTAATTAACTGGGCCGCTGGATACACCGTCAGTGACGTGCCTCCCACGAGTAACAGATCTGCAGAAGACAGTGCATCAATGGAACGATACAATGTCGTCTGATCCAGCTCCTCTTCGTACAGCACCACATCCGGTTTGATCACACCACCACATGTGTTACAGCGAGGCACGGTATCTTGGGACTGTATAATATCATTCAGCGTATAAAACTGCTTGCAATCCATGCAGGCATTACGATGAATTGAACCGTGAAGCTCAAAAACATTGCTACTGCCTGCCTTCTGATGTAGTCCGTCGATATTTTGCGTGATCACTGCCTGAAGTTTTCCCTCCTGCTCCAGACGGGCCAATAGTCGATGGCACCCATTCGGTTCCGCATCTGGATGAAGCATTTTGCCACGATAAAAATCATAAAAAATATCGGCATGTTGATCAAAAAAATGTCGGCTTAATAACTCTTCCGGTGGATAAGGCGAATGCTGCTCCGTCTGATACAGACCCGCAGCCGAGCGAAAGTCGGGAATCCCGCTTTCCGTTGAAGTCCCGGCCCCTCCGAAAAAAACAATCCGGGAGCTTTCCTGAATCCAGGCAGCCAGTTGTTCTGTTGCGTTCATCCTCTCTCCTCCTTTTATATCGTTCAATCAGGTCAGGGTGACTTATAAAATAACGCTTATCTCATTATAATGACGAATAATGGCATGGGCATCAACCAGGTGAGATCCTTGATCTAACTGCGGACAGTAACCGAGCGTATAGGATACCTCTGCGTGCCGCCCCATCTGCATATCCCCATTGCTGTCTCCAATTACAACGACCTCCGCAGGATCGATATGTAATTCACGGCAAGCCAAGAGTGCTGCTTCTCTATCCGGTTTGCCCTGGGTCACCCGATCACAGCCCACAATGGATGTGAAAAAGGACCGAATCCCCATCCAATCCAGATGTGTTTCTGCTGCCGCTGTACTATCTGAAGTGACGACCGCCAGTGGTATGTCTGCTGCCCTGCATTTCTGCAAGAAATCCAGCAATCCTGGCATCGGTTCAGCCGATTTGCGCTCTCTTACCGATCTCATGGCTACACTTGAAAATTTGCGTATCGTTGTGATCGCTTCATTCCATGGTATGCCTGCTGCATATAGTTGCCCGGCAAGCAATCCCGTGCACTCATCCACAGTCGCAATGGCCAGCGGGCCTTGCGGATCATAGCCGACAATGTGACCTTCTGCATTATGAATGGTGCCTAAGACGTGCTCCCGTTCAACCGTAAATGAAGCTCCAAGCTCATTCATACGTGCTTGTAACTGACTCAGCAACGTCTCTGCCCACGGCCCCCATAGCTGAAGGAATTCCAGCAGTGTTCCATCTTTATCGAACAGGATCCCTTTACATGGGATCTGCACTCCATTCACTTGAAGCATGGTCATCCATATCACCTCCATCAAGTTATGCTATAAATGCATTCAACCCTTAATGCAGAATAATCAAAACCTACTTCATGGTACTTAACCAAGCGAGTACAGTCTTGACCGTCTGATTCAGCTGTTCTTCCCCACTCACTTCCGCCTCGCCATCTCCTTTTTGATGACCATAATCACCGAACTGGGCGTGGTTACCACCTTCAATGGTGTAATATACCGTGTCTTCTGGAAGATACATCCGTCCACTCTGATACTTCGTAGCATTCACGACTTCATCTTTAGTACCTAGAATAGATAAAGCAGGTATTCCAAGTGACTTTACGCTTCCTTTTTCATCCGGGTAAGATGCCAAGAAGAAAATCCCGTGAAGTGCATCAGGATGTGCCGCTACATAACGTGCAGCCATCGACCCGCCGAGAGAGTGTCCACCCATAACAAATTGTTCGTCCGGATATGCGGCCAGAATCTCATCTGCCAAGTTTGGCTTAAGCACTGCCAGGTTAACTGGCATCTTGGCAATAATCGTGTGATGACCCGCAGCAGCCAGCTCATGCGCAAGTGGTGCATAACTTTCCGGTTTTACCAGTCCACCAGGGTAGAAAAGCACACTTTTCCCCGTCGGTTTATCTGGCACAAAATCAATCCAGTTCTCTTGTTCACTCACCGTCACCGAATTGGCTGTTTCCATAGCTGTTTGAGCTGTTTCCTGTGGACCGTATGGTGTGAATAATTTCCACGCAACAAATCCACATCCAATGACAATGAGCGCCAGAAGTACGAGCAGGAATTTCCCGATGCCCCTCTTCTTGCGCCCTGTATTATACCGATTTCTCAACGTTAATCACCTTTCTTCACTTCCGCAGGTGCCGCGGCTCACAGAATTGGGAGCCTTTGTTTATCAGGCTCCCCTTCTACGAATTGAAAAAATATTATTCAGCCTTGGCCTTGCGGTAAGCATCCATATATTGTTCCGCTTTGCGACGGACATGACTCAGGTCACCCGTCTTCACAGCTTCCGATGTCAAGTCGGAGCCGATCCCTACAGCCACTGCTCCACCCTTGATCCAATCTCCCAGATTAGACAAGGATACCCCGCCAGTTGGCATAAAATTCGCCTGCGGCATAGGGCCCTTCATCGTTTTGATAATCGAAGGATCATACAGATTACCCGGGAACAACTTCACAATGTCCACACCGAGTTCCAATGCGCGTTGAACATCAGCAATCGTCATCACACCCGGCAGAATCGGAATTCGATACAGGTTGCAGATCTGAACCGTATCCGGGTTCAGGGAAGGTCCGACTACAAACTCGGCACCAGACATGATAGCCGCTCTTGCCGTTTGCGGTTCAAGCACCGTTCCCGCACCAATAATCGCGAATTTCTCTGGATCTTGTGTGTTCCAATGGTATACACGGCTTAATTTTTCAATGGCTTTGAGTGCACTGGGTACTGTCATCGTAATCTCGATAACTTTAATGCCACCCGCAATCGCTTGCTCGGCCATGGCAATGACTTGATCAGCAGAATCTGCACGCAGAACTGCCACAACCCCATTGTCCGTAATCTTTTGCAACAGCTGAAGCTTCTTCATTTCATTCTCTCCCTTGTCAATGTGGTGGTTGTGTATACAAGCCTTACATTTAAGAACGAAGATGAGCCATATATGATTTCAGCAGCGACTAACGCTCAACATGAGCAACGTTGTTCAGCTTGGCCTCGACCTGCCCCCACGTCGGGAGCGCCTCCCAATCGCCAACAGCCTGTATAACCATGGAACCGGTCAAATTGCCGAGACGGGTTGCTTCCTGCGGGGGGTATCCTTTTAATATACCCGATAAAAATCCCGCGCAGAATCCGTCTCCTGCTCCTACCGTATCCAGAACATTATCCGCCTTAAAGTACGGAACTTCAGTTAGGGTACCATTCGCCAATACGTAGGTCAAATCAGGGCCACCCTTCACGATGCACACAGCATTCATGGCAGATAAACGCTCAAGTACTTTTTGATCATTTTCTTCGTTATATAGAAGTTTCATCTCGTCCAGACCCGGTAAAAAGTAGTCCGCCAGTTCAGCTAAACGCAGTATAACCGGACGGGCCTCATCCGCAGACCATAGTTTGAGACGCAGATTTGGATCAAAGCTTACTTTCACACCTGCCTGTTTGGCAATATGTATGGCAGCCTCTACCGTAGCAAGTCCGGACGGGCTTATCGCTGCCGTTATACCCGTAACGTGCAATATCTTCGCCCCGGCAATATAATCAGGATCCAGATCATCAGGTGTGATCGCACTTGCAGCAGATAACTTCCTATAATAATGCACCGAGGCTTTCCCGGAAGCGTTCTCACGAATCATTAAACCAGTGGGCTCGTGATCACTCAACCTTACCCTGGATACATCTACGCCTTCACCGCGAATGGCTTTCAGAATCATACTGCCAATAGGATCATTGCCCAAGCGTCCAAACCAACCACTGGTATGCCCCAGGCGGGATACGCCAATAGCCAGATTGCTCTCAGCACCCCCGAAAGACTTGTCCAGTGTGGCTGCATATTCCAGCCCTCTTGTATCCTTGGCAGTCAGCAAACCCATACTCTCCCCAAACGTAATAATTTCCGGGCTTGGATAGGGACTCGTTGACATGATTTCTTCCCTCCTTATAGTTACATTCCCTCATCTTCTTTTTCTATTGTCATCCTCTATGCAACCGTTGTCAATCCCGTTGCGTTCATTTTGTTGTCACAGCTTTGATAAAAGATAACGCTTACTAATGTGAATTAAATCACAATAGATAATGAACATCCATATTACCCTTATTACAGATGCAAATGACCTTGCAAACAGGGTCTATAAGGGGGCTACACCATGAAAAATCAGACACTGATCCGGGATGATCAGGAATCTTTCTTTTACAATCTGCGCTTTATGCTTATCGTCTGTGTCCTAGCTGGTAATGCACTTGAACCACTCATTACACGTTTTGCAGGAGCGGAAGCTCTGTTCCTGTGGATATATACGTTTCACATGCCACTCTTTGTATGGGTAACCGGGTATTTTGCGACACACTCACTCCAAGGTGCATCTGGACGAAACGTTCTGAAGCAGATTGCACTACAGTATGTACTGTTTCAGTCCTTATACGCATTGATGGACTTTACCGTATTCCACACACCCCATATGCGGCTATCCTTCTTTGCACCTTACTTGCTGTTATGGTTTCTCGCGAGTCATTTCTGTTGGCGACTGTTGCTTCGTCTGACGATTTCCTGGAAACCGATATATCGGCTGATTGGATCAATTGCGCTCGGTGTAATTGCCGGGTATTTGCCCATCGACGGGTTCTGGCTCAGCTTCAGCCGTACGTTTGTATTTCTGCCGTTTTTTGTCATCGGTTATGACTATGGAGCAACCATCCGTTCACGTTTATTATCCGGTTGGGGGCGAAAAACCGCAGCCATCCTCTCTGCTGCACTGTTGGTATGGATCGGGTATGGTGGTTTGAACATTTCATCCGGATGGTTACTAGGCAGCATGACGTACGCCGAACTGGGTCACCACGAATGGTATGCCGGTATCTTCCGACTCGGAGTCTACCTATTGGAAATCGCATCGGCAGCACTGTTCTTGGCTTGGGTACCTTCCTTGACTTCCAGACTGACGGACCTTGGACGACGCACACTCTATGTGTTCCTGCTGCATGGGTTTCTCGTTCGTCTCGCGATCTGGTCCGGAGTCTACAGTTATATGGGAAGCTCGGCATATATTCCAGTCATACTGGTCATTGCCGTACTCTTTGCAGTCACACTGGCTCTGCCGGCTGTACGCCACACGTTCAAACCCTTAATTGAACCGGATATATCCCGCTTTTCTTTCAATCGTCATGAGGTGTTTAAACGGTCGGCCTAATGCTCTGACGGATCTCTTCACCATCGATTCTATCCTAGTGAATTGTTTCAGGCTGGAAATAAGGTGGTAAATTAGGGATACGCGCTACAAAAAACAACTTATCGTTGTAAGGAGTGATTTGTAATGGCACGTCAACCGACGTCAGAACACAAGATGAGCCGTGAGGAAGCTGGCAGATTAGGTGGCAAAGCGACTTCCAAGAACCATGACCGAAGCTTCTACCAGATGATTGGAAAAAAAGGTGGAGAAGCGACTTCAGATGCCCATGACACTGACTTTTACAAGCAGATTGGTCGCAAGGGCGGCGAAGCAACCTCCGAAACTCATAATAAGGAATTCTATCGTGAGATTGGACGCAAAGGCGGAAGCAACTAATTAATTCCGCTCGCCACATCGAAACATGATCATAGCTTTCCCGTAAATCAAGAAGTCTAATTCCATGAAAATGGTTTGAGGCTTCTTTCTATTGATTGTAGAAATATGACGACGGTTGTGATAGACTCAATAGAAAAACCGGGTGTTCACGGGTTTAAAGCAGCAAAGAATTTCACAAACTACGGGGAGCTCGACACCGGCATGCCGGTCCTTTTTTTTAGAGTACGGATGAAATTAAACGACAGATGCACTGCCATTTACTTTTCCATTCATGTTGCTCAATATTATATATTTGGGGGGAATACACCATGTCAGCCAAGAAGATGCGTTCCGATATGATCAAAAAAGGTTTTGACCGTGCACCACACCGGAGTTTGCTCCGCGCAGCGGGCGTTAAAGAAGAGGATTTCGGCAAGCCGTTTATTGCCGTATGTAACTCATACATCGATATCGTGCCCGGCCACGTCCACCTTCAGGAATTCGGTAAAATTGTAAAGGATGCTATTCGTGAAGCCGGTGGCGTTCCATTCGAATTCAACACCATCGGAGTAGATGATGGTATTGCCATGGGACACATTGGTATGCGTTACTCGCTGCCAAGCCGTGACATTATCGCGGATTCCGTGGAAACCGTTGTATCTGCACACTGGTTCGACGGCATGGTATGTATCCCGAACTGTGACAAAATTACACCAGGCATGATGATGGGTGCGCTTCGCGTAAACATCCCTACCCTGTTCGTAAGTGGTGGACCAATGAAAGCTGGTCGTGACAGCAATGGTAAAGCTCTTTCCCTGACTTCCGTATTTGAAGGTGTAGGTGCTTACCAAGCAGGTAAAATCGATGATAAGAGCTTGCTTGAACTTGAACAGTTCGGCTGTCCAACATGTGGATCATGTTCCGGTATGTTTACGGCAAACTCCATGAACTGTCTGGCAGAAGCGATGGGACTGGCTATGCCAGGTAACGGAACCATCCTTGCCGTTGCTCCTGAGCGTCGTGAGTTTGTTAAACAATCCGCTACCCAATTGATGGAACTCATCAAAATGGACTTGAAACCACGTGATATCGTAACTGTAGAAGCGATCGATAATGCGTTTGCACTGGATATGGCGATGGGCGGATCTACGAATACAGTACTGCACACGCTGGCACTGGCTCATGAAGCAGGTATCGAGTATCCAATCGAACGTATTAATGAAGTAGCTAACCGCGTTCCACATCTGGCGAAACTTGCACCTGCTTCCGATCTCCACATCGAAGACGTTCACAATGCAGGCGGCGTAAGCGCAGTGCTGAACGAATTGCTCAAGAAACCAGGCGCAATTCATGGAGACTGCATTACAGTAACAGGTAAAACAATCCGTGAGAACGTTGAAGGAAAAGAAATTCAGGATACAAATGTCATTCATCACCTGGATAACCCGCATTCCGAAAAAGGCGGCCTGGCTGTATTGTTTGGTAACCTTGCACCACAAGGCGCTATCATCAAAGTTGGTGCAGTTGATGCTTCGGTTGGCGGATACCACAAAGGTCCTGCCATCTGCTTTGACTCCCAGGAGCAAGCGCTCGAAGGTATTGCTAACGGCAAAGTAAAAGAAGGACATGTTGTTGTTATCCGTTATGAAGGACCAAAAGGCGGACCAGGTATGCCTGAGATGCTGGCTCCTACTTCCCAGATCGTAGGTATGGGATTGGGTGCCAAAGTTGGTCTGATCACCGATGGACGCTTCTCTGGAGCATCCCGCGGAATCAGTATCGGACATATCTCTCCGGAAGCAGCTGAGGGTGGTCCAATCGCCTTTGTTGAAGAAGGAGACATCATCGAGCTGGATCTGAACAACCGTATCATCGAATTGCACATCAGTGACGAAGAGTTTGAACGTCGTCGCGCAGGTTGGAAAGGCTTTGAACCGAAAGTAAAAACCGGTTACTTGGCTCGTTATTCCAAACTGGTTACCAATGCAAGCAACGGTGGCGTACTGAGTATCTAATTCACTAATAAATAAAGGGTTGCTCTTCTGCCAAATCTGGCGAACGGCAACCCTTTTCTTTTGCTGGTAGGTGTGATCAGTCCGTTTAGTTCCGCTCTGGCAGTATCTCTTGTTCAATTAACAACGATTCATCTCTGGATTCTTCTACCGTTGCTGCCACCTGCATCGTATGTTGACCGTAACGTTCCAACAGTAGATCCAGCGGCATGGCAATCATCTTGGGTACCAGTTGTTCTGTACGCTGTTTCAAACGTTTGGTTCCTGCCGGGTGGATTACACTTAACAGCAGCTTCAAGTATACTTTGGATGCAGCACTGAACGGTCCAGGAGGCAAGTCTTGTATGGTAAATCCGAATTTTTCTGGGCCTCTGTTAATCATGCTCACACCGTATATAGCCTTGGCAGAGCGTAATTCAGGTTCGAGTGCCACCATGCGTGCCAGATCCGGCAATTGCTGTTCCATGGTCCGAATCATGCGAATAGCCAAGTGCATACTGGAACGTGACGTCACTCCAAGTTCAAACAACTTCTGATTGTCAAAATGTAGTTCTATTACCGGATCTCCATTTTGAATGACATGGCCATCATTCATCTCCACCCGTGCTCCGTGATATACACGTGATCTGAAGTGCAGCATGGGGTCCTCTGGCGAAGCCGTCCGTAGATGATATACCCAGTGGAACAACTTCTCCCAGCCCAGCCATAGGGCAACAACGATTCGTTTCCATAGCTTCAATGGTGTCTGTAATTGCGTTTTGTTCTGAGATTCGCTCACTATGATACCTCCCATCAACGTATCAACGCGTACGCTTTGCAGGCCTAACCGTTCAGCTTCCTGTAATACGACTTCCAGCGCCTGAAGCATCTGCTCCGGCGCGCGTGCATCAGCACCAAGGGTCGTTCCTCGATCATGCAGCAGCATGACCTCTCCGCCTCTCAGTTCCTTCAGCATCCGTTCGGTCAATCTCTGGGCACCTACTCGGCTTCTCCAGTCTTCAAACATGGAAGACCACAGTACAATCTTTCGTTCTTTCTTGCTGAAAAAATCAAAAAAATTCATAATCCCCCACGGTGGACGATAATAACAAGTCTTCACGCCGGTTACTTCATGAATAATCTGACCTGTTCGCTGAATCTGATCTCGAACGGTACGTGGCCGCATGAGCCAGTTCGTCTTGTGAATATAATTATGAATGCCAATAAGATGACCTTCCTCATGTATGCGCTGTATGAGTTCAGGATGACTCGCTGCATGTTCTCCAACGACAAAAAATGTGGCTTTTGCTTGATGCTGACGAAGCAGATCGAGCAGTCTTGGCGTATAATGTGGATCTGGCCCATCGTCAAACGTTAATGCAAATTGTGTATCACTTCTTCCCCGTCGAAATACACGAAAACCAAAAAGCCTGCTGATCAAACTTGGAATAAAGGCGTAAAAAGATGAAAGATACAATAACCACAGTAAAATACTATGAAGTATCGTTGTCATGTTGCGAGCTCCCCACTTCTGCTGCTGAATTACGGTGCACTATGGCACTATCTAAAATAAACCGCCTTTAATTTTATCATAGTTCAGACTTTTCTTGAATCCTGTTTTCCCAAAAAGATAGCTATCGTGTACAATAAATACAATCTAATTATTGCCATCAAAGGAGCCATGTCCATGCTACCGCTTTACAAAAAATACGGGCGAACTGTCTTTGACATCGCATTGCTCGTATTAACCGTGTATGTGATCATGTACGGTTTCAGTCAATTATACCATGTGGCTGCACCGGTCTTTCTATCATTCATTGTGTATTGGATGATTGAACCGCTGGCCAAATTTTTACATCGCAAAGGATTGCCCAAGACACTTGGAGCCGCCATCTCCGTCTTGTTGTTTCTTGCATTAATTGTCGCTGCCTTTTTTGGGGTAGGCTTGATTATCATTTCACAAATTTCCAATCTTCAAGATAATTTCCCCGTATACATTGAAATGATACAACGTGAATTCACCAATCTGGTGTTATTCATTCAGGACAAGTCAGACGCTCTCCCTGATGGAGTTATGGAAAAAGCGAATGATTACTTTGCAACACTGACCGGGTTCCTGTCCAAATGGGTAACTAGCGGAGCGCAATTCGTCGTAGGTTTCCTCAGTTCATTCTCTTCGTTTATTACGAACTTCGGAATTGCGATTATTCTGGCATTTTTCCTCAGTATCGAGATTGAATCCTGGCGCAAGTTCGCCCGTGCGAAAACGCCCAAAACATTAAAGTTAGCTATTGAATTCATGCGTAATCACGTGTTCAAGACAATCCGCTCGTATCTGAAAGCACAGATGATCATGATGCTCATTACGTTTGTATTGATTTATGCAGGGCTGTTGATTTTGGGAACCTCTAACGCCTTTACCATTGCAGCAGTCTGTGCGGTTTTTGATCTGGTACCCTTGCTTGGCGTTCCTGTTGTATTTATTCCATGGATCGTCTACTTATTCATTATTGGCAATAGTAGCCTGGCGATTGGCCTGATTGTGATTCTGGCAGTGACGATGCTGACAAGACAATTGCTGGAACCAAAAATATCGGGTAACTCGATTGGTGTATCTTCGGCGTACTTGATGCTTTCGTTTATGCTGATCTCCCTTTCGATCTTTGGCCTGGCTGGTGTAGTGTTATCTCCAGTGCTTCTGATCCTTCTGAAAGAACTGTTACAACAAGGCTACCTGCAAAAGTGGATTCACCTGCCAAAAGATGAATTTGAATCCTCTCCATTGGTCATGGACCCACCCGTTAATAAGGCCTCAGCGAATTCTGCCGAATCTACTGTACAACGTCCCGTTCCTGCGAAGGATCATGAGGACTCCGCCAAATAGTCCATCACCTTCCTGAAGAGAGCCGTCGCCTGATGTTGGCTGTCAGGAGAGACATTTTGAACAAGAACAGCTACAGCATATTGGGGTTGTTCTACCGGTCCATAACCAATGAACCATTGATTGTTGCGCTTCTCTCCATGTTTCTGTACCTGAGCTGTACCTGACTTCCCTGCAACATGCCACCGCGCACGCTGCAGGGATTTTCCTGTTCCCTCACGAACTACCTTATTCATCCAGGATAACAGTTTATGCGCTGTTGCGGGAGCAATCTGTCCTGATGCTGAAGGTGAATCATGCAAGGGCATTTCCAACATGGTGCCACCATCCGCATATCGGATGCGCTTAACGAGACGTGGGGCACTAACCTTTCCATCATGTAACAGTGTAACGATCAGATTGGCAGCTTGCAGCGGTGTGACCAAGACATCTCGCTGACCAATTGCTGTCTGTATTTTTGCACCTTCATCAGCAGAAGAAACAGCCTCTGTTCTCACACGCCCGTGATCCTCATGATCAAAGTGTCGTAACACAGGCATTCCTGCCATCTGCTTCCCTTCCCAGCCAATTGGACGCGCGAGTCCCAGACGATCAGCCGTGTTCTCCAGTTGTTCCATACTCAGCCTGCGCGCCGTTTCCGCAAATACGATGTTGCAAGACTCAGCGAATCCTTGCTCCAGATTCAGGTCTCCATGCCCATGCTCCTTCCAGCAAGACAACCCATATCTTCCGTACTCACCACCACAATGGAATTTTTCTCCGTTAGAAACCGCATGATACTCCAAAGCAGCAGCCGCAGTGACAATTTTGAAAATGGAACCCGGTACGGCTCCCTGTACTGCACGATTCCCCCAGGCCGATTCTTTAGGGTCCACATGTTGTGGCTGATAGAAAGGACGGGAGATCATGGCGCGAACATCTGCGTTAGCGGTATCTAACACAACAATGGCCCCTTCTTGTAATCCAGATTCTTGCGTCAACTCCTCCAACCCACGCTGTAACTCAGCATCCACAGTGGTTTCTACACGTAAAGGATAATGGCTATTGGTCGGTGCAATGACGTGCGGCTGAATATCAGGGATAATCTCTCCACCACCTGAGACCATGCGTGATACAAGCGTAGGGCCAATTCCCCTTAACAGCGGTTCAAGTGTCCTCTCCAGTCCAGCTGCTCCTGCTTTCATGGCAAATGGCTGTTTCACTTCATCCTGATGCCCAGTTAGAACTTTGGAGGACTCAGGCTGTTCAGCCAGATATCCCATCCACTGCATTCCTGTATGCTCATGAAGATACCTTGTCATCATCGGATAGATGCCAGCTCCTTGCAGGTGCAAACTACGTAGGCGCTCCACCTGGGCAACGGTCAAATGAACAGGCTGATGTGTACCTGCTGTCCAGAAATGAGGTATACTTTCCTGATTCCATTCCTTCTTCAATTGATCCGGATCGGTATGTAATATAGCTGCCAACTGTACCATCTCGGAGCCTTCTAATGCCCCTTGCTTGCGTAATTTCTCTAACGGACTTGCCTGTGGAAAAAGAACCAGTCCCCATTGCAGCTTACCGGTCAACGCCTCACCCTTGTAATCCGTAAATTGCCCCCGCCCCGGGTCAAGCATCACCCCGCGTTCACGCTGCAATACAGACATTTCACGTACCGTTCGGTGAAATCCAGGCATCGTCTGATTCACCTGAACGATCTGGACCCATCCCAATCGTAATATAAGCAATCCAAAGACAAGAGTTAGAAGAATACAAGTTATATAGATTCGCCGTTTCGCAAGGAGATGCATCCCAATCTCACCTTTTGTCGTTTTGACATATTATTGCTGATATGGCTTGGAATTATCCGGTAAACAAAAAGAAAACCTGTCCGATGTGCGGGACAGGTTCTCCTCATTTCAACCTTGACTTGTTACACCGTAAAGCGTGACAAGGTTTCTTTCAGTTCAGTAGACACATTCTCCAGTTTGCCAGACAGATTGACCAGCTGGTTACTGATATTTTGCTGTTCACTGCTCAAGGAAGCTACTTCTTGGGACGTTGCAGAAGATTCTTCAGCTACAGCGCTGACATTGCTCATGGCTTCAGACAACGTACCTTGAGATTTGTTCAAATCTCCAATAGAACCTGTCACCATACCCAGACGTTCCACAAATGCACCCATCTGTTCCTGCACGGAAGCAAAGATGACGTTGGTGTCTTTAACCGCATCCATCTGTTCCTTGAATAACGGATAGGCTGCAGACAAAGCATCCACGGTCTCATTCATTTCAGTCATGATTTTGTCTGTAATCTCTCCAACCATCTCAATGGATTGTCTGGATTGAGCCGCGAGCTGACGAACCTCATCAGCCACCACCATGAATCCGCGTCCGGCAGCACCGGCACGTGCTGCTTCAATGGTTGCATTCAGGGAAAGGATATTTGTCTGTTTCGTTATGTTTTGAAGCACTTCAAGCACTTTCAGAACAGAAGACGTACTCTCTTTCAGTGAATCAACCTTATTCACCAGTGCACCAATCATTTCTTCTGTCTTCTGCGTTTTGGTCATCAACTGATTCAGATGTTGTGTTCCTGTCTGACTGGACTTCTCTACATGACGAGCAGAATCACCCATCTGTTCATTAGCAGCGATTACACTCTGCATCTGACGAGAGATATTGTCAGTTAATTCATTGCCACGTTCCGCTTCGGTTGCCAAACTGCCTGCACCGCCTGCGATCTCTTCTGTAGCTACGGCAATCTCCGAAGCAGACACAGCCGTTTTCTTGGATGCACTGCTCAGCTCAGAGGCCGTATCCAATACTTCCTGCGCAGAACGATTGGTTTGTTCAACCAGCTTAGTGATCTGCTCCATCATCAGATTGAAGGCAGTCGAGAGCTGACCAATTTCATCCTGGGAGCTATATGGTGTACGAACTTTAAGATTACCTTTTGCACCTTCCTGCATCAGGTCTTTCAATTTGCCAAGTGGACGAGCGATCATACGCACCATCCAGATCCCGATCAATACTGCAATCCCCGCATCAATCAGCGCCATCCACAGGGTCAGAGTCAGAATGCCTTTTGCGTCCTGAACCAAAACAGAGGTAGGTATCATACCAACCAGTTTCCAACTGGATGTATCCATCGTACTGTATACAGCCAGCATTTCCGTAGATTTGCCATCTACCGTATACTCCGTATTTGTACTACCTGCTGGTTCGGTCAACTCTTTGACAAATGCAAGCTCTGTTTCTTGTCCTGTACGATCCGAGATGGAGGATGCAACCACTTTATTATCCGGAGCAATTAGTTGAAGAATAGCTCCTGGCCCAAGATCAAGCGATTTCAATTGTTCCTCCAAAACTTCCAGTTTCAGTTCAATAACCAGAACATACGACTGAGTCGTCCCCTGCAAGTTTTTCATGGAACGTGCAATTTTAAACGTTGGCGTTGAGCCATCTTCTTTGACCTCTGTTGGAAGCCAGCGATAACCGCCCGCCTCAATTAACTCACTGTACCAAGCTTCCTGGCGAATGCTGCCCATGGATGAACTATTGCTGCCGGTACCCATAATGGACTTTGTATCGTCCGTAGGTACCAAATAAATCGCTTCCATAGATTTATTTGTAAATGCAACATTGGACAGTTGCTTGTTGATGGAACTTGAGTTCACGAATGTATCATACGCAGTCAAATTCGTATCTGACATTTTTTGTAGCAAGGACTGCATTTCCGGATCAAAGAAAATCTGTGTGGATGTATCGACAAACCTCTCCAAAATGATGTCCATTTTTTGCTTGGTCTGATCAATGGTCTCCTGATTGGCACGCGAGGCATTTTTCTCTATCGTACCTTTGGCCTTCGAATAGGATAATAGACCTAAACTCACTACAAAAATCATAATTCCCGCAAAAAAGATCAAGAACAATTTAACCCCTACGGATTTAACCGGATTTGCCTTCTTAATCTGTTGGAAAGAAGACCCTCCAAGGTTTTTCCAATCCCGGTTTTTAAATTGTTTCTTCACCCAATCAGTCTTGATCCAGCCCAGCTTGAGCTTGCTGCGGTCAATCTTAAACAATCTTTTGCCATTACCTGTTGTTTTGCTTTTGACTACTTTTTCTTTCTTCACTTTCTGAACCTTCTCAGGATTAACCTGCTCGACTTTTGTCACTTGCTCCCCACTGTCTTCCTGCTTCTTTTGAACCAATCCCATTCACCTGCCAGTAATTTACTTGTTAGATTTTTCTTTCTCTCCCCTATAAATATGTAGTATTCGACAGCTTTCTTCGTTCCCCTTTCACTTCCCAGAAATATTTTACAACTTTATTCCTATTTTTCTATAAAAAAAAGACCCCCATCTGCCGATAAACGGAGGTCCCCATGTAAATTCCATAACACTATGTTGTTAAATCATAATACAATATTGACACATTATAGGTATTTGAGCCTACTTCTTTTTTCTCATCATATCGAAGTACGAAACCGGTTGATCTACCTTCATTTTAATCAGTTGCAACGGGTGACGAGCAGCATCTAGAACATTGCCTACTTCATCCTGTATTTCACCGACGACCTGTTTGAAAAAGTGACCTCCCGGACCGAAAAATTCGATTTCCTGTCCTGGTTTGAAGTGATTGCGCTGTTGAATGGTTGCCATTCCTGTTTCAGCATCATACCCCATGACCAATCCAGCAAAGTCAAAAGGTACGGCCTTTTCTTCCGGTTCATAGATATGATCTTCATGGTCTGGTGTATCATAGAAAAATCCGGTATTCAGCGGGCGATTTGCCGCTTTGTTCATTTCTTCAACCCATTCAGGTTTCAGAACATAATTTTCCGGGTCCGCCATATAGGCATCAATAGCTTGACGGTAGACGTTAACCACAGTTGCCACGTAGTGGATCGATTTCATACGTCCTTCGATCTTGAAACTGTCCACACCCACATCAATCAACTCGGGAATATGGCCAATCATGCACAGATCCTTAGATCCCATGGAGAATGAATTATCTTGTTCCTGGAAAAGGGGAAGCTGGTTCTCACCTAGTTTGAATGGCGCAGGGGCCTTCATCTGCATGTCCTCTTCGCTGACCCACACCGTATCTTCTCTCGCATCCTCAAACAGATCATACTTCCAGCGACAAGATTGGCAACAGCCGCCGCGGTTGGAGTCCCGATCCGTAAAGTGATTGGAGAGCACACAACGTCCGGAATACGAGGAGCACATCGCCCCGTGAATAAAGGCTTCAATTTCGATATCCACATTGGCCTTGATCTCTTCGATCTCTTCAAAGCTGGTCTCACGTCCGAGAACAACACGTGGAAGTCCTTCATCTTTCCAGAACTTCACGGCTTGCCAGTTGAGTGTGGATTGTTGAGTACTTAGATGTACCTCAAGGCCTGGCACAGCACGAAGCGCTACTTCAATAATAGCCGGATCGGCTACGATGATCGCAGAGATTCCCGCATTATAGAGGTTTTGCAGGTACGTTTCGATACCCTCAACATCCTCATTATGTGCATAGATGTTTGTCGCTACGAACACCTTGGCTCCATACTTTTTGGCAAACTCCACACCTTCACGCATCTCTTCAAAGCTGAAGTTATCCGCGTTGGAACGCAGTCCATAGGCCTGTCCACCGATATATACGGCATCTGCACCGTAATGGATCGCAAATTTCAGTTTTTCCAGATTACCCGCCGGAGCTAGCAGCTCCGGTTTGTCCAGACGGTTACGTTTCCCCGAGAACTTCCGCTGTACCGCCACTGTTTCCATTCTGTTCACCTCGTCTATTAATACACTTGTTCTTTATAGAAAAATCCAAACGACAATTCACGTTCAGGGTCCTGTAACTTCCGCACCTCAGCGAGCCACTCTTCAGAGAACGCATATGCATCAGCATCGGCTACATAACTGTCAATCGCTGTCCGATATGCACGTACAACAGCTTCATTGTAGGTGAGTGATTTTAACATACCTTCAATTTTGAAACTGTGCACACCCGCCTCCATCAACAGATGAAGATCTTCGAGGATACATATATCCTCTGAGCTCATAATGTGTGTACCGTTAATATCCTCGTAGATCGGGAATTTCTCATCCCGACGTTCAGCCTCGATCAGGAACAATCCCCGCTCTTTCCCCAGATGTCCCTCAACCGGCCGCCCTTGATGAGCCATGTAACTTTGTACCAGACTGCGCTTGGAATGATAAATATTCGTCATGCCATGCACCTGAACCTGAGCTTCCACCTTCAAAAAAGGAACCATTTCCGTCAACTCGTCCATATTCAACTCTCGGGCAAGTACAACTCGACTAGCTCCCTTGGTTCCCCAATAGTTAGCCGTCGCATAGTTCGTTGAAGTCATCTCCGCATTCCAGTGCAGCTTCACATGTGGAGCGTATTCCTTCATGGTAGCCAGCACGGATGGATCATTAAACTCCACACCATCAATACCGATTCTGCCAAGTGCTTGAACATATTCAGGCAATTCTTTCAACAGTTCGTTGGACATCAGATTAGTCATGGATACATACACACGCGCCTGATGTTTGGCTGCAATGGCAACCACCTCTGCTGTCTCTTCCACGCTAAAGTTGCCTGGAAGACGCATGCCGAATCGATCATCTCCAATGACCAGAGCATCTGCTCCAGCCTGGAGCAGCACTTCTGCCTCTTTCACATTCGCTGCTGTAACGAGCAGTTCATGTTTCTTACTCATATAATCCCCTCCGCTTATTGCGCAGCCTTACTTTTGGCTATATTTTGCTGGTGTTCCTTATACGTTTTGGCAAATAGATGTCCAGACGAGCCATCCTTTTTTGTCACATAGAACAGATACTCCGAAGCTTCCGGATTTAGCGCTGCCTCAATGGACGGAAGACTTGGACTGGCAATTGGACCGGGTGGCAAGCCTTTGTTCAGATACGTATTATAGGGACTTTTCACCTTTAGATCCTTGAAAAACAATCGTTCCTTCGGTCTGTCGAGCAGATATTGCACGGTAGCATCAATCTCCAGCTTCATATCCTGATTGATCCGATTGTAGATTACACCTGCAACCAGAGCACGCTCCTCGTCCACTACAACTTCTTTCTCCACGAGTGACGCAATCGTCAGCAGTTCATGCAGGGAAAGGTTCTTTTCCTGGAGCTTGGCTTCCAAATCAGGAATGGAATTAATCTTGGTCTGGAATTCTTCCAGCATCCGTTGCATCACATCATGCGTGGAACTTCCCTTTTTCAGCTCATACGTCTCCGGGAATAGATACCCTTCCAATACGTAGCGAAGTTCTTCATCCACTGGAATATCTTTGATGATATCTACATCAAAGGCCGAAGGATCATTGGCCAGCTTGATGAATTCATCTCGATCTACAACATGCTCATAAGAAAGCTTACCCGCCATTTGCAGAACGTTATAACCCTCCGGAATCGTAAATTTCACCATTTCCTCCGGTACAACTTCACCACTACTCAGCTTGCTAACAATCTCATCATATGTCACGCCAGGATTCATTGAATATGTACCCGCCATGAAATTAGAACCTAGTTTTTTCCACTTTAAATACCCTTTAAAGGTTAACCCACTTCGAATGAGGCCTTCTTCTTGAAGCTGATCCGCGATTTTCGAAGTTCCCGATCCGCTCTTAATCTCGAATATGACCGGTTCTGTAGAAGCTTCCACAGGACGCATCATACTCCATACGTAACCGCCTGCGCCTCCGGCAAGAACTACAATGATAAGCAGTATGACTACAATTGCTTTCCCTTTCAAAAAAGAAACAACTCCTTTACACAACCAAAAAGAGCGGACTTCTCCGCCCTCCCGGTTTCTTCAATTTGAAGCTGATTTAATCTTCGTCAATGGGGAGTGTACACTCATCATACAGTTCCGAGATGTTCTCCCACTCATCATCATCGTCGATCGTAACTAACTCTGGCATGATCTGGTCTTCACTTCCAGGTGATACCCGCAGAAGTTCAACCTCGTCATAAGGTCGCAACGAACTGCGGAGCACCGCGTACTGCTGACCGTTCACTTCGAACTCAGCCAACAAGTCATACGGTTGTGATTTACCGTTCTCTTCCTCGAGCTCAACATGAGCACCGAATGCCAGACGCAGTGAATCTGTCCATTTCAGGTCTTTGCGGCTATATTCCGTCATTTAGTTCGCTTCCTCTTCATCTTCAGCAAGAAATGTATTAAACGTCTCCTCGACGATATCCCATTCAGCATCATCTTGGATGACGAAAAGTTTAATATCGTCGCCCTCTTCTTCATAACGGAATGCATATACATCCGTTTCGCCATCTTCAGGTTCAACCGGAGCAACCATCATGTACTTGGCCTCCGAACCATCTACTTCAAACTTCATGATGACTTCAAATTCCTCTTCATTACCCTCGTCATCCGCAATGTAAATAATTTCCGCTTCTTCTTCCATACCCAGTTGATCTTCAGCCATTGTTGATCCCCCTCACCTTCTACTATTGGCATCCAAATAATTTTGCAAAATCAAGCTTGCGGCCATTTTGTCCACAACCTGCTTGCGTTTTTTCCGACTGACATCCGCTTCAATCAGCGTACGTTCTGCTGCCATGGTTGTCAGCCGTTCATCCCAAAGGTGAACAGGTAAATTCAGTTCATCCCGCAGGCGATCGGCAAAAGCAATGCATATCTCACCGCGCGGTCCTACGGTGCCGTTCATGTTTTTGGGAAGTCCGACTACGATCTCACTAATCTCATGCTCACGCACAAGTTCGGCAATCCGAGCGAACTCGCCTTCATCACGGCGGCGTTCTAGCACTTCCAATCCCTGGGCAGTCCAACCGAAGGCGTCACTCGCGGCAACTCCGATTCTTCGGTCCCCATAGTCCAAACCTAATATTTTCATCCATGCTCTCCCATCCTGTGCCTGCTCAGGTCGATTACGAATAATCGCCTTCTCAAGCTTCAGGCTGTCTTCTGTCGGTTCATTTCCCGCTGTCTGCAAGGCTGCAACACAGCGGAAGCGGCGTACATTACCGGTGATTGGCCAGATA
Source organism: Paenibacillus sp. FSL P4-0176 (assembly GCF_037975265.1). Lineage (NCBI taxonomy): Bacteria > Bacillati > Bacillota > Bacilli > Caryophanales > Paenibacillaceae > Paenibacillus > Paenibacillus sp. FSL P4-0176. The sequence continues at coordinate 5,650,987 of NZ_CP150242.1, forward strand.
GGAACGTACAAGCTCTTCAATCAGCTCATCGCGCTCCTTTTTACGGACCAGACTACGTGCGTTGTTGTGACGAGGAATGTATGCCGGGTCTCCGGAAATCAGATACCCAACAATCTGGTTGATTGGATTATACTCCTTATCGACCAATGCATCATATACCGTGAGAAGAATCTCTTTGGATGATGCTTCCTGTTCGTCACCTTTCACATTAAATTTAACCGTCTTATCCATGGAGTCCATTGATGACACCTCGCTCCTGCATGAACATGGGGACCATGTCCTGCCGAATTGATTTCTGTTTATATAATAACATATTCTGACTGCCACAAGTAAACAAAGGATAAGGCAATTGTGTTTTTTGCTTGTCCTTTACTGGCTTCAGCATATTGCATCATTCGATTCCACACGCTCTCGGGTACAAAAAATAAACGAACAGAACCATTTCGATTTATTTTTGACGATTGAAAGCCACTCAATGGATTTATGCATTATGCCCGCTAACCAGCGAAACTGCCAGTTTCAGCGCTTCATCCAGCTTGGTCGCATCCTTACCTCCGGCTTGCGCCATATCTGGACGTCCACCGCCACCGCCGCCGCAAACTGCTGCGACTTCTTTGACTATTTTGCCTGCGTGTAATCCTTGTTTCACTTGTTCAGCAGGTACTGCTACAACAAAATTCACTTTGCCGTCCGCTGGAGCACCCAATACGAGTACCGCGTTAGGCAATTTTACTTTCAACTCATCTGCCACTGTACGCAGCGCATCCATGTTCGGAGCATCTACGCGTGCTGCCAGCAATTGTGTATTTCCTGCTTGTACCACTTGATCCGTCAATTGACCAGCTTCCATGGCACTCAGCTTGCTTTGCAGGGATTCAGTCTCTCTGGCTGCTTCTTTCAGTTGTTGGTTCAGACCTTCAATCCGTTTAGGTACATCAGCCACATTTGCTTTGAGCAGTGCTGCTGATTGTTTAAGCAGTTCCAACTGGCTTTCCACATACAGATATGCGCCGCGGCCAGTTACAGCTTCGATCCGGCGTACGCCGGAGCCAATTCCGCTCTCGCTCACCAGTTTGAAGATTCCGATCTCTGAAGTATTATTTACGTGACAGCCGCCACAAAGTTCCAAACTGTAGTCTCCGACTTGAACAACACGTACAATATCTCCATATTTTTCGCCAAACAGGGCCATCGCACCCATTTCTTTGGCTTCATCAATAGCTTTCAGCTCGATGTTCACGTTCAGACGATTCCAGATCTGTTCGTTCACCTGACGCTCAATTTCTGTCAACTCTTCCGGCGTAATGCTGCCGAAGTGAGAGAAGTCAAACCGCAGACGCTGTGGCTCTACGAGCGACCCTGCCTGGTTTACGTGTGTGCCGAGCACATCTTTGAGTGCCTTGTGCAGCAAGTGGGTGGCCGTATGGTTTTTGATAATGTCGCCACGTTTCGCTGAGTCTACTTCGGCGTTGATCACATCACCTACACGCAGTTCACCAGACTCCACAGTCACCAGATGTACATGTTGTCCAAGTGGAGCTTTGAACAAACCTTGTACTTTCGCTGTTACACCAGCACCTCGCAGCAAGCCCTGATCACTCACTTGACCGCCACTTTCCGCGTAGAACGGAGTCTTGTCCAGAACAACCTGACACGTCTGTCCTTCGCCTACAGATTCAACAAGGGCGTCACCAGCTACGATGGCTACCACTTTTGCTTCCGTCAACAGGTCAGTATAACCAACAAACTCGCTTTTAACCTCCAGGTCAGCAAGTGGTCCGCCTTGGACTTTCATGCTCTCGTTCTCTTGACGTCCAGCACGCCCAAGCTCACGTTGTTTCTGCATGGAAGCATCAAAACCTTCACGGTCCACAGTCAGACCATGCTCTGCTGCATAATCTTCTGTCAGGTCAAACGGGAAACCGTACGTATCATACAGTTTGAAAGCTTCAGGTCCGCTAATAACGGTGCGTCCTTCGGATTTGGCTGTGCCGCTGATATCAGCCAGAATAGCCAGACCATCTGTGAGTGTTTCGTGGAAACGCTCTTCCTCGGTTTTGATTACTTTGGCGATGAACTCCTGTTTGTCTACTACCTCAGGGTAGTACATGCCCATCACTTCACCAACGGTTGTAGTCAGTTCATACAGGAATGGACGGTCGAGTCCAAGCACTTTTCCATAACGAACTGCACGGCGAAGCAAGCGACGGATGACATATCCACGTCCTTCATTACTTGGCAGAACGCCATCACCTACTGCAAAAGCAACCGTACGGATATGATCGGCAATGACTTTCAATGCAACATCAATCTCTACGCTGTCGTTATATTTCACACCCGCAAGAGCGGCTGTTCTTTGAATCATCGGTTGGAACAGGTCTGTGTCGAAGTTGGAATCCACATTTTGCAGAATGGAAGCAAAACGCTCCAAACCTGCACCTGTATCAATGTTTTTGTTAGGAAGCGGTGTGTAGCTACCGTCCTTGTTATGGTTGAACTGGGAGAATACCAGATTCCATACTTCCAGGTAACGTTCGTTTTCCCCACCTGGATACATTTCAGGATCGCTCATGTCGTTTCCGTAAGCTTCGCCGCGGTCATAGAAGATCTCGGTACAAGGTCCACATGGGCCTTCGCCGATATCCCAGAAGTTTTCATCCAATTTAATGATACGCTCAGCAGGCAGTCCTACTTTTTCGTTCCACAGTTTGAAAGCTTCTTCATCTTCCGGATATACCGTTACGGAAAGACGTTCCGGATCGAATCCGATCCACTCTTTGCTGGTCAAGAATTCCCAAGCCCATGTTACGGTCTCCTCCTTGAAGTAATCTCCAATAGAGAAGTTGCCAAGCATTTCGAAGAACGTATGGTGACGACGCGTTTTACCAACATTCTCAATATCATTGGTACGGATACATTTTTGGGAGTTCGCTAGACGCGGGTTCTCCGGCTTCTCACGTCCGTCAAAATATGGTTTGAGCGGTGCCATACCTGCATTGATCCACAAAAGAGAAGGATCGTTGTGAGGTACGAGCGATGCGCTTGGCTCGATTTTGTGACCTTTACTTGCAAAAAACTCTATCCATTTGGACCGGATTTCACTGGCTTTCATACTGGATGCCCCCATTAAATTATAATAGTCCGTTGCGTATTCGCTCCGGTTGGTCAACATTGTTTTTGTAAAAATAAACACAAAAAACGCCCCTGAATAATCAGGGACGATGTTATCGCGGTACCACCCTGGTTATTGCTGTTTATCCCTTGCTGCCCGGACAAACAAACAATCTCCTCGTTCATGCGAAATAACGGTCGCTCCCGGCAGGGTTGTCCTGCACTCCGAAATTAGCTTTCCGCCGCTTCATCTTTCAAGACTCTTCCAGCCATCAGTTCAGGCTCACCCTGATCCGATGAAGTCTATTCTCTGAGGAAAGGAACCCTCGGCGTACTTTATTTCATCATCGATTTCATGTTCTCAACATACACACTCATTATATCGGTAGCACAAGCGGGTGTCAACGCGGCCTCGTTGATGTTTTAACCCTGCTATTTAGTCGGTCCTTCGTTTGATGTAATAGGCGAAAAAGTGTTGCACAATCACCTTCAGCACGGCAAAAACAGGTACTGCCAAAATTAAACCTACAATGCCTGCCAATTCACCCCCGACGAGCAGTGCAAATATAATCGACAGTGGATGCAGATGCAACGTACGTCCCACCACCTGAGGAGAAATAACGTTACTCTCCAACACCTGGCACAGTGTGTTCACAATGGCAACAAGTAGTACCATTTTAAACGATACGGTTGATGCCATGACCACAGCAGGAGCAGCTCCAAGGAACGGCCCCAAGTAGGGCACAATGTTAAACACAGCTACAATGCTTGCAAGTAGCAGGGCATACGGCATATCAATGATGATATAACCAATGTAGGCAAAGATACCAACAATGACACAGACAATAAACTGTCCCCGAATGTAGTTCCCCAGTGCAGTATCGATCTCTTTCATCACCGAGACAATCGCTTTACGACGTGAACGCGGAAGATACGCCACAATGGTGCGCTCAAACACCTCAAAGTCTTTTAACATATAAAAGATCAGAAATGGCACGATAAACACATTGAATAACACATTAATGGTCGCCCCGATATTGTCCATGAGCACGGTAATCCCCTGAGTTAGTCGATCCTCCATCTGAAAAAACCAGCTGTTCATGCCTGTTCGCACACTTGGCGGCATTAATTTGTGATCCATATTGTTCATCAGGCTCTGGGCACGCATGGACAGTTCCGGCATATGCTCGTTGAGTTCTCCCAGCTGTTCAATCAATACCGGAATGACATTCATCAGAATGACACCGAGGCAGGTCAGGAAAAAGGCATATATGAGTAGTACCGCAATCGTACGCGGCACCTTGCGCCCTCCCAGCATGCTGACAATCGGATTAAGTACATAGGATATGATAAGGGATACGATAAAGGGTGCCAGCACTGTTTTCAGGAACGCATATATGTGAAGCAGTAAAGGCCGCAGCAGCCAAATAAAATATAAAATGATCAATCCGAGCAGCAGCCAGATCGCGTAACGGAACAGCTTGTTTTTGGTTAATTGCTCCACTTGCATCTCTCCTTTTGGACTGGCTCTGAGAGTCAGTATATGTAGGAAAGGTAATATTTATTAACACAGCGCAAAAGTGGAAAGGAGTAATCCGAACATTTTTTTCTTAAAAACCAAAAAACGCCTCCTTCATTAGAGAAGAAAGCGCATTTTGCAGTACGGGTTAGCATATAATCAACCATACACCAGCCCAACCATTATGTAACCGCATCTATATACATCTGCCAACAATTAACGACAGCCTCCCATGACAGACATTGTCATGAAACCGCATATAGAGGAAGTTATTCTGCTTATTAAGAAGAAGCGTGAAGATGAGGGAAGTCTTGTGGCAGCTCGTCCCCGAAAAACAGATCATCCAGGGAACTCAGCGTACCATCTTCTTCCACCTGATATACAGACATTTTCTCACCGTTCACCGTTAATTCGATAAAGCATCCCCAGCAATAAAACTGGTGGGAACCAATTTTCCCGATATCTTTGGAACTACAGTTTGGACATTTCATATTCATTCACCTATCCATTAACAGAATGAATGGCATTTTCCAAGCGTTGTTCACTCAGAGACGGCACCATAATGGCACTTTCCCCGATGGACATATCGCTTGTACATGGCAGCCATTTGCGGCCCTCGATCAGATCGGACACAAAACCGTCCGTAATTTCAATCCCTATTATTGTATTTCCCAACTCTTGGTCAAAATAAACATCGGAGACACGCCCAAGCAGCAAACCTTCTTCGGTGAGCACGGACATCTCCTTCAATTTAGACCGACCGAGGAGGTACGTGTATTTTATGTCGTCGGCTCCCGTCTTGCGGACAGCCTGTTGATTACGGATCATGACGGCATCTTCGCCGTAGGCAACGATATCTTGCCACTGCACGATTTTGACATGATTGGTAAACAGACCTTTGTTCTCAAGCTCAATGCCTTCGATCTCCCAATCATCATTCACAATGAAATCCTGGATTTTACCGACCTGCTTCCCGTCCTCAACATCAAAAACGGCAAGTCCGATCATTTCCTGAAGCTTCATCGCTGGGTCCCCCTCATCTTCTTATCATTAAATAGGCGCGGCGCTATTGCTAGGTATGCCCAAAGTTGATGAGTGGCAATCAGACGCCGTTCATCAAAACCGCTTCTATCCAACCGATGAAATGGAACTTCTTCCCTCCTTCTGTTCCATGTGTAAAGTTCCCCTTAGGGTCTATTACGCAGTCGTCCAAGAATGGTTCCAATTTTTTCGGCGGTTATCATGATTTCTTCCGTAGTATTACCCAATCCCCAGCTAAATCGAATCGCAGAGTGTAAAAATGTTTCAGGCAATTTCATCGCTTTGAGCACATGAGAGACTTCAAGTGAACCGGAAGTGCAGGCAGAACCGCTTGCAACAGCAATTCCTTCCATATCCAGATTCATTAACATCGTCTCTGTGGACACTTCCGGAAAGCTGATATTCAGGATGTTTGGCAGCGTATGCTCCAGGTGTCCATTCACGTGAAAGTGCTCCGTACCCACATGAATTTCAAGCTGTTCCAACAAAAGTTTACGCAATTCCAAATCATGCTGACGATGCACCTCCGTCTGTGCTGATGCAATCTTGAGAGCCTCTGCAAATCCGGTAATACCTGCGATATTTTCCGTACCAGCCCGACGCTGACGCTCTTGCAACCCACCGTGAGCTCTTGCTTCCAGCACAATTCCTCGCCGTACATAGAGTGCACCCACGCCCTGAGGTCCGTTGATTTTATGCGCAGAGAAGCTGATCAGATCCACAGGCAGTTCCTTACAGGAAATATTCTGGCTGCCCAGAGCCTGAACCGCATCGGTATGGAAAAGGATATTATGCTGACGGGCAAGCTCACCTACCTCGCGAATCGGCTGAATGGTGCCCACTTCATTGTTGGCATACATCATGGTAATCAGCACCGTATCCGGCCGAATGGCCTCTTGCAACTCATCCAGATTTATTCGTCCATGACGATCCACAGATAGATAGGTTACTTCATAACCTTGCCGCTCCAATTCCTGACACGTATGCAAGACAGCGTGGTGCTCAATTGCGGTCGTAATGACGTGTTTCCCCTTATCCTGCCTGGATGAGACTGCTCCAAAGATTGCCAGATTGTCGCTCTCCGTGCCACCTCCGGTGAATACCAATTCGTCCGGGAAACAGCCCAAAGACGCCGCAATGACATCCCTTGCTCCGCTGACAGTCCGTTTGGCCTCACGCCCAAAGGCATGGATACTTGATGCATTGCCAAATTGTCCTGTCATGACGTTCATCATCGCTTCTGCGACTTGTGGATGCATAGGTGTCGATGCGGCGTGATCCAAATAAATTCGTTTCATTTATCTTCACCCCGTTATATGTTAAAATATCTTATTTTTTTATTTTTCTGTTAAGGCATGGATAAAGCCCCCAAATGGGGGCTCAAGTATGTTACCATGTCATGCTCATCGCAGTCATTGTTAAATGTAAAACATGTAGCTATCTTTTTTGTCCTGATCCTGGAAGGTAATCAAGTCTTTCAGTGTTGTGGAATCCAACACTTCCGCAATGCCGTCACGAATACGCAACCACAGATCACGTTTCGCCGGATCATCTTCCTCCGTGAAATCTACTGGAGAGATTGGCCCTTCCAGTACACGGATTACATCGCCTGCAGTCACAGTTGCAGGATCACCCGCAAGGATATAACCGCCGTAAGCACCTCTAATGCTTTTCACCAGTCCTGCATTACGCAGTGGAGCAATCAGTTGCTCCAAGTAATGCTCCGAGAGCTGGTTGCGCTCAGCAATGCTTTTAAGTGATGTAGGGCCTTCGCCTATTCTGGCAGCAAGCTCCATCATGATTGTGAGGCCGTAACGGCCTTTTGTCGATATTTTCAAAGGAGTCACCTCTTTCAATTTTCAGAAACGATTGGAAACTTTATATTTAATCCTATGGTCCATGACCGTCTATTTCACGATCTGTCCACAGCGGAGATGCATTGAGATTAGCATAAACCTTCTAATCCTCCGTATTCCGATCATAACCCTCAGCTAATGTTAACATATCTGCATGCTTTATGGAAAAGAAAGATTGACGATATTCCAAAATGTGCGTCTGTGGTGGACACTATCCAAAATTGGCCGGGTGTATCGTATCTTGAGTCCGGTTATGCTAGAATAAGAAACGAAACACATTTATATATAGAAATGGTGATAACGATGTCCAAAACAATTGAAAATACACGGGTCGTCGTTGGCATGTCCGGAGGTGTCGATTCTTCCGTTACCGCACTGCTGCTGAAAGAGCAAGGGTACGATGTCATCGGCATTTTCATGAAAAACTGGGATGACACCGACGAGTTCGGCCACTGTACCGCTGAAGAAGATTCAGAGGATGTACGCCGCGTATGTGAACAGATCGGCATTCCTTACTACACTGTCAACTTCGAGAAAGAATATTTTGATAAAGTATTTACCTATTTCCTTGATGAATATAAGTCGGGCCGCACGCCAAATCCGGATGTCATGTGTAATCGTGAGATCAAATTTGGTGAATTCCTGAACAAAGCTCTGGATCTCGGCGCAGATTATGTAGCTACAGGACACTATGCTCGCCTGATTGAAGAAGATGGCACACTCAAGTTGCTTCGTGGTGTGGACAACAATAAGGATCAGACCTATTTCCTTAACGCGCTCAATCAGAACCAGCTGTCCAAAGCCATGTTCCCGATTGGTCATCTGCCCAAACCCGAAGTACGCAAAATCGCAGAAGCGGCTGGTTTGTATACTGCCAAGAAAAAAGACAGCACAGGTGTCTGCTTCATCGGTGAGCGTAATTTCAAAGAGTTCCTGAGTAACTATCTGCCTGCCAAAGGCGGAGACATGGTTGATATCGCAACCGGTGAAGTCAAAGGTCGTCATGACGGTCTGATGTACTACACACTTGGACAGCGCCAAGGTCTTGGCATTGGCGGTTCCGGCAATGGTGAACCTTGGTTCGTTGCAGACAAGAATCTGGAGAAGAATCAACTGCTTGTTGTTCAGGGCGATGCCCATGCAAGCCTGTACTCCACAGGTCTAACCGCAACGGGTGTGAACTGGATTGCTGGTGCAGAGCACATGCCTAATGTGCCATACCGTTGTACTGCCAAATTCCGCTATCGTCAGCCGGATCAAGGTGTAACATTGACCTGGCAAGAAGATGGAAGTGTCGATGTCCAATTTGACCAGCAGCAAAAAGCCATTACACCAGGACAAGCCGTTGTTTTCTACGACGGAGAGGTCTGCCTGGGTGGGGGTACGATCGATCAGGTGCAAAAAGTACCTGTACCCGCAATGCAATAATAGAGCTTGTCCATTAAAATGCGGATTATACACAATACCGTGTATCCCTATTAAAAAAGCCGTCTTTCATGTATACCATGAAGGATGGCTTTTTTCCTGCTTATTTTTGCAAAAAAATTAAAAATAGTTCGTTATGCAGTCAACCAGACTCCTGCCCAGGCGGCCAACACCCCAACTACAACCGAACTGATGACGTAGAGCGCCGCGCTTGCATATCGTTGTCGACCCATAAGTCCTAAGGTTTCATAACCAAAGGTAGAGAACGTCGTGTACGCACCGCAAAATCCGGTTCCCCAAATCACCCAGATTCCATCTGAGATCATTGCAGATTCATGCCATCCATATAACAACCCAAGCAACAATGAACCACTGATGTTGATGATCCATGTTCCCCATGGAAAAGCCGTTCCCAGCAAGCCAGAGACCCATTTTCCCAGACTGTAACGCAGTACCGCACCCAGCACACCTGCAAAACCAATCCACAGGATCATGAGGCATCACCCTCTTGTTTTTGTGCTCCCAACATACGATGTCCAAGGCTCATTCCCAGCGCACAGAGCAACAATCCTGCCAACAGACTCACGATCATATAAATAGCGGCACTGATCCATTCGCCCCCTTCGGATAAACGAACAATATCAAGCGTAAACGTGGAGAATGTCGTAAATGCGCCAGTAAAACCTGTACCAATCGCCAGTCGAAGTTGTGGTGTTATTTTGCCTGGAACAGCTATGGTAAAGAACCAACCCAAAAAAAGGCTGCCCATCGCATTGATTAACAGCACTGCCCATGGGAACCCCCCATGGACAGTTGGTATCCCTAACTGTATGGCATATCGGGTCAATGTACCGAGAGATCCACCCGCCCCTATATACAAAAGCTCTTTCATGTTGTGTGCATCTCCCGAGTGATCTGACTGATCTTATAGATCTCTGCGCCGCTGTTGGTTCAGCCTGATCTTCGATTCGTTACCCTGCTCCGTTGCCTCATAGAATACTCTCCGTGAGAGCTGCTTTGGCAAATATTCTTGTTTCACGTAATGCCCCGGATAGTTGTGTGGATATTGATAGCCCTCATGTCCAAGCTTCACGGCACCTGAGTAATGCGTATCTCGCAAGTGAAGCGGAACTTCTGCCGATTTCACCTCATCAATCGCGTTCATGGCTTTGGAAATGGCGGTGTACACCGCATTTGATTTTGGACTTTCGACCGCGAACAGAATCGCTTGTGCAATGTTCAGCTTGGCTTCGGGCCAGCCGTTATTTCGGTACGCATCAAGTGCTCCAATCGCCTGAGTCATGGCTTGCGGGTTCGCAAGTCCAATATCTTCACTGCTCGCTGCAATCAGACGCCGAATGAAGGTCATCGGGTCCATGCCGAGCTTCTCCACCGCGTATAGAAACCAAAACAACGCCGCATCACTGGAACCCCGAATACTCTTGTGAAATGCAGACAGCACATCATACTGGGTAGATTCATCTGCCTTCACAATAGGGCGCCGAATAGACTCTTCAGCTACACCAAGCGTAATATGAATGGACCCATCCTTCTCCGGTGGCGTCGTCAACGCAGCCAGTTCAAGCGCATTAAGCGCACGCCGAATATCTCCGTTGGCCATCGTAGCAATATGTTCAAGCGCCTCATCGTCCGCCTGCAGCTCCATGAACCCCAGACCTTTGTCCGCATCACTCAATGCTCTGCGCATTGCAATTAGGGAATGATCCTTATTTAGCGATTCTAGCTGAAACAGGGTGGAACGGCTCATCAAGGCTCCATTGACATAATGAAAGGGATTCTCTGTTGTCGCGCCGATAAAAATAATCGTGCCCTTCTCTACCGCTGGCAATAGCGCATCCTGACGTGAACTGTTAAATCGATGTACCTCGTCGAGGAACAGAATGGTTTTGGTTCCATACAGCTGTTTGTTCGTTTGCGCCTGTTCGATGACTTCACGCACATCCTTAACGGAAGCTTCCACTGCATTCAGACGTACGAACTGTCCTTGCGTTTGCTGAGAAATAATATGTGCCAAGGTAGTCTTGCCACATCCCGGCGGGCCGTATAACAAGATTGACGAAATCTGATCAGCCTCGATGGCGCGCCGGAGTAATTTCCCCGGTCCAATAATATGTTCCTGTCCAATATATTCATCCAGATGCTCTGGCCGCAAGCGGTCCGCGAGCAGTCTAGCTTGTGGTTTTGAGTCCTGTTGAAACGAAAATAAATCCATTGCTCATCACTTCCTTAACGGATTGCCTTGCCTTGAATACAATTACACTTCTGATGGTTCTCCACTCTCTATCATATCATACTCTCGCGGTAACATAGCCATAAATGCATGAAGTGCACTGCTGACAAAGGCATCCTTGCGAGTAATAAAATGAGTCATCATGCGATTCATACCTACGGGGAGTGTATGCGTGCGCAATAATCCATTTTCGATCTGATGCCTAATCACAATCTCTGGTAATAAGGAAATTCCCATACCGGACGTAACTCCACTAATAATCGCTTCAAGGGTTCCGAATTCCATAATTACTGGGCGGGTAACACCACCCACCTCTAACCATTCCTCCAAAACCTGACGATAGGAACACCCCATGCTGTAGACAAGAATGGGTTTACTCTTAAGATCTTCATCCGTAGGACCCATACCAGAACAGACAACAAATAGTTCCTCATCAAATACGGGAATAGAAACGATATCAGGATGATCACAGGGACAGCCTATAAATGCTCCCTCCAATTCATACCCAATAACCTGATCCATAAGCATCTGCGAATTGCCAGTAACCAGTGACAAGGAGACATCTGGATACTGTTTATAATATCTGACGAAAAGTTCAGGTAGTCGCACGGCCGCTGCGGTTTGTGTAGACCCTATTCGCATTGGACCCGATGGTGTGCTCGTCGCCCGAAGCGCCTTGGAAGCATCATTCAGCAAACCAATAATTTTATCTGCATAGGTCAGCAACATCTCTCCGGCTGGAGATAATGTCATACCTCGGTTATGACGAATAAACAACGTTGTACCTACTTCTGCTTCCAGATGCCGGATTCGTGCCGTTACGTTGGATTGCACATACCCCAGTTTAGAAGCAGCTTTGGTCAGATTCCCTTCCTGTGCAACACACTGAAATATTCTAAGATCCCCGCTCTCCATGGTCCCTCCACTCTGACATCATTCAAAATGATATCCGCTTCATTACCAATCATTATACTTCATGTGTAAACCGGACTACAATTCATGTAGATCCCAAACCAGTCAGCTGACTGGATGATGATAAGGAGTGTTCAGCATGACATACTGGAAAAATAGAGTTGCTCTGATCACAGGTGGCGGAACGGGTATAGGACGTGCTGTAAGTGAGATGCTCGCTGAACGCGGAGCCTTAGTCGCTGTCAACTATTCCCGCTCACAAGATGCAGCAAGAGAGACTGTTCAACACATTTTGGATACGGGAGGCCATGCATTCGCCGTTCAAGCCAATGTTGCCAATGATCTTGATGTCCGGCGGATGGTCACTACAGTAACTGAAACCTATGGCCCAATCACTGCACTTGTAAATAACGCTGGAATTACGCGTCATATTCCCATGCACGATCTGGAATCGGTTACAGATGACATCTGGGATGAACTGGTTGATGTGAATGTGAAAGGCATGTTTCATTGCGCTCGTGCTGTGACGGAAGGCATGCAGCAGGCAGGTGGTGGTTCCATAGTGAATCTGGGCAGCATTGCAGGCAGTACGGGCTCGGGCTCTTCCCTCCCTTACGCCGTCTCCAAAGCGGCAGTTCACGGTCTAACTTTATCACTTGCGCACGCACTCTCACCATACATTCGGGTGAATGCCGTCGTCCCTGGCGCAGTTGCTACAAGGTGGTGGGCTGGAAACGAGGATCGAATGTATCGTCTTGGTGGAGAAGTGTTATTACAACATATTGCCTCACCTGAAGATATCGCACACATGATCTGTGCTGCGCTGGAACAGCAATCCATGACCGGGCAGCTAATTACTGTAGATAGCGGACAGACGTTATGAGCTCCAGTCATAATAAAGATACCCGGATTATACAACCCTTGAAGTATACAATTTTGATCATTTTAACAACGCTAATCATGGGTACTTCTTTTCCCGTTGGCAAGATCGGCATGTTATATGCCCCACCTTTCCTGCTCATGGGCATACGTTATGTACTGGCTGGTGGATTGATGGCCTTGTTCCTTCGTAAACGTCCTTTGCCTACTGGATGGCAGTCTTGGTTGAAAATAATCCTCATTGGTCTGTTCCAATCCGCAGGAGTGATGGGCTGCGCCTACTACAGCATGAACTGGATTACATCCGGTGAATCCGCCATTATTACGTTTACCAATCCGCTACTGGTCATTATCCTCAGTGCTCTTTTATATAGAGTGACCTACCGTTTCAGTCAGTGGATCGGTGTTATACTCGGTTTCATCGGGATTATGTTAACTTTTGGATGGCAGATGAGCTTTAGCCCTGGAACCTGGATTGGATTTGGTGGTGCGATCTCCTTTGCCGTGTCCACATTGCTCATCAAACGCTGGGGTGATGGTTACGATACTTTTGTCTTAACTGCCTATCAGATGCTCGCGGGAGGTGCTGCGCTTCTTCTACTGAGCGTATGGACTGAACAGCCTCACTTTATGGTCAATACCACCTCGGTTATGGCGCTGCTCTGGTTAACGCTTGTTTGCTCCATCATTCAGTTCTCACTCTGGTTTTATCTGCTTCAGAATAGTGACCCAGCCCAAACCAGTTCGTATCTGTTTCTGGCACCGTTCTTTGGTGTATTATCGAGTTGGATTTTACTAAGAGAACACGTTCAGTGGTTTGCATTGGCAGGCGGTCTACTCATTGGTGTTGGCATATTCCTGGTGAACCGTCGCTCATCCAGAATGAGAAATAGCGTAACATAACTTGAACTTCTTCATCGTTCTTCCTTGGAAACTCAAGCGATTTTCGCACAAAAGCAAAAAAGGCATGCGCTTATGGGACTTTCCCATGAACGTCATGCCTTTTGTTGCATAAGTAAACTCTATCTAACCAAGCTCTGGCCAACCCTGAATGGTTACGGACTCGCCATCGGGATTATGTGTTGCAGCCGCATAGATCGGCAGTACACCGTCATGGAACAACCACAATTCGTGCAAGGCCCGTGTACAACCAACGTACAACAGCTTTGCATCACCCGCATTTGGCAAATAATGCTTCTGGTCTACGTCTGCCACAATAACGGCATCAAACTCCAACCCTTTGGACAGATAGACAGGTAAAACGGAGTGTCCACCCGTGTACTGCTTTTTGCCACCATCGATCAGATTTAGATCCCAGCCTGCGGCCTGAAGGTCACGGTGAAGTTCCTCTGCTTCATGCAGTGTACGGGTCAGAATGGAGACCGTTCGGTAGTCTTTGACGGTTAACACCTTCAAAGCCTCTTCAAGGCTCGCCGTCCGCCCTTCGCCTCCATAAGCCAACGTCCGAACCGGATCACCACTACGGAAAACAGGAATCGCCGTAATCCCACTCTTGACGCCACGTTCCAGAATCGTGTTTGCATAGTCGATAATTTCCATCGTTGAACGATAACTTCGGGTCAATGCAAAGTATGCATTCTGTTCCTCAGGAAATAGAGAACTCATCTCTTCCCACGCATGAACACCACGGTACTCATGAATGCCTTGAGACAAGTCACCCAGTATGGTGAAGGAATGCCCTTTGACGAACTGATCCAATAACGCCACATGAAAAGGGGAAAAGTCCTGCGCTTCATCAATCACGACATGATCAAACCGCTCCGAACCCTCAATATCATGGACCAATGTATGAATGTATACCAATGCAGGCAGATCCTCTTCACGGACGATATCCTGCTTCAGATCTGCTGCCGTTTGTTTCATGACTAGTTTTGGAATAAGCCCGCTGAGCGAGGCTGGCACAGAGCCACCCTTTGCAGCTTTGAACAACTGTTTATATAACGTAAGCGGCTCGTATTGAGGCCATTTTTTGGCATAGGCTTTCTCACGAGTAGACGCTTTTTTCTTGCGTTCTTTGCGCACAGCTTCTGGCATCGGTTTCTTAAGTTCCATCTCAATCCAGCGGTGAACTCTCGCCATGACCCGTTCTTTGCGTTTGGCCAGCGGATAATGTTTATATTCCTCACCGAACCAGTTCTCGATCTCCGTCTTGCTGAGCACCTTACCGTCCCATGGACTGAAGTCCATATCCGGTACGGAATCCGCTTCCATGCCCGAGAGCCACTCTCGAATAAGCTCCATGAAACGGATGGATCCTTTGTAACGTCCAGGTACATCATCATTCAATTCAGGTCGTGCATCTGGAGTTTCGAACCAGGTGTTCAATGTATCCGACGTATTCGCCAAAGGCATATCCAACCCCAGCAGGTTCATCGCCCAATCCGGGAATGTCCGTTGCTGGATATCACCTACTCCGAGTTCCGGAAGCACATCCGAGATGTAATCCAGAAACATGTGGTTGGGTGCAAAAATAACCATTTTCTCTGCAGATACCTGCTCCTTATACTGATATAGCAAAAAGGCAAGCCGATGCAGGGCAACCGTTGTTTTCCCTGATCCGGCCACACCTTGAATGATTAATGCGGTATTTCGCGCCGCACGAATGATTAGATCCTGCTCCGCCTGAATCGTGGATACGATGTCACGCAGTTTGTTATCCTTGTTCTCTCCCAGACGATAAACGAGGAATTCATCAGATACCGCTGGCTGGTCGCTGTCACGGTTATATGTATCCGCCACACGTTCCAATATCCGCTGCCGAATGACAACGTTTCGTTTCAGATATACGAGACCTTCAATAAGCCCTTCCGGGGCTTCATACGTAGCGGAGGCTTCCCCTCCGGTAAATGAGTAAAACAGGCTCGCGACAGGAGCACGCCAGTCGATGACAAGCGGATGCTCTCCCACCTCTTCGCGGTCTACGCCGATTTTGCCAATATACAGCGGTTTCCGTGCACCACTGCCCTGTTCTTCGAAATCCAAGCGTCCGAAATAGGGTTGCTGCGCGCTCTTGGACAAGGCG
Source organism: Paenibacillus sp. FSL P4-0176 (assembly GCF_037975265.1). Classification (NCBI taxonomy): domain Bacteria; kingdom Bacillati; phylum Bacillota; class Bacilli; order Caryophanales; family Paenibacillaceae; genus Paenibacillus; species Paenibacillus sp. FSL P4-0176. The sequence continues at coordinate 5,667,024 of NZ_CP150242.1, forward strand.
GTGCGGCGCTCTTCGCGTCCAGCTTCCAGCACTTGTTCTGTGAAGTCGTGGCCGGTATACACCGGAATGTTCTGCAGTCGTTCCAGCTGACTATCCACTTCCTCCATCGTTCGCTCTAACCTGTACTCTTCTTCTTGATAGGCACTTTGAAAGCTGTCTGACATGTTTCAGTTACCTCCTAAGAATATGTTTTGCTCTGTATCTCCTAGATCTGGAAATACAAAAGGATACTTACTATATCACATAGGGCAATTGAAAGCCACATCCGTTTTTGTAGGCTTACTTTTGTATTATATGAGGCTCATCTGAATTGATAATTAATGATGGCACTGACAAGCGCACAACAACCAAACAGAATAAACCACCAGGCCCAATTGTTTCTGGCCAGCCTGCGCCTGCTGTTTAATGCGCCGTAAATCCCGATTAGCAGTACGATGGTGGAAAAACTAATCCCTACAATCCAACCAGCCATTATACCTACCGCCCCCCTTTGTTTTCAGTACACACGAACAGTCTCTCATTTCCTGGATTTTAGATGAAAAGCTCCTCCTCGAATATCCACTTGGAATTCACTTTTTCCACTTTTGTGTATTAGACAGTTGCTGTCCCCATGAAGGGGAGTTAAATCAAATTCGCTTTTTAACGCTCCTGATCTTCTTTTAAGTAAAATTCGGAAACCTTCGTTATCTGGAATGGAAACCACTACTTTTGATCCTGTGGATACGGAATGCAAGCTCTCCGGCATCTTGAGACAATCCATATTCAATCCTCTGCCTGTAGTTGTATACTGCAAGTGACGGAATTCCCCTGATATGTCGATCTTGGCTGAACTGGATTGAAGATTGAATTTATCTGCACTAAGGTGCTGCCCTTTCACTATCGATGCCAATGCGCACAGTTCAAGCTCATCCATCCTCCCTGATAGGTCTACACGACCTGAGGTGATCTTACATTGACAGCGAGTGGCCAGAAGCCGATTCAACCGGAGGTGTCCTCCTGTGGAGTTTAGTAAAATACGATCAAAAACCCGATCAGGAAGCTGAATCTCCAATGCTGTTCTACCAATATTTATTCCAACGAGGCCTCTCCTTTTTCTCCCGTCCACAATGATTAAGGTATCCCCTCGTATGTTAACTTGCATCAGCCTCCGCTTGGAAAAGCACGCATCCGCAAATTGTATGACGTGGATCAGTTCATCCACACTCGGAAGAACTCTGATATCTCCTGACAACCAATTTAACTGTATATCATGAATGGATTGATCAATGTCTATGCTCTTGCATATGGCAAGCTCACTACTTTTCAACATCTTCTCCCTCTCCATTTCAAACAATCAGGTGTATGTTTATTCCGCCTCCGCATAGCCTCCTGTGCCGGCATGGCGATTCGTAATTCGCTGAATGAGCTGTTCGCTAACGATATCTGCTCCCAAGAGCTTCATCATGTGTTGCAAAAACTTAAGCCTTTCCAATGTCTGCTCCTGATCTCTGCCAAATAGAAGAGGGTTGATCCAAATGTTAACAAGCAGCATGAAGATTTCAGCACACTCCAGCGGATATTCGACTGAAATGGACCCATCTTCCTTGCCTTGTTCCATAATATTGGCAATAATTCGTGCATCCTTCAGAACACCTTTTCTGATCCCTCCAAGAACAAACTGCGGATTCTTGATCTGAGTGCTAAGAACCTGATCAATTGAGTTGGACTGAATTCCAGGATCAACGATAATATTTTCCAAAATACTGATGAGCTTCTGTCTGGCATTCGGAGCATGCGTGTTCTGGATGAGTTCCATAAACATGTCTTCTGCCCGCCCGAGCTCCTTCTCCATCACTGCACTAAGGATATCCTCCTTGGATTTGAAATGATGATATATCGCACCTTTAGACATACCTAATTCATCTATAATGTCTTGAATACTGGTTTTTTCATATCCCTTTTCGGTAAACATTTGAGTTGAGACAGTCAGAATCAGGTCCAGTGTCTGCTCAGGATATTTATTTCTGGCCATAAGTTCCTCCTTATACATACCAACGGTCGGTATCTATAATATAGAGTATGTTGGTCTTACTGTCAATATGAGGAATTTTAGAAAAAGAAAAAGGATCTCCGTTGAAATACCTCATGGGTATTACGGAGACCCTGCATTAATGAGAATTACTCTTCGTTTTGTACTGTAGTTGCATTGCCTTCCTGTGCCACAAACTGTTTTTGAGCTAACTCACGGTATACCGGATGATTGCTAATTAATTCCGTATGCGTTCCTGTTCCGGTAACATGTCCATGCTCCAATACAACAATCTGATCGGAATCCACCACTGTGGACAATCGGTGCGCGATCACGATCGTAGTTCTTCCTTCCATCAGGTTGGACAAAGCCTGTTGTACTTCATACTCTGAGGTACTGTCCAGACTGGATGTCGCTTCATCCAACATAAGAATATCCGGACTGCGCAGTAAGGCACGAGCAATAGCAATCCGCTGACGTTGGCCCCCGGATAACTTGATTCCCCTCTCGCCCACTTCCGTGTCATAGCCCTGTGGCAGCTTGTCGATAAAGTCGGCAGAATAGGCCATCTCAGCAGCTCGTCGGATCTCATCCATCGTGGCCTCACGACCTAATCCGTACGTGATGTTGTCTTTGATCGTACCCGCCATAAGTGGACTTTCCTGAGATACATACCCAATCTTGCTGCGCCAAGAGGCCAAAGAATAATCTGTTATGGCTTGTCCCCCATATGAAATATGGCCTGAATCGGGCATATAAAACTGCTCCATCAAAGAGAACAGTGTTGATTTGCCGCTACCGCTTGGACCGACAATGGCTGTCACTTTTTGTGTAGGTACCATCAAATTGATTCCGTGCAACACTTCCTCACCTGTAACATAGGAAAAATGTACATCATGGAATGCAATCGTCTCATTTCCTTTTGGAGCTACCTTGGTGCTGTCATGTGGCTCTTCCTCATCGGCAAGGATCGCTTGTATGCGCTCCGTTGCACCGACGACTTTTTGCAAACGGGAGTATAAGGTCGTGAATTGTCCCATTGGCATAATGACCTGGAACAACAGTAAAATGAACGCAACCAGTTCACCAGGCGACAAAAGTCCAGACGCTACGCGCATTCCCCCCACACCCAGAATAACGACCAGTACGGCAGTCATGACAAATGTAAACAAAGGACCGATCAGAGCAAGAATGCGCGCTTCCTGCAAGCCAAAAGCAAACATTTTACGAATCCGGGAATCTCCTGCTTCCACTTCCTGTTTCTCCGTTCCGTAAGCTTTCACCAAGCGGATCTCGCCAATAACCTGACTGAGCACGGACGTAAGACCTGCCATCTCATCCTGCTGCTTCTTGGAGATCTTGTACATTTTCTTCCCGACCGGCAACAGAATCAAAAGCGTAAGCGGCACCAGACTCAGAATAATGAGCGACATCACCCAATCCAAGTAAAATAGTAATGCCACGCCACCCACAACAGCAACGATGTTGGACACAAAGGAAACCAGATAATCTGCGATCAACGTCATGATCTGGCTTGTATCATTCGTAATCCGGCTCATCGTATCTCCTGTACGATTCCGATCGAAATACGGCATTCGTAGCGACAATACCTTGTTCCACAGCTTGGTGCGAAGTGTTGCGACGACGCGTTGTCCGGCGTAATTTAACATATAAATGCTAATACCCGAGGCAATCGCCTGAATCACAAATGCCCCAAGCAATAACAAAATAACAGATTTGTTCAATGCCGAAGTGGTTAATCCATCAATCAGACCTTTGGTCATCAATGGCACGATCAGTCCGGCTGTAGTTTGAATCAGGGTTAAGATGAGGGCCAGAATCAAGATCAGTTTTGGCGGGTTCGTGGAGGCGATAAGCTTGACGAAATCCTTAAATCCCTTTTTTCCTACCTTCGGTTCATTCTGCCCTGTTTGTTGCTGCTCTTCCATTCCCGTTCCTCCCGTTCTCCATCTGCTCACCAGAGATCATACGTATGAACTTACATGACGTTGCCTTTTGTTATTACAAAACTCCATGCAACACAAAGTTGGCTAAAAAGAGGATGGAAATGCCATACATGACCACAGGCACCTGTTTACCTTGACCTGCTGCCAGCTTCGCTAATGGATAGGCAATAAATCCAAACGCCATACCGTCCACGATGCTATATGTAAATGGAATCATGACCATGATCAGAAATGCCGGGAATGCCTCTGTGAAGTCACCAAAATCCATATCTTTCACACCTTGTACCATCAGGCCACCAATAATGATCAAAATGGGCGCAATTGCACTGTCCGGAATGTAACCGAGCAGTGGGATGAAGAAAAAAGTAGCTCCGAATAACACGGCTGTAACGAGCGGAGTCAAACCTGTGCGACCGCCTGCTGCAATTCCGGCTGTAGTCTCGGCTGCAGCAACTGGAGGGCTACTTCCGAATACGCCTGCCAATACGGTACTAATGGATAGTGCACGTAGACTTCCTTTGAACCGCTCTGGACGACCAATCATCTGTGTCTGAGCGGTAATTAATCCGATATTTTCGAACACCACAATTAGCAGTAGCAAAAATACCGCGATCCAGAATGCAACATCAGCCAGTTTCATCAAAGATAATTCACCAAACAAGCCGCCGTATTGACGCAGCGCATCCATAGCTGATACGGACTCACCCGGGTTCACTGCACCAAGTACATAGGCAAGGCCTGTCCCGACCAGAATACTGATCAGAAGTCCACCCTGTACGTTACGTATAAATAAAATCAAGGCAAGCACCAGCGTAACGCAGGCTGTAATGACATTGGGATCATTGAAATGCCCAATCGCAACAAACGTGGTCTGATGTGCGATAACGATTCCACTTTTTTGCAAACCGATAAATGTCAGAAACAAACCAATCCCGACCGTAATGCCATGCTGCAGATTTTTCGGGATTGCTTCGCTGATCATTTTGTATAGTGACGTAAACGCAACAATGGCAAACAGTATACCTGTAACGGTTACAACAGCCAGCGCTTCTTGCCAGCTTAATTTCATGGAATGTACAAGTGTATACGTGAAAAATGCATTAATCCCCATTCCGGGTACCACGATAATCGGTGATTTTCCGCCAAATGCCATGAGCAAACATCCTGCAATGGACGTCAGCAGTGTTCCAACCATAGCTGCCTGCAAAGGCATCCCGGCATCGGAAAGAATTGTAGCATTGACCATAACGATATAGACCACGGCAAAATAGGAAATGGCTCCCGCCACAACTTCCTTCTTCCACTGGTCTCCTGGCTCCATGCCAAGACGTCTGGTCATCCATCCGTGTTTCATTTCGTTCTATTCCCCTCTCTGTAGCCGCAAATTCATTATGTATGTATCATCATTTCGCGCAGCAGTGAATATCATACACGGTTTTGACTTTGAAGTACATGACGTAACTCTGACATTTATCTAGGAATACAGTTCGGCTATCATAGACGATTGACGTCCCATCCGCTCCTCTCTTGCGAAGTATGATCACACAAAAAAGCGCAGATGCCTTATCAGCATCCACGCTTCTTCAGTTGGCAGCAAGTTACTGCTGCTCGTTCTCTGCAATTTCTAACAAATCCTTAATCGCAACACTGACCATAATCAGTCCGGCTACCGGAGGCACAAATGAGTTACTCGCAGGTGGCTGTTTAGCCTTGCGAATTTCCGGAGCATTCTCGGGAACGATTTTTTGTGTTACGTCCTCACGTGGTTTCATCGGCTTTTCAGTCGAGAAGACCACTTTCACACCTTTTTTGATGCCGTCTTTACGAAGTGTCGTACGCACAACACGGGCAATCGGGTCCATGGTCGTTTTCGAAATATCTGCAACCTGGAATTTCGTCGGGTCCATTTTATTCGCCGCACCCATACTCGAAATCATCGGAATTTTACGTTTCAGGCACTCTTTAATGAGATGGATTTTGTAGATAATCGTGTCGGATGCATCCAGCACATAATCCAGATCATATTTGAACAATTCCTCATATGTTTCTTCCGTGTAAAACATATTCAGGGCAATTGCATCACATTCCGGATTGATCAGTTTCACACGTTCCACCATCAGATCCGCTTTTTTCTGCCCCACTGTCGTAGTCAGAGCATGAATCTGGCGGTTAATATTGGTGATGTCCACGACGTCCTTATCAATCAGGATGATACGCCCAACGCCGCTACGGGCAAGAGCTTCTACAGCAATACCACCTACGCCGCCAATACCGAGCACAGCGACTGTACTATTCTTCAACGTGTCCAGACCTTCAGGTCCGATCGCAAGTTCTGTTCTTGAAAATTGATGGAGCATTGAGAATCGATGCCTCCTTTATTTCTTTTCCGCTACCGGTTTACGGGCTACACGGATGTGAAGTTGTTCCAATTGAGAGTCATCCACTTCAGAAGGTGCATTCATGAGCAGATCCGTTGCACTTGCCGTTTTTGGGAAGGCAATCGTTTCACGCAGATTCGTGCGGCCCGCCAGCAACATCACGAGGCGGTCCAAACCAAAGGCAATACCACCATGCGGTGGAGTTCCATATTCGAATGCTTCCAGCAGGTAGCCGAATTTCTCATTCGCTACTTCTGTAGAGAGTCCAAGGGCAGCAAACATTTTCTCCTGAACATCACGTTTGTAGATACGCATTGAACCGCCACCTACTTCATAACCATTGAGAACAAGGTCATAGGCTTGAGCGCGGATTGCACCTGGATCTGTGTCAAACAGATGTACATCTTCGTCTTTTGGACGAGTGAACGGATGGTGTTCTGCCACATAACGTTTCGCATCTTCATCATATCCGAGGAGTGGGAAGTCCACAACCCAAGCAAATTTGAATTTGCTGTCATCAATCAGACCCAGTTGACGGCCGATTTTCAGACGCAAAGCGCCCAGAACGTCAGCAACCACTTTTTTCGTGTCCGCGGAGAAGAGCAACAAGTCGCCATCTTCAGCACCTGTACGTTCTTTGACAGCTTCGATTTCTTCAGGCGTGAAGAACTTCACGATTGGCCCTTTGAACTCGCCGTCTTTTACTTGAATCCAAGCCAGACCTTTAGCACCGTAACGTGCAGCAAATGGTCCGAGATCATCGATCTCTTTACGACTCCATGTGCCACAGCCTTTAGCGTTCAGCACTTTCACTTCTCCACCTTTTTCGATGACAGAAGCAAATACTTTTACACCGCTGTTCGCTACGATATCGTTCATTTCAACCAGTTCCATACCAAAGCGCAGATCTGGTTTGTCTGAACCGTATTTACCCATTGCATCTGCATACGTAATCCGTTGGAAAGGCAGTTCCAGCTCAATACCTTTCGTTTCACGCAGCAATTTGGCCATCAGTTCTTCCATCATTGGCAGCAGGTCATCCTGTTGCAAGAAAGAAGTCTCGATGTCGACTTGAGTGAATTCTGGTTGACGGTCTGCACGCAGATCTTCATCCCGGAAACAACGAGCGATCTGATAATAACGCTCAACGCCACCAACCATCAGCAATTGTTTGTAGATTTGTGGGGATTGTGGCAAGGCGAAGAATTCACCTTCATGCACACGGCTCGGTACGAGATAATCACGTGCACCTTCCGGGGAGCTCTTAGTCAGGATTGGTGTTTCCACTTCAACGAACTCTTCTCCATCCAGGTAGTCACGGAACACTTTGGATGCTTTGGAACGCAGTTTCAATGTTTCGAACATTTCCGGACGACGCAGGTCCAGGTAACGATATTTCAAACGAAGGGATTCATCAACTTCGACACCATCTTCAATGAAGAATGGAGGTGTTTTGGCTGCATTGAGCACTTCGATTTCTGTGATTTGAACTTCAATTTCGCCAGTAGGCAGGTTTTTGTTAACTGTTTCAGCATCACGTTTAACGACTTTACCCGTTACAGCGATAACATACTCGCTACGTACGCGATCTGCGATTTGCAGAGCTTCACCGGAATAAGCCGGGTTAAAGACAACTTGTACAATCCCGCTGCGATCACGCAGGTCGATGAAGAGTACGCCCCCCAAGTCACGGCGGGTCTGAACCCAACCGTTCAATGTTACTGTTTCACCGATGTGTGCGGGTGTTAATGCGCCGCAATGATGACTTCTTTTCATAACCAAACTCCTCATTATGTGAATTTCCGTTCTGTATGGGCAGTTAGTGCCTGCTCTTCAACAGTCCGGTTACGTGTAGATCATGTATTCGAAAAGGCATGTTACCTCTGGCTCGCCAACTTCCGCTTAATTGGAAACGTCGGTGAACCTCAGTACTATTGCCGGATCAATTGTTTTACTTGAATGTTTAAGATTTAATGTAACACCTCATGCTTATTTACCTTCGCGAATTGCCTCTACCAGATCATCAAGCTTCACGGTTTGTTGCTCACCCGTATCCATCGACTTGAGGGCGATCTCACCACGCTCCAGCTCGTCATCACCAAGGATGGCAGTGTAGCGGGATTTGAAACGGTCAGCTGATTTCATCTGTGCTTTCATCTTGCGGCCCAGATAATCACGTTCCCCAGACAGTCCAGACTGACGAAGTTTGAACAACAGACGGTTCACTTCACGATCAGCTGCCTCTCCCAGAGCAACAAAGTACACATCCAGTGGAGCCAGCGTAGTGACCTCAATATTTTGGTGCTCCAGAATCAGTTGGATGCGCTCCAGACCAATACCGAAGCCGATGCCTGGCTGATCAGGTCCGCCGATATCTCCAACCAGACCATTGTAACGACCACCGCCGCCAACCGTATCTATTGCTCCAATACCTTGGGCTTTTAATTCAAACGCAGTCAGTGTGTAATAATCCAAGCCCCGTACCAGACGATTATTCACAGCATAATCTACTCCGAAATCATCCAGGTATGCCTGCAGCTTGGCAAAGTGATTCAAAGACTCTTCATCCAGGCTATCCAGTATGGACGGTGCCCCAACGAATTTGTCCTGATCGACTTTACAGTCGAGTACACGCAGCGGATTACGCTCCATGCGGGACTGACAGTCCTTACACAGGCTGTCTTTCATCGGTCTGAGGAACCCAAGTAACGTCTCGCGGTATTCTGCACGGCTGGTTGAGTTACCAACGGAGTTGATCTCCACTTTGACATCCTTCAAGCCGAGCTCGACGCACAACTGGTAACCTAGTGCGATTACTTCGGCATCAATCGCAGGGTCCAGCGCACCGATGGCTTCTACACCAAACTGGTGGAACTGACGCTGACGACCTGCCTGCGGACGCTCATACCGGAACATCGGACCGATGTAATAGAGCTTGCTCACATCCGGTTCACCGTAGATTTTATTCTCTACATACGCACGGACAACACCTGCTGTTCCCTCTGGACGAAGAGTCATGCTGCGATTGCCTTTGTCATCAAAGGTATACATTTCTTTCTCAACGATATCGGTAGTCTCTCCTACACCGCGTACAAATAAAGAAGTCTGTTCGAAGATCGGTGTACGAATCTCACGGTAATTAAACCGTCGACACAGATCTCGTGCTTTTTCTTCTACGTACTGCCATTTCTCGACAACTCCAGGCAGTAAGTCCTGCGTTCCAGTCGGTTTTTGAAAAGCCATCTTGATCCCTCCAGCATTGATTTTTTTCTCTAAAAGTTAAAAAACTCTACACGTGATCACTGCTCGGGCAGAACAACCTTACAATCGCTGTTATCCCCAGATTTTTTGAATTAATTTTACAATGTGGAAATCCGGTGATAGCATATGCTTCCGATGCAGCTTTCTTTCAGAAATCTTTTAGGCGAACGCTTCGCTTTTACAGGTTTTTTCTGCCCTCTCCGTTTTCGTGTATTTCTTTTAAATCAACTTATATAACAAAAAAATCCCTCGCCCTGTCGCTGTATATACAGCAAACAAAGGGACGAGAGATTGTGTAATATACATTCACCCGTGGTACCACCCACATTCCGGAAACCTGACACTTTAGCCGTTCAGGTGATCTCTGATGATTCAGGATTGCACAGAGCAACCTGATCAAGCAGATATTCCGCTCTACGTGTAACGCACGTCCTGCGCAGGCCAGCTACTGGTCACCAGATCATCTCTGCTGTGTTCGCCGTCTGTTCTCGGGGAAGTCATTCGTCCGCTCATCAAGAGAATCCTTACAGCCTTGGGATTCCTCTCTGGTCATGTGGGCACGGAGTACTTGGTCCCGTCATCAAATCAGTAATATTTTTAAATAGTATTATTTTATCATCATTACTTTTTCTGATTGTAATGAACCGCAGTGCTAAAGTCAAGGGTTAACACGAAAAGATAGCTCTAAAAAATTTTACTCACACGCTGCACCGGATGGGGGAGTGACAGAAATCACGGATAATAGAAGCTGGATTCATCATATGAATTCCAACTTCTATTCGCTTCTTATTCCTCTATTGTTGCAGCATCCACTTCAACAGATCCGGCGCGCTCGCCCATAAACGGGAATGCATAATGACATATTCAATCGCTTCGTCGGAGTCGCCCATGCCGACAAAGTCAGGGAGGTTATGCGGCAGCCGTTTCAAACCCAACAGGTAATCAGGCACATGTTTGTTCACACCCCGGGCCACACGGTACAGCATTTTGAGCTGGGAGGTGATTCCGTTTTTCTTATACTCCAGAATGATCTTGTCATAGGCAAAGGCCGTTGCGGCGTCACCTCTTCCATACTCCTCCAGCAATTGCTCTGCCTGATCCAATTGGTTGCTGTACAAATACACAGCAACGAGCAGGTAACGTGCTCCGGTATTGTCTTCCGTATTAAGCTCTAGCATATGCTCCAGAATCTGTGCTGCTTCTTTGGTATCTCCACCAAACCAGCAGGATTCCGCATAACTTTTGCATATCCGGATATAGGGACGAGTCTCATGAAGCCCCCAGAAGTCCCCTTTGTTCTCCTCAAAGAACAGTTCGCCCAGTTCACGTTTGCCAGCAGCGATTCCTTCCTTGAGGTAAGATCGTGCATCATTCTCATTGTCCGATTCCTCAGCTAGAATAAGATATGCATCAGAGCTGTCAGGATACATCTCCAGGGCTGTTTCCGCCAGATGTACTCTCCGTTTGGAAGAGCTCGTTTCCCTCGCCTTAGACAGCAGAGCCTGTGCTTTGTCTTTCGATGTGCCTGGACCGTTCAGCATCAATAGCTCGTCCGTTTCACCGCCCATGCCGTATTCTTCGATGTAACTATTCATCTCCTTAACCTTCCGGGAGATCGTGCCTGTCGTTACCTCATATTTATCAGCCAGCTCAGCCTTTGAGACATGGAAGCCGTATTCCTCGGACAGCAAATACTCAATTGCAGCAGAGAACGAGCCTGTCTTCTTCACAGTAGGGCGGGTCTGACGGGAGTAGCCGTTCCATAACACCAGAGCTTCCAAAATTACCTCGGGCTCGTATTGGCTCCTCATGTTCTCAATAGTCTGCAGGGCCAGCTGTTCGTGAGCCGGGTGCTCCCATTTCAAATCGCTTGCCACCATCTTTTTCAGCTTGGTCAAGGTCAGTTTGCTCTCAGGCTGCATGGAGGCTTCCCGAACCGGTTGCTCCGTTGATATTATCCCCAGTATGGATTCTACTGCAGAGGACTCCTTGTACAGACAACATTTCTTATATTTTTTCCCACTACCGCATGGGCATAAATCATTTCTTCCAACCTTACTCAAAACTAATTCCCCCTTAAATCTGTCTCTAGCCATTCGCATGAGAACTCTGTTGCTTTAGCATTGTAGGTGTCAATTCTCAAACGAGGCATTCTATATAACTTTCAAATTCCATCGATCAAGCAGAAACGGTTGCCCCGTACTTATATAAAAAAGGTGGGGCCGTTTCAGCGAGTATATGTTCATCTGGAATATGACGGATCACTCTGGCGATGAGTTCCTCATACTCTCTGTCATAGGATTGGATTCGTCTGAACCCAATCGCTGGAGCTAGATTTACCGTCCAATGTAGCCCAACTATGAAAACAATTCGCTGTAGAATATATAAACCCATCTCTCTATTCTAGCAAAAATTGAATAAAGGGGTAAGCTCTGCCCAAAACATACATATTCTCAGCTCAAAAAAAATAGCCTGCACACGGTGTGCAGGCTCAAAGGATATATAAAAAAAGGGGGTCATGTGTGTTATTATAAGCCCACTATGTTAAAGGCTTATGTATCTAATATTACAGTAATATTACAAAAATGATAGCGCTTTATAAATTAGTTTTTTAATATCCTCATGATCAAAAAGCCCTTGCACATCACTCGACTGTGTGGTCGAGCAGTGCAAGGGCCAAGAAGTATCTACACGTTAATTCAAATCTTCCACATAGGCATGATTGGAACGAAGCTTATGAACAATCTCGTCATAATCCTCATCCCTTACTTTGGCAGACAGAACATAATGCAGATCATCATAATCGGCCGAAGACACATCTGCAGCATTCAGCAGGTCTCCATCCTCATTCACTCTGTCACGAGTATCCCGTTCTGCATCACGGTCCACATTGGCTACTACAGGGATCACATTTTCGCTAGCTGGAACACCAGGGGCTGCACCTACACCCATTGCTCCGTTGGTGCCTACGCCACCTGCTGTATTATAAGGCACCAGTGGCACCATAACACGCGTGTCTCTACCTACCGCACTGTCCAGTTGACCTACTTCCAAATGCTCTGTACGGAAAGTCTGAAGTGAAGTTCTTGCTCCCTCTGCCTCGTCCTCGGTTCGAAAATACGCCTGAATATGTTTTGTCATGTCAAACCCTCCTTTTTCGGAATGAAATGCAACGTGAAGTTTCGTAACCCCACGATGTAACGTAGTTAAGATACATCAATATATGTCAGTTGCACTAGCTGAAGTTATATAACTTTTAGCAGTTCACGTACAAACGCTGGCTCATCTTCAGGTGTTCGGGATGTAATATAGTTTCCATCCACAACGGCCTCATGATCCTTGAACTCTGCTCCTGCGTTTACCATATCATCCTTAAGTGGTGGATAGGATGTAATGGTACGGCCTTTCAACAGACCGGCACTAGCCAAAATTTGCGGACCATGACAGATCGCAGCAATTGGTTTCTTCGCACTGTTGATCTCGGTGACAAACTTCAAGATATGCGCATCACTTCGCAAATTCTCAGGGGATGATCCACCAGGAATCACGACTGCATCATAATCTGAAGCGGAAGCATCACCAATCGCCTTATCTGTGGTATAGGAGGCCTTTCCTCCTTTACCTTTAAGGGTCTCACCGGCTTTTAATCCGATAATCTCCACTTCATGTCCAGCTTTTTTTACTTCGTCATACGGGACCTGCATCTCCGAATCTTCAAAGTCATTCGCCAATAAAAAAGCAACTTTACTCATAACGTATGTTCTCCTTTCCGTGTTCGAACTTTCTTTATAAAATCGGGTCTTGCAGTACATTGGCACTTCGTTGTGCCTCGTTTTGTTATTACCCTCACCAGAGCAATTTATAACAATTCAATGTAATTTCATTTTGTAACGAAGTCTTCAAACGAATAGTTAAAAAGATCAACTCACGACAAAAAGTCCTGATTCGGGAAGGAATCAGGACTTTTTCAAAATCTGTATAATCCAAATATCGGATGTTTATATCCCTGTGTAGACATTCAAGATCGCGGAAGATGACTCTGCTTCCCTTTGTCCGAATCCTGAAGTGCCCAGATCGTTGCAACATACTCAGCAGCCGAACGGGCAAGGTGCAATGATTCATACAGGTTGCCAGGGAGTAACAAAGGTTCTGAACTGGTACGTGTTTCTTTCGCAGATTGGCGCATAATTGGATGGATACTCCTTTGATCATGAAATGGTCATCAACGAATTATCCCTTATTATGGCCTGAACCCCATGGAATTATGCACGTGGTTCCTGACGAACCGGACTTTCAAGCATCAAAGTCACGGGTCCCCAGTTGGTAAATGTTACATCCATCATCGCTCCGAAACGCCCGGTTTCAACCTGGATACCTTTATCCCGTAGCAGTTGATTAAACGTTTCATATAACAGTTCTGCCGCTTCAGGTCGGGCCGCAGCCGCAAAGCTCGGACGCTTTCCTTTGCGACAATCTCCGTATAGGGTGAACTGGGAAACAGACAATACAGCACTGCCTACATCAAGCAGACTGAGATTCATCTTCTCCTGATCATCCTCAAATATCCGCAACCCACTAACTTTGTCAGCCAGATACTGGGCATCCTTCGCGGTATCCTCATGGGTAATGCCCACGAGTAGCATTAATCCGGATTCGATCTTACCTGTCAGCTCGTCTCCCACAGTCACCTGAGCCTCTTTACAACGTTGTACAAGCACCCTCATCTTACAGGCTCCTTACTGCATAATCCGATGCACCGAATAGACATCTTTCACACGTTTGATCCGTTCTACAACGGATTGCAGATGATCCGTATTACGAATCAGAATTGTGACGTGCACCAATGCTAATTTATTTTTATCTGTCCGTCCTGTAACGGCAGATATATTGGTTTTACTTTCAGATACAGCCTGAAGTACCTCGTTGAGCAAGCCATTCCGATCATGGCCTGTAATCTCAATATCCACACTGTAACTTGCTTCGATATTCTCTTCCCACTCGACCTCAATAACACGTGCTGCTTCCTCACCGTCTGCACTTGTCGGGATATTCGGACAGTCACTACGGTGTACGGAAACGCCGCGTCCACGTGTAACGTATCCGATAATGTCATCCCCAGGTACAGGATTACAGCAACGTGCGAATCGAACAAGCAGATTATCGATGCCTTTAACACGAATACCGTTGGTTGGACGATTTCTGCGCTCAGGCGCAGGTTTCAGCTCGCGCATCTCGGAATTTAATTCCAGCAAACTGGACTCTTCCTGCTCTTTACGCAGTTTTTCGGTTGCTTTGGTTACAATCTGTGCAGCAGTAATCCCACCGAATCCAACAGCCGCAAGCATGTCATCAATATCGTTAAACGCATATTTTTTGGCAGCTTCCATCAACTTGTCATCCGTCATCCACGCAGAAGGGTCAAGCCCCATACGCTTCAGTTCGCGCTCACAGCTCTCCCGACCTTTTTCAACGTTTTCTTCACGGCGTTCCTTCTTGAACCATTGCTTGATCTTCGCTCGTGCATGAGAAGATTTCGCAATTTTCATCCAGTCCTGGCTCGGTCCGTAAGAATGTTTGGACGTCAAAATTTCGATTATATCACCTGTCTTCAGATGATAATCGAGCGGAACAATCCGACCGTTTACTTTGGCACCAATGGTCCGATTACCCACCTCCGTATGGATTCGATAAGCAAAATCCAAAGGAACAGAGCCGATCGGCAATTCGATGACTTCTCCTTTTGGCGTAAATACAAATACCAGATCCGAGAAGAAATCCATTTTGAGTGACTCTACGAATTCTGATGCATCCTGTGCTTCGTTTTGAAGTTCAAGTATTTCACGGAAGAACGTAATCTTGTCTTCAAAATGATTTCCGTTCGCAGCGCCTTCTTTGTAGGCCCAGTGGGCAGCAATACCAAATTCAGCAGTCCGGTGCATATCCCATGTCCGGATCTGTACTTCCGTTGGTTCGCCATTGGGACCAACTACCGTTGTATGCAGCGATTGATACATATTCGCCTTTGGCATCGCAATGTAGTCTTTGAAGCGTCCAGGCATCGGTTTCCATAGCGTGTGTATAATTCCCAAGGTAGCATAACAATCCTTGATATTATCCACAATAATACGAATGGCAAGCAGATCATAAATTTCGTTAAACTGCTTGTTTTTGGTGGTCATTTTCTTGAACACGCTGTAGATATGTTTCGGGCGGCCCGAGAGGTCTGCCTGAATTCCCATCTCATCGAGCTTGTTCGTAATTCCATCCATAACCGTATCAATATATTGCTCCCGTTCCGCACGTTTTTTGTGCATTAGGTTAGCAATTCGGTAATACTGTTGCGGATTCAAATAACGGAGGGCGATGTCCTCCATTTCCCATTTGATTGCAGAGATACCCAAACGGTTTGCAATCGGACAGAAAATTTCCAGCGTCTCATATGAAATCCGGCGCTGGCTTTCTTCCGACTGAAACTTGAGTGTCCGCATATTATGCAGACGGTCAGCCAATTTAATCACGATGACACGGATGTCCTGCGCCATGGCGATGAACATTTTGCGGTAGTTCTCGTTCTGCTGTTCTTCCTTGGAGCGAAACTGAATACGTTCCAGCTTCGTCAAGCCGTCAACAAGCATGGCACACGTATTGCCGAAATGATTGCGGATCTCTTCAAGTGAGACCGTAGTATCCTCTACTACATCATGAAGAAGCGCTGCTATTATGGAGATGGTGTCCATCTGCATGTTCACAACAATGTCGGCAACCGCAAGCGGATGCAGAATATACGGTTCTCCCGATTTTCGCGTCTGTCCATGGTGGGCCTGATCAGCAAATTCGTAAGCTTCTCGTATGCGCACCAAATCGGGTTCTTTGATATATGCCCCGGCCTTCTCGAGTAATTGCTCTATGCCCATTCTGATCTGTTCCGTGTCCTTTCTATACCAAATGGAACCCGTGACAGTGCTGCAACACAGGTTCCCCGTAAAAGTAATTTCCTATAATTATGACGCTTCGCCCGTTTCCCGTCAACTGCTGACGAATAAGAGCGCTTATCCAATTTTTATATTGGTGATCTGAATTACTTCTATCTCGTTTCCCTATGACTCACAGGGGATTGGATGTATTTCTTATTTCTTATGTATTATTGCCGTTATTTGCTGAAATAGAAGGAAAATTCATGAAAATATTAATTCTATCGCTCTGTTACGTCAAAAATGTTATTGATTAATTAAGAGAAACTCTGTAATCTATTGAAAGTTTGTGTTTCGGAAAAGGAGATGAAATTCATTGCAACGCGAAATTCAGGTTAATCAAAAGATGCCACTTGGCTCAGGTTCACTGCTTAGCCTTCAGCATTTGTTCGCCATGTTTGGCAGCACGGTGCTTGTACCAAACCTGTTTGGTGTTGATCCAAGTATGATCCTGCTGATGAACGGAATTGGAACACTGTTGTACATACTGATGTGTAAAGGAAAGATTCCTGCATATCTCGGGTCCAGTTTTGCCTTTATTGCTCCTGTCACAATGGTATTAAAACAACATCCTGAGAATGGCTACTCCATGGCACTTGGAGCTTTTATCATAACAGGACTTGTTTTCTGTTTCGTGGCCCTCATTATTAAATTTGCGGGTACCGGATGGATTAACGTAGTCTTCCCACCAGCGGTTATGGGCGCCATCGTTGCTCTGATCGGACTGGAGCTTGTACCCGTGGCTGCCGGTATGGCAGGTCTGATTAACTCTGATCCTGTTGCCAACCCGAACTGGGTGCCGCAGGCCAAACCCATTATTTTATCCATGGCCACGCTTGGTATCACTGTCATTGGGGCCGTAACGTTCCGTGGATTCCCCAAAATCATTCATATTCTAATCGGTATTGTAGTCGGTTATATCCTCGGCTATTCTATGGGTCTGGTTGATAAACAGGCTATTGGAAATGCTGATTTCATCTCACTACCAACCGTAACAACGCCTACATTTGACTGGTCCGTTATTTTCACCATTTTACCTGTAGCGCTTGTGGTTATCGTTGAACATATTGGACATTTGCTTGTAACGAGCAGCATTGTAGGCAAAGATCTTTCGAAAGACCCTGGGCTTCATCGTTCCCTGCTTGGTAATGGGGTCTCCACCATTCTGTCCGGTTTTGTGGGATCAACTCCCAATACAACCTATGGTGAGAACATCGGTGTAATGGCCCTGACTCGCGTATACTCCACATATGTCATTGGTGGCGCAGCAGTCATTGCAATCGTACTCTCCTTCTCAGGAACATTCTCGGCGCTTGTAGCCAATATTCCTGTGCCAGTTATGGGTGGCGTATCCCTGCTTCTGTTCGGGGTTATTGCAGCATCTGGTCTGCGTATTCTGGTTGAACAGAAAGTCGATTTTGCCAAACCGACCAATCTGCTGCTTACTACACTTGTATTGGTCATTGGACTGAGTGGTACAGAAGTTACCTTCTATGGCGTTCATCTGAAAGGGATGGCATTGGCAACCATCGTCGGAATCCTGATGAGCTTGTTGTTCAAACTGTTTGAAGTGCTAGGTTGGTTGAATGACGATTCGCGTAAACAGCCTATCACTGAAAAAACGCCCGATTAATTTCCATCGTATACACATCAAAAAGCCTGTTCTCCCTAACCTTACAGTTGGAAGAACAGGCTTTTTGATAATCATTAATGCTGTATATTATTTCCCGGGAAACGGAAAAAACAATTCATGTTTCGTCACAGCGGTACATGTGGAGCTTTCAGCTTAATAATTCATCAATGTGAATACATCGATTTCTGGCAATTTAGCACGACCATTCAGATCAGACAGCTCAATCAGGAAGGCAGCTCCGACAACTTTACCCCCCAATTGTTCAATCAAGTTGATGGAAGTTGCAATCGTTCCACCCGTTGCGAGCAGATCATCAGCGATCAGGACATTTTGACCTTTTTCAATCGCATCTGTGTGCATCGCGAGTGTATCCTTGCCATACTCGAGATCATAACCAACTTCAATCGTCTCTCCAGGCAGTTTTCCACTTTTGCGAATCGGAGCAAAACCGACACCAAGAGCGTATGCCAGAGGGGCGCCCACAACGAAACCACGTGCTTCAGGTCCAGCAATAACGTCAATTTTGAGATCAGAAACCATCACTTTCAGTTCATTGATCGCATTGCGGTACATTTCTCCATCCTTCAACAATGTTGTAATGTCCTTAAAGCTGATTCCCGGTTGTGGAAAGTCAGGAATGACACGAATATAATCTTTAAAATCCAAAATAATCTCCTCCTAAAATAAATACACAAACTTCCATCTAAGATACGCCCTTCATCCGGGATATCATCCATTGTGTCAGTTGCGGTGTGGCTGCATCCAGCATCACCTGTTCTATCTCGGCCATATTTTCGAGCGCCTGATAGTGACGTGAAGCGGTTAGTTCACGCTTAGGCGGGTTATCCACAAACGCAATTTTGCCGTTATCACGGGTAATGAAGGATAACTCTTCGAATACATCCAACATCATCGTAATCATGCGCGGCGAACAACCACACTGACGACTGAGCACAGGAGTAATCTCTTGTTCCTCCACGGGTTCAGCTTTCCATTTCAACACCTGCATATAAATACGCTTAAAGAGTTCTCTGGAAGGCATCTGAAGGCGATCTCGGCGGTTGCCTGATCCGTGCAGAAGGATGATATTCTCAGCTCCACTGAACAAAGCCAGCATGGCATTAAGTTGTTCCGGGGTTTCCGGCGTATCAAACACAAATAACGTCCGGACTTGTTCCTGTCCATAATGCTGTGCAGCAGCATTACACGGAAATAACCCGACCTTTCTATCATATACCCAAAGGCAAGGTTCATACAATGAATTTCCCTCGGAAACATCTGTTTCTTTCCGAACAATAGCACCAACAGAACCAGATTTATATCGCAGATGCACCTCAAGTGAGCTCAAGAAATGTTTCATCGCATTTAATGGCTCGGCATTACCGCGCAAATCAAACACTTGGACCTGAGGAACATGAATGTCCTGAAGCATCAATTGAGGTTTTCTCATCCCATTCCATTCATTGATGGACAGTTCTCCCATCACATCAATAACGGAACCTGGGAGAAGAAAATCTGCTAACGCTCCCTTGCCAAAAGCGACGGTTTCCAGTTGCTGACCATCCTGTTCCAGAACCAGTTTCAGATGGCGTTTCTCTCGTCCCATTGTTCTGGTTTCCTTCACAGTTACACTTCTCAATACAAACCGTGGCGAAGGATTGCTCATTCCAAAAGGCTGCAATCTGTCGATCTCCTGGATCACTTTCAGCGGAACATCACTGATTCTGCATTCATCATCCGCAAGACGTTGAGGTACAAAGTCCTCTTCAGTTAATACAGATGCAGCAAACTCATTCAAACCAGCCTCAAGTTCCTCCAGCTGATCCCGATGCAAGGTCATACCTGCTGCTGCAGGGTGTCCCCCGTAATGGTCCATAGTGTGTTTATTGACTGTGAGTGCCTGATAGATATCCAAGCCCTCAATGGAGCGCGCAGAGCCCTTGCAGACACCGCTCTCTGGATCGATCCCAAGGATAAGTGTAGGTCGGTAATAACGCTCCAGCAATTTGGAAGCCACAATACCAACCACTCCAACGTTCCAGCCCTCACCAGCCAATACGATTACATCTGGAACGGATCCTGAACGAAGCTGTATCTTTTGTTCCAACTGTGCAGTTGCTTCTTGTAATATGCCCTCTACGACTTGCTGCCGCTCCCGATTCAATAGATCAAGCTGGCCCGCAAGCGTATGAGCTTCATCCAGATTCTCGGTGGTGAGAAGCGATACCGCTCTCCCGGCATGATCCAAACGTCCACTGGCATTAATACGAGGTGCCATGGCAAAGGCAATATTAATGGAAGTCACCTGACTCTGATCCACACCACTGATTTCCAGCAATGCACTTACACCAGGAAGACGTGAACCACGCATCGATTCTATTCCATAACTGACAATAACCCGGTTCTCCCCTTCCAAAGGCATCAGATCGGCAACGGTGCCGATGGCCGCAATCTCCATCCATTCACCGGGCACTTCCCCGATTAATGCCTGAGCGAGCTTCAAGGCTACTCCCGCTCCTGCCAAACCTTTAAAAGGATACGGGCATCCCGGAAGTTTTGGATTAATAAGTGTAAAGGCTTCGGGCAAAATTTCAGGCGGCTCATGGTGATCTGTCACAATGACTTCGATGCCCAGCGTGGCCGCATAGGCAATCTGTTCAACAGCACTGATTCCGGTGTCCACGGTAATAATCAATGAAACGCCTTGCTGATGCGCCCAATCCAACGCATGGTTGTGCAATCCATACCCTTCATTCGAGCGATGAGGGATATATATATCGTACGAAGCCCCAAGATGACGCATCAAATGGATCATGAGCGATGTGCTGGATACGCCATCAGCGTCATAATCCCCGTAGATCAAAATATGTTCTTCCCGCTCCAATGCCAGCTTGATACGTGGCACAGCTTCATTCATGCCGAGGAGCAGATAGGGATCATGCATCTGATTCAGGTCAGGATGCAAAAAACGTTCGGCCTCCTTCTCATTGTGCACTCCTCGACTCACAAGCAAACGTCCAACAAGGGGTGAAACGGAAAGCGCCTGCGAGAGTCCCGCAGCCGCCTCCAAATCGATATTCGGTGTATTCCACCGGTATTGCGAATAAAGCAATGATAACGCTCCTTTCCTGATCTACTGGACCCACGCTTCACTACTGAATTAATGTCGCTTCGTGATCGGGCAGTTCATGATTGGATTTATAGGGATAACCTGGATCATAAGGTATCGCTTGAATCTGTACTTCTTTCACATGACTGAAACGGGTGAGCAGTAATGTCTTGGCACGATTTGCAATCTCCTGTGCTTCCAGTATCGAGATCCTCGGATTCACACTAATGACCAGCTCAATCGTAACGTCATGTTCCTGTTCACGTGCAACCAAATGCTCAATGGTAATGATGCCATATACCCGCTGTACGGTCTCTTTAAAATCGGACGCTTCTTCCTGCTCCAGCTCCTGAACGAGTGAACCATAGACTGTGTCCACAATCATTCGGTAACCCTTGTGAAGCACAAAACAGGAAGCAATCAACGCAGCCGTGGGGTCCAGGTAGAGCAGCATGCTCAAACCCGTCTCTTCACCAGCCATCGATCCTATAATGCCGATTAACACGGTGAGCGAACAATAGAGTGCACGGCGATGTTGCTGTGCATAGGCCAGCGCCTGAGACTGGTTTCGTTTACGGAAATATCTGTACTGAAATTGAAAAATCGCTTCTTTCACAGCCAAAGCTGCAACAGCCACCAAAAGTACCGACTTGCCGGGTGCTTCCGGTTCACTTCCGGAGAGACTACCCAATGCGGAGATCGCAAGCTGTAATCCACCCATTAGAATCAGCACAGATAACAATACTGAGATTCCGGGTCTAGCAACACTTGAATGTTCTTTATACCGTCCCCTGCGAGCCTTGCTCTTATCGCGTACAGACTTGGAGGGAAAGAGACCAGCCAGGGCAGAACCAGCTTCAGTAGCAGAATACAAGCCGTCAGCGAGCAATGATTTGCTGTTTGCCATATAACCGACTCCCGCTTTGATCACCGCAAGTCCCATATTACCGGCAATACCGCTCCATGTGGCAGCCTGAACAGATGGGATATGTTCTCTGGTCATGAATATTCCCCCTTAATTCTGTACATAAAGTTGCAAAACCGCGCCTGGCAGACGCGGCTTCACAATAAGATGTTTAGTTAGATTCTTTAGCTACTGTTTTTGGCTTATCCACTTGTTTACCTTTGAGCATCAGCCATAGTGGAGCGGCGATATAGATTGAAGAATATGCACCAAACAGTGTTCCGATAACCATCGCAAGCGAGAACATGCGAATGGATTCTCCACCAAATATGAACAAACAGATTGAAGCTGCAAACACGGTGAATGTTGTATTCAGGGAACGTGTCATCGTTTGAGCCAAACTGCGATTGACTACCTCACGCAAGTCGGCTTTGGTTGTCTTTTTGGCAAAACGCAGATTCTCACGAATCCGGTCAAAGATAACGATCGTATCGTTGATCGAGAACCCGACAATAGTCAATACTGCAGTAATAAAGGTCAGATCGACTTCCAAACGGAAGATGGAGAACACACTTATTACGACAAATGCGTCATGGAAGAGTGCGATAACCGCAGCCAAACCAAAGCGCCACTCAAACCGGATCGCAACATAGATCATGATCCCGATACTTGCAATGAGTACCGCGTAGATCGCGTTGCGCTCCAATTCTTTGGCCATCTCTGGATCAACGGTATTTACTTCATAGGAAGCCGATGCATCCAGTTTGCTAAATTCCTGTTTAAATTTGCTCTCTTGGGTCTCATCCAGTTCATTGGAGAAACGAACATTTACACGGTCAGCCCCCGGTGTAATGGTAACATCACCCTCATCAACACCGATGTCCTTAACGATAGGTTTAATCTGCTCCGCTGTGATTGCTTTGGATACCGAGATATCCACATTCGATCCAGCACGGAAATCAACGGCATAATTCAAACCCAAAGCCAGAATGCTGATGATCCCCGTAATCGTCAGAATAATCGAGAAGATATAGGCAATCTTACTACCTTTAACATAATCATAATTCCAATTAAAGCGCACGAATTTCACTCTCCTTCACTCCGAAGTACTTAGGCTTCTTCAACACGTTAGCCCGTACGAGCAGGGTCAACAGGAAGCGGGAGAAGAAAATATTCGTGATGATACTGGTGACAATATCAAAGATCAGCACGAGTGCAAAACCTTTAACCGCACCTGTACCCAGGAAGAACATAACAGCGGCCGCAATAATGGTAGTGACATTGGAGTCAATGATTGTACGGAAGGAATGTTTGCTCCCCGCTTTAACCGATGACAAAATCGACTTACCACTTCGCATCTCTTCCTTAATCCGTTCGTACGTGATGATATTGGCATCGACCGCCATCCCTATACCCAGGATAAACGCCGCAATACCTGGAAGGGTAAGTACGAATTCTCCCATATAGAAGATTGCAAGTACCAGCCACGTATGTGTGATCAAGGCAAAACTCGCAATAATACCAGGAATGCGATAAAGCCCAATCATGAACACTAGAATAATAACGGAACCAATCAATCCCGCTTTAATGGTCTGATCCAAAGAAAGCTTACCAAGTGTTGCACCAACACTTTGTGAATACTTCTCTGTAAGTTTTAGTGGCAATGCACCCAGGTTAATGGTGTCACGAAGCTGGTTTGCTTCGTCACGTGTGTAAGCACCCGAAATCTGAGCGGAACCATCTGTCAACTGTTGTCTAACGGTTGGAGCAGATAACAGCTCATCGTCCAAATAAATCGCGAGAGGTTGTCCGATCAAACGTTTGGTAATCTCGGAAAATTTGGCTTTGTCTTTCACTTGAATGTCAATCATCGGCTCATTCAATTGAGTGAACACAACTTTGGCTGCATTCTCAACAAATTCATTTCCGCGAAGCTCAATTTTGGTGTATTCGCCTTCCTTGTCGTTCTCAGCTTTACTACGGAAGGTCAAAACAGCCGGTTCTTTCATTTTGGCTCTAACTTCAGCCTCATCCGTAACCCCTGCCAACTTCAATCGAATCCGGTTGCTTCCTTCAGTGGTTACCTCCGGTTCGCTTGTTCCGAGCGCATTGGCGCGGCTTTCAAGACTTTTGGCCGTTTGCACCAAAGATGCTTTGGTGACTTGTTGACCTGCTTCGAGCGGCTCTGCTTCATATAAGATCTCGTAGCCTCCCTTTAAATCAAGGCCCAAGCGTATATTTTTGAGCAGTTCCGGGCTTGTTCCCACCATTACCCCTGTGGTGACAAGCACGACCAGAATGAAACTGATAATTCTTTTCATGCCGTTCCTAGATCCCCTTTCGTTCTCAATATTCCTATTATAGCGATGCCGTAAAAAGCAGTCAATTTTCAACAAAAAAGATCCCTTTCGTCTAGAAAGAGGACCCCCGGTATGCAGACACGGTCATAAAGTTCATAAAGCTTGTTGCTTTCAGTGACAAAATGTCGTTCACCAGCTGGTGAAGCGGTGGAATGCCCTGTTTTTCATATTTATGACTGACGCAATTCCAGACATCTTTGCTGGTGACATATTCGTAACCGACAAGCCTTAATTCTTCCGCTTTGCTACGGCAGAGCATCTCTATTGACTGTTCCAACTCCACATCATTCATTTCTTCCAACGGGGAGCCTCCCTTCGTACATCCAAGCCTTTATGCGGCATCAATATTACATGATTCGACTTCGCCTGATCATATTCCTTCTTGCTGAATATGGTTCTTTTTGTTAATCGTGTCCAAGTTGTCATGAGAAGATAAAGGACTGGCATAGGATGAAGAACAACGGCTTTGTCCCGTTTATGTTGATAGCCTGTACTTTCAACCGGGAAAGAGGGGTAGTCTTGAAGAAACAGACATTTATTCAGGGGGCCATGATCCTGCTCGCGGCAGGCATAATTAATCGAATACTTGGTTTCATCCCGCGCATTGCGCTGCCACGAGTCATTGGTGCAGAAGGTGTTGGCATCTACCAATTGAGCTATCCCTTTTTTATCGTACTGGTGACATTAATTACGGGTGGTATTCCGCTCGCCGTAGCCAAGCTCGTAGCCGAAGCTGATACCGGTGCCAATCGTTATTCCCCCCAGCGAATCCTGCAAGTAAGCTTAAGCTTTACGTTGACCTTGGGTGTAGTATTCATGTTTTTATGCATCCTATTTGCACCCTGGGTTACCAAGTACGTGCTCACAGATGAGCGGGTATACCATACGTTCGTTAGTATGAGCCCCATGATTGCCATTATCGCCGTATCTGCTGTCTACAGAGGGTATTTCCAAGGTAAGCAAAACATGATGCCTACTGCCATTTCATCCATTGTTGAAACCATCATTCGTATCGTCTGTGTCATTTGGTTTGCCTGGCTTCTCCTCCCCCACGGTATTGCCCAAGCTGCTGCTGGTGCCATGCTGGGAGCGCTCGTTGGAGAATTCGGCGGTATGCTTGTACTCTTGTGGAAGTATAACAGGCAGAAGAAAGAGTTACCGCTCGCTATGCAACAGAACATGTCCAATCTCACAACCAAACCTTCAGCCATACCTTTAAACCCAATACCTTCAGTTCTGAAAGAGGCGGGTACTCCACAGCCCGGATTAATCCGGCGTTTGCTTGCAATCTCTATTCCTGTTACAGCAGGCCGATTGGTTGGCTCCTTATCCTATTTGGCCGAAACCATCGTTACTGCCCAGAGTCTGGCTCTGGCAGGCATATCCAAAGGGCTCGCTACAGCACAATATGGTGCATTACAAGGTATGATTATTCCTTTGCTGCTGCTGCCGGGGGCACTAACCTCATCGCTCGCGACATCACTTGTGCCTTCACTGTCCGAAGCTTCTGCTCAGGGAGATCGCGCACTGATTCACAAAAGAATGCATCAGGCATTACGCTTGGCACTTGTGACAGGTGCTCCGTTTTCCGTGTTTATGTATGTGCTTGCCGAACCGATGTGTCTTGTTCTGTATAATGATGCATCGATCGGAAGCATGCTGAAGCTAATGGCTCCTTTTGCTTTGTTCATTTATATTCAAGCTCCTCTTCAAGCTGCATTACAAGCTCTTGACCGTCCGGGTAAAGCATTGCTAAATACGTTTATCGGTGCTGTTATCAAAATTACGTTGATTTTAACGCTTGCTTCCCGGCCTGAATATGGCATCTTCGGTGCAGTCATCGCCATCTGTGCGAATTCTACGGTAGTTACCCTGTTACATGCCCAAAGCGTACGCAGTCTGCTACAGTTCCGCTTCAAAATGATGGATTGGGTCAAGACGGGTGCAGGAATGTTTATTATGGGAGCAGCAACCCTACTCGTATACGAAGAGACTGCCATGATATTGCCTTTTTGGGTGAGGATGCTTCTCGCTCCTTTTGTCGGGCTTATCGTGTATTTCATCGTCATGGGCTGGACCAAAATGATTGACTTTCATGATCTGTCCCGTGCTCCTTTAATTGGTTCATGGTTCAAGCGCCGCTCAGGCAAATGATTTTCATTTTTTATCATCTTTTGGACTGACATATATCTTCCCATTGTGGTCAATGGAGCATATAAATACATCTTTGAAATCCATAATTCCGTTCTGTTGAATTTGATTTTTCAGCCAAAATCTCGTTTTCTGGATGATCTCCAGATTCTGATCCTGGACCTTTCCGTCCATAATTAAGGGGAGTGGCAGACCTTCATATTTGATATTTGGAAATCCGTCAATCTGATTTTTCTCTGTTTTGGATTTACCGGAAGAAACCCCTTCTGAATCAGAGCCGGAAGAACTGCTGCCGTTAGAAGTATTCTCATCCTTGGGAAAAACGGTCAGCTTGCCTGTGGTCTCCAAAATAGCGAAATCAACCTCACCGATACTGTCTACATTCTGTTCACGGAGTTGTTGTAATAGATCATCCAGATTATATCGTTGCTTCCGCATCTCATCCCGGTGAAGAACGCCTTTGGAGATCAAAACAGTAGGTTTCCCATCAATCATCAGGCGAAGACGCCGACTTTTAAGGCCTATAAAGGCCATTCCGATCTGTACAATGATCAAGGTAAGCATGGGGGCAATCCCGTGAGAGAGCGGTTTATCAATATCTTCAATGACAAAAGCAGCCATTTCAGCAAGCATAATGGAGACAACAAGATCAAACATGGATAGCTTACCAATCTCACGTTTACCCATAACCCTCATTGCACAGTACACCAGAAAGTACATGAGAATGGTTCGAAAGATATGTGATCCGACATCTGGGAAGTTCACAACAGGGGTCCTCCTTCGAAACTGAGTTTTTAACAGTTAGCTGGGTAGTGCAATCCCTATTTTGACCTGAACCTTACATGCTCATGCAGAAATAATCCGTTCATTTAATGGAAAACAGTTCATAAGTCCGAAGGCTTGACCATACACTGTATTAACTTATAACTTGTACAAGGGGGTTGCTTCATGCAATTGATCCGCCGCTTGGTTTCGTTTCGAGTGTCCAATCCGATTCTGTCAGGCCTCTGTCAGGCTTTTGTATGGATGTTTATCGGGGCATTTATTCTCTCCTTGTTTCTCTGGATGAGCGGAATGCGGGAACAGGACCTCTCATTGTATACCTATGTTGTTCATGGCTTGTCATTATTGGTTGGTGGTTTTGTCGCAGGCAAACGTTCTGGTGAAAAAGGATGGTACTACGGAGGGATTACCGGAATCGTATATGGACTGCTTGTGCTGTTGATCGGATTTCTCGCGCTGGATGCTTCGTTTAATTGGAAGGATAGTTTACAACTGCTTAGCGCGTTCTTCATTTCAGCTCTCGGTGGCATGTTCGGTGTTAATACGCATCGCTCCTAACTGACTGGTAAAGAACATCGACCTTCCCTCATAAATCAAAAAAGAGAACCGGGTCTCCAAGGAGATCCGGTTCTCTACTAGGGAATACGCCACAAACGCACCCTCGTTATTCTATGTTACAGTAACTATTCAACAGCCGTATCACGAGCTACAGCCGTGCTGATTGCATTACGGTCAAATGTAAGCTTAGTTACATCGTTTACACGCAATACAACCACATCGTCCGTAATCTCAGCGATCGTACCGTGAAGGCCACCAATCGTTACAATTTTATCGCCTTTTTTCAATTGGCTTAGCATGGAATTCCGTTGCTTTTGCTTTTTGTTCTGTGGACGAATCATTAAGAAGTAGAAAATCGCAACCATGAGTACTAAAGGTACAATCAAAGATACGATCCCACCGCCTTGCGCTCCTGCTAGAGGCATTCCTTGAAACATTCAAACTCCCCCTTATCGACTATACATACAGATATTGCTTGTTACGCCGGTTTCCTCAAAAACTCAATCAGAAACCTTTGTCATTGTCATGAAGACCATATTGATCGAAAAATTCATCCCGGAAATCAAGCAAACGATCTTCCATAATGGCTTTACGTACATTACGCATCAGATTCTGCAAGAAATGAAGATTATGGATCGTTGTCAAACGCAGGCCAAATGTTTCATCTGCTTTGATCAAATGACGCAGATAAGCTCTGGAATAGTTGCGACAAGTGTAGCAATCACATTCAGGGTCAAGTGGCCCAAAATCAGTTGCAAACTTGGCATTGCGAACTACCAGACGTCCTTGGCTGGTCATCGTTGTTCCGTTACGGGCAATCCGAGTTGGCAGAACACAGTCGAACATGTCCACTCCACGAATTGATCCCTCAATCAACGCATCGGGCGAACCTACCCCCATCAAATAACGTGGTTTATTGGATGGCAACAAAGGTAACGTATAATCCAATACACCATACATCAAATGTTTCGGTTCTCCAACACTCAGTCCACCAATAGCATACCCCGGGAAATCCATGGAAGTCAAATCTGCGGCGCTTTGACGGCGAAGATCTTCATGCATGCCTCCCTGTACGATGGCAAACAGACCTTGGTCATGCGGACGAGCGTGACTTTCGAGACAACGTTCTGCCCAGCGGCTCGTTCTTTCGAGTGATTTTTTTACATATTCATATTCAGCCGGATACGGTGGGCATTCGTCAAACGCCATCATAATATCGGAGCCAAGTGCATTCTGGATTTCCATCGCCACTTCAGGAGAAAGGAACTTCTTGTCTCCATTCAGATGAGAACGGAAGTTAACGCCTTCTTCCGTAATCTTGCGCATCTCGCTGAGAGAAAACACTTGGAATCCGCCGCTGTCCGTCAGAATTGGACGATCCCAGTTCATGAATTTGTGCAACCCGCCAGCTTCACGGATGATTTCATGTCCTGGTCTCAGAAACAGGTGATAGGTATTACTCAAAATAATCTGAGCATCCATTTCTTTCAACTCTTCAGGGCTCATTGTTTTGACAGTCGCCTGTGTACCTACTGGCATAAAGGTTGGTGTCTCAATAATACCGTGAGGTGTATGTACACGTCCCAGACGTGCACCGGATTGTTTGCAAGTTTTGATATGTTCATACGTAATTGCTGCCATTGGTTTTAATCATCCTCTAAAAGTTAATCGTTATACTAATATATCAACATGGCATCGCCGAAGCTGAAGAACCGGTATTTCTCTTGGATGGCTTCCTCATATGCCTGCATAATATGTTCCCTGCCTGCTAGTGCACTAACCAACATAACCAACGTGGATTTCGGGAGATGAAAATTCGTAAGCATCCCATCGATCACTTTGAAGGAATAGCCCGGATAGATGAAAATGCTGGTCCATCCGCTGCTCGCTTGCAGTATTCCATTTTCAAATTTGCTGCCTACCGTTTCCAAAGTCCGACAGCTCGTTGTCCCAACCGCAAAAACACGGTGTCCATTCGTTTTAGTCTGGTTAATCAGATCTGCCGTTTCTTGTGACAAGGAGTAATACTCCTCATGCATAACATGATCTTCAACAACGTCAACCGACATTGGTCTGAATGTTCCCAGTCCTACATGAAGCGTGATGAAGGCCACATTAACACCTTTGGCACGAATCTGATCCAACAATTCATCCGTAAAGTGCAGTCCCGCTGTAGGTGCAGCCGCCGATCCTTCATGCTTGGCATACACGGTCTGATACCGTTCGCGGTCATCCAATGTCTCCTTGATATAAGGTGGCAACGGCATCTCACCCAGACGGTCCAAAATCTCTTGGAAGATTCCATCATACGTAAACGTAAGCGTACGTGCCCCCATCTCGCCCTCTTCTTCAATGATTGCCTTGAGTTCATCACCGAATACGATGACTGAACCGGCTTTCAGCTTTTTACCCGGCTTAACCAGTGCTTCCCACTTGTCGCCTTCCACATTTTTGAGCAATAACACTTCCGCTTTTGCTCCGGTATCTTCTTTTGTACCGAACAGACGGGCTGGTAGAACACGTGTATCATTCAGAATCAATGTATCACCGGGATTCAGAAAATCGATAATATCAGGAAACGTTTGATGATTAATCTCACCACTATCTTTGTTCAAGGTGAGCAAACGGGATGCCGTGCGATCAAGCAACGGTGTCTGTGCTATCAATTGCTCTGGTAATTCAAAATCATATAAGTTCACATTCATTTAGTTTCATTCCTTAACAATAGTCGCATTTTGATAATAGTGTTTCAATATTGCCTGGTAATCATACCCTTCATCTGCCATGCCTTTGGCTCCCCATTGGGACAAGCCCAATCCGTGGCCATTGCCCTGACCGATGAACATGAAGGTCTGACCCTGCGTTACCGCTCTCGCTTGACCATCACCACTCATAACCACAAGTGCATTACCGGATGATGTTCCTGCGCCAGAAGAAGACAATACAGAGGCACCATTTGAGCCGGTTTTACTGGCTGTTTTGCCGTCAGCGCCTAATACAGTATAACTTCCGGTCCCTGCAATATCAAATAGAGTGCTCGGTAATCCACCGAGTGCAGAGCGGTATGTATCGGCATATTTCACCGTCATAGCGTGTCCGTTGGCAGTGACTTCAAGTGCTCTTCCGGAAGGTCCACGCTTGGTCACTTCCAAGGTTGAGATTGAAGCAGGAACAGACGCTGTTGTTTTACCCTGAAGGGATTTAACCAACTGGGCAGACGTGAAAGGTCCTCTCACCCAAGCATAATCGTTGGATTGAGCTACTTTTGCCAGTACAACAGCTTCGTTGCCTGGATTCATTTTGGCTACAGGTTCAACGGTGGATTGAATTAACGGAACGGCACGCACATTGGTGTTCTGAGCCGTTACCGTTACTTTTGCCAGTCCCGCATTGGTCTTGGTCGTTAATTCTTTGATGTTATCCTCACGAATGTACCCACTAACACCTGAACTCAGCAGCACATGGTACCACGTATGTAATCCTGCCTGGGCTGATGTATCTCCTGAACTAACCACATTGGTGAACACACCTGCTCCGCCGTTCCATACCTCAGAAGGATGAGCCGTCTGGCCGCCAGCATTAGAGGAGAATACAGCTTCGATGATTTTCCCACCGCTCTTGACCACTTCTCCAGCAGTTGCATCCACTGCACTGGTTACTTTATCGTTCTCCGAACCAATCCCGTTGTAGGCTTGGCTGAGCGTTGTATCCACGACATTCGCAATTTTGAAACGTTCACCCTGTTGAAGCGCGTAGGATCGAGCAGCTACGGCTTGAACTTTCAGAGCTTCAGCAGGCCAGGAGGAATACACCTCTGCCCCTACGACAGAGTACAGGTATTGCTCCAGTGGAACGACGTTGACCAACGCCAGATCACCACTTACGATACTGATTTCCATATCTCCACGATATGTTCGCTGAGAACGTTCCACTACCTTGATACCATTGCCATTCCCTTGTACCAATGCTTTGGATTCAGTACCTGCAATGGTGTAATGCGGAGCTGTTTTGAGTGCATCCGTACTTAATCCTGCGTCCTGGCGGATGATGAGTCCTGCACTATTGTTGACAGGTGAAAGGCTTACCCCCAGAGCTTTGGTTTCCACACTGTTCTTCAATGCGGTTAATTCCGCATCCGTTGAAGCTTCACCCACCCATACCGCGTATGCTTGGCTTCCCCCGCTCAGTTGAAGGACTGGATAGACACTACTAACTCCTGCTGATAAAAGATTGGCTTGTGCTGCCTCTGCTTCCTGAATCGAACCATAGGTTCCAGCAGACAGGCGTTTACTTCCCGTTACAGCTGGCTTTTGACCAGCCAATTGAGCTGCTGCTACCTTTTGTACCCGTGTAACAGCTTGTCCAGCAAGTGCCTCCGTTGCATAGTTGCCTGTGTAGAGCTGATAAATGGCATTTCCATTCACAGACGTTGTAAACAGCAAAGGTTTATCCGCTGTTGCTTGCAACAATTTTGCTGCTGCAGATGCTGCCTTGAAATCCGCTGTTTCCAACACTTTCACTCGGAATCCATCTGCACTGAAACGGACTTGCCCTGCCGGAAGGCTTACATTTGCGCCACTCTCCGATTGGATGCTCCATTGTCCCGTCGATTCAAGCGTAATGAGTGGTGTAGTTGATTTATACGTACTGCCCAGATTCGCAAACATGGCTACCCGGATCGTCTGTCCATCATTTCCTGCTGCATATGCAGGCACTTGCAGACAACCCACTGTCAAAAGAGCTGCCGCCAGTACCTTCAATCGACGACTCCACTTCTTCGTTCGTATTGCTTTTCCCACAATCAGACTCCTCCCCATGCATTTCTTTCACTTTATATCGGGTTAACCCGTGATTATTCCAATGTTTATGATGAATATCCAAATGAGCATGTTCAACAGGTTCGACTATTTACCGTCTCTTGGTGGAACAGGCAGACCCAAATGATGATAGGCGAGATCTGTTACGATCCTGCCCCTTGGTGTACGCTGAATCATACCAATCTGAAGCAGATACGGTTCATAAACATCCTCGATCGTCTGACTTTCTTCACCAATCGTAGCAGCAATGGTATCGAGCCCTACCGGGCCTCCCCGGAAGCTGTTGATCATCGATTTAAGCATCTTATGGTCAATGTCGTCCAAGCCACGTGGATCGATCTGGAGACGTTGCAGCGCTTCTTCCGCCAGTGTCTGCGTTATAATCCCATCACCACGTACCTGTGCAAAGTCGCGTACTCGTTTTAACAAACGGTTCGCAATCCTCGGTGTCCCACGTGAGCGCAATGCAATCTCTTGCGCAGCATCTCCCACAATCTCCACACCCAAAATTTCGGTAGAGCGTGAAACGATATAAGCCAGCTCATCAACCGTGTAGAATTCCAATCGACTGATAACACCAAATCGGTCTCGAAGTGGAGCAGACAGCAAGCCAGCACGCGTTGTAGCCCCAATCAGAGTGAATGGTGGCAGATCCAGCCGAACGGAACGTGCACTTGGACCTTTACCAATCATAATATCCAATGCCGAATCTTCCATAGCGGGGTACATGACTTCTTCAACCGTACGATGCAAACGATGAATCTCATCAATAAACAGGACATCACCTTCCTGCAGATTGGTTAACAATGCTGCAAGATCACCCGGGCGTTCAATGGCCGGGCCTGACGTAGTTCGTAAATTAACGCCCAATTCGTTGGCAATAATGTTGGCAAGTGTTGTTTTACCAAGCCCAGGTGGGCCATATAACAAAACGTGATCCAATGCCTCATTACGAAATTTGGCAGCTTCAATATATATCTTTAAATTTTCCTTCACCTGATTCTGCCCGATATACTCATTCAGATACCGGGGACGAAGACTCAACTCAACATTTTGGTCCTCCATCATCAGGTTCGCGGAAATAATCCGGTCATCCATGTTCATCCCTACCTTTTTTTGCAGGCTACAGCTATATTATAATATGCAATTTGTATTATCCCGTAAACAGCATTTGCAGCGCCTTTTTCATCAACACATCAACGGAATCTGCTGTAGTAACATCCTTTTTCAATTTGAGCCATACTTTATCAAGCTCACTGTCAGTATACCCAAGTGCCTTGAGACCTTCACGTGCCTCATCCCAGGCTGAACCACTTCCCGACTCTTCCGATGGAGGAGCGAACAACCCTGTTGCATACGCTGCCGCGCCAAAACTATCCAGCTTATCCTTGAGATCCAGAATCATGCGTTGTGCAGTCTTCTTGCCGATGCCTGGCAATTTGGTCAAGAACGTAAGATTCTCCTGATAAATCGCCGTAACCACATGTTCTGGTGTACCTCCAGCGAGTATGCCCAGAGCTACTTTTGGCCCAATACCGGATACTTCAATCAGTTTACGGAACAAACGCTGCTCATCCCGTGTAACAAATCCAAACAGCAACATCGCATCCTCACGCACATGATGGTGAGTGTACACGGTAATTTCGCCTTCTTGCTTCGCAAACGCAAATGGATTTGGACAGAATACGCGATACCCTACACCATGAACATCCAGCACAATATAATCATTCTCTACATGAATGAACTGTCCTCTTAGAAAA
Organism: Paenibacillus sp. FSL P4-0176; assembly: GCF_037975265.1. NCBI lineage: Bacteria > Bacillati > Bacillota > Bacilli > Caryophanales > Paenibacillaceae > Paenibacillus > Paenibacillus sp. FSL P4-0176. Next base: position 5,701,684 of record NZ_CP150242.1, read on the forward strand.
TCAATCATTTTCGCAATACCTCATTCAACTTGGAATTTAATGTATAAGAGTGTGCGTGGCACACCGCTACAGCCAATGCATCCGCTACGTCATCCGGCTTAGGAACGACCTGAAGACGCAAGAACATTTTGACCATCTCCTGTACTTGCTTCTTCTCCGCTTTACCGTACCCCACAACAGCCTGCTTGATCTGCATTGGCGTATATTCTGCAATAGGCAAACCCTTCTGTGCCGCAGCGAGTACCATGACGCCTCTCGCCTGACTGACAGACATCGCTGTTGTAACGTTCCGATTGAAAAAAAGTTTCTCCAACGCTACTGCGTCCGGTTTGTATTTATCAATCAATTGCACCATACCTTCATATACGTGAAGCAACCGTTCCTCTTCAGGGGTATGAGCTTCCGTCTGAATACATCCATATTGTACGGGTACCACCTTACTGCCGATTTTATCCACAAAACCAAAACCAACAATCGCAATCCCCGGGTCAATTCCCAAAAAACGCAAAACCATCTCTCCCTCACAAAAGCGAACATATGTATCGTTCATTTCATTATAACAAAAGATAGACCCTGCGGCAGGAAAAACTTTGTCTAACTGATTACTCGTCTTTATTCGCGGATTTTTTACATGTTTATTCGTATTTTCATGTATTTCAGTTCAAACGACAAAAAGGACATCTCTTCGATGTCCTTCACCACATTCCACGTATTTTAGATTCAATCGCTTGGTTACGTAAACCACCAATGTTATTGCTATTGCCAGCATCGTTTCAGTACTTCACAATTTTAATACCGTAGGTGAAGACGTTTGGATTACCCGCCATTACGGATTAAATGATGGTCTTCATCCACGGCATAGTCACTGAACGTAGAGATTACGCTATCATATTCATCCTTGTCCTGAATCCGAATACCCTGCTGCAATTGCTCGAGCACCCCTTCAGGCAAAGAACTTTCCAACGTCCCAACATCCAATTGAAAGAACGTACGAATAACCTTCTCTTCTGCAGGCTTACCCTCGTACAAATTAAGGTTCCCTACAGCATCTATGCTGATATAAGCCTGCTGTTTACAAAGCGGTGAAAGGTCATCTACACGTTGCTTCAGATGCAACTCATCTGATGTTCCAACGGTAGCATCCCATTCCGGATGTTGAGCTAGTAACATCTTCAACTGCGGTCTAGCCATCTTGCCTAACTGCTCTGTCTCCACTCCGCAGATGTACTGTGTTTCCAAAACCACACTTGTTAAATGATCCGGATCAGAATCAAGTTGCTCTACTAACGCCTGAATCTCCTGTTCAGATCTTGTTTCCTGCGTAACAGGCCCCATCACACTGGTTGCCTCACTAAAATTAGTTGTCAGCAAACGCTCTATCGCCGATGAGATAGACAACCCGCTGTAAGCCAATATCGTAACTGCAAGCAGAGCCGCCGTCATCCATACTGTTCGTTTCCACCGTCTCCAGCGTCTCTTGAATTGTTTTCTGAAGTTAAACGTGTTCACATGAACCCCTTCTATCACTTTTTAAACCTATTGTGACCTAAAGATTGAGGCTTTATGCACAATTAACTTGTTGTCTGAAGAAGGAACACGCATGTGTTAGCTTAGAGAATTTGTCATAGTTAATATCGAACCTGCATTTATAGAATCTTATATAGATAAATATAAAAAAACACTATCTAATTATAGATAGTGTTTTTAGAGATCGGGATGACACGATTTGAACATGCGACCCCCTGGTCCCAAACCAGGTGCTCTACCAAGCTGAGCTACATCCCGTTATATATACCGGCGAGAGGACTCGAACCTCCACGGTTTCCCACTCGATTTTGAGTCGAGCGCGTCTGCCATTCCGCCACGCCGGCAAATTTGAAGTTATAATGGCGCGCCCTGAGAGATTCGAACTCCCGGCCTTTTGATTCGTAGTCAAACGCTCTATCCAGCTGAGCTAAGGGCGCAAATATTGGAGCGGAAGACGGGAATCGAACCCGCGACCCTCGCCTTGGCAAGGCGATGCTCTACCGCTGAGCCACTTCCGCACACGGTATTATTAATATAAAAATGGCGGAACCGACGGGATTCGAACCCGCGATCTCCTGCGTGACAGGCAGGCATGTTAGGCCAACTACACCACGGTTCCAGATCACTTTCTCAAAGGAAAGTATAATTGCGGGGGCAGGATTTGAACCTGCGGCCTTCGGGTTATGAGCCCGACGAGCTACCGGGCTGCTCCACCCCGCGTCGTTATAAAGTTTATATGGTGGAGGCTGAGGGGATCGAACCCCCGACCCTCTGCTTGTAAGGCAGATGCTCTCCCAGCTGAGCTAAGCCTCCATAATATGACCCGTAGGGGATTCGAACCCCTGTTACCTCCGTGAAAGGGAGGTGTCTTAACCCCTTGACCAACGGGCCCTAATGGCTCCCCGAACAGGGCTCGAACCTGTGACAACTCGATTAACAGTCGAGTGCTCTACCAACTGAGCTATCAGGGAATATATGCATTTGCAGTGCAAATGCAATTCATCGTACAACATCAACATGCAGAGCCTGTTTTCTATGTATGATGAAAGAGTTCGCTTGGCGGCGTCCTACTCTCCCAGGACCCTGCGGTCCAAGTACCATCGGCGCTAGAGGGCTTAACGGTCGTGTTCGGGATGGGTACGTGTGGAACCCCTCCGCCATCGCCACCAAACGCGTAGCTTACATTTCAGAGTTGTTGTTCTCTGAAAACTAGATTCGAAACGAAACATGCGAATTACAACTTGCTATTGGATAAGCCCTCGACCGATTAGTACTGGTCAGCTCCATGCATTGCTGCACTTCCACCCCCAGCCTATCTACCTCGTCGTCTTCAAGGGGTCTTACATACTGGGAAATCTCATCTTGAGGGGGGCTTCACGCTTAGATGCTTTCAGCGTTTATCCCGTCCGTACATAGCTACCCAGCGGTGCTCCTGGCGGAACAACTGGTACACCAGCGGTACGTCCATCCCGGTCCTCTCGTACTAAGGACAGCTCCTCTCAAATTTCCTACGCCCACGACAGATAGGGACCGAACTGTCTCACGACGTTCTGAACCCAGCTCGCGTACCGCTTTAATGGGCGAACAGCCCAACCCTTGGGACCTACTTCAGCCCCAGGATGCGATGAGCCGACATCGAGGTGCCAAACCTCCCCGTCGATGTGGACTCTTGGGGGAGATAAGCCTGTTATCCCCAGGGTAGCTTTTATCCGTTGAGCGATGGCCCTTCCATGCGGTACCACCGGATCACTAAGCCCGACTTTCGTCCCTGCTCGACTTGTAGGTCTCGCAGTCAAGCTCCCTTATGCCTTTGCACTCTTCGAATGATTTCCAACCATTCTGAGGGAACCTTTGGGCGCCTCCGTTACTCTTTAGGAGGCGACCGCCCCAGTCAAACTGCCCACCTGACACTGTCCCCGCACCGGATTACGGTACCAGGTTAGAACCTAGATACGATCAGGGTGGTATCCCAACGTTGCCTCCACGCAAGCTGGCGCTCACGTTTCAAAGGCTCCCACCTATCCTGTACAGATCGTACCCAAATTCAATATCAAGCTGCAGTAAAGCTCCATGGGGTCTTTCCGTCTTGTCGCGGGTAACCTGCATCTTCACAGGTATTAAAATTTCACCGGATCTCTCGTTGAGACAGCGCCCAAGTCGTTACGCCATTCGTGCGGGTCAGAATTTACCTGACAAGGAATTTCGCTACCTTAGGACCGTTATAGTTACGGCCGCCGTTTACTGGGGCTTCGGTTCACAGCTTCGGATTGCTCCTAACCACTCCCCTTAACCTTCCAGCACCGGGCAGGCGTCAGCCCGTATACTTCGCCTTACGGCTTCGCACAGACCTGTGTTTTTGCTAAACAGTCGCTTGGGCCTTTTCACTGCGGCCCCCTCGTGCTATTCACACTACCGGGGCACCCCTTCTCCCGAAGTTACGGGGTCATTTTGCCGAGTTCCTTAACGAGAGTTCTTCCGCGCGCCTTAGAATACTCTTCTCGCCTACCTGTGTCGGTTTGCGGTACGGGCACCATCACCTGGCTAGAGGCTTTTCTTGGCAGTGTGAGATCATGACCTTCGCTACTATAATTTTCGCTCCCCATCACAGCTCAGCCTTACAATGTGCGGATTTGCCTACACATCAGCCTTACTGCTTAGACGGACATCCATCAGTCCGCGTCACTACCCTACTGCGTCCCCCCATTGCTCATAACGGCTTACGGTGGTACAGGAATTTCGACCTGTTGTCCTTCGACTACGCCTTTCGGCCTCGCCTTAGGTCCCGACTTACCCTGAGCGGACGAGCCTTCCTCAGGAACCCTTAGGCTTTCGGCGGATCAGATTCTCACTGATCTTTTCGTTACTCATACCGGCATTCTCACTTGTATAATGTCCAGCGCTCCTTACGGTACACCTTCAACCCTTATACAACGCTCCCCTACCCCTGATGCAAAGCATCAAGCCATAGCTTCGGTGGTGTGTTTAGCCCCGTTACATTTTCGGCGCAGAGTCACTCGACCAGTGAGCTATTACGCACTCTTTCAATGGTGGCTGCTTCTAAGCCAACATCCTGGTTGTCTGTGCAACTCCACATCCTTTCCCACTTAACACACACTTGGGGACCTTAGCTGATGGTCTGGGCTGTTTCCCTTTTGACAATGGATCTTAGCACTCACTGTCTGACTCCCGGAAGTAAGTCTATGGCATTCGGAGTTTGACTGAGCTTGGTAACCCTTGCGGGCCCCGCACCCAATCAGTGCTCTACCTCCACGACTCTGTTTTCCGAGGCTAGCCCTAAAGCTATTTCGGGGAGAACCAGCTATCTCCGAGTTCGATTGGAATTTCTCCGCTACCCCCACCTCATCCCCGCATTTTTCAACATGCGTGGGTTCGGGCCTCCAGTGCGTGTTACCGCACCTTCACCCTGGACAGGGGTAGATCACCCGGTTTCGGGTCTACGTCCACGTACTCAGTCGCCCTATTCAGACTCGCTTTCGCTGCGGCTCCGGCTCTTCACCTTAACCTTGCACGGGAACGTAACTCGCCGGTTCATTCTACAAAAGGCACGCCATCACCCCTAAAACGGGCTCTGACTTTTTGTAAGCACACGGTTTCAGGTTCTATTTCACTCCCCTTCCGGGGTGCTTTTCACCTTTCCCTCACGGTACTGCTTCACTATCGGTCGCTAGGAAGTATTTAGCCTTGGCAGATGGTCCTGCCGGATTCATACGGGGTTTCACGTGCCCCGCACTACTCGGGATCCGTCTCGGAGGGAACCAACTTTCAACTACAGGGCTTTTACCTTCTTTGGCGGGCCTTTCCAGACCTCTTCGCTTAACCGGTTCCTTTGTAACTCCATGTGAGACGTCCCACAACCCCAAAGAGCAAGCTCTCTGGTTTGGGCTTCTCCGCGTTCGCTCGCCGCTACTGACGGAATCACTATTGTTTTCTCTTCCTCAGGGTACTTAGATGTTTCAGTTCCCCTGGTATGCCTCTACACAACCTATGTATTCAGTTATGAGTAACTGGAAATTACCCCAGCTGGGTTTCCCCATTCGGACACCCCCGGATCAAAGCTTGCTTACAGCTCCCCGAGGCAGTTTCGTTGTTCGCCACGTCCTTCATCGGCTCCTAGCGCCTAGGCATCCTCCGTGTGCTCTTAGTAGCTTAACCATTTTGTTCCGGTTTCGGTCGCTCGCTTCCCTTGTTTTGCTTGCGCAAAGCCAAAAGTCGCTCTCACCCGATACCCTCACAAAAGCAATTTAACTACCTTTATACACTTGACTTGTTTGCACAAGTTCAGCTTAAAGGAATGTTCTAATTCGCGTTTGTTTCGTTTCGATATCTAGTTTTCAAAGAACAAGCTCCATGCAAAAGCAAGCTGTTTGAGAGTTTGAGCTCTCAAAACCGAACAACGAGTGAGTGTTTTGCAGCTAAGCTGCGTATTTGAATGTTTCCGTTGCAGGAAACGATTCTCCATAGAAAGGAGGTGATCCAGCCGCACCTTCCGATACGGCTACCTTGTTACGACTTCACCCCAATCATCTATCCCACCTTCGGCGGCTGGCTCCTTGCGGTTACCCCACCGACTTCGGGTGTTATAAACTCTCGTGGTGTGACGGGCGGTGTGTACAAGACCCGGGAACGTATTCACCGCGGCATGCTGATCCGCGATTACTAGCAATTCCGACTTCATGCAGGCGAGTTGCAGCCTGCAATCCGAACTGAGACCGGCTTTGTTGGGATTGGCTCCATCTCGCGATTTCGCAGCCCGTTGTACCGGCCATTGTAGTACGTGTGTAGCCCAGGTCATAAGGGGCATGATGATTTGACGTCATCCCCACCTTCCTCCGGTTTGTCACCGGCAGTCTATCTAGAGTGCCCATCCGAAATGCTGGCAACTAAATATAAGGGTTGCGCTCGTTGCGGGACTTAACCCAACATCTCACGACACGAGCTGACGACAACCATGCACCACCTGTCTTGAATGTTCCGAAGAAAAGGTACATCTCTGCACCGGTCATTCAGATGTCAAGACCTGGTAAGGTTCTTCGCGTTGCTTCGAATTAAACCACATACTCCACTGCTTGTGCGGGTCCCCGTCAATTCCTTTGAGTTTCAGTCTTGCGACCGTACTCCCCAGGCGGAGTGCTTAATGTGTTAACTTCGGCACCAAGGGTATCGAAACCCCTAACACCTAGCACTCATCGTTTACGGCGTGGACTACCAGGGTATCTAATCCTGTTTGCTCCCCACGCTTTCGCGCCTCAGCGTCAGTTACAGCCCAGAGAGTCGCCTTCGCCACTGGTGTTCCTCCACATATCTACGCATTTCACCGCTACACGTGGAATTCCACTCTCCTCTTCTGCACTCAAGTCACCCAGTTTCCAGTGCGATCCGGGGTTGAGCCCCGGGATTAAACACCAGACTTAAATGACCGCCTGCGCGCGCTTTACGCCCAATAATTCCGGACAACGCTTGCCCCCTACGTATTACCGCGGCTGCTGGCACGTAGTTAGCCGGGGCTTTCTTCTCAGGTACCGTCACCTTGAGAGCAGTTACTCTCCCAAGCGTTCTTCCCTGGCAACAGAGCTTTACGATCCGAAAACCTTCATCACTCACGCGGCATTGCTCCGTCAGGCTTTCGCCCATTGCGGAAGATTCCCTACTGCTGCCTCCCGTAGGAGTCTGGGCCGTGTCTCAGTCCCAGTGTGGCCGATCACCCTCTCAGGTCGGCTACGCATCGTCGCCTTGGTGAGCCGTTACCTCACCAACTAGCTAATGCGCCGCAGGCCCATCCCCAAGTGACAGATTGCTCCGTCTTTCCAGTTTCCTTCAGGCGAAGAAAACAATTATTCGGTATTAGCTACCGTTTCCGGTAGTTGTCCCAAACTTGAGGGCAGGTTGCCTACGTGTTACTCACCCGTCCGCCGCTAACCATCAGAGAAGCAAGCTTCTCTTCAAGTCCGCTCGACTTGCATGTATTAGGCATGCCGCCAGCGTTCGTCCTGAGCCAGGATCAAACTCTCCAATAAAGTATTGAAAAGAGCGATAAGCTCATTTTGAATCTGACGAGATTAAAAATCTCATTTGTGCTCCAGTCGATCCAAGCCAAGGCTTGTCTCCAACTTTCGCGTTCATTCTGCAAGCAGAATGTTTACTCACTCGTTGTTCAGTTTTCAAAGATCAAACTTGTTTCATCATCTCTTGTGTTTCCCGTGTCAGCACTGTGTTTCAGCGGCGACTTAAATAATATATCATACGGCTGAATGTAATGCAACAGTTTTTTCATTTCTTTTCTTTAGTAGTTTTACAACAGCTAAAGCTATCAATATCCGTACCCTATCTTGTCCTATCATATTAGGTCATGCTCATAGGGTACAAATATTTTAACATATTCATGAAAGGGTTTACAATAACTTCTTAATAAAATACTTTCTATTATTTCCTGAGCAACTATATCTCCGTTATGCGCAACTCAATGTTCACTCAGGTAAGCGGGAAGCCAGCTCTCTATTACAGAGCTGGCTTCCCGCTTATATAACAGGTACCTCACTTATTCATCAATCGCAATCCCCAGGTTAGTTTTGTATCCATGGATTACGACGCTTTTTATCGGATTTCCGTTGGTTGGAAGTAGCTGCACCCTCTCTGGATGTTTTCCCGGACACGGATACCTTGGATTTATTCTTCAGAGGAGCCTTGCTTGTTCTGCGTTTTGCAGCGGCCGGCTTATTCCCTGCTTGCTTAGACTTCCCTTCCGAATCTGATCCAACCTCTTCAATTGCTACCTGACTTAAGTTAGCGTCTTCACGCCCCCCTTTTTTGCCACCCTTCCCTTGCCCCTGAGGAGGATACATTTCACCAAATGCTCCAAGCGGGGACGGGGGAACCATGTTCTGAGTAGGGTACGGATTCTGATAAGCATACTCAATAGGCTGGTTTGGCATCGTTGATGTGGACATTTCAGGCGGCATACCGTACGAAGGACCATACATATTCCATGCCGGATCCTGATAACCATGAGAAGGATAAGTATACTGAGGCATAGGTGTATGTGAGCCACATCCGCATGGAGGGTACGGAAGCATTGAGTATGGAGATATGAAAGGCGGCTGATGATTCATATGACTAGGTGCTGCATACGTTGGGAATGGACTATTCACTTCGCCAGCTGGCGCAATCGGAAATGAGTTGTTTTGCATTTCTGCGGACAGATTCGGCATAACGTTATTGTGGTTATAACCCTGCTCCGCGCCAGTCCACAGACTGTTAGGCAGATCACTGCCACCATAGGGACTAACTTCCGGAATCCCTGGAAACGACGCATTGTTACTCGCTCCTGCCGTGTACATGTCTTGCTGAGCACCATACACCTCTTGTACAGGAACCGGGATTTGAACATAAGGGTGCTCGGCTGGCGCATGATGCAACTTATTACCGCAACCACAAGGTTTTTTCGTTGCTGGTGCAACCTCAGTTGGAGACTTTGTATTAGGCATTACAGGCAAAGGCATAATTTCAGGCGATAGATTAGGCATTGTGTATTTCTTGGATTCTGCTACCGGTTTTACATAAACTTCGGGTTTAACCTCTTCTTTTTTATGCGTTTCCTTTTCGGGTTTCACTTCAGGAAGCTCCGGTAACTGCGGCAGTACCTCCAGTTCAGGCTTCACATTCGGCTTCTCCGTATTGGCTGGTGGTGGAGCAGGGACCGGAACAGGAACCTCTGCTACCGGAGCAGGGGGAGTTGGCGCTACTGGAGCCGGTGGTTCCGGTTCTTTGACTCCCGTATATTCCTTACCCTCAGGTGACAACTTTTCTTGAGCAGCAATGTTGCCGGCACCCGAATTAGATGTGCTGTTTCCTTGTGCGTGCATAGATGGAATATAAACTGTCTCCCCCACCAGCAGAGCGTTCGGATTTTTCAACTGTGGATTGGCATTGACCATATCTTTTAAAGGAACTCCCCAGGCTTGTGCCAACTTCCATAACGAATCTCCTTGCTGCACCTTGTGACTGTGGAGCACACCCTCCGGCTTCGGTGTTACTGGCTCTGCAGGGATTTTGACCTTCATGCCAATATCCAACTTGTCAGGATTTGTGATTTGCGGATTAGCCGCGATCAATTTGTCCAGCGCTACATTGTATTTTTGGGACAGCAGATATAATGTGTCGCCTTTTTTCACCATGTGTATTTTCACAGGGAACTAACCTCCTAGACGTCATACTTGGGCAGTACATTCGCCCATACCGTTACTACATCCTATGCAGAAACCGGGCTAATGACATCAACTAAACAAAAAAAATCCTCCTGTCTCTAAAATCCCCATACGCCAGGTATGCAAAATTTTATCGGACAAGGAGGATTCCTGTTCCCTATGTTATGCAATTCTAACTTAAGATTCCCACACTTTATATCCATCTTTGTCAACAATCTGACGGAATGCTTCCAGCAGTCTCAGCGTTACCGGACCTGCTACTCCCGTGCCAATTGTTCTTCCATCGACTTCATATGCAGCGATAACTTCTGCAGCTGTCCCGGTGAAAAAGACTTCGTCTGCGATATACACATCATGCAGGGTGAATGGCACTTCTTTTAATTCAAGCTCCAGTTCGCCACATAGATCGATAATCGCTTGACGTGTAATCCCTTCAAGTGCTCCGAGATAACAAGGCGGCGTGTACACTACACCATTTTTGATGATGAAGATGTTATCACTTGAACCCTCAGTAACGTAACCTTGGGAATTCAGCATAATTGCTTCACCAGCACCTGAATAGTTAGACTGGATTTTAACCAGGATGTTATTCAGATAGTTTAACGATTTAATTTTTGGATTCAATGCGTCTGGAATGTTCCGGCGTTGGGATACCGACACGGCTTTCAATCCAGTAAGATACGCTTCCTCCGGATAGATCGCTAATTGCTCCACGATGATGATTACGGATGCCTTAGGACAACGTAACGGGTCCAACCCCAGATTACCAGGGCCACGCGATACAATAAGACGAATATAACCATTACGCATATCATTGCGGCGCACCGTTTCAGCCATGACTTCCAGCATCTCATCAATGGACAGCGGAATGTTCAAACTAATGGATTTTGCCGAATCATACAAACGATCCAAGTGGGCCTTACATCTGAAAATATTTCCGTTATAGATCCGAATACCTTCGAAAATCCCGTCTCCATACAAAAATCCATGATCATATACCGAAACGGTTGCGTTCTCCTTGGTCACATACTGACCATCCAAATAGATCCATTGTTCTGCCACTGATGACTGCACCTCCATAAAATATCCATTCCCTGTACTCCGAAACGTTATTAACCCGTCCATTGTACACCAAATGACAAGCCATTACTCGCTCATTCTACCCCGACTTATGACAACCTTCTAACATTCCCAAACACCATCAGGTCAATTATCTCGAAGGATATGTATAACAAGGATAGCTACCCAGAACACGCACCTGACAATTCAACGCTTCAATCTCTGCCATGGCTGCGGTAAGCAATACCGAATCGACCGTTTCCACAACATCAATGTAAAAATAGTAACTGCCCAATCGTTTCTTCGTTGGACGAGATTCGAGACGGGTCAAGTTCAGCTTCCGCCAAGCAAAAGCTGACAGTACCTGATGCAACGCACCCGGTGCATCTTCTGGCAACGTCACCAGCAAGCTGGTTTTTACATGATCCGATTCACGTGGAATGTTCACAGGTTCATGGCCGATGAGCACAAAACGGGTGTAGTTGTTGTCATGATCTGTAACCCGTTCAGCCATAATGTCCAGACCATGCTTCTGAGCAGCAAGCTTGGTACCAATCGCTACCCAGCCCTTACCTGGATTTTTTTTCACAATTTCTACAGCCTCGGCTGTACTGTTCACACCTTCAAGATCGGCCCCGGGTGAATGCAGCCGAATAAAATTCTGACACTGCGGAATAGCCACAGGGTGAGACATGATCTTGGTAATTTTACTAAAATCATACTCGCCGCTCTCCGTCTTAAATTCCGAGCCATGTCCAATGACATTCTGGATGGATGGGTATACCCACTCCGCTTGCATCGGAATGTCCACTTCATTTACAAGCCAGTCCATATGAAGACTAACGGAACCCTCAATGGTATTTTCAATCGGAATGACGCTGTATTGTGCATTCCCGCTATCCGTTGCTCTAAACACATCCGAAATCAGCTTGGAATGAAGCAAATCTAATGGTTCCCCGTTGAAAAGGAAATCAATTGCCTCATGAGAGACTGAGCCTTCAGGTAATACTGCAATTCGTTTCATGCATTAACTTCCCCTTTGATTCTGTCCAGAAAAGGACGTTCGTCTTGATCAGGCAGCACGGTTACACCGTCCAAATCCGGATCGAGCCACAGTGCAGAAGCAGATATGCCCTCCCGCTCCATAGTGTCCAGCAAATATTGTTCCAATCCCGCTTTCCGGGTGTCATGACGATCTACCAAAGTCAATACGGTCGGGCCAGCTCCGCTCAGGGCAGCTCCCAACGCTCCATGATCAACAGCATGTTCCAATATTTCAGCCATGCCTGGCACCAATGATGCCCGATATGGTTGGTGAATTCGATCTGACATCGCCTTCTGAATCATATCCAGTCGTCCACTCGCCAAAGCGGCAACGAGCAGTGAAGATCTGCTAATGTTATGCACCACATCAGACATGCCAAATTGCTCTGGAATTACATTCCTTGCTTTTGAAGTAGACAGCTGGAATTCAGGTACAATAACCAAAGCCTGCATATCCTGGTGTGGTTCAATACGTATATGATCTACCTGTTGACCATTCCATGCAGCCGTAATAATACCGCCATACAGAGATGCTCCCACATTATCAGGATGTTTCTCGAGGGATGTGGCCATATCCAGAAGCTTGGCATCAGATAAAGGAGCACCAATTAATGCATTCGCTGCTGCCAATGCACCAACGATGGCTGATGCACTGCTCCCAAGTCCCCGCGTAAGCGGAATATCGGAATACATGGAAATCTCCAATTCAGGGATGGATACCCCAGCTTCATTGAATACCATCTGTGCAACTTCGTAAACCAAATTCGATTTATCTGTTGGCAGACCTGTCAAATGATTGCCGTGAAGATGAAATGACGTCTGCTCGGCAGGTTTCATTTCCAACCAGGCATACAAAGACAATGCCATGCCCAGGGTATCAAACCCCGGACCGAGATTGGCTGTGCTTGCAGGTATTTTTACGGTTACCTTTTCACGCAAACTCATACAGATTGCTGCTCCAGTTGTGCAATAGCTGCCATTACCGCTTCTTCCGTATCTTCAACAACAAGTGGCTCAGTCGCTACTGTTTTGATCGCAATATTAGGATCTTTCAGGCCATTACCTGTCAGTACACAAACTACAGTCTCTCCGCCTTTAAAGTACCCTTCACTCTTCAGTTTGTATACACCGGCAAGGGAAGCCGCAGAAGCAGGTTCAGCAAAAATTCCTTCCCGAGAAGCAAGTGTACGATACGCTGTCAGGATTTGTTCATCCGTTACATAATTGATCTGTCCACCAGATTCCTCAGCTGCAGCTACCGCCGTTTTCCAGCTCGCAGGATTACCGATTCGAATTGCTGTTGCTACCGTTTCAGGTTCAAGGATCGGCTCACCTTTGACAATGGCCATCGCACCTTCAGCTTCGAAACCAACCATACGTGGCAGTGTACTGGACTTTCCTGCCTCTTTATATTCTTTGAAACCTTTCCAATAAGCCGAGATATTACCCGCATTACCGACTGGAATAGCCAGAACGTCAGGCGCTTCGCCAAGTTGTTCAATCACTTCAAACGCCGCTGTCTTCTGTCCTTCAATCCGGAACGGATTCACAGAGTTTACAAGCGTGATCGGATGTTTGGCTGTGATCTCACGCACAATCTCCAGTGCACGGTCAAAGTTACCATTGATCGCAATCACTTTGGCTCCATAGATCATGGCTTGGGCTAGTTTACCCAGTGCAATGTTGTTATTCGGAATCAGTACGATACAATTGAGGCCACCACGTGCGGCGTAGGCCGCTGCTGCTGCTGACGTATTACCTGTGGATGCACACATGATCGTACGACTGCCCTCTTCCATAGCTTTGGCAACAGCCATAACCATACCGCGGTCTTTGAAAGATCCCGTAGGGTTCAAACCTTCGTATTTGAAGTAAACATTCAAACCTAGCTCCTCAGACAGATTCTCTGCATGAATCAACGGTGTATTTCCTTCCTGAAGTGTAAGCAGGGGTGTATTTTCATTAACTGGAAGGTGCTCTCTGTACGTTTGCAAAAGTCCTTGATATCTCATTGTGGGTAAACTCCTTTATGTTTTAATAATCTGAAATGATGACCTGTTGAACCGGATATGATTAACTTGTACGTTATAACTGAAATAATTGAGATGCCGTATGGGATAAGGACAATTATCCTTCGACCCGGTAGACACTCTTAATGCGGCGAATGACGCTGAGTGATTCAAAATGTTTTAACACTTTATCCATGCTTGCCTTACTTGCATTATGTGTAACGATAATGATCTCGGCATCCGGGTTGTGCTCATTCGGCTGTTGAACAACCGACGCCAGACTGACATCATATTCTGCGAAAATTTGTGTGATTTGTGCCAATACACCGGCTTTGTCGTCTACGTGTAGTAAAATAAAGTTTTTCGACACGATTTGCTCGTCGCTTTGTAGTCGCTTAATCTTATAAGGCACAATTGCTTTGAGACCGTTCACGCCAAGTTTAAGGTTTTTGGTAACCGCCACAATGTCAGCTACAACCGAAGTTGCCGTTGGGAGTTCTCCCGCACCCGCACCGTAGAACATCGTCTCCCCTACAGCTTCACCGTGTACATATACTGCGTTGAACACACCGTTGACTGAAGCAATCGGGTGATTCTGTCTAACCATTGTCGGCTGAACGCTGATCGTGATCTCATCGCCAATACGGTCCGCAATACCAAGTAACTTCATCTCATAGCCCAATCTTTTGGCATACATAATGTCTTCACGAGTTACGGAGGATATTCCTTTAACGGTTACATCCTTCAACTCCACATTGGTGCGGAAACCGAGTGTACTCAATATCGCCATTTTGCGAGCTGCGTCAAGTCCCTCCACATCGGAAGTTGGATCGGATTCGGCGTATCCCAGAGCCTGTGCTTCAGCCAGCACTTCTTCATAGGATGCACCTTCCTGACTCATTTTGGTCAGAATAAAGTTCGTTGTTCCGTTCACAATCCCCATAATGCGGGTAATCCGATCAGAAGAGAAACCTTCAATCAGCGTACGAATGATCGGAATCCCTCCAGCAACACTCGCCTCATAGAACACGTCACATTGTTTTTCCTGTGCCTTCGCCAAAATCTCTGTACCATGTAGTGCCATGAGATCTTTGTTTGCTGTTACGATATGTTTCCCACGTTCCAACGCTTCAAGAATATACTCCTTCGTCTGATCAATGCCGCCCATAACTTCAACGATGACATCAATATCCGGATGACGAATGACTTCCCAAGGATCTTCCGTAAGCTTGGCACGGTCTACAGCAATAACACGTTCTTTCTCTGTATTTTTCACTGCGATCTTCTCGATGACAATCGGCGATCCAACCTGACTGCTCAGATCCTCCTGATTCCCTTCCACAATGCGAACGACTCCCGTTCCGACAGTTCCCAGACCCAACAATCCGACTTTTACCGGTTTCACTAACGATCTACCCCCTAATGTCTATTCTTGTCCGTCAGTCCTGTATGTTAAAGCCTAATTACCCTTGGCCTACAATACGTGTACGTCTTACTCCAGGCATATCTTGCATTCGATCCAGCATTTCACCAATTTCGCCATGAAGATGTGTCGTTTCCACCGAAATGACAACATTGGCTCTTCCTTGAAGCGGGATACTCTGATTAATCGTGAGTACGTTAGCTCCATAACCAGCTACATGTCCAAGCACACGAGACAAGATCCCCGACTGATGCTCCAGATCAATGGAGATCGTTACAATTCTCTCGCGCTCAAGCTGGTTGATCAGATGAATCCCATCCTTGTACTTGTAAAAGGCACTCCGGCTTAATCCGACCTGTTCAACCGCCTCATGCACTGTTTTAACATCCCCAGAAGCCAGTAGTTCTTTTACCTGCATGGTCTTCACCACTGCCTCTGGTAAAATATCTTCCCGTACTAAGTAATAGCGTTCGTTCACAGAACGTCCTCTCCTCAAAGACTCATGTATTCATATAGTGGACATTATATAGGATCTATAACAAAAGGGCAATACATGACACGCCTATTTTTTGAAATACGTTCCTCACAGTATACAAGTTTATCCCTCTCCCATGTCAGGAAAAAACAAAAAAAACGCAGAGTTGCGGGTCAACTTCCCACTTCTCTGCGTTCCTATATCAATCTGTCTCTCCACGGAAGACGGCTACTTAGTAGTAACTGCTACCTTCCACGAATTCGAATTCAAAGTCTCCAATACGAACGATGGTGCCTTCTACAGCTCCGCGCTTACGCAACTCAGCATCCACACCCATATAACGCAGTGTACGTGCGAGTTTCAGTATAGCCTCGTGCGAGTTCAGTTGCATCCGTTTCATCATGCGGTCAATCTTGGCACTTTCGACAACGAACATTTCGTTCTCACGCACAATTTTGAAACCATCGTCTTCTTTTTTGTCCAGACTGTATACTTTACGTTCAGATACATCTGCTACCTCTTCAACCACTCGCTCGTCTGGAGCCTGATCCAGCAGATCAGCTGCACGATACAGAAGTTCTTGAATCCCTTTACGAGTCAAGGATGAAATTGGCATCACTTCAATATCAGGTTGCACTTCACGAACTTGCTGTAAAAATTGCTCCAGGTTCGCTTCAGAGTCTGGCATATCCATCTTGTTAGCTGCTACAACTTGCGTTCTCTCGGCGAGGAGCGGATTGTACAACTTCAATTCGTCATTGATTTTCTGCCAGTCTTCAAAAGGATCGCGTCCTTCCGAACCCGACATATCTACGACATGAACAATAATACGAGTACGCTCGACATGACGCAGGAACTCATGTCCCAGTCCGACTCCTTCATGCGCACCTTCAATCAGTCCAGGCAGATCAGCCATGACAAAGCTTCGGCCTTCTCCTACACCGACTACACCCAGATTCGGTGTAATGGTTGTGAAATGGTATGCCCCGATCTTTGGCTTGGCTGACGAAACGACAGAAAGCAATGTGGATTTCCCGACACTCGGGAAACCAACCAGACCAACATCTGCCATAACTTTCAGTTCGAGTACGATGTATCGCTCTTGTCCTTCTTCACCGTTCTCAGCAAGTTCAGGTGCAGGATTGTTCGGTGTAGCAAATCGGATGTTCCCTCGTCCGCCCCGACCACCACGAGCAATAACAACCTGTTGACCGTGACGTGTCATATCCGCCAGTACTTCTCCACTGTCTTCATCCAAGATGATAGTTCCTGGTGGAATGCGCACAATCATGTTCTCCGCGTTTGCACCATGCTGACTTTTGTTACGTCCCTTCTCACCACGTGGGGCCTTAAAGTGACGCTGGTAACGAAAATCCATCAACGTACGCAAACCTTCATCCACGCGGAAAATGATGTCAGCTCCTCTGCCTCCATCGCCCCCGGCAGGTCCGCCGTTTGGTACATACTTCTCACGACGGAACGAAATAATTCCGTCCCCTCCATCTCCGGCTTTTACATAAATCTTCGCTTTATCTACAAACATTGGTTAACCCCTTCTTCCTATATTCCACACGGCATTCTGAATTGTATAAACGTATCCTCAGACGGAAACTGCTCCGTTCTGACTTTTTTTCCTTTGAGTACGGCAGTAAGCTGCCGCAGTGTTTCCGGATCGGGTGTTTGATCCCCATCCAGTCGGACAACCACATCTCCATGATCCTGTCCGAAGTTTAAGGTCAGTTTGCGAACCTCTCCCCAAGAAGACCGGCCTCCGCCATATTGATAGGCCCTGATTGCATCAGCAATCGCCCCGGTAAGTGACTCGCCATCCTCGGGAGAGACCAGAGCACTAAGCTGCAACTCATCTTCTATTTCCACATGCAAGTCCAGCGCAATTCCACTGGCACGAAAAGACTGAAGATAAAATACGAGGGAAGGAATACCTAATCTGGAGATTCGGCTTTCTTCTGTAACCCGCTCTTTTATTCTTTCCACACATTGCAAGGATTTATCAAGTTTGCCCAGTCGAAGATATCCATATAACACCTGAAGGTCGTTCATCCAGTCGTGTCGATGATGATTTAATGAAGCAATTGCTGTTTTTTCCATGGATTGTATGATGGCTCTGCGTTCCGCCTCCGCCTGTTTCTTCATCGCATTCACAGAAATGAGCAATACTGCGACGGACCACAATGCGCACACGACGCTTGAGATCATCGCCGGATACAACATAACGAAAACCAAAGGAATCAGAAGTGAACATGCCGCAATCCACGGCACTCTTTTCCAAGATTTCATGGCTTCTCCCCGTTCTACAAAACTCGGTTGGTCTACACCCACCGTAACCAAGTATAACATGTCTCTTCTGCCAGTTCATTATCGAATAACCGTTGAATACAAAAAACCTTCGGCAAAAATGCCGAAGGCTCCTTAGGCGGAATGCCGATATTACGCTTCTACTGCTGCTGCTACAGGAGCAACATTAACAGGGTAGATGCTTACTTTTTTGCGATCGCGTCCCCAACGTTCGAATTTTACAACGCCGTCGATTTTCGCGAACAAAGTGTCATCTTTACCGATGCCAACGTTAGTTCCTGGGTGAATTTTCGTTCCGCGTTGGCGAACGAGAATGCTACCACCAGTTACAGTTTGACCATCAGCACGTTTAACACCCAGACGTTGAGCATTACTGTCACGTCCGTTCTTCGTGGAACCTACACCTTTTTTCGATGCGAATAACTGAAGATTTAATTTCAACATGATTGGTTGTCCTCCTTCTTTGCTTATTTGAATTGCTGTATTTTAATATACTTCCCGTATGACTCTGCAATATTAGAGAGCATAACCACCATGGATTCGAGTAACAATTGTACCTGGGACCAGGTTTCCCCTCTCTCTAACAAAGGTAAAGAACCGCTTAAAAAGCCATTCTTCATCTTGGCATCCATTTCGACACCGGTCAATGTTTCAATCGAGTTCACCGTACCCACTGTAACAGCGGATACCCCGGCACATACGATGTCTTCTCCCCGCTTGGCAAAATTAGCATGCCCTTCAATGGAAAAACGTTCGATGTTCCCGTCCTCATCACGAAAGATTTGAACGATAATCACTTATCGCACCTTCTTTACGCTTTGATTGTTTCGATAGTTACTTTAGTGTACGGTTGACGGTGACCTTGCTTCACATGGTAGTTCTTTTTAGGTTTGTATTTGTATACGATAACCTTTTGTCCTTTGCCATGTTTCTCCACTTTAGCCGTTACAGTAGCTCCAGAAATCAATGGTGTACCTGCTGTCAAACCTTGATCGTTAGATACAGCCAGGACACGGTCGAACGTTACGCTTTCGCCATCGTTCGCAGTCAATTTCTCGATGAACAGAACATCGCCCTCTTGGACTTTGTACTGTTTGCCGCCTGTTTCAATAATTGCGTACATTTGCCTTGCACCTCCTCATGTCTCAGACTCGCCCGTTCTCAGGTGACAGTGTCCTTGCGGAACTGTTCTTATACCCGGCCAGTGCGGTTACAGCATGTGCAAGACCATTAGGCTAAACACATACTTGAAGATTATATCACGCAATATATCAAAAATCAATGCAATGGTGAAATATATCTTTTTCCCGTACCATGACAGGAAGAACACGGCTCCACATAGGGCAACGTACTCTCTTCCCGCACTTTCTTACGGGTAAGTTCGAGCAATCCAAGCTTGGTCCAACCCATTACAAACGCTTTGGTCCGATCCTTCTTGAGCTCACCCTCCAAGGTTGCCGCGACTTCATGCCGATTCGAGGCTTCCTCCATATCAATGAAGTCGACAATAATCATGCCACCGATATCCCGCAGGCGCATCAGACGAGCGATCTCCACTGCTGCCTGTATGTTGGTCTCTGTCACGGTCTCTTCCAGACTGTCACCGCCAGCTCCCGTATATTTGCCTGTGTTCACATCCACTACAGTCAGAGCTTCAGTATGATCAATAACAATGTATCCGCCTCCGGGCAACCACACTTTCCGGGCAAAATCCTTATTCAACTGTTCCTGCACACCATAGGCAGCAAAGATGGATTCTGTTCCCCGATACACCTGTACTTTAGGTTGATGACCAGGACTAATCTCTTCGAGCAATGCTTTTACTTCACGGGCTTGTCCTTCACTATCAGTGATGACTTCGTCACTCCCTGGCGTATACACATCTCTGATGATTCGCTGTACCATGCTATGATCCCGATGCAAGAGGCTTGGTGAAGGCAAACTGTCCGCTTTTTCACGAATCAGATACCACTGCGCGCGTAATGTTTCCAAGTCCGACTTAATGGCTTCATGCTGCTCTTCTCCAGATACGGTCCGAATAATAAGTCCTTCTTCATCCCGCCTCAGTTGCTCCCCAAGTGCCTTAAGACGGGAACGATCCCCTTCACGGGCAATTTTCTTGGATACCGCTACATAGTCAGCAACAGGCATGTAGACAAGCCAACGGCCCGGGAGTGAATAATGAGTCGTCACCCGGGCTCCCTTGCCTCCTACCGGTTCTTTCAGAACCTGAACAATGACTTCCTGACCCGGACGAAGCAACTCCGAGATGGAAGGCTTCACCTTGGGCTGCTTCTCCAGATGGGGATGCAACACATCGTCCACATAGAGGAACGCATTCTTTTTCTGACCAATATCCACAAAAGCAGCCTGCATACCTGGTAACACATTCACGACCCGTCCCTTGAAAAAGGAACCCAGCAGTCCACGATCGCGTGTACGCTCTGCCGTAAATTCCACAGCTTTGCCTTCTTCCAGAAGCGCCATTTGCATGAGGTTATGTTCATTATGTACTATCATTTGTTTCATGGCTTCACCTCTAGAAGACAATTCAAATCATCCACATCCATTTCAGTATCTTTTCAATTCTCATTGTACATATATTAACCCATTTCAGAACAGGTCCACCAGAACACTACAATTTATTACCATTTTGTTGAAAATAGGAACCGATAATCCGTTGCTCAGGCAAGACGGCCATAATTCGACCCTGTCTGTTCATCACATATACCATATGGTATCTTTCTCTCTTTAATAGACGCAAAATAGTGTCCAAAGGTTTCGCCGGGAATGAGATTATTGGCTGCGCCAAACTGCCAGTAGCCGCGTGACGAGCAAACGCACCCTCTCGATTCATCAGAAAACGAATAAAGCGATAGGGCACATTTCGGTAATCCGTTACGTTGGAATAGAACAAAAAAAGGCCGATTAACAGAATGTTGAGCGGTAGGCCGTAGTCTCCAGTAAACCATCGGCTGATAGCATATAAAATAACCCCTACGCTACACAGAATGCTAATTCTGTAAGTCCACATTAATGTTGTATAGTAAGGTGCCCACAGACTGACAAGTGCCTGAACAACTTTACCTCCGTCCAGAGGAAGTACAGGCAGCAGATTAAATAGGGCAATGAGCAGGTTCCCCTGAATGATATAGTTGAGAAATACCGGATCGCCCAGATTGCCATACTGCAACAGCATAACCACGCCAACCATCAGGATGTTTTGTAATGGACCAGCCAGAGCAATCATGATTTCCCGGTAGGCCGTGATCGTACCTCCATCTTCGATAACCGCAACTCCTCCAAAAGGAAGCATCTGGATCGACAAGACACGATAGCCCAGAAGTGCCGCTGCCGCAGCATGTCCACATTCATGAATGAATACGATAGCAAACAACGTAATAAGTTCAATAAAATGTCCAGTCAGAAGGGAGGCCATCATGATAATTACAAAAAACGGATGAAACGTAATACGGACTCCCCACACCCTAATCAAGGGCAACAACTTCCGCCGGGTCTACGTACTCCTCCCCCTCTTTGACTGCAAAATAGAGCGTGGCCGGTTGTTCACCACCCGTAGCCTTGAGACTACCCACTGGATTCCCCGCTTCCACCCAATCATTCACGCTCACTTCACTTTCGTTCAGCCGACCGTATATTGCCGTGACATTGCCTGTATGTTGGATGACAACTGTGAATCCACTTGCTGCATCTCCGATAACCTCCATTACACGCCCAGCATCAGAACTTGCGACCTGTATAAGTTCTGCACCTGCGGCATCCGGAACGATCTCAATTCCCTTCATGCTCAGCGCAAATGGCTGAACCACCGTGCCTGAGATCGGTTTGCCCAGCAACTGCCTTACTTTCAATCCGTTCACAGCATCCGTCGTATGTCCGAGGACCGGAAGAAACGAAGGCGTTCCTCCAAAATGCCGTTCATACCAAGCCGCTGCTGAGGCAAAATCCATATCCCGATGGAGTGCATCCGCAATTACTGTTTTGGGTGATGTCGTCCACGATGTATCCAACTGAAATAGACCCCATACTCCGCCAAATATCAAAGCGCTAATAACCGTCCGTTTGAGAAGTGACTTGAACAGGTTAAATCTCGAATGCCCCCCTGGAACGAAATGACCATTCTCTTTTTTCCACAACCATTCCGGATCTCTTTCCTGTGTCCCCTCACTAGGCGGCGTAAATGGTTTTGGGTGTATGATCTCATTCTTGTCCAACAGTGAACCTAATTTCTGCTCCTGTAAGACCTCCACAGTGGCACCATCCATCAGTCGCCGAATGCGTTCTTCTCGTCTCTGCTTGATTCTGAGTTTCGTGTTCATGGAATGTCCTCCCGCCGAGGCTTGTTTACTACATCCTATGAAGAGGTGGTCGATAATATGAACAAGCCTGCCCGCAGGTAACAAAAAAAGCCGGGCTATAAGCCACGGCTGTCATGTAATCAGATAATGAATAAGTCCATTTAAATGAGTTAACCCATTCCGAGGAACTTTTTGAAACGAGTAAAAGCACCCTTTTTCTGCTCCAGCTGCATCAATGGGACCGTATCTCCCAGAATGCGTCGTGCAATGTTGCGATACGCAATTGCCGCAAGTGAATCCGGATTCATGACCGTAGGTTCTCCTGAATTGGCCGCTTTGATGACCAGTTCATCATCAGGCACGATGCCAATCAGGTCAATATTAAGTACTTGTAAAATACCATCGATATCTAACATGTCACCCGATTTAACCATATTATTGCGAATTCGATTCACCACCAGCTTTGGTGATTGAATGTGCGAACTCTCCAGCAGGCCGATGACACGATCCGCATCACGCACTGCAGCATTTTCCGGTGTAGTGACCACGATGGCCTGATCTGCTCCTGCTACCGCATTTTTGAAACCCTGCTCTATGCCGGCTGGGCAATCAATAATGACGTATTCAAAATCTTTTTTCAATTCAAGGATAATATCCCTGACCTGTTCTGGCGACACTGAGTTTTTGTCTCTCGTCTGCGCCGCAGGCAACATGTATAATTCTTCGAAACGCTTGTCTTTGACCAAAGCCTGATTCAGACGGCAGCGGCCGTCCGCAACGTCGCACAGATCGTAAATAATACGGTTTTCGAGTCCCATCACGACATCCAAATTACGAAGGCCGATATCGGTATCTACCAGACAAACCTTTTTGCCGAGCAGCGCCAGCGCTGTCCCGATGTTTGCCGAGGTGGTTGTTTTACCCACGCCGCCTTTACCCGAAGTGATCACGATCGCCTCTCCCATGAGCTACACTCCTTTAAACACATTAAAATCTCGGCGTAACCGAACGATATTGCTCATTTTGTCTATCTGCATCTGATTGTCCTGTAAGTAAGCAAATTCCATTCCGGTCTCTCGGCTCTCCCATTCATCGGGAGGACGACTGATGATATCCGCAATCCGTAGCTGCGTCGGTGCAAATACCGAAGCGGCAATGATCGCTTCCTCGTCCCCGCCAATTCCGGCATGAGCCATACCTCTGAGTGAACCCAACACATATATATCTCCGGTACACGTCACTGTGCCCCCCGGATTGATATCCCCAAGAAACAGGAGATTTCCTTCATGATGAAGCACCTGACCTGAACGCACCATACCACACATGGTTACAATCGGCGGTGGTCCTTTAACCTCCGGTTGGAGTGCAGGTGAGTCGATGGATCGAATAAGCAAATTCCCTTTTTGCTTCAATATATCGAGGATTGCTTCTTTCTGGTCCTCTGTCACTTCGCGGGCACCCAACTTGATATCCACATGAACAATCGGTCCGGTCAAAATATTTTGATGGCTGTGTTCCAGCTTATAGCGGAGCTCATAGAGCAATTCCTCGAATTCACATTGATCGTCCAACAGGAAAACCAGGCCGTCTCGGATGCCTTTAATCGTTACGTGATTCGATTTTACCGTCATAAGCCTGTCCCTCCCATCTCATTACATTTCGTGCCCGGGGCCCCAAGTTCCTGCTTTGCGCTCCATAAATGTATTTAGGAAGCTTCTTCTGTCTTGCTCCGTCTCTTGCCGATCCGCTCCAGTTGTTTCCGAAGCGGGACATAAATGATCAAGGCAAACACAAAATGAATGAACAAATTAGGAATCATGTATTCAATCAACGCCCAGTCAAAGGTCACGTGGTTAAGTTGGAAGAGCTTGTACAGGAAAAATAGCATGGTGTCATTAAGCAGACTTCCCAAAATGACAACCGATACCATAACCGGCAGTGGTGCACGTGGTGCTTGAAAAATGAGTCCCATCATATATGCCGATAATCCCATGGAGAATCCATAAGGTCCAATCATCTCGCCGTAGAATACAACGTCATGCAATAGTCCAAAAAATATACCGAGTACTAGTGCCGTGTGACGATGATGATATACAGCGATAAACAAAATTACGATATAGACCAGATTGGCAGAAATACGCATCTGCCAGCCAGAAGGGATGAGCAGCGGCAAAATTGTGCCTTCCGCAATGAACAAAAGGAATAGTAACAGGAACAAAACTTGCTTACGTGTTACCATTATTCTTTTACCTCAGGCGGGATAATGACAATCAGCTCTTTCCAGTCAAGGAAACTTGCGTATGGTTTGATAATCGCAGTTCGCGTTAAACCGTACTCCCCAACTTCAACCTTTTCCACTTCACCAATCCGCATGTACTTCGGAAAATTGTTAATAATTCCGGAGGAGATAATCTCATCATCCTCTTTGATATTAGAATCCTCCGAGATCTTGGTCATTTTGAGCATGCCCGTCTTCGGATCATAACTCTCAATCATACCAAATACTTTCTCCTTACCTACTGCCGTTGCTGCAATGGCATTGGATGTTGGATCATTGGCGTCCATGGACGTTAACAGATTAACCGTTGATGTATATGAGCTGACATGACTGATCACGCCGACCAGCCCTTCCTGGGAGGTAACGGCCATCCCCGGCTTGATTCCCGCATTTTCACCGATATCAATGTTAATGGTTCTGCTGTTTGGATCCGAATTGGCACTGATAACCTGAGCAATTCGTGAACCGTAATTATAGCGATTCTTCTGTTCTTCTGTGAAATTGAGCGCTTTCTGAAGCTGCTCATTCACTTGCTCCATATCATTGTACTTCAGTCGATCCCGGGTATAGTGACCCATCGCGATGCGGAGCTCTTCATTCTCTTCATATACCGTACGCA
Source organism: Paenibacillus sp. FSL P4-0176 (assembly GCF_037975265.1). Taxonomy (NCBI): domain Bacteria; kingdom Bacillati; phylum Bacillota; class Bacilli; order Caryophanales; family Paenibacillaceae; genus Paenibacillus; species Paenibacillus sp. FSL P4-0176. The sequence continues at coordinate 5,726,975 of NZ_CP150242.1, forward strand.
TGTTCGCTACATCTTTGAAAAAGCCCGCTACATAGGAAGCGGGCTTGTAAAATACGTATTGTACAAATCCAACTGAATCCTTCAGGAATTTCTCCGGCCAGGATAGAGTGGTTCGCGGACTGAGCGTAAAGCCCATTAACGCGATAAATGTAACAAGGCCCACCAGCAAAACAAAAAGTCTTTTGTTGCCTAGCAGTTTAAACAGTTCGAACACCCTCTAACATCCATATTCTCTTCCGAGCCATGCCCGGCGGGGAGACTGTCAGACCTGTAGTCCCTGCGAGAATATCAGCCGATCCTCCCCTGTTAAGCGGGTAATAGCTCATCCCCGGGGTTAACCGGGTCCTCTATAAAGATATCTTGCCACTTGGTCGCTATGCCAAGTTAGGCAAATACCAATTAACGTTTGGAACGAACTGCAGAACTGCTTCTGCTTTTGAACAAATGAATATTCTCTAGCGCTTTACCTGTTCCGATTGCTACACAATCCAGCGGGTTCTCAGCCACAATGACAGGCATTCCTGTCTCACCAGCGAGAAGCTTGTCCAGGTTGCGAAGCAACGCCCCACCACCTGTAAGAACGATACCCCGATCCATGATATCGGCTGCAAGTTCAGGCGGGCATTTTTCCAGTGTTACTTTTACCGCTTCAACAATTGCATTCACCGTATCAGCCAGCGCTTCACTGATCTCGTCCGAAGTAATCGTAATGGTCTTCGGCAGACCTGTTACAAGGTCACGTCCACGAATTTCCATCGTTTCTACTTGTTCCAATGGCATTGCTGATCCGATGTCCATCTTCAATTGCTCCGATGTACGCTCACCGATCATGAGATTGTATTGGCGTTTGATGTACTGGATAACGGATTCATCCATCTCGTCACCTGCTACACGAACCGAACGGCTCGTTACAATACCACCAAGAGAGATAACAGCCACTTCCGTTGTACCGCCACCAATATCGACAACCATACTACCCGTTGGTTCCCATACAGGCAGATCTGCACCGATTGCAGCAGCAAAAGGCTCTTCAATCGTATAGGCTTCACGTGCTCCAGCCTGTTTGGTTGCATCTTCAACCGCACGTTGTTCTACTGCTGTGATCCCGGATGGTACACATACCATCACGTTTGGATGACGCTGGAACATAGAGCGTTGTTTTTGCGCCTCACGGATGAAATATTTGATCATCGTTGCCGTTGTATCAAAATCGGCAATAACGCCATCTTTCATTGGACGAATGGCACGAATGTTCCCTGGTGTACGTCCAATCATTTTTTTGGCGGCTTCACCTACTGCCTCGATGCTATTTGTATCTGTCCGTATAGCGACAACCGAAGGTTCTCGCACCACAATTCCTTTTCCTCGTACATAAACCAACGTATTTGCTGTCCCCAAGTCAATACCCAAATCTTTCGTAAAACCACCAAACATAACATAATCTCCTTTTCTGCCTCATATAGCCGCTCCATTCTGATCCAGAGCGTAATAATTTTATTCCCACGTAATACGTGGAGCTAATATTTGCATTTGTTTTTTTGCATTTGTAAAGTGAACCTATCTTTTACGGACAACGCCGTTAACATTCATAGGAAAACATCAACGCCAACCATTATATTATACTAAGCCCTTCTCCTTCAAACTTACGTACGTTCCATCTCCGATAATAATATGATCAAGCACGTCAATGCCAACAATAGCGCCTGCTTCAATCAGTCTCTTGGTTATTTGGATATCCTCCGGACTGGGCGTAGGATCACCACTCGGATGGTTGTGTGCGCACACAATCGATGCGCTGCTGCATTTGATGGCAGCCCGGAACACTTCACGTGGATGTACAATCGAAGCGTTAAGGCTGCCCATGGAGAGTGTTTCCTGGGCAATAATATGATTTTTGCTATTCAGAAAGAGACACACAAAATGTTCTTTTTGCAAATAACGCAATTGTTCCATCAGGATATCAGCTGCATCACGCGGTGTACGAATTGAAGTCGACTGTGTGAGTCTGCTTTTGGCAATCCGATGACCCAGCTCAATGCCAGCTTTCAATTGCACAGCCTTGGCATTGCCGATCCCTTTCATCGCGGTCAGTTCTTCCAGACTCAAATCCATCAACGAGCGAATGCCACCCGCTTCGGCCAGAATCCGCTGTGCCATATGCACCGCGGATTCCTGTCTTGTGCCTGTTCGAAGTAAAATTGCCAGCAATTCAGCATGGCTTAAGGCGCCCGCCCCGTATTCCATCATGCGTTCTCTCGGGCGTTCTTCCTGGGGGATGTCGCGCATCATGTATTGAGGCGACTCCATATGTTCCCTCTTTTCATTTCACAACATTTGGCTTCATTCATGTTCGTGGCAACACATGTACGCCGAACCCGTCCAACATATCACTTAACAAAGATAGCGGCAAGCCAACCACATTAAAATAACATCCTTCAATGCGGTCGATCAGTGAAGCACCAATGCCCTGAATGGCATATGATCCTGCCTTATCTGAAGGCTCACCTGTCTGCACATAAGCACGGATGGTCGCATCCGACAGCTCTTTCATCGTTACATCGGTCTGGCGGTAATGAACTAACGACTGTCCATTGCCCGCATCAATACAAGCGACGCCCGTAAACACCCGATGTACGCGGCCCTGCAGCCGGGATAACATACGTTCAGCATCCGCTTCGTCTAAGGGTTTGCCTAGAATCTCACCATCCAGAACAACAACGGTGTCACTACCAACAATAATGGCTTCCTGCTCGCGGCCTTCAAGCCCGCGATACACGGCAAGCGCCTTGCGCAAAGCAAGTTCCTGTACCGTCTGTTCAGGTGTCCACTCTGGTGGTGTATCTTCATTGGCATGACTTGGTATTACATCAAACGCTAGGTGGAGTGATGCGATCAGTTCTTTGCGCCGAGGCGATGTGGAGGCCAGAATAATAGGGCGCTGTTGTGTGTTATCCAAAATGAACGGCTCCTTATGCCACGGCAACATCCTGTCCGGATCACGATAATAGATGTCACTGGTTTAATTTTTTTCGTCATAACTCGTCATTCTCCTACAGTCTGCGATAAAGCCACACAGCGGCAATCATACCGATCAGACTCAGAAGGCTCATTTGAAATTGAAGTGAAATATCATAACTGATAATATCCAGATCAGCCTGTGGCGACCAACGTATGGTCGTGGCTTTCGTAAGAAAGGCTACTGCCTTTACAGGCTGCAGTGCCTTGGCGATCCACGCTCCGGCCATCCAGCCGAGCAGCAGAAACAGCAATAACATGCCGAAGTTTTTTTTCATCGGTAATCTTCCCTCGCCATTTTTTGACACCCACATTATTATACGGGGTTTTGTACGTCAATACAAACACAAATCCGGCAAGGGGAACTATTTCCAGTTCCTTGCCGGATGGGTATTTCCAAGCGTTGTTATGGGAAAGAGCATGTTACTGCTTTATCGCTTCAAGCCATTTTTTCTGCTGCAGTACATATTCCATCAGATCGGACTGCACGGACCACATGTGTACATCATCCGGGTTTTTGTTGTACTCTGCGATAGCCGTAATTGCACTGTTCATTGATTTCTCCATTCCACCAATAATAGGTTGTACATCTGCGGTCAGGCCAGGTGTAAGACTATTCAATCCCGTCAGCCATGACTGGTGCTTATTTTGAATCGCGGTCATCGTTTCTGTAGAAACTGCTGCCGGAGCAGACTGTCCCAGCTGCTGAATGGACAAAGTAGATAATTGTTCCACCAGTGCAGAACTGTTTGTGAAGAAAAGCTGCACATCCTCTTGCTTGCCACCGAATATAGCCGGATTGATCTCAGGGTTCACGATCTCCTTGACATACAGTTCGACTCCCTGCGCTTTTAGCCTGGAGCTAAGTAGCTTGGCCTCTTCACGATCAGCCGAAATGCCTGCATATACTCGATTGCCATCTTCAGGATCAGAACCTGCGGCTATACCTGCCTGAGCCAGCTCAAGCTTGGCCTGCTCAGCTCGTTCAGGAGAACTGAATACACCGTATTGAAGTGCATAATACGTGCTGCCAGTCGCCGCTGTCTGAACCTGCTGTTCTGTACCTGCAGCCCCCTCCTGACCCGTCACAGTGGAAACTGCCTGATTGACGGGCAGAAGATCGCCTGGCTTCGCGGCTCCTTCTTTGTTAAAAAATGAAAGAATAACCATACCAAAAAGCGCTCCGGTAACAAGTGCCCCAGTAACAGAACCAATCATTTTCCATCCCCTTGGAGGGCGATTGCGTTTATAGGAATAGTTCTCCGAATCTGCAAGCCAGTCGTGGCCTTGATCATCATGGGTATTGGACAGATCACGACGCTCTTCCTCTGGATTATCGGTATGATTAACATAACCGTAACCGGAACGGTTCCCAAAATAATGGGCCTCATCCAAGTTCAAGTTCGAATCATGACTCACCCGCTCGTCAGGTTCAGGTACAGCAGAGCTTGTCAGCACCGTCTCTCCCCAGTCTCCGGGGATATCCTCAGGCGTCCATGATGGGGTTGTATCCATCTTAGGCGTTAGCGGTTGATTATGCGGTAATTCTTCACTTAACGTCACCAATGGACTGGACGCGGATATCCTCTTGTTTTCAGGCTTGTCCGACTCATGATCCCCGAAGCGAAACGTCATTCTAGCATTGCTCACCCGTACCCTCTCCTTTGTCCCATTTATATAAGCTATATGCAGAGACTGGAGAATACATTCCATATAACGCAAAAAACGCCTGCTTCGTATCGAAGACAGGCGATTTCTCAATTGATCTATTTCAAACCTTTGGCAAGTGTATCGCCGACTTTCCAAATATCACCTGCGCCCATCGTAATCACAAGATCTCCTGGCTGCAGACGATGCTGCAAATCAGCCACAACTTCCTCTTTCGTTGGGAGGTAACGTGCAGAAGCATTACTGTTTTGAACGATCAATTCAACCAGTCTGGCTGAGGTTACCCCTTCGATCTGTTTTTCGCCCGCAGGAGAATAGATATCCGTAATAAGTACCTCATCCGCTTCCGCAAAAGCACGACTGAACGCATCCAGCAGGAAGAACGTCCGCGTATAACGCTGTGGCTGGAATACCGCAATAATACGTTTGCCTGTTGCTTTGGCGGCACTAATGGTAGCTTCAATCTCAGTCGGGTGGTGAGCATAATCATCGATGATGAGCATATCATTCGCCTCGCCCAATACCTGGAATCTACGTTTGGCTCCGTGGAACTGGATGATAGCTGCCACAATCTTCTCAAATGGAATGCCTGCTTCCAGACAGGTAATCACAGTAGCCATCGCATTATAAACGTTATGCTTACCCGGCACTGATAATTCCACCGTGCCCATAGCAGCACCCTGATGATTCATCGTAAAGGAGATCCGGCGATCGCCCAGTACAATATCCGTTGCCGTATAATCCGCAGCACGATCAATACCATAGGTTGTAATCCGTGACTTGAGTTCTGGCAAAATTGCTTGAACATTCTCGTCGTCAGAACACACAATCGCTGTTCCTTCCGGGCGAATCTGGCTCAGGAATTGCACATAAGCCCTTTTGAGTTCTTCAAAATCACTGTTGTAATTCTCCAGATGATCTGCCTCAATATTGGTTACAATACCGAGCCATGGATGGTACTGCAAAAACGAACCATCGCTCTCGTCCGCTTCAGCGACTACCCAGTCGCCCTGGCCTGCCTTGGCGTTGGTGCCCACATTCATGATTTCTCCGCCAATGATATATGTCGGGTCCGTATCACATTTATCCATAACAAGTGCAATCATGGATGAGGTGGTTGTTTTACCGTGAGCTCCGGCCACAGCCACACCTTTACGTTCGTTCAACAAACGTGCAAGCATCTGGGAACGATGCAGAATTGGAATGTTCAGCTCTGCAGCTGCTACCCGTTCCACATTATCAGCAGGCGCTGCCGTAGAGTAGACAACAAGATCTGCTCCAGTGACGTGCTCTGCCGTATGTCCGATATATATTTTCGCTCCCTTGGCTGCCAACTTCTCGGTCAACTCCTGTGAAGCGACATCCGATCCGGTAACGGTGTATCCCATTTCCAACATAACTCTTGCGATGGCACTCATGCCATATCCGCCAATCCCTATAAAATGAACGTGTTCCGATGTATTTAACAAAACTTTCACCAACCTTTTTCAGAATCGGTTTGATGCAAAAGGGCTGCCCGCACATCCGCAATCAGGTACAGTGTGCCGGAGACCACCCCCAGATCTTCCGCTTCCGTCCGTGACTTCAATAGATCAAGTGCCTTTGCCCATTCGGGCTCGACGATGATTTCCAGTTCCTGCTTCGCAATGGCGGGACGTACCCGTTCGACAATCTGCAGCAATTCGGCTGCATCCATTTTGCGTCGGAAATCTGGCTCGGTCAGGATCAGCGTATCCACTAGTGGCAGTATATGCTGCAAATACGCTTCGTGATGCTTATTTGCCAACATACCCATCATCAAAATTAACTTGTTGTGCGGATAGACATCCATAATGCTCTTGGCCAGTGACTCTGCCCCTTCCGGATTATGTGCTCCATCTAGCACAATTCGGGGTTCATTGACGACTTTTTCGAATCTTCCTGCCCAGAAAGCATTCTCCAGTCCAAGTGCAATATCGTTGTCATCCAGCATAAATGCCATGTATTGTCTAAGCAATTCAAGCACCATAAGTGCGGCCGCTGCATTGTCACATTGATGTGAGCCCTGCATGCGTATGCGAACGTCCAGATCACGGAACGGGCCTGTAAAATGAAAAGATTGTCCGTTCTCATTGCTGTCCAGTCTATGATAAGAGAATTGATCTCCAGCCAAATACACGCTTGATTGAAGCTGCTGTGCTTTCTCCTGAATCACCTTCACAGCTTCGGGTTGAGTCGCGCAAGTCACAACGGGTACTCCCGGCTTGATAATACCTGCCTTTTCTCCAGCAATCTGCTCAATCGTATCTCCAAGCACATCCGTATGATCCATACCAATGTTGGTGATGACGGACACAACAGGTGCGACAATATTCGTTACGTCCATCCTTCCCCCTAGCCCCGTCTCCCATACCACAACGTCAGGGTAACACTCCTCTGCATAGTACAGAAGCGCGAGAGCCGTGGACACCTCAAACATCGTGGGTGATCCAAGCGGAGTGGAAACCATTTCCATGACCAGTGGATGTAATCGATTTGAGAGCTTAAGCAGGATTTCTTCAGGAATATCCTCACCGTTGTATTGAAAACGGTTTGTAAACTTGGTGATATAAGGCGACGTAAAGGTACCCACATCATATCCAGCCTGAAGAAGCACTGACGTCAAAAAAGCGCAAGTCGAACCTTTGCCGTTCGTTCCCGCGACATGAATAAATTTGAGACGTTGGTGTGGATTGCCTAACATGGACATCAGACTCTCGATTCGTTCCAATCCAGGTCGGATGCCAAAAGGAATAAGGCCATTGATCCAGTCCACGGCCTCGTTGTACGTAAGTAAAGGAGCTGCTGCATCTGTCCCGTCTAATTCCGTCATCTGATTCACCTTCGGTCCCGAGTTTGAGTGAAAAAAGCGGCCGGATGGCATAATGGCTCTCCATCCGACCCACATATATTAACCTTTAAGTTCCTTGATTCGTGCAATCACTTTATCCCGTTTATCGGAATAATCTGCTTGTTTGGCGCGCTCTTCCTCAATAACTTTGGCAGGAGCTTTGGCTACAAAGCCTTCGTTCGCCAGCTTTTTCTCTACACGGAGAACTTCGCCCTCAAGGTTCTCCAACTCTTTCTCCAAACGAGCCACTTCCTGCTCGATATCAATAAGACCTGCGAGCGGCAAGTATAGTTCTGCCCCCGTAATGATCGCAGTCATTGCCTTATCCGGTGAGTTTAAATCCAGCCCACTATCGAACTCGGACGTATTACAGAAACGTTTGATGTAGTGACTGTTACGCGCAATGATGCTGGACGTCTCCGCACTATTTGCTTTGACCATCAGCTCGATCTTTTTGCTCATCGGCACATTCACTTCTGCACGAATGTTTCGCACTGCACGAATGGTATCCATAAGCAGGTTCATCTCGGCAACAGCCTCTGGGTTCTCAAGAGCAGGATCATATACCGGCCATGATGCCAGCGTAATGGTCTCACCTTCATGCGGCAGATGCTGCCAGATCTCTTCGGAGATGTATGGCATAAACGGATGAATCAGGCGCATGGTCTGATCCAGCACATAAGCAAGCACCGATTGTGTTTTCTTCTTGGCAACCGGATCTTCCCCATAGAAGGACAGCTTAGCAAACTCAATGTACCAGTCACACAGGTCATCCCAGATAAAGTTATACAACACACGACCCGTTTCCCCAAATTCATACGCTTCGATTAGACGCGTAATATCGCGGGAAGTTTCGTTCAGACGGTGCAAAATCCAATAATCCGCTGTACCAAGCTCTCCGCTAATGTCACGTTCCTCATAGGTGAATCCTTCCAGATTCATCAATGCAAAGCGCGAAGCATTCCAGATCTTGTTGGCGAAATTACGAGCCTGCTCCACCCGTTCCCAACGGAAACGCAGATCCTGACCTGGCGTGCTGCTGGTTGAGATCATGTAACGCATTGCATCTGCGCCGTATTTCTCAATCACATCCAGCGGATCTACACCGTTGCCCAGTGATTTGGACATTTTACGTCCATCTGCATCACGGACAAGACCATGCATCAGCACATCCTTGAACGGAATCTCATCGGTGAATTCCAATGCAGTGAAAATCATACGTGCAACCCAGAAATATATGATGTCATACCCTGTCACAAGTACACTTGTCGGATAATAACGTTTCAGGTCTTCCGTATCTTCCGGCCAGCCTAGTGTGGAGAATGGCCATAAGCCGGAGCTAAACCAAGTATCGAGTACGTCTTCGTCCTGTCTGAGCTTGCGTCCAGCATACTCTGGCAGCGTTGTTGGATCTTCAGCAGATACGATGATTTCACCTGTTTCTTCATCATACCAAGCAGGTATACGATGTCCCCACCACAGTTGACGGGAAATACACCAGTCACGAACGTTCTCGATCCAGTTCAGATAGGTTTTCTCAAAACGATCTGGAACAAAATTAACCCCTTCGCCGCTCTGTTGTTTTTTAATCGCTCTCTCTGCAAGTGGCTTCATCTCAACGAACCACTGTGTAGACAGATACGGCTCAACAACAGCTCCGGTACGTTCACTGTGTCCAACCTGATGCGTGTGATCCTCAATGTTGATCAATACGCCCTGCTCTTTCAAGTCAGCAACAATCTGCTTGCGGCAGTCACTGCGATCCAGTCCCTGATACTTGCCTGCCTCAGCATTCATTGTGCCGCTCTCATCCATTACCGTAATCTGAGGCAGATCATGACGAAGACCTACTTCAAAGTCATTTGGATCATGCGCAGGCGTGATTTTAACTGCACCACTTCCAAACTCTTTATCCACATAATCATCAGCGATAATTGGAATTTCGCGTCCAATGATAGGCAGTACAAGTACTTTACCAATCATATCTGCATAACGCTCATCCTTCGGATGAACAGCAACCGCTGTATCACCCAGCATCGTTTCAGGACGCGTTGTTGCCACTGTAACGTAGCCACTTCCGTCTTTGAGTGGGTAACGCAGATGGTACAAGTGACCCTGAACTTCTTTATATTCAACCTCAATGTCGGACAGAGCTGTCCGGTTCACCGGGTCCCAGTTAATGATGCGTTTGCCTCGGTAAATAAGGCCTTTTTCATACAGTTGAACAAATACTTTGCGAACCGCTTGGGACAGGCCTTCATCCAGCGTAAAACGTTCACGAGAGTAATCAAGCGACAATCCCATTTTGCCCCATTGCTGACGAATGGTAGTGGCATATTGATCTTTCCAGTCCCATACTTTCTCCAGAAACTTCTCACGTCCCAGATCATAACGAGTCAGACCTTCTTCACGCAACTTCTGCTCCACTTTGGTTTGAGTAGCAATACCTGCATGGTCGGAACCCGGAAGCCACAGCGCATCATAACCTTGCATCCGTTTGGTGCGGATCAGAATATCCTGCAGTGTAAAATCAAGCGCATGCCCAATGTGCAGCATCCCGGTCACATTTGGGGGTGGAATTACAATTGTATACGGCTCGGCATCTTTACGTTGCCCGGCTTTGAAATATCCACGCTCCATCCAGGTGGAGTACCATTTATCCTCTGCCGCCTTAGGATCGTAAGTGGTCGGCATTTCTGTTGCAGCTGATTTTTTTTCCTCAGACATGTGTCATTCCTCCGTTACTTCATCATCTTCGCCAAAAAAAACAAAAAAAACCTTTCATCCATCAAAGGACGAAAGGTTAGCTTTCGCGGTACCACCTTTGTTTCACGCCTACAGCAAGATAGACTTCACCCTCTGTACATGACGTGACACTTCAAGCAGATAACGGCTGCTACCGGCCCATCCTACCTCAGTAATAAATGACGATAAATCTCATTCATCCCTTGTATTCAAACAGGCAACTCCCGGGCGACTTCGATCAGTTGGTTCCTGCGGAATCTCACAGCGCTGCAATTCCACTCTCTGAAAGGTCATACTGTCTACTACTCCCGTTCCACGTTGTTCTTCAAAAAACCTACACACATCATACCTTGCTCGTGCGCGATAGTCAACCTGACAACAGCGGATAAAGAGCGCTGGAATGCAGGTTTAGGACGAATTATGCAAAAACCCGCAATCCTCAAGGGGATCACGGGTCGTAACGAAGGCTTTAACTACGGATTAAGGGATGTACAATATCTGACCTTCTTCCACAACCTGCTCAGATAATCGGTTATACAACTGAAGTTCCCTCGTGCTCAATTGATATCGATCTGCAATGGCATCCAGTGTATCTTCTCGCTGAACGATGCACAGTTTCACCTTGCGGAATGGGGTCTGGTCCACGATCGTTCCCAGGAACAGGTTCTTCCATTCCACATCATCCGCTGGATACGTTTCTTCCTGTACTACACCCGCAGGAACCTCATCGCCTCGCTCCACTTCGGCATCGCGTGCCGCTCTACCGGAGGATAACAAGGAAGAGATACCTACGCCCTCTTCTTGCCGTGGTGCGGATTCTTTTTTGCTGCCAAAAGCAACCTTCAGCTCCGGCTTGTCTTCCGTCTCAGCCACAGGTTCAGGAACAAATGCTTCGTTCTGTACGAACTCGTCTACCCCAGTCGCTTCAAAAGACGGTCGGTCTTCCTCAGGGTTGCCTGGTTCGGACGAAGCAAATACACCTTGCCAGTTCTCTGCCTGTGATTCAAATGGGACATCTGCAACTGCCTGATTCTCCTGCTGAGGTACAGATCTCGCTGATTCGAAGTGCCATACCTCTGGTGCGTCCGGTACATCCGGTGCTGCCAAGTCATTAGATGATTGAGCAGTAGGCTCTGAGACTGCTTGATCTGCACTTCTCGAGTTCGCAGGTAATGCATCCACGGAAGGCTCGGACCAACCCGAAGACTCATCTTCCAGAGGCAACAATGGTTCCGACTCAGGGTAAGAAGCTAATCGATCTGCGGTCTCAGCCATAAATGACGAGATCGGAGAAGGTTCGCTGTATTGCTCATGAGATGCCAATTCATCTCCATTCGCTGTCAGAGATGCGGGATCTTCATTTGCATCAGGTTGTCTGTTTTCGTTAACGTACTCCGCACTTAGCTCCTCAGATTGAAGTGGCTCTGCAGATGACGCATTCGCATAATCCTGCTGCCATTCTTCGCTATTCCTTAATGTCTCTTCCCGTGTGGACAGGTCAGCGAATTCCGGAGCACCATATGCAAGTTCTGCTGCACTCGCAAGTCTCTCTTCCTCACTCCGCTGGAGCAGGTACTCTTGTGCAAATGTGTTGGGATCGCTACCTGCCTGTGCTGCTTCATCGGAGCGGTTGGATTGCTGAGCATCAGGTGAATGAACAACTGTAAACTCATCTGCTGACCACACTTGTGGCTCTTCAACAGGAAAACCTTCGATACCTCGTAGCGACAACACGCCTGTAATGTTCAGACTGCGATTGGATAACAGATCCACGTCAAAATTTTCGATCTCGATGGAAATATCTTCAATCGATCTGACCCGGTTCAGCGGCACTGTGATCTCCACGGGAATGAAATGTTTGAGCTCCTCTGAAGCCTCATTTTCTCCTCTGTACGCACCTGTAAGTAAAAGATGCCCTCTTAATGTGGCATGATCATCCTGCCCTATGACTTGAATGCGTGGGTATAGTTCAATCTCCTCCAATTCCTCAATCGCAGGAACTCCCTCAGACAAATGAACGCGCTCATAAATATCGAACCGCAAACCATAAGGTTGATTCAACAAAGGTGGCGTCCTCCTTTCGGCATATGTTCACCATGATCCTTCTCATGGGACTGATCCATGGTCCAAATCCTTCGTTACCCCATCTATATGCCTTGAATGAGAGGAGCATGCCACCTTTTGAAAAACCTTGTTATATATGTTCAACTCATGGTTATTTACACTGTCACTCCAATGACAGAACAACCTTCTGATCGCTGTTATCCCCGGATTTTTTTCATTCCTTTTTATAAAGGGAAAATCCGGGGATAGCTTAGGCTTCCGAAGTAGCTTTCTTTCAGAAAGCTTTTAGGCGAACGCTTTACTTCTTCTGGTTGTTTCTGTCCTTTCCGTTTTCGTGTAAATAGTTAGTCGAACTTATATAGTGTATTAGTAAGACCCCTCTCGCTCTGCCAATTGTGTGAAGTCGGATGGCCAATGGTCGTTCACTTCAATCATCGCTCCGGTTAAAGGATGACTAAACTTAAGCAACTCTCCATGAAGTGCTTGTCGTCCAATGGCATCCGCTCTACCTCCATACAACGCATCACCAATAAGCGGATGTCCCGCGTAACTCAGGTGTACACGAATTTGGTGTGTTCGTCCTGTATCCAGCTTTAATCGTACAAGGGTTGCTCGTTCCCACACTTCGACGATCTCCACATGGGTAACAGCTTCCTGTCCACCTTCCGAGACACGCCTGCGCTGTTTGTGATGTCTGTCCTTGCCAATCGGAGCATCAATTTTGTGGAGTTTAAGGGGAATTTGTCCACCTGCAATAGCTACATAATGGCGACCAATCTCTTTACGACGCATCGCTTCATCCAGTTTGGCGAGGGCAAAAGCATTTTTGGCATATAGGACAGGTCCCGTTGTATCCTCATCCAGTCGATGAACATGGCGTACGCTCGCCTGTATTCCGTTCATTTCATAATAAGAGGCAACCACATGATCCAGCGTGATCGCCTGATCAGCACGGCTTCCATCTGGATGCAGTTTCATGCCTGCCGGTTTGTGCATAACCAGACAGAAATCATCCTCATACAGTACATCTACCTCAGCCCAGCGTGGCTCAACATCGATTGGCTGGGACGCAAAAAGGGCCAGCCGAAGCCGGTCCCCTGCAAGTTGTATTCCTCGGTTTGCTTTCAGCTGACGGAGCAGTTTCTCCGGAAACTGAAGTTCAGACAATAACCATTGCTCTGCAGCCATCGGTTTGTCCGAACTGCCTGTTACGGCTTTCCCTGGCATCAGCTCAAGCCATTCCCCGCGGCGTTTCCAACTTTTGATGGTCATAGCGATTGAAGAGCTTTACGATTCGCCTCAATCGTATCGTCAATATCCTGCTCCGTGTGCACACCAGAGACAAACATACCTTCGTATTGCGAAGGCGCAACACTCACACCTTGATCAATCATGGCCGCAAAATAACGACGGAATTGATCCAGATTGCTTTCTTTGGCAATATCATAATTGGTTACTGGAACGGCACTGAAGAATGGACAAACCATGGAACCCACACGGTTAATGGTTATCGCAATACCCGTCTCAGCTGCATTTTTCTCGAATCCGGCTTGCAGACGTGCAGACAATGTCTCCAGACGGTCATAGACCTCTGGTGTTAACAATTTGAGCGTTGTATACCCTGCTGCCATAGCCAGCGGATTCCCGCTCAATGTACCTGCCTGATAGATTGGTCCTGTTGGAGCAATCTGTTCCATCAGATCCCGACGACCACCATAAGCGCCAACCGGGAGGCCGCCACCGATAACTTTACCCAGACAAGTCAGGTCAGGTGTAACCCCATACCGTCCCTGAGCACAGTTCAACCCTACGCGGAAACCGGTCATGACTTCGTCAAAAATAAGCAGGCTGCCATATTGGGTCGTCAAACTGCGCAGCCCTTCAAGGAAACCGGAAGCCGGAGGAACAACCCCCATGTTACCTGCCACAGGCTCCACAATAACAGCGGCCAGTTCTTCACCATAACGTTCAAAAGCAAGTCTCACGGACTCCAGATCGTTATAAGGCACCGTAATGGTATTCACAGCTACGCCTTCAGGCACGCCTGGACTATCTGGAAGACCCAGCGTTGCAACACCTGAGCCAGCCTTGATCAGCAAGCTGTCTGCATGTCCATGATATGATCCTTCAAACTTCAGAATTTTACTGCGTCCGGTTACCCCGCGTGCCAGTCGAATGGCACTCATCGTTGCTTCAGTTCCAGAATTAACCATCCGCACGATATCGATAGAAGGTACACGCTCACAGACCAGTTTTGCCATCTCGGTCTCCAGCAAGGTAGGCGCACCAAAGCTTGTTCCTTTGAGGGCTGTCTCACGCAAAGCTTCTACAACGTCAGGGTGTGCATGTCCCATAATGAGTGGGCCCCAGGATCCCACATAGTCAATAAAAACATTGCCATCAATATCGTAGATTTTGGACCCTTCACCACGTTCTGCATAGATTGGAGTAAGTCCCACCGATTTGAATGCGCGTACAGGGCTGTTCACACCCCCGGGTATGTACTGCTTCGCTTCCTCAAACGCGCTGCGTGAGCGCTCATCATTGCGACGATTACCTTGTTGTGCAGTCATGAATATCCTCCTCAATGTAATTTATTTTATTTCTCAGCCAACCAGCGTGAAGCGTCTTTTCCGTAGTAGGTAATGATCATATCTGCACCTGCGCGTTTCATGCTGAGCAGGATTTCCATGGCAACTTTTTTCTCATCGATCCAGCCTTGAATCGCCGCCGCCTTCACCATGGCATACTCGCCACTTACATTATAGGCAACAAGCGGAAGATCAAATTGATCCTTAATCGTACGCATGACATCAAGATAGGACAGCGAAGGTTTAACCATTAGCATATCCGCTCCTTCGAGCACATCCGTCTCTGCTTCACGCAAGGCTTCACGCGCGTTCGCCGGGTCCATCTGATATGACTTGCGGTCTCCGAATTGTGGTGTGGAATCCGCAGCTTCACGGAATGGACCATAGAACGCGGATGCATATTTAACAGAGTAAGACATAATCGGAATGTGACTGAATCCATTCTCATCCAGCCCCGCGCGGATCGCTTGTACAAATCCATCCATCATGTTGGATGGTGCAATAATGTCCGCTCCTGCTTTGGCTTGAGACACTGCCGTTTGCACGAGTAGATCCAGTGATTCGTCATTTAACACATCTCCGCAGATGTGACCGTCAATCTCCACGGTGTGTACCATACCGCAGTGACCGTGATCCGTGAATTCACACAGACAAGTATCCGCAACAACCAGCAGTTCCGGGTACCAGGATTTGATCAATCTCGTCGCTTCCTGCACAATGCCATCTTCAGCAAAGCCAGATGAACCCACACTGTCCTTAGTCTCGGGAATACCAAACAATAACACGGCTGGAATTCCCAGCTCGGCAATTTCCGTTACTTCCTCCTGAAGACGATCCAGCGAGAAGCGGAATACGCCAGGCATGGATTTAATTTCAGATTTTACATTTTCTCCATACGTAACATAGATTGGTTGAATAAAATCATCCACGGTTAGATGGGTCTCTCTGACCATATTGCGAATACCTGTGGATTGACGTAAACGGCGATGCCGTACAATTGGAAAACTCATACGAGTAAAACCTCCTTGAAAAAGTTAAATAGAGCAAAAAGGGAAGCGCGCTGGTATCCTATCGAATTCAGCACGCTTCATATGTTGACATGATTACATGTGTATTAATTTCGAAGAGCGCCTTCTTTGGTTCCTGTCCGTTTCCAGTCGCATAGCACTGTGATCAAGCTATCCATCGTTGCTTCCTCTGCCATCAGTGTAACCTTTAGTCCAGCGGCTTCTGCCGTTTTCGCTGTAACAGGCCCGATACACGCAACCTCCACATCTTTCAATAAAGGCAGTGGATCTTGCAACCCCATACGTTTCAACATACTCATGAAGTTGGTAACCGTCGATGAACTTGTAAAGGTCACCGCATGAATACCACCTTCTTCAAGTAGCTTGAGTAGTTCGTCATCATCCTCACCAGCGAGGATCGTATCGTAGGTGATGGCTTCGGTGACCTGAAGCCCTCTTTCTCTCAACTGGTCACGTAACCATGTACGTGCAAGATCACCATGCGGAAGCAGTACTCTCTGGCCTTCCTTCAGCTCGCTTTCAAAAGCCTCAAGCATGCCTTCGGCCTGGAAAGGACCTTTGACAACTTCAGCTACGATGCCATGTTTGCGCAAAGCGTCCGCTGTGGAAGGTCCTACGGCAGTAATTCTCGCTTGATGAATCGAGCGAATATCCTTGCCTTCCTGTTCCAGATGGCGGAAGAAAAACTCCACGCCGTTCACACTTGTGAAAAACACCCAGTCATAGGTATTTAAAGCACTGAAGGCGTCTTTGACACTTTGCTTGGCAGATTCACTGGATGGCATGACCGTCTCAATAACCGGAAACTCATACGGTTCGCCGCCGAGTTCCTCAATGCGATTCACCAGTTCACTCGCCTGACTGCGAGCACGGGTTACCAGAATTCGTTTGCCAAATAGCGGCAGCGCTTCTGCCCATTTCAATTGTTCCCGCTGATTGACAACATCTCCCACCACAATAACAGCTGGTGGTTGGAAATTGGCTGCGATCACTTTCGCTTCTATATCTTCAAGGGTACCTGTAAGGGTATCCTGTTCCGCTCGTGTTCCCCAACGAATCAGAGCTACCGGTGTTTGCGCTGGACGACCATGACGAATCAATTGTTCGCTGATATATCCAATTTTGGCAACCCCCATCATAAATACAAGTGTGCCCGTTGCATTCGTCACTTTATCCCAATGGATACTGCGATCAAGCTTGTCCGGACTCTCGTGCCCCGTAATAATAGAGATGGAAGATGCATAGTCACGGTGAGTCACAGGAATTCCGGCATACGCAGGCACACTTATTGCAGCGGTAACCCCAGGTACAATCTCAAACGGAATTCCGTTTTTTTGCAGCAAACCCGCCTCTTCGCCCACACGTCCAAAGATAGTTGGATCGCCGCCTTTAAGCCGAACCACAACCTTGCCTTCAAGAGCCAGATCAACCAACAGTTGATTGATCTCTTCCTGTTTCATCGTATGCCGATCCGGGCGCTTGCCCACGTAGATCTTGACTGCGCCGGGTTTCATTTGTTTCAACAATCTCGGACTTGCCAAACGATCATAGACTACAGCATCGGCTTTCCCGATGGATTCCCACCCTTTTACCGTAATCAGTTTTGCATCCCCAGGACCTGCCCCTACCAAAAAGACCTTTCCCACCATGTCTTCATCCCCTAACTTCTGCCAGTATCTGCTCTGCTCCCCGTTCGATCAATCTCCACGCCACTTCTTCACCCAGACGAACCGGGTCCTTGCCGATCATAGCTTCCTTAAGAATCAGTCCACCATCCGGCGTGCCGACCATACCTGTTAATTGTAACGTGTTTTCACCATTCAGGGAATCTGCATCTTGCTGAGGCACCCACACCGCATGAGCACCAATCGGAACCTGGCAGCCCCCATTTAATACACTGAGAAAACGGCGTTCCGCCTGTACAGGAAATGCTGTCTCGGGATCGTTATACAGCTGCAGTAAGTGCAACAGTTCCTCATCGTCTTCACGACATTCGATACCAAGCGCGCCTTGACCCACTGCCGGAAGGCAAGCTGTTTCCGTCAGGTACTCTGTGATCCGGTCTTCCCAGCCCATACGGTACAATCCTGCAGCTGCCAGAATAATCGCATCGAATCCTTCAGTCTCCAGCTTCCGCAGACGGGAATCAATATTGCCGCGAATCGATTCCAATTGCAAATCTGGACGATAGGCCTTTAATTGACTCGACCGGCGCAGACTGCTTGTTCCGACTCTAGCTCCTTCTGGCAGTTGATCCAGAGTAAGTCCACCATTAGATATCAGCGCATCCCGTGGATCTGCACGACGGGGAATAGCACCATTGATTAATCCTTCGGGTAACTCGGAGGGCATATCTTTCATGCTATGCACAGCCATATCAATCGTACGATCAAGCATCGCCTGTTCAATCTCTTTGACAAACAGACCTTTGCCTCCCACTTTTGACAACGTTACATCCAGAATGAGATCTCCCTTGGTAACAATCTTATGTACTTCAAAGTCAAAAGCTAATCCTTCCCGCTCACAAATATCGCGTAAATCCTGAATGACATGACCTGTCTGGGTTAGCGCAAGCGCGCTCTGTCTACTTCCAACTTTAATTGTACGCATATCTACACTTCCTCCTGATTACGGGATATCCAGTCCCCGATTTCTTCTTCGGTCCACCACCGAAAATGGCCTGTACGAATATCTTCTAATATGTGCATTTCAGTTAATTGCCGAAGCAACGTACTCCTGAGACTTGAAGAAGATACGCGTGACTTCACCTCAGTCCTCATCTGGTGCAAAAACTCAAGGTACGTCTCATATTCATCACC
Source organism: Paenibacillus sp. FSL P4-0176 (assembly GCF_037975265.1). Taxonomy (NCBI): domain Bacteria; kingdom Bacillati; phylum Bacillota; class Bacilli; order Caryophanales; family Paenibacillaceae; genus Paenibacillus; species Paenibacillus sp. FSL P4-0176. The sequence goes on from NZ_CP150242.1 coordinate 5,745,774, forward strand.
GAACTGTCGTTCGAGTGTGGCACGTATCTCCGCAGCTGCTGCCGGTCCCGCTCCTGCTGTGGATATCGCTATACTTAATCTCCCACGCCTTACCACGCTTGGTGTAATAAAGCTGCTGTGCTCCGAAGACATCGCGTTATTCACCAGTATGCCCGCAGCCTCAGCATCCCGAACCACAGTTGAATTGACCTCTGAACGGTCAGTCGCTGCATATACGAGAAAGGCCCCCCGCAAATCTCCATTGCGGTAGGACCGGTCTATCCATTGAATTCGGGATTCATGATGCAGTTGTTTTAATACAGGAGTAAGCTCCGGACTAATGACCGTAATCTGTGCCTCAGCATGCAGTAATCCCTTAATTTTACGTTCGGCAACACGTCCACCACCAACCACGCAGCACTTCTTGCCTGAAGTATTCACAAATATCGGCGTGTAACGGTCCATCCCCTTCACTCTCCCGTCCAACGATGAAACGCTGAATACGCATTGGATAAAAAACTTATAATGACAAATCCGTACCCGATCAGTGTCCATCTTGCCATGATAATTGTAGAGAACTGTTTCCTTCTCTTGGATACGAAGTACCCCACATAGATGGCTATAGCAAGACCTGTCGCAATAACTTTGAGATCCAAGAGTAGAATCCAGCGTCTTTCCGCCACAATGGATAATACGGCAAGCATCACAGAAACGCCAAGGAGCGGTGTACCTATGAAGTTAGCACCATCCATGTATTTGCCGATCACTTCCAGGCTTGGCATCCGCCGCATCGTATCATTCCACTTTTTTTTCTTCAACTTACGGTGCAGGAACAGATATAACATGGCAAATACCGTAGCAACGGTTAACGCCGCAAAACCAAGATTCGCCAAGGTAATATGCATAATGAGTAATCCATGTACCGTTTGCCAGTTATGCAGTGATATCTCTCCGGCCGTAAACCACAGTCGGTTTAATACCGTAACGGAAAAACCTACAACATTCAGCAACAAAATCACAAATTCGGAACGCTGGATGCGAGTCATGACGAGAGACATCAGCACAATACTGAATGAAAATATAAACAAAAAATCAAAGGTGGTATAGATGGGGAAATGGCCTTCAGTCCACATGCGCAATATGACATGCGTTACCTGCAATCCCCAAACAACGACAAGAAACCCTGTGCCTGTCCGCTTCGCCCCCGCATTGCGTCGAATGCAGTCCGAGAAATAGAACAGTAGGCTCAGGGCATACATATAGATTAGAGCTTCATAAACTTGTTCAGCAAGGGTCAAGCTGCCCACCCGCCTTATACGCCTGCCGGAGCATAAGCCGGCACGGGGTCTTGCCGGTTTTCGTTAAGGTGAGCGGCTGGTTTCGCCAGAGCTGTAGCATCACTCTGACTCACTTTTTCAGCGGCCATCTCTACTGCATCTTCCAGAGCGAAAATCTGAGTAAACATGCGCAGAGCTTCATCACCTTGCTTCGTGCCTGCCATTTCCTTAATCCGATTAATCGGATCTGTCGTCATTTGGTTCACAATACTCTTGGTCAAACGACGAATGACTTTACGTTGATGTTCATCGAGCTCAGGTAGTTTATTAAACAGGCTATCCATCGTTTCTTCATGAATGGAGACACCTTTTTCCTGCAAAGCCCGAATAACGGGACGAACACCCAACGTTTTGAGCCAATGGTAATAATCCTCCATCTCAAGCTCAATCATTCTCTCAATCTTGGCAGCTTCCACCTTACGCATCTCCAGGTTGCTCTCCACGATTCCTTCCAGATCATCAATGTCATAGAGAAATACGTTGGATAATTCACCAATCGCCGGATCAATATCGCGTGGAACCGCAATATCAATCAGGAACAATGGACGAGATTGACGACGCTTCATGCTCTCTCGTACCACTGCTGCATCCATGACATAACGTTCAGCTCCAGTGGAACTAATCACAATATCAACTTCATTCAGTCGATCTAGTGCCTGTTCCATGGTACAAGGTGTCCCCCGGAACTTGGCTGCCAATTCTTCAGCTCTTGCGAGCGTACGATTCGCCACGATGACCTCGGATGCCCCGTTGGCATAGAGATGTTTCACGGTTAGTTCACTCATCTTGCCGGCACCCAAAATGAGCACCTTCTTGTCTGTGAACATGCCAAAAATCCTCTTACCGAGTTCAACAGCAGCATAACTGACAGATACGGCACTCTCCCCGATGGAAGTCTCCGAATGTGCCCGTTTGCCCAGCGTAACTGCCTGTTTGAACAGCATATTAAACCAGGTACCTGTTGATTTCTCTTCCTGCGCTTTAAGAAAAGCCTGTTTCACCTGTCCAAGAATCTGAGTCTCACCAATGACCATGGAATCTAGTCCGCAGATGACGCGGAACAAATGGCGCATGGCTTGATCATCTTCATATATATATAAGTGTTGCGTAAATTCTTCCCGTGGTACGTTAAACCATTGTTCCATGAATGTTCGAATAAAATAACCACACATGTGAAGACGGTCCACCACAACATACAACTCGGTACGGTTACATGTGGCTACGATTACACCTTCCAATACACTCTTGGTCAGCTTGAGCTGCTGCAGCGCTTCAGACAAATCCTTTTCTGCAAATGTGAATCGTTCCCTAACCTCTACAGGCGCCGTGCGATAATTCAAACCAACGACAACGATGTGCATTGCAAGTTCACCTGCCTAATAAATTTCCAATCAAAGTGCTTACTGCATATGTCTATCCATTTATGATTGACAAGGTTAATTATATCACACATCATAGCCGTGACCGGGTCATTTTTATGAAATGTTTATGAAATCACCATGTTCATCATCATATGCACTGTCATTTATTGTAGTGTCTCACCAAAGTTCACCGTTATGCGTTAAAAAGTGCCGATTATGAATATTCATAACGATACGCATATTAAAACAAATAGCCATGGAATTATTCCATGACTATTAGAGTTTGGGAGGTTATGTGTCCATCCCGATATGTGAACATTGTGTATGCAATATACTTTTTATTTAAACCCGTTCAGTCTGATTGTTCATGTCTGGTGTTTCAACTTGCAATTCGCCCAAACCACGTACCAACTTCTTTGCATACGTTTTTTCAGGCTTTAATACGGATACCAGGTAGTCAATAGCAAGCTGTGGATCTACAGTCTCCCCACAAGTGTAACAATCAATCGCTGCAAAACCTCTCTCAGGATACGTATGAATGGAGAGATGGCTCTCAGACAATAGTACAAGTACGGTCGCTCCCTGTGGATCAAACTGCTTGGACTGTACGGACATCACTGTCGCGCCACATGCCTCCGCTGCTTCAACCATTTGGGCTTCCAGATACTCTGCATTGTTCAGTAGATTAAAGTCGACACCCCAAGTATCAACAGCAACGTGTCTTCCGAAAGTTGAATATTCCATCCTTCGGTTCCCCCTTCCTAGGAATAAAATGTTTGAAAAATTTCATCCGCTAGGACCTACGTCATTCACTTCCCGAGGGAAAAATCTCTCGCAACATATAATGTCCTGAGTGAATCCTGGTTCCTATATTGTTTTCAACGAGATTAAAAATAACATTGAATCAGAGTGAAATCAACCCTTTTCCAGAAGATTGTAAAATAAATATTTCCAATTCGGAATATTCGATCTCACATCAAAAAATTCCCCTGAAACCTCCACATTGGCGAGTGCCACTGCCCGGAAGATACAAGGGAATTCATTATATACATATACGTTTATAAACATACAATTTTAAGTTAATAAGCTTCAAGCTCAAACAACCGTTTTTGATGACGAGCAAGGGTCTCATCAATCTGATGGAGCTGATCAGCAGTCGCATCTTTTCTAGTATCCAGCAGTGAATCAATCTCGGCATACACACGGTTGATTTCGCGTTCTACATCTCTGGCCTGGAACAGATGTTGCAATTCAAGCAACGTGTTTTTGTATTCATAGATCACTCGGGTGTTCTCCCCGGTCTTCTCCACAATTTTGCGGACAGTGCCTTGAGCATAAACATACGTCATGGTGAACCCTTTATAGATCCGATGAACGACCCCGTCACCCTTAAAAGTCACAAAGAGCTTCCGGACAACGTTGGTCAGATGCAGATTCACCAGGCGGCAAGATAACTCACAGATATAAAACCCTTCTATGCGGTCAAAAGGAAAATGCACTTCTTCTCCACTTACATCCCCCAGCACAACCTCCTGACAACCATTGTCCAACACCTTAACCCGGTGATGAAGCCTGCCGTCTTCTGTCATGCGCAAAAACTGATGCATCTGGGGTTCTGACAATTTCATAGTGGCCTTAACGTATTCTGTGGCTAACCGCTGAGCCATACAAATCCCTCAATTCTTTCCCGATTGTTTTGTCTTCCTGCACATGTAGCAGTCATCTCAAAATTCTTCAGGCCGGCATGGCCGGTAATTTTGTTACTGTTGGCAATATGCACCTATGCTCATTATACACTACCCTAACGTTATTTTTCTCCAGACCCAGATGATGAATTGTCACGAAATCCCTTAAAAAACCGGATTAATCTGGATCTCATTAAAGATTCATTTAGCATGCTCACTTTCCTGCACTAAAACGGTATACTATCTCGGTTATCCGTTAATTCCGTTGGTTTCTTCCTCATCAGAAGCACCCTCTGCATCCAGCACTGGTGCATACTTATCTATGCGGGCATGGCGGGTAATGATGTCCCATAACTCTTCTTTCCCCAATCCCTCTTCGGATGAAAACGGCACAAACAAATCCCCTGAACGAAGACCCAGTGATTCCTTAATGACTTTGATATATTTGGCTCTGCGGGTTTTTGGAATCTTGTCCATCTTGGTTGCTACGACAACCAAAGGCAGTCCATTATGACGAAGCCATTCGTTCATCATCTTGTCCTCCTTGGACGGTTCATGTCTCATATCCACCATCTGCATGACCAGTTTCAATTCCTCGCGTCCCAACAAGTATTTCTCCATCATTTTTCCCCAGGCAAAGCGTTGCTCTTTGGAAACTTTAGCGTACCCATATCCCGGGAAATCGACGAAGTAGAGATCCTGATTAATTTTATAATAGTTGAGTTGCTGTGTCTTACCCGGTGTAGAGCTCGTCCGAGCCAAATTTTTACGATTGATCAATCGGTTGATCAGGGAAGATTTCCCCACATTGGAGCGTCCCGCCAAAGCAATCTCTGGCAGACCGTCCTCGGGGTATTGTTCAGGCCGAACGGCACTGATAATAAATTCAGATTGATTTACTTTCATATTGTATCTTTCCTCTCTTGAAAACCTGTGCTATGCATCACCTGTTGAAGGTATTATGCCATGGATTGTTCTATCATACCAAAAAAACCGTTCCAGCGGACGCCGAAGCCTCCGCAGAACGGTCTAATCTTCATACGAACCTTTCGGATACGTGGATTACAGGTGAATTCCTGTCTGCTCAACAAGTGCATGCTGCAATACCTGATCCATATGGGCTACAGGGACAAACTCCACATCTTCCTTGATGCTGTCTGGAATGTCACGCAGGTCCCGTTCGTTATCCTTAGGCAATAATATTTTTTTATAGCCGGCACGATGGGCTGCCAGTGATTTCTCTTTCAGACCACCAATCGGCAACACACGTCCACGCAGTGTTATTTCACCAGTCATCGCGATATCCTTGGACACATGTTTGTTCGTCAAGGCTGAGATTAACGCTGTTGCCATCGTAATCCCGGCAGATGGACCATCCTTCGGAATCGCTCCTTCCGGAACGTGGATATGGATATCGTTTTTCTCATGGAAGTCAGGCGAAATTCCTAGCTGTGTAGCTTTGGAACGGGTGTAACTGAATGCGGCTTGTGCCGATTCCTTCATGACATCCCCCAGTTTACCTGTGAGAGTCAATTTACCTGTTCCAGGCACAACAGTCACTTCAATGATAAGGGTATCTCCACCCACTTCAGTCCACGCCAGACCCGTTACGGTACCAATCTGATCTTCCAGTTCGGCCATACCATAACGGAACTTGCCAGGTCCAAGGTAGTCTTTGATCTCATCGGATGAGATGTTAATCTGACCTTCCACACCCGATACGATGTTCTTGGCAGCTTTCCGGCACAACGAAGCCATCTGCTGTTCCAGATTACGCACACCTGACTCCCGTGTATATTCACGAATTACACGCAACAACGCGTCATCCGGGATTTCCAATTGCTCTTCTTCCAAACCATGGTCCTGCTTCTGTTTGGGCAACAAATAGTTTTTCGCAATTTGTTGCTTCTCCAGTTCCGTATAACCAGGGATGTTGAGCATTTCCATCCGATCCAGCAATGGACGCGGAATATTGTGTACCGTGTTGGCAGTTGTTATAAACATAACGTTGGATAAGTCAAACGGCAATTCTACAAAATGATCACTAAACGTATTATTTTGTTCCGGATCAAGTACCTCAAGTAACGCTGCGGAAGGATCTCCGCGGAAGTCTGAAGCCATCTTATCAATCTCGTCCAGCAGGAATACCGGATTAAGTGACCCTGCCGTTTTCATCCCCTGGATGATACGCCCAGGCATAGCCCCTACATAGGTGCGCCGATGACCACGAATCTCGGCTTCATCCCGCACGCCGCCAAGAGATATTCTTACAAATTCCCGACCCAGCGATCTAGCAATCGAACGAGCAAGTGATGTTTTACCGACCCCTGGAGGTCCGACCAGACAGAGAATTGGCCCTTTGAGCTTCTTGACGAGCTTCTGGACAGCCAGATATTCAAGCACACGTTCTTTCGGCTTTTCCAGTCCGTAATGATCTGCATTGAGCACATCTTCCGCTTTTTGGATATCCAGATCATCCGCTGTCATCTGACTCCAAGGAAGGCCAAGCAGCCAATCCACGTAGTTGCGAATGACTCCGCCCTCGGCTGAACTTGCAGGCATTTTCTCCAGTCGATCAATTTCTTTCTCGACCTTTTCTTTCACCTTGTCCGGCAAGCCGAGTTCTTCCATCTGAGTGCGAAGTTCCTCGACCTCACCCGCACGGCCTTCTTTTTCACCCAGTTCTTTCTGGATCGCTTTCATCTGCTCGCGCAAATAATATTCCTTCTGCGTTTTCTCCATCTGTTTCTTCACACGTTGGCTGATCTTGCGTTCAAGCTCCAGCACTTCGCGCTCATTGTTCAGGATATCCAGCAATTTCTCCAGACGTTCCCGAACGTCGATGGTCTCCAGAATTTCCTGTTTATCCTTGATCTTCAAGGACAGGTGACTCGTGATGACATCGGCCAGACGCCCTGGTTCTTCGATGTCAGACACCGCTGCGAGTGTCTCTGGTGTCACTTTTTTGGACAGATTAATATAATTCTCGAACTGGTTCAGAACGGTACGCATCAAGGCATCCGTCTCCGGATGGGTATTCTCCTCTTCAGGCAGCTCTTTAGCCAGTACTTCATAATATTCCTCGTTGTCCGTATATTCAATAATTTCAGCCCGTTCCAAGCCTTCAACGAGTACACGAATCGTACCGTTCGGAAGCTTCAGCATCTGTCTGACCTTGGCCACGGTTCCGATTCTGAAAATGTCCTCTTGTGTTGGTTCTTCAATATTTACTTCGGCTTGGGAACATAGGAGAATCAGATGTTCTTCTACCATCGCTTTTTCTAAAGCCTTGACCGATTTCTCCCGGCCCACATCGAGATGCAGTACCATACTCGGGTAGACGAGAAGTCCTCTTAAAGGCAGTAAAGGAAAACGACGACCTTTCGCTTTGCTCGGTCCCATCGCTTTCGCACCTCCAATGGCTCTCAGGTTGTAGTCATTCATTATTCTATCAAATGTTCACATAAAAAACCAATGAAGGGAAGCGCTTAGCAGCTTCCCGAATCTGTAACCTGTCCTGGACGAGGCACGTCCGCACGCAAATAGGAAGCGGATGCCGGTGGAAAAATCTCCGGTGCAGGTGCAACTGTCTCCTCTGCAAGCTTCGTTTGTTCCATTTGTTGTGATTCCGGAACCCAGGCGAACACTTCACGGAATACGTCCTGTACCGTATCTACCGGGATAACGCGCAAGCCATCCAGATTCTCAAAAATGGACTGCCAGTTCTCCGCGGGAATAATAACGGTCTTCGCTCCTGCCTGAAATGCAGCCTCGACCTTGGCCAGCACGCCACCGATAGGTTTAACCCGACCATGAATACTGATCTCGCCAGTCATCGCTGTCTCATGATCCACAGGACGCCTCTGAATGGCTGATGTAATGGCAGTCGCCATGGCGATCCCGGCGGATGGACCATCAATAGGCGTCCCACCTGGGAAATTCACGTGTAAATCGTAATCATTCGGACGAATACCCATGGCTTTTAATACGGTTAACACATTTTCAACCGAGCCTTTGGCCATACTTTTTCGCCGGAGTGTACGCGAACCGCCTCCAATCTCTTCTTCATCCACAACGCCTGTAATGTTGATTCGGCCTTGATCTTTAAGAGCCGGAACAGCAGACACTTCGATCTCCAAAATGGTTCCCATATTCGGTCCGTATACCGCCAAGCCGTTAACAAAACCCACCTGCGGCTGTGTAGGGACCTTCCGATCAGGCCGTGGCTGAATCTGACTGCTACCCGCCACCCACTCCACATCGGACGCCTGAAGCGTCTCACGCTTCTCTGTCAGCGCAAGTCCAGCAGCCAGCTGGATGATATTGACCGCTTCACGTCCATTGGTTGCATATCGCTTGACCACATCAACGGCATCCGGACATGGACTGAACCCTATTTTCTGAACAGCATCCTCTGCAATTCGCCCAATCTCCTCAGGCAACAGAGGACGGAAATAAACTTCCATACAGCGGGAACGCAGAGCTGGTGGCAGTTCATGAGGCGAACGTGTCGTTGCTCCAACAAGGCGGAAATCGGCCGGCAGGCCATTTTGAAAAATATCGTGGATATAAGCAGGAGTATGCGTGTCTTCCGAGTTATAGTACGCACTCTCCAAAAACACCTTGCGATCCTCCAACACTTTCAACAGCTTATTCATCTGAATCGAATGTAATTCACCAATCTCATCAATAAAAAGCATTCCCCCATGCGCTTTCGTGACAGCGCCCGGTTTCGGTTGGGGAATACCTGCAACGCCCATGGCTCCTGCTCCCTGATATATCGGATCGTGGACCGAACCAATTAAGGGGTCCGCAATACCACGCTCATCAAAACGGGCTGTTGTTGCATCCAGCTCCGTGAATTTCGCGTCTGGCTTGAAAGGCGATGTTGGATTCTTCTTAGCCTCTTCCAAAACGACCCTTGCGGCAGCTGTCTTCCCGACTCCGGGAGGGCCATAAATGATAACATGTTGCGGATTAGCACTGCACAAAGCAGCTTTAAGGGCACGCAGCCCGTCTTTTTGCCCAACAATATCGTTAATGGTAGCTGGACGCGTCTTCTCCGACAACGGCTTGGTGAGTGAGATCGAACGCAGCTTGCGCAGCTTCTCCAGTTCCTTGCGAGATTCACGCTCAACGGCACTGCGGTTTGTTTTCTGGCCACGCAGCAGGTTCCAGAAATACAAACCAATCACCACTCCAAAAAATAACTGAATCAACATGATGACCATACCAAATTCCATGTCTTCACATCCTCCTATTTTGTCGCTATTCTCATATGAGATCATGCTAATACTTGGTAGTATAGCCTTTTCAACGCGACGTAAACGGGCGATGCGGAATTTGTATGCGAGAAAATAAAAAGCCCGCCATCGCTGGCGAGCTTTTGCTGTAACAAGATATGAATCAATCAGTGCGAACGACCAGGAATAACACCTGTCTCTTCGTAGGCTTCAACGATTTTGTCGATCTCTTTTTTTAATTCCTCAACCATGATTTCTTCAGGCACTTTACGAATCATCTTACCATGACGGAACAAGAGACCTTCTCCACGAGCACCGGCAATTCCGATATCCGCTTCTTTGGCCTCACCTGGACCATTAACCGCACAACCCAACACCGATACTTTAATCGGCACCTTCAGTTTGGAGATATACTCTTCCACTTCGTTGGCAATGGAGAACAGGTCGATGTCCAAACGTCCACACGTTGGGCAGGAGATCAATGTGGCTGCATTTGTAATCAGTCCAAATGTTTTGAGCAGATCACGAGCGACCTTAATTTCTTCTACCGGGTCCGCACTCAGTGAGATCCGCATCGTTGAACCAATACCCATGGACAATAGAGCTCCCATACCTGCGGAGCTTTTGATTGTACCGGAGAACAGTGTACCTGCTTCGGTAATCCCGAGATGCAACGGATACGGAATGATTTGAGCTGCTTTGGTATACGCCTCAATTGCCATCGGCACATCCGATGCTTTGAGAGACACGATGATATCATGGAAATCAAGCTCTTCCAAAATACCAATGTGATACAATGCACTTTCTACCATAGCATCTGCCGTAGGATACCCATACTTCTCAAGGAGATGGTTTTCCAAAGAACCCGCATTTACTCCAATCCGAATCGGAATGCCGCGGTCTTTACAAGCCTTAACCACTTCTTCCACTTTTGCACGTTTACCGATGTTACCTGGATTAATCCGAACTTTATCGATGCCGTTCTCAATCGCAAGTAAAGCCAGCTTATAGTTGAAATGAATGTCCGCTACGAGCGGTATATTAATGCGTTTTTTGATTTCCTTGATGGCTGCGGCAGCTTCCTCATTATTCACCGTTACACGTACCACTTGACAGCCCGCTTCTTCCAGTCGCAGAATCTCTGCAACCGTTGCTTCAACGTCTGCCGTTTTGGTTGTACACATACTTTGGATAATGACTTCGTTACTGCCACCGATCGTTACGTTTCCCACTTTCACGGGACGTGTATCCTGTCTTAAATACATGAGTGATTTCTCTCCCCACAACGTCAAAGCTCCACCCTGACAGAGACATGAATTCGCCTTCTGCCAAAGTGGAGAACTGACAAGTCTATATTTCAGAGTTCAACGGGATTCAGGCCTTTATTAGGCGCTCTCTTCCTGCTTATCGTCCTTCGATTGGCTTAGTTCAGGCACGACTCTTTTCTCAACAACTTCCTCGGTAATGACACAGTTCGTAACATCTTCACGTGAAGGCACTTCATACATGATTTCCAGCATGATACCTTCAATGATGGCACGCAATCCACGTGCACCTGTGTTACGTTTAATTGCTTCTTTTGCAATCGCAAGCAATGCAGCTGGTTCAAAGACCAGATTCACATTATCCAGCTCAAGCAGTTTTTGGTACTGTTTGGTAAGCGCGTTTTTTGGTTCGGAAAGAATCCGTACCAGCGTATCTTCATCCAGCGGCTCCAAAGTGGAGATGACTGGCAGACGGCCTACAAATTCCGGAATCAGACCAAATTTCAGCAAATCTTCCGGCAATACCATACCCAGGTATTCACCTGGTTTCAGATCTTTTTGCTCAGAAACGGTATTAAAGCCAATGACTTTTTTACCGATCCGGCGTTTGATCATTTGCTCCAGACCATCAAAGGCACCGCCGCAAATGAACAGGATGTTTGTTGTATCGATCTGAATGAATTCTTGATGAGGGTGTTTACGGCCACCTTGTGGTGGTACAGAAGCCACAGTTCCTTCAAGAATTTTCAAGAGAGCCTGTTGCACACCTTCGCCCGATACATCACGAGTAATGGATGGGTTTTCGGATTTACGCGCTACTTTATCAATCTCATCGATATAAATAATGCCACGCTCTGCTTTTTCCACATCATAATCAGCAGCTTGAATAAGTTTGAGCAGGATGTTCTCTACATCCTCACCTACATAACCCGCTTCTGTTAATGACGTAGCATCCGCAATAGCAAAAGGAACATTCAAAATTTTTGCCATCGTTTGCGCAAGCAACGTTTTACCAGAACCTGTTGGTCCTAACAGCAAAATGTTACTCTTTGACAATTCAACGTCTTCGATCTTGCTTTGCGTGTTGATCCGTTTGTAGTGATTATACACCGCAACAGACAATGATTTTTTCGCTTGTTCCTGTCCAATAACATATTGATCCAGAATATTACGAATTTCTTTTGGTTTCGGAATATCTTTCAGGTCTACTTCTTCATCATGACCAAGTTCTTCCTCAACGATTTCGGTGCAAAGTTCGATACATTCATCACAGATGTACACGCCTGGTCCAGCGACCAACTTGCGTACCTGCTCCTGAGATTTACCGCAAAAAGAGCATTTCAACTGCCCTTTCTCATCGTTAAATTTAAACATGAAACCACCCCTTTAGGAATTGATCGGTCTACTGAGCACCTGGTCAATAATGCCGTACGTCTTAGCTTCTTCAGCGCTCATGAAGAAGTCACGGTCGGTATCCCGCTCAATTTTCTCAAGAGGCTGACCCGTACGATCGACGTATATTTGATTCAGTTTCTGACGTGTTTTAATAATCCATTCTGCATGTATCTTAATATCCGCAGCCTGTCCTTGAATGCCGCCAAGCGGCTGATGAATCATTACTTCGCTATTTGTCAGCGCATATCTCTTGCCAGGTGCACCGGCTGTCAGCAATAACGAGCCCATGCTTGCTGCCATCCCTACGCAAATGGTAGATACATCCGGCTTGATAAATTGCATCGTATCGTATATACCCATCCCTGCGGTGACAGAACCACCAGGTGAGTTAATGTACAAGCTGATATCCTTCTCAGGATCGTCGGCTGCCAAAAACAAAAGCTGTGCTATGACAAGATTGGCTACATCGTCATCAATCGCACTGGTTAGAAAGATAATGCGATCTTTCAGCAAACGTGAATATATATCGTAAGACCGCTCGCCTCGATTGGTTTGTTCTATAACCATTGGCACCAGACTCATGAGACCAACCTCTTTTCTACATGTAATTAGACATAGGCCACCTGTAAAGCAAACCCAAATTCATTCTAACACTTTCCTGTGACAATGTCATTTTTCACAAGAGGGGTGAGACATCAATTTGTTTACTTTTTTAGCCTGATCATATTTAACCATGTTTTCTATGTATGTGCAAATTGAAGCCATCCTATGCCGTCTTGCCGTTTTTTATTTGCATGAAGTACATAGGTATGTAAAAAGTGTACGCGGATCAATAAAATTAGTGTTCATCCATATAATTACTTCATTTTCTATAAAATGGATGTCATAATTTAAAAATAAGGCACGCAATAATTCACGTGCCTTATCGTTTATTCAACTGACAAGTTGATAACAGCTTGTCTTATTTTTCGTCAGCTTCTGCAACAACTTCTTCAGCTGGAGCTTCAACCGGTTCAACAACTGTGCTGTTCTCAAGGAGAACGTCAATCGTTTTACGCAGTTTAACTTCATCGCGAAGGCTGTCCAAGGAACCATTACCTTCGAGGATGCCACGGATCTCATCAGCAGGACGCTTGTAAGATTCAGCCATTTTCTCGAGTTCTTGATTCACTTCTTCATCAGATACTTCAATGTTTTCCGCTTTACCTACAGCTTCAAGCACCAGGTTGTTGCGAACACGTTTGGAAGCATCTTCTTGCATTTGCCCTCTCAGGTCAGCTTGAGTCTGGCCAGAGAAGCTCAGGAACATTTCAAGGTTCATACCTTGGTTACGCAGACGGTTGTCGAAATCACGCATCATGTTTTGTACTTCGCTCTCAACCATTGCAGCAGGAATGTCCACTTCAGCGTTTTCAGCCACTTTTTCTACAACTGCATTTTCTTGTGCAGCTTTGGCTTCGTCAGCTTTGCGGGATTCCAATTGTGTTTTCAGGTCAGCTTTGTACTCTTCAAGTGTGTCGAATTCGCTAACATCTTTAGCAAACTCATCATCCAATGCAGGAAGTTGTTTGCGTTTGATTTCGTGAATTTTCACTTTGAATACCGCTTGTTTGCCAGCAAGTTCTGCTGCATGGTAGCTCTCTGGGAAAGTCACTTCTACGTCTTTGAAGTCACCTGTGGACAGACCCACAACTTGTTCTTCAAATCCAGGAATGAATGTGTTGGAACCCAGTTCCAGGGAATAACGCTCAGCTTGTCCACCTTCGAAAGGTACACCATCAACGGAACCGTCGAAGTCGATTACTGCAACGTCGCCGTTAGCAGCTGAACCTTCGTCAATTACAACGAGTTCAGCGTGACGTTGTTGAAGACGCTCAAGTTCTTCAGTCACTTCTGCGTCAGTTACTTCGCCTTTTGCTACAGCAACTTCGATTCCTTTGTACTCACCAAGAGTAACTTCAGGTTTCACAGTTACTTTTGCTTTGAACTTGAATGTTTGTCCTTTAGCAAATTGTTCAACATCTACGTCAGGACGATCAACCGGGAAGATATCCGTCTGGTCGATTGCTTCTGTATAAGCTTCAGGAAGCAAAATGTCGATTGCTTCTTGATAAAGGCTCTCTACACCAAAACGTGCTTCGAAGATGGAACGTGGTACTTTACCTTTACGGAATCCAGGTACGTTTGCTTGTTTAACCACTTTATTAAAAGCTTTGTCGAGTGCTGCAGTTACACGATCTGCATCCACTTCAACCTCAAGAACCCCAAGGTTCTTCTCTATCTTTTCCCAAGTTGCTTTCATTGTATACTTTCCCCTCCAAAATTCACATGTTCACGTAGGCAATCACGTACAAAATAACCATTTTAGTATAAACAAGATTAGATTCTTTTTCAAGGGGAATCCCTTGATACAGTTTAAGGAAAACGTTTCCGGCCTCGATTAACCATCCAAACCGGCAGATACAAACTGTTTCATAGAACGATAAGCCTGTTCCAGTCGAAAGCGCATCGCGCCTGTCACAGCATACATTGAGCGGGTATTTTCCTCATCATGCGAACCACCCAGACTGTCTGCAACGGTCATATGTAGAGCTGCTGCCCATATATCTGTCATGGAATCATTTTCTTCCAGCATCGATACATAATCACGGGTTCCATACACCGCCATGACATATTGTATCCACAGTTCTTGGGCAAAATAAAAGAGCGTAGGTTCATGAACCTCCGTCTGATCTGCCACTCGTTCCAGAATCTGAACGATTTGGAGCGGGAATTCCTCTGGTCTAAGAGGCACGGTGTCGATCTCGACTTCAACCTGCTCTTCGCCTCTCGTAAACAGGATCATACCTTGAACACCTCGTCGACGCAAGGTTTGCAACACCCGAAATTGAAGCAGTGGGTGAAGCGACTTATCTTTTAACCAACTCGTAAGTGCCTCGTCAATCTTCGGTAGATCAAGATAGGCCAGTTGCTCCAAAGCCAGCATCGTCTGTTCAGACAGCGGCTCCTCCATTACTGTGCGAAGCATCTTATCTGCATAACCATCATCCTGTTCAAGCTTCATTCGGGCATGCTGCCGTGCCATGTCTTCCTCACTAATCTCTTCTTCCTCTTCTCGTTCTTCAAGAACGGCAGGCGAGGTTTCTTCATATTGAGGAAACGCAGCCTGAAGCCATTCGAGCAGAGCCCGCCATTCATCATAATGGCGCTCTTCCTGTCCCTGACATTGCAACAAAAAGTGAAGCAATTTCATCGCTTCACCATACCGTTCATTTTCAAGCATAACTGTCAATTGAATCTGGTAATAGTCCAGCGTCTTAGGAAACAGCACAATATTGTTGTTATGCTCGGTTTCCGGGGTCGTGGATTCCTTAATGGGAGCACCTCCTCTATATCCTGAATCTCCAGTCGGAATCAACATAAATAGATGTATATATTAAAACGATTGTTGATCTATTTTCTGAGTTCTCCTGATATTCTAACATAACCTTAAATATAATGAAAAAAACGTTACTGCCGCCAAATATCATATACGAAAAATAGTTTAAAATAAAATGCTTGATATTCCTGTATGCATATGATAAAATCAATTTTGCTTGAAAAAATTCATGTCTCAGTAGCTCAGCTGGATAGAGCAACGCCCTTCTAAGGCGTCGGTCGGGGGTTCGAATCCCTCCTGGGACGTATTAAAAAGAAGCTTCCTTCGGGAAGTTTTTTTTGCGTTCTGGGGATGAGAACCCCAACAGTTCGTCGGAGCATTCGCTTCGTTAGCACCACTTCGCAGTCTCGACTGCAAGGAGAGTACCCCTCCTGGGACGTATTAAAAAGAAGCTTCCTTCGGGAAGCTTTTTTTGCGTTCTGGGGATGAGAAACCAATGGTTCGTCGGAGCATTCGCTTCGTTACATGCTCTATGTCGTTGCATTGGAGCATCCGTATTTGCTCATTCTATAAGCAACACGTTGAAGTATCGATGTTCTAACGAACACAGGACACTTTATTTGCTCCCAATTCAGCATTGTGGAATTCTAACGAATCTTAGAGAACTTATTTCACCATTCTGGGGTATTAACTCACTTATTCGCACTTCGTAGCCTGATTAACGTCGCTGAGGTTCGTTAGAATCTGAAAATAGCGGTTTTACCCATTATAAGACCTCGTGGATTCGTTAAAGTTCACAGGCTAGTCAAGACACCCAAAGTCCATTGGGTGTTTTTTCATTTCATTGCTCAATATTGACATAGAATGTTATGCTTACCCAGTGGGTAATGTAACAATCCATACATATTAACTTCTTAGGAAACAGGAGATTTTATCAATGTCATCTTCAATACAGCAACACTCATCTATCCATACCGAGGAAGAACATTCTTCGACATCCAAAAGATTCGGCCTGTTATTAGCAGGCATTATCGTCATCGCCGCTACCATGAGATCACCGATTACAGCAACCGGACCTGTAGTGGAGATGATCCGCTCAGATACAGGTATCGACCATACGATGGTCGGGCTTCTGACCTCACTTCCTTTGCTCGCCTTTGCAGCAGTCTCTCCTTTTGCACCACGTCTTGCCAAACGTCTAGGACTCGAATCTGCTCTGCTATTGGCTGTTATGATCGTAACCATTGGGGTGGCATTACGCTTGTTGCCTTCCGTTCTCTCCTTATATGCAGGAACCGCAATTTTGGGGTGCGGCATTGCATTAAGCAACGTGCTTTTGCCAAGTTTGATCAAACGTGATTTTCCATTACGGGTAGGTATCGTCACCGGATTATACTCTGTATCCATGAACATATTTGGCGCCATCGCCTCAGGTGTGAGTGTGCCCGTAGCAGGAGCCACATCTATGGGTTGGCGTGCTTCGTTAGGCATGTGGGCCTTGTTGTCCATATTGGCGCTTCTCTTGTGGCTCCCCCAGATCGCCGCAGGACGTCAGCGAATGTTATTCATAGCCACACAGAGTGAAGGGACACCTGTACGTCTACGGACCTCTTCCCTGGCCTGGTTCATTACTTTATTTATGGGTCTGCAATCTCTAATATTCTATACAACGATTACCTGGCTTCCCGAAATTCTCGCTGAGCAAGGATTCAGCCCCACCTCAGCAGGGTGGATGCTCTCCCTGATGCAGATGGTTAGTGTACCAGCTACCTTTATCGTTCCAATCCTCGCCGGCCGAACGCGAGATCAGCGTGTTCTAACCGCGATAACGTGCTCTTCTTTAATTGTCGGGTATGCTTTATTGTTAAGTGGCATTGCTTCGCTCGTTACCATTGGTGTCACGTTGGCAGGGATAGGCGCTGGAGCTTCATTTGGCATGGTAACGATGTTCTTCGTCCTTCGCACAAAAGATGCCAGACAAGCTGCCAGCCTGTCCGGTATGGCCCAGTCCTTCGGATATATGCTAGCGGCAGTTGGACCTTTACTGTTCGGTATGCTTCATGACTGGACAAAAGGATGGACCCTGCCGTTGCTAATACAGGTCATTCTGGCCATCGCTTTATTAATCGCAGGGATTCAGGCCAGTAAAAATAGAATGATCGGTTAGCCATACAATTCATTTATAAAAAAACAAAACGGCCTCCATCCTGCAAATCAGGATGGAGGCCGTTTATGCATAGAACAATTCCTTCATTAATTGAATCCATTTTAATCAATTTCAATGAGGAATGAACTTACTTCACTTTTACCTTAATCGTGTCTGTGCTGGTAACACCGCCTGCGTTAATTAACTCTGCCCGATACGTATACGTGCCCGATGCTTTCCCGGACAGTGTAGTCACAGCACTTTGCGCATAAGGTGTAGCCGAACGGAGTTCTTGCGTATCGATCAACTTATCATTTTCATAGAGACGATACTCTGTAGCGTTGGTCCCCCACCACAGGTTCATGGTCACCTTATATTTTCCATCGCCATCCCAGTTATCGTGAGAAAGAACCGCTTTGCCTGGGGTTGCGTTGGTAACCCGAACAGTCAACGTCTGACTACGCGTTGTTCCCTTGTCGTTAGTCAGCTCAGCCACGTACGTATACGTGCCGTTGGCTTTGCCCGTGATCTTCGTCTGAGCAAACTGCGCCCAAGGCGCGTTGTAAGTCAACTTTTGTGTATCAACCAAAACCCCGTCCTCATATAACTTGTAGCTAGTTGCGTTCTCGCCCCACCACAGGTTCATTGTAACGATATACGCGCCCTCTGGCAGGCCGTTGCCTACCCAGTTATTGTGAGACAATACAGGCGTACCTGGGGCCTTGGTTGCCGGAGTTTCAGGTTCGGTCTCCACGGCTTCCAATTTCAGTGCCGTATTGGCTGTGCCCGAAAGCCCCTGTTGGTCTTTTACGGTAAGTTCAACAGTATACTCGCCTGCTTCAATTCCCTCCAAAGGAAGGCTGAAGGTACCATCAGCTTGTACTTCAAAGACTCCTTCTTTATAAACCGATCCATCCTCTTTTTTCACAACATACGTTGCTTCCAGAGAAGCGGCCGGATCAAACGTGATGTCCCATCCGCTGGCAAGCGCAGGAGCTACACGGAAGTACAAGTCTTCCACGCTACCGTTAAGGACAGCAGACTCATCCTCTTTGAACTCCAACGCTTCTGGTGCAGTTACAGCGGGAGCTGTCTTTTTCACCAAAAATGGCGAAGTGTCTTCCTTATAGGTTTTGCCGTCCGTACCAATCGTAGTGATGTCTACCGTATATAAACCATCCGGAATCTCAGTCACTTCATCGGTTGTGTAGTCTGCATATGAGCCGTCCCAAGCAAGGTTGTATCTTGCATTGGCATTGAAGTTAAAATAGTTACCAAAGATGGAGCCGATATAACCATCTTGATAATATCCACCTTCCGGATTAAGACCATCATAGATCTCAATCAGGGCAAATGTCATCGGATTATAGAATTCCATCGCAACATTCAGCGTATCCAACGTACCATCAGCCTTCAATGGATAGTGGAATGGATTTTTCTCAGTGCCTTTTACGGTTTCGATATACTTAACTCCACTCAACGTAACGTTGAAATGAGCAACATATGGCACAGTAAAAGTATTGGTTCCATTCGAGAACTCGATGTATCCTTGTGCTTCTGTAGTCGTAGTAACCCCACGCGGAACGGTGATTGTTACTGCAAGTTCTTCCTCACCATTCAATGTAAAGGAATTCTTGTCTACGGCAACGGATACACCAGCGACATTACGAGTTGGATTCACATTTACGGTGTAATCCCCACCACTACCATTCAGCGCTTCAACTTTAATCGTTTTGGTAATCGTCTTTTCATCTGTGCTCAGGAAATTACCGTAGTTGATACTTCCGGTGATATTCTCCTTTTCAACAACAGAGCCACTTTCTGTGTATTGAGTTACATCAAGCACTTTGACAAAAGCCACAGGATCAATGGTATTTACAGCCTGAATACGGCCAGCACCTTGATCAAATACATCAAACTTGGTTGGATCCAGCACCTTACTATTGTTCATCAGTGCAACTTTGATATCAAATGGTGTCCATTCCGGATGCTTCTCGATCAGAAGCGCAATCAAACCTGCTACATGAGGTGTAGCCATACTTGTACCTGATTTACGATCATAAGCTTGTGTGTAATCTGCGTCTGGCTCATCCTTGCCGTAGGCAGGAATCGTAGACAAAATGCTTGTACCTGGTGCAACAATATCCGGTTTGATATCCAGTGTTACCTTTGCAGGTCCACGTGAACTGGATGAACTCATTTCATCGCCCGGAGTTTGGGAACGTTCAAAATCACTAAAGCTCACTTCAACGGCTTGCCCTGCGTCCAGCTCAGCCTTGATCACATCTCCATCTTCCTTGGACATGCTCAGTGTTGGAATGAGTTCAAAGTTATCGCCCAGACTTACACCAATTGGGCCAGGAATGTTGTTATATACAATAACAGCCAAGGCTCCGGCTGCTTTAGCATTGGCGATTTTCTCTACAAATGCGATTTCACCACGCTGTATTAAGGCCACTTTACCTGTAAAATCCTTACCTTCAAAATCAGTTGGCTTACCCAGTGCTGCATATTCAAGCTCATATTTCCCTGTCAAAACAGTTTCAGGGTCTGCCGACAGGCTCCATCCCATCAGATCCAGACGGTAAACCGACTCTGTAATAGCCAGTGGAGCTTCAGTCGGAGCAATTACAGACTCTTCTTCCACAGGGGCAGCTTCAGGAGAAGCTTCAACGGGTGCAGAAGGTGATACAGATGGAGTATTTTCTTCTGTTGTAACCTCTTCTACATTCGGAACTTCAGCTTCGTTAGAAACTGTGTCCTCCACAGCCGCTGCACTTTCCTCATCAGCAGTTGCAGGTACACCTTGCTCTGAAACTTCTGGTGCTTCTGTTCCAGGTGCTGTACCCAGTTCAGGAGATTGTTCAACCTCTGGCACCGGTTGTTGTTCAGGTTGTGCCTCTTCGCCTTCCTCACCAATCCAGAAGTGAGTATCGGCTGTAATCACCTGGCTCGGTCCTGTAGAGTTACCTACCGTAATGGCCATTGCAGACGCACCCGGAGAACCGAGTGTATAACGGTTAGGTCCACTGTTACCACTTGCTACAACCGCTGTCACACCAGACAACATCGCATTGTTCAGGGCAACTGAAGTAATATAACTTGGGTCGTTGGCGGCGTTACCCAACGAGAGATTGATTACGTCCATGCCATCTTGAACAGAACGATCAATTCCGCCGAGTACCCATGAGGTTTGACCACTACCATACGGTCCAAGTACACGGTAAGCATAGATATCTGCTTCAGGAGCAACACCAACAATACCGTAGTCCCCCGCCTCGCGAGCAGCAACGGTACCCGCTACGTGCGTACCGTGAGATGTGTAATAGGGGCTTCCAAGCTCGTTAAGCTCAGGCTCGCCCGATCCTTTCCATTCTTGATATGTTGTTTCATACGGATCATTGTCGTTTCCAACAAAGTCCCATCCGCCTTTGTAAGCTTCCTGCAAATTAGGATGTTCATAGTCAATCCCAGTATCAATGACGCCGACTTTAATGCCATTTCCTTTGTAACCCAGATCCCATACTTCAGGTGCACCAATAAAAGGAGCTGTGTCTTTCATGTACGGGTTCACTTCATCTGTCTCGGGCGCTATTGTAACTTCAAGGTCTGGATATACGCTGACCACGCCAGGTATTTGAAGCAATTGTCCCACCTGGTTTCCTTTAAGCTCAATCGCTACACCATTCAGGGCATATGCATATTCTTCCAATACTTCATGTTTGATTTTCTTCTGAGTGAGGCTATGTACAAATGACTGTTGTTGTTGCTCAACTTGAGTCACAGCCTTTGTTTCCATAGAGGAGGTAAAAGATTTTCCGGAGAGGGTTGATTCACCTTGCGCTACTGCAACAGGTTTATTGGAAAGCTCAACGATCACTCGGGTGTTCTCTCCACCCAGACCTTCCAAGCTTTTATCCAAAAATGGATCTGCGGCAAGTTTTGCTTCCCGTCCTGCAAGAATCTCTCTCCATTGTTTGGCTTCGGCTGTACTGGGTAAGTTGTCAAGCTGAATAACTGAATCTGCGGGAGCGGCTCCAGCCGCGGGGAGAATAATGGAAAAGACCATCAGAACACTTAATAACGTGGATATCAATCGTTTACTCAAGGCTTTGCCCCTCCTTTTAAATGTGAATACGTCACCAAATGATGGGTTCCTGCTGTGTTTGTGCGTACTGCAATACGCCTCCAATTTCACCGCCTATCTGCAAGAAGATTGACCCTTGGTAAATTATTCTATCAAAATACCACATTTTCCTTCTAAATACTTACAAATATGATATAGAAATTACTTATATGGGTCTTGAGTATGATAAAAATATCCATTTGTAATTATTTGTCGTTTGAATATTTCATTTTTAAAATAATGCATCAAAAAAAAGACCAAGAGCCTCTTTATCCGAAAGAGGCTCTTGGTGTATAGGGGAAGCGTGGTTAGTATACAAAGAATACCGGAATTTGTTTAACATCGATAAAACTGCTACATATCGCGAAATTTTACTTTATTCTGGCTTCACGGCTTCAATACGCAGGCGCTTGTAATCGGCATACATCGCATCATCTTTCCAAAGGTGAGACATCACGATCTGACTGGTTTCATGGCATATTTGTTGTATCTCTTCATGACTGAGACTCTCAAAATAGTCCCCTCCAAAATGAGCCAACCAGCCTACTATACCCTGCTCACCATCTGCTAGTCTCGTAGGACGGTCGTAGTGATAGGCCTGTCGCACCACAAATCCACGTTGCTCTAAAATATGGCTATATTCTCCGATCGAAGGAAAGTACCAAGGGTTGCGTTCCGATGCACGAATGCCCGTGTTTCGCTCCATAACCTGCTCTAATGCATTCACAATGGTCTGCACGTTCCCTTTACCACCGAATTCTGCGACAAAACGCCCTCCGGGCTTCAAAGATTTCCATATACTATCCACCACTAATCGCGGGCTTCGCATCCAGTGCAGGGCTGCATTGGAGAAGACGGCATCATACAGTCTATTCGTCTCAAACTGATGACCGTCTCCTTCCACGAACTCAAGTTCAGGGAATTTCTTCCTCGCACGGCGAATCATGTCCGTCGATGCATCCATGCCAATAACTTCAGCTTCGGCCAGAGAAATTTCATGCGTCAAATCCCCCGTCCCGCAACCCAGATCAAGAATGTATTCCCCTTTTTGGGGTTGAAGCCAAGAGATCAGATTTTTGCCGTATCCGGACACAAAAGCCAGTTTGTCGTCATACTCATCTGCTTGCCATTGATTTAATGATTTCATGGATACCACCGTCGCTTTCGTTATTGATATCCTCATTGTGGCATAGAATTGTTTATTCTTTAAATATATAAATTCTATATTGTTTATAGGTATAACCAATAAAAGCGCTAACGAAGCGGATGCTTCGACGAACCATTGGGGTTCTCTTCCCCTGAACGAAAAACAAGAAGCTTCCCGAAGGAAGCTTCTTGTTCTTTACGTCCCAGGAGGGATTCGAACCCCCGACCGACGCCTTAGAAGGGCGTTGCTCTATCCAGCTGAGCTACTGAGACAAATATGTATAATAAATTTTCGGCGCGGTTCTTATTATACTCTGATTTCTATATTTTTCAATAGTTTTATAAAAAAATTAATAATTATACTTAAATGCGGGTTCAAAAAGTCCGGTTTTCAGTACCGAGAAGATGGAATGAAGCTAGAAATGGAGTAGCGGAGCGTAGGCAAACTACGTGAGCAACTACATTGTTTCCAAAGGAAACAACCTTCGTAAGCATCCGCTTATTTCGGCTGAATTCCATATTCGATGTTGATGATGCCACTAGGCATCATTCGTAATCAAAGGCGATAAATGTACTTTTCGGTGTTATTCTCATACTTCAGCCCCTTTGAGAATATGATAGCTTGAACCAGGTTATATTGAGGAGATTGGGACATTTAGAGTAAGATTAACATCAGACATTTTCAATGTCAGAATTGCTGGGTAATCTTTTGCATACATACATTTCAATGATCCATTGAAGGAGAGAATCGTCATGAGACAGCTTTTATCAGCCCTATCCTATTTCAGTATTTTCTTTGCCCCGTTCCTGTTTCCGATCATTATATGGATTGTTGCCAAGGATGATTACATTGAGGGACATGCAAAACGCGCCTTATTCTCACATGTATTCCCCTTTCTCGCTGCCATTCCGTTATTTTATTTCTTCGTGACTGCGCATAGTCTGGGTTCCGCCGTTGGGTTTGTCATTCTATTCTTTGTGATTTACGGATTAAGCTTTGTGTACAATGTGGTTAAAGGGATTCAAGTGCTGCGCGAGTATGCTTGATCACATCTCCACCTGATCTGACCATCGCATAACAAAACCCGCCGTTCAACAACGGCGGGTTTTTCCAGTTACAGATACAGTCAGAGCAACCAGCAACAGCAACAGGTCACATCTACATATAGCTCAACATCGAACTCTATCCCACTATCGCCACATGTGTTGCTGGAGCGTTACCTGTTAAGCCTGCCCGATCAGATAACGCTGAAGTGTTGGACCAAGCAAACCAAAGGAAAACAACTCACTTTGAAACCGAGCTTTATCTTCTTCTACTGTCATACCTTCGCTGTTCTCAAATGCGGTATCTGTCGCCTCTTCAAACGCAGTATGCATATTATTGTTATACCAGTCGATCGCCGAATCGGAGTGATTGCGTACAATCCGAACAACTTCCAGCGAATTTCCGGGCTGTGTTGAAGCCACGTATACAAGTAACGATGGATCTCCGGCATTTCCAGGCTGCACTTCAACCTCTGCACAAGACAATCCATCCACCTCGGTTAATCTGCGTATTTTGGCATCTTGAATGGCATACATTCGTCATCGCGCTCCTTTTCCTTTGTGCTTATCATGTACTTTGTTCAATCTGGTATCGTGTCTCTGGTGTGCCCAATCGGTAAATCTCTCGATACACCTGTTGTAATACCGTTTCATAAGCTCGGTTTACGGACTCCTCCGGTGTATCTGGCCATGGGAATACCATGCCAGGAAAGGCCTCTTCCTCCTTTTCCTGCATGAGGCTCAGCAGTCCCAATAATTGCTCCGCTTCCTGCGGCGTTGCCTGAATGATCCATTCATATGATGTTACCGACGGATCCGGAATAACGGAGCGGCCCATGACAGACACATAATACTTCATACTGTCCATTGCATGTTCTCTCCTTCACAGGCATGTTGAGGCCGTTGTCCCTAGAACTAGTTTCCGAAGAGGACAGACATTTTATGCCTGCTTTCGGCATATATTTGTTACGACCTCTGACGAAAAGACAACATTTGCTGGTTGCCAGTAACTAAGCAGCCATACGGATGAATGACTCGACCAAGAAAGGATGAACAAACCATGTGCGGTATTACCGGCTTCATACAGTGGAATCGGGATTTGACCCAGGAATCAGAGCTGCTGGTCCGTATGACGGATAGCTTGTCGAACCGGGGGCCCGACGCTTCAGGTACATGGATCTCCAATCCTTGTGCCTTTGGACATCGGCGTCTTAGTGTAATGGACCCCGAGAACGGCGCACAGCCCATGCATGCGTTACAGGGAGATACCTCCTATACCGTCGTGTATAACGGAGAACTATACAATGCACCCGAGTTGAAAAAGGAATTGCTCCAGCGGGGGCATCAGTTCCGCACGCAATGTGATACGGAAGTGTTGCTCGCCTCTTATATTGAGTGGGGACCGGCATGTGTTGACCGGTTTAACGGTATTTTTGCTTTTGCCATATGGGATGGGGGACGCGAACAGGTTTTTATCGCAAGAGATCGCCTTGGCGTGAAACCTCTGTTCTACAGTAATAACAAAGACACTCTCGTATTTGGTTCAGAGCCCAAAGCTCTGCTTATTCACCCTGATGTGGAAGCCGCTGTTGGCCCGGAAGGATTGGCCGAAGTGTTTATCGTAGGGCCTGCACGGACACCAGGACACGGCGTATACTCTTCACTAAGCGAACTCAAGCCTGCGCACGCGCTGATCTATAACCGAAACGGTATCCGAACCTATGCCTACTGGAAACTGGAAAGCCAGAACCACGAACATAACCTGGAAGAGACGGCAGCAGAGGTACGCTCTCTCTTGCAAGATACACTGGAGCGCCAGTTGGCTTCGGATGTTCCAGTATGCTCTCTTTTATCAGGAGGACTGGACTCCAGCGCCTTGTCTGCATTAGCCGTTGATTATTACAAGCGAACCGGGCAAGGCCAAATCAGTACGTATTCTGTCGATTATGTGGATAACGCCAAGCATTTCCAGGCGCATTCCTTTCAGCCGGGTGCAGATGGACCCTGGATTAAGCGAATGGTGGATGAACTCAAGACCGACCATCACTGGATTGAAATTGAGAACGGAGAACTGATTCATGCACTGACACAGGCCATGTTAGTCAGGGATCTGCCAGGTATGGCAGATGTAGACTCCTCGCTCTATTTGTTCTGTAAAGAAATCAAAAAAGGGGCCACCGTTGCCATTTCAGGCGAAGCAGCGGATGAAGTGTTTGGCGGTTACCCCTGGTTCCATCGAGAAGATATGCTGAACTCCGGTACGTTTCCGTGGTCTGTAGCACCTGATATGCGAGCAGCGTTGTTATCCCCGGATATTCGGGAATGGATTCGGCCACTCGATTATTTGGCAGACCGCTATTCGGATGCAGTGGCTGAAGTGCCTCTGTTGGATGGGGAAACAGGTAAAGCTGCACAAATGCGGGTGATGTCCTACCTGAATATTACACGTTTCATGCCTACACTTCTGGATCGCAAAGACCGGATGAGCATGGGGGCAGGACTGGAAGTGCGGGTACCTTACTGTGACCATCGTCTGATCCAGTATGTGTTTAACATCCCTTGGGAAATGAAAATAACGGGCGGACGGGAAAAAGGTATTCTGCGTAAAGCACTCGAAGGTGTCCTGCCTGACGATGTGTTATATCGCAAAAAGAGTCCGTATCCGAAAACACATAATCCGCAATATCTGGCCGCGGTCAAACAGCAGGTACTTGATATCCTGGATGATCCCACTTCGCCGATTTTGCCTTTGATCGACAAAACTCAGATCCGCAATCTTGCGTCTTCACCAGATGCAGCTTCCAATCTTCCCTGGTTCGGACAGTTAATGTCTGGGCCACAGTTATTTGCATATCTGACTCAGATCAATACCTGGTTGCGGACATATAAAGTCGCTATTCGTTAAGATCATGTTATGCATTGATTCAACATGATGAATTATTTAAGGGTGCCCAAACAGTAACTACTGTGTTTGGACACCCTTTTATTACTTTTTTATAAGAATCTCTGTACGGATGCGCTCGTTCTTCATCCACATTCCACTCAGTTCAATTTATTGCACTTTGAAACGACTGACGGTCTGTTGCAACTGTTCTGCCATCAAGGAGAGATCATTGGCTGCGGAAGCAATCTCCTGCATCGCAGACAACTGCTCCTCAGAAGATGCACTCACTTCTTCTGTTCCGGCGGCCCCCGTTTCGGTCACTTCCATGATTGTTTTCATAGACCTATTAATCTGTTCTACCCCTGTTGACATTTGCTCAATTGAAGCAGAGACTTCCTGTGTTTGCCCCGCTACGCCCCCAACCGCCTCACGAATTTCATCAAATGTGGCTCCCGCCTGGTGAACAAGTGTAATCCCCTCTTGAACCTCTGCGGATACAACCACCATAGATTCAGCAGCATTTCGCATTCCCTTCTCAATCGATGCCACCAATGGAACAATTTGATTAGCAGAAAGCGCAGACTGCTCAGACAGCTTCCGAACCTCTGTAGCAACAACCTGAAACCCTCTTCCCTGTTCGCCAGCTCGTGCAGCCTCAATAGCAGCATTAAGGGATAGGAGATTCGTCTGTGCTGATATTTCCGAGATGCTGTCCACCATTTTCACAATATCCTGAGAGTGTCTGCTCAGTTCCTGGATCACGACCGACAGATTCGACACCGTCCCTTGTATAGAATTCATTTGACCTATCGCAGACTGAACTGACTCGCTACCCGATATTGTTTTTACGGAGACTTTGGTAGCTTCTTCAGACATATGGAGTGTGTTCTCCGTAACTTGTTGAAAGCCTGTCGTTAACTCATTCATCGTCTGGAATCCATCACTCGCCATTCGAACCTGTGTATCCATACCTGTTGCAATCTCACCCATTGTGATGGCCACTTGCTCTGTGGCGGTTACTGTCTGTTCGGTGCTTGCCGTCAACTCCTCTGAAGAGGCAGCTACCCGTTCTGCACTGTCTCCTACCTGATGAATGAGTGTACGCAAATTGGCAGACATGATGTTAAAGGCTTGGGCGAGATCACCAATCTCATCCTTGTTACGGACCACAATAGGCTCACCAGTCAGATCTCCGTCTGCAATCCGGCTCGCGGATTGGGCAATAGCAGCAACAGGCAAGGATATCATTCTGCCAATGACATTCGCCACAAGTGCCCCGATTAGAAGAGAAGTCACTCCAATAATTGCAATCCACCTAAGGACCTGCACAATCTGAAGATTAGCCTCCACAACGCCTGAGTTCATGGCATCTTGTTGATGCGTTTCCATTCCTTCCACAATGCCTTCAAATTCAGAGATCAGACTTGGGGCTGTATCCTTCAGTAATCTTGAGATTTCACTGTTATTCCCCTGTCTTGTCAATGTCATAATCTGCTGCGCAAGTTCATAATATTGGCTCATCGCTTCATCCGATCGTGAAAGGTAATCTTTCATCTTTGAACTTGAAACTGATGATTTTAATTCTTCATTTAATGCTATGTAATCTTCATAAGCTTTATTAAATGCCTGTTCGTTCTCCGCACTGTCTTCCAGAATATAATTTCTCAAAGCAATCTGCTGTGATTTAAGATCAATCGACATATTTTTAATGAGTAATAGTTTGCTTGTTCTATCATTAATTAATTCTGTATACGTTTTCTCAACGGCTATAAACTGCGTATATGTTATAACCGTTATAGCCACCAATAATAACAGCACAGATGAGAAACCCATAAGTAATTTACGGCTAATTGAGATTTTTTTCATGTGTACTCCCCCGAAAGTTCAGATAACGTGCATGATGCTTCCTACCTCCACCCTCCTTTCAATTAAATTGAGACTTTAGACCCAATTAAAAATATAATTCGCGATTATATGTACAAATACTATTCGTAACAGGGTCTTTTTTCCTATTCATACTAACCCATAAAATATAAAATTTGAATCATAAACTTAAAAATATTATTTTTCAAAATTGTCAAGGCCCTTTTAATAAAGAACACAAACACTAACTCTAGTCCGGTAAAACAAAAAAACACCTTCCAGAAGGCAAGTCCAAACCAAAGGTCTGATCCTGCCTATACTAAAAGATGCGTTTGAAGTTACGCTGATATGTGGTTTAGAAACGGATAAACCTATTCCAGCTCCCCAGTGGAATAGCTAAACATGAAATGCCGGTCAACGAATCAATACCGGATTACGTTCAAGCAGCCCGCTGCCAAACGTTTCCCTGAACGGGGAATCCTCCATATGGATATAACCGATGTAACAGCCACATTTTTTCATGCGACAGGGCCGATCCTCAGACAAAGCCTGCAAACCATCGCGATATAGATGTCCAATGATTCGTCGATCCTTGTAACATCTCTTCACATGCCCGGACCCCTGTATATAAAATACTTCCGAACCGGCAGCACATCGTTTGCCCAAGCTCTCATAATCCTGCAGATTACCTTCAAAAAGCGGATCAAGCCCACGTAAAAACTGAATCTCTTCCGGCGTGTAATACTTGGGCCGATCTTTGAAGGCATTAACCCACATATACACATCATCCGGCAAAGCCTGTCTCATGGACTCAATTGCGGGGAAAGCACTACGGAGTCCGACAGTACCGACACTAAAAGCAAGTCCCATCTGACGCAAGGTCAGACATTGTTTAACAAAAGAAGCCTCTTTTGTCTCACGAGGATGATACGTCGCCCAAAAGGCCGCTTTATTCGCATCCAACTCCCTCGCCCAATCCAGTTTGACGGACAGGTTGGTTTGAATTGCAACCTTATCCACATGTGGCATATGTGACAGCTCAACCATCGCTTCCCGATACCACCGACGCACCAAAGCTTCACCATAGGGATTGAAGAAAATCGAAAATTGATGCCCAGCACTCTCTTGCTCCCTGACCCAATTCACAAATTGACGCAATTGTTGTTCATCCACTTCCAACGTCTCTTTGGAATCCACGGTTTTGCTAAAAGGGCAGTATGGACAGTCGTAATTACAGGAAGACAACTTCCCCCGATAATACAAAGTCGCTCTCATGAGAAAACAAACCCTTCCATCTGTTCACGAATTTCGGCAGATATAAGCCAATCTCCAATCGCATCGGAGTAACCCAGTCCTTCTTCTGTCAGACGCAGCACCTGCTTGTCCTCATCACTCTCCAACTCCGCCATGCCCTCTGTCAACAGTTCAGCCAACCAGACATAGTCGGACATCACATCGGTACCAAAGCGTTGTTGGTAGTCAGACAACGTCAATCCCTCCCGATGCAGCAAGGCTTTCAGAATAAAGCGACGTCTCTGTTCCTCACGGCTTAACACGATGCCATAATCCGCCACATCGTAGCGCTCGGTTGCCACATAATCGGCAATGATGCTCTGTGTGGCCTTGTAACTCACGCCATACTTGGAAGCATAATGTACTTCACTCGTATAAGAGCGTGCGCCACACCCCAGACCAACCATGCCCTCCTCCTGACAGCTATAAGGCAGAAGCACTTTGGAGGACGACTGTTCTTTGGCAAATCTGCGCATCGAATATTGAACATAACCTTTACTTTTCAAAGTCTCACGTGCAGCTTTATACAGTTCCATCCGTATGTCCGGTCCCTGACGGCGAATATCATCAGGCTTCACGATTGTATTTTCCCGTGTATACAGGGGATAGATAAAAATTTCGCCTGGTTCGTAGGTCAGAACTCTTTCCAATGAATAGATCCACGATTCCACCGTTTGACCCGGCAGACCATAGATCAGATCCAGATTTAACAATGGGAAATCATACCGAGTAAGCTTCTCAAGCGCTCGTTCGACCTCCTGCGGTTTTTGTGGACGATAGATGGCAGATGCTTCAGCTTCAATAAAACTCTGGATGCCCATACTAATACGATCCACACTTCGTTCCTTCATGATGGCCAGCTTGGCTTCCGTAACGGTATCCGGCGACGTTTCCACCGAAATCGATGCTTGCGCAGGGTCCAGCCCCATCACATGTTCAGCAATATCAAACAGACGATTCAACTGAACCTCATTTAATAATGTAGGCGTTCCCCCACCAATCGCAAACCGCGAATACGGTCTTCGAGATGTAATAGGTGCCCACTGCTTCGCCTGACGTTCCAGCGCATCTACATAGCGTTCATGCGTATCTTCCCGTCGATCCGGCAGTGTAAACAGATTACAGAATCCGCAACGAGCAGCACAAAAGGGAATATGCATATATAAAAAATACGTATCGGTATTCTCTCGTTCCCACAGTGGCCCTAACGGCAGTGGTGGGTCAAGCTCCCGATAGGCGGTCTTGTGTGGGTACGAGTATAAGTAAGAACGATAAGGGAATGCCAGTACTTCACTGAGACTTGTAGCTTTATCGGATCCGGACTGTGTGGAATGGCCTGTTGTTGTATGTTGTATATGTTTCTCCATCGGTTTCCTCCTGTCTCCGGTTGTTGTCCTCATAAGATCAATACATTCTATACTAAAAATTCACGGTAAGGCACCGTCCAGACGACATCATGCGCAAGCCGGTGTCCTTGATACCCGTCTTCACCGTAAGCTGTACCATGATCGGAAAAAGCTAGGCAATACGTAGGCCGGGCGCGTTTTCGCATCGCCTCGAACAATGGTCCAAGAGCCTCATCTACATATCGAAGTGCAGCACGTTGAGTCTCCACCGAGTCCTCCTTCGCTCCTTCTACGAAGTAACGATTGGGTCCATGAATGGCAGACACGTTCAAAAACATAAATATCTTTTCATCCGGCGCTGTCTGTTCAAGTAGCTTTAATGCATGCTGTACCTGATGCTCTGTCGATTTGGGGTTGGTTACCCCAAAGTTCATTCGCCAGTAGCTGTGTTGGAAATAGCCGGGCAATACTTTTGCAAGCGGGTTTTTTTTCGTAAAAAAGATGACGCCGCCAATACAGATGGTACGGTAACCTTCAGCTGCGAACCCGGATACGATATCCGGTGTATCAAACAGCCAGGTGTGCGGATGTGTTTTGAGCCCAGTATTTCGGGAATGAAATAGCCTTACATGAGATGCCTTATCTGTATTGGCAGGAGTCGGCATAAAACCACCAAAAAAAGCATGGTGTGCCGCATATGTAAAACTGCCTGGGGTATGACGCTTCTCCCACGGACCCGAACCACACAGATTAGGACAATTCTCCTCTTCCAGCTTGGCTACGTCATAGCGTAACGTATCCAGCGTAATCATTAACAGATCATGGGAGCCCACAATGGTGTTCATATCAGGCATGTTGAATAGGCTCCTTTCGTAAAAGTTCCATTTCCCACTCATAGGTTCCGAGGCCATGATGCTCGACCCTGTATAACAGATCTCCAAATGGATTCACATCCAGCACATAGGCACGCGGATTCGAACCACTAGTAAGCATCACATCAATCCCGGCTGACCACGAGTTGGGAAATGCAGACATGGCTGCTTGCGCTGCCAACCGTACCAGCGACATCCGCTGTTCATCCAGGCCTGCTTCAGCAGGCAGCATACGCTCATTGCGCAGATGCAGATTGGTAATCGGGGTACGGCTCAGCCGCATAATCGCGTGACCTGCCTGTCCACCTGCAACCAGTTGGCGAATATCATAGGCCCGCTGATCAAGCGTGGCTTTTGGCATCCATCGTTCAATCTGTGCACCTTCTGCACATAACCAGTTCATCAGCGTAGCAATCTCTTCACTGCGGGTATACTTGCGTAGACGTCCTTCATTGAAGAAAATCGTCTTGCCCTGTCTCTGTTCCATCCCCATCGTTGTTACAGCGATTTCATCACCCGTTCGAGGATTGACTTGATAGGCAACAACTCCTGAAGCCCCGGAGCCGCACGCAAGCTTCACAAACACACGATGCATCTCGGCAGACTTCATTGAGCTACGCAGGTCCATATAATTACGGATTGGCCGCGAAAATTGCAGCGCCGGAGGTACATCAACTCCATGTGAAGATAGATGTTGCTGACAAGTTCTCTTGTCAAACATCAATTGGATATCGGCGGGATCATTCATGAATCGAACTTCAGACCATATCTCCCGAGACTCACGGCTGATTCGATCCAAGCATGCTTTCCAGCCACGAAACCACTGGGCGGGAGCGTAGATTCTTCCCCACTCCTGTTCCAGCGCAAGTGCCTGTTCTGCGGAAAATGCTTCTGTACCCATCCCAGCCGTTAATGTTGACGAATCGTCCATATCCCCAAGGAACAGTAGTTCACGCTCCACTTCCCACTCCTCACCAGGAGCATCAATCCGAATCAGGGGTACAGGCAGATTGAAATCTACTGTATCAGCGATAGTTCGTCCATGTCTCCAATTCTGGAGCAATTGAGCATATGGCAGTACAACCGCAGGTTTCAGACCCAATCTATGCCTAGCCTCTTGCAGCCCTTGTGTTCGTCGGTTATCAGGGTTTCCGATCAATAAAAAGGGCTGATCTTGCGTTAGATCAGGTACATCTATTGGTTGATGCAGGCTTTCATTCATTTCCTTTACACCTGACATCAACTATTCCGTTAACGATGGATAGCGCCAGTCATCCTCATCACTCTGTTGCTGGTCGCTAACATCTACAGATATACCCGATTGGTTCCAGCGACTGATCATTTCATTGGTCATGTAATGGTAACTTAGATCAAGATGTTTCAGTTTCTTGATCTTGTCACTGGCAAGCAACGCCTCAGCCCCTTCATCGGACAACGTTCCTTGCGATAGATCCAGTACTTCAAGTTGATCCAGAATAGGTGCTTCAGCTGCTGCTTTGGCAATCTCATCCTGAATTTCACTGTCTTTCAGACCCAAGTAAACCAGCCTTGGAAATAATCCTTTTTCTAACAAAGGGAGTACATCTTCAAGTGATCCATTGAAACCATAATTATCCACACCCAGGTACAGTTCCAGTTTACGCAATTCAGGCAACTTGGCATGGGTGATTGAAGATAACACTTCTCTCGGGAGACCACCACAAATAATAATTAATTCTTCAAGCTTGGCATGCTGGAGTGGTTCCAGACTGAGGCCGCTACTGCCCATTACAGAGAATGATTTTAATTCTGGAAAAGCACCTAACAGTGGTGTGAGATTTGTCTGGATAATCCACGATACTTCACATTCTTCGAATCCCATATCTCCGATGAACAGTTTCTTCAATGACGGAAAGCTTGGAGCAGACTCGACGAGCGTACCTATGAACTCATCAGGCGAATTTTCATAAGCCTGTCCCCAATCTCCGATGACCAGACTTTCCAATGAGCTAGCCTCCGGTTTAGCTGCCAGTTCCTTAATTAACTTTTCCATACGAATGCCGTCCTCATAATCATCGTAAGATACAACAAGCTTCACTTCTTGCATGAGTAGATCCCTCCGTTTAAGGTTCATATGTGATTCGTTAGTTTGAATGTTAACCCATACCACACAAGGCTTGCAACTTCTTCCAACTCCAGTCCCAATGAGATTCCCAATCGTGCAATGTAAACCATTTCTCATGTAGGTACAAGAACATACGTTCTGATGTATAGTCGCAGAAATAGCTATCTTCAATTAGGTATATGGATGGACCCTCACCGAACCCGATCAAACACTTCAATTCATAGAAAAAGCGTTAATGGCGGATGAAGCATCCCATCGGAATGCTTCTGTCCTTCCATTAACGCTTTGATGTTCACATATCATGAAGTTAAATCAAGATGTTTCATTTAGTCTTAGCCTTCAAGTCTGGATACAAGCGCTCTCAGCGCATGACCACGGTGACTAATCGCTTGCTTTTGCTCAAGCGTCAGCTCTGCCATCGTCATCTCGTATTCAGGTACATAGAAGAGTGGGTCATATCCAAAACCGCCAGCACCTGCAGCTTGAGCCGTAATCCAGCCTTCCGCAGTGCCTTCTGATTCATACTTATCACCTGTTGTTGGATCGTACAGGACCAGCGCACAAACGAAACGAGCCGGACTTAGTAGCGGCTGCTCGGTGTCCTCACCGGATTTCAACGATTCCAGCGTCTCCAGCAACTTCGCATTATTCTGTGCATCCGTTGCTCCTTCACCTGCATATCTCGCTGAATATACCCCTGGCTCACCATCCAACAGGTCTACACATAAACCTGAATCATCTGCCAGAACGGGCAAACCAAGCGCATCACCAACCGCTTTGGCTTTCTTCCAGGCATTCTCCGCAAACGTTACGCCATCTTCTACCACATCCGGTAGCTCCGGATAGTCAAACATGCTCTTAACCTCTTTGCCAAGCGGTGCGAAAGCATGAGCGAATTCACGGACTTTACCCGCATTGCGGGTTGCAACAATGAGGATTGGGCTGTCCAAACTCATCTTAGGCTTCCCCTAATCCACGCGCGCCGATCTTGAGCGCAATCGGTCCAAGCACTTCTTTTTGACGCTCGATCATTTCCAGAATTCCCTGTTCGCCCAGTTCCAACATGGCGTTCAGCTCACGGCGATCAAATGGTGCTTCCTCACCTGTTCCCTGAAGCTCGACGTATTTACCGCCACCTGTCATCACCAGATTCATGTCTACCTTGGCTTTGGAATCTTCATCATAGTTCAGATCCAGTACAGGCTGTTCACCCACAACACCCACACTTACTGCGGCAATGAAATCCGTAATCGGGAACACTTGCAGTTTGTGCTGTTGGGAGATCTTGTTCACGGCAAGCGCCAGCGCTACAAACGCACCAGTAATGGACGTTGTGCGTGTGCCTCCGTCAGCTTGAATAACATCACAGTCCAAGGTAATCGTACGCTCACCAAGAGCCTGCAGATTAACTACCGAGCGCAGTGCCCGACCAATCAGACGCTGGATTTCCATGGTGCGTCCAGTTAATTTGCCGCGATTGGCTTCACGTTGGTTCCGAGTATGTGTTGCACGTGGCAACATGGAATATTCAGCTGTTACCCAGCCTTTACCCTGCCCTTTCATAAAGGGAGG
Source organism: Paenibacillus sp. FSL P4-0176 (assembly GCF_037975265.1). Lineage (NCBI taxonomy): Bacteria > Bacillati > Bacillota > Bacilli > Caryophanales > Paenibacillaceae > Paenibacillus > Paenibacillus sp. FSL P4-0176. Next base: position 5,781,814 of record NZ_CP150242.1, read on the forward strand.
TACACGTTCCTCTACTGTAGCTGTACAGATCACCTTTGTATCTCCAACTTCAATCAGTACAGAGCCCTCGGCGTATTTATTCGTGTTCACTGTTAAATTCAGCGGGCGCAGCTGTTCGCTGGTTCGTCCGTTTGATCTCATATTTTCTGCCTCCTACGACTTAAGCATCCTGTAATGTTGAACTTATTCACACTTTTAGAGATTGTTCAAAAAGATCGCTTTTGATTACGAAAAATGCCTTAAGGCATCATCAGCATCGAATATGGAATTCAGCCTAATAAGCATAAGCTTACGAAGTATGTTTCCTTCGGAAACATTGTAGTTGCTCACGTAGTTTGCCTACGCTCCGCTACTCCATTTCTAGCTTCATCCCATCTTCTCGGTACTGAAAACCGATCTTTTTGAACACGTATTTTTACTAATCCCTTATATTTTACCAAAGAGTTCGGTTAAAAGCATCCTTAAGCATTCCTTGCTCATTAAATCGGAATTTCGTTGATATATTCAGGCTTGGAAACCGGCGCACTGTAATCCCTGTTGTCGTCACCCATGACCGTTTTTTGGCCGTTCCACTCGATCTGTACTTTGGCATCCTTGCTGGCTGTGTTCTCCGCAGTGGTTAATACGACAGACTGTAACAGCTCGCTTGGCACGATATCCCCTTCGGCAAACATATCATCTTTCAGGGCAACCGTGACCGTGCCATCCTCTGCCGTTTTGACCGATTGCAGCTCCGTTCCGCCTGTCATAACCTCTTCCAGTTCTCCACCTTTGTCAGGTCCTTTGATCAGTTCGTTCAATGCTGCCTGCACCCGATCTTCACCAGGTGTAACCAGACGTGTCACTGGAACATAATATTGGATGCCCGCTGGCGAAGCAGCGGAGAAATAGACCGTTACCGGGCTGCTGTTGGTCACAAACGTATCACCCAGATCCAGATTGATTCCCACAGCCCGATTCAGCGGTTCAGGCAACGGCGTGCTGTTCACAGGCATTTGTGTTAACTTTTTGCCATCCACCCAGATCTGCACATTCTCCACATCAGGCGTTCCCGTCAATGTCCACGTGACAGCTTCTAGCATTTTCCGTTCTTCCTTTGCATCATACTTGGCAAAATTACCCGAGAATTCAACGACCGCCAGCTTGTCATCCGCGTGAATCGTTACATTCTGCACAACCGTTCCCTGCGGGAGAACGCCCTGGAATCCTTCAGGCAGCATACCCGCATAGGCCCCGCCTGTGACAAGTGTGTCCAGAGCTGTCTTTGGACTGCTTGCGTCTGTTCCAGAAGGAAGTGTCAGGGATACCGGAGCGAGCAGCCCCTGCTGGTCTTGCAGATATACCGTCGTTAACGGGAGCATTGCGAGTGCTCCATTCCCTTCGGCCGCTTGAATCATAGCTGCTTCCTGGATGGGCGGTGGTGGATCAACAGCTTCGGAAGACTGTGCTCCAAACATGCCGCAGCCTGACAATACCATAGGAATACTCAGCAGCGCTGCTGCCGATACCGTACGCAAAGAATGGATCTTTCTCATGATCACGTTCCCCCTCATCATTTTTACAGTTTGTACTACCATGTATACGAGCCTTTGTCCAAAAAATAACTAAAAGATAATAAGAAAAATGTCTATCAACGCACTTTCACGGAAGACAGACCGTGTTTAGCTGAAATTTTCCATGTAGTAATCGAATTGTTCAACTTCACTGAAACTTATAATTTTATTATCTTAAAGAAACGTAAACCAGGTTAATAACGTATTAGGAAGCAAGAGTAGGGACATTGCTAACTTCAGAGGAGGAATCGCCCATGGAACATCCTGAGCAAGAAAAAATCCCTTACAGCCTGAATAGCCGCAAGGTGGCGGAGGCAACAAGGGAATGGCTGCATAAGCGGGGCGTCACGATCCCTGAGATCGCAGAGCTGGTCATGTTATTGCAACAAAAATATTATCCAGGTCTTACGATGGAAGAATGTATCGAAAATGTGGAGATGGTTCTCCGTAAACGTGAGGTACAGAATGCTGTTCTGACCGGGATTCAGCTTGATATTCTGGCAGAACAGGGGCAGCTCATATCTCCTTTGCAGGAGATGATTGAGAACGATGAAGGACTGTATGGCGTGGATGAGATTTTGGCATTCTCCATCGTCAATGTATATGGTAGCATTGGATTTACGAATTATGGTTATGTGGACAAGCTGAAACCAGGGGTGCTTGAACGACTGAATGACAAGAGCTTGGGCCCTGTCCACACGTTCTTCGATGATATTGTCGGTGCGATTGCATCAGCAGCGAGCAGTCGGATCGCCCATCGCAAACAATCCGAGCTTGAAGAAGCACTGGGAGAAAAACCTGTTAGTGATGACGCTGTATAATGCGTAAATCGTTTCATAAATGAAGCCATGTGGAACATTGGACATGTGTATGGATGCTTCGTGAAATGACTGTTCAATAAAATAACTGTTCATGGAAAAAGCGGCCTGATGGCCGCTTTTTTGCATGTGTAGCGATACATATTGGATAATCCACATTTTATTATTTCAGATGTTTAGGTCGTACCGTTCCCACCAAACCAAAACCTTCAACCCAATTCTGCTCGGAAGGTGAACCAGATGTTGCCCGTTTCGGTCCAATCGTGATTTCCGGGCCTTTACGCTCTCGCAACATGCCACGTAGCACGGTGATACCGAGAATGCTGAGTCCGGTAAATACATATATCATCCGCATGATGATGTTGCCAGAATCCGTTCCGGTAACCATGCCGTGAACCAGCAGACCAATGAACACCGGATAGGACAACATGTGGAACATGAACCACCATTTACGGCCCAGCTTGTTCCGCAGATCACTGGATAACAGGACAATCACTAATCCGTAGAAGGCTAACGTTCCCAGACCACTGCCGATCGGATGTACGGAGGCGGTAAAAGGAATCAGAAGTTCTCTCCAGGTAAATGGGCTGTAATGATCAATATATAACGTTAATGCGTGCACGAGTCCAAGTCCGAAGGCGAGCCAGGTCGTTCGGGTATGCCATTTGAACATGGCTGCTTTTGGTTTGCCTTTGGCCATAGGCATCCCTTGCGCAATACCCAGAAACACACCGGCAAAGAGCAACACATAAGCAGCAATTCCACTAATTCGAATGATATTCCACGTTGGCAGGTAATCTACAATCCATTGTGCCATAACCGGCTCCCCCATATCTGTTAGACTTGTCCTCGTTTATAATAGACTGAAGCGATGATCCGGATCAAAACCGGGCCAGTGCTCAGCAAGCGTATCCGTATTCCCTCTAAAATAATTACTCCCATCCCGTGTCATCCACAGGACGTCATGCCGATCGTAATGTCGGTTTAACCAGCCCACCGCCTCGGCACTCCCCAGAATGCATACCGTCTTGGCAATGATCTCGCATTGCGAAGCATGCTGTCCCAGAACGGTACACTGCAATACGTCCGTATCTGCCGGCTCCATCGTCCGGGGGTCAATGAGGTGGTGTGCAAAGCTTCCATCCGTATTCTGCCATTGTCTGCGGGAAATACCCGAAGTGGCAACAGCTCCTCGCTGTAAACGGATCGCTCCCGACATAGCACCCTGATTCTGCAAAGGATCTGCTACTTGCAAGGTCCATTGGGAATGGTCTGGTGAACCCCATACTTGAATATCTCCACCCGCGTTAATCAAACCCGCTGGAATATGCAATGTTCGCTGCAACCAGTCTGCGATACGCTCTACTGCCCAGCCCTTAACAATGCCTCCTAAGTCCAACTCAGCTCCGGGGTCCAGATGAACCATCCGGCTACCTTCCCGCTGAATCCAGCTCGGACGGCTGTGGTCATATCGATCTTCCATCCAGCCTGATGATTCAGGTGTTCTCGTTCGCAATATGCGTTCAATTAATGGACGTTTCAATTGTCGTTGCTGCACCTTCTCGAAGCTCAGATCGTATCCTGAAGCCTGAAGAGCCTGCGAGATACCCGGTTGAAAAATCCCTTCGGTCAGGCCAATATATCCATAGGCCAAACTCAAAACTTCATCCATCGCAGCGGAGATGGGCATCCATCCGGTTGAAGCATTCAAACGATTCAGTTCACTGTCTGCAACAAATCGGCTGAAGCGTTGCTCCTGCGTCTCAAACCAATTCTTCACCACGGTTGCTGCATGTTCAGCTTCTTCCCGCCCAGCTGACAGTTGCACTTCAACATCCGTGTTCATCGCACGGAATTGAAATCGGAGCGGACGAGCAACTTGCTCCGTGCGGCTCATGACGCACCTGTACGTGACTGATAGTTGCCACTGCTGTATCCGGAGTCTGTACCCTGGTTATTTTGCCCGATACGCTGAGAATCTGAATAATTCCCCTCGTTACTCGTGCTCTGATCTGGCCGAGCTGCTTGTGTGCTATCGGATGTTCCATTATATTGACTATCATTATTGTAATTGTCCTGCGTGTTCCAGTTGTTGCTGTTCGTTGTACTGTTGATCCATTCATCCATCACATCATCATGCGTATCCACTTGGCTTGAAGCAGTAACGCTTGTATCTGTGCCATTTGCTGCTGCATAGGCCACATCAAAGGCATCCGAAGTTCTTACATATTGAAAAAGTGCAGCCACAGTCAACGTTGCTGCCGCTGAAGCTTGCCATTTTCTCCATTGATTCCGTTTTCTTCTGGTCATCGCTCTTCCCTGCTTTCTTTAGCGAAGTTCATAGATGTATCATAGGCGCGCTGGCTTAAAAATAGATGAATGAACCGTTAAGAGAGGCTAAAAAGGCCCAGAACAGGTGAATTTCCTGTCCCGAGCCTCTATATAAGATCGTATTATCATTCCATATCGATATCATCATTCCGTTTAGATTTGAAAATAGAACGTCCCATCCGGTTGCTGCTCTTGCTTCACTAGTTCGCGTCGAATTAACTCCTGCAAATGGGCTAACGTCTCACTCATGGCAAACCGCAGTTGATGGGTACCCAGCCGATTGCCAAACATGTGCACACAGATGTCATACGCATTCGCCGGTGACTCCTGAATTCGTTCCGTCATCTTCTGAAGACGTTCCTCGTGATGAGCGAGCAATTGTACTGTCCGTTCGGTGAACTGGGCAAAAGGATTCCGATGCCCTGGATACGCCTGTTTGACATTTAGCCCCCCGAGACGTTGCAATCCTTCCATATAAGACAATAATGGCTGTGGGTCACTGCCGGGTTGCAGACTAATATTCGGTGAAATCTGTGGCAAAACTGCATCTCCGCACAGAATCTCCATGGACTCCGGCGCATAAAAGGATAAATGGCCTGGGGCATGTCCCCCCGTCTCCACAGCAACCCAACGTTTCCCGCCCATATTAAGCCACTCGCCATCTTCAATGGGTGTGACATTCGGAAGTGGAGTGATCTGCGAAGTAAATGCCTTCATATGTTCATGTATCTGCTCAGTCTTGTCTTCCGGCATTGCGTGGCTTCCATAATAATCAGGTAATAATGTATTAATACGTGAATCAGGTCCCCACATATAGTCGGCCTCTTGGCGGGAGCGTGTGGACATTCGAACGGGTGCCCCCGTCATCTGTTGCATCCAACCCGACAACCCAAGATGATCGGGGTGATGGTGGGTGAGTACAATTTGATGAATATCGCTAAAGGTCAGGCCGAGATCTGCCAGCGCTTCACTCCACTCCTGTTCTGTTTCCGAATTACGCGGTCCCGGATCTATAATAGTTATCTTCCCATCCGATTCTGATAACACATAACTGTTCACCCATCGTAAGGGAAACGACATGCTGATCTTGACCCGGTGCATGCCCTCTGTCATGGGCATCTCTTCTGTGCGCTTCATGTTATCCCCCTTCCAAACTGTCTCTGTTCACTCCACAGGACGACGACCAACAAAAATCATGCGCGGAGAAGTCTGCTCGTCATATTTCTCTTCGTCATAGCCGCCATGTACCTGATCTACCCGGAGTCCGGCGGCACTTAACATCTGACTCAGTTGTTCCCGTGTGTACAACTTCACACGTTCCTGATATACCCGCGGTTTATGTCTGGATGTGGTATCCGTAATGCGAATTTCCTTTTGCACAAACCCTTCCTCAATCTTGCGATACTCCTCAATACGCTGTCCTTCATCCTCTCGAACGGAGTGTTGCACCAGATGACGAGTTACATAAGCCGTATTCATAAAATCAATAATATAGCTGCCACCTGGGCGAAGCATGCGATGAATGGCACGTAATACTTTCAATTGTTCTCCGTCCTCCAGGAAATAACCAAACGATGTGAACAGATTAACTACAGCGTCAAAGCCACCTTTCAGCGGCAGTTCACGCATGTCTGCGTGACACCAAGATACTCGGTGTTCAGTGTCCATTAGGCGCGCTTCACGTAGAAGCACATCGGACAGATCAACTCCGGTCACTCGCAATCCTGCGTCAGCAAGTGCCATGGAGTGCCGTCCCATACCGCAGCATAGATCCAATACTTCAGAATTGGGCTCAAGCTTCAACCAATTAATCATTTTATGTACTTCCTGATGGGCACCCTGCACATCCCGGTGCTTGTATACGAGCAGATAATCTTCTCCAAAACTCTTTTTATACCATTCCGTCATCCATTCTCGCCCTCCACTTGGTCACTGGCTCTCTATCTGTAGTACGCTATGTACAGGCCTGATCATTTCCACTAGCTTTAATGTATTGTAACGTCTTTATTCTGCAAACTCAAAAAATCCCAGTAATTTTCCAACATTGAAGAGCCAAAATGCACACGATATAATGTTAGACATATGCCTGCAAATCGGTTAATTATAAGAGGTTGTTCAAAAAGCAACAGGAGGTGTTCTTATGATTCGCATCGGACTTACCGGATGGGGGGATCAGGAAGATCTCTATCCAAACCGTACCAAAGACAAAGACAAGCTCAGTCTATACGGACAGTACTTCTCCACCGTGGAGGTGGATAGTTCTTTCTACGCCGTTCAGCCGCGGGATCGAATGGCACGGTGGGTTGCAGAGACGCCCGAATCCTTTGCTTTTATCATCAAAGCCTATCAGGGAATGACCGGACATCTGCGAGGCAAACCATACTTCACCAGCACGTCGGAGATGTATAAGGCTTTTCGGGAATCACTGGAACCGGTCATTGAAGCCGGCAAGATGCAGGCAGCCTTGTTTCAATATCCGCCTTGGTTTGAGTGCAATAAAGACAACGTGAAAGAGCTTCGTGAAGTGAAACTGAGAATGGAGGGCATTCCGTGTGCCCTGGAATTCCGTCATCGTAGCTGGTATGAAGGTGACATGCGCGAGCGGACGCTTTCGTTCCTGAAAGAGCAAGGCTGGATTCACAGCGTCTGTGACGAACCTCAGGCAGGTCTAGGTTCTATCCCCATCGTGCCACAGGCGACGGATTCCGAGATGACGCTGGTGCGCTTGCACGGACGCAATGTGTCCGGTTGGCATCAGAATGGTGCGCCCAATTGGCGCGAGACCCGTTATTTATACCGTTACAACAAGGAAGAATTGTTGGAGTGGAAAGGATATCTGGAGCAATTGCAGGAGCAGAGCAAGGATGTCTATGTTATTTTCAACAACAACTCCGGTGGCGATGCAGCGGCGAATGCCCAGATGATGATGGACCTGCTGGATCAGCCGGTGAAACCTTTCCCTGACCGTTCTGAACCGGAGAAGGAAGAAGGACCGGAGCAGCTGGAGCTATTTTAATACGTGCTAGAAACGGAGTTATTCATATTATTGGGTGAAGGTAAGTGTATTTATCATTGCTATTATGCAGAGCGGATTCGAAATTGGAAACAAACTAAAAGCGGCAAGCCCGAGGGCTTTGCCGCTTTCTTTAGCTGGTAATCTATCTATAGAAGGCTATCCACATACATTCGTTTCGTTGTGTCAAACATCAGCGCTGCGCGGCTGTAACCGAAGAATCGATATGCGCCTCACGGAGCTGCTGGTTCATTTTATGCGCTTCAATGCCTGCCAAGAGCACAATGCCGATCCCATGGGTATCGTTCAGATTCCATCCCAAATCATCACGATAATACAAGGCGGTAAACGAGTACCCGGAACCCCGGCATACCCCATATATATTGCCTTTGTAATCAATCGACAAACGTGTCATGCCGTGCCATCCTTTGCGTACGGCCTCCAAATAAGGCTCTGGCTGCTCCAGCCAGCCTTCCCGAATACCACGGGCATAAGCGTAGATAAACATCGATGTGCAGGAGGTTTCTTCATATGAATCCGGGCGGTTCAGCACCTGATGCCATAGTCCATTTTCCCCTTGCAACGCCAAATAACCTTCACTTAAATCACGATAGAACTGTAATAGTTCCGACCGTTTCACATGATCATGTGGCAGGATGGATAACAATTCGGTTAATGAAAATAGCACCCAGCCGTTCCCCCGTCCCCATGGAATACCTGTCGCCCGACCACGCACAAAATCATACACGTGGGACATGATCTGTTGATCGGGAAGGTAGAGGTATTTACGGAACATCAGAAACTGATTGATCGCATCATCCCAATACGTCGCATCGCCTGTCAATTGACCATAACGCATCAGAAAAGGTGTACTCATGTACAAGTCATCACACCACATCGTCTCCTGACGCATCTCCCCACTGCCGCGAACCCGGTAAAAGGCACCATCCTCCAAACGTTCCTGCTCATCCGTAATGTAGCCCGCAATCCGATCCGCAGTATCTCTTCCCCCACGAATATCGCCCAACTCCATCGCAGCGAGCAGTGTAGATCCAAACGAACCGCAATCATCCAGACTGTCGATGGCAGACAGCTGATTATTAATCCCTGCAGCACCGTACCCTTCCCGATCCCACAGACCATAGCGGTCAAATGAAGTACTCAGTTCAATATGTTGCCGTACATACTGAATGTAATCATCCCGTCCCAATTCCTGTCCCGTCTGGAGCAGTCCAAGCAGGGTAACGCCAAGCGGATAATTCCACTTTCCGTAATGTGTATTCTCCAGGTAAGGACGGACATGGGTGTCGGGAAGATCTACCCGCCAATACACACCTTGTGCGCCATCATCAAATACGGTATCGGTTCGCACGATGTTGGCATGCGATGGTTCAGCACCGGGAGCAAATACACCTGTGTACAGCCAGGGGTCAGAGCATCCCGCAACCGGATGAGGCGATTTCATTCTCCAGCCTTTGGAATCCGAGCTCTCGGCATCTTCCAACGTGAATCCCCATGAGCCGCCAACTGCCTGGATTTCACCTTTCGCCACCAGATCGGATGTACCGTAACGGCGAGGAAGTTCAACGCGGAAATTACCGCTGCTTCCAGCAGAGTATACTTCCGTGCCATCCAAATACAGGGTCAAAGCTCCATCATGACGACCTTTTAAAATAACTGGTGATGTTCCTGGCAAAGTTACATCCAATCTGGACCATGCGTAGGCAACAGCGGGCTTTTCTGTACCAAAGATGCGGGCAAAAGAACCCATGCTCTGCTCCTCATCTGTCCAGCCCCTGCGCGGATACCAGGTAAGACCCGTTTCTTCTTCCGTCATGCCGTCACGAGGAAAAGATACTAAAGGTTCATCGACGGGTTCCGAATATAACCAGCCCTCCTGACCCTGACGATCTCCCCCAGGAGTGAGGAAGTGGAGCGGGAAATTTTTGAACGAGGCTGTTCCGTAGATACCGCCGAATCCCACTTCTGTTTTGACAAAACACAGCAATACATCATTCCAGCCATAGTTCACGGAAATCGGAATCTGGGTTCTTCGCTCGGGAAATAATTCCTGCAACAGCTCAGACTTGAATACCTCTTCACCGTTCACATAGATTGTCACCGGACTATAACAGTTCAAGCCCGTATTTAACGTTGTATTCTGCTCGCCCCATAACTTGCCCCATACATACACGTATTGCCCTGCACGCGCCTCTACGCATTTCTCATTCAGATTCAGGTCGTAGCGATAGTCCCCAAGTTTACGAAAACCTCCCTGATGATAAGCTCTGAACAAAAAGGAATGTTTCGGATGATCGCCAATATAACGCTGAGCCACCGTGGTCAATATATCCGGAATTGAATCGTACACCTTGCCTGCAATCGCCTCGTTCTCATGAAAATAACGAATGATCGTCAGCTCCCTTCCTTATACCTTGATTCGTTCGCTTAGCCGCAATGTCTCTCCGCCCTGCACTTCAACAACCTGCTGATCTGCCGTGAACCAAACCGGGATGGCAGACGGATTATGGATGATGGAGCGATCTGCTGAACACTCCAATCGTTGCACCGCTTTCCAATAGACAATCACTTCGATGTTCGTGGCATACCAGATATCGTCCCTGCCGCCAATCTGCTCACCAAACTGTTCGATGATCTCCCAGTTGTCGTTGTCATTGAACTCATAACTGTGACCCCAGACATAGAGTAATAGTGGCGTACCTGTTTTGGAATGTTGGATAAAACGTTTGGCATGCCCCGCCAGATCATGGTTATGATGACACGTCGGATGCCATTCAAGCGGCCGATCTGGCAACGTGTATCTGCCATGTGATTCAACGGTACGGGCATAATCAATGCCCAGCCACTCCAGCTTTGTACTTAACGCACGGTCGTACCCTCCGTTGGGATAAGCCATGCCTCGTACCGGATAACCGACGAGCTGCTCCAATGCTTTTCGGTCTTCGATAATCTCTTCGGTCAATAGTTCATTCGGAACATAAGGCAGCGTAGGGTGAGTAACCGTGTGAACGGCTACTTCATGCCCCGTATAAAGTTCAGCGACTTCCCCAGCCTCAATGCGGCCTGGATTACCCAGGGTACCGGAGTTCAGATTAAAGGTTCCCCGCAGACCATACCGATTACAGATTTCCACCAGTCTGCGATCATGCACCACTCCATCGTCATAACTGAGCGTTAACGCTTTCATCACACCACCTGGATAGCGGTCAAACTGAATACGATGTCCCATCCCTGCTACCACTCCTTTATCCGAATTCTTCAACAGGTACATGACCTGCATCCTGTAATCGATGATGTTCTGAATCAAAATACGTACCTTCAAGCAGGCCAATTAATGTGTTAGTGATCCGTACTTCAATGTCGTTGTCTCCCGGACGCAACCAGGAGGCCTCTCCCTTCCAGCGATACGGAGACCAGCATCGTACACCAAGACTCTGTCCGTTCACTCGCACCTCCGTTACATCCTGTACCCGCCAATCGCTGAATTCCAGTTCAAACGTGGTCATATCTTCCCCTGGCTCATCCAGCCAGAACGTGCGTTTATAACTCATTTCCCCGGCAAAATGGGGATACAGTGGCTGCGGTTCAAATCCGATACGAAGGGCCGTATCCGACTCCCGCACGAGCGAAGCCATGCCTTCATGATGGAACTCCACGCCGAATCTTCCCTGTAGATACAAGGGATCCACGATGCCATTCTCATCTTTCGTTACCTGCACAATCACCGTCATTTCGTTGAGACCGCTGTGCAGCAGCTCCGTAATGTCACAAGCGATGTTATTGTGATCGGTTATTTCGATTAGATCGAACTGTTCTTTTCCAAGTGGTTGCCCATTAATCTCCATCGACCAAGTGCCCGAAATCGCCACTCTGTCCATAAATAACAAGCATGCAGGCAATGCCGTTCTTAGCTCAAATGTAGTCGTATATCGACATTCGATGGGATAGGCTAAGGATGCTTTTTTCGGTGTGCCAAATACCTGATTAAACTGGACTGGCAGATGCTGCTGCTCCGATAATTCTGCCGCCTGATCAATAAACGGTTTTACAGCTACATGCTGGCTTTCCAGAATCACACCATTAACATTGGAAGCCTGAAGATGGAATTGTCCCATTCGCAAAATGTTAGGCTGCACCGTTTCCAGTCGCCATGGCCCTTCCGAAGGGACCATGATCTTACAGGCCTGATTAGCTCCTGCCAATACATCCGTTACGAACGTCGAACCCGTTTTGTCTGTTACATCCACCTTCGTTGTTAATGCCTCTTCCGTCGCAGCTTGTAAAGTAAGGCGTACAGCATGCGCTTCGTAAGGCGCCAGCGTTAGTGAAATACACCATTCCCCGCCGCTGCTCGTATACGGCAAGGCTTGAAGCTGCCCTGTCTCCAGATCAAGTCGTTCTGCCACGAGACAAGCACCCTCTGCCAGCTCCGTTCTATCCCACAGCTGTCTGGCGACCAGCTTCAATTGACCCTTCAGGTCCTGACCCTCCTGATTGGTCAAGAAAACCATGTGCTCTCCATCTGACAATTCACGAGTGTGCATCAGCAGAGATGCACTTTCCTCCTCCATGATCCAGCAGATGGGTTCCGGCAATACCTGATCGAGCAGGAGAGAGATCAGCTCCAGTGAAAAGTCATCTCCTTGCCCTGTTCCTGCGGGTAGAAAATAGGCATTCCCCTCACCCTGATGCCACATGGTTTCACGGTTATCGTGATCTGCTGTCACGCTACGGCCCCAGTACACCTCTTGTGGCTGCTCGCCCGCACCAAAGAATTGGGCAGATTCATCTCCCTCCGGACTTCCCGGCTGAATCGCAATATGCGGAGGCATCCCAACAGAGATTACAGTTCCTCCCTGCCGAACAAATCGCTTCACCTGTTCCCAGGCCGCGGCCTCCAGATTCAGCATCGGTGGCAGAATCAGTACGTCATAACGGGCAACGCCGATCTGAATGATGCCATCCGTTAAGTCAGCTTCAGCCAACAATTCGGGATCAAGGTGATCATAGTCACGTCTGTTTTCGAGCAGATGTGTCGTGATCCGCATCCAGTCCTTCGTCAGACGCTCCAGTTGCACCCGTTCTGATTCGTTCTCGCCGCTATACTCGAATCCATGCAGCGGATTACCCATCAGACTCCAGAATGTCGTCGTTGGGTCAAGCACGGCAATACGAATATCTGCTGCTCCGGTGCTCATGAGATAGCTCAACCGTCCGGTGTAATCCCCTAACTGCCGGAAATGCTTCCAGTAGGGATTCTGCAAAAATTGAGACGGTGGTGCGTCATGCTTCGCAAGCCCACCAATCGTGTAGAAAAAGGCGTGAAAGTTATAAAAATTGGTGCCCATGGCGGCCATTCGATCAATCATCCACTTGGCATCCTGTAGCGTCATGGACCAGCCTACACTGTGAAAACATTCAATCAGATTGCGGCTTCGGCCCAATTGCCGGGCAAGCGAACTGACCATCTTGGGATTGTCACGCATCTTTTGACCATACCGTTCCAGAATCCACGATAAGGACCGTCCGATTTTCTCATGGGCCGAATCACCACCTGGCATATGACTGAACAACTGGGTGGTCATCCGTACGCCAGGCACCTCTGCCGCGTACTGGATTCCTGCTTCCTCACACCAGTCATGCACCTGTTTGTGATAGGACTCCCTGAGAAGCAGGTGTAGGGACTGATAGTAGTCATACCGAATCCGATGCGCGTCCGGAACATCACCATATAACAGCGCCGGTAGCGAATCGATCAGACTATAACCACAACGCTCGCTGAAATAACGGGGAAGCTGTGGTGACCAGGGGATACGGCCCAGCGGTGCAATCTCATCCGAGAACATACCTTTGATTACGCTTTCAAATTGATCTCCAACCGCTGACTTATAACGCTCATGTGTCAGTTCAATAAATCGACTCATCGCTTCCTTGTGGCAAGGATCAACAAAGTTGCCGTAATATTTGAAATCGTCGATCTCCATTTCTTGAAATATAATCAACTCCCAATCACCTGGGGGAACATCCCACAACAAGCGGAACGCTGTTCGGTAGGTGAAGAACCGCTTGCGGTTATACGATGTGAGTCCGGTCTCCTGATACACCTGATCGGTCTGGATATTGCCGATTTTGCTGCGCAAGTCAATGGATTCATGCCACAACCGTTTGCCCTGTTCATCCTTGGGAATCGCCTTGGCAACCAAGACTCGTCCCCACGGCAATTCCAGATCCATAGCTTCTCCGCCCTGAACCACCAGTTGGTGATGCACGAGCTGTCGTTGCTTCGCTTCAGGGAAATCAAGGGTCACTTCCCCACCAGCCATCCCACTTGGATATGGATATTCGTCATATAACCATACCTGCATGCCGTGAGCAGCCGCCGCTTCCACTGCAATCCGCACCTTATCAAACCACGCTTCCGACAGATAGGGAATTTGCAGTCCCTGACGTGGACAGATGAAGAATCCACCTACACCTTGCGCCGCCATCTCAGCCACTTGCCGCTTTATCTGTTCTTCTTCCATATCCCCGTTCCAGAACCAAAAGGGATGGACCCTGTACTGCGCCTCGGGATTTTCAAAAGCATCCCCGTTCCACATGTTGCCTTCCTCCCTGCGTGTCCAAGAGTGTGTGGTATCCAGCTTTACCAATAACGTTCATTTAAGTTCATATAGGTATGTTTTGTTTTGATTATACATCAAAAACTATATTCAGGAAGTCGTGTTTCCCAGAAATTTGGATGAAATTTTGTTCATGGATCAAGCCATTACAGCGATCAGAAAAGCCCGACTGTTTCCGCTACACTGAAAGCACGGCTACCGGGCTCTGGCTTATACGACTACTTCAGTGCAGCGTACAGTTCATTAACTTCTTTCACATAATCGTCTCCGCCGTTATTCTTCCACAGGGCAACAGCATCTTCGAATCCTTTCTCATCAATCTGACCTACGATATATTTGATCCGCGCATCGTTGATGATATTGTCCAGCTGCGGTCCTTTCTGAGCGTAAACATCAGAGATCAGCGGTTCGCCAGGATTGGCAATGACAATCTCTTCGTTGGCTTTCTGCACCTGTGCAACCTTTTCACGGACAGGTGTCTGTTGGACACGAAGCGTTCTGTCTTCCGGCACAAACATCAAAATCTGATTTAAACCCTGCAAGTCGCGGAGCGCAAGCTTGTCAGTGCTCGGTATGATGTAGTCTTCTTTTTTCTCATACTGCTTGCCTTCCAGTCCGTTGTACAACAATGCCTGCAATTCCGGTTCATTCAGCTGATCCAGAAAACTCAGTACCTTCTTCAGGTCTTCTTCCGTTTTGACACTGCTTTTGGAGATCGCAATCAGGCCGGAGTAGCCAGACGTTGGCATATCACGCAATCCCTCTGGACCTTCCATCGCTTGCAGCACATCCACACGTCCTGTCGCATTAGGGTCTTTATCGAGTATTTTCTGATCCATGCGCTGCGCATTATCTGCTACATCCACCATGACACCGGCTTGCCCATTCACAAATGGATCAGGAAGTTTCGTTGCATCCATCACGGCAAAATCCTTGTTCACCAGACCTTCGCTATAGATTTGCCGGAAAAATTTCAGGGCTTCCATGTATTCTGGTGTCTCATGCGCCGGAATCAGACCTCCGCTGCCATCATCTCCCCATTTGTTGGGTGCACCGAACCATACCTGCATGTTATCCCATGGGCCCGTGAACTTGCTGGCAACCAGACCATACGTATCATCCTTGCCGTTACCGTCTGGATCATCCTTCGTGAACGCTCTCAATACATTGTAAAATTCATCAATCGTCTTTGGCTCTTCCAGCCCCAACTTCTCAAGCCAATCTTTGCGGATTGTGACCCCGTTACGTCCGAGGGCCCTTGCCCGGTAGATCCCATAGGTTTTACCATCGATTGACGCATTGTTGGTGATGATTTCATTCATCTGGCTCAGATTCGGATAATCTTTCAGATAAGGACCAAGCTCCCAGAATGCTCCGGTTCGGGCCGCATTAATAAAACTTGGGGACTTCCCTAACACCACCATAATCTGAGGCAGCTTTCCCGAAGCCAGTGTGATGTTAAATTTGTCTTCGTACGAGCTGCTTGGCACCCACTGCAGGTTCACATCCACCTTGGTCAGTTCTTCAAGCTTCTGGATGACCGGGCTGTTCTCCGGCGGATTCTCCGCTTCAAAGTTCGGCAGCATAATGGTAATTTCGTCTGTGCCACCGGCAGCGCTCCCTGAACCTGTTTTATCCGTGGAGCATGCTCCCAGAATTGTACTCAATACCAGTGACGCAGAGAGTAACAGTGCACCTTTTTTGAATCCCGTTTTTTGTCCCATACGTTCTCCCCCTTGGCTTTAGCCTTTGATTGAACCTAACATGACACCTTTGGCAAAATGCTTCTGCAAAAACGGATACACCAGCAAAATCGGAATGGTACCTACAACGATCACCGCCATTTTGATTGACTGTTCTGGTGGCTGTACAAAATTGGGGTCCATGTTTGCCATATCTCCGACACTGGCTTGCGAAAGTAACACGATCTGTCTCAGCATGACTTGCAGCGGCCATTTGTCACTGTCGGAAATGTACAGAAGTGCCGAGAAAAAATTGTTCCAGTGGCCTACGGCGTAGAACAAGGCAAACGTGGCAATGACTGGCTTTGATAAAGGCAGAACAATTCGCCACAGCACCCCGAGATCTGAACAGCCGTCGATGCGGGCCGCTTCCTCCAGCCCGGGCGGCATTTGCTGAAAAAAGTTTTTGACAACTATTAAGTTAAAAGCGCTGATCGCGCCAGGAAGCATAAGGGCCCAGTAAGAATCGAGCAGTCCCAGTCCACGAATGACGAGGTACGTTGGAATCATGCCACCACCAAATAACATCGAGAAAATCACCATGTTCATCATGACGTTACGGCCCCAGAAGTCACTTCTGGATAATGGATAGGCCATCGTTAGGGTGAAGAACAGATTGACCAGTGTACCTGCCACCGTGATGAAAATGGAAACACCAATGCTACGAAAGATCGTGGACGAGGAGAAAATATACTCATACGCGCTGAAGGAAAACACCTTCGGAATGAGGAAAAAACTGCGTTCGGTGATCTCGGCTTCCGTTGCGAAAGAATTCCCTATAATATACAGGAACGGAAGGACGGTTAATATGCCCAGAATCCCCAGCATGACGTAATTGAAGATATCAAATACCTTGCCGGCAGGGCTGTTGTATAGACGGCTGTTCATGGGCGCTCCTCCTTAATAAATTCCGGGATGGCCGAATTTTTTCGCAAGTTTATTGCTGCCAAGCACCAGAATAATCCCCACCACAGACTTGAATAGTCCCACAGCGGTACTGTAACTGAATGCACCTTGCGTAATCCCCACCGTGTACACATACGTATCAAATACATCTGCGACATCCCGGTTGAGGGAGTTGGTCATCAGATAGATCTGCTCAAATCCGGTATCGAGGAAGTTCCCCAGTCTGAGAATAAGCAAAATGACTATGGTCGTACGAATGGCTGGAAGTGTGATATGCCACATCCGCCGTAACCGTCCTGCACCATCCACAATGGAGGCTTCATATTGTTCCGTATCGACACCTGCGAGGGCTGCCAAGAAAATAATTGTGCCCCATCCCATCTCCTTCCACATCATCTGAACAATAATGAGCGGGCGGAACGAACCCGGGCTGGAGAGTACATCAATGGGCTTGCCTGTAATCCAGGCGATCAGGTCGTATAACACTCCGCCCTGCGGGGTCAGGAACACGTACGTGATACTGGCGATAATAACCATCGATACAAAATGGGGTACATAGACCAGCGTTTGAATCATTCTTTTGAAGAAAGCGACCCGAATTTCATTTAATAACAAAGCGATAATGATTGGTGCCGGGAAAAAGAAGATGAGATCATACAGGGCAAGGACCAGCGTATTACGTAATAGTCGGAAGAAGTCCGGATTGGAGAAAAAGTTCGTAAAGTTCTCTAACCCCACCCAGTTACTCTCCCGGATGCCCAGGAAAGGCTGGTAGTCCTGAAAGGCAATGATGATCCCCCACATGGGCAAGTATTTAAAGATGACAAAGTACAAAAAGCCGGGAAGCACAAGCACATATAACCACTTGTTTCGTTTGATCTGCCTTTTCCAATTGGACTCTTGTTTTAATGGTCTTGTTGCCATATCCGCTTGAGCAGTTGCAGTGCCGTTGGTATTCCAGTCCGTCTTCCCGTTCATCATGTCTCCCCTCCCTCAACGATGTAAGCGTTATCAATTAACCTGTTATTCAGACTATACAGACGCCTGGTTTCCGGCAACCTTCATTTTTTGCATTGCTACGACATGATGGCCGAAAAGCCCGCTATAACGCCATTTTCACAAGAAATTGCACATAACGTAGCGGGTAGAATTGCACATTTTTGCGGGTTTATCCTTCTTTGTATCACGGTAAAAAAAAGAAAAAACCGGCATCCGTTAAAGCCGAATGCCGGTCTGAAATGACAAAGTTATAAAAGGTTATTGTCCAAACCATTGATCGCGATACTGACTCGGGGTAACTCCCTCCTGTTTCTTGAAGATCCGATTAAAATAACTGTGCTGATATCCCACAGCCGCTGCAACATCATTGATTTTCATCGTTGTCTCCCGCAACAATTGCTTCGCCGCATCCATTCTCACACGTGTCAAATAATCAATAAAGTTGATGCCCGATACCTGTTTGAAAGCCTTACTCAGTGCATAGGGTGTCATCTGCTCCTCGTCAGCACAATTCTCCAGCGAAATGTCGCTGCGGTAATGTGTATCGATATACAACATCGTTCGTTCCACCACCAGTTTCAGCGGTTCCTGCGATCGTACCTCAACCTCTTGTATATAAGGTATGAGTACCTCATTCATCATCCATTGCTTCATCTGTACAGGTTCACGAATACCGGATAGTTGCTCATACATGTTGTAACCACCAAACAGCTTATAAGGTGTGACACCCGTTTGCAGCATCATGTGCTGAATGCTGCCAAGCAATTGAAGCATCATCTGTTGCACCTGAAATTCGGTACTGCCCGTCCGCGTAATCTCACTCATGAATTGTTCCAGCACACGTTCCGCTTCGGCTTGTTTGCCCAGCCTGACCGCCTGTAACAATTCCCTTTCCAGCCCAAGCGGATAGGAAGCTGCTTCATTTTTGCTGAAACACGCCTCATCCTCCAGATCGAGAATCTGACTTCCTTCCTCCACACTGCGATAAGCCACGGCCTGTTCCATCTCGACGAATCGTCCGGGCAGTTCCTGTAGTGAAGCTGCCGGGCGACTGACCATCAAGGTCACCTTCATTTTGAGCGTACGTCCAATGACCTCCACCAGTTCCCGTCCCCATAACAGCGCTTGTGACTTCACAGGTTCGTCCTGGGGAGCGATCACAAGCATGGCGGAAGACAGGTCATGAAAGTTCATGACACTGATCTGCCTGAAATAATTTTTCGCAACTTCCTGTGTAATATTCACTGCTGCAAAGGTGACTAATCCCGTGTCCTGGCTTCCAAATCTGCCTTGCAGCTGCTCATACCCCGTATAATACATCTGCACCAGCAAAAACTGCTGGCCCTCCAGTTCAAAGCCAAGATTACGCATCCGCTGCTGGAGATCCTGCTCGTTATAGGCATATAGGTGCCCCTGTACAAGTTGTAAGACAAAACTGTCGCGCAGATGGGGAAGCTGCTCCTGCAATTGGCGATGTGCCGTGACACTGCGAGAGGTCAGCTCGTTCCACTGTTGCTCCAGCAGCTCAAACTCGTCCAGTTTGGCATCCGTTGGTGTTGTTTCGTTTCTGCCAGGCGTAAGCAGATGCAGCATCCGTGCTATAGGCGAATAGATGCGGCGGGAAGCAAACCAGGATAACAATAATCCCAGGATGAGACTACCTGCACTGGCAATGACGATGATTTTGGATACCAGTTTGACTGGCGAAGTGACTGAGGTCAAAGGTGCTGCGGAGACGTAAGTCCAGTCTGAATCGATCCGACTCAATGAACCGTATGAGACAGAATAGGTCTGATCCTCATATCGGAACAGGAATGAGCGGCTGCCCGCATGTAGGGCTACTTCTTCTTTTAGCTGCTGCTCAAAAGCAGAAGTCTCTCCCGCCGTTCCCGGATTCCCGGTAACCAGTGTGTTTCCTTCCTGATCCATAAGGAACGTTAACCCTTCGTCATAAGGAGTAAGCGTTTTCAATAAACTAGCGACTTTCTCGTTATCCAGCGTGATGATCAGTGCACCAAACGGATTAATGCTCTCCCCCGGTATCTTATGTACTAGAACAAGTGCATTGCCTGCATCCGTATGCAGTGGACTATCGTTGGTCGAAAGTTCGGTATCTCTGTTGGTGCTGGAAACCCAGTCTGTCCAGTACACGTGGTTCCCCATGGAAAGGTATCGATCATAGGCTTGTACTTTCGCTTCATCGTTCAATTCGGTATAATCCCGATTAAACAAGATTGGCTTCGGTTCCTGCAAATACAGCTGTGCTGACTTGATCAGTGGATGGGAACCTTGTAATACGTATAAGGTAGTCACAATCTCCTGCGTTTCATTAAAATAGTACACAAAATCCAACGTTCGCAGTGCATTGCCAAACCTCGGTTCAAAAGCCCAATGGGATAAGTTCATCTCCAGATAAGCCAGCTGGTCATCCACATTGCGTGCCCGGTTCTCGATCTGGTTCTGATGCATCTGATTGAACTCGGTTTCCATCCGGCCAACAACCTGTTGATACATGACGATACCTGTAATTAGTCCGGGAATGCTGGCAATGAGTAAAATAAGCATCAGGCTGTTTCGATAAAATCGTCCTTTATGCCTTCCAACCTTCAAATCGGATAACCGCTTGAATCTGCCAAATATTCGATTGCTCCTAGTCGGTTCCATCGCTGCTCACCTGCCTGCTTGCATCGGGTCTGACTGTCATGGAAACTTCCTCAACTCCCCTGAGAATATATGGATGAAATCCTTTTCTTGTATTATACGCACAATCCTCAGGTGAATGAAACGATCTGTAACCGATCATTTTTTTAACCAATGTTTTATTAACATGACAAAATGGATTACAATGAGATATAGCAAACATGAAGGAGGCCTTTTTAATGAAAGAACAGACTTATTTTGAACAAAATAGAGAAAAACACCTGGCAGAACTGAATGAATGGTTGTCCATTCCAAGTATCTCTGCCATTTCAGAGCATAAAGAGGATATTAATCGTGCAGCACAATGGGCAGCAGATGCGCTCACACGTGCAGGCATGGAAAACGTAGAGGTCATTCAAACGGCTGGACATCCGATTGTCTATGCAGATCACCTGCATGCACCCGGCAAACCGACGGCACTGATCTATGGACACTATGATGTACAACCTGTTGATCCGCTTAACCTGTGGGAGACGCCTCCTTTCGAACCTACCGTTCGTGATGGCAAGCTGTATGCCCGTGGTGCAACGGATGACAAAGGACAGATCTTCCTACATATCAAGGCAGTTGAAGCCATTCTCGCCGAAAACAAAGAACTGCCAGTTAACATCAAGTTCTGCATTGAAGGCGAAGAGGAAATCTCCAGCCCCAACCTGCCCATCTATCTGAATGAACATACAGACAAGCTGCGTGCAGACATGGTACTGATCTCGGATACGTCCTTGCTTGAAAAAGGAAAACCGGCAATCTCCACTGGCCTGCGCGGCCTATGTTCCATGCATGTGGATCTGAACACAGCCAATACCGACTTGCACTCCGGTTCATTTGGCGGCGGTGTACCGAACGCACTGCACGCACTCGTATCCCTGCTCGCTTCGTTGCATGATGAGCAAGGCCGTGTAAGTGTAGATGGTTTCTACGACGGCGTACTGCCACTGTCTCCTGAGATGAGAGAAGAATTTGTGAAACAAGGCTTCAATGAAGAACAGCTTCGTCAAGACCTTGGGCTGGAGCAATTGTACGGCGAAGAAGGTTACTCGTTCGTGGAACGTGTTGGCGCTCGTCCAACATTGGAACTGAATGGCGTATGGGGTGGTTTCCAAGGCGAAGGCAGCAAAACGGTTATTCCGAAGGAAGCTCATGCCAAAATCACCTGCCGCCTCGTGGCGGATCAAGATCCACAACATGTATTGGATCGTATCGAAGCACATCTGCGCGCTCACGTTCAACCGGGTGCAACGCTGCATGTGAAACAGATCGAGAAAGCTTTTGCTTTCAATACCGATCCTTCCAATCCAATTCTGCAAAAAGCAGCAGACGCGTATGAGCACGTGTATGGCGTTCGTGCCCTCTTTACCAAAGATGGCGGCTCCATTCCGATTGTTGAGAAGCTCTCACGTGTACTCGAAATCCCTGCTGTTATGATGGGCTTTGGTTTACCGGATGAGAACCTGCATGCACCGAACGAGCACTTCAACCTGGAGAACTTTGATAAAGGGTTGTTGACGATTGTTCAGTTTTTGAAGAGTTTGTAATCATCGTGTTTAAAACCAGATCATGAGAGCGTGCTGAGTGGACGTTCCGGGGCCGAATCGTTCTTTAGATCGCTGTTATCGTCGGATTTTTTGGATTCCCCTTCTCAAAGGGTAAAATCCGACGATAAAGGCGAACGCTCCGCTTCTTCAGAATCGATTTCGTCCCCTTCACTACGTTGCAGCTTCTCGCATGACTGATTTTAGGATTGAGCCTAACTATTGAATGGTTAGTGTAATTAGGAGAACAAAAGGACGGCCTTCGGGTCGTTTTTTGTTATTTATTTTATTTCTTTTTTTCTTTTTTTCTTTGGTTCTTTGGTTCTTTGGTTCTTTGGTTCTTGTTTCTTTTGGTGAAATTGTAGTTTTTTTGATGGTTGCTTTTTATGATGGAGACGATGGAGGCTTACTGTTAAATGGGTTAGTGTTTTAGTGATAACAACATGGCGGCCTATAGGCTTTCTTTGAATTTTGTATCGATCATTACGTCGGAGCCTTAGCGCGGCTGCTTCGAAGGATTGGGTCTCACTTTGATGGGTTAGTGTGATAGATTACCTTAACGATGGGCTACTGAACACTTTTTCGATTTTTTTCTCGATAACTTCGTTATCGTTGTTCCTATGACTGATTTTATAGACGTAGTCTCGGTTTTGATGGTTTAGTGTATGGGAGATAACATACGCGACGGCTTATCGGCCGTTTTTTTAGATTGATCGGTATCCTTCACTAGGTTTCAGCTTTTACCCTGACTGGGCTACTTTATTGTGACTGGTTTTAGACGACGGCTAACTTTTAAGGAGTTGTGATGAGATAACTCAAGCGAAGGCCTTAGATGTTTATTTGAATCGATTGATATTTAGAATGCACCCTTATCGAGTATGTTGCGGATAGTGTAACGAAGATGTTGATAGCTACATGGTTGATAGCTACAGGGGTATTTGTGGATGGAGAATCTTGCGGGATTCCTGCGTTTTGACTTGTTTGTGCTTAGCGACTTCGGCGCGGGGCTTTGCCACGTAGCTGTTTACGTGCTGTTGCGCCCCGGCAAGCTAATCCAAAATGATGAGGTGAATGTTGTGTCTACTTCTCACCTGACCAAAAATGCGCTGGCTCACTCGCTTAAATCACTGATGGAGCATACTCCATTGAACAAGATTACGGTCAAACATCTGGTGGAGAATTGCGGAGTGAACAGGCAAACCTTTTATTATCATTTTCAGGATATTTACGCGCTACTTGGGTGGATCTATCAGACTGAAGCGGTGGAGAGTCTTACGGAGTACCGAAGCTACAGCACATGGACGGACGGATTCTATAAAATCTTTTGTTACATCGAGAACAACAAAACGTTCTGCTGCAACACACTCAACTCGCTCGGGCGTACCCACCTGGATGTATACCTCTATGAAGTAACCCATGATCTGATCATGGGTGTTATTGATGAGCTGGCCTGTGGGATTAAGGTCTGCGGTGAAGACAAAGAGTTTGTCGCCAACTTTTATACCCTGGCTTTCACCGGGCTGATCATTCAATGGATGAGGGGCAACATGCAAGAACCGCCAAAACAGAATATTGAGAAGCTCAGTGAGCTAATCGAAGGCAATGTCCTGAAAGCACTGCACAGGTATGAGAATAAGCTGCCATCCACTTAAGGATGCGCGGCTTTTTTCACATGTGATCTATGCCTAGGTTTTAGACACTTTACTACAAGTGACCAAAAATTGGACACTCCCTTTCTTTTGATCATACCTTACGGAACCTGCAAGGTTTACATTAGGGATGTGATTACAGTAACTTTTGGAGGCGAATGATCGTGAAGAAAGAACATGGTAATAAACAGGTCTATTTTGTAGGCGGCGGCATTGCATCTTTGGCGGGTGCAGCTTATCTGGTTAGAGATTGTGGCTTTCCTGGAGAACACATTCACATTATCGAAGAAATGCCGATTCTCGGCGGCAGCAATGACGGTGCTGGTAATCCCGATCAAGGATATATCATCCGCGGCGGACGGATGCTCAATGACGAGGCCTATGAGAATCTGTGGGAGTTGCTGGCTTCCATCCCTTCCATCGACCGTCCGGGCATATCTGTCCGACAGGAAATCACCGAATTTGACGATGCCAATCCCACACATTCCAATGCACGGCTCATTAACCGTGACGGCAAGGTCGAAGATGTGCTCTCCATGGGTTTTGATATGGCGGACCGGTTGGCGATGGGCAAACTGATTATTACTCCTGAAGACACGCTGGGTAAATTGCGAATCAACGACTGGTTTGGCCCTCATTTTTTCAAAACAAACTTCTGGTATATGTGGGCGACCACCTTCGCTTTCCAGCCTTGGCATAGCGCCGTGGAATTCAAAAGATACATGCTTCGCTTTTTTCACGAATTCCCAAGAATTCAAACGCTGGAAGGTGTCACCCGCACACCGTTCAACCAATATGACTCGATTATCCTGCCATTGCATAACTACCTGGAACCGTTTGGCGTTGATTTCACGCTGAAATGTACGGTTACCGATCTGGATTTCAAAGACGGAGACGGCATTACGGTAAGTCGGATGCATGTGCTCAGGGGAGGTGAAGAGGAAGTCATTGACATCCTCGAAGGTGATCTCGTCATTGTCACAAACGGTTCGATGACCGAAGGGGCCGATATCGGCTCCATGACTTCCGCACCGAAACTGAACGGCAAGGGCAGCTCATGGAAGCTGTGGGAGAACATTGCCGCCAAGAAACCGTTGCTGGGCAATCCTTCTTCATTTAATGATCATGTGGATGAGTCCAAATGGGAATCGTTTACGGTCACCTTCCAGGATTCGGTCTTCTTTGATCTGATGGAGAAATTCACACGGAACCGGGCAGGCACCGGGGCGCTGATTACTTTCAAGGATTCCAGCTGGTTCATGTCTGTTGTTCTGGCCTTTCAACCGCACTTCCGCGGTCAGCCGGAGCATGTAAACGTATTCTGGGGATACGGATTATTCCCGGATAACGTGGGCGATTACGTGAAGAAGAGAATGTGCGACTGTACAGGGGAAGAGATTATGCAGGAGTTGATCGGCCATCTTCATTTTCAGGAACATCAAGAGGACATCATGGCTACCGCCAACTGCATTCCTTGCATGATGCCATACATTACAGCGCAATTCATGCCTAGACTAAACAGCGACAGACCGAAGGTTGTACCTGAAGGCTCCACCAACCTGGCCTTCATCAGCCAATTCTGCGAGATTCCCGATGACGTGGTATTCACAGAAGAATATTCGGTCCGAGCAGCACGAATCGCGGTATACACTTTACTTGGAGAAAATCGTCCAATTGAGCCGATCAACCAGTATCAGTATGATGTCCGGACGCTGTTCAGCAGTTTTGTGACTTCGTTTAGATGACCACTTTTCATGAGGATTCAGACATTAGATGAATGAAGGAATGTTGGATGGATCTGTGGATGGGGATAGATCTTTGGAGATATCTATAGAATTCGGTGAGTAACTTTGTGATCTTTAGGAAGCTTTGTTATCTTAATTCTACGGATAGTGCCAAGTTAGTAAGATATGAGTTACTACATGAGTTAGCTTCAGAAGCTTGCATCCCCGTTGAACGAGTTAATGAGTGAATATGGTTGTTGCTAAACTGATTAGTCGTTGTATAAAGAAAATAGAGAGAGTTCCGTCAGCGATGACAGGACTCTCTCTTTCGTTTACTCGTGTACTATCTAAGTCCAACCCATAGCTTTCATCGAGATTGCCAACTGTCGTCTAAAGAACCTCACAAACCTTATTACTTGAAATTTCGCAGGTTTGAAAATCTAACGAATCGTAGACATCTTATTTGCGCTTTAGACATGTTTAAGTAACGAAATATCGTTAAATTGCATTAAATAGCGTGTCTGAGATTCGTTACATTTTCTATGACTGCCAAATCATTGGAATAAGGCTTCACAGATTCGTTAGCACTACTCACGCTGCTTATTACAGCCTACATATCACACTTCGCTTATGTGCGGAATGTTGTGAACTTCAGCATGTGCACAAGCTTGGATAAATGTGCGATCTCCTGCTGGACTCCAGCGGTGTCCGTACCTGCCATTGCCTGGTTCGCTCTCAGCGTTCTGCGCGTGTTCAGCATACCTTCGATCAGTTTCATGACTGTGTTGCGTCCACGATGATCGACAATCATATACTTTTTGCGTGCATCCAGCTCTACCCATAAGATGTTGCTGAATGATGTGAACAGATGCCTGCGGTACAGCTCCATATCGGTCTCATTGTAATGCTCGCCATAAAAGGCATAATATCCGTGTATGTGTAACTTCTCCGCCAACACTGTGATGAACGGATCATGTTCGAGCATAGCGTTACGTTCCATGTTTCACGCCTCCGTTATGCGTGATCCGCAGATCCCGTCTTTTTGAGATCTATTTTAACATATTGTGCAAGGTGTTGCCTCTACACAGATGCAAGCCAAGTTTTAACTCCGAAGACCGATGCATCACAAATGAAAGTTATTAGCACGATACTAATTTTCTAAATCTAATATGACTCGCCGATCTGTCTGCCCTTCACCCACACACCCTCAATATCCAGCTCCGCGTTCAGCAAAACGATATCTGCCTGTTTTCCTTGAGCCAGGGAACCTGTCCGGTGATCAATGCCCAGCAGGCGTGCCGGGGTCAAACTTGCTGCACGTGATGCAGCGTTCAGGCTCAAACCCACTTCCTGTACCAGGTAACGGAAACCGCGAATCATTGTCAGTGTACTTCCCGCCAGTGCGCCGCCGTCCTTCAGTCTGGCCTCGCCATGCTTCACGATTACGGGCAGGTCACCGATCTTGTATTCCCCATCATTCAGTCCCGCAGCAGACATGGCATCTGTAATCAACACAAGTTGATCATCATGTTGCTTCAGCTGAGCGAGGATCGAGATCGCCGCAGGGTGTACGTGAATACCATCGGCAATCACCTCAGCACTGATGCGCGGATCACTCAGCACGGCTCCGGCAGCCCCGGGTAGCCGATGATGCAACGGTGTCATGGCATTGAATGTATGAACCGCATGATGCAGTCCGGCTTCCACTGCCCGCTCCACCTCTTCATAGGTCGCATCCGTGTGACCGAGTGCCGCTGTAATCCGTTGTTCTCGCAGCCATGAAATGACTTCCAGCGCGCCTTCACGTTCCGGTGCCAACGTAACTTGACGGATCAGGCCAGGATATTGCTTCTCCCATGCTTCGAGCCAGGATACATCAGGCAGTATGATATGTTCCGGATTTTGCGCACCAGGCCATTTCGGACTAAAAAACGGACCTTCCAGGTGCACACCCTCAAGCTGCGCATATGGCATTTCACTCGAACGATAGCGGTCGACTTCAGCAAGTACGCTGTCCAGATGCTCTTTTGGAGCCGTCATGGAAGTCGCAAGCATCGCTGTTGTGCCCTGCGTACTATGGAAAGAAGTGATCTTGTCCAACACCTCAGGGCTTGCGTCCATAAAGTCTTCTCCGTTCCCACCATGCACATGGATATCAATGAATCCAGGCACAATGAGGCCGCGTTCCGGTACAGACAGCGGCAAAGCCTCTCGCCGAATCTGTTCAGGAAGACCTTCCGGTATCCCAGCATAGAGGATTTTTCCATCCCTCCAAGCTAATACACCGTCTTCCAATATCTCATCTGCAAGGAGCAATTTGCCCCGAAGAAGAGAAATATTTTCATCACGCTGTCTCCCAGGTTCATGGCTATTCGCTCCAGTCATCTCACCAGCCTCCCTGCCGCACGGTCCAGCAATACCACCACATTTGGATGACATTGCAAAAGCGATGCAGGACAGGCCGTTGTGATTGGACCCATAAAAGCTTCGCGAATAATCTCGGCTTTTTCCTCGCCACGCGCAATGAGCAGAATTTGTTTGGCTTTCAAAATGGTACCGACACCCATCGTAATCGCCTGAGCGGGAACCTCATCGATGCTGTCGAAGAAACGTGCGTTTGCCTTTCGCGTCTCGTCTTTCAGATCCACGACATGTGTCCGCCCAGTCAGCTCCGTTCCCGGTTCATTGAAGCCAATATGACCATTATGTCCGATGCCCAGCAGTTGAAGGTCTACCGGTCCACGATCGTCCAGCCTTTGTTCATAGGAATTACATTCCTGTTCCAGATCTGCAGCCTGACCATCAGGCACTTGCGTTCTAGCAATATCTATATCGATATGATTGAATAATTGTTCGTTCATGAAACTGCGGTAACTTTCGCGATGTTCTGTTGGAAGTCCGACATACTCATCGAGATTAAAAGAAGAAGCCTGTGAGAAGCTGACAAGCCCCTTCTGATATAACGTGATAAGCTGTTTATATATGCCTACAGGAGAACTTCCTGTCGCAAGCCCCAATACAGCCCGTGGTTTGGTCTGCAACAAGCTGGCAATGAGGCCAGCACCTGTAGCGTTCAAATCTTCTTCATTTTCAAAAATGCGTATATTCATCTTCATCTGTCAGGCACCTCCGTTGTGTTGGACTCGATAAGATTGCACATTGTGATAGGATTGTTCCAG
Source organism: Paenibacillus sp. FSL P4-0176 (assembly GCF_037975265.1). Lineage (NCBI taxonomy): Bacteria > Bacillati > Bacillota > Bacilli > Caryophanales > Paenibacillaceae > Paenibacillus > Paenibacillus sp. FSL P4-0176. Next base: position 5,810,601 of record NZ_CP150242.1, read on the forward strand.
TCTGGGGATAAAACGGTCGAAGTCGGCACTTACCATACCTGTGAACAAAATATCGACCACATGCAGCAGTGCAATACGTGAAGCCATATCTCCACGCCTCATGCCTTCTTCCAGAGAAGAGGTGAATAGTGGGATATCCGATACCGTTGCAAGCGTGTTGCTGCCATAGGAAGTCAGTGAAATCGTAGAAGCTCCGGCCTGTTTGGCACAATGCAGGGCATCGATGGTCTCTGGTGTTTCGCCTGAATAGGATACGGCCATCGCCACATCTCCCTCAGCGAGCGAAGATGCGGATGTAATCTGCATGTGTGAGTCGGAGAAAGCCGTACAGCTTTTGCCGATCCGCACCAGTTTCTGATAGAAATCCTGTGTAACAATCGAAGAGGTAGCCACACCGTACAGATCGATGCGGCGAGCCTGGCACAATAATTGCACTGCTTGCTCCAATCTGCCCAAATCCAGCAAACGAGTGGTATCTGCAATAGACGCGAGGTGGTTGGCTTCGATAGCTTCAACAATTTTGGATAGGGAATTGCCCGCTACAATATCCTGATACGCCGTTTCATCAGATGCGTGGGACAATTCTGCGGCGAGTTTCATTTTGAAATCGGGAAAACCTTTGAAATGAAACGACTTGCAAAAGCGGGTTACCGTCGCCGCACTTGTGCCACTCTGCTCTGCCAGATGACTAATCGTCCAGCCGGGAATGTCCGATGGAGATTGCATAATGACTTCGGCGATACGTCGCTCCTGAGCCGGAAGGTTATTCAGTTCTTGCTGCAACGCACGTAATATGGCTGCCATGAGGACCTCGCTTTATGAAAATTATTTTTATTTATTTTTAATAAATTAAGAAAATTATTTTTATAACTTTATTCTAATCAAGACGATCCTGCAAATCAAGAGGAATTTCCCATGGCTTTTGCAATATCAAAAAAAGGAGCAATTCAATGAATCGAAGACAACGGGAAAAGCTCATTCCTTCCATCTGGATTATGGCTTCCAAACAAACAGAAGGACACGCCTATTATGCCCTCTATGCTATCGACTGGAAACGCGGAGGTCGGTTGAGTTGGGAAGGTTGGAATCACCTTGAAGATCTGCTGCAATTTCATATTCCGATCAAACGAAAAGCTGGAGGAAGGAAATCCGCTTCCCAGCCTGCCGCAAAAATTGCGAAAAGAGCACTCCATCTTCATCTGAACGAAGCACAATTTGAGGAATTGGAGCAGCTCTTTTATCAGCCATTTTCGAAGAAAAAATGGAGGACGTTCCTTCAAATGAATAGAAATCAATAAGTGTATGGATTCGGTTGTTTCATTTTTTCACGCTAAAACAAAAAAGCCTCTTCCTTCTTTAGTTTAGTTAAAGAATAGGAAAGACTTTCGCGGTACTAAGATTCAATTCGTTTTAATGCAATTTCCATTCAACTAAACGCTCAACTCAAGTTAACTCGGTCTAATTCATGTCATCATATCGTTTTAAGAATTTGCTGGCTAAGCCGGGTACAGTCATTTGATGGACCGATTGATTCTCAATCTCCTCCGCCAAATCGTCATCTGTGAGAGAAACGAAGAACGTAATGTCTGCTTTGGTTTGACCATATCGGGCAAAAACTTCATCTGCTGTCTCATTCACAACTTTGGCAATGATTCGAATGATCTCATCTTTATACTTCTGGACATCCTCTGTTGCATACAACAATCGACTGATATGGTTAAAGTGCGTCTCCTCGCCATATTGATATTCGGAGCAGCCCCATCTGTAATAGATCTCGTCCTGCTCGCTATCACACAGCCCTTGCTCATTCATACTCGAAATATGCCCAGCCAGGGATTCCTCTGTATTTACCGCCAAAAACAGGGTAACCCAATCACTGTCTGTTCCAAAGGCACAAGCATATACTTTCTCATCCTGCACTTTAGACAGCGTTTGTTCCAGATCGGGTAGAAACCCCGCTCGAAATTGGTTTTCAAATTCATTTAAAAAACGGTCCACTCAGCTCATCCTTTCATGCTAATACAGTTTAAGATTCAATTGTCTGTTCAAACCATAAATTAATTGGGCCCAAAAACTTTAACGAGATATTCATATCCCCGCCCTGTTGCTATATAGGTCTCTCAATAACTACAAGGTACCACATAATTACAAATAACGTGCTTACTTCCTACACCCTTAAACAACTATGCTATAATAAAAATACGACTATCCAAGCGAGGTGACGCCGATGAAATGGGGAGAGATTACTGAATTACACCCAGATCGTTTTGTGCTTGTGGAAGCAATCAAGGCAAGTTCCAGCAACCGTGTCCGTCAACTAGAGGATATAGCGGTTATTCAAAACTATGATAATCCTCAAGAAGCCTGGAGCGGTTATAAAGAACTGCACAAGCTCCATCCGACACGCGAGTTATATGTATTTCATACGAGCAGAAGCGATGTTGAGGTTGTAGAGGAATTTTTCTCAGGAGCCTCATGCAAAAATGACTTTGAATTAATGAATGTCCAATTTTCAACATAAGCCATGTAATGATAACCTTTGATGGTTGTCGTTGCGTGGCTTATTTTTGTACACCATGGTTGGGTGACTCAATCCCGGAACAGCGGATCATCTGATGTAATAAACTATAAATCAGCAGCAAAAAAGCCTTGCCCCATTCTTCATAACAAAGAATAGAGAAAGGCTTTCATGCTGCTACTTAATCCTAACTGTAATTCGCAACTAAATCTTCAGTTCTCCAAGCTTAATCAGCTCGACAACTGCCTGCGAACGACCCTTAACATTGAGTTTCTGCATCACATTCGAAATATGGTTACGCACCGTTTTCTCGCTGATGAATAACTGCCCTGCGATGTCACGCGTTGTTTTGTCTTGAACCAGTAATTCGAATACTTCGCGTTCACGGTGGGTCAACAAAAATTTGCTTTTATGATCGATACCCTTCAATGTTCACCCCTCCTTGCTCGGGTTGTGTTGGTGTAACAAGGTTAAGGGGATACAGTCAACTCATCTTATGTCAGGTCAAGGGCGTTGGTTCAGTTTTATAAGAAAAATGGGCAGTAAACATGTGATTCATTGTCCAAAGAGAACGTGAGCAGTTGTCTATATATTTGAGATTATGTAAAACAAACATGCCCCTGCAGCGGATGTTACCATCTGCGCAAAGGCACACTTGTTCATGTCAAAAAACTACCGATTCATTCGATTCATGACACCACCGTTGTGATTACGGTTCATCAGGCCATCGTCAAGGATGCCATCACGGTTATTCGTATCTGTTCCGTTCGTTGGGAAAATGCGCTCCACCATCGATTGGAACGTATCGATCATGCCACTAACGGGCTTACCGTTACGAATATCTGTGGCATAGTTCTCGACATGCTCCACAAAGTCTGGATTGGCTGATACATATACATTCTCGATATTTGGTGCAAACTGTTTGATTTTGGCTGAAATCTTACCCTTAATCTCAGCTGATGTGTTATCGTCCGTGCTATCTACACGTTGTCCTTCACTTTTCATACCATAATGCCCATCGTCTGTCCCACGTGCTTTACCGCTATTTGTCAGACCACGCATCATGCCAACGGCGCCTGTGCCCATGGTTCCATAGATGCTGCGGTCATTCCCCATATGGCTGCGATCCGTTGCCGAATTTGTGTTCAGTCCTGGAGCAATTCCACTAGTGCTGTACGGAGACATTGTGCCCGTACCACCATTCACACGCATACCACCCATATCGTGATTCATGTTGCCTCCACGCATGGTATCACTGGCATGATTACGCATCGTTCCATTCAGCATGCTCGTACGACCATTGGACTTGCTTTCCAACTTGCCTGCATGACCATCTGCCAAACGAACAGCCACATAAGCATTACGATCCGTTAACATGACACGGGCGGATTTTACTTCCTTCATCTCCGTGATGCGTTTTGCCAGCTCTTCACTGGATTTCAGGTCAGTGACATTATGCATGCGATAACTTTTCGCACGGATGCCATCCATTCCATTTGTTTCCACACCATAACGGTTAATGCCGTTGGCTTGCTGACGAACACTTTGCGTATGCATATTGTTGGTATCCCGATTCGTGCCACATCCTGTCAAACCGGCCATTACAAAGATTGCAGTAGATAATGATAACGTAATAGCTGTTGCCTTTTTGACTGCTGGCATGTACTCATCCTCCAATGTTTGTTGGTTTTGGTCACAAAGATAGGATGCGCTTCTGTACGTACCGATATGCTGAAAGGATATGGTACCTTACCCTGTAGATTCAGGTATTCTGGTTTTGGTCTTTGTTTAGAAGTCTTTGGGTTTTGATCTGTGGACAGTGAAATTCTTCGCTATATAAAATAAAAAAACAGTGCTGCTTGTTCGCAGCACTGCCTCGAAATCATATTTGCATTTCAACACAATAATATCACTTATCCTCCGCCCCGCTCATTTCCCGTCTGTTGATGAGGAAGTCGTTTCGTCCTTTGGAGAACTCGATGACTCTTCTGAAGAAGTTGTGGATGCTTTAATTGTATCCGGGAATTTCTCGGCTTCCGTTAGACTTGTCGCATCCATGCCATATGCCCATTGACCATCCGGTGTAATGACCCAGATCTGATCCGATTCGGATGGCACCGTAATTCCCCGATATACATCTCGAACTTGTTGCCCATTGACCGTCTGTTCAACAGACAGGGTGAATCGGGGAACCGAATTCTTCAGCTCGGACGCTTTGCGCACATCATCTGCTGTCGACAAGTTTTTGATTTTGCCGATAAGAGATATGGCATCTGTGGCTTCAATCGTTTTTCCATTAAGTGTCCAAGTCTGCTCTGCCGCATCGTTCTCCGATGCCGATGTTAACATCCAGGTAGCTGCTTCACCTTCCCACTCTAGAGACTCAACATTAGTCTCATCCATGTTAAAAGGTGTAGTGTCTAATAAGTCACGACGAGACAAAGCTATGCTGGTAATCGCCTCTGTCTGCACGGCAACCACAGGGCCCGAATCAACACGCACATAACGTGCATCATCTGCTGGAAGCTGGCCGCCAATAGCCAGTTTGATCTCCCGATTATCTTTGAGTTTGATATCCATACGTGTAGCATCTGTTCCTAATCCGTACTTATCCAGATCCGTCGGCGCTTCTTCCACCACCAGTTCCTGATTTGCACCACTCAGAGCATCCAGCCAGCTGCTTACACTGTAACCGTTCAGAGGATAGGCTTTTGGCTCAACCATCTGCCATACGCCATTATCAAGCGTCAGGGTCGAAGTTGCTGCTGTACCGGATGTCTCCTCCGTTGTGTCATGTATCGTGATGGATTGGATATCCCCGGATTGAATACCAAGCAACTTGGCTTGCATCGCTTCTTCTTCCCGAAAATAATTTTGACTGGCCGCGTACACCCAGCCCACAATTAGTACGATGACCACCAGAATCGTTGGAACCCATTTTCTCATACTCGTCTGCGCCTCCACCATAAGAGTACACCAATAATAACAAAGATGAGTGGGAATGCTACAATAGCCACGAAGAAAATCGTTCTGGCTTGTTCGCCATTCAGGTATGCCATCTCATACCCAGCTTGTACCCTTGGACGAATCGTCAATCCATTTTCTTTCTCACTCAAATAGTTTACCGTATTCAAAATAAAGTCCCGATTGCCACCATTCGCAATTTCCGAATCCTGCATGAAAATGGACGAACCCAGAATAACTGCCTTCGGTTTACCATCCGTCGTATCGGCTGCATATCCTAATTCAACGGGTCCCTGAATGTCCTCTTCGGCATCATTGGTTGTTTCATTCTGCAATAAACCGCCGATATTCGTCTCCCCATAACTGTCATTCGAAGAATGCATTAAAGGTGAAAGCGTATATTTATCCTGTTCTTTGCTGGTCAACGCAATCGACAACGACAACATCGGATACAATTGGCTTGCAGCAAGTTTGTCCGTAATTGCATGTGTACCATACTCCGGCACCACCCAGAGTGGTCCCATCGTACTGGCTTGCTGATTATCCACCATGACCGCATGCTCATCAACGACGCCATAGTCAGCCATGAGGGCATCGATGTTTTTCCAACTGGATTTCATATCTTCCACAAATCCGAGGGATAATAATAGCTTGCCTCCATTACTCAGATACGTGCGAATGGCTTTCATTTCCGTATCACTGAGATCACGTTGTGGGCCAATAATGGCCAGCACATCTGCATCTTCGGGAACCTTACCAGCTTGATTCAGCTGTAACTCTTCCGTCTGCACATTATTTTGTTCCAAGGAGGATTGCAACGTAGTCATCTGAGCGAGACTTAACTCTTCATGTCCAGTCAAAAAGACCATTTTGTGCATCTCCGTGGATGACATATTCATGAGCGCCTGCGTAAGTTTTTCCTCACCTGTGAATTGATATGATCCGTCACTTCCGTCCCCTGTCGCGGTGAACAAACTGGCGATATCAATCACTTTGTGTTGATCTCCCTGCTCCAGCACAATGGAGCTGCCTGTTATGCCGTATTTGGATGCAAGCGCAGGTTCCTGCGTCAGATTATACTGTTTTAGCTTCAACTTGCTATTGCGTTTCGTGTATTCCTCAACCATATCCGTGACCTCACGGTTCAAGACGGTGTTGTTGGCATTTTCGACCGTTAACACCAGAATGTTGACGTCATCCTTCACATTTTTGATCGCAGTAAGAGACTGGTCAGATAACGTGTATTGTTTGTTCGAGGTCAGATCCAGCTGGAAGCCGCCAAGTGAATTCAGGAACAGTGTTAGCAAAATAAAGATGCCAATCACCGCTACGGACAGCACGGTACTGTTGGTATGACTTAACCATTTTTTCATCTTCTCACCTCCACCGCTTCCGTTCCACAATTTGAATGCTTAACAGCAGAAACACACCCGAAAGGGTGACATAATACAAGATATCCGGCCCACTAAGCACACCTTTCATGAAACTGTCGAACCGGTTGGTCAGAGCAAACTGGTCCAGCCACTGCTGTAAAACAGAACCTGTATTGCCTGCGAATGAATCAAGCATCCACAAAACGAGCAAAATAATAAAACCCGCCACCGCAGACACCATCTGATGCTGGGATAATGTAGAAGCGAACAGTCCAATCGCCATCATGCTTCCGCCCAGGAAAAATAACCCCAGCGCAGACATCCATACCGTCGTCATATCCAATGTCCCATAGAACGACATGATGAAAGGGTACACGAGACTGCACAGGATGAGCACGACCAGAATGGCCAGAGAAGCAAGATATTTGCCAAAAATAATTTCTGTTACTCGTGCCGGAGAAGTCAGCAACAATTCATCCGTTCCTTGTCTAAATTCCTCTGCAACCAGTCGCATCGTTAACAACGGCACGACAAACAGCAGCATGGACAACGTATCGCCTAACACGAGACGATAATCGACAATACTCGGCTGGTAATATACAAAGCTTGAATAGAACAGCAGACTGGTCATCAGTACATATACGGCAAAAGCAAAATAGGACGTTGGTGACAGAAAATAAGCTTGCAGCTCTTTATTGCATACCGCCATCATTCGTCTCATTTGGAGTCCTCCCCTTTGCGAGCTTGGGGCGAAGCATCGGCTGATGTACCAACTGATGTTCCCGATATACTCGACGAGTCGATGTCCGAAGTTACGTCCAGATCCATCTCTGCCCCAACAACCTTATCCACATCTGCCGAATTTGCGTCTGTGTCTGTTGCCTCGGTTGTCGTCAGCTTCAGGAAGATTTGCTCCAGGCTCAGGTTCTCCTTCTTCATCTCCAGTATCGGTAATCCTGCACCTGACAAAAGGTAGAACAGCTCCTCCCGGAAATCTTCCGAGTTTTCTCCAGTAAGCAGCATTTTAACCGTATCCGCTGAATCTGAAGTAAGTGAAGTATCTTTGCTGGTATTCACATCCGATGCTTGAATGACTTCACTCCGCACCTTCTCCCATGGTGTCAGCACATTATGTAATTGCTCCGCAGTGGCCTTCACTTCAATCGATACCTTGAACTGATCCCCCATTGCTGATCCGAAATGCTGAGGTGAACCATCCAGCACGAGCTGTCCCTGATTGATGATCAACATTCGATTACAGAGCGTGCTCACTTCAGGCAAAATATGCGTACTGAGCAGCACCGTATGGTTCTCGCCCAATTCTCGGATTAAATCCCGGATCTCGATAATCTGGTTTGGATCAAGGCCCGATGTTGGCTCATCCAGGACCAGTAGATCCGGCTTGTGAATAATGGCTCCTGCCAGCCCGAGGCGTTGCTTATATCCTTTGGATAACCCACGTACCATTTGCCTTTCCCGACCCTGAAGTCCCAGTCTGCTAACCATCTCACTGACCCGCAGCTTAACCTCACGTGCCGGGACATCTCGCAAATTGGCTACGAATTTAAGATAGGACTGCACCGTCATATCCGGATACAGTGGCGGAGTTTCAGGCAGATACCCAATCTTGGAACGAACACGCTGACCCTGTTCATGCACCGATACCCCATCCACCATAATGGTACCCGCGGTTGGATGCAGATAGCCCGTAATCATACGCATCGTTGTTGTTTTTCCGGCACCATTGGGCCCGAGAAAGCCAACAATCTCACCACGTTCCATGGTGAAATCCAGTTGATGCACGCCGCGTTGCCCTTCGTAAACTTTGCTGACCTGTTTCACTTCGAGCACATCATTCATCCTTTCCCGTTAAAATACCCGTGCAGCATCGTTCGTTATATAAATTCAACTGAAATATTTACACTTGCACTCCGATGGCAGAATAACCTTCCGATCACTGTTATCCCCAGATTTTTTTGATTCCTTCATTCAGAAGGAAAAATCCGCTGATAAAGGTGACCGCTTCGCTTCTTCAAGTTATTTCTGCCCTCTCCGTTATCGTGTAAATGTTACGTTGAACTTATGTAATAGATGATGGGCACGGGAAGTTCCTTGTATATTACGTGAGCTATCCTAGCCTCAGCTTAATGACACTTAAAAGACAGCTTAAAAATATTTGTCCAAAATGTGAACATTCTGACCAACACCCACACCCTGCGCTTAAAGCCAACGTAACATAGAGTACAGGAGAATGTGCTCCTGACCAAAAGTCAGAGGGTGAATCGTGTGAAAGTATTATTCACGTTTTATGTTCCGAGCGGTGGCGTGGATACGTTAAATCGACTGCGCACCGCTGTTCTGAAACGCCATGGCATTGAAGCGCACCTATTGTATCTCAGCACAGGCTCGGGATTGCAGAACAACAGTGATACACCCATTTTCACCGCGTCCAGTGACGAGGATATCCATCATATCATTCATACTCATCATTATGATGCCATCATTGCCACTTCAGACATCGCTATGCCCGGCCGCTTGAGAGGACTTGGTTATACGGGACGAATTATTTTTGAAGCGCAGGGACTCGGAGCACGCGATCAAGCTCTGGAAACGATACAGATGGGTGTCCCATACCTCCAAGCTCATTGTGATGCTGCCGTTATACCTCCCACAGACCACCTGCTGGATATGTTCATTCATATCTGTCCCTGGCTTCATCGGTTTGTTATTCCCAACATGCTGGATACGGACACCTTCGCACCAATCTTGGTGGATACCCCACCCTATCCGGTGCTGGCTTGGGTAGGACGACTTGAACACAACAAAAACTGGCGTGAATATCTAATCATATCGAGTGAAATCGTCAAAAAAAATCCGGAAGCCAGACTATGGTTATTCCACGATCCAACTTTGGCTAATCCAGAAGATGAAGTCATGTTCCGGCACATGCTGGCAGAATACGGGCTTGAGGATCGGATTGGCATCTTTATCAATGTTCCTCATTCTCAGATGCCTGCATATTATTCCATGATTGCCGCTTCAGGGGGCATCATGTTATCCACTTCCCTGCTTGAAGGATTCGGTTATGCCGTCGCTGAAGCCATCTCTTGTGGCTGCCCGGTGCTCAGCACGGATTCGGATGGTGTGCGTTCATTTATCACACATAATAAGACTGGTAAGTTTTATCCAATTGGAAATGTAGAGGCAGCTGTAGCCGAAGCAAGGGACCTTATGAATAACAAGAAACTGCGTGAGTATATTCGCATTCAGGGCAGACAGCATATGAGCTTGTCTTTTTCACCAGATCGATATGCCATTTCTTTCCGTGAAATGATGACAGCACTACGAATTTTCCATTGAGCATAGCAAAAAAGGCAGTTCAGCAAAATTTCTCTGAACTGCCTTAGTATGGTTTTTATAGAGTCTTAGTGTCCCATCATCATCGCGGGATCAGGCTTGTCGCCATTTTGAAGTTCTTCTTCCGGCATCGGTTTTGGTTTCCGCAGAATCAGACTGAGCAAACATCCGAACAATGCAATACAAGCGGCCAGGAAGAACGTATCATTGAAACCAGCCACCAAACCATGCACGATAGCGGTCGGCTCTGTACTCGTTGTATTGTCTGCGATTCTTGAAGTCAGGAAGCCTGTAAGCCCTGCAACCGCAAAGGACACGACTACTTGCTGTGCAGCAGCCGTGAGCGGTGTAACCCGTCCAACCAACTTGCGCGGTGCAGCATTTAATACATGCGTATTGAGTGGCATCATGGACAAGCCCATACCCAGACCCATCATGACCAGAGCCGTTATAATCAGGCCAAGACCTGTCTCTGCCGTAATGGAGGACAGAATAAACAATGCTCCCGAAATAATACCCAGACCCACGAAGGCCAGAGGTCTAGCACCGATTTTATCAAACAACCGACCACCGAGCGGCATACCCACTCCGGAAGCCAACGCCTGTGGCAGCAGAATCAATCCTGTTTCCAGTGCAGTGTACCCTTTGATCTGCTGCAGATAAAGCGGGATCAGGATCATCGCACCGAACAGCGCCACTTGTGACACCCATGCAAGAATAATTCCCCGTGAGAAATCAGAAGATTTGAATACCCGGAGTTCGAGCAATGGATTTTGATGACGAAGCTCCACAATAATGAACAAAATGAGCGCTACACCACCCACAATGACACCCGTCAAAGTTGTTGCAGACGTCCAGCTCGTTCCACCCTCACTCACACCGTAAGCCAGCATCGAGAACGCAATTGGCGCCAGAATCATGCCGAGCAGATCCAGTGCAGGTGTGCGTCCACGATCTGTATCCGGCAAAAACTTGATACATAGAATGAAAGCTGCAATACCAATGGGCAAGTTAATCAGGAAGATCCAGTGCCAGCTCAGTGATTCAATAAACCACCCGGACAACACCGGACCTAACGCAGGGGCAAGCAGCATGGGAATTCCCAGCATCCCCATGATGGAACCTCTTCGCTCAGGCGGAGCCAGACGAAAGACCATCGCCATACCAATAGGAGCAACCATGCCTCCACCGAGACCCTGAATGATACGGTAAATGATTAATTGCTCAGGTGATTGAGCGATCGAGCATAACACTGAACCCAAGGTAAACATAGCAATGGTGAACAGGAATACTCTTTTGGCACCAAAACGGTCCGTTAACCAGCCTGCCAGTGGAATAACTGCAGACAAAGCCAAGGTGTAACCCGTAACCGTCCATTGGATCGTTTTAAGATCCGTCTCAAAATATTGAACCAGATTTGGAATGGCCACGTTCACCACCGTGCTATCCAGAATAACCATAATCATTCCGACGATAATTGCCAGGAGTGGCAGTATAATGGCTTTAAGCGAAAACTCTGCCGGCTCCTGGGGTACTGCTGTTTGTTCTTTCACGTTCTCCACACTCTTTTCCAGCCAGTAGATCGCAGCCTTATTCATGCGTCTCACTCAGCCTATATTGACGACTAATTTCAAACTATCGTTTTAAATCGTCGTTTTAAACTTTCGTTTAATACTGATCTAATTCTAATGAAAATACCTTTGCTGTCAAGCTATTTTTTCAGACAATTCTACTATGGATGCACCACAAAAAAAATGGAACAGGCACCTTCCCTGCTCCACACGTTGGTTAATCATGATTATGCAATGATGTCCATATCAATCTGCAAGCTTCATCATCTGATATTCTGACAGTATGCCCAATGTCTGACCGTGAATACTCCGGAAATACATTCGAATAACCAGATGATTCGGAGAAGAGCTGTTGCTGATGATCCTCAGCTCATAAGGCTCGGATGACACATCCAGATTATGAATGACCTGATTACCGCCCGCTCCCCCCGAATTTGACGTTAGGTGAAAAAGGTGTCGGTACAGTTCTCCGTGCATACTGGCTCCACCAACAAATACATCCGTCCCTTCCTCGCCGCCCACATAGGCCAACTCCACATCCATGTACTTGATGGGAACAAATGTCTGTAACAGATTCTCATGAATCTCAAGTAAATATACCGCCACTGTAGATCCCTCCTTCGGAGCACATGAACCTTCCTGTACATAGGATATGCTTCCTCTCGTCCATTGCCATTTGCATTCACCCATTTTCGACCAATTACACGGAAATGCCCGACCTTCCGGTCCTCTTTTTTCATAGAATAAAAGGATAGAAGCTCGGCCGGTGCAGGCCGTGACAAGGAGGTAGCTATGAAAGTTCTGCTCGTTACGTATTGGGAGCTTACACATATGGGAGGCATATGGACATATGTTAAACAACTGGCCGACAGGTTAATCGCACTTGGTGTAGAGGTTGATATCATGGGCACAAATGGTGCCAATAACGAAGTATATGTTCGTAATCTGAACCGCGCTTTCTCCAAGGATAAGGTGTGGCCCATGCTGCAAGCCAAACTCAATCCGACTGATCTGCCACAATTCACTGCCGATCCTCTTCTCGCTTATTATGAACTGAATAGATATGCCTTCGAGATGGCGGCCGCTTATCTGGGGGTGGACCACTATGATGTTATTCATGCGCAAGATCCGGTAGCTGCCGTAGCCATAAAACGCATCTTAAACCGCAATATCCCACTGGTTACAAGCTATCATGGCGCTCTTGCACGCGAAGCCTTTTACGATGCTCAAAATTCCAACCCACAGCTTACTCTCCCTTCATATTTGCAATCCAAGCGTGGACGTTATTTTCTCTCATTGGAAGAGCGAAGTGCAGCACAGTCCGAGCTCATTCTCGTGTCAAGCCACTGGATCAAGAGTACGCTTACAGAGCTTGCCGTTCCTGAATCAAAGTTCAGACAGATTCCCTATGCTGTAGATCTCCCAGCCTACCGTGCCTCAGCAGCTGTGAAGTTCCGCCAGCGACCACCTGCGGGCAAGAAAGTCATTGCCTTTACCGGACGACTTGAATACATCAAGGGCGTTCATGTGTTAATCAAGGCCTTAGCCAGTCTGAAAAATAAACGTTCCGATTGGGTCTGCTGGATCGCAGGAGAAGGCAATCTAACCGATGAATTGCGGTCACAGGCCGCGTCAACGGGTATTGGAGCCGATGTTGTGTTCTGGGGCAAGCTGGACAATATTCCTTCCTTCCTGCGCCATGCAGACATCTATGTTCAGCCCAGCCTGCAGGACACCCAGCCGTTCTCCGTTACCGAAGCACAACTGGCGGGTGTACCTGTTATCGTCAGTGGTACAGCCGGCATGCCTGAGATGGTTGACCCTGGACGCACAGGATGGGTTGTTCCTCCGCAGGATGTCGACTCGCTCCGTGAACTGTTGGATGCACTACTTGAGGATGATGTTACCCGGAGAACAGTGGGTGCGGCGGCGAAAGCCTGGGCTGAACAACATCGTTCACTGGAAGTGATGGGATTGCGTACATTTCAAGTCTACCAAGAGGCCATCTACAGAGGAGGACATACAATATGACGTTACTTGTACCAAGTGATCTATACAATCGCTGGTTTTCGACTCCAGTTTCCACACCTCACATCAACGTGGATTACGCTGTAATGAATGAATTGATGAAGAAGCTGCCTAAAGGATATGTATTTCCCGATCCTGCATCCATGGTGATCATGAATTCAAAAGATTGAGTTGTCCAATGATATGCCGTCTTTATATAACATGCCGAAATATCAAACAAGGGGTGTCCCATCTGTCATATGAATGACTGAGGACACCCCCTTCTCGTTTCAAATGTTTTCTAACGGACCGAGAACACGCTATTCCAGATCTCTCTAATCTGTCGCCAACTTGGAATACATATTCAGATCACTGAACGTTTCGCCTGCCCTCTCGTATGCTCTGAGGGTGCCTTCGTATGTGAAATTGAGCTTTTGTAATAGCTTGATAGAATTCACATTATCGGGGTCAACCTTTGCTTCCATTCGATTCAGCCTCATGGTCGAGAATGCATGAACTAACAAAGAAGAGATCGCTTCCGTAGCATATCCTTTCCCCCAGTGTGATCTGGCAATGTCATACCCAATTTCTGCTTTGAGATTGTCAAAATCCAGTGCATTATAACCACATGAACCTATGATTTCGTTGGACTCTTGCACAAGGATAGAGAACCGAATGGCCTTGTTTTCCTGAGCAAGATCATTCAGAAGATTAATCATGGCTATAGCTTGATTTTCATCCGTAAAATGAGTGATATTCATAAATCTAGTTACATCCGGATCAGACCAAATTTTAAACAAGCTGGCCGCATCCGATACGTTCATTTTTCGCAAATATAACCGTTCTGTGTATAACTCTGTAATCAATACTCTTACCTCCATTAGTTTATTAATAGTTGGGTTTAAGATATTGATATCTGCGCATAGTCCAGTCCCTTCCGTGTATGAATCATTTCATTATACAGAGACTTCAGCAATCGATCACCCTTTGTGTCCACGTATCTGTCCATAAAGCAAAAAAAGAGCTTCCACTTATAACACTTAAAAAGTGTTTCATAAGGGTGCTCTCCTGTCCATTTAACACCTATTCCATTCAGCCATCGTTGCCAAATCCATCTACTTCCAGTACCCGCCAACCTGAAGTAAGTTAAACAGAATAGGCCGATGCTTCTCTTGAACTTTTTCCATCTCGGCAACCAGTGCCTTGAAGTGACGTTTGGTTCCCATTGACTCATGCAATCGGTAACACATCAGAGGTTCATTGTAGTAGAACAGCTCATACATTGGAAACAGCCTCATCCACATCTCATAGTCATGGGTGTAGCGAAAATCAGTGTCGAACAGTCCAAACCGCTCGAATGCTTCCATCTCTAACATGACAGTACAGCCGTTGATCGGACAACCTTCCAGCAGTACCTGCAACATCTCCAGACGACTTCCCACTTCCGGATGCACCGTATCCAACCATTCACTCTTCTCATTCACATAATGGTAGGCACCATGGCAGAATGAAGCCTTAACCTCGCGCATAAACTTCAGTTGCTTCTCCACCCGATCCAGCAGCATCACATCATCTGAGCTGAGCCAAACAAAGTAATCCCCTGTTGCCTGCTTGATGCCCTCATTTAATGCTGTCGCGGTTCCACCGTTTTCTTTGCGAATATAGCGGATGGAATCCATGAATGGCTGTAGCCGCTCCACGTGCTCGGTTGACCCATCATCCACCACGATGACCTCGATATGCGGATACGTCTGGTGAATGGCACTGTGAACAGCCTGCTCGATATAAGCACAATTGTAAAAAGGAATGACGATCGATACTTTTGGCTCCATTCGGGCCTTCCCCTCCTCTTACTGTCTTAGGTAAAATGCTGCGCAAAGAGGGCGTTAATCAGCCATCTTTTGGCTTTCTTAACTGCCCTCCCTACGCTACCCGCCAAGCGTCGCTATTCGCTGCAACAGCGGTTCCCGATATCTGGACCATACCATGGATGCCTCTCTGCCGATGACATCCGCATGACGTACCGATCCCATTCCCCCATGCCACCGATAGGCAGTAAGCGGTTCATTCAGGTATGGGAACCGATGACCGTTCAGTACAATACGCATCCAGAGATCCAGATCATGGGTGTAGGGAAGAAGTTCATCGAACAGCCCCACTCCGCTAAAGAGATCCTTGCGAATCATGACCGTGCAGCCATTCACCGGATTGCCGTTAACAAACCGTCGTAGTAAATCCATATCCGACATCGGTTCAGGCCCACCATGCATTCTGGTAACTGCCGAATGCTCGTTGATATAATGAAAGTTCGTATGGGAGACGAGCACATTCTCGCGTTGCATAAACTCCAGCTGATAACGAATTTTATCCGGATACAGATAATCATCCGAACTGAGCCAGGCTACATAATCACCAGAGGCATGGCGGATGCCATGATTAAGTGCCGAAGCCGTCCCGCCATTGCTTTTGCCAAGCACATTAATATAAGGAAGATAGGGTTGAAGCAACTCTGCATGCCGGGTTGAACCGTCATTCACAACAACGATTTCCACATCGGGATACGTCTGGTTCAGCGCACTCTGAATCGCCTGAGGCACATAAGGGCAGTTGTAGAATGGAATGACAATGGATACTCTCGGATTCAACTTGTCGTCCTCCCTTGCTGGACACGAACATCACTCAGGATATCCTGAAGTGATGTGGCAAATGGAATCATCGGCTGCCAGCCAAGCTTGCGCAGCAGTGATAATTCCTCCTGTTTCCCCGAACCATCTGGACCAGAAGATGCCCCATCCCAGCGAACAGGAACTTCCGCTTCTGTCATGGATAACAGCAGATCTGCAATTTCACCAAGACTGCGCTCAACTCCAGACACCACCGGGTATACTGTACCGCTGGACCCGTGTACCAGGAGGGTCGCATACGCTCTGACGGCATCCCGCACATCCAGAAAGTCACGGGTATTGTCCCGTCCGGACAGACGGAATGCCTCGGTTTTGCCCGCCTGCTCACAGGCAACAACATGGCGTGCAAGCAGTGAACAGATGCCTGTGGAAGGACCCGCACCAATCAGATTGCCTGGCTCCGCCAGCATGATCTGTTGTCCGAAGAGCGACATCCACGACAAGGACACCATCTCTTCCAGCGCTTTACTGAGACTGTATGGATGCGGAGGCTGGGGAATCTGGCCAGGTTCCGGCGTATATTTTAACCGCGATCCTACAATAACGGTTCGTGCTGTCGGACAACTGCGAAGCGCATCCAGCAGATACAGCACGGCCATCACATTGGTCTCCAGGACCAGTAGTGGATCAGACCACGAATCAGGCACTGAATTTTTGCCAGCGAGATGCAGCACATAGTCGGGCTGCACCTCGCCGATCAGATGACGTACTTGCTGTTTATCGTTCAGATCACAGACATGGACTTGTGCACCTTTACCGAATGAATACACATCCGGCCTCCGGACTACCGCTGCAACCACTGCACCCGCTTCCCGAAAATAAGATACGGCATGTCGCCCGGTAAAACCGGAAGCGCCTGTAATCAGCACTTTTTTGCCTCTCAGCTCTGCTCCATCCATAATGCCAACTCCTTCAGCATTGTAGAATAATCCGGCAGGTCTGTCTTCACATCCTCGCGAGTGGACACCAGCGTACGGTCCTGCACTACACTGTCATCACGCACAATCGTCACATCCTGCTTATCCCAGGTCTGCTTGAACAATACAAGCAGGTCATGCTTGCTGACAGGTGCCGGATGAGCTAAGTGGATCAGACCACTAACCGATGAGGCCAGGTAATGGTCTACCCATTTGGCCAGCTCAAGGGTGGTCACACCGTTCCAAAATACGCGGGTATACCCCCCAACTTCACCTGTGCTGGACATAAACCATTGCATCAGACCAATGCCGCCCTGGCGAATCTCGGGTCCAATGATGGACGTACGGATCGTCAGATGACCTTCATCCTGAACTTCGCCAAGTGCTTTGGTGATAGCGTAAGCTGAAGTCCCATCCGTAACATCATCTTCCCGGTATGCTCCCCGTTCTCCACTGAACACACAGTCCGTGCTGATATGAATCAGGCGTGCACCAATCGTATCTGCAACCCGCCGCAGACGATGTGGCAGGAAACCATTAATATGATATGCAGTAATTTTGTCCTCATCTGCGAAGTTGTTCAACACACCTACAGCATTAATAATCACATCCGGGTGCACAGCTTCTACCAATCGATCAACCATGAAGCTGTCGTTCACATCCAGGAGCAGACCATTGGGGTCTGTTACATCCCGAGATGTGTAGAAGACGCTGTGTACACCTTGACGGCGGAAATAGTCGACCAAAATATGGCCGGCCATTCCGTTTCCACCAAGTATCAGCAGTTTCATGACAAGAATCCTCCGCGTTTCAGAATTTCACGAATCTCCTCTTTGGTCATGAGTTGGTGTTCAGAACTGAAACTGTTAAAGGAGACCGGAGGACAATTGGTATAATGTTCACGCAGGCCCGGTATGCCCAGGGTAGGAAGAATTACCAGGTACTGCTCATCGTAGACAACGGTGGTCATGCTCTCGAATTCACTCATCAATATTTCATGGATTTTCTCCCCTGGACGAATGCCCCGTTCTACAATGCTCACATTCTCCACACCGGAATCCTCAATCAGTACTTCCGCGAGATCAACGATTTTGCAGGTAGGCATCGTCATGACAAAGATCTCTCCGCCGACACTTTCCACCGAAGCTTTGAACAGCAAGGTAATTGCATCCTTCAGCGTAAGAAAGAATCGAGTCATACTCATATCCGTGATGGAGACCTGCCCTTTCTGGCGGATCTGATTCTTGAACAGATGTACCACACTTCCGTTTGTTCCCAGTACATTCCCGCCCCGTACCGTAACAAACTTGGTATCGCTGTGTAACAAGTTTGCATATACAATTAATTTCTCGCCGATCGCTTTTGTCATGCCATAGAAGTTGGACGGATTGGCAGCTTTGTCAGTCGAGATATAGATTACTTTTTCCACCTTGTTCTCAATAGCAGCCTCAATTACGTTCTGTGTACCAATCACGTTGGTTTTGAGTGCTTCGTACGGTTGGTCTTCACACACCGGAACATGCTTGAGCGCAGCCAGATGAAATACATAGTCCACATGCTGGCAAGCCGCCGTCAAGGCGTCCTTGTCACGAATATCTCCAATCCGGAAATGAAGACGCGGGTCTTCAAATTCACGACTCATAGCCACTTGGCTAGACTCGTTCCGGGAATATACAATAATTTCTTTGGGCTGCTGGGGCAGTAGTTGAGCCACAAGTTCATAACCCCATGATCCCGTACCGCCAGTCACGAGTATACGCTTATTTTCAAACATGCATTTTCCCTCCAAGCAGAAATTTAACCACTTTACTGGATACATCTGTGGCTTTGTAACCTTGCGGGCAATCCCAGTCGCTAGACATCTTTGTCATGACTTTCACGCAATCAGCGATGCGCGCGGCATCCAGACCGGAGACTACATTGCTGCCGCAATCGACCGTTTCCGGCCGCTCGGTAGTTCGACGCATCGTTACGGTCGGCACGCCCATAATGCAACACTCCTCCTGCACGGTACCGCTATCCGTAAGTGCACAGCGTGCATGACGTTCAAGCATTACAAAGTCGAAGAATCCAAACGGCTCGTGAAACTCCACCAGCGGGTTCATCTCCAGATGCAGATGCTCCGCAATCCGGATCGCTGTACGCGGATGAATACTGCAGATCACACGCAACCCGTGTTCCTCTGCGACCTGGTTCAGTCCTTTCATAATCTCCAGCAAATGAGGGGCATGATCCACATTCTCAGCTCGATGGGCAGTAACCAGGAAGTATTGCCCAGACTTCAGCTTGAGCTTCTTCAGTATTTTGCTGGAACTTACTTGCGCGTCGTAGTGCTGCATGACTTCATAGATGGGATTGCCCGTTAGCACGATGCGCCTGCTTGGTACCCCTTCGCTGACCAAATGTTTCTTGCTCTGTTCCGTGTAAGGCATATTAACGGTGGAGATGGCATCAATAACCTTACGATTTTTCTCCTCAGGCACATCCAGGTCAAAGCAACGATTGCCTGCTTCCATATGAATAACAGGAACACCCATGCGCTCAGCCAATATTGCACATAATGCGCTATTGGTATCGCCGAGCAGCAGCAATTTATCGGGTTTCTCCTGCAATATCAGATCTTCCATCTGCGTAAACATCGAGGATAGCTGTCGTCCCAGAGTGGCCGCTTCATCCTGAAGAACGTAATCCGGTGCGCGCAGGCCCATTTCCTTGAAAAAGAGACCGCTGAGACTTTCCGTGAAGTTCTGTCCCGTATGCACCAGAATATGTTTGGACGCGTACTGGTCCAGCTTGGAGATGATCAGGCTGAGCCGTATGATCTCAGGTCTCGTACCCAGCACCGTCATGATCTTCATCGTAATCCCTGCCTTCATCTTGTATTGGAACCCTTGCGCCCTGCTCGGCTACGTCCCGCTTTGGTAGATTTGCGTCTGCGACTAGCCGATTTCCCCATATGTGGACGCGGTCCCTTGGTTGTACGGGTTCTCCCCTTACGTCTGCCAGTTCCGGAAGTACGTTTCAGCCCCTCACGGTCTCGGCGAGAATGAGGTGCAAGTGGCTTGCGACGACGTTTCCGCGTTTTGCCCCTCTGTTGAATCGGCTTTGCAGCCGGGACAGTACCTGAGGCAACAGGAGCATCGTGACCCAATGCGATTGGAGGTAATGAGGAATGTGGCAACGCCTGTATGACGGTCAGTGGGAATAATAGTGCTCGAACCGTAGTCGGCTCCAGAACCAGTACAGTGCGTAGTCCTCCCTCCCCATGGGTATACACAGGTCCATTCGGAGGTTGGATATAAGCAAACCATCCGGGAAAACGCAATAACCACTGTGTCACCATCGTATGCAGTTTCGTTCGGTAGGTTTCAACGCCGTAGAGCCTTTCCGCTTCTGTCCGATTACGCCACCCCGTATTCGAGGCCAGCTCTGCATCATTCAGCAAGGTTGTTGCCAAGGTGACAAGCGCTTCGGTATCACCCGGCGGGGCCAGAAATGCATCACTGCCTACAGATTCCATTAATTCCTTCAGTCCACCCTGAGCAAAAGCGATGACCGGTTTGGCAAAATAGAGACCCTCCAGTGCGGTCATGCCAAACCCTTCTTTGACCATGCTTGGGATGACCAGGATATCCATCGCGGTATACGCCAGAGATACGTTCTCTTCAAATGTGGTGAAGGTAAACCGGCGTGAATACCCGGATTTTTTCACCCGTGATACACACTCGTCGTAATACTTTTTATCCGATGCTGCCCCGATGATCCAGAAGCGACAGCGCGAATGTGTTTCACAGATCCTCAAGGCCATATCTACAAAAGGTTTCAACCCTTTGGCATCATATATAAATGAAGAAATATAACCGATACAGGTCTGCGATGATTTGAAACCGAGCTCCTTACGCTTGCGTTCGCGCAGATGAACCCAGCGGTCCGGTGCTGGTAGCGCGGGTTCCCAAGTTGGGGAGATAATGGTCACTTTGTCACCTATGCCGGCTTCGTGGAATGGGGCTACCGCTGTCTCGGATATACCGATAATCCAATCCGCGTAACGCCCAATCATCTGGATTGCCTCGTTTGTATGTTCATTCGTATGAATGATCTCGGTAATCTTCCAGATGACCGGAATCTGAAGGGACTTTGCCGCTACAGCCGGCATCACATTAACGCAGGTGTTCGTTAACACCATATCGGGAGCAGTCTCCCGTATTAGGGAGACTGCTTCCTGATACGCTGGTGTATGACGAAGCTGCTCCGCATCATCTGCAATGCCCAGGTAAGGTGTGTACACACCGTGAAGCATCGGCAGAGTGCATATTTTGACCTGAATGCCGAATCTCCGCGCAAGCCCCGCAAGCTTCCCCTCCTGAGGGGCTACGAGCACACATTCAAATATCGTGCCGATCTCTCTCATAAAATGAAGCAGTAGCTTCTCGGCACCTGTAATGCTGCGAGTATTGCACACATGTGAAAATAACATCATCTTTGGTTTCGTTGCCATGGCCGCACGGACCCTGTACACGATTATCCGATACAGGGTACTGTGCACACCTCCTCCCGGCCAGAATTAAGGGAATATGATGGTTAACATTTCATTAATTCTTTTGCCATACGTGTGGTCTTTCAGTGTACGTTCAAGTCCACGAAGTGCAATCTCACGGCGTTCCTTTTCATGAGTAAGATAATATTCCACTTTGTCGAGTAACTCCTGCGGCGAGGAATATGTCTCAATCTCCACACCCGGTTTGTAGAAACGCGCAATGTCATCCCGGGCGTCGGTCAGCTGTAGCGTCGTGGACGCGGCAATTTCAAACGTTCTCGGGTTAGGTGAAGCTGGCGCGATTTTGAGGTGATTATTATTGACGGAATCATCTTCGTGGGATCGATGCAGGTTGATGACAATTTTGGTGCCATTGTACACATCATTGGTCTCCGGCGGACTCATCCAGCGCCCGAGCTCAATCTTCTCGCCATAGGCAGTATAGTCAGGCAGACGGTCCCACCAGATTCCGTTAAATACCGTATTGTGTGACATCAACTGAGGCATGATCGGATTGAAGAAGTATACCCGGTTCCAGTAGGCCGAGCCGATAAAGCTGACATCCCGTTTTAACGGGGAAGGAGTTGTAATCGGAAAGTAATGATTAGTAAATGCGGCAAAAGGGAGGTAGTGAACGGACGCGCAGCCGATTTGTCGATATAGATCGATACAGTTCAGTTCCAACGTGAAGACATGGTCAAAATGTGTCACAATATCCAGCGTCATATCTGTATAGTACGGGTCATCCGTGAGCCAGATCGCCGTCTGAATGCCCGCTTGGCGAATCGCATCGATATGCTCGATGGGGATATCCATTCCATCCAGCACAAGCACAAGATCAGGACGCGTCTGCAGCGCAATTTCAGAAATCGGTTGACGCGGATCAGAGAGGGTTACTTGAGCTACCATACCCTGTAGCGTGGCCATAATGGCCTCATCCAACGGGGAGTAAGGGAAGCCTTTACCCGAGGATACATACAGCACGTGAAGCTGTCGGAAAGGCAACGGTTCCTGTGCACAATTCACAATATAGTTGGCGCGACCGCGCAGATATCCTTCTTCCTTACCTGCGTCATATCCGGCATGTTGCCCATTTTTGCGTGCTTGATCAGCCAGGCTTAGTACGGGTGCATGAATCTTTTTAGTTTTACGGTGTTTGAGAGACATACCGCCACTCCTTTATTTTTTGGGATAGTGTTCATGTTGGTGCTGCACTTCAGACGGGGATTACAAATGTTCCAGCAACTGACCGATCCGGCGAGTGAATGTATGCTGGTTCATCGTGGTGAGAAGTCCACGCCACGCCATCGCCTGTCGTTCTTCTTCATGCTTCAGATAATAGTGGATTTTGCGCTGAAGTTCTGCTGCGTTGGTGAACGTCTCGATGTCATATCCCGGCTTATAATAACGGGGTAAATCTGCACGTGCATCCGTAATCTGCATTGTGCCGCAGGCGCTGATCTCATACGTTCGTGGATTAATCGAGTGACCTTTAAGATGATGTGTATTGCGATTGTCTTCCCCATTCTCGCAAGTCCGGTGAATGTTAATGACAATCTTGGCGCCATTGTAATAATCTACTGTCTCTCCAGGAGCAATCCATCCTTCGTGGATGAAACGACCTAGTACATCATAGCGTGTCAACCGATTCCACTGGCTACCCGCAATGAATACCTTTTTGTCCGCTAGAAAAGGGGCCAGCTCATCAAACAAGGCAATCCGGTTCCAGAATCCGGTACCGATAAAACAAATGTCGTGCTGATGCTGCGGTGCGGCGCGCCGCGGTTGAAACATGCCTGGATTCACCGCGAGTGGCATATAGATGACCTGGTTCGCTCCATGTCCCAGATAGAAGGGTACGGCGGCCTCTTCATGCGTGAACACGACATCATAATGCTGGCAAAGGGACGTTGTATCTTCGGTGAAATACGGATCATCCACAAACCACACGGCAGTTCGGATACCGAGTGCACGTATGCCATTCACCTGCTCTACATGATCTGCGGGGAATACATGCAGACCATTCATAACGAGCACAACATCGGGCCGATGGTGACTGGCTTCCTGCAACATCGCTGCTGGCGATCCAACAACGCATTCACGTACAGATTGCTGCAGAGCCAAGGTGACACCTTCATCGATGGCATCGAATCCTTGCGGGATATATAACACCTTCATGTCCCGCAGGGTCGGTTCAAACATCTGCACCCGCTCCATCATGGCTTGACAGCCGCCAAATCTGCGGCCTTCTGCATATCCGCCGCGGTAAGCCGTTTCCGCTTCGGTCAGCGGACGGTGCCTTCGTTTTGCCACATTATTCACCCTGTCTTCCTTCAGGAGATCTCACTTCCAGACTCTCCCCGAGATTGGTCTTCCCTCTAAAGGATATGCCTCGGGGTCAGATGCATCATGGACGGGTGTCCTGCAAGGCGCAAAATTGGCGTATGCCCTCCACATCCGCCTGTACGGGCATGTCCGCTTTTGCGGCGATGCAAATAACCCGGAGGGATCTGTCCCCCCGGGCTAACATCATTTGTTAGAGGATGTTCAAAAAGTCCGCTTTTGATTACGAAGGATGCCTATAGGCATCACCAGCATCGAATATGAAATTCAGCCGAAATGTCCGTTGCTCACGTAGTCTTCCCTACGCTCCGCTACTCCATTTCTAGCTTCATCCCATCTTCTCGGTACTGAAAACCGGTCTTTTTGAACTGGCATTGTTGGACAGGTATCATTCCATGCAGGAATAATCCTGTCTACTCGGTTACTGTGCTTTGTAAGCCAGCTGATGTCCGTCCTCGAATCCCTTGGCGAAACCCGCGTTGAATCCCTCGTTGTACGCCTCGTTGTATCCTTGGCTGTACGCACCGTCCGGGTTCGGATCGGTAGGGGTAGCCGGGACGACTGGTTGTACGGGCTTTGGACTCCGGTGCCGCCGTACCGCACGTTTCTTTTTTTTGAGCCACGCACTGCGTCCTTTAAGTGGACGTTTGTGAAGAACACGTTTGGCTCTGAGCGCACGCAGTTTGCGAATTTTTCGCAGACGGGCTCCACGGATTAACAAAGCTCTTTTGGTTCTCAGTCGTATTTTCTTCTTCTTTAACATGTCAACATTCCTCCTGTATGTCCCGAACGATACGAATTGCACACCCGGGGTCTTTGAGCCACGGCAAGCCAGGCTCCCCATGCTGTATTCGGGCCAGCCTGATTCCCGTAACCATACGAGACATTTCTGCCTGATAGCGACTCAGCAAACGAATGTTTTCGGCCAGACTGCGGGCGGATACTTCCGAATGAGCGGTTACACTGGCTACACTGTCCAGAATGCGTGCCAGCGCCTGCTGACTGTGTGCAATGGATTCAATGAGCGCCAGTTTGGCTTCCTGCTCACGCCGCATCAGACTCATTTTCCCATGTCTCCCAGATCCATGCCGCCAAACATGCCACCGTCCATACCGCCGCCATCTTCGCTATCGTTCTGCACCATCACCGCTTTGAGATTGTTGCACAGTCCGGTCTCCATCCGGGTTAATCCTTCCAGCAATTCCACCAGCTGATCATGCATTTTGAGCGGCTCGCCTACCTGATCCCCATGCGTCAGAAAGGTATCCCCATTCAAATGATTCAGCGTCCAGTTCCGTACCTTCTCGGCCTCAATCGCTTTTGCCTCCAGGATCAGGGCAATATTCCACTGCATTTTGGCTGCTGCGTCCAGCATCAGAATGAGGCTCTGTTCTCTACTCATGTTCCTTCACCCGCCTTCCGGGCTTATTCTTCTTCTTGAACCGCGATCTCCCGCATGACTTGGGTCAGCGTTTCGGCTACAGCCTCTTCCAGATCTGCAAGGCCCCCCAAGTAAGAGATAATGCTTTTGTTGATTTGCCCAGAGCTATCCAGCAGACCGTCAACGCCATCCAACTCCGGTTCGATATCTGGCAAATGATTGATGATTTCAGACATGCGTACAGCGACTTGGCGTTTGGCATCCAGCACACGTGCGATCTGCTGGTGAGAGTGTGCAATATGTGTGATGATTTCATCGATTTTGCTCTGCATGGTCCTCCTCCTTACCGTCACGGCCTGCTTCACCCATAGAAAAACCCGGCCTATCAGCATTTGCCTGTTACAGCATATGCCGGGCCGGGATCGTCAGTTACTACAGCTTGCGCCTATATCGTCAGATGACATAACTCCAGTCGGAAGAATATCGACTGAGGAATTGGCGAGTACGTTCCTGCTTGGGACGTACAAACACCTCCTCCGGGGTTCCTTCCTCCACAACGGAACCTCCATCCATGAAAACAACCCGATTTGCCACCTCACGGGCAAACCCCATTTCATGGGTGACTACAATCATGGTGATCCCCTCTTGAGCAATGGAGCGGATGACAGACAACACTTCTCCCACAAGCTCGGGGTCCAGCGCCGAGGTCGGTTCATCAAACAAAATCACTTCGGGATTCAGTGCCAATGCTCTGGCGATGCCCACCCTTTGCTGTTGTCCACCTGACAACATACTTGGATACTCATTGATTTTGGCAGACAGTCCGACTTGTTCAAGCACACGCAAGGCACGCGTGCGGGCATCGGATTTGGACATTTTCTGGGCAATAATTAAACCTTCCGTGACGTTATCCAGCACCGTCTTGTGTTTGAACAGATTATAATGCTGGAACACCATCGCCGTTTTTCGTCTCAGCTGCACAATGTCATGTTTGCGTGCATGCTTGCAATCGACGGTTAATCCACTGATCTGAACCTCGCCCTCATCGGCACGTTCCAGAAAATTGACACAGCGCAGCAGCGTTGTTTTACCTGATCCGCTCGGTCCAAGGATCGCTACGACATCGCCCTGTTCCACGGTCAGATCAATTCCCTTCAATACTTCCTGCTTGCCAAAAGTTTTGTGTATGTTGGTTAGTGTAATCATGACACGCCTCCTTTGCTGTACACGGCAACCCGACGCTCAAGCAGAGCAGTGATCCGCTCGGCAATGATGGTCAGCCCCCAATAGATGAACGCTGCGGCGATAAAGGCCTCCAGAAACTTCAGACTGACGGATGCCACCACATCCGCTTTACCGAGGATGTCCATCTGAGACACGGTAAAAGCGAGTGTTGATCCATGCAGGAACCCAACAAACATACTGCACAGGTTAGGCAATACAGCCCCGATCGCTTGAGGGATGATGATGCGCCTTAAAGCCTGGAATGTGCTCATGCCTACAGCGTGAGCCGCCTCCATCTGGCCGATATCCACAGCAAGAATGCCTGAACGGATAATCTCGGACATATAAGCGCCCGCAGTGAGCGAGAAAGCAATCAGTACAAATACGAGAATTGGAATCGACGAGGATTGGAAAGCCCAACCGTAACGTTCCGCCAGCTTATCGATAATCATCGGAATACCGTAATAGATGAGGAATAGATGCATCAACATCGGTGTTCCACGCAGGAATGAAACGTAGAACTCAGCAATGCGGTGAATCCACCGCACGCGATAGATACGGATCAGAGCCGTAGCCAGACCGATTCCGAACCCTGCAATCAACGGAACAATCGTAATGACAAGTGTCAGTGGCAATGCCTTCAGGATTTGAAAAAAAGATGTATAGATAAACTGGAGATCAATCGACATATGCTCACCCCGCTATTCGTTTCAGTGAGAGTTCAAAAAGTCTGGTTTTCAGTACCGATGCGCCAGGCATGATTCGTAATCAAAAGCGGACTTTTTGAACAACCTCTTTCAGGCGTTTTGCTCGAATTGCCGGTTTGTGTACGACTCTTTTGCGTTCATGACGCTGGAGTCTGCGTTCTGCAAAGGCAAATCCTTTTTCAAGCACAATAACAATGACATAATAGACTACAGACAGACTGATATACACTTCAAGTGCGTGCGATGTAGCCGAAATTAACGTCTGCCCTCTGCCCACCATATCCATGACACCAATGGAGAAAGCCAAAGACGTATCCTTTAATGAACCGATTAACGTGTTAGCCATGTTCGGAAAAGCAACAATCAGTGCCTGCGGAACAACAATCCGCCGAAAAGACTGGAATGTGGTCATACCGGCAGCATAGGCTGCTTCCGTCTGACCTTTATCCACACTGCGCACCGCTCCGCGAAAGATCTCGGCAAAGGATGCCGCGTCACTAAGCGCATAGGTCACAATGACAAATAACAACGGGTCGGTTCTCGACAGGTCGATGCCAATGGGTTTGAGCAACTCGGGAAGTCCGTAATACACCAGGAACAATTTGATCAGGATCGGTGTGCCCCGCATGAATGAGACGTACAGGGTAGCCAACTGGCTTAGTACCGGAATCCGATACAGCCGGGGAACGGCCAGAAGTACGCCGCCCACCAGTCCGAGCACGATGGAACCACCCAGTACAATCAGTGTTATATGCAAATATCGTAGCAGTTCCGGGATGAAATCCAGAACCAATGACAGATCAAATGATTTTCCCATTACCGCTGCACACCTTTCTCAGACTACTCTTCAACCGTATAGTCAGCTCCAAGCCACTCTGTGCTCAGTTTGCCTAACGTTCCATCTTCTTTGATCGCTTTGAGCGCTTCGTCCACTTTGGTTTTGAGCTCCTGCTCATCCTTGTTCAGAATGAAGTACACTTTGGAGTTGGAGAGGGCATCTCCTACCGTTTTCAACTGAGCATCAACCGCCTTATTCTGATAATCAATGGCAAACTGCGTGCTGATGGTGGCATCCACCCGGCCTGTTTTGATCTGGGTAATGGTATCCTCACCCGCTCCGGAATAAACGATATCAATCCCGTTGCCGTTCGCTGCATTCCATTTCTCAGCAAGTACAGCCGCGTTACTCGTAGCACCAACAATCAGTTTTTTCCCTTTGAGATCCTCAATCGATTTTACTTCCTCATTTTTCTGACTTACGACAATTTTATTTGGAAAAATATTATAGGCTTCATCATTAAACAGGAACTTGGCCTGTCTCTCATCATTCACTTCCATCTGGTGAGCGATCAGATCAATTTTTTTCGTTTCCAGACTCAGCAGCAGGTTTTTGAAATCCATGGTGCTGAATTCGAATTCGTACTCAGGCAAACGTTTGTCGATCTCCCGGATCAGTTCCACATCATAACCTGTTAACTTGCCATTCTCATCAATGAAGCAGACATTTGGGAACTGTGTACCTGTTCCTACAATGATCTTTTTCACTTTGGTGTCGCCTGCTGCCAAAGCAGATTCTGAATCATTGCTTGCAGTTCCTGTGCTGCATCCAGCCAGTACCGCCAGCATTGTAATGAACAGCAGTGCTGTCCGGAATTTTTGAATCCCCCGTTTTTTAACCATTCCCAATCTCCTCCACAGGCTGTTATCACAGCAAATATGATGTGTACTCCCATTCCTCTTCCTATTAACAAACCATTCTTACTTGTATAGTCGGAATTAGGTTGAACAAAGAATATCATTACAAGTCATCTTAGGGCAATAACTAAACTAATAGGACATCCTGATATGGTTATAGGACTTCTCTATAGTACAAGAAAAAGCCATCCCCCATATCGATTGGCGGATGGCTTCTTCTTGTATGACTCATACTGATTATACCATTTTGGCGGTGCATCACTTGGTGTGTACACTACTCATCTATCTGCGACTCGCCCATTTAATTTTACGTGCAACTTCCACTCGCTGTAATTGTAAGAGACCGATCCGTTCCTCGAACTTCTTGCGTTCGTCCATGGAATGAGCGGCATGAATCTGGTGGCACAGACCTGTCAGTTTGCTGTTGATGTAATCAAACCGTGTCCATAGTTCCTCTTCAGGTGTGCGTTGCTGCTCCGTCGCCGTCTGAAATATTTTGAGTTGGCGGATAAGGGATTGTTGCCATTCCTGATCCTGAATTTGGATGGCAAAATGCAAAAGATCCAGATAGTCATCAATTTGCAACGAAACGCCGCAATCAGATTTAGTGTTCATCGTCGTCTCTCCTTATTTCAGTACTTGGCTGGAATCCATTACTTCTATCTTACAGGAACAAGCCCACTGAAAGCGAGTACTGAACGATTAAATTTCGGGAAAATTTTTATTTTTTTATGTTAAAACAGCTTTACATTTCCATTAAGAGCAATTTGGCAGGATATTGATATTGGTACATATGAAATTGGTAATAAAAACCCGCGTTAAGGAAAAAAGTTCTTTCCTCAAAACGGATTTTTCATCATTTTATATATAATATCAACACATATCAAATTAGTCATTTTTTCCATCTCGCTGCTGTCTGGTCATCAGTAACATGAGAAACGAGATGATAATAATGGAAACAGTCCATGCCCAGGCCATGGTCTGATTGCCCGAATCTACAGCGACATAGATTGCCGTGGGTACCGTTTGTGTTTTGCCCGGAATATTGCCTGCAATCATCAGTGTCGCTCCGAATTCGCCGAGTGCACGGGCAAAGCCCAGGATGAAAGCGGTCATCAATGCTCTGCCTGCGAGCGGCAGGGAAATGTAACGAAAAACCTGCCACTCATTTGCACCAATCGAACGACCTGCATCCTCCAGATCACGATCCACACCACTGAATCCCGATTTCATCGTCTGATACACGAGTGGAAAAGCAACCACCACCGAAGCAATCACCGCAGCCCACCAGGTGAAAATAACCGGTGCGGAGAATATGGCTTCAATCCATTGTCCAAACAGACTTTTACGCCCCAGTATGACAAGTAACAGAAATCCAACCACCGTCGGAGGAAGGACTAGCGGCAGCATAAATGCCGTTTCCAGCAGAATCTTTCCCCGAAATGAAGAACGTGACATCTTCCAGGCTATCGCAATTCCGAGCACAGTGGCCACAACGCTGGATAACAGCGCAACCTGAAGTGACAAACGCACCGGTGACCAGAATACGGACCAGTCTATGGCGTTCACATTCATTCCGGAATTGTGAATCCGTATTTCGCGAAGATATCCAGTACTTCAGGGGTTTGTAAATACGCATAAAATTGTTCGGCCTCTGTACGGTGTTTGGTTCCTTCAATAATGCCTATTGGATAATTGGCTGGTGTGTAGCTGTTCTTGTCCACCTCAAACGCAATTTTCACCTGATCCGAAGTAAGAGCATCCGTTTTATATACAAATCCTGCATCTGCATTACCTGTCTCTACATATTGAAGAACCTGTCTAACGTCTTTCCCCTGCACAAGTTTACTTTCCAGTTCATCCCACAGCTTGGCATTGGTCAGAGCTTCCTTGGCATAGGTTCCCGCAGGAACACTTTCCGGAATCCCAATGGCTACCGTCTTGATGGAGTCGCTGGTGAGATCCGTTTCACTGGTTACTGTGTGGGTCCCATCTGCTGGCACTATGGCCACCAGTGAATTCTGTAGCAGATTCTTCTGATCGCCCGATGCAATCAGGTTTTCATCCACTAGCGCATTCATATTTTTCGTTGCCGCCGATACAAAGATATCAGCCGGGGCACCCTGTTCGATCTGCTGTTGCAAGGCACCCGAGGCGCCAAAGTTAAAATTAAGTTCTATATGAGGATTAGCTAACTCATAATTGGTTTCAATCTCTTTCATCGCATCGGTCAGACTGGCCGCCGCAGAGATTGTCAGATCTACCGTTTCCTGCGGATCGGTATTTCCTGCTGATGAACTTTCACCTGATGCCGCTGGCGTTGAGGTCGTTTGTTCTGCACCCGTGGATGTATCCGTAGCGCCCGTGTTTGCGCCGCAACCAGCCAATACAAGAGCCAGTCCCAGTGACATACTTCCCAACACATATCCGATTCTCTTTCTCATTCATTTCTCCCCCAACGTTATCTTTAGATATAACTAGTTATAATTGATTATATCTAATTATACACAAGACAAAAAAAATAGGAAGGTGATTAAGATCACATTTGATTTTTGTTATCTGTCCTATGCGTTTATTGCGTGTTCTCAGGTTTATGGCATCCCTCAATTAATGATATAGTACAAGAAACATTCATAATAAAACCATCATTGCTCTATACCTTTGAAGGAGGATCTTCACTTATGACGGAGGAGCAATCCTACACAACCGAAGAAATATCCAAGCTGCTCAAAATATCGAAACTGACGGTCTATGACCTAATCAAAAAAGGAGACCTCGTCGCATACCGTGTGGGTAAACAAATGCGAATTGATGCAACCGATCTGGAGGCATATAAACGTCGCTCCAAGCAACTTCAGTCCTCAGGTCAGCGTATCCCGACTCCTCATCAGACCTCGGAATCAGGGACTCAGCCAAGTCCGGGTGATTTTCAGGGTACTTCCATACAATCGACTACACCCGTTGGGTCTGCGCATGCGATTACTCCAGCGAGTTCTGCTCATGCAATGACTGCTGTACCACGGCATCTGGTCATAACAGGTCAGGATGTCAGTCTGGATATTCTAATGCGCCATATGGAAAAACAAACTCGGGACATTCGTCCGTTACGTTCGTTCATGGGTAGTCTGGATGGGCTTATCTCGATGTATCGCGGTGAGTCCGATCTGGTCAGCACCCATCTGCTCGACGGAGATACCGGTGAGTATAATCTGCCGTATATTCGCAAAATTCTGACAGGACGATCTTATGTGGTGGTGAACCTGCTGTCACGTCCTGCCGGACTATATGTACAGCGTGGCAATCCACAGAACTTGCAGAATTGGACCGATCTGAGCAAGCCTGAACTGAGACTAGCTAATCGGGAGATAGGTTCTGGCGCGAGAGTATTGCTGGATGAGCAACTTCGACTGCATGGAATTCCTGCAGCAGGTCTGATCGGATATGAAACCGAAGAAACCAGCCACATGGGCGTGGCGGCCAAAGTCAGTTCAGGAGAAGCTGATGTCGGAGTTGGCATTGAGAAGGCTGCGCGACTTGTGGGACAGGTTGATTTTATCCCGCTCATTCAGGAACGTTATGATCTGGTCATGCTGAGGAAGCAAGGTAATGAAGCTTGGACAGAATCTGTACTGCGAATTCTCCAATCGCCGGAGTTCAGGCAGGAACTGCAATCATTCGAGGGATATGACGTATCTCGGACAGGTGAGATTTTGTACGAAGCATAGGTATACCAAATGTAGACAATAACAGCCCATGCTCAACGTGTATTCAACATTACATCATGCATATACAAAACGCCTTGCAAGGGCTGCAAGGCGTTTTTGGTGTTTCTTTCTATATATAACGCATGATATCGATGAATGGATTGCTTAATGTGGCAAATCGATCTCAAAAATGAACACACCATACGCGGGCATGTTGATCTCATTCTGAAGTGTTGTACCTGACAGTAACTCTTTTACTTGCTTCTTAAGGTTAATGGGGACTTGTTGATCCGAGTAGTTGAGTAAAAAGACATAAGCTTTATCCTTACCAGAACGGATACCAAGCTCAACTTCGGACGGTACCTCTACCAGGTCACCCACAGGTGAAGATAGCTCTATTTCATCCAGGAGAGCATCTACGACCGGTTCATTGTAAGCCGCTCCATAATACCATACTTGCCCCTGACCTACCGTACGTTTGGTCAATGCAGGACTACCTGCATAATATTCAGATGTATACTCAGCCATGACCTGCACGTCAGCATGCTCCACATGAAGAACTTCGTTAAATCCGGCCGTTGACGTTCCCTCCTGAAGTCGCTCACTCGCCCCACTCCATTGCAGTCTGGCTGCTGGAACGGTTCCTTTGATTAAGGTAAAGTCCTCTACGGTTACACCACACAACTCAGCGACAGCCCCAGGGAACGGTCTCATGTAACAATGCCCCTTGAGATCCTTATATCCGGTGCGAGCACCGAAAAACAGAGTGCCTCCTTGACTGACATAGGCTTGCAGAAGTTCTGCTGTCTCGTCTGTCATGATGGCCGGGTGAGCATAGATAATCACCTTATATTCGGATAACTCTTCCAGTGTTGTCGTTGGTTGCAGTGTAACCATGTCCGTCGGAATATGACGATACTGGAGCTGCTTATACCAGGAGCGAACACTCTGTTGCTGAAGCGGACCGTGCCATTCGTCCAACTCTCCGTCCCACAGGTTATCGTAATCCTGTAGGATCGCAACATCGGCTTGATATGTAGTGCCCGCAATAACACGCCCGATCTTGGCAAACTCTTCCCCTACTTGTGCAACCTCGCGTACTCTTCTGTTAGGTTGATTATGGTAATCATTGATGCCATGCCAGTACATCTCCGTGCCAAATGTTGCCGTCCGCCAGCGGAAGTAGACGAGTAGATCTGTTCCGTGAAGAACAGATTGATACGACCATAATCGGATCTGTCCCGGTCTTGGCGTACCCATGCCTATACTGTCGACCCAGCCTCCTGGCCCAGACTGTTGTTCCATGACGCAGAAGTTCGGTGACATGTTACGTACGTTCGACAGTTTCATGCTCCAGGCCCGATCTTGTAATGAGTTATCGTCTGTCCCTGGGAAGATCGTGGCAAACTGCGGATACGAATCATAGGAGAAGAAATCCAATAGCTCCTCTGTCATTTCATGATTATCCAAGTGTCCAAACGTACCGTTTGTTGTGATCCAATGTTCCGGGTCCAGTTCCCGAATGATGTCCACCTGAAGCTTGGCAAATGAAATGGTATTTGCTGAGATGAATCTCTTTTCATCTAGTGCCAAATGAGGGTTGGGCGATTGGCTGACCATATTTCGGGTAAGGTGAACTTGCTCCCAGTCAGTATAGGTCTGACTCCAGAAAACGGTTCCCCAAGCCTGGTTCAGATTCTCCAACGATTCATAACGATCCTTTAACCATTCACGGAAGGCGACATGGTCCGCCTCAGCATAGAAAACATCCATATGACAATTGAATTCATTATCGATCTGCCATCCAATGAGAGCCGGATGATCTTTATAGGCAATCACCATATTGCGCACGATTTTTTCACATTGCTGTCTGAAGATTGGGCTGCTGTAGTTGGTATGACGCCGCATGCCGTGTTGATACAACACCCCGTCTTTATTTGCGTTTAATACTTCAGGATATTTGGATGTTAACCACGCTGGTGGAGTTGCAGTAGGTGTTCCCAAAATAACACTTAAACCGTATTGATGCGCCAGATCCAGTGCCTTCTGGAAAAAACTAAAATCGAACTGGTCTTCTTCCGATTCAAAGATAGACCATGCAAATTCAGCCATCCGAATAACTGTGATATTCATCTCTTTCATTCTACGGAAATCGTCCTCCCACAACGCTTCCGACCAGTGCTCAGGGTAATAACAGACCCCCATTTTTAATTCATCCATTTGGATTGATTTTGCCACCTTTAATTGCCCCCTTAACCTGCCATATTGCCTCCATTCTATTGGAACCTTCACATATAATAAATGACAAGATTATGCGACTTATAATAAAATATTGTCATTGTCCAAGATTCAAATAACAGTGGGATGAATCCATTTCAGTTCACTACATAAAAATATTGCGTTTAAATGGAGGATGCACGTGAAAGAACACATCTTTCTCCCCAAGCCGGTTTTCCCCAGACATGTATGCTTTCCCGATTTTATTGGAGGGTACAGTGACTTTCCGAAACATTATGTGAATCGGGAATATCGAACGAAAGATATCAACTTGGATCATTGCTATAATTTGCACCTTGTACTTGAAGGTAAAGGATTCCTGGACACGGGAACCACTCGTTATGAGCTAACACGAGGGCAGGGATTCCTCTACGGTCCCGGTCTCAGACAAACCTACTATTCAGATTTGGATGACCCTTGGAGTATTCGTTGGATTCACTTCTACGGTATTCGTCTCGAAGAACTGTTAAATGGAAAAGGCGTTGACGAGCCCTGGCTGTTTCAATGTTCCAACTTTCCGGTGGTTACCGCGCTCATGGATCGATTGCTGGAGCTAGGCAGAGGCTATCAGGTGGAGGACGAGCACAGTGTGGCAGCAACATTATATGAACTTCTGACCCGATTGCAATCCGCAGCGAGTCAAATCAATGTTTCTTTAAATCACACTTCAGAGCGAATTCGTGAAGCAGGGAATTATATTCGTTCCCATAGTAACGAGCACATCACACTTGATCACGCTGCCGGAATTGCCGGATACAGTACAACATACTTTAGCCGCAAGTTCAGTCAGACGTTTGGCATCTCCTTCCCGGAATTCCTCTTGGAATCCAGGCTACTACATGCGAAACAGCTGCTCGCCACAACCAACCTTTCCATTAAACAAATTACACTGGAAACGGGATTTTCACAGTCAAGCTACTTCATCCGCTGTTTTAAAACCCAGGAAAACGTAACACCTATGCAATTTCGAATGATGCACAATCATTCGTTATAGGGCACGGGACGTATTCCTTGAACAAGCTGATGCAAAAAAAGACTCTGC
Source organism: Paenibacillus sp. FSL P4-0176 (assembly GCF_037975265.1). Lineage (NCBI taxonomy): Bacteria > Bacillati > Bacillota > Bacilli > Caryophanales > Paenibacillaceae > Paenibacillus > Paenibacillus sp. FSL P4-0176. Next base: position 5,846,902 of record NZ_CP150242.1, read on the forward strand.
ATATAACATGCAGAGTCTTTTTCGTTCATTTTTTATATAAGTTCATTTGTATCTTCGTCCTCATCAGCCTTATATTCCAATATATCTCCAGGCTGACAATCCAGTGCTTTACAGATCGCATCCAGAGTGGATAAACGGATCGCTTTTGCTTTTCCTGTTTTTAATATGGAAATATTGGCGATTGTGATCTCAACTCTCTCTGCAAGCTCGGTAACCGTCATTTTCCTCTTTGCCAACATCACATCAATATTAATTATAATGGCCATATATTCACCTCAGACCACTAGGTCATTTTCTGATTTGATATCAATCGCTTCCTGTAACAATATTTGGAGCACAGCGGAGAACACTGCAATGACCAATGAAGCAAAAACAGGAACCATTCCCATAAGAATGAGGCCTGGGGCATCATCTTTCTCTGCTACAACATAAACAAATGGCAACATCACAAAATAGAAACTACTGATTACAATAGCACAATATTTTATTGTTTTTAAGGATTTCACTGACATTAGAGAGAACGCTTCATTTTTGTCGATGTAGCTCAGCAGACGGAATGCCTGGTACAGTGCAACAATAAACGGAATAACGGACACATACATAATAATCACTATGGGGTATAGCGCACCTGCATAATTCGGATTCACCGGGTTGTTCGCTAACCAAGGTATGCCGAATATACATAAGGCAAGAATGGGAACACCAATAAGCAACACAGCCAATTTTAAAAAGATGGTTGTACCTCGCTTCACAAAAAGCACCTCACTTGTTTTAAATGATATGAATTTATCATAGTATTTATCGTTTTACAATAAATTTTTATTGCAAAACAGATTTTATTTATTCTTTTGCACATTAAGGAAGAGAGACCAAAAGATCGCCCCCCTCTTTGCTTCAATGATTTTTGGACACAAAAAAAGCCCAAAGATAGCTACTGAATGTAGTTATCTTTGAACTCGCTCACATACGCCAGAACAGTCCAGCCTCATCCCTTTCCACCTGTTCAAGCACATTCTCAAAATCGGAACAAGGTGTAATAACATCTACCGGATTCCAGCTGCTCTGTTCATCTCTGGCATACACTTTCCACTGATTTTCTTCCCAGTAAAATCGGGCAATATGCATCTTATCCCATTGATACCGTTCAGTGGCGCAGGTACCTTCTCGTGAATATATCCGTTCATTACGGACTGAATTCTTCGTAACGTAAACAAGTCCAGCATGAAGATGCACACCCTTTCAGCAAAATACCACCTCTGTTCTACGCACCACATGCAGCTCCAAGCACACAACAACCTGCTCCATGCAAAGGTGGTCAGCCACATCCCTTGATCATTTTACCAGCTTGATTTTGTTACGCCAGGAATCTGTCCTTGATGAGCCAGTTCTCTGAACTTAATCCGAGATACCTTGAACTTGCGTTGATAACCCCGCGGGCGGCCTGTCACTTCGCAACGGTTCTTTAGTCTGGTCGGAGATGCATTACGCGGCAATTTCTGCAATGCTTCGTAATCCCCTTTTTCCTTCAATTCCCGGCGCAGGTCCGCATATTTTGCCACGATCGCCTGACGTTGCTTCTCACGTACCACTTTTGATTTTTTAGCCATGAAATACAGCTCCTTTATCCATTAAATTTATGTTTAGAACATCAACTTCCGAGTTATACCGCTTCCACAGGCCATGGCAGTGGATTGTCGAACTGGCCCCAGTCGCCCAGCATTTCTTCATCACTGAGCAGGCACTGGTCCAGCTCATCTTCAATGCTTGCACGCTCCATTTCGATCCCAATCATGACAAGCTCCGTCTGACGATCTCCCCACTGGGCATCCCATTTCTCCAGAACATCCGGCTCGTTACGTAAAATCTCTTCTTTGTCCGCTTCCGGCAACGCCGCGACCCAATGTCCCGCAGGACCGAACTGAATGGATGGCCCTGCCTGACTGAGACTTGCCGCAACATCCCCTTCAGCCGCAAGCCATACCAAACCTTTGGCACGTACCACTTCTTCCGGCCAGTAACTCATGAATTCAGCCAGACGGGAAGGATGGAATGGCTTTCTACGGCGATAGACAAAGGAACCAATACCATATTCCTCGGTTTCCGGTGTATGCGACTCCTTCTCCAGCTCCTGAATCCATCCAGCGGACATGCTCACTTTCTCAAAATCAAAGCGGCCTGTATTTAGAATCTCGGACGGATTCACCTGTCCATTCTCGGTCCGAATGATCTTGGCGTTAGGCTGTAACTTGCGGATGATACCTTCGAGCTTGTTCAGCTCGGTGTCATCGACCAGATCACATTTGTTCAGTAGCAGCACATCACAGGTTTCGATCTGATCAATCAACAAGTCTACAACGTCACGGGTGTCCTCATCTCCGGTCGCCTGATTACGATCCAGAAGACTCTGACCTGATCCAAAATCATGCCAGAATCGATTGGCATCTACTACCGTTACCAAACAATCCAATCGGGCCAGACTAGTCAGGTCAATACCCGACTCTTCATCGGCGTATGTAAAGGTCTGTGCAACTGGAACAGGTTCACTGATGCCGGTGGATTCGATCAAAATATAGTCATACTTGCCTTCGTTCACCAGCTTCTCAATCTCCTGCATCAGATCATCCCGCAAGGTGCAACAGATGCAGCCGTTCGACAACTCCACCAGCTTCTCTTCGGTTCGAGACAAGGTTGCCTCCCCCTTAACCAGCGCTGCATCAATATTGACCTCACTCATGTCGTTAACGATTACGGCAACCTTAAGCCCTTGTCTGTTGTTCAACACGTGATTCAAAACCGTCGTTTTCCCTGAACCGAGGTAACCACTCAGTACGGTTACCGGAACTTGCTTTTGTGTCATAGAAATCTACTCCTTATATGTGCAGTCTGTGTAATTCAGACTTTAATAGTAATTATTACGATTAACAACAATGAATATAATCCTGTTAGACAGTCATTGTCAAACTATTTTTGATTTCAACCTGCAAAAATACAAAAAAAGGCTGACGACCAGCCCTTGCACTTTCGCATCCTGAGGATACGTTTTGGCAAGAAATGAGTCATAAACCTCCTCTGTAAATGTTCTTTAGTTCAATTTATATAGTCACCCCAGATCTGGCCTTATTGCCCGCTTCCATCCGTTGCCTGAACACCAACACCAGTACCATCGCTGCAATAGACAGCAACGTGCAGATCATAAACATGGTCGAATACGAACTCATTTGCACAATGAGCCCCATTGCCAGTCCACCCAGAGAGAATCCGAGGTCATACGAGGACATGAAAATCCCCATGAGTACATATCTGGAATCCGCAGGCAGCACAAAGGACAGATATGTGGTTAATGTCGGGTACAACAGTGCCAGGGCAAAACCGCTGAACACCGCGGAGAGATACACCAATGGCCCGATGATCTCCATTAAGCTGAGTAACTGGGTTCCCAGTGCTGCACATAGCATTAACCCTGCCATCAGCCAAGTATTCCAGCTACCATCAGACGGAATTTTTTTACGCAAAATAAACCTGCACAGGATCACAACCAATCCCTGTATCGTCAGAAATACGCCTGCACTTGCCATTCCGGTGGATACCATATACAAGGGAAGGAAGGTCGCTGTTGCCCCAAAAACGCAGGAAGCAAACAGCATCACCACACTGCTGATTAGCAGTGGCGTACTGCGCCAGATGCCGCCGAATGAACGAAACATATCGCCCAAGGTGTACGATTTGTTCTGCACGGTACTTCGCGGCAGATCCACATTATATCCAATCAGAAGTGGCAGAGCCGCCAGTCCGATCATCAGCAGCGTAAACGCCAGATCACTGGCATTTTCCCAGATTTGTATGGCAAGGATCGGAATGACCAGAGAAGGAACCATCGTAAACAGGGTGTACATGGAAAGCCCTTGTGCCCGGTCTTTGTCCTCCAGCTTTTCCACAATGCCTGCCTGCATCGTCATCGAGAAAAAGGCTGTAGCCACGCCTTGCAGGGCTCGCAACCACAGATACGTCTCCACACCAAAAAAAACAAACAGCAGCAGCGTGCCCGCATGCAGAAGCAATAGCCATTGCATCACTCGAAGCGGCCCATGTTTACCCAGCAGCTGTGCTGCAAAAGGTCTCAAGAGCATACAAGTGAACATGTATGCCCCCATCATCAGACCAATCTCAGCCTGATTCAATCCGGCAGCCTCGCTTCGCAAAGGCAGAATAATCGTCAAAGCTGAATTTGCCGCAAAAAATAAAAAGGCCAGCATATAAAACCGGATAAACGAAAAGGATACCGGATTTAATTTTCCATTGGATGTTGCCGTCATTGAAGCCTTCAAACGTTCGTCACCACTTTCTCTCCTGGCAGTCAATTCACAGATGTACCTGTCACGGGTCTACGCCGTTCATAGGCAAAAACGATCATTACCGCTCCTAGGATAGCACAGATCATGTACATAAATGAATAGGAAGAGAAGTCAGCGACGGGTCCCATAATCACACCACCCAGAGAAATGCCCAGATCCGCCATTGCAATAAATAACCCGATCAGGGCGTTCCGGTTCAGCTTAGGCAAGACAAAAGATAAATAGGTCGTGAGTGTCGGATACAGGATCGCCTGACCGATTCCCATGAATACAGCGCCCACATAGAAAAAGACTACTCCGCCTGTCACGGCAAAACTGACACATTGCGCAGCTACGGCGAGCAGACACATGGTGCCCATCATGAAAGGAGAATGCCAACTGCCATCGGAAGGAATCTTTTTTCGAAGCATAATTCGAGCCAGCACTACCGTTCCTGCCTGAAGCATCAGATATAAACCGGCATTCCCGTTTGGTACTTGGCTCGCATACAGCGGAATAAAGGTGGTAATCGCGCCAAATACAACCGAGGCAGCGAGCATTAACACACTACAGCGAAATAAATACGGATTCTTCACCAACTGACCAAAGGATTCCCACATGCTCACATTCTGCTCCGATGGATTCTCAGCAGGTTTCTCCTTGTTTGGTTCCATTTTGGCGGTATATCCGAAGACGCCCGTACAGACGGCAATGCCGATCAGAACCACTGTAAAGTAATCCATGCCACCCGTCTGCCAGATTCCTAAAGCGATAACAGGCCCCACGATCCCCGGTATATAACTGAACAACGAATAATACGAAATCCCCTGAGAGCGATCTTTCTCCGGAAGGGCATCAATAATGCCAATCTGCAAAGCCATGGAGAAAAACGCTGTCGATACACCTTGTAAAATACGAGCAACCAAATAACCGCCGAGTCCCGTAAAGGTATATAAAATCAGCGCAAATCCATTGATAATCAGAATCAGACGCAATATTTTAATCGGACCGTGCTTTTGAATAATCCGACCTGCCCAGGGTCTGAAGAACATCGTTGTGAACATATAAGCACCCATAATCAGTCCAATTGTTGTACCGCTCGCGCCCAAAGACTTCCCTTGTAATGGGATGATCACGTTAAGAATGGCATTGGCACTGAAATATAGAAGAACCAGTATGTACAAGCGTAGAAAAGGCCAAGACATCGCTCCACTCACAATGGGGCTCCTCCTAAAATGTAATTAAATGCTTCAATAATCGCTTCGCATAATCGGACTGTACGCCCTTAAGTTGATTGGTCGGAACGATCTCTACAACCTGTCCCTCTCTGAAAATGATCACCCTGTCGCAGATATAGGCTGCCGCCTGTATATCATGTGTGATAAAGACATAGCTCAGCTTGTAGATTTCTTTCAGCTCTTTCAACAATTGCAACACCTGAATCTGAACAGACACGTCCAGTGAGCTGATCGCTTCATCAAACACGATGCATTTAGGGGCGGTGGAGATGGCCCTGGCAATGCACACTCTCTGAGCCTCCCCGCCCGATAGTTCATGCGGATATTTGGATCTATAGGAAGGGTCCAGTCCAACTTGGCTCAGCAACAGATCCACCTTCTCTGAGTTACCCTGATCCTTTCGCAGCTTTTGCTGTGCTTGCATCGGTTCCATAATGGCAGCTTCCACGGTAAGAAATGGATTGATGGAGGACGTATAATTTTGAAAAACGGCGCTGATGTTACCCATCCGTACACGTCGATCCTGTACGTCTTTACCATCGAGCGAGATCGTTCCACGATCCGGGCGTTCAATGCCCAGAATCAGACGGCCCAACGTAGATTTACCGCTTCCGCTTTCACCGATGATACCGAGACACTCGCCCTTCTGGCATTCAAAGGTAACCTGTTTCAAAACTTGTTGTTTGTGCTTGGAGAACAGTCCGCCTTGGTTATATGATTTTTCGATACCTTCCACCTTTAGCATCTATGACTCCCCCTGCATCAACGCCTTAAAATGATTGCTCAGCTCCAGTCGGGTAGAGACCAGATACTGCGTATAGGCATGCTTCGGCTCTGTCAAAACAGAATGCATGCTGCCGCGCTCTACGATCTCGCCGTCTTTCATGACCATCACGTCATCTGCAATCTTCTGGACAACGCCGAGATCATGGGAGATGAATATCATGGAACAGCCCATGCGTTCACGTAATTGAATCAATTGCTCCACCACTTCATATTGAGAGATCGTATCCAGTGCCGTTGTTGGCTCATCCGCAATAATCAGATCAGGCTCCAGCACCAATGCCAGTGCAATCATGATTCGTTGCAGCATCCCACCGGACAGCTGATGTGGATATTGATTCAGAATCTCGCGCGGATGTCTGAGCATGACGCTTTCCATGGCATTGATGATTTTCAATTCAATCTCGCGGGTGTTCCAGCCAAAATGCTGCTGAAGCGTCTCCCGAATATGAACACCAATGACACAGGAAGGATCAAATGCACTCATGCCATTCTGCAAAATCATACATAGATGCTTGCCCCGCTTACGCCGCATCTCCGGTTCCGAAATCCGGTTCAGGTCTTCGCCCTGGAATAACATCGTGCCCGATTGGCGAATCCATGGCTTGTTCAATCGCATGAGAGCTCTGCACGTAACGGATTTACCGCTACCACTTTCCCCTACAATGGCCATACAGCTTCCCTGCTTAACTTCAAATGAACTGTCATGAATGATCACTTTGCCTGTATTGGTATCCCATACCTTCAAATGTTCAACCTCGACTATATTCATAAGCGGTCTTTCTCACCTCACTTTCGTAAGACTTGTCAGACTTACCTTGAGAGGTCATCAATTTGGGGTCCAGAGCCACCTGAAGGGCATCCGATAGAAAATTAAAAGCAGACACGACCACCACAATGGCCAGGCCCGGTGCCAACATCAATTCCGGTCTGGAGAACATCACTTCCTTCGCCTCATTGAGCATCATGCCCCACTCCGCATGCGGAGCCTGAATGCCAAGCCCCAGAAAGGAAAGGCCGGAGATCTGCAACATCATCGAACACATGGAACCACTAGCAATGACAGCAATATCGGCAAAAGTAACCGGAACAATATGTTTGGTTATGATTCTCATATTAGGCATGCCGGAGGCTTTAGCGAATTTCACATAATCCATATCGGAGAATTGCATCACAGATGTTCGAATAACGCGGGCAAACCAGGCCCATTTCATCCACACAAAGGCAATCAAAATGTTCTCCAGTCCTGCACCCAAAATGCCAACCACCGCCAGTGTCATCACGTATCCGGGAAAAGACAGCATAATATCACAGACTCTCATAATCCATGCATCCACTTTCCCCTTGAAGTAACCCGCGACAAATCCAACAATAGCCCCGATCAGAACAGATAGACTGAGTGCAACCAGCACCCATAACACACTTGGACGGATACCATAGATAAGCCGGGATAGTACACATCTGCCCAGATGATCATTGCCTAATAGATACTCCCAAGACGAAGAGGCGTATCGAAGCTTCATATTCACTTGTCCAGGATCATGCGGCGCAATAAGCGGAGCCAAAATGCCCGCCATAAGCGTAGCGATAATCACCACCAAAGAGGTCATCGCAAGCTTGTCTTTGCTCAGATTTTTCAGTATTCGCATCAGAATTCCTTTCTCAACCGGGGATTCATCGCCGCATTAATGATGTCGGATATCGTGTTAAACAACACAAAGGTGACAGCCAACATCAGAACATACGCCTGAATAATCGGAAAATCCCTGCTTAAAATGGATTTCACGCTGAGCCTCCCGAGCCCCGGCCAGGCAAATACATTTTCAATGACTACCGTACTGCCCAACACGATCGGGATCGCCATGCAAAAGATGGACACGGCCACCTGTAATGAATTTCTTAGAATATGCAGGGTAACTTTCTTCTCGCTCAGACCACTTGCCCGTGCATATAACACATAGTCCTCATTCATATTGCTCAGCATGGAACTTCGAACCGTTCGGAAATAAATGCCTGTATAACTCACCGTGATCACAATCACCGGAAGAATGTAGCTTCGATACGAGTCCATACCACTGGTAGGCAGCAGATCCAGCTTGACGGAAAAATACCAGATCATAATAGCTGCAAGCCAGTAGGATGGCATGGCCGTAAGGAAAAATGATACGCCTCTGACCGATCGATCCAGCAGCTTGCCTTCTCTCATGGCACAGATCACTCCGAGCAGAATGGACAGCGCAATAATAAATACCGATGAGACGAGCGTTAACTTCAATGTGTTCATAAAAGCCGGCCCCATCAAAGTCCACACGGGTTCACCCGATACATATGAGTTGCCGAAGTCCAACTGCAAAACAGCCATAATCCAGTTCGCATACTGGATCATGAACGGCTGATCGAATCCCAACGCTTTATTCGTTTGGGCGATCAGTTCATCCGTGATCTGCGGAACTTCCTGTGCCTGTAACACAACAACCGCCGGGTCCAAGGGAGATAGATTAATCAGAACGAACGTTATAAATGAAATGATAATCAGTAAAGGGATGGCTAACAGAATCCTTTTGATGATATAACTTCCCATATCCATCTCCGCTCTATTTAAAATTCATTTTTTCAAAAGGTAGTTCATATTGGGTCTGCTTGAATGAGATTCCATTAAGATTCTCGGGAGCGACTACGGTAACACGTCCGTTGGTAATCGGGATGAAGACTGCTTCATCATGGACAATCTTCATAATGTCGGCATATAGGGATCGGCGTGAAGCCTCATCCGTGGAGAACATAACCGCATCAATTTTTTTGTACAATTCATCTGCTTGGGCAATTCCGCTTGTTGTATGCTTGTATGCCGAATCTGATGTAAATGCAGCAATGGTACTCTGTGGATCATAAGCCAGTCCCCAGGTTTGATTAAAGAGCAGATCATATTCCCCGGTGGCTCTCCGATTCGCAATGGAAGTGGATTCTTCGCCCACGATTTCAAGCTGAACACCCAATTCTTTCATGGAATACTGGATCAATTCGGCCTGTATTTTCTGTGAAGACGAGTTGCTGTCATAGTAGAGATTCGTGGCTAAAGGCTGACCGTTCTTCGTTCTCACCACTTTACCGTCTGCCAATGTCCAGCCTGCTTGGTCCAGAAGATTTTTAGCTAATTCCGGATCATACTCCCGTTTCTTAAGATCCACCTTGGCGTAATTGACATTGGCTGAAAATAGCGTGTCCGCTACAGTCTGCGTTCCGTTGAAAATATCTTTACTGATCGTTTCCCGATCAATGCCAACCCATAACGCTTCCCGCACTGCCGTTTCCTGAACTGGACTATTCTCGCGACTGCTATTGGCTACGATCATATTGGTATTCATCGCTTCACTTCGAACCACTTGATAACCACCGGATTCAGCCAATTGGTCCATGGCTTCGACATCGATACTATCTGCTCCCCGGTCATCGGTGAACACAAAGTTGATCTCTCCTTTTTGCAATGCCAGGAATGTCGTTTCACCTGCGGGAAGAACCTTGGATGTGATTTTCTTGATTGCAGGTGCACCACCCCAATAGTCTTCATTGGCTTCAAACGTGGCATTCTCTTCGACTTTATGAGCTGTAAGCTTGTAAGGTCCTGTGCCGTGGAAACCACTCACTCCGTCTTTGGTTCCGCCATCATTGAAATCCTTGGGTGATATGAAGACGTAAGGTCTTGTCATGGACAATTCCACCAGTGCGGGATAATAGGCTTCCGACAGCGTCAGCTCCACCGTGTGTTCATCGATAACCGTTACACTTGTGATTTTGGTAGACAGCTTGATCCAGGCATGTTTTTCGGCATTCGCCTGTACTTCATCGATATTTTGTTTAACCGCCTCTGCGTTGAACGGCTCTCCATCATGGAATTTCACATCTTGTCGCAGATGAAAGGTATAGGTCTTGCCATCCTCGGAAATATCCCATGATTCCGCCAGCAATGGCTTGATTCCGTCAGGCGTGTTTTCCACCAGAGACTCATATACCATTCCTTGTGCAGGCATGGAGCCTGTATACAGATGTGGGTTCATATCATTAATATCTTTGGCAGAAGCATAGATAAGTTCTGTTTGTACCTGGCTATTAACAGGCTCCGTTTGGGCGCTCTCTTTCTCTTTTGTGCTCTGTCCGCATCCGGCGAGCAGCGCAATGGCAGACACCAGCAATAGTATAGATGTAAAAGTAAGACGCTTTTTCACAACATTTCCTCCTGATGATTAAGTTACAAGCAGACCTTGTAGGTTACATCAGACCACTCCGATTGCAGTACCATCTTCCGATCGCTGTTATCCCCAGATTTTTTTGATTCTCTTTTCCAAAGAGAAAATCCGGTGATAAATGCGAACGCTTCGCTTCTTCAGATTGGTTCTGCACTCTCCGTTATGATGTAAACATCAGGTTCAACTTGATTAATTTGAGATGTAATTAACCCTATTACTCAAAGTCCGGTGCAGATCATGCGGATATCCTCTTCAAAGGATTGGATTGAAAAGGCGCTGGACAAGCGCTGATCCGGGTGTGCGTCAGCCACTTCCTGAAGCTTCGCTTCAAATCTGGCGATAAATTGATCAATCGTTGGACAGCTCACATCGAGGTGTCTGGCAATGCCCTGAATGATTTTGATGCGGTAGTAATCTTCTTTGGGCATACGGGGAATATCCAACTCCCCTTCGCGGTTCATGAACGTTTTACGGAATGGGACTGCTGAAAAGTCGAAATATTTCCCTTCCGAGTCGGGTTCCGAGAATGGATCAATCAATAATGAGGTGTACCGTATGTATAATAAATACTCTTGATGAATGACCTGCAGCTGATTGAAATTCTCGATATCCTGGCGTGATATACTCTCTAATCGAACCGGATAGTTGTCATCCGTCATGAATTGGAGCAGGTTGACTCCCTGAATATCAAGTCGGTTCGTAATATTCATAATCTCCTGCCACTGTGCCCGCATTTCCCGTATCAAAATTTGTGTAATCGGACCTTCAGGATACATCTTGTATACGTATTTCTGAGTATCTGGAGCTCCAAAGATAGCTTCTAATGAGAAGTCATTCATGAACAAGGGTGGATGAACGTACAACGAGATATTTCTCGTTTCCGCCTCCAGTGGGGATCGCATCACATCCAGCGCAACACCCAAACGCTCATAACCTTGGCGTAGCTTACTCACCTGTTCAGACGGGTAAAGAGTGGAACCGATATAAACCTTTTTCTTAACCCCTGTAGTAATCACATGATTTGACGGATGTTCGTGCATCCAACGGGTATCTCCAAGGTAGGTAGAGAAACTGATCACTTCCGGCTCCACATTCCGCTCTCTCATGTAATGGGTCACAAGTCGATTCGACCCAAACGTTGGAGAAATCAAAATGATACATTTCAGTTGTTTGATGAATTCATCATTCATTTGTTCCAGTACATCGATATACGCATCGGTGGTAACCGCCAAAATGAGTGTATCCCATTCACCATCAATGGTGTCATATCCCTTGAACACATGATCAACGTAACACTCACCTGCGAGCGATTGATGTTTCTCATTTTGAATGCTGACCTGAATACGTTGATTGCTCTCTTCGAGGGCTGAGAATACGGATGCTGAACGAACCGATTGTCTCCCCGCAATGCCTATACAGCAGTTGAGATCATCTTTGAGCGTTACCGCAAGCTGAATGGATGCAGGTCCGGTTCCGAGTATCAGGATTCGCTGAAGATTGCTCATATAAGCCTCCTTAATTCAATGTTCAATCTGTAATCCATTTGGACGCACTTGGATGCACTTGCATACCTATGCTTTTTGATACAACGCAATATCAAACACATCATCCGGGCGCAGGATCGTATCCACCAGCTTCCATTTGCTGCTGTCCGTCTCTCTCATAGGATAATTGAACAAGGACTTCAACTGATCACCGTATCTCATGGCTACAACCACCTGTGCATTCGTCAGGGCATGCAGTTGATCAAGCAGCTCATATTTAGGGGCCACCGTAGAGCTGAAAATGATATGGGTTGCTTCCCTGGTATAATCCAGATCCTCAAGCAATGTTGACTCCAAACGAATCTTCAAGTCCGTTCCCAGTGTCTCCACTACTTTTCGCCCGAGTGTAATGGACTCTTCGTCAATATCGATCCCGACAACCTGTGCACCTGTTCGCTTGGCGATGAGTAATGGTGTCATGGGGAAGGAACCGGAGCCTACCAACAATACGTTGGAATCGGAGGTGACATGGAAGCTGCCGAATTCTTTATCGATACACTCTTCTATATTTTTGAAATAATCGGCAATCTGAACATCCCCGTTTTCTAACTTTAATGCACGATATTTCTCCATGATCGCCACACACTGGGCGGATTTATTTCTTAACTGCCATACAAGCGAATCCAGTTCTTCCAGCTCCGAATGCTCCAACTGTTCCCAGGCTGCCTTATTGTCCTGATCAGTCACAAAGCGGGAATAGTCATTGATCACAGCCTCCAGCTCTGCACTATGCTGAATCGTATGATCATACTTGCTCGCGAGCTTATCGAATTTCTCTGCAAATTCACTCAAACATGTCTGAAAATGGACCAATGTGATCATTTCTTTTCCCCCTATACGTTGTCTCGATCATGTATCATGTACCTCATGCGTTTACAACGCTCCATTCTGCTGGAGCATCTATGAAGGCTTTGCCCTGAGCCACGATGCCAACAGATCCCTCAATCGTAATACTCCCAAGTTCTGCGCCATTCCACTGGGCTACCACTTTGATCGCACCACCAGGCTGCTTGATGTACTGCGTAATCTGCCCCTGCTGGCTCCATGCGAGATACGCTCCGACGGAGGCCGTACCCGAACCACACCCTCTCTCCCAGATCAGACTATCCAGCTCCGGAACATAGATGAGTGGGGCCATTTCTTCCAAGTGTGATTGATATAACAAGATACCGATCAGCTTATCTCCCAGGGTTAGTCCCAGTAACCTTGCAAGGGTCTGTGCCCTCTTCTTCATCGTATCGTCAAAGTCATCGACTTCGATCACGATATGGATGAACTCAGCGTACCGGATGATCACCATATCGAGTTCGATGCCTTCGTATCGGATTGTTCGTTGTTCGATCTGCTTTGGTATCGGCATGGTTACCTGACAGTCATATTCGTTCTGCTGTTTCTTCACATGGCACATGATCAATTGATCGGTTCCGGAAACCTCCAGCATGATATCCATAAACTCCTGTTGTTCCAGTTCTGCTTCAGATGCGTGGTGTGCTGCAAGTGCCATACAGGCATTGCCACAGAACTCTCCTCCGGCCATTTCCAGACGGGCCACAGCTTCCGGTCTCCTCGTTGGTTCAATGAATCCCACTTGTTCAGCGTAAACGTTATCATACGACATTAGACGAGTTGCAATATGATTGTATTGCTCGGCTGCATGATCCGTTTTAACCAGAATCGTCATGTTTTGAGTGGGACTGAACTTGATAAAATCGATCTCCTGTTTCATCGCAGCGACTACTCCTGTTCTTCTTTTTTATCTAATAGTAATTATTACGATTAAAGGTCGAGAAAAATATAGCACATCTTTTTGGGGAGCGTCAACAAATATTTCCATTTAAAAAAAATAAAATTTCATAATACCTTTAGCTGCACCTCCTGTAAGAAAACCCAAACAGAGCTGACGCTTCTGCGCCAGCCCCAGCCATAATTACACCATCTGATAAGATTCAACAAATCGTCGTTCCTACCCCGCTCTTACTTAAAAAAGGGAATACGAAAAACGGTTGCCGTCGAACGGAACCGTTTCGATCTGGATATGATCCAGTGATTCACTGTACTCATCACGCTTGATGTGCTTGCACATTGTGCAGTGCTTTCTCAGCCAGTGCAGCCAGAAGATGTGCTCCCAGCGACAGAGCCCGTTCATCCACATCAAAGCCAGGGTGATGCCACTCATGCGGGCCAGAGGTGCCCAGGAAGAGGAACAGGCCGGGAACTTCTTTTTGATAAAAAGAGAAGTCCTCTCCTGCCGGAGAAGGTAACGGTCTAACACTGTTTAATCCAATCTCACTTGCAACTTGCTCCGCCGCAGATGCCAGAGACTCATCGTTGACCACGGCAGGAGGTCCCTGAATCCAGCGAACCGTAGCCCGTGTGCCATAGGCTGCCGCCACACCGGCGACTACCTGATTGAAACGCTCGCGAATCCGTGCACGCACTTTCTCATCAAAGGTACGCACTGTGCCATCGAGGATCGCTTCATCCGGAATAACGTTCCAGGCTGTGCCGCTGTGGAGCTTGGTGACACTGATTACAGCACTCTCCTGTGCCCCCACATTGCGGCTCACAATGGCCTGTAGTGCCGTAACAATATGTGCAGCAACCACGATTGGATCAATGCCTGCTTCCGGCACGGCTGCATGGGTGCCTACACCTTCCACTTTGACAACAAAACCGTCTGCTGCTGCCATCAATGCGCCTTCCCGAATGCCCACCGTACCTACCTGGAGATCAGGCTTGTTATGCAAACCAAATACGGCCCGAACATCGGATAATGCGCCGCTCTGGATCACTTGCCGAGCACCCGTTGCTTTTTCCTCCGATGGCTGGAATATCAACCGTACTTTTCCCGGTAGAATGGACTCACGCTGTTTCAGTAATCGTGCAGCACCAATCAGAATTGCCGTGTGTGCGTCATGTCCGCATGCGTGCATCTTTCCATCTGCCTGGGAGGCAAATTCCAGCTTTGTCTCTTCCTGAATGGGCAGCGCATCAATATCTGCTCTTAGGGCGACAACAGGACCGTCCCCTTGACCCACTTCAGCGACAAGCCCTGTCCGCAGCGCATATTCGTCTGCAATACGGACGCCTTCCTCTTCCAGCCAACTGCGAATGGCTGCCGTCGTCTCCTTTTCCTCGCCGGACAATTCCGGGTTGCGATGCAGATGTCGCCGAATGGTGATTAAACGTTCCGCAAATTCTTCCGCCCGTTCACCGTGAAGTTCATGCTCGGGGCCCTGTGCTTGTTGCTCAGAATGCTGCTTGGGCTGTTCCAGATCACTTTTCATCACATGGCCTCCCATTCGTATATATTCACTGCTATATTAACTGCCTAATTCTATCCGATTGCAGCTTCCTGTTCCTTGGATTCCAGTGCAAATTCACTTAGTCCCTGCTCTGCCAGAATCTCACGCAACAATTCGAATGAACGAATTCGCTTGGTAAAGTCCCGTGTAGCTGTAGTCACAATGAACTCTTCCACAGCAAACTCCTGCTGGAACTTCAGCAGTGCCTGACCTACGCTTTCCTTCGTCCCCCGGGTCACACTTGGCTCCAAAATTTCGATCCGATAGGTTTCGTTTGATTGACGCCCGAATTCTTCCGCCTGTTCCACAGAACCGACGGTCAGCACCTTACCACTCTCCAGATGGATCTTCACCAGCATATGCTCGCTCGCAAGTCCTTCCGCTTCTTCCTCACTTTCGGCCACAATTAACGATATGGCTAGTGCAGCGTAGGGCTCCCGTCCCTGGGAACGATTGAATTGTTCACGATATACACGGATCGCTTGAAGCGCTACCTCTATATTACTGTTAATGAACAGTGAAAAGACATATGGGAGTCCCAGTTCCGCAGCCATGCCCGCACTATCGACACTTGCTCCAAGTACGTACAGCTCCGCTGGAATGTCCGACACTGGCGAAGCGCTGAGACCTGCAAGTGGATGCGACTGATCTTCAAGCGGCTCATTGTGGATGTATCGTTTCACCTGAACAATTTTCTCTTTGAGAGATGCGGCTTCCTGAATACCTTCCTGCAACGCCTGTGTCGAACGTGGTAACCCGCCTGGTGCACGACCGATTCCCAGGTCAACTCTTCCTGGTCCGAGCGCGGCGAGGATATTGAAATTCTCGGCGACTTTGTATGGACTATAATGCTGGAGCATTACTCCGCCAGACCCCAGCCGAATC
The DNA here is from genome assembly GCF_037975265.1 of Paenibacillus sp. FSL P4-0176. Taxonomy (NCBI): domain Bacteria; kingdom Bacillati; phylum Bacillota; class Bacilli; order Caryophanales; family Paenibacillaceae; genus Paenibacillus; species Paenibacillus sp. FSL P4-0176. The sequence continues at coordinate 5,863,232 of NZ_CP150242.1, forward strand.
CGCTTTGTATGCGCAAGCAAGTGGGAGATGAGTACTTCCGGGGAGGAACCTGCAACATGCCCTGAATCATGGTGCTCCGACACCCAGAACCGATGGAATCCAAGCTGCTCTGCCCGCTGTGCCAGCTCAATCGTATGCCGAAAAGCATCCACCGCCGTTTCCCCTTCATAGATGGGAGTCTGATCCAAAATGCCAACACGAATACTCATATCCTTCTCCTCCTTGATTGTGCTGAACCGCTGTTCTTGAATCTTACAAACAATCTATAACTTCCGCAGCAGTTCCCCGAAGGGCTCTGCCAATGGCGAATATTCTTCTTTTAAAGTAACGACGCTGATCTGCAACGATACACCTGCTACCTCATGTACCTGAATGGGGAACAGCTCCTGATTTTGCACTTCCTTCTTCACCGTGAGTCCCGGGAGAAAGGCAATGCCTGCCCCTTGCATAACCAGTTTCTTCGCCGTCTCCGAATTATCGACATGGTATGTAATATTCGGCGGATGTTCCAGCGAGTCGAAAGCCCGGTGAATGCGAAGCCAGTCCAGTGAACCACATTCAAAAAAGACCAGTTGCTCATTCCGGATAGCTTCCATGCTGACATGCCCGCTCTCAATGAATGGATGCCCTTTGTACACATAGAGCTGAATCGGATCTTCATAAAAAGCAACCGTACGGATCGCAGGATGCATGACCTTGCGCACAAAAGCAAGATCGATCTCCTGACCAAGCAGTTTGGCAATCAGCTGATCCGTCGTTGCGGTCGTCAATTTGATATTAATTTCGGGGTAAGCTTCCTTGATCTTGGGTAAAAAATCGGGAATGACATAGTTGGATACCGATACTGTACTACCAAGTCGAAGAGCATCCGGTGTTGATCGCCGTTGCTGAATCTTCTGCTTGCCCTTCTGAATCACTTGCAGCACTTGCTGCGCATATGGCAGGAATTTCCGACCTTCATCTGTCAGCACAATTTGTTTGCCAAACCGATCAAACAACTTGCAGCCCAGCTCCCTTTCCAGTGACTGAATGCGAGCTGTGACCGAAGGTTGGGACAAGAAGAGTACTTCGGCAGCCTTATTGAAGCTTCCATAATGATTGATATATACAAATGCTTCAATATTCTCGATATTCATGAGCGCCTCCGTATCCACGTCCGCAGACGTTTGATCTTATATTGATTTATCCAATACACTTACTTGGTTTTATGATATCGTAATCCCATCCTTTTCCAGTGTCAATATCAATTCATCCAGCGAGCGATCCAAACGTGTAGTCACATCTGCCGAGAGTACAAATTTTCCATCATCCAGTCGTTCAATTCCCTGATCCACAGCATACACGCCACCCAAGATATGTCTTCCACCAAGGGCTGCCAGAACAGGTTTCAATGCATAATCAATGGCGAGCAGATGAGCTATAGAGCCACCGATAACGAGCGGAAGTGTCAACTTACCCCGTAATCCTTCTTGCGGAATCAGATCCAGGAACAGCTTGAGCACTCCCGAGTACGATGCCTTGTATACCGGTGTTGCCACAATAACGGCATCCGCCGCTTCCACGACAGCAAGTGCATCACGAATGAATGAGCTGTCAAACCGGGCTTGCACCAGATCCTCAGCGGGCAGATCCACAACGTGAATAACTTCAACAGTGATGCCTGCCTCCGTTAATTTTTGGCTGCTGTAATCCGTCAGACCTGTCAAACGCGAACGTTTGGAAGGTGATCCGGCAATAATGACAACATGTGACATGAATATCTCCTCCTCAAGCGTAAACGGCTGTCGCCGTCCTCTGGTGGCACAGCTACCGTTTCGCAGTGAAATATAAAAATGGATAGGGTGAAACTTATAAATTCTTATATTTTGGAATAGCGGTCAAGCCGCTCCTTTTACTTTGGGGTCCAGCCGATCGCGAATATCGTCTCCAATCAGATTAACCGCCAGTACAAACAACGTGATCGCCAGACCCGGGAACGTACAGATCCACCAGGCAACCGTCAGATAACCTCTACCTTGTGAGAGCAATGCGCCCCAATCCGGTATTTCCTTCAACACCCCAAGTCCCAGAAAACTGAGTCCGGAGCCCGTCAGGATTGATGTCCCTACGCCCAGCGTAGCCATGACCAGCAAGGGTGACAACGAATGTGGCAGTACATGTTTCCAGAAAATACGTGCATTGGAACCGCCCAGTGAACGTGTCGCTGTAATGAAAGGCAGACCTTTAACTGATATGACCTGCCCACGCATCACCCGTGCGTAGCCCGGAATGGAGGAAACCGCAACAGCCAGTGCAATGTTCATCAGTCCTGGCCCAAGAGCAGCTGCAACAGACAATGCAAGGAGCACGCCGGGTACAGCCATCAGAATATCGACAGCCCGCATCGTGACAGTATCAACAATTCCTCCGGCATAACCGGAGATAATACCAAGCGCACTACCGACAATACCGCCCACTAGAACGGAAGCAAATCCAATGAGCAGCGAATCCCTGCTTCCATGCACAACTACACTGAAGATATCCCTGCCAAAATAGTCCGTCCCGAACAGATGCGCAGCAGAAGGAGCCTGCAGAATGGCATCCGTCATCATCTGAGTTGGATCATAGGGCGCAATCCAGCCCGGTACAATCGCACATGCCACGGTAAACACCACCACCAGCAATGCTGCATAAAAGAATAATCGGGATACCGCGAATGAGACGCGATAACGCCAAGGGCGGCGATTCCACAGATGGATACGTCCTACACTGCCGGCCCATGCTTTTTTGTCACCAGCCAAATGTTTCATGCTCATGAGCAACAACTCCTCCTTTCATACTCCGCGTCAGGACACTTCTGACTGTTCCAGCTGTCATCATGTGCGGACTGCACGCCGAACCCGGGGATCAATGTACGAATACGAGATATCCACCAGCAGGTTCAAGACCACATAGATAATGGATGTAAAGAAAACAACGCCTTGCACCACTGGCAGATCCTTGGCCATTAGCGCATCCGCAATAATTCGGCCGATCCCCTGTCTAGAGAAGACGGTCTCCACCACAACGGTTCCCGCAAGCAGATCACCGATCAGCATGCCGATTACCGTTACTGCAGGAATAAGCGCATTACGCAGTGCATGACCATACATGATGGCACGTTCCGAAAGTCCTTTGGCCCGTAACGCTACGATAAACGGTTCATTGATCACTTCCAGCATGCTGTTACGCACCATCCGTACGATAAACCCTGCACCCACAAGACCCAGCGTGGCTGCTGGAAGAACCAGTGAGCTGAACCCGTCGGACCCCATCGCTGGGAACCAGCCAAGCTGTACTGAAAATAACAGGATGAGCAATATCCCCGTCCAGAAGGTTGGCATGGAAATGCCAAACAGTCCAACGAGCCGGGCAACGAAATCAATCACGCCATTGCGATGAATCGCAGACAATACACCAAGTGTAATTCCAATCGTGATGGCAATGATTGAGCTGAGTGCGGTCAAAGCCAGTGTGGCTGGAAAATGTTCCAGGATTTTGGGCAATACCGGATCCGAATTGATCATTGATTTGCCGAAATCCCCATGCAGCATATCACCGAAATAGTTCGCAAACTGGATATAAAACGGTTGATCCAGTCCTAGCTGAACCCGCAGATTCTCGATCATCTCCGGGGTAGCCGAGGACGGGTCCAGCATGAGCAGAACCGGATCACCCGGCAGAAGATACATGATGCAGTACACCAGCACCGAAGCTCCGAAAATAACCAGAAGCGATGTTGCGAGTCGTGACAGTATCGTTTGAACCATACCGGGATATCTCCTTCCTCAATCTGGATTGGCCGTTCCTATAGTGCGTGTTCAAAAAGACCAGTTTTCAGTACCGAGAAGATGGAATGAAGCTAGAAATGGAGTAGCGGAGCGTAGGAAACTACGTGAGCAACTGAAATGTTTCCGAAGGAAACATCCTTCGTAAGCCCCCCGCTTATTTCGGCTGAATTTCATATTCGATGCTGATCATGCCATTAGGCATGACTAGTAATCAAAAGTGGACTTTTTGAACAACCTCTGTTAGGGCTGAATGCGGACGTCGTTAAAGAGTGGATAACCCAATGAATCAAACTTGATGCCTTCGACCTTTTGGGATGCAGCGACGGTATACGGGAATACATAGATCGGCAGAATTACCGCTTGCTCAATCAGGTATTGCTGGATTTGATTGTAGATCTGAACACGTTTATCAGGATCCGTCTCGACCGCTCCCTGCTCTAACAGTTCATCGATCTTTGGATCAGACAAACCGGACAATGTGGGACGCTCGCCCTCTGCACTCGTATGGTAGAAAGCGTACAAGGCATTTGGGTCAGAATTGACCTGACTGTTTCCATAGAGATCATAATCCCAGTTCTGATAGATGACCGTTGCTACGTCTTTTGTAATTTCCACTTCAACCGCAATGCCAACCTGTTTCAACTGTTGCTGGATAATGGCAGCAATGTCATTGCGTTTCTCCCGATTGGGCGAACCATCGACATACCGCAGGGTCAGTTTCTGGCCGTCTTTGGCACGAATTCCATCAGCGCCTTTCACCCAGCCTTGTTCATCGAGCAGCTGATTGGCTTTGTTGATGTCCGGGTTGATGCTTCCTTCCAGCGATGCATCATAACCAAGGATTCCAGGAGACAGTGCGGACCACGCACGTTCGTAGTTGCCCAGATACAATGTTTTGACAATCGATTCTACATCTACGGCGGATTGTACCGCCTGCCTTACTTTCACATCATCCCAAGGCGCTTTGCGCAGATTGAAAAAGAGTGTATATGGCAACCCAACCGTGTTGGCCTGCAACAATTGCTGGTTCGGATCGTTTTTCAATGCAGCGATATTCTGCGGTGGAACCGTTTCGGCAGCGAGTACCTGACTACTCTGTACACTTCCGATGCGCGTCGCTTCTTCCGGTACAATCTTGAATGTGATCGTATCCACATGGGGCGCGGCTTTATTTTCAACCGTCTCAGGTCCCCAGTTGTAATCCTTGTTTTTGGCAACGACGATATCCGCATTTTCATCCCATTTCACAAAGGTATACGGACCTGTGCCCACCGGATTTTTACCTAGCTGGTCACCATATTTTTGGGCAGCTGTAGGGGATACGATCCCCAGAAGTGCCTGGCTCAAGTTACCGAGAAAGGCTTGCGATGGTGATTCCAGATTTACCTTGATGGTATATTCATCAATGACTTCGGAGGAGCTATACGGTCTAATCAAGGCCAGAGAATTGGCAGCTTTGGTGGCCGGGTCGATCACCCGGTCCAGATTGTATTTCACGGCTTCCGCATTAAACGGTGTACCATCATGGAACTTCACACCTTCACGCAGCTTGAACGTATAACTCTTGCCGTCTTTGGATACGCTCCATTCCGTGGCAAGCCAAGGTTTGATGGAACCATCAGGCAGCTGCACGACCAGATTATCGTAGATCGTCCGGATGGCACGCACCGTTACGGCAAGCCCACTGCGATGAGGGTCCAGCGTATCCGGTGAAGTGGCAAGTGCAAAAGTCAGGTTGCCTCCTTCGGCTTGCCCGGCCTGCCCCCCGCCTGATGCCTGTGCCGTACTGTTCGTGCTGCCTCCCGCCGCTCCGCAACCGGACAATACCATCACCAATATTGCTGCCAATGCCATATATTTCATCCATGAGATAGACCTGTTCATATCGCTTCCCCCTCTGTGTATACAGGTGTCATTAAACTGATGTTTACACCAATACTCTATATATCCTATGAGTTAAGTCGGTTTTAAAGCAGTACAAAACGTAGTAATTGATTTCATTACCGGTTGGAGAAAACAGCCAGACAACATCAGATGCTCGTTCGCTCCCTATCCGTTATGCCAAATCAGATACGACTTGTTGCTTGGCAGCCGTATAACGGTTAACGGGAATTTGCACGCCAAGGTTACCTCGCAATGTATCGTGTTCATATTCCGTACGATACAGGCCGCGTTCTTGCAGAATCGGAACAACCAGTTCCACAAAATCAGACAATCCACTCGGCAGTTCCGAAGCAATAATGAAGCCATCCGCTGCTTCCGTCTCGAACCATTCCTGAATCTTGTCAGCAACCTGCTCCGGTGTGCCCAGGAATTTGCTACGCGGTGTTGCTGCCCGCAGAGCCACTTCACGCAAGGTCAATCCCTGCTCTTTGGCATCCTTCTTGATCTTGTCGGTTCCACTGCGGAAACTGTTGCTTCCAATGCCATTCAGCTCCGGGAACGGTTCATCCAGCGGATATTGGGAGAAATCATGGTGTTCGAAGAAACGTCCCAGATAATCCAGCGCTTTATCAATGGTAACCAGACTTGCGATCTCCTGATATTTCTGTTCAGCTTCCTCTTCCGTCCGTCCAACAATAGGATTGATGCCTGGCAGAATAACAATATCCTGTGAAGAACGTCCATAGGAAGCCGCCCGTGTTTTCACATCCTTATAAAATGCCTGTGCATCTTCAATCGTATCGTGTCCGGTAAAGACAGCATCCGCTTCTTGCGCCGCCAGCGTTTTGCCATCTTCCGATGAACCTGCCTGGAAAATCACCGGCTGTCCTTGCCGTGAACGGGCAATATTGAGCGGACCTTGTACGGAGAAAAACTCTCCTTCATGATTAAGCGTGTGCAGCTTGGATGGATCGAAGAAGACACCGCTCTCTTTGTCTCTCACAAAGGCATCATCTTCCCAAGAGTCCCACAACCCTTTGGTTACCTGTAAATATTCCGCGGCAATGCGATAACGTTCTGGATGCGAAGGGTGACTGCTCTTGCTATAGTTCTTCGCTGTACCTTCCAGCGGAGAAGTCACGACGTTCCAGCCTGCACGGCCATCACTGATCTGATCGAGGGAACCGAACTGTCTGGCTACGGTGAACGGATCACTATAGGATGTCGAGAGGGTGCCTACCAGTCCAATATGTGAAGTAACGGCAGCCAAAGCGGAGAGGATACTGATTGGTTCGAAGCGATTGAGGAAATGCGGAATGGATTTCTCGGTAATATACAGACCGTCTGCGATAAAGACCAGATCGAACTTGCCTTCCTCCGCTTTCAGTGCCTGACGTTTGTAGAATCCAAAGTTAACGCTGGCATCCGACAGAACCTCCGGGTGTCTCCATGTGGTGTTGCTTCCTCCAACCCCATGAATAATGGCTCCAAATTTCAAACTGCGTTTCGCTGTCATATGCACTCCGCCTTCCTTGGATTAGAATCTTCAAAAGAATGATCAAGGGCCAACTGAACTGATTACGTATGCGAAATAACTTAAAAGTTAACTATTCCTATGAGTTTTGTTTGTTTTAATTTCACAAATCTTATCACTGCCCCGTAAAAGGGTCAACAGCGTGACTAATAGATTTTTTCTATATGAACATTGAAGATGTAAATAAGACCATTTACATCCCAAGAGAGCTATAACTTATTGAACGTTCCGGCTGCTGTACAAATGCGATCTTGCATCATGCAGCAACCGGAACGGCTTGCTCCAAAGGTATATATCCACTCCCGTTAGACTGCTTCCGCTTCGTCCGCTCGTGCCAGAAGTTCCGCCAGCTTCTCCAGATCAGGTTCCAGCAAGGCTTCAAACTTGCCGTCCCCTCCCACTTCAATAACGGGTACATGCCGAATGCCATATTTTGCTTCAAGCACATCACGCAGCACGTCATTGCCCTGCACTTCAATGTTCTCAAAAGGCTGGTTTCGCTCTGTCAGAAATGCTTTCACTTCCCCGCAGAAATGACAGCCTGTTTTGCTCCACAGCACGACTTTTTTGGTTGATGATGACATCGACATACCTCCTGATTAGTTTTAAGATCAAGATCTGTGCGATTGAATATGAACGCCCTAGACCTTTAATTCCCATATGTTAAATAAGAATTATGGCTCTAAATGTACTCCTGTGCCCTTCCTGCGTCAATGGATCTGCTAATAGAATAAACCTATAACCAAATAGAAAGATTAAATTATAAATTTGAAAGATGGCTTATTTTACAGGAATGAATCGCACTGCTTCAGTAGTCTAGCTACCAACTCATATGTAATATTCGGATGCGGAATGAATCAGAGCGATTACACAGGGTACCGCTACATTTTCCATTCCGCATCATACTGCTGATTCGCATAAACAGATCGCCTGACATTACAGATCGGGGTTCAAGAGCTGAGGTGGGGCGATAATGGGCCAGCCTTCTTCCATCGCATTCAGTTGGTCCGCAGACACGCTGATAATATGACCAGAATGTACACCCCAACGTTCTGCCGCATAGACCGATACAAATCGTCTCCGCTTGTCTCCGCTGATCTGATATCGAATCTCGGGTGCATCCACTACGGCAACAATACTTCCTTCTGCCCAGCCATTGTGAGAACCATGAACCGCTGTCGTATGCACCTGTTGTGATTCCCTCGGCCATCCTTGCACGTCCCCCGCTGATATCAGTGCTTCTCCGGCAGGAATGGCGAGCAGGTCAGGTTTGGCAACCTGAACAGGTGATATTCCACGCGGTACAGGGATATTCAGCTTCCGCCGCCGACCGCCAGTTAAAGTATAGACATCTCCTTTGGCATCGGACAGGAACGAACCTTCCGGGTAGAAGTCATAACTGTGTCTGAACTGTAATGTCGGATCTTGGCTGCCCTGCGTTGAGATTCGCTGACGCGGATCCATTGGGTTGGTATCACCCTCCTCTTGTTGACCGGATGGGGTACCAGAGGTTTGTTGTCTAGCTAAGCGGGAGGTTTCGGCAACCAGCGCATGGGGATCTCCCCACTTTTGGCTATAAAACTGCTCGTTATCCTTATTCACTACAGCAAAGTCTTGCTCACCCAAGGCTTTCATACTGACACTTCCGAAGTGGTGGATAAAAGCATCCCCGGCTACCGCAAGTTGGTATCCTGCCAGCTTCACCCGGATGATCCAGTCATCATCTTCGAAATTGCCCACCGCGTACCCTTCGTCCAGATAACCTACCCGTTCCAGCAGCTCCCGTGAGAACAGCCAGCAGAATCCGACCAAGCGATCGGTTATTCGATGTTTGTCTGCATCCGGACGATTATGTGTGGCGGCAAAAGACCACATCTCTTCTACCTCACGGTACGGAACCTGAATCTGCTGATCCCCGCCAATATAGTTGGTCACCGGGCCCACCACACCAATCTTCGGATCACCGGCAAGACAAGTCATCATGTTATCCAGCCAGCCCGGAGTAACCAACGTATCGTTGTTCAGCACGATGATATGTCGTCCTCTCGCCATCATCAGCCCATGATTGACACCTCCGGCAAACCCCCGGTTCTTATCCAGGGCAGCCACCCTCACCATGCCGCCTTTGCGGAGCATGGCCTCGGCAGTTCCATCCTCGGAGGCATTATCCACAACAATGATTTCGAAGGGGGCAGGGGTATGTTTTTCGATACTGGACACACATTTCAGCACATACTCCCGCTGATTGTACGTGGGAATAATGATGCTGACCCCTTCAAAAACAAGACCAAACGAGTTCTGTCCCTGGCGGACACCTTCGTTGTATCCTCTGGTATACCCCTGTTTGTAGAGCCTGGCGCCTTTGGGTGTGCGCCTGCTTTTGCCTTTACGTCTGGATTTCCGTATTGAGCGACGACCTGCTGCATGCAGGACTGCCATGTCAGATCGCGAGGCATCGTGTTGTGTGGCACGGCGGGCCGCTTTTTTTTCGTTGCTTATGCTGCCATTCCTGTTGTTTTCACTGCGGCTGTTGTCACTGCGAGTGCTGATATTTGGAATGATGTTCAGATGACTGTGACCCTTTCGACGGACTACGTTTCGAGCCTTAACCTTGTTGCTGCGGCTATGACGTTCTTCCCCGCGCTGTTGATCGGGTGTGCTCATGTTGCTCCCTCCATTTCCACTTGTCCGTGAGGCTAACACGCACATAACCAGCCCCCGGACGTCCACTAGAGTTGAAGCTCTCCTGTTACCAGTTTGTCAGCCAAATGTCCAAAGTCCAGAGCAACCTTGCCGAGTTCACCTGCAATTCGCCGACACAGAATGACCGCCGGAATTCCCGCCGCCACCAACGCGATATCAAAAGCATGTTCTGAGGTTTGCTGCATCACCCTCGGAATATCCATAACTCCCGCCACAGAACCAATGATACCTGTGACATGAATCCCCCGGTTATGCAGCAGTGCCGCAAGCTCTGGTGCCTGGCTGCCTATGAGCAGAACCCGCCGTCCTTGCATCAAGGGCAACACCAGGCCAGACTGATGCAGACTGTAATTGATCGTGGAACTGGTCAATTTCAGCCGGGACCAGTCGATCCCGAAGTGGCGTAATACCGGGAATAACAACCCCTGGAATGTCGGCGCCCGCGAGATCGGCACGCCAACCCAGTCGGCGGCCTGTATGGCTTCCGCAAGCATCGCGCGGATGTCGGGGGTTGAGCAGGGCACCCCTGCATAGGGCAGAAACGGTGCCAGCTCCTGCACTTCGTGGCCTGGCAGCACCGTATCGGCTGCCAGCGTGAGCAGTTCGCCATCTCCGAGGCGAACGACAGACAAGGGGCGCTGCGCATCCAGCGCCGCCGTGATGTGTCCAGCCATCTCATGAGGGCTGGACAGCCGGGCCAGGCTGGGCGCATATTGGCGGAATCCCGCCGCAATCAGATCTGCCGCCGCCACGGCAGGCAGAATGTGATCCGGCGGGATGTGCTGCGCCACCAGCGCCTCCCCGCCGGCGAATACGCCGTCGCGGTAGCCCTCGGCGTAGCCGCCGGGCACGGCCTCCGCCTGCACTGCGTGCTCCGCGGGCGGAGGCGGCAAGCCCTTCGCGCCGGCAGCGCCTCCCCGCCCCGCAGGGGCGACACCCTTCGGGTGTGTCGCGGCGCGGGCGGGGCGGGGCCAGCACCGCTGGCAGGCATCGCCTGTGGCGTGCTGGCTTGCGGTGCTGGCATGGGCGCACGGCGCATCGCCGTGCGCTGCTTGGCGCGAGCAGCGGCACGCCGGCCCCGCGCTGATGCCGGCCTGCGCCCAGCAGTGGCCCGGCGCAGGCCGGCTTTGCCTTTGCCGGTGCGGCTGGCTCTTGCTGCTCTGCCAACAGCACTGCCTGTGCTGCTGGCTTTCCTTGCAGCAGCCTTATGCGATGCGCCGGCAGATGTACCCGCTTTGGTCAGGGTACTCCGTTTCCCTGACTTCACACCTTTGACTCCAGCAGACCCTGTACCTGCTGCTGCCGGAGTGCCACTGCCCATAAATACGGCCGGGTGGATGCCCCGGGGTTTACCCGACACGGAGGCCCTAGCGGCCCCGGTGCGTGTCACTACTCTCACGCCATTCCCTCCTTTGGCATGCACGAGGATTGTCGCTGCGCAAAGCGCCGGAGCATCCTTCCAGCTCCGGCGCAGAGTGTTCTGCTCCCATGGGGCACCGCACAGCGGCAGCATCAGTCGCATATATTTTAGGGCAATTGTCCTTTCATACGGACAGCTGCTTCCTGGAGCGATTCAAATGTACCTGCATCACTCCAGTATTTCTGCAAAATGTCGTATTCCAGTCCGCCAGCAGACGCGTAGTGATTATTCACATCCGTAATTTCAAGTTCTCCGCGCGCAGACGGCGCAATATTGCGAATCAGGTTAAATACATGATCATCATACATGTATATGCCCGTCACACAATAAGAGGTTTTCGGCTGGCTTGGCTTCTCCTCAATGTACGAGATTCGCTCAGGATGCTTTGGATCAAAAACAGGCACCCCGTAACGTCGTGCATCATCCACCTCTTTGAGTAGAACTCGCGCTGTACCAGCAGGTTGCTGCATGTAACGGTCCACATAAGGCTTCAGATCATCGCTGAAGAGATTATCACCGAGAAGCACAACGAATTTTTCGCCAGGAAGAATAAAAGAAGTTGCCAGATCCAATGCTTCCGCAATCCCGCCTGCCTTTTCCTGAATGCGATAAGTCAACTTGACCCCATGATCTGCTCCGCCACCAAGATACTCTGTATATAACCCGGCGGAATGTTTGTTGATCACAATCAATAGTTCATCAATGCCTGCCTGGCGGAGCCTGTCGATGCCATACATAATCATCGGATGTTTACCGACTGGAAGCAGATGTTTGTTAATGAGCCGGGTCAGCGGATACAGTCTAGTTCCTGTTCCGCCGGCAAGAATTACACCTTTCATTCCACGTTCCCTCCTTCATCGGATATGTCCATATATTCAAGCGGATCGACATGCCATTTGTTCATAAAAATCGAACGATTACGCTCAAGCAGCTGTTTCCACGCTACCGGATCTGTCTTCTGGAAGCTGGCACTTCCCTGATGATGCACGAGAACATCTCCACATACCAGCAGGCGATATCCCTGCAATCTTGCTCTATAACAATAATCGTCATCCTCATAGTGTCCCGGAGAATATGCCTCGTCAAGCAGCCCAACTGATTCCACGACATCTCGTTTCATCAGCATGCACAGACCGACGATCCGGCGTACTTCCCTCCACCTTGAAGAATCCGCAACATTATTGGAATTGGCCAACTCCTGAAAATGTTCCATGTCCCGAAACTGCAATTTAATCTGCTGGATGCCGCTTGCATAATTCGTAACAGGACCCGTGATCCCAATACTTGCGTCACTGTACAGAGCCGTTCGCAGGTTCTCCAGCCAACGGGGCGTGACCGTAACATCATTGTTCAACAGCAACAACTCATCCCCGCAAGCTGCACGAAGTCCAGCGTTACACGCTGCCGGAAACCCCCGATTGTCCGGGAACCTTACAAATCGAATTCGCTCCAGCGCACAATATTCAGCCGTTCCATCCGTCGAACCGTTATCTACCACGATAATTTCATATAACGCAGGATCGCCCGAGTATTGACGTATGGCATCGATGCAGGGCCTGATCAGATCCAGCCCATTGTAAGTTGGGATAATCATACTCGTCAGTGTCATTAGGCGTTCCTCCTGTAAGCGACTTCTACACGGGAGAGTGTATGTGCTTGGGCTGGATTCCAACCTGTACCCAGCAATGTAGCCAGTGCCTCCAGATGATCTCCGATGATCAATTTGGCGACATCATTCCCACTTCCCGTGTTACCAGGACGCAACCGATTGGAACGAATAACATCCACCTGACTTGGTGCCGAGACGTTCATTCCATGCTGAATAGCTAGACTTTGTGCCTTAGGTGGAACGGCCAGTGATGCTGACTTCACGGTCTGAATCATACGACGAGACAATGCATGAGGCACGGCTGTCATGGAATTGGAACCAAGATCTGCCCTGCCTAATGTCCGGTTCAGATATGCTTTGATCCGGCTTACCTCATCCTGGCCTGCAAACGCAGGCAGCAAAGACGTCAGATTATTCAACGCCACATCCTGTCCCCGATCAACCGCGAACAGAAAGGGTGCAAGCTGTTCAGCCGAGACGACCATATCCCCATCCACAAAAAGTACCGTCTCCGCATCCGTCATCTTGGCTCCAAGTGCCCGGCCCACATCATGTCCTGCCCGATCCGGTTCATAGATTACTGTAAGTCCCGGCTGCCTTAGTACCTGCTTCAAACTGTCATCTGTCGTTCCATTCAGTACCACAATAATATCCGTCAGAGGCAACCGCTTTAGTTGCAATAACACCTGCCCCAGTGTGTGTTCCTCATTACAGGCACAGACAACAGCAACAGCCGAATGACGAAGAGGTAGAGGCACGATCTGGAATGAATGCCCCGAGGCCTGAGCATAACCTTGCATAAATGCCTTACCTGCCTTCAGAGCTAGCTCGAAGTTGCTTAGCTCCGCAACATTCACCGCGTGTGCATTCCATACGAGACGTGCATGTTCTTCTGATACTGTGTTGTTTGCCTTTGCCTCCCTTCCTGCAACTTGCCCCGCTTTCCACATCAAGTGTAGATCTACTTGGCCAGACTTTGCTCGGCTTCTTCTTTTTTTTTGAATATCTACATGTTTCTTGTTCCTATGACGCTTGTTCATTACTGTTCTTCCTGCTGTCGTTTGTCTACTTGTTGTCCGCTTGCGGCGGGCAACCCCTGAACGTCCCTTCATTTCCTCACCTCCAGCATGTTGCATCATCCGATGCGACATGCTTACCTCGCCAGGTTGCGAACACGTTGCAGATCGGTATAACCTCCGCGGGGACCGAGCGTATCCGTAATCCACTTGATCGCTGCCATATGATCATTCAGTACCACTTGACTTAGCGGATCAGGTCCGCTTCGCTTCTTGATTCGTACTGCATTCATTCTACCCACAGGTACGTGATGGACAGCGCGTACCCGAAGTCCGCCGATCACTGCCTTCGCTTGTGCGAGTGGCGGAACTTCCAGTGAGGATATCCCCATGACCTCAAGCCCTTTTCGGCTTATTGCATGTGGAATTGCTGTCATGGATGCCCCCCGGAGATCGGATCTTGCGAGTATGCTGTTCAACATGTGTTTGGCCTCCACTACCGGATGAACGGGATGATGAGTGACCGGCCCATGGTAGTCGTTAAGTGCCACATCCGTTCCCTTCAGCACAGCCTTCACGTAAGGTGCAAGGTGCTCTGCGGGAATTGCGATATCTGCATCAGTAAATAACAATACCTGACCGCGCGCCTCCGCTGCGCCTACTTTTCGTCCTCCATCATGCCCCAGTGCTTCGGCATACGTGAGCACGCGTGCTCCAGCCCGTTTGGCTGCGTTTGCCGTACCGTCTGTTGAACCATTCACAACGACAAGCACTTCAGCATCACGGCATATCCGCCGCGCTTCACGGACAACTGCACCAATCCTTTTCTCCTCATTCATAGCAGGGATAATGACCGAGAGCATCGGTCGCTGAGAACCCCCCCTGTGTGAAGGAGCATCACTCATGCCATTTTCCGCGCCATTCTCTACTCCATCCTTAGCCTGTGACATCAGCTGTTTGGATGGAATAACGAACGTATAGGCCTTTGTACCCTTTTTGTGTCCAGACTTCCATCTTCGTTTCTTCAGCACTGTTTTTCTTCGTGTCACATTGGTTCGGGTTGCATAACGTGCTGTGGTACGGGTTTTGCGCAACAGTTTCACCTCCCGCATTCGATCATCGGCATGCCAAGGGAGTACACGTTATTCTATGTATTCGTGGAGCAGTGGAAACGGCGTTTGTCCTTGCACTAAGCAGGTTCTCCCTGTGAACACGAGGGTACAGGCCTTGCTTTTAGACAAAATACGTCAAAATATGTGAAAAACGCTACCTCTCCCCTACTTCAGACACAAATTTAACAAAAATCTAAAATTGTATCTTTTCCAAAGTTTTACATTGTGATAATATACGTTCCAAGCAGTTTTATTTACAAAAATAACCTTGTGGTGAACATAAGTTCCTCTATATTTTTTAAATCAATTTATTGACCTTAGGTTGATTAGATTATGACCTCATTCACAGATCTTGTTAAGCAGATACATTCTACTCTTGAGAGGAGTGATGCCGTTCAGAACACACTGCCTTTGTCATTTACGCAAACCCGGATTGAACACCCCAGTTTTCCGTGAACGTATCTTCTACCTGCGCAATTGGACAACCCCCGGCTTTCTGAAAGAGGAACACAATAGACGATTCAACCTTCGGTTGAACTGAATAAACGGTTATCCTTTTTGTTTGGTGTCGTGCTTAACACTTCCCGAGCTAAGGCCAAGCCGATTTTGTTCCAATCGTTTCTTGTCTCATTCCACGCTTCAGGTCTAGCCCCACGCTCCGCGCTGCCCAAGTTGCAGACGGAATTCCAACCGAGACTGGCATGAACATTTTCCAACAAAAAATAAGTTTAAGAATGGGAGAGTTTACTATGAAATTTGCCAAAGTTATGCCAACAATTCTTGGAGGAGCTCTTTTGCTCGCTTCCGTGTCCTCTGCTACTGCAGCTCCAGTGTCTGATCAATCCATTCCACTTCAGGCCCCTTATGCTTCTGAGGAGGGTATTCCATTGAACAGTGGAACAGATGACACTATCTTTAATTATCTTGGACAGCAGGAACAACTCCTGAATTCCGATGTGAAATCCCAACTCAAAATTGTCAAAAGAAACACAGATACATCTGGCGTAAGACACTTCCGCCTGAAACAGTATATTAAAGGTATCCCGGTTTATGGTGCAGAACAGACGGTCCACCTGGACAAAACCGGAGCCGTGAGCTCCGCACTTGGCGATCTTCCACCGATTGAAGAGCAGGCCATTCCGAATGATGGTGTAGCCGAGATCAGCGGAGAAGACGCGATCCAGATTGCAACCGAAGAAGCAACCTCCCGGATTGGAGAGCTTGGCGCCGCGGAAATCACACCTCAAGCTGAATTGAACATCTATCATCATGAAGAAGATGGTCAGACGTATCTGGTTTACATTACGGAAGTAAACGTACTCGAACCTGCCCCTCTACGGACCAAATATTTCATTAACGCAGTGGATGGCAGTATCGTATCCCAGTTTGACCTCATTAACTTTGCCACCGGAACAGGTACAGGTGTACTTGGAGATACCAAAACCCTGACAACCACCCAATCCGGCAGCACCTTCCAACTGAAAGACACCACTCGCGGCAATGGCATCCAAACGTACACGGCGAACAATGGCTCATCACTGCCTGGTAGCTTGCTCACAGATTCGGATAATGTATGGACTGATCGTGCAGGTGTAGATGCTCACGCTCATGCCGCTGCTACGTATGATTTCTACAAAAACAAATTCAACCGTAACGGTATTAATGGTAACGGATTGTTGATCAGATCAACCGTGCACTACGGCTCCAATTACAATAACGCCTTCTGGAACGGGGCACAGATTGTCTTTGGTGACGGCGATGGAACGATGTTCCGATCCCTGTCTGGTGATCTGGATGTTGTGGGCCATGAATTGACGCATGGTGTTATTGAATATACAGCCAATCTGGAATATCGCAATGAACCAGGCGCACTCAATGAAGCCTTTGCCGATATTTTCGGTAATACGATCCAAAGCAAAAACTGGCTGCTCGGTGATGATATCTACACACCTAACACTCCAGGAGATGCGCTACGCTCCCTCTCCAACCCTACATTGTATGGTCAACCTGACAAATACAGCGATCGCTACACAGGCTCACAGGACAACGGCGGTGTCCATATCAACAGTGGTATCATCAATAAAGCCTATTTCCTTGCTGCTCAAGGCGGAACACATAATGGTGTGACTGTTACCGGAATCGGTCGGGATAAAGCGATCCAGATTTTCTACAGCACACTGGTGAATTACCTGACACCAACGTCCAAATTTGCCGCTGCCAAAACAGCTACCATTCAAGCAGCCAAAGATCTGTACGGAGCAACTTCCGCTGAAGCTACTGCTATTACCAAAGCATATCAAGCTGTAGGCCTGTAAAATCTTATTTTATTGTAGTTCAACTTATAATGTACTCATCCTAATGGTAACAAAACGTTCAGACACCCCTCACCGTCCGAACGGATTAAGCTGATATCAATCAAAAGCGGTGTCCCGGACAACTCTGGACACCGCTTTTGTCATTTGTTTATTACGGATACAATCCTGCACTATCCTTGCGAAGGTCCCGCAGCAATCCATGACAACAATCCGTACGTATGCTTGCAATCTGCTGTACGTGACACTTCAAGTACCGCTTCATCCTCACTCTGCGAGAGCAAGGAAATCTGGAATCCCCGATCATTACTCATGCCCACAATCACATAATGTTCTGAAGCAAATGACTCTTCAAAAACAACAGTTACCTCTGTGCATACTTCACTCTCTGGCAGTACAAAAGCTTCCATTCCGAATTGTTGTACAACCGGTTGTTTGCTTACGCTGCGAACGGGCTGGAAGGCCAGATGTTTGGCTTGAACTGCCCCCGATTGCAACTGGCTGCTGCCCACGGTATCATCACAGAGATGCTCCTGTTTAATCGATTGTTCACTTAACATAAACTCCGTAGTTCCAGCGATCTCCTGTGACTGTTCAAGCTGTGGTTGCTGAGCCTGATCTTCCTGATCTGCCTGCACTGCCTGCTCAGTTGTGAACAAAGCTGCCGGTAGTTCGCCAAGCTGATCTGTTTGGGATACCAGCTCTTGTTGTTGCTCCAGACCAGCACTCGGTAATGCCTCGACGATTACCTGCTGTGATTGCTGTACAACCTCATTTTCTGGTTGAAGCAATCCCTCTTGTCTTTTGATAGCTGCCAGCTGCTCCAGCGTTTCTCCACTGAACTGACGAATCGCATTCCATATCTCTTCGCTCAGATGCGCTGGACCTACAATCCCCGCATTCAAATGATTAGAGGTAATACTCTGCTCACTCAGTTTGCTGCCGTTCACGCTGCCATCGGCCAATTTGGCACTGGTGACGGACCCATTTTGCAGATGAACCCCGCTTACTGCTTCCTCTTCCAGATGAGTTGTGCGAATACTGCGTTCTTGAATATGATCAGCAAGAATGGTTCCATCCTGGATATGACGAGTTTGCACACTTTTGTCTGCTATGTGGATAGCCGATACCGCACCTTCAAGCAATTTATTACCGTTTACACTGCCGTCAGCCATTTTGGCACTTGTTATGGAACCATTGTGCAGATGAATCGAACTTACCGATTCGGCTTTGAGGTGGGAGATTCCAATGCTTCGCTCTTGAATATGGTCAGCATGTATGGCTTTCTCTTGGATATGACGGGATTGCACACTTCCATTGGCAATATGGACATCCGACACCGCATCTTCTAGCAGTTTGTCACTGCTCACACTGCCATCCGCCAGTTTGGCACTCGTTACAGACCCATTTTGCAGATGAACCGCACTTATGACTTCCTCTTCCAGATGGGACGTACCAATGCTATGCTCCTGAATATGATCAGCAAGGATCGCTCCTGCCTGGATATGGCGAGTTTGCACACTTTCCGACGCGATATGGCTCCCCAATACAGTATCTTCGAGCAATTTGCTGCCGCTAATGCTACTGTCAGCCAATTTGGCACTTGTGACGGACCCATTTTGCAGATGAACCGCACTTACGGCTTCCTCCTCCAGATGGGCTGTGCCGATGCTTCGCTCCTGAATATGAACAGCATGAATAGCTCCTGCCTGAATATGCCCGGATTGCACACTTTCCGATGCGATATGAATCCCGGATACCGTACCTTCGAGTAACTTGCTGCCAGTTATACTACCATCCGCCAGTTTGGCACTCGTTACAGCTCCATTTTGCAAATGAATGGCACTTACAGACTCCTCTTCCAAATGTGCTGTGCCGATGCTCCGCTCTTGAATATGATCAGCATGAATGGCTCCTGCCTGAATCTTACTGGATTGCACACTATCATCTGCAATGTGGATATCTGATACTGCTCCTTCGAGCAACTTGCTGCCGGTTACACTGCCGTCGGCCAACTTGGTACTTGTTACAGATCCATTTTGCAGATGAATGGCACTTACTGCTTCCTGTTCCAAGTGAAGCATGCCAATGCTGTGCTCCTGAATATGGTCAGCAAGGATTACTCCTGCCTGGATATGGCGGGATTGCACACTTTCAGAAGCGATATGGATTCCCGACACTGCATCTTCGATCAACTTGCTGCCGGTTACACTGCCGTCGGCCAGTTTGGCACTGATGACAGACCCATTTTGCAGGTGAATCGCACTTACTGCTTCCTCCTCCAGATGGGTTGTGCCGATGCTCCGCTCCAGAATATGGTCAGCATGAATGGCCCCTGCCTGAATATGCCCGGTTTGCACACTTTCGGACGCAATATGAACCCCCGATACGGTTCCTTCAAGCAATTTGCTGCCGTTGATACTGCCATCCGCCAGTTTGGCACTTGTTACAGATCCATTTTGCAAATGAACTGCACTTACAGACTCCTCATCCAAATGAACTGAGCCAATACTGCACTCTTGAATATGATCAGCAAGGATTGCTCCTTCTTGGATATGATGGGTTTGCACACTTTCATTGGCAAGGTGAGTAGCCGATACGCTTCCTGCAGCTAATTTGCTGCCATCCACACTACCCGTTGCTAGTTTGGAGCGTGTTACAGATTCATCCTGCAAAATAATCGTACTTACCGCTTCTTCTTCCAGATGAGATGTTCCGATGCTGCGTTCATGGATATGATGAGGAAGAATTTCACCATCTTGAATATGACGGGAATGCACAGCTCCTTGCTGCAGGTGAACAGCACTTGTCGACTCTGCCTGAAGATGCAAACCACTGATCAAACCTGGCTGAAGGTGAGCCGCTGTAATGGATAAAGGTGCCAGATGGTCTGTTTCGACAGATCCAGGTGCCAAGTGATGCGATGTGACCACCTGTTCAGCAATATGCTCCTCATGAATGATGTCTGGCTTCAGATGCTGTGAGCTCACTACTTGAGTCCCCAAATGGTCAGATTTCACGCTGCCTTCAGCCAGATGGACGGATTGTACAACGGATGGCTGCAAGTGCTCGCTACCTACAGCAGCCTGTTGCAGTTCTGTCCCGGATACCGAGTCTGCTGTCAAATGGTCCGCACTTATGGAGCCATGCTGAAGTTTGTTGCCGGTAATACTGCCATCAGCAAATAACTCGGGCGAGCGTATTTCTTCCGACAAATGTTCCAGGGAAACGGCATGCTGCTTCAGGTGATATCCGCGAATGGTTCCTGCTGGAATATGTTTGGCGTTAATACTCTCTGCCATAATCTTGGAAGAAGTCACGCTGCCGTCTGCCAGTTTAGCTGACGTGACAGCAAAATCCGCCAGTTTATCTGTTGCAACACTCTCTGGTGAAAGCTTGGGGGAGGTAACCGCATGATCTGTTAGATGAGGCGGAAAAATGGACCCGCCAGCCAGCTGGGCTGAAGTTACACTATCAATAGCCAATTTGTCTGTTGTGACCGCGGCCCGTGCAATCGCATCCGTTTCAACACTACCCGGCTGAAGATGAGGTACACCTACGGCGTGTTCTGTCAGATGTTCCGATTTCACTGCATAAGGTCTCAGGGCCTCGGAACCCACGCTGCCTGGAGCCAGATGTGTCCCTGTGACTCCACCACTCGCAAGATGCGAGGATATAACACTTCCCGGGGCAAGCGCTCTGCTACTCACCGATGCCGTTCCAAGCTTTTCTGTTGTCACACTTCCATCCGCAAGTTTAACGTCTGTAACGGCACCATCCTGCAATTCATACGTACCCACGGCCGACTCTGCAAGATGCCGCTCACACACCACGTCGTCTGCAAGAGCGTCTCCGGACACACTTCCGGCAGATAGATGAGCTGCCTCGATGCTTCCACTTGCAATGTGAATAGAGTGAATTGCGGAATTGTCCACATGTACTGGCGTAATTCCCCGATTTGCAATGTGTTCCGCACGAATGGACCCTTTGGCAAGATGTTTACCTTGTACCGCTTCATCCGCAATTTTGGAAGAAATGACGCTCTGATCAGAGATCTTGGATGCCGTAATGGACTGTTCCAGCAATTTTGCTGTTCCAACAGACTGGTCTGCCAGTTTGCTACTGGTTACTGCACCTTCCGTCAAATGCTCACTGCCCACTTCTCCATTGCCAATCTGCTCCTTGCCAACGGAATGAGCGCGAATCTGGTTTGATCCGATTGAACCGTCCAGGAGATGTCTTCCAGTTAGTGAACCCTCAGCTAAATGTCTTGTTTGTATGGATCCATCCTCTATCTGGTCACTTCCAATACTGCCACTTAATAGTTGGGAACGACCGACAGACCCTTCTGCCAGATGTGTCTGTTTAACAGCACCTGCCTGAATGTGGTGGGACTCGATGGAGTGTTCTTCGATTTTGCTGCCTGTGACAGCAGCTTCACGAATTTTGGTTGTAGTCACTGCATCGTCAGCCAGTTTGGAGGTATTCACAGCTCCTCCCGTGAGATGCCTTGTATCCACCCCGCTAATCGCGATCTTGTCTCCAGTTACGGCATGATTCTTGATTAATTCTTCCGTTACCAGCATCCGGCTGAGATGTCTTGTGCTGATAGAACCGTCGGCAATTTTGGCCGAATCGATGGCCTGGTTGCCAAGCTTCTGAGAAGTAATACTGCCATCTCTGATTTTCTCACCGGCAATAGAAGCATTTCGTATTTTGTGACCAGACACAGAACCGTCAATCAGGTGCTCCTCAGATACAGACGCTTCCGCAAGTTTCGCTGAAACGATGGCCCCGTCTGCAATGTGAATGCTGGTCACCGCATAATCCTGCAATGCTTCACTGCCAACCGCATCCGGTTTCAGCTTGGAGGCATCTACAGAGAAAGGAGCCAACTTGCTCTCCGTAACAGCAAATTCACTCAAGTCGTCCGTGTAGATGTAATGTCCGGTATGACCCGGCATCTGGTTCTGGTTCAGGATCTGCAGCCGGTCCTTGCTTGTTGTTTCTTGCTTGATGATATCCACCTCTTCTTCCAGAACAGGCGGAGCCACGCTGCTAACCTGAATTTGTTTATCCGAGCTATCTTCTGTCTCGATTTCCTTGCTATCAGACTCTACGGGTTCCGGCTTGATTTCGGCTTCGATCTCCACCTCTTCCAGCTCGTTTGTTGAAGCAGGTAGCTCCATTGAGTCGAATAGGAATTCTTCCGACTCCTGAACAGCCCTTGATTCCCTTTTATTCGTATTCAAACGTTCTTCCCTATTCACAGTGAAACCTGAGTTCATCTTGTCTGCCCGGCGATCAGTCAGTTCCAATTCTTTGTATTTCGGGCTCACATGCCGCAGTTTCGGCGTTGGAACCTTCTTTTTGCCATTTTTACTCATGCAGCTTGCTCCTTCCTCTAACGTTCGTCTCCGGCATCATATGCTTCCATATGGGCATCTGCCACTTCATTTATGACTTTTGCGGATTCCAGAGCACGAATGTACAGGCGTCAAGACAGGAAGGTTCGATGATCTTCGTGGAAATAGGCGTGTCAGGGCTGCAGAGGAAAGGCGGCTGTCCACGCCCCCGTCCCAGTCATGTCATAGGATATTATATCTAGGTCGTGTCTGAAAACTCGCTGAAGTGCATCTTTCACCGTCTTTTCGCCCCCCTGCTGTGTCACTTTCCCTAGCCGTGCCCCGGCACGCCTGCGGAAAACCTCCTTGCTTGGAACGAAGATTCGGCAAAACCTGCTTCCTTCAGAGTTTTAGACTCGCCTTGAGCAAGCACTAGTGCTTGGCGATGCATCTTACACACCGGTCTGCGTTATCGCGATGTCTGAGCCATGCGGTGACAGGCCGGCATTCCATGAATGGACGATCCATGGTCGCGATAACATCGAAGGAGGAACGGTCATGCTCCAAGAAACGATCGGCATTATGTTCGATTCACGCATGTACCGGGGGATACCGGCCGGAAGGACCGGTCAGGAATCACTCGCGAATTATGAACAGGCAGCGGCCAGTTATGGATTAACCCCCTGCTTTTTGAGGCTGGAAGATATCGATTCGGATCAAAAAACATGTCTTGCCTATGTTAAAAAAGAAGGCAGATATGTTCGCGAGCGTATGCCACTGCCCTCCGTCATTCATAACCGCTCACTCCAGCTTCGCCGGACGGAACAGCATCAGATTACCAAGCTGATGTTGCAGGGTATCCAGGTATTCAACGTTCGCAACCGGTACCGTAAAGATCACATTCATGACATGCTTCATCAGGACCTCGCCTTGCGAGAACACCTGCCCCGTGCAGTCAAAGCTACGCCAGAGTCTCTGGCCTATATGATGGAACAATATGATGACCTCGTCATCAAACCATGCAGCGGTAGCATCGGTCATGGGATTATGCGAGTCTTCGAGCGAGATGGGCAGTGGAAACTAACCTGTGAGACGAAGGCGGCACGCAAAGGGTGGGCTACCTTCCGATTGAGCAAAGGACAGCTTCCTTCCGCCACCCTAAGGCGGATCTTTCGCCATGCCTACCTCATTGAAGAGCGTATCCCACTGGTACGTTATGAGGGCAGGCCGGTAGATTTGCGGGTATCTGTACAACGTGGCAGCGATGGTCTTTGGGGAATAACAGGCATGTTTGCCAAAGCGGCTCCTGCCCATACGTTTGTCAGCAATATCGCCCAGGGCGGTAAAGTCATGAAGCTCGCAGAGGCCCTTGGATTAGGGGAATCTGGCTTTGACCTGGCCCAATTGGAATACAGAATCGGACTCGTTGCACTTCGAATTGCCCAGAACCTGGCGGCCAGTCTGCCACATCTGGCTGATCTGGGTCTTGATCTCGGGATAACGCGCAGCGGCCAGATCTATTTTATTGAATGCAATGGACGGGATCAGCGTTACGGTTTTCGCAAGGCGGGAATGTCGGAACACTGGAAGGCAACGTACAGCAAACCGATGGCTTATGGGCGTCTGCTGCTGGAACAGAATTCGAGAATTCCGAGACAACCGCAGACATACGATAGGAGACTATATTGATTTCGTGTGCATTCTGTGTCAATATTATGCAGAACGGCCGGTCTTGCCGGCCTTGAAGTTCGCATTAACCCTAAGGGGGATATTCATGGCAAAAACGCTGTTGCGATTAATGACCGAGCTTTCTTCGCGCAAATGGATCTCCCGGACCGTGGGAGCCTTCTCCAAAAGCCGGGGAAGTAAGGCATTTATCCCTTATTTTGTCCGGACCTACGACATCCCTGTTCAGGAGGCCGAGAAAGACTGGAAGGAATACCGTTCACTGAACGATTTCTTTACCCGCAAATTAAAGCCGGGCATGCGCCCGTTGGAACTTTCAGAGCATGCACTGATCAGCCCGGTAGATGCCAAGATTACGGCAGCCGGTCCAATATCTGCAGGGACACTCCTGAATGTTAAGGGACAAAATTATACACTTGCTGAATTATTAAACCATTCTCCCCATCTGGAGAAGTACAAGCACGGGTACGGGTTCGTCCTCTATCTCAGCCCTCGCGACTATCACCGCATTCATGCACCTGTCAGCGGCCGCAAGATAGAGAGCGAACACATCAAAGGCAAAGTTTATCCCGTGAATGACTTTGGCCTGACCCATATGAGATCCGTGCTTAGTCGAAACGAACGACTCATTACGTATATCGCACATGATTACGGTGAAGTGGCGGTTGTCAAAGTAGGTGCGATGAACGTGAGTAGCATACAATATGCTGATACGGACATAAGTACCTGGGCACAAGGCGATGATCTGGCCTATTTTGAATTCGGTTCCACCGTTGTTCTGCTGACGCAGAGTGGCACATTCGAACCAAACCCGGGCTTACAGCCAGGCGATTCCGTCAAAATGGGAGCATTGCTTGGTCGTTTAAAACCGAAGAACTAATGAGTCCATACGCAAATAAAGAGGATGGCGCAGCACCTGTAACCAGGTATTGCGCCATCCTCTTTATGAATTCATATTCATCCATATATACATGCAATACGAAGCTTCGCTCCGTCGTTATTGGTCTGCTGAGTTCTCCTCAAAACCACACATCTTGCAAGTCCTCTGCCGGTTTGAAGCGACGCAGACGGTTCCGGAAAATATTGCATCCCTTCGTAGAGCATCCCCGGTTGCGGACCCGACGTTTTCCGTTCATCATAAGTTCCCCCTTTTGGTCATCTGGAATGCTAGATAATTACCCTTGCATTCCAGACTTGAAACGGTTTCCTGTTTTTCTCATTAGAATTTTAACGAATCTCGGACGGGCTTTTGCCGGTATACTGCTTGAACTGACGACTGAAGAAGAAAATATCCCGGTAGCCCAGAGCATCCGCCACTTCGGTCACATTCATGCCGGTATGCACCAGCAGATGTTCCGCCCGTTCAATACGCATGCGGATAATATAAGATTGCACCGATGATCCCACCAGTTCCTTGAACTTGATCGAGAAGTATCGGGGCGATAAGCCAGCCCGCGCAGCCAGATCTTCCACCCGATGCGTAATCCCGGGATGCTGACGCACATAATTGGCGACCTCCTGGATGACATCGGACAACTGGTTGCTCACCTTTTTCTCCACAGGTTCTTCCGTATCGGCGCGCAGCAGATGAATCATCAATTGTTTCAGAATCAATCGGCTCTCTTCATCACGTCCGTACACATCCGATAAGAACAGTCTTACATAACGTGCCAGCAAGTGCTCAAACTCCACCGTTTCCTGTACCTCGCGATAGGACTGGGGAACGTCAGCAACAGGCACGTCCACATCAAAGTGAATATACGTAAGTACCAACGGTTTTTGCTTATTATGTGTTGCAGTAGGATGATCTCCTGGCCTGAACAAAAAACAACTACCCTTGCCAACTTCATACGACTGGTCATTCAGTACAAGCGTTCCTTCACCACTCCATACATAAAATAAATCATAGTTTTGCATCGGTTTTTCCCGTTTCTGCCACTTCCAGCCCGGTTCACAGACAATTTTGGCGACAGCGGGCAAAATAACAAATGATGACGGCGATGCCTGCAGCATGTCGCCACTCCCCCTTGATAGTTAATCTCTCTGCATATGGCATCATTCTGATCTGAATCTCACTTCTTCAATCCAGGCCATATGTATTTCAGTATCTTGCATGATTCAATCCAACTTGCTCATATATAATCTCTGCCCCTACAGGAGCGAAATGTCTTATCCCATTATACAGCGGAATTCACCGAAACGAAAATGTGCACTTCTCCCAGGCTAGCCGCATTCGCCGGATTCCCTCTGTCATCTCTTCTTTCTCCAGATGTGCAAAAGCAAAACAGGCCGCCGGATGACCTGAAGTCAACCGATATCGCTCTGCATCACGGAACAATATGCCATCCTCCTGAGCAAGCTTTTTAAATCGCTGATAACTGTCCACATCGCCATTCCAGGTAGCGTAGATATGCAGTCCTGCATCACCAAGCTGCATTGTGAATGCCTCCGGCAACTGTAGTTCCATCTCGCGGACAAAAAAATCATGCCGTTCCCCATATAACCGGGTTAACCGTCGTAAGTGCCTCAGGTAACCTCCTCTGGTCATAAATTTTGCCAGTGCGCGCTGCTCTAACAGCGCCGGAGGTACCGGTTCATACAACGCCTTGGCGGCAAGCAGAGGTTCTACCAGACCAGGTGGCAGTACGGCGTAGCCAAGTCGAAACGAAGCAACCATCGTTTGTGAGAATGAACCAACGTAGATGACGCGCTGTTCACGATCAAGCACTTTGAGGGGTTCAATTGGTCTTCCACCCCATCGGAATTCACTGTCGTAATCATCTTCAATGATGACCGCATTCCGCTTTGAGGCCCACGCAAGCAAGGCACGTCTTCTGTCCAATCCCAGCACGGCCCCTGTTGGAAACTGCCGGGTAGGGGTGACAAATAACGTCTGTGCCCCCCAAGGCTGAGGAATAATGCCTGCGGCATCCAGCTCTGCCGGGATGATATGCCCACCACAGGACTTGACGGCATGAGCGATGCCCGGATACCCCGGATTCTCTAATACAACTGCTGCCCCCTCTGTGATCAACAGCTGGGATAGTAAGGTGATGCCTTGCATTGAACCACTGAACAATACAATCTGAGAGGGTTCAGCCTGAATACCACGTGTCCATCTGAGATGGGAGGCGATGGCCTCACGCAGCTCCGGATCACCTGCTACACCGCTCGATTCTCGCCAACCACTGCGATGAACCGCAGCGAGTGCACTCTTCCACTCCCCTAACGGGAAATGTTCTGCAGGCATGCGCTGCATTTGAAAATTAATGACGGACGCCTTCGGTGAAGACATCTGAGTCCGCAGGATTTCATGTTGCGTATTCAACATCTGTACTCGTTCGCCCCAGGGAGACAACTTGAGAACGGCTTCCTGTTTTTCATTTTCCTGAGTGGATAATGTTTCGGTGACAAATGTACCTCTTCCCCGATGTGCATGGACATAACCATCCGCAAGCAACATGTCATATACCTGAGCTACCGAACCACGTGACATCTCATATTGCTTTGCCAGCTCACGGGTGGAAGGAAGCCGCGTGCCTCCCACCAATGTGCCTGCATGAATGGCATCACGTAACGCATGGTACAAGGCCTCATACTTGTATCGATGCTGAAGTTCATAGGTATCCATCGGCAGCCACAATTCCATCATGCACCTCTCTTCATTTGTATTCATCTGTGATCCCCGACTAATTGGCCTACTAAAGTGAATGTAAATTGGATCTATTTCATTGTCAATGTATGAACTATGGTTATCCATAAGATATGGCGTTCTATTATACATTCAATGATGGGGGAATACACATGAGACGGAAAGAATTCACAGTAGATGAAGAACAGGAAATTACCGCATTTCTGGATCAGTGCTCCTTCGGGTTTCTGGGAACGGTCAGTCCGGACGGACAACCACGGGTTACACCGCTGAATTTCGTATATATGGACGGTTGCTTTTATTTTCACGGCAGTCTGGCTGGCGAGAAGATGAAACAGATCAAACAGGATTCGTCGGTCAGTTTCACAGTAGCTGAAGAGTTCTCCCTGATTCCATCTTATTTCAGTGATCCTGAGCTTGCTTGTCCAGCGACTTCTTTCTTCAAAAGTGTTATGGCCTTTGGTCAGGCTGAACCGGTTAAAGATCTGGACATCAAAGGTAAGGTACTGCAACGATTCATGGAGAAACTCCAGCCGCAAGGCGGATATGTACCCATTGACGCTACTGACTCGCGTTACACAGGAAACCTCAAAGCTGTAGCCGTAGTCCGAATTAGTCCTGAAAGGATCAGTGCCAAGTTTAAATTTGGACAAAACCTCTCGAGTGAACGATTCGATCATATCCGTGGTGAACTGGAACAGCGCAATGAAGGAAGAGATGCCGAAACTGCTGAAATGATGCGGAAATACTGTCCATTTCATCAGCAATAAGTTTCATTTCTTGAGGATTACTCCAAGGTCGAATACAACGATAACCCACCCGAAAACCCTCTGCAACAACGCGGTAAAGTGATATAACTGTCATATTGCGTAATTTCCGTGACGGGGGCATGTCAAGGTGATATAATGTTAGGCAGTTGAATCACAAAGACTTGGAAGGATGAAAAGAATGAATCCACTGGCTGAACAGTTGAACGAAAGTATTCAGACAGGCAGCAGTCACGTCTACTCCATGCTGTCACAGCTTGGCAAAGAAATTTATTTTCCTAAAGAGGGGATTTTGAGTCAATCTGCTGAAGCAGCAAGCTTGGCCAAGACCCATAATGCCACGATTGGTATCGCCCTGGAGGGTGGTGTGCCGATGCATCTTCAGGTTATTCAGGAGAAGCTGTCTGCATTCCAACCAAAGGATCTGTATCCTTACGCTCCACCTGCAGGCAAACCTGAATTGCGGACCGTTTGGAGAGACAAGATGCTGAAGGAAACACCTTCTCTGGAAGGCAAAACGTTTGGCAATCCGATTGTAACCAATGCATTAACCCATGGACTTAGTATCGTAGCCGACCTGTTCGCCGATGAAGGGGACGCTGTCATATATCCAGATAAAAACTGGGAAAATTACGAGCTGACCTTCGGAATTCGTCGTCATGGCCAGTTGGTTCATTATCCCCTGTTCGATGATCAGTTGAACTTCAACAGTGATGGTCTGCTTCAGGCTTTGCTTGATCAAAAGGACAAAGGTAAAGCCATCGTTCTGCTCAACTTCCCGAATAACCCTACAGGTTATACGCCTGGAGCCGAAGAAGCAGATGCCATTGTGAACACGATTCTTCAGGCAGCTGAAGCCGGCGTTAACGTGGTTGCTGTAACAGATGATGCCTACTTTGGACTGTTCTTCGAAGATTCCATTCATGAATCCCTGTTTGGCAAACTTGCCAACATTCATCCACGTGTGTTGACCGTAAAAGTGGATGGTGCAACCAAGGAAGAATTCGTATGGGGCTTCCGCGTTGGATTCATTACGTATGCCCATGAAGATGCAGCCGTTCTGCATGCATTGGAACAAAAAACACTCGGTATTATCCGGGCAACGATCTCCAGTGGCCCGCATCCTTCCCAGACTTTTGTACTGGATGCGCTCAAAGCACCGGAATTTGAAGCACAGAAACAGGAGAAGTTCGAGATTATGAAAGGCCGTGCCAATAAGGTAAAAACCATTCTCGATAGCGGCAAGTATGGAGATGCATGGGACTATTATCCGTTCAACTCCGGTTACTTCATGTGCCTGAAGCTGAAAGAAGTTGGCGCTGAAGAACTTCGAAGCCATTTGCTGCACAAATATGGTGTGGGTACAATCGCGCTGGGTGAATCGGATCTGCGAATCGCCTTCTCCTGTATTGAAGAATCCGGGTTGGAAGATCTGTATGAAACCATCTATCGTGGAGTTCAGGATCTGCGGACGAGTTAAATCATACCTGAACCCTGAATGTTATAAGAACCCTTTGTATAACGGCGACGCTTCATGTCACTGAATATACAAAGGGTTCTTTTGTGTTTTATCAGCCCAAAAGCTTTAATTTCTGGCTTTACCGGGCATCGGCCCAATCAGCCTACCCCCATGGCACATAATATACGATGTACGCAAGGGCGTGCCAAACAACCACTTGAAAGGGGAATGACCATGTCTGGAGTTGAAGATACAAGAGGCGGTTATGGATGCGGCGGTTACGGCGGAGGATTTACAAACACAGGTGCCATTCTCGTTCTGTTCATCTTGCTCGTGATCATCACTAAATCGTTCCTCTGTTAGTATCAATACACACTTGCGCGAGAATCAAGTGATCTGATTGCAAGATTCCATTACAGCACAAAGAAGGGTATACCGGGATACAGCCCGGCATACCCTTCTTTTGTTATCTTTTGTACCTCTCACTGATGAACCCAATGTAATAATCCGAGTTGGTCAGGTGTCCGATCGTTTACTCGTCCTCTTCTTCCTTCAACCACTTGTTACCTTGCGAACGCCGCATGATCACAATCACCAGTATACCCAAAATAAGTGCTACTCCGGTGACAGTCAGTCCGCTTGCTCCGGCAGCCAGCATAGGCAACCACATGAGCAATGCAGCCAGTGCATGTAGATGGAATATGAATCCCAACACCTGAGAACGACGACTCTCACCCGAGATTGGATAGATCATAATCCAGAACGATTCACTATGACTGCGACGCAGTGCACCTAACTGAACACCTGCAAGCAACAGGAAGAACAGATACACCCCGACACCAAAGTAGCTGCCTGCTGTCCACCAGGATAGTAACATGCCCAGAACAACTAGGCGTAACACGATTGAGAACACTTCGGTTCGAACAAACGTTTTGGTTATCAAGTAACGGTAAGCTTTACCTGCATTCCAGGGAAGACCACTCCCCAATCTGCTAAGCCAGCGACGCGAACTTACTTTCTGTCCGGATGAAGGTACATCCACAAACCAGCCAAGCGTCCGCATAACCCTGCCAGCCTGACCCTGCTCTACCTGAATCAGTCGTTCCCACGCTACACGATGTTTCACCGGTATACGCAGGGCGACGATGTAGACAACAGCCAGCAACAGCAGGAACCAGACGCTGCGCTGCGGAGGTTGCCACAGCCAAGCGCTAACCGCCAGCACTGCCAGAGCCCATCGCAAGAGACGATATCCTCTTGCTGCCCCAACCTGAACCATTCTTAGCTCTTGCCATGCTCCATAACTGGACAACCCTTTCCACAGCAGCAGGAACACAATGAACCAGCCAAATGGCCGTGCATCCAGATCTGCTCTGACATAGAGCGGCCACAGTGTAACAAATACAAGCAGCAAGCCGAGAGTTTTATAGATGATGCCCCGGGCAAAGCTGTTCTTCAAATATTCCTGCATCCGATATTCCTGTGGTCGCAGGAACACAATATCTGCCGGAAGCAGATATGTACGATAACTGCTAAACAGCACTAGTGGTGCCAGCAGCAGCAATGCAACCCAGCGAATCGGAAATTCCGCCGGAATGTTCTGGACAAACGATGTATACCAGGCGGAGAACGCAATGACGAGAAATAAAAAAACCATAGCTACACCGCTCTGGATCACATAACCCAGATAAGGAAGAATTCCATTCCAGAATCCTGTGCGTCTTTGCTTCCATAGCAGCTTGAGATCCATGCTCAATCCCTGCCTTGTACGAGGGAATAGAACATGTGCTCCAGCGTGGCATCGGATTCCCCGAATTGGGAGCGCAGTTCATTCAGCGTACCTTGAGCAATAACCTGCCCACGGTGCAGAACGATAAAACGGTCACAGTAATTTTCAATCGTGGACAGAATGTGTGAACTGAGCAGGATGGATGATCCCGAAGCTTTCATCTCCAGCATAAAATCAAGCAAAGAGCGAATACCCAGCGGGTCCAGTCCCAGGAAAGGCTCATCAATGATGTACAGTGGTGGTCCTGCCACAAAAGCACACATGATCATGACCTTTTGTCTCATCCCCTTGGACAGGTGAGTCGACAGACTTGTACTTTTCTCATTCATACGGAACAGTTCCAGCAGTTTCTCCGTACGTTGTTTGAAATCAGCCTCCGACACATTGTACGCTCTTGCCGTAAACTCCAGGTGCTCCATCACCGTCATCTCATCATACAGTTCGGGTGATTCCGGTACAAATGCCATAGCCGATTGGTAGATCTGCGCATCCTCGTCCCGCTTCTTGCCCATCACTCGCACTTCGCCCTGTTGAGGGGTCATCAAGCCGAGGATGTGTTTCATGGTTGTGCTTTTGCCAGCACCGTTTAAGCCGATTAGTCCGACCATCTCTCCACGTCCAACTTCCAGATCGATGCCGTGAAGGACGGGCCGTTTGGCACTATAACCTCCGCTTAACCCGCTGATTTGCAGAACAGGCGATTGAACGTTTTCCATCTATCCCTGCACCCCTTTCGTCAGATTCTATTCTTCGGAGCGTGGCGTTTTATCTTTACTCCACTTGGGTGCTCCTTTGTTTTTACGATCCTGGTCGCGCTCCGTGCGGCCTGTATTAACCGTTGGTTTGCTACCCACTGGACGCGAATTGGAGATTGTAGCTCTGGTTCCCCCATTACGATTGCCCTGACCTGGTTTGCGATCTCTGGATTGTCCTGGTTTTCTCGAGAACGAATGTCCCTCAGGCCGCGTGTCCGGACGCGGGTCAGCCTCCAATACTTTACCGCCAAAGAGTACACGTTCTGACAGTTCGATTCCGAGTTCGCGTGCGAATTTACGCATAATAAAGATCTGTGTTTCATCCACAATGGACAAAACGATACCCGAGCGTCCCATCCGGCCTGTACGACCTGCACGGTGAACATAGTGCTCCGAGTCAAAGGCAGGGTCATAGTTAATGACCATTGGCAAACCTTCGATATCCAGTCCTCTGGCAGCCACTTCGCTGGCAATCAGCAACTGAAGTTTGCCATTACGGAAGGCAGACAATACGTTACTGCGGGTCACTTTGTCAGCATCTCCATACAGCGCAGCAGCGGACAAGCCCAGATGATTCATTTTTGCTTCAACTTCACCGATATCTTCGGTTGCATTCACAAATACGATTGCCCGATCCGGATTGTACTGTCTAACCAGACGACGCAGCATGTCAATTTTGTTACGGTTTTCTTCTACAAAATAATAATGCTCAAGGCCCGCAGCCGTAGCTCGATCCGGTTCAATTCCGATCTGAACAGGCTCTTTCATCTCACGCTTTGCGAGTCCAGCTGTATGCTCATCAATGGTTGCTGACAGGAAGATCAGCTGACGGTCCCGCAATGCGCTCTTAAGTACAAAGTTCACGTCACTTACGCCGCCAAGTTGGAACACTTGGTCTGCTTCATCGATAACGATCGTGGAAACGTTGTGCATTTTCAGTTTTTTGAGTGTAATCAATTCCTTCAGTCGTCCCGGTGTACCCACAACCAATTGTGGATGCTCACGCAGCTTCTCGATCTGACGTTTAGCCGCTGCACCTCCAATTAGACCCAATACGCCAATCTTACGTTCTTCCGCATAACGCTGCGCTTCACGTACAATTTGCATCGCCAGCTCTTGCGTAGGTGCAATAATGAGTTTCTGCGTACCTTTGATATCCATTTTGATGGATTGTAACAGTGGCAGCAGATATGCCAGCGTTTTTCCTGTTCCCGTCTGGGATTTGGATACGACATCTCGTCCTTCCAAAATAACCGGGATCGTCTGAGCCTGTACAGGTGAAGGTTCGTTAATGCCATGTTTCGCCAAAACGGCCTCCAGATCCTGTTCCACGCCAATTGAAGCAAATGTTTGATTCGTCATGTATGTCCATCCTTTTAATTTATTCATTTTGATGTTAGCCTTGCTTGTACGGATATAAAACCGAAGCCTGTCATCACATTACCTT
The DNA here is from genome assembly GCF_037975265.1 of Paenibacillus sp. FSL P4-0176. Classification (NCBI taxonomy): domain Bacteria; kingdom Bacillati; phylum Bacillota; class Bacilli; order Caryophanales; family Paenibacillaceae; genus Paenibacillus; species Paenibacillus sp. FSL P4-0176. The sequence goes on from NZ_CP150242.1 coordinate 5,897,531, forward strand.
TCATTATATGCGAAAAAAGCCTGTGTACCAAATCTTATTCCAGAATTGTATGTATACACGCCAAAAAAAAGAAAAGCCCCTCGGCGGAGCCTTTCTTTCATTCCGTATATGATGCCTCGTATCACATTTACTTCTGATTCATTACACCGTGCGACAATCGATCTGCAAGACGAGGAAATAGCTGGTACAACCATATGCCAGCAGAAGCAAGTCTTGGCAGATTCACTTCTTCCTTGCGCTTTTTCATCGCCCGAATCATATGACCCGCAACGTCTTCCGGTTTCAACATCATCCAGCGTACATTATTCACATAATTGCCAGAAGGGTCAGCCCGATGGAAAAATGGTGTATCAATCGGACCCGGATTAATCGTTGTCACCAGGACGCCAGTCTTGCGAAGCTCTTGACGCAGCGCATTACTAAATCCGAGGACAGCATGTTTCGTAGCTGTATAGGAAGCGGATTTGGCTGTACCAATTTTGCCAGCCATGGAGGCCACGTTCACAATCTGACCTTTGCCACGTTCCAGCATTTGTGGAAGCACTGCTTTGGTACAGCGGACAATGCCCATGTAATTAACGTCCATCATCTCATCGAATTCCTGTACAGACATCTCTGTCATCGCTGCGAATTTCCCGTAACCTGCATTGTTCAGCAAAATGTCGATTCGTCCGTATTTATGCAATATCGCATCCACAGCTGCCTGAACCTGCTCACTATCCGTAACATCAAGCGTGAGTAATTCATGCGGCCCTTTCAGCGAGGCACCAATCTCTTCCAGCTTGTCCCGTGAACGGGCAGCCAGAATTGGGATGGCTCCTTCTTCTATCAGCATCTGCGCACACAGCGCACCGATACCACTCGATGCACCTGTGATAAACACTACCTGATCTTTCAGCATCCGTGATGTCCTCCCGTATTGAACACATATTGCCTTTTGAGGCGTATGGTTCTATTCTACGAGATCATGACCTGAATATCCATCTCACCAATGCCGTCCATCAGCAAAGGAATGCTCAGTGCTTTCGTTGCACTAAATGTAGTCAGATGTTCGGACTTCATCACTTGTGGAGGTGTAATATCGACCACAACACCCTGGTTTGACAGGATAGTGCTGGCGTTACCACTGATCATATTACCCAGTTCGGAAATCGCACTTTTGCTCATTTCATCCATTTCTGTAATGACAAAACCGCCCATCATCGCAGATACAATTTTCAATGCAACTTGTTCATTAATTCCAAATACAATGTTTCCGCTAAGTTGTCCGGTCATTCCGATCACGATCCAGACATGGTCTGCAATGTACTCTACATTTTTCACGCCAAGACTCCCGGTGGAAGGCGAAACCTGGATGAGCTGTTCAAATACGTTCCGTGCCGATTCCAGGAAAGGATTAATCACTTCCGCTTTCACTGTCTATGTCCCCCTCGCACTGGGTTATTGGTCACACACCAAAAGTCCCATATTCATTAAATTTATTATACTTTATCACGTACAAGAATTCATTAAGAATTCGTTAAACCATGTGTACTATAATTTATCGTCATCCGTGGGGCAAATGTTTATAGCTGATTCTAGCGAATAAACAGCGCTTTTCACTTCTTTTGAAGAAAGCTTTTCGTTCATTGTGCGTGGCAAAAGGCATTTAGGACTTTATTACTGCTTCTCACAACTGTAAAAAAAATCAAATTCTTGTATTCGCGTTTTTTTCACAGTCTCTTGAACTACTTTTGATCCTGATAATTACCTTCATTGCTCTGCTGTCCTGAATCACCTATAATTTAAGATAACGGAACAATAACTAGTTACGGGATTACATCGAACCAAACACTACATAATCAAGAAATTTTGCCTGCAAGGAGGTCACCTATGAACATAAGCCAACTGGAGACACTAATTACCATTTCCAAAACGATGAGCTTCCGCAAGGCGGGAGAACTTCTGAACCTTACCCAGCCTGCCGTCTCGGCCCAGATCAAAAGTCTGGAGGACGAATTCAGCACCGTTCTTGTGGATCGGAACCAACCCGTTACCCTGACAGACCGTGGACAGGTATTCCTGGAGCACGCTGAACGGATGCTCGACATCGTTGATGAGTTAAAACAAAAATTGTCCGATCTCGATGAAACGCCTCAGGGACGTATCGTATTAGGCACAACAACTTCCATTGCTATTCAGATCTTGCCAAGGGTGTTATCCTATTTCCAAGATCAATTCCCGTTGATCAAAACCAGTATCCAATCCCTTCCCTCATCACAGATCTATACCCAGGTCGAAAATGGTCTGGTTGATATTGGTATCGGTTATCTCACGGAGCGTAATCCCAACCTGAATACATCTGTGCTGTACTATGACACATTTGAACTCGTGGTATCTCCTTCCCATCCGCTGGCGAAGAAAAAACATGCTGCAGTCGATGTACTCCGGAGTACACCATTGATTCTGCTGTCCCCTGATACCGTAGGACGAAGGTTTACGGAAACGATCTTCAAGAAACATAATATTGAACCTAATATTGTAATGGAGTTGTCGAGCAGCGAAGAAGTGAAACGGATGGTCGAGATTGATCTCGGGGCAGCTGTCATCTCCAAACAATCTGTTGCGCATGAGTTGCGTCAAGGTACATTGCGAATGATACCCTTAAGTGAGCTGGAGGTCAGTCACCCTGTCGGTGTCATCTATAAGTCCAGTCGATACCTTAACTCAGCGATGCAGCAATTCATAAGCGATCTCAAAGGTATGCCGGAAACCCAATTCATCAGTTCAGAATGACAATGAGCCATGAGAAAGGAAGGATTCCATATGAAATTTGATCTTCATACACATCATTTTCGTTGTGGTCACGCAGACGGCAACATCCGCGATTATATAGATGCAGGTATTAAGGCAGGACTTCAGGCCATCGGTATCTCGGATCATACGCCATACTTTGGCAGTGAGCTTGAGCAGGCATTTCCCCGGATCGCAATGGGTAAGTCGGAATTACAGCATTATGTGGAAGAAGTCCTTGCTCTGAAAGAAGAATACGCTGGTAAAATCGATGTGCTGCTTGGCATTGAATCCGACTACTTCCCTACTCATGCGGAATTGTATCGTACCACGCTGGGACAGTATCCTTTTGACTATATTATTGGTTCAGTTCATCATACCGAGGATGTAAGCATCTTCAACAAAACCCGGTGGAATGGCCTAAGTAATGCTCGCAAAGTTGAAGTGAAAGAGAGCTATTATTCATTAATCCGGGAATCGGCTCGCAGCGGTATATTCCAGATTCTTGGACACATTGATGCGATGAAAGGAAACTATCCACCTTTCTCCGAAATTATCGCTGATCAGGCCATTGATGAAACGTTGCAGGTCATTGCAGAATCCAACGTAGCGATTGAAATTAACACATCTGGCAAAACCAAACTCAGCGGTGGCTGGTATCCCTCGGATGCCATTCTCGAACGCGCCCAGCATTATGGAGTGAAGGTGACATTTGGATCGGACGCTCATAAACCACAGCGGGTGGCAGACGAGCTGGATGACGTTCGTACACGTCTCAAGGAGATCGGATTCACCGACTGGGTATACTTCAAGCAGAAACAGATGCAGATTGTATCACTGTAAAATAGAGCAAACACAAAGCCCCCCACAGCGTGCTTGTTTACGCCGTGGGGGGGCTTTGTAGTGTCCTATATAAAGAGATACAACTATATTTTGCACGATAACGGAGAGGACAGAAAAAACCAGAAGAAGCGAAGCGGTCGCCTAAAAGCTTTCTGAAAGAAAGCTGCATCGGAAGCATACGCTATCAACGGATTTTCCCTTTTCAAAAGGGAATCAAAAAATCTGGGGATAACAGCGATCAGAAGGTTATTCTGTCATCGGAGTGGCCAGTGTAAATCCCCCACAGTTAACTTATATGGACAAAAAAAATGAACCCGCTCGCGCGGGTCCCAACAGCATTATCTATTATCAAAAAGGGGGTCATGAGATAAGTTTACCCCCTGTCTGTTAGAGTTCAATTGCAGCTATATTTCAATTGTGTAACAAATGATTGAAGTTCGATTCATTCACGTTTGACTACTCTTACTCTATGTCATTGCGGCTTGTCAGATACCAGGGTTTGCAGATCTTTTTCCTTAAGCGGGCGGGCGTATTGTTCCCGGTACATACTGTACACTTTGACATCCATCAGGGATTCAGATCCCTCGTCATCCTCATCATGCAGTACAAACGAGGGAAGACTCCGCTCATAGGACATCCCTATTTTGCTTAACACCCGTTGTGAAGATACATTGGCCTCATAACAACGTGCTTCCACCCTCCACAAATGAAGATCGTCAAATCCAAACTGCAACAGCCGCTGTACCGCCTCGGTAGCCACCCCCATGCCCCAACAGGACCTGTTAAGGATATAACCAATCTGTGCGGTACCATTCTGATCATTCCAGTGCTGGAATGAGGTGATCCCAATCACCTGTTCCTTGCCTCTCCAGCAGATCCCATAATGTAACGAATCCAGCTTGGCGCTGCTGCTCCGTATCTGGTTCAATAACCGTCTCGCCCTGATTGGCGTGGGCTGGCTTCCCCTATTAACATATCTTATGACTTGAGGATCGGAAAAGAGTTCCGATAATGTGCTGTAATCACTTTGACGTAATGATCGCAGGACAAGCCGCTCTGTCCACAAAGCCGGCAGACCTTGAACCAGCATTTTTCGGGTAAGCATGACAATCGCTCCTTTTGCCTAAACGGGCTCTAGTCCGGTAAGACAAGCATGCTCTGATGATGATCCGGCGTAATACCATTTGAACTGATCCACGAACTTTAGTATTCGCATTTTAGTATTAATATATTGCATCATTCAATTCCTCATGCTAAAAGGCCCAGATACTGACTACTCCTGCAGCCCGCGATAGATACCCGTACGAATCTCACGAATATAGAAATCCAATGCAGGAACATTCGCCGACTGTGCAACCTGTACTTCTCGCTCAATATCATAAGGCACCCTCACAAATTGAACATTGAACGGGGTGTTGTTATCGTTGCTGTCTTCACCCTCCAGAATACAGTAGGAAGCTTGGGGAAGATCGAGTGGATTACCAACACTGCCTGCATTAAACAGTAACTTGCCGTTCATATACTGCAAGTATGCGTTATGCACATCCCCATAACCTACAACATCTGCAATACCTTGCTCAGGCTCATCAGCCGGAGGATCAAACATTGCCAACCTCTTTTCCATCGCGTCCCACGGCTGTACACGATGGTATACACTTTGAGGTGAAGCATGGACCAGACGGATGGTGCGACCGCTCAGTTGAAATTGATGACTGAAGGGTAGGCCCGCCAAGTACGCCAATCGTTCCTCACCCAACCGTTCTGCTTGCCACGTAAAGTTCTCGTTGTCCTGGTTAACCGCAACCAGTTCATCCCAATTGCCACGGATAACAAGTTCGCACGTCGCTCTCACCTGATCCACAACCTGTACCGGTTCTGGCCCCTTGCCCACGAGGTCACCAAGACAAAAGATTCGCTCTACGCCACGACTTCGGATATCTTTTAACACTGCTTCCCAGGCAGTCATGTTGCCATGAATGTCGGATACAATCGCAATTCTTTCCATCTGGATAACCTCCATTCATGTTGAATCCTTTATGTTTTATATTCATCTTATATTCTTTTATGTGGTTGATCCTTTAAGCTCAAAAACCGTTAATTCTGGTCTGCACAGAAAACGAATGGGCAGTTGAGTCATGCCAAAACCACGATTCACATACACCGGCATCTGTGTCTGGGTGGTGTAATATACCCCCTGGACATCCGTGTAATACAACCCTTGAACATACTTGTGTGAACCTCGCGGAGTTGTCAGTGCCCCAATCCAGGGAAAACGTACCTGTCCACCATGGCTATGACCGGAAAGTTGTAATCCGAAACCATAGGGAGTGGCAATGTCGGCATAATCCGGTTCATGCATAAGTAACAATTTCCACACATCGTGATCCAATCCCTTGATGGCTTCAGCAGGATCAGGCCTGCCTGTAAGTGCGTCATCCAGACCAGCTATGGCCAGACGTTCGCCCCCTTGTTCAATCACCACATGTTCGTTCCGTAACAAAGTGAATCCAGCTTCACGGAACATGGTTGTCACTTCATTCTGCTGCCCGCCCCGATAATCATGATTCCCCAAAACAGCAAATTTGCCATACTTTGCTTGCATGGAGGCGAGTACCGGAATACATTCTCGCATCGGCTCTGCTTCCCTCTCGACGATGTCTCCGGTAAAACAAATCAAGTCCGGTTGCTGCTCCTCAATCGTTGCTGCCAGCTTCTTCAGCTCTTTCACCCCGGTATGAAAACCAAGATGGGCATCGCTGAACTGAACGACACGCAAACCGTCAAATGCCTTTGGAAACTTCGGAAGTTTCAGCGCCACTTGCTTGATCTCCAGACGACGCGGTTCCCATAACCAGGCATAACCTCCTGTAAGCAGACTAGCACCCGCTGTCATCAAAACCATGCGCAATAAGAAACTTCGGCGAGAGGGATCATGATCCTTTTCTTCCCCAGGAAACACAGACTCTTCTGCACCTGGTGCTTTGTGCGAGCGCTGGGACGGCGAGTTGTTGCTGCCCTGACGCGGTGTCTCTGCCATATCTCCCCCTCCTTCTACGCTCTTAATCCATCCGCTTAGTATATCATATTCTGCATGGGTAGCCCGGTTCCTCTGCTTCATTACAAAAAGAAGCCGGGATCTCCGGCATGTTGCTGCACGGGATCACGACTTCTTCTAAGTTGCAGATTACACTTCTGCACATTTTATGACGAGATTATACACCCAACCAGCGTTTGAACATATGCTTGGTCGTTTGTTTGTTCATTTCGGCAATGGAGGTTGTCAGTGGAATGCCTTTTGGACAGGATTGCACACAGTTCTGTGAGTTACCACAGCCCTCAATGCCTCCGTCTTCCATCAACGCTTCCAGACGATCGTCGGCGTTCATCTCCCCTGTTGGGTGAGCGTTGAACAGGCGCACTTGGGACAGTGCTGCTGGACCGATAAAGTCTGTTTTCTCATTGACGTTCGGACATGCTTCCAGACATACACCACATGTCATGCATTTGGACAGCTCATATGCCCACTGACGCTTCTTCTCAGGCATCCGTGGACCTGGACCGAGGTCATAGGTACCATCGATCGGAATCCATGCTTTTACGCGTTTCAGGGCGCTAAACATCCGGCTACGGTCGATGACCAAGTCACGAACCACTGGGAATGTCTTCATCGGTTCGATACGAACGGGCTGTTCGAGCTTGTCGATCAGGGCTGCACATGCTTGACGTGGCTTGCCGTTGATGACCATGGAGCAGGCACCGCAGACTTCTTCGAGACAATTGGAATCCCAGCAAACGGGAGCAATGGATTTGCCATCTGTATTGACGGGGTTCCGCTGAATCTCCATCAGGGCGCTGATCACATTCATGTTGGGACGGTACGGAAGCTCAAATTCTTCGTTGTACGAAGATGACTCCGGGCTATCCTGACGGGTGATGATAAACTTGACGGTTTTGTTGGCTGTAGCTTGTTCCGCCATATCGTAGTCCCCTCCTCTGGTGACGATGATTGGTGTTGCTGATGCGCAAAGTTACTCTTTTGGTGCACGGGTGGCGCTCCGTCAGTGGAATGACCTTCCGACCGCTGTTGCTCCCCCATTTTACTGAATGGATCTCTATTGAATAAAATGGGGTATCAAAGGCGGACGCTTCGCTTCTTCAGGTCAATTCCACTTCCTCCGCTACGTTGTGCACGCAGAGTCACTTTGCTGGAAAACTGCACTCCATTCATGCTGGATGGCAGTATTGAAGTGCTGAAGCATCGCTAGGCGCTTTGCTTCTTCTGGGCATTTCCGCTTCCTCCGCTACGTCGTGCACGCAGGGTCACTTTGCTGGAAACTGCACTCCATTCATGCTGGATGGGCAGTATTGAAGTTCTGAAGCATCGCTAAGGCGCTTTGCTTCTTCTGGGCATTTCCGCTTCCTCCGCTACGTCGTGCACTGGGTCACTTTGCTGGAAACTGCACTCCATTCATGCTGGATGGGCAGTATTGAAGTTCTGAAGCATCGCTAGGGCTTTGCTTCTTCTGGGTCTTTCCTTCACTTTGATGGCAGTAACTTTGAAGAAGCTCTGCTTCTTCAAAGTTCTCCTGCCTCTCCGTTCAGGTGTTTAACTATTCATTGCATGAATAGTGTGGTACTTCTTAATCCTTGGAGTAATCCCGGATACGTGGTGGGATCAGGGATACGTCTACTGGCTCGTACGAGATTTTCGGGCCTTCCTTCGACCAGCTTGCGATAGTCGTTTTCAGGAACTCTTCGTCATTACGTTCCGTAAATTCCGGTTTGTAATGCGCGCCGCGGCTTTCGTTACGGAGTAGAGCACCGAGAGTCATTGCTTCTGCCAGTTCAATCATGTTCCACAGTTGGCGAGTGAATGCTGCGCTTGGGTTATTCCAACCGGAGCTGTCATACATGTTGATTTTGCCATAACGCTCTTTCAATTCCTTGATCTTGCCAATCGTGGCTTCAAGCTTGTCGTTGTAACGCACAACCGTCATGTTGGCTGTCATCCACTCGCCAAGCTCTTTATGAATGACATAGGCATTTTCCGTGCCCTGCATTTTCAAGATGCCTTCGTACTTGTCGCTTTGTTGTTTGGTGTGTTTCTCAAATACGGAAGATGGGATATCAGCGGACGATTTTTTAAGTCCTTTGATATATTCAGCCGCTTTTGGTCCAGCCACCATACCACCATAGATCGCAGATACCAATGAGTTTGCACCCAGACGGTTCGCACCATGGTATTGATATTCACATTCACCAGCTGCGAACAGCCCAGGAATGTTAGTCATTTGATTGTAATCTACCCACATGCCGCCCATGGAATAATGGACTGCCGGGAAGATTTTCATTGGGATTTTACGCGGGTCATCACCCATGAACTTCTCATAGATCTCAATGATTCCGCCGAGTTTAACATCCAGTTCCTTCGGATCTTTGTGCGACAGGTCGAGATAAACCATGTTCTCGCCGTTCACACCCAGACCCATATCTACGCAGACGCTGAAGATTTCACGAGTCGCGATATCACGTGGAACCAGGTTACCGTAGGATGGATATTTTTCTTCAAGGAAGTACCAAGGTTTTCCGTCTTTGTACGTCCAGATCCGTCCACCTTCACCACGCGCGGATTCAGACATGAGACGTAGCTTGTCATCCCCTGGAATGGCTGTTGGGTGAATCTGAATGAATTCCCCGTTTGCGTAATTTACACCTTGCTGATACACCGCACTTGCTGCTGTACCTGTGTTAATTACAGAGTTGGTCGTTTTACCGAAGATGATCCCCGGACCACCACTCGCCAGAATAACCGCTTCTGCCGGGAAGGTCTGTACCTTCATCGTTTTCAGATCTTGGGCTACGATTCCGCGACAAACGCCTTCATCATCCAAAACCGCCTGCAGGAACTCCCAGTTCTCATATTTCGTAACCAGGCCAGCTGCTTCCCAGCGACGTACCTGCTCGTCTAATGCATAGAGCAATTGTTGTCCTGTTGTCGCTCCTGCAAATGCCGTACGGTGATGCTTCGTTCCCCCGAAACGACGGAAATCAAGCAAACCTTCCGGTGTCCGGTTGAACATTACGCCCATACGGTCCATCAAGTGAATGATGCCAGGTGCTGCTTCGCACATCGCTTTAACAGGAGGTTGGTTCGCAAGGAAGTCACCGCCGTATACCGTATCATCAAAGTGTACCCATGGGGAGTCACCCTCACCCTTGGTATTTACCGCTCCGTTAATGCCGCCTTGTGCGCATACAGAGTGGGATCGTTTAACAGGAACCAGTGAAAATAAATGAACATGGACTCCGGCTTCAGCCGATTTGATCGCCGCCATCAATCCCGCGAGACCGCCGCCCACAATAATTACATTCGTTGATGCCATTGCTGTTCACTCCCTTATAAGTCAGCATTTATACGCTAAATGCTTAAATTAGAACTGTTTTTACTGCGTCAATCATCGAAGTAGCTGTTTGGAAATCAATGCTCCGGAAAGCAAATAGTGAAGCAATAAACATGATGGAAACAATAGCGAACAAGCTCATACATACGTAAGAGGATACACGTTGCGCACGCGGACCAACCGTAATTCCCCAGCTAACAAGGAACGACCACAGACCATTGGCAAAGTGATATGACGCCGCAACCACACTGATCATATATATCGCAAAGGTTATCGGATTCGTCACCGCATCATGTATGACGCCGCCAATCTCTTCATGGGATACATTACCCAGCGCAATCTGTACTCGCGTCTCCCATACGTGCCAGATGACGAATACAAACGTAATAATACCGCTTACCCTCTGTAACGTGTAGCGCCAGTTGCGCTCATTACCGTAACGCCCAACGTTAGGCTTGGCCTGATAGGCAATGTAAAGACCATAAACACCGTGATAGAACAACGGCAGCCAGATAAGTAATGCCTCAATTACAATAACAAGAGGCAAACCGTTCAGAAATGCAACGGCACCGTAAAAAGCTTCTTTGCCGCCTTCAACTGCCGTGAAGTTCGTCACCAAATGCTCAACAAAAAACAAACTGAGCGGAATGACGCCAAGCAAGGAGTGCAGCTTTCTGGAGTAAAACCCTTTCATAAAATGTCGATCCCCTTTCGCTAAATACAACGTTTTCATAAATGATTTCACTTATCATGACACGAATCCTTTTCCATGAAAAGGTTCGACAAATTGTTCCGTTTTCCCCAGGTGTGAACAACTTGTGTCACGGTTCATGTTACTCCTTTTTTTCTTATAAGGGAATTGCAATATAATTATTAAATGTTATAACCTATAGGTATAAGCAGTGAAACATTGGGTTTACAGGCTATACAACATGGAAAACGATTGAGCAAGGGCAAGAATCACATTCATGGAAAAGAGGTTATTGTTCATGTTTGAGGAGTTAAATGCATTTGCAGCGGTCGTGGAGCAGTCCAGCCTGAACCGTGCATCCAAGTTACTGAACTTGTCCCAACCCGCACTCTCACGCAAAATCGCCAAATTGGAGGATGAACTCGGAGTTGCCCTGTTCCACCGCCGTGGCAAACGGCTGGAGTTAACCAGTGTGGGCCAGTTCACCTATACCTACGCTGTAGAACAGAAGCAGCAACAACAGAAGTTCCTCACCATGCTGGCCCAGTATAAAGACGAAGAACAAAGCACCATTACACTTGGAGCCAGTCTGACGACGCTTCAAACTACGTTACCACCTCTCGTCAATGCCTTTATGGAGAAACATCCAAATGCCGAACTGAAACTGTTGACGGGTAAAACACATGAGATTGTGTCGTTTGTGCGTGACAAAAAAGCCGATGTGGGCATTGTCGCCTCCTCCATCAGCGAAGTGGGGCTTAACTGTGTGCCGCTCTTTGACGATCACCTGGAACTGGTTGTGCCGCTTACACACCCCTTGTCCGGTAAGGAAGCTGGGATGGAGCATTTGCAGGATCTGCCGATGATCACGTTCTCCAAAGGCACCTGGTATCGCAAATTAACGGACGATCTCTTCCAGCGCTGTGCCGTGATGCCGGATATTCGCATGGAGATTGATTCCTTCGAAGCGATCATCCGACTTCTGCCTTCCGCCAAAGCTGCTGCTCTATTGCCCAAGTCATATCTTCGTCCACAATTGCTCGCGGACAATGATCTTGTTTCTGTTCATTTGCCTCAATTACAGCAGACCCGCAGAACAACTTGTATGATCTATGGGGAAAAAGAGGACCTCAGCGAGACCTCCAGACAATGGGTCAAGGAGACTGCTGCACTCTTTACAGCAAAGGCGCCATTGCCCTCACGGAGGGCTACGACGCCTTTGCCTTGATCTGAATCAGCCAGGTTCTAACGCCTGGCTTCCATATTTAACTCATGATAATTATCAGCTCTCTTGGCTGATAACCTCTTCTTCAAATCGGTCGATATCTGCATTATTACCAATAATGACCATGATATCCCCCATTTGAAGCGAATCCAGTGCCGTCGGAGCGATAATGACCCCAGCTTCCTTCTGTAACGCTACAATGCTGCAACCAAAACGTACACGTGCATTCAGGGTGGAAAGGGTTTTGTTGTGCAGACAGGCGGGAACCTTCATCTCGACAATACTGTAATCATTGGATAATTCAATGTAATCCAGCAAGTTCGGGGTAACCAGCTGGTGGGCAACCCGAATGCCCATATCCCGCTCAGGATAAACGACACGATCAATCCCCAGTTTATCCAATGCGCGTCCGTGAAGGACGGATATGGCCTTGGCCACAACCGTCTTGACGCCCAGCTCTTTTAACAGAATCGCGGTGAGAATGCTCGTCTGAATATCATCCCCGATAGCAACGATACAGCAGTCAAAATTTCGAATACCCAGGGAGCGTAGCACTTCCTCATCTGTGGCATCGGCTACAACGGCATGGGTGACCAATTCACTAATGTCTTCGACGACTTCTTCATTTTTATCGATCCCGAGCACCTCGTAGCCGAGTTCCATTAATTCCTGTGCCAGACTGGAGCCAAATCGCCCAAGCCCAATCACCGCAAACTGCTGTGTTTTCATTGTTCTTCACGAACCCCTTATCCAAATCAATTTCAAAACTCACTAAAAATAGATTTATCCAATAATCATTTTGCCTTCCGGATACCTGTATAACTCTTTACCCTTTTTCTGCCCAAGTGCATACGCTAATGTAATCGGTCCAAGCCTTCCAGCAAACATCGTAAAACAAATCAAGAGTTTGCCCAATGTAGTCAACTTCAGCGTTAGTCCAAGCGATAATCCTACAGTACCAAAGGCCGATGTCGTTTCAAATAAGATCATCATAAAACTGGCGTCTTCTGTGGTACTCAGTGCCATCGTTACAGCTATGATGAACAAAAGCGCCAGCAATGTAATGGTAAGCGCCTTGAAAATCCGTTCCTGTACAAGCCGATAGCGGAAAAACACGATATCTTCACGTCCACGCATCATGGCGATGACCGCTCCAGCCATAATCATAAATGTCGTTGTTTTGATCCCGCCTCCGGTAGAACCCGGCGAAGCACCAATGAACATCAGAATGATCATAAAGAACTGTGTTGCCTGTCTCAGCCCGGCAATATCTACCGTATTGGCTCCTGCTGTTCGCGGCGTAACGGACTGGAAGAATGAACCGAGAATTTTGCCACCCCAGTTCAGGCCACCCAGTGTCCGTGGATTGCTGAATTCAAATACGAAAATGACAAGTGCACCAAACACAATTAACAATCCAGTCATTAACAGTACAACTTTGGAGTGCAGAGACAGCTTCCGCGTTTTGCGGTAATCCACCAGGTCTGACAACACCACAAAACCGATACCACCAGAGACAATCAGGAACATTGCTGTAAAATTAACCAACGGGTCATACACATAACCGGTCAGACTGCGAAAATCCCCAAACATATCAAAGCCCGCATTGTTGAACATGGAGATCGCATGCCAATAGCCATAATAGATCGCCTGTCCAATCGGCATGTCGAACGACCAGCGAATGGCAAACAGTGTGCCACATATGCCTTCGATAATGAGTGAGTAGATCACAACTTTACGGATCAGCCGGACGATGCCCTCCATCGTGCTCTGATTCATCGCTTCCTGTAGAATCAACCGTTCTCTAAGCGAAATCCGCCGTTTGAACGCAATGGCAACCAATGTGGACATTGTCATGAAGCCCAGTCCGCCAATCTGAATCAGAATCGCGATTACAACCTGACCCAGCACCGAGAAATGAGTCCCTGTATCCACCACAACCAAACCAGTGACACAAACAGCCGAAGTTGCTGTAAAGAGCGCATCAATAAATGCAAGACTGTCTCCGTTACGGTTGGATGCCGGAAGCATTAACAACATTGTGCCTACCAATATGATGCCAGCAAACCCTAACACAAGAATACGGGGTGGCGATAATCGCATCCATTGCACATTCAGTTTCACTTGAGTATCTTCCACCTCTTCTAAAATGAAAATAACTCCACACCCGTGGAGCGTTCTTCATTTGAAATGCTGTTGCCAAACGTTAAACAAGTATGATTCAGATTAAAACGACATATATAATGAAGTTGGAATATATCCTATTCGTTCCCTTGTTGGGCGAAAGACATGCGAATCATTGCACATTTGTTTCAAAATTATAAGCGCTGCGACGTTTGTAGACAAAACGTTTTTTGTGTAAATCGGATCGAATTCAGCCAAAAAGGGAAGAACTCAGATATGGCGACGGATGGATCAGATTCTTTCGGTCCTTTTCATTCATTTTCAAGGATTTACACCTGTTTTCGTTACATCATTGGCATTCGGTGCTTGGCCTGTGCTATGTTAACTTTAATATCCATATTAGTGCGTGTTCAAAAAGGGCGGTTTTCAGTACCAAGAAGATGGGATGAAGATAGATATGGAGTAGCGGAGCGTAGATCGAGCTACGTGAGCAACGGACATTTCGGCTGAATTCCATATTCGATGCTGATGATGCCGTTAGGCAACCTTCGTAATCAAAAGCGGACTTTTTGAACTACCTCTATCAATAAAGGAGGAACACCATTACATGAATCCCTTAGGGCAGCCTTTGCAACTCAAGGCTAACTTCAAGCGGCTGGGGTTGCTTGCGGCGATTGGCCTGATTCTATTTTTTGTATTTCAGATCTTTCCTGCTACCTCATCGCAAACGACAGAAATTTCATCCACGTCCTTCATAACCAAGGAGCAGGCGAAGCAATCCGCACGATTATTCGCAGCTTCTGTGAATGACTATACACTGCCAAATGATGATGCAAAAACCCTGGTCACCTACCAGACACATTCGGATATCTACGGGTATATGGCCAAAACCAAACAACTTGATACCTATAACCAGAAATGGGAAACAAGCTATCCTTACGATGTATTCCGCGTTCGTTTGCCTGATCAACACAAAGGCGGATATCTTAATGTTGACGTACATATGAAAACAGGAAAAGTCGTCGGCTTCAAACGGGAACTGCCTTCTTCACTCTATACCGCCATTGAGGCGGAGCAGGTTAGTGGACGAGTGACCACATCGCAAGTACTTGCTGAAGGCAATATATCTCTGGACGAGAAACAACAGCTCGCGGCTGGCGTTCTGACCGAATTCGGTTATGAAGTGCCGGCACTTCAACTGGAGACTCGCGATGGTGAAGCGGGACTGAAGTATGTGGATTCTGAAAAAGCCATTGGAGACTCTAAGCTTGAATTGAATTTTACGTTTGAAGAGGGTGCGGTACGATCCTTCGATCCTGGATTCTCTGTCCCTGAATCCCATACCGATTATGTGAAAGATCAAACGCGCCAAGCTAATTGGATGACCTATGGCGGCTATGCATTCCTGACCTTTGTTCTGGGCGTGCTGGCAATCATCTATAGCATTCTGACCCGAGCACATACGTCTTTCAAACGCGGGATCATTCTCTCGCTGGTGTATTTCGCAGCTTCGGTAATTGGTACGCTGAACATGATTCCACTCTTTCAGGCACAAGGGCTCTCCAGCTTCATGTTAGCGTTCCTGATGTTAATGCAGGCGGGAATTACGCTCGTCATGAGTGCAACCATCTATCTGTCCCTTGTTGCCGGTGACGGCATGTGGCGTAAAATAGGTCTGAACCCATGGCCTCGTGCGAAAGAACCCGGATATGGAAAATATGTACTTCACAGTATGTATGCTGGTTATCTGTGGGCATTCATTCTACTGGGTGTGCAATCCATCCTGTTCTTCATTCTGGAGCGAAGCATTGGCACATGGTCAACAACGTCAGCAGATCAATCTACATTTAATATGACCTATGCCTGGCTCTTCCCGATCATGGCCTGGATGGCCGGTATTGGTGAAGAAACTGTTTATCGACTGTTCGGCATTCGCATGATGCAAAAGATTGTGCGTAACACGTTTATTGCCTGTTTGATCCCAACCATCATTTGGGCACTTGGACACACATTGTATCCGATCTATCCAGTAATCACCCGTCCCATTGAGCTGTTGGTGATTGGATTGCTGTTCAGTCTGATTATGCTGCGTCACGGCTTCATTGCCGTTGTATTTGCCCATGTGATCTTCGACAGCTTGCTGATGGGACTCAGCTTGGTCTTTATGGGCGATGCCCTGAATATGGCTGCCGGACTCTTCTGGATTGTACTGCCGGCCATCGTTGGATATGTGGTCTACAAATTCAATCCAAAACAAAAAGAGAAGCCGTATGTTACGACTCCTCATCACGAAGTGCTGCAATAATCTGATTTGCCAGTTTGTCACCAATAGATAGAGGCCGGAAGTCTTCAACGCTGGCCTCTTTTATTTTGCGCAAAGAGCCAAAATGCTTCAACAACAACTTACGCCGCTTTTCTCCAATACCCGGAATGGCATCCAAACGTGATGTCACCATCGATTTGCCACGCTGTTCCCGGTGGAACGAGATCGCAAAACGGTGGACCTCTTCCTGTATCCGCTGCAACAGGTAGAATTCCTGACTATCCCGAGGCAGGGAGATGACTTCCGGTGGATTACCGATCATCAACTGCGAAGTCTTATGCTTCGCATCCTTCACCAGACCACATACCGGAATAAACAGCCCCAGCTCATTTTCCAAAATATCGACCGCAGCCGAGATCTGTCCTTTACCACCATCGACCACAATCAGGTCAGGCTGGGTCAGGTTTTCTTTTAATACCCGTTCGTAACGGCGACGGATGACCTCTCTCATCGTTTCATAATCATCCGGCCCTTCAACCGAACGGACCTTGTACTTCCGATATTCCTTCTTATCCGGTTTACCATCGGTAAATACAATCATGGCAGATACCGGGTTTGTACCCTGAATATTCGAGTTATCAAACGCTTCAATACGGTGAAGCTGATCCAACCCAATAAAACGTCCCAGTCCTTCGGCAGCTTTGGATGTACGTTCTTCATTTCGCTCAATCAAACGGAACTTCTCTTCCAATGCCACACGTGCGTTATCCACAGCCATCGTGATCATCTGGCGTTTCAATCCACGTTGCGGAATGAGCACTTTGATCTCCAACCACTCCTGTAAAGCAGCAGCAACCTGAGTTGGGTCTTCCAGTCCTGATGGAAGCTTTTCAGTTGAAGTAGTTGTATCCATTATTGATTCATCCTCTTGCATACTATCAGGTTGTTCACCTTCTGCATCTGTGGAACCTCCGTAAGCTGCACGAGTCTCAGCAACCAGTGGCTGGGAAGCGTTACTCCGCTCCACTTGTCCCATCTGCTCGAATTCTACCGTAACTGCGGCAGGCACCGATCCCTCAGCATCAGATACTGTATCCAAACTTTCGTTATCTGTTGCAAGATCCTTGGGCATTTCCGGCAACAAAATTTCTTGTGGCAATGCCGGATTATCGCTGTAATACTGTGTTACATAGGACATGAAATCACTGTACGCCTCACCGTAAAACGGGAAGGTTGATACGTGACGTTCAATCATTTTACCCTGACGCATATATAGAATCTGGACACACATCCAGCCTTTATCAATGGCAAAACCAAATACATCGCGGTCTCTGGCATCGGCCATCGTAATTTTCTGTTTTTCCATCATCGCATCGATGGCGATTACCTGATCGCGCAATTCCTTGGCACGTTCAAAATAAAGGTCCTCCGCAGCCTCTTGCATCTTACGCTGCAAATCCTTCTTAATCTCTTCGTGACCACCGCTCAGAAATGAACCAATTTCTTGTGAAATCTGGTCGTACTGCTCCTTCTCCACTTCCTTCACACAAGGGGCAAGACACTGTCCCATATGATAATACAGGCACACTTCTTTGGGCATTACACCACATTTGCGCAGTGGATACATGCGATCGAGCAATTTTTTCGTTTGGTGTGCCGCATACGAGTTCGGATAAGGTCCGAAGTATTTGGCTTTATCTTTCAGCACACGCCGGGTTACTTCCAGCCGGGGGTGCTTTTCATTTGTAATTTTAAGATATGGAAATGTCTTGTCATCCTTGAGCAACACGTTGTACCGCGGCATATGTTTCTTGATCAGGTTACACTCCAGAATGAGTGCTTCCATGTTACTGCCCGTCACGATATATTCGAAATCACGAATTTCGGACACCAGACGCTGGGTCTTTCCGTTATGACTGCCGATAAAATAAGAGCGTACGCGGTTCTTCAGAACTTTAGCCTTACCAACATAGATAATGGTGCCTTCACTGTTCTTCATCAGGTAACATCCAGACATGTCTGGCAGCAAAGCGAGCTTGTGGCGAATCTGCTCCAATGCCTTCTCCTGATCCTGCAAATCATTGATGAATTGATCCATAATTCGGTGAATCCTCCTTCCCGAAAAAGCTGAAATCCTCACGTTACATGAGATACTCCGACGACAGAATGATCTTTCGATCGCTGTAATTCACACGAACACTACGATAACAGAACAACCTTCCAATCGCTGTTATCCCCAGATTTTTTGATTCCCTTTTACAAGGGGAAAATCCGGTGATAAAGGCGAACGCTTCGCTTTTTCAGGTTTTTTCTGTTCTCTCCGCTATTGTGTGAGTAATTAATGCAATACATATTAAAAAGTGAAACTCGGATAAAAATTGCAACGGCTATGCTTCTACAGTTCATTTCTGTCTTCTTCGTTAAACATGTAAATTTCCAGTTTCATTTTATATAAATAGTATACTTTATATTGTCCTATATAAAGGTATTCGACGCAAAACGCCCCCGGCATGTAAACCGGAGGCGTATGTGTAAGCCTGTAAATTATTGGTGTTTTGCGATAATTCCTTTGAGCGCATCTTTCGAGTTCAGACCAACCACTTTATCTACCGGTTGACCGTCTTTGAAGAAGATCAAAGTTGGAATGCTCATTACGCCAAAGCGGGAAGCAGATTCCGGATTTTCATCCACGTTAACTTTAGCAATTTTCACTGCATCGCCAACTTCTGTGGACAGCTCTTCCAGGATTGGAGCGAGCATTTTACAAGGACCACACCAAGGCGCCCAGAAATCAACAAGAACCGTTCCTTCGCCTTCTACTTCAGCGTTGAAGGATTGATCGGATACGTTAACAATAGCCATGAAATTGTCCTCCTTATATATACTTACGGTTTATTTTAACCTGTAACGTCGTGAACGACACTTCCAGTATAACACAGGTACGTCAAACTTGTGAATTGAACGCTGCAATGTTCATCTTCCCAACATCAAATCTTCACAATTACAGGATGTAGCATACTAACTGCAAAATCTTTACAAACGCTTTCTTTTCCAAGTATACTAAAATTACTCCGGGTTTCAGCCCCTCCCATACGGGCAAGCTGTTTCCCCATAAGGAGGCAATAACATGGATGCAAATGTGCGGATCAACGACCCGCGTGAACATGTGAACGAGGAACCCCGCAACGATCTATTTGATCTGATCGCGGGTGTTGCCGGCATGGCCGGCCTGATGACAGTGATCTTTTTCGGTATGGTTATCTTCAAATTCCTCACCGAATAGGATGCTTCCAGGCTCACGCAGGACCAGAAAAGCCCGGTTTTCGCAACAATGCGAAAGCCAGGCTTTTTTTGGGACTACTTTAGCTTTTGATTGCAATCAGCTCAGCTTCTAAATCGTAAGCTCCACCGATAATTTGAAGATTAACCTTGTCCAGAACCATTTTGTTCAATTAGATCGGTTCAACGTTTGCCGCGCTGATTCTCACCCCGAACGGAGATGACATCCACGAATGGACGAATCCGGTCCATGAGACGCTGGCCTTTATTCATTTCCTCGCCGTCCCGGTTGGTAAAGCTAAGGTGTTTTTCAAGCCCATCCAGATTGTAATTGGACGTATAGAACGTAGGTTTGCGATTCATTCGATAGTTCAGAATGGACCCCATCACATGATCCCGAACCCAAGGGTTCAGATTCTCTGCCCCGATATCATCAAAGATGAGCAGATCACAACTTTTCAAAATATCCGTCATTTCCTTCAGCTTCTGCCCTTCACTGATCATGGATTTCAGATCCTCCACAAAGTCAGGCATATAAATAATGACACCCGTGTGGCCTGCAACCGCCAGTTCATGCAGCAGGTAACACATCAGAAACGTCTTACCCGTCCCGAATGTTCCTTCCAGAAACAGTCCTTGCGGAGATAATCCATTCTCCTTGGTCTCCCTAATATAACGAAGCACCTGATTTACTGCCGGAGCACGCATCCGATCCTTGCCCATAATCTCAACGTCATTGTATCCGGCACTGAGCGCACGCTCGTCCACATAGAAACTGCGAATGCGTTGCTTAATAATATGTTCATTTTGCCGGGCGATATGTTTGGAACAAGGCGCTTTTATATCTATGATTTCGGGTTTACCGTTAAAATGTTCTACTTCCAGTTTGCAAAAGTGGCCCTGAAAATCGTTAGGACAGTTGTCGAGTCCCGGACAATTCGCACAGTTCTTAGAGTCTTTGGCGTACTGAAACAGCTTGCTCAGATCAGTCATGAGCTGTGCATCTTGCAGTTCAGGATGACCTGCGCGGAATTCGCGTACGTACGGATTTTCCATCAATTCCGCCGCAATCCGCCGCGATTGCTCACGAAAGGCAGGGTTCAGCTGCTGAAGCAGTCCTCCCAAGGATTCCATGGCTTCAAGCCCCCTTAATGTTTCAATATAGAATGAACAATGAAGTGTACCCCTGACCATCTTGATGGCATAGGAACTTTCGATCATTTGCAATTCTACTGTTCATTCTATAGAAAAACAACCAATAACTCAACTCATAGATCTGGTAAATAGCGTAACCCTTCTGCCACCGTACGTAATGCCTAGTTTATAGTACACTTGCAGTCCTGTACCTTTTAGTGTGTGTTCAAAAGTCTGTTTTTCGACTCTTTAAACAACTTTGATCAGCGGCGCAAGCCGACAGTAACGATCTCGCATGAATCTGTCTGTATGTTCCATTCCTTGGTGGCAAATGATAATGTTGATGCCTCTTCTATGCTGTTGAGATGAAGTATTTCGCCCTCTTCCTCCAGGATGTTGCTTTTGTATGCCGTTTCGAATGGCTGCGGATTCGCTTGTGATGTTGCAAGCTTCAACGTGGCAGAGTCGGTGGTCATATTGAACCAGCGTAACATGACATCGCCGGAATCTTCATTCACCTTGAGTGAAGAAAAAGCCAAGCCGTCTCCTTGCCATGCAAACGGTGTGTTGTTAGGTGTCAGATAACCCGTGTGTACTTCGGTTTGTGCCAGCGTCCAAGGAACCTGGAACTGATACGCCTCGATATATGCACCTGATGCTGCACCATTGCCATCGTGGGGAATGATCTCGACTTTAAATGTATGTTCACCAAGGCATTGTGCTTCAGGTGTCGGGAACAAACCCCAGTCTCCAAGTTCGCCCACAGCACGAAGCAGCGTAACGGCGATGGTGTTGCGACCATCCTGAAGGACTTCATATTCATTCAGGCCCAGATTGGCAACGACCAATCCGGCGTCCTTTTCACTCACATCCACAAAATTCTGTTGATGCTGTGTATTGCTTGGATTTTGCCACTCCGGTGCAGGCTTGTTATCACGTGTTGCAATTTCGAACATAGAATCCACATGGTGAACAGCAGATACAAGATCCGTTGGGAAAAGAGTACGCACCCGATGATCCTTCGCCTGATTGTTAAAGGTTGTTTCCATTTGCACTCCTTTTCCATTACGACTGAGGGATACAACCGTGCGAATCTGGAGCGGAATCATTTTCGTTGAACGCTGGGCTTTGCGATGTGGATAATAAATCAGTTCTCGCTGTTCCTGATCCAGCATCTCATCTGCTGACTCCGGTATTTCCCAATGATGAATCACCTCGATCGAGGCTGAGTATGATGTATCTTCTAATACCCGAATCTCGGCCTGAAGCGCTTGTGTTGTCCACGCCACTTCGTTCTCTGGCTGCTTGAACATGTATTCATTGCCGATATCACCCACATTTTCGTACACGCCAAGGTCCTTGTAAGTCCGGCTTGTTCGTTTGTCTGTGAGTGTGAATGAACCGTTGTCTGCAATCGTGACGATCAAATGTTGATTTTCCATGCCACGTTCACCACGCAACAGCGTAGTCGTTTTCGACGGAGTACCACTCTTAGCATCATCCGCAACGTTGACCAATGCATAGGTTTTTAGTCCAAATGCAGCTACATTTTCTGTTTCAAAACGAATACGTACTCGCCGACAACTATACGGTTGGCGGAAGCGATCATCCGGCAGATCATAGCCGAATTGTAGACCCAGATCCTCCACCGTACATGGAATGTGGTTACCATTTTCATCTACAAGTACGCGGTCTGACAGGTCAACGGCTTTCATCTGCGTCGCCATCTCTTCCAACGTATGTCCATCCCGGAAATACAACCGAGCCGCGTCCAGTTCCATCTGAACTACACCGCTGCGTTCCCAACCCGTTGTATTAAATACCACAACAGGTCGAGCCTGCTCGCCGTAACGCTCAAATATGGAGGTATCGACAGCTGTAGTAATCTGGCTGGTGCTCTCTTCAATTAAAGCCTCTGCTACATGACGGCTCTTATCAAACCGTGTCACCATCTCGCGATGCACCTCATCCACACTGCATCCACAGATGCTGTCATGCGGATGATTTTGCATCAGCGTTTTCCAGGCATACGTCAGTTGATCATGTGGATAGGCATGTCCAAGCAGATAGGCGTAGGATGCCAGGGGTTCAGCCACTTTTTCCAGCATAGTCTGGCCCAGCTGGTTCATCTGTTTCAGATACACACGAGCCGAGGCGGTGTTCACCAGAGTTCCCCAGCCATCGGTACGCTGACTGCGCAGTTCGCCTTTGACCGTGGACAGTTCATGTTCAGACGATGCTCTCAAAGCTTCCAGATAATCCGGAAAGTTGGAGTGAATGAACTCGATATCGGGATGTAATTGTTCAGCCATGCGAATCGCTTCTGGCAGATCTCGCTGAATCGGCTGGTGATCACATCCGTTCATGTACAACAACTCATTGGTCGATGCATATTTCTCGGCATCTGCAAGCTTGGTTTCCCAGAACTTGCGGGCCGATTCCTCGTCTACAGGAACTTCATTTCCGTTGGAGTACCAGTTGGCAAACAATACGCCGAGCACTTTTGATCCGTCTGGTCCTTCCCACATCAGCTCCGAGAAGCTTGATTCATATCCGGCATCCGATACCGTATTGTTAAATCCCGTCGGCTTCACACCACGTCCAAAAAACACATTATCAATGCCTGATTGTTGCATCAGCTGCGGAGTCTGTCCGACCAATCCAAATGTATCGGGAAAGTAACCAATTTTCGAAGGGGTGCCGTAACGTTTGGCGTCCTTATGTCCAACCTGCATGTTGCGCACATTGGCTTCTCCGCTCGTCAGAAACGCATCCTGCAAAATGTACCATGGTCCAATCACAATCCGCCCATTGCGGATATGTTTCTCCAGTCTTTCCTTCTGCTCCGGTCGAACCTGAAGATAGTCATCGATAATAATCGTTTGTCCATCCAAATAAAAGCTTTTATAGTCCGATCCCTCATCAAGCTGATCCAACAGTGAATCGACGAGCTGAATAAGACGCATATGATGCTTCTCATACGGCAAATACCATTCCCGATCCCAGTGGGTATGCGAAATAATATGTGCTCTCTTTTTTTTGGTCATCGTGTTATCCCACCTCTTTCATCTTGTTGTACAATCTCAACATCATCAGGGCGATACACCGCAGTCAGCTTTCCGGAAGCATCTGTCGCAAACAGCACCGAACGATTTTTCTCCAATTGGAACGAGTACGATACACCTGTACGTTGATCTCTCACGTGAACTTCATGGTTCAAGGCAAATTCCGATACAAATACATACATATTTCCTTTTGGAAAACTCAGCTTCCGTCCATAGATCCCTGCGATATCTCCGCCAGATATCCATTCCAACTCCTGTTCGATGCCCGAAATCTCGGTTGCATAACGATACAATTCAGCAAGTGGCTCGTCCCGTCCATTTAACTCGAGCGGCAGTGGAGTCCAGATTAATTTCCCTTTACCCAAAGGCAAAACGGTTACTTCATCTGCTGTACCTTTATCCCCATGAAGCAACGTCTCCTTGGCCACCTCGGCGATACGACGCCGTCCGTAGGTCACCCGGTGATTCACGCCGTTAATATTCAGCAGTTCTTCCCGCTGTACGTTACCCAGACTGCGTTTACCTACGATATGATCGGCCCGGTCAGTTGCCTTCCAGTATGCGTCCAGTCCTAGCGGCCCTGTAATGAGCAGGCTCGTGCCTTCCTTCTCCGCAAACGTGAGCAATTGTTGAAGTGCATCGCTCTCCATATTGTGCGGACTCGGTACGATAATCAGTTTCGGTGGCTGCTGCTCCAACGCTTCCAGATGATATTCGGATAACGCACGGAATGGCAATTTCAGATCATAGGACATCACGCGAGTAAGCTTTGTTGTGGCATCATAGGCCAGGGCACGGTTGGAGAAGTCATTGGAATACGGGAACACCACTGCAATATCCTCCAGCTCACGGTCTTCAAAGAGATCACGAATGCCATGCATGAATCGGCCAAAATCATAAGATACATCCGCCTCGGGTTTCTCCGTACCATCTGCACGAAGGGCCCCAATATGGGACTCATTGGCATTATCCATATAAAAGTTGGTGTTCCAGATCCATTGCACGGCGCCAGCGCCGCCTGTCGAGAAAGCATAGGCGTACTTGCGTTCGAGAATGCCACGAAGCTCTTCTTCCGTACGTTTGGCTCGCCCATCCGGGGTTTCCACATACATGATGCCCGTCTCCTGAATGAGATTTGGCTTATGTGGCGTTTTAGCGAAAATGCCATCCCAGATCAGATCATCGTTTAACCACCAGGAGTGCACGGTTGTATAATCCACTTCACGTTCATAGAAGAAAGGCGAAGGACGCTGTGCACCAAGGGCTTCATCCTGTCCCACAGTGACCAGATGATTCGGTACCAGATCCTTGATCGTACCTACAAGCTCTCTTGCCCAAACATTGTGCATCTCCATAGAGAAGAGACAGTAATCGAGCCAGCGTGTTCCCTTTTTGGCCTTGTGCATGTCCTGTACATCAAAGTTAATCTCTTCCGCCTCCGGGATCACCGCGGCAGCAAAGTTCGGAAGCTGCTTCGGTGACATGTTCCATGCCTCCTGCAACGCCTCAATCGTCTGATGCCGTTGTTCAAGCCAAGCGATAAAAGCCTGCTGTTCATACGAATCCCTCGCCGAGCGTGGGCCAGCTGAGAAGATACGTACTGGATCGAACATCGATGGCTCATTAATCAGATCCCAGTCCACATGTGTTGTATGCGTGTGACGACTGACGATGCTGCGGATGAAACGTTTCTGTGCTTCGACACTCTGCGGGTCCAAATACGGATTCGTGCCTTCCCATGTCTCTGGTGTAAAGGAGAAGAAAGTGAACGTGACCTGCAAGCCGTGGCGTTTCGCCGTTAAAATAAATGCATCAATGGCACGAAGCACATCCTCTGCCATATGTCCGTCCACCTGCATCATGTTGCGATAGGCGGTCCAGATTCCTGTCCGAATCCAGTTGATGCCGGCTTTTGCCATCTGGGCCATGTCTCGATCCCAAACATCCGCATTCGGCAGAAACAGAAATTTCCGTGCCACATCGGAGGTCATGTAGGTCATGCCCACAACTGGGAGAGGACGTCCGTCTTTTACAAAATAGTCCCTGCTGCGGGTAATCACTTCCCCTTCTGCCAGCAGTGCAGCATCCTTTCCCCAGAAGCCTTGACGCAAGGTCCGAACTTCACCGTCAGGAGCCTGCGCGTGGCATATGATCCGATACAGCCCACTTTCAATGGATACCGGGAGAAGTATACGTTCGAAACGCTGCTCACCGGAAAGTTCCATCTCCAGTCGATGGCTCCATACCTTCTCCGTCGTGCCATTTGTGCGATCTTCATGCTCGACTGTTATGTCGAATGCCCACAGCTCGGACTCGGTAAGTCTGTTGCCTGCTCGCTGTAAAATCTGGCCTTGCAGCATGAGTATAGCCCTCTCATCTGGCTCATACGAAGCATAATTCGTTTTCAGGGATAGCTCGGTTACACCTTGCGCACAGAATTGCGCCCATTTCACAATCTCGTCAGCGCCATCCTGCGTCCAGAATGAGGTGGTCAGTGGTAAATGCACAAACATCCAGCGTGAACCAACGAAACTCCCGCGGGAGTTTTCCCACAGAACGACCGGAGCGGCGATGCTGCGTCCATCCTTATTCATTCCACGAAGTAACGGGTAAATCTGCGTGCTCATCGGTCCTGATGACCCCATCTGGTGAGGCAGATCACTTGTTTTGGTTGTATGTGGAACCAGATTCCATGTATTTGCCTTCTCGAACAGCCCCTCTTTCCCAGTGAGAAGCGGGAGCTGTTCGGATGAAGTGTACGATTGCACATTGGCAGAAGATACGTTCAGTGCCTCATGAATATAGAGTTCCTGATGATACGCGGTCTGCTCGGACTCTACAACCCATGCCCCATTTTCATATCGAACCGGACGTTTGAAGGGTGCACCCCCCACACTGATCAGGCTTCCGCCCTGATGCAAGTAAGCTGCAATCTCCGTCCAGGCGGACTTGGGAAAATAGGGTGCATGCAGATTGACCAGACATCCTTCACCTGCTGTGGTCTTCAAAGCCTCTGCAAGTTCTTCGGCGTTTACAACGGTGATCTCTTCTACTGCTTTCCATGCATTCAGTGCCTGTGGAGTTGGCATAACGCCTTCCATCGGAAACGTAGGATCAGCGAAGATAATCAGCTTTTTATCATTAGGTTGGATACTCATAACAGGCCATCCTTCATGGATTTATACACCAACTGGGAGAACAGGCTGTTGGACCATGCAAACCATTTGCGTGTAAAAATCGTTGGATCATCGGCGTGGAAGCCTTCATGCATATAACCTGTATCCGCATCCGTTGCTTCGAGCATGCGAATAATCTCCAGTTTCTCCTCGGAAGACTGCGCAGTCAGTCCTTGCATGGACAATCCCATATGCCAGATGTAATCTGGTGGTGTGTGCGGACTTCCGATCCCTTTGGCAACCTTGCCCTCATAATAGAACGGGTTCTCTTTGCTCAGAGCGAAGCGGCGCGTATTCTGGTAGATCGGATCATCCGCTGTGACGTAACCCAGATATGGAATGGACATGAGTCCCGGTGTACCCGCATCATCCATGAGACAGTGGTTGCCATAACCGTCCGTCTCGTACGCATAGATCGGTCCAAATTCGGGATGACGATAAATCCCGTACAGCTGAATACCGTGATCTACGTCCTGCTCCAGATCCTTCAATTCCTGCAAAAGTTCCATATCCCGGAACACCCACTCGGCAAACTCCTGCATTTGGCGCAGAGCTACAACCGCGAACATGTTGCCAGGGATATTGTAGTGGAAATCACACGCATCATCACTGGAACGGAAACCGGACCAGATCATACCCGTGTAGTTGACTGGCATACCTTTTCCGTGATTGCGCAGGGAATCTGTTGGGATACCGTTATTGCGAGTGAAGCGATATGGAGATTGTTCCATGTGATGCTGTTCAACTTTGAACAGGTCAACGATTTTACGCATCGCTGCTTTGAAGCTTGAATCGAAAATGTCAGTTAGCTCGGTTTCCTTCCAATATAAATAGGCCAGGCGCACAACGAAACATAATGAATCAATCTCAAATTTGCGTTCCCACACCCAAGGTGACATCTCGGTCTCGTCCGTGGTGTTCCAGTGCCAGTCGTTGGCCGTCTCATTGAAGGCATTGGCATACGGATCGATGTGAACATATTGGATATGACGTTTGATCAGCCCGCCAATAATGCGTTGCAGGTCCTCGTCTTCTTTTGCAAACGGAATGTAATGTACCATTTGCTCCACAGAATCACGCAGCCAGGAAGCCGGAATATCTCCTGTGATCACAAAAGTGGTACCGTCCTTCATCAACTTCGTTGTTGTTTCGATAGTGTTGGGGAAGCAGTTTTTGAATAATTGAAGCAGTTTTGGTCGGTGAGCCAGTTTCTGTTCTGCTTCTTTGAGCACAGCCTGAATAGATTGTGGCAAGCCAACAGGCGGCATTGGTATTTTGGGTAATCTGAACTGTTCCATGGATGAGTGCAACTCCTTAAACAAATTGAATGGTGTAGCTATACAGGATGAAACAAAAAATTTACACGGGACCACTGCGCGGTCAGAAATATCCTCCGATCGCTGTTATCCCCAGATTTTTTTGATTCCCTTTTCTAAAGGGTAAAATCTGGGGATAAAGGCGAACGCTTCGCTTCTTCGAATTCTTTCTGTCCTCTCCGTTAACGTGTGAATTTTTAGTTGAACATGTATAGCTCAAAAATATTTCAAAAAGGTTTACCGCAGTAGCACGGTTTGTATTTGGTAAGGTTTAAAAGATAATGTAAACTGGCCATTGGTATGGGCCAGTGGTTTGACTGGTTCTTCAAGTGCGTTGGAGTGATACGCTTGCTCAAAGGCATGTGGCCATTGCAATGTGATGTTTTCGCGTTTGCCTGACGATTCATAGAAACGCAGCACGGTGCCTGGTCCATCCTCTGCCATTTTGACCGTATCTAGAATGACATGGTTACTATTAAAGTTAATCCAGGAGCCTGTTGCTGGACGTACAGGTGCCGCAATTGCAGTTGCATCTGCAATTGGATCGACTCCAGTCCCTGTGCTTGGCTGCACCTGCTCTATCTGCTGCTCTTGTTGTATCTGGCCCTTTTGTTGAACTTGTTTCACTTGCTGTACTGTCACCTCATGATTCAGCTCGGCAGCCTGACGTACGGTGTGTGCAGTTCGCCAGTCTCCGTCGTGAGGGTAGAGGGAATAGGTGAATTCATGTTCTCCCAGATCGGCTGTGCGATCAGGCCATTTGGGTGCACGCAGTAGGGACAAACGAATGGTGCTTCCCTGCACGTCGTACCCGTACTTGCAGTCATTGAGCAGGCTCACGCCGTATCCATATTCGGATACATCCGCGAAGCGATGTCCACAGACTTCATACTGGGCTTGCTCCCAGCTTGTGTTGCGATGTGTTGGGCGTTCCAGTGCGCCAAATGGAATTTCAAATGTGGCCTTGGAAGTCACCACATCAATCGGGAAACCAACTTTCAGAAGTTTGTGATTTTCGTTCCAGTTCACCTGTGTCTGGAAGTCGATACGTCGTGAATCATGATAAAAGACGATATCTTGTGTGATTTCCGATTGATGTAGCTTCCAATGGAAACGCAGGATATCCTTCGTTGTACCCGCCAGCACCAGCTTTTTCTCCAACAGTTCCACTTCGCCAGCAATCTGTTCCTCATAACGACTGTCGATATCCCATGCATCCCAGAGCGTTGGACGATCGTGGAAGAAGTGAAGTTGATTACCACGTTTTCCCGGCTTCAGCATCTCACGCTCTGCATTTTTATCCCACAGGCGGGTGATCTCCCCACGTTCATTGAACTGCACATGGTAAAAGGCGGTATCCCATGTATCATTAAAGGTTGGTTGTGCGGCAAGGGTGGTCATTTCCCGTACATTCGTTTCCCTTGTATTTTCCGGTACAAGCCAAATCGTTTTATATCCAAACGCCGGAATGTCTGTCACGAGAATAGACATGCTGCCATCCTCCCGATCCATCCGCAAGCGCTGACCTTCTTCATCGATGCCGTAGCGATCCAAACCATCCTGCACAGGAAGTTGAACGACTGCACTCCGTTTCCAGCCCAGGCTGTTGAATACAACATAGGCTACTGAACCTTCCGGTCCATCTGTGTTGATACCCGTTGTCAATGCAGCAATGCCTTGATCCAGTCCGGTTCTGCCCAATTCAAATACCTGTACATATTCCTCATTCGAAGTGACGTAGGACTCCGTAATTGCCGAGCCCGGTATAATATCGTGGAATTGATTCAGCAACATTAATTTCCAGCCTTCATGCAGTGCTGAACGCACTTCAGCTTCTGCATCTGCCTCCATATCTGGCAGAGCGAGTGTATTCCACAGCTCAGCTTCTCGATACAGAACCTCCGCTTTCCGGTTGTTGCGCTTATTGCGCGCATGGGTCGTGTAGGTTCCCCGATGTAACTCCAGATACAGATCGCCATGCCACTTCGGAAGTACAGGTTGCTCCTTTTCAATTCCGGCAAAGAAAGCTCCAGCTGTACTATATCGGCTCGCAGGCTGTCCAACCATCAGGTCTGCGCGATCCACATACTCCAGCATCTCGCGTGTTACGCCACCGCCGCCATCTCCGTGTCCGTATAGAAGCATGTGCTCCGGATGTGCTGCTTTCTCACGGTAGGACTGCCAGTGATCATGAATGTCCTTCGGCAGTGTGTGTTCGTTAACCCCATGATTGAGGTAGGACAGGATCGGTGTACCGTCAATACCCACCCAATGGAAGAGATCGTATGGAAACACATTTGTGTCGTTCCATCCGAGCTTTGTTGTCATGAAATATTCCACATTGCCATGCTTCAAAATCTGCGGCAGGGAGGCACAATACCCAAACGTATCCGGCAACCATTCAATCTGTGATGTTTTACCAAACTCCTCCATATAGAAACGCTGACCATATAACATCTGGCGAATCAGGGACTCCCCGCTTGGGATGTTCAGATCCGGCTCAACCCACATACCTCCAACCAGTTCCCAGCGACCTTCTACAATCCGCTGCTTCACCCGTGCATACAGCTCGGGATCATGCTCCTTCAGAAACGCATATAATAAGGGTTGGCTCTGGGAATAAACATAGTCCGGATATTCATTCATGAGTGCATCCACGGTGGAGAAAGTACGGCTCGTTTTGCGTACCGTCTCACGTACAGGCCACAGCCAGGCAATATCAATATGGGACTGTCCCACCATATGCTCCAGACCTTCCGCGTTTCCGCCAATCTCACGCACATGATGCTTCAAATTATTCTCAATCTGACGAATACCCTCACCCTGCTCAATCTCTTCTGCTGACATGCCTACAAATTGATCCATCGCACGATATACCAGTTCTAACAGGCGAACCCGCCGAAAGTCACTTTCCGGTAGCAACACAGCCGAATCACGCACAATAATGACGGTATACATCAGACTACGAACCGCTTCATTGGGTCTCACCAGCAGGCTCGTAATTGATGTGATCGGTGGCTGAATAACCGCCTGTTGATTCAACGGGTCTACAGGTTCAGGTACCGGATCAAACATCTCGATCTCCAGTTCTGGAGCGTTTCCGACTTTGGATGGATCAAGCGTGACGTAGGTATGATTGCGGTCAAGGCCCTGATAAGAGTTCCCATTTACCCGAAGCAAGCCTTCTCCGCCTGTCTCAAATACAAGCCCATAAGGTGTTTGCTGCCATGTAGCAGGAATCTCCAAACGTGTTCTAAAGAAATAAGTCGTTCCCTGTTTGCTCGGAAAACGATCAAAATCTTGCCCTTCGGGGTACTCACCCTGATCCTCGTACTGTCCTGGCACATGATAATAAGCGCGGGTAATGTCCCAGCTGCGCAGCTGTAATTGCTCCAGCCACTGATGTTCGGACAACTCGCGAATAAATCGTCTGATACGTTCCAACGTCTTACGCCTCCCTTACGGTCAGTTCGGCTATTTGCGTATCGTTTACGCTGCTGCCGATATGAATATGGAATTGTCCTGGTTCAACGACAGGCTTCAAATCACGACCAATATACTGCAGCTGCTCGGCCCCTATGTGGAATTCCACGGTCTGTGTCTCTCCCGGCTCCAGGTTCACTTTTGCAAACCCCTTCAGTTCCTTGGCCGGACGAGTTAGTGAGCTGACCACGTCAGAGATGTACATCTGTACAACTTCTGCACCTGCATAACGGCCGGTGTTGGTCACGTTCACCGATACCGTAACTGAATCATCAGTTGTCATAGATGCAGCACTCAGCTGCGGTTCACTGTACTCATATGTGGTATAGCTAAGTCCGTATCCAAATGCATAACGTGGCTCCAGATCCTCTTCGAGGTAACGTTTGCCTCGGGAACGTTTGCCGTTATAATAGATCGGTAATTGGCCGACATGCTTCGGAATGGAGATCGTCAATTTGCCTGACGGATTCACATCACCGAATAAAATATCTGCAATGGCACGACCGCCCTCTTGACCCGGATACCACGCCTCCAGAATCGCATCGGCATGTTCATCCACCCAAGGTTCAGTGATGGGACGACCATTAATGTAAACAACGACAAGTTTCTTGCCGAGCTTGTGAATCTCCTGAATCAGTTCCAACTGTACTCCGGCAAGACCCAATGTCATCCGGTCGATCCCTTCGCCACACTCCATATCATTCCAGGAGTTATCCGAGACATTGGAAGCGCCCGTCTTCAGATCAATTGTTCCTTCTCCAAAGTCACGCGCACTGGAGCCACCAACCACCATAATGACTGTATCTGCCTGGCTGGCAACTTCAAGGGCACGCTCGAATCCTTCTTTTGAATCACCTTTGATCCGGCAGCCTGGTGCATAAAGAAGCTGATCTGTACTGCTGTCACCAGTCAAAGGGCCAACAGGACTCTTCTCCGTTTGCCCATCCACATGATTAGCCAGCTTACTGCGAATCCCATCCAGTACCGTCGCCACTTTCGACTTCGGTTGCGGAGATGTGTAATCGCCCAGTTGATTGTAGGCCTGATCCGCATTTGGACCAATCACGGCAATCCGGCCCACATCTGCTAACGAGAGGGGTAACGTGTCAGCCTCATTTTTGAGAAGTACAACCCCTTCCGCAGCCAACTGGCGTGCCAGTTGAATATGCGCTTCACTTCCAATTACTTCTGCTGCCCGATCGGCATCCACATAAGGCTGTTCGAATAAGCCCAGTCTGAACTTCAACGCCAGCACGCGAGAGGTAGCCTGATCCAGAACCTGCATATCAAGCTTGCCTTCTGCCACCGCCTGCACCAGATATTGCCCAAACATCTCACCGGACATTTCCATATCGATGCCTGCCTCAATCGCCTGTACGGAAGCTTCCATTCCATCTGCCGCCACATCATGCCCACTTGCCAGCATGTTAATCGCACCACAATCCGTAATGACCAGACCGTCAAAGCCCCAATCCTTACGCAAAACATCTTCCAGCAATTCCGTATTCACGGTGCAAGGCGTGCCATCAATTTCGTTATATGCTGGCATGATCGACGCAGCGCCCGCTTCCACCGCTTTGCGGAATGGATAGAGATCCACTTCCAGCAGCTCGCGCCAGCCCATATGTACAGGCCCTGCATTACGTCCGCCTTCTGAGCTGCCATAACCAACAAAATGTTTCAGAGTTGCCGCTACTGTATCTCCACGGTCAAGACTTTCACCCTGAAGCCCTTCTACGGAAGCAACTGCCAGCTCTCCAATGAGAAACGGATCTTCACCGAAACATTCCTCCGTACGTCCCCAGCGCGGATCACGCACAACATCCAGTACCGGAGAATAGGTGACCGCACCACCTTGAGCACGTGTCTCCCGTGCTACTGCCCGGCACATCTCCCGATACAGATCCACATTCCAGGTGCTCCCCAGTAAAAGAGGGACAGGATAGACCGTTCCGTCAATAGCCATATGACCATGCGAGCACTCTTCCCCGATCAGAATGGGAATCCCCAGTCTGGAATGTTCTATTGCATAACGTTGAATCAGATTGACCGCCTCAGCGCCTTCTCTGGCGGATAGTCCATTTTCCAGCGTAACGCCCGTCCACGGATCTGCGCGAAGTGCACCATAGAGGGAGCCGACGCCCCCATTTTCCACTTGCTGTTTAAAGGATTCGTTTAACGTGATGTTCCCTTGATCATTCGTATATGTCTGCCAGCCAAATGGCTGCGTAAGTTGACCTACCTTTTCTTCCGTAGTCATCAGGCTCAGCAGGTGTTGTACCCGTTCCTCTACGGATTTGCTTTGGTCCTTATAAGTCATCAATCTGCATCTCTCCAATCCTATAACGTGATCCGGTTATTCTTTGACCGCGCCCACCGTCAGACCCTGTACAAAATAACGCTGGAAGAACGGATAAGCGAATATAATCGGCAACGTAGCAAGCACAACCATCGCCATTCGGGACGTATCCTGCGGAATGGACTGCATGGCTGCCAGACTCATCGAACTGTTAGCAGAGTTCTGCTGGATAAATTGGATACTCGACTCAATCCGCATTAACATAGATTGCAGTGGTACCAGATTCGGATTATCGATGTATAACAGCGCATTGAACCAATCATTCCAGTAACCGAGTGTACTGAACAACCCGATGGTTGCCAGTCCCGGCAAGGAGAGTGGAACCACGATTTTCATAAAGGTATAGAACTCACCGGCGCCATCAATCTTCGCCGATTCAATGACTGCATCCGGTACACTGGTGGAGTAGAATGTACGCAGGATCATAATATAGAAGGCATTCATCGCCAGCGG
This sequence comes from Paenibacillus sp. FSL P4-0176, assembly GCF_037975265.1. Lineage (NCBI taxonomy): Bacteria > Bacillati > Bacillota > Bacilli > Caryophanales > Paenibacillaceae > Paenibacillus > Paenibacillus sp. FSL P4-0176. The sequence continues at coordinate 5,932,115 of NZ_CP150242.1, forward strand.
CAGAATAAGTGCCCATAACGTATCTTTCAACCCGAGCAGCTGGGATACGACCATATAGGTTGGAATCATCCCGCCGTTGAACAGCATGGTAAGAATTGCAAAGATGGAGAAAAATCTCCGATATCTGAAGCTCTTGCGGGAAACCGCATACGCATACAGCGACATGAGAATCAGACTGATGATGGTACCAAGTACCGTCACCAGGATGGTAACTCCATACGCCCGCAGCAGCGTGTCCCCACTCTGCCAGACAAACTGATATGCCGCGAGACTCCATTCTGCCGGAATCAGACGATACCCATCACGGGCCAGTGCTTTCTCGTCTGTGAACGAGATGATGACTACAAATATAAAAGGAAATACACAGATCAGAGCGAATAGACCTGCGATGATGTTCATGATCACGTTCCAGCCGTTGGATACGTGGTGGAAGTCGCGTTTTTTAACAAGCCCTGCTTGAGCCATAGTGGTTCACTCCTTTCCCTGTCCTAGAATAGGCTGCTGTCTTTATCTACTTTGCGAACAACATAGTTGGAGATAATAACAAGCACAAAGCCCACCACGGATTGATACAATCCCGCTGCTGTACTCATGCCGATCTCACCACTAGTTTTCAAACCTCGATATACATACGTATCAATAACATTGGTCACGGAATAAAGCGTACCCGAATCCCTTGGCACCTGATAAAAGAGTCCAAAGTCGGCATAGAAAATGCGGCCTACGGCCAGCAAGGTCATAATCGTGATGATGGGCGACAGCAACGGAATCGTAATATTGCGAATCTGCTGCCATTTGCTTGCTCCATCAATCATGGCTGCTTCATACAGTGATTTATCAATCCCCAGTATGGAAGCCAGATAGACAACGCTGCTATAACCGATGGTTTTCCATAACGCTACGAATACCAGAATATACGGCCAATATTTCGCCTCGGAGTACCACTGAATTGGTTCCATCCCAAACCAGCCGATAATCTGATTCAACATCCCGCGGTCCATGCTCAAGAAGCTGAATGCGAAGTAACCAACAATAACCCAGGAGAGAAAATACGGCAGAAACATGCCGGTTTGATACAGTTTGGCGAGTCGTTTATTGACTAGTTCCGAGAGCAGGATTGCCAATGCCACAGCAAACACCAGTCCCAGGAAGATAATGGCGATGTTATAAAAGAGGGTGTTGCGTGTAATGAGCCATGCGTCACTTGTGCTGAACAGGAATTTGAAATTGTCCCAGCCAACCCATTCACTCTTCATCAGACTTGCCCAGAACCCTTCACGGCTGAATCGATATTCTTTGAAAGCAGCCACTGTACCCACGAGTGGCAAGTAGGAGAAGAAGAAGAACCAGATGGCGCCTGGTAGCACCATGAGCAACATGACTCGGTTTCTAATCAGGTTTTTCAAAAATGTAGTCATTGTGGAGATCCTCCTTCAGGCTTGAATGAAAAAGGACCGGACGCGATAAGCAGCCGCCCGATCCTTACGATGTACTGTTACTTGTTTTCCGCTCTCCAGGCATCCAGCTGGCTTTGGGCTTCAGCCATTACTTTCTCCAGTCCGGCTTGATTGAACTTCTCAATCACTTGATCCAGATTGGCTGCCGGGTCCAGTGTACCTGTCATCAGTGCTGCCCAATATTGCTCTTTCACGTTCTGTACCGCCGTCAGTTCGGACGATACATTGCTTGCATCAAAGTTAAAGCTGAGGATCGGGGAATTGACACCTTCAGCGTTAAACTTCTTGAACTCATCCCATTTGTTATCCGGGTCATTGCTGTTCAGATAGAGCAGCATGTTGTTCCCAAGGGAGTATGAAGGCATATCGTAGTTTTTCGATTCAGGCAGATTTTCCATATGTGTGTCATCCACTTTTTTGTAGTGTGTGCCCTCAATACCGGAGTCCACCATATTACGCAGCACAGGATCTGTATTGAGCAGGTTCAGGAATTCCATCGCTTTCTCCGGATATTCCGAGTTGGCCGAGATGGCCATGATGGAACCTTGTACAGATGTATTCGTTATAATTGCTTCACTTGCAGGTGTTGAAACGACTTGATAACCGTAACTTGCAGACCATTGATTGTCCGCGAGCGGCTGAGTCTGTGCACGATCCAGGAACCAGTTGCCCGATGTTGTCAGGTCGTTGGTGGAACCTGTTGTTGCCGCTTCTGCTGATACATAACCAGCCTTGTAGTATTTGTGCATCGTAGTAAGTGCTTCTTTCATTTCAGGTGTTTCCAGTATGTTTACAAGCTTATAGTCTGTTGTATCCAGCTTGATTGCCATTGGCAGATTCTGAATGACATAGTCATAAGGCACGTAAGGAACATAGTTTTTATCCATGGCAAATGGTGTTACACTCGCCTCGTTTTCCTTAATTGTTTTGAGCAGAGGCTCCAGACTGTCTAACGTACGAACGCCAGAGATGTCCAACTTGTATTTATCAACCAGCATTTGGTTAAAGCGCCATACCTCTTGTTGTGGCAACTCTTTGTTGGCTGGAATTCCGTAATTGTGTCCATCTACCTTGGAACCGCTGAGGAATGCAGGATCAATGGTCTTGGTAAGATCCTGACCGTATTCAGCAAGCAGGTCATCCAATTCAAGGAATGCACCTTTTCTAGCATTTTGTACATAATCGAATCCACCAGAAGAAGTGAACAGAATGTCCATTGGCTCACCGGATGCTACGTTAACCTGCATCTTCTGCGGGTAGTCACCCCAGTCAACCATCTTCATCGTTACCGTGGCATTAATTTTCTCTTTGGTATACTTGCTCACTTCTTCCATCACTTTGTTGACGTCTTTCTGAGGGGTACCGATGGTATACCAGATCAACTCTACCGCGTCATCTCCAGCTCCCCCGGATTCTGAAGCATCTTTGCTTCCTCCACAGGCACTAAGAACAAGTGTAACGGCCATTAACAATGCAAGAACGAGTGAGAAGCGTTTTCTTTGTTTACTCATTTCTTTGATCCTCCCTTTTCGTGTTCCCTTAGGCTCTACTTACTAACTGCTTTAACCTTATCGAATGAAAGCATTTACAAAAAGAAGATAAACTTAAGTTTTCGAGGTACAAATTAAAGAGAAATCGTCCTTGGGCATCTATTTTGTACCTATTTAAATAAATCGCTTACATGAAAGAGACATGCCGGGTAAAGTATGCCATGATTTTCTACCATGCCATTCCTGTTCCCGATATGTCTCTTGGCTCTCTGTCCCCATGGTTGGATCTACCCGTCACCGAATTAACCAAACACCTTGAAATCAGTCGGTGAAATCCCCACATATTTGCGGAACTGTTTATAGAAATATCCCGTCTCCCAGTACCCCACATTTCGGGCGATCTCATGTACCTTCAGATTGGAATTGCGTAGTTGCTCCTTCGCACGTTCAATCCGGTATTTGTTGATATATTCGGCAAACGTCTCCCCGGTCTCCTTATGGAACAATTGTCCCAAATACACCGGATGCAAATGATAGTGGGCACCAAGCAGCTTAAGGGAGAGCTCTTCTGCGTAGTGTTTGTCGATATGCTGAAGCACCTGGTTCACAATTGGATTTTTCAGATCCTGCAATAGGGATTGGATCGTCTGCGACCCAACCTGCTGAAGCGCCCGCACAAGTTCATCAAAAGTACCACTGTCCAGTACAAGTTGAAGCCCTTTTTGGTATATGGCAGACTCATCCGAGTGTTTGATGCTCTCCAGTTCCATTTTGAAGCGAATCACAACTTCCAGTGCGGTATTCTGTAACTCCCCAGGTGTAAGCCCATCGCGATGCTGTTCAAAATCCATGCGAATCCGGTCAGCAAGTTGTTCAGTATTGCGGGACAGAATGAGTTTGGCATACTCCCTCCATTCAATGAAAAAGGTCGCCGTTGAATTTCCGCACCTTTCCAGCATGGCATGGTCGATGACTTTAAGGTCGGGATAAATCATCACATACTGGAGTGCTTTTTTGGCCTCCGCATAACTGGTCGGCGCATGGTATAACCCTTTCATCAATCTGCCTGCTCCAATGCGTGCCGCCGGATGGGTTACGGTTATCTCATCAGATAATGCCTGCAAGCCATCCATCAACTTCTGTTCCTCGTCACTCGTACCCTGAATGTTGGCAATAATGACGATGTCTCCATCGATATCATGAAATACGTTCAGATGGCGTCTGTCTCTCAGCATCTCTTCTACACGTTCAAACATGCCAGGTACTTGCCCTTTGTCACGCAGAATGGCCACAGCAACGTCCGGTGCATCCAGCGAAAGGTTCATGAACTGAGCACGTTCTTCAAATTCAGTAGCTGCAATCTGCCCCGTAAGCCATCGATGAAGAATGTTATCTTTCAGAATCTGGATGCCATACGCATCATCGGCTTGAGGTGATACCGTATGATCCAGCTTGGACGCCGTGTTGCTCAGCGTGGATTCCAGTTCCTCTACATTAATCGGTTTGAGCAGATAGTTTTCAATCCCCAGCTGCATGCCTTCCTTCAGATATTCGAACTCATTGAAACCACTGAGGATAATGACCTTAATCTCAGGTTTCACTCGCCTTGCTTCCCGAATCAGGTCAAGACCATTCATGAGTGGCATGGATATATCCGTGATCAGAATGTCCACAGGCTGAGAAGAGAGCGCTTGTAACGCCGCTTGTCCATTGCCCGCATGACTAACAATTTCCATTCCAAACGAAGACCAGTCCACAATATCGTATAAACCTTCAATGATGAATGGCTCATCGTCCACAATAAACACCTTGTACATATTACACACCTGTCCCTTCTGTATGTGGATAACGCACCCTGATTCGTGTTCCTTCTCCGAGGGTGCTCTCTATGGTGATACCGAACTCTGGCCCGTACAGGAAGCGCAATCGACTATGGACACTGCGTAGCCCGAACATCTGACCAGACTCTTCAGGACGTTCCAGTTCTTCAAGGATTTCCGTCAGGCGTGCCGGATCAATGCCTTTGCCATTATCTTTGACTTCCACTTGCACCACATTATCCGTCTCTTCCACAACAATGGATAATCGGTTATCCAAACGTTCTGTTTGAATGCCGTGTACGACATAATTCTCAATAATGGGTTGCAGCGAAAGTTTGACCACAGGGTGTTGATAATATGCAGCATCGATCTGGATCGTATATATGAAAATATCCTTGTAGCGGATTCGGAATAACTCCAGATACAAGCGGCAAGCTTCCATCTCATCCTTCAGCGTATAATTTTTCTTTTGCTGTACCAGGCTCTTGAACAATACGGATAAACTATAGATCATCTCGCCAACATCTCTCGCCCCTTGGGATATCGCCCTCATCCGAATCACTTCAAGCGTATTGTAGAGAAAATGAGGGTTGATACGCGCCTGTAACGCGACCAGTTCGGTCTCCTTCTGTTTGATCTCGGCTTTGTAGACCCGTTCAATGTACAGATTCAGCTCGTCCAGCATATCGTTGAAGCTATGTGAGATCTGCCCCAGTTCATCATCTCGCGGATCGTCGATGCGAGCCGTCAAATTGCCATATTTCACTTTTTGGGTGAAGCGGATAATTCGACGGGTTCGTTTGGCAAAGTTAATAATGAAAAATGCCGGAACCAGCACGGCAAACAAAATACATACGATACTGATCGAGATGATGGTATTGCGAATACCCGCATAGGTTTCAGCCATCTCTTCTACCGGAACGGTGCCAATGACCACATACCCCTGATCAGCGGAGACAAACTTGTTCACATACATGTTCTGCTCCTTTTTCATTGAATCCATATCCGTCTGATCAAACAGGGAATCGGCTACATTCACGTAGGGATACTTCTTCCCGTAATAATGATTGTTGGAGTCAAATAACACTGTCCCTTTCGCCGATAACACCACGATGTCTCCCTTGAGATTACTCTCGTAGTTATCCAGCGCATTACCGATTCCCTCCGAGTCAAAGAAGACAAGAAATTGGCCCAGATTCCGAAGAGTCTGTGTATTGTTAATTGGTACGCGGATGGAGTAGATCGCAGGGTCCCATTGATTAACCTCTTTGCGAATCCAGTAGTTGGGTGCACTGATATTGGGCGTTTCCATCGCCATTACGTCCGGAATATAGGAATGAGCTACATTGGCGTCCAGCTTGCGGAACTGCTTGTGTTGATTAAAGGTAGACAGATCCTGCTGCTCAGCGCTATACAACATGAGTTGGTTAATCTGCGAATTGCGATCCATAATATTTTGAAAATGTTTCAACACATCGGCCGAATAGTCATCCTGATTGGCGTAATATCCATTGGTCATGTGCTGAACATATTCAGCGTACGAATGATTCATCAGATAAGTAATGTTGGCGGAAAGCGCCTCATTCTGATGCATATCCCTCACCATGTTTTGCACCGATTCATACTGCTGATGAATGTACCGATCCACATGTTCCATCGCCGCTTTCTGGATCGCCAGTTCCCGGCGAATCGTGGAGTCGGACACCGACAGGAAGATGATATAAGACAATGTAATGATCGTGACAATCGATATCATCGAGAAAATCAGGAGCATTTTCATAAACATATTATTTTTGAAGAAATTATTGTAAACGCTAACAATTTTCAATTCGCATGTTCCCTCCGATGCTGTTTTCCTGACTTGAATTATACCATCAGGCTTCTGACATTAACTTGTCACCTGCAACTTTTCTTTAGTTTATATCTGTGTTTCTTTAATTTCACCCTATTTAAAAACGCTTTCATCCACTATCGTTAACCATAAGTTTAGCTTTGTGTAAAAGAATACCTTACATTCATTCCACTTGAAGGAGGAACAGCATGACACGCAAACTCAAAGCAAAAGGCATCATTCCCAAGGTCACTGCCATGGTCCTGACTACGGCTCTGCTTGGACAAGTTGTTGCATCATCCGTTTATGCCGGAGACACGCTCCCTTACACCGGTGAAAGCGCCAAAGGGATGAATCAGCCCTATCAACACGGGTACACCTCGGCCCAGATTCTGAACTGGACACCAGAAAGTGATATCCATGGTGATCTCCTTCGTGCCCATGTTCCCTTGCAGCCCCGTAATGAAGCGTTCGCTGCCACACAGGCTTATCCTGAGCTTAGCCCGGACACCCAACTGTTCACAATGAGTGGTGATTATGGCAATGCATTCTTCGATAGCACACCTTATACCAATGAATTCAGCCAGTATCTATTTAATTATTGGCAATATACAGACTACTACAGCTATTGGCACGGCATGGCCTCTGCGGGAGTACCTGAGGAGCTGTACGATCCGAGTAAAGAATGGACGGAGAAATACTTCGAGTTTGGCATTTTGAACATTCCGAATCCGGCCTACACCAATGCAGCCCACAAGAACGGCGTTAAGTCCATTGCCAACATCTTTTTCTCGGACAATGACCGTGGGCCACAAACCTATAAACAAATGCTGATCCAGGATGAAAACGGTAATTTCCCTGTGGCCGAGAAACTAGCCGAGATGGCAGAATACTACAACTACGATGGATATTTCTTTAATCAGGAAGAAGTTGCCCGGGGTGTAGCCCCTGAAGATATCGCATCCTACAAGAAATTCATGAAATATCTAAGAGATAAAGGCCTGTACGTTCAGTGGTATGATTCCACCATCAATACAACAGGCAAAATTCAATACCAGAACCAATTCAATGGGCTCAACAGCCCATTTGTGCAGGATTCCGTTCTCGGCAGAGTCTCGGATTCCATCTTCCTGAACTATGTGTGGAACCACAAGATGCTCCGCGATTCCCGTGATCATGCCCTTAGCTTGGGACTGGATCCACTGGAAACCGTATTTGCTGGTGTCGAAGGTGGACATGACAAATTCGGCCGCTGGAAGCAATCCTATGACCTGCGCCATAACCTGGATGAGAACGGTCAACCGATGAATAGCATTGCGACACTGGGTGCCGACTTCACCCACAACGCCCTGGATGAAGAGATGGGCGATGGCAGCACCAATCATCGTGCGGAAGATGAGTACCAGTGGATGACCTTTGTACGCGATCGTGCGTGGTGGTCAGGGCCAAATCAAGACCCGACAGATGCACGTCGTAATGCGTCTGCCGATCTGTCGGATGTGTATGCTTCCGGTGCAAATTGGGATGGAATCGCTGCGTATCTGACCGAACGCTCCGTTATCAATGGCTCCAATTTTGCAACCAGCTTCAATACAGGTCATGGACTGAAATATTATGAAAACGGTGCTGTCTCGAACGATAAAGAATGGTCCAATATCAACATTCAGGATATCCCTGTCACTTGGCAATGGTGGATGGATAGTAAAGGTGACAAGCTCAGTGTTGATTTTGACTACGGTCCATCTTACGAGAAAGGCGCAAGGTACAACTATGACTCCATTGGCGCGTTTAATGGCGGCAGCTCTCTCGTGGTGAACGGTACACTAGACGCGGAGAACTTCCTGCGCCTCTACAAGACCGATCTGTCCGTCAACGGACAATCGAAACTGGAGCTGACGTATAACAAACCGTCGACTAGTGACGCTTCCTCCCTGCATGTTGGGTTGATCTTCGAAGATGATCCATTCAACGTGGTCAATGTGGAAGTGCCTCAGTCAGGCCAGCATACTACAGGTTGGAAGACAACTTCGCTGGATTTGAGTGCCTATCAAGGCAAAACCATTGCCGCTATGGGATTATCTTTTGACCCGAATGGCAAAGCGATTGAGAATTACCAGATGAATATTGGAGAGATCCGCATTTCCGACGGTTCAGCGGCTGTACCGGATGCACCGACCGGATTCCATATTGCCAAAGCACTGACCAACACCGACGAACTGGTTGTTGCATGGGACATGAAGGACTATTCAGAGGTCAAACAATACAATTTATATGAAAATGGCGCCTATGTTGGCGGCGTGTATGATTCCACTTTTTATATCAAATCGCTAAAACAGCCGTCTGGTGAACTGTCTATACGTGCGGTTGGTGCAGACGGTACCGAAAGTGAAGCAACCGTCCTGCCTTACGATCTGAATGCAGCCGTTCAGAATATTGATGTGAAATTCAAAAAGAATGGCGATGCTATTGTAAGCTGGAAAAACCCGAAGAAAGTGAAAGACTCGGGCAAAGACAAAGATAAGAATACGGATAAGGACAAGGATAAAAATAAAGACAAAGGAAAAGGCAACGAGTCAATTCAGCTCACACTAGGAACAGAATACACAAAAGAACCCTTCACCAAGTCGCTTCAGGTCAAAAAAGGAAAACAATCTGCCGTCCTGACCGGACTTCCGACCAATGGTGAACATTACGTGCTGAACATCGCCATTGGCGGGCAGAACCCGGTAACCCATACCGGACAGCTCGCAGATCTTCAGATTACACCATACGCCAAGGAAAAGGTCACGGTAAAAGATGGAAAGTACAAATTATCCCTCCCGAATCTGGAGGACTGGTACAAGATTTATATTTATGAAAATGGGGTGGCACGCGAGTTCGGAGTCACTTACGTTTCGCAGAAATTCCCGTATATCATTCGAGGAAGAACAAAGCTGAGCGAACTGACTTTCACGCCAGCGTCCAGCAACAGCTCTTTGAAGCTGGTCATTGAGGATTATGCGGGCAATCAGGCTACTACAATTTTGAGGTAACACTACAAGGTATTTTTTTGTTCTCGCCTGCATACCAGTTGAGATAAAAACAGCCCTTCACTTCCAAAAGGAAGTTGAAGGGCTGTTTTTGTTGATCTAACAATAAATATTCTGCCCAACAGCTATTAAACAGCATTCCCGTTAGCATAGTCCTTCGGATGAAATTGAGGATAGATGCTTGCGCAACTGCTTTTTATCTATTTTATCCACGGCTGTTCTCGGCAAAGTATTCACAATGAACAGTTGAGTCGGCCATTTGTACGGAGCAAGGTGTGGCTCACAAAACGCCCGCACCCGCGTCAGATCCATACTTTCACCGTCCCGTAACACGATGAAAGCGACGAGTTCCTCGCCTTCGTCAGGAAGAGGATGTCCGATTATAGCCGCCTCGCTTACCGACTCATGGCTCACAATAACATGCTCCACTTCGGCAGAGAACACATTGGAACCGTCCACAATAACCATATCCTTCAAGCGATCAAACACATAAAGGTAACCTTCGACATCCAGGCAACCGACATCCCCAGTTCGAATCCAGCCATCGGACATGGTCTCGGCAGTAGCCTCCAACTGGCGCCAATACCCCAGCATGGTCTGTGCACCTCGAACAACGATTTCTCCAGCCTCGCCCGTAACTGTCTCACTTCCGTCCGTATCTAATATCCGAACTTCAAAAGCCTGTTCACCCTGAGCAGCCAGGTCAGCAGGACGACCTACGGATCGAAGGAGATGAGGATCGCCCATATGCTGAGCAGGAAAAAGACGGCTTATGGACATTCCACATTCCGCTTGTGAGTAGTTGTTCACAATGATAACTTCAGGAAATTGCGATACGACCTCCTGTAGTGTATCCGGAGAAATAATGGACCCTCCGCAGCCAATAAGCGACAGGCTCTTCAAGTTTCTCCCCCCGACGGATGCCTCGCGGGTAAGATCACGGAGCAGTTGGCCTACTGTGCTGAGTTGTGTAATCTGATCACGTTCAATAGCTTCCATAATGCGGTGTACATCCGCTGGGTATTCGTCTAGGAATACAAGACAGCCTCCAGCAGCCATGGTCGCCCACAACTGGAACTGACCCACCAGATGGGATAAGTTGAGCACTAACACACGACGCTTGAGATCATGACCGAAGCCTGCAGAAGGCGTAAGTTGATTCCAAGCAGCCATACCACGATGCGAATGCATGACCCCTTTTGGCCGACCAGTTGTCCCACCCGTATAAATCAGGACTGCCGTATCGTCTACACTTCGTTTGAAATGGTCTTTTGGAGAGAACGCGGGTTCCTGCTGTAAAAGAGTAGCGAGCGAACTGTTATTCGTCCCTTCTTCGTCTGTCGTGAACAGTTTTGGACAATACCCAAGAAGCTTTACCGTGGCAATAGCTGCTTTAGCATGTTGGTCATCATGAATAACCATATATGGTTCTGCATCCTGAAATATGGCAGCAAGTTCAGGTACTGTTAGCATAGGAGAAGGAACGAGTGGTATAGCACCAATCTCAACTGCTGCATAAAACGCAACAACGAGCTGGGGATCTGGATCACCTAAAAGGGCAATACGATCACCGGCCCGGAGTCCTTCAACATACAGGGTATGACTGAATCTTTCAACCAGACCGTAAAGCTCCCCATAACTCATCGTTTGCCCATGTCTCATTAACGCAGGTTCCTCAGGGTACAGACTTGCTGCAATTGGCAATCGTTCGGATAGAAGCAAGCAATTACCCCCAACATTTAAATTTCCATTTCTCCGTTAAGAAAACTATGGAATAAAAAGAGAGTAGCATATATCTGGAATAATAAGTAATCATCATCCCCTATTAAGCTCATAAATTCTCCTGATATTACAGTTCTGCCCACATACGATCCTTGCCGTTAACCTACTTGCTAGCTTAATTAGACAGATCAAATTGGACTGCTTTTTAAACTGAAATCCAACATTTCTCGTTATCATTACGTTTATTTAGGAAACGAGTACCCAGGAGGGGATTGTCATAAAAGTAAAGACAATGCATTTTATTTTCAGTGTTGTAGCGTTATTTTTACTATCAGCTTGCGCAGGTGGCGTTACTGGCTCTAGTCAGCAGAATGAACCAGGTGAACCTTATCGTATGGCGTTGGAGGAGTTAATTTCAACAGATACGGCTCTTAATGAAAACATGGAGTATATCTCATTAGATTTTGATAAAGGAATTCCATTAAAGGATTCTGATAAGAAAAGCATTGAGGATTACCTTCACAGCAAATATAACGTAAAAATTTATAACCTAACCTATGAAGAATTGATTGAAGAAGGACTGTCAGAACAGTCTGAAAACACGCTAAAAGGGATTTTACTGAAAATTGAAAAGCAGGAGAAGCAATCAGATAATAACATTGCCATAGAGGTCAGTAAGTATCGTGCCAATGAGGGGACGCTCTCTGCAAAAATAACTTTAACCTATGAGGAAGGTAAATGGAAAGTTGCTACTCATACTCCTACAAGGGAAAGTTAAAGGAAATAATTTCTTTTACCAACGAGAGTGCTAGGAAAAGTTTATTATGACAATTATGGAAGTAGCCCTTTTGGGCTTTTTTTTGTCCGTATTTTCTGGAGTACATCCCCCCTAAAGGTATACCCATAAGGATCCTTAGCATTTTGCAACGATCCCTATTGTCATCCGTTAGTTGTAAACCACAGTTGATTACGTTGATTCTTTGAGCATTAAGCTAACGTTTCCCGTTATTTTAATGAACCTCAATTATGCATAAGAATAATTAATCGAGACCACTCCTCGTTAACTACGGAACGAAGGATTACCCCAAGTACCCAAAGAAGAACTTCGGCTCCTGCTCCTAGTTTGTATCCTCCCATAGTTGAACGGAAAAGAAGTATCTTTATATACTAAAAGTGAGGCCTTTACATCTAAAGTAATCTTCAACTTGTTTAATTCTTTTCCAATATACTTAACAAAAAAGTTCATAACGTCTTTTTACCATTCAAATAATCTACTCATGATGTTTGTAATTATATATGTATGAGTGATTTAGTAGGACGTCCAATTTTATAAAAAATAATCCCAACCTTTATTTCTCCTGGCACACTATATTATTGTCAGGAATTACAGATGCAAATATGGAGGAAAAAATGGATTCAATCAGTAAAAACGGAAAAGAAGCCGCGGAAGCGATTCGGAGCTATGTCAAACCGATTTTCGGTTTTGCGTTAAACCGGGTCAAGCAGCGGGCCGAGGCGGAAGATCTGGCTCAGGAGATTATGCTGCAGTTGTTGAAATCCTTCTCTGGGGTGCGGGACATTAGAAGCCTGGACGCTTACGTCTGGACGGTTGCTCGATACACTTGGGTGAATTGGTTGAAAAAACGTGCGCACGCTCCCCAAGCGATCGAAATCAACGGCATGTCTGAACTGTCTGCCGCCCCTTCCCGGGAACCGCTTGACCGTCTGCTGGCAACCGAAGCTTCACGCGAGCTGCGCCGAGAAGTCGCGTTTCTGTCCGACATCCATCGCCGGATCGTGGTCATGCATTACTATGACGGGCTTAAAATCGGTGATATCGCGATTGCTCTGAACATTCCTGTAGGCACGGTGAAATGGCATTTGAGCGAGGCTAAAAAGGAGTTACGGAAAGGGATGAAACGTATGCGTACAACAGGAACTTTAAGTGTCAATCCGGTCAGCATGGGGGAAATGGGCCATTCGGGTTCGGCCGGCAGTTTGGGCGAAACCAACGATTTTCTTGGACGCGCCTTGGCGCAAAATATCGTTTACGCGGCTTATCACAAGGCGCGTACCGTACATCAAATCGCGGAGGAGCTGGGAATGCCGCCGGCTTTGTTGGAAGGCGAAGTCCGGCATCTGGCCGATTACAATTTTCTCATCCAAACCTCTCCCGGCAAATATCAAAGCAATACCATCATCTGGGACCTCTTCGAGTTGGCCGTAGCCGGTCATCAATTTTGGCAAGATTGTGCTGCCGAAGTGGCCGATGTTCATTTTGACGCGTTAATGGAAGTTTGCCGTCAAGTCGAGGATAGCGGAGTGTACGTTCCGGACAGCGACTATAACTTCCTGCTTTGGACCTTGCTGCCCAAAAACATCGAGGAGCAATCTTGGCGGAGCATGCCAGCGGGCGAAAACTTCGATGCGGTCGCACCAATACGAAAGGACGGAGGTCAATATATTGCCTATGCGGCGTTAAATCGGAGCCACTATGCCGATCCGGGTTTTGATATGAGTAGTTACGTCACCTTCGGTCCGTCGCTCCGCTATGTCGAAAACTCTCCTTTATACTTGTGGCAATTCAATACGTACTGGAGCGACCGCCAGATGGATTGGCGTTCCCTGGAATATCGGAATGTCGAGATTTGTCATGCGTTCCAACAAGGGGAACTGCCCGACAACGAAGAGAACGCCGAGCAATATTCGTTCCTGCTGGAGAAGGGGTACATCCGCAAGACGGAGGAGGGGTACAAGTTCAATGCGGTTTGGATCGACTCTCCGCAAACGTTGGATCGGTTGAACAAAGCAATGCCGGATTTGTCCGCTCTGTATGCGCCTGCTGTCGGCAAGCTCTACGATAAAATGCTCAACCTGTTCCTGCAAAATCAGCCGAAGCATTTGGAGCCGCAGCTTGCTTATATGGTGAGAGGTAACACCGGCGGAGGCCGGCTTGTCGCTTATATTTTGAAGCATTTGATCGATAACGGGAAGTTGAAACCGCCGTTGCCGCACCAGCAGAAGAAGATTTCAACCTGGATGGGGCCGGTCAAGTAAGTCGGTTCGGAAATGTATACGAAGAATAGCCGTTCCCGGGTGGTGGCCATTTTCACACAAAACTTTGTCTGTCCTGTCCAACGAAGTGATTAGGACATCGCTATTTCACCACGGCCCCCTCCTGAACGTAGAAAATGATTAAAAACTCCCCATGACGCGTGTGCGCCATGGGGAGTTTTTAATCGCAATCGTATCTGCAAGATCTCCCCTTTACCTTACGATTTTTATCTTTCTTGTCCGCAACCAACCGTGAGAGGCCAGATGCTCCACATACTCAGCAGATCTATTCAGCAAAACTGCCCGTTAGTTGAGTAAAAGCAGCCAATCACAATGATCAGCTGCTTTCTTGTTGTTATTGAGCTAACGTTTCCCGTTAGCTTAATACATCAGGCGCAAAGTTTCATTTATTATTGAACAATTTCATTTACTAATTCATCATTCCAATGATTATCGGTATACCCACGGCTGTTGTTCCATTCTGCTAACATTTTTCTTTGTCTCAATTCTAAATCTCTGTAAGGGGCTGCAACAAACTCGATGTCGTGGAACAGATCATTATAAATAGGTAATTCGCTATTTAATTCCTTGAATTTTTTAAATGCACCTATATCCTTATCATTTGCAGCCCAAATCACTTTTTTAATCAAAGACAATACGATTGTACCTGTGCACATGGGACAAGGCTCACAGGTAGTATATAAGGTAAGTTCGTTCTTAGGAATAAATTTCTTGCTCTCAGGGTGAAGTATCACATTTCCAGCTTTTCTTATAGCGTCCACTTCGGCGTGAGCTGTAGAATCACAGCTTGAAAAAACTCTGTTCCTACCTCGGCTTACAACTGAACCATCTGCATCAACAATAATTGCACCGATAGGAAAGTACCCTCATCTCTTGCCTTTTCTGCTTCTTCAAAAGCTAACAGAAGGTTTTGGTAATGCTTGTCCATCTTATACACATCCCATCTCAGTAATTCCCAATAATAATATATTCCAAAAATATACTGCTACTCCTTCTCCCATAATGCTAATTTTTTCTTGTATGGCTAAGCTAATCTGCCCGCTAGCTTAATGAGGAGCTCATCATCCTAATATAATTTTCCTGTTCTCTACTTTCTGTAAAGGTATACAAAAAAGGAGCTTCAGCATTTCTGCAACGCTCCTATTGTCCGTCCGCTAGTTGAAAACAGCAGATGATCACTTTGAAACCCTGCCGACTATAGGCCCTAGGAATATTAAGATTGCATCTGTTTACAAACAGTATTCCAATTATAAAAAGGAGATCTGAGATGATCACCTGTTAGCCATGATTTTATACATTAAAAGGAATTACTTATGTAAGGTCACAGCCACTCACCCTAATTAGAGCGTCTCAACCAACTTCTGAATCTTTGAGTGGGAAATTAAATATACAGGTCCCATTATTTCTATTTTGCCGTCCTTTACACGTATAGCGCTCTCCTGTTCTGCCGCATAAACATCAATCGCTTCAGACAAGGGGGACAGGTAGCCTTGAACAAACGTGGCGTAGTCGCGTTGAGAATGAGATTCGTAGGCAAAATGATCAAAACCAATACCATTATAAATAGTACTTGTTTCAACTTCATCAGTGTTATTCAAGCTTAACCATTTTGCAGCCATGTTTAACGCACCGGCGCTGGCACCCATTATAATGGCATTGCTATTCTTAATAACATCCGATAATTCATAATCCAACAAAAAATCGTTCTGTAAAACAGGATATCCACCACATAAAAAAATGACAGAAGCGTTCCGAATGAATCGCTGAGCATCTTCTTTCTGCATACGGTAATCGATGAAATGATATTCATCAAAAATAATGTTAGCCTGATTCAACCATGTCCATTCAGAAACATCATCAAAGTTAACTTGCTCATCTTTATAACCAGACGGATTAGCACTAATCATAACAAGCGATTTTCTGTCTTGTATATCCTCCTGTAAACAATGGACCAGCTTCTCAGGAAAAAAATGATTAAACCAACTGAAATAGTAGTGAGTTTTCAAACTTAATTACTTTACATTCATCCATTCTTAACGAAAACATATTATACATGCTAGAAAGATGAACGGTTCTTCAGCCGCGTTAACCTGCTCGTTGGCTTAAACAATCGCATCACTAAACGATTCTTACTTTACTAATGCATATATGTTCGTGTCTCTTAATTCACTTCCATCAACAGACAGGTCTTCATTCCTAATAACACCTTCCATGTCAAACTTCAATCTTTCGGGGATCATCTTGCTTTTAGTGTTTTTAGTATCACAGCGTATTTCTATTCGATTTGCATTCAAATGATTAAAAGCAAAATCAGTGATACCTTGTACAGCTTCAGTCATATAACCTTTCCCACTATACCTAGTATCAATCCAATACCCAATTTCAAACTTTCGAACTTCCCAATCAATGCTGTGTAAGCTAGAAGAGGCTATTAATTGCCCGGTATCCTTCAAAAATACAAGTAGCCTTAGGTTTTCTCTACTTAGGAATTTAATATGAGCTTCTCTTATACCAAGTTCTGAATTATACTCCGTATGCTTTTCCTGAGCCCATTTCATCCAAGGCTTCAACTCTTCTATAGAAGCATTTACAGCTTCACATACTTCCTTTCCATCACCTGGTTTAGGCATTCTAATCAGTAGACGCTCTGTAAAAAACTCATCTGGAAAATCAATCATGATAGGATTCATAGACAACCTCTTTTTATATGCATTATACAAAATAATCCAATTAATTGATAGTACATTTAACATATCTATAACCACGTTAAAAAAAGCCCGGTTCTTCCCCCGGGCAACATACATTATTTGTATGGGTTACTTACTTATAAACTCTACCATCTTCTGATGTAATTCCTTCTCGGAACATTGAAAGATACCATTAAAATCCTGAGGGTCACGGATCAATTTGTTTAAATGGTCTATTCCATATCGTTGAACTACAAACTCCACAAATAGGAACGAAAACTGAAATCCTTTCATCGTTTCGAAATCCCAGGTATCATTATCTAATTGTTCGAACGTTGGGATCTCTAAATTGTGAATAGCCTCTTCTGTTGTACCTTCAATATAGCCCTGAGTCATCCCCTTGGCTTCATATCCACCAATTCCTTGCCTTATCCATTTCGGAGCCTTCGGATTGATTTCACTTATTAGCCACATGGTGAACAAGTGAACCGTACCTTTAAGAATCGATTGATAGGTATGCTCCGGTCCTGGATTTAATGGAGATACAATTTTGAGAATACTCCCTTCATAGGTACCCATGAACCAATTCGGAGCATCTGCTTCTCCGACCGCTTGGTGAAACGATGGCATATCAGGATATACTTCAATCGTTACTTTTCGCGATGGATGATAATTGTACTTTAACGAGATTCGTTCAATATGATCACTTAGTTCATTGAACAAATCATGGTGTACTTTATTAGGCGTATTGTTCAATCCCTCGTTTTCACCCTGATTAACAATTGAAATCAAATCTTGAATAGACATGATCGTAACGCCTCCCCATTCTTTCAGTTCCTTTTTAAGTTTTTCCAAAGCTCTATAGAGTCTGTTCTTTACTGCACTCTCACGCATCCCTACAATCTTAGAAATTTCAAGCAATGTGCAGTCCACAAAAAAGCGTAATGCAATGATTTCCTGGTCGGTTTCATTTAACTTTTTCAGCGCAACTCCGATATCAATTCGAAAATCAACATACTTCGTAAATTCAAGGGAGATCGACTGTGATTCATATCCCGTAAAATCAAACGGCGTTTCTTTTTTCCGCGATAATCTTCGATATTCGTTTTTCACTGTATTCTGAGCAATCTTGAATATCCATGTAAATAAATTTGATTTCCCTTGGAATCGGTGAAGATTCTCGACTGCTTTTAAAAACACCTGTTGAGTCAAATCATCTGCAACCATCGGGTTCAATTTCAGGGAAAAGTAGTTGCAAATTCTTTGACGATACAGCTCATAAGTGTTTTCAAAGTTAGTGATGCTTTCCTGTTTATCCGGATAAACAGGTTTTGTGTCATGAGCTCCTGACATGGTAAGAACCTCCTCTTGATTTACAATGAATTAGACACCAGAGAGAGTCAGAAGGCCACATAAATATAAAATAAATATGTATTCAATCTTTCAGGTTTGTTACTTACAGGACTAATCACCTTTTTGAAATCTCACTTCATATCATCTCTATGATTTCATATCTTTACAAATTTATAATGATAAGCAAAGATTGGAATAGTTCTGGAGGGAATCACATCATGTAACCGCCTTCCCAAAATGAAGGAGAGATAATAATGAAATACACCAATGTTTTATTATCAAGCGTTATTGTTTTAGGTAGCTTAGGCACGTTATCAACTGCATCATCTTCACTTCATACTTCAGATAAAATAGCACATATTGCTGCTAACTCAACATCTGTGAACTCTTCGACATACCAGAGTATATCTAAGTTTGAAAAAACAAAAGGCTCAAACAAAATTGTCTGGAGAGGTGACGACATCACGATAACCGCGAACACCTTAAAGCTAGATGCTGCTGCCGATTTTGAGCAAAACATCATTGACACCATTGTAGTTACTCATGGTAAAGAAAAGCACACCCTACAAACAGGAGATTTTGAAGTGAAATTATTGGATATAAGTAGTGTTGCTGAATCTCCATCGAATGAATGGGTTGCTATCCAAGTAGAAAAAAGTGCCGGCAGCAACCTCATTCTCATGAACCTTAAAACAGGAAATTACACAATTATAAACGAACGTCTTGAAACGGCAGGTAAACAAAATGTAGAAACCATTTCATCATATAATTGGTCACCAAAAGAAGACATCATTGCATTTTCTTATGGAAGTACGGAGAAAAGCACGTTAGCAATATACGACACTAAGAAAGACAGTGTTGTTTATCTCCCTCGGGCAACCAACTATATTAGCACAGGTCTAATATTATGGCATGAGAACGGAAAAAGTATGGATTACATTAGTGAGTATCCTTCAGATCAATGGATTCTTTTCAGATACGATATAGGAATCAAAAAAGTTAAGCCTGTAAAAAGAATCACCAAAAAGGAATTTCAGCAGTGGTTTAAATTAGATAAATATCCTGCAAAATAATAAAAAAATGATTGGACGAAAAATACGTTTCTTCAATTCAACTTATATAGCAAAAAGGCGAGTCTCCATTAATCGGGGGACTCGCCTTTTTGCTATATAATAAACATTTAAGAAGTTCCTTTTTGTTTACTCGCCTGCATCTGCTGGGCAAATCTCATCATCTCTTCGAACTCTTCCTCGGATACGGCATCTCCATCGGTGCTTATGTCTTGTACAATCGGAATTTCGGGCTTGGCTTTGGTTCCTTTGCCGTATGTACGGGTACGGGTTCCAGCTGCACCAGCAGCCTGTTTGCCTTTGACCTTGGCCTGATCACGAATATATTGAACAGCTTTCTCGTAGGAGTTCACCTGTTTGAGCAACATGTTGGAGGCGATCGCCTCAACAAAGTTACGGTTAATCCGTTGCTCGCCGCCGGATACAAGCAATGCCATCAAATAATGAATCAATACATTGATAACTTCACCAGGCAACTTGTAACTCAGATCAATTTTCTCAAATATATCGATCAGATTGTCCGGTACTGCACCAGGGAAGAACGTCTGCAGCAGACGCGTATACGGCTCATTCCGCAACATCATATTGTATTGATGAATATCACACTTGGTCATAAATTGTGGAGGCACTTCGACGTAGTACTCCATCTGCACTCCATGCTCAACAGGTGGTTCACCAGAGTCCTCTTTCCGTTCAGGCTCCTCCATATGCTGTCTCAGTGCCACGACCTTGGCTGCCTGTACAGTCTGTTGCTCATGGCGCTTCTTCGTCTGCCTGAACTGCATGCTCGCCTTATGCTGAAGATCATCCAGAATCAGCTGGCCCTGTGGGCTGAAGATATCATCTTCGTCCAGGAGTCGGCATACATCCTGCACACTGAGATTAAACTTGTTAACTACATAATTTACAATGCCCAGTTGTTCATGATCGAATCGCAATTGTTCCACATGACGACGATTGACCGACTCCCGCGGGAAACGCAAAATAATGTCGGCATAGTTCAAACTATTTTCTTCCGCTGCATCATTCGTGCCTGTCCGCTGGGCCGTAGTTGATACTTCCGACAATGCTTGCTCCAACTCATAATCAATTACGTGGGTATTCAATTCAAATATATCGTAAAAGGGAACGGAAATATTCTCTTTATTGGCTGCCGGATAAGGCGCGTCCCCATTTTCCACTGCCGAGAAACCGGAACGCAAGGAAAGTACGGCGAATTTGCCTATCTTGTCACGAAGCAGCAGTGTCAAATGCTGTGTCCGGAAAAACTCTGCCGGAGAGAGCGGCGGTTGCAGCTCATATTCGTAGATGTAATCATCATTTTCCGGTATATATAGACGTGATGTCTGAAGTAGCCCCACTGCCTCAAGCTTGGATGTCTGCTCTAACAAATATTTGCGCCCTTTCTCACTTGGCTCCAAGCCAAGCGTCATGAACAACCTCCGTTGCTGTTCAAGCGGCGAATAACCGACCTGTTCACCGGGAAGATGCTGAAACAACAGCCGATACAAGCCAACCGCAAAAGCACCTACCATGGGCTGATATGCTCCTGTAAGCATACGGTCATCCAGGGCGCTAAGTCCAAACTCCCTGTATACGCAGTAGCGATGATGTTCAGTATAATGGTGCAGATTCTTCATGCGCATAGCCTGATCTCCTTCTCCCCAAAAGTATGTTTATCTATTCTATCATAAATGTCTGATCCTCAAATGCTCAAAAACAGTTAAAAAGATGGCCTGTTCTCGTTCCGTTTCGTCCTAGGTCGACATCATTCACGTTTTCGCCGAATTCAGCAAATTTCTAAAATAAAATGTCGAGAGCCGCTAGAATACTATAAAAGCTGTAGCCGCAGAATACAAGGGAATATCTAAAGAGAATGTTCTCCAGATGTATATGAAGTACAAGTGTACAATAATCCTTATAATATAAATGAACAGCAAAAAAGCCTTCCCTTTGTACTCGTAAGCGTTTACGACAAAGACAAGACTTTCACGCGATTACAGTGGCATGTGTTACCTCTTTCCAACAATCTAAAACATTCTGTACCCACCCAAACGCAACTTCTGGATCGTCCATCCACTGATTATCGCACCAGCCAGTCCAGCGATGCCCGTCATATAGTCTACAAGCTGGAAAGAACCCAGATGTGACATCAGAGATGACGACTGATCCCATAGAGAGTACACAACAATAGGCAGAATTACAATAATGAACAGATAGGAAGGAAACCAGGTTGTCTTCATCAGCATGTTCAGAATGAAACCGATACCAAACATCATAACGAAAAATAATACCATCAATACCAACACAGGTATAAATTGCATCGGGCGACATTCACCTCTTCTTTCACACATTCAGGTTTCACTTCTAGATAGTAGTTAGTGTACCGCAAAAAATGTGGCGAAGCAACGAACTTTCTGGACAAATTTCCCTATATTTATACTCTGTTCATTTGCCCTTCTGCTTCATGTTGGGATACAATGTAAACGATAAAGCAATCACCCGTCCCTTATAGGGATTTGGAAATATACCTTGCAGGAGGAACACAACCAATGAACGAAGCCGCATCAACACTGGAGGGCTGGTACGCCCTGCATGATTTTCGCTCGATTAACTGGGCCGCCTGGAAAGCAGCAGATGATGAAGAACGCGCTGTAGCACTGGACGATCTGGAAGAATTCTGGAAGGAATGGAAAGAAGTCGAGAATTCATCCAAAGGAAGTACCGTTGTGTATACGGTTGTAGGTCAAAAAGCAGACCTCGTCATGATGCATCTGCGTGAAACGCTGGAGGATCTGAAGGCTGTTGAGAACGCGTTTAACAAAACGATGTTTGCCCAATACACAACTAAGTCGTATTCCTACGTCAGTGTAGTGGAACTGAGCAACTATCTTGGCAAAGAAGGCGAAGACCCGATGCAGAATCCGGATATTATCGCCCGTCTGAAACCTGTTCTGCCACAACGACAATACATCTGCTTCTATCCGATGAACAAAAAACGTGAGCTGAATGACAACTGGTACATGCTGTCCATGGACGAGCGTCGCACCATGATGCGTAGTCACGGCATGATTGGCCGCAGCTATGCGGGTAAAGTGAAACAGATCATTACCGGCTCTGTCGGTTTCGACGATTGGGAATGGGGCGTTACGCTATTTGCGGATGATGCACTTCAGTTCAAGAAACTTGTCTATGAGATGCGTTTCGATGAAGTTAGCGCCCGTTACGGCGAATTCGGTTCGTTCTATGTGGGAAGTCTGTTGAACGAAGGAACACTGGAAGACATGCTTAAGCTGTAGAAACAGCACAAAGCACAATAAAGCACCGCGACATCTCCTGTAAAGGATACTGTCTGCGGTGCTTTATTATCTATCTATATTCTACTACCTCAAGCTTGATTTAGATCTATATTGTTTGAACTATTTATTTACACAAAAACGGAAAGGACAGAAAAAACCTGAAAAAGCGAAGCTATAAGCTTTCTGCAAGAAAGCTACTTCGAAAGCATCCACTTTGCCTACAAGCTTTCTGAAAGAAAGCTACATCGGAAGCATACGCTATCACCGGATTTTCCCTTTAACAAAAGGGAATCAAAAAAATCTGGGGATAACAGCGATTGGAAGGTTATTCTGTCATTGAAGTGTATGTGTAAACATCTTTAGTTCAACTTATATCGTCTCTAATCCTCGTCCTCATCATCTACCGCTTTCAGCGATTCGAGGAATTCGGCTGTGGCCCGGTCACGGTCACGACCCTTCTCTTTAAGCCGCTCAATCGCAGGCATAATGAGAATATCCACTTCTTTCTGCACGATGTAGGCCAGATCATATTGATCCTGTTCCTCCAGATAACCACCGACCTGCATCAGGGCGTTGTAACGATCCAGCTCTTCACGTGTTAATAGTCCCCGGACCTGAACACTGCAATGTCTCATCCAAAAAACCGCCCTTTCTTCAGGACTAACGGAATACCACCAATGATGAACAGATAACGCAGATCTACCAGCTTCTTCAACTGAGCCGCTTTCCAGCCCTTGTATTTCTTGCCGCCCACAACGGCAATAGCTTCACCTTTACCCAGTGATGCAACCGTGCCTTTGCTCGTAAATACAAAAGGTTGTGGCTGTTTCTTGCGAATGGATGCCACAACGTTCTTGGCGCAGTTCACACCCTGCTGCATCGCAATCTGGGCTGTTGGCGGATAAGGCCGTCCTTCCGCGTTGAAGACAAGTGAATTATCACCAATGACATAGACATGCTCATGCCCTGGAGCACGCAAGTAGTCGTCTACTTTCACACGTCCTCGCATCACTTCAAGACCTGCCTGTTCAAGCAGTGAGTTACCGCGAATACCGCCGGTCCATACGACTGTAGCTGCATCGAGCTTTTCACCTTCACCCACAATAACCCCGTCCGGGAGACATTGCTTGATTGGAACACCAATTTTGAAAGTAACACCCTTTTTCTTGAGCACATTCATTGCATGTTCTACCAATTCCGGGTCAAATCCAGGCAAGGCCGAAGGCGCTGCCTCTACATTATAGATGTGCACATGTTTCGGATTCACGTCGAACTCCTTGCACAGCTGTGGAATACGATCTGCAAGTTCAGCTACGAATTCAACACCACTGAAACCCGCTCCACCTACGACAAACCGAATACGATTTCGTTTGTTATCGTTTTTGTACATCGCAAATTGATATTCGATGTGTTCTCGAATCAGTCTGACCGAGTTAATGCTGCGGATTGTCATGGCGTGATCGAGCATCCCCGGAATACCGAAGGTCTCAGGCTCACCGCCTAGTCCAATAATCAGATAATCATAGGATAACGTGCCGTCCTCCAGAATAATCTTCCGATCCTGCAGACGAATCTCCTTCACGGAAGACTTGACCAGATCAATCTTGAACTCATCAATCAGCTTGGAAATGGGCACTCTTGCATGCTCAATGGTATCCGTGCCGGCTGCCGGCATATGTAGATGTGTAGTAATATAATGATAATCATGCCGATTCACCAATGTGACGTCGGCCTCGTTATAGTTCAATTCCTTCTGCAGCCGCTGGGCTGTCAGAATCCCGCCATAGCCCGCGCCGAGGATGACGATTTTGGGAATACTGCTCATGTCTATACCCCTTCCGGTTTCACTTGCATCAGCCCGATCTTGGGTGAGATGCAAAATGCACATACTTACAAATATTGATGAGGTCTTGCCCATTATGACGACAAATGTTAACTTCGCGAATTTATTTAAACGTTTGCATCAATTTCATAACTCACTAAAAATGGATTTTATGAAACTAGATATCGACGTATCGAACCGTTTTGATCTATATCTAGACTTGATTGAAGCAACTAAAGGGTTTATGAAATTGATACGTTTGCACGCAAGTTATCGTTTCAAGTTGTGAAATTAACCACAAGATTCTACAAAACACGGGATCTGTCTTCATATTACATATTGACTCTAAATTAGACAAAAAAACACATAGTACAGGTCAAGGATATCTGTATTTCTAGTAAAGATCAAGGTTTTTTTTGTTATTTTTCATAACCTTTCATTTCCAATTTCATCCTATTCTCATCTGATCTTCATCAATTGTTCCCAGTTTCGTGACGCCGCTAACTTTGCAACCCTGAATACACCGTTTATAATAGGAAAGACAGTTCAGCACCCATGCCGGTTACGATACGTAGCCTGCACATTCTTTCTGTTAACTACCTATTAAAATATGAAAGGTGTTGTTGATTCTTGACTGCACAAAATTCCAGTCATGATATGACTGATTTACTTATTATCGGTGGAGGCCCTGCGGGTCTGTTCGCCGCGTTTTATGGTGGGATGCGTCAGGCATCCGTTACACTGGTTGAAAGTATGCCACAGCTTGGTGGACAGCTTGCCGCTCTTTACCCGGAGAAATACATCTATGATGTAGCCGGATTCCCGAAAGTAACAGCTCAGGAACTGGTGAATAACCTCGTTGAGCAAATGAATCATTTTAACCCGAACATCCGGCTTGAAGAAAAGGTTGTATCGGTGGAGAAAAAGGATGAGCAACATTTCGTCGTGAAGACGGATGAGAATGAATATCATGCCAAAGCCGTCATTATTACAGCTGGTGTAGGTGCATTCGAACCACGTCGCCTGGAGCTTGAAGGTGCTGCCAAGTTCGAGAAGAGCAACCTGCACTACTTCATCAGTGATCTGAATGCCTTCGCTGGCAAAAAAGTACTGATCAGTGGCGGCGGTGACTCCGCGGTAGACTGGGCACTTATGCTGGAGCCTATCGCTGAGCAAGTAACGCTGATCCATCGCCGGGACAAGTTCCGTGCACATGAGCACAGTGTCGAAAACCTGATGAATTCCAAGGTGAATGTGGTTACACCGACCGAAATCACGGAACTTCACGGAGATGACACGATTACCAAAGTAACCCTTTCTCATGTGAAAACCAAAGAAACTCAGGAAATCGAAGTAGATGACGTGATCGTTAACTTCGGATTTGTCTCTTCTCTCGGACCGATTGCCGAGTGGGGTATCGAAATTGACAGTAACTCCATCGTTGTTGATTCCCGCATGGAAACATCTATTCCAGGAATCTTCGCTGCTGGAGATATCACAACATATCCGGGTAAACTGAAGCTGATCGCTGTCGGATTCGGCGAAGCTCCAACAGCCGTCAACAATGCGAAGGTGTACTTCGATCCGGATGCCAAGTTGTCCCCAGGACACAGCAGTAACATGAAACGCTAGTTTTGCTGAAATAACATATATTGATACAAAAAAGGGTATCTTACTCCTGAGTGAATCCATATCAGGAGGGATACCCTTGTCTTATATATGCCCGCTGTGTAACGGTCTGGTTGTACCGGAGCAGGCTTGCCCCCACTGCCTTCAGGGACTGTTAGAATGCGGCAAATTGGATGATTACACCGGACCATACAGCCCCTACGTATTCCAACCTTCCTCTGACACGGCAGACGAAGTCGAAAACGTTTGCAATCATGTGATGTACTGTCACCATTGTCAGACGAGCACGCCATGGCCAGTCTCACTATGGGACTTGTCCGGAAACCTGTAACATTGCCTGCAATGAGGATCTCTAGTGAAGAATGGCAGATACGTCGGTACCCAGTTTGCGCTTATGGATTTCTGCCAACAGCAGTGCGATGAAATCTCGTTCGAGATTCAACTCAATCGCTTTATGGTAGGAATCCAACAACATCTCATCGGATAACATAGCCATTTCCCGCCACAACCTTTCCTTTTTTTTCCTCAAAACTATCATATCAGAGATTCATATAGAGAACAAGCGTTCTTGTTATCCACAACGATATGTGGAAATCCTGTGCATAGTTTGTTGATAAATGGAAAAAATATAGAGTAATCAACGTGTATAGTGTGGACAATATTTATGCACAGGGAGTTTGTACTACTGTCAGAACGTTTATCAGCGTATTTTTTTTGGAATAAATTCATAGTTTCAAGACTTGTTGCGAGTAAATTACCCGGTAATGTAAAATTTCAAACGGTTTTCATACCGTTTTCTTTTATATATTATCGGTTTTTCTTGAATTTTCTTGAGTTTTCCCATTCATTTTCTATTGGGGTCTGGTATTCACTTCCAGAATCCAGATCTTGCCTGAATAATCCAGTCCATAATCAAATCCAAGCTGACCTACACCAGGGAACTGACTTTCCATAATGTACGTACATGTCAGTGTAAGTGAACGCATTTCCCGGCGTTTGTGCCGACCGGATATATGTGGCAGGGATAAACCAAGAGCTCGCCTTCCTGATAACATGGTGCCACCCTTGCTCAGATTCGTCACACAGAGTCCGGGACGAGCGAGTCGTCCTACTAAGGAACGGAATACCCAGCCTCGTTGGGTTTTGACAACTTTGACTCTGTAATCAACAGGTCTCCCTTGAATTGTTGCCAGATGTATGCCTTGCTGGATCAAGTACTTGCGTCTAGCCTTTACACGCACCAGAGAGCGATACATCTGGCTGAAACTGGCGAAAGAACGGGTTGTTTTCATATGGGTGTATCGATAAGCCCCACCGCTGGCCGATACCCGGATAACACCGTAACCTCCGCCTCCTACAATAGGTTTGACATACACCATTCCATAACGACTGAGCATTTGCAGCAGATTACCCGAGTTGAATGCCTTGGTCTGTGGGATATGGACAGCAGCTACCGGATATTTCATCAGAGCCGCTGTCTTCCGCCATTTGCTTGCAAGTTGTCTCGACATGGGTTGATCTCCTTCCTTGAAACAATAGTCCTTCCTTATACATACTCAACAGAAGCCTTGCTTTCTTGGATGTCTGTCCACGGCAAAGGCCCCTTTTCCATGTAACCTGTCCCAGGGTGATGGCGGAAACGGGAACACGCGCCCGGTTTGCTTTTCAAACAAGTCAATCTGTCGTATGCTACTAAGGAATGGCTTGGAAGGGCTTAAATATGAGGATCTAAGGAGCGTTAAGAACAAATGGAAGCATTTTTCAAATCACTTTATGGCGTAGCCTATTTTGCAATGTCGATCGTTCTGGTAGCTGTTACGGTACTTCTCTTTGTCACAGGTATTCGACTGTTTATGCAAAAGCGTAATCGCGGTTTTGCCGTGAGTTGTCTTATATTTGCCTGTTTCATCGTCTTTATCATTGTTGTTATGTTAACTACGCCCTTCTCTGCCACACCGCCAGGTTCACCGGAAGCCATGGCTGCCCTTC
The DNA here is from genome assembly GCF_037975265.1 of Paenibacillus sp. FSL P4-0176. Lineage (NCBI taxonomy): Bacteria > Bacillati > Bacillota > Bacilli > Caryophanales > Paenibacillaceae > Paenibacillus > Paenibacillus sp. FSL P4-0176. The sequence goes on from NZ_CP150242.1 coordinate 5,960,388, forward strand.
TTCACTTCGGGTAGTTGAACCTCTGTAGAAGGAGATGCTTATGACACGTACTAATGAAACCTTAGGAATTATTGATATCGGCTCGAACTCCATTCGTCTGGTTATCTATGAACTGGACCAGGACGAAGCCTATCGCATCATTCATGAAGACAAATACGCCGCTCGTCTGAGCAGCGTTGTTGAGTCCGATGGAACCATTCTGCGCCATTCTCTGGATAAAGCCATCACCATCTTGAGTCAATTCAAAGCGACCTGTGAAGCGTACCAGACCAAACTGATTCGCGCAGCAGCTACCGCAGCTATTCGTAATGCAAGCAATGTCCTGGAGATTATTGAATGGCTGGAGACAGAGACGGGGCTTACCATTGAATGTGTATCGGGAGATCGGGAGGCCTATTATGGGTTCCTTGGTGTCACTCAATCCATTGATCTGGCAGACGGTTACGTCGTGGATATTGGAGGCGGCAGCACAGAGATCACGGTCTTTCGGGATCGGAAAAGGTTACATAGCATCTCCCTCCCTATTGGTGCAGTGAATTCACATGCCCGTTACGGGGGCGAAGATCAGTGGACTGAGGAGAATGCAAATGCATTATGCAACGAAGTCACCGCGGCTCTCCGTGGACAGGATTGGATTCGTGAGCATCCTGGTCTGCCACTCATCGGACTTGGCGGCACAATGCGTACACTCGCCAAAGTGGAACAGAAGCGTACCCAGTATTCTTTGCCTGTCAGCCATCATTATGAGATCAGTGAGGAAGCGATGGAGAACATCGCTCGCTCCTTGCCACATCTCACCTCGGCACAGCGCAAAAAGGTACCAGGGCTCGCCAAAGATCGCGCTGACATCATTGTGCCCGGCGTACTGATCCTGCGAACTGTCTTCCAGATAATACAGGGAGATCGTTATGTGGTTAGTGGCGCGGGTCTACGAGACGGGTTGTTGCGTGATTACATGGCTGGAGGTCAGCCGGTCGTTCCGGACGCGCTGAAAGACAGTATCCGCAACTTTATCCATTTTGGTCCGCCTATCCCAGAGAAACGTCTGCAACGGATTCATCAGGATACGGTTACCCTGTATACGGCATTACAAGGTACCCCTCCTGATCAAGCAGATGCCCGAATCCTGTATGCAGCCTCCATGCTGCACATGGCAGGTAAACAGATTAACTATTTCCGTTATACACAGCACTCGGCCTATTGGATTATGAATTCGAGCATTTATGGACTTTCTCATCGGGAGACCATTCTAAGTGCCAGTGCAGCTGATTATCATCCCAAAAAAAGAACGCCCCAGCTGCTGAATAAGCACCGGGACATTCTGAAAAACTCGGATGAGCGGCATGCTCATCGTTTAGGCTCTCTGCTGCGCGTAGCTGAAGCCATCAATCGATCCGAGAGCATCGCTGCGATCAAAGCAACAAAAGAAAACGACTCGCTGCAGGTGCAATTCACCTGTACAGCTGAGCCGTTACTGGAACTTGATGGCCTGGAAGAGGCCGTCAAGGATCTGAAGGAAGCCTGGGGAGTTACGTTAACGCACTCCATTCAGCAGGCTTCCAAGGGATAATACCCATGGCCTCCGTCTGACTTCTCAGCGGGGGCTTTTCATTTTCTACAAATACATAATTGCCACCAGGCATAAGTTGTCTCGCTTTGACATTATCCATAAGGGACAGATTAAGGATATCCACTAGCATCTTTTTCAGCTCTGGATCAAATACGGGACACATCAGTTCAATTCTTCGATTCAGGTTACGTGTCATCCAGTCTGCACTGGAGATGAATACATCGGGGTTGCCGCTATTTTCAAAATAAAACAACCGTGAATGCTCCAGAAAACGATCCACAATGCTAATGACCCGAATATTCTCACTGAGCCCCTCTACCCCCGGACGCAGACAACATACACCACGCACAATCAGATCGATCTGCACGCCAGCTTGAGAAGCCTCGTACAATTCATCAATCATTTCCTGATGGGATAAGGAGTTGATCTTGGCAATAATTCTGGAAGGTTTGCCTTTCAGTGCATGCTCTGTTTCTCTACGAATCAGTGCAAACAGCTCATCCTTCATACCATCCGGAGCTACGCGGAACGCCTGCAATGCCTTCGGACCGGAGTATCCGGTAATCTCATTGAACAATTCGGATGCATCTTCCCCAATAATCGGATTAGAGGTGAACAGTCCCACGTCCGTATACACTTTGGCTGTACTCTCATTATAGTTACCGGTTCCTACATGAACATAACGTCTCAGCCCCTGCTGTTCCCTGCGTACAACAAGAATTATTTTGGCATGGGTCTTCAGTCCAACCAGTCCATATACCACGTGACAACCGGCTTTCTCCAGCTTACGCGCCCAAGCAATGTTGCGCTCTTCATCAAACCGGGCTTTCAGTTCCACCACCACCGTGACCTGCTTACCACTCTCAGCGGCAAGTGCAAGTGCCGGAATAAGGCGTGAATCGCCATTGACCCGATATAAGGTCATCTTGATGGCCAGAACTCTTGGATCTTCTGAAGCCTCCAATATAAAATCAGTGACTGGTTCAAACGATTCGTACGGATGATGCACCAGTACATCGCGTTTGCGTAGCAGCTCAAAATGACTTTCTCTTGGCAGAAACTCAAGTGGGTAGACTGGCTTCACCGGACTGTATTTCAGATGTGAGAAACTTTCCAGACTGTCTACGAATCCCGCCAGAAAACTCAGATCAAGTGGTCCATCAATTTCATATACCGGGTCCTGAATATCAAATTCATCCTGCAGTTCCAATAAGGCATCCGGACGAAAATCCTTACAGACTTCCAGTCGTACAGGAGCCCCGCGGCGTCTGCGGCGCAATTCTTTTTCAATAGCCTCAAGCAGATCTTCCGCTTCTTCTTCATTAATAAACAGATCCGCATTACGGGTCACTCTGAATTCCTGTGCAGCAAGCGAGATATATCCGCTGAAGAGCGTATGGATATGATGTTTGATAAGGTCTTCAATCAGTATGAATGTTTTCTTTTTGCTATTCGCCCGAATTGGAGCCTGAACTACCCGCGGCAGATTGGAAGGCACCTGAACAATAGCCATAAACGGCTCGCCCTCTTGCTCCCCTTCCTTCTGTAACATCACGGACAGATAGACAGACTTGTTGTGTACCAGTGGAAACGGACGACTCTGGTCAATCGCCATCGGTGTGAGTACCGGAAAAATAATTTCATGAAAGTACTGGTCCATTGCGCGCTGCTGTGTCACATTAAGATCTGTATATTCCTGAATGTTCACGCCTTTCTTGGCGAGTAGACGAATGAGTTCACGATACGTTTTATACTGTTCGGCGACCATGGTCCCGGTTCGTTTGATCAATCTGCGGTACAATCCCGAAGGCGTGTATCCTGTAAAATCTTTTTGCGTGAATCCGGCCTTGATCTTCTCTTTTGTCTCCGCCACCCTTACACTGACAAACTCGTCCAGATTACTAGCGACAATGCCGAGAAATCTCATGCGTTCCAGCAGAGGCGTTGTTGGATCCTGGGCCTCCTGAAGTACGCGCCGATTAAATTCAACCCAACTCAAATCACGATTAACGTAGTTGCCTGTTTTGACGTCTCTATGCATGTATGGCCTCCGAATGTGTTGCATATCTATTCTTGGTTAGAAGTTCTCATATAATTGTACTATTCGTAATCAACATCAAGCGTCAGCGCAGTGTAAACGCTACGTAAAATTTATGTAAATGATACCTCATGGCCGCAACTTTTTCCATCCCTTTACAAAGGTCAATAGACAGAGTAAAGTGAAGTACAGTGTGATTTGGTCCGGTTGCTTGTTCTCATTCCAAATATAGTTGATTAAAGGAGTATATAATGAAATCCAACAAACCTAGAACGTTACAAAAAAATATAGAGTTTTTCACGGCTGCACTATCCCAATGTATGGTAAGCGCATGGCAGGAAGACCCGGCTGGTGTCTATTGCGAGGTCGGTTGTGGCATTGTGGAGCGGATCAGTGAAGACAGTGTGCGCATCCGAAACAATGACGGAACCAAGAGCCATTATGCACGAGATATCACGATGTTCCAGACTGAAAAATAATTTTTCGTAAATACGTAAAAAAGACTAGCTTTCCGAAACAAGGTGTTGTATACTCTTGCCACAAGGAAAGGAGGTGCGTCAACATTTCTAATGTCATGTTGAACGTGTCCCTTACCCGATCCACTAGCTCAAATTAAAAGAGTCTGGTGGAGGCGCGGGATACGGATCAATGTTTCAAAAAGCGCCACGGGTAGAAAAGCCGTCTTCGGACGGCTTTTTGTTTTCTCATTTTCTGTAGAGAGGTTGATAAAACACCCAAAATATTGGAAATGAACCCTTTAGTAGAGTAAACCAGGATGGCTATAATTAGGATGCAACTCAACCTAAATCCGAGGAGGCATCTTGTAATGTTCAAAAATGTAAGGGGTTTCAAGACATCCATCATGTTGGCTTTTGTTTTGTTATTCACCTCCATCATGTTGCCCGCAGGTCAGCATGCCAGCGCAGCACCAAGTTTCGCCAAAGGAGCCGACATCAGTTGGGTTCCCGGAATGGAAGCCCAAGGTTACAAATGGAAAGATAAAAACGGCGTACAGCGCGACATCATTGATATTTTGAAAAAAGACTATCAAATCAACTCCGTTCGCATTCGGGTATTCGTTAATCCTTCGAATGATTATGGGAACGGTTACATGAATAAGGATCGTGCGGCTGCACTCGCACAACGTGCCAAGAATGCTGGCATGAGTGTGATGCTTACCCTGCACTACAGCGATTCCTGGGCAGACCCTGGTCAGCAAACCAAACCTGCTGCCTGGAAAAACTATACGTTCCAACAGCTCATGGATGCGGTATGGAACCACACTCGTGAAGTTATGACGGCGATGCAAAGCAAAGGCGTTACCCCTGACTGGGTACAGATCGGTAATGAAACAAGCAACGGTATGTTATGGGAAGATGGCAAAGCATCCACCAACATGAAAAACTATGCGTGGCTGGTGAACACAGGCCATAACGCAGTGAAGTCCCTGAGCAGCGGCACCAAAACCATTGTGCATCTGGCAGGTGGAGATGATAACGCCCTCTATGTATGGAATATTGGTGGTCTGATTAACAACGGAGCTAACTTTGACATGATCGCCATGTCCCTCTATCCTTCAGCTTCCGGCTGGAACACCGCTGTGACAAATACGGTAAACAACGCCAAGGATATGATCAACCGTTATGGCAAAGAGATCATCATCTCCGAAATTGGCATGGACAATAACCAGGCTGCAGCTGGCAAAAGTTTTGTTGCCGCGATGAAAAACCAAATTCGCAATCTGCCAAATGGCAAAGGTAAAGGTGTATTCTACTGGGAGCCTCAGGCTACACCAGGTTATAACAGTGGATATGGTAAGGGCGCTTGGCAGTCGAATATGATGCCAACTGTTGTCATGGAAGGATTTATTGACTAGAACACGGAGAGGTTAGAAGTTTGGATGGGAGCAGTGGTGGCGTTCCGGTGGCGGATCGTTCTTATGATCGCTGTTGTATCCTAATTTCTTGAACAACTTTCAAAAGTTGAAATTAGGATACAAAGGCGAACGCTCCGCTTCTTCAGAATCGATTCCGCCCCCTCCACTGCGTTGCTGCTCCTTGAGACACTTCTAAAACCGTGTGTAGGCAAATGGATTAGGGTAATGAAGAGCGGAAGGCGCTGTTCCCGGTGGGAGTAGCGCCTTTTTTTACGTTGGAGCGAATGTACAGTTGAGGGTGCCATTTGGGTAGCGTGCAGGGCATTCCGGGGGCGCAACGTTCTTATGAGCAGGCTAAATGCAGAATGGTTTTTTCGCTTACATATGAATATAATAAAATAAAATCATGCAGAACATCGGTTAGCTTATTTTAAGAGCGGGGGAAAATAGATGAGTTTTTTAAAAGGGTTCGGTCAGTTAGCTGGGGAAGTTACCGGGAGAGTCTTGGGCGGCAGCGTGAGGGTTGTTGGTGAAATTGCGGGAAGCCCCTTTATCAAAGAAATCGGGAACGGCGTAGAGAAAGCCACAATTAATACAGGCAAAACCGTTGGACAACTGGCTAGCGGGACATATGATCTTGCCAGTGGTGCAATTCGAAAAGATGATACCGCCATAGACGCGGGGCTTGCCGATATTGGAGGTGCTGTAACCAATACTGCAAAAGGTGTAGCGATATCAGCAAAGTACGTATATAACAGCGGTAAAGATGTTGTTGTGGGCATGAAAGAGGAAGATAAGGACAGAGTGAAGCTTGGTGCCAAGAATCTTTTAGCTGCTGCTGCGGTAACAACACTCGCTGTCGGTGTCATCGATGCAGTTGATGGGGCTGAAGGTGTGGATACGTAGGGATTTGGATTAGATCACCAATAACATAACAACTGAAGAAATACAGCCTAGCAGGGCAACAAAAATATGGAGAAAACTAAATGAGATTTTTTCAAGAAAAATCCGTTGTTTCTTCTGAATAAAACACGAGTAGATGAACACCGTAACCACAACGGGCAGATATAAATGAAGATCCGGACCATCCGTGCTCGGTAATAGTTTATTAATATATCCACCTATCGTCTCGTTGACCATCATGAACCCATATATAATACCGATTATCGCTGAAACTGCAAACTGAAATAGTATCTGAACTACAGCCTTCTTTACAAAGAATGGATCACGTTTGCGGTAACGGTTATTAACCATCATATATCTGTCGCCTCCTCGTTTTTCTATTACTCTTTTTGGTTACTATTTTTGATTACTACTCCTGTATTTTACCATAACGTTGATCAGCCTTCCTTTTTAGTTTTTATCGACCTATCGCTCCCCCACAAACAAAGAATTGCCCTCTCCACCTCATTGGCAGAAAGGGCAATTATGTCGATACCAGATACCTCTGTTCAGCTTACCTTAGCGAGTCTCGTAGCACGTATCGATGCGGCAGCGTATACGATAAGCGCTGTCCAGATGAGTGCGAAACCAACGAGCAGAACTGGCGAGACCGTTTCCTTGAACACAAACACACTCAGGATCAGCATGATTGTTGGCCCAATATACTGCACAAAGCCGAGTGTGGACAACGACATTCGAGCAGCCGCCCGTGCAAAGAACAGCAGCGGCAGCGCCGTCACCACACCGGAAAGTAACAGTTCGAAGAACATCGGCGCAGGTAGCGTCCATGCCGTTGCTTTTCCTACAACAGCCAAGTAGATCCAGTAGCCAAGTGCGACGGGCAGAACTACAGCTGTCTCCGAAAATAAACCCACAGAAGCGTCTTGCTTAATCTTCTTCTTCGCCAGACCGTACAAGCCAAATGACACGGCCAGCGAGATCGCAACCCAAGGGAAACGTCCGTAGTCGATAGCGATGATAAGCACCGCGACACCAGCGATGGCAATCGCGAGCCATTGTCCACGGTTTGGCTTTTCATGAAGGAAGACAACCGCCAGCAACACATTTAGTAACGGGTTCAAATAATAGCCCAGACTTGTCTCAACGACATGACCGTTGTTAACCGCCCAAATGAAGATAAGCCAATTAATAGCAATTAGCAGTCCACTCGCGGTAAGGGATAACAGGGTCGAACGACTGGTCAGAATGCGCTTCATGTCACTCCAACGACGTTGGACGGCAACGAAAATCCCCATAAAGACAAATGACCAGACAACCCGGTGCGATAAAATCTCACCTGCCGGTACATTTTCAAACAACTTCCAATACAGCGGGAGAACTCCCCACATGATATACGCAATGATCGCGTTGATTAATCCACTATTCATAACTGTATCCCCTCTTATTGCTCTGATATCTCAACGGATTATACGCCTCGATCCTCGTTTAAGTAAAGGGGGTAATAGGTCATACAGGAATCCATGCCTAGTTCAAATGACTTTTTGTTTGAGCAAAAGCTACACGTTTAGCACTACCAAATTATGCTTTGCGCTTTTTCTTTCTTACTCTCATGATGAAGGTAAAGATCGCCGCAAATACGACTACACCTACGATAAACAAATCAATATCTTGCTCAAACATAAACCACATTTTGTGTTCTACGTTCACTTGTTGTTTTGGTGGATATCCTTCCCCGAATAGTTCAGTTGCTTGGTTCAAATGATTCATTTCGATGGTCAAACTGCACGGACTACTACTTAATTCACCATCCACTTCGCTAAAGTATATTAAGTATTTGTTACCTTCCTTGAAATCAAATCCCCATGTGAAGTTAGTTGCAATAATTAGTTGAGAGTCAACTTCAGTATTCCAACTCCTCTCAACTTCCACTAAAATATATCTAATTTTCTCTTTGGTCCCCGTAAATCCCTCTTGCTTCAAGTCGACCTTTACTTGCTTTACTTCACCATATACAGCTCCATCATATATTTCTAACTCTTCTTGGGGGCTTCCCGATTCAACACATGACAAAGCGTTAACATCTTGTGCATTTGAGATAAAGAACACGGTAGATATAAAAAAAATTAACGTGATTATACGAAGCTTCAGTTTTTCCACCTTCTTCTCATAATGTTAATTGGTACATCTTTATTGACCTGTTTAACAGGAAAAATGTTGCATTTTTCCTGGCCATTAGGTGAATGAATAAAGAAGCAACCAATCGGACACAATTGTTTGCTCCATTTGTCTTTATTAAGTTATTATTCAAGACTAATCTAAAAGAAATAAAACTAAGATATTTTTCTTACAGCAAACCATAACTCAACAAAATTCAGTCCATCTTTAACTCCAGTAATTTCAAATTCCATTCCGTCGACCTGTTCATATCCTGTAGTAGGAAGCCATTCAGAAAAGAATCGTCTATATAAGGTTTCAATGGTTGCATCGAATTTATCCCATGTAAAGGGATCAGAGGAAAAGATCGCCCACGTATGTGCTGGTATCGTTATACTTGTGTAACCATCGGGTTTACTTGTTTCACCTTTAAATACACCCAACATGTATGGGAAAGTATCTTCCCCAGTTTTTTTGTAGCTACACACAGCATGCACTTTATGATAATTCGAATTCAAAGAGTTTGGTAGATCACCGGCATTTGTAGCAAGTCTTTCAACCTCGCCATTTTCGTGGCTTTGCTTCCATAATTCTGCTGGTGTCTCTACCCCGTTTAATTGAAACACTTTCTCGATTCCAAATATTTCGAAAGATTCTTTTGTTTCGATACGATAGTTCATAGGCTCTTCCCCTTTAATTGAAATAAGGAAGGAAAGCCGAGGATAGGCTTTGAGGGCAGTCCCTTCTTCACGAGCCATCGCTGGATTAACACCATGCAACGATTGAAAAGCTCTTGCGAATGATACCGGTGATTCATACCCATACTTTATGGCAATATCAACAACTCTCCTATCACTATTCTGCAATTCAATTGCAGCGAGAGTCAGCCGTCTTCTTCGTATATATTCCGCAAGTGAAACATTGGTAATGAACGAGAACATTCTCTGAAACTGATGTGAAGAACAATAAGCACATTGAGCAATTTCCTTCAATTCGATCTCGCCGACTAAGTTCATTTCAATATAATCCAATGCCCGATTCATCCTCATAAGCCAATCCATCTCATCCCTCCTCTCAACCAAAGTATAGTTTCGTTAGGTTTTCGTATCGCAACTATTTGTGCGCAATTAAGTTTCGTACCCGTCGGAAAGATATATGTTGTAAATATCCTTTCCGTTAGCTTTGACTTTTTAAGTGCCGTATTTCCTTTCCCATTCTTCACTCCATTTTTGAAAACTTTTTCCCGTTACTTCTTCCAATTTTTTTCCATCCAACGAATATGGTGCCCCATCCATTGCTGTATTCGGGAAGGATGTTCCCCCTATAACTTTGCCTTCACAAAGTAATATTGAAACTTTGGATTTACTATCGTCAAACGTTCCCAGAGGATGGTTTGTTACTGTAAAGCTATATACCGATATTTCCATTCCGAAATACTGTTCGGGTTCTACTTTTTGAACCCCCCAGGTCTGTCTATATGGTATCGTTTCCGTTATCCCGTAGAGTAGTTTATCTTTGTTTAGAGTGTATTTCTGAACTTGACCATCGTACGAAGAAATTTTATAACCTTTTGCCTTAACATATTCTGTGGCAGTCTTTTGATCACCTGTAATCGTGAGTTCATCTGTACCCATCATCGTGACCTCGTTATTGCACCCAGCAATGATAAAAAAAACTAGCCCCATTACAATACGGATAGGTTTAAAATACATCAAGTTCCCTCCAATGTGCAGAAGTATATTCATCATTTTGACGATTCGTTCATTAACTAGTTGCGTTATTCTGCCATTACATAAACAAGGAAACAGCCAATTCCTTTGATCAGGAGTTTCCTTGTTTTATTGTCCTATTATTTGAATCACTTCTCTTTTTCAGTTCCCAATTGGATGTCTTCAAATGGTACGTATTTATTCAGTTCAACTTCTTTATATACGTGTACATAATTGACAGCAAAGGTTGGAAAAGGAGCCAATTCCTTAATTGTTAAGAGCTTCATTTCTTCTATCTCAGTCTCGTTCATACCCCAATAGGTTTGCCCCAAGGTTAAATGAGGATGATATTTATCCATTTCAAAGTAACGGTCTAAAAGTTCTTGTGATGGAGAAATCGCTTTTACCAAATTTCGATGTAACTCAATGATATTGCTCGTTTCAACACTAAGAAATGTAACAGCACTTCCAAACGATCCCGGTTCTGATAATGATAATTGAAAACTTGGCATTAAAGAGCATGTCTGTCTCACACTTTCTAACCAATGAAGATCAACGGTAAGACCACCCTGCGCTTTTACAGTGATATGAGGCTCGACTACATCATTAAGACGATTACTTGCCCAACGATCACGAAATGCCACAATCTTTTCTTTATAATCATCTGGAGGGGTAATTCCAATGAAGTATTTCATATTACCTTCACGTCCTTTACCAAACTAAATAAAGCTTAAAATCAAAAAGCAGCCGACCCTTTTGATCAACTGCCGAATGGTGTTCATTTCAGTAACGTTTCACTTTCCTCCAACATGAAACACACCGATTACGGTTTCACCATCCTTGTCATACAGTGGAATATCACGACCATCTGGTGATCTGCTGTTCTGTATCGCAATAGCTTCTTCAGGTGTTTTGGGTTGCTCGCCATCCATGTCTTTTTTCAGCAGATATCCGTCTGTACCATCCACACCAGTAGCCAAGATTAAATCAGGTTCCGTTTCTGGAGAAGTCGCATATGCGGCAGAACCATATGTCTGTCCATTCTTATTTTTCGGATAAAGAGAAGTAATGTGAAATTGATTCATCTTATTTTTAACGTTTGTATATTGGGATAACCCTGAACCACTCGATACACTAATCATAAAAACCGCAAAGATCAATAGTATAACTCCTTTGGAATACATCTTCACAACTGTTCACTCCCTTATACTTTTGAACTCGCAGCAATTCCAATGAAGAGATGATGGTTCTCACATAATCACATTTCCTTCCCATCTTTAGAATAATATAACATAGATTCAAAGGAGTAGTTGGAAGTTGAACAATAATCATCTAACCTGTCTAACGTTATTGCAGAACATCCCTCTTCGATAACATAAAAAAACGGACACTGATCTGTGGAGATCAGCGTCCGTTTGTATTTCCATATTATCATTTAAAAGTGTTACTTCACTTCGCCAACAACGGTAAAGCGCTCGTTTTTATGTTGTGGATTTTCGATCTCATCAACCAAAGCAATCGCATAGTCTGCATAGCTGATGTAGCTGTTGCCTTCGCTATTCACGAGAATAACGTCGTTGCCTGCTTGATATTTGCCGGTGCGTGCACCTTCTCGATTAAAGAATCCAGCCGGGCTCAGGAACGTCCATTGAATACCCGAAGATGCTTGCAGATCCTGCAAGTTTTGGCCTTGGTTCGTTGCAGTTGCTTTGTAAGCATCCGGGAATCCTGGGGATTCAAAGACACGCAATGTTTTGGACTCGTCTGTGAACAGGCTTCCTGCTCCACCCACCACGATCAGACGAGTGTTTGGTGCATCCTTCAGGATGTTGATCAACGCTTGTCCTACTTCCACATGCAGGTTTTCTTTACCCGCTGGGGCACCAAATGCATTTACAACCACATCAAACGCTTTAACATCTTCAGCTGTAAGATCAAATACATCTTTCTCCAGCGTATTCAGGCTTTTATCTTCCAATTTGGATGCATTACGAACGATTGCCGTTACTTTATGCCCTTTGTCTGCTGCTTCTTTCAAAATTACACTTCCTGCTTTGCCTGTTGCACCAATGATTGCAATGTTCATCATGATCTCTCCTTTAAATTATCGATATTGTTTATGTTTGAACTTTATATTGTAACTATAGTTGTTACAACTAAGTTTGTCAACCATGCACAATCAGTACACGCAAAAAAGCCCCTGATATCATGCCCGTGCAAAACGGATACAATTCAGAGGCTATCTATTAAAGGGATTGCAAACTGCTTATTTCAAAACAGAATCGGGAAACCGCTGTACAACTCAGTTTCTTAACAATCCTTATCAGGCACACCCGCGTCTTCCTTCGTACGGAAAGAAGATCCACAGCCACAAGTGGCTACCGCGTTCGGATTATGGATGGTGAACCCACCCGTCATACCGGACTCTTCAAAATCAATTTCGAGACCATCCAGATACTTCAGGTTTTCCTTCTCGACTACAACCTTCATACTCTGAATATCCATATACAGGTCCTCATCGGACTCTTTATCGTCAAAGCCCATGGCGTACGAAAATCCGGTGCAACCGCCCGGTGCTACGCCAAGACGCAGGAACATACCAGGTGTCTCTTGCTGTGCAAGCATCTCTTTCAATCTGTCAGCAGCCGTTTCGCTGATGTTAATCATGCCAGGTCACTCTCCTTTTTCATATAAAATCATGTTCAAAAAGGGCGCTTTTCAGTACCAAGAAGATGGGATGAAGATAGAAATGGAGTAGCGGAGCGTAGGCAAAACTACGTGAGCAACGGACATTTCGGCTGAATCCCATATTCGACGCTGAGATGCCGCTAGGCATCCTTCGTAATCAAAAGCGTACTTTTGAACAACCTTTCATTAACTCTTCTTTAAATTATACTCCACCCCGTCAAGGGTCTCAAGTCATGTTTGCCTCTTTCCGCGTTCCCCCTGAACTCCTTTTTCTTCCCAGTGTATTGAACCCCCGCGACACGAGGTTTATAATGAATAGGTGGTCGCACTGAAATGTCGATATTTTGCCATGACTTATTCAGGTGACGATCATATATAGAGTTGTAATTTTTTTCACATTTCGAGACTGTCCGCAGTCCCCAATGCATATAGAGTCACAAGACTCACTTTAATGAAAAAATTAGCTTTACGTACGCAGCACACGCTGCACCGGGTAAATAAGAGTTAGTCCATATAAGAAGGCGGCAGTTGACCGCATCTTTGCTATGTAGTTCTGTATACAGATCCTACACACAACTCAAATCCGGTTAAGAACAGGAGGAAACAGTATGTCTACATTGGTAACACCGTTCACAGACAAAAGAATGGCTGAAATCGTTGAGAAAGTGCAGAACGGCGTAAGGCTGAACGTAGAAGACGGCGTATATCTGTATGAAACAGATGATCTGCTAACTTTGGGCCAGCTGGCCAATGAGGCCAACTTGCGAAAGAATGGCAAGAAAGTATATTTCATCGAAAACATGAGTCTTTATTTTACAAACGTATGTGAAGCTCACTGCGCTTTTTGTAATTTCCGCAAAGACCAGGGTGAAGAAGGCTCCTATACATTATCCGGTCAGGAAATGATCGATTATGTAGAACAGCATATTCATCCGGGCGTACGTGAGTTCCATATCGTAGGCGGACATAACAACCATGTTCCTTTTCAGTATTATGTCGATTCCCTGCGTGCTTTAAACGAGAAATATCCGGATGTTACGCTTAAAGCCTACACGGCAGCCGAGATCGATTTCTTCACTCGCATCAGCGGACTCAGTATTAAGGAAGTTCTGCAGGAGCTGCAAAAAGCAGGTCTGAAAACATTGACTGGTGGCGGCGCTGAGATTCTGTCGGATGAATATCGCAAAAAAATGCGTGTAGACAAAGCGAACGTCGATCGTTATCTTGAGGTGCACCGTACTGCTCATAACCTGGGCATGCGTACCCATACAACGATGCTGTATGGATCGATTGAATCCTATGAGGACCGCGTCAACCATATGGTGCAGATCCGTGAATTGCAAGACGAGACCAACGGATTCATGGTCTTTATCCCACTTTCCATGCAGCCAAAAAGTAAAAACGCGAGCATTATGCGTCGTAACTCGGCTTATGAGGATCTCAAAACAATTGCGATCAGCCGTCTGATGCTGGATAACATCGATCATATCAAAGCATACTTCATTAACATCGGTCCACAGCTGGCTCAAGTTGCCCTTGGATTCGGTGCTTCGGATGCACACGGCACAATCGTTCGCGAACGGATTAGTCATGCGGCAGGTGCACTCACACCTGAAGGCCTTACACGTAAAGAGCTCATATGGCTCATTAAAGGTGCAGGACGTATTCCGGTAGAACGTGATACGTTCTACAATGAAATTCAAGTGTACGAATAGGATATAACTCCATTCACAACCAATATTGCACCAGCACCACTCCAGAACGCAGCTTTCATTATAGGGAGACGTTTGAATTCGAGTGGTGCAAACTGCTGATTAATATCTTCAATTTTCAATATCTACTTTTCAATTATTCAAATCATAACAAAAGGAGCAGCTATGTTATTGCATAGCTGCTCCACAGTTTACAGCCCCATTTCAGTGGGACTGATGCAGAAAGGAAGCCGAGTCATGAAAAATTTCGTCATTCTTGGAGGCGGTTATGGCGGCCTCACCATCATCAAGGAACTTCTGGAGGGTAAAATTCCATCCGATACACAAATTATTTTGGTGGACCGCAGCCCCTTTCAGGGATTAAAGACAGAATATTACGCACTCGCAGCAGGAACCGTATCTGATTATGACCTGCGTATCCAATTTCCAGTGAGCGATAAAGTCACTTACCGTTATGGAGAAGTTACTTCGATTGACCTGGAACAGCGTCAGATTGAATTTGAAGGCCAAGACCCGCTCGTGTACGACAAACTTGTCATTGGACTTGGTTGTACAGACCGTTTCCACAACACGCCAGGCGCCGAAGACTACAGCTGTACCATTCAGAGCTTTAGCAAAACACGCGAGACCTACCTGCGCCTTAATGAAGTCAAAGCCTATGGCAATGTGCATATCGTAGGTGGCGGATTAAGTGGTGTCGAGATAGCAGCCGAACTTCGTGAGAGCAGACCGGATCTGAACATCAGCATTTTGGATCGTGGTGAACGTGTATTATCTGCTTTCCCGCAACGTCTATCCGTGTATGTGCATGAATGGTTCAACGAACATCAGGTAGAGACACGCGGGCATATCGCCATTTCACGCGTTGAACCTAATGCCATCTATAACCGGGATGAACAGATTCTAACAGATGCTGTCGTATGGACTGCAGGCATTCAGCCTGTAAAAGTGGTACAGGATCTGGACGTAACCAAAGACCCTCAAGGACGTGTCGTCTTGAATGAATACTACCAAATCCCGGAATATACCGATGTGTACGTCGTTGGTGACTGTGCCAGTGTACCTTATGCACCTAGTGGTCAAGCTGCGGAAGTACAGGGTGAGCAGATCGCCCATATTCAGCATGCCCTCTGGAAAGGCGAAAAGCCCAATCCACATCCACTCAAGCTTCGTGGCACACTGGGTGCACTCGGCAAGAAGTCTGGGTTTGGGCTGATGGGCAAAACGTCCATGATGGGACGTGTACCTCGTATTTTGAAAAGTGGTGTGCTCTGGATGTCCAAGCGCCATCTCGGTTAGTCGAGATCGAGCTCGTCCCAGACATCGGCTTCGGCAATTTTGGCCAGAATGGCGTTATATAGATCTTCCACTTTGTCCGTGATGACAACTTCACCATTCACCAGTGCAAAAGGAGTCATAGAACATTGGCCGCAGTTGGTGAGGCAGCCGTATTCAATCACGTCATAGTCTGGATTTTCTTCCAGTTGATCCATGACTTCATCTGTGCCAAAATGCATATTATTGGCACAAAATTCAATAATCGGTCTCATATAGGTTCACCTGCTTTGTTTGACCATTTTAATTTGTGGCCATTTGTAATATAATATAGGGGAAAGGAGTTGAAAAAAATGAGCGAAAACGCACAAAGCACCATGTATGATGAAGTAATTGATGTGCTTGACAAACTTCGTCCGTTTCTGCAACGCGATGGCGGTGACGTGGAACTGGTCGACGTGGAAGACGGCATTATTAAGCTGAAACTGGTCGGTGCCTGCGGCAGTTGCCCAAGCTCCACCATTACCTTAAAAGCCGGGATTGAACGTGCCCTTCTCGAAGAAGTTGAGGGTGTACAAGAAGTCGTACAAGTATTCTAATCAATCCTTCACGAAATAAACCTCAAGAGCCTTTCGCTTCGCTTGAAGCGGAGGGCTCTTTTTTTGTGTGCATATGCAGAGTGTCCATTTCATCTGTCCCTTTTACCAGATTCCACGTACAATCCTTCAATTCACCTTTTAAGTATCCTCGCGCTGTATGGTCGGACGAATCGGATCAAGTCCTCCAGATACATCCATAATGTTACCTGTTATAAAATCGGAATGATCAAGGCACAGATACGTAATCACTCGTGCAATATCTTCACCGCTGCCTGGGCGCCCTCTTGGCGTTTCCTCGTCGGTGATGCCTGCCATTTCATCAATCGTTTTCTCTTTGTTCGCACCACGAATGTCACCTGGACATACCATGTTAACCGTAATTCCATACGGGGCTTCTTCAACCGCGAGTGTCTTTGTGAACGAAACCAGACCCACCTTGGCAGCCGCATATACGGCGCGATGAGGCCAAGATCTCGCTTCTCCAGCATGACTGAAGCCAAAATGGATAATGCGTCCCCATTGCTTGCGTCTCATCTCTGGCAATACACGCTGATCCAGTAACATCGGTCCCAACAGATTTCCCTGCACAAGCATCTGGACCTCAGCTTCAGAATAATCCGCAAATAATCGTCGTTCACGGACAAATGGACCTGCGTTATTCACCAAAATATCAATGCTGCCCAGGTTACCTTCCACCTGCTCAACCAATGAAGAGATATCTTCCACCTTGGATATATCAGCCTGGATGGCAATGCACCGCACACCCTTGGCTATAATCTGAGCCTTTAAAGCCTCAGCTTCTGTTCTGCTGTGTACATAGTTGAGGGCAATATGACACCCCTGATCTGCCAGACTGAGGGCCGTCATTTTACCAAGACCTTTGGCACTTCCCGTTATGAGGGCAACCTTTCCCTTCACGTTCATCCCCCTCTTCAAAGAGCAGTCACTATCCAGTATAAAAGATTTATCGTCCTCCTACAACTCGCTTATCCACAAGGGATTATCCACCTTTAATTCCAAATATATTTTGACTGAGCAAGCACCTGATGAGTACGATTGGATTACTGGACCAGCATCTGTCTCTCTGGACGGTAAGGCCACCCTGGAAGTCCCTGAAAGCCATTCCTATCTGGATAAGCCCAATACCCAACGCTCGATACTTAACAGTGATGGAAAGCCTAACGGGAATGAAATCGGAAGCCTAACCAGCAATAGTGAATTCGGCTCGTGGTATGTTGTGTTCGAATACGTGAAGACAGGTCATATCCATGATGACGATCAAAATTTGAGTGCCGAAGAACTGTTAAGCAGTTATATCCGAGGCACAGAAGAAGATAACAGAGAACTTGATCCTGAATATAGAACGTACATAACGGGGTGGGAGATCGAACCGACATATGACAGTACCAAACATCAGTTGGTTTACTCCCTCGGTTTTAAGAATGCTGATCAGCAAGCCATGGTCAATTACAATGTAAAACTCCTGACACGCGAAGGGTACATCACAGCCATTCTGGTTACCGATACGGCCAACTTTCAACAGAGCCGCCAGGTATTCGAGGAAACTGTCCTTAATCAACTTAGCATCAATGCAGGATATACCTACGAGGAGTACAATGCTTCGACTGACAAAAAACATCCACCATAGGGCTCAACAGTCTTCTGATGGGAGGGATCGGGTACACGGCTTCCCAGAAATTCAGTGCTCTTCTTTTGCTCAAAAAAGGATGGGCTTTGATCCTCGTTGTCGTCCTTGGGTTAATCGGTTGGATCAGATACAAAATCAAAAGCTCACACGGAGAAGAAGAGAAACTCTCTCCCTCCGAGAGGACGTACCTGCAAGAAGCCGATGAACAGCAGTATGCTGATCAGAATGAATTATCCTACTACCTCCAATCTGGGCATCCATCCAACGCGGAGAAACAAGATAAGCCCTAACCCTTCCCTTGTTGATCCCCACGTCAGCACAGATTAGGAAACATAAAATAAGCCGTATATCTCTTCAGAAGAGATATACGGCTTAATCTTAATAGCTTCACATCATATCATACATATCGTGAATTATTCAGTTGCAGGTTCAACTGCACCTTTATAACGTTCTTTGATGAATGTTTTTACTTCTTCGGAGTGCAAAGCAGCAGCCAGTTTTTTGATTGCATCTGCATCCTTGTTGTCCTCACGGGAAACGAGGATGTTTGCGTATGGGTTACCTTGCAGATCTTCGATCAGCAAAGCATCATTCGCCGGATTCAGGTTCGCTTCAAGCGCATAGTTAGCGTTGATAAATACCAGATCCGCTTCATCCAATTGACGAGGCATCATGGCTGCATCCAGCTCGATGATATCCAGGTTCTTCGGATTGGCTGTGATATCTTGAATCGTAGATGTAATATTTGTGTTGTCTTTCAGCGTAATGATACCTTCCTTCGCAAGTAGCAACAAAGCACGTCCACCATTGGATGGGTCATTTGGAATTGCTACTTTTGCGCCGTCTGCCAATTCATCCAAAGACTTAATCTTTTTGGAGTATCCACCAAAAGGTTCAACATGAACAGGTGTTACAGAAACGAGGTTGAATCCACGTTCTTTATTCTCTGTGTCCAGATATGGTTGGTGCTGGAAGAAGTTTGCATCCAATTTTTTGTCAGCAAGTTGCTGATTGGGTTGAACATAGTCGTTGAATGTAACGACTTGCAGACGGATACCTTGTGCTTCCAGTTCAGGCTTGATGCTTTCCAGAATCTCTGCGTGTGGTGTAGGTGAAGCTCCAACTTTCAATTCAACTGTACGAGGTGCACCTGCTGAATTGTCTGCGCCGCTATCGGCGTCCTTGTTGTTTCCGCAAGCTGCGAGAACCGCAATCAACATAAGACTAAGTAGAGCAAAAGACCATTTTTTCATGTGTAAAACCCCTTCTCTAATCATTTTGTCATGTGGCATCTGCATTAATGCATATCCATCATGTTATCTATGTGTTATTTCCTGGTGAAAAATGTAACCAAGCGATCTCCAGCCATCTGGAGAATTTGCACTAGAATGATCATCGACACTACGGATATGATCATAATTTCATTTTGATAACGGAAGTATCCATAGTTGATTGCCAGTGTTCCCAGACCTCCACCGCCAACCATGCCCGCCATCGCCGTATAGGAGACGAGCGTAACAATGGTGATCGTTATACCAGCAAGCAGTCCAGGCAGTGCCTCAGGCAGTAACACCCGTCTTACAATCTGTCCGGTCGATGCACCCATCGACTGTGCCGCTTCAATGACACCACGATCAACTTCTCGCAACGTCGTCTCCACCAAACGAGCAAAATAAGGAGCTGCTGAAATCACCAAAGGAGGTATAACGCCGAGCACCCCCGTAGCTGTACCGACGAGTATACGAGTGAATGGAATAAGAGCAACAATCAATATGATAAATGGGACTGAGCGCAAAATATTCACAATCAGGGATAGTATAGTGTACACTGCCCGTGACTTAATCGAAGCAGATCGGGCTGTCATGAATAGCAGTACTCCGAGCGGTAAACCTAAGATAACGGTAAACAAGCCTGATACACCCAAAATTTGCAGTGTCTCTATGGAAGCTTTACCAACCTCTTCCCAACGTACGGTTGAAAAATCCATCTAACGAAGCACCTCCACATCAAGTCCCTCAGCGGTTAATTCTGATATCGTCCGATCAATCGCATTTGAATCACCCTCGAACCGAACGGTCAGCTGCCCATAAGGAACCTGTTTGATCGTAGAGATTGTACCTTGCAGGATGGCAAAATCCACGCCTGTTTTACGTACCGTTCTAGACAAAATCGCTTCATACGTTTTGTTACCCAGAAAGGATATCTTCACAAGTTTGGAAGCAGCACCTGCCTGCAATTCAACGCCTGCATTTGCCAGAGCGGTCTCTTCCAGAGCAAGTCCAGCTTCATGGTCACGCATCATGAAGTCCCGCGTAATCGCATGCTGCGGCTTCAGGAACACGTCTGTTACAGGTCCTTGTTCCACAATGCCACCTTGATGAATGACAGCCACCTTGTCACAGATGTTCTGAATGACATGCATCTCATGTGTGATCAGCACAATCGTAAGGTTGTACTTTTCATTAATGTCGAGTAATAACTTAAGGATTGAATTTGTCGTCTGCGGATCAAGTGCCGAAGTTGCCTCATCACAGAGAAGAACATTTGGGTCACTTGCAAGTGCTCTCGCAATCCCTACACGTTGTTTTTGGCCACCCGATAATTGAGCCGGATATTTGCTGCTATGGTGCTCCAGACCAACCAGTGCGAGCATTTCCTTCACTTTGCGATCAATGGCTTCCTTGGGTGTATTCACAAGCTTTAGTGGAAAAGCTACATTGTCATATACCGTTGCCGAAGATAACAGATTAAAGTGTTGAAAAATCATCCCGATCTTGCGTCTCTGTTGCTGCAATTCGGTTTTGCTCAGTTCAGTCAGGTTGATTCCGTCGACCCATACCTCACCCTCCGTAGGCCGTTCCAGCAAATTAATGCAGCGAATCAATGTGCTTTTTCCAGCTCCGGAATGGCCAATCACACCGTAGATTTCACCCTTTTGGATGCTCAAATTCAGCTCGGATAACGCTGTTGTAGATTTTGCCCCTTTGCCGTACGTTTTCGTTAAACCTTTTAATTCAATCAATCGCACTTGCCCCTTTCCAAACACCTACATGTATCTTTACCCGATCTAAAGGAAAACTCCCCTTAAAGTACAAAAAAAGAGCCCTTTGCAGATACAAAGAGGGCTCTTCACGTGAAAGAATATACCTTCTCATCTGCCAAAATCGTGTCTTGCACCATTTTGTAGGAATTAGCACCTAACATCTATAACGAATGATACATGTATCATGTCATTACAAATCGGTTGCCGGGCTTCATCGGGCCTGTCCCTCCGCCGCTCTCGATAAGAAATATGTTGTTGTAGGATTTTATAAGTTCATGTAGTTTATGCTTTATAATGTGAACGTAACTTCCGAAATATCAGTTATATCCATGTAACATTCGATTGAAACTCAGTATATTCCAAGTATTCCGATTTGTCAAAGGGAATTATTTCTTTTCCATATTTTATTGATATAACTATAAGAGGCTGTTAACGTTTCACAGACCATATCCACGCCCTGACGCATTTCCTGCACATGCTGATTCAGATCCTCCAATTTCACTTTACCTTGCAAGGTCTGGTGTAACTGCCACAGGTCATCGTGCATTTCTGAGTTCATGTAGTGAATTTCCATATTACGTCGCTTGCGCAGCTTGCTCATCGGTTCACGATAAGAGTCCTTGATCTGTATTAATTGCAATGCAAGATCATGATGCTCCCTTGCATAGTCGAACTGCCTTAACACAGTAAAATAAGAAAAATGCGCTTTGGTATTGGAAGTATTCAGCTGGAATATTTCATTTAATACCGTGCCGACTTTATCCAGAATGGCAAAGCAGCGGATAAAGCCATCTTTGTAGAAATACACATACCGTGCATACTCGGCTTTTTCAGTCGGCGTCATATCATCCGTTGATCCTGCAACGACCTTTTTACGAAAATGAGCAGCAGCGAAACAGCTTTGCTCCAGTTCATCCAGTGAGGAGATGAGTCCCTGAGTCCACACATACAGTTTCCGATAGTCATGCGTGGGATCATGGTCCACATGCATTTGTCGTTGAAATAGCTCAAGCGTATGCGCCATTGCGTCCATCGCTGCCTTCAATTTACCTTCGTTTATACGCGGCTTTTCCCCCAACAACGTTCGCAGCATATCTAACCTCCTCTTTTCCAAATCAACAAGAATTCATCACCGTAAACGAAACATCATTCATTCCGTGTAATTGCTGCTTGCCATAGGTTGCCCTGATCCCTCTGACATCAAACAAAGTCCACCTGTCCAATGATGTACATCACTGGATGGTGGACTTTCATATTTAAAAACGATTAGCCGGGCGATGTAGCTTGTACACCAGGAAACTCATATACGTTAAGACTCCGAACAATATGGCGATATCCAGCATATGAGCAAGAGCTACGAACATGTATACTTCCGGACGGTTCATTGTCACCATCATGAAAATACCAATGACTACTTGCATCAGAATAAGAACAACGGATACCACACCCAGAGTACGCATTTCCTTGTTGTCCGGATGATTACGGTAAGCGAAATGACCCAGGATTGCGATAACAATCACGAGCGACGCAGCTGCTGCACGGTGAGCAAAAGCAACCGCTACCCCACCCGAAAGCTCAGGAATAATCTGACCGTTACAAAGCGGAAATCCAGAACATCCGCCGGCAGAATCCGTGTGACTCACAAATGCACCTGTGTATACCACGAGATATGTGTAAATGGTGGAGAACCAGACCAGATTCCTGAATTTTTTGCTAACCCGAGGGTATTTATTCAGGCGCTCCAATCCGCCATCTTTGGCCTCCTGCCTTATGCCCAGCGCCATCATTAGAGAACTGGCAAAAGCAATCAGTGCAAAACCAAAATGCAGTGCCATGACTGCTGAAGATTGGGAGAAGACAACGGCAAAAGCCCCCATGATTCCCTGGACGATAACAAATACCAGAGTTAGGAAAGAAAACAATTGCAGGTCACGGCGTGACTTGCCAAACCGCAGAAAGGCAACAAACGAGGCAATGGACAACAGTCCAGCCAGTGCACTTACAGCGCGATGGGAATATTCAATGAGTGAAGCCACAGTATGTGCGGGAACGAGTTTTCCGTTACATAAAGGCCATTCTGTTCCACAGCCAAGGCCTGATTCCGTTTTGGTTACGATGCCTCCACCAAAAGTGGCCAGAAACATGACAAGACAGGTTAATACGGTTAACCATTTAAACAAAGTTAAGTGTTTCAATTTTTTCTCACCCGCTGTTGGTTTAAGATGGCGAAGAATATTCTCCGCTTGTTTCGGTACTTTGACACTTATTTCACAACTAAATTCATTATACCGGATAAAATGTTCATTGACGTCGCGCTTTGTGACAAAATGTTAACGTCTGGTGAAATAATGACCCACAGGTCATTGGAGTTATGTAATTGAGGGATATGCCAGTTCAATTGTGTCTTAAACAGAATCCTGAACACACAAACGCCATTTCCCTATTTCAAGAGAAATGGCGTTCTTTTTATTATACCCTTTTACAACATGAACCTGTCATACTTTTATATAAGTTCAATGAAATATTTACACAATAACGGAGAGGACAGAAATAGCCTGAAGAAGCGGAGCTAAAAGCTTTCTGAAAGAAAGCTGCAACGGAAGCATATGCTTCGCCTTTATCCCCGGATTTCTCCCCTTTATAAAAGGGATCAAAGAAATCTGGGGATAACAGCGATCGGAAGGTTATTCTGTCATCGGAGTGCCTGTGTAAAAGTTGAGCTTGTATAACATTATTTATGAATCGTGTTGTACACCTCAACTGCGCGATCCAGGAACTGCTCAATCTCTTCTCTCGACTTGCGTAGCTTGTTCACATACCGTACGAGTTCGCGGCCATCTGTATACGCCACAAAGCTCGGAATGCCAAGAATATTCTGTTCTTCACTAACCGTCCCAACCTGATCCACGTCGACCTCAATCAAGGTCAGTTCACGTGAATATTTCTCTTCAACCTCAGGCATAAACGGATCGATGTATTTGCAGTCACCACACCAGTCTGCCTTGAATACGGCAATCGTCAAACGTGGGGATTGGATGGCTACATCAAAAGCCGGTTTGGAAGTAATCTGTTCCATTCGGTTCATCTCCCTTTCTGTACCTTGTCTTACCCTAAGTGAAGCAAATTGGCGAGTGGAAGTCAAATAATCAGCGCATACTTAGAATAAACCACATGGTCTGTGAAATTAAACCCAGAACATCATGAAAGGATGTCACATCATGACTTCCACCAGAACCGATTCTTCCAGCGAACAACATCACGGGTCCCTTCTGCAGATGGTCCGTTCCATTCCGGGTGCTGCCCGTGAAATCTGGCGTGGCAAACAGGCTGCATGGCAAGCTTCAGCACAGCTTCGTCACCCATTGCGTGACATCGAGTGGGATACCGATACGGCAGCTGCCTTACACTCTGAGGTGGAGCGTTTGTTACCTGCCAGCAACAAATCTTTTACACGCACGGACCAGGTTCAAAGCGCACTCGTCTGCGAAGAAGATTGCATCATTCTGGAAGAGATTAAGACACTGACTCAGGAGCACAATCGGAGTAATATCACTCGCACGGCAGCCTATCTGGAATGTTATGAGCAATATCCCGAACTGCATTGGGCACTACTGGCCCATATGGTCTCTCGCAACGGCGGATATCACATGACAGATCTTCAGAGTGACTTAATGCATAATCTACAGAATCAAAGCGATCGCGAGCATATGTATCGGCTGCTGGAGCGGTGCAATGCACTCATTTTCCAGGATGCCTATCCACAGCTTCTGCTGTATATGAACAGTCGCCGGATCGGACGTAGCTGTTTCCATCTCTTGTCACACTTTCACGTATCGGCGTTTATGACGCCGTTTTGGGAACGCTTTTGGCTGGAACGATGCAGTTCACTGCTAAGTGTGGCATTAATTATTAATGAGCAGAACTATATCGAGAGCCGGGTGGTGCATCATCCTTATTTTCAAAAAGAAGTACTATCCAAACCCGCATTCCATCTGCATAATCTGGCCGGTCTGAATCATATCGTCTTTCCTCTTGGACGGGGAGCAGGACTCGCAGGACGCGTCATTGAACATTTTGGCAAACTGGATGAGCGAATCATGTTTGGCAAAGGCCTATATGCTCTGTTGTTTGGCGTGGAGCAAGTACACACACAAGTGTTGGAGTTCGCACGTTTGGTTCCCCATCGTGGCTCGCGCGCTGAATATTGGCCTGACCTGTTTACCAATCGTGAAGACGAGGCGGGTGAACATACATTATACGCTCAGGCGTTACTGGATGAGGAATGGCTTCCAGAAGGGCAACGATTATATAGTCCGGAACTGCTCTCCGTATGGGGGGACACGCCTTATGAACCGATTACCAGACATGACTGGCTTCAGACTCGGGATAGTCTCGGTTATCTGACGGCACCGCGTCGCCCATGGCTGTTTGAGATGAGTCACGAACACCGGTATGGCATGCTGAAAACAGCACTGGCTCATGATGCTAAAGCCATCACACACTAATGCTAAAGGACACATAGAGTCGGCAAAGACGGATGATGTGATACCCGATGTACCGCTAATCCTCACTTGCGGGGCTAATGTCGAGTTCAGTCGCTTAGCATTCCCTAACTATACAAAAAGCCCTGTCCGCTTAACAGCAGACAGAGCTTGTATCCTATTTTCACAAAATATTGGAGCATGAATGATGCTCCTTGCATGTTTAACCTCTTTGCCCAGCTCCACGTTGAAGACGCATAAGTGGACGAAGAATTTTTTGCAGAATACGGGGGTAACTGCCCAGCTCGTCCTTGCGCAGTACACGCAGCACAACCATGAGAACCAGATACACCACCACAACAAGCAAACCAACCACAAGGCAGGTAAGCAAGAAGGATACACGCGCTGGCAGGAACAGTCCAAAGATCGTATTGCCAATCCAGTTCGTTGCAAATCCTACACCTGCTGCAAGCAACACTGTAATGATAAATCCTTTCCAACGATCTCCCATGATGGAGAACTCAACGATTTTGCGAAGGACCCGCAGATTCAGGTACGTGATGACCAAGAAGCAGAGGGCCGTTGCAATAATGATGCCGTAAATGCCGAAGATCGGCGCCAGAATCAGACTTGCGATCAGTTTGATCACAACACCTGCTGCGACACTGATCATCGTAATCCGCGGTTTCCCTACCCCTAGTAAAATAGAGTTGGTGGTCATCATCGTAATCTGGAAAATGGTACCGAATGTTAACAAGGCAATGATCGGCGTTCCATCCAGATTGGTAAACAGCAATCCGTTGACCGAATACGCTGCCGCACAAAGTGCAATGACAATCGGCATACCTGTCAGAATCGAAATGCGCAACGCAAGTGTAACCTGACTCTTTAGATGCGCTTCATCCTTGCGGGCAAATGCTGCCGATATGACAGGCACCAACGATTGACTCAAAGCGATAGCCAGAATCGGAGGAATACCCGCAATACTTTGGGCTTTCGCACCCAGGATCGCAAGTACACCTGTCGCTTCTTCGAGTCCGATCTGGCCACTTAGCAGTGGTACCACAAGGGATGAATCGATGAAGTTAATGGCTGGAACCGCAAGTGAAGACAGCACAATTGGAATAGACAGCTTAAAGATATCACTGTAGATACCTCGCATCGGCAACTGCTCTGCACGCTCGTAATTCAATTGGGCCGCACGGTCGCTACGACGCAGCTTCAAGGTGAAGTACAGCATGACACCGAAGGCACCCACACTTCCTAATACCCCACCAAATGAAGCACCTGCAGCAATCGTCTGGTCATCATAATTCCATTGTAGCATGACATAAGCCACGATAATGGCTGTACCTACACGGGCGAACTGTTCAACAATCTGTGAAATACCACCCGCTGTCATGTTGCCGCGTCCTTGGAAATATCCACGCATCATCGCAATAGCCGGGAAAAGTAGTAACGCTGGAGCCAAGGCGCGAATGGCGCTGACCGACTCCGGTACTTTGGACACATACGTAGCATAATAAGGTGCCGCGAACCACAACAAAGCAGACATGACTACCCCGGCCACAGCGGCAAAGATCAGGGCTGCACGGTAGATCTGTTGGGCTTCACTCGCGCGTCCGAGCGCATAACGTTCCGATACCATTTTACTAAGTGTACTCGGTATGCCCGCCGTTGCTACAGTTAACAGCATTAAATATACTGTATTGGAGATGGTAAACGATGCGTTACCGATATCGCCGAGGATATGCTCCAGCGGCACCCGTTGAACCAATCCGAGTACTCTTGCGATCAGTGCAGCGGCCGCCAGAATGAGCGTACCCCTAATGAATGTTTCTTTCTTAGACAAACGAATTCCCCTTCTTTCCTCCACACCGGACGTGCATCCCGTTGAAGCTAATCCTGAACGTTTAGGCGAATCTTACCACCCAGATAATAAAGAGAACAATCATGACGATTTGCAAAATAATTTTCATCACAGTACTCGTAAATAGCCCCACGACGGAACCAAATCCAACTTTCGACGCTTTGGAAGGTGAAGACCCTCCGATCAGTTCCCCGATAAAAGCACCGATAAATGGTCCCAGCACCAATCCGAATGCCGGAATGACAAATGGGCCAATGATAACACCAATGGTACTCAGCGTTGTTGATAACTTGGAGCCACCGAACTTCTTCACGCCCCATGCACTGACGACATAATCAGCCACAAACAACACAACAACAATCAGAATCTGAATGATCCAGAACCACACACCAAACGGATCAAAACTGAAGAACCAGCCGTAGACCAGAAACGCGAAGAAAATCGCTACAGCACCAGGCAGTATGGGATATACCGTTCCAGCCATCCCCACTGCAAACAGCAGCACAATTAAAATCCAGGCAACGGTTGCGAGCAAAGGTTACTCCCCCTTCAAAATATGTTCACGGATCACTTCGACGATGCCGTCTTCATTGTTACTCGCTACGATCAGATCAGCCGCTTCCTTCACCTGCTCCTGCGCATTACCCATCGCTACACCAAGACCCACGGCCTCAATGACAGCCAGATCATTCAAACTGTCTCCGACAGCAACAACTTCGGACATCTCGATGCCCAGCAGCTTGCAGACTTCAGCTACACCACTGGCTTTGGATACGCCGGCAGGGTTGATCTCAATATTAACGGGTGAGGAGTTGGTCATTTGCAGACCGCCCATTTGTTGCAGTTCCATCATGATCTGGTGACGCACTTCATCCACTTCCGTATTGAAGCCGAATTTCAACCATTCCAGACCTTCAATGTTGTCCGTCCAGCGGTCCCGATTGAACAGTTCTTCCACGGAGTATGCCCAGTACCAGCTATTATATTTTTCACCGATTTCCTGCATTCTGCGAATCAATGCCGGGTCCATCAGATGACGCATATGCAGGTCATGCGGGGCTTTCCAGACCTCACTACCATTAACAGTAACCATCGGTGTCTCCAGCCCAAGCTGGACCGCATAAGGCATGGCGTGGAATACCGCTCTTCCCGTAGAAAGGCACACATGTACACCCCGACGAATGGCAATTTGAATCCACTTGGCGGTCTCCTGTGTAATTTCATGATTATCGTTAAGTAATGTTCCATCCATATCCAATGCAAGCAATTTGTATTTCAGTTCACTCATACAGTAGTTCCTCCTAAGTTGTCTCTCTCCAAGTTGAACTCATGGATATCCATTCAGGCACTACGCGGGCAGAAAACCTTTCGAGTCGTAGTATCTTTGTTTTAGAATTACCTTTTTCTTTAGTGTATTGAGATTATACGAGGTAATCGTTACGTGTACGGATCGTCTTCCGATCGCTGTTGTCTCCGAATTTTCTAGATTCTCTCTTCTTAAAGGTTAGAAATTCGGAGACAAAGGCGAACGCTATCGCTTCTTCAGATCGATTCCGTCCCCTTCACTACATCACCTTTGTATTTAGAGCTCATAACACCTAACATCAAGAAGGAAATTCATAAACAAATTTCCCTTCTCTAGGTTTTCTGCCCTCTCCGTTCCACAATGGTTCTCCAGTTCAACTTAAAGGTTCTCTTTATCTAATTTTAAAAATTCTTTCACAACAAGATCGCCCGGCACCCGTAACAACGGACGCTCCGGACGTCACAGCTAACGACATTTTACCACAGATCATCTGTATGCAACAAAATAACCCGTAATCGGCAGGATGACGCCAGATTATCAATTTATATTGCATATGTTATGTCCGGTTGCCCTTGTAAAAGTAATACGACCAGATAAGCAAAAAACCGCCTGCGATGCAGACGGCTTAATATAATTTTGTTTATTCACCTGTTATCTACTTGAAATCCAATTAACGTGCCGCTTTGCGACGAGCGTAACGGAATACGATGCCATGTTTCGGTGACAGCAGCAGTGCAAGAACAAACAAAATTCCAGCAACAGCTACCATGCAGCCCGCGATGGAAGCATCCAAGGCGTATGCCATGATGTAACCTCCAACCGAAGATGCTGCTCCGATCAGAACGGCATACAGAATCATTTTGCCCAGACGATCAGTGAGAAGGTAAGCCGCCGCCGCAGGTACAATCAGCATGCCCACAACGAGAATCGAACCAACACTTTCAAATGAAGCTACGGACGTCATCGAAACGAGTCCCATGAGCAGATAGTGGAACAGCACTACTGGAATGCCGCAGGCCGCAGCCAGCGCCGGATCGAAGGCACATAACTTGAACTGTTTGTAGAACAGCCCAATAACGACGAGGATGACTAGCAAAGTAATACCCAGCATCCAGACCGCCCTCGGCCCGACATCCGTACCTCCAAGGGTTAGCGTATCCCACTGTACATAAGCGATCTCACCGAACAAAACACAGTCCAGATCCAGATCAATATGCTGGGCGTTCAGACTAATCAGAATGACCCCTACTGCGAAGAGTGCTGTGAACACAATTCCGATCGAGGCATCAGACGACAGTCCACCCGCCTGCAAACTCTGTATGAAGAACACCGTCAGTAGTCCAAACACCGTTGCACCAAGTAGCATCCACAATGAATCTCTGGAACCGCTCCACAGGAAAGCAATCGCAATACCGGGGAGAACCGCATGGCTGATCGCATCACCGACCAGAGCCATTCGCCGCAGAATCAGAAAACAACCGAGGATGGCGCAGGCGGAAGAAACCAATACGGCCGTTAAGATAATCCAAAACGTTGCCATTACATCTCCCCCCGTTCCTGCTGATTTCGTTGTGTGGCGAGAGTCTGGAGTGTAGCCCGCTCTTCACGCATATACGCCGATTTTGCCTGAATACTACGCAAACGTCGAGCTAATAATCCACGACGCGGAGCCAGCAAGGCTGACCCGGCAAACAACACCGTAGCCGCAAGAACGGTTACAGGTCCTGTCGGCAGATTAGGTACAAGCGTACTGAAGATCGTGCCTGTTGCACCACTCAATGCACCAAATATGCCTGCCAATACCACCATCAGTGCAAGTGAGTCGGTCCAGCACCGTGCCGCTGCTGCTGGAGTTACCAGCAAGGCTGCAACAAGCACCACACCAACGGCCTGAATCCCTGCAACCACCGCGATCACTGTCAAGAGCAGAATGAGCTGCTCTAACATGGCAACTGGCAGACCCATACCACGTGCAAATCCCGGGTCAAAACTCACCAGTTTGAATTCCTTGAACCAGGCAAGACAGGCAATCAGTAATACTAGACATACGCCACCCATGACATACACATCCGTCATGACCATGGATGCCGCCTGCCCAAACAAATATTTATCGAGTCCGCTTTGACTTCCGCTCGCCCCATGCTGGATGCGCGTCAGCATCACTACACCAACCCCGAAAAAGACGGTCAGCACAATTCCCATCGCCGCATCCTGCTTGATTCGGGAGTAGCGCGTAATCCACGAGATTCCGAAGGTAGCAACAATGCCAGCCACCAAAGCACCGAACAGGAATAATCCGACCGACTTCGTTTCCGTCAACATAAATGCAATACAGATCCCGGGCAGAGCAGCATGAGCAAGGGTATCCCCTATCAAGCTCTGTTTACGAAGAAAGGTGAAGGAGCCAATAATTCCGCTACTGAATCCTAACAACAGACAGCCAAGCAATATCCAACGTGTATTGGGGTCAGATAAGATGGCAACGATCCAGTTCCACATGCACTACACCTGGCCTTTCTCCGTCCGGCTTCCGATCATCGCAATCCGGCCTCCGTACGTCTCTTGCAGTGTATCCGGTACAAATACTTCACTTGTCGGTCCACCTGCCACCAGTCGTCCATTGAGTAGCAGCACATGGTCGAAGTATTCCTCGACTGTCGCCAGATCATGGTGAACGACCAGTACCGTCTTGCCTTGTTTCTTCAACTGTTCCAAAAGCGAAATGATCGCTTTCTCTGTGGTGGCATCCACACCTGCAAACGGCTCATCCATGAAATACAGATCTGCGTCTTGCACGAGTGCCCGCGCCAGAAAGACACGTTGCTGCTGTCCACCGGACAGCTGACTGATCTGGCGGTACATGTAATCACCCATGCCGACTTGCTCCAGGCAGTGTGCCGCCAGGTCTCGCTCCTTTTTCCCCGGACGACGGAACCAGCCTAGATGACCATACCGTCCCATCATCACCACATCGAGTGCATGCGTTGGAAAATCCCAGTCCACCGATTCCCGTTGGGGCACATAACCGATGCGGCGACGTTGTTCCCTGTACGATTGACCGAAGATCCGTACCTCTCCATGCATCTTCGGTACCAGTCCCAGAACGGCTTTGATCAGGGTCGATTTCCCCGCACCATTCGGTCCGAGGATTCCGATGAGTTGTCCTTCTGGGATATCGAAGGATACGCTGCTAAGCACCGGCTTTTTGTGATACGCAACAGCCAGATCCCTCACACTAAGAGGAGCCGATGTTGGCTGCGTTCCCTGCAAGTGACTGTTGTTCAGTTTCGTAGGAGTTTGTTTCAATAAAGTTGTATCTTCCATAATCCTGTACTCCTCTCTTCATGTGATTCATTATTTCAGTGCTTCTACAATCGTCTCAACATTGTGGCGAATCATACCGATGTATGTGCCTTCTTCCGTTCCCTCAGCCCCCATGGCATCCGAGAACAGTTCTCCGCCAATGCTGACCGTATGTCCTTTTTGAGCTGCTCCGGCAATGATGGCTTCCATCGCTTTTGCAGGCACACTCGATTCAACAAATACTGCTTTGATATGGTTATCTACGAGATAATCCCGCAGTTCGCTAACATCTTTTGCTCCGTATTCGGCTGCAGTACTGATGCCCTGAAGCCCCATCACTTTCATGCCATAAGCCTGACCGAAATATCCAAATGCATCATGCGCCGTAACCAATACCCGGCTTGCTTCCGGAATCTCCAGAATCTTCTCACGCACCTCTGCATCCAGTGCTTCGAGCTTCGCCAGATACGCCTCTGCCTGAGCCTTGTACTCTTCTGCATGGTCCGGGTCCGCCTCCACGAGCGTATCGCGTACGGCTTCTGCCGCATGCATCCAGTGGCTGACGTTAAACCAGACGTGTGGATCATATTCGGTGCCGCCTGTATCTTTGCCTGAGTGTAACTCCTCGACTGGAATAGTCTCTGTAACAGCAGTAACCAGCTTGCTTGAGGACATTTTCTCCAAAATGTCTGTCATTTTGCCTTCAAGATGCAGTCCATTATAGAAAATGACTTTTGCTTGTTCCAGCTTGCGAATATCACCTTGGGATGCCTTGTACAAGTGGGGATCAACGCCCGGGCCCATTAGCCCGGTAACATCAACATATGCCCCGCCTACCTCACGTGCTACGTCAGCGATCATTCCTGTTGTAGCGGTTACTTGTAGCTTGCCATCACTGCTTGTCTCTGCATCACTGGAACATGCCGTAAGTACAACAACCAGAACCAGAGCCGCTAGCGTAATGACCCCCCTCTGAATACTCCTCATTTTCACCATTAACAATTCAACCGACCCCTTTCCCTTTCCTAAAATACTTGTCTACATCTAATTTTGTTGTACAAGGTATTAAATTTTAATCAAGACTAATAATGTTTCCCTTGTGCAAATTTTATCCGAAGCCAAAAAAAAAGGCAAGGGATTATTTCCCCTGCCTGTCCAAATTCATATGTTGTTCACTTCATTAACCTGTTAGATGTGATGTAAAAGCGCTACATCTGCCTCGTTTCTTTTACATTACTCTTTGTCTTTCCCTTCGTCTTTCTTACCTTTCGGCGTTCCATCGAGACCATACACTTCATCATATGCATCGAAGATTTTCCGTGCTATTGGTGAAGCACTGACTGACCCGAATCCACCTTCAGGTACAACAACGGCGACAGCAAGCTTCGGATTATCTCGTGGTGCAAAGGCAATAAATACACCATTCTCTTTTTTGTTCGGTCCGGTTCCCTGCTCTGATGTTCCTGTTTTCCGAGCATAATCGTAAGGGAAACCGTCAAATGCACTTACTTTGGTAACCATACCTTTGTGCACTTCATTCCAGTGCGCATCGGCAAAATCAACTTCATTGAGCACCTTAGGTTTGATCTCTTTCACCACATTGCCGTCCGCGTCACGTATTTCCTTCACCAGATGTGGTTCCATCCGCTTGCCCTTATTGGCAAGCATGGTGGTATATTGTGCGAGTTGCATCGTAGTGTACTTGGCTTGTTGCCCAAATGAGGCAAATGCCAAACGTGTTAGAGCTGATTCGTCTTTATTAGTATATTCTAGCCTACCCAGAAATTCGTTAGGCAGATCTACACCAGTGGACACACCCAAGCCAAATTCCTTCATGTGTTTGTCCCAGATATCAATTCCTTCCGAGCCATATTTGCTTAACAAACGTTTACCTACCATATCGATCATAAACGCATTGGAGGATTTCTCGATCGCTCTTCTCGCCGTGATAGAACCATTATACGCAGAATGTGAGTTCTTCACTTGTCGTCCGTCTTTCCCCAAGATAGCATATCCCTGATCGTGATAAGTCTGTCCTGCTGTAAATAATCCCTCTTTCAATCCAATCAGCACACTTAGCGGCTTGATTACTGATCCAAGAAGTATAACGGATTCCGCGCGACTAGGCTTGGCATCATTCGGTGGGAACGACTCGGTGGTTCCATTCCGGAACACATATTTGATTTTGTCATAATCCCAATCGTTCGGATCATAATCCGGCATACTCGCCATAGCCACCACATTCCCCGTATCCACTTCCATGGCTACTGCGTATCCGGTAATTGCCTTAGGGAGTCTGCGCAATTCGTCCGTTATTGCTTCTTGTGCGGCCATCTGAATTTCCTTGTTAATGGTGGAGACCAGACTGTAGCCTTTCTCCGGTGGTGTTTGTAACATCGTCCCATCTGGCAGATTACGTGCGTCAATATCAATGGACTGATATCCGCTTCGTCCACGGAGTTCTTCCTGGTATTGAAGCTCCAGCCCATCGAAGCCAACCTTTTCTTCTTCATGGTACACAAGACCAGGATCACGCTGGGTACTTGCCCCCTCACGGATGGCCTTATATTTGGCAATGGAATCTGGTGCTCGCTTGAACTCTCTTGTGTAACCCACAACCTGAACGGCTACACCATCCGGGTCATATTTTCTTATGTTTTCTTCCAGCACCATAACGCCCGGATAATCTGCTTTTTTCTCCATGAAAAAAGCAATTTCTTTGGTCGATAGATCCGATTTCACAAGCCTCGGCACATACCCAAACGTTTTCTGGTAATCCAGATCCAATCGTTTGATGATCTCTTCCCCGTCCGGCTGCTCTTTGTCCCCTGGATTAAACTGCTTAAACACAGCCGCCAGATCATGAGCCAGTTCCTCTGCTTCCTGTCTACGTTCATCATTCCGATAATCCTCATATAACAGCACATAGAGGGACTGTACAGGTTCGGAATAAGCCAGCGCGACTTTCCCTGTCGCATCATAAATGGGACCACGAACAGGTGCGAGTGGAATGTCTTTGGTATTACGACTCGTTTCCATATACGTCAGTTCAGGACCCTCCACAAATTGCACAAAGGCTAATCTGAAAATAAGGATACTGAATATGACAAATGCCGCGAAAAAAAACAGATTCAGCCTTGCGGTGGAAGGCTTGTTGACGGGTGTATCTTCCTCAGTCATGGGTTTCTTCCTCAATCGGTTAAACATGTTTTAAGCCTCTCCCGTTCCTCTATAAAAATAAAATACTTAATCCGTCTTGTGAACGCGTTCAATCCGATATTTAATCCTTTCTCAACCAAGTCTACCAAAGGTTAGCTGTCACGTCTTTCAATATTTAGTTACATTTTCGTAAACAGAACTTTTACACTACCCCATCTACCGATTTCAATGTAAACACTGACATATCAACGTTGTCCCGCTCTCCAGATCGCGTTTACCCTTCCCTTATATAAACGTGGTACAGCTCATATGGTTACATATTAATGCAACTAATTAGTTCACTCTTACGATCCATTCTCCACGTAAAAACAAAAAAGAGGACCCACGAAGGGTCCCCTCTGTAACCAATGCCTCACATTACTGTGTGCCTGATTCCGAATCTGAATCTTTATTTTTGTCCTTTTTCGGTACACCGTCGAGACCGAACTCCTCGTCATAGGCATCGAAGATCGCA
Source organism: Paenibacillus sp. FSL P4-0176 (assembly GCF_037975265.1). NCBI lineage: Bacteria > Bacillati > Bacillota > Bacilli > Caryophanales > Paenibacillaceae > Paenibacillus > Paenibacillus sp. FSL P4-0176. Next base: position 5,996,236 of record NZ_CP150242.1, read on the forward strand.
CGTGCAACCGGAGCCGCACTGCTCGAACCAAAGCCCCCTTCGGGGATAACCACAGCGACAGCAAGCTTTGGATTATTACGTGGTGCATAGGCGATAAATACACCGTTATCCACCAGTTTACCGCCTACTACCTGTGTCGATGTTCCTGTTTTTCTAGCAAAGTCATAAGGGAATCCGCTAAATGCAGATACCTCGGTTGCCATGCCTCGTTGTACTTCATTCCAGTAGGCATCGTTAAACTCCACCGTGCTGAGTACCTTCGGTTTTACTTTCTCGACCACGTTGCCTTCCGAATCCCGGAACTCTCTAACCAATTGTGGCTCCATCCGTTTTCCTTTGTTCGCCAGCATTGTCGTGTACTGTGCTAACTGCATGGTTGTGTATTTTCCCTGCTGTCCAAAGGAACCATACACGAGACGAGTCAGCGAGCTTTCCGTGTCGTTCATGTAATCCCGTATGCCCAGGAATTCATTCGGCAGATCAACCCCTGTAGATACCCCAAGGCCGAACTGCTTCATGTATTCATCCCATTTGTCAATTCCGGTCGCACCGTATTTTGAGTACATCTTCTTCCCAATCTCATCAATCATGAATACGTTCGAGGAATGACGAATCGCATCACGAGGATACATTGCACCATACACATGCCCTGATGAGTTCTGCACTCTGCGATTGTCCCCACCAAAGGTCGTTGAACCTCTATCCGAATAAACCGTATTGGTAGTGAAGAAACCTTCTTTCAAACCGATTAAGACACTAAGCGGTTTGATGGTGGAACCGAGTAGCACGATCGATTCAGCTCGCTTTTTAGAGTCATCCGGAGGGAATGAACGAATCGTACCATTTTGATACACATATTTGATATCATCATACTGATCATTTGTGATACTGCCTGTTCTCCAGATGTTGGTATCATAATCTGGCATACTGGCAGCAGATACGATTTTCCCCGTATCCACTTCCATCGCAACTGCAAATCCGGTCTTGGCATTTGGATGTAATCGACCGGAAACCGGATTCCGATGAAGCCAACTCAACTGATCCAGAATGGCCTGTTCTGTTTTCACCTGAACATTCTTGTTAATGCTGGAAATCAGGTCGTACCCTTTCTGCGGCGGGGTAGAACCTGCTACACCTTCAGGCAAGTTACGCAAATCAACATCAACGGATGTATATCCGCTTTTGCCGCGGAGAGCATCCTGATATTGCAGTTCCAGTCCATCAAAGCCTACAAATTCATTCTCCGTATACACCAGGCCCGGATCCGTTTGCGTTTTATTGGCCTCGTCCACCTCTTTGTATTTGTTCAAGGACTTCGAACTTCTGAACTTCTTCAGATAACCGATGGTCTGAACCGCTACCGTATCCGGATCGTAGAATCGTACACTCTCCTCGACGATCTGAATACCTTTGAACTCGTCCTTGTGCTGTAGGAAATAAGCAACTTCTTCCTCGGACAGATCACTCTTGATCAGACGTGGCATAAAACCGTTCGCTTTGCGGGAGTTCAAGTCCATCTCTTCAATAATTTTCTCCACCGTGAGTGGCTCTGAGTCCTTCAGCTTGTACTGTTCAAACACATCATGCAACCGGGTTGCAATATCCTGCACTTCCCCTATGTTAGGACTCGGTTTCCCATCAACATCCCCATAGTTTTTATACAGTGTCAGGTAGAGAGACTGAATGGGCTTGGAGTAAGCCAACTTCACCTCACCTGTAGAATCATAGATCGTGCCTCTCACAGGAGGAAGTGGTACATCCTTGGTAATGTTACTTGCTTCTTCCTGGCTAAGTTCAGGCCCTTCCACGAATTGCAAAAAGGCCAAGCGTACAATAATAACGCTAAAAATAACAAAGGAAGCGAAGAAAAATACGTTCATTCGGTAACTGAAGCGCCGTTTGTCCGTAAGTTCATCCTTCTCATTGGAATGTTTTTTCATCCATCCTACCTCTTTCATGACTTGATGCATACCGCTCAAACTGATTCTTAACGGCATGATAACCTGGCAACGTCGTCATATTCCGGACCCATGTCCGTTGTAATGTTAAGCTGATTGATCCTTTAGATGGGTGTCGGCAAAATTCGGAGGATTAAACCAGTCTCCACTGATCGCCCATGTCGGGTCAAGCGGAACCCAGCTCTCGGAACCACTCAAATACACCTCATTCCACGCATGCGGACCGTACCCTCCCTGGCCGTTATAACCAAGTCCTGTAACAACTTTGACTTCAAGTCCTTGTGAACGGGCCATCACGGCGTAAAGACGGGCATAATCAATACATACGCCTTTGCGTGTATCAAATGTATTCTGTGGATTTTGTTCATGCCATATGCCCTTTTGCTCATAGTCATCCACTTTACCATAGTCATACTGAATACGTGAACCTACCCAGTCGTATAGCGCTCTTGCTTTGGCTTCATCTGTCGATTGGCCTTTGACAATCTCACTCGCTGCTGATTCAATGTCCGTCGGAATATTGTGGTCGATAACTTCATATTTGCGTTGCAGGATGCCGCCCAGTTCCTTCTGCACAGCCTGCGTAAATACGGGTAGCTTGTCCTTGATAAACGTGCCGGACAACGGTTCGATAACCGATTTGGCCCCTTGCATATAGATCGGGGATGCTTCCACATATCGGCTGAACATGCTTCCAGGGTAAAGACTGACAATCATGAACAAAACTGCGATGACAATCATTCCGCGGACGGAGCCTATGATCGTGCCAATGAATGCACCCGTCAAGCGACTAAACATACCTTTAGGCGCACTTTCCTCGGCTGACCTCTGCCTGCTACTAAAAATAAATGAAGAGAGAAACCCGAGAATCAGTCGGATGAGTCCATAGCTAAGTACAAATAATACAGCGAACCGCATCAGCGGAAAATCTGCAATCGCCGTAACCAACGTATAATACATCTGTTCCCACCGGTTCAACTCACGGTTAGGCATGGCTGAAGCATACTCAGACAGCCACTGCTGTACATATGGCGCAAGCCACAACGTTAAACCGATCGACAACAGAATACCAATGACCGCCATAATGCCATCCATCAGGAACCCAAAGAGTCTGCCTGCTGAACGCGAAGCCCCTCTGGACCAACCCTGCAATAATGAAGCAGCCACAATCAGCAACAGCATAATCGTGATGCCATTCAATTCCTTCAGGCTGTCCAGCCAATTCTGCAGCACGTACCGATTCCCCCTTTACTACGATGCTGGTGCTGTTTTGTTCTCCTGTGCCTGTTCGACAAACGTACGTATAGTTTCATTGTCGAGTTTCCATTCGCCAAGTGAAATTCCGCGGAAGGTCACATCAACTTTATCCGATTGAGTTCTGCCCTTAATCTCAACATTGGGACTTGTGATGGTGAACGCTCCATCCTGTCCTTTGACGTATTTCGCTTTGGAAGCCTCCTTAAGCATCATGCTGGTTGCTTCCTTCTTCAATGTGTCCATCGTGCTGGATTGTACGTCTGTCACTGTCTGTTTGATCTGATCAATGGAGATGCCGCTGTATATCAGTAGAGCCGCAATAATGATGATGGCAATCGCCCATTTCAATACGGTTTTGACCACATTCAGAACAAAGAACAATATGATCAATGCAACCACGATCACCAGCCAGTTCTGCATCACAAACTCTTTGATTACTTCTATGTTCATGACTACACCTTCCGTATTAGAATTCATTTGTAACACTCCCGAATATTATACATGATTTCCGAAGCTGCTGTCAGCTAAGCCCTCTCCCTTAAAAATAAACGGTCTAAGTTCGTCCCGCCGGGCGTACAAGTAGTACCATGAGGTTCTGCCGGGAGAACGGGGAACACGTTCAAGACCTGTAGTTTGAACATGCATCGCTTAACAAGGAGGGGCTTATGTGAAAACGGCCATCTGGCTATACCTGTTTTTGTTCCTTGCTGTATTTGATTTGCACGCCCAGTATCCCATTCTGACCCCTTTTGCCATCTCGCTGGGAGCCGCCCCTACTTTCATTGGCTGGATGATGGGCATCTATTCCTTAACACATCTTCCTGGCAATCTGATTGCTGGAACACAAATCGATAAACATGGCAGTCGCCGCTACATTGTATTCAGTCTGCTCGGTGCAGGATTCATCCTGCTCCTGCAAGCCTATGTCCAGACACCATGGCAACTGCTGGCGCTGCGTTCCATCAGCGGGTTTGTACTGGCCTTCCTGTCTCCTGCATGTCTCGCTCTGCTAGCACAGTTATCCAGCGATCCGGTGAAACAGGGAAAGTATATGTCGGGTCACGGGGTAGTGCATACCCTAGCGTCTGTCGTATCACCAGCAGCCGGTGCGATCATTGTGGGTTCTATGGGATTCTCTACAACATTCTCAGGCTTGGGCTATCTGCTTATTCTCACAGGTGTCATTGCTTTCATGACCATGCCCCGTGGTATCGTCAAACAGCAGGAGAGAGTAACTGAACCTGCCAAACTTGACGTTTCACCAGCAGATGCCACAAGTGCATTCCTACCGGTGTCCTGGCGATACTTTGCCTTGCCTCTGGTGATTGCCTGTGCCCAAGGGATTCTCTTCTTCGAATTACCCCTGCGGGGCGGAGGACAATCGTCCATCATGTCTACCGGACTGCTGTTCTCTATTATCAGTATTGGGGCACTCTTCACACTCAGCATGTTATTTCTCAACCGGTATTCCCCCAAGCTGCGTCTGGTTGCGGGCGTGCTGTTAATGTCCTTGTGTTTTTTTGTGATGGCAGCCATTCCGCAAGTTCCGTTGTCTACTGTATTATTTGTACTTGGGATGTCCAAAGGCATCATCTTTCCAGCTATGGCAACCCTATTTATCCGTCTGAGCGGAGGAAGCAAGTTGGGCCGCATTTTCTCGTTGCAATCCATTGCCACCTCCATCGGCTCTTTCATCGGCCCCATCACAGCCGGGCAACTTCGTGTCGGGTTATCACCCTATTTCATCGCGTTTCTTTTGTTAATGATTGGTATGTTGCTGCTTCCATACTATACATCCAGACGCGAAGCTCCCCTGTCCGATCCGAAAAGTATATTAAATTAAATTCCGATCAGACTCTGTGTCCTTACCGTAATGGCATCAATTAGGCCAGTATTTTCATTAGCTTTGCATCATTCCCCCATTTACAGCTAAACTATATAAAATGGACTAACGTTTTACACTCGAACGGAGCGGCCTAGGGATCATCAGTGTCGTCTTCAAGATTTCATCTTTTTCTTTCTTGAATATCATCATTAGGTATGGACCATCATTGGAAGTAGTGAAGGGGACGGAATCGATTTTGAAGAAGCGGTAGCGTTCGCCTTTGTCTCCATATTTCAACCTATAAAAAATAAAATCAATCAGAAATTTGGAGACAACAGCGATCGAAGGAACGATCCGTAACCGTAACGGCCAATCCTGATCAGAATTAATTCCTGATGTACGTGAAAAAGAATTTAGAAATCAGAAGTGCTCCTGTCCGCGTGGTGAACAGTGTAAAGAAAGGAGTCCATTTTATATAATCAGTCGATTTTCGCTGCAACATTTCCCGGGGAATGTCGACATAAGCTCTCGAACAAGAGGTGAATATCATGCCTATTCATGTCATTGTGGAAGGTAAGAATGACCGAAGCAAACTGAAACGTCTGGTTGGACCCGAAATCAACATTCTATGTACGTTTGGAACACTTAATTCCCTCAAGTTGGAGACCCTGCGCAAGCAAGTCGGTTATGATGAAGTCTTTTTATTTATGGATAATGACAGTTCCGGCAAAAAAATTAGAGGTGTACTTCGGGATGCTTTCCCGGATGCAGTACAGATGTATACACGACGAGGATATGCGGGTGTGGAAGGAACACCTGATGAGTATATCATTGCCCAGCTGGAGAAGGCTGGGTTAGAGACATACATCCAATACCCTGAACATCCTTCCTATTAAAATGAAATACCAAAAGGCTGCCTTTGGATTGATATCCAACCAGAAGGCAGCCTTTACAGTATGATGATCAGATGATTATTCCTTAATCAGATTGCGAATATCTTCGGCTATGACAGCAGGCACAACGTCCTCTGTATTAAATGCATTATATACCTTGCGCAGCTGGTTGTTCTCATCCACCAGACCAATCATATTCATATGGGCAAAATCATCCTTACTCTCCCCATCGATCAGGATCTGGAATGATTCCCTAGCCAACTGTTTGGTTTTGTCCATATCCCCTCGCAAGAAGTACCATCCGGAATAATCCGCGTGGAAGCGGTCCGCAAACGTCTTAATCTTCTCTCTTGTATCGACTTTGGGGTCGAATGAAATAGATACAAATGAGACGTCTTTACCAAAGGTGTCGTCCTCTTTCAACAGATCCTGCACCTGGGATAACGTAAAGGTCGTAATAGGGCAGACATCCGGACAACTGGTGAAATAAAAGTAGAACAATCGGACTTTCCCTTGCGTATCCTCCAGTGATACTGTATTGCCATCTACATTTTCCATGGAAAAGGATTGGATTTCACGAATCTCGGGTAATTTTTCCTTACTGGCAAATACAGTGCCCCACATCAGATACACAGCCATTATTAGTGCGAGCCCGAGCAGCATCCATGTCCATTTGTACTTTTTCAGCATTTTCCTCGTCCCTTCTGTATTTCCTCTTATGAATACGCATACATATGTGAATCCAAAATCACGTTCGTTTCGCTTTATCCATCTACTGTGACATATGTATTCAAAGAAACCTACTTTTTATGAGATTCTATATTATTGTAACGGTTTAAAGGAACAATGCCCATAAATATTTATGTAATATAACCGACCGCGCATTGTCTGCCGCATTTTTTCTCAGTATCCGATATAAAGTTTATCATAGGAACTGCCAAAATAGTTTGACAAACTACGTACATTTATTGGGTATGGCACAGAAAATTGTCATAACTTTGAAATTAGGGATGTTTTGCATCCTGACAAACGGATATTATACACTATATATGGGTATCACCTAGATAGAGAAGTAATATGCCTTAGAACGATATACCACACAAAGGAGACGTTTATGGATACCTCTACACATTTTGTCATGGGGATTGGTCTAGCCGGTCTGGCTTATGTCGATCCTGTCGTCGCGGCTAGTCCCATGCTTGCAGCTGCGGTAATGGTTGGCACGATCGCCGGTTCCCAGGCCCCTGACATTGATACTGCGTTACGTCTCAAAAGCAATTCGCTTTACATTCGGAATCATCGGGGTTTGTCACACTCTCTGCCATTTCTCCTGTTATGGGTTTTGCTCATCACCGGCGTCATTGCACTGATATTCCCTGGTGTCCCTATTGGACACGTTGCCACCTGGACCGCTGTGGCCGTAGGCTTTCACGTATTCACCGATCTGTTCAACACCTATGGAACCCAAGCCGCCCGGCCTTTTACGGAACGCTGGATCGCCTGGAACATCATTCATATTTTTGATCCGTTTCTATTCACTACCCATGTCATAGCTATTCTGTTATGGGCCTTTGATCTGATCGCCCCTGCACCACTCTTCGTTACGTTGTATAGTTTGACCGGTTTATATTATATATGGCGAACGATTGCTCGTGCACAAGCGGTCAGAAAAGTTAGACGTCTCGACAACAGCCCAGAGCAGGCAAGATACATCGTTATTCCAACGATATCCTGGAACCGCTGGCATGTGGTCAAACGAGTTGAGGACGGCAGTTATGTGATCGGTAAAATGGATGGTTCAAATCTGGTATGGAGTCTGCACGCTTCGTCTTCTACTCATGCGGCCGTTGCTGCTTCACGCAAATCACCGGAAGTCAGTGCCTTCCTCTATTTCACCTCCTATGCGGTGGCAGAGGTTGAAGAACTGCCTGCCGGTTACAAGGTCCGTTGGGCAGATGTACGTTATCGACACCGGAAACAATATCCATTTGTCGCTGTGATTGTGATGGATCGGAATTTTGAAACGATTGATACGTATGTAGGCTGGTTAAGCGATGAGAAAATGGATAAAAAACTTTTATCTGCACGCCCTTGACGAAGTGAGCATGGCAAGGCACAATCAGACATAGGAACTGATACGCGAGAAAGCCCGGAGCGTTTCCGCTCCGGGCTTTCTTTTTATCCTGTTTTGTTGCTGTTGGTTAAAATAAATTATTTGCCAGACCCAGCCAGAGACTGCTCAGCGATTTGTACCAGACGTTTGGTGATATATCCACCCAAAGATCCTGTTTCACGGGAAGTGTAGTTACCATAGTAACCGTCTTGTGGGATAGTTACACCCAGTTCCTGTGCAGCCTCGATTTTCAATTGTTGCAGTGCTGAATTTGCCTGAGGTACCACCAAGTTGTTAGAACGAGATCCTTGAGCCATATTTATAATCTCCCTTCAATCTGTGTCTGTAATGTAATTGCAAGCTTGCAAGATTATTATGGCTCGTAGGCTACAGGTTATACGGAGTTTTACTAAATTTGTAGATGGAGGTTTTTCCCAATGAGTAAAGGCTTGTCTTTATGGTTCGCATTCTCTTCGATCATATTGTTAACGGTTTCAGCAATTATGATCTCCTACTCCGGTTGGTTTGCTGCACTACTGTTTGTCCTGTCCATTGCCAACATTGGCTGGGGATTTGTGATTCGCGCCAAAAAAGAACGTCAGGAAGTTCGCTCGGCTGCTTCAGAGCCCACTTCTTGATTAGGTCATTTGATAGTTCAATAATGAACGCATGAATAAAGAGGAGTCCTTCAATAGGGCTCCTCTTTATTTATGTTAACTATTCATTGCATGAAATGAAGATCTTTGTTCACGACTACTGTTTACGTCTCGGAACAAATCCCATACGTTCTTTCACTGCATCCAACGTTTGAGCAGCAACTTCTTCTGCACGACGGGCTGACGTATCCAGAACATCCGCCAATTCGCCAGACTCACGAATCTCATTATATCGTTGTTGCAGCGGTTCAATCACAGATACAACCACTTCAGCCAGTTCCTTTTTAAACGGACCGTACATCTTGCCTTCATAACGCTCAGCTACTTCCTTAAGCGTCATACCTGCACATTCAGCATAGATACTCATCAGATTGCTGACTTCCGGTTTGTTTGCCGGATCATATACGACTTCACGTCCCGAATCTGTAGTGGCACGGCTGATTTTTTTGCGAATCACATCCGGCGGATCCAGCAGGGCAATATAGCTGCCAGCGTTAGGGTTACTTTTGCTCATTTTCGAAGAGGCATCATCAAGTGACATTACCCGAGCACCCACCTGCGGAATATACGGATCTGGAATGGTGAAATACTCCCCATAACGGTGATTAAAACGTCCTGCCAGATCACGTGTCAGTTCCAGATGCTGCTTCTGGTCCTCACCTACTGGTACAAGGTCAGCATTGTATAACAAAATATCAGCCGCCATTAATGATGGATACACAAACAGTCCGGCACCAACCGAATCTTTACCGGATGATTTATCCTTAAACTGAGTCATGCGTTCAAGCTCACCCATGGAGGTCAGCGTTGTCATCAACCAGCCCAATTCCGCGTGCTGCGGTACATGGGATTGCAGAAATACGTTAGATTTCGAAGGATCAATACCTGCTGCAATAAACAGTGCAGCTACCGCTTCCGACTGTTCACGCAACGCTGCTGGCTCCTGAGCCACGGTGATGGCATGAAGATCAACCACCATGAAATGACATTGATAGTCATGCTGGAGTTTTACAAAATTTTTGATTGCACCAATATAGTTGCCCAATGTGAGCTTACCGCTTGGCTGAATACCTGAAAGTACTGTTTTCATTACACATAACGCCTCCCTAATTGTATATAAAAAAAACTCTTGCCATTCTCTGCGAACGCAAAAAGGCCCCACATCCGCAAGGGACGTGAGACCGTGGTGCCACCCTTATTCGCTTTTCTTCGATTGCTCCTGACCCTGAATCAAGTCAAGCCGAAGAAATGCCTTCATTGTTCCGTAACGTGGATTATACGGCAGACTCTAGTGGGGCAAGCCCATCTCTGGCTTAACCTGTTCAAACCTACACTCAAGGGTCCATTCGGTAAAGAGCTCACACCGGTTCACATCAACCACCGGCTTTCTGGAGAGGATTCTCTTGGCCTACTTATCCCTGTCATCGATTTCATGTCATTCAATTCTAATAAATGCTTTTAGAGTTCCATCTTAATGCGCACAGGCGTGAATGTCAAAATGAGTTGAACTTTTTTACCCGAGACATCAAAATCTGTTATGATGGAATTGCTTATCCTGTTGCCTACTTCGCACGAAATAGCGCAGGAAATCGCTGGCATGTACACAACGACACGCCTGCAGCAGTAGCTTCATCACAACTGTTTGCAGACAGATTTCAAGTGGGAAAAGGAGCATCGATATGAAACAAGTGACCAAAGGCCAATGGAATGGTTACGACACGTATATCCTACATAGCCGTGAATTGGAAATCACCCTGCTGCCGCGTCTTGGAAATAATATTATTTCTATTCGCGATTTAGTGCAGGACAGAGATGTCGTCCGCCGTCCGGATGAAGACGATCTTGCCTTTTATCTGCAGAAGCCGTACCATTTTGGCGTTCCTCTCCTGATTCCACCAGGGCGCATTCATCGTGGACAATTCGAATATGAAGGCGTTCGTTACCAGTTTGATCAGAACACGGCGAATGACAACCATATTCACGGTCTCCACCGTACCCAATCCTGGTGTGTCAGTGACATTGAGGAAGATGAAGACGGCTGTGCAATTACGACTGAATTACTGACCGAAAATGAAGAGCATTGGATGGCCCAATTCCCGATTCCCCTAAAACTTGAGATGACGTTCAGTCTGCAAAACGCTGTATTTAGCCAGCGTCTGAGAGTGACCAATCTGAGCTCAACGCCTGCTCCTTTTGGGATGGGATATCATACATGGTTTTTGTTAGACGGCAAACCTGCCGACTGGACACTGCAACTGCCTGTTTCCGGAATATACGGACAGAATGAAGAACAACTACCGACAGGTGAACTGGAGTCCCTGGGTGAATGGTCTGCTCTGAACGAAGGCATCAATTTGCAGGGACGTAACTGGGATACCCTGTTGAAAGCTACCGAAGGTGAACCGGCTACGGCTTACTTACGTAGGCAAGATGGATATACATTGAAATATTCAGCAGATGAAGCATTTTTCAAACATTGGGTTCTCTTTACCAAAGGTGAATCCGATCAGTTCTTGTGCATTGAACCGTACACTTGGCTCCCGGATGCACCTAATTTGGCTTTATCGGATGAACAAACCGGGTTGATTCGCTTGGAACCGGAACAGCCTGTTGAGTTATTTACACGTATTGAGGTTATACCTCCTACAGACTAAGCGAGCTGATCATGCTCTATTTTGCTTTTACGTATATCACCCTATATTTTGATATCCGAATACAACTTGCCGACCCGCATTGGGTCGGCTTTTTTATGTGTCCTGTGCACTGATAGTTATCCATATTTTCCCTTACGCCATATCATGTATATTTCCGTATTCTCTAACCATACTAACATCACCAACCCATAAGGAGGTGACACATATGTACGGAAGTCAAAACCAAGGTAGCGGTAGCCGCTCCAACAACCTGGTCGTTCCCCAAGCAACAGCAGCATTGCAACAATTGAAAATTGAAGCTGCTCAAGAGCTGGGTGTAACTATTCCACAAGATGGTTACTACGGTAACTATACTTCCCGTGAGACAGGTTCTCTGGGTGGATACATCACTAAACGTCTGGTGCAAATCGCTGAGCAGCAATTATCGGGTCGTTCGTAAGCTCGTAATTATTGCTTGAGCCTAAGCAGAATCCAAAAGTAAAAGCGGCCTTCTTCGGAAGTGCCGCTTTCTCTTGTGCAACGAATTATGAGCTCGACTCCATATCTGAATCCTTGTATGTATTGGTTCTAGGGTAACGAATCATCAGGCTCGCCATATTGTAATTAGACTCCATTGTTGCATCTACCAAAATCATACCTTGTCTTACTGTGAAGTCGTACGATATTTCGCCATGTGTCCAATTACGTTTGAATTTCAACGTCTCCAGTGCCATTGCCCGGAAAGAAGTTCTCTGGGTTTCGTTTAGCCCCCCTTCCTCCATATCCATCTGCCCATCTCGTCCAGCTATCGGATTATGTCGAATACCGAATTTCCCAATTACGTTGTTTCGTATTTGCACAAAAACTACCCCTGAATCTAACCCTGACAACTCATGATCAAGTTCTTTGAATACCAGATCCAACTGTCTCGCTAATGAAAGCTCATCAATTTTCATATTAACACTCTCCTTATATGCTTATAGTCCTATACAGCAAGGACTTACGACTCATTATATGACATCATATGTGCTCATTCAACAAAGAACGGCAAAGTTGGGTATTTCTAACTATGAATTGCACAATTAATTGCCATTCCACTCCCTTAAACTGAGCTTTTTCAATTAATTACGACAAAATCTTCGATAATCAAAAATGAGGATTCTGTACAAAAAAAGGCTGCAATCCTGTGTCTGTTAACACGGATTTGCAGCCTTTTCATATATATTCAACCTATTATTCGGTTGCTGTCATCTGCAGAAACTGCTCAATATCGGCAATAACCAAGTCCGCAGCATTTTGCCAGAATTCCGGTTGTGTCAGGTCCGTACCCAGATGTTTCTGAGCAAGTTCTTCGACCGTCATACGCCCTGTATCCCGCAACAAATCATCATATTTATCTGCAAATGCTGTACCTTCCTGCTGCGCTCTTGCATAGATTCCCGCACTGAACATATAACCGAACGTGTATGGGAAATTATAGAATGGCACACCCGTCAGATAGAAATGCAGTTTGGATGCCCAGAAATGAGGATGATCTGATGCAAGTACACCGCAGAACGCTTCCTGCTGGGCCTCCACCATTAATTTGGATAATTCATCCGCGTTGACCAAGCCTTTTTTGCGTTGTTCATAGAAACGATTCTCAAACAGGAAACGGGCATGGATGTTCATAAAGAAAGCCACACTTCGCTGTATCTTGTCTTCCAGCAAAGCCAGCTTCTCTTGCTCATCTGTTGCCGCCTGCACCAGGGCATCTGCTACAATCAGTTCAGCAAATGTGGACGCTGTCTCAGCCACATTCATCGCATAACGTTGATTCAAGGCAGGCAGCTCTTCCATAATGTGTTGATGATATCCATGACCAAGTTCATGCGCAAGAGTCGACACATTAGATGGTGTCCCAGAGAAGGTCATGAAAATTCGGGTTGCTTTGCTAAGTGGCAAAGACGTACAGAATCCACCTGGACGCTTGCCAGGACGGTCTTCTGCTTCGATCCAGCGTTTCTCAAAAGCCATCTCTGCAAACGAGGAAAGTTTAGGACTGAACTTGGCAAACTGTTCAACAATATTGATGGCTGCCTCATCGTAAGTGATTTTGCCACTTGATTTACCTACAGGTGCATCTACGTCGCTCCAGCTGAGCTTGTCTACCCCCAGCAGTTCTGCCTTGCGCTCCAGATATTGAACAAGCGCAGGTTTGGCACCGTTAATCACATCCCACATCGTATCCAGTGTCTGACGTGACATCCGGTTGATGGCCAGAGGTTCTTTGAGGATATCATCCCAGCCACGTTTCTCATATAACTTCAGACGGAATCCCGCGAGGTGATTCAGCGTGTCAGCACAGAAATCTTCGACATCGGTCCAAGCCTGCTCCCAGTCTGCGAATACCGTCTCGCGTACATTCCGATCACTATCACTCAGCTTGTTGGCAGCCTGTCCTGCGGAGAGCATCACCGTTTCCCCATCTTGCTCAAATGGAATGTTCACCTTGCTGACAATCGTGTTGTAGAATTTGCCCCAACCATGGTAACCATCCACACCCAGATCCAGAGCAAGACCTTCCAGTTCAGGCGACAGCTTCTCACGAGCCAGCGTGCGACTCTCGTTCAATACAAATGCCAGCGGCTGGATATCTTCCCGAGCAATCCAAGCGTCCCACACCAAATCCGATGTCTGACTGAGTGTATTATCAAACTTCGATTTGCTGCCGTTCAGCATCGCTGCAATAGAACTGATGGCGCCCTGAAGCTGCGTTGCCTTCTTATCCTTCTGGTTTTGCGATGAAAGACAGGATACAAACGCAGAACCTTCCGATACGCGAACATAACAGCTTTGCAGCAGTTCCAAAATGGGATCAAACGCAGCCGTCTCTTCTACTGAAGTCGGTGCAGCTGTTTCGTTCAACAGATGTTGCAGTTTACGTACATCCTCTTCCAGTTCAATCAGATACGCAGCAAATGTCTCGGAGGAAGAACCTCCACTAAAAATGGACTCCAGATCCCATACGGGGTGTAATGGCGTTTTCATTTAATAAGGCACCTCTCTCTATAAATTGGATGGTTAGGATTGAATTAAAAACTGGTTTTCTGTGAGCCATATCTCTATACTAGAGAAATACTTATAGCAACCTTCAGGAGGTAAACGTATGAAACCTTTACAAGTATCGGCTGATACAGCCGTCAAATTAGCAGAATCCCTGGGCGTACCTTTGGAGCACCTGATGCACATGCCCCAACATATCCTGATGCAGAAGATTGCGGAACTCGCCAAACAAGAAACCTCCAAACCTTCCGCACCAGAAGGCGAACAAGAATGATTCCGTTTGAGAACAGCTGGCCTTACGATATTGTGATGGGAGACATCTATGTACAGCAATGTCCCTACTGTCACGCAAGCAACGTGCTGCTCCCCCTCAAACCCAAAGAGCTTGTGCTCATTCGCGAAGGCAAAAAGAAATTACTGGTCTTTCCCTGCTGTAATACAAGCATGACCGTGATCGACAACGACAGTGACTATTTGTTATCCAGCCGTCCTGTCCGTAACTAATGTAAGATCAACCTAGAGGGGGCTGCGCTTTGCAGCCTCTTTGTCTGTTTCCAGCATCTCTTCAGGGAGTTCCAACTTACTTGAAATCATCTGCTCACGCAGCACGGCCCACTGTTCCCTTGAAGCACGAATCATGGCCGCATCTGTGATCCGCTTGTCATGAATGACCTTGCTGAACCATTGCACTGCTTCATTAAACCGTCCTACCCTGCGGTTCAATTCCCCGAGCAAATACAACAGTTTGGCTTCATTGCCACCCGTTCCTTCACGTTCGAACACCTTCACATAGGCTTCCAGGCTAAATTCAAGAAAACGATGTTCCTGTGCATGGTCCTCCATATAACGATACAACCAAGCTATATGATGCAACAGACCAGCGACGACACGATCTTTCTCCCGGATAACCTGTGCGCACAGCAAGGCAAGCTTGTACGTTGCCAGCGCCTGTTCCAGTGTTCGTGCTCCGCTATAATCACGTTTAACCCAGCGGTTACCGATCTGTTCCTTAAAAGCCTTGCGCTGAGCATCATTTAGATGCTCCGTTGCGTTCTCCGTCGTGGCAAACCCGCACTGCGGACAGATGCGAACCACATAAAAATCTGGATTCTCCAGCTTGTAGTAAGCACAAAAATCCGAATCCGTCCGGTAGGGCCTTTTCAAACTCGGTCTTACCCGTGAGGTTTCATACTCGGTTTCGCAATAATGGCAGGTCACTTTCACCTTATACAGCGGCTCTAATTCCAATCTATTCCATCCCTCTCCCGTACGCTTGTAATCATATTCGGATCTACGGTGTATTCACAAAATGATGTGCAGGCCCGGATAAACGCTGCAGGATAAACGAATGCAAGGGCTCCTCCACACCAATCTGTGTTAAGGCTTGATCCATACATGCAAGCCAAGCCTCAGCCCGTTCAACCGTCACTTCAAAATGCATATGACGGGCACGCATCATCGGATGTCCAAACGCCTCGGAAAACAGCCCTGGTCCTCCAAAAAACTGAGACAAAAACATATACTGCTTGTCGATGACCGGCTGAATATCTTCCGGGAAAAGCGGAGCCAGCTGCTCATTCTGCTGAACGATCGGATAGAAAGCCTCGACCAATGCGCGAACACCTTTCTCACCGCCAAGATTGTCATAAATACTCAAACTGGGATTCATTCGTCTGATTCCCCTTTCTGATGTCGAATTTTGCCATATATTACACGTTCCGTGAACATTGTGAAAACAGTAACAATATCCAGGCCACAAAAGCCTTTATCTCCATTCTATCAAAAAAAACCAAAAAGTCCTATATAACATGAAATCATCAGGACATGTAACCTGCCATCTGTGTATAGGACCTTATTCAAAATGTAACACAAAAAAAGCGCCAACCGCTTGGGTTGGCGCACTAGATATTTCATTAATAACTCCGCCAGTCCTCTTCCTCAGAGCGTACCAGCGAGGCACGTATCACATATACAAAAGCACAGACCAGGATTCCGGTGACAAGACTCATGATCATCACTCCATCCGAATTGAATTCCACCTTGGAGACAATTAGGTGACGTTCAGGCGTTTTTCTCATTTTAGCACACATCACTCAAAAACACAGCCACTTTTGCAAGCGCTTTCTACGTATAATTTTGTACTGTTTGTCCACTTTTTTTCATATATTGATGGCAATAACACCACAGACTTCCGCACACCGACCATTCCAAAAATAAAGGAGAAGAATTCATGGCTGCTTCACAACGACTCACCCATGTCCTGGTCACACTCGCTCTCCTGACCCTTTGTGTGTTAATGGTCTTGTATCCAGCGGAAACCTGGCATGCAGGTGTACGCGGACTGTCCATCTGGTGGGACGTATTGTTTCCCTCCCTTTTTCCTTTTTTGGTGCTGTCCGAGCTGCTGCTCGGCTTTGGCATTGTTCATTTTCTAGGTACCTTGCTGAATCCACTGATGCGTCCATTGTTTCGTGTTCCCGGAAGCGGTGGTTTTGTATTTGCCGTGAGCTGTGCATCCGGTTATCCTACAGGGGCGAAACTGACCGCTCAGTTATGGGAACAAAAGCTGGTTACCCGGGAAGAAGGAGAACGGCTCGTTGCCTTCACTACATCATCCGATCCGATCTTCATGATTGGAGCGGTATCGGTTGGGTTCTTCCATAATGTCGCCATTGCTCCAGTATTGGTTGCGAGCCATTACGCTGCAGCTTTTCTGGTGGGTATGCTCATGCGTTTTCACGGGGGTACAGCAAAAGGCTCACACCCAGACAGTTCTTCTGGATCTCCATCGGAGGGGATACCTAGAAACAGACTGGTCCGGGCCATCTATGCGATGCATGAAGCAAGAAAAGCTGACGGACGTGCATTCGGTGAACTGCTGCGCCAGGCAGTCTCCTCATCCCTTCGCCTTATTATTATCGTAGGAGGGCTGGTTGTATTCTTCTCGGTCATGATGGAGCTACTTGTCCAGACCGGTTGGCTTGGCGGATTATACGGGATAACCGAGCAATTGTTACGACATAGCGGACTGCCTCCATCCTTATCTCCTAGCTTGGTCGGTGGGCTGTTTGAAGTAACGCTGGGGAACAAAGAGGCTGGGAGTGCCGGGGCATCCATCCCACTCGTCTATAAAGTAGCAGCAGCAGCCTTTGTTCTCTCTTGGGGTGGATTATCCGTCCATGCACAGATTATGAGTGTTCTTAGCAACACACCCATGAGATACGGTCCATTTCTATTTGCCAGAGCAATCCATGCGCTAATCGCACCTGTGCTGGTCCTGCTGTTATGGACACCCATGATGGGGCGTTCCTCTTCACCCGTTCTCATGGAGCCCGGTTTCATCCCATCGTTATCAACGTATACACCGGACTGGGGACTGATTTTCTTATCCGGAATGATTGTTTTTGTAAGCCTCATCGTGTTGTTGTTATTCCTTGCAATATTAAGTTCCATTCTCAAGCCTAGACGACATGCCAAAAAATAAGTGAACGATTCATCTATATTTAACTGAATATGCGCCCAAACGTTGTGTTCTTCCGCGGAATTGATTATCATCGGTAGTATAATGACCACAAAGGAGCTTTCATCTTGAGATACTATGTTCAAGACCGCGGAGACCAGTTATCGATTGATCTCAGTCAGCAGTTTCACGCGCTGGCGAAGGAAGAAGGGTTCAAGCTGGATGCAGAATCGCCGGAGATTGTTATCTCCATCGGGGGCGATGGTACGATGCTACAAGCATTTCACAATTTCATCGACCGCATTCCGGATATTGCTTTTGTTGGGGTTCATACAGGCCATCTCGGCTTTTACGCCGATTGGAAGAAGGAAGAATTACGCGAGTTAGTCAGGCTGATGAGTGGCAAGGGAGATCCGGAGCGTCTCAAACCACGTATTGTACAATACCCACTCTTGGAGCTTGAGATTCGTAAAAAGTCGGGGAATTCCTCTTACATCGCCCTTAATGAATTTACGTTAAAAGGTGTAGACGGTACCGTCGTAGCCCAGGTCGATATTAACGATGTGACATTTGAGATGTTCCGTGGGGATGGCATCTGTGTATCCACGCCATCAGGCAGCACGGCATACAACAAGGCCCTTGGCGGTGCCATGGTTCATCCAACCATCGAGGCGATTCAGATTGCGGAGATTGCATCGATTAATAACCGGGTCTATCGTACACTTGGTTCACCGGTTATTTTGCCCAAGCATCATCATTGTGATATTTTCTCCCGCAAGGATCAGCGGTTATTGATGACGATTGATCATGTGAATGTGATGGTGGAGGATCTGATCTCCGTCCGTTGTCAGGTATCCAGTCACAAGGTCAGTTTTGCACGTTTTCGCCCTTATCCATTCTGGAACCGGGTTCGCACGGCATTTCTTGACTAAAATAACACACCAAAAAAGCGGTCCTTCTCAGGAACCGCTTTTTGCTTTGGCTTGAGGTTGATCCTTGCTCTTCTGAAGCACAAAGTACGCACAGCCAAAGTTACAATATTCATTGATATAATCCACCATACTGGCGATTGTGGAATCCTTCGTCGCTTTTGGATGGTTATCACGGTAAAAACCTTTTAACCTCAACTGGCTATAACCCCAGTCCCCGATAATATAATCATAACGCTCCAGCACTTCACTGTAACGATCACGGAAGACCTCTGGATTCCAGCCCTCTTTGTGGTTCTGGACGATTTCATAATTTTTGCCGCCGATCTGTACAATGACCGGTTCTTTGGGCTTTTCTTCAACTGACTCAACAACCGATTCCTGAACCGGCTCCTGGATCTGCTCCTGAAGTTGGTCCTGAATCTGTTCTGTGATTTTTTCTTCTTCCAATCCGGTATCCTCCATCACGCGTGTGTTGCCGCCTGTTCAGCATGTTTGGTAGCCGATTTCACCTGTTCATGCGCATGGTAGGAGCTGCGTACCATAGGGCCGGATTCGACGTGGCTGAACCCACGTTTTAATCCCTCCTGTTTCAATGCAGCAAACTCCTCTGGCGGATAATACTTTTCAACATACAGATGTTTATCCGATGGCTGCAAATATTGACCAATCGTCATAATATCACAGTTCACCGCACGAAGATCATCCATTGTTGATAAAATTTCATTATATTCCTCACCTACACCAAGCATAATGCTTGATTTCGTAGGGATGTTAGGTTGCATTTCTTTGGCACGAGCAAGCAATTCCAGTGAACGTTTATATTTTGCCTTGGCACGCACTTTGTCTGACAACCGCTCAACCGTCTCAATATTGTGATTCAAAATGTCCGGTTTGGCATCCATTACAATCTGCAAAGATTCCCGATTACCCAGAAAGTCTGGAATGAGAACTTCAACGCTGCACAATGGCAACCGCCGCCGTACGGCCTTCACCGTCTCTGCAAAAATCGTAGCTCCTCCATCCTTCAGATCATCACGAGCTACACTTGTAATTACACAGTGTTGCAGATTCATCTGCTCTGCTGCTTCCGCCACACGTTCTGGTTCCTGCAAATCAAGCTCCGTTGGCAAGCCTGTATTCACCGCGCAAAAACGGCATGCCCTTGTGCAAATGTCGCCCAAAATCATAAAAGTGGCCGTTCGATTGGCCCAGCATTCATAAATATTCGGACACCGCGCTTCCTCACATACCGTATGCAGCGTTTTGGAACGCATCATCGTTTTCATTTCCTGATAGTTATCGCCGGTTGTCAATTTGATCCGAATCCAATCCGGCTTCGGTTCTTTAACACGTTTAGCCAATGCATAAACCTTCTTTCTACTGAAGTTAGGCTGTTGCTCGGAACATATTATACCATGAAAGCGCTGGAAAAACCCCCATTTGTCACATCTTGTGCATTCATGCCCGATATGGACAATTTGTATAATTGGATTCCCCCCCAAGAGCTTACATGGATAAAATGAGAACTTTTGAAGAACGCTAACCTTTAGCTTGGTTCATCGGGTACCTTGTATCATTCTAATGGAAAGGGGCTGCATCCCAGTGCAACAACGCTTGACCTTCAGGCACACGTACCGCTTTTGGATCAAAACATTACTTGCAGGTACTCTGCTTCTCCCATTCTTGCCTGTTGAAGTTTACGGTGAACCCGCCCAGGCCGCTCCCAAACCACAGGCTACCGAGTTAAAACCCGCAGAAGTTTTCGCTGCACGTCGCCATTTATATGAAACCATCGGTCAGATGACTCAGATTCCCTGGTACAGGCTTGCCGCCATTGATCAGTATGAACGTACGATTACTCGCGCACACCCAAAGGATCGTAAGCATCCAGAGCGGCTTACGGGTATCTTCATGACCCCTCCGGCCTGGAGAGGATGGCTAAATCCCGATGAGACGGATCAACATCCCGAATCCATTCTTTTTTTCAAAGGATATGGACGTGATGGTTCAGGAGACGGTATAGCAGACGCCAACAATGATCAGGATGTGCTGTACAGCTTGGCTTCTGTTATTCAAGGTTACGGGAACAAACAAGAGGACTTCAACATTGCCTTGTGGGAATATTATCACAACTCCCGTGCTGTGCAACGGATACAGCAATTCGCGAAGTTATATGAGCATTTTGACAATCTGGATCTGTTCGGACATGCCTTTCCGGTCCCGCTCGGAACCAACTACTCCTATCGCAGTACCTGGGGGACAAAAAGAAGCTGGGGCGGTTATCGCATTCATGAGGGAACAGATATTTTCGCTCCGCATGGCCTGCCTGTACGCAGTACCTGTTACGGTGTCGTGGAGATCAAAGGCTGGAACCCGTTTGGCGGCTGGCGCATCGGAATTCGGGATTTGAACAACCATTATCACTATTACGCCCATCTTTCGGGTTTTGACAAAAGTGCACGCATCGGTGAAGTGGTTATCCCCGGTCAGGTCGTAGGTTGGGTTGGCAGTTCGGGTTACGGGAAACCTGGAACACAGGGCAAATTTCCTCCGCATCTGCACTATGGTATCTACCGGGACAGCGGACTGCACGAATGGTCGTTCGACCCTTATCCACAACTGAAACATTGGGAACAGGATGAACGCAAACAAAAGAACAAGAAAAGTAAGTGAGACGAGGATATGCACGATAAGTATTCGAAAAAGGGACCTCTTTAATAGAGGCCCCTTTCTTTGCTTTACAATTCAAATTTGTGTGTATCATGGGTGCGCGTCCTTATTGAGCTGTAATCCCCCATTCACATCAGGCAGATCATCCGGTTCAATTTCTTCAAGTTCATTCCCTTGCAAATGGTCTGACGGCGTTTGTTGCTGATTCTGGCTAGGGGGATTCGTAGTTACTCCATTACCGCTTGATACACCCGTATGACCTGATGGCAGCGCAATAGCTGGGGCATTACTGCCGTTACTGCCCACTGGCTTGCCCTGATTATCGTAATAATACATTGGCACATCCCCAACAACCAGAAGGTAGGAAATCGGGATTTCCGTATCGACCGTTTCGGGTTCCATGTCGAAGGGTACCACGACCGCAACCTCAGCAATGATGTGAATGTACACTTCCACCAAAATCATGTTAATACCCGCATTCTGTTGACGGGTGTTCAGATCCACTTTGACAGCGCCTTGGGGCTCAATACGGACCGGTATACTCGGGCCAAATGAAGCCAACACCGGACTGCCCAGCGCCTGCCCCAGCGGGATTTTTTCTTTTAACATGTGTACATTCTGCAGCGTGGATTGCACAATATTCATCGTACTTGCAGTGATTCGCATATGTTCATTGTAGTTCAGCATGAAACCGGACACTTTCCCGGCGGTATCCGTCTTCCAGTCAATCAATCCTTCGTTGGTTTTGCCATCGGCAACCTGTGCTGTAATCGCCTTGTTGATCGCTTCAGTTGCAATCTGCTTCACTCTAATCTTGGCCAAGTGCATGATGGGGGGCTTCATCTTTTTATCCACATAAGCAAAGCCCTGCATCAAACAAAACGCGGTGACCAATAAAATGATCAACCACATTTTGCGTTTGCCGCTTGGCGGCTTACGGCGTCTCCGGCTTCGCCATTTTCTTCTCATCATCGAAGTGTCCCTCCCCTACGGGATGAGCTATAGGCTATATGTTAACCTTATGCACCGTTGTACCGAAAAAGAAGGACAGCACATGGACACTGGATAGAAAGTAACAACAACATGAAAGGGACAAGTACTCCTCATTGGTTAAACTAACCCGGAAATCGGAAACACATAAACGGAGATAAAAAAAACCTTTCACCCGCAGATTACTCTGCAAGGCAAAAGGTTTTATGTTCAGACCACCCAAAGATTCAGGCCATGTCTATCCTTTTATTTCGGAACAGATTCCCAGTCTTTCAGGAAACGTTCAATCCCGCTGTCCGTCAGTGGGTGTTTCCAAAGTGTCGGGAGAAGCGAACCCGGAATGGTAGCAATATGCGCACCGGAAAGGGCTGCATCCTCTACATGTTTGATATTGCGAATGCTTGCTGCGATAATCTCGGAAGGCAGATCATACATGTCCAGAATAAGGCGCAGATCACGAATCAATTTCATACCATCCACCGCAATATCATCCAAGCGACCAACGAATGGACTGATGTAGGTTGCACCGGCTTTCGCCGCCATCAGGCCCTGTGCTGCGGAGAAAATCAGCGTTACATTGGTTTTGATCCCTTTTTGCGTTAACTCATGACAAGCGTACAACCCATCTTCGGTCATCGGCAATTTAATGACTACATTCGGTGCCCATTCTGCAATTTCATAAGCTTCCTTCAACATATCCTCGGCTTTGAGACCGATGACTTCAGCACTGACCGGGCCTTTAACAACGCCACAGATCTCCTGAATGACTTCTTTAAATACGCGACCTTCTTTGGCAATCAAAGACGGGTTAGTCGTGACTCCATCCACCAGACCCAGACGTTCGATCCGTTTGATTTCTTCCACATTCCCTGTATCCAAGAAAAATTTCATGATATGTTCCCTCCACTTGATGAATTCGTAAACACGATATAAGTCATTACCCGATGTTCATCATATGTTAACAGTTATATATAAAATTAATTTTTCTCTACAGCGTGACCGCCAAATTCATTACGCAATGCTGCTACCACTTTACCTGTGAATGTGTCTGTTTCCAGGGAGCGATAACGCATCAGCAAGGACAACGCGATAACAGGTGTAGCAGTTTGAAGGTCAAATGCCGTTTCTACCGTCCAGCGTCCTTCACCGGAAGAGTGCATTACGCCTTTAATTTCATCGAGGTTTGCATCTTTGGAGAAGGCACGTTCTGTCAGCTCCATCAACCAAGAGCGGATAACGGAACCGTTGTTCCATACGCGAGCCACTTGTTCGAAGTCGAAATCAAATCCACTTTTCTCCAATACGTCAAAACCTTCACCGATGGATGCCATCATACCGTACTCGATACCATTGTGAACCATTTTGAGGAAGTGACCGCTGCCCGCTTTACCAGCATACAGGTAGCCATTCTCCACGGAAGTATCTTTGAATGCCGGTTCAACGATTGCCCAAGCTTCCGGGTCTCCACCGATCATATAACATGCGCCATTACGTGCGCCTTCCATACCGCCAGATGTACCTGCATCCATGTAGTGAATGCCTTTAGGTTTCATCTCTTCGTAGCGACGGATGGATTCTTTGTAGTGGGAGTTACCCGCTTCAATAATGATGTCACCTTTGGACAACAATGGGCTAACTTCAGCCAATACAGCGTCTACCACGTTGTGGGGAACCATGATCCACAATACACGTGGGGATTCGAGCGAAGCCACCATCTCTGCGTAAGAAGATACGCCTTCAGCGCCGTATTCTTTCATTTCATTTACTGCTTCAGCGTTCAGATCAAAAGCAACCACTTCGTGTTTGTGATCAATCAGGTTTCTACCCAGGTTCAATCCCATTTTTCCTAATCCGACAAGTCCAAGTTTCATTTCAAAATCCTCCTGTTATGAACAATGTTTAAATTTCATGTGCGCTCAATATTAAAAATAAGTGCTTAACGTTTGGCGAAGTAACCGTTCCGGTAACGAATCGTTCTTTTGATCGCTGTTATCCCCAGATTTTTTTTGAATCTCCTATATAGGAGAAAATCCGGGGATAAAGGCGAACGCTTTGCTTCTACAGAATCGATTTCGTCCCCTACACTACATTCTCAGCGTTTAAGCCAACCCATTTTCAAAACTGAACAGCTAATCTATATTCAAAAATTTTCACGGCCTTCCGGCAAACATAACCGGAAGGGCTTATGCAAAATTGGAACGGTATAATTCGTAATAGATACTGTGTTATATCAACAATTTACCTTCGATCCAACTCGCTTCTGAGTTCAAGCTCTAAGGTAATAAAACATCTCGTTCTATATCCTGTTGACTTGGAAGAAGCATTTGGATTGTGCAAAATGTTCATGGGTGAGCAGAACGGATTGTACTGTTGTTTTTACTATTGTGTTCTCTTATGCTCGCTTTTTCGTTTCACTTACCACCAACGGTAACCGTCTGCTGCTGTCAGGCGATCTGCTGACTCTGGTCCATGCGAACCTGCACTGTACGTATCCAGTGGCACGCTGCCAGCTTCGAATGCTTCCTGAATCGGTTGCACCCATTGCCATGCCAGCTCCACTTCGTTCCAGTGAGCGAAGAAGGTGGAATCTCCACGCATCGCATCAAAGATCAGATTCTCGTATGCTTCAGGGATATTACGTTTACCGGAGTTGAAGGTCATATGCATTGGTTCCACTTCACCATGGTTCAATGGATTCTTCGCATTTAATTGAAGGGAAATACTTTCTCCCGGACCAATTTCAATCGTAAGCAGGTTAGGTTCCGTTGTATTCTCGGATTCATGCCCCGTTTTGAGTGGAGACTTGAATTCAACAACGATTCTGGTGGATTTCTCAGCCAGGCGTTTACCTGTACGGATATAAAATGGAACCTCGCTCCAGAACGGATCATCGATCCAAAGTCTTGCGGCAACATAGGTCTCGTTCTGAGATCCGGCTGGGATGCCAGGCTCGTCCAGATATCCAACAACTGAAGATCCTTGCAGTTCACCTTCTGCATATTGCGCACGAACAACTTCAGAAATGATATTTTCTTTCGTCAACGGACGAAGTGCTTCAGCAATTTTTTGTTTTTTGAATTGAATTTCTTCCGGTGTGCAACGTTTTGGCAAATGTAAACCAATCATCATCAGCAACTGAAGCATATGGTTCTGGAACATGTCACGAAGGGCACCGCTTTGGTCGTAATACGCGGCACGTTCTTCAACACCCACCGTCTCACTTGCCGTGATTTGTACATTGGCAATATAACGGTTAGACCACAACGCCTGAATTACCGGATTTGCATAGGTGAGCGTCTCAATATTTTGAACCATCGGTTTACCCAGGAAATGGTCAATGCGATAGATCTCTTCTTCCGCAAAGGTATTGCTCAGTTTTTCGTTCAGATCACGAGCCGATTGCAGATCGTGTCCGAATGGTTTTTCGATAATCAGTTTCTTCCAGCCTTTGGTGTTACCCAGGCCACTTTCTTGAATGTTTAATGCGATTGGCTCAAAGAATTCCGGTGCCACCGACATGTAGAACATGCGGTTTTCGGGAATGTTAAGCTCTTGTTCACGCTGTTGAACCAACTCCAACAGTTTGGTGTAATCTTCAAGCTTCGTATTATTTAAAGAACAATAACGGAAAGCTCCAATGAAATCACGAACCTGAGATGCTTCTTCTGGCGTCTGACGTGAGAATTCGTGCAGTGACTTTTCAACATTGGCCTGGAAGTCCATATCCGACAATTCACGTCGTCCCAATCCGATAACGGAGAAAGATTTCGGCATTTTCTGATCCATGTACAAGTTATATAATGCAGGGTAAATCTTGCGTTTGGCTAAATCGCCTGTTGCCCCGAACAGGACAAATGTCATTGCATCCATTGGAGTGCCTCCTGTGATCTGTGCAGTATAGTATATGATGTTGCAAAATGTTCAAATCCAAGCATGACAAAAGACGGAATAAGTGGGTGTGTTCCCCGCCTTGCCTCCGTTTATATAACGCACCTGAATTCAACCATGGAACATTCCTTCTCTCCACAACCTGTTTATAGGTTATAAATTGTAACCATTTGAATTAACGTTACCCATATTACACCTGTCGTCACAATTCGTCAACAATCGTGTCGAACCTGTGAACTCCAGTGTTTATAGGGTTTTTATTTGATGATAACGCTTTATGTGGTAACATTAAGAACAATTGGTATGTGACATTTTACACATATGGCCTGTGGACAAGTAGGTTACAATAAGTATACTAATGATATTACAAGCAATACTAAATCAAAGGAGTACAATCATGAGCGATGATGAGAATGCCAAGCAGATATGTACAAAAGTGGAACAATCTTATCAGATCATTGGCCGAAAATGGGTAGCCCTCATTATCCATGCGTTGATGGAGGAACCCAAACGCTTCAGTGAGATTCACGCTTATATCCCTGACTTGAGCAAACGTGTGTTAAATGAGCGAATGAAGGAATTGGAGGAAGAAGGACTTGTGGTTCGCCATGTGGTCACGGAACGTCCAGTTCGAACTGAATATATGTTGTCACGAAAAGGAACGGAACTGGGGAGGGCGCTAAGCGCCGTGGAACGTTGGGCTGATAAGTGGCTGTAACAACTTGAGGAATCCTTAAGGTTTATTTAGCTTGAAGGTTACCGCTGTTGCAATCCCGGAGGTGGAGTATCGCATTTAGCAACTGGCTAGTGCACTCCACATTCGGGATTTTTTCACTTCAAACGGTGAATACTAATTGTATATAGAGACGTAATAACGCTATTATTTTACAAACTAAAATAATGCTTGCTGCACCGTTCAAATTGTTGCCGATAATACAACGGGCTCGTCCCGGCAGATTTGCGAAATAACTGGATGAAATACATCCGTTCGGAAATCTGGCACGTCTGCCAATCTCCTCCACCGAAAATGTTATTATATATCAAGGCGTAAGTAGTCATGCTTCAACCTTCGAGCTGTGACGTAATCCGTAATGCTGCTACCTGTCTCTTGATGAAAAATGCGGGAAGCATACGATTTGGACAGGTGAACATCTGCCGCCATCTTGCCCAATCTGATCTCATAATCCAAATGCTTTTTAATCCACCACATCATCTTCTCCAAGTGTCTAAAATGACGTGAATCCGCTAAATGTGAAAGCGCTTCATTTACGCCCTCTTTCTGTTAAACCAACACACTCAAAAGCTGAAGCTAAACAGCAATGATTCTTCCTATTCTCCCTCACACGACTACGAGACTGATTGTAGCTCTCATTGATCCAATCCCTGACCATGGAGATTATGATCTTGAAGTGAATACGAGTTACATGGATGGAAAAATCAAGTGTATTGATTTTTTATGGTGATGTAGGTGTAATCGACCTAGTACAAAAAAAGATGCCCATTCTCACTTATGTGAGGGGCATCCTTTTCACGGAAAACACTACGAATCCAACTTGCTCCCGAGTGTAATACTCGAATCCTCGAAGTTGTCCACCGTCGTCTTTTTTTCATAAAAGTGTACGGCATGTTGCATAATTCCTTCTCTTGTGTAAAACGCGTCTTCCGCCCCTAGTGGAAAAACAACCTTCTCTCCCGTACTTGCCGACTTATAGATACCCACAATCAGTTCAAGCGTATTCCGACCACTTTGGCCATCCACCAGAAGGGGTGATCCTGTCTCAATAGCATTTAACACATTCTCAACTTGCCCAGCGTGACCGACATGAGTAACATCCGGTAATTCGTCAGCGAGCTTCTGAATCTGGTGTTCCAATTCTCGATTCGGTTCCGGAAATCCGTTATTCCGCGCGGTAGAAGCAACCACTTTCCAAGGTGCAGATACCCGGGCTTCTTTGCCCTGAAAAATTAACTGCTGCTCCTCTCCGTGATGTACGACGGAACTGGTAATCATGCCAAGCGCCCCTTCCTGGAAGCGAAGCATCGACATGGATATATCCTCAACTTCGGCATTATCATGTGCCGTATTTGCCATCATGGCCTGTAATTCCACTGGAGGTCCCATCATCCAAAGCATGGCATCAATATGATGCACCGCATGATTAAGGGTACAGCCTCCTCCTTCTTTTTCCCATGTCCCGCGCCACCACAGATCATAATAATTGTGGCCCCGCCACCAGAACGAATCAACCTGCACATGTACAATCGGTCCCATCCGTTTACTGTCCAGCACACCTTTTAGCTTCATCATTGGTGTCGTAAACCGATTCTGTGCTACTACGGATAACAACTTGCCACTTGCTTGCGCTGCTCTCAACATCAGATCCGCTTCCTCCAGGGAAGAAGCCATCGGTTTTTCAACCAACACATGTGCACCTGCTTGCATGAAATCACACGCAATGGGAGCATGCGTATACGGTGGTGTACAGACTGATACCAGATCAATGTTTTGGGCAAGTAACTCTGTGTAATCCGTGACAGCTTGTGCACCTTCCAGACCATATTCATTAATTCGCTTCTGTGCTTTTTCCACGTAGATATCGACCACAGCAACAATCTGACATCGCTCAGGGAACGACATATATGCTGAGATATGTGCTCCACTAATTGCACCTGCTCCGATAATCGCCACTTTTAACATCGTTGCATACCTCCCTTATTCCCTTCACAATACACAATAATAAAGCGCTTTTATGCGTTCATCTTGTGCTAAAATAAAACTATCTTGCGCATGATAAGGGAGGCATACATGAAGTCCATCTTTCTGGGAGAACAATTTAATCTGGTCTGTCGTCGTACATCCAACACTACGTCTCGCGAAGTGTTCCATGCTCATTCGCAGCTGGAGATAACCTATATTCACGAAGGATATGGGCAGTTGATAACCGAGGGTCAGGTTTTCTCCCTTGAACCCGGTATGCTCATGATTTTTCGACCTTTTCAATTGCACCACATCCAGATTCAAGTATCCAGACACAAGCCTTTCATTCGAAATGTACTCATGGTTGAACTTGATCTACTGAAGGCACATTGGCCCCAATTTATCGTTACTTACGACTTCATACAGGATCTGCTGGAAGAGCAATCCCCCATTCAGCCCATCCGACTTGCTGCCACATCTCCACTCGTTCAACGAATGGAACAATATGCAGATACGTATCCAGATCTGCTTCCTCACGAAGTAGAGGAGGATACACGCCTCTTTTTATTGGATCTGCTCGCACAACTTCGCTATCTGTGGCAGGACGGGCAGCAGCACCGCTCCCAAGATGTACTTTCGTCCAGTGCTAACGTTCTTCACCCTCATGCCGAAGCCATCATGCAATGGATTGAGCAGCATTACCAAGAGCCTTTTCGTTTGGAGCATATCGCAGATACACTTCATCTATCTCCCTATCATCTATCTCATGTATTCAAAAAAGCGACTGGCACCACCATTGTTGCTTATGCCCAAGCCACCCGCATTCGTCATGCCTGTGTGCTGCTCACTCGATCCTCGCTCACCGTTCCCGAAATCGGTCACCGTGTCGGTATGACCAGCCCCTCTTACTTTTGCAAAGTATTCCGTTCTACCACAGGCTCTACACCACATCAATATCGGCTGAAGGTGCAAGGGAGGAAGTAATGGATTACAACAACAAGAAAGAAGCGAAAGAATTCACTTCTCCGCTTCTTCTCGTACAAACCGATTTCACTTGCTTCACCGCACATCAAGCCCCAACTTCTCCAAATACGGAATAAGTCGCTCTCTTAATTGCCTCAAATCATCCTTCTGTTCCACTGACAAGCGCTCATCATGAATGCTTCCATCCTTGTCTACCACCATCACTTCATACGCCTTCATTTGTTCATACACAGATTTGAACTCGGTAAACTCCTCTTTAGTTAACATCTCCTCCGCCCGCGCCAACTGCTCCGTCCAGAATTGTTGCTCATTCATAGGATCCTTTTGTGAAGCAGTACTCACAGCTTCCAGCTTCTCGAAAAACGGTTCCAGCTCGGCTACAAGAAGGTTATATCGTTCCTGCTCCACTGTACTCCACTGCTCTGGATGCATATTGCCCTGAGAATCGGCATACTTCACGGCCATTTGCCCTAATTGCTTCAGCAAGTCCATATATTGAACAAATTCTTCTTCGCTGAAATGGGCCTTGGCCGTCTGCAGCTTTGCTTCCAACCTCATATAATCTTCAGCTGTTCCCCCCATAGCTTTGATATTCTCCTGTGAACCATATATTCCGTCTGCGAGATAGGTGTATCCTGCGTAGGCTCCGGTGGGTATAATGAGCACAACAGCTAATAGTCCAGTGATCAGCCATTTTTTTCGATTTCTTCTGATGTGTGAATCATTTCGAATACTATCCATCATTTTATGTTTAATTCTCGCAGGAACGGACCAGTCTTTGGTCTCTTCCTGGTAGGCTGTTCGCAACTGTTCATCGAGTTTCATGCAGATCCTCCACCTTTCCCCGCAATCTTGGATTCATCTTCTCTTTCTGTCTTAACTTCGCCAGCGCCGCATGTATGCGCGATTTTACGGTTCCAAGTGGAATTTCCAATATGCCAGCAATCTCCTCTTGCGTGTATTCATTTAAATAATGAAGTGTAACCACCTGCTGCAGCTTGTACGGTAAACGGCACACCTGTTCCAGCAGAGGACGATTTGCCAGTTTGTTGACCAGATCAGTGGAAAAATCATATTCTAGTCCCACGTCAGATTTCTCGATCCGCTTGCCAAACCGAAACTGCATCAATCTTTTGCGTCGATAACTCTGAACCTGTCGCATCGTCACCCCCATCAACCAGGGACGAAAAGCACGCTCCGCATCATATCGCGCCAATGATCGATACGCCTGAATGTAAATCTCCTGTACTACATCCTCCGCATCAGACTTGTCCTTGATGAGAAATCGCACAGTTTGATATATCCTCGTCACTGTTTTCTCATATAATTCTCCATATGCTTCTTCATGCCCCGCCCGTATTAACGTTACAAGTTCTATGTACTCATCTTGTTCACTCATTATCCATTCCCCTCCTCCTTACACTATATATTGGCATGCCAGCATCATATCGTTCGATTTATTTATTGATCTGGTGTTTATCATGATATAATATACCTAATTTTGATATAATTGGAGGTTCCGCATCTGAGTTATAAGATCCCCTTTGGTCTTTTGCTATTATCTATATCGATCGTCGGATTTATAATCGCCAGAAGCTAACTCGAGGCCTACGCCACGGTATACAGACTTATTGGGATATTGGTTATCTTATCGTCTCTTTTTCTTTCGAAAGCGGATATAAGGGAGTAACTTAGCAGGGGTGGTCACTACTGTAATGAAACTTTTCAGCAAATTGTACTCAGAATATCTCCTGATTCCACGACCTCTACGTTTGTTGTTTTTATGGGGATGGATTGTTTTGTTTTTTGTTGCTGGTACCAAATTCAGATGGTTCTACTTCCTACAATAAGCTGATTCAAAGAAGTCTGATCCCCTGGGACATAAAAAAAGAGCTGAGTCGTCATTATGACGTCTCGGCTCTTCTTTGATCATCCTCTTCCTTGCAGATAAAGATATAGGTAATCAACTCGAACTCGCTTATATGTTCCTTTTTGAGACAAACTTTATTTGATATTCAGAAATTCATATCACTTGATCACCGCTCCTGAATAGTTCTACCTGTTCAAGTCTTGCTAGTAAGTTGGCAAGGCTTTTTCTCTTGAACGCAGTTGTTTGGCTTTGCTTATGTATTCTTTAGATTTTCTTCAGATTTATGCTCATTAATTCCTTAGTTTTTTTCATTAAGATTGCTATATCAACAAGAGAGGAGGCAAAACAATGATCAGTAATACGATCTTAGAGCTACTTCATCAGTATGGTTATCTGATTTTTTATTTTGCCTTCTCATTAGGGCCTTTCGGAATTCCAATTCCAAATGAGATCACGATTATCAGCGGTGCCATTTTGAGTCACACAGGAGTTATCAATTCATGGATCACATACTTCTGTATTTTATCAGGACTATTAACGGCCATTACCTTTGCTTATTTTGCAGGGAAGTTATTTGGACCCAAGATAAAACACAGATTCCAGCATCATAAACACTTCGTCAAGGCTGAACTGATTCTGAATAAGAGTGGCAATTGGGCGATGTGCATCGGTTTGTTCATTCCAATCGTGCGATATGTTCTCCCTTTGGTGATGGGACTCAGTGGCGTGCAGTATAGAAAATTTGCTCTTATCTCCTATTCCAGTGCTTTGTTATGGACCATCACCTATTTTACAGCAGGAACTTACTTCGGCGGTCCCATTCTATCTACGCTGCAATTATTCCATTTCTAACTGGTTTGATAACATACCATCACATATATGGAGGAACCACAAATATGAATTCTAATGAACCCATTTTATTTTTGAAAAGCTTTCTGCAAAGCCCTAAACATGTCGGCAGTATCATACCCAGTTCCCGGTTTCTCGCCAGCAAAATGGTGAAGCAAGCCTCTTGGCTAGAGGCAAAAGCTGTCGCCGAGCTTGGATCGGGTACAGGTCCGATCACTCGTTATATTCATCAACAAGTACACGATTCCACCAAAGTCCTATTGTTTGAGATGAACGAAACGATGAGGAATACTCTTCAGACGGCATACCCGGAGTTCTCCTGTTATCCAGACGCCGCTCGATTGGTAGAATCCATGAATCAAGAGGGCGTTCAGCAACTGGATTACATTTTTAGCGGATTGCCGTTTTTCAACTTTGAACCTGAATTAAGAAATACGTTGGTAGACCAGATCTATAAGGCACTCAAACCTGGAGGATTATTCATCGCCTTTCAATATTCACTTCAAATGAAAAAAACATTATCCGAACACTTTATCATCGAAAAAATAGAATTAGTGCCTTTGAATATCCCACCTGCGTTCGTTTATGTCTGTCGCAAAAAGGAAACAATTTAAACATTCCAGACTATCGTTTACACTGATGTTATCCTAATTTTTAAGGAGTGTTGAATTATGAATACCGTTCTCGTTGTTGATGATGAACCCGATATCCGGGATGTCATTCATGTCTATTTACGTAACGAAGGATATCATGTCATTGAAGCAGCCAATGGTGAGGAAGCGCTAAATATTATCAAAACAACATCGGTCCAACTCGTAATACTGGATGTCATGATGCCCATTATGGATGGAATCAAAGCCTGCTTCAAAATAAGAGAAGTATCACCCACTCCCATTATTATGTTATCCGCTAAGGAAGAAGACATTGATAAAATCACGGGCCTGACTACCGGGGCCGATGATTACATGGTCAAACCGTTTAATCCATTAGAGTTACTTGCTCGCGTTAAAGCTCAGTTACGACGTCAAACACTGATCGGAAAACCAGAATCCAACTCACTTATTTTAATTAAGGACCTTATCATTGATACAAATAAACATTCCGTGAAGCTCAAAGAAAAGGACATTTCGCTTACACCACTGGAGTTCTCCATTCTGGTGTTGCTTGCCAGCCATCCTGGACAAGTATTTAGCTCCGAGAAAATTTACGAAACCGTATGGAAAGAACCTTACGGGTATTCAGATAATACGGTGATGGTTCATATTCGTAACCTGCGAGAGAAATTGGAAGTAAATCCGCGGGAACCCCATTACATTAAAACGGTATGGGGAGTGGGATATAAAATTGATTAAACGATTACCACATTTTAAAAAAAAGATACAGATTAACATCCTATATCAAATGTTGATCAGTTTATTGATTTCGTTTGTTGGCTCTGTGGGTGTAAATAATATGTTGATCATAGCTGCCGCAAAAATTAGTGAAAGATTTAATTGGCCTTCGCTCCTCTACATTTTTCCTTACGTTCTAACACCAATCTTCATCGTAATTTTCACGTTAATTTTTTTGTTTTCCACACGAAAAATTGTGAGAGATCTCATTACATTAGAGCAAGGGCTTCAAATCATATCTGAAGGAAATCTGAATTACAGGGTGCCCGTTAATCGACAAGATGAACTTGGACGCGTTGCTTCCAACATCAATCATATGACAGAACAGTTAAAGCAACAGATTGCTAAAGAACGTGAATTGGAGCAATCCAAGATGGACATGATCACTGGCATCTCACATGACCTGCGTACACCGCTTACCAGCATAATTGGCTATATTGAGCTTCTCAAATCAGAATCATTTCAAGACAAAGCAGAGTATGATCGTTTCATCCAAAATACCTATAACAAAGCAACACATTTGAAGAAGTTACTCGATGATTTATTTGAATATACGCGTCTTAACGAAGTGAACACCCAATTGGATTTGAAAAATATTGACCTCTGTCAGCTATTGGACCAATTGTTGTTTGAATTCGAACCTTTAGCTCAGGAGCATGGGATTCGTATTGAAAAAACACTCGGTAATGCTCCAATCATGGTTTCCCTGGATAGTGATAAGATCGCTCGAGCTATCGACAATCTCCTCATGAATGCACTAAAGTATTCCTTTAAACCGGGCACGATTCATGTTCGAATGAGTGTGCAGCATAATCACGTTACCATTGAAGTAGAGAATAAAGGCATACCACTAACGATAGAACAAAAAAACAGACTGTTTGATCGCTTTTATAAGGTGGATTATTCGAGGAATAGCGAAGGTATTCAATCAGGATCTGGTCTGGGACTTTCTATTGCGAGAAACATTGCGGATTTACATCAGGGGACTTTAACACTAAAACATACGCGTAACGTATTTATATTCCAACTAAGCTTGCCTTCTAACATCCAGTGAAACATCAATAGCATTGATAATGGAGGATACCGCTATGAAAACATCCGAACCACTTCTTTTCCTGCAAGGATTTCTGAGGAACCCTAAACGAGTAGGCAGTCTCCTCCCCAGCTCCAAATTTTTGGCTAAGAAAATTGTCCAGTCTGTACGATGGGATGAGGTAAGAACCATTGCTGAGCTAGGGCCAGGAACAGGGGCAGTCACACGTCTTATGAGAGCTGAATTACCCCAATCTGCTACCGTTTTTTTATTTGAAAGAGACCCGAAAATGAGGAATGATCTGAAGAAAACATATCCTGAATTCATGTACCATTCGAATGCATCCTATTTAGTGAAAAAGATGCATCAAGAACATATACATCAATTGGATAATATCATTTGTGGACTGCCCTTTTTTAATTTTTCCAGAGAAATGAGACAAAACATCCTGTCACAGATCCATACAGCGCTCCGACCTGGAGGCACGTTAGTTTTATACCAGTACTCCCTTCATATGAGGAAACAATTAGCTGAGTTATTTGAGATGGAGAAAATTCAATTTGTGCCTTTCAGCTTCCCTCCTGTTTTTGTGTATGTTTGTCGTAAAAGACAAGATGAAGGACAACGTGTATCGATCGACTTGAGGAGGACTTGATTTATCCTCTTTATATGTTTAATGTCCTGTCTTGTCCTGTGAGGATCTAATTATGCGAGTCATCATCTTACGCGGCAACAACCGCGGCATAAACGCGATGAATCGGTTCCGAGCTCCAGGCATAATTAACGTCTTGCCACGTAAGAAGCCTCGATACCCTTCTTCGGCCACCTGTCCAGCTTCCATGATCGGGCCCTGCAACATCTTCGAGACACCCATACCCGAACGATCAACAAACCCGGTGGATGTCAGGCCTGGGCACAGTGCCGTTACTGTAACGCCAGTTCCGCTTACTTCATTCTCCAAAGCCTCAGTGAACGATAGTACATATGCCTTTGTTGCATAATATACCGACATCAACGGCCCAGGGAAAAAACCTACCAACGAAGCCACATTCATCACACCGCCTTGCCCACGTTGGATCATATCCGGCAAGAATAGCTTTGTCATGACGGTTAAAGCCTTGATATTCACGTCAATCATATTAACTTCTTGTTCCATATCCGTTTCCATAAACGTCCCGAACAGACCGAAACCTGCATTGTTGACAAGATAGTCAACAACAATGCCCTTTTCCTTCAGCTCATGATAAATCTCCTGTGGTACCCCAGGTGCTGCTACATCTTTGGCAATAACCGTCGCCTGAATGCCATACTTTTTCCGATACTCCTGAGCTAGATCCTGTATTTTACCCTCGCTTCGTGCTACCAGCACAATATGATGTCCACCTTTGGCAAACCGATTTGCTAACTCTTTACCGATCCCACCCGATACCCCTGTGATTAGAACTGTCTTTCTCATATCGTGACCTGCCTCTCTTTTCTATAAAATATGTTTCATCTGGAACATCAATTAGAATGAACGTTCTATAATAGTAACAAATAGACTACCTTAGTATGAGATCCATGGATAGCATCGCTATACGAAGCAGTTTTTCCTTGGTCATCGAAGTCTTGGCCATCCCCCTTAACCCAATGCTTACGTTATGCAGATATTCCGCCAATACCTCGGCGTTGTACTCCGTTGTGAATTCACCTTCTTGCTGTCCCCACACCATAATGTCCTTGATTAGTTTCTCCGTATTTGCAAACATCTCCGTCGATCGGTGGTTCATGTCTTTATCACGTGCCGCCAATTCTACCGTCGAATTAACAATGAAGCAGCCTGATGCTGGAGATTCCTCTCCATGAATTAAAGAAAGAAATATAAACTGAAGTGCTTCCGTTGCCGTTTTAGAACGCTTTACGCCTGCTGTAAGGGCGGAGCTGATTTTGTGATCATACAGATCTACTGACTTTAGAAACAAGGTATGTTTGTCGCCAAATGTGTCATACAAGCTTTTACGATGAATTCCCATATGATTGACTAGATCTGTCATCGACGTCTTCTCATACCCTTGTTCCCAAAAAAGTCTCATCGCTTTATCCAGTACAACAGACTCATCGAACTCTTTGTTTCTCGCCATTAGCTTCCCTCCTGTTCAGAAAACAAACATTGAATAACATGCTCTCGTTGGGCCTTTAAAAGGTAAGAATGACTTTACCCTGGGAGTGACCCGTGGACACTTTAATCAATGCCTTTTCAATTTCATCAAACGTATAGGTTGAATCGATCGAGGGTTTGATATCTTCTTTTTCTATGAGAGCTGTGATTTTTTGCAATTGACTCCCGCTGGAGTGCACGAATATAAAGCGATATTCATTTTGATTCTTACGCGCTAAAGAATCCAGGCGTGCACCTACAAGGCCAAACAATGCTTTTTTCCACATTGGAAAATGGCTGTCCGCTGCAAAACGATAATTGGGTCCCGCTTTCAAAGAAACTAATTTCCCCTGTGGTTTCAAAATGCTTAGTTCAGCTTTGATTTCATCCGCACCCAAGGTGTCAATCACATAATCGATATCGGACAGGATATCAGCATAATGTTCGGTTTTATAATCAATGAATTGATCTGCTCCGATCGACAGTGTACGTGATCTGCCTCTTTCGCTCCCACTTGTAATCACCGTTAGCCCCATGGACTTGGCAATCGGGATAGCCATCGCACCGAAACCACCGGTTCCCCCAGGAATAAACAGCTTTTTATTCGGTTCGGCTTGGAGTACATCATGCAATGCTTGATACGCGGTCAAGGCAGTAAGGGGTACTGCAGCAGCTTCGATAAAAGACAGATTTTCAGGCATCATGGATAAAGCATCCTCATGTACAGCCGCATATTCAGCAAAAGCACCAATTTTATTCAGAGGTAACCTTGTATAAACCTTATCACCCACTTTAAAATTCAAAACATCATCACCGACAGCTTCAATGACACCCGATAATTCATTCCCTAAAGTTAAAGGTAACGTATAGTCGGCAATCATCCGAACACTACCATTCATATTCAAGATATCCAGCGGATTTACACCCGCAGCTTTTACTCTGACAAGGACCTCACGGCTATGAATCTGAGGTATCTCAATATTATTGATTTCCACCTGGATTTTTTTAGAGTATTTCTGTATTTTAGCTGCTCTCATCATTTATCCTCTTCCTTTGCTTATAGACTACATAAGTTGAACTAAAGATTATTTACACTGATACTACGATGACAGAACAACCTTCCAATCGCTGTTATCCCCAGATTTTTTTGATCCCCTTTCTAAAGGGAAAATCCGGTGATAAAGGCGAGGTGTATGCTTCCGAAGTAGCTTTCTTTCAGAAAGCTTTTAGCTTCGCTTTTTCAGGTTCTTTCTGTCCTCTCCGTTAATGTGTAAATGATTAGTTCAACTTATGTAGGAACATGGCGCGCAGTATTCAGTTGTACGCCATGCTCCATGCTTTGTGCTAGTGTAGCCCCTCTTGCGACTTTAATTCTTCCAACGTAGGGTAATCCGTGTAGCCCTTACTTCCCAATCCAAAGAATGTTGTCGTATCTGCTTCATTCAGTGGCGCACCTTGTCGAAGTCGTTCCACCAAATCTGGATTAGCTAAGGACCATACACCTACAGGTACCACATCAGCGAGACCACGATCTAAATCGACACTGAGATCATCCAACGTTCTTCCAGCC
The DNA here is from genome assembly GCF_037975265.1 of Paenibacillus sp. FSL P4-0176. Taxonomy (NCBI): domain Bacteria; kingdom Bacillati; phylum Bacillota; class Bacilli; order Caryophanales; family Paenibacillaceae; genus Paenibacillus; species Paenibacillus sp. FSL P4-0176. The sequence continues at coordinate 6,035,088 of NZ_CP150242.1, forward strand.
CGATTGACCAACAGTGGATTTTGCCAGATCGAACGAATGTCTTGGAGCAGTTGTTCATCTCCAAGATGCATAACATGAAGGTAAGCCAAATCCAATTGAGCCAATTCTTCTACAAGATAGCGATAGAGTTCAGGGCCTTGTTCGCCATCTTGAATTCCACCCAGCGGTGTCCCTGGTGAGATACGGAAGCCAGTTCGTTCTGCGCCTATTTTCTCCACGATGGCTTTGGTTACTTCAATCGCAAAGCGAGCACGATTTTCAATTGACCCGCCATACTCATCTGTCCGTGTATTTGAATTTTCTCCCAAGAATTGATTGATCAAGTATCCGTTGGCCCCATGAATCTCGACGCCATCCGCCCCTGCTTCGATCGCTGCGGCTGCTGCTTTTCGGAAATCGGCAATGGTCGTTTGAATATCCTCCTGACTCAATTCCCGGGGAACGGGGATATCCTGCATCCCTGTAGCCGTAAACATTTCTACACCCGGTGCGATTGCTGATGGAGCAACCGGTTGACGATGATGCGGGGTATTGTCCGGATGTGACATGCGACCCGCATGCATTAATTGGATGTACACATATCCGCCAGCTTCATGCACCGCACCCGTTACCTTTTTCCATCCATCAATATGCTTATCGGTGTAGATGCCAGGTGACCACAAGTAACCCTGTCCATCATCGGATGGTTGTGTTCCTTCCGTAATCAGAAGCCCCATCGTTGCACGCTGAGCATAATAAAGTGCCGCCAACTCTCCAGGTGTACCATCTTCTTGTGCTCTACTGCGTGTCATAGGTGCCATCGCTAGTCGATGAGGCAATTCCATGTTGCCAATCTTTGTTTTACTCCATATCTTTTCCAATTGGATGTACTCCTCTTCTTATTTGAGATTTTGTAGATGTATCCTCTGGATTCTGCTGTATTAATTCAATTCTGAAATCACCGGGTAGATTGCGCCTGTCAGTTGGAACTCATAGTTCTGGTCTACAATTCCCACGACCACTTCATTGTGATCATACAGATTGATCATGAAGCCTGCCATTTCTTTAGCAGTGTGGTACTTAGACATGTTTGCTTTGTAATCAAATCCTTCAGTATCTATTGATTTTTGTACAAATTCTGTTTCCGTGACCGCTGGTGCCAGCACCTTCGCTTTTAGTTTTGCACCCTTCAATTCCAGTTCTTTGGCAAGGCCCTCTGTGAAGGCACTAACGTAGTATTTCGATGCAGAGTAAGCCACACTGCCTACAGCAATGGCATATCCGAGTGCGGATGAGACGTTAATCAATTGAGTGCCTTCCACATTCGCATAATCTCGCACATACAATGTAGATAGAATGGTCAAAGATTCGATGTTAACACGCAGCATGGTCTCCACTTTATCCAAATTCTGTTCAGCAATGAACGAGCCTTCTCCAAGCCCTGCATTATTAATCCAAGTCTCAATTTCATATTCCTTCAAATCGTTATATAGCGTGTACGCCTCTGCGGTAACAGACAAATCGCTTGTATGAACGATAACATTTACTTTAGGATCGATACCCTGAATAGTCGATTTAAGTTCTTCAAGCTTATCCAATCTTCTAGCTACCAAAATCAAGTTTTTACCCCGTGCTGCAAATGCCAATGCTGTTTCATATCCAATTCCTGAACTTGCTCCTGTGATTACGGTGTATTTCATCTTATTCTCTCCCTTATATTCTTCAGATTAGTGTAATTTCAGTTTTTAGAACGATCGTTCTTTATTGTGCAAAAAAAAGTAGTTAGATCTAACTTGCTGTTAGCATATCATTTCTAGAACGAACAGTAAACAATTATTTTATATATAGAAAATATGCTTGGAACACACTTAAATGAGACTAAAATCACGCTATATATACCATTTTTTATATCATAAATTAAGAATTCCTATATCGTTTCATAAGTTCTTTAATTTAATAATCTAATGTCAGGCCGCTGGCCACAAGTATAACCATCAACCTTTCCTAGCTACGCTAATCTGAATTCGACATCATCCATGCCAGAAATTCTCCAAACGAATCGGATACCTTTTCAACCTCTTCAAATTCCGGCTCACATCCACGTACAATAGCCCCATTGTCGGTTGTTAAGTCAATGGCATAGAAGGAATATCCATCCTCCACAGACATTACGATCGGTAAGTGATGATCCCACCAGGCCGTTATCTCTGACTGCCAAATAGAATCACCCTCTGCTGCCTCCAAACTAAGCATTTCAAATTCATTCCATTGGAATGCGGTCTCCGTGCTATTGTTGAACTCAGCCTCACAAATAAACCAGGTTTGCTCATCCGGTGCAACGCATTTTTCAACTACATTTAGAAATTCTAAATATTCATCTGGAAGTCCTTTATATCTTGAAGTAACGTTGCTGTTTAAATGTGACTGCGAACCGGATTTACTCATTATGTCCCAGCCCTTTTCCCCGGCCCAAGCCATAAATGCCCTAAGGTGAGTTTTTTCTTTTCCATTATTCATTTCCAATTTATACACCTGCCTATCAGCTTAAGAAATAGAAACTATATCACCTATTCGGGATTTGAATGGAAAATCCCTGCTGTCGTGCTTCAAAGAGAAAAACAAAAAGACTGGAAACATGGTTGGGAAAAGCGGCAACCAGGTTCCAGCCTTTGGTGGTTTGAAGAAAGTTAATTTTAGTTAGGGACAGTTAATTTTAAATTGGACAGGAATTATTAGTTAGTAAATATCCGCTGTCTCATCGCCTCAAACAACAAAATCGTTGCCGCCATTGCCGCGTTGAGCGACTCTGCCTGTCCCTGCATCGGGATCGTAATCGCATCATCTACCAAACGTGCCGTAGCATCCGAAATGCCTTTGCCTTCGTTACCAATCACAAGCCATACCGACTGCGTAAAATCATAGCTATAACATGAATGCTCTGCCTGCAAAGAAGTACTTACCAGCTTCACGCCTGCAGCCTTCGCTTCGGGAAGCAAAGATTCCAACTGGCCCTCCACAATGGGCAAATGAAACAATGACCCCATCGTCGAACGAATCGTCTTTGGGTTATACACATCAGCACAGCCCGCGCCAAGTACGACCCCAGCGACTCCAGCTGCGTCCGCACTACGGATGATCGTCCCCACATTACCCGGGTCTTGCACTCCGTCCAGCACAACAACAAGCCCACGTGCTCCTGCGATCAGGCTTTCCAGTGGCTCACTGCCTTTACGCACAATTGCGAATACAGGCTGCGGTGTCATCGTATCCGTACATTTGGCGATAACCGCAGGAGATACACTAACCCACTCCACACGCTGAAGCGGGTTTTCAAGCCCGGCAAGCTCATTCGGTACGCCTTGCTCTCCATCGTACACAATACACTCCAGATCTGCTCCGGCGCGCAATGCTTCCTGTACCAGATGAATGCCCTCAATGATATATTTATGTTGACGGGTACGATGCTTTTTCTCCAGCAACTGCGCCCATTCTTTTACACGTGTATTTTGCGGTGATACAATATCCATCTTTCCATCCTTCCCATCTGTATCCATCACTTCGGATACGCAAGCTCCATTTTCGTCAAATGATCCTTGTGACCCACAATGATCAGCACATCTCCAGCTTCGATCCGATCCTCAGCGTACGGCGAGATGTTCATCGAGTTCCCACTGCGGATCGCCATCACGTTACAACCAAAACGTGCACGGATGTTTAATTCCATCAGGTTTTTACCGATCATTTGCTCGGAGGCTCTCATCTCCAAAATGCTGTAATCCTCAGATAACTCGATGTAATCCAGTATATTAGGCGAGGTCAGATGATGGGCTACGCGCAGTCCCATATCCCGCTCAGGATAGATGACTTTATCCGCCCCAATCTTCTGCAATACCTTACCATGAAGCTCATTTTGGGCTTTTACGATCAGAACGGGTACACCCATATCTTTCAATATCAGGGTTGTCAGAATACTCGCCTGAATATCTTCACCAATCGCCACAACGACAACGTCGAAATTCCGTATGCCCAGCGCACGCAGCGCTTCTTCATCTGTTGAATCTGCCGATACCGCATGGGTCACCACATTGGACATTTCCTGAGTCCGCTGCTCGTCCGCATCAATTGCCAGCACATCGAATCCCATGCCACTCAGTGCATTGGCAACACTTGATCCGAACCGTCCCATGCCAATTACGGCATACTGTTTCTTGGCCATTAGGGTCTTAACCTCCCGCTGCTCTTCAGCATGACGCATCATTACGGATACCCATGCTAACGTAAATAATCCTTCGTAGTATACCACAAAGCCTGATAAACTTGAATGCGCTAGCGCTTCCCAGGGAACAGTATTAGAGCAGCCGAATATACGAGGAGGGAATTGCGATGCCCATTACATTAAGCCTGCGTGAAGCGATTGTTCATAAAGTTCATGACAAGAGTGATGATCAGCTCCGGGAGATGATTGAAGGTTCAGTAGATGGACCGGAAGCTGCATTACCTGGACTTGGCGCCATTTTCGAGATGATCTGGAAGAACACAGAACCTGCCAAGCAGGAAGAACTCATTCAAATCGCGCAAGAGCATCTGCACACCATTCCCGTTCAACCGCTTAGCTAATCGAAGCAGTGGAGGGTAAGGTAACCATCATTACGTTTGTTCTGTCTGCAAAAGAAAGCTTTCCCTTATTCGGCTGGATCATACCCGCCTCCAGGTAAGGTGTATAGCAATAGATCCCTCCGCCAATTGGCGGAGGGATCTTATTTTTAACAAGCTCTATCTCATCACATGAACTTGTCACGTTTAACTAATCTTTTAACAATTCCCACGAAAGACTTCCGTCTTCACTTAAGGTGCAGTCTCCAGGAATTGTGCTGTAGGATTTTTATCCATAGCCGTTCTCATTGCGTACTCATTTTCGAAGAGCACCACATAATTCCCTTTTTTATCTTTTACAAGCGCAGAGTTAATCCGGAATTTGCTTGGGTCCAGATTCTCGTCCACGATCCAGCGAGCGAACTGATAAGGCATGCGCTGCAATTGCACATCTACCCCATACTCGCCTTTCATCCGGTATTCAAATACCTCGAACTGAAGTTGACCAATTACGCCGAGGATTGTCTCGTCGAAACTTGCCGTCTGGAACACCTGAATGGTTCCTTCCTCCGTCAACTGATCAATTCCCTTTTGGTATTGTTTATGTTTCAACGCATTTTTCACAGTAACTTTGGCGAAAATCTCTGGTGAGAACGTTGGCAACTCCTCAAAGATAACCTCGCTGCCTTGGCTCAGTGAATCGCCAATCCGGAAGATACCCGGATCGAACAAGCCGATAATATCGCCAGCATATGCCTCTTCGACAATATCCCGGTCTTGTGCCAGGAATTGCTGTGGCTGTGACAGCTTGATTTCTTTGCCCACACGAGTATGCTTCACACTCATTCCACGTTGGAACTTGCCTGACACAATACGCAGGAACGCAATACGATCCCGGTGTGCCGGGTTCATGTTTGCCTGAATCTTGAACACATAACCGCTGAATTTCTCATTCGTTGGCTGAATCTCTCCTGCCGTACTGCGACGTGGTTCAGGCTTCGGTGCCAGTTCCAGGAAGTTCTCCAGGAAAGTCTGTACGCCGAAATTGTTGATCGCACTACCGAAGAAAATAGGTGTCAATTCGCCGCGTTGAACTTTCTCCATGTCGAATTGGTCGCCCGCAATATCCAGCAACTCCAGATCCTGACACAATTGATCATGCAGGTATTCTCCTGCCATCTCACGGATAATCGGATCTTTGTAGCCATCTACCTTTTGTACTTTAATCGTCGAGTGATCGTCCCCTTGGAACAATTCCACCTGATTTTTCATCCGGTCATAGACACCACACAGCTCGCGACCTGTACCAATAGGCCAGTTCATCGGAACCGAACGAATACCCAGTACATTTTCAAGCTCTTCCATCAGGTCAAATGGGCTTTTACCCTCACGGTCGAGTTTGTTGATGAACGTAAAGATTGGAATGCCACGCTTCGCACATACCTGGAACAACTTGATCGTTTGTGCCTCGACACCTTTTGCCACGTCAATCAACATCACCGCGCTATCGGCAGCCGTCAGTGTACGATACGTATCTTCACTGAAATCCTGGTGACCCGGTGTATCCAAAATGTTGACGCGATGATCCAGATAATCAAATTGCATTACGGAAGAGGTAACCGAGATCCCCCGTTGTTTCTCAATTTCCATCCAGTCACTTGTTGCGTGTTTGCTGGCTTTCCGAGCTTTTACCGTTCCCGCAAGGCGAATCGCGCCCCCGAACAGCAACAGTTTCTCGGTTAATGTAGTTTTACCCGCATCCGGGTGAGAGATAATGGCAAACGTCCGGCGTTTGTCCACTTCCTGTTGAAGAATATCATTTGCAGCTTTGCTCATAGGTTTAATCCCTTTCGTCCGTTCATTCACGTTAATCCGGCATGGCCGGTCCATCATTCAATCTTTATGCAATCCGGCGAGGCCGGTTGATTGTACACGAGTTTTTACGTACTAGGTATTTACACACTAGATTAATTTTACACATTTACAATGGAGTTCATCCTCCTCAAATCTGTGCTTTCATGTATACCGTGAACTGCTTCTTAACCCAACTCTCCTATTGTACCATAATCTGTACCGAAAATAACCGATTACTACCGCAGATTCTTCTCTTTTCACTTGCAAAAAAAAAGCACCCTTCAGCCATTTCCATGGCATCCAGGCACTCCTCATTCATTTTTATTTATCGGTTTTAGAAAATCAATGCATCCAGCGCGTATTGTCCGCCACCCGTCAGGGCCAGCGCTACACCAATCACCAGAATCGCGAGATTATATTCGAATCCGTTCTGTGTGGACCAGTATCCGTTCGCACCATGGACTTTCACAATCGCAATGACCATCGTCAATGCAATCAGAATGCCACCTACTGGTGTAAGCAGACCCAGAGCCAACAGCAATCCGCCACCGAATTCCGCGAGTCCAGCCAGCAACGCCACCAATGCACCGGGCTTCATGCCCATCGACTCAAACCAGCCACCTGTACCCTTGATCCCGTAACCTCCGAACCAACCAAACAGCTTCTGAGCCCCGTGCGCCATGAACGACAATCCAATCACCAAACGAATCAACAACAACCCTACATCCAACATCATTTTCTTTTTCCTCCATTCGATATATACAAAATAGTATTCTTAGATTAAAGATATTATGCACATTTTTTCTTCATGATTCTCTGTGACGCAAACCCCTTCAACTGGTTTACATTTTATCTCATGAATGATAACTTATCCGAAACGTTTGCCCGAATGAAGTTTGTCATTTGCGTAACTCTTTAACTCATGTGTTGAGTATAAGTTACATACTTACTTTTTGTCAACAACTTAATTTAAATTACTTATTTCCTTAGGATGGATACCTACCTTTTCACCGCTAAAAAGCCTGGGTACACCGCAAAATTTGCGATTTCCCCAGGCTCAGTCATGTTGTGTATGTTGTTAATACTGTTGTTAATGCCCTTACCTTACCCTACCCTAACCATTCACTTGCCAGATCACGCTGTCCTCGTCCTGACCATTCACCGGCCACCAGTGGAATCCATCCTGCTCCAGTAGCTTATCTGTCGCTTCTGGTCCCCAAGTTCCAGCAGGGTACGTATGAAGCTCTCCTTGATTCTGCCCCCAGGCTGCTGCGATCCGATCCACAAAAGACCAGGCTGTTGCCACTTCATCCCAACGGGTGAAGTACGTAGAATCCCCTTCTGCTGCATCATGCAGCAGACGTTCATACGCTTCAGGCGAGTTAATTCCAATCATGCAGCTCTGACAGAAATCCATTGCGAGTGGCTGAATCTCGGAATCCGAGCCTGGTTTCTTGGCATTGATTTTGATATATATGCCTTCCATCGGATTCACCCGAATGACCAGCAGATTCGGTTCCAATTTATACTTTTTCCCAAGGTACACGTTGTTTGGCATCGACTTGAACTCAACTACGATCTCGGTTGTTTTCACCGGAAGACGCTTGCCTGTCCGAATGTAGAATGGAACACCCGCCCAACGGAAATTATCCACGAATACACGTGCTGCAAAATACGTCTCCGTATTCGACTGCGGATCAACCTTGTCTTCTTGGCGATACCCCGGAAGCTGCTTGCCACGGTACTCCCCTTCGGCATATTGCCCCCGCACAACGTTGTTGCTCACTTCCTCATCCGAGGTGAACGCCCGTAGAGAGCGTAATACCTTCACCTTTTCATCCCGTATGTCTTCCGGGAATAGGCGACTCGGCGGTTCCATCGCAATCATCGTCAGCATCTGGAGCATATGATTCTGCCCCATATCACGCAGTGCACCGGAGTGATCATAATAACCACCACGTTCTTCCACGCCTACCGTTTCACCAAGCGTAATCTGAACGTTGGCAATATGTTTGTTATTCCAGAGCGGTTCAAAAAAAGCATTTCCAAACCGAATCACTTCAATATTTTGCACCATTTCCTTGCCCAGATAATGATCAATCCGATAGATTTCCTCTTCACGGAATACCTCACGAATCTGCTCATTCAGATGTTCGGCGGATTGCAGATCATAACCAAATGGTTTTTCGATCACCAAACGGTTCCAACCCTTACTTTCTAACATACCACCGTCCCGCAAACTGTACGAGACACTGCCAAACAGCTCAGGTGCCAGTGCCAGATAGAACAGCCGGTTCCCCGGCGTGTTAAACTTTGATTCCAGATGCTCCGTCTGCGCACGCAGCTCTTTGAATCCTTCCACATTATTGATATCCAGTGCTTTGTATTCAAAATGATCGACAAAAGCGTTCCACTCATCAGGTTCCCCCGCTGGATAACGGCAGAACTCTTTAATGGATTCATAGATGTCTTCCCGGAATTCTTCTGGGGACCTCGGACGACGTGCTACGCCAATAACCGCAAAGTCTTCGGCAAGCTTGCCTTCACGGTAAAGACTGTAGATAGCCGGAAACAGCTTCCGGCGGGCCAAATCACCCGTTGCTCCAAAAATGAAAAATACTGCGCCTGGTGTCTGTACTTCATCTTGCAATTGTTTTTCAACCATGGGCTCCTCTTTCTTCCGGGAAGATAACCTTCATGCTCTCCCCGAGCTATGTAATGGTGTTATATATGCACGACATACAACTGTCAATTACCAGCAAGTTCCTTCTTGGATGTGATGCCATTTTAGCATATCAACTGAATGGATGCACTATTTCAAACTCATTTTTCTGATAAAGATTCTCAATATTGGGTCCTAATTCATGAAAAAACCATTCCTTAATATTCAATCGTAATCACCGGAAACCCCACTGTAATTCGATTGTCGGCCTCGTCTCCAACCTGGTGAACTGCGAGTTGCATATTCAACATGTGCGAGCCACTCTTGATCGATAGGGGCAGCTCAGCCGCCTTATAAGAGACACTTCCGCTGGCTACATCTGTATAACGTTCAACTGAGGCGATATCCACCTTTGTGGACAGCTGTTTTTCGATCAGTTCCAGTTGCTGACTCGCATCATGTTCAGTAGCAGTAACTGCTGTACCTTGCACAGACATATTCCAGGTTGCCTTCATCCCTGAGTCTACAAGCAGTTGATCGACCTCTTCATGTAATGTCATTAATGCCTTCCGATCCGTGTGTGCATCCCCTGAGAGTTGTACGATGGCATAGTAACCATTGTCTCCTGTATCGACGACATTGACCAACATGCCTACGCCACCATTAGCTGTATCGACAATCTCTTCACTACGGTAAACATCATGACCCGTCTGGCGTACCCGCACAGGTTGTTCCAGTCCCAAGTGACCAGCCAGTAACACGGCCTGCGCTTGTGCATCTCCCTTGCCTTCTCCTTGCCATTTAATAACTAGACGATCCACATTATCAATCACGCTGTCAGCAGTATAGATTAACTGTTCCAGTTGGGCTGCTTTGGATTCATTCTTCTCTGCATATACCTGTGTCACACCGATAAGAATAATGATTGCCATTGCCAATATACCTGCTGTCATCCAACGATTTAACATTTGAATCCCCCGCTTCTTTCTTGCATTCTATGAATCTATCAACAGCATGCCCCTTTCGCATATTTGCTATACTTCTTCTGCACACAACAAAAAAGCCCCACCCGCCACTTGCATGGCAGATCAGAGCTTTCCATTCATCTTTTCTATATAAATTGAACTACACAATATTTACACTCGCCACTCCGATGACAGAACAACCTTCTGATCGCTGTTATCCCCAGATTTTTTGATTCCCTTTTTCAAGGTAAAAATCCGGGGATAAAGGCGAAGTTTATGCTTCCGAAGTAGCTTTCTTTCAGAAAGCTTTTAGCTTCGCTTCTTCAGGTTCTTTCCGTCCTCTTATCTATAACTTCCGCACATGAAAGCACGGTTCTTTGGCTTAATTATGGATAGTACATATGATTCTTCTTACTCTGCAAGTCCGTTTTTATAAGCATAGATCGCAGCCTGTGTACGGTCGTCTACGCCCAATTTTGCCAGTAAGTTTGTAACATGGAATTTGACCGTCTTAATGCCGATGATTAGATCATCAGCGATGTCCTGATTCGATTTACCTTTGGCGAGCAACCGGAGCACATCCATTTCTCGGTCAGTCAATTCATCATGCAAAGGAGCTGCTGCCTGTGGCTGCCGGAAGCGATTCATCATTTTCGAAGCCACCTGTGACTCCAGAACGGATTGCCCGCGAGCTGCTGCGCGAATCGCATCTGCCACTTCATTGGCTCTTGATGTTTTCAACAGATAACTGAATGCACCTGCTTCAATGACAGGATACATTTTTTCATCATCCAAGTAACTGGTCAATACAATGACTTTGCACTCTGGATACATTTTAAGTACCTGACGAGTAGCCTCAATGCCGTCCATTCCTTCCATAACCAGGTCCATCAGAACAACATCAGGCTTATATTCCTGTGCAAGCCGAATGCCTTCCTCTCCACTACCTGCTTCACCAACAACTTCAATTCCATCTTCGGTATCCAGTACCGCTGCAAGACCAATACGTACCATCTCATGATCATCCACGAGCAATACTTTGATCGACGTTTCCGTCTCCGTTTCGACTTCCGGTTCCATTGACATGTTCTTCCTCGCTTTCATCGTTCATCAAAGGTATCGTAATCTCAATCCGCGTTCCCTTACCAGGCGCTGTTACAAAATGTATGGCCCCGCCAATCTCCGTAACACGTTCACGCATGTTAGCCAGACCGTAAGAAGCTTGTTTATTCTCATCCAGATCAAAGCCTTGCCCATCATCACGAATCAATACCCGGATCGCATCAGTACGGCGCTGGATCCGTATCTCCATTTTTTCCGCTTTTGCATGCCGTAACGTATTGGACATAGCCTCCTGAACGATCCGGAACAGATGATTCTCGATGCCTTTGATCAGATCAATGTCTTCGTCCATTTCGAGCACAATGTCCATGGGTACTTTTGTTTTCAGTTCCATCACCAGATCACGCAGACCTTGTTCGAGATGTTTACCCTCCAGATAGACTGGACGCAGATGTAACAGTAACGCACGCATCTCGGACTGGGCTACCGAAGCCATCTCCTCAATCAAAGCCACCTGCCGCTGAGCACGTTCAAAATCCTTCTCCATCTTCCGTCCAACGGCCGTTGCTGTCATGGATATCGCAAACAATTGTTGCGATACCGCATCATGCAGTTCCCGTGCCAAACGTTGCCGCTCTTCCACAATAGCCGTAATTCTGGCTTGTTCAGCAAGCTGTGCATTATGAGTAGACAATCGCTGGAGCGTAGATATCTGATCTTCCCACTTTTTGCCGATTCGTCCGAGTTGCTCACTTAAACGGCCCACATCATCATCGCCCAGATCAGGTACAGTGCGTGATAGAGAGCCCTTCTCCCACAGTAGAAGTGTTTCCCGCAGCAGTTCAAGCCGGCGTTTAACCCGGTAACTCTGATAGAACCCAAAGACCGCACCAATCCCAATCAGAAGCAGCAATAAGGCCAGACCCGATTGAATCAGATGACGCCAACCTGTAAACGGAGCAAGATAACCATATGTATACAATACATACAAAATAACAGCGAACACAATGAAAACCAGGAGGATCCCTTCACCCATACTTCGGGTTACCATGTCGGTATGTCGTTTTGTCTTCATCGGGGTCTCCTCCTTCTCTTCATCTATTTTACTACGGATTACTGATGTTTAGGTCGCCAACAATATAAGAAATGACAAATTTTGCTTTATGTTCACTGGATTCATATCCAGGCGTTCTCCATACTAATTTGTTCATCATGCCGCTATCTTGTTCTCCAAGAAGATTAATCCGGCCGAAAAGAACCGATGCTTCAATCTCCACACCATAATCTTCTGGTAGTGTAAGGCGAACATTACCCATAACTCCTTGCAGCAGCACAATTGTTTGTTTCTCCTCCGGAATTGAAAGAGATAGATCCGCGTTAACCTCACCTATGGCATGCCACAGACTCATACTACGTAACGTCCAGGATGATTGATCCCAGTAGTACCGAGCCATGAAATTCTGTTTCTTCATAACGCCTTCGTCCAGATGAATCTTTTTGTTTTTCGAATAAAAGTAAGCTAAAGAAGCCAGTACAATCAAAAATACAATCATTAAATTATCCAGCAATAACAGTGCCGCACCAATGCCAAGATACCGATGACCTTTGCGGGTATCCCCATTGCGGACTTGAAGCATTCCAACCGTTAACAGAATCAGTGCGGCAGCGGTCAGGAAGTTAATATTGTCATTCAATAACATCATTGTGCCAATAATCATAATGACAACTGCAAGCCATTTACTCTTTTGATTCATCCCCGCCGCACCTCCTCTGTAAGTTAATCTCTCTTTATTCAACGGAAAAGCCATACCAGGCAATGAAGTCCTGTATGGCTTAACTTTTGTTCTACCAACCGTACATTATACACGATTTATAGAATATCATATTGTCCACTAAGCGAACAGTTATTCTTTTGAAGTTCCGTTCGCTTCATTCTTGGAACCATTGCCCATTTTATTTTTGAGGGCTTGTAATTGCTGATCCACTTTGAATTGTTTTTCCACATCTACAGGATTCGTATACGTGGATGATGTGTTGCGATAAGGTGCACGAGCTACGTCAGCTTCAGCTTCCAGCTGCATGATTTTCTCTTCCATGCGGTGGAATCCAAGTGATGCGCCGCCACTTTCGATCGAATGCAAGCTGTTGATGGAAGACATTTGTTTTTTAGCTTTTGCCATTTGTGCACGGGATACAAGTTCATTACGTTTGTTACGCATTTTGTAGAACTCATCTTTCATATCATGCAACTGTTGCAACAGATCTTTTGCTTGTGCTTCGGACTGTGCATGCAGTTCGCTGTACTCCGTAATTTTTTGATCAAAGTAGATTTTCTCTTCCAACAATTTGCGTGCCACTTCTTCCTGACCGTTAGACAGAGCTGCTTCTGCTTGGGACTCACGTTGTACCGAAGTACGCTCCGCTTCATCCAAACGTTGTTTCATGCGGCGCTCATTTGCCATTTGTTTAGCAACAGTTACCTCTGCCTCATGAATCTCAGCCTCCATATCACGCAAGTACTGGTTCAACATTACAATCGGGTCCTCTACTTTATCCAACATATCATTTACCGATGCTTTCGTCATATCCTTAATCCGTTTAAATACTCCCATTTTACTTTTCTCCCTTCTCGTAACGAGATAATTTTTGGCGAAGCTCTTCAACTTCTTTTTTCAGTGCTTTTTTCTCGATATCTTTCATCATGGAATCAAGTTCACTTTCTTGCGGTGCTCCTGCTCCGTAGGCGTTGTTGTCATAAGAACGGGGACCAGATTGAGGTCTGCCGTTGAATCCAGGGCCGGGACCGAAGTTACCAGGACTTTGTTGGTTGTGATTATTTTGAAAAGGACCTCTTGGTGGCTGATGATCATAGTTGTCGTATCCTCTGCCAGGACCAGGGCCTTGGCCCGGACCGTAGCCATATGGATCATAAGGCGGATACGGTTCTTTTGGTACCACCAGTGCTGCAATAAAGTATATTAACAACGACGTGCCGCCAGTTACGAAGATACTGATAACAAAGATGATACGCAGCAGGGTGGAATCCATTCCGATGGTTTCGGAAATTCCGCCGCACAAGCCGGTTAACATCCGGTCACGCGTTGAGCGGTATAATTTGCTCATGTGCTTGCTCCTTTCGTTTACTTGTATCCTCTTACGTTGGAATCATAAGCATATGGATCAACGTGATTGGATTCCTTTGGTACCACCAATGCAGCGATGAAGTAGATCAACAATGATGTACCTCCCGTAGCGAAAATACTGATGAAGAAAATGATACGTAGCAGCGTGGTACTCAATCCGAGATTTTCAGAAATGCCACCGATCAAACCTGTTAGCCTTCGATTACGCGCCGAGCGGTATAATTTATTCATTGTGACTACTCCTTTCTGTCATTGTTCAATTTCTGTCTTAAGCGTTCCAGTTCCTTATCCAGCGTAGAGGATGACATGCTGCCAGTCACTCCTGAACCATCTTGATTCATCCGCCGGATATCGCGGAGACTTTGTGCTTCATATTCGAGATCAGAGACTTGGTCATCCAGTCGGTTAAACATACGGGGTACATTCTGACCGTTGTGATTGCCTCTCTGGTTCATACGTTGCTGTAACTGAATCGTCTGCATACGAGCGTAGTAATATTGGCGTTTGCTGTATACATTCTGATATTCAACCTTCAGCTGGTCGATCTGTTCATCCAACTCCTGTAATGCCGCATAACTTTGTGCATACAATTCATTGTACTGTTCCATTTTTTCCTCGTGGAGGATTTTCTCCTGCAAGGCCAGCTTAGCGAGATGTTCTTCCCCTGCTTTCAGAGCCATGGAAGCCTGTTCTTCCCGTTTGTTCACCATACCTGCTGCCTGATCGGCTTGTTGTTTCATTTGTCTGGTATGGCTTGCATATTGATGACGAAGTTTCTCGGCTTCACCGATGTCTTGGCGGGTCGAGACCAAGAACTGATCAATCAGTTTGACTGGGTCCTGACTTTGCTCCAAATGTTCGTTCAGATTAGCTACGGTAATATCCCGCATTCGACGAAATACACTCATTATGTTCTGTCCCTCCTTTTCATAATCGTGAAAGCTTAGTACCGACCACGACGACTGCGGTTATTGCTTAGCATTGAGATACCAAAGATGATTAACCCGATCGCGATGATCGGTCCGATCAACCATGCCAGTTTACCCATCAGTGAGATGATACCGATGATGAGAACAATCCAGCCAAGCATCACATTCCCTCGTTTAACTCCGTAGTATCCCAGTGCAATCATCAGGACCGGAATCAGATAACCCATTAAGTGTCCAAGAAGTGGAGTTAACTTTCCGAAGAGGAGTAGTGCACCTAGCGCAATCAATACAATCGCCCAGCCATTTCCCTTATTCAATCTCATAATTGTTGTTCACCGCCCTTTCCATTCTTTCCTTTTAATGTGTTGAGTCATTTGTTCGTTTGTTTCTTGTTTTTTGTTTCCGTGTTTCTTGTTTAACCTTATGTCCTTATTCTAGGGGATTCCGCGACTTTTCAAAACAGACCGTGGACGGTTTTTCATCCTAGACTCAGGTCGGGGATCTAGTTGGACCTTTGACTGTCCCTATACAAGACCAACGTTCCACCTAAGCTTAATAGCACTCCAGATACCTTCTATTACCCGTATACAGGCTCTACTTCACCCGATGTCACTAGGTAGAGAGAATGATGTCCATGTCTCTATTTACGTTCACACTGCAATTTCGTTTCTCATGATTCCGTATTGGATAGTCAGTCCAAGCCGTTTCTCTAACCTTTTCTGCAAAATCATCTATCAGCAATCCCTTATCTCCACTTCTATACCCTCTCATAAAATTACTTATTTATCCAAATAAACAAAATTTAGATTGTTCTATATGTAAGCGTTTACTAAAATAGAAAGTGTTACTATTTCTAATGTCAGGGGTGGAACTGAGACTGTGCGACCAATCAGCTATCTCCATAAAATGATCATCTTTGGAATCCTGTTAAGCACCCTGCCCATTTTGTTAACGGGAATTGCCGCATTTATCTATTCATCAAACCAAACTGAGCTGCATCGTACGCAGGCCAACAGACAGTTGCTGGAACAAATGCAATCCAACGTAGAACACAAACTCGCTACAGTCAGTTATATGCTTGATCAGGCCGTTCGCTCTCCGGTAACCCTCCGTTCCCTGTCTGCTTCTTCTTCACTAGAGGGGAAAGGGCCTTTGCTTGCCGACAAGCTACAGAACGAATTTCAGAATATGAGGTCATGGGAACCTTTGTTAGATATTACCCTGGTGAATCAATCTCAGAATTGGCTTATTGATCATGCCGGATTATATCGTAATACGGATTTTCCACTGGCTCTTCCCATGAAGGAATTGATATCGGATACGCTAACCTCTGGATGGCAACTCTCCCCTTCATCGGTGTTCAGTAATGATGAGCGTTCACCAGGTACAGGCTGTATCTATCATATTGCCCTTGCGAGATCTATTCCGAATCTGAATACATCTTCCGATGCTGCCCTGATTGCCGGAATCCCTGCATGCTCTTTGCAAAATACACTAGGAGAAGCCTCCTTAGGCAATGCTGCCTCAGGACTGATCATTTTGAATCGGGAACAACGTATCTTGGTCCATCCCGATCCTGTATACATTGGACAACCGTTGTCTGCCATTGGATTACAGGATCGGGATACGGAAGCCAACATAACCAAACTATCACCCATCACATTTTCAACAGGCTTTGAAAAACGGGAAGTTAAGATCGCCGATACACATTATTCTCTGACGTATAGCCCTTCTACCTTAAAAGGATGGACTTATGTTCTAATCTCACCTACCAATATTCTGACACAAGAATATATCGATATCGGATTGCACACCTTTTATATCAGTATCTTCTTACTTTTACTTTCATTATTACTCGCCTGGCTCGGCTCCAAGCGAATGCATGTCCCGATTCGTAAACTTTTAACCCAACTTGGTGACAACCACCTGTCCAAAGAAGGAAACACGGTAGCTCAGCAATCACCACCATTTTCTGATGAGTTCGAACAGATCAGAGCAGGGGTCTCACAATTATCTGCTTCTCGCTCCCAATTAGAGAACACACTTAATGTGCATCTATTGCAGATTCGCAATCATTTTATGATGAATCTGTTCCAGGGTAAGATCCCTGTTCATACTCTTCATGACGCCCTGAATGAATATGGCTACACGCATCAGGTTCGGGAATGGCAACAAATTGCTGTTATTACACTACAGGCCGATCTTGTTAATCATACAAAATATAGAGCTAGTGATCGTGATCTCTTATTATTCGCTATTCAAAATATATTGGAGGAAACGGTTGTGCATAACCAACAATTGCTTCCCATTGTGCTGGAACATACGGTAGTCACGGTGATTGGGACCGTTGAACAGGATCAGTTTATTTTTTCACAGCAGCTATATGTATTAACAGACCAGTTACAACAACAGATGGATAAGATTCTAGCTCTTCAAGTCAGTATAGGATTCAGCCAGCCGCACAGCTCTCTATATCACATCTCTCAAGCTTACACAGAAGCCATGGAAGCACTAAGGCATCGGATGAAGCTGGGAACAGGCATTATTTTTCAATATGAGAACATAGATCATTACACTCCCACTTGGTCCATTATCTACCCGGAATCATTGGAATATTCATTGATCCAAGCTATTCAAAATGCGGACGAAGCCCAGGCCTCTGCTCTTCTGAAACAACTGCTTGAAGTGATCTTTGGTATGGAGGTTACACCGGAGGAGTATGAGGTGGCTCTTACGAGGCTACTCACGCATATTTTGCAAATGACTCAGGAATCCGGCATACGACTCGGACAGATCTCCCAAGGTCGTGGTTCGATGTTTCATGAACTTCATGCTTTGCAGTACGCTGCTGAAGTTGAGGAGTGGTTTAACCATCAAGTCATCTTGCCCGTCATTCAGGTTTTTAAAGCGAGACAATATGCCCAGTATCAGCATATATCTGAGAAAATGATTGCCATGATTCATCAAGATTATGATAAGGATCTGACGCTTGAGGAATGTGCTATGAAGCTTCACTACAATGCCAACTACTTAAGTAGTGTTTTCCGCAAAGAGACAGGCTGTGCATTTAGTGAATATCTGACCAAGTACCGATTTAATATCGCTAAAAAATGGCTGGACGAAAGTGATCTAACCGTTAAAGATATCGCAGCACGACTTCGGTACAACAATCCGCAAAACTTTATCCGATCATTCCGTAAATGGGAAGGAATCACCCCCGGCCAGTATCGGGAGCGTAAGCAGAAAGCAGAAGTATCGAACAGAAATTAGACAAGGAGCACGATAGTAAGTCGTACTCCTTCGGCCAGCTCGGATACCTATCCGTATAGCTCCCCGAACAGGGATAGGGCTCAGACCTGTGACAACTCGATTAACCGTGGAGTGCTCTACCAACTGAAATATCAGGGAATATGCTTCAGAGATCATTCTCTGAAAACTAGGTCTGTGTTTTGTTTCGTTGTCTCGAACAGCTCTAAATAAACGAGGGTCTGGTTCAAAGCGGTCGATGAATTAGTGGCTTCAAAAAAGAGGGAGCACATAACCTGCTCCCTTCAATTACAACTTTACTTCTGCAATCTTAACTTCTATGTTTCAACCGTTCATCTTTTGGCACAGCGTTGTGATGCTTCCTAGTGTCATCTTAGACGTTAGACTACATTGTCTCCGTCTCAATTCCTGATTATCATTACACGTGCCACGCTTATGCGATTTAGCGCTTATCCTTAGTGCGAACTGTTTTCATATTGGGCTGTTCAAGTTGAATTAGAATTTTACCAAATCTTCCTCCACGTGAGAAGGTCACCGTACTATCCTTGTACGTATCGCTAATGTAATCCTCAGCCAATCTGAGGGAATCTTCATCCGATGGTAACTCATACGTATTAAGCCATTCTGGCAGCTTCTCGATAATCTCTTCCACCGGTACTTCAAATGAGTTAACTTCTCTCGTAATGATCATCGTATAAGAATAGCCCTTCAAATACAGCAACTGTTGGATATACCCCATATCACCGGCCTTGTGTGAAGAAGTTACACCCAGTACATCCTTAAGTTCATTCATTAGTGTGTGTTCCTTCTGTCCCGCCATAGTACTTATATACACATACTTCCGGGCACAATTGATCGCCTGCTCAATCGTTTCCCAATCCGACATCGCCGGACACATGGATGCAAATGCAAAGTCATATTTCTTCTCCCAGCCTTTATCCTTAATGGAGATTTCTTCATATCGTTCGTTTACGATTTCGATTTTGGATTCCAGAGCTGGAGGTATCGTCTCTTTCATAAGGGAGACAAGCAACTCAGAAGGCTCAACTGCGGTCACACTTGCCCCCTTTTCTGCAAAAGGAATGGTAAATATGCCTGAAGCGGCTCCAATGTCCAAAATGGATAATCCTGCGAATTCCACACCCTGGTTTTCAATCCAGCCCATAATGCGTTCAGAACGCTGCTTTCCTTCTTCAGTGAACGACTGTGCATGATAATCCCTGGCCCATCGCTCAAAAGCTTCTTCTATATTAGAGGGGACGCTTTTCTTCTTATATTTTGAACTTCTCGGACGATTCTTCCATGCCTCTTCCCATACAGAAAGATCAAATAACAGATCTGTATCCGATACATTTTTTCCATTAGTCACTCTACTTCACTCCTCCATATTAAAGACTTTACTTATCTACAATATACTCAATATAATCATACGTCAATCTTTATTAACGTCCATCTTCTCTTACTCTAGATTTTCTTACTGCACATAAATCGTTTCATATAAAATAAAAATAGCCCTACACATTGCATAAGCAACATGTAGGGCTATTCAATATACCGGCGAGAGGACTCGAACCTCCACGGTTTCCCACTCGATTTTGAGTCGAGCGCGTCTGCCATTCCGCCACGCCGGCATATGCTGGAGGCGCCACCCAGATTCGAACTGGGGATAAAGCTTTTGCAGAGCTGTGCCTTACCACTTGGCTATGGCGCCATATTTTGGAGCGGACGACGGGAATCGAACCCGCGACCCTCGCCTTGGCAAGGCGATGCTCTACCGCTGAGCCACGTCCGCATAATGGCTGGGGATATAGGATTTGAACCTATGCATGACGGAGTCAAAGTCCGTTGCCTTACCGCTTGGCTAATCCCCAATAAAAAAATGAAAAAACAAAGGGGCGATCGAGGGGAATTGAACCCCCGAATGCCGGATCCACAAACCGGTGCGTTAACCACTTCGCCACGACCGCCATAAAAGGTTATTTTCTAAAAATTTAATTGGCAGGGGCAGCAGGAATTGAACCCACACCAACGGTTTTGGAGACCGTTGTTCTACCTTTAAACTATGCCCCTAAAAACTGGTGGAGGATGATGGATTCGAACCACCGAACCCGTACGGGAGCAGATTTACAGTCTGATGCGTTTGGCCACTTCGCTAATCCTCCAGGATTACATGGTGCCGGCGAGAGGACTTGAACCCCCAACCTACTGATTACAAGTCAGTTGCTCTACCAGTTGAGCTACACCGGCATATTAAATTATTTTAAAAATGGTGGCTCGGGACGGAATCGAACCGCCGACACGAGGATTTTCAGTCCTCTGCTCTACCGACTGAGCTACCGAGCCATAATAAAGTCTAATCTTAATTCCTTACACTTTATATAGGGCATCAGTGCCATACAGCAGATGTAGTGAACAGTTTGCCTCATGTAAAGATTAAATGGCGGAACCGACGGGATTCGAACCCGCGATCTCCTGCGTGACAGGCAGGCATGTTAGGCCAACTACACCACGGTTCCAGATCACTTTCTCAAAGGAAAGTATAATTGCGGGGGCAGGATTTGAACCTGCGGCCTTCGGGTTATGAGCCCGACGAGCTACCGGGCTGCTCCACCCCGCGTCGTTATAAAGTTTATATGGTGGAGGCTGAGGGGATCGAACCCCCGACCCTCTGCTTGTAAGGCAGATGCTCTCCCAGCTGAGCTAAGCCTCCGAACAACACATTTATGATCATACCATAATCTTGTTGTAAAAATCAACTTCTTTTTTTGAAGTTATTATGACCCGTAGGGGATTCGAACCCCTGTTACCTCCGTGAAAGGGAGGTGTCTTAACCCCTTGACCAACGGGCCTTAATATTATGGCGGAGAGAGAGGGATTCGAACCCTCGAGACGCTTGTGACGCCTACACGATTTCCAATCGTGCTCCTTCGGCCAGCTCGGACACCTCTCCATATGGCTCCCCGAACAGGGCTCGAACCTGTGACAACTCGATTAACAGTCGAGTGCTCTACCAACTGAGCTATCAGGGAATATGCTTCAGAGATCGTTCTCTGAAAACTAGATTCGAAACGAAACATGCGAATTACAACTTGCTATTGGATAAGCCCTCGACCGATTAGTACTGGTCAGCTCCATGCATTGCTGCACTTCCACCCCCAGCCTATCTACCTCGTCGTCTTCAAGGGGTCTTACATACTGGGAAATCTCATCTTGAGGGGGCTTCACGCTTAGATGCTTTCAGCGTTTATCCCGTCCGTACATAGCTACCCAGCGGTGCTCCTGGCGGAACAACTGGTACACCAGCGGTACGTCCATCCCGGTCCTCTCGTACTAAGGACAGCTCCTCTCAAATTTCCTACGCCCACGACAGATAGGGACCGAACTGTCTCACGACGTTCTGAACCCAGCTCGCGTACCGCTTTAATGGGCGAACAGCCCAACCCTTGGGACCTACTTCAGCCCCAGGATGCGATGAGCCGACATCGAGGTGCCAAACCTCCCCGTCGATGTGGACTCTTGGGGGAGATAAGCCTGTTATCCCCAGGGTAGCTTTTATCCGTTGAGCGATGGCCCTTCCATGCGGTACCACCGGATCACTAAGCCCGACTTTCGTCCCTGCTCGACTTGTAGGTCTCGCAGTCAAGCTC
Source organism: Paenibacillus sp. FSL P4-0176 (assembly GCF_037975265.1). Classification (NCBI taxonomy): domain Bacteria; kingdom Bacillati; phylum Bacillota; class Bacilli; order Caryophanales; family Paenibacillaceae; genus Paenibacillus; species Paenibacillus sp. FSL P4-0176. The sequence goes on from NZ_CP150242.1 coordinate 6,057,189, forward strand.
CCTTATGCCTTTGCACTCTTCGAATGATTTCCAACCATTCTGAGGGAACCTTTGGGCGCCTCCGTTACTCTTTAGGAGGCGACCGCCCCAGTCAAACTGCCCACCTGACACTGTCCCCGCACCGGATTACGGTACCAGGTTAGAACCTAGATACGATCAGGGTGGTATCCCAACGTTGCCTCCACGCAAGCTGGCGCTCACGTTTCAAAGGCTCCCACCTATCCTGTACAGATCGTACCCAAATTCAATATCAAGCTGCAGTAAAGCTCCATGGGGTCTTTCCGTCTTGTCGCGGGTAACCTGCATCTTCACAGGTATTAAAATTTCACCGGATCTCTCGTTGAGACAGCGCCCAAGTCGTTACGCCATTCGTGCGGGTCAGAATTTACCTGACAAGGAATTTCGCTACCTTAGGACCGTTATAGTTACGGCCGCCGTTTACTGGGGCTTCGGTTCACAGCTTCGGGATTGCTCCCTAACCACTCCCCTTAACCTTCCAGCACCGGGCAGGCGTCAGCCCGTATACTTCGCCTTACGGCTTCGCACAGACCTGTGTTTTTGCTAAACAGTCGCTTGGGCCTTTTCACTGCGGCCCCCTCGTGCTATTCACACTACCGGGGCACCCCTTCTCCCGAAGTTACGGGGTCATTTTGCCGAGTTCCTTAACGAGAGTTCTTCCGCGCGCCTTAGAATACTCTTCTCGCCTACCTGTGTCGGTTTGCGGTACGGGCACCATCACCTGGCTAGAGGCTTTTCTTGGCAGTGTGAGATCATGACCTTCGCTACTATAATTTTCGCTCCCCATCACAGCTCAGCCTTACAATGTGCGGATTTGCCTACACATCAGCCTTACTGCTTAGACGGACATCCATCAGTCCGCGTCACTACCCTACTGCGTCCCCCCATTGCTCATAACGGCTTACGGTGGTACAGGAATTTCGACCTGTTGTCCTTCGACTACGCCTTTCGGCCTCGCCTTAGGTCCCGACTTACCCTGAGCGGACGAGCCTTCCTCAGGAACCCTTAGGCTTTCGGCGGATCAGATTCTCACTGATCTTTTCGTTACTCATACCGGCATTCTCACTTGTATAATGTCCAGCGCTCCTTACGGTACACCTTCAACCCTTATACAACGCTCCCCTACCCCTGATGCAAAGCATCAAGCCATAGCTTCGGTGGTGTGTTTAGCCCCGTTACATTTTCGGCGCAGAGTCACTCGACCAGTGAGCTATTACGCACTCTTTCAATGATGGCTGCTTCTAAGCCAACATCCTGGTTGTCTGTGCAACTCCACATCCTTTCCCACTTAACACACACTTGGGGACCTTAGCTGATGGTCTGGGCTGTTTCCCTTTTGACAATGGATCTTAGCACTCACTGTCTGACTCCCGGAAGTAAGTCTATGGCATTCGGAGTTTGACTGAGCTTGGTAACCCTTGCGGGCCCCGCACCCAATCAGTGCTCTACCTCCACGACTCTGTTTTCCGAGGCTAGCCCTAAAGCTATTTCGGGGAGAACCAGCTATCTCCGAGTTCGATTGGAATTTCTCCGCTACCCCCACCTCATCCCCGCATTTTTCAACATGCGTGGGTTCGGGCCTCCAGTGCGTGTTACCGCACCTTCACCCTGGACAGGGGTAGATCACCCGGTTTCGGGTCTACGTCCACGTACTCATTCGCCCTATTCAGACTCGCTTTCGCTGCGGCTCCGGCTCTTCACCTTAACCTTGCACGGGAACGTAACTCGCCGGTTCATTCTACAAAAGGCACGCCATCACCCCTAAAACGGGCTCTGACTTTTTGTAAGCACACGGTTTCAGGTTCTATTTCACTCCCCTTCCGGGGTGCTTTTCACCTTTCCCTCACGGTACTGCTTCACTATCGGTCGCTAGGAAGTATTTAGCCTTGGCAGATGGTCCTGCCGGATTCATACGGGGTTTCACGTGCCCCGCACTACTCGGGATCCGTCTCGGAGGGAACAGACTTTCAACTACAGGGCTTTTACCTTCTTTGGCGGGCCTTTCCAGACCTCTTCGCTTAACCGGTTCCTTTGTAACTCCATGTGAGACGTCCCACAACCCCAAAGAGCAAGCTCTTTGGTTTGGGCTTCTCCGCGTTCGCTCGCCGCTACTGACGGAATCACTATTGTTTTCTCTTCCTCAGGGTACTTAGATGTTTCAGTTCCCCTGGTATGCCTCTACACAACCTATGTATTCAGTTGTGAGTAACTGGAAATTACCCCAGCTGGGTTTCCCCATTCGGACACCCCCGGATCAAAGCTTGCTTACAGCTCCCCGAGGCAGTTTCGTTGTTCGCCACGTCCTTCATCGGCTCCTAGCGCCTAGGCATCCTCCGTGTGCTCTTAGTAGCTTAACCATATTGCTCCGGATTTTGACTGCTCGCTTCCCTTGGTTTGCTTACGCAAAGCCAAAAGTCGCTCCCATTCAATACCATCGCAAAAGCAATTTAACTACCGTTTTTATTAAAACTTGTTTAACACAAGTTCAGCTAAAAAGGAATGTTCTAATTCGCGTTTGTTTCGTTTCGATATCTAGTTTTCAAAGAACAAGCTCCATGCAAAAGCAAGCTGTTTGAGAGTTTGAGCTCTCAAAACCGAACAACGAGTGAGTGTTTTGCAGCTAAGCTGCAGTTTTGAATGTTTCCGTTGCAGGAAACGATTCTCCATAGAAAGGAGGTGATCCAGCCGCACCTTCCGATACGGCTACCTTGTTACGACTTCACCCCAATCATCTATCCCACCTTCGGCGGCTGGCTCCTTGCGGTTACCCCACCGACTTCGGGTGTTATAAACTCTCGTGGTGTGACGGGCGGTGTGTACAAGACCCGGGAACGTATTCACCGCGGCATGCTGATCCGCGATTACTAGCAATTCCGACTTCATGCAGGCGAGTTGCAGCCTGCAATCCGAACTGAGACCGGCTTTGTTGGGATTGGCTCCATCTCGCGATTTCGCAGCCCGTTGTACCGGCCATTGTAGTACGTGTGTAGCCCAGGTCATAAGGGGCATGATGATTTGACGTCATCCCCACCTTCCTCCGGTTTGTCACCGGCAGTCTATCTAGAGTGCCCACCCGAAGTGCTGGCAACTAAATATAAGGGTTGCGCTCGTTGCGGGACTTAACCCAACATCTCACGACACGAGCTGACGACAACCATGCACCACCTGTCTTGAATGTTCCGAAGAAAAGGTACATCTCTGCACCGGTCATTCAGATGTCAAGACCTGGTAAGGTTCTTCGCGTTGCTTCGAATTAAACCACATACTCCACTGCTTGTGCGGGTCCCCGTCAATTCCTTTGAGTTTCAGTCTTGCGACCGTACTCCCCAGGCGGAGTGCTTAATGTGTTAACTTCGGCACCAAGGGTATCGAAACCCCTAACACCTAGCACTCATCGTTTACGGCGTGGACTACCAGGGTATCTAATCCTGTTTGCTCCCCACGCTTTCGCGCCTCAGCGTCAGTTACAGCCCAGAGAGTCGCCTTCGCCACTGGTGTTCCTCCACATATCTACGCATTTCACCGCTACACGTGGAATTCCACTCTCCTCTTCTGCACTCAAGTCACCCAGTTTCCAGTGCGATCCGGGGTTGAGCCCCGGGATTAAACACCAGACTTAAATGACCGCCTGCGCGCGCTTTACGCCCAATAATTCCGGACAACGCTTGCCCCCTACGTATTACCGCGGCTGCTGGCACGTAGTTAGCCGGGGCTTTCTTCTCAGGTACCGTCACCTTGAGAGCAGTTACTCTCCCAAGCGTTCTTCCCTGGCAACAGAGCTTTACGATCCGAAAACCTTCATCACTCACGCGGCATTGCTCCGTCAGGCTTTCGCCCATTGCGGAAGATTCCCTACTGCTGCCTCCCGTAGGAGTCTGGGCCGTGTCTCAGTCCCAGTGTGGCCGATCACCCTCTCAGGTCGGCTACGCATCGTCGCCTTGGTGAGCCGTTACCTCACCAACTAGCTAATGCGCCGCAGGCCCATCCCCAAGTGACAGATTGCTCCGTCTTTCCAGTTTCCTTCAGGCGAAGAAAACAATTATTCGGTATTAGCTACCGTTTCCGGTAGTTGTCCCAAACTTGAGGGCAGGTTGCCTACGTGTTACTCACCCGTCCGCCGCTAAGTATCAGAAAGCAAGCTTCCTATCAACTCCGCTCGACTTGCATGTATTAGGCATGCCGCCAGCGTTCGTCCTGAGCCAGGATCAAACTCTCCAATAAAGTATTGAAAAGAGCGATAAGCTCATTTTGAATCTGACGAGATTAAAAATCTCAATTGTGCTCCAGTCGATCCAAGCCAAGGCTCGTTTCAAACTTTTGCGTTCATTCTGCAAGCAGAATGTTTACTCACTCGTTGTTCAGTTTTCAAAGATCAAACATGATTTGTTTCACTTATTTTTCGTCTCAACCAAGTTTCGGCGGCGACTTAAATAATGTAACACATTTCGTTTGTTTTCGTCAAGAACTATTTTTGATTTCTTTTTTTGAAGCTTTAGTTCTTCACTTTTCCTCTGAAGAATTTATCGTTTGTTGACGATAATCTCGTTTGAGGAACGAAATATAATGTATCATATATCGTGAATCAGAGTCAACCTCTTTTTATAAATTTTTAAACAAACAAAAAAGGAAGGTTTCCCCTCCCTTATGTGATCAATATAATGTCAGGCCTCTGGAGAAGGTTATGCCTCAATCCAATACCGAATTTCCCTACCCTCTCCTTCGATCGATGGCCATCCTGCCGATTCTTTTACAATAGAACGAAAGACCAGCTTACGTATAACCAAAGGCAGATCTTCTCGAACAAATCTTAACTGCGGATGATGAACAAGTTCATTCATGCTCCACGGCTCCTTGCGACTTCTTAACACACGCAGCAGCAGTTCTGAGCATTCACTCATTTTGGACATTACGGAAAACTCACAGGCAAGCAGGACAAGTTCTACTCGCTGCTCCAGCGTCTCCGAGCTTACGGTAAGCTCTTGATATAGTTTCCATAAAGCGCGATCCAGATTCTGCACATGTGTCCAGACGGCATGATCCGGGTATATCCCCTGTTCAATCAATACAATTCTTGCCCAGTTCCCCAGAGCCTCTAATACATTGTAGTAGGCGTCTACAACATGACCTTCCTGAATATGACGTTTGGCCTCCACATACATTCTCAAGAAACTGGTGAATTCATGAAGCAGCTTCTGCTCACGCAATTCTGCCCCAAAGGTAGACAGTTCTTCTCGCAAATCACTTAAGGCGCTATCCGCTTCCCAGATAATCTCACCTTCAATCAGACACTGGGTGAGATTATTATGATTCCCGGTTACTACACTACTCTTTAATTCATGACGGCTCGCATAGATCATCTGATAACGAAGATCACCATATCTGTAATGTCCCACCGCCGACTTCAATTGATCATCATTATGAACAACAAGTACTAATAATTCGAAATCTTGAATTAGGGAGCCGTGGAATCGCTCTCCCGGGTGGGAATAAGCGATAGCCCCAACTGCCCCTGTCTCTTCCGACTGTTCGGACAAAAAAGCAAGGTTCTTTAATTCCACGATTCCCTCCATACATTTCATGGCAGATAAGCGCCAAGTCAGTTATAATGTAATTCTACATCCAGACTGAAGTTTCCTTCTTTTCCAGGTCCAATACTACTCATACGATAGGAGCATTTTTCATGATTTTTAAATCAGCAAAAATTAATGCTTTTCGCACTTGGGGATTACTACTGACCATGCTAGGTATGGGCCTAATGATACTGGGAACAGCCGGGATTGTATTCTGGGGACATGCAGGCAAGGTATTCGCAGCTGTAGGACTTGTCATCGGACTGATTGCCATGATGGCCAGTCTAGCCATTTATTTCTGGGCGGGTATGCTCTCCACCAGCGCAGTACAAGTCGACTGTCCGGAATGCGGGAAGTTAACCAAAATGCTTGGCAAAACGGATCGTTGTATGTTCTGTCATACCATCCTCACCCTAGACCCTAATAAGGCCAATATGACCAGTCAACAACTGAAAGCGCCTTCTACACAAGCTCCCCCACCGATGGTTAGCACAAAATGATCTCCAACGTTAAATGTTTTACCTTAATTTCATTGAAGAACAAAAAAAGGCCCGGTATGTTTACCGGACCTTTTTGGACTTGGCTTATAAGTAAGCCCTTGTTGCTGTTATCAATAGCTAAGATATGAAATTATGTTATAAGTTCTACGACCAATAAAACGGTAGACTGTACGTATGATGGTATCCAAGGAGAAACTTTGAGCTTAGCGAAAACAAATTGAACCAAGCAGACACTCTGAGTTCGAGTAAATTATTTCTGGTAACCGGCCTGCTTCAATACCTCCCATGCAGAAGCATTAGCAAAACTCCGATTCCATGCTGCTACTCCGCCCAGATTCAACGAAGCAATCAAATCCACCCGCGCCTGAAGGGACACGGCATCTTCGATCCATATTTTCTTGGTAGCTCCGTCTTCCTTATATTCCACATAGTTCTGTCCACTTGCCTGATCCAGTTCAGGTTTGAGTTTCTTCTCTTGGATCAGCTCCACGATGGTATTCATGCCCACCGCTTTGGAAGACACTTTAACCTCACCCTGATCATTCGTCTCTTCCGTCCATATCCGGGTATAGAGCGGAACCGCCATGATCAACTTGTTAGAAGGGACTTCATCCTCCTCAAGTATGCGTCTCATGGAAGCCTCGGTCCAAGGCAGAGATGCAACCGAACCTGCCTTAGGACTGGCCGCCCAATGTTCATCATAAGCCATCACAATAACATAGTCTGCAAAAGAACCTAATGCACGGCGATCCAGAAAGGCAGACCACATCTCACTGTTCGATTTTGGTGTTACATCGATTGATAACATCAATCCATGTATACGAGCCATCGCCTTGATCTCGCGCACAAACTGCGTAATATTCGGCCCGTCATCGGTATACACGTTCTCAAAGTCGATGTTGATACCATCCAGTTGATACGTCTGTGCATACTCTAACATCTGCTCAATAATATGCGTGCGTGTCTCGTAAGAAGCTACAGCTTCTTTGGTAACGTCCGGATCAAAGCTGTTATCCATGAGTCCCCATACTTCCATACCCGAACGGTGAGCCCAGTTCACATAAGCTTGGTTCCCCTTGCTTTTCACAGTGCCCTGTCCATCCGTAATATGAAACCATGTGGGGCTGACCACATTCACACCAGGCATTTTACCGATAGAGCCCACATCAGGCTGACGATTGTACACGGCTTCCCAAACCAGATTTACCGGTTTATTCTGCCACTTCTTCTCTGCTGCAGTCAGCGTATACTTGGGCAAGTCCACCTTCTTTTTCTCGGTGAGGACAATATAATCATTATCTACATATCCGGCATATCCATTATCGAGTTGGACAAAACTCTGTTTATCACCCGTCTGCCATACACGTACCCTTGCATCCTTTTCCATATCGGCAATGATTGGTGAGGATTCTCCCCCACGTTTATATAACGGCACGGTCTTGTCCGCTTTGGATGACAACGTATCAACCTCTGCATATTGTATCGTGTCTCCTCCACGCATCAGCAGTACAGCACCTGTTACCGAATCCTCCTGTATGGTGATGCCGTACACTTCCTTCAAAGGTTTGAGTGGAATGTATGCTTCTCCATCCTTAACCTCAGGCTTAACCGTCATAGGATAATCCTTGTGATTAAGTTCTGCTTGTGTACTGTCCTCTTTCATATGAAGAACTCGCTGAGGGGAGGCAATAATGATATCACCCGACTCTGGTTCATAACGTATTCCCGCATCAACTGCTTCTTGCAGCACATCTACAGGCAACTTGAGTTGATCTCCTGTACCCAGAGCGTCTCCATCCATCAGTTGGCCATCTACAAAAATAGGCTGGCTTCTTCCTACCCAGTCGGGGTCTTCATGGGTCTGGTTCAACCATACATTTGTTATAAGCCAGTAAGCCCCCCGGCGATCAGACAAGCCCCGAGAAAACCGGGCCAAAATGAACGTCGCTTCTGACGTGTATATCTGCTTTTTCTACCCAAACGTCTACCTCCGTTAATTATGCTGATCATAAGGATGTGCGCATAAGTTGTTATAAAGATGAGCATTTTGCATAAATGCTAAAAAAACGTGAAGAATCCATACTGAATTCTGCACGTTAATATTGTAATTCAACTCTCTTAATCCCTGCAACTTTTGCAAACGCCATATACTTCCAATCGGTGACCGTGTACTTCGAATCCTGTACTAGACTCCGCCTGAAGCTCTACACTTTTGAGTGAAGGATAGCTGAAGTCTTCAATCTTGCCGCATTGATCACAGATAACATGATAATGATCCGTCACATTGGCATCGAAGCGACTTGAATTATCTCCGTATGTCAATTCCCGGACCATGCCAGCTTCCAGAAACATCTTCAAATTATTATATACCGTTGCCACGCTCATACTGGGAAATTGGGGTTCAAGGGCTCGGTAAATTTCATCGGCTGTCGGATGCCCCATGGATTCCATCAGATAGTTCAATATGGCATGACGCTGGGGTGTAATACGGACACCGGTCGTTTTCAGATGCTCCAACGCATGTTGGACACGTGTTGCCATAAAACCCACCGCCTTACCTTTCATTCTCTGGTGAAGAGTAAGTTACTGTCTCCTCGCTCAGAGTTGATTCCCGGCCATTAAGAACGACAATCCATCTTTCATGCCGTGTAATCTTGCCAGTGTACATTTATTGTACGGCGATTACAAGTTTATTGTCAACGCGGCAGTCAAGGAACCTCTGTAGAATCCTCCTGGGAATTTGGTCCGTCCTCGGTAGTCTGTTCCAGATTCTCAGCCGTATCTTCAGAATCAGGTGTAACTGTTTCAGGCGTAGATACAGCCGGGTTACTCTGAATGGTGAGATCACTGTTGCCTTCAATTTTCACCCTGTACTCGCCCTCACCGAGCTGGCCTTCTATGGTTTTATTCTGTACTTTGAACGGCAGATCCGTACTTAGATCTCCATAACTGCTGGAACCCGCAAGACTGTAGTCTCCACGATCAGGAAGTAATACGTTAATGGCTCCCACCGCACTGTACACATCCCAGTCCCCTCCGACTTTGGTAGATACGATGTTAATACTGCCATTAAGTGATTGGGCTTTGATTCCCAGATTGGCTCCATCCAGCGTAATATTGCCGTTGCGTGTCTCTGCGATGAATTCACCAACGGAGTCCGCAATACTGATACTTCCCACTTGTGTAGCAAGATCTACATCGCCGGAAATACCGCGAGCCTTCATATCTCCACGGTTACTGTCCAGATCGACATTACCAATGGCGTTGGCTACAATGACATCCCCGTTCAACGTTTTCCCGGAGATATCTCCAACAGCATTGGTAATCCGGATACGTCCGTTACCCGTTTCAGCCAGTATGGTACTAATGGCTTCCGGACGGTTTAATAATATGGCTCCATTGGAAGTTCGAATATCCAGATTAAAACGACGATCATCCGGGATCGTAATGGTAAGATTCATCCGTGGCTGCGTTTTTTCATTGTCTCCATACGTCTTGCCTGTAGCTTTGATATAAATCACTTTTGTACCATCGGCCTCTACAAAAGAGGCTGCTGCAACGGCCTTTGCCTGTACTTCCGTCGTCTGATCTACCCAGATCACCGTCCGTACTTCAATCTCATCCGTATCGTATCTCCGCGTTGTACCGAGATATCTCCGTTAACACCTTCGACCACCAGATCTGACGTATCCATGCGAACAGGTACACGAATCGTGCCCTTATCCTCCATATATCCTGCCGCTTGACTATAGTCCATGGATGCCGCTCCGAGATTTAGACTCACTCTATTCCATAAGTGCATGTAGTGATCCTGCTCGGTGACGATAAATACGGAAGCTGCCAAAATCAGTGAGGTTAGAATGCCTTTGGCATCGGGTCTGAAGCGTACTTTGATTTGCTCATCAGGATTGCTCGGGTTATCCGATTGCACCTTGTTTCTTCTGCGTGTCCACAGGAACAGCACAATATATTCAACACCCAAAACAACGAGCAAAAATGGCCACCAGTCCACCATCTCATATACGTAGTCAGTTCCCCACCGTTTATCCAAAATCAACAGCACACCGACCGCTATGATTAAGGCGGCAGCCGTATAGCGGCCAACCCGGACTTTACGGTTCATCACGTTCCCTCCTTGTATCGTTTCCACTACATTTTTTTCTTGTTCAACATCACCCAGAACTCACGACCAAACAGAAGCAAACCGCCTACGATCATGAGAACCGCAAATGAATATCCGCCGTACATGGCGAGAAGCTCTTGAAACCAACGTGGTTTGCGGAAAAAAAGTACCATTAAAGATCCTCCCACAATGAGAAGTAATCCAAACGATATGCCTCTCTCCCAGACCATCATTGCATCTCGTGTAGAACGTTCATTGGTTATCGGCTTGTCCGAAGTTGCCTGGGTTACGGCTCTACGTCTGCGCATCATGACCCAATCTGCAGATTGCAACACATCATATACATTGTAAAAGTAAATAACCGGAATACACAAAGCCAGCAAGATGAGCAATGGCACATTGATCTGTATACCAATGGATGAGAAGTACAACACTGCTGACAGATCAAGCAAAACAAGCAGCATAAAGGTCAAACCCCTCATGTACAATCTCAGATAAATATGACCCAGACCAGGAATAATGGCACTCAGTAATCCCGCAATAAACTTGTGAGTCCGATTTCTGACCGGTTTGGTCTGAACTGTACGAGTCTTTTGGTTCAATTGACGTCTCCGTTTCATAACATACTCCTCTCTTCTGATCTGACCTTCCGCTCTTCATGCATTTGGTTAGATAGTACCCTAAAGAGCAAGGAGAGTAACTGGAAGAAATATGGATATGACCAAAAACCCTCCGGCACTACTGGCCTGGGGAGGGTTGTAATTCATTATTCGATCGACACCTTGGTAACGTGTTCCCATTGTCTTAACTTGGATACCAAGCCTACCGTTTGGAAATCATGCGGTACCTGAACATGTAACACAATCTCAATTTTACGTTCAACCGACACCATCTCTGCATAAGCCAAGTCTTGTTCATTCACGGTAATTTTACGAATTTTGATCTTCTCCTGCTCCATACATGAAGACAGTTGTTCGAGAAAACCGGGTTCTGACAAGGTATGAAGTGTAACTACATGCAGTTTGTTCCCTCGTAGATACCTTAGCTCTAATTTGTTAAATACCCAGAGATTAAGCAATACCAGAACGGTGGATACGATAGAGGCAAAAAAGAATCCCGCACCTGCTGCGAGCCCAATGGCTGCAACAACCCAGATTGAAGCTGCTGTAGTCAGTCCGGTAATGGATTTTCCCGTGAAGAGAATTGTCCCTGCTCCCAGGAATCCGACACCAGTAATTACAGCAGTAGCCAGACGCGCTGGATCAATCCTTACGTTTAATTCATTAGCAAAATCTTTAAAGCCATAAACAGACAACATCATAATCAGTGCAGAGCCAAGACATACCAGGATATGGGTACGCAAACCGGCAGCATGATTGGACCGTTCCCGCTCCAGGCCTACGAGCCCTCCAAGCAGCATAGCCAGCAATAATCGTAATAAAATGTGCCACTCATCAATGAACCAGGGATCGCCCAAAGTCGGTATTCCTCCTCAAGTTGTTAATATTATTAAAGTTTATTCTTGTGAAAAGTCGTTAATTCCACTCCAGGTGCAATCTGTGTGACCTCCACGGGATTAAAACCAAATTTGGTGTACAGATTCACTGCGGGCTGATTCAACGTTCCTGTGGAGACGATATAACGCGGAAGATCCGCATGCTGTTCCAACACATACGTCATCAAAGATGCCGCAATTCCCTTGCGAAAGTGATCCGGGTGCACCATCATTCGTGTAATGGTCAGTGTATTCTCCTCTTCCTCCGCTACAGCGACAGCCCCGATAAGCTCTCCGTCATCATGGATACAGCCATAAAAACTCTCTCCACAATCCCGAAGTGTCTCCATCGTATCCATCAAAGGAGGAATCTCCTGAAATCCGATGATTTCGGCTTCCAATCGATAAGCTACATGTTGTAGTCTCCATAACTGTCCCAACGTCTCCAGATCACTCAGTGACAATGGTTGAATGTTCATATCCGTTCCCCCGTCCGAAATACATTTGTATCTATCAATACCAAAAAGAGGCTGTCACAGGGACGAGCCTCTTTCTGTCCGGCCTCACCGGAAGGATTAGCGGTTCAGTACATCTGCAAGCAGTTGGTTGGCTAGAGCGGGATTCGCCTTGCCTTTACTTTCTTTCATAACCTGACCAACAAGGAAGCCAATGGCTTTTTGTTTACCAGCTTTATAGTCTTCCACGGATTGAGGATTATTCGCCACAACCTGCTCAACGATGGCAAGAATGGCACCTTCATCACTAATCTGCACAAGACCCTTCTCTTCAACGATCTGCTGTGGAAGCTTGCCGCTCTCCAGCATTTCCTTGAATACCGTTTTGGCGATTTTGCTGTTGATTGTGCCCTTCTCAAGCAGGCCAATCATCTCACCCAAGCCTTGACCTGTCAGTGGAACTTGAGTCACTTCAAGGTTGCTCGTATTCAGGTAACCCAGCAAGTCGCCCATGATCCAGTTGGATACGGACTTCGCATCCTGAGTGTATTTCAGACTATCTTCAAAAAGATCTGCCACAGCTTTGGAGGAGGTAATAACCTCTGCATCATAACTAGGCAATCCATAATCAGCCGTGTAACGCGCCTTGCGCTCGTCTGGAAGCTCCGGTATGGTAGCTCTGATCCGCTCTTTCCAGGCTTCGTCAATATGCAAATTCACCAGATCCGGGTCCGGGAAATAACGATAGTCATGCGCCTGTTCCTTACCACGCATCGACAGTGTTTTCCCTTGAGCTTCGTCCCAGCGACGCGTCTCCTGAACCACTTCACCGCCATCATCCAGAATCTCAGCCTGACGGTATTGTTCATATTCCAGACCACGCTGAACACCACGGAAGGAGTTCATGTTCTTCAGCTCGGCTCTTGTTCCCAGCTTCTCCTGTCCATGTGGACGCAAACTGATGTTGGCGTCACAACGCAGTGATCCTTCTTCCATCTTCACGTCCGACACATCACAGTACTGCATGATTGCACGCATTTTTTCAAGATACGCACGTGCCTCTTCCGGAGAAGAAATCTCAGGTTCGGATACAATCTCCACAAGTGGAGTACCGACACGGTTAAAGTCCACCAAAGACGCGTATCCGCCATCGATATGTGTAAGCTTCCCTGCATCTTCTTCCAAGTGAAGACGTGTAATGCCGATTCGTTTCGTTTCACCATTCACTTCGATATCAATCCAGCCATTCTCACCGATAGGTTGATCGAATTGCGAGATCTGATAGGCTTTGGGTGAATCGGGGTAAAAGTAGTTTTTACGGTCAAACTTGCTGACATCAGCAATCGTACAATTCAGGGCCATCGCTGCCTTCATGGCATAGTCTACCGCCTGACGATTCAGTACAGGCAGTACGCCCGGATGTCCGAGACAGACCGGGCAGGTATGCGTATTCGGCGGAGCTCCAAAAGCTGTGGAGCAGCCACAGAAAATTTTGGAGTTGGTATGCAACTCCACGTGGACTTCAAGTCCAACGACCGTTTCATATTTAGATGCGGACATTTCTATATTCCTCCGTTCCGGGCAGTCTACAGCTGCGGACGCTGCTTATGGAATTCTGTATTTTGTTCAAACGCATGCGCTACACGCAATACGGTTGTTTCATCAAAGGCTTTACCGATAATCTGCAGACCAACAGGCAATCCATCCGAGAATCCACATGGAATGCTAACAGCAGGTACACCAGCAAGGTTAACCGGAATAGTCAAAATATCGTTCAGATACATCGTAAGTGGATCATCCACCTGTGAACCCAGTTTGAACGCCGTAGTTGGTGCAGTTGGTCCGATAATCACATCATATTTGGCAAATACATTGTCGAAATCCTGTTTGATCAATGTACGTACCTTCTGTGCTTTCAGATAATAGGCATCATAGTAACCCGAGCTGAGTGCATACGTTCCGAGCATGATACGTTTTCACTTCCGGACCAAAGCCTTGACTGCGGGACTGATGGTACAGATCCAGCAAGTTATCCGGATTGTCAGCACGCACGCCATAACGTACACCATCAAATCGAGCCAAGTTGGAAGAAGCCTCTGAAGATGCCAGCAGGTAATACGTAGCCACCGCATATTCGGTATGCGGAAGGGATACTTCTTCCCATGTTGCCCCGAGCCCTTCAAGAACTTTCAATGCAGACAAAACCGTCTCTTTCACTTGTGGATCTACGCCTTCACCGATGTATTCCTTCGGAACAGCAATGCGAAGCCCTTTGACGTCACCTGTCAGTCCGCTCAAATAATCCGGGATTTCTACTTTTGCAGATGTCGAATCTTTGGCGTCATAACCAGCAATAGCTTGCAATACATAAGCAGAATCTTCAACATTTTTCGTCAAAGGACCAATCTGATCCAGGGATGATGCAAATGCAACCAATCCAAAGCGGGAAACAAGTCCGTACGTCGGCTTCAATCCAACAACACCGCAATACGAAGCAGGCTGTCTGATGGAGCCACCTGTATCTGATCCAAGCGTGAAGTATGCTTCTCCCGCAGCTACAGCTGCTGCCGAACCACCGCTGGAACCTCCTGGAACACGATCAAGTGCCCATGGATTACGTACAGGGGAGAAACTTGAATTCTCATTGGAGCCGCCCATGGCGAATTCGTCCATGTTGAGTTTACCAATAGTTACGGTGTCCGCAGCTTTCAATTTCTCGACAACTGTCGCGTCATACACCGGGTCGAAATTACGAAGGAATTGGCTACCACACGTCGTGCGCAGTCCGTTCGTAACGATGTTATCCTTAATGCCTACAGGCAGACCAAAAAGCAAACCTTTCTCCTCGCCGCTAACCAGACGGTCATCCAGTTGACGTGCACGAGCGCGTGCTTGTTCTTCATCCAGTGCCAAATATGCCTTAACTTTATCGTCATGCGCGCCAATGTTCTGATACGCCTGATCCACCAAATCGCTGACCGACAGCTCTTTGGCATGCAGCTTGTTATGTAACTCAGGCAACGATTGTTCAAATAAACTCACAGTTTTTGTCCTCCTTCCGGTTATCCGTTATTCCATTACTGCAGGCACTTTAAACTGCCCGTCTTCTTCTTCCGGTGCATTGCGCATCACCTGTTCAATCGACAGGCTTTCTTTGGTCTCATCTTCACGCATAACATTGCTTACGTGCAGAACGTGAGTGGTGGGCTCGATGTCTTCTGTATCCAGCTCATTCAGCTTTTCTGCATATTTTAAAATCGCGTTCAGCTGACCTGTCAGGGTCTGTTCTTCTTCAGCAGTCAAGTTGAGCCGGGCCAGCTTGGCCACATGCTGAACGTCATTATTCGAAATACTCATTAGCGGATGCCTCCTTCATTCGTTCTGATTCCCGAAACGACCTGAAACGAATCGCTCGTTTAACGGGCTAAAGTCTCAAGATAACTTTTTTCATTATAGGTGAGATAGTTCGACAATTCAATGCAAATGACCTGACAGGCTTCCGGGAAGCTAAAATCAAACTTATAAAATCAGGACCACCCGTCCAACGGGTGGTTTGCTCTTGGGGTATAACCCCCTGTTGCCAAACTGCGCCTAAAGACGCTAGCCTGACAGCAGGGCTGTTCAGGCTCAGTGTTATTTGCCTCTTTCACTTACCAGTTAAACTGGTTTTACTTCTTTTTGCTTCGATTACTGCTGAATGGATCTTCGTATTCTTTTACACTCAGCTTATCTACCGCCTGATCATGTGCTTCTTGCTCACGAATATACTTTCTTACTGTTGCTTCATTTAAGCCTACTGTACTCACATAGTACCCTTCTGCCCAAAACTTTCGATTGCTGTATTTATACTTGAGCTGGGCATGCTTCTCGAATATCATTAGTGAACTTTTTCCCTTTAGATATCCCATGAACGTGGAGACTGCCATTTTCGGTGGAATCGCTACCAACATGTGAACATGATCGGGCATCATGTGACCTTCTATAATTTCTACTCCCTTGTACTTACACAGACGTTTGAAAATTTCGATTAAATCTTTTCTCACTTGATTATAGATTTCTTTCCGTCTATACTTCGGGGTAAATACAATGTGGTATTTGCACATCCACTTTGTGTGAGCTAGGCTATAGCTCTTGTTTGCCATCTAAGACCATTCCTTTCTTTTGAGCCTGAACATCTCAATTTTATCGGAATGGTCTTGGTGGTCAAACCCTCGATCCCTCCACCCGCATAGCGGGTGGTTTTTTGTATCGTGCGTTTCACGCACTCAACTGGCTAAAGCCATAATAAAAAAGAGCCGGCATCAGCCGACTCTTAAAATTCTAAATCCATGCACGCAGATTAACCTGCTTTATAAAATCCGCCTGTGACATAACATCGTTCGCGGTTTCCTCTTCCTCTTCCACAGCTTGAAAATCTCCGTTCATCAGATGATGAAACAGCTTCTCATTGTGTGTCGCAAGGGCGTAATCTATCAACGCTTCTCGCTCGACCCGCTCAGCTTCCTGCTTCAGCAGAACCTCTTCCAGATCGACGTCGCCGGATGGAACAAAAAAGTTCCGGTTCACCTGCGGCACTCGAAGCACGTAATCGAACGCATTGTCCGGATTCCGGTCATAAGCGATGATGAAACCATATTCCCCCACAG
Organism: Paenibacillus sp. FSL P4-0176; assembly: GCF_037975265.1. Classification (NCBI taxonomy): domain Bacteria; kingdom Bacillati; phylum Bacillota; class Bacilli; order Caryophanales; family Paenibacillaceae; genus Paenibacillus; species Paenibacillus sp. FSL P4-0176. The sequence goes on from NZ_CP150242.1 coordinate 6,073,996, forward strand.
GAAGATTCTGCTCAAACGCATCCGCGACGATGACAACCTTCTCTCCTAATCGCAGCATCGTCTAACCTCCTGGTAGTCTATCATTAATATTTATTTGTATAGTCTACTAGAAAAGAATAACGATGTCTAGGAATACTAGAATTAAACAACATATTTGTGCAAAATCTTTTTTCCATTTTTAAAATGATGTTATTTCTGTTTCCGTACACCTGGCTTGCGCTGTGATCGAATCACGACAAACCAATATATTATAAGCGGCGTGGGAAATCCTGTGATTCCCCATAATCCCCATAACCAAGGGAAACGTCCACGTCTGCGTGCGTCCTGAAAGATCCATGTGCCCTGAACCAGAAGAAAAATGCCAAGCAATGTAAGCCACAGTGGAGAAATCTCATCCAATGAATAATGTATTTTATTCATGACGAACCTCCTTCCGGCGCCGTCCGGCCCAGATCACAGCCAAAATCACCGCGACAGCTGTACCAAGTGCCTGGATTCCCAGATAAAGAGCTGGAGCAGATACGAAAAATAATGCCCCGAAGGTAATGGCAAGTAATCCAACCAACCAGAAACATATCATCTCAATCCAATTGGCTCGACGTCTAATCTGTCTCCGTTCCCTGACTTGGGCTTCAAGTGCACCCAAAGAAGGAATACTTGTCGGATCAAATGCATCATCCAGCACTTTCATGTGTTGCTGCAATCGTTCCACAACTTCTTGTTCTTGTGCATCGTCTGATCTGCTCATCCTTATTCCAGCTCCTTTCTTAACTGACGGAGACCATAAGCTGTGCGTGACTTCACCGTTCCCGCAGGAATATCCAGCATTTCCCCGATCTCGTCATACCCGTATCCATAATAATGCTTCAGTAACACTGCAACACGATGTTCGGGTGTCAGTCTTGTCATCGCATCCATGACATCTGTCCATTCTTCATTCCGAATCTCAAGCTGCCAGCGGAATCGACGTACAGCCTGATCCCGAATGAGAGCAAGCCAGTTCTGTTCTCTCTTCTTACGTCTTGTCTTATCGATATAGATGCGGGTCGCAATGGTGATCATCCATGATGAAAAGGCAGACGTGCCATCATATCGATGGATATTTTCCATACAACGAATCATCGTATCTTGCACCGTCTCTTCTGCGAGGTTAGCGTCCATTGTCACTTTCACAAGATACTTATACACAAACGTGTAGTGACGTTGCAACAACGCTGCGAGTGCGCTATCGTCTCCCGATACTGCTCTGCGTACCTCTTCCAGCTCAGCTACCTTTATCATGAAATCACCTGCTTCCCGTTCAATCTGGAGTTAATACGACAGGCTCTGCAAAAACGTTCAATGAAATCAAAAAAAAAATTAAACCCGACAATTTCCCGGGCAATCAGACTTGATTCCGGTAATCTTGCAGCTTGTCGAACCACGGTTGGTTGCGGGCTCCGTTTCTTAAAACACGGCTTGTCCATATATTCTGCTGAGACTTCACCACTTCATTGGTCACGCTAGGGTTATGTATTAAAGCTCGCTCAGTACCTGTTTCTCTTTTCCCACTTTCCAATATGCGACGGTTTTCTTCAATGATCGGATACTCGACACGCTGATTCAACGGAATAACTCTTGTTTTCTCCACTTTGATATTCCCCACTCTCATGATCTATATAAGTTGAACTAAAGATTATTTACACTGACACTACGATGACAGAATAACCTTCCAATCGCTGTTATCCCCAGATTTTTTGATTCCCTTTTCTTAAAGTGAAAATCCGGTGATAGCGTATGCTTCCGATGCAGCTTTCTTTCAGAAAGCTTTTAGGCGAAGTGTATGCTTTCGGAGTAGCTTTCTTTCAGAAAGCTCGTAGCTTCGCTTTTTCAGTTTTTTTCTGTCCTCTCCGTTATTGTGTAAATGATTAGTTCAACTTATATACTATTTTTCTTAAACTCATCATTTCTAAATCAATCTGTACTTGCTATTGGTCTAAAACTGGCTTGCGATGAAGCGCATCTTGCATCTCTATGTAGCGTAAAAAAGGGCTAATTCTGTGATAAAAAGGGGCTGAAAACAAAAAAAGAACGCAAACCGGGTATAGACCACAGTCTGCGTGCTTCGCGAGGTTGGGTGTTTCTTGGTAATGCTTCAGTTAGATGATGCCTTAACGCTTGTAACAACTAATTGCTATTCTAATGAAAAAGTTGTCACTTGTCCAGACTTTCTTCACATATCATGTCGGATTATCTTGCGGACACGTAAGGATTGTTCTGTTTCTCATAACCAATGGTCGTTTTGGGACCATGACCTGGATATACTTTCACTTCATCAGCAAAGGTGTAAAGCTTGTTCTGGATTGAATCAATCAGATCCCGTTCACGCCCTCCTGTCAGGTCCGTTCTTCCCACACCCATGCGGAACAGCACATCACCGGCAAACAGGTCGTTATCACAAAGCAAACTTACACTGCCTGGTGAATGTCCAGGTGTATGGAACACTTTAAACGTATGACCAATCAGATTCAGCTTCTGCCCTTCGTCCATGGCATATTCAGCAGGATCTGTCGAAAGCGGTGGTGTCGCCTGTGGCCAATTCAAAGATCCATTTAATTTCGGGGTGGTCAGCCAGTCACTCTCCAAGTCATGAAGATAAACGGGACATCCCTTCAATTTACGGATCTCATCTACCCCGCCCATATGATCAAAGTGAGCATGAGTGAGGAGAATGGCTTCGATCTCCAAGTCTTGGATCGCCTTAAGCAGCGGCCCTGGATTCATGCCTGGATCGATAATGACGGCTTTGCCCGGATCATCTCCTTGTAGAAGATACGCGTTGGTCTGAAGCGGGCCTAGTGTAAACGTACGAATGTTAAGCATATCGGCTTAGTAACCCGAAATCAGTTCACGCAGCTCACGGATAATGGCCGCATGTGACTCCGTTCCTTCCCCATAACGTTTACCAATCTCTTGACGCGCTACAGCCAAATTTTCTTGATAATCTGCTGCTTCACGATCCGGATTAAGGCGTTTGAATTCAATCATGACTTCCTGTACATGCTGCGGACGAGGTCCCCACTGACCTAACACATGACCACCTGTATCTGCAAAAATAACGACTGGCACGGAACGGCCACCCATCGTCAGGAACTCATCCATCACTTCCGGATGGTTCTCCATAATCAGAACTTCTGTTGGAATTCCTGAGATTTCAAGCGCCTGGAACACAACCGGAATATTACGGACAACATCCCCGCACCAGTCAGCAGCCAGAATTAACACACGCAGATCATCGCGATGGTTCAGGCTCTCAAAGAACTCACGATCCTCTTCGTTCGACCAAGTAAAGCTATCATAGTTGGCCTGGAATTCACTTTGGTTCTTGGTCATACTCGATAAAATCTTTCGGTGGAAGACCTTTACCGAATTTGTGAGACAAGTTGGGTTTACCCATGACTAGACACTTCCTTTCTTTTTACGAACATTCATCCATTTAATAAGTACATAAACGATCATAAGGGCGAGAGCGACAAGCAAAATAGGCATAACATATGGTGCCGCTTTCTCATCAATATGCTTCCATTGATCTCCAAGAATCATCCCTAAATATATAAACAATGCAGTCCAAGGTATAACAGCGAGTGTAGTAAGCAAGATGAATTTGCCTGTGTGCATTTTCGTGATGCCAGCCGGGATGGAGATTGCATGTCTTACCACCGGAACAAAACGAGCCGTGAAAATGACACCTGTACCATACTTGCGGAACCACTCCTCGGAATGGTCGATGTGTTTTTTCTGGATGAGTATGTATTTACCGTAGCGTTCAAGTACAGGTCTGCCGCCATAACGGCCAATCCAGTAAATAAATAACTGGGCAATCACACCGCCCACCGTACCAAAAATCATAGCACCGAAGAAGTTGATATTACCTTGTGAAACGAGAAAACCTCCATACGCCAGCACAATTTCGCTTGGGATACTTCCAACATTAATCCAAGCATGATTCCAAAGTACCCAAGACTTTGAATCCAATCGAACAATTGGCCAACAAGGTTATGAATAAAGTCCATCTCAACCCTCTTTCTCCATCCTGATTGGCGGTGCCCCTCCGCACCATGGATGTTCGTCCCTATTTTATCACAGGGCTGTGGACGTTGCTACTTCACGAGGTTGGGATAGTGTCCCGTTCGCAGCAGTCCGCATATGGTATGGGGAGAGGAGCGTGAGAAGATGTCACACAAGTCAATACCCGGTTCTCCGCCGGTCAAACATACGCAATCTGGTCAAAACCTTCCTTCCGCCAGAGGAATTCGCAGAGCATGCAGCAAGGAATTGTACCGGACAGCCAAAAGGCTAAAAGTATATGTCTCTCCCGAACGGATGAAACAGGCGGAAGAATATTATTACGGTAAAGTGATCACAAATCTGCTCTGGATTGGGGAGAATCGCGATAACCGCAAGAAATTATGTGAGTGGTGGAACAAGGATGTCAGTGCAGAGATCGCCGCGATGTGGGAAGTAGACGTTGAACCATTAAAAGATGCGTTTCAGCACGCATTTGGCGGTTATCGTCTGTAGATTATGGAGGAATGAGGCAGATAGCTGTGTCTTCAAACCTACTGAAAGACGCAGCAAAGCTGAAGCGAATCTTAAGCGAATCTGAACATGTTAAGAACGGGTGAGGGCACGGGCACTGTGTCCTTAACGTGTGATGTTAATGCCCCCTTCACGTACGAGCAAGCGATAGAGACCACATAAATGCGAATTGCTCACTTATGATGTAAAGCTTCGCTCTGGCCGGAGTTCAGGGTCGTCCTCTGGCTTGCGGATCGAGCAGAGCATGGAGCCGACCACCATGGGGAGCATGAACATAAGCTGGGATTATATTTTCATGCTAATGCTCATAACTCATACTCATACTCATGCCCATGAGCGGTAACGAATCTGAGGCGTCTTATTCAAGGATTTGAAGCACTCTTAGAAATCTAAGGAATCTGAGACACGTTATATCGGAATTTTTGGACTTTTATAGGGTTTTTGTTAGGGAATTTCCGGAAATAACGTGTCTGATGTTCCTTACAATTTAAAAGGAGGAGCTAAAGGCCAAATAAGACGTCCTGTGTTCCTTAGAAAAGCGCATACCCATCCGCGAGGAGCAGCCAGCTTGGACTCCAAGACTTTTTAAACGCTGACATCCATCATCATATAGCTTGGGTAAACGTCAAGATCCAGCAGTGATTCAAGGGCTCCGCTTGGTCAACTCTGGAGTGAACGGAGGAGAAGAACCCGAAGCAAGCCTGCGCAGGTTCTCTCCATAGCCTGGAGCATGTTCTTCCAGTACAAAACGACGATCATTGCGAACGTTTCCTGCTTCCACTTCCTCAGCCAACAGTTGATACCGTTCATACATCTGTACACCAGCGGCGGCAGTCTGTCGGGCTCGATCCGTGAATCCTGCCTTCCATTCCCGCCGCGTTGCCTGCTCCATCCAATACAAAGCCGTGGATTGGCCAATGCCATCATACCGATTCAATGTGATCGCTTGTTCAAAATATTCTCCAGCTTGCTGTCCTTCGTCGAATTGGGCTGCCAATCGTCCCAGTTCGATGTAAATCTGAGGGTGCATCGGGGAATGGGACAAGCTGTTTAAAAGGAGTGTTTCTGCTTCTCGTCCCGGGAGCGTTCGCGCAAAGGATATCACGATATCCGCCCGATTCGGGTTAGACTGAAGAGCAGCCATAAGATGCACCTTCTGTGCTGGAGTGCCATCCGGTTCAGACATCGCCTGACGGTACTGCACTTCTGCTACGGCATATCGAGAGGTCAACCAGACTGTTCCACCAATCCAGAAAAGGATGATCATCACTGTGGATACCCTTATTAGCCGAGCAGTTACTCGCTGAAAAATATGAAAGAAGGAACGCATCGGGACAGCTGATGGGTGGGATTGGGTTGATAAATATCGCAAGAAAAGAGATCTGGATTTAGATCTGGATTTAGATCTCAATTTAGATCCCGATTTGGATCTGACAGGAGTGTATTTCACAGTTACGCTGGATCGCTGGACCCCCTCTGTTTCCGTCTTCAATGCGACTGCCCAGGCACCGAGCCAGATGAAGAGCATCCAAAATAGTGTAAAGCTCCAGTCAAAGTCCATCGCCCCATGCAGGCCAAAAACAAAAACGGAGGGAAAGAGCTGCGGTGCAAAATGAAAGATGCTTCGCAGGGTGAGGAGAAACCACCCTGCGACAAGCACGATGCCGATCATGCCCGTGTCCAGGGCGAGATCGAGCAGGCCGTTGTGGACCTCGCCTCCGACATAAGGCGAGGATTGAATGGCGCGGAACATGTTGCGCCATGTATCTCCCCCGTGGCCGAGCCATGCGGCCTCGGTCCACAGCTGGAGGGCGTCCCGCCACATCTGTAGGCGGGACACCCCAGTGCCGACACCCGCCGCGAGGCGATCGGCGGTGGAGGCCACGGCCATCAGTGCGGCGGCGGCTCCCGCCAGCACGATGGCCGTCAGGGCAGCGGCGCGCGGAGCCTTGGCGGCGTCGCTGTGCCATAGACGGCACAGCAGCAGCGTGCCGAGCAGCGCAGCTGCCCATGCCCCGGCCAGTACCAGCAGGCCGGGCACGGGTGCAGGCGCCAGCTGGGCAGCAGCCAGCTGGCGGTATAGCCAGGCTGCGCACGCCAGTGGCGCGGCCATGGCCAGCAGCAGCGGCAGGCGGGCACCGCGCCGCTGCAAAGCAAAGGCGGCGACCGCGGCGCAGCCGGTCGCCAGCCAAGCGCCGCGCGACTCGCTCAGCAGGAGCGCGGCTTGCGCAGGCATGAGCGGCAGCACTGCCGCGATGAGTCGCCCGGCCGGCACAGGCCGGGCTATGACTCGCGCGGCGGCTGTCAGCCGCTCCAATGCGTACATGCCAACAATGGCACCGTACGCATTCGGGTACTGCAATAATCCGCCGAGCCTTGCTCCGGCGGAGCTGATCTCGGGGTCAGCAGTCCGCATCACCCCGAAGGGCAGCGGCAATATCCCGCACACGGCAAAGATGCCGCTTAGCACAAGCAAGCCGCCTGCCATCTGCCAACCGCAGGCTAACCAACGCGCACCATTCGTGCGCGCAGCCAGTATTGCGGTGAGCAGAGTAAACATCCCAAGCAGGCTCCACCGCAGCATCTCATCCATGCTGCCCTGTTTACTCACCGAGCCTGCCCACGCATGTACCCCAAAACATGTCATCATCCCCAGCGGCCACAACACCCGCAATATTCCCGGGATTCGAATCATTCGCCAAACCATTCGTTCATTGTTCCCTAGCCAATGTACCGGTGACAGAGGTACTTGTTTTCTTCCTTGCTCCTGCTCTTTCTCTAGTCGAATACCTACAAGGAAAAGCAAAAACATAATCAATATGCTTCCTCCTGCGATCAGAATGACCGGATACAGATCAGCCGAATAGTACAGTCCCCGACTTAGACATCCTGCAAGCAGCAAGACAATGGAGAGTATGCCCAACCCAACAGTCCACCCAGATCCTGAATAACGTTTACACCTCAAACTTTGGGGAAAATCCCCTGATGCATCGGTCTGAATAGCTCCATTTGGATTATTTTTATCATCTTTTTTATACGTATCATCTTTGTTGTATGTATCTTCCCTATTATATGTACTATCTTTACTACCCTTATTGTCCCCATTACATAAGTCCCTGTTATCTACAGATTCTGTACCATTTGCATGGTGAGACCCTTCAAACGCCTGTTCCATCACTTCCTCATTCGCCGCATACCCTCGTCTATACCTTACAACTCCCTTATGCATTGTCCTATTCTTCATCCTTATACACCCTCCTTCCTTCCAGCACTCCATATGCATAACAAAAAGACAGAAGATCCCGATAACGGGTCCTTCTGCCTGATATACATCTGAAAGTTATAATGTTGATTGCTACGAAGTATGTGCATAGAATATCATTTTACATTCAGGGACCCTAATTGCAGTATGTCCCTGGATTGGCGTTGGCACACTCAGCAAAGGTCGCAATTTGCGGAATCTTGAACGGTTTCTTTGCTCGATTTTGATTTCCCGTTGGCCTGCTTGCCATCGCCAGGAAGCAAATCGGCACAAGCCCGCTCCAAATATGGATCAGCATGAATGAAATCACGGAAAGCTGTGTATTCATTCCACATCTCCGTCACTTCGCCAGCCTGACCGCGAACAGCACGAATCAATATGTTTTTAGGCGTATTCTCCATATCGATGAATTCAAGCAATTGTGTCTTGTATCCCATCAGATCAAGCAACTTGGCACGAATCCCATCCGTAGCCAGTGCGGAAAAACGTTCCTTGAGGATGCCATGGGACAACAACGGATTCATCACGGAAGCCTCTACTTGGTCAAACAGTTCATGCTGACAGCAAGGAACAGACAGAATAACAGAAGCCCCCCAACGAACTGCCTTCTCCAAAGCAGCATCGGTAGCTGTATCACAGGCATGCAGCGTGACAACCATATCCACTTCATTCAATTCATCGTAGTCCGCGATGTCTCCAACCAGAAACTTCAGATCGCCATAATGCAATCGATTAGCCAGATCATTACAGTGTTCAATTACATCTGCCTTCAAGTCCAACCCAATAATCTTGAGTGAACGCCGTTGTTGTACAGACAGATAATGATATAACGCAAATGTCAGATAAGACTTGCCACAACCAAAGTCAACGATGGTCAGTGGACGTCCTTCCGGCAGATGTGGTATGACATCCTGCACCATTTCGAGGAAACGGTTGATCTGTCTGAACTTGTCATACTTGCGGGCCAGCACACGACCTTCTTCGTTCATAATACCAAGTTCAACGAGGAACGATACGGGTACGCCTTCTTCTAATACATATTGCTTCTTGCGATTATGCGACAGATCCACCGCAGTTTTGGAAGCAGATTTGGTCAGAATGGATACTTTATATTTTTTGCTGATCAAAATTTGATAGTCTGCCTCGGTCGTACAGAGCAGCCCTTGACGAAACGTCTCTTCGCATAACAAAGTCATGCGCTCAGCCGCTTCAGCCGGAGTCAAATTCTCGTGCAGCACTTTGTTGTTATAATGAAATGCAAATTGATAATGCAGCTGATTCTTCAGTGTCACCGGCTTGACTTGCACTTTGGTATACGAGACATTGTCCCGTCTGCGCAGCTGGCTCCAGGTCGCTGTAATCAGCGAATTCTGTTCAAAGATGTCTTGTATAAGCTTTCGCAATGAATCCACGGGGTACATCTCACTTTCGATTTGGTTTGGTCAACCGTTACCATACCACAATTCCGTTCCCTCTCCAAGTAAAGGCATGTAACAGGCCTTGATCCAATCCATATTTTATGAGTTCATCTCTTTACGACTTAGTTCAGCTAGTCCCTCTTCAACTTCGTTCCGTGGCAGACCGCCCTGCTCCAGTTGTTCATCCGTGAGTGGGCTCAACCTTTCATAGAATGCCTGTACATCATCTCGGTAGCTCACCGGGAATTCAGCACCAAGCTGTAACAGCCTGTACCAACTGTTCTCTGCCTGGTCGTAATGTCCTTGTTGTTCACGATACAGGGCAAGCTGTCTTTCAGTTCGAGCAGGAAGTTCATATTCTTTCGTAAGCCCCAACACACCCTCCACCCGTTCCGGTGCGTCCAACAACTTGGGATTAGCGCCATGATTCAATGCATACAGGTAGAAATGAAGTGATCTCATCAATCGAATGACAGCCTCATCCTCTGCGTCCATTCTCTCCTGATCATCGATACCTTCCACTTTGGCCTTCTCTTGATAGATGTAAGCCTCTTCTTCAATCAGCCTCGCGGCTTGCTGCAGATTATCTACCTCAATCATTCCGCGAAAACGGAACATTTCAATAACATCCTCTGCTGGCAATGAGTTCAGTAGAGATAAGTTCAACCCAAACTGCCTGCGCATCAGCTCATCCAGTTCAGACAATGCCTCGGTGTGCTTACGCTGCTGTTTGAGCGTGAACACTTTGCCTATTGCTTCAGTCATTTCCTCCATCATACGGAGCAGATAATCTTTTCTGAACATGCTGTATGCCCCCTCATCATTCGACCCTATACATTCAATCGTTCTCATATCGTTCCTTTATATTTATTTTAATTCATGCCATGACAAAAAGCCAAAAACAAGACACACGTGTCTTTGCTCTGGCCATGAACACACTAAACCCCTGCCTATCCCAAAGGGACGTGGCAGGGGCTCGGTTGAAATGGAACTGGGTACTCCTCCTCCACAAGAGGTTGAATCATCCAGGAACCAAACTATATTCTAATTATATCAACATAAATCACTTCATCAATTACTTCGATAATCCAGCCATAAATTGTTTAATGACCTGAATTAATTCTTCAGGAGCTTCATACATGCTCATATGACCTGCACCCGCAATCACGGCTTGCACGATATGTGGCTTGTCACTTGTAAATGTGCGTTCTGGCGGGATAACAGCATCCTTCTCTCCCGCAACCAGCAATACAGGTAAAGGTGTAGCCGATAACACATCGCGGCGATCCGGGCGTTCTCGCATAGCAAGTGCAGCACCAACAGCACCTTGAGGAGCAGTCTGGTATCCAATTTCCTTCACACGTGTTACATGCTTAGATAGCGATTCCACATGTTCCGGTGCAAACAGTCCGGGAACCAGTCCATCTACAAAATTCACGATACCTTCGGTCTGAATGGTGGATACAGCGCGCAGGCGTTTTTCCTTGGCTTCTTCACTGTCCGGATAGGCTGTCGAATGAATCAGACCAAATGCATTCAAACGCTCCGGGTGACGTTGTGCAATCGAGAGCGCAATGTATCCCCCCATCGAGTGTCCCAGAAGGACCGCTTTTTCCACATTCAACTCATCCATCAACTGTAATACATCGTTGCCCATCTGTTCGATGGTATAACTTCCTACAGGTGCATCTGTTTTTCCGTGTCCACGCAGATCAGGTACGATACAGCGATAACTGCGTGCCAGTTCAGGTACGACCTCATCCCAATACGATGAACTGCCACAGTATCCGTGGAGCAAAATGAGTGCTTCTCCCTTACCTTGTTCGGCATAACAAATCGTCGTTCCATCACACATCACTTTTTCCATATGAATCCCTCTCTCTGCGCGAATTAAATAATTCAGGTTGTATATTATTAAGCCTACATATCATGAATGAAACGTTTGTCTACATTTCCATGCTTCAATTGCGGCGTCTGCAATCGTTCGGGACATCCCCATGACCAAGTGAAGCGAGGTCATCTGCAAAATGGAATAGGGCCTTGGTCCATTCGCATTAACCACAGCTGCTACACTGTATTGTCCAACAGGGGGTAGCTTGCCTCCGACCGATTGGGCCGGAATGAGTGGGTTATTCGAGAGATAGTATGTACCTACCGCCTGCTTTGGACCCAGACATGCATCAATCGCTATGATGGCATGGTGTGCAGGAATAAGTGCCAATTTCTTTTCCAGCGTATCTGCATCACAAGGGGAAGACAGCGTGCCAATCACGTTCTCCATTCCGCTCTCTTGCAGTAAACTTCCTGTCAGTGGACCCAGAGCATCCCCGGTGGAACGATCAGTACCGATGCAGACAAACGTGATTTCAGCTGGAGAATGAAGTTGAACGATGTTTTTGAAAAATAAGACCAGATTCTCTGCAGGCACGCCTTTGCGGACTTCCCTTCCTTGATGGCGAACCATTTCTCGCTTATACGCTGCCAAGCTGTATTCCCTCCAGTGCACTCAGGTTTCCGTTAAATCCTGTTGTTGTATCCATCATTGTAACCGATGCTTGGTTTCCTCGCAAAAGCATTAGCCTGAGCGCTTCCAATCATGATACAATAACAAGAGTTTCCGATACGGAAGGGATGAACTTAACGATGGATTTAACACAAGCAACAGCAGCCAATATGGAATATATGATTGAAGCGATCAAAACCAAACTTCGTATGGCAAGCGGTGCCGCCATGCAAGCTTCTTCATTCCCACTTGAGAAATATGAAGATCTGTTTGACCTGTATGAAATGATTTTGAGCAAGGAACATCTCAGTATCTCTGAAGTGGAAGCTGTCGCTTCGGAACTGGGTAATCTTCGTAAATCTTAAGCCAAAAAAGGACCTGTTTTCCACATCACCGTGGGAACAGGTCCTTTTTCGCATGTTTATCCTTAAGGCAGGTCAACCAAAACAAATTCGGCAGGTTCACTGTCTGTACTCGTGATTTGCAGATCACAGCTTTTGCGAATTCGTGCGGCATCCCCCGGCTTGAGGTTGAAGTTACCATCCGAACAATGAATCTCCACATGTCCACTGATCAGGAAAAGATGTGTCCGTCGATCTTCGTGTTGCGGGTACATCAACTTTTTCCCGGACTCCAAATGGGACAGATAACAGGTTACATCCTGGGAAATAGGCAATGCGCCTTCGCTTCCCTCGCCCCCTTGCCCGGATACAATCGGACATAGACGATTCAAATGCTCCTGCGGCTCTATTCTCCGATTCGTATAGGAAGGTTTCAGCATACGCTCCGATGGCAAAAACCACATCTGGAGGAAACGTACCGGTTCATCCGCTGACGGATTGGTCTCGGAGTGTTCCACTCCCGTACCCGCACTCATCACCTGGACCGTTCCCGGTTCAAGCAATTGTTCTGTTCCCATACTATCCGTATGTTTGAGTGTACCTGATATGACATAACTGACGAGTTCAAGATCATGATGTGGATGTTTCTTAAAGCCTTCTTGCGGCATCAGCGTGTTTTCATTATGAGCCAACAGACAGCCAAAATGGGCATTGCTTGGATCATCATAATCCGCAAAGGAAAAGCTGAATTCACTGTGTATCCAACCTCGATCCGACGTGTGCCTTTCTTCCGATGTCACCACTTTAATCATGTTCATCCACCTCCAAGGGTTTAGAGCTGCCACATTACCGCGGCAGTCCATGCGTGTATATGAATTGTATAGATGAATACCAGTTGGTATGTCATCTTTACCCGGGGTCCGGCAACTCTAATCACGCCCCTTCTTAAGGTTATACGCTATCTTCAAGTGAGTGAAGAATGAACTCACTATCTGCATGACCTACAAGGGTACCCGCATCATTTCGGATGTCCGAAGGGAACACTTCAGCCAATCGTGCAATGGTTCTCTCATTGGAATAACCAATCTGTCTTAGGATGGATTGAGTGATGAAAGCCCACTCTTCCTCGGAACCATCAAGCACCTTGAAGGTGATTCCCAGTCTTTCTTTTTTCAGGCCAAAACCGAATACCCCCTTGAATCCACCCTTCGCTACAATGTTATTGTCTTCCAGCAGCACTGAATCTACACGCTCCGTGCCACCTACCATCAACGGATGTTCATTCATAGCTGATGTTATGGTCTCTACAGCTGTTCTTGTGGAAGGATCAGCGATAAGATCCGGACAAGCGAGCTTCAGATAAGCGTTCGACAATGCCGACAACGGCAAAGAAAATACCGGAAAGCCGCAGCCATCCGTCCCAAGCTTAATCTCTTTTTCCTCAATACCTGCCAGGTCGGCAAAGGTTTCAAGAATTTCTCGTTGTACCGGATGTTCCGGTTCAGCGTAACTGCCCAGATCAACCTGCTTCATCTGACTGTACCCCAGAATTCCCAGATGTTTTCCGGAGCAGTTGTGCAAGATGCGTCGTTTCTCTCCTTGTGCACGTAACCATTGATTACGGCTTTCTTCATTAAGCGGATAGCTTGGTGCACAGATCAGGCATTCTTCTCCCAATCCAATTTTACCGGATAACTGCTCCAGCACCCGAATGTGTTCCGGTTCCGAACGATGCGAAGAGGACATGATGGCAATCTCCTGTGCTGATAGGCCATAGTGACTGGCAATTCCTGCCCGAATACCTGGAATGGCTTGAAAAGGTTTGGCAGATGAGCGAGTGAACGCTCTAAAATGAGGGTCACCAGCCGAGTATACGATTCGGCCATACTCATCCGTAATACTTATGTGTCCGTAATGGGCGCATTCCATAACGCCTGCACGGTATTCTTTAATTAACAAGGCACTCTCCATGCGAGTTCTCTCCTTTGTGCTCCCGATTTCATCTCTGCTTTGCGTCACGACGCCGCATGGGATATCTTAAATAGTATAGTACAAAATCGACGTTTTTACAGTTTTTTCGACAGGCGTTTCGGGTATAGCTTTATCATCTATGTTCATCTACTACAATAACTGAAGGAGAAACTCATTATGCCGCGCAAAACGTATTCACCAGCCTCATTCAGTTCAAATTCCGGTACGTTATTACGTCCACTCTTCAACTGGGGGTTGGCTGGTCTGGCCCTCAGCGCATCGGTCGTATTTATCCTGGCAGGTCTGGGTGCCTGGTTGGGTGCTGATGTTATTATTCGTCTGGATGATCAAATTCAGCAATTATTTTATCTGAATTCAGATTCACGTCTTCATCTATTCCCTTACACTGCATTCATAACCGCACTGGGCTCATTCAAAATCTCTGCTGTGGCTGCAGGAGGTTTTGCTCTTCTTTTCTTCATTCAACGCAGTCCAAGGTTTGTTGTATATGGATATGCGCTCACGGGAAGTTTTGCCATGATGTGGATTCTGAACACCTTATTGAAGGAATTTTTCAGACGAAGCAGACCTGAACTGGATCATCTGCTGGTCGTTCACGGGTACAGCTTTCCAAGCGGACATGCCATGATCTCCATGGGCTTTTACGGCATGCTCTTTGTAATCTGGGCCATTGAACGACAGCGACATAACTCTTCCGGTGTGTGGCTTCCTGTTCTATGTGGTATTAGTTTTATTTTCTTGATTGGCCTCAGCCGGATCATGTTGGGCGTTCATTATCCTACAGATGTATTTACTGGATTTACTGCTGGATTGGCATGGATCTTCTGCATGGTTAAAGGCATTAAACAAAGCCACTAAAGAATCAATTCCTCTGATTTCCAGTTCATTCATCCTCATCTTTATTGTTTCACAGGGTTGCACGGGGTTTATATACGAAGTAAGCAAACGCGAACAGACAACATCCTACATCAAGTTTAAAGGAGGCGGTTGTTATGTGGGGCATCATTATCAGCATTGTGATGGCTGTCATCATCGGTTTGATCGGAGATGCACTTGCCGGTCACAACATGCCTGGAGGCATAATCGGTGCAATGATTGCCGGATTTGCCGGAGCCTGGCTGGGAGCACTCTTGCTTGGTAACTGGGGACCAGTTATCGGTAACTTTGCCATTATCCCTGCCATCATTGGTACAGCGCTCTTTGTTTTCTTGCTGGGGCTTGTGTCCAGACTGCTAAGACAGGCTGCCTGATTCGGGCAACAAGGTGTTCGTTGTTTCGTATTTGTTTCTTAATTTGAAGAAGGAGTGATTAGACATGAATAAAGCAGAAGAGCAATATCCTGTACAGACGGGTTCGACTTTCGCAAAAGGTATTTTCATCGGGGGTTTGCTGGGAGCTGCAGCAGCACTACTCTTTGCGCCTAAACCGGGACGTGAATTGCGTGGTGACCTTTCCGAGAAAGTGGGCATCGTTACTGACCGCACCAAAGAAGTGGCAACTGTTGTAGGTGACAAAGCCTCTGAACTGGCTAAAACGGTCTCTTCCAAAACTTCCGACATTGCAAAAACGGTAAATCAAGGCCGCAATGATGTAATGGACTCTGTGAGAAAAGCGTCCGCTGATGTGGCTAACGAAGCATCCCGTGCATCTGATGAAGTGGCTGCCGCTTCCGTTGAAGCGAAGGAAGATGCACGTAAAGAACTTAACTCGACTAGCCTGTAAGGCGATACAGATCGAGTGACTAATAGCCAGCTGCACTCCAGCTGGCTATTTTTTATCCAATGAGAGTTGAGGAGGACAAATAATATGAGTAAAGTTACAATCAACGGTAATACTCCAATTACGGGAGGAACACCGGCACAGCAGTATGATACAAGCGAGCACCCTTTTGAATTGCGTCATGAGGTAAAGCGATTGAACACCCGTCTGGACCAGATTGCGGACAGTCTGGAGAGAGCACAGATCAAGGATATTATTGAGAATTACAGCAGTCCCAAAAAGCGGATTATTACCAATTTTACAGCGGGCATGGCACGAGGTCTCGGTCTGACTGTGGGTACCTTTGTTGTTCTCGGTTTGCTGGCATTCATTCTCAGCCAATTCGTGAATATGCCAATTGTGGGCCAATATATCGCTGACTTGCTTGGTTATATTGAAGATTACAAAAACTAAGAGGACTAACCAACAGTAGGCTATCCCTTACGTTTTTCCGTTGCTCCTTTTTTCTCTGTCTCTTCAGCTGAAGGCTGTGAGGATTTCACTTTGAGCAGATCTCCTGTCCAGCCTTTCATCATCAGCCATACATACATGCTGATCATGCTTAAGATAATGACAACAAGGACCAGTACAACTCCCCATGATTTGTCGATAAAGGGCAGGTTCTCAAAGTTCATCCCCCATATCGCGCCAGCTGCCGTGGCAGGTATGAACACAGCAGTAACAATGGTCAGCGTCTTCATGATCTCATTGCCACGTACACCGGAGATCGCATTATCAATGGAGATTAACGTATCGATCTCTTTCTCGTAGTGACTAAACAAACGTTCCATTCGCTCTACTCGATGTTGGAGCTGCTGGAAATATCGATTTTCGTTGATTTCACTGAGATAAGCCTCATGGGCAGCAGCCATCAGTTCCGAATAGGGGATAAACAGATTGCTCCAGTATAACAGTTCAAATCGGGCGGCCAAAATCTGGTCCATTAAAGTTCGGGCATTGCGGGATTCCATCTTCCGTTCCAGATCACGCAGGTTCATCTCAAAATGATCCATCCCCACATGGTAGTAATGCAGTATAGCTCGAAAAAGTACAAACATCCCGTCCCTGGCTTCACTACATTGCTGTAACATATGGGCACGTTCATCCGTCTTCATAATGCCTCGTGTATTGTCATCCATATTCAAGGTAACCAGGTTATTGCGATCGACATAGAAAAACATCTGATTATCTTGACGTTTGTCATCTCTCTCATTCTTGACTGCATACAACAATGAACCAAATATGACTGGTTCTGTACCATTCACGAAACGGACGGACAAATAATTCGATTCCACTTCCGGAATCTTATGAAGCCAATACCGCATATCCGGAAACGCCTCTGTCAGCTCCCCCAACGCATCGTTCATGCTATCGGTGTCAGGCGCAACCCAATCCCACCATTGCCAATGGCCCGAGCAAGATAACTTGTCGCGGCGAGCTTCCAACTTGATTTGGTTCACAATCACAATATCCACTCCTGCACTCATGTTCTTCATTGCATACCCATCTTTTTGATCCCAAAAAGGACACGTATGCATTTCAGCGCATTGACGTGTCCTTCTTTATGCCGTACTCAACAACATTAGGGTTCCATTTTTCATAACATTGAAGCATTAGACATGATCTGTTTCAGTTTCTCTGTAGCTCGCTTCTGAATCCGAGATACACTCATCTGTGAAACACCAAGCTTCTGGGCAATTGCCCGCTGAGATTGGCCATCCTGGAATGCTAGAATAAGTACCTGCTGTTCTTGTTCCTTCAATTGTCCCAATGCCTGTTGCAAGTCCATCCGTTTTTCGACCGAATCATAGTCATTCACATCTGCACTGATCAGTTCTCCCAATGTTGCTGCACTGTCATCCTGAGATAAAGGAGAATCCAGTGATACATAGTGGTAACATTCCCGACCAGCCAGAACTTCAATTGTCTCTTCTGCAGTCAGATCAAGGTATTCAGCAATTTCGTTCACACCGGGTGAGCGCTCCAGCTTAACGGTTAACTCATCGATGGCATGTTGCACAAGGGCTCCCTTTTCCTTAATCCTCCGGGGCACCTGAATATACCAGGATTTATCACGCAAGTAGTTCTTCATATGACCGATCATGCTCTTCATGGCATAAGGTTCAAACGGAATACCTAGGTTGATATCGTATTGCTTAAGCAAACGAATCAAAGCCATCTGCCCGGTCTGATACAAGTCTTCGTATAGATCGGGGCGATTCCGAGCGATTTTACCTGCTGCCATCTTGACCATTGGTTCATATTTACGGATGAGAACTGTTGCAATTTCATTATCTAGGGTCTGCTGGTATTCCCAGATCAAACCTATAGCTTCAGACATGGACTCTGGGGGAGTCACTTTTTCATTCATACTTTCTCCTCACTTCTTGCAAGACGTTTTACGAGTACTACTTTCGTACCTTTGCCCGTCTCACTTTCCACACTGACATCGTCCATCAAGGCTTGCATCAGGTAGAACCCAAGTCCGCCAATCTGTGCTTCCGTCAGTTCTTTGTCGTGTAGACCGGCACGTGACACAGCAGGGTTCATGTTCTCGAAGCTGGCACCTTCGTCCTTGACAATAATGGACAATGTTTCGCCATCCACTTCGAATACAACTTCAACCATGCCGCCTTCGTGTGAGTAGGCATACAATACAGAGTTGTTACAGGCCTCGGATACAGCAACTTTCATATCCTCAATGTCTTCGTAGGAAAATCCCATTTTGGATGCTACTCCATAGAGATTGAGTCTTACAATATCAACGTAATCAGCTGTCGCAGGTAAATTAAGGGTGACTCTTTGAACTTCTGCATTCATTCCTTTTTCGATCCTTTCCTATTGGGAATTCTTCTGTGTGACAAAGAATTTGGCGATGCCCGTCATGTCAAAAAGTTTCTGAATCTGCGCAGGAACTTCCTGTACTTCAAAGCGAGCTTCCATTCCATGTCTGGCCTTCAGAACAGATAACAGGATACCAATCCCTGTACTATCGATATACTTCAATTCTTTCATGTTAATCACAAGATCCTGTTCCTTGTTATCCACGAGCGGCTCCATCACCAAGCGGAAGTCAGGAGCAACCGACAAATCCAGTTCGCCAGTCAGATACACCGTACACACGCCGTCCTGAGTTTCAGTTCTTGCATTGAATTTTTCATTTTTATTTGTATTCATTAGACATCTCTCTCCTGATCAATGGTTTCCTTACCTAATAACCCAACTTCAGCACGAGTGAATCAGAAAGAAGTTTGGAAAATGTTTCAATTGGCCTGATTCATGGCTGAAGGGCCTGGGTCTAACATTTGTCGTTGTTTCTGAAACTGGGCTATTTTCTGTTTTACATTGCCCATTTTCACCGGTTTACTAATATAATCATCCATGCCGGCAGCAATACAGCGTTGCTGAATACCTTCCATCACGTTAGCAGTCATGGCTATAATGATTGGCTGATTAGACTGGGACAGACTCTCTCGAATCCGCCGTGTACATTCCAAACCGTCCATCACAGGCATCTGCAGATCCATAAACACATAGTCATAGGGATAACGGCTGCCGTTTACCATATCGAGTGCGCTCTGTCCATCTTCAGCAATGTCTGAGAGCAACCCCAGCTTACCAAGCATAATCGCCATCAACTTCTGGTTGATCGGATGATCATCCACAATTAATACCGTAGGATATTTATTCTCATTTTTCACATCCGTTGGTTTCTCTTCCCCGTTCCCCTGGACCAGTTCAGTTTCTACATAACGTTTCGCCTGAATTGTAAATACAAACGTTGCTCCCCGTTGCTCTGTTGTATCCAGATAGATCTGTCCACCCATCATTTCAACCAGAGTCTTGCATATTGCCAGTCCTAAGCCAGTTCCACCGTATTTACGTGTCATGGATGTATCCAGCTGGGAAAACGGCTGGAACAGGCGATCAACTTTGTCTGAAGCGATACCTATCCCGGTGTCTTTAACGGCAAACTCCAATGCCATTTCTCCATCCTCTTCTTCCTTAACTGACACGATCAGATAAACTCCACCCTGATCGGTAAATTTGATCGCATTGGCAATAAGATTCAAGAGAACCTGACGGAGCCTTGCCATATCTCCATAGATTAATTCAGGCACAGAATCTTCCAGGAAATAATCCAGTTCCAGATTCTTTTTGCCTGCTTCTGCAGCAAACAATCCCAACACTTCCCGAATACAGGAGACAATCTCAAAAGGATGCTCTTCCAGTTCCATTTTGCCGGATTCCATCTTGGTAAAATCAAGAATGTCATTGATAACCGTGACGAGTGCATCTGCACTGCGACGAACGATGTCTGCATATTCCTTCTGATCTTCCCTCAGTTCCGTCTCCATCAGCAGATCAACCATACCGATAACTCCGTTCATCGGTGTACGAATCTCATGACTCATCATTGCCAGGAACTCTGTCTTTGCATTGGCTGCAATTTCTGCTTCTTCCTTGGCCTGAATGAGTTGTTGGTTCATCTTCTCCAGTTCCTGTGTCTTCTGGTGAAGAAGCATGGTCTGTGTCTTCAAACGTTTATTGGTGATAAACATCTCCACAAAGCCCTCGATTTTGGATTTCAAAATCTGAGGAATAAATGGCTTAACCATGTAATCAATGGCCCCGGCTGAATATCCGGCAAACAAGTGCTCCGCTTCTCTGCTATTGGCAGAGATGAATATAATCGGCACATCCTTGGACTTGTCCCGTGCCTTAATTAACTTTGCTGTCTCAATTCCGTCCATTCCAGGCATCTGCACATCGAGAACGATAACCGCAAATTCGTCTTTTAGCAGACAGCGGAGTGCCTCTTCTCCGGAAGTTGCCTTAACGAGTTTATATTGTTCCGATTCCAGAACTGCTTCAAGAGCAAGCAAGTTCTCAGGGCGGTCATCTACCAATAATATGTGGATTGGTTCATTGAGCCCCATGGCTAACCCTAACCCCCTATTTGATCTTCCGGTATATTTTTTCGGTCCGGTCTAACGGCTCATAGGTATCACTGAACTCTGTAAAATGTATCGATTCTTTCGACCCCAGAACCAGAATACCAAAGTGGCTCAAGCTCTCATGAAACAGCCCATGCACATGGTTCCGCAGTTCATCATTAAAATAAATCATGACATTACGGCAAAAGATAACATTAAACTCGTTAAATGACCGGTCTGTTGCCAGGTTGTGCTCGGCGAAAATGATGTTCTTCCTTAGAAAAGGATGAAATATCACCGAATTGTATTTCGCTGTATAGTACTCGGAGAAGGCTCTGGTACCCCCTGCCTCCAAATAATTTGTAGTAAATAGTTTCATTTTCTCAATACCATATACGCCTTCTTTGGCCTGTTGCAAAGAGCGATCATTCATATCCGTTGCGTAGATTCTTGCCTTGTCATACAGTCCTTCCTCATGCAACATGATGGCCATGGAATAAACTTCCTCTCCTGTAGAACATCCCGCATGCCATATTCGGATATACGGGTAGGTTCTCAGGATAGGAATAATCTGTTCCCGAAACATTCGGAAAAGCGAAGGATCTCGAAACATTTCCGTTACAGGGATGGATAAGTTCTGTACAAAACGTTCAAACGCGGAACGGTCATGAAGAACACGCTCCTGCAAGCCGGATATGCTCTTAACACCTTCAGCATGTGCATGATGCCAGATTCTTCGTTTCAGGGATGGCAGTGCATAGTTTCTAAAATCATATCCATATAAACGGTGCATGCCTTCCAACAGCAACTCAATCTCGATCAGCTCGCGTTCTTCATCTTGCGGCATACGGACCAAATCTGCCCCCGTCTCGGTAGGTTCCCACGGTGTCATAAGTTCTCTCCACTTCTTCATTTGTTACTTGCGTATTCGTCGTATTGTCTTTCATTACCCAAACAATGAGCATACGAATAATGAACTTACGAATACAGCCATACGCGCATTAAGGATAACAATTGATCTGTCTGGATCGGTTTTTTCACATAATCAGATGCTCCGGCCTCAATACATTTGCCGCGATCCTCTTTCATGGCTTTGGCCGTAAGCGCAATAATCGGCAACTTTTCAAACTGCGGGATCTGTCTGATTCGTGTCATCGCTTCATAACCGTCCATCTCTGGCATCATCATATCCATCAGTACCAGATCAAATTCCGGATTTTTGTCTAAAATCTCCAAAGCCTCTCGGCCGTTCTCAGCAAACGTCACATCCATCCGATAGCCTTCAAGAACACTCGAAAGGGCAAATACGTTACGAATATCGTCATCTACAAGCAATATTTTCTTGCCTTCAAACAACGTTTCTTTGTTGTGTAGTTTCTGTAAGATTCGACGCTTGTCTTCCGGCAAATTGGCTTCTACCCGATGCAGGAACAAAGTGGTCTCATCCAGCAGACGTTCCGGTGACTTCACATCTTTGATAATGATGGATTCCGCATATTTGCGCAGCTTCATTTCTTCCTTGGAATCCAGTTCTTTGCCTGTATAAATTATAATCGGCAGATCGTTCAGATATTCATCATCGCGAATCTGGTCGAGCAACTCAAACCCGGTCATATCCGTTAACATCAGATCCAGTACCATACAGTCATAACGCTGGCTGTGTAATTCATTTAACGCCTCACTACCTGTCGACACAGCAGTGATTGCAACATCATCATGACCAATCAATTCAATAATGGCTTTACGCTGAATTTCATCATCTTCGACGATCAACAATCGTTTCAATTGATTCTCAGTATATGATTTGATATGTGAGAATGCTTTATCCAGTGAATCCTTGCTCGAAGGTTTTTTCAGATACGCAATGGCGCCCATCATCAGACCTTGCTTCATATCATCAATGACTGAAATCACATGAACCGGAATGTGGCGTGTTGCCGAACTGCTCTTCAGCTCGCCCAGAATGGTCCAACCATCCATCACCGGCAATTGAATATCCAGGATAATGGCATCCGGCAAATATTGACGTGCCATTTCAAGTCCTTTATCCCCTTGAAGGGCAACAAGTGCTTTGAAGCCTCTTCCTCTCGCCATATCCGTCAAAATATGTGCAAAGTTCACGTCATCCTCAATGATGAGCAGGATTTTGTCACCTTCCATCAGATTCTCCCGATCATCTTCGATCTGCGTGACATCTGGAGTATGGGAAGGAGAAAGATCTGTACCCACGCTACGCTCCGGATCAGGAGAGAGAATGGACTGATGACTTGAAAGCATGGTCCGTGCTTCGATGGACTTTTCATAAAGATCCTCTGAGGAAACAGCCGCTTCTCTTGAAGCACCTTCCTCCGCCAAGGCTTCCTCTTCATGATTATCCGGCAGGTATAAGGTAAAGCAGCTACCTTCTCCCTCGGATGATTCCACCTGTATTGCACCACCAAGCAAACGTGCCAGTTCCCTGCTAATGGACAATCCCAGACCAGTTCCACCGTATTTCCGACTTGTGGTCCCGTCTACTTGCTGGAACGCTTCAAAGATCAGATCCGTCTTGTCCGATGGAATACCAATGCCGGTGTCTTTTACACTGAATCCGAGATATTCCTGATTGGTGTTCATATAACCCGGCAGTTCTTCCGGTTTCATCCGTCGTCCAATTAGACTAACCGAACCTCGATTGGTGAACTTAAATGCGTTCGACAACAAATTCCGTAAAATCTGTTTGACGCGATGGCTGTCGGTGTACACCCATTCCGGTAGATCGCTGTCGAAATCAATATTCAAGTTCAGTTCCTTTTTGTTCGCCATCGGTCCAAAGTTCTGCTGAACAAAGCTGGTCAGCTCTTCCATTCGTACGGTCTCATAATTGATATCCATCTTACCTGCGTCCACCTTGGACAGATCCAGAATCTCATCAATCATCTTCAGCAGATCCGCGCCCGACATGTAGATGGTTTGCGCATATTCCTGCTGTTTGTCAGTCAGATTTCCACCTTTGTTCTCCGACAATAACTGGGACAATATGAGCAGACTGTTCAATGGTGTACGGAGTTCATGTGACATATTCGCTAAAAATTCGGACTTGTACTTGCTTGTCATCGACAGCTGTGTAGCTTGCTGTTCCAACTGTGTCTTCGTTTTCTCAATTTCGTCATTTTTCTCTTCAACTTCACGCACCTGCTCTTCAAGCGCCCGCGTCTTGGCAATGAGTTCCGTATTAAAATGTTCCAGTTCTTCCTGCTGACGCTGTAGCAACTCCTCAGATCGTTTAAGCGCCTCTGTCTGCTCCTCCAGATTCTCATTGGAACGACGAAGTTCTTCTTGCTGTGTCTGCAATTCTTCCGATTGAACCTGCAGTTCCTCAGTCAGTGCCTGGGATTCACGTAGCAGCTCCTCCACACGCAAACGACGTCGAACGTTGTTCAAAATTACGCCCAGGTTCATAATCAGTTGTGTGAATAACTGCTTGTGCAGTTCATTGAAACCTTCAAAGGAAGCCACTTCAACTACACCAATCAGTTCATCTTCAAACACGACAGGATAGATCATGATACCCGCAGCACGTGTTGAGCCTGAAGCTGAACCAATATGCACGTAATCTTCGGGCGTATTTTCCAGAATAATCGGTGTCATATCCAGCGCGGCTTGACCAATCAGGCCTTCCCCGATGCGATACATTTCCTTACCAACATCTTCGTTCTCTTCAAATGCGTATGCACCGTAACGTCTCAGTTCGTCGGGATGTTTCTCCTCATCGATCAGATAGACGACACCCAACTGAGCACCAAGCACAGGTGTGAACTCACTGATAAACATCTGTGAAATTTGGCGAATGGAGCCAATCCCCCGAAGCAGCTCCGGGACTCTTGCGATGTTCGAACTCATCCAGTTTTGATCCTGCTGAGCCTGCACATAAGCCCTCTCGATCTCCAGTTTTTCTTCCAGATCACTGGATACATCTTTGAACACACTGGCAATCTGACCAATCTCATCGGTTGATTTGACCTGTATGCGCCGAATGGTTCGGTAACGCCCTTTACCAAAGCTGGTAATCATCATAGATACAGTGTTCAGACCCCGTGTAATACTCGGCAGCACCCACAGAATGACACCCAATGCAAGCAACAACCCGGCAATCATGATACTTATCGTGATCTGTACTGCTCTCGTATACGCTTCGTTAGCGTTCTTGATCTCAGCATCAATCTCTTGGTCCTGATAACGTGAAAGAGCATTCAAACTATCCACAGTTTCTTTTTGCACCGCGAGTCCTGTTGAATTGCGGTAGTTATTCGCATCTTCTACCCGGTTTTGGGACATCAGGTTGATCTGTCTCGTTGCATAAGATGTATAAGCGGTCCACGCCGTATTCACACGATCCACCAGTTGATGTTCAGGTGCACTGTCTGCCCGGTTTCTCACTTCTGCGAGGTAACCATCCCCCCGATCCTTCATCTCCTTCAGGTCACCCTCAGCAGCATTAATCGAATTGTTCGGATTCAATAACAAGTTAGCCAGCACTTTGGCAATATCATTGACCTCTCCACGTGCAGCAGAAGTGAACCTTACTTTGAGATAACGTTCCTGATACATCTGATCAATCTGTTGATTACTGCTGTTTAACCGTTCATAACTCACAAACGTGAGCACGATCAAAATGGCCATCAGAGCGGTAAAACCAATCAGCAGTTTATTCCTGATCTTCATTCATCCCCCGCCCCTTTATTCAAAGTAATCCAGACCAGACATTTATCATCATCCCGCTCTTGGGGAATTTCGTCGTCAAAAAACATGGCCTGCATAGCAGCTTCATTCCACTGATGTGAGCCAGTCAGTTTTTCGATCAGGAATTCATGTTGTTCTTCCTGCCCGCCCTGAACAGCTTCCAATAATCCATCCGTATAGAGTGCAATATGCCCGTCACCCTCATAATGGATCGTTTGTGGTTCAATATCCATCTTGTCAAATAAACCAACAGGACAGCAGACGCTGTCAAATGTGGTGACACTGCCGTCGTTTCGGAAAAATAAAGCAGGTGGATGCCCCGCATTAACATAATCAATACGTTTCATCCGTGTATCAACGACCAAATAAATTGCCGTGAAATAATACTGCACCAATTGTTTTTCCAGATGGAGCTGGTTAAAACGACGGTTCAACTCCTGAATGACCTTCTCTGGATCCACATAAGTGGTAACCGTATCTTTTAACACAGAAGCGATAAACATGGTAAACAGGGATGAAGATATCCCGTGTCCCATCATGTCGAGCAGCAGTACTCCGTAACGGCCTTCCCCAAGGGGGTACCAAGAATACAGATCACCCGCAAGCTCAAAGGATGGTTTATAGATGGCATGCACTTGGAACAACGGGTCCCTAATTGCCGGACTTAATACAGCATTTTGGACCATCGCTGCCAACTTGAGCTCATCCTGAATACGTTGATCACGCTCTTTATGCCAATCCTTCTCCTGTTTCAAACGAAGTGCGAGTCGAATTCTGGCCATCAGTTCGACTTTATTAATCGGCTTGGTCACATAATCAGATGCACCAGCATCCAATGCTTCGGCAAGTTTCTTGGAGTCTCCGATGGCAGTCACCATAATAATCGGTATATCCTTCAGATTCTCAAATTTCTGCACAATACTGCAGGCTTCGATACCGTCCATCTCAGGCATCATCATATCTAGCAAAATCAGGTCAATATCCGACGGTCTTGGACGAAGTTCGTTGCTTTCCTCCCCAATTCCTAACACTTCAAACATTTCCATGGCGGAACTCGCCGTTACAATGTCACGATAGTTTTCTTTTTTCAGAATTTCTCGAATGATAATGACATTCGTCGGATTGTCGTCAACAATAAGTATTCTCATTGATATCTCCTTATCTGTGGCGTCCGGGTTTGTCGATTCTTATTAGGTTAAAACAAACGTTGATTATACAAATTTTGCATACAAAACGGCAGTAGACATAATAATTCCTAGTATAACTATAATCGTAAAAACAAAAAACTTCTATCAGTAAATGGCACCATCGTAGGGGAATATCCCCGCGACTCACCCTGTTTTTGCAGCGTCCTGATCCCGCTTCCAAACTTGCAAAAACATAGATAAGGAATGGGGTTTTCCCCATTCCTTATCTATGTTTTTGATTAAGCATTTTACATAAATGATTCAGAAGCTTGTCCATGTTCAGCAAACTTCAACTTATCGAGTTAATCTTTCTTTTTAGCAATAACGAGTACTTTACCTTTGTCGAGTTCACTCTCGTAGAAATCCGCTTCGGCTTCGGTAAAGCCCATCGAAACAATTTTGGCCCGGAGTTCATCACCACGTGAGCGGAACAGATTCGCCAAGGAATCAAATACGCCCTCTTCCTTTATGCCAATTTCTTTGGCATCTGCTGTATCGGCAATTCGATCTGTACGATCCTTCTCATGGGCGAGAACAAAGATTTGATCAGCAAGGTATCCGGTAATCTGCAATTCTTTCACCGCTTCTACCGCCTGGACTCCGTTTTCTACCACTTTTGCATAAGCTTGCTCATTGGTTGAATTCATCGTTTCCACTCTCCTCTGATTTAATCTTCTGTATCGAGCTACTTAGTATATAACCATACTATATGGGTTTGAAACGATTTGGTAATAACCAATCCTAGGAAACTGTGTCATCAAAAAGATCAATGCCTTCAATCTGATGAGAGCCTGACTTCATATATACCTTCAGAGCCTGGTCTCCACGGAGAAACACTTCTCCGTCCTCTGCCACATAATAAGGTTTCCCTAGAGCATGATGGATCGCTTCAATATTCATCTCAATTCTCTTTCCGTTTAACATGATGTGATTCTCAGATGCATCGATATGCACATATTGAATGACATCCGTATCTTCACACAAGCCAACCTTCACATCATGAAAGTGATATTCAGGACACCCCAGATAAGGATCTTCCTGCTTATACCCCGGCTGGCCCTTCTTGGCCAACAAATCATCCATGGTGTCATCCAGAGAAATGCCATTCAGAGTCCGAAAATGCTGGAAAGTCTCGGATCGATCAACAGCCAGAGTTACCTCTGACGCCTTCTCTTCCATTGCCGTCCATTGCATATCGTGAGCAGCGGGTACCGCTGCCGGTTGAACGGAAAAGGGAGAAATTACGCTAAACATCACAAGCAGTAGTTTCATCATGATTCTCACCCTTTCATCAGGTTCATCACCGCTCTGAAGGCTTCTTCATGGGTTACAAAGCGGTCATGTTACTTGCGCATCCGTTGCCATACATTCGCTGCAACATCAATATACTTCATCCAGTTTTTCCCGCCCTTAGCTTCACCATTATATGTAGCTTCATAGGATTGCAGGGTACGATCCGTTGATGTAGCAGGCGGTGCAGTTACATGAACCGCTTCAGCATGCTTGGTCTGTTCAGCGTTGTTACGTTTGGTCTGAAATTTCGCCATCAGCGTTGTGGAGACTTGTTTGGCTGCTGCCGTCACTTCATTCAACACTTCTCCCAGATTCTCAACAGATTCCATAACAGGATCAATTTTTTTCATTTTGTGTTGTACATCCACCGTAATATCATTGGCATGTCTTACCGTCTGCTTCACTTCATAACTAAGTTCGTCAATGGTTTTCTGTACCTCCTGCAATGTCTGTGAGACATTGTCCAAAGAACCCTGAGCGGATTTCAAGGTACGAATTAAAAAGAATACCAGTACTGCAAATGCCACTGCAATCAGGGCCACGCTAATTTGATAGATCATAGAAGAACCTCTCTTTCCATATGTGCATCAGTTTGTTATTGCTATAGTTACCCGG
Source organism: Paenibacillus sp. FSL P4-0176 (assembly GCF_037975265.1). Classification (NCBI taxonomy): domain Bacteria; kingdom Bacillati; phylum Bacillota; class Bacilli; order Caryophanales; family Paenibacillaceae; genus Paenibacillus; species Paenibacillus sp. FSL P4-0176. The sequence continues at coordinate 6,102,602 of NZ_CP150242.1, forward strand.
CGATTTCCCGGACGAAACAATATTATATATCCCTTCATATATGCCTTCGCTTGGAAAAAAAACCAATGTTTCAAGCGGTTAGCACTCGGTTAAAGTTAGACTACACAAGGCGGTGAGGTGAACACAACTCACTCCACAATCAATTATACGAAAGGATGAATACTTATGTTGAAATGGTCTGTATTATTTCTAATTATTGCACTGGTAGCAGGTATTTTTGGATTCTTCGGTATTGTTGAAGCAGCTGCTTCAATCGCGAAAGTACTCTTCTTCATCTTTGTTGTACTGTTCGTAATCTCCCTGATTACGGGACGTAGCCGAATGCGATAACCTCAGGCTCTGATATGACTGAGTGTTTACTAAACGATTACATACAAAAGCCGATCGTGCTCCCAAGCCGATTGGCTTTTGTGCGTTCAGGCATAGGTCAACTTTTCTATATTATGTATTGCACTCCCTTCTGCTTTATTCCAATCCGCTCTCGTATGAATCCCAAAAAAAACAGGACCTTTTTGAGATAGCCAACCCGGTTTTATCCCACTGAAGTATGATATTTACAGGCTTGCTATATACCCACATATGAGCCAGTTGACACTGGAGAATGCAAGAAAATATTGTTATAATTTGTGATTCATAAGGGTGCTTGCTTGGTTACTTGTAATCAGGACAACATTTTACATACCTACCGAGGAGGAAAAACAAAATGAAAAAAATCGTAAGTTTTGCCGCTGCTTTAACGTTGATGGGTTCGATGGCTGCCGCTGCGGGTGCGGAGGAAGCGGTTACTGGAACGGTAAATCCGGAAACAGGAACTGAGGCTACAACAACACCATCGACCACAACAACTCCGGCTGTTGAAGTGAACAAACCTGCTGTAGAAACAGTAGAAGGTACTGCTGAGACTGTAACAGGTACAACAGTAGACACTACAGGTGCAGAAGGTACTTCAACTACAACTGAAACGCCAGCTACGACTACAGATGACAAAATGTTTGAAGAGCCACTCGTAAAACCAGGTGATGAAGTACTGGCACCAACGATGTTGCTGAACCTTCTGGAGCGCACTTGGTTCTATGATGCACCTAACGGTAAACCAATCGGTGCATTAGGTTCCCAAGTCATCGATACAACAGGTGAAGTGGTTGATGGATTCGATGGCGGCGAGTGGGTACAAGTATACACTTGGAAAGGCAAAGCGTGGATCCACGTTGCCATTCAATAACATCGTATAATCGTTCTAACGATAAGTAAAGAGGACAGCACGCACAATCGCGGCTGTCCTCTTTTCATTTTCCAAGATGTTCACTCCCTGTTCAAGGGTTCCTTGTGACTTCTTCCGTCTTTGGTTCCACATGTACATGTACATGCATGATGTTATGCGATCGCTTCAACCGCTCTTCAACACGGTCACAGATCTGATGGCCTTCAATCAAGCTTAGGCCTCCGTCCACTTCAATGACTACATCCACAAGTACATGACTGCCGTGCACACGTGCCTTCACGTCCTTGATCATCTCAACACCGGGAACGCGTGCTACGGAGGATCTGAGATCCGTCAGTTCCTTCTGGTCAAATCCGTCGGTAAGACGATGTGTAGAATCCCGAAAAATCTCCCAAGCCGTTTTGCAGATCAACAGACCTACAGCAATGGCAGCTACTTTATCCAGCCATGGAAGTCCAAACTGCGCACCTATAATTCCAATTGCAGCGCCTATGCTGACCCAGGCATCGGAACGATTATCTTTCGCCGCAGCCATCAGAGCCTGACTATTAATTTGTTTTGCCAGACGGTGATTGTAACGGTACACGCCTAACATCACCACAGCACAGACTACAGCCACCGCTGCCGCCCACAGGTTTGGAGCAACAAAGGCTCCTTCATACCAGGAGCGAACGGCTTCAACCAATACTTGCAGCCCAACCATAGCCATAATAAATGAAGCTACCAAAGCAGCAACCGTCTCCGCTCTAAAATGACCATAGGCATGATCCGAATCAGGTGGTTTCTGGGAGATCCGAAGCCCAATCAATACAGCAATGGATGCTACAATATCTGTAAGGTTATTAAAACCATCGGCCAGCAAGGCGCTGGAAGCAAATAAATATCCACAGATCAGCTTAAAAGCGGACAAGACGAGATAGGCTACGATACTAACCCAAGCCCCTCGCTCCCCTTTTCGAATTTCTTCATAAGCGTTCAAACCGGGCGACACCCCTTTAACGTTTCGTATTACGGTTTTTCCATGTTACCAAATGCGGAGCGTGTGGGTCTACAGAAACAGTGTTGCCAGGTTGCATTGCTGTAGGCAAGCCGAAACAAAGTTGCCAGACGGCAGGGCTGTAGTTATTGAGAAAAAATGTTGGCCTGGGTAAAACCAAAGGTTTTGAGCATTTTATCAGGTTGCCCTTGTGGGGCTTTTATAAAACGTATAAAATAGGTACATCCCGTCCAATCTGGACGGCTCACTGTAAGACCGGGAGGGAAATAACGATGAGCGAAAATAACGAACCGAAAAAGGTCAGTTTGCAGGATGCTATACGCCAAAAACTGGCGCAAAAGAAAGAACAAGCAAATTCTGGTAACCAATCCAGCGCCTACTTTGAAGGCGGACCTAAAGCGATGAAGAGTCAAAACAACAAAAAGCCTAACAACCAACGTCGCCGTACTGGTGGATCTTAGGTTTTAAAGCCGCAGAGAAACCCATTGAATTACAAAAAGAACCGCAAGCCCTCTTCACAGAGGCTTGCGGTTCTTTGGTGTTTCTATAATCATGTGCCGCAGATGATGCTTAGTTTAAGCTTCTACCGGATACATTTTATTGCGCAGTTCTTTGATTTCATCACTTTCCAGATATTCGTCATAGCTCATTTGGCGATCGATGATGCCTGTTGGCGTAATTTCGATAATCCGGTTAGCAATCGTTTGGATGAACTGATGGTCATGGGATGTAAACAGCATTGTGCCGTCAAAGTCAATCATACCGTTATTCAGTGCTGTGATGGATTCAAGATCCAAGTGGTTCGTTGGCTCATCCAGAATCAGTGCGTTTGCACCTGTCTGCATCATTTTTGCCAGCATACAACGAACCTTCTCCCCCCCGGAGAGTACGCTAGCCTTCTTCTGGGACTCCTCACCGGAGAACAGCATACGGCCCAAGAATCCACGCAGATACGTTTCATCCTGATCTTTCGAATACTGACGGAGCCAATCCACGAGAGTCATGTCTACACCGTCAAAATACTGAGAGTTGTCTTTCGGGAAATAAGCCTGAGTCGTCGTTATACCCCAAGTATATTCGCCGCTATCTGCTTCGGTTTCACCCATGAGAATATCAAATAACAGTGATTTGGCATTTCCGTTCGGGCCAACAAATGCAATTTTGTCACCTTTGTTCACCACAAAGCTCACATCATTCAACATTTTCACACCATCGATGGATTTGTCAATACGATCTACCGTCAGCAATTGTTTACCTGCTTCACGTTCAGGCTTGAAGTTGATAAACGGGTATTTACGGTTGGATGGACGAAGGTCATCCAATGTGATTTTGTCGAGTGTTTTCTTCCGGGAAGTCGCCTGTTTGGACTTCGAAGCGTTCGCAGAGAAACGTTGAATAAAGGCTTGCAGCTCTTTAATCTTCTCTTCTTTTTTCTTGTTGGCATCCCGCTGCAGAGCAAGTGCCAATTGGCTGGACTCATACCAGAAGTCATAGTTACCTACGTACATCTGGATTTTACCAAAGTCAATATCTGCGATATGCGTACATACCTTGTTCAGGAAGTGACGGTCATGGGATACCACAATAACGGTACCTTCATAATCCATCAGGAAGTTCTCCAGCCATTGAATGGATTCGAGATCCAAGTGGTTGGTAGGCTCATCGAGCAACAGGTTGTTTGGACGGCCAAACAACGCTTGTGCCAGCAATACACGGACTTTTTCGTTTCCGCTCAGCTCTATCATTTTTTTGTCATGCATGTCACGAACAATGCCAAGACCGATCAGGAGCGCCGCTGCATCTGGTTCAGCATCCCAGCCGTTTTGCTCAGCGAATTCCCCTTCAAGCTCACCTGCACGCAAACCGTCTTCTTCTGTGAAGTCTGCCTTCGCATACAAAGCATCCTTCTCTTTCATGATGGAATACAGACGACTATGACCCATAATTACCGTTTCGAGAACCGGATACTCATCATATTCAAAGTGGTTTTGCTTCAAAACGGCCATACGTTCGCCCGGGGTGATGTGCACCTCTCCCGAGTTGGCTTCAATCTCACCAGACAAAATTTTCAAGAATGTTGATTTGCCGGCTCCGTTGGCGCCGATCAGGCCGTAACAGTTCCCTGGCGTGAATTTGATATTTACATCTTCAAAAAGTGCACGTTTTCCGTAGCGGAGCGTGATGCCGCTTGTACTGATCATTAAGCATACCATCCTTTATTGGTTAATCTGCATACTGCATGAATAGCAAGTTGCGTAAATCATGGATTCAATATCCCGATGCCTATTCTGGCACCATATTATAACACAAAAAAGCGGCAAATTCGAAAATTGGCCGCTTTTTACTTATTAAAGATTTGGTAAATGTACTGTTCATGCAGGCATATCCCTACATTAACATATTTGGCTCACTTTTGTTAGCCCTGTTTACCTTCCTCGTGGTGAATGCGGAGTGTTTCGCCATGACCAAGCACCCGAATCCGCTCTTTACCAATGCCTAAACGTTCACGTTCAACTTCCAGCCGATCCAGCGCTTCCTTGGGCGTATCATCCGCCAGCTTGAATGTGCCGTAATGCATTGGCACCATGAGCTGTGAGCCGGATTCAACGAACCCCTGCAGCGCTTCTTCAGGTGTCACATGCTGAGAAGTCATGAACCATTCCGGATCGTAGGCACCGATGGGCATCAGGGTAACCCCAATGTCAAAGCGTTCTCCAATCGTTTTGAAACCCTGGAAGTAACCTGTATCACCTACAAAATACAACACAGGCGGACCGCCTGATGGTTTGGATGTTTCGTTCTTCCCTGATTCCTTGGATGATTCATCCTGATTGTTCGTTGTTGTAGCACTTTCCACTGCTGAATTCGTTGCCGAATGATTCGATTCCAATACATAACCGCCCCAATGAGACGTATTGGTATCAAACAACGTTCGGCGCGTCCAGTGCTGTGCAGGAACAAAAGTTATTTTGACTCCGCCAAGTGTCATATGATCCCACCATTTCATCTCCTGGCATCGATGAAATCCTTTGCGAATCATCTTGCGCTTCAGACCATCGGGTACGATGAGCAACGTCTTGGCTGTAATCAGCTTACGCAAGGAAGCCAGATGCAGATGATCATAGTGGGAATGGGATATCAGAATCACATCCAACGGTGGAATATCCTGAATCGGAATGCCGGGGGCACCGAGCCTGCGTTGAAATCCCATTTTTTCGGCCCACACCGGGTCAGTCACGATGTTCAATCCATAATATTGAATGAAAAACGTGGAGTGACCAATCCAGGTAATACTTGTGTCATCCCGGTTGGCATGCAGATAATCCAGTTCAGGCGGGTGTTTGGGCACGGTGTAGGAGTAGTCCTTCACTTTGCTCCGCCGTTGCTCCCTCCATTGTTTGAATTCCTTCAGCGTTTTGTCCGTACTTACATTATCGATATTGTTATAACGGATTTTCGGCATGAAAGGGCCCTCCTCCCTTCCTCATTTCTTAACAACAGATTACCCCAAACGGGAATGGACGTACCAACCAATCAATCCTTTGGGTTCTTATATACGGCCAGATATACAAACAGAAAGACAATAGCAGCCGCAATGATCAGTGGAGGGGCATACATAATGGTGAATGTCTCAAAAAAGCTCAATCCGGTTATACCGGGTATCCCCGTGACTCCCTCAGTAGTGACCATGAACAGACTCATCCTTTCTTTTTACCAGAATTACCGCGCACATAATTGGCATCAAACAGGAACAGCTTCATAATCAGCACAAGCGAAGGAATGAGCACGAGTAACCCCAGACTAAACGCTGTAATGAGCGCAATCCCCATCGTGCGATTCGTAAAGCCGTCGTAAATATTGATGTAAGGATACAATATGTACGGAAGGTGAGATCGCCCGTAACCATACCAGGCAAAGGCAAACTGAAGCATGACAGCAACAAAACACCAACCCAGATATTTACTTCTCCACACCAGCGACACAGCAATGACAAAACAAATAAACGAAGCGATGAACATCCACGAAATATTTACCATCTGCTCAAAGTGTTCGGGATTCTGTTTGTTAATCTGCAGAAAAGCCAGAAAGCTTGCAAAAATGGTAGGCAAACTCCAGAGCAGCGCGTACTCTCGAAGCACCTCATATGCCGGCTCATCCCCCGCCCGTTTTGCATAATAGGAAAGAAACATCGCCGAGATGTACAGCACACTAACCAGTGCAAGCAAAACAACCGACCAGGTATAGGGATTCGTCAAAAATTCACGCCAGCGAAAAAACACCTGATCGCCCACCTCTTCAATGATCCCGCCTTCGGATATCGCCAAAATGGTGGAAAATACCGCCGGAATCAGCAATCCCGTCGCCCCGTACAATGCCATATAGATCCGGCTGTTCTGCCCATGATTGCCATAGGTATTGTAGGCGTAATACACGCCCCGGATCGCAAGCAGTACAATGGCCAAGGAACCTGGAACCAGCAAAGCCGTCCCGTAATAAAAGGCGCTGTCCGGATAAAACCCGACCAGTCCGACCACAAAAAAGATCAAAAATACATTCGTCACTTCCCACACAGGAGACAGGTAGCGCTGAATGATGTTATGAATTTTGTTCTCATGCCCGGTCAAAATGCTATAAAAGCTGAAGAACCCGGCGCCAAAATCAATCGACGCAACGATCAAGTAACCGAACAAAAACGTCCACAATATTGCGATGCCTGCAATTTCGAAACTCAATGCACGATCCCTCCTTCAAGCCCCAGAGACTCTAGTTCCTTCTCTGCTTCCTTGTTACGGAACAGCTTGCTGAGTACCCGAATGCACGAGAAACACAGGATCAGATACAGCAATATGAACAACACTAACATCCATCCTACCGAAGTTGACGTCGTGGCCGCTTCCGCCACCTTCATATATCCGCGTAAGATCCAAGGCTGCCTGCCAACTTCAGCGAACATCCACCCCAACTCGATCGCAATCATGGCCAGAGGCCCCAGCAAGACGATGCCAAGCAACAGCCATTTGGGGTATGGCTTACGCCCTGGCAACCAGCGCCGCAATACATATAACACAGGAATCATCAGGATGATTACTCCCGTTGTGACCTTCAGGTCGAACATATAATGAATGGACAGTGGTGGCCTCAGATCCGCCGGAAATTCTTCGAGACCTTTCACTTCCGTATCGGGACGATTCCCCGCCAAAATGCTAAGTGCATAAGGAATCTCAATCGCGTATTTCACTTCATTGTTCTCATCCAAAATCCCCCCATAAACGAGCGGTGCCTCTTTCATCGTCTTGAAATGCCATTCTGCGGCAGCCAGCTTCTCCGGCTGATATTTCGCAAGAAATTTACCGGAGGAATCGCCGATCATGACGGTACTGATGGCAAATACGAGCGCAGATACCGTCGTGAGTTTCAGTGCTTTTTTGTAATACACATGATCCCGTCCCCGAAGCAAACTGAAGGCGGCTATCCCCGCCAGGATACCTGCACTCAAGGTGTAGGATGAAGCGAGTACATGGGACACTTTGGTTGGCGTTGCCGGATTCAACATGGCAGCAATCGGATGAATGTCCTTCATGATGCCATTAATCAGGGTAAATCCCTGAGGCTGGTTCATGAAGGAGTTCACCGTTGTAATAAAAATCGCAGATGCAGATGAGCCGAGAGCTACCGGAATCAACAGCAGCATATGCGTATATTTCTTTTTGAAACGATCCCACGTATAGAGGTAAATTCCAAGAAAGATCGCCTCTATAAAAAAGGCAAACGTCTCCATGAACAGCGGCAGGGCGATTGCCTGCCCCGCTACCCGCATAAACATCGGCCACAGCAGACTGAGCTGTAATCCGATCGAGGTGCCTGTAACAACGCCCACGGCAACGGTGATGACAAAACCTCGTGCCCACCGGCGTGCCAGCAAGGTGTAATGCATATCATTGGTTCGGAGTCCTCGCCACTCGGCCAAGGCAATCATAAGTGGAACACCTACACCGATAGAGGCAAAAATAATGTGTACAAACAGGGTAAGGCCGGTTAGTATCCGGCTGAGCAAAACAGGGTCCAGGGATGACATGGTTACACTCCTCTTTCACATAATCGTTATGTACGACAGCAGTTCCTCTGCTTGAACATGTATCTCAATAACTCATGATTCGGATGATGCTCTTCACAACGGCATACAGCACAACCACAGCTGCAACCAGACAGACGATAATGAGTGTTTTCTCTTGTTTACGGAACATATACCTGCCGTCCTCCTTTTGCATGGGATGCAAATTATGGCTCTATAGACAGTTTGCAAAAGAAGTTGTTTTTTTATCCGGGGAAATTGAAAAACAAAAAAAGCCTTTCCCCTTATCACGCTCACGCGCTGAAGGGCAAAGGCTCTATCCGTAGGTCTCGTACATAAACATTATTCATAAAAAAAGTGGAATACATTTCTTCATTCTTCATTAAATTCAGACCAATACGTCCTGCTTGGGCAGTCGAACCTTGAAGGTACTTCCTTTGTGCGGTGCAGATATAAAAGTCAGCGTACCCTTGTGATCCTCTACAATTTTACGGGAAATGTACAAGCCAATTCCTGTTCCACCAATCTGCCGATGATCCGAATTATCGACCCGATAGAATTTATTAAACAGCATGTCCTTCTCTTGCTCCGCAATACCTATTCCGTAATCACGCACATCAAGACATAACCATTCCTCTTCTTCCCATAACGTAATATCAATACGATCGGCTCCCGGAGAATACTTGACTGCATTGCCCACCAGATTATGTAGAACCTGAACCATCCTGTTCTGGTCAGCATAAGCAAAAAAGTCTCCATTAAACGTATGCACGTAGATACGTTGGGCAGACTTCATATTCCACTGTTCGGCAACCCCTTCTACCAACTCAACCAGCGGTACATACGTCATGTGGTAAGTCATACCTTCGTTGTCGAGACGTTGAATATCCAGTACATCATCGAGCAAACTGCTCAGCCGCTTGCCCTCCGAAGAGATGGTCTGCATGAATTCCCGCTGTTGAGCTGCCGGAAGGTCATACATCATCATAAGTTCCACATATCCCATAATGGTGGCTACAGGCGTTCGAAGCTCATGAGATACCACACTGATCAGCTCATTTTTCATCCGATCCAGCCGTTCTTCTCCTGTTCGGTCACGGAACACCAGCAGAAACCCATGGTTTTTACCGGGGACATCCATCTGCTTCATGTACAAGGAAAATACACTTTTATCCACATTATTGAATATAAATTCGGTCTCGATAAACGCCGTTTCTCCATTCAGGAATGCTCTCGTCTGTTCCATCAGATTGAAGTTGTCCGTTAATACCATCGTATCAATCGCCTGCGCCAAATCCTCAATGGATCTGCCCATAAAATCACCCAAACCAAACATCTCTTCTATCCTTCGATTGACGATGGTTATGGTACCTGATCGATCAGACATCACGAGCCCTTCTCGTACGGATTCAATAAATTGCTCACTGATATCTCGCTGTTCCTGGATGGCAATCTTCTCATTGAACAACTCCGAGTTCAGCTTCTCCAGCGCAAGGGCATGACGTACACGATCTTCTTCTGCTCTGGTCCGCTCCGTAATATCCTTAATAAACAGGTTATATAATGTCTCATTTTTGCCCAACTGGATCTCAACAATTTTGTACTCAATCGGAAATACGGAACCATCCCGTCGGATACCTGAAATTTCTTCAACGATGGTGTATCTTTTACCTTCAACATATTCAAATCGCTCAAGCAAATTCTTGATCTCCTTGCAGCTGGCCCCTTGAAAAAGAGATGGCGCTTCCTTGTGCAGGATCACTTCTTCCCGACGCAATCCAAACATTCTTTCAGCCTCCGGATTAAACTCAACGATCAGCCCATTGGAGTCCACAGCGATAATCGCATCAATAGAGGATTCAATAATGGCACGTTTGACCTCTTCACTATTCTTGAGTTCCTTGGTACGCTCGATAACCCTGTCCTCCAGCGTTAACTTGTCGTGACGAATCTGTTCGAATTGTTCCAGCAGCACATCGGCCATTTTGCGTAAATTGCCAATCAGGATCTGTACTTCGGTTACATGGCTGGTTGGCCACTCCATCTTCCCATTTCGAAACAGCAGTCTCGGAAGAGAGCCTGTCATTCGGGTCAGTCTTAACAGCGGGCTAACAACCTTACTGCTGAGAGGAGCCGCTACGATCATGGAAGCCACGATGATGATGAACAGGGATTGCAGCGTGGTCAGATAAATGGATTCGATTCGGGGGTAATACTCGGACGAGTCAGTCACAATGAATACCCGATAAGGTGTTAACCTTGTCATTTCTGCTTCATAGATAAAAGAGGCTTGTTTCCAATGATTCAATACATCGCTGTAATGGATATTTGCGGAACTTAACAGAATGAGGTTATCCCTCGACTTCAGAAGACGGAATCTGTCCATGTCCAGATACTCGCCCACCTGTAGTGTATTCAAACCAGAAGCGACGACTGTATCATTGCGATTCAGCAGAATCACATTCACACCCAGTAGATGATGATAACGCGCCATATTCTGATCCATATTCTCAGAGGTAACGTACTCTTCATCAAGATCCTGAACAACCGCAGTTGCTGCATATTTCATATCACGTAATATGGCATCATTCATTTGACCCAATTGTCTGCGGCTATCTGCGGATAACAGTACGAGAGAAACAAATACCACAAAGGCGACTACGTATTTAAACGCAATTCTTGTTAATGGAATGGTTCCCATGCGTTTTGACTTGTGTTCACCCGTGGTGATCCAAAAATCAACTACAATTCCCGCAATCAGCGCATTCACCATACCAATCACAGCAATATACATATACTCATACTTCAAATCGTCTATATTTAAACCCAACATAAAATGCCCGGCATAGATAACAGGAAGTAACATGACTACCCAAAAGACAGCATTAGCCTTGATTAAGCTGCCATTCTTCCAGCGGATCTGCCAAACGAGCATCCAGATTAATTCCATGAAGTGGGCAAGCATGACAGTTAAATTGTGCGGCACAAAGCCGACAAAGACGGTATTCAGGAGATGGATAACTGTAAGGGTGACAAATCCATAGATGGCCCCATGCAAACGAAGAGCAATGAGTGCTGCGGCGCTACCAATCATAAACTGTACACCATAGAATAAAGTAAACGGAAAAATAGTGCTTAGTGTGCCCAGAATGATCAGAATGCTGGTCCCAATCCAGGGTATTCTCAGTTTCAACACGACCCAATCCAGCATTTGTCTTGCCTTTATACGATCCATAGGCAATTGCCCTCATGGATCATTTTTTCTTCTGTTTTCAACAACAACGTTGGTTCCCCCTATAAACTTAAGCGGATACAATATTACTTTTTTCCCCTTAACTCGTTCTGATCCATTATACTGTAATTAATACTTGGTGTAGCTTTGGGAAATTCTGATTGATCGGCAACCAAACTGCATTCATGCTAGAATATTGAAGTTCATTCAAAAAGCGTATTCTTTCTCTACATATACATCCTATATTTTGGGATAGAAACATTAAAAAATTTGCGGCATTTATTCGCAATTCACCTTGTTTTTTTAGCATTTTCTTAACATATTATTTTCACCAGGAGTGTGACCCTATGACTATCAAAGTACTTCTTATAGAAGATGAGAAAAATCTAGCCGACATGATTGCTTTCTTTCTTGAGGAGGAAGGATACATCACTGAACGGGTTCATCATGCCCGCGAGGCACTTCAACTGTTTCCACAATTCCAGCCGGATATTGTTGTAACGGATCTCATGCTTCCTGAAATGGATGGAAATGATCTCGTAGAAGCCTTTCGCCAGCACTCCACTGTGCCCATTCTGATGATCTCGGCAAGCACCATGCTGAATGATCGACTTCGTGCATTGCATAATGGTGCGGATGACTTTCTGTGCAAACCATTTAGTTTGAAAGAGTTGGATGCCCGGATTAAAGCACTGCTGCGAAGATCAATCATTTCCTATCAGGATAAACCGGTAAAAGAAGACAAGCAGGCAGAGGTTACTGGACATGTGAATGTGAATGAGTACAGAAGAACCCTGTTTGTGGATGGCGTTGAAATCGAGGTCACTCATATTGAGTTTGAGATTATGAAGGAATTGTACCGCAATCCGGGTAAAGTGTTCACCCGCAATGAACTGATGGATCGGATCAAAGGCTCCGAACGCGCCTATCTGGATCGTACCATTGATGTTCATATCTCAAGTCTACGTAAAAAAATTGAGCCTGACCCCAAGAACCCACGTTATATTAAAACGGTTTGGGGAACAGGCTATAAATATGTGATCTAATACGATCGTAACGATTAAAAAGTTAAACATCTTTGGCCATATCTCTCTTTTATCTCATGGATAAGATGGGTGGTATGGCTATTTTTGAGTTATGGATAGACGAAGAATGAAACCAATTTTCCATATCCTTGATTAGTTGATTCGGGTCTTGCTCGTTCCAGAGAATCATCTTCATCTCACCCGTACCTGTAATTTCTTGCAGGTGACGCTTCCGAATAAGGGATTGGAAATCCGTAATGACTAGTAACGGAAGTTGTGGCATAAAAGCCCGAATGGCATTTGCTGCTGACACCGCTTCTTCGGCAACCTGATAATCAACAATACAATAACGGGCATTTTCCCAACTTCCCCGATGTGTTTCTATCGCAGAACCAGATGTTGAGTCCTCAATCCAGTTCGTGAACAATTGAATAATATTCTCATATGCAATACGACGTTTTCCATCCGAGAGCACGGTAATGGGTTCCATAGGTATACCTCCAGTTGATTCTTATCTTTATTGTGCCAATTTTCGTTTAAAAATGTTTGTGCGTGAACATGAAAGAAGTGTTAACAAATTTCGCACTTCTTCACATTAAGTGTTAGACACGTCCACTTCACTTCTGGATGATTTCGCAGATTCCACACATTGATGTAAAATAGAGAAATACCCGTGTGATTTAATTTACGGGAAGTTAAAGATGAATCTGGTACTATAGGAGGTTACATTGATGAATATTGTTTCCATTGAACCAACACCGAGTCCAAATACGATGATGTTACATCTCGATGAACGTCTGGAGGACGGAATTCGCAAAACATATACACTGGACAACGAACGATCTGCTCCGGCGTTCATTCGCCAGATGCTTCATATTCCCGGTGTAAAGAGTGTGTTCCACACAACAGACTTTGTCGCACTTGATCGTAAAGGGAATGCCGACTGGTCCGTTATCTTGGGCGAAGTCCAAAATCGCCTTGGACAGCACGGCATCGATCTGGACTGGATTGAATCCGAAGATGGTTCAGGCGAGCACTTCGGAGAAGCACAGGTATTTGTACAATTCTTCCGAGGTGTACCGATGCAAATTAGGGTCAAGGCCGGGGTCAAGGAAGAACGAATCTCGTTGTCAGACCGTTTTGTCAAAGCCGTGACAGAAGTCGCCAGTGCAACAATGATCAAAGAACGTAAACTGAGTGATTACGGTGTTCGATATGGTGAGTTACCGGACATCGCACGTGAAGTCGAGCAGGAACTGGAAGCCGCTTACCCGCCGGAACGATTGGAGCAGGTCATCCAACAGGCCATTGAACATGGTACCAAATCCGAAGAGTTCGTCGAGCGCCGCCGTGAATTGGATGGAGCCGAACTTGAAGAGGCTCTGCGAAACGAAGACTGGAATGTTCGCTATGCGGCATTTGACAGCATGGAGCCTACGGCAGAAAGACTGCCTCTCGTAGCCCATGCCTTGCATGACAACAAAATGCAGATACGTCGCTTGGCTGTCGTATACCTGGGTGACATTCGTACATCGGAAGCGATGGAACTGCTGTATGAAGCACTTCAGGACAGTTCTCCTGCGGTACGCCGGACTGCCGGGGATACCTTGTCGGATATCGGTGATCCTGCCGCCACTCCAGCCATGACAGCTACGTTATCCGATAAAAGTAAACTTGTACGCTGGCGTGCAGCACGTTTTCTCTATGAGGTCGGAACTGAAGAAGCAGAGCAAGCGTTGCGCGTTGCAGCTGAAGATCCTGAATTTGAAGTCAGCCTGCAGGCCAAGATGGCTCTGGAGCGGATCGAATCAGGCGAACAGGCTGCTGGAACGGTATGGCAGCAGATGGCTGGCCGTAATAAAAAAGAGGAATAGTCGTCTCTCAGACCTCACATCCAACAATTGTTATTGCACTGGAAAACCATGCGCGTTATACTGATTGTCTGTTTACTAAACAGGACACACGGTGTTAAGTTGTGTTGTTCATAATTTCATAGACAATAGATACACCTCATCCATTGATGGTGAGGTAGAGGTCGCGGGTGCGATCAGTACGCTGATGGAGGCGCTAAGGAGCCGCTTATGAGATCAGCCGAAAGGTGTACCCGCCGAAGCTCGCTGGACGTTCCTTATACGGTCCGGTGAGCTGGGGCTGCTGTCGAAAGGCGCAGAACTGTCACGGAAGTACATTTCCTTTATATAAAGGTATGAATTCTTCTGTGTTGAGCTATCTTAATCATCTGGGACATGGTGCGGACATTGAAATATTAAAGACCGCAGGCTGATGCCTGTGGTCTTTTTGTTTTTATGAATTCAAGTATCGCAAACATCAGTATATCGAATGAAGGAGTGTTTCCATGCAAGACCGCAGTAACCCAACAACAACTGGACCTTCCCTGAAAAAAGGATTACGCGCACGCCATATGACGATGATCGCCCTCGGTGGCTCAATTGGTACCGGGCTGTTTCTCGCAAGTGGTACCGCCATCTCAACCGCAGGCCCTGGTGGAGCATTAATTGCCTATGTGGCCGTTGGCATCATGGTTTATTTCCTAATGACCAGCCTTGGTGAGCTTGCTACCTTTATGCCGGACTCCGGTTCATTTAATACGTATGCCGCACGTTTTGTCGATCCTGCTCTCGGGTTCGCCATGGGCTGGAACTTTTGGTACAACTGGGCGGTAACCATTGCAGCAGAGCTTGCTGCCGCTACTGTACTCATTAAATACTGGTTCCCCGACAGTTCATCCATGTTATGGAGCTTATTGTTCCTCGTGCTGATCTTTTCCTTGAACGTGTTGTCTGTTAAAGGTTATGGAGAGTCCGAGTACTGGTTCGCCATTATCAAAGTCGCTACTGTGATCATCTTCCTGGCCGTTGGTGTGCTCATGATCTTTGGTATTATGGGCGGAGAAGCCGTTGGTTTCAGCAACTTCACCATCGGTGATGCTCCCATCCATGGCGGATTCTTCGCTGTGCTTGGTGTGTTCATGGCTGCTGGATTCTCATTTCAAGGTACCGAGCTTATCGGGGTAGCCGCCGGTGAAAGTGAAAACCCGCGCGAGAATGTCCCTCGTGCAATTCGTCAGGTATTCTGGCGCATTCTGATTTTTTACATTTTGGCGATTACCGTGATCAGTCTGATCATCCCGTATACGCATCCGAATCTGCTCAAAGGTGACCTGGAAAATATCGGTGTCAGCCCGTTCACACTGGTGTTTGAGAAAGCTGGCCTCGCCATTGCGGCTTCCGTCATGAATGCCGTTATTCTGACTTCTGTACTCTCTGCCGGTAACTCAGGCATGTATGCTTCAAGCCGGGTTCTCTATGCCCTTGCCCGTGACGGTAAAGCCCCTCGTTTCTTGGGCAAGTTGAACAAAAAGGGTATTCCAATGAATGCACTTTTGCTTACAACAGCCGTTGGTATGTTGGCATTCCTTGCCTCGCTTTTCGGTGATGGGATTGTGTACACGTGGTTGCTGAATGCATCCGGTATGTGTGGTTTTATCACTTGGCTGGGTATCGCTATCAGTCATTATCGCTTCCGTCGTGCATACGTTGCACAAGGCAGGGATCTGAGCGATCTGCCTTACCGTGCACGCTGGTTCCCGTTTGGGCCGATCTTTGCTTTTGTCCTGTGTATCATCGTGATCATCGGACAGAACTATCAGGCATTCACGGGTGATCAGATCGACTGGAGTGGAGCCGTCGTTGCCTACTTGAGCGTACCCCTGTTCCTGGTGTTGTGGCTCGGTTACAAATGGATCAAAAAGACCAAAGTGGTGCCGCTGCAGGAATGTGATTTCACACCTACCGATTCACCAACTGGTAAGCACTAACGAAGCAATATTTACACTTGCCACTTCGATGACAGAATAACCTTCCGATCGCTGTTATCCCCAGATTTTTTGATTCACTTTTACAAAGGTGAAAAGTTGGTGATAAAGGCGAACGCTTCGCTTCTTCACGTTATTTCTGTCCTCTACGTTCTCATGTAAATGGTTAGTTCAGCTTATACAACTGATACGATTTAACTTCATATTAAAAAAAACTCCCCTTGGCGTTGCAGTCTTCCTACTGTAGCGAAACGGGGAGGTTTTGTTTTGGTTCGATTCTCCCCCTTCGAACATTTCTGTACATCCTTTCGTCCCTGTCCATATTTTGTATAGGTCGGTAAGTAAAATAGAGAAAGGTATACTATTTTTCTTGGACAACGGGAGTTGATGTATAATGAAAAAATTCTCTATTCTGCTCGTTCTACTGGGCATCCTGATCATCAGCTTTCCTTTCCTGCGGGAAAAGTATTATGACTGGCAGCAAACCCGTGTCATGAACGATCTGGAGCAATTGCAAAACGGCTTGTCTAAGCTTAATCACTCCTTCGAACAAGGCATTCAGGACGCAGCTTCCGCCGAGCCGACTACTGACAATACAGCTACAGTGCAAGAGCTCTCTTCGGATACGTTAGGGATACTATCAATTGACAAGATTGATGTCCGCTTACCGATTCTGGAGGGTGCAACGGAGGCTAACATGAAGGTAGCTGCAACCCATCTTGTTGAAACCACTAGTATCGGGAACAAAGGTAATGCTGCCATAGCCGCTCATCGCGCCCACAAAAAAGGACGACTATTCAATCGTCTGGGAGAACTCCAGATTGGTGATTCAATGGAAGTCACCCTGGCAGATCGAACGATTATCCAATACAAGGTAGATCAGATATCCGTTGTGGAGCCAACTGACTTATCTGTGCTGGAGGATCCCGGGCTTGGACAGGTCCTTACCTTGATTACCTGTGATCCACTCGTCAATCCAACACATCGCCTAATTGTAAGAGCTATTGCAGTGAAACCAAATGTTACGGGGACCTGATCCTCCCTAAATATCACCAAAAAATACCCTCTAGCATATTCACACGTCGACGCTAAGTCTTCGTAGTGATTGCTAGAGGGTATTTCTATCTACACACGATGAATTTTAGATACTGCGTGTTTCGATCTAGCGATGAAGCTGTTGTCTGCGGCGGAAGTATATGAATCCCGCGCTACCTAGCGCCATCAGCATCATGCCCACAGCAGTGTAAGCCATTGTGCTCTCTTCACCTGTTTGTGGCAGCATTCCCTGAGATCCAGAATTTCCGTTTGGCTGTGATGCAGAATTTCCATTGCCCTTTGATCCATCTGTATCCGTTCCAGCAGGAGGTGCAAGTGCACCATCCCCATCCGGTGCATCTGTATCCCCAACTGGAGGTGCAGTGTCGTCACCGTTGGAATCGCCTGGTGTCGGTGTCACTCCCCCGGAATCTTCATCTGTCGGACTTTCGGTTCCTCCCCCAGACTCTGTAGGTTCAGTTACAACCGTGCCTGGAACCGACGGATTTGGTTTTCCTGGTTCCGGAGTTACTGGTTTCTCTGGATCTGGTGTTACACCCGTAGTAGGTGTTCCCGGATTATAAGGTCCACTAGACCCACCACCCGATACCGGGATAGCCTGATTCGTTTTTTCCACAACTACAGCTTCGGTTTGTATGTTCGTAATTTCAAATGGTACTGGTGTTGTTTCCAACATGTATCCGTTAGGCGCTTTTATTTCAACCAACTGATATTTATTGATATCCAAACCTTCAAGTACAATTTCACCTTGTTGATTAGTTGTCAATGTAGCTTCATCTAGACCTGTTACCTTGTGGAACTCCCAATTCCCATTTGCATCCATCAATGCAGTTTGAGCCCGTAATTCAAATACAGCTCCTTGAAGGTGCTGAGTTCGACCCGCATTGGTTTTAATCAATTTCACAGAACGATCATTTTTTTTATTTTCAATGGTTATTTGAGTTTCCGGTTTGATAATAGATACAAGGGTCTCCGGCTCTTCAATAACAAAGCCTTCTGCCTTGGTCTCTACCAATGTATATGAACCATAATCCAAACCATCGAATTCAATGACCCCATTTAGGTCGGTTACTTTTGTATCGATGACAATGTTGGAACGATCACGCAATTCGAATTCAATTCCGCTTAATACGGACTTATCCTTGGCATTTACTTTGGTAACGACAAGTTTACCACCTGCACCCATTGCATTAGACTTCGTCAAGGTAATACTCTCCGTCTGATTCTCTACAATCGTAAACGGAATTGGTGTAGCATCCAATTGATAAAACTCAGGTGCCACGACTTCTACCAGCTCATAATCCCCTGGCAACAGTCCACCTTTGGCGATCTTTCCATCTTCCCCTGTCGTTAACTCATCGATTTTCTCTCGCGTTGCGCTGTCCTTGGAGTACAATTCGAAAGTTGCACCCTTAAGTGTCTTCGAGGAGTCCACCGCATCTACCTTGGTTAATTCGAAGCCTTGACGAATCTTTTTATTTTCAATTTCAAAAGCGATATCCGCATCCTTAAATTCAATCGTTTTACCTGATGCAGAGCCATATTCAGGATCAACCAAGTATCCTGCCGGTGCAGATAATTCTTTTAACTTATAAGGTACACCGTTGGTTAGATTGTTTAATCGATAGTTTCTGGAGCTTTCAACCACACCATTCTCGTCCGTTGGTTTCAATGTTTCCAGAAGCGTATTTCCAGACGCATTATAGATTGCAAATATTGCACCCTCCAGCGGAACTCCTGTATCACTGACTTTGTGAATTCTGATTTTGCCCAGACCTGTAGAGGCTCCTCCACCTGCTCCAGCCAAGGAAACTTTGATTCCCGACTGATTACCTTCTCCGATTACCGAGGAAGATTGGCCTGCAAATTCAACCTTATTCTCAATTCGGGCGCCATGATCGGCATTAATATAAGACTGATATTCCAAAATGAATGCGGTATGGATATCTTTCTTGAAGGTGAAGGTAAATGTATTGCCCTCCACGTCCAATTCATAATCAGCTGGATCAACAAGTCCAGCTTTGGTGGATACATTGCCTGAATTGTTGGCAGGTAAATTGGTTGCATATAATTTCAATGAATCAGCCAATAAAATCTGGTTCTCTGACAAGGTATCTGTTAATTGGTTACCCGCAGGAATGAAAGATTGACTTGGATTGATATTTACCGTCCATGATGCTTTATCCGTTGTACCTTCTTGCTTGCCTGCTTTGCGCACGTATACACCACCGTTGGCAGGTGTAACACTGGCTGATCTATTAAATCGTATTGCACCACCCTCACCATCCGTCAGAACAGCCTGGTTGGCATATGCGCCTACGACAGAATATGGTCCATCCAGACTTGTTTGGTACTGAATGCGATAAGCCATTTTGCCCATGTTACCCAGATCCAACACAAAACCTTTACCGTCCGGGTTCAGCTGGAATTGACCAGGTGTGAGCGGAACCTCGCTACCTACAGCAGTAACATTATTGGCTCCCTGCAACTCTAACTCATGAACCTTCAATGAGCCGTCTACAAAAGATTGGTCTCCAGTGTAAGCATCCTTAAGGATTGCATCCTTAATATCAAACAAATTGTAGTTTACATCGATTGTCCAGGTGATCTTTTTATCTTTGGCGCTATATTCACCCTTTTTGTTACCATTTTGAATCGTGTAGTCCTGCGGTTTGACCGCAGCAGATTTTGTAATCGAAGTCTGTTTTACATCAGACTCTTCCCAATCGATCTTGGCTGAGTTGCGATATTCATCATTCGTTGGCATACCCGCTGTGGGATCAAAGCTTGTCTTATAAGTAATAACATGCTCCGTACTGAGCGTTACGCCGTCTTTCAAGCGAAGTGAGAATCCTTTTTCATACGTTGGATCAGCCGGGTCTGGAGTCAGTTCAAAGTCCTCTTTGTTAACACCACTCACTTGAAGACTACCCGGAATCAGTTTCATATGTCTGCCTTCGTAATTGTCGGTGATGACGATATCCGTCATGTCCTGCAAATCACGGTTCAAAACAATCTGCCATTCGATTTCTTTTGTGTTGAAGTTTTCACTTTTTACACTCTTTGCAAAAATGACTTCCTGAATGTCTCTTCGGCCTGTTTTGGAAGTACCATCATACATGTTCACTGTGTTCGTAATGGTGTCGTTTGTATAAACACGATGAATGGATTGTGTATCATATTCGATCTCATAGGCCTTTGTAATATCGTTCTTAAAATGTAATCTGAAGCCATCATCGAACCCTGTACCCATCGCTTCGAGTGTGTATTCATTCGGATTGATCAGTGTTCTGTTCGAAGCCGCTCCACTTGCATTAATGTCCACTTGATACACTTTGACGGAATTGTTGATCAGTTGCTGTTTTGCCGTATCAAAGCGGTCTTCAATCCATGCATTCGTTTGCATGATTTCTTGCTGATTGTAGTTATATTGCACTTTCCATGTGATCGTCTGTGTCACCGGATCATACGCACTATCTTGCCCTGACTTGTTCAAAGGCTCATTAAAACTCACACGAACTCGGCCAATATCTGTTTCGTTGTGCTCACTCTGATCCGTTGTAAGCGCAACCTGGTTTTGATACTCCACGTTGGTGAACGGAGCAGTGGTTGGTGCTTTAACACTCGTTGTGTAAATCACACGATAGGCCTTATCTGTATTTCCCAATTGAATTGGAAACTGTGGTTCCATTTTAATTACTGGGCCTTCTTTTACAGATCCATTCAATTGCACTTCCAATTCGCGAATTTCGATGTTGCCCTTGAGCTCTAGCTCTGCTGGGAACGTGTCTGCAAGAACAGCATTTTTCATAGCCTTCTCGCCTTGGTTAAAATCTACGGTCCATTTAATTTCATCCGAGTTGAAGTTCTCTTTGTTTGCGCTTCCCGATTTCTTCAACTTATCTACGGCTGTGTTGGCAAAATGCACATCAATGATGCCCTGCCCTACGGAACTAAAGTCTATCTGTTGTTTCAAACCATCTTCCATCTTGCTCTCATCAAACTTGATCCATACGTAGAAGTTACCTTCCAGCTTCGCATGCTCGATCAGTTCATTAAAGGTAAAGATGATTGTGCCATCTGGATTCACCACATACTCCCCAACACCGCCATCCAGATTACCCTTAAGCTGCGATCCGATGATGAATTTATCGGGCAAGTTAAAGGTGAACGTAGAGCCATCGCTGTAGTTGTGGTTGTCATCTGCAAGTCCCCATGTAAAGACTACAGCCACCTCATCCTGAATGAGTGGTCGAATATCCTCGATTTTATCTCCTTTGACTTCAATCGTGCCATTCCCGTTGTCTTCTGGTTCCTGATTGTACATCTGCACACTGGTAATCAATTGATCTGTAATTACCGGACCTGCAGCTGCCATTGCTAAACTGCTCTGGTTGAGGTTTCCCTCCCCCTCTTCTTCCGGAGTGGCAGCAACGTCAACGTTGTTGACCTCTTCCGAACCTGCCAAACCTTCTTCTGATGCTGTATCACTGATTGCACTGGCTGGCAAATTAGTTAATTCATCCTGAGCATGCGTTGTTGGTGTAAATATCCAACCCTGCATCATTTGCGTGACCAGTAACAGAGCAATGATCACTATGCTCACTTTTTTCCTCATTGTTTGCATATCCTCCTCGTACGTAGTGTTGGCATACGCCGAAGATTAGAATAGCAAAGCGACATATACAAAAAATAGACAACACTAAAATCCTCGTTTTTGAACACAAATTGAACACAAAAAAGGATACTCCTCAAGCGGAGCATCCTTTTCAAACGATTGTTATAGTGTCCAGTTAATTTTGACGCGCAGATCCGTAGTACCTTCCATTTTGGACACATAATAAGATATCGATTTCATGCCAAGTTGGTACAAATCCTGCAAATCTTCAATCAGTCCAGCCTCCGTACCCTTGTACCTGAATGTCAGCGAGGTTCCGCCTTCCTTCAGTGTACTTTGAACCTTGGTCTTCAGCGCAGCATGGCCTTTGACGGCATCCTGTTCATCATACAGGGAATAGTCCAGAGCATGGTACAGCTTCTGATAAGCGGCTTTTTTGCTATCTCCGGCCTTCACCAGCTTTAATAAAGCTTCTCGATATGGGGCTGGCGCAGCGGGGTACTTGCTTTTGCCTGTCCAGATATGGTCACGTGCCATCTCATCATCACTCAGCAAATAGTAGCTGTGGCTAACCTTACCTTTGCGGTCAGGGGTAGGATCATCCCAGGTGGTGTCCATGTGATACCACTTGCCGTCCAGGTTCACGATATTCCAGGCATGAAGCTGCCCGCCCGCTGTACCTTCCACAATCCGGTTATCGATACCTACTCGCTCCAGCATCCGATATGCCAACAGTGAATATCCCTGACAGACGGTACTGCCTGTAACAAGCCCGTCGTAGGCCGTATATTTCTTCAACGAAGTATCGTAGGAAAGGTTAAGCACAATCCAGTCGTGGATGACCTTGACCTTCTCATGATCCGTCATGCCTGGTTTGATGATTTCTTTCAACACGTTTGTGACTTTACGATTCACATAATCGGTCTGCTCCTTGGTCTCCCGATAGGAGAGAGTCACATGCACCTCGGCCGACACATTGGAGCCTTTATAATTAAATGCATAACTTTTAACGGTATATTGGATATAGGGGTCACTCTTCATTGCCTCATCGATGGAGGTTTGTAATTGTTTTTTGAGGCCCTTCACATTGCCTTTGTATGTAAAAACAAGTTCCTCCGTTCGCTGTGACATTGCGGTAAGCAAGGTCTGGCGCAAATCTGTTGCCGTGGATATATCTGATGTCCCTGATGCAGCATACAGTTGATCCAGATCAATCGTACGTGGTAACGCTACAGCAATCAGACAGCCTGCCAGCAGTATGGTGATAATTCGTTTCCCGTTCTTACCCATGAAAGGAACCCACCCTTCTTTGCAAAGTTCTCACGCCCTATTGTATCACAAAAGGCTCTGTCGTCATTCTTCTATATCATTTCAACTAAAGAATATTTACAAGAACACTCGTGTAAATGTTAGTTGAAATGATTTAATTTTTGTAAAAATTAAATCAAAAGAGACCTTCTATGGAAGGTCCCTTTGATCTTTAGTTCATTGAATCACGATTACCCGTTATCTTCATCCTATGTTTCGTTTGGTCACGATATGAGTGATTCCTCGTCTAATACAGGCGATTACCACTCATAAACGTATCTGTTTTACCTTGAAGCTTCGCCAGCCGTTCCAATACCTGTGACGCTTCAGCTACCGTCACTTTACGTGCAGGCATGAATCGTCCTTCAATCGAAGGAAGCAATCCCAGCTTCAGACTCAGGGAGACCGCTCCCTTACTCGTAATGGCACTGGCATCCGCAATGTTGGGAAGATCCGATGGCAACGTATAGAATCCGGCCAGCTTCTCATAGCGTAAAATACGTACAAGCAGCACTGCCAATTCTTCACGTGTCATCTCTTCCTGCGGATTCAAATTCTGTTCAGGGTCCGCTCCGGCAAGCCAGCGCTGATCAATTAATGCCCGAACTGCCTTATAATACGGGCTGTCAGGTGTCACATCAGCGTATAACTTGTCATCTCCGTCCCCACTGTAGTACAGATCCATATTTGGATTAATCGCTCTTGCCAGATAGTTAAACCAATCTCCTCGGGTGATCACACGATCCGGGAATACGCGTCCCTGCTCATCAGCAAGCAATACGCCATGCTGTGTCATATTGCGTAGAGCTGCTTCGGCCACATGACCCAAGATATCCGTAGGTTCAGCCTTGGTTGCAGAGCTTGTGTCCCCGTATAAAAGCTTCCACTCCCCTGTGTTCGCATCCAGCGCTTCATAGTTGCCATAGATCGAATTCTCATCACGTGTAGGCATATAAGCAAGGTTCACCCCCGCCGGGATGACTTGACCACCGTTCATACCATATCCGCCATAACGGGAATATGCGAGGATCAGCTTGAATTCCTCCAGATAGAGTGCCTTGGCCTCTTCATAACTGATGGCTGGCTTAACATCTGCTGGCAGTTGTTCAGGCGTTGCCGCAATACGTGTATAGAACTCGTTAATCGTCCCGTTGTTTAACACCTGTACTTGTGCCGTATCTTCCTTAACCGGAATTCCGTTCAGATAACGCTGGAACAAAAATGTGCGAGCATCATCCACCTCAATCACGTTAGCCAGTCGGAACTGCTCCGTTGCGTCTGGAACTAGCGCAATCACCGTGTCCATCGCCAGTTTCTCAGCCTGCTTCCGGGTTACCAATTTGCCTGCCTTCTCCTCAGCCGGCTTCTCCTGTTCCATCTCCGGTCCCATTCGTTGCATCATCGTATAACTGTAGATCTGCCCGGTAACTGCATCTACCTGTGCTGAGATATCCCGCATGAACATATAGGACATATTGGCACTTCGATCGCTCCAGCTCAGACTCCACACCTGATTGTTCGGACTTGAGTAATATCCCTTGCCCAACTGGTTATGCTCCAGCTTATAACCCTTGGGTATATCAAAGTTTGTTGCGACCCGATTGGCGGCCTGCTGTACATTTAACCTCGTACCATTGGCCGGGACAAAAGGCGTTACATCACCTTTCAACTTCGTATCCTGCTGCAAGGAATCTTCATCTACAGCTTTACCTGTTAATGTATTAATCCGTTCCAACGTATTGGCTTCAATCGGAATGATACTGATATTTTTTGGTGTATATGCAAGGTAATACTGCTGACCCTGTTTGGAAGATAGACGATCTTTGGCGATATAAGCCAGTTCCACATCGAACTGTTCTTCAAACTGCTGTCTGGCCTTCTCTTCTGAAGCTGCCGGTTTCGATGAGGGATACTTGGCTTCGATAGTACCTCGTGAGTAACCTGTCACCAAACCACTTTCATCCACATTAATGTAGACTGTCTCTGCGTCAGTTAACAATCCATCATGTTTTAACTGGTACCCGTATCGATACTCTGTTCTGCCAAACAATGACTCTTGTTCAATAGAAGAATACAGATCTCCAAGCGGAGCATATTCACTTTCCTTAAGTCCTGGAATCGCTTGGTACAACAATGCCACGGCCTTTTCTTCAGCTTGAGCTTTGGTTAACTTCACATCTGATTCCGAGACATGTTTATCCAGGATATCCGACGGCAAATGTACACTTAACACTTCCCCTGTGCCTGCATGTACAGTTCCACTGAATCCGGACGTATGATTACCTTGTGTAATCTGGAACCCGATCTCCCATGCCTTGTATTCTGGCGGTGGATAGGAATTAGGTGAATCGAATCGTGCAGATGAGATCGTTGCTTTTTTTAATAATGGAAATAATTTCAGTATATTTTCACTGGCTTGCCTGGATGAGATTTTCGCTCCCTCAGGCACGTCATTGCTCGTTGCGTCTAGTTGTTCATTTTCCCCCGTTGTCGCTGCGGTCAACTGCTCTGCTTGCGCGGCTGATGCACTGCCTGCAAAACCTGGTGTTTGCGAAGCAAGCAGCAGTGTTGCCATCGCTGCGGTTGTTGCTTTCGCTGCGAACATTTTCAAACGTAAATTAAACTTCCAATTCAAACTCAAATCTGGACCTCTCCCTTCAATTTCATACAAAGAAGCATAACAAATAACCTCGCATGAATATTGCCAGTCTATTCTATGATACCATAAGCTTCCTTTTTAAACGTCGTTTTCGGGGCAATTTTACAAATGTGAATTTCTGCATATTGCTAATAACAGCAAAAAAACGCCAACCACGTTGGCGTTTTATCTGTTAGCCTGCACTCTTATGTAGGCTGAATCTACCTTGTCAACTACTCGCTATAGACGAATCGTTCGACTTCTTCTGACCTTGAACATGGGTTTTCAAAAAGGGAATAACGGTATCCCAGAAGGCGGGATCTTCCTCGGAACAACTGTGTCCTCCGCTGTTGACCCATAGATGTTCAACAGGCGGATCGGCCTTGGACATAAAATATTCAAGCTCACTCGGGGGAATGAAATTATCTCCCTTGGAGTGCACCATAAGCATCGGCAGTTGCATCCCCCTGCGCCGTTCATTCAGCATGATCACCGGATCACGTTGACGATAAGATTTCAGAGATTCACCCAGTCGCCAGAACCAGATTCTCGGGATTAACTGGGCCAGTGGAAACAAGGGCAGACGCCGGCGTCTCAGCTCTGAACTGACGATTACCTCAAATTGCGATGGCATCGAGTCCGTAATCACTGCTGATACAGGAATTCCCTCCGTCACTGCAAGAATCGTACCCAGTCCACCCAAAGAATGTCCAAGCACTCCGATGGCATCCGCATCAATCTCTGGTCGTGCAGTCGTATACTGCAACGCCGCGAGCAGATCATCCCGGAACAGGTAGGCAGATGCAGCACGAACCGGATCACTGGCCCCATGACTGCGGACATCATACATAAACAGGGCATATCCGGCTTCCCAGATCGGACGTGCGTAGCGAAGAACACGGGAGCGATTGGAGCCCCAGCCATGTGCAATAATAACGAGCGGCCATGGTTTTGGAATGTCGGCTCTGGCCGGGATGAACCAGCCATGCACCCGACCTCCCCCACTATCAAAGGTCACATCCTCAAATGGCATTGGGGGTGTCAGTGTGATTGGAATCTTCTTGGGTGTCTGGCTCTTCACCGCCGCCTTCCATAATCCACCTGCCGTTACTGCGGCCACGGCGAGCATGCCGCCTATCATTGTTTTAGCTTTCACAGGGCATCTCTCCTCTCCGAATTCTGGCATACATCCATCATAGAACAATAGAATGAACGGTACGTTAAAGGACATCGATTTTTATGATAAAGATTGATCCAACAATTAATTTAAAGGCGCCTTTATATATATACCCAAATATACATATCCCTCATATGACACTGGAGCCTAGGCTTCGGCTGCTTCCACAAATCTCCGTGCACATGCTGCAATCTGCTCATGATCTCCTGAGGCAAGGGCTTCTCGTGGCAAAAGTGCACTTCCCAGACCCACTGCAGCAGCGCCTGCTGCATAATAATCAGCAATATTCTCCAGTGTGGCACCACCTGTTGCCAGCAGTGGAATATGATTCAGTGGAGCTTTGATCTCCCGCAGATACGGTATACCCAGACTCGCCATCGGAAACAACTTCACAACTCGTGCTCCCGCTTCATGGGCAGCGACAATCTCCGTGGGTGTCATGGCTCCAGGCCAGATCTCGACACCATGTTCTACAGCATATTCAATGACAGACAGATCGACATTGGGAGACACCAGAAATTGTGCTCCTGCAGCGACCGCTTCCTTCGCCATCTGCACATTCAGTACCGTACCCGCTCCAACATAAGCCTTTCCTTCATGCCGCTCACGCCAGTCTGCAATAATATCATGTGCTCCAGGTGTGTTCAGTGTGACTTCCATCAATCGGATGCCACCATTCGTCATACCTTGTCCAGCTGTTACTGCCGCTTCACGGCTTATACCACGTACAATCGCGACCAGCCTCGACTCCAATAGTACTTCCGTCAAATTCATATCCAGTTCCCCTTGCTTCATCAATTCGGCAGCCGAAGACAGGCAATCATGGTCACCGCTTTTCCGTTATTCATTATTGTAAAGCATATCCTCCCCTGGATGAAATACATTAATCCATTTCTGAAGTGAATGCGTCTGTCACCAACTCTATGATGTACTTTTATCACAATGCAAAAAACCTCTCTATGGAACATAGGCTGATTCACCCATTCAATTCCACGAAAGAGGCATCATTGCGACCGTAATGCTAAGCATTTTCCAATACGTTATCCTTCTCCAAATCTTTAAAGTATCGATCGTTATATAACATGCTCGGATGTGTTGGATGATAGGCGAGTGCGATATCATTATGTTCCCGGGCCTTGGCACGGTTACCCATCCGGTCATAACACACACATAGTTGCAGATGCGGCATCCAGGTCCAGGCTGCTTCATTCAGCACTACCATAGGATCATCAGGACGTACAGCACGAGTCGCCTGTTCGTACCAGAACAGGGCCTTGCGATAATCTTCACGGTCGGCAAAATAACCACCCAATCGACAGCATATCTCGGCTCTTGGCAAATCATAGGCAAATGATCGGAACAACGCCGTGACTTCCTGTTCCGAATGTTCAAGTGCAGCTTCACAATCCGCAATTTTCTGGCAAGCAGCGATCTGATCTTCCACCCAGCCCAGCCCGGTATCCAGAAACTTCTCATAGTACTTCACTGCATCCTCATGCTGTCCATGGTCCTTCAGTTCGTTACCGAAGTAGTACAAGTCACGCGGCCCGAATTCCTCTCCGGCCTGTTCCCTTTTGCGATAGATCCGCAGATTCCGATCGGTATACTCCTTATCTTTCTTGTGAGTAACCGCTATATCACTATGCAGCAGATTGCCCGCTACAGCCAGGTATTCATGCACCGCACCAATCCAGCGAAATTGCCGATCCCGACGCACCAGACGATTCCGGCGCAGACTGTAGGCTACCTTGCCATCTGCTGTGAATGACAGATTATAATCCATCGTGACACTATCAACATCCGGGTCCAGCGAACGTTTCAAGGCGATCAGTTTCGCCCGATCTTCCGGTTCGAACACATCATCGGCATCCAGCCAAAGAATATATTCACTCTTTGCCTGATCGAAGGCAAAATTGCGTGCTGCTGCAAAGTCATCCACCCATTCAAAATCAACGATACGATCCGTATATCTGGAAGCGATCTGACGGGTACGATCCGTTGATCCGGTATCCACGATCACAATCTCATCGGTAATCCCGTTGACCGAGTCCAGACATCTGGCGAGGGAAGCTTCTTCATTTTTTACAATCATACACAGGGTAATACTGATCGTCTCCTCACCTCTTCTCGCCCTGCGGTTAAAGGCAGATACCCCCGGCAGTTCGGACAATCGATAGATGTGGTACGCGGGGAGATGAGTATCGACGAACAAACGAAAACCCAGTGCCTGAGCACGGATGCAGAAATGACGATCTTCACCCCAGAAGGATACATTGGGAATCTGGTCATATGAAACTCCAGCTGCCAAAACATTTTTGCGAATAAGGGTACACGCCCCTAGTCCTCCAACTTCATAACAACCCGGGATCCGGAGTTGCGTTAGAAAAGCAGTCGTTTGCGTGCCCTCGTCCTCCGCCTCGGTTCCGTCTACTGTTTTGCCACCGCGGCGATACAAAGCATACTCATCTTGCAACCATACCTGAGGCATTTCCCTGGCATCCGGTTGCCAGCGGGTCCAAAAGATATTGGATACAATGTCTTTGCCACTCGATACAAGTTGCTCCAGCGTCCGCGGATGCAGCACCAAGTCAGAATCAATCAGGAAAACCGCATCGTAGTGATTGTCGCGTGCATATTGCAATATGCGATTTTTCAAACCGGCTACACGCCAAATCTGCTCATCCTGCCAATAATGTCCTCCCTCATCCTTGCTGTACACCCCTTTGTTGTCAGGACTACCGTTACCGTGTTCATCTGCTTGAATAACCGTCCCTTCATGCTGAAGCACAAATTCATGCAATATATTCGATGCGGCTTCTTCCACGTTATCGTCAACAAACAGATAATCCGTCTTCACTGTTGTTCGTTCCAGTGCATGTAGAGAATCCAGAAATTCACGGAGCACCGGCGTTGTCTGGCGAACCGGGCTGGCGATCAGTATTCTTTCCTGGCCAGGCGCTTCAAGCGTTTCCGCTTGGCGGGTTTCCAGCGATTTATCAGAATGTCTGGACGGTCGATGATTACTCTGGCTCTCTTTCTGATTCTCATTTGCGCTCTCATGTTGCTTCTCATTCTGATTCTCTTTCTCTTGGGAATTCGGCTCTACTTGAGATTTGAATTCTTCTTGCGATTTACGTAACAGGTCTTTCTTCAATGTGCTCACTCCCCCTCTCCTTATTCGAACCATGCCAACAGTCGTGGCTCTTGATCCAATATCGATTCGTACTGTTCCTTCCAACCGTATCTTGCTTCAGGGTCCAGTGCTTGATAGCGTTCATATTTGCGGATGCGGTCTTCTTCCCGCGCCCAACCATAGTGCTTCACCCGGGGAGCATGACATCCATAGGACCAATGCTGGATCGTTAACGGAAAACGACCACAATGCTGGGGTGTTTCCTTCCATTCATAGCTCATCCCCGGGTGATAACGAATCAGAAATGGCCGATAATAGGCATGCGCCTGCCAGAACTCATCTTCCCTGTAATGCGTCTCACTCCACATATCAAACAATCTGAAATAGATCGCATCTTCATTGCCACTGAGCAACAGATTCCGTACCACCCCAAAGTCACTGGTTAGAATCTCATCCGCATCCAGATTCAAAATCCACTCCGGATTGGTCGCCACCGTCTCTTCCCATTGTTGTTTTCTCAAGCTTACCTCGTCTGCAAAACGTGAAGCAGCGTTCTCCACTAATACGAGTGGAATACCGTCCAGAAGTTCCCTGCACAGTGCGACCGTTCCATCCGTGCTTCCGTCATCAATGATTACTGCGCGATCAATCCAGGGACGATGTCTCTCCAGTGCCTGCCTGAGATACCGATTCTCTTCATTACGAACGATCATCGACAAGGTAATATGTGGTCTTCCATGTTCCTCATGTCCATCCAAAGCTTCACCCCCGATGCTCAAGCTTCTACCTATTAAAATGTCAGACACACGATGCCTGGACGAATCACAATCCTCTATTTCCAATCTATGCAGAGGCGGAATACGGATATGCAGGCCAAATAAACCTTTCATGGGGTTAATCTTGATGAACGACAAAAAAGCACCCGCCTTCGCGGATGCTTTTAAATGTAATCACAAGATTAATGTAGTGAAATAAATGAATTAACGGTATTCAGCCAAACGATCATTGAGACTACGTGTCTGTCCATAGACTTCCTGGTACAGTGCAAACAATCCATCATAGACGGCAACCGTTTCCGGGTTCGGCTCATAGGACTTCGCTGGACGAATAAACGCTGTTGCGCATTCTTGCAAGGATGGGAACCAGCCACAGCCATAGGCAGCCAGCATCGCTGCACCCATCGCAGGACCCTGTTCGCTCTCCAACTTCACAATCGTGGCGTTAAAGACATCCGCCTGCATTTGCAACCATGCTTCATTTTTGGCACCGCCACCAATGGAGATGACTTCATTGACTGTTTTGCCTGCGCCACGCAGAATATCAATCGATTCCCGCAGCGAGAAGGTAATGCCCTCCATCACCGCACGTCCAAAGTGCTCCAGCTTGTGTCCCGCATCCATACCGATGAAGCTGCCACGGATATTCGCATCCGGATGAGGTGTACGCTCCCCAACGATATATGGTGTGAACAACAATCCGTTGCTGCCCGCCGGAATCTGATCGATGCCCTGCAAGAGCACATCAAACGATTTGTCGGCTGCAAACGTATCCTTGAACCAGGACAGGCTGTATCCTGCGGCAAGCGTTACACCCATAATATAGAAGGCATCTTTCTCTCCATGGTTAAAAAAGTGTACTTTGCCTTCGAAGTCGAGATCTTTACGCTCTTCGTAGGAAAGCACAACCCCGGACGTTCCGATGCTGCACATCGTCTGTCCTTCACTCAGAATGCCTGCGCCAATGGCACCGCATGCATTGTCCGCGCCACCTGCGTATACTTTCGTCGCAGTCGCCAGACCCGTTTTGTCCGCAATCTCAGGCAGCAACGTGCCCACTTCCTCAAACGATTCCACAAGACGTGGACAAAGGGAGATTGGTAGCTCGAATGCTTCTGCAATCTCTTTGCTCCACTGTTTGCCTGCAACGTCCAGCAGCAAAGTTCCCGCTGCATCGGAATAATCCATAGCGTAATCCCCGGTCAGGCGATAACGCACGTAGTCTTTCGGCAATAGGAACAAGGATGCTTGCTGTAACAATTCAGGCTCGTTCTCCTGAACCCACAAAATTTTTGGCAAGGTAAAGCCTTCCAGTGCACGGTTCCGGGCAATGCTTAACAGCTTGCCATCCAGTACTTTTTCGATCCGGCGGCACTGAGCCGTTGTGCGTGTATCGTTCCACAGGATTGCATTCCGCAGCGGTTTGCCTTCAGCATCCACCAAGACCAGCCCATGCATCTGGCCCGAGAAGCTCAATCCTTCGATTTCCGAAGGCTGCACGCCAGACACTTCGAGCAATTTACGCAAGGAAACAATTGTTTGCTCTACCCAATCTTCGGGATTTTGTTCACTGTATCCAGCCTTGGGCTGGTACAACGGATATGCCTCGGATGCTTCAAATGCCACTTTTCCTTCACGATTGACCAACACGGTTTTAACCGCGCTGGTTCCAAGATCGACACCAATTACGTAACTCATAGGTTAACTCCTCTCGTTTGTAACAGGATTGTATAAGTGAAACCCTAATGCTCATGTGGTCACTCCGTGATCAGAAAACCCTCAGATCGCCGTTACCCCCAGATTTCCTTTATACCCCTTAGCAAGGGTGAAATCCGGGGATAATGCGACCGCTTTGCTTCCTCGGGTCCTTTCTGCTCACTTCGTTCTGCATGTACCATCTTAGACAAACATTTATATCAAAACAGTAAAAACATACTCGTTTTTGTAGCGAAAAGATTGATCCAATGACCTTGATTCGTCATTGGTTATAAATGAAACCTTGATGCTCATGTGGTCAATCCGTGATCAGAAAACCCTTGGATCGCCGTTACCCCCGGATTTCCTTTAATCCCTTTGACAAGGGAGAAATCCGGGAATAAATGCGACCGCTTTGCTTCCTCGGGTCCTTTCTGCTCACTTCGTTTAGCATGCAAATTATTCATTTATATCAAAAATTTAAAAATCGCGTTATTTAATCAAAAAACCGCCCCCGTCTTCCCAAGGGAAAGTCGGGGACGGTCCGAATGTCATGCTTGTTCAGGCGTTCCATGGTACAAGCTAATCTTGTGCATAGGCTAGTTTGGATACTAATGTCCAACACATATGAGTTGAATAACCATTGGTGGTCGACGTGCACCAACCCTACCTAATGCGCTATTAGTCAGCCAAGATGTACTGGTTGAGTTGTGCTCTCAGCAATTCCTGACGTCCGGATTGGTTTTTACGTGGGCTTTCGTTGTTGAGTGCATACTCAGCAAGGGAAGCCAGTGTTGCTTTACCTGCAACCACATCTGCACCAATACCTTCGCTGAAGCTGCTGTAACGTTTTTCGATGAAGTCATCGAATACGCGATCTTCAATCAACTTCGCTGCTACTTTCAGACCTTTTGCATACGTGTCCATACCTGCGATGTGTGCCAGGAACAGATCGTCAGCTTCGAAGGAACCACGACGTACTTTCGCGTCAAAGTTCACACCACCACGGCCGATACCGCCGTTTTTCAATACTTCATACATTGTCAACGTAGCATCGTACATATCAACCGGGAACTCATCCGTATCCCAACCGATCAACATGTCGCCTTGGTTCGCATCGAGGGAACCGAGCATGCCGTTTGTACGAGCAACGCGGATTTCGTGATCAAATGTATGACCAGCCAGTGTAGCGTGGTTTGCTTCCAGGTTGAGTTTGAAGTGTTTGTCCAAACCGTATTTTTGCAAGAAAGCAATGGAAGTTGCTGCATCATAATCATATTGGTGTTTCGTTGGCTCTTTTGGTTTAGGCTCGATCAGGAATTGTGCATCAAAGCCAATTTCTTTCGCGTAGTCTACAGCCATGTGGAACATGCGAGCAATGTTGTCTTGCTCCAGTTGCATGTCTGTGTTCAGCAATGTGTCGTAACCTTCACGACCGCCCCAGAAGACATAGTTTTCAGCGCCCAGACGTTTACCCACTTCCAGACCTTTTTTGATCTGTGCTGCAGCATGAGCATACACGTCTGCGTTGCAAGTGGATGCTGCACCAAACATGAAGCGTGGGTTCGAGAACATGTTCGCCGTGTTCCAGAGCAGTTTTTTGCCGCTGGATTTCATATGATCTTCAATCAGATCAACAATGGTATCAATGTTGCTGTAGAACTCGCGCAGGTTGTTGCCTTCTGGTGCAATGTCCACATCGTGGAAACAGAAGAACGGGAGATTCATTTTTTCCAAAAATTCAAATGCCGCTTCCACGCGTACTTTCGCGAGGTCCAGACCTGAGTATTTATCCCACGAACGAACAGCTGTCTCCGCACCGAACGGGTCACTGCCGCCTGCAGTTAATGTATGCCAGTAAGCCATGCCAAAACGGAAATGTTCTTCCATCGATTTGCCGGCTACCACTTCTTCCGGATTATAATGTTTAAAAGCAAAAGGATTCTTGGAATCTTTACCTTCAAATGCAATTTTATTAACGGATTCAAAATAGGCCATGTGTAAAATGCCTCCTCAATAGTTTTAAGAAATCGTTTACACCGTTATCCTATCACATCGAATTTACTTTGTCTATTGGTTAAACAAAGTAAAAATAAAAATGTTTTTTGCACGGTTGTTTACGCTATAATAGTCGAATAACTTGTTTCGGATGTGGGTCAGAACCCTTTTATCAGAAGAATAGGAGTGCCTTAACGATATGAAAATTACCGGAGACCAGATGCTGGTCAAAAAAATAAACAAGTCGATCGTTCTGGATACGATCCGGCGCCATGCCCCTCTTTCTCGCGCACGAGTGTCCGAGGTTACGGGGCTGAACAAAGCAACGGTATCCAACCTGGTTGCTGATCTGATCAGTGATGACCTGGTGCAGGAGATTGGCCCTGGGGAATCCAGCGGCGGTCGTAAACCACTCATGCTGCTGTTTCGAGGGACATCAGGCTATGCAGTCGGTCTGGAACTCAGTGTGACCCATTTGAAAGGCGTGCTTACAGATCTGGAAGGACACATCATTACAGAGTACGCAGTGACCTTGGAACATCACGACGTGTCCTCTGTTCTGGAGCAATTGAAATTGGCAGCAAAACAGCTCATTGATGCAGCTCCTCCTTCCCCTCACGGTGTCATTGGGATTGGTATCGGCGTGCCCGGCATGGTGGATGAGGCCGGAACGGTCCTGTTTGCACCCAACCTGGGTTGGGAGAAGGTAGCTCTGCGCTCCATGCTTGAAGAAGAATTTGAACTGCCTGTAACGATCGATAATGAAGCCAATGCTGGTGCTCATGGAGAGTTGAATTTTGGGGCAGGTATCGGTGTCCGTCACATGATCTACATCAGTGCAGGTATGGGGATTGGTTCAGGCATCATGGTAGATGGTGAATTATACAAAGGTGCGTGGGGCTACGCAGGGGAAACAGGCCATATGTCCATTGAAGCGGAAGGTCTGCCCTGCTCCTGTGGTAATCGTGGTTGCTGGGAGTTATATGCATCGGAAAAAGCCTACGAGCACCCGGACCATCAGCTAAAATTACCTGCTCATACTACACGCGAGCTTATTCATTATGCGGAGCAAGGTCACGATGCTGTTCAAGAATTATACAACACGATTGGGCGCAAACTGGGGATTGGCATTACCAATATCGTTAACAGCTTCAACCCGGAACGTATTATCATTGGCGGTCCGCTCTCTGAAGCAGGTCCCTGGATTGAAACAGCGTTAAAACAAGTTGTCGAGGAACGTACATTACCTTATCACCGCCGCAGTTTGCAGATTGAATGGGCAGCTCTGGGCAGCCGTTCCACCCGCGTTGGTGCTGCTTACTCTGCAATATCCCAGTTTTTAGGAAAAATCAGGGTGTCTGTCTAATAACAGATGAAAATTGACATCATTTCGCCCCATTTCCTCCCTTTTTGTTAAAGAAATCCAGATGTATAATGGGGTTATGTGATTTTTGTCATGGCTGTGTGAATCAAGCTGTGTTAATTCCGATAACGAAACGGAGTGAAAAAAAGCGTGACCTACGTGGATACTTCAGATATCTCGGCGCAAATGTTTGTCACCGTCCTCCTGTTCCTGATTGTGCTTGCGCCCCTGTTCAGCCTTGGCATACTCCGATTGTTCCAGAGCAAAAAGAAGGCTGGTTTCATGTACATGCTGTCAGGATTGCTGGTGTATGTTGTATTTCAGACTTTCATGAGTATTTTTTTCTAGATGTAATTATTTGTTTTCATGCAAAATCCCCTTTCGCAGTCATTCATGGGTACACGTTATCATGCACTCTGAATTACGGACGCAAGGGGATTTTTCTGCATATTTTTGCCCATTCTTAACATCGATGCTGAATTA
Source organism: Paenibacillus sp. FSL P4-0176 (assembly GCF_037975265.1). Lineage (NCBI taxonomy): Bacteria > Bacillati > Bacillota > Bacilli > Caryophanales > Paenibacillaceae > Paenibacillus > Paenibacillus sp. FSL P4-0176. The sequence goes on from NZ_CP150242.1 coordinate 6,139,231, forward strand.
TGGACAACTCGAACTTTCTTTAAATCGTTCTTCAATCATATAAACGATATTCTGGATTGAGTACCTATATATTTAATACGTTTACGTTGTTTTGAGATCTGACCTCTGCAGAAGATAAGCAATGGAGTTTTTTGACTTACTCTTTAATCCTAGTTAACGGAACAAAAGTAGTCAAACCAGTATGTTTTTTTTACTTTTTCAATGTAAAATGATTGTTGGTTGGAAATTAATATTGGATTTACCACTAGATTAGAGAGGAGCTTTAATATGCTTAAAAAGACATCTGGTTTCCTGTTTGATTTTATACTTTGTTCTATTCTTTATTTTATTGGTATAACCCTACTATGGGGTATAGAACTGCAAGTTTATCCTATGATGAGTGTTAATCCAAAAGATTATATTTTGATATTCTTTGTAATTAATTCTTTGATAACTTTTCTTATTCATTCTAGATTTTATAATTTTGGAAATTGGTATACCTCACGAAAACTAATGATCAAATCCCGAACTAATAAAAAAGTAATGTCAGTTATTATTATAATGGCCTTAATTCCAGTTGTTTTAACTAGTATGTGAGCATGGATATCTCGTATATTCGCCTGCTCCCAGAAGCGAAAATGCTCCTCCTGATCTATAATCATGCTGCTTGTTCACCTCAATTATGCTCTGTGACTTAAGAAAATGATATCGCACTTCTGTACATCGGACAATTGCGAATGATGTTTGTGACCAGATACCAATCTATCCGATTCACTCATAGAAAACGCACAAAAAACCGTACCCTTCCGGGTACGGTTCTTTCTATATCCTAACGGCTCGCGAAAACCGGAATTACATATGAATCGAAAATTTCTTTCAACACATGATGATTCAGATAATCAGCCTGATTTAAGCGTCCAATGCTTTGGCAAATTGAGTTTTGTTCATACCCAGAATGCGGTGTTCACCAATGACAGTCAATGGCACGGCACGTACACCCATGTCCCATACTTGTTGTGCAAATTCATCGCTAATTTCGATGTTGCGCTCTTCGTATGAAATACCTTTGTCAGCCAGGAACGTTTTTACGGATTTGCAGTTCGGGCAGTTCGTTGATGTATATACAATTACGTTTTCCATGTTTAATTCACCTCATATGGTTTTGTATTAATCTATAGTTTGGTTGGAATCAGCTCATTCTATTACAGAACAACTGCGCTGTGCTCCAAGCTCTCAATGTATTTCTCTGTGTCCATGGCAGCCATACATCCGCTACCTGCAGCTGTGATCGCTTGTTTGTAACGAGTATCTTGAACGTCACCACATGCGAATACGCCTGGGATGTTTGTCTCGGATGTGCCTGGTGTAGTCAGGATATAACCATGTTCGTCCGTAGTGATCTGTCCGCCAAGGAAACCAGTGTTTGGTGTGTGACCGATCGCTACGAATACGCCGCTTGCTGGAATCACTTCTTCTTCACCTGTTTCGTTGTTCAACACTTTCAATCCGGTTACGCCGTTGTCGCCAGCAAGTACTTCGAGTGGTGTACGGTTCAAAGCCATTTCTACTTTTTCGTTGCTACGTGCACGATCCTGCATGATTTTGGAGCCACGCAGTTCTTCACGACGGTGTACCAGCGTTACTTTGGAACCGAAACGGGACAGGAAGCTTGCTTCCTCAAGAGCAGAGTCACCACCGCCGATGACGATGATTTCTTTGTTACGGAAGAAGAATCCATCACATGTTGCACATGTGCTGACACCGCGGCCTATATTCGTTTCTTCGCCAGGGATACCCAGGTATTTAGCAGTTGCGCCTGTGGACAGGATCAATGTTTCCGATACGAGTTCACCCATACCTTCAACTTGAATCTTGAATGGACGCTCGCTCATATCGATGTTGTTTACCCAGCCTGTGCGGAATTCAGCACCGAAGCGCTCAGCTTGTTTACGCATGTTGTCCATCAGTTCAGGACCCATAATACCATCAGGGAAACCTGGGAAGTTCTCCACTTCAGTCGTTGTTGTCAGTTGGCCACCAGGTTGTGGTCCTTCAATAACGAGTGGGTTCATGTTGGCACGTGCCAGATAGATTGCTGCTGTCAGCCCTGCAGGGCCTGTTCCAATAATAATTGATTTATACATGTATAGTTCCTCCCCCGGGTTCTGCAAAAAGGTTAGACCCTCCGGCATCAAAAGCTTAGGCTTTTGCATACACTAGAACGAAAAGCCCACATCATGTCCACAAGACCTGCCTGTGATATGACAATGGCCCTATGCAGAAACGGAATTCTAATTTATAATCATTCTAATCTGTTGTTCATTATGATCTCTTTTATGTACGGTGTCAATGCTCGGCAGCGATTATGAAGAAGTCTTCATCAGGAGGGAAAATGGAAGCATGAACGATGCACTCATTGGCAGTTTTATATCAGCCATGTCTACCGGCCTAGGGGCCGTACCGATTCTATTTATGCGTAAAATATCACACCGTCTGCGTGATATCTTGCTGGCATACGCCGCAGGTATTATGACCTCAGCCTCGGTGTATAATCTCATTCCGGAAGCGCTTGGCCAATCGAATCTCTTTGTACTTGCATTTGGTATTATGCTTGGTAGCCTGGTTCTACTGGTGCTGGAGATGAAGATTCCACACGTCGATCTGGAGAATCCCGAGAAAATGCCTTTTAAAATTGAAACCAAAGCCTTCATGATTATTGCAGCCATCACCATGCATAATCTGCCGGAAGGGTTATCCGTTGGAGTCAGCTATGCAAGCTCGGATGAGAACCTTGGCAATCTCATTGCCTTTTCCATTGGATTGCAGAATGCGCCGGAAGGATTTCTGGTGGCCCTTTTCCTAGTAAACCAGAACATTGGCCGCTTCAAAGCGCTGGGTATTGCCACCCTGACCGGAGCGGTAGAGATTATTACAGCTATGATTGGTTACACCTTGAGCAGTCTCGTAGCTGGTCTTGTGCCTTATGGTCTGGCCTTTGCAGCCGGTGCGATGATGTTCATTGTTTATAAGGAACTTATTCCCGAGAGTCACGGCGATGGCAATGCACGTGTGGCGACGATGTCCTTTTTACTCGGGCTCATCACGATGATTGGTCTGACCGAACTGTTTTAATTGAAGACTAAAGAACCCGGCGAACAGTCCAAGACTGTCGACCGGGTTCTTTGTTTAGCCACAAATGAAGATTCCATGAAATTACTAGGATCGTCTGTCAGAGGTATTATGCCCTCTCCTGATCAGGATTGGATGAAACGAATCAATTCCGAATTGAATTTTTCCAATTCATCATAGAATGCACCATGACCACTCTCTTCAAAAGCAATCAGTTGAGACGAAGCGATGCCCTTGTGCATCTGCTCCGCGAATTCGAACGGACAGATCTCATCTTTTTTCCCGTGCAAAATGGCTGTTGGCACCTGAATGGAACTCAGGTCACCTCGCAAGTCCTCGTCCCGCAACGCAATTGCACTGCGAATGGTACCATAAGATGAAGCTTCCATGCCGAGAGCGTGGAACCAATCCATGAATGCCTGGCTGTGTTTCTTCGCGAAGAACATGCCGCCAAACGTCTCCAGTAACTTCGGACGATCTGCAAAGATTGGCTCAATGATCTGCTCGTTCAGCTGCTCTGGAGTCAATCCATACGGATAACCTTCACGCTGTGTGAACACAGGTGCTGCCGCAGATAACAAGGTCAGCTTGGAGACGCCATGTCCCTTATGGCGAGCCATGTAATGTACTGCGATCGCTCCACCCATAGAGAATCCTGCGAGTACCGCGTCTTTCAGCTCCAGATCATCAATAACGGCACGAACATCGTCTGCCATGCGATCATAATCATATCCTGTGGAAGGCTTATCCGATAAGCCATATCCTCTAAAATCTATCGCGATGGCACGAATGCCATGGTTCGGCAGTACGTTCAATTGGTATTCAAACATTTTATAATTAACAGGCCAGCCGTGCAAAAAGACAACCGGGGTTCCTTCGCCAATATCTTCAACATATACTTTTACATTCGGTTCCACTTGTACATAACGTCCCATATTCACAGCTCCCTTATTATCGAATCGTCTCTTCGAATCATTACCCGCTGACCCAAGGTTCAAACGTAAGCTGTTCCACCAGCCGCATACTACCAGCGAAACCAATTACTCATTTTCCTCTTCAAATCTTATTACCGTAGCAGTCTAAGCCCATTTAGAATAACCAGAATTGTACTGCCTTCATGACCTACCACACCCAGAGGCAATGCAACGTCTTGGAGGAAGTTACCAACAATTAAAGCCAGAATAACGGTGATGGCAAAAAACATATTCTGCTTCACCGTGCGCTGTGCTCGACGAGCCTGCCCAATCACCCAAGCGATCTCTTCAATGTTATCGTTCATAAGTACCGCATCAGCGACCTCCAGTGCAGTCCCGCTGCCGGACAATCCCATCCCCATACCCACAGTAGCTGCTGCAAGTGCCGGTGCATCATTGACACCATCCCCTACCATCAGCACAGGACCATACTGTTTGCGGAGTGCTTGTACCTGCTTCACCTTATCTCCAGGCAGCAAGTCTGCATAGACCATGCTTACTCCAGTTTCACGCGCAATTACAGAAGCTGATCTGGCTCGATCTCCTGTTAACATGGCAACTTTTACACCCATCGCTTCAAGCTTTTTCACTGCAGCTGCTGCCTGTGGCCGTACCGTGTCCCGCATCGCGATCAGCCCGACTAATTCACCATCAGCCATAACAGCGGATACGGTTTTTCCCTCCCCTTCAAGACGAGAGCATACATCACCCCACTCAGAAGATACTTTCACAGGGTTAACATCATGTTCATCTGAATCATCAACGTTAGCGTCCTTTATCTTCTCTAACTGCAACGATTCCATTACATTTGTTTTGCCAATGCTCCAGACCACATCGGTTACCGTTCCTTCGATGCCCCAGCCTGTTAGAGCCTGTACGTGCTCTGCTTCCTGAAGTGTAATGTTTTCCTTGTTCGCCTGATCTACGATGGCACGAGCCAAGGGGTGCATGGAGAGGTTCTCAATCGCCGCTACCGCAGCTAACAGCTGGGTACGATCTACATGTTCAGCCGTAATAATATCGGTGACTTGCGGGGTGCCCATGGTCAATGTACCTGTTTTGTCAAAAGCCACGACCCGCGTGCGAGCCATATTCTCCATATGGGCACCTCCCTTAAAGAGAATGCCACGGCGCGCACTGCTGGACATCGCGGACAACATGACAGGCATGATGGCAGACACCAATGCACAAGGTGAAGCAACAACCAGAAACACCATGGCTTTATAAAATGCCTCATTCCATGTCCAGCCAAACACTAGTGGAGTTCCTGCAATGACAAGTAAGGTCACTATTACAACAATACGTGCGTAAATTCCTTCAAACCGCTCCATAAAACGCTGGGAATCCGGCACTTCTGCCTGCGCTTCTTCCACCATTTTAATGATTTTGCCAAACAGTGACCCTTCAGCCGATTTTGTAACCTCTACGTATAAAGCACCCTCCCCGTTTACCGTACCTGCATAGACTTCATCCCCCGCAACTTTGTCCACAGGCAGGGATTCTCCGGTGATGGACGACTGATTGATAAAAGAACTCCCACGGTACACGACACCATCTGCTGGGATGAGTTCTCCCGGTTTGACCAATAGCAGATCACCAGGTTGCAGATCATCAATAGCCACGAGGTTCATCTGTCCATCCTCAATACGCAGTGCAGTCTCTGGCTTCAGCGCCAGTAAAGATGAGATATCCTTATGACTGCGCTCTGTCGCATAACTTTCCAACGCACCACTGAGTGCAAAAATAAAGATCAGCATCGCACCTTCATTCCAGTAACCGATGGCTGCTGCCCCGAGGGATGCTGCAATCATCAGCAGGTTTACATCCAGATCACGTTCCTTGACCAGTGTCTCGATGCCTTCCTTCGCTTTGGTCCAACCGCCAACGGCATACGCTACAATGTAGAGCATGATGGATAAGGTACCAAAATAAGGTGCAGTTCCCCAGGCAATCAGCATCAACAGCCCGCTGCCCAATGCAGATTGCATCTCTTTATTCTGCAACATGGCTCGGAAATCAGGCTTCTTGCTCCCATTGGAGCCGGGTGTTTGGGATGAGCGCTGTCCCGCTTGTTTCTGTCTGTGTAGTGGTTGATGTATCGCTTGCATATGAATCACGTTCCTTTCGAATGGTAGGTTTGCGGATGAAGAGTCTGCTAAATTCCGCTCCCAAAAATGAAGTTGTATTGAGAATGAGAGCCATTGTTAATGCCCTAAAAATGACACATGCTGCTGCGGGAATCCCGCAGCAGCATGGTTTTGTGAATGATTTTGACATAATCTCGAATGAGAATGATAATCATTTTTGCACTTATGCAATTGTGTTTACTCAATACAACTTTTAATCAGTATATGCCTGCGATCCACATTTGTAAATGGGCTTTTTTCGATGGATAGTCATACATGCGTGTTCAAAAAGACAAAAAGCCGCTGTCCCGGAGGACAACGGCTTTAACCATCTATTGATACTCATATGACCTGTTTATGGCATATCACTTAAGTGATTGTTTACACATCCACCCAAATGCCATTTACGCGCCTACACTTGCTCCCTGACTTGCTTTGATGGCTTGCTCCAGATCATAGATAATGTCTTGAATGTTCTCCGTACCCACAGAAAGACGAATCAACTCCGGATTAACGCCTGCTGCAGTTTGTTCATCTTCGGTCAACTGCGCGTGAGTTGTACTTGCCGGGTGAATAATCAGTGACTTGGAATCGCCCACGTTTGCAAGGTGAGAGAACAGTTTGACACTTTCAATCAACTTGCGACCCGCGTCCGCACCACCTTTGATGCCAAAGGTCAGAATCGCACCCTGCCCTCTTGGCAGATACTTCTGTGCAAGCTCATAAGAACCGTGGCTCGGTAGACCTGCATAACTTACCCAAGACACATCCTCATGTTTCTCAAGGAATTCTGCAACCGCAAGGGCGTTGCTACTATGACGCTCTACGCGCAGATGTAATGTCTCGAGTCCTTGCAGCAACAACCAGGAGTTGAATGGAGAGATCGTTGCACCCAGGTCACGCAGAAGTTGTACACGAGCTTTGATAATATAAGCAATCGGTCCAACCGCTTCCGTATATACAACACCGTTATAACTGGAGTCCGGCTCCGTCAATCCAGGGAACTTGCCACTTGCTTTCCAGTCAAATTTCCCGCTGTCCACGATAACGCCACCAATGGATGTACCATGACCGCCAATAAATTTCGTTGCAGAGTGAACGACAATATCTGCTCCATGTTCGATTGGACGAAGCAGGTACGGACTTGGGAATGTGTTATCCACAATCAAAGGAATTCCATGTTCATGAGCGATGGCTGCCACCGCTTCAATATCCAGTACATTCCCCTTTGGATTACCAATCGTTTCGGCATACAATGCTTTCGTTTTCTCCGTAATCGCTGCCCGGAAATTCTCAGGATCACTGGAATCCACAAATTTTACGTCCAGACCCAGTTTCGGCAAAGTCGTCGAGAACAGATTGTATGTACCTCCATACAAACTCGCCGAAGATACGATCTCATCACCTGCACCAGCAATATTCAGAAGTGAAAACGTTATGGCTGCCTGACCAGAAGCTGTAGCCAGCGCTCCAGCTCCGCCTTCCAACGCCGCAATCCGTTGCTCAAACACGTCGGTTGTTGGATTCATCAGACGGGTATAAATGTTGCCAAACTCTTTCAAACCAAACAAGTTAGCTGCATGCTCGGTGTCCTTGAATCCATACGATGTTGTCTGATACAAGGGCACAGCTCGTGCGTTGGTGGTTGGATCAATCTCCTGGCCTGCATGAATTGCCAATGTTTCAAATGAAAGCTCACGTTCGTTTGACATAAATCTGAATCCTCCCTCAATATATACGTTCTTTAAGTTCCTGATGTCTTCGCATGGTGGCGTATGTTTTCCATATTCTCTCACAAGATGTCGCATTTGAAAAGACTTATTTCCGATTGTTCCGATAAGAAAAATTAAATATGTACATTATCGATTTCTGTACCAAAAAAAACCTTTGCACTCGCAAAGGTTTTTCAGCTACTTTGGCTTCGGTATGCAATACCTCATCCTGGGTTTGGTTAGACCCGAACTGCACTCCATACTTCACGCAAATGTTTGGCCGCAGGTACAGCTTCCTCGGCAGTTACGCCTTCAAGTGAAATATCGATATGTGGCTTATACGTTTTTAACAATTCAAAAAATAACGGGTAATCCAGTATTCCTGCCCCAGGTACCGGATTAAACTTCTCTCCCTGTGCATCAAAGGCTACATCTTTGGCATGGATCACAATCATGCGCTGATACAGCGATTCCATCACCTCGCGCAAGAAAGCCCCTTGATCTGCTGCATGTGGTTGCTTGATCAGATTACACGGGTCGAACAGCATCCCCAGATTTGATGAAGGAATCTCTTCAAACAAACGTGTCATATGTTCATGGGTATGAAGAGTATGTGTCGACACAGGCTCAATCGCCGCATGCACGCCCCATTTCTCCGCTTCCTCAGCCAACTCCTCAACCGTTTCTTTCAGCACACTCCACGCCTTCTCTTCATATCCATCCGGATGTGTATCCTGATAGGTGTCCAAGCCGCCGGTCTCCGTTGCTACCATGCTGCAACCAAAATCCCGGGCATAACGCAGATGCTCCTTGAATCGATCAATGTCCGCACGTCGTCTTACCGGATCAGGGTCAATCGGATTAATATAACAGCCCAGTACCGCAATCTTCACCCCGCGCTGTGCAAATTGATCTCCGATCTCATTCGCTAGCCCTGGGCTCAGCTTGCCATTCGATGAGTCCACATCTGATAATGCTTTGGCCAGTGCCAGCTGTACGGAATTAAATCCGTTATCCGCAATCGTCTGCGCAAGCTGTGCTGTAGGCTGTTTGCCAAATGTATGCGCCAGAATACCAAGTTTCATCTCACTGCCTCCTTATGCTAATCCGATTATCAAACGATTAACGTGCCATCCAGCCGCCATCGACATTCAGCACATGACCATTCAGATAATCCGAAGCGGCAGATGCCAGAAAGACAACCGGGCCTTTCAGATCTTCAGGTGTTCCCCAACGCCCCGCAGGAATACGGGCTGTAATATCCCGGTAACGATTCTCGTCCGCACGGATCTGGGTAGTATTATCGGTTTCCATATAACCAGGTGCGATACCATTAATCTGGATTCCTTTACCTGCCCATTCATTGGCGAGTGCTTTGGTTAAACCGGCAACGCCATGTTTACTGGCTGTATACCCTGGCACATTGATCCCACCTTGATAGGACAACATGGATGCAATATTAATGATTTTGCCACTTCCACGTTCAATCATATGTCTGCCTGCCAATTGGCTTAGGAAAAATACAGTGTTCAGGTTCAGACCAATTACATCATGCCAGTCCTGAACTGCATGATCAGCCGCAGGTGTGCGACGAATGATTCCGGCATTGTTGACGAGAATGTCAATTCTGCCCTGGAACGCAAGCGCCTGTTCGAACACAGCCGACAACTCATCTTCACGACTTAAATCCGCTTCAATCACATAAGCTTTGCGTCCGAGTGCTTCAATGGCACTTGCCGTTGCCGCAGGCTTGGAATAAGAGACCAGCACCACATCAGCACCTGCTTCTGCCAAACCAATGGCCATCCCTTGTCCAAGTCCTCCCGAGGTACCTGTCACCAATGCAACTTGTCCGCTTAAATCAAATGGGTTCATGAATGATTCCTCCGCATGGTTTTGATATGCAATCCTTAGATCCGTCCGTTCTTTAATGCCATGAATAATGAATGAGGTTAACTTTGATAATCCACTGTGACACCGCTCTGCTTGTATAAGGCAGCCGTCTCTTCATCCAAACGACTATCGCTGATAATATAGTCCAGTTCCGAACACTGGGCGAAAGTTCGCAGTGCAAATTGTCCGAATTTATAATGATCCACAACGCCGTATACTTGCTGCGAGGCAGATATCATTGCTTTTTTCAAAGGAACCAGATCTCCCGTGTATATGGATAATCCAAATTCTGGATGAAGGGCTGTCGTGGATATAAAGGCTTTATGAATGTTAAGACTTGATATAAACGCAGCCGTATCATCCCCAACCAACATATTCCGTACACGAGCCCCGCCAGGCACAACCAGTCGCACTTGCTCCTTTTTGGTCAACTCCGCAATGATGAATAGATCATTAGTCACCACCGTCAGCGGTTGATTATCGAGACGTTTGGCCATCTCTAGCGTAGTGCTGCCACCATCGAGGGCAACGATATCTCCAGGTCGAATGTAAGCAAGGGCACGTTCAGCAATCTCCGTCTTCTCCGTATGATGCTTCTCGGTAACTCCGCGGCTATTCAAGATGCCATACTGGTCATTCTGAGCCAGCATAGCACCACCATGGACACGTACGAGCAGTCCCATACTCTCCAACTTGTCGAGATCCTCTCGCACAGTCTTCCCCGTCACCTGCAACAACTCACTCAGATCACTGACGGTTACTTCCTGGCGTTCCAGCAGAGCCTCCATAATTTTTTCATGTCTTTTCAATGGATTCATCATAATCAACTTCCTATACCACCTGAGTCAAATGAATGAGTGTTCTAGTGTCTACCCTGTCAATTTAACTCAGACATCTGTAATTTATTATTTCAGGTCTTTCATCGCTACGCCGTCCATATCTTCGAACGTCTGGTTCTCACCAGCCATCGCCCAACAGAAGGTGTAATTGCTTGTACCCACACCACTGTGAATGGACCAGCTTGGGGAAATGATCGCCTGACGGTCGCGTACAACCAGATGGCGTGTTTCGTTCGGCTCGCCCATCATGTGGAATACAACGCCGTCTTCAGGAAGATTCCAGTACAAGTATACTTCGGAACGGCGATTATGGGTATGTGCAGGCATCGTGTTCCACATGTTACCCTTGTTGAGTTCGGTAATGCCCATCACCAACTGACAACTCTGAATTCCACCTTCTCCTTGGTGAATGTAACGATAGATCGTACGCTCATTGGATGTTTCGATGCTACCCAGATGATTCGGCTGAGCTTGTTCTTGCGTTGCTTTAACTGTTGGATAGGTGTGATGAGCCGGTGTGGATACAAAATAGAATTGGGCAGGTTGAGCCTTGTCACTGCTCGTGAACACAACTTCCTTCACCCCTCTACCGATGTAGAGACATTCCTTCGCTCCAATCTCATAACCTTGTCCGTCCGCTGTCACTGTTCCGTGACCACCGACATTAATGATACCGATTTCACGACGCTCCAGGAAAAAGTTCGTTCCGATATCTTTCAGGTTCACTTCAAGGGTAATGTCCTTGCTCTCAGGTACAGCCGTTCCCACAATATAACGATCCACATGAGAATACACCGTTACCAATTCATCGGTTGCAAACAGTTGCTCCATCAAAAATTCCTCACGCAGGCGAGATGTATCATACGTTTTCACTTCATTGGGATGTGCAGCATAACGATTTTCCATTATTAATCCATTCCTTTCGTCATTTAAATTAGTTGGGATTGAGTTTGATAATGTTCATATAAGTTCATTTTAGTTCATTATGTATCTTTTGTGTACCTTTATTTTCGAAAAAGTAATTTATGTGATAAAACATTTATGATTCTAACTGCCTTCGATATAATACAAGACATGGTCAGTCAAAGGAGAGATGCAAGTTATGGATTACCAATCGTGGATCGGAGTACCTACTCCTCCCAAGAAAATGGTTAGTACCACAGATCAGATTGTTCAGTTCACACAAGGCTTTCCAGAAGAATTTCGTCCCGACGCAAGATCCATTCCTCTCACCTTTCCGATGATATGGTGGCAACAGACACACTTACCCTGGATGGAGCTTCCTGGGAAAATTATGATCCATGGCCAACAATCGTTTACATACGAACGTAAATTGAAGTATGATGCAGCTTTATTTTACAGGATTGAACTTACAAACGTACGCGAAACAACTGGATCTTTGGGGAAGATCCAGCTCCTTGATTGTACAATGAAGGTTACGAACGTCATGAAACAACCCGTAATCGTTGCTAACACCACATTAATACTTCTAGACTCTCCAGCGTTGCAGCCTTCGTACTCCGAACTCGAGCCTGTGTATCCGCAATATCCCTCGGAGATTTATTATCAATGGGATGGAAAACACCGTCTCTCATCTGGTGAACTCCTGTTCGACGCTTGTCTTGGAACCATAACCAGTGCTATGCTCATCGCCTATGCAGCCGCATCGAACGATAACAACCCAATTCATCTGGATGTTCTCAAAGCACATGAAGCAGGTGCACCTCGCCGAATTGCACAAGGTATGCTTATCGGTGGCATGATTGGAAACCGACTACAAATGCTGGGGTTGGATAACTGGATTCTATGCGATATAAAATACCGATTTCGCTCACCCGTGATGGAAGGGGACGTCGTCCGTGTCCTCGTGAGTGTCATCAACACGGATAACCTCTCCCATCTGGCATGCAATATCACAGTCTATATTGAACATCGAGCGGGTGTTCCTTCTAACTTGCTAGCCTATGAAGGATCCGTTCGTTACACGGCCCGTTAATCCCACTCTCCAATTCGGACATGACCCTTAAGCAGATTGCGGGAAATAATCATACGTTGAATCTCGTCTGTGCCCTCGAAGATTCTCCATACTCGCATTTCCCGATACCAACGCTCGATCGGCAAGTCCTTCGAATATCCGATTCCACCAAAAATCTGAAGGACCCGATCCACAATATCGTTTGCTCTACCTGCACCGTACAACTTGGACATCGTTGCATGATGTCTTGCATCCAGCCCCTGATCCACCCTCCAAGCAGTATATAATACCAGCCATTTCAGAGCCTCCAGCTCAACCGCAGAGTCGGCAATCATCCATTGGATGCTCTGCCGACTTGCCAACTGCTCTCCAAATGTCGACCTTTCTTTAACGTAATCAATGGCCATATGGATCAGCCTGCCAGATGCACCCACAGCAATAGCCGGAATCACCCAACGCCCTCGACTGATCCACTGCATCGCTGTTGTTAACCCCTGCCCCTCTTCACCGAGCACATTTCCGTTTGGCACGAACACTTGGTTAAACGTAAGTACAGAAGGGCTTTTATCCCCACCCATCGTAGGAATCGGCTCTGACGTCCACCCCATGTCCCGGTCCACCAGAAAGCAAGTGATCCCTTTGCCCGGCTCTGCCTGGACATCAGTCACTGCAAAAACAATTGCAAAATCCGCCTCGTTTCCGTTTGTGATAAATACTTTCTCTCCATCGAGTACCCAACCATCCGCTACACGCTCAGCACTCATCTGAATTCGACTTGCATCGGAACCTGCCGAACGCTCCGTTATTGCAAAACAGGACTGTCTCTCGCCCGCAATAACGGGAAGCAAATACTTGTTCTGTTGTGCCTTGTTGCAAAGGTACAGAATATTGTCCGCTTCCCCCCCGAAGACAAACGGAATACACGTGCGTCCTAGCTCCATTTTCAGGAGTGCACTAATGACCGTCCCAAGATTTGCTCCCCCATACTCTTCTGGTGTCTCAATACCCCATAGGCCCTGTTTTTTCGCCTTTTGTTGAAGCTCTCTAATCTGTCTAAGTTCGATTCCGGGTCTTCCCTCACGCTCGTTACGCAATAATTCAGGTTCCAACGGAATCAGTAGCTCGTCCACAAAATGGCGTGCGGCGGATTGAATCTGCTTCTGTTGCTCTGTCAATTCAAAATTCATGTCAACCTCCCGTATAAAATGTCATCATTTGGGGCCAGAACAGCTGATCCATGATCACTTGAAAATTTCATGTTTCACAATTCCCCTTACTGCATACTGATGGTACAAGTCGATTAACTGATCTTCCGAAGGATGCTTGTAATACAAAACATCAAATTTCTCGTTAATACATTGGCACAAGATATCCAGGTCCGATGATGGTGTCTTATCTATAACCAACACTTCTCTATGGGCAGCTTCTGCCGAAATGGTCTGGATCAGTTCTGGGCCCTCGGCATAGACAACAATGATGCTGACAGGTAATCGATCCCCCTCGTAACCCTGATGTGCTCTTACAACCTTCTCAAAGCGAATATAACAATCCCACCATGATTTTCTAATCTCTGGGTCAAAAAATTCCTTTAAGATGTTTTGCGCCTGTACTTCAAACATCGGATGACATTCGAGGAAATAATCTAGATTCGTTTTCCAACCATCATAACGATTCTCATCAAACTCGGAAGGGTGAAAGATATGGAAGGTTAACGCTTTTTTGTTCAATACGAACGTTCCTCCAGCCTGTTGCAGACGATAGCCAAGCTCACTGTCTTCCAACCCCCATCCCTTGAACCCTTCGTCAAACATACCCGATCGGATCAGTACTTCTCTTGTTACCGAGAAATTGCAGCTGAAAGACAGATGCCACGCTGTACGGAATACGCTTCCATTTTCCGAAAAACGTTCCATGAGCTGAAATCGTTCATCTGCTTCTGATGATGTAATAGCAGCATGCACCCATCCCGAATTTAACGATGTTATATCGATGCTCTCTTCACCCAAATATCTTCGAAACCCTATGACAAGTTTCCCCTCGGCTAGCTTGTGCACTCTCAAATGCTCATAGATAAAGTCCGGTCCGGCGAGTTGATCTCCGTCAAGGAACACGATCACATCTCCATTCGAGATAGTAATCCCCTTGTTTCGTGCCGCTGCCCGACTTGATTGCTCCGTAGAAGGAATGTAATTATATCGTATAGGAAAATCATACGTAAGCCTGCCGATCATCTCGCCCGTGCCGTCTATAGACCCGTTATCGATAACTACAACTTCGTATTGATCGCCTTCACACAAACGCTGTCTCGATAAGGAAGACAAACAGGCCTGAATCACTTCTTTCTGATTATGCGATAGAATAATTACACTAGCTTTCATACGTATCTCCTCCCACATGCCGGACTACCTTTTTATTTGCGTTTGGCACCAATAATAGTACAAATCCCAGGAAGGCAAGTGCTGCCGAACAGGCAATCACTATTTTAAAACCAAAATAATTTCCGACTGCTCCGGCTAGTAATCCACCACCCATGGAACCAATGATGTTTGCATTGTTGTACAACGTTGTGGCCGTACCTGTCATTTTAGGAACCAAATCCTGAAAAAAAGTCATTCCAACTCCAAGTACAATCGCGATAAAAATGGCACTGAATATCTGGATAGCAATGATCTGCCATCCCGATTGGGTAAACAGAAATAGTGAAAAATAGGCGACTCCAAACAATCCCGCGCATTTCATAACTGTGATACTACCAAACCTTTTGGCCAGTATTCCCAAAATGATCATGGTGGGAACCTGCAAGGCTGCGTTAACTCCCGAGATCATGCCAACGTCCAACTTCCCGCCTTGCAACTCTTGCGTAACATATAAGGGAGTTACAATGCCCCCCATCGTATTAGCCAACTCAAATGCCATGAAAGCAAGTAATGAAAATACAATCTGCGGTGCCATCAGCAGGCGCTTGAAGCTACGTACTGAGTCAGATGATAATTCCGTTCCGCCCCCCGGTTCCCGACTCTCGTCTGCTCGAATCATCAGTACAAATACGGCAACGAGCATGTACATCAACGAAACAACCATAAACAGGCCTGTGTACGAGAACTGGTAGATTATAAAAGACGCCATTACAGGACCAAGAATCCAGGCCAGAGACACCAGAGCTCGCAATACAGCCATAACAACGGTGACATCTTCACTCGCCTCCCTCTCGACTACTTCTCTCGCAAGAGCAAATAATTGCGGAAAGGCCGAGAAAGACAAGGCCATGAAAGTACAGGAAACCAGCATTAACACAATGTAACTGTCCGTATTTGCATAGAATACATAGCCTACAGAAGCAGATACACATGATCCAACAATGATCCACTTGCGCACAGGCTTTTTATCGGACAATCGACTAAACAGCGTACTAATGATAATGCCGCTTAACGATCCACACGCCATAAAGATCCCTAATGATAAGGGGCTCATTCCAGCCCGTTCTACTCCGAATAATGGCATGAATGGTAGCGTTAATCCGTATCCCAAACCAATAAAAAAAATACATACGGATAATAAAAGTAAGGCCGGGCTTCTCAGGACAACCAAAAGACTTTTCAATAGAACCTTGCCCCCTCTTTACAACAACCGACGAATGAGTTCAGCTGCACGCCCGGCTCCTCCGTACTGCGAAGTACAGACGTTTTCCTTCAGCGCCACAGCCTTATCCATGTCTCCATTAGTCATCATCGCGTTAACGGTCTCAGCTAGAGTGGATCCCGTAACCTCATCTGGGGACATTACTCTGCCACCGCCAACGTCCTGTAACTGCTTGGCGTTAAACTCACGTTCTGCCCAGGTCGGAATGACCAACGACGGCGTGCCTGTTAAGATCGTCGTCATGCAACTTCCATGTCCGCCATGGTGAATCATGACATCGCTATGCTCGGCTGCCATAACTCCCGATACATATGAGGTGAAGTGTACATTAGGGGGAACTTCCACGCTGTCCCCTTCCAATGGATTAAAGCCAGTAGCAATCAAAAGCTCCGTCGAAGTGTTACCGAGTGCTCTAACGGCTTCCCTG
Organism: Paenibacillus sp. FSL P4-0176; assembly: GCF_037975265.1. NCBI lineage: Bacteria > Bacillati > Bacillota > Bacilli > Caryophanales > Paenibacillaceae > Paenibacillus > Paenibacillus sp. FSL P4-0176. Next base: position 6,155,924 of record NZ_CP150242.1, read on the forward strand.
AAAATATGACCACCACTCTCCACACCCCATTCCACGAGACGACTTGTGTACACAAATACACGTGGCCTCCTGTCGTTGTCTGATTTCTTCAACCAGTTCGCAGGCATTCCTGTCTCATTTGTATCTCTCCATACCACGGGACCGATATATTCAATTGGAACGGGCAGCTTCCCGATCTGTACCGGATCAAAATCCGGTATGCTCGGAAGAAGGGCAAGATTACCAGCCAGAAATGTGAGAAGGTTGTCCGTTTCAGGCAGACCATACTCAACCAACGCTCCGTTCAACACATTCGTGACATCTGGTATGTCTCCATATAATCCATAATTCGTTGTAAAAGGAAGACCACCTGGAAGTGTGCTGGACTGATTCATAGAAACGAGAGGAATGTCCAGCTTACAGGCAATGAACGCTGCGGGGACACTCGAATCGGAAATAACAAGGTCCGGTTTAAAACCGATGGTTACCCGCAGACGAGCTTCAAGCTCATTTCGCATGTAAACAGGGTCCGAGTACCCCATCATGGACAAAAAGTGATTCATATCCTTGAAGTTTGGGTGGAAAACCTGTCCCTTGGGAGCAGGAATAACTGGAATCCGAATATAGGTAAAACCCATCTGTTCCATCGCGACCCCGGCATTTCCCCAGATTGTGAACGCCACCTCATGTCCCATCTCTCGTAACTTTAGTGCTATGGGAAGACAACGATTCACTCTCCCCATCCCGGCCATCATCCCAATAAAAATGCGTTTTTTCTTCAACAAAATTTCCTCCATCAATTCGTATATTTCGGAAATAGTTCTACACTTTCACGTAGGCTGACAACACTTGCTCAAAGAGTTCGCCTGCTTCCCAACCGTTCTCCCTACTGGATTGGGTGGCAACTATACGGTGCTCTGGAGGGGACCACACACCGATCTTTCCACCATTAACAGAGAAGATCTGACCGGTAACCCTACGGCAACGCGGCAGACATAAGGAAAGCATCAATTCGGCCACATCTTCCGTTGAACCTACTTTCCAGTACTCGGGAAACGACTCACCTTTCATTTCAGCGGTCTGCTTCGCCCGTTCGATATAGGGCATTGTCATGTCAGTACGCGCTGCGGGAGAAACTGCATTCACATTAATGCCATAAGATTCAAGTTCCAGCGAAAGTGTCCACGTCATGCCTATCAATCCGGCTTTGGCAGCACTGTAATTTAATTGTCCGATCATTCCGGTCAAGCCCGCCACGGAGATCATATTAATAATGCTGCCTTCCCTTCGTTCCCTCATGCTCGGCAGAGCGGACCGGATACAAGCAAAGGCTCCCTTAAGATGCGAATTCAATACAAGATCCCACTCGGTTTCACTCATTTTATGGGCCATCTTATCGTGAACAACTCCGGCGTTGTTCACCAGGATATCAATCTTGCCGAATTCGCGAAGACCCTCCGATATGATGCGTTCACCACCGGCCATGCTTGCAACGGATTCAACGACCCCAATAGCGGTCCCACCCTGATCCCGAATCAACTGGACAACGTCCCATACCCCACCTTCTTGTACACCGTTGACTACTACCTTGGCTCCTTCTTGTGCCATACGTATTGCGGTTGCACGCCCAATTCCGCGGCTGGAACCCGTAATGACTGCTACCTGTCCCTCTAACAACAAAGACTGTTTCCTCCTATTCGCACTTCTCCCACAATGATGCAAGCCCGATCCCGCCACCAATACCCAGTGTTGTGATTCCCCGAGCCCCCTTTATATGCCTCATCTCGTTGAATAGGCGTGTAACCAGGATGGCTCCCGATGCACCGAACGGGTGTCCAAGCGCCAGTGCCCCGCCTCCCACATTAACAATGTGAGTTGGAATATGCAGTTCTCTTAAAGAGGCCAGAACTTGTGAAGCGAACGCTTCATTGAATTCCACAAGATCAATGTCTTCCATTGCCAAGCGATTTCGGCTGAGCAACTTGGTAACGGCAGGGACCGGACCGATACCCAAGTAGTTCGGGTCAACCCCCACTGCCACACTGTCGATAAATTTCATTAGGGGTGTAAGTCCTAACGATAATGCTTTTCCCATTGACATGATTAAAACGATAGCGGCTCCATCATTCAATGGACATGCATTACCAGCCGTCACTGTACCATCCTGTTCGAAAACAGATGGCAATGCTGCAAGCTTCGTAAGTGTTGTATTCGCCCGAGGACATTCGTCTGTATGAATGATTCTGAATTGCTTACCCTCCGGGATAGACAATGGAACGATTTCGTTGTCGAAACGCCCGCTTTGTATTGAAGCAATCGCTTTCCTATGACTGGAAAGCGCATATTCGTCCTGGTCCATTCGAGTCACACCGTACTTCTTAGCAACGTTGTTAGCCGCCTTCCCCATATCCGGATCTCCGATCCATTCCGGAGAGAATCGTGTGCGAGTGATTACTTGAGGTACTACACTCCCGTACAGAGACAAGGGTTTCTCCAATCTCCAGGGTGCACGACTTGTGCTTTCGACACCACCAGCCAGATACACTTCCCCGGCACCTGATTGAATCAGCCTCGCTGCTAAATGAATTGCTTCAAGACCAGATCCGCATTGACGATCAATCGTCACGCCAGGGACCTCTACTGGGAGTTTGGCTTGTAACGCGGATAACCTGGCGATGTTACCTCCCCCGCCTACTGCATTCCCCAATAGAACATCATCAATGTCACCGGGAGGGATGGGAATTTCGCTTAAAATGGCCTGAATGACTTCTGCAGCCAGTATCTCCGGCGGTGTCTCCTTAAACATCCCCCCGTATTTGCCGATTGCAGTTCGCTTCGCGGAAAGAATAACAGGAATCAACATATTGTTCATATCTTTATTTTCAGTAACTCGTTCAGTTTTGTTCGCGAAATCTTTCCACTCGTTGTATAGGGGAAGGCATCCACCCGTATAATTTCCTTTGGACACTTGTAGGTAGCAAGCTCACGACGGCACAATGATACAATCTCATCATCACTAACCTCGCTACCCATTCTGAGCTTGATAAGTGCAGTCACCTTTTGGCCCCAGTATACATCGGGTACACCTACAACGATGACCTCCTCAATGCCTTCCAATGTTAACAACAGCTTCTCGATTTCCTCCGGATATATATTAAGCCCTCCGCTAATAATCATGTTTTTCTTTCGACCAACCAGATATAAATAGCCTTCGGAATCTCGTGTTGCAAGGTCTCCCACAGTTGCCCATTCACCATGTACAACTTGGCTGGTTTCTTCCTCGGAACCATAATATCCGGCAAAGATCATCGGGCTCTTCACAAACAATTGTCCTACTGCGCCTTCGGTTACTTCCGTACTATCCGCTTCACGAATGGATACCTGCACACCGGCAAACGGTTTACCGATTGAATCAGGTTTATACCGATTTCCTTCCGGATCAAGTACTGTGACAAAGCTTAGCTCGGAGGCACCATAAAATTCATACAAACCTGCATTTTCAAATACCTCTGTCACCTTCCGTTTTGATTCTGGCGACCATTTATCACCTGACGTAATGAGAGATCTGACAGATGGCAGCGCAATAACTGAATCAGAAGCCATGAACGCTTTGTAGAGTGCTTCAAACATCGTAGGTACAAGATAAAGATGTGTAACCGCATGTGTTGCTAACGTCTCCAATACATATTCCGCTCGGAATTTGCTTGTTAGATGGAATGTCCCGCCAATATACAAAGTTTGAATGCACGCATATAACGTAAGTGAATAGACCATAGAACCCGGCGCCAATACATGGTCTCCTGCATCATGCACGAATGTTTCACGCGCATATGCAAAGCTCTCGATCCATGAACGCTGAGAACGGAGATAGCCTTTCGGTCGTCCGGTCGTCCCGGAGGTATATCCCATGTAGAACAGGCTATCTTCAGTTGAGGATCGCTGTGGTTCGGCCTCTTCCCTTCTGAGAGAACGAGGTTCACCTGTATCCACAGTAATCACCCTTGTTGACGATGGAATATGAGGTATTCTGGCTTTGAACTCCACATCTATGACAAGCACACGAGGCTCACATTCATTAATAACCTCCGTCAGATTTGCATCGCTCCACTTGGGATCAAATACAGCAGCACACATTCCAATTTTGGTGGCTGCAAGAAAGTATTCGATCATCACGGCACTATTGTTCATCAGCAGGCCGACAAGAGGAAGTTCATCGGCTTCGAAATCTTCCTCAGTAGCCAGAATTGTATTTGCTGCCAGCTTTATTCCATGGTATAGCTCGGCGTACGAAATCTGCCGGGCATCATCAAAGATGGCAGTTTTCTCTGGATTCTGGAAAGCATGTATGTGTATCGCATCAGCCAGTAACATCATTTCACCTTCCTTACTGTATTAACTAAGGGGGTAGCCGGGAGCACTATCTCACCTGTTTTAACCAGATACAACCCTTTGTCCGATACACGAATATGCGGCAAATGTGAAGCTGTCAGAAATAAAAGAGAATACAGAGGATCACCAAATCGGTAACCGTGGACACGCATTTTCTCATTGAAATGATCCACACTAGCGCCGATTGATGCAACGCTCTCCAAGCTCATAGCTCCACTGAGAGGAAGAGGAATGTACAGTTGCTCCCTATCCACGAAATATACTAATATTCCTTCCCCGCGAAGTTCCAACTCCTGAGATGCTTCGCGCATGGCAGACAGAGATCGCCCAAGCAAAAGTGTATCGTTCGAAGCGTTGTACGTACTTGCTAATGCCTTGATCCCACACGCTAAACCTTTGATTCGGGTGTTAATCACCCAACTTCCGTTAACATCCAGCAATGTCATCCAGTTCTCATCCGTTTCCAATTCCGCTCGGGGATCAAAATGGTACGATTGGGTGATGACATCGTTCACCAGTTCAATACCGATGTCGGTTCGAGTTTCCATCTGGTCCAGCCTCAGGTTAACGATCGTTCGACGAGACCGAAAAGTGGAGCGCAACCAAGTGTGTATCTCTGCTTCATCTGGCTCTACTACTCGCCTTTGATTTTGGACCACCCACTCACCTCGTTGCAGGACATGCAGTGGATCAGGTTCATTTATGGAGGTTAAGACGTTCAAACAAGCCAGTCTGCCTGGTGCAATCCCGCCTAAGTCTTCATCCAGACCGTAATATACTGCCGGATTTAAGGTAGCAAGACGATAGGCATCCGCTACAGATATTCCCGTCTCCATACAGATCTTGATCATGCTGGCACAGCTCGTCCTCTCCACATAGTTTGGTGACGGGCCATCGCTAGTAAGCATCATTCGGTTCATATTGAACCGGGAATCACCTTTCATCCCTTTAAGGAGGTGTGGCAAATCAGGACGAATAGATGAGTATCGAAGAGAGGCGTATAGCCCCGCTTTTAATCGTCTAAGTACATCTTCGGCATGGAGAGCTTCGTGGTCAGCTGTGATGCCCGCTGCAGCCATAGTACTTATTTTTTCATAAGATACGCCCGGCAAATGTCCTTCCGCCCTCATCCCATGATGAGCCTTCGTTAGATAAAGTTGCTCTACCAATACTTCGTCGTTCGCCAGCAGTTTGGGCCATTCGGTCAGCTCCCCGCTCTGTATCACAAGGTTATGTTGTAGCCACTTGTCCATAGTCATTGGATCAGCTCGATCAGGACGGTCAATGTTACACCACCATAGGAACATATGGTGACTTGTCTCCTCCAGCTTCTCAATGAATGACAAAGCTTCAGTTCCTAGAAACGTTAACAAAGACAGATTATCATTAATGGACAAGACCGTACCCTTCTGTAACAGAGCTTCTCCCCATGTATAAGGATTGTACATTTGGCATGGGTGTGCATGAGGTTCAATATATCCTGGAACAACAACATGATCTTTCTCCAATTCAATGACCTGGGTCTGGTCTGAAGTGGGTAGTTCCTTGGCTCCAACGTAGGCAATACGACTTCCGGACAGATAGATATTCGCTTGTTCAACTTCCCCTGTGTATACGTTCAAGTAAGATGCCTGTCTAAACCACATTGTCGCAGGCTGATCACCTTTAGATACTGATATGAGTTTGTGATATTCATGTAGATTTGTCGGGTAAATCCTCATAGCTTACCTCACTTTCGTAATGCCAACAAAAGTGCGAAACAAAAAATGGATATGATCAGCACTTGATAGTCGAGCTTTTTGAAAGCTAACGTTCTCAGTTGCGTTCGATTCATGCCTGGGCTATATCCGCGTGCCTCAACGGCCAGTGAAGCGCTTTCGGCTTTCTGGAAAGCTAACAGAAGGATAGGGACTACAATTGGGATAAAACTTTGCAGACGACGAACGATATTACCGGAATTAAAAGAAACACCTCTTGCCCGCTGTGCCTTCATCACGTTGTCGGTTTCATTCAACAGGATTGGAATAAAGCGGATCGTCCACGAGATCATCAACGCAAATTCCTGTGTAGGAACACCCAACCGCTTGGCAGGCTTCAACAGATCTTCAATAGCCTGTGCGAGATCACCCAGCTTTGTCGTAAGTGTCAACAATGAAGCGATGACGAGAAGAAGAATGATGCGAATGGCTATATTACCTGCTTTAATGACACCCTCCTTGTAGATCGAAAACACTCCCGCTTCAAGCCATAGCTCCCCCCCTTGTGTCAGAAAAATGTGAAACACAGATGTGACAATGACTATTAGCCAAACAGGTTTCAATCCTCTAACAATATAGGAGGGTGGTATTTGCGATATAGTGACTACACACACCACAAACACCGCAGACAATACGTATGAAAGCCATGAGTTCAACAGCATGACAGACAACATGAACAGGAACGCGATGACGAGTTTAGCTCTTGGATCAAGCCGGTGAATGATGGAGTTTCTGTGGACATACTGACCAATGATAAAGGATTGAGATAAGGACATAACTACAATTCCTTCCTCTGAAAAAAATCAGCAATATATGACAAAATCCATTCTTTCTTTACCGACTCCAGCTGCAATTCAACGTTCAATTTTACATTTATGGCTTCCACGAGCTGGAGCGCTTTAGGCAGCTTTAATCCCATATCTTTCAACTCAACTTGATATTCAGTGAACAATTGGAGCGGAGTCGTATGTCTTTGCACTTGACCACGTTCAAATATAATCACTTCTTCGGCGTACTCGGCAACAGTCTCCATATCGTGCGTCACCATAATGATCGTACTCCCCTGTTCCTGCTGCCAGGAACAAAAGAGTTCCATCAGCTGCTCTTTCCCTTCCGAATCCAACCCTACGGTTGGCTCGTCGAGAATAAGTACCTCCGGGTTCATCGCTAACACACTTGCAATTGCCACTCTCCGCTTCTCTCCGCCACTTAATTCAAACGGTGATCTATTGCAGAAAGATTCGTCCAGACCTACCATGTGTAATGCATCCAAGCATGTACTACGAACTTTTTCAGCTGACCAGCCCAAGTTCTTGGGACCAAAGGAAATGTCTTTTATTACCGTATCCTCGAATAATTGATGCTCCGGAAATTGGAATACAATACCCACTTTATCGTAGAGAACGTGCGTTTTCTTTCGATCGGTTGTCATTCGAAAATCCCCTATATCAACTGTTCCATTTGTAGGTTGCAGAAGCCCATTGAGCAGCTGTACAAAAGTTGACTTGCCAGATCCCGTTTTTCCCACAACAGCAAAAATGCGATTATCGCCCATGGTGAGTGTAATGTTGCTCAATACGTTGTTCTCCAGTGGTGTTCCAACATGATACGAGAAGTCCACTTCTTTTAGTGTAATTTGCATAAATCATCCACCAAATCTTCCAGAGTGAGTGCCGAAGAAGAGTGTAGCCCCTTCCGGTTCAGTGCCTCTCTTGCCTCGACAATAAAAGGAGCCGTTATCCCGGGAAAACGCCAGTATTCGCCCTGAAACAAGGCCTCGGGCGATCCATCATAACAAATGTCACCCTGATCAAGTACAATAACCCTCGAAGATGCTGCAATCTCCTCTAAGTCATGCGTAATTGTTACAATCGTAATTCCTTGTTTATGCAACTCTCCCATCAGCAATGCAATCTGATCTTTGCCTTCCGGGTCGAGCATTGAGGTAGATTCATCAAAAACAATAACTTCTGGTCCCATAGCGAGAACTCCCGCAATAGCGATACGCTGTTTTTGCCCTCCTGATAACGAATATACATCAGAATTATAATAATCCAGCATCCCCACTTGCCTCAATGCCTCTGTTACATGACGCTCGATATCTTCAGTAGGGACACAAACGTTTTGCAGGCCGAAGGCGATATCTTCAAACACTGTAGATGCTACAATTTGATTCTCTGGATTTTGAAAGATCATTCCAATTCTCTGACGAATGATACTTAAATCATTTTCATTGGATGTCACATAATCATTAAAAGTTACTTGGCCTGTGGTTGGAAGGAGTAACCCGTTCATTAACCTAGCTATGGTGGATTTCCCTGCTCCATTCCTTCCAGCAAACGCCACATATTCACCAGAACCAATATGAAGGTTAATATCGTTTAACATTGTTGCTCGGTTTGCATAACCAAACGTTACATTGGAAAAATGAATCACTGTAGTACCTCCATCACTTGGGCGCGATTTACTTGTACAGAAGTGTTTAAGAATGTGCAGTCTCTGATTATCATAATGTTAGACCCCCGGAGTCTGCCTTTTCGTATCCTGGATCATTGTAGGACTTACCTTGAGGATTCTAACAGCAATAAGTGAAGCAAGCACTGCTTTGAGCAAGTCGCCTGGAATGAAAACAAGGTTGCCTATGATAGCCTGTGTAATTGGTACATCCGTTATAAAGGACAGGAATGGAATACCCACTGCATACACAACAAGGATTCCGCCCACGATGTTGCTCAGTAGAAAGTTCCAAAATTTAATGCCTGCAACGGATGTACGTTGAACTAACAACCCAATCACAAAAGCAGCAATCGGATAACTAAGAACATACCCGCCTGTAGGTCCAACCAGAACACCCAAGCCCCCTCTGCCACCGGACAACAATGGAGCTCCTAAACCGATCAGAACAACAAAGAGCAAGAGACTTACCCCTCCCAATCGAGCACCAAGGATACTGCCTGCCAGCATCACGCCCAGCGTTTGGACTGTAATTGGCACAGGTATAAATGGTAGTGGAATCGGAGGTAACAGTCCAAGTACTGCAATAACAGCTGCCATAATCGCAGTAAACATCATATCTTTAATCTTCACAACAAGGCCCCCAATATGAATTAGTTATTAATTACGCATCCTTTATGTTGAGTTTTTCCAAGTCTTATGTACTACTGTATTAAGAGAACCTTCCCCTCGATACCCGATTCAGCCGCTGCAATAGCCTGTTGTACATTCGTTAGTTCATACGTCGCCCCAATGTTTGTCATGACAAGCCTCCCTGCTCTGACCAACTCCATTACCTCATGAAATACCTGTTCCCAGCGTTCTTGCGTACAGCGTTCCACCCAATGTTTTAACCAGAAAAGTTTCACATGAACTTGTGTTCCCCGGGTAACTTCATGCCATAACGGTGTGATCCCCGAAAGCAGTCCTACACTGATGACCGTACCATTTGGCTTAAGGCAACTCACCAACTGTTCCCCATCTGTCCCTCCAATACAATCCACGGCTGCATCAGCACCGCACCCCTCTGTTAATTCGGTGATTCTAGCCTGGAGCAACTCTTTCGTTGTATTGATAACAGAAACTGCTCCAAGACGATACAGTTCAGCAGTATGACGATCATCTCTCGTAAGCGCAATCAATTTAAATCCATAGATTTTTGAGATCTGTGCAAAGATTCGCCCGATTGCAGATCCCCCTGCATTCACAATCAGGGTATCACCATACGTAAGCTTAAGCACCTCTGTACAGATCAACCAAGCCGTAACCGGATTAATATAGAGCTGACTTGCTGAGTGATCATCGATATCATTCGGCACAATAATCGTATGTTGCTCCAAAGTCTTCACGACGTCCTGCCAAGTATTCTCACCTTTTAGTGGCAAGACACGGCGACCCAACATTTGATTGGAAACTCCCGGCCCTACTGCTTCTACCACCCCCACACCCTCAAACCCGGGAACAGCTGGTAATCGGGTACGATGCGGGTAAGCTCCTCGAACAGGAATAATATCGGAGGGATTAATAGGTCGAGCATACATCCTCACTGCTAATTCACCGGGGCCAGGGGGTATCACATCTTTTTCTTCCATACATAACACTTCACTTGGTTCGCCAAAACGATAATAACGGATTACCCTTGCTTTCATTGGTGCATCTCCTAAAATAATTTTGCTAAAATTGCTCTAACTAAAATATTGAATATATTTCCAGAGTGTATAACAATAGTATCACTGGTAAATTATTTCATCAACGACTTATTATGATATAATACAACTTTTTTTTCATTAAAATATGCGATAACTTCTGCTTAGAAAAAAAAAGAGCCCCACAACCTTGAATTCCAAGGTCGTGAAGCTCTTTCATCATATCAATTAATGTGCAACAGCATTGTTAAGCATAATCCAGATCGAACCAATTACGATGGTCATCATAATCAGCAAACCGAAGATAAGAGCCATCACATTCCAGCGTGGTTTCTCTGTTTCACGAATATGCATGAAGAAGAAGAGTTGAACCACAAACTGAAGTGCTGCCGTGCCAAGAACAACAATGAGTGTTCCTGTTCTTTCCATCATATCATTGAGAACCACCACAAGTGGAATGATTGTCAGAACGACGGACAGAATGAAGCCGATGACATAAGACTTCAGTGAACCATGTTGCTCATGACCGTGGGAATCATGTGAGTTGTGCTCTGACATCTACATCACCCCCATGAGATAGACGATCGACAGGAGGAAAATCCATACGACGTCCAAGAAGTGCCAGTACAAGCTGATGACGTTAATTTTACCGCGAGTAACATCGGTAATACCACGTTTTTTCAGTTGTAACATAAGTCCAATCATCCAGATCAGACCAAGCGATACGTGAAGTCCGTGAGTTCCCACAAGGGTGAAGAATGCGCCAGAAGCAGCACTCGTTGTAAAGCTAAACCCTTCGTGAATCAACTCAATAAACTCATATACTTCCAGTGCGATAAAGCTTGCACCCAGAACGGCTGTAACTGCCAGCCAACTAATTAATTGTTTTACTTTGCCTTGATTCATCGCCAGTACGGCTAGTCCGCTCGTGAATGAACTTGTGAGCAAGATAAACGTTTCGGCAATAACACCAGGCATTTTGATCAATTCAGACAAAATCGGTCCGCCCGCCGTATTGTCACGCAACACAATGAAGGTTGCGAACAATACGGAGAACAGGATAACGTCGGAAATCAGGAAGAACCAGAAACCGAGAATTTTCATTTCCTGTGGATCATGATGTCCATGGTCGTGACCATGTGCATGATTCTCACCGTGCTTAGCGGCTGCTTGAGCCATCTATACCGACCCCCTTAACGACGCTTCGGTACGTTTAATTTCGTCGACCGGAATGTAATAATCCGTATCATATGAGAATGAACGGGCGATCATACAGATCCCTACGCCAGCGAGTCCGAGAATTGCCATCCACAACCATCCGAAGACAAAGCCGAAACCGGCGATGAACCAGAAGACAGACATGATGAACGGAATTCCAGAGTTCTTCGGCATATGAATCGGCTCAAGCGGTTGCTCTGGCGGATAGATGCCTTTGGCACGACGTTCTTTCTCTTCCCACCACTCATCAATATCATCTCCGCGCGGTGTAACGGCGAAGTTGTATTCAGGAGCTGGTGAAGGAATTGACCACTCCAGCGTACGGCCATCCCATGGATCGGCGGAAGCTTTGAGTGATTTGTATTTGCGAATACCGTCTGCGATTTGTGCAACTTGGAACAGGAATCCGACACCCATCAGGAATGCCCCGATTGTGGATACGAAGTTCAGTTCCCACCAGCCAGTATCCCAGCCGTATGTGCTCAGACGACGTGTCATACCCATTAGACCAACAGCGTACTGCGGCATGAAGCAGACATAGAAACCAATATTCCAAGTCCAGAATGCCCATTTGCCCAGTTTTTCTTCGAGTTGGAAACCGAACATTTTAGGCCACCAGTAGTACAGACCTGCGAAGTATCCGAAGACAACGCCACCGATCAATACTTGGTGGAAGTGGGCAATCAGGAAGTAACTGTTGTGGAACTGGAAGTCAGCAGGAGCAACGGATAACAGAACGCCTGTCATACCCCCGACAATAAAGCACGGGATAAAGGCAAGTGTCCACATCATCGGAGTCGCCATGCGAATCCTTCCTCGATACATGGTAAACAGCCAGTTGAATATCTTAACCCCTGTTGGAATAGCAATCAACATCGTAGTTACGGCGAAGAATGCATTCACGTCTGCTCCGGAACCCATCGTGAAGAAGTGATGCGCCCATGTGAAGAAGGACAGGAAGCTGATGATCAACATCGCGAACACCATCGATTTGTAACCAAACAGTTTTTTCCGAGAGAAGGTACTCACAATCTCGGAGAAAACACCGAATGCCGGCAAGACGACAATGTATACCTCAGGGTGACCCCACATCCAGATCAAGTTGATATACATCATTGGGTTACCGCCCAGATCAAGTGTGAAGAAATGCGCCCCGGCAAACCTGTCGAGGAATAACAATGCAAGTGTCACGGTCAAGATCGGGAAAGCAAACAAGATAATGATACAAGTGGAGAATACCGACCATGTGAACATCGGCATTTTCATCCATCTCATGCCTGGCGCACGCATTTTAATAATGGTAACCAGGAAGTTGATACCGGTAGCCAAGGAACCGATACCCGATATCTGTATACCCCATATATAGAAGTTCTGTCCTACCCCGGGACTGTGTGACAGCTCCGATAGAGGCGGATAACTCAGCCATCCTGCATCCGGTGAACCACCGATAACGAATGACAGGTTAAACAGCATTGCTCCCAGGAAGAATAACCAGAAGCTCAGTGCATTCAGGAACGGGAACGCAACGTCCCTTGCTCCGATCTGTAATGGCACGATAACGTTAAATAGACCAAACATAAATGGCATCGCCATGAACAAGATCATGATCGTACCGTGAGTTGTAAAGACCTGATTATAATGCTCAGGATTCAGAAATTCATTGTTAGGCATAGCTAGCTGAAGGCGCATCATTAGCGCATCCACACCACCACGGAACAACATGATAATGGAAGCAATGATATACATGATACCGATCTTTTTGTGATCGACAGTCGTTAACCAGTTACGCCAGAGCCAGCCCCATTTTTTGAAATAAGTTAGCACCGCTACAATAGTAATCATGGTAATTCCGATAGCTACCATCGCACCATAAATGAGCGGATCACCGGTTACGAAAAACTCCGATGCAAACTCTTTAAGTCCCTCTAACATTGGGGGCCTCCTTTCGAATCTTTAGTTAGCACTCTCGTCCTCGTCTTGATTGGACGTATCAGTTGCATTTTGAATGGCTCCAGAAGCTTCTTTTGAAGTTCCATGCTTACTGTGAGCACTTTGACCATCTACTACATACTTGGTCACAATATTTTGGAACAATCCTTCTGGGAAGGCAGAATAATAAGCAACGTTGCTTGTGCCTGGCTCAGCCAGTGCTTTGTAACCTTCTGTAGTCAACGCCTGAGAACTCTGTTTCACTTCAGCTACCCAATTGTCAAAATCTTCGTCCGATGTAGCATTCACATCAAAACGCATTTCTCCAAAATGCTCACCTGTGAAGTTAGCGCCTGAACCCCAGTACTTGCCTTCATGATCTGCCTGCAGATACAAGGTCATCGCCATACCCGACATCGTATAAATCTGTCCTCCAAGTTGCGGAATCCAGAATGAGTTCATCGGTGAATCCGCAGTGAGTTCAAATTTCACGGGCCGGTCTGCCGGAATATTCAACGTATTAACCGTTGCAATTCCTTGTTCTGGATACATAAACAGCCATTTCCAGTCCAGTGAAGACACTTGGATGGTAATTGGTGCTTTCTCGTGAGCCAACGGCTTCGAAGGTTCCAGAACATACGTGTAACGAATCGTTACAATTGCAAGTATTCCAATAATAATAATTGGAATGGTCCACCATACAACCTCCGCTTTGGTGCTATGAGCCCAGTTAGGTTCATATGCTGCTTTGTTGTCCGGTTTCTCACGGTAACGCCATACGATTACGGCAGCCAAAATGAGTACTGGCACAATAATGACAGCACACAAAATTGTCGAGATGACAATCAAATCTCTCTGCGAAGCGCCAATTGGCCCCTTCGGATCCAGAACAACGTACTGTCCGCCTGCCAGCATTGGCCAGACAATCAATGCAATTGTAACCAACGTCAGGACAACCGGAATGATAATCCGGATTAGCGACCTAGGTTTCTTGTTCATTTTGATCCCCTCTCCTTAAATTCGCTCATACTGAAAAATCAGTATACTACTCTCTTCCTACTAAAGATATCAGAAATGAACAACTTTTTTGTTCTTGTTAACAAATTTGTCGATTTTACACCTTAAATGTGTGAATTTTTTCTCACAAATCGCTTGCATGCTTGATATTTGTACTTCGTAATCTTTACACATCAAGTCACAAAATAAAACCCTTTGCAGTCCCGTTGAACAGTGTCAACGAATCCGCAAAGGGCTTTATTGACTGGATTCCGGGAACTTATCCAGTCTTATTATGAACGAATTAACGCAGGATTATAATCAATCGGCGCCTTCGTCTTCCCGGCGTGTATGAACAAGGCCAATCGCTTTGGCAATAACGTAAATAAACACACTACCTACAAGGAATCCAATACCAACCATCAAGCCAAGATTACGATCATTAAATTCGTTCAGATTGATCAGACACATGATCACTCCCGTAATGAGTGCGACCCATGCCAGAACTGTCATCGTCAAGACGGCGCGCCGCATATTTTTGTCTTTGCGCTCCAATTGGCTGACCATTGCTGTCTTCGATGCCATAGTAAACACTTCCTTTTCCCTTTTTGTAAGTGCTTTCCTTATACCAATATACCACATCAGTATGATTTTTAGTCAACAAATGTTCAAATTTTATTCGCAATTTGGACACTTTATTTTCATTTCGACCATTGACAAAACATTATTAAATTCTTTCATACTTCTTATAACCCAAAAAACGTCTCTTCATAACAGGAACTGCACTTGACCTTATGAAACCTTTATGAACTACTCATTTCCAACGGTAAAAACAAAAAAAAAAGACGGCACATTGGAATACTCCAATGTTACCGTCGTTCTCAGCTTTAATAAGGGAACCATATATAATGTGGACCTGCTCTACCCTTAAAACCTGCCACCCAAACTATTGGGGATTATGTTCGTTCCGTGTCTCCAACCAATTATTCTTGATGACGCTCTGATACCAGTAATAACTCTCCTTCGGTGTTCTCACGAGTGAACGATAGTCCATATGAACAAGACCAAAACGCATTCGGTAGCCTTCTGCCCACTCGAAATTATCCATCAGTGACCATGCCATGTACCCTTTCAGGTTAATCCCGTCATTAATGATGCGGTGAATTTGGGCCAAATGCTGCTCATAATATGAAATCCGGCGATCATCGTTAATCTTCCCGTTCTCCAGGTCATCATTGATGCAGGCACCATTCTCTGTGATATATACATCCACATTGCCGTACTTTTGCAAGTAATGCATAAATTCATACAAACCACGTGATTCCACAGGCCAGCCAATATCAGTTTTGGTGAGGCCCATATCAACTTCTTCCGATTGCAGAGCACCTGCCTCCGGATTGAAGCGATTGATGCCCATCGTGTAATAGTTAATGCCGAGCAGATCGATCGGTTGCGAGATAATCTCCATATCGCCTTCCTGAATTGGCACAGTAGCCCCCGCTTCTGCGAACCAATCCACCATAAACTGCGGATATGAACCTTTGTAGATTGGATCAAGGAACCAATCGGTATTAAGCGCAATTGATCGGTCACACGCAGCTTGGTCCTCGGGGGATTTGCTGTACGGCTCAGCCCAGCACACGTTCGGAGCAATACCAATCTGACCGGTTGTTCCCAAGCGACGGAAAGATTGAACAGCTTTACCATGAGCAACCAGCAATCCATGAGCAACATTGATTGAAGTTTGCAGGTCTTTGTTTCCTGGCGCATGAATCCCGAGAAGGTTCGACAGGAACGCGATACACCATGGTTCGTTGAATGTCAGCCAGAAGTTGATTTTGCCAGAGAATTCTTTGAAGATCACTTCGGCATATTTCACAAAAGCATCCACAGTTCTGCGGTTACCCCAGCCCCCGTCATCCTCCAGCGTTTGCGGAAGATCCCAGTGATACAGTGTGAGGAACGGTTCAATTCCAGCCTCGATCAATGCATCCACGAAGCGGTGGTAGAAGTCCAGTCCTTCCCGATTGATCTCTCCATCTCCGTCAGGAATAATGCGCGGCCACGCAATGGAGAACCGGTACGTATTAATCCCGAGTTTCTTCATCAGTTCGATGTCTTCCTCGTAACGGTGGTAACTGTCACATGCGACATCCCCATTGTCTCCGTTATATACCTTGCCAGGTGTGCGCGCAAACGTATCCCAGATGGATACCCCGCGTCCACCTTCCTGTGCCGCTCCTTCTATTTGATAGGAAGCTGTTGCTGTACCCCAGCGAAAATCTTGCGGAAATTTAAAAATCGTCATGGTTTACTCCTCCGTCTCATGATGACACGCGGATCGTCTGTCCTGCGGTCATGGTTAAAATAATTACATAATCGCCCTGAGGCGTAAGCTCTGCCTTGGCTTGTTCATGTCCTTCCACTCGCAGCGGATAAGCACTGCGAAGGGTCAACGACTCATTTCGATCTGCCTTAATAACCGCTGACACAAGCTTGTTGTCCGTCCACGTTATTGCTACCGTATAACCACCTCTTGCACGAAGCCCTTCAACACGACCTTGAGTCCAGAGGTCAGGCAATGCCGGAAGTAAATGTAACTCGTTCAAGTGGCTCTGCAACAACATCTCGGCCATGCCAGCCGTGCCTCCAAAGTTACCATCGATCTGGAACGGCGGATGGTCATCAAACAGATTCGGATGTGTGGACCGGGCCAGCAACGTGCGCACAAACTGATGTGCCTGGCTGCTATCCAGTAGTCGTGCATACAGATTGATCAACCATGCACAGCTCCATCCTGTATGCCCGCCACCTTGTGAGATACGACGTTCAAGTGATACCCGTGCTGCTTCTACCAATTCCGGTGTGTGTACTCGATTGATCTGCTCTCCCGGATACAGTCCATACAGATGGGAGACGTGACGATGCCCTGGCTCGGATTCGGCAAAATCCTTAAACCACTCCAGCAATTGTCCTTCGCTTCCAATTCGGAATGGATAGAGTTTCTCCAGAGCCTCACTCCACTCGCTTGCCAACGACTCATCTATATTTAGTTGCTTCGCGGCCTCAATACAGCGGCTGAACAGTTCACGACTTAACGTCATATCCATCGTTGAAGCCATGGATATACTGCGTGCCTCCCCAGCATCTGTGAGAAACTTATTCTCTGGTGAAGTGGATGGAATCGTAACCAGATAACCATCGGGCCCTTCCACCAGCCAATCGAGACAGAACAGCGCCGCCTCTTTCATGATGGGATACGCACGTTCCTCAAGAAAACGCTGATCCCCGGTAAATTGGTAATGCTCCCATAGATGCGAGGTCAGCCACACGCCACCCATCGGCCAGAAAGCCCAGCTTGCATCTCCACCTGTCGGTGTAGAGGTTCTCCAGATATCCACGTTATGATGGGCAGTCCATCCACGGGCTCCATACAGAATCCGCGCCGTTCTTCGTCCTGTATCACTGAGATCGGTCAGCATATCAAACAGCGGCTCATGACATTCACTGAGATTGCAGACTTCCGCTGGCCAGTAATTCATCTCCGTGTTGATGTTGATCGTGTAGTCACTGTGCCATGGCGGCTCTACCTGATGATTCCAGATTCCCTGCAGATTGGCAGGCTGGCTGCCCGGACGCGAACTAGCCATTAACAGATATCTTCCATATTGAAAATAAAGTGCCTCCAGTCCAGGGTCTTGTTGCCCTGTCTGATAAGCCTGCAGCCGCTCATCTGTAGGTAATTCGCCGTTAGCCGATACCCCTAAATCAATAGAGACTCTGTTAAACAACGCGCTATGATCTTGAACATGTCGGCCACGAAGCGCTTCCGCGCCATGTGTGGTCGCTTTGGAGATCATCTCCTTGCATTCCTCTTCCAATACAAGATGATCCTTAACAGGTAACACATCGTAACTCTCAAAGGAGGTAGCCGCTGCCAGATAAAACACAACCTGATCAGCACCCTGAATATGTAACTTGCCTTCCAGATTGGAGACCTTCACCTGATCGCCAGATGCCGTAAACGCTACACGAACAGCATAAGCCGTCCCCCGATCCTCTTCATAGAGAACGGATTCCGGGTGATCTCTGAAGTAATTGGACTCCACATGACTTGGGCACCGACTGAACATGGTTAGAGCATCTCCCGAAGTCTCAACGCGATAAGGATGGGGACTGTCTAGCGTAATACTTACACTCACAGCGCCCTTCTGATCAGCAGTTAATGTGCAGACCATTAGATCATCCGTAGCACTGGAATACACTTCACGTACGTATTGAGTTCCTTCCAATGAGTAGGTTGTGGTTGCAATACCTGATTCCAGATCAAGCTCCCGTTCAAATGCATCATATGAAAGATCATCCAGACCCTCATGGTGCAATAGAAAATGACCCATCGGCTGGTAGGCCTCTACATCACGACCAAGCATTTCACGGTTCAATAAATCCTCAGCTTCACCATACTGCCCAGACATGATCAACTCTCGCGTCTGTTTCAAATACCGCTGACTGCTGTATTGAATCGTATCCCGTGGAAACCCTGACCATAATGTATCTTCATTGAGCTGAATTCGTTCATCTGCTGCGCCTCCGTACACCATGCCTCCAAGACGGCCGTTTCCGATGGGCAATGCTTCTTCCCAGCGTTTTGCCGGTTGTTGATACCATAGACGATTGATTTTAGGTTCGTTATTGTGTTGGGACATGTTTAGCTCCTGTTCCTAAATAAGCAGTATATTTCTTATGTCATAAAACGTTTTCGGTAAGTGCTTACAATAATAAAATTATATGTGATTTCAAAATTTGCGTCAATGCAAATCATCACATCATTCCACAAAAAAAGGCCCCATATAGGGCCCTTTCCTTGTGTAACCATGGATCGCAGACAATCCATATTATTTTACGTCTTTTCCTGTCCACAGAGAGACACGTTCCTTAACCCAAACCGTAAATTGTTTCTCCATTTCAACTGCACCCGCTTTGTCCAAATCAGCCAGTAAAGCATCATAGGTTGCATCAAAGTTTGCTGGTGTAGTCAGAACAGCTTCCGGAATCCGTTTACGGATGATATCCTGCGTTTTCTGGAACGTTACCTCATAGTCTGTACCGGAAGGTACGGACATGTTATACGCTGCGCCCCAATCCTTAACTGGCAGATCTTCTTCAGCCGGATAGAACTCTTTCCAAGTCGTGATACCATAAGCTTTCAGCGTTTCTTTCTCTGCAGCCGTGTAACCAGCTACAATCTGCTCAGGGAAGTTTGTTGTGTAGTAGTTATCCGTAGAATCTTTTACACCATCACCGTATCTTGCGCTAAATATGTTATACATCCCAATTCCTGTTTCCTTACTGAAATTGGAGTTGTCATTCGTTTTGCGGTCTTGAACGTCTTCTGGAATCACGCGTTTACCATCTTCTACGTTGTAATGTTCACCTTCGATACCCCAGTTTCTCAGAACTTGTCCTTCATCGGAAGCAAGCCAATCCATGAATTTGATGATACGCACTGGATCTTTGGCCGAAGTTGTAATCCCGATGCCATAACCGTCAAATCCGGCTGGTTGGAACGTGTGATCCACAATCTCATCGTTAAGTGATACAGAGAAGTGAGCGTATGTGGCATCATCCTTACCCGATGATTTAAGCGCGTTCTCTGCTTCTTGATAGTTCCACTCTTGGTCAATCAGACCGAGGACACGGCCGCTGGCAATTTTGGACTTGTATTGGTCATCCTTTTGAACAAAGGCATCTTTGTCCAGTAGGCCTTCATTGTACATTTTATTCAACCAGCGGAAATATTCTCTTTCCTCTGGACGTTTGTAGTGCAATTTTGCTTCATACGTTTCAGGATCAATGTAATATTCACCATCATCCGGTGCACCTGTTGCCTGGAAAGCCGGATTCGTTACCGTGATCATGATTTTCCAATCATCTGCATTCAATGTTAATGGAATGGTTGGTTGACCATCAATGGTTGGATGTTTTTCATAATAAGCTCTGAGTACATTTTCGTAATCCTCAAGTGTCTTCACTTCAGGGTATCCAAGCTCTTTCAATACTCTTTGCTGAATTTCAAATCCACCTGTAGCGTCAAACGTAACATTATCAACACCCATATTGGTTGGAATGGTATAGATCGCTTGATCTTCCAAACTGTATTTCAAACGGTTCATCTGTTCCCCATAGATTTTTTTCAGATTGGGAGCATGCTCCTCAATCAGATCCGTGAGATCCAGCATCGCGCCTGCATCCACAAGCTTAGATAAGTTACCTTTAGGGTAGATCATATCAGGAAAGTCACCACTGGCAGCCATTAGTGCAATCTTCTGGTTACCACCATCGTTTACATCATACTCTGCTTCAATGGTAACGCCTGTTTGCTCCGTAATCTTTTTACCAACAGCATCTTGCATCTTGTTCCAGGTCGGACTAGCATCCGCCCCGAAGAATGTAACTGTGATCGGTTCGGTTCCGCTGGACTCCGAAGTCTCTTTGGTTCCCGAATTCCCACAACCAGCTGTAACCAACATTGCACTTGCGAGCATCAACATTGCAAACGTCTTGGGTGTATTGCCTTTCATTTTGCCTCTCATTGTCTAGTTCCCCCTATTATTTATGAAGGTTTTATCTGTATAACAGGCTTTATGCCTGAGGATACCACTTTTTTGAATGCGCTTTCGGTATCGTTCATTCCGACGTATTTACTGAAGCTGACGTTTCGATTCTGCCAAAAGAAAGATTCTTCTTCTAACGGACGTAAAACGTTTTCGTAAATGGAATAAACCGCTTACTGAAAGTGCTTACATGATAGATTATAGGCTATCCATCTCCTCACGTCAACAATAAAAAAAGCCCTTTCTCAAGGGCTTTTTTTGCTATGAAAATCCTTAACTTTAATGCTTGGTTTTCAAGCTTATTTCACATCTTTTCCAGTCCAAAGAGCTACACGTTCTTTGATCCAAACCGTGTATTGTTTCTCCATCTCCACTGCACCCGCTTTATCGAGTTCAGCCAGAAGACTATCATATACGCTGTCGAAGTTCTCAGGTTTGGCAAGGATCGCTTCTGGAATACGTTTACGTACAATATCCTGTGTTTTCTGGAACGTTACGTTGTAATCCGTGTCAGATGGTACAGGCATGTTGTATGCTGCACCCCAATCTTTCAGCTTCAGATCATCGTCGGAAGGATAGAAATCTTTCCATGTTGTAATACCATAGGCTTTCAACGTTTCCTTCTCAGCGGCAGTGTAACCAGCTTGAATCTGTTCAGGGAAGTTCGTTGTATAGTAGTTATCCGTGGCATCTTTCACACCATCACCGTATCTGGCGCTAAATATGTTATACATGCCTACGCCTG
The DNA here is from genome assembly GCF_037975265.1 of Paenibacillus sp. FSL P4-0176. Lineage (NCBI taxonomy): Bacteria > Bacillati > Bacillota > Bacilli > Caryophanales > Paenibacillaceae > Paenibacillus > Paenibacillus sp. FSL P4-0176. The sequence goes on from NZ_CP150242.1 coordinate 6,177,690, forward strand.
ATTCTTTGGTAAAAGCAGAGTTATCATTGGTTTTGCGATCCTGTACGTCAGCCGGAATGATGCGTTTCCCATTCTCGACTTGGTAATGTTGGCCTTCAACGCCCCAGTTTCTCAGGACCTGACCTTCATCGGAAGCAAGCCAATCCATGAATTTGATAATACGTACCGGATCTTTGGCCGAAGTTGTGATTCCGATACCATAACCGTCAAATCCTGTCGGTTGGAACGTATGATCCACAATATCCTTGTTCAGGGATACGGAGAAGTGGGCATATGTTTTGTCTCCACCGTTAGATGATTTCAAAGCATTCTCCGCCTCACCATAGTTCCACTCTTGGTCAATTAGACCAAGTACACGGCCACTGGCAATTTTGGATTTGTATTGGTCATCCTTTTGAACAAATGTATCTTTGTCAAGCAGACCCTCATTGTACATTTTGTTCAACCAACGGAAATATTCCTTTTCTTCAGGGCGTTTGTAGTGTAGAACGGCTTCATAGGTCTCAGGATTAATATAATACTCACCATCATCCGGTCCACCCGTAGCTTGGAATGCAGGGTTCGTTACCGTAATCATAATTTTCCAGTCATCTGCATTCAATGTTAACGGAATCGTCGGTTGACCATCAATCGTTGGATGTTTTTCATAATACGTTCTCAGTACGTTCTCGTAGTCCTCAAGCGTTTTTACTTCAGGGTAGCCAAGCTCTTTCAATACTCTTTGTTGAATTTCGAATCCGCCCCTAGCGTCAAACTCAACGTTATCTACACCCATATTCGTCGGGATCGTGTAAATGGCTTGATCTTCCAAACTGTATTTCAGACGGTTCATCTGATCACCATAGATTTTTTTCAAGTTGGGAGCATGCTCCTCAATTAGATCGGTCAGGTCCAGCATCGCGCCTGCATCCACAAGCTTAGACAAGTTGCCTTTAGGATAGATAATATCAGGGTAATCACCACTGGCAGCCATCAAAGGAATCTTTTGGTCACCGCCATTATTCACATCATACTCAGCTTCAATTGTAACTCCCGTTGCCTTAGTAATTTCTTGACCGACAGCATCCTTCATGTTATTCCAGTTCGGACTCGCGTCTGCACCAAAGAATGTAAAGGTCACTGGACTGGTTGTATCTCCGGAATCAACCGGTTTCTCTGAAGCGTTAGTTCCTCCTCCACTGCCGCTGCATCCTGCTGTAATTGCAAGAGCACTGGCTAACAGAAGCATTGCGAATGTTTTTGGTGTTTTGCCCTTCATGTGTAATCCCCCTTATGGATATTAATGAAGCTGTATATTTGTATAACAGGTTGACCTGCAAATACCGTAACCAGATGAAACAAATGTAATTTTCTTGTTTTTATAACATTAGAAGCGTTTTCTTAAAAATAAAAAAATGTTCTTCTTGCCTTATTTCCTCTTCATTCTGCAAATGTTTACTTTGAGATTCAGGTGTATGCCACGTGTTGTACAAGCAAATGTAAGTGCTTTCATAATTGAATAATAATCGCTCCTATATCCCTTGTCAATAGTGAATTTATAAAATTGAAAACGTTTTTTAGAAAACGTTTTAGATAAAAAAAGAACCCAAATATTCTGGGTTCTTTTTCGTTTTAGATCTGAATTGCTAATCGTTTATTTAGCCTCTTCACCGCTCCACAATTGAACACGGTTTTGAACGAGTTCTGTATATTGTTTCTCCATATCCTCTGCTCCTGCTTGGTTCACTTCTGCAATCATGCCGTCATAGATCGCATCGAACTGTTCAGGAGTACTCAGAATGGCTTCCGGGATACGTTTCCGAATGATATCCTGTGTTTTCTTGAAGATGACGTTGTAGTTGGAATCACCTGGTGTTGGCAGATTGTATGCTGCTCCCCATGGTTTGATTGGGAACTCATCTTCACTCGGGAACAGATCTTTCCACGTCGTAGCACCGTAAGCTTTGAGTGTTTCTTTCTCTGCATCGGAATATGCTGCCACGATCTGTTCAGGGAAATTCGTAGTGTAGTAGTTATCCGTTGAATCCTTCACACCGTCTCCATAGTGACCAGACATATTGGTGTACAGACCGATACCCGTTTCTTTCTGGAATACAGCTGCATTATTGGTTTTCTGATCCAGAATGTCGGCAGGAATGACACGTTTGCCGTCCTTCACTTCATACTGTTTGCCCTCAATTCCCCAGTTCATCAGCACTTGCCCTTCTTCAGAAGCCAGGTAATCGAAAAATTTGATCGTACGAACCGGGTCAGGATTCGATGTTGTAATCCCTACACCCCAACCGGATACAAAACCAGGGTCTTGGTAGGCATGATCCTTGATATCCTCGGACAGGGTTACCGGGAAGTGTGAATACGTTGCTTCAGTCTTACCAGCGGATTTCAATGCATTTTCTGCATCGGAATAACCCCAATCCTGGTCAATGACACCCAGAACACGTCCACTTGCAATTTTGGATTTGTATTGGTCTGTTTTCTGGATAAAGCTGTCCTGATCCAGCAATCCAGTGTTGTACATATGGTTCAACCAGCGGAAGTACTCTTTTTCCTCTGGACGTTTGTAATGCAGACTTGCTTCATACGTCTCTGGATCGATATAGTATTCACCATCATCCGGAGCTCCTGTTGCCTGGAAGGCAGGGTTCGTTACAGTAATCATGATTCTCCAATCATCCGCGTCCAGTGTTAACGGGATCGTTGGCTGACCATCAATCGTTGGGTGTTTCTCTTTGTACGCCTTCAATACATTCTCGTAATCCTGAAGTGTACGTACTTCCGGGTATCCGAGTTCTTTCAGTACACGGTGCTGAATGCCAAATCCACCACCTGCATCAAAGTACTTTTGGTCTACCGCATAATACGTTGGCAGCACATAAATAGCCTGATCTTCATTACTGTATTTCAACCGGTCCATGTAATTACCATACAGCTTCTTCAGATTGGGAGCATATTGGTCGATCAGATCTGTCAGATCGAGCATTGCTCCGGCATCCACCAGTTTGCTGAGTTCTCCTTTGGGGGAGACAATATCCGGATAGTCTCCGCTCGCCGCCATTAAGGATATTTTATCTTGACCACCACTAACGGCAAATTCACCGTTAAGGGTTATCCCTGTTTTTTCCGTAAGGACTTTACCTACTTCATCCTTCATGCCATTCCAGTTCGGACTGGGGTCAACGCTGAAGAAATCAAAAGTAAGTGGAGTTGTCTCTGCGCTTGTATCCTTGAACGACGTATCACTGCCGCTTCCTCCACCGCAACCTGCGAGTAAAGACATTGCAAGCACTGGTGCCAGTGCAATCTTCATTTTGGAACTTGCCATAATGGTAATCCTCCCTGTTTCATATGTCTGTCTTATCCGGGACTTTTTTGTCCCTGTCTATAGCTTCATGAATACCACACCGCAGCCCTATACGGTGAAGCGCAGACCACATGGCTGCGCTTCGGGTATCCTGATGCTTCATTTGTAGATGTACGGCCGCTCTATGTGGCAGCCTGTACCCAATTGTTTAACCTTTTACTGCGCCCAGTGTCATACCACCAACAAAGTACTTCTGAAGGAATGGATATACAATGAGGATTGGAACCGTTACAACGATCGTAATCGCCATTTTGATCGATTCCGGTGAAATCTGTGTCATTTGCTGCGCCATATCATTGGCATTTCGTCCAGCACCTGAGCCCTGCTGTGTACTTTGCAATACTTTCATCAGCTCATATTGGAGCGTGGTCAAATGTGCCTTTGAACCATTATACAGGTACGTATCGAACCACGCATTCCATTGACCTACAGCCAGGAACAATGCGATGGTAGCAAGCACTGGTTTACACAGTGGCAAGATGATTCTGTAATAGATTGTAAAGTCATTCGCTCCGTCCAGCTTCGCGGATTCCTGCAATGAGTATGGCAGGCCATCAATGAATGAACGGATAATGAACACGTTAAATGCACTGATCATGCCAGGCAATACATATACCCAGAATGTACCGATCAGGTTCAAGTCACGCATCAGAATGTACACCGGAATCAGACCACCGGAGAAATACATCGTGAGCGCGAGCGTTGTGGAAACAAATTTTCTAAGTCCAAAATCAGGTCTGCTCAGTGTAAAGGCGATCATGGATGAACTGATCAATCCGAGCACGGTACCTACAAGTGTACGCAGAATGGAGATCTGCAAACCTTGTAACAATCCATCATATTGGAAAATCGTTTTGTAGTTCTGTAATGTGAATTCGCGAGGCCACAAGTAAATTCCGCCACGTACTGTATCTGTCGAGTTATTGAGTGAGATGGCTAGTACGTTAAGGAATGGATAAAGTGTTACAACCAGCACCATGGTCATCGCGAGGATGTTGAATATATCGAACAGTTTATCGCCCCGAGTAGCATTGAATGCTTTGTTCGCCATAATGTCGTCCCCTCCCTACATGATGCTTTCTTTTGTGAATTTTTTGAACAAGCCGTTCGCAGTAAACAGAAGGATGATACTGACAACGGAGTTGAATATACCTATGGCTGTACCATACGAGAATCGTCCCATATTCAAACCATAATTGAGCGCGTATAGATCAAGTACTTCCGAGTAGTCTGTGACCAGACTGTTGCCAAGCAAGAACTGCTTCTCGAAACCGATACTGATAAGATGTCCAATCGACATGATGAAAAGTACAGAAATCGTGGTCCGTATGCCAGGCAGCGTAATATGCCACATCTGTCTCCAGCGGTTGGCTCCATCTACACGGGAAGCTTCATACAACTCATTGTCGATACCTGTAATCGCCGCCAGATAGATGATGGCATTCCAACCGGTTTCCTTCCACATATCTGAAGCGGTTACAATGTACCAGAACAAGTTCCCCTTGGCCATGAATTGGATTGGCTGATCGATAATGTTCAGTCCTACCAATAGATCATTGATAATCCCTCCATCGGTGGAGAGCATCTTCGTAATGATCCCGGCTACAACAACCCAGGATACAAAGTGAGGCAGATATGATACCGTTTGCACGGCACGTTTGAAGAACATGCCTCTCATTTCATTCAGGAGAATAGCGAAGAATATCGGTACGATAAAACCGACAACTAGTCCCATCAAGCTCATTGCAAGCGTATTACGAAGTACCAGATAGAAACGATCATCACTGAACAGCTCTACAAAGTGTTTAAAACCAACCCACTCTTGATCACCAAATGATCTGGCAGGTTTATAATTTTGGAAAGCCATCGTCCATCCCCATAGTGGCAGATAGTTAAATACGAAAACCCAAGCTACGAATGGCAATGACATGAGATAGAGATATTTCTGCTGTTTCATTCTGTCCCAAATTCCGTTCCGCCGATTCTTTAAAGGCGGTTTGGGGTCACTGCTTCTGTTCGCGGAAGCGGATTTTTTTGTTAGCGTTTCCATCTCCGTTCCCCCTCCTCTGTTTTATAAAATAATCATACTCGATAGAGCGTTTTCAAAATACCATCTGGATTTTAGAGAAAATCATATAAAAATTAGATATAGACATATATAATCAGACATTAATTCGTTAAAATCAGTGATAAATTATACTTTTAAATGATATAAAAGTAATATTAAGGTAAAATACTATTGGAAGTGGTAAATATCGAAAACGTTTTATAGTAATCGTTTACTTCAACTACATGTCATGCAAAAAGGACCCTTTCGGGTCCCTATGATTACAATGTAAATTGAATGGTTTGCAGTTTAACGATGCCGAGTAGTTGCGCTACGGATATGGAGGTTGCTGGACGGAATTGATCTCCATTCAGATAGGCAAGTATCTCCTTAAATAAGTAGGCGGCTTCCGGACGCTTCATTACAGCCAGATTGGCAAACGGAAGTGAGGATACCAAAATCTTGCCCTTCCCTACTTTTGCCTCAAAGGCATAAGCGAGTCGTTTGGCCCGATGGAAATGGTCCAGCACTTCGATCAGCGGCTCAACCCCGGGCAACGTATCCAAACATATCGCTGGTGTACCGTTCACCAAGTGATACCAATGCCAGTCCGAAGCCCCATCATGCGGGAAGGTGCCTAGTAGTGCTAGCCGATCTCTCAGATACATGCCCATCGTTGCACCAGGCTGCGTAGCAAACATCAGGTAATTCCAGAATACAGGCAGATACTTGGTCTCCACTGAATCATATAACCCTTCTGCGGTTGGCTGTAGCCAAACACTTCCCCCGTTGACCACATAATCAACGACATTGGGTGTTAACGACTGAACGATAACCAAGTCAATCTCCCGATTTTTCAACAACTGGAATCCATCGATGCGATCTACGCAATCATCATGCGCTTCACCTAGGAATGGCTTCAACTCTGCCACGGTATTCCAGAACCGATTCGAACTCGGATGAGACTGATAAAAAGGAAACGACCAGCCATGCCATACATTCGCTACAGTTCTTTCCAAATCGCCTGATATCAGCTCCGCCTCGATCCGAAAAGCTGCTGCCCCTTCATGAGGAGCGGTAGCGACGATACTTCCCAGTGATATGACAGACCCACATTGGATATTTCCGGTCTTCCATTCCCCTTCATTAAGTATCACATCATTGCTTATTAACCTCCACTGAATGACCGCGTCCTCAAGCGGCTCCTTACCGTAGTGAGAGATGCGTACATCGACATGAATGGATTCTCCGGCGTAAAATGTACGCTCTTTGCAGCTTAACAACAGCACCACATCTGCGTTGAAACACATGAATTCTTCTGGTGTTGTAATGCCTTTGTCATCCCAAAACACATCCAGAATGCCCGTCGTAGCATGTCCCTGTCCTGGAAAATCGCGAATGTCCAGAAGTTGTACGCCCGCAGCGTCCGGTGTTCGCCGAATCCGCTCCATGGCTTCTTTTAAGGAACGTACCAGATGGGTACCACTGACCTGTTGAAAATGCTCCAGATCCTCGATCATGCCTTTGTTTGTTAACGATTCTTCGATCGGTCGTAACCAGCTAGGACGCAATACGCCAGTATACTTCGCTCGCTCTTGGGGCCGCACATACATGGTGTACTGTGCATGTTCGTGCCCAATGACGGGATGCTCCGCGAGCCGAGTGACTGCATGATAGTCCAGCGTGGTATCCGGCACAGCAGAATATGCGGATTCCAACGGGGGATGCCAGTTCAACGACTGAATATAATAATCACCTTCCCGCCCTTGCGCCGGAAGCTGTCCAAAACCTGTATTGTCCGTATATAACCGGGTCGGGTCCATATCCCTTGCCCTTGAGACCAATGCATTGAGTTCTGGGTGGCCATTCGGACCAATAAGTTCATTCCCCATGGAGAACATGACGAATGAAGGATGTCTATGCAGCGACTGAAGCAACCCGTCCAGTTCTTGTGTCAGATAGGACAATACTTCAACTGGCGCAGACTGATCCGATTGCTCAAAGAAACGAGACCAATGGGGAAGTTCAGCCTGCACCAGCATGCCCGCTTCATCAGCAGCATCCCAGAAAGGCTCCGGCGCGCTCCACCCATGCAGTCGGACATGATTGAAGCCATACGATCTGGCGATTCGAAATTGCTGAAGATAATGCTCCTTGTCCCAGACGGGATAACCCGTCAGTGGAAAGATACAGCAATCGACGTATCCACGCAAATATACTGGTATCCCATTCAGTTCAAGCTGCTTCCCGTTTGTTGCAAAGGAACGTACACCAAACGATTGCTCCAGCCGATCCAGTTCCCGTTCACCGTCATAGAGACGGATCATAGCCTTGTATAATTCAGGAGATTCATCCGACCATCTTGCGATAGACTTTTCTGTTCCAAGTTCCAATCGCCACTGAGTTATTACAGCGTTACTTTCAGTTAAACCTGGTGAGCTTATATCCACATGTGATGGATCACTCAGATTCACATTACAACTATATCGATCAAGCCAGGTGCCGTCCGGTTGCTGGATATCCACATGTAATTGCATCGATCTAGCGGAATCATCTGCGGGAGCGCTTACAGTACAATCAATCAGAAGAGTTCCAGTTTCAGCATCTGGTTGAATACGTAACGTCTGTAATCGGCATGGGGGCAGACTGTCCAGATAAACACCACCCGTGATGCCACCCCAGGCTGTGGCCGTATGCAATGAATGAATATGGCTACCCGCCAGCGGAAGTTTCATCGTATTGTCCACGCGGATCTCCACACGATTCACTTCTCCCTGCTTCACCAGAGAGGTAACATCCCACTTCTGTTGATTCACCAGACTATCCTGCTGCCCGGCATACTGTCCATTGATCCAGAGATACGTTGTCCATCGGACACCTTCCAATCTGAATACATAGTGGCATCCAGGATCGTCTGATGGAACATGAACATCCTGAGCATACCAGGCTGAGCCTTCAAATTCGCGTACCTTGGTCCAAGTATCGAGCCTTTCGTATTCAGGCTCATCTCCGTATCCTTGCTCTTCCCATGAACCGGGAATCTGAATGGTCTCCCATGATGTATTTTTACACTGTGAAGGCGGTAATATCTCTTGTTCAACGAGTATATCGGACTCCAGATCCAAACAAAACTGCCATGTTCCATTTAAGTTCAATGTATGACGTACAGCGCCTATATCAGACAAATTCATATCGTATAGCCATCCCTTCATCTGGATTCTTGTAAATCCAGTCTAAAATGTGAAACATTCGGTGACCATTGCTTATCATGGGAAGTGCATGGACAATATGATGAATCTGGAAATTTCTCAGGAGTATCGAAAACGTTTTACACAATAGGCAGGGGCAAAGCCCAGCACTCCGTACTTATTCCTCGTTTATATCTGTAGCCGTTCCTTTAATTGATGATTGGGTTCTGGCCTGTTTGTAAGCGGAAGGGCTCTCCCCTACATACTTCTTGAATTTGCCGTGGAAGTAGTCCACATTAGCATATCCCACTCTCGCCGCGACCTGATGAACCTTCAGTCCTTCGTCCAGCAATTCCTTGGCCTTTTCCATACGAACCTTGTCCAGAAATGCATTGAAATACTCTCCAGTATGATTCTTGAACAACTTACCCAAGTAACTGCTGTTATAGTTAAACACTTCTGCTAGTACTTCAAGCTTGAGATTCTCGCCAGGGTTACGCTGGATAAATTCAATCATCTGTTTCAATACAGTATCCTTGCTTCCCCCACCCATACGTTGAATAAGTCGATTCAAATGTTCCGATGCCATGACTTTGAGATCAGACATCGTAAATTGATGATAGACTTCATTAATCAGAACCGAATGTTCCTGCATAATGGAGTGCATATGTTGATTCGTCGCCGCAAGTTTGTTGAACGCCAGGGAAAATACCTGTGAGAACGCCGTCTTGATCGCTTGCTCTGTTCGGTGATATGGAACCAGGCGCTCTTCCATCTCACCCAGCACCCGCATAACGGACTCACTACTGCGGATGTCTAACGCATAATACAGTTTGTCCGCGAGTTCGTCCTCAACTGGCTCATGTGCTCCGTCCACAGCTTCAACTTCTGGTCTAACAACGCCTTCGCCTTCGCTACCTTCAGTCCACAGAATGATGCGTTGCTCCGTGAACAAGAAGCGTTCCCCGAGTAAACGATTCGCCTGCGTGTATGACCGCGCAATTTCAGAAGTGGAATGTACAGGTTCTCCCGCAGCACCGTACATGTGAACCTCCCATTCTCCTAGCAGTCCTTCCAGCTCATCATACAGATTTCTTGCTGATGACTCGGATGTGATTATTTCCTTACTTAACAGCCCCAGACCAGAATGGAACGAGAATACAATGCCTCGGTCTTTATGGTCAAATGCTTCAATCAGTTTGCGTTTCATAACACTTCCCCGTTGCAGATCAGGGGTTACATGCATCTCAAGCAGCACAATCTGATAGTGAGGCCAGTGCAGCCCCAGGCTATCTTCTTCCATGCTACCCGCACCCTCCAGACTGTCAAAGAGCAAAGCCTCGATCTGATGCTCCCTAAAGACGGTATCTTCACCAGCATGACGTGCCATTGTCTCCCGTTCACGGGTCAGGATTGTAGCAATACGCTCCAGTTCACCAATAATCTCTTCTTCATCCACCGGTTTGAGCAGATAACCATCCACACCAAAACTGATGGCTTTTTTGGCATAATCAAAATCTGCATAACCACTTAATATCAAAAAGTGCGAATCCGGATGATTCCGGCGCACTTCTTCAATCACATCCAGCCCGGTCATACCGGGCATGCGAATATCAATAATCGTCAGATCAGGCTCCAATTCCTCAAACCGGGAGATGGCCTCACGCCCGCTGGCAGCTGTAGCGATGACCTGGAATCCGTATTTTTCCCACTCAATAATGGTTGTCAGTCCCTCACGTATGCTCGGTTCGTCATCCACCAAAAACACTTTATACATGTTGGTCCCCTCCTGCTGGCAAAGTGAAAGAAACCTCTGTTCCTTCCCCATATACACTCTTAATCTGTATTCCATATGGCTCGCCGTACGTCAATGTTAAGCGTTGATGTACATTACGCATGCCGATCCGACTCTTCTCCTGTTCCTCCGGTCCACAGATAAACTGCATCACCTCAGCCAGTCGTTCTGGCGTTATACCTGCACCATTGTCATCCACACGGATCTGCACGATGTTCTCTACTAAACGAATACTTATATGAACACGGACTGTGCCCTCTTTGTTCTCCAGACCATGGACAATCGCATTCTCAACCAAAGGTTGAATAATCAAAGGCGGAATGTACATCTTCTCCACCTCGGGATCGATATGGATCTGGAATGCAAGGCGGTCGCCGTAACGAAATTTCTGAATTTCCAAATAAGAACGTACCATTTCAAGTTCAGCCCGGAAGGTTGTTTTTCCACTGCCAATCTCCAGACTCTTGCGCATCAGCTTGCCCAACAGCCTGACGATGTTAGCAATCTCTGCTTCTCCCTTAATATGCGCTTTCATCCGAATGGACTCCAGTGCATTAAACAAGAAATGTGGATTGATCTGGCTCGCCATCATTTTCAGTTTAATCTCTTTTTGGGCGATTTCCAATTGATTGTTCTGTTCGGTCGCTTCTACCACCTGCGTCATGAGTTCATTGATACTTTTCACCATATAGTTGAACTGTCGTGATAGTTGCCCAATCTCATCGTTTCCATCAATTCGTGAAGTCACGTTCAGGTCTCCTAATGCAAGCTTGTTGAGGTGTTTACTCAGCCGGAGCAATCGATTGGAAGTGAGGAACGAGATGATATATACGAATAGTAGGGCGATCACCAGCACCAGTATAATAAAAATCATGCCGATCAAGCTGACCGTGTTGGCGTCTTTGACGATATTTTTGGTGGCAAAAACCGAAATCACCTTCAGGCTGTTCATACTCGATCCAGGGCCCAGCTCATCAATAACAATATTAGATGGTTCCCCCCGGAAATCACCCTCTATGGTGCCTTTCGCCTGATTCTGCAGATCAACGCCAAAATCAAGCTCGTCCAGCGTTTTTCCTACCAGTTCGGTATTCTTGGCTGCAACCACATACCCCTGCTCGTCCGTAATCATCGTCTCAAACTGTTCCTGACGCAATAATCCATTCAGCTCATCCTGATTGATCACAATCATCAACACGCCCTCGGTCCGATACTCGGCAAAAGGTACTTTGCGCACCAGGCTGAGCTTGTGTACAGGATTATCTTCCTTGTCTGGGATGTAGAACCACCCGATGCTGGTTGTTTTCAGTGCCTGTTGGTACCAGTAGCTCTCTTCCGTCTGCTTGTCTACCGGGATGAATTCGAGGTTGTTGATCAATGTTGGGTTAGTCGAGTAAAAACGAATGCCTGCTATCTCACGGTACAAACGCCTGTACTCCTGAAAGTCTTTGTATGCAAGATACGCTGAGGTTAACTCCACAACGCTCTTGTACCGTTTATTTACGATCTCCTTAAGATCCGCATTAAACATTAAAAGATTGGATATATCGGTTGGTACACGAAGCATGGTTGCCGTCTGGCTCTTGATCTTGTCCACATTGATGATCGTCTGTCCTATCGCATTGTCCAGGGCTTGCTGGCGAAAATAACTGGTCACAGCAAGACCAACAATCAGGACCGGAATCATGACAACCAGTACATAGGAAATGAGCAATTTATGCTTTAATTTGAGATTATTAGTGGTTCGTATCAACCTTTTCAACATGTCTGCACCTTCCGTCATCTGTATAAGCGCTTACATATAAACAGCAGGATCAGGATGTTCTGTCCTCAGAATTAATCATACCACAGAACCGTCAGAATTCGGATTGTCATTGCAATGGGTACTATATTGCCAGGCTGCAAGCCAACCTACCTCTAGTAGAAGAAGCCGCCATTAACATGGCGACCGGGCTTACCGAATTATTTTCTACTGACAGAAGTTTAGTGACTCCTAGATGGGCGAAATCCCTGTTGAAGTGTTGGAAAAGCAAAAAAAGGCACTCCCACGATTGGAAGTGCCTCTCAGTATCAGATTTACTCATATGTTATTAAGGACGAGGTGTACTTACCCCATTGAGGATCAGTTTAGGATGAATATCGGCGCTCAGCGAAGCGGAAACTGCACAATATTTTTCCTCAGCCATCTGGATGGCTTTCCAGATGCGATAATCCGGGATATCGCCATCGACTTTGAAGATCAGATCAATGGATGTGAAGCCTTTGGGCATCTCTTCACTGCGTGTGCCTTGCGCTTCAATCTCAATCGACTCAATTTTGTCCAGGAAAGCGTCCAGAATCATCGTAATATCGATTCCCATACAGCCCCCGAGACCCGCCAGCAACAATTCCATCGGGGTCGCACCCTTGCTGTCACCACCATAAGCAGCAGTGGCATCCATGCCAACGGCGTAGCCAGAGGGTCCTTCGGAAGTAAACGCGCGTTTGCCTTTCCATACGGTTGTTACATTCATGATGTTATCCTTCTTTCTTACAATAGTTTACGATTTGCAGAAATCCGTTCCGGGTACGGCTCGTTCTTCCGATCGCTGTTGTCTCCAAATATTTTTGATTTTTATTCACAAAGGACAATATTCGGAGACAAAGGCGAGCGCTACGCTTCTTCAGAATCGATTCCGTCCCCTTCACTCAGCAGCTTATCGCTATAATCGATCGTATCAATCAGTAAATTGTAGTAATGTAATTAGAATTCAGTAATCTGTTGCAAGAAACGACGGGTGCGTTCTTGCGTTGGATGTTCAAAAAAGGCTTGTGGACTTGCCTCTTCCACAATTGACCCGTCCGCCATAAAGACGATTTTGTTCGCCACATTACGGGCAAACTTCAATTCATGTGTCACAACCAGCATCGTCATGCCTTCCTCTGCCAGTTCCTTCATAACGGAAAGCACTTCTCCGACCAATTCAGGATCAAGAGCTGAAGTTGGCTCATCAAACAGCATCACTTCCGGCTCCATCGCAAGTGCACGCGCAATGGCGACCCGCTGCTGTTGTCCACCGGACAATCGGGATGGATACGCATCCTGCTTGTCCGACAAGCCGACCCGATCCAGAAGAATCCGGCCGCGTTCAGCCGCCTCGTCCCTTTTGATTTTTTTCACCGTAACAAGGCCTTCTATCACATTACCCAGCACTGTCTTGTGCGGATACAGATTAAATTGCTGGAATACCATGCCGGTCTGGCGACGAATCTCCAGTACCCGGGCACGTTGGACTCGCAGCGGATCTGCGCTGTTGACCACAATGCCGTTCACTTCGATCTGTCCTCCGGACAGCTCTTCCAGCCCATTCAGACAGCGCAGCAAGGTACTTTTGCCTGAACCACTTGGGCCAAGCAATACAACAATATCTTTGGCATCGACATGCAGATCGATGTTCGTAAGTACTTCATTTTTCTGAAAACGTTTGGTAAGTCCAGTTGTTGTAATCATCGGTTCTCTCCTCCCATCAGTAAGCCCGGGCCAACCGGCGCTCCACTTGTTCCAGAATGGCCGAGAAGCCGATACTCATAATCCAGTAGATCACACCGATGGCCAGATAAAAAGGCATATTCAATGCATATTGGGATACCAGCAGTTGTGCTGAACGCAACAACTCGGTAACACCAATCGCCGCCACAAGTGATGTTTCCTTCAACATGCCAATAAACGTGTTCCCCATCGGCGGAATCGCAATGCGCACAGCCTGCGGGAAGATAATCCGTCTCATCGCTTGAGCCGGGGTCATTCCCGTTGCATATGCAGCTTCAGTCTGTCCTTTAGGCACAGCCTGAATGGCTCCACGGAACGTCTCCGATAGAAACGCACCTGCATTCAGACTCAGTCCCAGACATGCTGCGGTGAGTGATCCCAAGGTCACTCCATAATCGACCAATCCGTAATAAATAACGAATAATTGCACCAGCAGCGGGGTTCCCCGCATGATGGATACATAAAACCTTGCGATCAACCTAAGCCACATCGGTCCCTTCAGACGAGCAATCGCAACAAGCACCCCGATGATGAACGCAAAAAACATGGAGATCACAGTTACATACAGCGTATAATAAGCCCCCTTCAGAAAGAAGGGGATATTCTCAAATACCAGTTCCATGGGTCAAATCTTCCCTTCGCCTTGCAGGTTCATTATTGCGCAGGCTCTTCACCAAACCATTTTTTGAAAATGGTATTGTACGTGCCATCATCTTTCATGCCTTTGAGAGCATCATTTAATGCTGCTACAAGTTCCGGATTGTCTTTGCGAACAGCAATACCTGCCTGGTCACTCTTAATAGCTTCACCTACAGCTTTGATTTTCAATCCGTTGGCATCCACAATCGGTTTCAGAGCGTACATATTGTTGATTGTTGCATCAATCCGCCCAGCATTCAGATCTTTGAGTGAAGAGATGACATCGTCATAGGTTTTAATCGTGAAGTCTCCCACTTTTGGCAACACTTCATTACGCAGATATGATTCATCATTTGTACCCAGACCTACGCCAATCGTCTTACCTTTGAAGTCTTCCAGCTTGGTAATATCGTTATTGTCTTCTTTTACAATAATTTTAACTTGGTTCGTAATATACGGATCACTGAAATCCAGTACTTTCTTACGATCATCGGTAATCGTCATCTGGCTGATAATGGCATCAAGCTTCTTCGCTTGCAGACTTGGTGTCAGACCGGAGAACTCTTGGGATACAAATTCAACCTCTACACCCAGACGCTTCGCAACTTCACGTGCGATATCGGCATCATAGCCGTCCATTTCTTTCTTATCGTTCAGGAAGTTGTACGGTGCGTATGTGCCCATCATGCCCACTTTGATAACGCCAGCAGACTTGATTTGCTCCAGTTCATTGCTTGCCTGTGCACCATTTGTACTTCCATTGTCTGCTGCTTTACTTCCACAAGCACTAAGTACCAGCACGGTCATCAGCAGAATTGCTGTCAAAGACCAGCCTTTACGAGTTTTCGATCCATATGTGTTGTTCATTACGTTAACTTCCTCTCAGTCGTGTATTAATCTGGATGTACATTGGGTTACTTTATTGTGACTAAACCGCAGTTGTACCCATTATTCCCTGCTATTTGTTTAATCATGTGAATCTTATGTGCCTAGCAGTCCGTAAAACTCAAAGCTTGCTGCTTCAGTTGCCAGCGATGAAGCTGTCATGGCTGAAAATTTGCTGTGTAACTCATCGGAACCGAACAACCAGCGTGATATCATGCCTTCAATCATGCTTACCAATAGGGCTGCTCGAAGTGGAACATCCATGCCCTTAGGCAACATGCCGAGTTCGATGGCACGTTCCATATTGTGACGAAACGCAGTTTCCACGGCATTACGTGTCTCCTCGACCAGGCGTTGTACGGACTCTTCCGTCACGATGCCTTTGAGCAACAGTTCCATAAAATAACGATTCTGCGCGGCAAACAAAAACAAGTCAGTGAACAGCCTTTCTGATGCTTTCACCATATCCTCTACTGATCCGGCATCCTTGCGGTACCCTTGTCCAATCGACTCAAGTAACTTCTCCTTGCCCGTTAAGACAATCTCCGAAGCAATGGCTTCTTTACTCTTGAAGTGCCAGTAGAATGTCCCTTGCGCCACACCAGCCTCGCGGACGATATCGGAAATTTTCGTCTGATGGTAACCTTGGGTTGCAAAACGTTCCATCGCTATGCGTATTATTTGGTCCCGGCGTTCTTCACCGGGTTCCAAACCGTTAATTTTGGTCATTCATGTAACCCTCCCGATTGATCAGTCAGTCAGTTAAGTTATATCCTATGGGATAACTAGGTTTTTGTCAATATAGTTTTAAACAAATGGTTACAAGCATAAGTTGAAGTTGAGTGCATTTGTGATCATAATAGGTGATAGCCTTGTTCAAATGAACAGGCATGGTCAAGCAGGACAGCCTGTGCTGTCACCTGCATTTCAAGGAGGAAGAGAATTGGACATTATATCATCCATTATTATGGGCATCATCGAAGGTTTGACTGAGTTTTTGCCCGTGTCCTCTACTGGACACATGATTCTGACTGCCCATTTGCTGGGTTTATCGGAGGACAACGAGTCAGTCAAAACGTTTGAGGTGGTTGTTCAACTCGGAGCTGTACTTGCTGTTGTTGTACTGTATTGGAACAAATTCATTGATATGTTCCGCTTCACCGGAGGGAGCAGGCCTTACTCCCGCCGCCTCAATCTGGGACATATTTTCCTGGCGATGGTTCCTGCCGTAGTCATCGGACTTGTATTCCGCGACTGGATCAAAGCACATTTGTTTGGTCCGGAAACAGTGCTGTACAGCCTCGTTATAGGTGGTATATTGATGATCGTAGCCGAACGCTGGAGCCGGAAGAGTGGGCGGATTACTACCCATGATGTCGATGATATTTCCTACAAACAGGCATTCGCGGTGGGTATATTTCAGATCTTGGCGTTGTGGCCAGGCTTCTCCCGTTCCGGGTCAACGATCTCAGGCGGTCTCTTTGCAGGGGTAAGCCGTGTAGCCGCTGCGGAGTTCACATTCCTCGTGTCTGTGCCAATTATGATTGGTGCTACGGGATATGACCTGTACAAAAGTATCGATCACCTGAACGGCAGTGATTTCCCAATCTTCGCGATTGGATTCATCGCTGCTTTCATCGTCGCCATGCTTGCGATCAAGACGTTCCTGTCCATTTTGAAAAAATTGAGCCTGACCGTCTTTGCTGTGTATCGCTTTGTCTTGGCAGCCGTGTTCTTTATTATTTTGATGTAAGCATTACAATTCAAGTAATTAGACAGGCAAAATCAATGGCGGCCTCACGTTCCCTTGGGAAGCGAGGCCGCCATATTTTATATTGCTATACTTCCTTTACTTCATGTTTCTGTTGCTTCACGATTCTGTTACTGCTCCAGAGACAGGAACATCCGTAATTAGAAGAAGTCTGATTCTTCATTACTTCCTTCTTTAGTGGGTTGGATCATTGGTGATGCCGACTAGGTTTACTATGTATCATGGACAACCATATTTATGTTCACTTCTGAAAAGCAGTCTGGCTAGTACCACTCTTTTACTTGAAAGTTCCGGTGTTTCTTTCGACTCTTCAATCTCTCACGCAGATTATATCTATTCTCCTTTTGTTCCTGCAGCAATTGCTTCACCCCGATCATCAACAATCGGTATCTTCGGTCATCATTGTGACTTAATTGGTGCATTTCTTCAAAAATTTCATTCTTCATACGGATCTTGTTCACTCCAAATATTCAGTTTGTTCTCACAGTATACATGGGAGCACTGAACAAATTCTAAACAAGCGCTGTTTCTCAACTTCAGTTATTCAAATGCACATTTGAATGCACATCATGCGGGCTGGAATGAAACAGAAAAACCCCTTCCTGTCGCAGGACAAGAAGAGGTCTCCTTAGCTAAATTAATTAGACAAGCTGCTGAGTCTCGTACACTTAAACTTTGGATTCAAGCGTCTCCAGATACTCGGAGATTTGAGCAGGTGTTTTAGCCCATTTGCTATGCAGATGTGCGATTTTCTTGCCGTTCTGGAAGACGAGCAGGCTTGGAATGCCGCGTACACCATTCTCTTCGGCAAACGGCTGGAACTTTTCTGCATCCAGGGCATAGAAGGTTTTGTCCGTATGTTGGTCGATAACATCCCCGATAAAACGATCCAGGTTTTTGCAATCCGGACACCAGGTTGTATCAAATTTAATGACGGTAAAACCATCAGAGTTAATTGTATCCAAATATTGCTGTTCACTTTGAATTCTTTCCATATGTCTTCTCTCCCTTATATGTTCCTTTTTTGGCTGATCTTCATTGTACCTCGTATAGTTACAATTGAAAATAGGCTTAATGGAGTTAACGATGCTGCTTGTACAGATTAGCGGGACTGAGTTCTCGTATTTCCTGAATTTCCGCAGGGGTGAGTTCAGGCGAATTCGAAGCAGCAATATTATGCAACAACTGTTCTCTTGAACTGGCACCAGGGACAACAGCTGCTACGGCAGGATGGGATAACGCGTAGCGAATAGCCGTCTGAGCCATACTGCGTTGGTCTGTAACAAGACGACTTAGCCCTTGCCGAATGGTATATAGTTGCTCTGGCGTATAGTCCAGATAACCTTTGTCTGCCTTGGCAGATCCGGAATCGGCAAGCACACCGCTAGCTACTGGTCCACGGGCAATTACGCTGATCCCCTTTTGTTCCAATAAAGGCAGCACTTCTTCTTCCGCTCTGCGGTCAGCAATGCTGTACTGGTTCATCACACTGACGATGGCTGCCCTCTTTACATACTCCCGAATCACATTGGGACGAATGGAGGAAATTCCGTAATATCGGATAAGTCCTTCCTTCTTCAGTTCCTCAAACGCTTCGATCGTCTCTTCGATGGGGTCGTCCAAGGTCCCGCCATGTAGCTGATACAGATCGATGTAATCGGTCTGCAGACGCTTCAGACTTTCATGTACAGCCTGCTTAATGTAGGCTTTGGACGGGTCCCATGACCAGCCCTCTTTGCCAGGCAGACGACGATTACCTACTTTGGTCGCCACAATGACTTGGTCCCGACGCCCTTTAATAGCTTGTCCTACAATCTCTTCATTACGCCCTTCGTCATACAGATCGGCTGTATCCAACAGATTGACCCCATGATCCAGAGCCTCATGAACCAGGCCCACAGCGTGCTCCATTTCAGTTCCAAGTGACATACATCCCAGCCCAATCTCAGACACCATCAGTTCGGATGTACCCAGACGATTTTTCTTCATATGTGCATCTCCCTCCATACGTTCTGCAAGTATCCATTGTATCATTCTTGCTGGCAAAAATCGCATGCCTCACCGAAACAAAGGGTAGTTTTCAACTGCACAAAAAAACCTGGAACGACTTCATCTCCAGGTTTCCCGTGATCATCATTTAAATTCAATCGATAAACGAACTATCGCAATCTATTTCACTTCCACACGTGGTCTGGTTTTACTTGTTCCATTGGACGAATTGGGGTTTTTCATCATACCCGAGACAGTGCTAAACAGCTTATCTCTTGCTTGTTTGTTCCTCATCAGATAAGTCACACCTGCGCCGATAGCCGTCATGAGTATTCCTCTTCTTTTAGACATGTGCTTCTCCTCCTTCAGGATAAATGTACATCGTGTCTTGTTTGACAATTACCCTGTGGGAGCAAAACGAAACGAAGTACAGGCTTGATCGCAGAAAAAAAGATGACCTCCGAATTCAATTCAGCGGTCATCTTTCAATCGTCCTGTTGAAACATCAACCGAACGAGATAAATCATACAAGCTTTCGTACAATCAAGACATACGTCCATGTCCAATTAATCAGATGGCGTTGCCACATGGGTCATTTCTTCATGTTTGTAGGTCGAACCATCGGCGGTCAGATAAAAGTGTCCGATGGGATGCAGATCTTCATCCAATTCGTAGACAAGCGGAATGCCTGTCGGGATATTGAGCGCCATCACGTCTGCTTCGGACAATTGGTCCAGATGCATGACGAGTGAACGAAGCGTGTTCCCATGCGCAGAGATCAGCACTCTTTTGCCAGCAGACACCATCGGTTTAATCTCCGCATTCCAGTACTCCAGAACACGCTTCGAGGTATCCATCAGGTTCTCCGTAAAAGGGATGGTGCATCCGAGCCGCTTGTACTTGTCCAGATCCTGCACATATCGGTCATCGGTTTCGTCCAGTGCCGGGGGAGATACGTTCACGGATCGTCTCCATTCCTTTACTTGGTCTTCCCCATACTTCAGAGCAGTCTGCTGTTTATTCAGTCCTTGCAGCGCACCATAATGGCGTTCATTCAGCTTCCAAGTCTTCGCAATGGGAATCCACATGAGGTCCATTTCATCCAGCGCAATATCGAGTGTTCGGATAGAACGTTTCAGCACGGATGCATAGGCGTAATCAAAATCAAATCCCTGTTCCTTCATGATCTTCCCTGCTTTACGTGCTTCTGCGTAACCATCCGTCGTCAGATCCACATCAGTCCATCCGGTAAAACGATTCTCTACATTCCACATGCTCTGTCCATGGCGAATCAAAACAACTCTGTACATAAACGTGAACCCTCCTTCCATGGAAACATTACCCACAAGTCAAACTAATTAGCACAGTGAAACGTTCATCACATTAATAATATGGTGCCATCATCAGGTATACTACGACACCTGTAGAACTGACGTACAGCCAGATTGGCATCGTCCAACGTGCAATTTTGCGGTGTTTCTTCAATTGATTTGTCCAACCCCACACAAGTGTGAACAACGCCAATGGAACAATCAGGGCTGCCAGTATACTATGGGTAATCAGAATGAAGAAATAAATGGAACGAATGATGCCCTCGCCGCCGTATTTGGACGTCTCTGGTGAGAGGTAATGAAACGTCAGATAGGTCACGAGGAATAACAGTGTTGTTGAGAATGCAGCAAGAATAAATCGTTTGTGCAGCTTCACATTTCGCTTAATAATCGCAATAAGCGCTGCGAGCAGGAAGATAAAGGTAAAGCTGTTAAACACGGCATTAAACCGCGGCAACACCGTAATATCAAAGGTTACATCACCTTTGTAACCAATCGACGGTGCGAAGAACAATAATAAAATAATGACATTAGCGAGAATGGAAATCGTGATAATGATGCCTGCGAAATTTTTATTACTCGTCGGGGATGGAATGTTCGGCTCCCCTTTGTTATTTTTGCCCAATGCAAAATCCTCCTCATATCCTAACTTCTATGTTCTATATCATTATATCTCGCCAATTCCGGGCTGTTAAGTGACAACACTCTGAACAAAAGCCGCTACACTTCCCTATAAAATGCCCCTTTATGGCCTTTTTCAATCAAATCCAAACCGGCTCCCATTTACCCGAGTCTACATTTGTGGTATAATTAATGCAATTAATCACATACGCGTTGAAACTGGAGGAGCCTGTCACCAAGGGCCCCTCTTTGTCTTTTTCAGGCACAGAACGGCACTCTGCTAATGCCGTTCTGTGCCTTTTTGTCTGTTTGAAGCGGAGGATGGATCGCCCTTGGGTTGGTTAACCTATTGACGCTACTACTGGAGGGAAGAACACCTATGGAATTTATTTTGGTTCTTGCACTTATTTTAATCTTTACCAAACTTGCTGGTGATCTATCCGTAAGATTGGGTCAACCATCGGTTCTGGGGAAACTGATTGTGGGTGTCATCCTCGGGCCTGCAATTCTCGGTTGGGTTCAGCAAAGTGATTTCGTACATTATATGGCTGAGATCGGGGTATTGCTGTTAATGTTCATTGCGGGACTGGAAACCGATCTGGAACAGTTAAAGAAAAACTGGAAGGCGGCCTTTGCCGTAGCGGTCGGCGGTATTATTTTGCCTTTTATCGGCGGGTACGGTTCGGCCATAGCATTTGGTATGTCACAGACACACGCGCTGTTCTTTGGACTTTTATTCTGTGCTACTTCCGTCAGTATATCGGTTCAGACGTTGAAGGATATGGATCAACTCAGCTCTCGTGAGGGTACAACCATCCTTGGAGCAGCTGTCGTTGATGATGTCCTGGTCGTTGTCATTCTTGCCGTTATGATGAGCTTGCTGGGTACTGGTGGAGGAGACACTTCGATTTCTCTGCTTATCGGCAAGAAGCTGTTATTCTTTGTGATCATCATCGCTGCCAGCTGGTTCCTTGTTCCACGCATCATGAAGTGGATGGCACCACTGAAAGTAACCGAAACCGTCATTACTGCGGGACTAATTATTTGTTTTGGCTTCTCCTACTTTGCAGAGTGGATGGGTGTTGCTGGAATCATTGGAGCATTTGCTGCTGGTATCGCCATCTCCCAAACCAACTTCAAACATGAGGTTGAAACTAAAATCGAGCCGATTGCTTACGGAATATTTGTCCCGGTTTTCTTTGTCAGTATCGGCTTAAATGTCACTTTTGATGGTGTGGGTTCACAGATTTGGTTTATTGTTGTTATAAGCCTTATCGCTATTGTTACCAAACTTATCGGTGGTGGAGCTGGTGCCCGGCTGACCGGGTTCGACCGTTCCTCTTCTATTGCTATTGGTGCAGGCATGATCTCCAGAGGGGAAGTTGCTCTAATTATTGCTTCGACCGGACTTGCTTCGGGCTTGCTTGATTCGGAGTACTTTACCAGCGTTGTGATCATGGTTATTGTGACTACACTGGTTACTCCGCCACTCCTCAAAATCACCTTTGCACGTAAAAAAGGGGAGCAGCGGGTTGAAAAAGGAATTGAAGACTCTCATTTGAACGGGTGAGGTATGTCTCAGTTCAAAACTTAACAATAAAGATTCCATTGTGGCACTCTGAACTCTAGACTTCAGTTGTGTCCCTAGAATTACTATGAGTGTCTTGCGACTCAGGTAAGCTGTGTCTTGATGATATGCTGCACTTTTAGCTTTTCGCATTTGGCACACCCAAGGCATCCAGTCGTCACACATACTAACACGGTCTTGAAGCATCAACGGGCGTAAAATTCCTGAAATGTAGGCCGGCTGCGCCTTAAGAATAACCCTTCATTTTTTCTAAGGAACCCAGTACATCTTATTTGGTCCTCTGGCTCTCTTTTTCAATTGTAAGAAACATCAGACACCTTATTTCCCAAATTTTCATAACAAAACGCTGAAAATGGCTGTACATTCCGAAATAACGTTTCTCAGGTTCCTTACATTTCTGCGAGTGCTTCAACGCCCTGAATAAGACGTCTCAGATTCCTTAGCTCTTATTGCCCGCTCTACGCTTCTTTCCAAGCATGAGCAAGAGAAGACGCATACCCCGCGGTACGAAGAACTTAATTTAAATGTAAACAGCCTTGAAGGCGAGAATAATCTACTTTTACAGCGTCTATATCGCTTACTCGCACATTAAGGGACCCGTTCTCACACATTTAAAGTGTAGCACCTACTAGCTCGGAATACGTCCAGTCTCGTTCTGGCATTCAGACCTTGGCTTGAGATATCCTCTATTGGAAAAGGTATTGAAATCATTCCATATTTAAAGCTATACTTGATCTAGAAATGTAACATATTGGTCGTGAAGCACACGCCGCTTTGATCCATTCTCCCCTTCAACGCGAAGGTTGGAAATGGTCAGAGCGGCTTTTTGTATTTTGACATGACGAACTGAAGCCTGTTCACGTTCGTTTATTTTATTTTTAGAGGAGATGAAGACGATGAGCATTGATTTTGAGGAGGCTTACGAAGTTTGGATGCACTCCCTTCTGGAGAAGGAAACGAACCCCAGAGTGCTGTCCAGACTAGAAAATGGACTTGAACATGGCACGTTGGAATTTTTGCGTTCAGTCTGGTTTCCGGTGATGAAAAACTTTAACCATTTGCAACCCGAATGGGAAGTTCGAGACTTTCATAACGGCTATCGGTATTTGGATCTTGCATACATGCCAGGTAACGGCGTTAAGGGAGGTATTGAGATTCAGGGATACGGGCCACATGCCCGTGATCTGGATGTACGGCGTTTTAAAGATTTATGCTGGCGGCATTGTCTGCTAACGCTTGATGATTGGATTTTTCTGCCGATCGCGTATCTCTCCATTAAAGACGAACCGAAACGGTGCCAACAACTTGTGCTCTCTTTTATGGGAAAATTCATTGCTACGGACGTTCCGACATCCTTAAATTGGCTAGAAGCCGAGACTGTTCGTTATGCCAGACGCATCATCCGTCCATTTGCCCCCTCGGAACTAGCAACACACCTGCGAATCACGGATCAACATGCTCGAAGAGTTCTTCACAGCCTGATTGATCAACAAGTATTACATGTCGCTAGTGGCGCTCAACGATATCGAACGTATATCTTACGAACATGAGACACTCTATTTCGCCGATATCGTACATATCCATTTTTTAACGAACTCAGGACATCTTATTGTGATGATATGGAGTAGATCAGGGCACTTTTTCGGGCCTTTTCGTGAAATAAGTTTGCTGAGATTCGTTAGAATTCCAACATGCCTCTTATCTCGATAATAAGCTCACCTGAGTTCGTTAGAATTTTGGCGATGACTTTGAAACGTTTGGAGTTACTACTATTAAACCTAATTGCGAACCACTTTAGCTACTGGAGTGTCAGATACTTGCGTCAATAACGAGTTACATGGAGATTTACACGGAGGAATAGCTCTGAGCTTGAATTTACTTGAAGTAGCTTGCGGGCTAGCCTACAGCTCCAAGGATAAATTACTTGTAGTCGATTAAATCACTTAAAATGAGGTCTCCGACCATATATAGAAAAACAAAAAAAGACCACCTTACACTCAAGAGGTCTTCGATCTTTGCCTGTTGTTACAACAGGCTGTCCCATTTTAAGTTAACACGCCAACATAAAAACCAATCGAGATAAAGACAACACACCAGACGAATGCACCAATGCCAGATACAACTACGTACCTGCCAATTGCCATCTTGCTAATCCCGGAGAAACAGCACATCAGATGACGAATGCCTGGAATGAAGTAACCCAGGATGATGGACCAATACCCATATTTGAGGAACCACGACTCCACCCTGCTGAATCGTTTGGCATTAACGCCGACCCACTTGCCGTATTTTTCAACCAGCGGCCTGCCCGCTTTTTTGCCAATCATGTAGCTAAGCAGCCCTCCGGTAAATGCGCCACCAAAACTGACGGCGATGGATACGGAGTAATTCAATACCGAGATGGAGGCGAGATAACCGACAAAAGTCATCATCACCTCATCCGGAATCGGCATGCCAATAACGCCAAGAGCCAGTAGTCCGTATATTGCGAAATAACCATATTGACCAATAAATTCTTTTGCAAATTCCATACTGACTCGCTCCTTATTTCGGTTCCACAATATCCTTCTCATGTGAGGCTAACACTTGTTTTAGAGACGGGAATCGGATTTGGCTCACCATGAGACCGGATAATACAATAATGACAAGATAGGCTACACCATGTGTGAAATAAGGACTCCAGAGTGCGAAAAAGGACATCAGACCTCCCGCAAATGTAATCGGCATTCCGACAAAACCACTGCTTGCTGTCTTCTGACAGTTATAACGGGCCAGACGCAAAGCACCGCAAATCGGAAACAATGCAGTCAGTGCCATCCCCAGCACACTCACTTCAATCATGGAATTCAGGTACAGAATCAGCACGGGCGCTGTTCCGAATGAAACTACATCCGCAAGCGAGTCCAGGGACTTGCCGAACTCACCCTCACAATGCAATTTACGAGCCGCATACCCGTCAAACAGATCAAAGAACATCGCTACCCATATCATCATTACAGCCAGGGCAAATTCACCATGAATAGCCATAATGACTGCCAGCATGCCTGAACTCAGATTCCCCAAGGTTAAAATCGATGGTAAAGATTTCATAAGATTTGACTCCCTTTCGTACTAGGCTTTAGGAAAAATAATATAAAAACGGACTCCATCCGGTGTATTCTCCACTCCATAACTGCACCCATGCAGATCAAGAATCTGCTTCGCAATGGCCAGACCAAGCCCGGTCCCCCCCATTTTACGATTACGTGAGCGCTCTACCCGATAGAACCTCTCCCATATATACTGCCGCTCAGCTTCAGCTATCTGCTCGCCCTTATTCTCAATGGAAATATGGACAAAACCTTCACGCCTGCTAATCTCAATAGTTATATCGGTATGTGGTATCGCATGACGTATAGCATTCATCATGATATTGAAAATAACTTGCTCCAGCTTGCTTCGGTCACCCTCAACCGTCTGTTCTGTTGTGGATATAAGCACCACATCCAATCCTTTGTCCTTCAGTTGCGGACCCAGACGGCCGGCGATATCTTCAATCATGTCAGCCAGTGCAACAGCATCCGTATTCAATTGAACCGCTGAGGATTCCAGTCGCACCAGATCCAGCATCTCTTCAACCATCGTTTCCATTTTGATCGTCTCATCGGCAATGATCTCAATGTAACGCTCACGTTTGCTCTCACTGACGCCATCCTTCAACCCTTCAGAATATCCCTTAATAATGCTGATTGGTGTCTTAAGTTCATGTGATGCATCGGCAAAAAACTTGCGCTGACGCTGTTCAATCTCCTGCTTCATTTCCATATCTGTACGCATCTGCGTGTTGGCCTGCCTCAGCTCTTCCAGTGTCTGACCCAAGGTTCCCGATAAGGCATTGAGGCTGTTAGACAGACTCCCGATCTCATCATTACGCCGGATGGGTGATTTCACCGTGAAATCCAGCGTAGACATTTTCTTGGCGACATGGTTCAAGGCCAAAAGCGGCTTCGTTATAATTCGGGACAGGAGCAACGCCAGCAACAGAATCAATATAAATGCCCCTATGCCAAAATACGCATAGAACAAACGTGTTGCCTCATTCGCTTCCCTCATCTCCTGTAGAGAGGTGAGCGAAAAGATCAGTTGTTGCTCGGGTCCGGAACGATGCACTGGAGCAATGGTGATGACATTGCGAACACCGCTCCAGCTATCCATCCATTCTTCATTGAGCATTTTGCCATTCGCCAAGGCAAGTTGGTCTTCGGTGGATAATGGGAACCGGCTATCCAGTGCTTGCACCAGCAGTCCCTGCCTTTGACTCCACGTTGCCAGATTGGGAAGAACGACCTCGGTCAATACGCCTGACCATTCCTTTACCGGTTCAATTGATTCCTGAAAGCTTTCTGTTCCCCATGCGGCAGAAGTGGCATCCTGGATTTTGAATGGATAGACCATGGATTCGCTGGCCGGACCTTTCACCGTCAGTTCTTGCCCATATTTCAGATGGGATGTAATCCAGCCAGCATTCTCACTATTGATAAACAAGGACAAGGACACCTTCACGTGACTTCCATCCTCTTGAAGCAACGTAATGTGGAACGGGTCATTAACCAGTCTTCCTTTATTCGTCAGAATGACCAGATGTGACTGATTCTGACGCATGAATTTCCCGGTCTCCTTGGCTAGCTGTAAATCACTCCAATGTCCATTGGAATATTGCTGTTCGAACTTGGACAGCTTTTTCTTCATACTGCTAACCTTTTGATGCTGATAGAAGTCGGGGAACCAGACCAACTGAGCAAAAACCGTCGTCCCATATAGAAGTACCAGACATCCTGCCATGACCAGGAAAAGCTTCATCGTTACGCCATTTCTTCTCATGCTTCTGCCTCGAAACGATATCCAGTACCAATCACCGTCCGGATACACTTGGCTTCATCACCCAATTTGCTGCGCAACTTCTTGATGTGGGTATCTACAACACGTGAGTCCCCTTCAAAATCAAATCCCCAGATCCGATTCAAAATGGCATCCCGGGACAACACAATGCCTGCATTACGTACCAAATAAAGCAACAGATCATATTCCTTTGGTGCAAGTTCCACTTCAATTCCGTCCTTCTCCAGACGTCTGGCCCATGGATCAAGGGTTACCTGTCCGAAGCGAATCACACCCTGCTCTCGTCCAAATGCACCTTCAACACGCTTCATTAATGTCTCTGCACGTGCAACCAGCACACGTGGACTAAACGGCTTGGTAACGTAATCGTCTACGCCCAGCTGAAATCCATGAATTTTATCGTCATCCTCGGACCGTGCAGTCAGCATGATAATAGGTACGGTGGATTGGGATCGAATATGCCCACATAACGTCCATCCATCCATTTCAGGCATCAAAACATCCAGAATAACCAGATCTACCTCATGCAGAGCCAACAGTTCCAGTGCCTGTACTCCATGTTCAGCTTCTATGACGTTCCATTGTTCTTTTATGAAATAATCGGCCACAATCTCACGAATGCGGCTTTCATCTTCCACCAGAAGCACTGTTCTGATCATGGCCGACTCTCCTTTTAGATTTCTGATGATAACATACCTATTCCATGTGTCGTTCATGTGTCCACACATGTTTTGGAATGCTCCCATGATATATACGATTAATATAAGCCAAAAGTTACTAATTTTTATAAAAATTCGCATAAAAAAGAAGCCATCAACGAGCAAGCTCCTGCTCATTGACAGCTACTTGAATGAAATCGAAGTGTGTTATCCAGAATTGATGCGCTACTGCGCGCTCCCTGGCAACACTTAACGTTGTTGCTCCAGACGGTGTGCCACATGCAGTGTCGGGCCAACAAAACGGTTCAGCGGGAATCCGCCGGCAATCGCTTTGGTCACGAAGGCTTTACCTTCACGAACAGCCTCTTTCACTGAAAGACCACGAGCCAATCCTGCGGTAATCGCCGCAGACGTTGTGCAGCCCGCACCATGAGTATATCCGGAGCCGACAACATCGGCTTCAAACCATTCGTAGTTGGTTCCATCATAGAGTAGATCCATTGCTTTACCCGGGCTAATGACACCTCTGTCCTTGATCAGAACATGTTTCGAGCCATGGGCATGAATTGCTGCTGCCGCTGCTTCCATTTGTTCCTTGGAGCGAATAGGTCCGCTCTTCGCCAGTTGGGATGCTTCGAACAGATTAGGTGTAACCAGATCAGCACCTGGCAACAGGAATTCGATCATCGCTTCCGTATTTTCCGGTTGCAGTACTTCGTCTGTACCTTTGCAGACCATTACCGGATCGATAACGATCTGTGGCAGACCGCTGCGGCGAATATGTTTTGCTACCAGTTCAATAATATCTACAGAACCGAGCATACCTGTCTTCATTGCATCGAAACCGATGCCGTCCAGAACCGTGCGAAGCTGCGCTTCAACCACATTTAATTCAACAGGAAAGACCTGGTGATCCCATGTTTCGGGCTCCATTGCCACAACCGT
Source organism: Paenibacillus sp. FSL P4-0176 (assembly GCF_037975265.1). Classification (NCBI taxonomy): domain Bacteria; kingdom Bacillati; phylum Bacillota; class Bacilli; order Caryophanales; family Paenibacillaceae; genus Paenibacillus; species Paenibacillus sp. FSL P4-0176. Next base: position 6,206,916 of record NZ_CP150242.1, read on the forward strand.
AGTCAGTACGGTCATGCCATACACACCCAGCTCCTGAAAAGTTTTCAAATCAGCTTGAATACCTGCACCGCCGCTCGTGTCCGAACCAGCTATTGTTAATGTTTTTGGAATCGTCATGGTAGTTGCATTCTCCTTCGTGTCTCAGTTGACATTATCCTATCCCTTGTACGAGCGGATGTCAATGGCATCTGAAGCCATACAGAGCATGGTTTTCCGAATGATTCAGTTCACATCTTTTGTCTCCAGACGAACCATGGACATCGAAGCAATCCATATCCCTATTGCTCCAAGGGTCAGAGGGATAATAATAAGCGAATGAATGGAAACTTCCGACCCGTTGAATCCGGAGCAGACAATCGAAACCAGCAAAATGGACGAGACCATTGTAGTTGTAACAGAATGCTTACGCATACCGAAGAATAGGGGAATGAGTGCCATACACGCAGCCGATAAAGAACTTATACTGTACTTCACCAGAAGTCCCAATATATCCCGATTCGTCAGTGATTCAGGAATGAAGGAGTAGAATTGATTAACAATCAACAATAGTGAGCCCATGAACAGATCGTTAACCATAATCATCACAAATGTAAAACCAAACACGATAATCAATTTGGCAGCGATGATTTTATGACGCTGGATGGGATAGGTGAACATGACGTTCATCGTTTTATTTCTATACTCACTGATCACCAGCTTGGATAATAAAGCTCCTGCAAATATGATAAAGGTCGCTCTCACAAACGTATCAATAATCATAAAGGCGGTCTGGTAATCGGCATAGGCATAATCTTCTGCTCCCACATCCACGAATCCAATCATGATCAGGAAAAGAAGAATGGCTATGCTGGCAATACCTGCACCTGCAAAATTACGTGCAAAACGGTGCTTCCGCATCTCAAGTCTGATTAGTTTAAGCAACGTCTTCATCCCCTTTCACAAGCTTCATGAAGTGTTCTTCCAGGGAATGAGCCCGTTTGGATATCGATTCGATCTCAATGCCATGCTGAATCAGCTTGGTGTTCAGTTCCGATGGAATGATTCCCGGATCATAGATGCGTAACGTTTGGTTATCAACCAGTTTATAATTACTCAAACCAAGCTGGTGTTCAATGACATAGGTCGCTTTGCGGATATCCACCGCCTGTAACTCGATGTACTCATTTTGACTTCCACGAATGCTCTCCATCGATACTTCCTCCACCAAGCGACCGCCGCGAATGACACCAACTGTGTCCGCAATCTGCTCTATCTCGCCAAGAATGTGACTGGAGACCAGCAGGGTAATGCGATACTCATTGCTAAGGCGCTTGAACAAATCTCGCATCTCCCGAATCCCTACAGGATCCAATCCGTTGATCGGTTCATCCAGAATGAGCAGTTCAGGTGTGGTTATTAGTGCACGAGCCAGTCCGAGCCTTTGCTTCATGCCCAAGGAGAAGTCTTTGACCGGTTTCTTGCCCGTATCCTTCAGCCCTACCATTTCCATCGTGTTGTCGATGATCTTTTTGTTGTAGAATCCCATGTATTCACAGTGAAGTTCCAGATTCTCGCGAGCAGACAGTCTATCGTAGAAAAAAGGATATTCAATAATGCTGCCCATTCGCTTCAGCACTTCATACGAGGTCGGCGTAAGCTTCTCCCCAAACAGTTCTATCTCCCCTGTGGTTGGTTTGACGAGATTGGTGAGCATCTTCATGATGGTTGTTTTACCAGCACCATTTGGACCGAGGAATCCATAGATCTCACCTTGCTTAATATTCATATTGACGTTGGATACAACCTCCACCCCTTCATATACTTTGGTCACATCTATTGTTCGTGCGATATAATTCATCGTCCTTGTTCTCCTTTACGTCCCCTGTCCGGGTTCCTATATCTATATTGTAAAGAGAAAAGTCTTCTTTTTTATTAATCAAATCTTACAAATACCTTAAGTCTGACCGGACACGCCAACGCAGGGTCTAACATGCCTTTAAGGTAACCGAGAATACAGTCCGTTGATGTGGCACACTATGCAAGTGAATACTTCCACCCATCCGCTCAACTAGCCGTTTCGTAATAGTCAGACCAAGGCCACTGCCTTGATAGAGTCGATTGCGGGAATCCTCCAGTGTATACATTCGTTCAAACACACGACTATGCTCGCTCTCAGGAATCCCTTTTCCCTGGTCCCAGATCTGTAGCGTCACAGGTGCACCTATCGAATGATCCAGTGAAAGCCCCAGTACCTTACCATCTGCCCCGTATTTCATTCCATTGGTAATGAGATTATCCAGCACACGGTCCAATGCTTCTTCATTCGCTTGCACGAAGAGATCACCATCAGGTATCTCCAGCTCCACGTGCAACCCCAGATTCGTCAACATTTCATAAAAGGAAAGCATCTTCAACCGGCATAATTCGCTTATATTCACTCGACTAAGCACTAGCTCCGTGTCTCCAGATTCCAGCTTTGCCAGATCAAAAAAGGAATGGATCAAACGCAGCACTTCCTGCGCCTTATCTTGTATTTTCTCCGTCATAATCTTACGTTCCTGATCGGTCAGTGATGAACTGTGCAGCAAGGTCTCACTATAACCCATCACAACCGTGAGTGGCGTTTTCAGATCATGAGAAATGTTGGAGAGCATATTACGCATCTCCTTCTCCTGGTTCGTATAACCAGCCTTCGCGCGGTGCGCATAGTCCAGCAGCTGGTTCATATCTTTCAGAAGCTGGCTAACTTGATCATCACTGTTGAATACGAGTAAGCGCTCAAAGGTGCCTTGATCCAGGATATCGGATATTTTGTGATGAATATAGGACAGGTGTTGACTGCGTTTCCGCAATCTCATCCACAACCCAATGACTACAATGGCCAGAATAGCTGTTGTACTGGCAAAAATCAGTGTCATCCCTGCTCCGCCTCCAGCTTATATCCGATGCCCCAGAGTGTCTTGATATACTGGGGAGCCGAAGGGTCTGCCTCCAGTTTCTCACGCAGACGACGCATATGTACGTTAATGATATTTTCGTCTCCATAATAATGATCGTTCCAGACGGAAGCGTAGATCTGGGCCTTGGTGAACACTTTGCCAGGATGGGTAACCAATAGCTTCAGAATTCCAAATTCCTTGGATGTCAGCTTGACGGGTGTACCTTCACGTTCCACCTCGTACGTCTCCATGTCAACTACGAGTCCTCCAATGTGAATACGTTGATCTTTAGCCACTTCAGCCACAGGCTGAGTAGTATAATTGGCGCGGCGAATCGCAGCTTTGATGCGGGCAGTCAGTTCTATTAACGAGAAAGGTTTGCTCAAGTAATCATCTGCACCGAAGCCCAGACCTAATGCTTTGTCCACCTCCCCATCCTTCGCAGACAGAATGAGCACAGGGACCAGACTGACTGCCCGAATGGTTTGAAGCACATCCATCCCACTTTTGCGGGGCAGCATCAGATCCAGAATAACCAGATCATACACGGGTTGTGACTGGCTGAACTGACGTTCTGCCTCTAAGCCGTCATATGCATAAGTGACGTCGTAGCCCTCTTTTTCCAAGTACGGCCCGACCATCTCACTAATTGAACGATCATCTTCAACAAGCAACAAGCGGTGACTTAACACATGCTTCCCTCCAACATGAACAGTTTTCTTTATTACCTCACAGTTTGTTTGAATTGGCAATGACATACGAAAAAACCTGACAGGAGCACCACTTTGGTATAAGTGTGTTTCCTGCCAGGTCTATGAGTGTCTGTAGATCAATGCTGGTGCTTCTAGTCTCTATATCCGTTCTCACTGTGGATCCAGCACAGTCCAATGGTTCCTGCACCTGCATGAATACTCACCACAGGGATAAACGGCATGATTTCGGTCTTTAATCTAGGCAGCAGAGCTGCAATCTGTTTTTTGATTGTAACGGCTTCTTCCTGATTGTTCGCATGCATAATGCACACATGTTTTACTTTCTCCATATCCAGCTTGAGCATATCCAGCATACGATCTTTTGTCCGCTTGAACGTGCGAATCTTCTCATTCACAACCACTTTTCCCTCTTCGAATCGAAGCAACAGGTGGATCTTGAGCAGTTGACTGATGATCAGCTGTGTGCCGGACACCCGTCCACTGCGATGAAGATGCTGCAGACTGGCCGGTATGAGGTAAAAGGACATGTTATCAATCATCTGTTCAATGTTTACTTTGATCTCGGCAGCGGAACATCCCTGCTTCTGCCATTCCAGTCCTTGCATAATCATCTCACGGTGAGGATAGGCACCTGCCTTCGAATCAATTGCGGTCACCGTCACTCCTGCAATCTCTGCAGCCTGCATGGACGTATGCAGCGTTCCGCTAAGCTCTGTAGAGCAATGAATCGTAATAATCTCATCGTACTTGTCTTTGAGCGACTCATACAGTTCAATGAATTCGCCAATGGGTGGCTGCGAACTGCTCGCACGTGAAGCCTCCGCAAGTTTCTCATAGAACATTTCAGATGTAATGTCATCGGTTTCCCGGTAACATTCCTCTCCAAATACGATGCGCAGCGGTACGATGTAGATATGATTTTGCTCCGCAAAAACGGGATCCAGTGTACTGGTACTATCGGTGACCCATGCAATTTTCTTCATGACATCCTTCTCTCTTGCCGGATTGTTCGTTCTGTATCCTCAATCGTCAAGCACAAGCCCGGCGGTTTATTTAAAATTTGAATATTTCACATTGTAAACGTTTGCGATACTACCTCTCAATTATAAATGAACGGACAGACCGTTGTCTTGTGGCGCAATCATGAACACCCCTGTTAATACCATTATTAGCTAAAAAAATGTCTTGCCTGTGAAGGAATAAATTGGTATGCTGTTGTCCTTCTCTCTTTTTCGCCTTGACTGAAGTGAACGGAAACGCCGTTCAATCCACTTATCGGAGGTGTCACATGCTTTATTTCACTCTGGCTTCCAAAGCCTACTCCCGGAATCTGCAATACCGCGGGGCACACATGGTACATAACTTGGCAAGCGCCATGTTTGGTTACATGTATGCCTGCCTCTGGATCGGCATCGGGGCCGACCATACTCTCGGAGAATATGGGACACAGGGAATGATCAGTTATATTGCGTTCACGCAATCCTCTCTCTGGATCTCGGGTTTTCTCACGAACGGATTGGGTATTCCCTTATCCGTCAGGACAGGGCAGATCGCACTGGATCTGATGAGGCCTGTTCATCTGTTCACCCACCTGATGGCACGCGAATGGGGGCAGATTGCCTACCAGTTCGTGTACAAAAGTATTCCGATCTACCTGCTCTTCTCCATTGTCTTTTCCCTGCATTGGCCCTCAGACGTTTCAACACTATTCTATGCCGCACTTGGTCTTGCCGGCGCCGCATACTTGTCCATCTGTATGAACTACATCATTGGTGCCACGTCGATGTGGACCACGGAGTCCTCTTGGCTTCACTGGGGAAATCACGCGATGATGAATCTGCTGGCTGGTTTTTTCATTCCGCTGGAATGGCTACCGAACTGGCTTGAACAACTTGCCTGGATATCACCCTACCCTTTCCTGCTCTATGTACCTACCCGAATCTATCTTGGTTTCGAAGATGGCTCCTTGTTATGGGGAACCTTGCTTTGGTGTGTCTTTATGACGTTGATCTGTCTTGCAATCACCCAAGTGTTACGTCGTAAAGTGGAGGTACAAGGCGGATGAAGCGAACTTCCTGGTTCAATTTATATAAAATGCTCATTCGAACAAGCATCCGCAGTCGGATGCAATACAAGTTCAATTTCATCATGGCGTCCGTACTGGCCGCTTTAATTCAGATCTCCGAGTTTCTGATGGTTGCTCTCGTGTTGCACAAATTCGGAGCAATTAAAGGCTGGTCCCTCCATGAGATCGGTTATCTCTTCGCCATCATGACGTTATCCAAAACACTGTATCGAACATTCGGAAACGAAGTTCATCATCTGGAAAAATATCTGGTTAATGGTGAGCTTGATCAACTGTTAACACGTCCCATGCCCGTATTGCTGGCACTGCTGCCGCAAAACTTCCGCATCATGGCTGGGGAAGTCCTGCAAGGCGGGTTCATTCTCTGCTGGTCAGTGGCAGGCATGATGCATAGCGGACAGATTGGCTGGATCGCCATTCCCTTCTCACTGCTCATTATCCTGACGGGCGCAGTCATTCTCTTTTCCATCGGACTTGCTACCGCCACACTGGGATTCTGGACCACACGTATCGAGGAATTACAGACGATCACTGAGGATGCAGCACGAACAGCTGCCCAATATCCGCTAACGTTATATCCCAAATGGATGTCTGGCATTCTGCTAACGGTGATTCCGGTGGGATTCGTCAACTACATTCCGTCACTGTACCTGCTACGGGGTGAAGGAGGAGCGTGGATTCTTGTTGCTGTTGCGGCGGTTGCCGTACTGAGTTTGGCTGCAAGTCTGCGTTTCTGGCAATTCGGCATGACCAAATATCAAAGTACAGGTAGCTAAGGAGGCATAACGAATCATGAACATGATCACAGCACGGCATCTGCAAAAGGAATTCAAAACTCCTGTTATTCGCGAAGGACGTTTCTCCGGTCTACGTACGTTATTTTCACGTGAGTATGTGTCCAAGGAAGCGGTACGCGATATCAGTTTTGATATCGGTCCAGGGGAGTTTGTGGGTTACATCGGTCCGAACGGGGCTGGCAAGTCTACCACGATCAAAATGCTGACAGGTATTCTGCACCCAACCTCGGGTGAGGTAAGGCTTGACGGTATGAACCCGCATCAGGACAGGCGCAGGACCGTTGGTCGACTGGGCGTTGTGTTTGGACAGCGCAGTCAGCTCTGGTGGGATCTGCCCGTGAAAGATTCATATGATATTCTGGCCGAGATGTACGGCGTTCGTGCCGAGGACAAAAAGAGACGGCTGTCCCAGTTCGCCGAGCTGCTGGACCTCGAATCGTTCTGGGCCACGCCTGTCCGCAAGCTCTCGCTTGGACAGCGCATGCGTGCGGATCTCGCAGCTTCCATGCTGCATGATCCCGAACTGCTTTTTCTCGATGAACCAACGATTGGACTGGATGTGAACGCAAAGCGGAACATTCGTCAATTTCTACGTACATTAAATGAATCGTTTGGCAAAACGATTTTGCTTACCACACATGACATGGACGACATTGAGCAGTTATGCAGCCGGGTCATGGTGATTAACCATGGTCAACTGACATATGACGGTACGATTTCGTCACTTCGCGAAACCATCGGACTACCTACGCTGATTCGGGTAACGTTCCGAGGAGAGTTCCACATCCCGGATGTTGTGTCGTCCGCGATACATATTACTGGACTGGAAGGACAGATTGTCACCGTCGAAGTGAACCGGAAGGAATGGAGCACAATGGACATTCTGAAACAGTTGGAGCACTGGGGTGAGATTGAAGATGTAGAGATGAAAGAACCCGATTTTGAAGATATCATTCATCGGGTGTATTAGTCGGCCCATTTTGTGAGGAAATAGGATGAAGACCTGTTCTTACGCCGTTACATGAAAGAGGGACATGGCGTACTGTAATAACGGAGGTGAAGCGTCATGCTTGTGACCAAACATGTCCTTCTAGCATCCACCGTACACGCTACTCCCTACTTCATTGTACGTGGCATGATGCCGGGACCCGTGATGTTCATTACATCCGGGGTTCACGGGAATGAAACGGCGAGTATGGCCGCTGCTCAAAAACTCGTAGATGATATTGCGACAGGTCGTCACGCCATTCAGCGAGGGCTGTTAATTATCGTGCCACGTGTGAACCAGCAAGCCTACGCAAAGAAAATCAGAGGCAAGCCAGATCTGAATCGTACGTTTCCACGCCGTATGTCAGGCAAGGCCAAGCATCCGCTCGCTGCGGCAGTTTTTCAGCTGGCGCGTGAACATTGGGCCGACTGGTGGCTCGATCTGCATGAAGCCAACGGCCTGTCACAGCTTAGTTCACGGGTGCTTGGACAGACGTTGATCACCAATCCCGGCAGTGGGACGATTCCAGCTTGCAGAAGAGTTATCGAACGGATGAATCGGTCGATTGCCATTCGTGATCGTCATTTTAACCTCAAGCAGCATGAATTGCCGGGATCTGCCCGTACAGCGGCTTCAAGACTATTACAAGCCCGTTCCGTCACAGTGGAGACCTGTTGGAGTCTGAAACGCTCGACCCGTATCAAGTATCAGACGAAGATTGTGCACCATTTTCTGCGTGAAGCGGGTATGTCATGAGCAAGACTATTAAGACAGAACTAAAAGAAACCTCGAACAGAGACCGCCCGAAGTACATCCTCAGGTGCTCTCTGTTCGAGGTGTTTTTTTATCTCTGCATCATGGCTTCCAGTATTTCATTACCCACAGGGTCCAGCGGCATAAGTGGATAAAGGTCTTTTTTAGTTATAAACTTGAATATCGTATCCAGATACTCATCCACAATAGAGGCTGATCCAAAACAATAATTGGACAATAATACAACGCCTATACTCTGTTCCTTATTTATAGCCAAATAACTGGAGAAACCAAATGTACCACCGTTATGCCAGAGTATATTCTGATCCGAGATGTTATCACTAAACCAGGCGTAATGATGGGTTGAATCTCCAATCATTATAGGCATGTGACTTTGTTGTATTGCAGAGGCTGGCGGATGATCTTCATTCAGGTTGGCCTGTACAAATAAACACATATCGTGAAGAGATGACTTGATCGCCCCCGCGCCTTCATGTACACCCGTATCCCAGTGAGGCATCTTTTTCCCCGTTGACGTATGTCCGTCCACAAATCTGCCATTCTGTTCTGCATTCAGCATAGCTGCCGTCTCCGTCATGTTTAATGGACCTGTGATATATTTTCTCAGCAGATCGTCATATGTACTTCCTGATACTTTACATAGGATATAACCCAGTAAGCCCACGCCGGTATTGGAATACTCAAATGAACCCATCTGATCCGTAAAGTCAGCATCCGATAAAAAAGCAAGTAAATCATCCTCCGTATAATTTGAATACGGATTGTATCGATTTTTCTTCGAGGACAGGTTTGTGGCAACTCCGGGTAATCCGGAGGTATGCGTCGCAAGACTTTTTAAGGTTACCTTATTCAAATAATCGTTTTTACCGTTGTGTATGTACTTGCCAACCGTGTCATCCGCGGAAAGTTGCTGTTCACGTTCCAATTCTAACAGAAGGATCGATGTAAAAAGTTTGGTTACAGAGCCGATTTCGAACAATCTGTGTTCGGGAGCAGCCACGCTCTTCTTTTTGGGATTGCCCAATGAATGATATTCGACATCTCCCTTTGTAATAACGCCAATCTCAAGATGCAGATGTTTCTTTCCTTTGATGTAATCGGATACAAAACCTTGCAAATCCCTCATAGAAAATGTTACTCCTTTTGTGGTGTGAGTTTCATTATTGAAATTATTGAAATCACGTTAAACACCATTATGTATTGGCAAACTACACTATGTATTCTTTCTAAATCTCCGATTCCCTGCTCGTTAGTCAACTCCTGTTTTCTGCTAAACAGGAAAAGAGCCGCGATTACGGCTCTTTCTTTTGCACCCTGAACGATTGAATATAATTGTCGATATCGTCCTCCGGTGTATGCAACAGTCGTGCCAGATTAATCTGCAGCTGTTCCAGATGGTCAATATGTGTCTGAATGTCAGTGATGCGTTCGCGTACAAGGGTTTTTAACGTTTCCTTTTCCATGTCTTCCTGACTGAGTAACTGTAACGTATCCTGTATTTCCTTTAGAGAGTAACCCAGCGACTGGGCATCCTTAATAAATTTAATCTTCACCAAATAATCCTCAGTATACACCCGGTATCCGTTGGAGGAACGACCGGGAGCGGGCAGAATCCCGCTGTCCTCATAATAACGGAGGGTTGCCATACTTACACCGGTACGCTTAGCCAGCTCTCCTCTTGTCATGGTTTCCATAGATACTCTCCATCCTTCTGCTGGGTTATTCCGCTTTTTGGTGACGTAGCTTGGTATACTTGGTATCATAAGTGGCCTCAGGGAATTTAGATGAAGGGCCTTGCAACAACGGCTGCTCCTCCCCCTTCAAATAATGATCAAAGAAGGCCAGCGTATAGGATCTGGTAATATCCACATTATGTTCTGGCGTCATACCTCTGGCAAACATTTTTGGTGAAATTAACGAAATATCCGTAAAGCTTTGATGAAATAAATTCTCCACTGTCAGATAATAGGTATCATTAAGACTGTTTGACATCACCCGATCCAAATCAGGCTCAAACTCGGGATAAAATACTTTATCCTTGGCAGTGGCGTCCGGGTCCAGACTTTTGGCTGTCCCACCCGACATGATATACATAAACGGCTGTTTCAAGGCTGTTATGGATACTTTACCCCAGAAACCGCCTTCCAAACTAAGTCCTGCTTTGAAACGGTCATCCTGAGCCAGCGCTTCCGCCGTGGTTGCACCGCCGTAGGAGTGACCAAAGATACCGACAGAATCCAGATCAAGCTTGCCTTCGAGCAATTGATTCGGATCATGTGAATTCCACTGTGTGAGAGTGTCCAGTACTAAGCTTGCATCCTCTGCACGAATACCTATACCTTTTATATTATATTGATATAGTTCTCCTGACGTTGCAAATTCAGGGTCAGCCTGATAGGAGACTGCACGTCCATCGGGGAATGTCACTTGTGCTGACGTATAAGGGTGATCTATCCCCACCACAATGTAACCGTGGCTAACCAGCTCCTCAATCATCGTCATGCTCTGAAAACGGGCTGAGCGGATACCCGGCGAGAATAGCAAAACCGGATACTTGCTTTGGACGGCGGACATCTCAGCTCCTTGCACCACATGTGTTGGAATGGTATCCAGATAACTGAACACCTGAGACGGAATGCCAAACACCAGACTGATCGCTTCTCCCAGTTCACTAGGGTAATGCTCCAGCGGCAGCCCTTGGGCGGTTTTCTGATCCACCGGATACCACACATTAATCATAAGTTCCCGCTTATCTCCTGCCTCGGGTGTTTTGGTCTCTTCGCGAGATTCATCCACCAGGTGTTGAGAGAATGTGCCAATGGCATATGTGCCGGTTGGTTCAGGCATCGTAAAAGCAGGTAAGAGCCAGGTCAGTATGATTGAACCTGCACTGAAGGCCAGAACCAGGATCGATACCAGCGTCATTTTTATTCTTGAAAGACGGTTGGGTCTCCGCACGCTCTGGACATAACGATCACCGCGGTATGATTTCATGACTTGAATGATTAATGTAATGAATAATACAAGTGTGACGATATAGGTTGGTATCATCTGCACGCGAAATGAATTGATTAAGCCATGCAGAAGCACTGTCAGAACCAGAGCTGTGAGCGTCCCCATTGTCATTGCCCGGCGCTTCGGAAACACCAGTATGAGTACCGTAGCAGCTATGGTTACCAATACCAAAATCCATTCTAAAATTCTCATTATTCAGCCTCCAATATTTCTTGATAAAAAAAGAATAAACCTTGAAGTATACTTCAAGGTCAAGGCTGAATTATAGATAGAATTTTATCGTGGAATTCGTAAATCCCATTTGCGAAGTTCGGTCAACGTACACGTTCCGGATGAGAAAGCCTTAATACCTGTTGAGCTCGGCCCAGGATAGATCCGCCCTGTCATTACCTGCTCTCCCTGCTGAATGAACACCTCAACGGAGCTGACATCCATAAAAATATGAAGTTCCAGTTTCCCGTCAAGCAGTTCCACTGTTGCAGCTCGTTCTCCGCCTGGCCCTTGTCCGGCCTGCTCGCGATTCAAGCATAAACGACGCTGCTCTACATCATAGGAAATCACGGTTTCTTCATCCTCACCCGTACGCAGTTTCAACCCAAAGTGTCGTGCTTGTTCCGCTTCAAATACAGCATATAGTTCGTAGCGGTCTCCACTGATTCCAAGATCAAAATCATGTTCATCACCATTTAAATGTATACCATACTGCTCGGTGCCTTCCGACCTGTACTGTATAAGTTCGGGAAGTGGCTGGAATATCAATCGTTCTCCCCTACGAATTAGTTGTCTCGGCAAAGTCATTGCTCCAGCCCACGCATGGGACTGTTGTGTCGGGATTTCCGTTTCCCACGTATCCATCCAGGCCACCATGATTCGTCTTCCCTGTACATCAACCATCGTCTGAGGTGCGTAAAAGTCGAAGCCACAGTCCAGCGGAACGTACTGCTCGTACTTCAACACACCCCGGTCTTCATCCAGCGATCCCATCATATAAACGGTCGAATGTAAGTTGTGATAGTTATCTCCCTGTGCAGGCATGCGCTGCGGAGACAAGATCAGCACATCTTGGCCATCCAGTGTGAATAGATCTGGACATTCCCAATTGTCGCCAAGCGTCCCGTCACTCTGGGCCATAATGTTGACATAACTCCAATCCAGCAAGTCCGTTGAGCGGTATAACAGAATGACACCTTTGCCCGTAGCATCATTCGATCCAAGGACGCAATAGTAAACACCGTTTCGTTCAAACACTTTTGGATCACGGAAGTCCTTGGGACTGGTATGCTCTGGGATTTGATCCAGCCGAATGACCGGATTCATCGCGCTTTTGACAAAATCAATCCCATTGTCCGAGACAGCGATATTCTGTGTCTGCAAGTAATCGTTATCCTTGTCAGGTCCAGTCACGACATGTCCCGTGTACATCAGCACCAACTTGCCATCCTGCACGATTGCACTGCCGGAGAAACAGCCTCCACTGTCGTAGCTCTGATCAGGTGCCAGTGCAACAGGCAGATAAGACCATGTAACCAAATCACGGCTCACCGCATGGCCCCAGTGCATCGGCCCCCATACCGGTTCGTAGGGATAATGCTGATAGAACATATGATACATCCCACCGAAGTATATGAAGCCGTTGGGATCATTCATCCAGCCCACCTCTGGCATCAAATGATAGGCCATTCGATAGGTTGGATCAACCTGATGTCGATGCTCCTTGATATATGCGTTGGCCCGGGCGAGTGTATAACTCTCCTTTGTTTGAGCCGAAGAACTCGTCAGTCCAAGGTCTGTCTCTTGCCTTGTGTCTATTTCCTGCTTCTCGCATCGTTCCTGGTTCATATGTCCTTCACTCCTGTCTCTCTCTATATCACCCAACTGAACTTATTTGATTGCCCCTTGCATGACCCCCTGAATAATGTACTTCTGCGCAAACAGATAAACGATCAGGACAGGTAGCAGGGTCAACACCAGACCAGCCATCAACGGACCGTAATCCACTGTATATGTCCCATAAAAATAAAACGTGGACAACGGCAGCGTACGCTGCTCAGATGAAGTCAGTACCAGAGAAGGAAGCAAAAAATCATTCCATATCCACAATACATTCAGCACGCTAATCGTTACGGTTGTTGGCAGTAACACTGGCAGTACGATACGGAAAAAGGTCTGCACTCTGCCGCAGCCATCCATTAGAGCCGCTTCTTCAAGCTCCAGAGGAATACTTTTGATAAAGCCATGGTAGATAAATACGGCGAGCGGACTGCCAAAGCCAATATACATGTAGATCAGCGACCACTTGTTATCCAGCAGGCTGAGCGAGCCGTATATTTTAACCAATGGAATCATAATGGCCTGGAACGGAATAATCATCGCAGCTACCATCAGGAAAAAGAGATACTGATTCACCTTGCTTTTGTGACGAACAAAGTAATGGGCTGTCATCGCCGCAAAAAGAGCAATCAGTAATACACCTGCAATGGTAATGAGCAACGAATTGCTGAATGCGGATACATATCCCATTTTGTCAAACGCATTGACGTAATTATCGAATTGAAAGGAGCTTGGCAAGCCCAGCGGATCGGAGGTAATTGCCTGGTTAGCCTTGAACGAATTGACGATTAGAAGCACAAACGGAAATACAAACAAAATCATCACAATGATTAATGCAATAAACTTCATCCAGTTGAGAATGCGCGATTGTCCAGCCATCATGCCTCGACCTCCAGTTTTTTGCTGAAATAGACCTGGAGCAATGTAATGGCGGCTACAAGGATAAACAGAACAAAGGCTTCTGCCTGACCCAATCCGTAGTCACGAGCAAGAAAGGCCTGCTCATAAACATGCATGGATACCATCTCTGTGCTCTTGAAGGGCCCGCCACTGGTCAGGGAGACGTTCAGATCATACACCATGAATCCCCGTTGCAGTGACAAAAAGATGCATACAATAAACGAAGGAACCATCAGTGGCAATACAATGCGCGCCAACATTTTGCGATTACTTGCCCCATCAATGCTGGCTGCTTCCATAACATCCTTCGGCACATTCATTAGTCCTGCAATGTAGATAACCATCATATAACCGGCATACTGCCAAACGGTCACCACAATGAGTGCCCAGAACGCTTTATCCGGGTCAGCCAGCCAGGAGGTGGAAAACAGAGTAAGGTTCATTTTTTGTCCTGCAAAAACGAGTACCTGATTAAAAATAAACTGCCAGATGAAACCAAGCACGATTCCGCCCACCAGATTCGGCAGGAAAAATCCGGCCCGAAACCAGCCCTGTGCCTTCATTCCCCGAGTTACAGCGTAAGCGAGCAGGAAGGCAACCGCATTGGTCAGCACAACGGTAATAAATACGTACTCCAGCGTCATCCCGAATGATTTCCAGAACACGGTGTCCTTGAACACACTGATATAATTATCCCAGCCAACAAAGCTTTGATCGATGGCAATGCCATCCCAGTTCGTAAACGTCAAATAAATACCATACAAAAATGGAATAATCATCACTGTAGCAAACGCAAATAATGTCGGGCCAGTAAAGATCAGGCGGGTGCGCAGACGTGTCCATAATCCTTTTTCGGTCAGCATTGTCAACCTCCACTCTATCCAAATGATTAGCCTAACGGTTATGCCGGAAACAAGTTGAACAGACCTCATGTGGAAGCTGTACATTCATCATCTCCGGCTACCGCAAGTCTCTCTCTATGTGCTGCGCAGGGCTAAGATTAATTCCTTTATTTCACGTTGCTCCAGTATGCCTGAATTTCGCTGGCAAGCCCGGCACGGTCAATGACGTCAGCCAAGTATTTCTGCATGGATGCACCCAGTTTGGACCAGTGATCCGCAGGAAGTGTGCTCATTGATTCCTCGATTTTGCCTGCCTTGATGTATTCACTAATGGATTTGCCAAGTGGATCGGTTGGCTCCAATGTAATGTTGCTGAATGCCGGAATAATACTGGCTTGATTCACCAGGAAATCCTGACCTTTTTCGTTATAAACGATCCAGTCCAAAAATTTCTTCGCTGCTTCCTGCTGCGCTGGTGTGCTCTTCTCCTTATCCAGCAATATGCGTTTGGATACAGCAGCAGAGATTTGCGTATTACCGAAATCATCCGGATTATTGCTCACAGGTACCGGGAGGAAGCCATATTTTCCATCTGCTGTATCAAAGCTTGAAATTTGTGGCCATGCCCAGTTGCCCTGGAACCAGATGCCTACCTCACCCTTGCCAAGGACCTCAGGTCCACGCTCATAGGTTCCGGACAGTGGAGAAGCCTTGTCGATATTGTAGGTTTTCATCAGGTCAAATGTATCTAACAAGCCATTAAACACGGCATTGGACGCAAGGTCCACTTGACCTGCCTTCAGGTCCGTAATGAATTGATCCACCTTCGCACGGTCCGCCGACTGCCCACCATATGCAAGCCCCAGATAATGCGCACCAAGCGACCAATCCATCGGAGATACAATCAAAGGTGATTTTCCAGTAGCTGCGATCTTTTGGAAGAGCTCATCGAGCTGTGCAGTGGTCTGTACAGACTTCGGATCGAATGTCCCACCTACTGCCTGATCCAATACATTCTGGTTATAGATGAATCCATATCCTTCAATAGAGAACGGGAAGGCATAATTTTTGCCATCAAACGTTGTAGCCGCTGTACTGTTCTCCACAGCATCCTTCATCCAAGACTCGGATGTGAGATCCAGAACACGATCCTTGAATTTCTCAACATCTCCTGTATCCAGCATCATCATCGTTGTAGGGCTGCCGGAGGCATACAGAGCAGACGCTTTTTCAAACGGAGACTGTCCACTGCCTACGGGTACAATTTCGAGTGTGATATTTGGATTTTCGGCATGGAAGTCTTTAGCTGCTTGTTCCAACTGACTGTTAATTTCCGACTTGGAATTAAGCAAGGTGATTTTGACACTCTCACTGTTGCTACCCTCTGAGGAGGAGTTGGACTCCGTCGCTGCTTTACTTCCACATGCCGACAATACAAGCATCATAATCAATGACAATACCGATAATTTCATCCATCTCTGTTCTCTTTTCATCTTGTTATGGCCCCCGATCAATAGTTTAAAAGGAAACGCTTACAAATCGAATTATAATGTCAAAGGTTTGACATGTCAATCGTTTGACATACCATTCAAAAAAAATTTTCTCGACTTCATTTCTTCGTGGCAAAAGGACGAATAGGAAAAAACGACCCGTATCAGGTCGTCTCTCTCTCCACGATGTTAACTGGCAAAATATGCTCCATTCCGATCTTCTCTTCCGCGAGCTGGCGCCGAATCAGATCAATCGCCAGCTTAGCCATGGCCTCCACCGGCTGCCTGATCGTTGTAATGCCAGGCACCGTATACGCTGCCGCACGACTGTCATCATAACCTATAATAGCAATATCGTCGGGTACCTTGCGCCCACCTAACACGATCTGCTTCAGCGCATGCACCGCCATCAGATCACTCGTTACAAAGAGCCCATCCACCTCGGGGTGTTGTGCAAGCAGCTTATCCACCAATTCCGTATACTGATGCTGATCAAACACATTCAGATCGGTTTCATGAATCATGACCGGTTTGACTCCATGAGCCTGCAATGTATCAACGAAACCTGTCGTCCGGCGATTGGACAGCATTTGCAATTCCAAATTACCGCAGATATGTGCCAAATGTCGTCTGTTCTTCGAGAGCAACAATTCAGCAGCCATAACCCCTCCCTGATAGTTATCAGATGAGATAAACGGGATGTCTTCACCGATCTTACGATCAAAGGTCACGATTGGGGAATGCAGATTCATATACTCATCAACTTCCAGTGTATGACTTCCCATAATAATGCCATCCACGCGATTACCCTTGAGCATTTCCACATATTCACGCTCTTTGGAAGGGTCCATGTGGGAATTGCATAACATAATTTTAAATCCATTCTGGTAAGCATGATACTCAACATAGCTAGCCAGTTCTCCAAAAAACGGATGGGATACATCGGGGATAATCAAGCCTATCACATTGGATTGCTTACGCAGAAGAGAACGGGCAATTTCGTTGGGTCGATAGTTCAGTTCGTCCATGGTTTGATACACTTTGTCCCGAGTCTTCTGACTGATATATCCCCGGTTGTTTAATACACGCGAGACGGTAGTTACAGAAACTCCTGCCCTGAGTGCAACATCATGAATAGTTGCCATAACAGCCTCTTTTCCTACAACATTCTTCATACCTTTAACATTATAAACCTATTGTTAAACCTGAACCAAAGCCTTGGTACCCGCCTGCTGCTTCATTCCGCTACAATTCTCGCTCTCGGCATGCTATGCATAGCTCCGTGCGTAACATGGACCTGTACCACATACGTACCTGGTTCTTCAAAGGTATGCTGGATTTCATAATGCCCTTCCTCTGCCTCCTTGGCAGTTATAGCCCCCTGATTCTCCAGTTCGTCCGCTGTCATCATACCTTGTTCCGGAGATACAGAAGGCGGATCATCAAGCTCATTCCAGATCTGGAATTGCACATGGTCAGCATGACTTAACGGTGCATCTCCCTGTGTAAGCTTCACCTGCAACCGTGTTGGTTCATGAAGAGAAGCTTTCTCTGGAACGTCAAGTTTCACTTTGATCATCTCCGGCATCTCGCCCGATTGTGACTGTTCTTCATAAGAGCATCCCACCGTCAGGAGGAGCAGAATAACGAAGGGCATGAACCACCGAGCTTGTCCGCTCATCACCATCTATCCTTTCTTATTAAGAAGATTTTGGTGTTTTGCCGATACCCCACAGCATCACGATGATGATAATAAAGGCGATCAGTGCCAGTAATGGAATTGTGATGAAACCAAACCAGTTCAAATAGTCGGTATAACATGGAACCTTACCGCACGCGACGGCATTACCTGTAGCCGAAAAAATACGCTGGATCGTTACATGATATAACGAAATGCCGCCACCGACGAAACTCAGTGGGAGTACGTATTTCGTGATGCCCACGTCATCCTTAAAGTAAGCAATGCCCAGCAAAATCGTTAGTGGATACATGAATATGCGCTGGTACCAGCACAGATCACATGGAAGAAAGCCCTTGATCTCACTGAAATAGAGACTCCCCCCTGTTGCGATAACGGAAACGGCCCAAGCGACAAATAACCGGGTATCCACATTTCTCGCTGGGCGCTCCGATTTTGATGATGTACTCATTCCTCTGTCCCCCT
The DNA here is from genome assembly GCF_037975265.1 of Paenibacillus sp. FSL P4-0176. NCBI lineage: Bacteria > Bacillati > Bacillota > Bacilli > Caryophanales > Paenibacillaceae > Paenibacillus > Paenibacillus sp. FSL P4-0176. The sequence continues at coordinate 6,225,433 of NZ_CP150242.1, forward strand.
CTTCATTTTGCTTATACCAAATTATCATACATCATTCTAGACTCCATCGGCTATTCAAGCTGTTATGTAGGTCATTACTCGATGATTATACCAAATATTTGAACTTTTGGGTGAATACAAAAAAGCTGCCGTATGGGGCAGCTCTTTTTGTTTGATTCGTATATAAACGTTGGATTACATCGATTTAGTCAGCGTAATGGAACCATCTTTTTGTGCCCATTTCACGTCCCAGTTCAGAAGTTCAGCAATGAAGCGCAGAGGAACTTGCGTACGTCCATCTTTGTTTACAAATACAGTTGCACCCACATTTTTCTTCACGCCGTTTACTTCCATAACGTTGTTGTTCACCCAGAATTCAAGGGTATCATCGCCAGCCATCACCGTTACTTGTTGTGCTTTTTTGTCCCATTTCACCGTTGCGCCAATACCTTCACTCAGGAAACGCAATGGAATGTATGTTGTGTTTTTCCAAAGCACTGGTGTGGTATCCATGTTGGTTGTTTTATCGTTAATTTTCAGCATTTTACTGTTCAGTTGCATCCACACCGTTGTCATATCTGGCGCTGGTGCTGGTGTTGCTGGCTCTTGGAATTTGTCGTTGAATTGAGTCACGATGGCGTTACCCAGGGCTTGACCTACACCAAACATCACTTTGAAGCCTTCACGATTCGTTGTGTAAGAAGCATCATAGTTACCTGTTGCATATTGATTCAATACGTTTTGTACTTGATTTTCATGCGTTGTCAGCGCTTGTTGTCCTGCTGCTTTTGGCAGATTGCCAGCTGTTGCTGAATCCAGGAATGTAGCAAATTCTGTTGTAAATCCATCAATACGTTTCTCTACTGCTGCACGAGCCGCAGCATCGTTGTTTTTAACAGCTTTTACATAGTCGCTTTGTGCGTTAACGTGGTTCGTTACCCAAATTTTCTCGAAAGCATTGGCACCATCGTTACCATAAACGGAAGCAATCGCTGCTTTGAAGTCAGCTGTGTTTCCAGCTTCAGCTGTAACCAGTGCGTTGGAAGCTGCTGTGCGTCCATCGAATTCCTCTTGCATTTGCAGAGCCGAAAGTGCAAAGTGTTCGGAAGCCAAGTGGTTGAGTGCAGATCTCAGATCAGCTGCTTTTGTATCCGCTTTGGTATTTTCGAATTTCTCAGGCATTTGTGTCGTAATTGCTGTGGAGAGTGCCTTACTTACGTCGAACATTTCCTTGAAACCTTCACGGTAAGCCTTGTATGCATCAACGTAATCTCCAGCTACATACTCATCAAATACTTTTTGCACGAGATCTTCATGTACTTTCAGCGCCTGTTTGGCTGCTGCTTTTGGCAACTTGCCTTCGGTAGCTGTGCTCAGGAATGTGGAGAACTCATCCACGAAACCGTTGATGTTTGCCTGTGCTTGTTTGATTCCAGCCTGGTTGCCCATTTTGGTTGCTTTCACCAGATCATCTGTGTATTTGTTATGAGCGCGGAAGATGCGTTCGAATTCTTTGGCACCTGCGTCACCGTATAGGGAAGCAATTGCTGGTTGCATATCCAGTGCATTCTGGTCGAGTGCTTTGTAGGCTGCATCTGCATCTTTTGCTCCGTCATATGCTTTGGCCATTGCCGTTACTGCGAGTGCAAAGTGCTCGGACAACAGGTGGTCCAGGTTTGCTCTCAGGTCAGCCGCAGGTGTGTTCACGGATGCTTTCATCATGGTCATTGGTGTCTGTGGTGCGGCAGCTGCTCCAGCGATCCCCGGCATCAACAGTGTCAAGCTAAGTACAGGCGCGATAAACTTCTTCATCTTCATTTTCATTACGTGTTCACTCCTCGATTATGTTGTGTGTATAATTTCTTTCCTCGTCGTCGTCTTCATAGGGTGTAACGCAGGGTTCTCTATTCTGGATCACTCTGTGGGCAAAAAAAGTTCACAGCTTTCAGTGAAGAAAGCTGCGAACTCCTGTTGTATCAAGGTTTTTTTGAATTAAAAAAATATAAAATTGTAGTGATCTTTCCGATCCAAGACCACATACATACTGTAATATAGATACTTCATTTTCCTTTATTTCTCAACTAAAGCTTACATCAAAGGTTATCCTGAAGTACAATAAAGACATATCATATTATTCGCGAAGGAGGTCCATTCATGACCTGGTTGCCTTATGTTTTAATTGTGGGTATCGCCTTGTTTGGAGGTATTGCTACCATGATCATCGGAAATTCCAAAGCCAATCAGACCAGCAACCCCGAATATGACCGCCGCACAAAGCAAAACCTTAGCAAACTTTCCTATGTATACGTTGGTGCGATTGTACTTGGTTTTGGCGGACTAATCCTCTATCTTTTTAACTAAAATGTTTCGATTCGGCAAAGAATACGTTCAACACACCAAGCAGCTTCCGTTTTCGTTCTACATTCTCCGTTTATATACACATGTTTACAAGTTGGAGATAATTCAGAATTATTCTGGATATGTTCGGGGTTTAATATAAAGCCATAAGGGACAGCGAGCCCATTAAACAAACCAAACCCCAACTTGAAGGAGAGATATAGGATGAAAAAAAACATGAAGAAATCCGTAGCAACAATGATGGTGCTGGGCATGACATTAACAGGAGCAACGGGTGTATTCGCCGGAACGCAGTTGGAGAAAATCTCCGCATACCTTAATCATGGAATCAGCTTTAATGTCGATGGCGCGGCTTACTCGCCAACGGATGGCAATGGCAACAAACTTGCGCCAATTACTTATAACAACTCTACTTATCTGCCCGTACGAGCGCTTGCCGATGCACTGCATGTGCCTGTATCCTATGACGGCAAAAAAGGACAGGTCATTATCGGCCAAGCAACAAGCAATCCATCAGCTTTGACAAATGTAACGTATAGCGCAGCACAAAAAGAGGCGATTCAAAAAGCTTTTGCACAATTCGATGGGTTCGAGACCGCTTATGCCCCTCAGCAGATGATCGCAGGTGACACGTTCAAAAGTGTAGGTGCGGGTGGCGACGGCGTCAGTTTTGTTTTCAACCATATGAAAGTGGATGTGTCTCCAAGAGATTATTCGGACGGTTATACGAGCAAAGACGTGAAACTGTCCAATAGTGTTGTCGCCAAATGGTATACACCAGATCAAACGGGCATGCTCACGTTCCAACTGGATGATCGCTACGTTACGCTTAGCTCCCCGGATCATAAGCTGAGCCAAGCTCAGTTGCAACAAGTCGCTGTCTCTGTTCAGAAGGCAACTGACAACAACGATCAAGGGATCACTGCATTTGCAGATGTGAACTATAGCAAACAACAATTGGATAACATTCGCAAAGCATTTGCGAAGTTTGACGGGTTCACCACAGCCTATGCTCCACAACATATGGTTGCTGGAGATACGTTCAAAAGCGTAGGTGCAGGCGGTGATGGTGTAAACTTTGTTTTTAATCGTATGAATGTAACGGTATCCCCTAAAGATTACTCGTTCAGCTATGATGGTAAAACGGTAAAACTGCCTAATGGCGTATCAGCCAAATGGTACACACCAGACCAAACGGATATGCTCACGTTCAAACTGGATGATCGTTATGTAACCATCAGCTCACCGAATAACCAATTGACTCACACTCAACTGGAGCAAATGGCGGTATCTGTACAAAAAGTGAAATAAACAAAAATAAACACATCATTTCGGTCCCACTCTATGAGTTGGGGCTGATTTGATGTGTGTTTTTTTTGAATCTTTAGAATTTATTTTTATCAAATGGTTCTGGAAGCTTTAAGGAGTACACCATCGTTGATTTTCCTTCTTTCACGGGAACAATCACGTTAAGCACACCATCTTGTAACATGTTTTCTGGAATCTTGGCTGTGCTAAATCCCCACTTCCTCTCAGGTATGTCCGTTAAAGATACTTTCCCGAGCACCGAAGTGTAGTCTGGATTGATGAACAGCAACTCTGTAATTGAATCTTTAGAGGAGGAAATGGTCAATGTTCGATCAAAATTAAGCACCACACCATCAATTCGGTCTGGCACAGCTGATTCCATCGGCCTTGTATTTACCGGATCTAATTGGTAACTCTCCCCTACCCGATCCATCCATCGTGCTCTTGCATGAAAAGGAAGAATTTTGGAATCCATGGCTAGATCAGTTCCCTTTTCTTCATCGCTCATGCTTAATTGTTTGTTGTAACCAGTTGCTTTTGTTTCCGACACTTTGAGCCCCAAGTCCTTACTCCACTGACCTAAAGGAATAAAGGTCTGATTGTATAGCGTCAACAATTGTTTTGAAGGTTGATTCACACTGGAAGAACGCTGACCACGAGTGAAGGTGAGCCGATCCTTCCCGAGATTATATTGAATATGAAATGCTTTAGTGAATTCTTCTAAAGGAACATAATGCTGACCTTCCATATAGAAGGTGGGCTGCCCTTTATACTCCAATACACCCTGATCAGACTTAATAGCTACAGGTTCCATCGGGAAAAACACATTAGAGAACTGAAAAGAATTCCAATATTTTTTCCAGTCACTGTACGTACCATAATTCAATTTAAGATGTTTATTTTCTGAAATAACATATAAGGATGGCGGGTAAGAGCCTGGATTGGAAAAATACTGTTCAATAATATACTCATCCTCAGTAATCCACTGGATACTTTCGGTACGAGCGCGATAAGGAGAATCATAGGAACGAATCCGCTTAAGGGTCTTCAAATCATAGACTTGTACCTTGGACGACTCCATTTTACTATCCAGACCGTTCTCTGTGACCAGAACCAATGTTTTTCTTTCGGGTGAGATAAATGATTGCACATAGCCCACTCGCTCTTTAATCAGTGTAGTTTTTTTGCCATTTTTGGTTACAACCACAGTCCAGTCTGATTTCCGATCCCTCGTGTTGCCTTGAGAAACATTTAGATGAACATCTGCACTTACCTGAAAAGCTTTAGTAGACAAGCCCGTCTTCTGGTCGGGCTTCATCCACAAGTCGCTTACTTTGGCCTTCTTCCCCTTTATACCGCCATATTCAAGATAGTGACAATCTAAAGTATCTGTGCAATAAACCCCAAAATTACGGGTTTGTGGAATCGGTGATACCACATATTTGGTATCTGTAAAATCCCTTTCCAGCAAAAGCTTTCCGCGAGTGTATACTTTTTTTCCTGTGACCATGGAATAGTAGTTGGATTTAGGTACGTTTTTCTCATAGATCGTATAATATATTCCGATTTGAGGTTCCAAGTGGATACGGTTTTCGCCCTCATGGACCTTGCGAAGTGTGTTCGAGCTATAGTCATACTCGTACAAAACGTAATAATGCTGCTTATCATCCGTGGCATAATAAGTTATGTATCCTTTTAACCCTGCTGGTGTGTCACTAACGATAGGATCATACTGATGGGAAGTTGTCGTCAGACCGGTATGTATTCTAGGGAGAATAGCTGGATCGGTAAAATGGTACTCATTTTCTTTGAGTTCACCAGTATCAAAACTCGTTCGAAGCGTAGTCACGGTCACCTCCGTGCCTCTGATTGCAAAACGAATGTTATGTTGCACCCGATCTGTGGATGAAATGGATCGCTCTGCGTTCTGAGCCGTTTGAGTTATTGAAGTGGACGCTGAGACTGTGAATTGCGACATGCTGAGTATAAAAATTGAAACTAAACTGACGATGAGCCATTTGGATCCTCTGGACATACTTAACTCCTTCTCTGTGTAATGGATTTGGTTGAGACTCGTTAAGTATAGAACTTTTGATCTAAATATTCATTACTTTTTCTTCCATCTTCTGGCCCTAATGGAACATTCCAAAGGACAGCGACAGATCTATTCATTTATCTGTCAACTGCCCTTTAGAATTCACTAAATCTCTTTCTACGTATGGATGCTACCGCTTAATAGCTGTTTCGGTTAACCCATCAAACCTTTAGTTCAGCCAAACGAATAACCCTGCGATACATCATCGCATCCATCAAATCCTCCCAGTCGAGTTCACTGGCATTAACGTCTCGATAATAGACCGCAGCAGCAGGCAAGAAACCAACTAGCGGCCCTGTACCACCACATATCAGGCTCCCACCGTCTCCGCCTTTGGGCATCACATCCCCAGCCGAATCCAGTGTAAGCTCATACTTGTAGGGATCACCGGCAAATTGCATTCCGAAGAAATTTGGCATTTCCAGATCATAAGGACGATCATCCTTTTCTTCAACACGTGAAGAGGCCGTCTCTGCTGATCCATCCACAATTTCATCCACGCCTTCCAGACTTCCAAAGTGCTTCAATCTCATCGTATAGTCGAAGCTGTCACCCCAGGGAAATAACGTGCGACAACCGCCGCCATAGATATACTCCCATTCGTCTTCAGTCAGCAAACCAAAACCCGCCGCAGCTTCCTCCCTCACAACGTCTTCCAACTCTATTCCTTCGTTGAACCACAGGATTCGGACTTCATTCTCACTTTGGCGAATCAGACGAAACTGTTGATGCAGTTCATATTCACGGATCTCCGACTGCTTAAACTGCTCCAGTGCTGAAGGGAAATCAGGATTTTCCTGTGCAAATGCTTCCTCCTTGGACACTTCAATCCAGCCAAGTGAGATCAGTTCGCATTCAACAAGCATCGGCGCAATGTTGACCGTTCTTACAGGCGACATTTGACTCGCCAGAAAAGAATCCACGTCCTCCACACCATACTCACTGACCGTTTCATGCAGGTCGGCTGATGTCTCTTCGTTCATACCATGCTGCCAACGATCCCAGCCGAGTGTTACTTGATCCCCAGGCACAAACACAAATCTCAGCCCATCCTCCGTAAATACACCTGTCTCTATTCGCTGACCAAACCGTTCAAATGTCTCGAGACCCTCATATACCATACCGTCCGGTAACTGACGAACAAGCTTACGCATCCAAGCCTCTTTGTCCTGAGCATTCAACCCCTGCCAGATGTCTCGTCTCAATGCTTCCATAACTTTCTCCACCCTCCTTATGCACATTCACTTTTCTAAAATGCTTTACTGGCTGGCACAGCACAATCTTACTTGTGTTGTTTACATTTTTATTTCTCTGCGGCCTGCAAAAGTTCCATCAATAATTCCTTCCGTCTTCCCTCGGCCTTGCGAGCAAGCGTTGAGAGCTTCTCCACTTTGCCAAAGATCGGATAGAGTACACGTTCCGCTTCATAATACTCAAGTTCTTGAATTTGTCTAACCAGCAGTTCGAGTATTTCCTCATTCTCCAGTTCGGGCTGAATCTTCAGCTTCAGACTATCGGTCGAACGACGCAAGCTGGCGACTAACGCAGGTATGGCTTGAGCCGTGACACCCTGTTGTTCTACAAATGCCGCAATGAACTTATCCTGAATCAACTGATGCTCATCATCCACTTCACCCATGTAATATTCAACCAACGGGAAATACTGCTCATCCACAAGCCCCAGTCCAAAGGTTGCATAACTGCCCGGCATACAGCTTTTCTCTCCCTCGGTATCCTCGTAGAACTCAAACTCTTGGATAGCCTCACGCGCATACTCTTCCAGAAGTGGATGCAATTCCGGGTACTCCAGTGCATTGGCAAAGAATCGGTGGGTATCCGACTTCGCGAGCCCTTTGATCGGCAAATACTGCTTTACGCTGGACTTGAGCTTGATCTTATAACTTTTCGGAAAGCCCTGTTTCAATAAATGAGTGATAAAGGTAAGTGCCTGCTGATAGGCACCCGGCTCTTCCTTACGAATGTGAATGGTCATCAGAGCAAATACATCATTTGCTTTGCATTCTACTTCTTCCGTTTTCACATGAATATCGTCCTTCGCATACGTCCCGCTACCTTCTGTCATCATGCTTGCTGCACGTTTGCTACCGAGTTGCTTCGCGAGCTCCAGAAAAGTCACACCTTTGGGTTTACTATAACTCGGCTCAAAACGTAGAATCATGACCGCCGCGTATAATAGCAGATCGTTTGGTTGAGTTTCGGATGTTTGCGCCTTCCCAGGCTCGTCCAAATGTTGGCCTGCCTGTGTCTCAACGTTCGACTCCAGCGTTGCTCCGGGCTTTAGTGAATACTCATTGGTACGATAAGGCGAAGACTGAACATCATAATACTGTGGCAAAAACTGATTCTCCACCCATGCCGTCACTGCATGAGTAATCTCACGACGATGTTCCGCAAGTGCCTCCGGACGACTCTGATTCAACTCTTGAATCCGGTCATACTGCCTGATAGTCCATGCCACATCCAACTCCGGGAACAGCTTTGGATCGAGCAGATGACTTGTCAAAAAGAAGGATTCCAATGGCTTCGTTGGATATGTACTGTTCTCCAGATTCTTGTCTACATAGGTATGAATACGATCAAGGAGCAGCTTTCTTTTCTCTTCGTTGATCCATTCCAATAAAGTCAGTTGCAGCTTGCCTTCGGTTGTTGGGAATTTCCCTCGCAAGGTGAAGCGGTAGTCAATCAACGGAGTATCTGCCAGCTTGTCCAATCTTCCCTGAACAACCTCTACAAGCTTAGGCCTGATCTCGTTCCGTACCTGTTCCTCGGTAAAGACTCCTCCCTGCTTTGATATCACATCATCATCATCCAAACCCAGATCCAGGCTGTCTATCGTGGTCCGTCCAGGTCTGTAATCCAGCACAATATCATTAAAAATACCCATTTGCAGCGTGGTTCGCTTCACAACACTTTCCAAGTCATCCCGCTTTTCCTGTTCATCAAACCATTCATGGATCGTCGTCATCATCTCTTCCATCGCCTGATCATAAAGTGTACTCATCTGATCTCCTGCCTTCCCATGCATCTTATGATGTTCATCAACCACACTTGAACCTCTATGAATCCCGGATTAATCCGGGGCATCTATGTTATAAATACGTATTGATGTTCGTATATTACCTATTATTTTACTCTCTCAAGTACACCCGGAACAATAAGGCTTATGCACGGTTGTTTGCTGGTCAAAGAGATCTACGGATTCCTTTTTTTTCATAACTATGTACGCTCTCGGTATGCCCTCGCTATCATCATCCCCACGTTGTATAATCATTGTATTCCTTTTCAGGAGGTCTGACTAAATGAGCTACAGCAAATACTTCCCCTTGGAAAACTATTTGAATCAAGTTTCAATCACCCTTACATATGCAGAGCTTGAGGAGATTCTTGGATTTACGTTACCCCCTACAGCGTATAATCGCGAACAATGGTGGGTGAATAATTCCAATAATCATACACAGGCACTATCCTGGTTAAATGCCGGATGGAAGGTTGAGAATGTGATTCTAGGAAAACAAGTAACTTTTGTCCGCTGCGAGTCATAATCGATCTGTACGATATAGATTAATAGTTATAACTCCAAAGGTTCTATTTTTCCATAAATGTTATTCGAGACAAAAAAAGCAGGGTAGACTGATGAATTCATCAGTTCTCCCCTGCTTTGTAAATTAATTAACTGTCTTATACCACTCGTTCACTTCGGCAGTGATATCATCCCCGCCCATGGATTTCCACTTCGTCACAAACGCATCAAATTCCTCAATGCCTACCTGACCATAGATGATCTTGCTGAACGTATCTTTCTCCAACTTGTCGATTGCGTCCTTCTTCATTTTCATCGTCTCGGTTGGTGCCCCGGTGAACTTATTCTTAATGGCGTTATCTTTATTCGCAACGACCACCTCAGCGGCTACAAACACTTCCGGTTTGTTGGCAATCTTCGTATTTTTCTCAAAAGGAGTCTCCGGGTCCTTGCCCTTCGCAAGTTCCGCCAGCGTATCCATCATGAGATTCGGAATCCGTGCACCGTCATACGTAATTGTATATTTGAGTGGTGATACGCCGTCCTTCACTTCAGCTTCACCAACGACTTTGCCATCCACGATGTCATAATCATATCCTTGTGCGAAGCCATGTTCGAACTCGCTGCCCACTTCCGGATTAGCAAAGTTGTCGAACAGATAATTTTGGTACGTGAAGAAAATCTCCGGGTTCGCCATGTCTTTGTTAATCAGTACAACGCCGTTACTTGCACCAGAACCATGCTGGTGGCTCTCACCTGTTGGTCCTGTAGGTAAAGCAATGGCCTTGTACGTGGCACCGTCCACATTTTTCTTCACATCATCAATCGGCCAGTTTGGCATCCAGTGTGGTCCCACGATAATGCCAGCTTTACCTGCGGTGAACAATTCTGCTGCCTTGATCTCGTCATAGACGCCTGCTTCTTTGGGCAGGTAACCTTTGGACAACCAATCTTTCATCGTTGCAAGCCCATCCTTCACACCTGGCTGAATAGAGCCATATTGCAGTGTTCCGTCTCCGGCATCATTCCACTGTCCAGGCATCGTGTTGTACATGCCGAAGATCCAGCCGGATTCCGTCATCCAGGTATTGAGCGCATTTTTCATGCCCACGGTCAGACCATACGTATCTTTCTTACCATTCCCATCCGGGTCCAGATTTGTAAAAGCATCCATGACCGTAACCAGCTCATCCATGGTTTTTGGTTCTTCCAGTCCCAGCTTCTTCAGCCAGTCTTCCCGGATAAACATGACCGAATCGCCGTTGTAAGCATAATCGAAGATTGGAATGCCATAACGCTCGCCCTCATACATGTATGGATACCATTCCTCGGATGCTGATTCGGATGCCTGTTTCCATGTGTCCGAAGCATATTTGTCAAACAACTCGCCTGCATTGGCAAATTTGCCGGACTCAATTAATTCCCGGACCAGATTGTAGTCTCCCCGAATGGAGACGATATCCGGCAGTTCTTCGTTAGCGGACAGGGACAAGCGTAATTTCGTGTAAAATGCATCATTGGTCACCGATACAGCCCATGGCGTAGTCAGATCGATGCCAAGTCGTTCCTTGGCCCATTTGGTATGCACATTGTTCTGAGCCGTTTCCCCGTTCTTGAATTTCGTATCATCATTCCAGGCCCGCAGATAACTCATCTGTACCGCCGGTTCATACTTCCCATCTTGCAGAGCAAGTGGTGCAGCGGCTTCCTTCGCCGGTTCTTCCTTGGCCCCCGAACTACATGCCGTTACAGCAACCATCGTGATTGCGAGCAATGCCGTCATCATTTTTCTATACATGAACTAACCCCTCCTCAGGTAACTTGGATACCCTTATGTGCCAAATGCACCTCTGCATTTGCCATCATTCGATTTCAACCGCTCACGGGTACAAAATATGGACGAACAACACCATTTCGATCCTTATTTTGCTGATGCAAGTCGCTGATTGGATTGATGCCAAATGCACCTTACATGAAAAGGATAGTGCAGCCGGGGAGGCAAACATATATCACAATTTCAATGTTCATATCGATTTGTTAACCGTTCCGAAAATCTTGCGGGGTCAGTCCATAATGTTTGCGGAACACCTGAATGAAATAAGGCGTGTTGTTGTACCCCACTTCCTGACCGACTTCATAGATCTTCATCGCCGTATGTTTCAGCAAATGAACCGCACGTTCCATTCTGGAACGGATAATATAATCACTAATGCCTTCACCTGTGGATTGTTTGTACATTTTCGACAGATATACCGGGTGCAGATGCACCTCTCCGGCAATGACCTGCAACGATAGATCCTCACCCAGATGATGGTCAATCCATTGCTGCACCTGCCGAATCAGCGTTGATCCGGCATCCTGTCCCGCATCGCTTGTGCTCTCTTCCCACTGCTTCATCACACATCTGGTCCACGTTTCCAGACTACGCAGCGAGATACCATATCCATCCTTGAGCAGCTGCTGGTATTGCTCGCCAAGCACTTCGGTTAACTGCCTTCCTTCCCGATGAGCCATATAGGAGAATGCTGCCGCCAGATAATGAAAAGCCACATACACATGCTCCGGGAACACACTGTTCGACAGTTCGGTAAAGATCTGATCAATCTTACGGTGTGCATCTTCCATGCGCCCCGCTTCCAGTAACGTCGTTAGACCCGGTGGTTCATACAGCGCTGCAAGAGACTTCAACGTGGCCCCATTGGTTCCCGCCGCCGCATTCAGATGTAATCCTTTGCCCGCCTCGGCCTGCTTGCGAAGTGCACTCACAGCTTGATGATATAGCTGCGGCACCTGATCTGGGAAACGCCCCATACGACTAACGGACAGGGAAATGGTCGCGTTCAGATACTGCCTCACACTGTGGATCAACCGCTCTCCAAGTCGGCCCATTAACATTTCTGGTTCGGCCTGAGTTTGTTTGGGACTGGCCATGAAGACCAGATCATCATAGGCATCATCCGTATGGCAGAGATGATAGGTACTGCCGTAGATCTCTTCCACTACATTCGAGATGGCGTACTTCATCAATCGAAACGCTTTATGTGTAGGTTGATGGTCATCATACCGGATGAGCAACAGTTGCATTTTATCCTGTGGACGGAACCCGATCTCCAGTTGCTCCAGCTTGCCTTCGAGTTCAGCATCCGCAAATTTATGCCCTAACAATACATCCTTCATCAGCTCCGCCCGCTTCTCGGGTAGATGTTCCCTCACTGAATACATGGCCCGCTGATGCAGCATTTGTTTCTCACCCTCAAGGCGAATCTGCACGGCGGCCTGCTGCACGGATTCGATCAGTTCCTCATCCCTGACCGGTTTGAGCAGGTAACTGACTGTCCCATGTTTGAGCGCCTGCTTCGCATAATCGAAGGAGGCATGCCCCGATAAAATAATACATTTGGTCTGTTCCCACTTTTGCCTGATGTGACTGACCAGATCCAGACCGGACAGACCCGGCATACGGATATCCGTGATAATAATATGGACCTGATGTGATGCCATATGTTCCAGAGCTTCTTTGACTGAATAGGCTTTGAATACCTGCCCAATCCCGTGTTCTCTCCACGGTATCGAGACAGCGATCGACTCTACTGCCGAATGTTCATCATCCACGACCATCAGATTCATCATGCGGTTGTTCCTCCTCAAACCATCGAATTTCTACACTAAGTCCACCATAAGGAATCGCTCCAAAATGAAGCCCGGACGACAGCCCATATCGCGTAACGAGACGCTGGTGCACATTCCATGTGCCTGTTCCAATCTCCTCACCCATCGGTTCATTGATCTCCCGTTCCAATTCGGCAATCTCTTCCGCTGTCAGCGTGACACCATCATTGTCAACAAACAGGCTATATCTTGTATATGTCCGACCCTCAATATGTTCGGGTACCGCCATCCCTGTTACGACGACATGCCCACTGCCCTCCATCGGCTCAATGCCATGGATCACCGCATTCTCTACGATGGGTTGAATGAGCAGTCGCGGAATGTGAAGTAACATCAGTTGCTGCGGTACGGCAATCTCGTAGGTCAGCCGGTTGGTCCGCATCTGTTGAATGGACAAATAATGGTCCAGCAGCCGGATTTCTTCCTCTACTGTCGTCATATCATTCTCGCCCCGCGTAATGTAGCGATAGTAGTCTCCCAGACTTAGCGACATGGCAATAACGGCTTCACGGTTGCCGAGCTGGGTCATATTTTTGATATAAAACAGGCAATTGTACAGGAAATGCGGATTGATCTGTGATTGCAGATGTTTCAATGTCGCTTCCCGTGAGCGGATACGTTCCTCGTATACCTTCTCGATTAGTTCCTGAATCTGCTCTGCCATATGGTTGAAGCTCTGGGTGAGATACGCGAATTCATCACGAGAGTGATCGACCGGAATCCGTGTGGACAGCTGCCCTTTGCGAATCTGTTGTAGCCCTCTCATCAAGCGATGGATGGGCACCTGAACTTTTCGATACAAAAGCAGTGCGGCCCCGATACTCAGCACGAGCAGTAACAGAATGGAGGTAATAAACATATTTCGGCTCTTGTCCATTGGGGTCAGCAAATCATCCAATACCACAGGGTTCACGTATACCGCTTGCAGTTGTTTGGAGTGCACGTAACTGACCAGATATTGTTTACCGCCCACCTCCAATTGATGATTGCCTTCCCTCTCCGGCCCGTTAAAAGGCATATCACGCATGATCGCTTCGACCAGTTCGGGGTCCGCCGTACGGTTCAGCAACGGATCGTTACCTGGTACCAGCAAGAAGGGATCTCCTCCCTGCGTTTCTTTAAAATCATCCAACATGGCAACCACGTTCATCGGGTCAAAATTAATCTCCATCACCGTTCGCACGCCTGTATTCATCGGTTTTTCATTCCACTCGTAGTTATCCGTGAAAAAGTAGGTGAAACTCCCCTTCTCCAGCTGCCATTGGCCAGGTTGCGGGAACGTCAACATCTTCTCATCGTAGACCGTCCGGCTGGACATGGTGGATAACACAAGTTCCGCTTGTGGCAGGACAATGGTAATATCGTTCTTCCAGCGGCTGGTGGACTGGTACAACGATAATTTGTCGAGAATATCCAGATAGATACTGTTCTTCTCATATTGGCTGGTGGAGTCCGTCATGTAACGGTAATGCAGGATACTCGGATCTCGCAGCAATGTCAGGCCATACAGCGAGAGCTGCTCGATATTTTTATCCACCTGGGAACTGAAATAATTGAACTGGTTCAGACTCGACTGTTGTTTCTCTTCAACGACCATGTCCACATTTGCCTGGTTCGCGTATGTATACAGCAGCAGAATAGGTACGAGCAGGCAGATTAAGAGAATGACCGTCTTCGCAAATACTGTGAATTTCATCGTTTCACCCTGTCCCTAAATTTGGAGTCGTTCTACACCGAAGTCCTATTTTATATTGAAAGCCCTTACAATTCTATATGATTTTTTGTTCTCCCGTTTTCCTGTGACTTGAAGACCTCTGTTTCCTCAACAAGTTAATATTTCAACATCCGCATTGAAATGTTGTTCTATAGTCGACCTTTCTCCGTTGCTATAATTCAGTTGCTCCACTCTGTACAGAGGCTTATTCGCCTCACTTTCAGGGCTGGACGAGATAAAGGAGGGACCCTGATGGCTATAGAACAACCGTTAACAACCAATACGCCGGTGCGAAAAATGACACCCCATCCACGCAAACGTACCCGCTGGAATTTCAAACGCACATGGCCGCTGCATCTAATGCTGTTGCCTGCTGTACTGCTCACTTTACTGTTCGCCTATGTGCCCATGGGCGGCATTATTATTGCTTTTCAAGATTTCAAACCGTGGCTGGGATTCACTGGCTCCAAATGGGTGGGCTGGGACAACTTCCGGTTCATGTTCGAATATCCCGACAGCGTTCAGGTCATCTGGAACACGGTGCTGATTGCTTCGATGAAAATTGTGGCCGGACTTGTGGCCCCCGTGGTGTTCGCCATTTTGCTAAATGAGGTTCGGAACTCTACGTTCAAACGTTTCTCACAGACCTTGGTGTATCTGCCCCATTTCCTGTCCTGGGTTGTCCTGGGCGGCATTCTGCTCGATATGTTATCACCGGAAGGTGGGCTGGTAAACCAGGTTTTAGCCGCGGCTGGTGTTGAACCGATCTTTTTTCTGGGAGATGGCGACTGGTTCCGTGTAACGGTGGTTGTCAGTGATGTGTGGAAGGAGTTTGGATTCGGAACGATTGTATTTCTGGCAGCACTGGCGGGTATTAACCCGGCATTGTATGAGGCTTCGGAGGTGGATGGGGCAACACGGCTTAGACAGACATTACATATTACCCTGCCTGCACTCGTACCGATGATTATCGTGGTAGGTACGTTATCGCTGGGCAACATCCTGAATGCAGGTTTTGACCAGATCTTTAACCTGTACAATCCGCTGGTATATGAAAAAGGCGATATTATCGATACCTTTGTTTACCGGATGGGGATTCTAAATGGCAAAATGAGCTTTGCCACCGCTGTTGGACTATTCAAATCATTTGTCGCGATGTTCCTAGTCATCTCTGCGTACCGGATGGCGTACAAAATCGCCAATTACCGTATTTTTTGAGGGGCATTTTGCATAAATCCAGACAGCGACTTTCAATAAGCAAGATAGAGATCGAAATGGTTCAGTTCGTCTATATCTTATACACGCGAGCGATTCAAATCGAATTATGCAAAATGCAAAGGAGGAATCAAGGTGTATCACAAAACAACCGGGTACCGTATATTCAATGGCTTTAACCTGATATTCATCGCGGCCGTCTCGATCCTGTGCATCCTGCCGCTGGTCCATATTCTAGCGGTTTCCTTCAGTGGTAAAGCGGCAGCATCCGCCAATCTGGTGACACTTTGGCCCATTGATTTTACGGTGGATGCCTACACCAAAACATTTGGTAACAGTAACTTTCTCAGTGCACTCTGGATTTCAGTCCAGCGTACTGTTCTGGGAACACTGCTCAGTATGACACTTGTCTTCCTGACGGCTTATCCGTTATCTAAGGAAAGTCTGCATTTCAAGGGACGTTCATTATATGCGTGGTTTTTCATCTTCACGATGCTGTTTAGCGGGGGATTGATTCCATCCTATATTTTGATCCAGAAGCTTGGGCTGATTAATACGATGTGGGCTCTCATTTTGCCAGGCGCGGTGGCTGTCTGGAACCTGATTCTCATGATGAACTTTTTCCGCAACGTGCCAAAAGAGCTGGAAGAAGCCGCATTTATCGATGGAGCCAACCATATCACAACTCTGTTCAAAATCTATCTGCCTGTTTCCATGCCCGCCATTGCGACGATTTCTTTATTCACGATGGTAGGTCAGTGGAATTCCTGGTTCGACGGGCTGATCTATATGAATGATGCTTCCAAATATCCACTCGCCACGTTAATGCAGACCATAATCGTACAGCAAGATTTCTCCAACATGAACGTGGATGCAACTCAGCTCCAGAACATGTCTCAACGTACGGTGAACGCGGCTCAGATCTTTATTGGCGCTCTGCCGATTCTGCTCGTATATCCGTTCTTGCAGCGTTTCTTCGTCAAGGGGATTGTGCTCGGGGCGGTAAAAGAGTAAGGCAAACACACGGAATCCCTTCTTGGAATTCTTTGTTCAGAAAGATCATGATTTCAGTTGATTCGAGATCGTTCTCCCGCGAGTTGCATTGTTATATTCATTAATTAACTCATCCAGCACCATGGATTGGCGAATAACCTCCGGATGCCATAGTTCCGGGTATTGAGCTGCAATCTGGTAGAGCCTTTGCCGTGCATGTTCGATACATTCCTGAATGGTTTCCGGATTATGTACCATACTCCCGCCCCCTGTTGTCCTTGAATATCATCATCCAAAAAAGACCATCTAATATAATATTCGGAACAAGAGGGGATTTGGATTACCCCAAAATTAAAATTTTGGTTATTTTTTCTTGTAAAAGTTATGATTAGCGTGGATCACATGAGTTGATGTGCATATATGTTCAATACAAATAAACCGGATCGGCTGCGCCTGTCCGGTTTTATTCCTGCTGAGTTTTTCAATTTTCTCTATCATGCTCCATTCATCTTAATCCAACATCCTTAAAACGATTGCCTATCGTCTCTGGAAAGGCACGTTTAATGGCATCAATGGCACGTTGTTCCGTAGCCCCTGCCTTCTGGATAAGCTCAATCACGCTTTGCACACATTCCGGTTCTCTCGAATCCCAAGAGATAGAGTTGTCTATTTCCTCAATGATCATTGTATACAGGTTTGCGAGTAGCTCATACTCGTCTATGACCTGGTCCATTTGAATGGACAGATGCTTAAGTCCTGCAACATAAGAGGCAATATCCAATCTTGATTTGGCATAATAGCGAAGTACAGTTGCCGCTTGTTCTGCGTCATATGTTCCTGACTGCAAAGCAGCAGCAATAGCGGCATACGCAGCCGCCCCACAGGCATAATCTTGGGGCGGCAGCATATAGTCATGAGTTTCCCATTTGTACACGGCCTGGATTAACGATTCCTTGCAGACTTCCCATAAATCGATAGGTCCACAGGCTTCCAGAACCTGATAATACCAGTAGGGTGTACTGTTCCTCCCAAACGAATCATAGGGCAGACAAATGATTTCATTACCTTTACTTTCACAGATGAATAACACCCGTTCCGCATCATCATATCCAGTAACAATGACAAATTGATCGTGCCAGAGAATCGCACCTACGCCCCGGTCAATGGAAGCTTTAATGTCCAGCAGAGCCTGCTTCTGATAGAGCGGAAAAGTCGGTTCAAATGAAAATCCACCATGTTGTCCCGTTGTCACACCAATGAAGTCTGCTGCGACAAAGTTCTCTGCCATCCAATTGTATGCGGAGATTGACTCTGACGTCAGACGCCGATCCACCACTAATCGGAATGCACTTGCTGTCATGCCTGCAATCATGTGGTGTGGCAAAACTGTCCACTGTTTATGTAATAAAATGCGAAACAACGCATCTGTATATGCGCTCACACCGCTCCATGATCTATATTCATCAGCAAAACTCGCAGCTTGCGGGGATTGAATCCAGTCCTGCAATACTACTTTTGTCGCCATCATCCTTCACTCCCTTCCCCTCTCATCCTATCGTGCGGAATGTGCTCCCCACCGTGGTATAGTGGACCTTTTACGGTCAGGATACTTCCTGGATATCACTCGAAAATAATCAATAGCCTGCTCTTCCAGTGCTTTCGCCTTCACGAGTACTTGTGCTAAATCTTCTGTGGTGTCTGGTCGCAAGACACGTCTATTCTCCTGCTGAACCATATATCCTTTCATTTGGTCAATTAACGTCCCAAGCTGTTCATAACATGCACAAGCCTGGTCCAGTTCGTTCCATATCCCTCGAACACCCTGCAAATACATCCTTATTTCGGTTCGCGAATGGCAGAAGGATTCCAAAATATAACCTGCACCGGTTTCATCGAAATCCCCACTCCGCAGGGCCTCCACCCACACATCATATGCCTTTCTACCTGAAGTAATATTCTGATCAGGTAACAGACGATAGGGAATATCCCAATCCTCAATTGCCAGTCGCAGGGATTCCAGCAGCATCTGCTGTTCAGGGATGCGGACCTGATCACCAAACACCTGACAATACCAAAATCCGGAAAAGTTCAAGCCGAAATTATCATACAACAAAATCTGCGGTTCCTTGCTCCATCCGTCTTGCACATAAAAGATGCGGTCACTGTCATCATATCCATGAATAACACCAAACTCAGGAATCCAGTAAATCACACCATTGCCTTCATCAATACTCCGTCTCACCCAATTCACTGCATCCTGCTGATAATAACCGAACGTGGAATGACGTGTACGTCCCCCATCCCAGATCGTGAATATCCCCAGGTTATCGACTCCAGGACGATGTGCTTCCCCCCATTGTCCATATGCTGTAACCGACATGGGAAGTAGTCTGCGATGCACCGACAGCTTGAAAGCCATGCCCGTATATCCGGCAAGTACAACCTTGGAACCTTGAAACTGGCCTGTATGGGTTAGTATCGCATGCAGACTATCCACGTACGATTTGGACTCCCGCTTCATGATGAGGTTATCTAAAATATTCTCAGCCAAGGACGGATCTTCTCCTCTCTATGCTGCTTTATTCCACGTTTTGCTTACGTTTTATCGCGAGCCTGTCAATTAATCCTTCTGCGCTTTGCTGAAGCTTGCGTCTAAGCCACCCAGGAGACAAAAGTTCCTCCCATTCGCTAACAAACAAATGCTGTAAGAAAGCATCCGTGTCATAAAATTCAATTGAATAAATCTGATCGTGCCTAGCCTGGATACGATACCCTTGCCATAGGTCCATTTGCTGCAATTCCTTCAAGCGAACCTCAGCTACAAACGGTTTACGCACAGGCAGTGGTTCTTCCCATCCACCTAGGAGGGTATCTGACCTGTACTCAAATCTCTCATCCAAGATCGATACATGAACAATGCCCTCCAAGCGAATCGCCACTTGCTGCACAGGATCTGCTTCATAACCCACCACGTAATCGGCGTTAAACTGGGATATCATCTTTAATGGACACAAGGAAAACTGCCGTTCTCCATCGTGATCCCTGTAATGAATATGTACTCTACGCAAGTCAGTTATGGCATGGGACAATAATTCAAAGAATTGCAGTTGCTTCGGTTGCGCCGAAAACACTGGGAGCTCACTACTTCCCATCTGTTGTTCCTCCAACGTAAAACGCTCCAGCAAATGCGCTACACGTTTCACCGCGTCCGATTGATCATAATCGTAATGCCGGTAACGATGCGCCAGATATTTCAGCACACGCTGCTCTTCTTCGGTCATATACAAATGGGGCAATCGAAAAGTCTGATCCTCATAACAATAGCCCCGATATTTTGCCATATACACCAAAGGGGCTCGCAAGGAACTTGCCATATATTCAATATCACGCTGAGCCTGACGACGGGAGATTTCAAATTCACGGGCAAGCCAGCTGCTATTCGGAAAACGTCCACCCCGAATCTGTTCGTCAAACCAGTGAATCCGATGCATGTTACTCATCTTCCCGCCCCCATCTCATCCATTCCTAATATATTCGATTATATCAAAAGACATGGCCCGTTCCGAAGAACAGGCCAGTTATGTTATACATGCGCCTTATCCACTCTGGATTGCACGGCTTTGGAGCATTTCTTGCATACTTTCAGACTTGTACCGTCTGTTTTTGTTTGCGTATACAACAATTTAATTCGGGTACTGCTACACACCGGGCATGTTCCCCGGCCCCTGGAAGGAAGACTCCACAAAACGCGTCCTCTTTTAGTTTTTGCCAATGGTTGTGAACCTCTTTTCGATATGGTTTGTGTGTTCACCGTTATTATATAGGGCATGGTACGACACAGAATGTCGCATCAGTATTAGAAGTATTTCAAAAAATAAAAATGTCCCCTCTTCGACCTGAAGAAAGGACAACATTTAGGAAGGATCTGTGCTCGACTGAGCTGCGGCCTGCAATAACGGTTGCAGGAGTCCTGGAAAGCGCGTTTCCAAATCATCGGATCGCAGGGTGAGAAAATGCTGTGTGCCCTGCACTCTGACCCGAATGACTCCAGCTTCTCGCAGGGTCCGAATGTGATGCGACATCGTTGACTTCACAACAGGTGCATGAAAATGACTGCACGGTTGCTCCCCACTTCTGGCAGCTTCGGCAACAATCCCAAGACGGGTCGGGTCGCTTAACGCATACAATACGGAGGAAAGTTCAATATCTGACACCTGTGGATGATGTAAAATCTTCATACTGTAGTCCCCTTTTCTCAGACTATCCATTGTATTTTAACACAGATCCATGATATATTTCTAATGTTCGACACCAATCGAACTTTAATGATTTCGTTATGTAACCCCTGCCTGTTTGGCACGGGATTGACATCATACTACATTTTGCAAATGTTACACACCGTTTCTGAAATGTTGCGAAATACACATCACTCTAGGAGGTTTTTATGAACAACACCGCAACCGCATCATCAGGGGAACGGACCGGAATACAGGAAGGATTAATCGTAAGCTTGCTTGGCTTCACCGTTGTACTCGTTGTTATGAATACAATGATGTTTAATCTGGCCCTGCCCAAAATTGCAGCCGAATTTATGCTTACATCCGTCGCTTCCTCATGGATTGTTACAGGGTATTCCATTGTATTCGCCATTTCTTCGATTACGTTCTCACGTCTATCGGATTTCATACCTATTCGTACATTATTCACGACCGGGCTTACGTTACTTGGTGCGGCATCGGTTCTCGGGTTCTTCAGTAATCATTTCATCATTTTGCTCATTGCACGTCTGATCCAGGCTGCGGGTGCTGCTTCGGTTCCGGGGCTTGCCATTGTGCTGATTACCCGATACATTCCACATGATCGCCGGGGTAAATCGATGGCTGTCATCATGTCCGCCAGTTCGCTGGGGCTTGGACTTGGTCCCGTCATCGGCGGAAGTATCACACAATTTCTGGGTTGGCATGATCTGTTTATCGTTACAGGATTAACGTTATTCTTGATTCCTGTATTTTTCAAACTGCTTCCTCGGGAAACACCGCAAAAAGGTTCATTTGACCTGCTGGGTGCCGTGCTTCTCGCCATCGGTACTACGGGTGTGCTGTTATTCCTGACTTCCCGTCAGTGGTTCACTCTTGTTATCGGTGCTGCGGCACTGCTTCTGTTCTGGCTCCGAATTCGGCGCGCGGCAGATCCATTTGTTCAACCTGCTTTGTTCAAAGACAAAAAATATATGATGCTCAGCTCGCTGGGGATTGTATCGTACATTAATAACTTCTCAACGTTGTTCCTGTTACCTCAAATTTTGGCGCATCTATATGGACTGACACCTGCTCAATCGGGACTCGTCATCTTCCCGGGTGCAGTCGTGTCCATGTTGCTGTCCAACCGGATCGGCCGCATGATTGACCGACATGGCAATACGTTGCTGCTGAAGTTTGCACCATGGCTACTACTGGCAGCTGCCGGACTATTCGCCTTATTTGCAGACAATAACATCTACGCCATTATGGCTGTCTATGTCTTGCTCAGCGTAGGCTTCTCTTCCCTAACCACCAGCGTGTCCAATGAATTATCTGGAAATCTGACCATGGATCAGGTGGGCGCAGGTATGGGGCTGTTCCAACTCAGTCAGTTCTTCAGCGGTGCTTTCAGTGTTGCTGTTACTGGCGTAGCATTAACGGCGATGCAAAACATGCCACTGTCCTCAGCGTACACCAATATTTTCTGGGGCATGACTGTGGTCGCACTGGCATCCGTTATTTTCTCTCAGGTGTATCTGAGAATGCAGTCACGGAAACAAGCTGCTGCTTAATATGAAGCAAGTCATAAAAAAGGCCCATAAAGCGATGTTCGCTTTATGGGCCTTTTTTATAATTTTTGTAAGATTTATTGACACCTTAACTCGCAACAAGATGTTTTACCATGTCATGTGCCTCTTGTTCTACAACTATAATTTCTCCAATTTTACTCAACACTCGGTTCAACATGTGATAACGACTATCCATATCCAGGTACTGACTTTTCAATGTCATATTAGCGGCGAGATTCCATCGTTGCGCAGCATATTCGTATGCCTCCACCAGTTGATGAATATCCGGATTATATGGTATTCCCTCTCTCAGGAAGTGGCCATACAAATATCTGTTATTACTTATGCCAGCCAAGTCGCCATACATATTGTCCAGATATTCTTCGGTCAACACTGATGAATCTTGCATATGCTGACGTGTAGAGTCTATATATCTTTCAATTGCAGGCAGGCCTACATGCGGATTAACTAATTCATACCACTCAACCTGATTCACCAGTTGCCCGGATTTTCCATTCATTATTTCATGATTTTGATGAAGCATATCGTAGAATTCTCTCTCTTTTACCTGTTGGACGGCACTCCCAACATCTAATATAGCATAACGATAACGCGTTCCCTCACGAATCAACGATGTCTGACCTAGATCAAGAGCTTCAAATAACGTCTGTTCATCCATATTGCCTTTCAAATGATAAAAATCATCAATAAACTCAAACTGTCCATCTGTATAGTCGGACAATACAATACAATGCGACGAATGAAGTAATTGATACAGTGAATTATACTGCATATAAAATACATCAACCCATACAATAACTGCTTCTTTTTGCTGAAGCAACGTCATGATTTCCTTTATAACCTCGGCCCGATCATTTTTTCTGACGATATTCAAATCAATATGATGAATATGTTGAAACTCATTTTCAACCGACATATACGTGGGAACAAGCTTCGGGGTGCCCCTCTCCGGGTCTTCATGGTACATCATCCCGCATTGTTTCCACACTGCAAGAAAATTCGTAATTTGTTTATAGTTGAGAATGCTGCTTACACATAAGGTAAAGCAATCTTCACCTTCTTCATGTGCTTCTCTGGGCTGAATATTCATATACTCCACTCCTTCCCCAAGGTTAGTGCAAAGATATGCATGCATGGATTGTCCGGCAATAGGATCTTGTCAAATGAAATGGGTTCTTCGAGTGTAATCTTCTGAAACCAGATAATAGGCTGTTTGGATGTCAGTAAGGCCCCCTTTTGGGTACACACCCCACTACATTGAAACATCATTTCCTCATTATAATGTGGAACCGTCTCGGTCCAGTTGGTCAGGTCCAATGATGCTCTCCCCATCCGCTCTCCATTTCGTTCAAAATAAATGAATTCATGGTATGAACCATTATCTGCTGCACCCAGAATGTATAGTGTCGAATATAGATCGATAGGTACCGGAATGTGCTGGCTATCCAGTTCTATATTATTAAACGCCTGTCTGTGTAGAGGAAAATGAAACGGAACATCCTGCCATTGTACCTTCTCCTGATCAGGCAGTTCGTCTCCAGGGTACGAGGAACCAAAGGTCGTGAAATTACCAATTTGGTTTGCAGCAAGATAACTGAATCCATTGTTGTTATAGTGTTCTTCCAAATGTAGTGGACAATAGATGGTCATGTCATAAACCTCCTAGGATCGTTCTACTTATTTCAGGTGACCACTGACCCGATACCTTGACGCTGATCCTTGAATAACGTGTCATACACCTCATGTCGTCCAGCCAGCTCCAGATGAGTGCCCGTAGCAACGATCTCTCCCTGATCGAGCACAATAACTTGCTCGGCATCCTGAATAGCTGAATAACGGTGTGCGATTACAAGCACGGTCATATCTTCTGCGATCCCGCGGATCACCTCATTTATTTTCCGTTCCGAGTCATTATCCAGTGCAGATGTTGCTTCATCCAGAATCAGCATTCGGGGTCTTGTTAACAGCACCCTGGCAAGAGCCAAGCGTTGCTTCTGCCCTCCCGATAGCTTAATACTTGACTCACCCAGGATGGTATTATACTGGTCGGGCAACCCTTCAATGAAATCATCCAGTAAAGCCATACGACATACCTCTCGTACCTCTTCTTCTGTTGCCAGAGGCTGTACGAGTCTGAGATTATCCATGATGGACATACTGAACAAGGCATTCTCCTGCATAACGACCCCAATATGTTGATAAAGATATTCTGATCCCAAGTCACCAATGGGCTGTCCGTCAACAAGAATGGCCCCTTGCTGTGTTTCGTTCTGCCCCAGAA
This sequence comes from Paenibacillus sp. FSL P4-0176, assembly GCF_037975265.1. Lineage (NCBI taxonomy): Bacteria > Bacillati > Bacillota > Bacilli > Caryophanales > Paenibacillaceae > Paenibacillus > Paenibacillus sp. FSL P4-0176. The sequence continues at coordinate 6,250,416 of NZ_CP150242.1, forward strand.
TAAGTTTGATTAACGTGCTCTTCCCCGAACCACTTCTGCCTACGATAGCCGTATAATCACCGGGCTGGATGTTCAGATTAATCTCATGCAAGACATTACTTTGATTCTCCTGATAACGAAAGGAGACATCCCTGAATTCGAGATGCCCTTGGAACTCTGGCTGTAATGCGAGCTTTCTCTGTGGTGTAACCGGAAGTTCCAGCAATTCAACGATCCGTTCAATGGAAGGTGTCACATCATGGAGTTGAACATTGGAGGCATTAATTTCATTAATGTTGTTAATCATCTGTTGATAGTAGGTCAGAAAGACAAGCAATCCCCCGATCGTTAATTCCCCCTGAAAAATTAGCAAACCACCGATAAAATAAAGATTCATCTTATTAATAAAGTCATCCTGGAAGGTATAATACAGCTCATTGGCGTAGGTGTACGCCAGATGCCGGAACTTGATTTTTCCAAATCTCTTCCAATATCCCACAAACTTAATGGATTCTTTGCGCTGCATATTCAGTGCCTTGATTTCCTTCCAGTGTCTGAAGCTGTTCGATATCCATGTCTCATATTCTCCGGTAGTCTGACGGAATTCGGAGACCAGCGCCTTGGCCTTTTTGCCCAATCGGGAACTAATGACGAAGGAAATAGGTAGCATGATAAAACCCAGCAAAGCCATCTTCCAATTCAGCGACAACAGAATAACCGCATATGCCCCTACGCTGATCCATTTGAACGTATAATCAATCAAATGCAAAAAGATAAAGTCTTTGACCAGTGTGACGTCTCCATCCAGCCTGTTCTTCAGATCTCCCGCACTATAGCGCTCATATAAAGTCGGCTTCATGCGCACTAATCTTTTCCACATATTCAGTTGTAAATCCAACTTGGTCCGACCTAATAACCGGTTACTGAACAGGGTTTGCAGCCCCAGAGCGGTTGTCTCCAACGCAAATAAGCCCAGGTATCCGGAAAGGATATAGGGCAACATTCCAAGCTCCCGTCCAACCATGACATGATCAATGAGCAGCTTGTACAGATAAGGAATCATGAGGGCAATAGCGGTCAGGGCCAATTTCAGTGCACCCAGAATAAAGATTTGACGGTTCGCATTTTTGATAAACGGCTTAATCTGTTTAAACAGTGCATACCGGGAAGTTGACGGTGCCTTGGTCACGACATCAGTCCCTCCTTCCGGATGAAATCTTCTGCAAATAACTCACGGTAGTGCTCACTATTCTCCAGCAGATATCCATGTGTGCCTGTAGCTACAATGCGTCCCTCATGCACAACAGCAACCCGATCAGCATTCAGGATAGAGGATAAGCGATGGGCGATGACAATCGAAGCCCGATCCTTGCTCAATTGCTGCCAGGAACGCTGGACCGCTTGTTCAGCTTCATAGTCCAAAGCGGAAGTGGCTTCGTCGAATATAATCAATTTGGGTTGCTTTAGAAAAATTCGTGCAATAGACAGACGTTGCTTTTGTCCTCCAGAGAACTCCATTCCCCCTGCGCCAATAACGGTGTCCAGACCCTGAGGAAGCGAACGGATAAAGTCTCCAATAAAGGCCTGATCACATGCCTCCAACAAGTGGTCGTCATCCGCATGAGCGCTGCCAAGCATCAGGTTGTAACGAATGGTTTCGTTGAACAGTATGGCTTCCTGCTGCACGATCCCTACTCTCTTACGCAGTCGAGACAGAGCATAGTCATCTATATGCCTGCCGCCAATGCGAATCTGCCCTTCTTCCGGGGCATAGAAACCGAGCAGCATGTTCACAATCGTTGTTTTGCCCGAGCCACTTTTTCCTACAAGCGCAACGGATTCATGGGCACCGATCTCCAAGGTGAGACCGTTCAGCACATAGGGACCCTGTTCCTCATACCGAAACCTTACTTGCTCGAATGACGTCTCCCCATCTTCCATATCCACTTCCGAGTGACCACCGCTTCTTTCCGTCTCTTCATCCAGAAGTTCAAAGACTTTGCGTGACTGTACCGTCAGCTTGGGCAGATTCACAACCGCCGCGTAGATCATCATCATGGATTGATTATTCTTGGTCAGATACGACATAATGGCAACAAAGGCTCCTGCCGTAAGCTGTCCCTGAACAATAAGCACACCAGCAATGGCGTAGATAGACAGATCCGATAGCAAAAAAATAAATGCATTAGAGCGGGTCGACATCCATTTCATGACTTCTGTCTGATTGTCGAGACGAATCACATCTGCACTCTGTCCCGTAAACAGTGTAGTGACCCGTTTACCACTCCCCAACAAACGAATATCTCTCATGCCTTGAAGCATCTCCAGCATCCAGCTGACAAAATGCCCGTATTTCTCACGCAAAATCGTCTGCTGCTTGGTCATCTTACGATTAAAATACTGTGATACCCAGACCGAAACCGGAACTAACACCATCATGGCTAAGGCGATATACGGATTTAGATAAAACAAAAAAACAAACGATACCAGCAATTTCGTGAACGGAGCAGCCATCTGAAAAATGATTAACTCTATTAACTGCATGACAGAATCCGTGTCTCTTGTTAGACGTGTGACCAGATCACCGGTCTGGACTTTTTGAAAATAAGACGCTTTAAAATGAAGAATGCGATCAAATAAACTTTTTCGAATATCAAACAGAAATTTAACATTCAAATAAATCCAGATGGATTTAATGATCCAACTCAGAGCCCTTACACCTACATACAAAGCAATATAAGTCAAAATAACATAGCCGAAGAAATGAAGATTACGGTGATAGAACACTTCGTCGATCAAAATGGCAAAAATAAGCGGTCCAATCAGATCCACCACCACCATGATCAGCTCGCAAAACAGCATGGTAATCAAGCTGATCCGGTAAGGTTTGGCGAATGTACGGATTCGTTTGCTCAGTGAAATATTCTCCATGCCATCCTCCTCTAGGATATCCAGCTCTCAAGTACGGTCTGGCTCTGGGACTGTACCTCCGTAACAATCGAGATCTCGGTTGTATGGGAGGACTTCATCCGCTCCCCCAGCTCTTCATTCCATACACCTTCGGCTGTAATACGAGTGGTAGCTGATGTGGGGTCTTGATTAACCTCAAGAATCTGCGCAGCATAACGTTTACCCTGTTCTTCTGTGTACCAGATCAAGGAGTCGCCTTTCTTAAATCCCGAATCAGGCTTTTCTGTAAATTCAGCTATAATGTGTACTTTGGTGTTCTCCCCTTGCAGAGATTCAGCCACTGCACTTGCACTGGCGGTCTCACTGCGCAGATAGGAGGTCGTATGGAATTGCATGGCTAGTGTCACTAATGCGGTTACGGTTAATCCAATAATAACAAGTGCCGCCACGGGTAATTGAATAGAAAGCCTGAACCAGATCTGTCCTATTCGTCTAGTCCGGCTCATGTTCCGAATCTCCTTCAATGAGACTGACCAGATAATCCCTGAAATCGGCAATCGTATCGGTTTGCACAAAGGTCAATCGGTCGTCGTCTATTTCAATGTCGAATTCTTTCTCCATCTCAACCACAATTTTAATGTAATCGAGCGAATTCGTCCCCAGTTCGCCCCAGGCTTGATCCATCTGAGTATCCGTTCCACACGCCATAACCTTGTCGATGACCTGTATTATTCGGGTCTCCAATGTCATGATTTCACTCATTCAGATCCTCCCCATCATGTGAGATTTAGCCAACTCATCGTAATACTCCCGTTCAAGCAAGCTTATATTCCTGTATATCTCCGGGAGTTTATGAAACGATGTTGGTTTATATGAAGAAGTAAGCACGTACTTGGCCAGAACTGCGCGAATATCACTCCACTCCATGACAATACGCTCACGAATATGTGTCAATCTGGAATCCGCACCCGTTAGATTGGCACAACGATACACCTCTGCCTTTTTGGCACTAATCAATTTATGAAGCGAAATGACCCAATCCTCAGCCATTGAAGACACCAGTTGTTGATCATGAACAACGGCCTCGAACTGCGGCACACTCTCCACCAGCCTTGCCAAACTGCTCTCCACCCGCTCCTGTTGCTCTTCCATGTGACTCACATAGATCTGCCAGTATGCCTCCAACTGCTCCTGACTGGAATCTCTTCGATGTATCACCGGATTATGCTTGTTGTAGAACGTATAGAAGGTGTTTACTTCCATATTAAAATGATCGATATAACCATGATAACTGTCCATCAGATCCTGGTAACTGACGGTTCGTTCTTCATATGACAAGTTATCATGATGCTTATGCTCCATCACGGTAAACGTCTGGTTGATCGGATCAACACCGTATACAAGCCAGGTATGTGGAATATGCTTTTTGAGATAGGTATCATTGCGTATGGATGTGTAATAGACGTCAACCCAGACAATAACCGGTCTGGCATTCAGTACAGCTCGACTGACATCCTGTATAATGTCCTCGCTGATTTTCACCATTTCATAGCCAATGCCCAGATCGTCCAGAATGTCCGTATCTTTGCGGCAGGAGAAGAAACCATTCACAAGAAATTGCTCATTGTCAGACCATAGATACTCGTCCACATGATGGATGAAGAACGGATGTATGCTTTTTTTCTGCTGCAATACAATCGGGAATAAAGAGTTATAGAAACATAATTTGAAGAAGACATCGTTAAAAGGATGGTATCCATCGGAATGGGCTCCCCATGAATGCTCCATGCCTATAGATGATGATAACGTCTTGTTAACCTGTACAACGTCAGATGCCTGCCCGTTATTTTCACTTTCATCTGAATCTGCAAGCCCGGGATTATCTTTCAGAACCGTTGCAAGCATCCTTATGGTCGGATTGTCATACAAAATGGAAGGCAGTACCCGAATACCGAGATTCTCCAGTTCGACCTCCATTCGAATCACAAGCAGGGAGTGCCCTCCAAGCTGAAAGAAGTCGTCGTCGATACCGATCCGTTCCATTTCCAGTAATGTACACCAGACATGTACCAGTTGGTGCTCCAGCTCACTCTCAGGCGGTGCATAGTTCATTCCAAAATGTAAAGACTGCTTCTGGTTCAATAACTCTCGTGTATCTATCTTCCCGTGGATCGTCCGCGGCATATGTGATATTTGAATGTATTTTGAAGGCAGCATATATTCGGGCAACAATGACATCAGATATTGGCGAACATCCATGACATACAGCTCCGTATCTGCCACGATATAAGCGGTTAGCACCTTTTCACCTTCGACTCCGATCGTCAGTACAACACATTCGCCAATCGGACCGTAACGGTTCAGATGTCGCTCAACTTCTGCCAATTCAATCCGATGACCTCTGATTTTAACCTGCTTGTCCATCCTTCCCAGAAACAACACGCGGCCTTCCGCTGTCCACATCCCCGTATCGCCTGTGCGGAACATCCGCTCTCCTTCAACAAACGGTGACTCGGCAAACTTCTGATCCGTCAATTCCGGCAATCCTACATATCCTCGGGATACCCCTTTGCCTGAAATACATATTTCTCCGGGTACGCCCACGGGTAACATTCGTCCATGCCAATCTCCAATATGTACGAAATAACCCTGAATGGGGCGACCTACCGGAATCGGATCAACAGTCTCTGATGACAGCTTCTCATAGAGCGCACATACCGTCGTCTCCGTGGGACCATACGTATTGTATACATTGGTATAGGTGAGCAGATGTCCAATGTCCGCCATCTTCAACACATCCCCACCGCTGATAAAGGTGCGAACACTCGCAAGATTGGGCATCCGGTTAAGCTCCCTCAGAATATGAGGTGTAGTACTGACAAGGGTGACCTTGTGTCGGTCCAGTAACTGCACCAGTCCGTGAATATCTAACAGTTGTTCCCGCTGAACCACAACAAGTGTTGCCCCCGCAGTTAATGCAGGAAACACTTCCTCCATATAAGTATCAAAGGTACTGGCGGCTTGTTGAAGCACCTTGTCTGTTGAATTTAGTTGAAACTCGGCTTGAAAAGCGTTCACGTATGCACTCAGATTTCGTTGCTCTACTCCGACCCCTTTGGGCTGACCCGTTGATCCGGAGGTGTATAGAATGTATGCTAGACCACTCATATCAGGTAAGGTACTTAAACCACTTCCATCTTCTGCTCTCCATGGGGCATCATCCAGCTTAATCATTTCTATGCCTGAGCCTGAGGGCATAGCCAATGTCATCTCCTCTAGAGCCTGTTGTACCTCCGTTTCCAACTTTCCCGTCAGGAAAATACGTGCATCCGATTCCATTAAAATATGACGTATACGCTCCAGGGGATATTCAGGATGAAGAGGAATATAGGTTCCGCCTGCCTTGAACACTGCCAGGATCGTAATGATTAATTCCACGGAACCTGCCATCATGACAAGCACTGGACTTTCGGCAGTCACTCCAGAGGCAAGCAAGAGACGGGCCAGTTGATTGGATTGCTCCTCCAGGGACTGATACGAAATTTGGCGATCTCCCTCTATAACCGCAGTCTGGTTGGGTATTCTGTTCACTTGTTCAAGAAATAAAGTACAGACAGAACGTTCCTCTGGCAGGGAAGAACGTGGACTTTTGTTCCAGCTTTCCATGATTTCATTCTCCTCTTCCGAAGAAAGGAGCCAACTTATGGATAAGGGTTGGTCTGGTAAGGCTGTTGTCTGTTCCAGCAATCGTATGTAGTGGGAACATAAACGCTCGGGTTGACTGGGTTCAAGAGGTATTGCACCATAACGGAGGGTCATGTGAAGTCGTTGGTCTACGCGATCAAACTCCAGTGAACAATGGGTTCCTTCATCCAGAACAGGCTCCTCATGAATTCCTTTCATATACAAAACCGTCTTCAACTCGCACTCCTCGGGAAGTCGTCCCAGCTTCTCTGCCATCTTATCGTAAGGAAAATGCCAGTACGTTCGGGCCGACATGACTTCAGCCTTGGTATCCAATACCAGTTGTCTGAACGATGCTGCCTCGTCTACTTTTCCACGAATCGCAAGCAAGTGAGAACTGCGAAAATCCTCGACTTGTTCTGGAGTTAGAGGCATACCCAACAACACATTCTGGTGTCCGTAATAACGATACAACAGATGTTGAAATCCCGATAAAAGCAATATATACAACGCCAGATTCGATCCCCCGCTCATGCGGATCAATCTTGCGGACAGTTCATCTGGAAAGGAAAAGGAAAGAACCTGTACGTTTGGTTCCCCAGTCTGGATCGAAGGTTGCAGAATTCCGTCAAACAAAGTTCCTATATGAATATCGCCATCTAGTTGTTCCTGCCAGTACGTTCGTTCTTCCTTAAATTTATCACTCGACATCATAACATTGAGTAGATGGATATCCATGATCTCACCCCGAATACATAGTAAACCGGCACAACAAGTGTTGATCTCACCTGTCATGCCGGTTGATTGGTGTACACGTACTTGTTATGCCGTAGGAACTTTATCGTCACTCCACAAATAATACTGTCCCGTCTCGTCCAGGATCTGGTGGAACCAGTCATCCCGCTCTTCCTGCTCTACTTGTTTGGTTTCGAATATGGTACCCAGCCATTCCAGAGACAGTTTCATCTGCTCCGTAGTCGGTGCCCGATCCGCTGCCTCAAGTTCTTCTTGAAGCTGCTGGATTCGTTTATAAGGCTCAACGACTCCTTTTTGATATTGCTCCTGATCCCAATTCCGGTTCGGTGTGGCTACCGCCGCGGCCATACATTTGGTCACTACCGTTGGTCTCGGTCTGGATACAACAGCCTGATCCAGCAACTCCTTCAATGCTTTGCGGTCCTCTTTCTGTCCATAGGCAAAAGACTTCATGCCCAGCTTGTCCAGATCCACCAGTCCGCTCAGGACATTCTTTGGTCCAAGTTCAATCGTCAGCGTGACACCATGCTTTTTGAGATATTGCATCGTCTGTGTCCACTTCACCGGCTGGGATAATTGCCTTTGGAGCAGTCCCTTAATTCGCTCAGCTTCGGTATACGGAGTAGCGGTCACATTAGATACGACGGGCCACTTGAATGGATGGAAACGATAATTGGCAAGTTCTACCCCAAGCTGTTCACCGGCCGGCTCCATTAAACGGCTATGAAACGGCGCACTCATCATCAACGGGGTCGTCTGGGCATCTTGATCCAGCAAGAGGGATTCAACTTGTTCAATCGAATCCTGATGACCGGATATGGCATACTGACCTGAAGCATTGTAACAGGAGATCGCAGACCAGGCCGTATCGGTTGACACTTGCTCACAGGCTCTGCGGATCATATCCTCATCTGCACCATCAATGATGGTCATTGCCCCATCTGCTTCATCTGCGATAAGTTCGGTCAATTCGCCACGCCGCTTGGTGATCCGCACAGCATCACCAAATGTCATGGCACCGGAGCATGTTAGTGCTGCATATTCACCCAGGCTGTGACCCGCGCAGAACTGCGGGTTGATCCCGATCTCCTCCATGTAGACACGATAGGCAACAACACTTGCTGTCAGCAATGCCGGCTGCATATTGGAAGGTTTGTTCAGATCAAACAGGCTGCCTTCAAAACTCATTTTGGCCAGATCAAAGCCCAGAATATGATTAGCTTCTTCATACGTTTGTCTTGCAATCTCGTACTGATCATAGAAGTTTTTCATCATACCTATATATTGGGAACCTTGACCTGGAAACAGATATGCTATTTTTTCCATTGATTGAACACCTCGCCTCTTAGATTGGGTTTACGCGATAACTTCCATGGACACATACGCAGGCTGATCCTGAATCATGCTTAGATCACTCTCAAACAAATAAAAATCTCCGTTCTGCTCAATCTCACAGAATCCAGCAAATTTGTAAGTGATCATCATTGTACGATTGCGATCTGTTGATACAAACTCGGCCTGCAAACGGACATTCGCTTCCTTAGCCATACGCATCACATGATGCAGCAGCAACGTACCTGCTCCTCTAGACATGACGCGACAGGAGACCAGTAGTAGTTTAAGCGTCCAAACTTCGTCATTTAATTCGAGCAGAGCCAGTCCGATTTTTCCATATGTGCCGTACTTGTCCTCCAATCCTGCAATCAGCAGTTTGTGACGTGGAGAGTACCGGAATTGATCGAGTTCCTCGTAAGAGTAGGTATAACCTGTGGCATTCAGTTGATGTGTTCTCACCGTCAGTTCTTCTGCACGCTGTAGATCCCCTTCCTTCACCTCGGAGATCGTGAAGATCATGCCAAGAGAGGCCAGGAATTCATCTTGAGTACCTTCAAATTCCTCCTCCTTCTCATTGCGGGCAATATCATTCATGTACATCTTTCTGCGTAAGGCAGAATCCTCGGTAATGAAACGTGGGTTCATCTCATCCATATCCGTTAATTCAAGGTAGGCCAGCGCATCGATACAGAGCACGTCGGGGTGAGTGAATAATACTTCCTCCCGTTCGAAAGGCTGATCATCGATAAAGGCAATCGTGTCCATTCCGATATTGATGGACTCCACAATCGTTTTTACAGATCGGGATTTGGCATTCCAATTGATTTGTGGATAGATGAAATATTCACGCAATCCGAATTCTTCCAATTTGGCCATTGCCAGTTCATGATCGTTACGGCTGGCGACCGATTGCAGAATGCCCCGTTCATCCAATGTACGGATGACTTCTACAATATTTTCTTTCAGCGTGACCTCTTCATCCTCCAGCAAAATTCCGTTCCAAATGGTATGGTCCAAATCCCAGATCACACATTTAATTTTTTTCATGACAAAACAGCCTCCTCTTGTACGGATTCATGGGTACTCGCAGCGTATGAAGCAATAACCATCTCATGCATTTGTGTGGTGCCCTCAATAATCTCATTCACGCGGGCATCCCGATAGAAGCGCTCCACTGGATACTCCGCACTACAGCCCTTGGCTCCATGAATCTGTACCGCGCGGTGCGCTACCTTGTTGACCATATCAGCTGCATAATATTTAGCCGTCCAGGTCTCCATAATGGAATCCGGGTCCATTACTTCTTTCAGATAACCGGATTGATAACATAAGAGCCGCGCTGCTCTCACATCCACAATGATTTCTGTCAGCATTTTCTGAATTAACTGATTTTCCTGCAAAAGAGTTCCGAATTGACGGCGGCTGCCTGCATAACTCAGTGAAGCATCCAGACAGGCTTGTCCCAGTCCAATACAGCCCCAAGCAACGGTGTAGCGACCATAATCCAAACAATGCAAGGCTACCATGGAAACACCGATACCTGGGCTCCCTACCATACGATCCGGGCCAACATAACAATGCTCCAGATGCAGTTCCGCGAGCATCGAGCCTTTAACCCCCAGCATTCCGTTGATCGGCTGCGTCTTCAATCCCGGATTATTCCGTTCCACCAGGAATGCGGTTGGTTTATCATTTACCTGGGCAAAGATGAGAAACAGGTCAGCAAGCTGGCCCATCGTGATCCACTTTTTCTTCCCGTTCAGCTGATACCCTTCTCCATCCAATTCGGCATTAGTCTCGATGCTTTTGGCATCACTGCCCACTCCCGGTTCGCTCAGTCCAAAGGCTCCAATGACTTCACCCGAGGCCAGTCGTGGCAACCAATAGGACCGCATATCTTCGGAACCAAACTTCTGAATGGCTATGGCTACCATACCGTGAACAGTAAGCAGACTCCGTACGGATGAACATCCTCTTCCGATCTCCTCATTCAGCACCCCAACCGATATCGGATCAAGCCCCATGCCTCCATACTCCCTAGGAATCATGGAACCCAGATAACCGGAGGATTTCAGCGAATCGATAACCTCTGGATGAAGCCGTTCCTCTCTATCGTGCAAGCCTGCGTATGGGACGATATATTGATTGGTAAATGATGCAGCATCCTGCTTGCATTGGAGCTGCTGTTCGCTCAATTCCATTTTCAACACGTTAACCTCCTTAGAATGGGACTGGATGAATGCAAACGGTACACTGGACTGTGGACAGAATCGGCTTCCTAAGAACTGACCATCTTGCTCTCAATAAGCTCTACGATGGCGTTAATGGACTTGAAGTTCTGCAAATCCAGATCTTTATTGTCGACACGAATGGAGAATTCCTTCTCCAGAAACATAACTAGTTGCATCGCAAACAACGAATTCACAAAACCAAGGGCAAAAATATCCTCGTCGTCCTGAAGCTCGTGCTTTTTGAAAAAACGACCCAGAAACTTGCGAACTCTACCTTTAACTTCTTCCATGTGTATAACTCCCTTTCCCTCATTAAAATGGTGTTTTGAATACGCAATAAAGCTTTTCATGCCATGAACGATTCATGCAGTTGATTAATAACTATAGAACCCTTCCCCCGACTTTCTTCCAGTCTGTCCGGCGTGCACCATCTTTCTCAGTAAAGGACAGCAACGGAATTTCGGGTCCTGATAGCTCTCATACAGCACATCCAGCGAATCCACAACAGTATCCAAGCCGATTAAATCTGCTGTCTCCAGCGGTCCCATCGTGTGTCCATAACATTTCACAAAAATATCATCCACCTCACGTGCTGTAGCCACCTGATCCTGTAGAACAAAAGCAGCTTCATTCATAAACAGATGGGAAATCCGGTTCGAGACAAATCCGGGAAAGTCATTAACCAGAATCGTCTCTTTACCGATGGATGACAATAGTTCAGTTACTTCTTCAATGGTACGATCCGAGGTGTGCATACCCTTGATCACTTCAACTGCTGATTTCAGGGGAACCGGATTCATAAAATGAGTACCAATGACCCGATCAGGCCGCTTGGTTAGTGCTGCAATTTTGGTAATGGAGATACACGAAGTGTTCACCAGAAATATGCATGCCTCATGACAGATCGGATCGATCAGGCTGTACACTTCCTTTTTGATGTCCCACTGTTCATTCACATTTTCAACGATAATATCAGCTTCACGAAGCATCTCCAGTTCCGTCGTCATATGGATGCGCTCCATGATGATCTCCGGGTCTTCCAGTCCCTCTACTTTCTTGAATAACTTCAGCATCCGGATATTGTTATAGATCTCTTCTCCAGCGCCCTCCAGCACTTCATCCTTGATATCCACCAAGACAACCTCATGACCTGTCTGTGCAAAACTCTGGGCTACACCGCGGCCCATCACGCCTGCTCCAATTACCCCGATCTTCTTCATTGTCCCTGTTCCTCCTGTTTGTGGGGGAGAGGCTATGCTCTCCCTGATCAGAAATTAAAATCAAGATCTTCTGAGGCCGTATCGTAAGAAACCAGCATATGCTTGCTGCTTTCCAGTTCAATCTCGCCAAGTTTTTGTTCCGGATGAAGTAATAACTGTTGCAGCAGCTCTACATAATCGTGAAGCATTTTCTCCGCCGTTTCCCGCTTGAAGAGCTTGGTACGATACTCCAGATTAAATCGCAGCTTGTCATGCTTCTCGATGATTTCGAGATACACGTCATAACGGCTTTCCGCAGCTCCAAACTCATATGGAGTCGTAGTGAATTTGCCCACAGTAACGTCCACTGTACCTACATTCTGAAGGGCAAACATCGCATCGAATAAAGGATTACGGTGTCTGTCTCTGTTCAAGTTAAGCTTCCGCACCAGGTCTTCAAACTGAAATTGTTGATTCTCATAAGACCTCAAGGCGCCTTCCCTAACTTCAGCCAGCAGCTCCAGGAACGTTTTCCCGGATTGTGGCTTGGTACGAATCGTGATGATGTTAATAAAAACACCAACGACATCCTCCAGATCGGCGTGAGATCTGCCCGCAATGGGAGAGCCCACAACGATATCCTCCTGATCTGCATATTTGGCCAGTAAAACGTTATATGCTGCAAGCAGCAGCATAAACAAGGTTGTTCCTGTCTTCGCAGCCATACGTTCCAGATCCATAGTCAAGGTTTCATTGCCGATAAACACGACCTGATCTCCTTCGAATTCATTAGCCAAAGGACGAGGATAATCGGTAGGCAATTTGAGCTGTGGAATGGAATCCTGATACAGGTTCAACCAATACTCTTCCTGTTTGAGCAGAGCACCAGAGGAGAGCAAGGCATTATGCCACACGGCATAATCTTTGTACTGAATGGTGAGTGGTTGCAGTTCACGCCCTTCGTACAGATCAATGATTTCCTGCATAATGATGTCCATGGACATGCCATCTGTGATGATATGATGCATATCAAAAAATACGGCGTGTACACGATCTGCAAGCTTAACCACTTCAAAACGGAATAATGGTGCCTGATCCAACTCAAAAGGTTTCACAAAACCAAGGAGCTTCTCGGTCAGTTGTTCCTGGGTACACTCTGAATAACCCACGTTGAAATCGACCTGATCCCATACCTTCTGATAAGGAATACCGTCCAGAATCTCAAACGAAGTCCGGAAGGATTCATGACGTTGAATCAGCTTGCGAATGATCTGTTCAAATGCCCCATGCTCAAAGTCCCCCTCCATGATGGAGGCTCTTGGTATGTTTGCATTGGTGTTTTGACCCTCCAGCCGGTCCAGAACGACGAATCTCTTCTGTGCAGAAGAGACTGGGTAATACGGTTGGGTCTCCACGCGAGTCAGAGCAGGCAGCGCTCCCACGGAATCTTCACCTATGGAAAGACCGTAAGACTCCTCCAGATAGGCAGCCGATTCCGCAATGGTTGGATACATCAGGATCTCTGCTGTGTTCACAAGAATCGACAACTCTTTTGTGAGACCATTGGCGATCTTGAGACCCAGAATGGAGTCTCCACCCAATTCATAGAAATCATCATAAATACTGAGTTCATTGACCCCAAGCGATTTACTCCATAGTCGGCCTAAGGCGCTCTCAATGACGGAATAAACTTCATCCATCCTGCCCAGCAACTTCATCTCGCCTGATGATTCATGTGAACGACTTGAATCTCCCTTACGTCCTGTCTCAATGGCCTCGCTAATATCGGAAGAAAACAGCATGAGCGGCATATCATCAGAAACATGCTGATAAATCCCTTCCCGGTTGAGTTCCCCGATCAGAACCTGGGTTATATCCTTGCGCATGGCTTCTTGCAGCCCTTGGATGCCCCGGGCTGTTGTGATCGCCTTGAATCCTCCATCTGAATTGGCATGAAAATCCCGGGCCATGCCGGTCTCTTTCCATGCTGTCCAGTTCACGGCAAGAGTGGACAAACCTGATTGCCTGCGATGAGCCGCGAACGAATCCATATAGGCATTAGCAGCGGTATAATCCCCCTGTCCAGGTTCACTAAAGAACGTGGTAGCCGTGGAGAACATGACAAAGAAGTCTGGCTGATCCGCACGTGTCAGCTGATCCAGACTCCATGTCCCCAGCACCTTAGGCCGCATAACGCGTTCAAAGGCTTCACGGTCTTTATTCATCAGGAAACCTTCGCCAGCCACACCAGCGCCGTGGATAATACCAGACACCAGACCATGTTGCTGTCTGATTTTGCTGAGCACCGAAGCAAGCTGAATGGGGTCAGCAATATCTACGCTGTATAGATGTACTTCTGTGCCCTGAGCTTCCATCTCTTTGATCCGTTGAATCTGAGCGGTTAACTTCGTTTCCTCACCTGAGGACAGCACCTCTTCCCATGTTGCCCGTTCTGGAAACGGTGAGCGGTTCATCAATACAAGTTTGATTTTCTCCGGCGCTAAAGATAGTGCACTCGCCGTCTCCATTCCAATTCCGCCTGTCCCTCCAGTAATGAGATACACACCGCCTTCACGCATGTGTATCGGTCGTTCCGGCAGCAAGGACATCGGGATTTCGCCCAACTCCTGAACATATCGCCGCCCCTTCCGGTACGCAGCAAGATATAACGTGTCCGGGTCGCGAATTTCCTGTAGCCATTGCTCCATCGGTGTCTCGGCATCAATATCAATGCTTCGGCAACGGAATTGATTCATCTCATGACAGATGGTCTTGCCAAGCCCAACCATGGGTGCGTGTTCTGGACGAATGTACAGCTCACTGCCCGTAACGCTTTGTGTACAAGATGTCACCAGTACCAAGTCGACCGGGCGTTTGAAATGAACCCTGGACATCGCTTTGGACAAATAAAACAGACTGTACACGCCACGATCAAGCGATTCTTCCAATTCCCCTACAGTACCTTCATCCGCATCCTGATCCAGTGCAAAGAAATGAAGAAGCTGCGAGATTTTATAAGGCTCTACCGCTCGGATTAACCGTTCATAATCTTCTTCACATGATCGAATGGTAAATTCGGCATTGGCTTGATTGGTGTAGGACTCTCCGCGGTAAACCTTGATCACAAGCCGGCCTTCCGCTTCCAGTTTCCCAGCTACGGATGTGGCTGTGCCATTTCTATCCATTAACATTACAACCGGTTCTGTACTGCCACCCTGTTGACCAATCGATATTCGATTCATTTCTTTCCACATAGCGGCATAGTGCAGAGGAGCCGGGACCTCTTCTATCGAGACCTCACGCAGCTGTGGACGTTCGGGAATGTTAATCCAGCAGCGCTTCCGTTCCAGCGGATACGCGGGCAAGCTGACTTTACGAGGGTGTTCACCTGCGTACAGTTCTTCCCAGTCCGCATCTGCTCCCTGTACATACAGATGGGCGATCTGCTTTAACAAATACTCCGACTCGCGTCCATCCTGTACAAAGCTCTGGATCGCTGAACGCATTAATTGGCTCAGACCCATTTTTTCCGATTCGGTCATTTCACCAGCAGCCTTATCCTTCTTGCTCTTGGGAACAGTCCGATGTTCACCGAACTCTACACCTAGTTGTGCAATGGATTGAAACGGTTTGTTCTCCAACTGTCTAAGCGTGTTCAGCAGCCCTTCCGTATCCCGCCCCATAAGTGACAACCGGAACGGGTAATGCCCTCGTCCCGTGCTTGCTGTACTGCAAATATCTGCGAGTGCATATTGCTCGTTCCGTTCAAGCAGGCGAACATAGTCGGCAACCAGCCGCTGAAGTGCCTCTTCGGATCGGGCAGACAATACCAGCAAATGAGGACGTGCTGTTACTGGTGCAGATACGGGTATTGTCACCGGGGGTTCTTCCAGAATGACATGGCAATTCGTACCACTAATACCGAACGCACTGACACCACAGCGACGCGGTCCGTCCTTCACTTTCCACGGTCGTAATCGTGTATTCACATATACAGGCGATGCATGAAAATCAATATTCCGGTTCGGACGATTGAAATGAAGATTCGGCGGAATCACACCATGTCTGACAGCCAGTGCAGCTTTGATCAGACTGATCATGCCTGCTGCCTCAGAGGTATGACCCAGATTGGTTTTAATGGAACCGACCGCGCAGAATTGGCGTCTGTCCGTGAATTGTCGGAACGCATTTTGGATGCCTTTGATTTCAATCGGGTCACCCAGTTCGGTTCCCGTGCCATGCGTTTCCATGTAAGTAATGGTCTCGGGATGAATACCCGCCTGTTTCCAGGCCTTGGTGATGACTTCCTGTTGAGCCGCTGGATTGGGAGCCGTAATACCGGCTGAACTGCCATCCTGATTCATCGCAGTGCCTTTGAGAACGGCGTATACCTGATCCCCATCCCTCAAGGCATGATCCAGCCTTTTTAGCATCACTACCCCGATGCCCTCACCAAGTCCAGCACCATCGGAATCATCATCGAATGCCCGGGTCTTTCCATCACCGGACTCCAGTCCCTGGAGCATGTTTTCATTCTTTTTGGTGATCGGCATGGTTGAGATTTTGATTCCACCGACTGCGGCCATGCTACACTCTCCACTTAACAGGGCACGCGAAGCAATGTGCACCGCTGTGAGAGACGAAGAACAGGCCGTATCTACCAACATGCTTGGCCCTTTCAAATTCAACAAATACGATATGCGGGCCGGAATGATCGATGGTGTGTTACCCACCACAGCATCCGGCAGAGCACCCAAATCCGTCTCATATATGAATCGTGAATACATATCGACTGTGTTGGTTGAATAACCCAAATAGACACCGGTATCTGACCCGGCCAATTTCCCGCCGCCATAACCCGAATCTTCAATGGCCCTCCACACCGTCTCTAGGAAGAGACGTTGATTCGGATCTGTCAGACTGGCTTCCTTAGGTGATAATTTGAAAAATGAATAATCGAATAAGTCAATGTCTTCAATAAAAGCTCCCGCTTTGGAATCCAGTTCCGGGAGATCCAGCCTTGTATTTTGCAAATACCAGTCCAGATCCTGTTGTCTTCGTTCCGGGAGAGGACGGATATGATCTACCTTGCCTTGAATATGCTCCCAGAATTCGGATACATCAGTTGTGGAAGCTACATTCAGAGCCATCCCTACGATGGCTAAATCTCCTGACAAAGGTCCAGGCACAGTTTGTCCTGGACGCTGCTGATCTTGGGAACCTGCCTCTGCTTGCTCCGCAACATGCGTGGATTCCTGTTTTTCGCTGGTCGCATATGCATCATCTATATCACTCAATACAGGATTAGCGTCTTCTTCCGATTCACCATGTTCTTTGAAAATATATTCAGCCAGCTTATGGATCGTAGAAAATTCAAACAAATCCGTCACGGCAAGAACACCAGAGTACCTCTTGGAGAGCCCCGCGTGAATTTTCAGCAGCAGAATGGAATCCGCACCCAACTCAAAGAAATTCTCATAGATATCGATTTCATCAAATCCAAGAACTTCTTTGCATACGCTGGCGACATGGCGTTCGGTAGCCGTATATCCGCCCCCGCTCTTGCCTGATAATTTCACTTCACCATTTGAAGTGCTGCCAGCCTTCTTGGTCGACCTCGTTTTGGAAGCAGCGCTTTGCAGATATTCGGCCACTTTGCCGCTGAGTTCTGTTGACAACCGAACCTGCATTTTATCCAGCAAGCGAACGCCGCCTCCACTGAAGTTCAGTTGCCCGATCAGCACCCTGCGGATCGAAGAGTTCATCGCCTGTGCCAAACCCTGTATTGCCTCTGCCGTAAGGACCGTTTTGAAGATGGTGTCTGCGGTAAAACCGGCATCCACCGACATGCCCGTCTCTTTCCATGTGGTCCAATTCACGGTGAGCGTGCGTTTTCCTCTTAAGGTACGCTCATCAGCAAAGGCATCTAGGTAGGCATTGGCTGCCACATAGTCTGCTTGCGTTACACCACTGAACATCGTGGCTACAGAAGAGTACATCACAAAGAAATCCAGATCATCACTGCGGGTCAGTTCATCCAGATTCCAGGTACCATATATTTTGGATGCCAGCACTTCGCTGAATCGTTCTTCACTCCGATCCAACAGAAGTTGATCTCCTCCGACACCCGCCCCATGAATAATTCCATGAATGGCCCCATAACGTGTACGCATATCCCGAATCACCATATCCATGGCTTCCCAGTCAGCTACATCCGCACTGTACCAAGACACTTCTGAACCTTTAGCCTCCAGCTCCGTAACGGCTGTAATGAATCGCCGAAGCTTGGCTTGACCGGGCTGGTTCATCAAGTTCTCCCAATGTATACGATCCGGTATCGGGGTCCGATTGATCAGAGCCAGGCGCACAGGTGCTTTGGAAGCCAGAAAACGCGCAGTTTCCAGACCAATACCACCGCCACCCCCAGTAATCAGATATACGCCCTGATGGCGTACAGATAATGGGGTATCCTCAGCAACCTGCACACGCGTAAATTCTTCAACGTAACGTTGTCCACCACGGTACGCGACCAGATAATCCCCCTGACCTTCTGTATCCAGCGCTTCCTCCATCCAGTCATCTGTGGCGGTGTCTGCATCTACGTCTATGGAGCGGAAAGAGATGGATGGATGCTCACGGCTCAATACCTTGCTTAGACTCAGGAATGGCGCATGTTCCGGCCGCTGAGCGGATTCGTCTCCCGTAATATTGTGGGCGTTCAATGCAATCAGTGTAATACCAGCAATCTCGGCAAAATCACTTCTCATCAGAGCACGCACTAAATAATACACACTGTACACACCTTGGCGCTGGCTGTTCTGCAATTCATTCAGACTGTGAATACCCGATTGCGGGGTATCCAAAGAACAGCCAACATGAATGATGTGATCCACCGACTTGTCCCGAAGGCTTGCGAAGAGACGGTCGTAATCCGCTTCCTCGTCACCAAGCGTATACCGATTGTCGCTCACATGTGCATAAGCAGAGCCCACTACAGCCCGGATTATATTCACGCCCGTGCGCTCAAGCACACGAGCTACAGAATCATCTGCACCAGGCTTGCCTTCAATCAGTAATACCGTTCCCGGTAAAACGGAGATCCCGCTGCCTGAACGTTTCCGTTCAGCAACTCTCCATTGCATCGTATAATGAAAATCTTCTGTCTGTTGAACAGGCACTGCTGCACCTCTATCGATACGACTCGAAACCAGATCCTCGGGCAGATCAATCCAGCAGCGATGGGATTCAAAAGGGTATACGGGCAGGCTGACCCGATGCACACCGGTACCTTTGTACAGTTCCACCCAGTTCACGTCTGCACCTTGTACGTATAACGAACCAAGTTCGGACACGCCAGCCTCATCAGTCCACTCGGAGAGGGTAACCTCTTGCGTAAGCTCCTGTACCCGTCGATCAAGCTTCTTCCGTGACGCTTCCGTCATATCACCTGGCTCAAGCTGTGATTTACTGGCAGGAACGATTTTATGCTCCCCGAAGCTAAACCAGGACTCAGGCTCATTCCACGTTTCCGCCAAAGATAGGACTTGCAGCTTCAGTCCCAGATCCGCGAGACTTTCTGCTACTACAGCCAATCGGAAGTTGTAGTGTCCTCTGCCAACACTCGCGGTATAACACAGATCCTGCAGATGACATGCAGGCGGTTTTTCCTGCATTAATCGGCTATATGTGGCGACCAGTTCCCGCAGAGCTGGCTCAGACTTGGCGGACAACACGACCAGCCCTTCCTTCGCATAAGAAGAGTCAACATCTGTAGCAACCGGGGCTTCTTCCAGCACCAGATGACAGTTCGTTCCGCTAAAACCGAAACTGCTTACTGCACAGCGCATCGGAGATCCTTTTGCTTCCCATTTGCGAAGTCTTGTGTTTACATACACGGGTGATGTCTTGAAGTCGATCTGTGCATTGGGTCTGTCAAAATGAAGAGATGGCGGGATTTCACGGTTTTTGATAACCAGTGCCGCCTTGATCAGACTGACCAGACCTGCCGCTTCATAGGGGTGACCAATATTCGATTTCACGGTACCGATCGGACAAAATTGCTTTTTATCCGTATACTTCTGGAAAGCAAGCTCTAAGCCTTCAAGTTCCAACGGATCTCCCAGCTTCGTACCCGTTCCGTGTGTCTCAATGTAAGACAGGGTCTCCGGGTGAATTCCGGCCTGATCCCACGCTCTTGATATCACATCGGCCTGGGCCTCCGGGTTGGGAGCGGTGATCCCAATAGAAGCTCCGTCCTGATTGATGGCGCTGCCTTTAATAACCGCATAGATCTGGTCCTTGTCCCTGAGCGCTTTGCTCAACGGTTTCAGTAATACCGTAGCAACCCCTTCGCTGATTCCAGCCCCATCCGATGAATGGTCAAAGGCTCTTGTTCGTCCATCCGATGCTTCAAGCCCCCCACGGTAATATTCCGTATCCAGTGGCATCAGGTTCACACGTAATCCACCGGCAAGTGCCATATCACAATCGCCATTCCGAATGGATTGGCAGGCGAGATGCACGGCAACCAATGAGGATGAACAGGCCGTGTCCACCACCATTGAAGGCCCCTTCAGATCCAGAAGGTACGAAATTCGTGCAGGCATCATGGCGGCAATATTGCCGACGGCTGCATCGGAAGTTAATTGAATATCGATGTCCTGAATCATTCGCAGATAGCTGTCCTTAATGTTGCTGGCGAATCCCAGATATACGCCTGTACGGCTGCCAGCCAGACTTTTCCCACCATATCCTGCATCTTCGAGGGCACTCCAGGCTGTTCGTAGAAACAGTCTTTGAAAAGGGTCCATCAGCGCCGCATCCCGCGGCGGAATCCGAAATAATTTGTAATCAAATTGGTCAATGTCTTTCAGATAAGAACCATCACTGTATTTGATGTCCTCTCCATATCCTGCATATTGGAGATATGCATCAATATTTTGACGACGAGAGTCCGGAAAATTAGCAATGGAATCACAGCGATCACGGATGTTGTCCCAAAACTCGCCAATATTGTCCGCGGACGGAAGCATGGCCGATATGCCAACAATGGCGATTCCCTCAGAGTCGTTCCGCCTACCCCCCGATTTCAATCCTTTGAGCAGCTGGCCAGCAACCTGCTTGTCAATTTTGCCCGCGGCTGCATTCTCAATAATCATTCTCAGCATTTGGCTTGTTTGGTTCATCGGGTTCTCCTTCCTCAACGATCCTCGACGCTCTTGACTGCATCGTCAATGCTCAGACTACCGGCTTCAATATCTTTAAACAGCTGTTCAAAATCATCCACCGGTTGGACTGGCTCAGCAGCCGGTTTTATTTCCAGCTTGGTCATTACAAATTGGGATAGCGCATGTACACTGGTGTACGAAAATAGATGGATCAGTTTCATCTTGCCTGGATAGGCATCTTCGAGCAAAGAAAATAAACGGTTTAACAGGATGGAATCTCCGCCCAGATCAAAAAAGCTGTCGTGGATATCCAGTTCTTCAAAACCAAGTACTTCGTTATACATGCCTGCAATCTGCCGTTCGATGCTGTTGTAATCCTCGCCGTCTTTCCCTTTGAGCTCAACATGTACATTCGCCGATTTGTTTCGTTTGGCTGCAACAGGAGCCACCTGCCGCGACTCTTCCAACTTCTCGGCTTCCTTCAGCCTGTTCGTCATCTCTTCCGAGAATCGGAATGGAAACTTGGTCAATAGCGCTTTGGCAAACCGTGGATGGTATGTAAATTCCCCGATTAACACACGCGGCACCTCTTTGTTCAATGCTGCCAAGAATCCGGCCGTTGCCTGTTCGGTCGGAAGGGCTTTCGTAATGGCGTCCACATTAAAACCGTAATCAACAGACATACCCGCTTCTTTCCAAGAAGACCAGTTGATAGACAAGGTCTTCAGACCACTTTTGCTGCGTGAGTAAGACAAAGCATCCAGATAGGCATTTGCCGCTGAATAATCCCCTTGTCCAACTTCACTTGACAGAGACAGACCGGAAGAGAAAAAGACCATAAAATCAAGCTCATCCTGCCGAGTCAGTTGGTCCAGTATCCAGGCCCCTTGCACTTTTGGATGAAGGACTTCGTCAAACGTTTCCTGGGTTTTGCGGATCAAATATCCAACCGCCGGTACCCCTGCACCGTGAATCACACCCGTGATGGACCCGTGCTTCTCCCTGACATCGGCCAGTACATCCTGCATCGCTGCATAATCCGACACATCGGCTGCATAACAGGATACTTCCGAGCCCTGTTGTTCAATCGCCAGGAAATTATGGAGACGAGCCGCCATCTTGGGTTCAAGTTCGGGGTCCTTAAGAAGAGTCTCCCATTCCGATCTTACTGGAACTGGGGTGCGACCAATCAGTACAAGCTTAACGTCTGCTTGGGCAGCAAAGAATTTTGCCATTTCCTGACCAATCCCGCCTGTACCTCCAGTAATGACGTACACGCCATCTCTTTGGATATGGACAGGAGAATCCTTTAACTCATTGGCTGGGACTTCACCCAATTCCTCGATATATCGAACCCCATTGCGGTATGCAGAGGTATAACTCTGATTTTGGGAACCCATTTCCTGAAGCAGTTCAGCTACTCCTGTACTCTCGTCCAAATCAATGCTTCGACACGTAATATGCGGATATTCCAGGGCGAGTACTTTGCCCAGACCGTATAACGAGGCCGCTTCGGGAGAAAGCCGACTCTCTCCGGTTGTGACTTCGTAGACCTGTTCGGAGACCAGCATCATATTCAGCGCGCTGTCACTTCCGTGCTCAATCAAGGCACGAATCAGATAAAACAGGCTATATACCCCTTTTTGCTGACTTTGTTCCAAAGCCTGAAGTGTACGAATTTCCGTGGAAGCCGGGACTGCAAAGAGATGCACAATGTCACTGATGGACGTTTCTCCCAACGCTACAAACAACTCCCCAAAGTTGCCTTCCGAACCATTTACCGTAAATGATCCATCCGGTTCCTGATTGAAAGATTCTCCATAACAGACCTCAATCACTTGGCGCCCTGACTGCTTAAGGCGTTCAATCAATTCACTTCCCCGGTTACCCTCATCCTTCAAAACCAGCACTGCACCTGTTCCTTGAATCGGCTCCGGCTCTGTTAGATCTGCTCTCCTCCAGTTCATCCGATAGAATCGGGCTGGCGTCGGTTCTTCCGAGTCCGCATTGCTGTAATTCGCGATAGCGGCGGTACGAGCTGCCTCAGGAACTTCAAACCAGCAGCGAGTCCGGGTAAATGGATAGGTCGGCAGACTTGTTTTGCGTAGCCCGTCCCCTGTATATAGAAGCTCCCAGTTCAGTTCTGCACCCTTCACATAATGCAGGCCAATCCGGTCCAGAATATCCTGTTCGACCTGCTGACCTTTGCCTATCTTCGCCAGTTCCGGATTCAGACTCATAGACCGATGGCCCGTATGCCCTTCTTCTCCACCTATGGCTGGTGAATCTGGACGGTTTTGATCGTTGCTGACCTTGTGATAACCGTAATAAATCCCTGGACTTCGATGTACATTGGGTCCTACACTTTTGCTTAAATTCTCATCCGCCGATCCGATCATTCGTCCAGCCTCAATTAAGCGAAGCTGAAGCTCCTCCGCATCCTGCCCGGTGACCAGTAAACGGTATGAATAGTGGCCCCTTCCCGTGTTGGCGGTATAACATACAGAAGGTACATGCTGAGATTCAACTTGAGAGAGCACGTTAGCATATTCCGTAATCAGGGTCTGGAGAGCTGCCTCCGTTTTGGCCGATACGGTTAGAAGATGTCCTCCCTGCACTTCCTGCACTTTAACCGTAGTGGTCGGTGCCTCTTCCAGAACGATGTGGCAATTGGTTCCACTGATACCAAATGCACTAACACCGCTACGTCGTGGTGTTGCATCGGTATCCCATTCCCGCAACCGGGCATTCACATAGACCGGGGAAGCCGCAAAGTCGATGGCCCGATTCGGTCTGTGAAAATGTTTGGAGGCAGGAATCTGTTTGTGTTGCAGTGACAGAGCAGATTTGATCAAACCCACGACCCCAGCCGCCTCCGACAGGTGGCCGATATTGGTTTTGACCGAGCCGATCCCGCAAAATTGACTTTTACCGGTGTGACGCCGGAATGCCTGCTCAATCCCTTGTACCTCTAGGGGATCACCCAGCATGGTGCCACTGCCATGCGTCTCAATATAAGAGACCGTCTCGGGATCGATACCCGCATCTGCCCAGGCTTGAAGAATCGCTTCGGTCTGCGCCTCTGGGTTCGGGGCGGCGATACTAATGGATTTACCATCCTGGTTTACGCCATAACCTTTAATGACAGCGTAGATCTGGTCACGATCTTCCAACGCTTTATCCAGCGGTTTGAGCATCACTACTCCTGCGCCTTCACCAATGCCCGATCCGTCCGAATCGTCATCAAAAGCTTTGGTTCTCCAATCTGTCGACTCAATCCCGATTTTGATATGATCACTCTTTAAAGGAACCAGATTAATCTTGATTCCCCCAACGAGTGCCTGATCACATTGCCCCTCCTTGATCGCCTGACAGGCCAGTGTAATGGCCACCAGAGAGGATGAACAAGAGGTATCCACCACCATGCTCGGCCCTTTCAAATCCAGTAAGAAGGATAACCGACCAGCCGCTACAGAAGCCAGATTACCCACAAGCGAGTACGCAAAGGATTCCGGTTCCGCATCGTAGATAAAACGTGAGTACAAATCCCGAATATTGTTGGACAGGCCCAGATATACACCGGTACGACTGCCCGTCAGTTTTCCGCCTCCATACCCTGCATCCTCGATCGCCTTCCATGCCGTTTCCAGAAACAGTCTGTGGTTGGGGTCTGTAAGACTAGCTTCTTTGGGTGACATTTTAAAATAGGCGTAATCAAATTTATCAATCTCATCCAGATAGGCATTTTCATTAAATTGAATTTCGTCTGGCGACATGCCCAAATATTGCAGATACGACTGGATGTCCGGCACTCTGGATTCGGGAAAGGAACGAATGCTGTCCGTGCCACTGACGATGTTATCCCAGAATTCGACAGGAGATTCAGCCTGCGGCAGCTTCAAAGCCATGCCCACAATGGCAATATCTTTGGCAGCATTGGTTGACCCGGACGCCGTATAAGCGTCCTCTTCCGCTTTGAGCTTTTTGAGTAGCTGCACGGCCACGGTTTTATCCAAGCTTCCGTCTTGCAGATGTTCCATGACAAACTTGTATACACTCTCCACCACAGTTCCTCCTTTACAGGTTAATCAGGTTATTCAATGCCTGCTGCAGCGTAACGTCGCCGCTTTCCATCTGGTCGATTACACGCTTCAAATCCTGCTCCATGTCTTGTGGCTTCGAAGTAGACTTCTCATCCATAAAACGAGCCAACCTAGTAATATTGGAGTTCGCAAACAAATCCGTGACTTTGGTCAGACCAGGAAACTGCTGATCGATCCGGGACTGTACCTGTATAAGGACGATGGAATCGGCACCCATTTCGAAGAAACTATCCCCTACATTAATTTCATGAAAACCAAGCATCGTTTTACAGATGGTGGCGAGTGCCTTTTCAGTCGGTGTATAGGATGCATCTGATTTACCTGTCAAAACGACTTCTCCGTCACGATTCTCTGACGAGGATGCTGGAAGACGCTTGCTTGCCAGCTGCTTCATCCGTTGGTCCAGTTGAACGCGAATAGAGGAAGAGAGATCAAACGGACTTTTGGCCAGTGCGGATATCAATTGACCCTCATAATGAATCTGGCCAATAAGTACTCGGCGAACCGAGGATTTCCGCATCACCAGAGACAATTGATTCATCGCCTGCTCTGTCGGCATGGCTTTGAACAACGTATCTACAGCAAACCCGTGCTCGGCTGACATGCCGGTCTCCTTCCAGGTAGACCATTGCACAGTCAGTGTGCGCTTGCCCATCATCGATCTGTAGTCAGCATACGCATCCAAGTAGGCATTCGCCGCAATGTAATCCGCCTGTCCCGGGGCGCTGAAGACCGAAGCAATCGATGAATAGAGCACCATGAAATCGAGATGATCCTGTTCAGTAAGTCGATCCAATACCCAGGTGCCATGCACTTTGGGAGAGAAGACCTCGGTGAATCCTGCCTGAGAACGGCTTGTGATCATTTCAGAGCTTCCGACCCCTGCACCATGGACAATCCCTTTGATTTTCCCGAACGTAACCCGAAGCTGATCCAGAAGTACACGCATGGCATCTAGATCCGACACATCTGCAGCATGGCAACTAACCTGATGTCCCCGGCTCTCCAGTTCACGAATAACTGTGATTTGATGAATCACTTTGAGTTTGGATTGTTCTGCAACAATGGCATCCCAATGCTCACGTGCAGGCATCGGTGTACGGCTGATTAATGCAAGATTTACTGGAGCATCGGAAGCCAAATACCGCGCGGTTTCCAGTCCAATTCCACCTGTACCGCCTGTAATGATGTATACACCATCGTTGTCAAAAACAAGTTCGTCTTCAGGAGGTGCTGATTCATTCAACGCTCTGAACTCCTGAACATACCGAGTTCCATTTCGATAGGCTACCTCATAATAGGAAGATGAAGTGCCGATCTCTTTCAGCAACAGATCCAGAGACGAACCTTCATCGATATCAATACAACGGCAATGAATCTGTATGTTTTCCTTGCCTACCACTCTGCCCATTCCAAAGGCAGAAGCCAGATGAGGTTTCATCCGCTCCGTACCCGTAATGGAATTGACCTCACGGGAAATCAGAACTAACTCGATGGGTTGACTCAGAGAACTGGACAACAACGCTCGAATAAACCGGAAGAACCCATACACACGTTCATTTAGAACAGACTCTAATGATTCCATGTCACTGGATTTACTTGCTGAATGTTCCTCACTACCAACACCGTTCAGATACACAATTCTTGAAAGTTGGTCTAGGCCCACCTGTTGCAGCACACGCTCATAGGCTTCCACTTGTTCCACATTTCGACTGTCCGGGTCAGATCGCAGAACATCCGTCTGAAGTACGGAATATACCTGCATCCCCGACTGCTCCATACGTGCCGCTATCTCAGCTGCATAATCGGACCCATCCAGAAGTACCAGTGTTGTGCCGTCGCTCACTTCGATCTGCTGATCGGAATCCCCTTTCGCTATCCCCTTCTGTTGCCATACCAGCTCGTAGGCTTCCGGTACCGCTCTGGTGCTCACTTGCGTGTATACCGAAGACTGCTCGGGAAGATCCACCCAGCAGCGTGTATTATCGTATGGATACAATGGAAGACTGATTTTACGAATTTCTTCTTCCCTGTACATCAGGCTCCAATCCACGTCACTGCCTGTGGTGTACAATTTGCATAATTCATGTAGTACTCCCGGATCTGAAGATTCCATGTATCGGGATAGGCACTCTCTACCCTCCTGCTTCAAAATGGACTTCTCCTGGCCCGTCAATTCGTAGTTCTTCCCTTCGTTCTTCTCTGTTACGACCTTATGCATTCCGTAATAGAGCTGATGCTCACCTACGGATTCGAGATCTGATGTAGCGAGTCGTCTCAGCTTCACGAGCAGATCGGACGTGTCCGTCACGCCAAAGGCGACACGATAAACATGATGCCAGCGCCCCGTATTCGCGGTATAACAGATGTTTTTGAGCGGAAGTTCCTGGTGACGTTCCGAGATAAAACGAATATAGTTATCAACCAGCGCAAGTAACGACTTGCAGCTCTTGGCACTTAGCGTGAATACTTCCACTTCTCTCGAAATCTTCCGCTCCTGAATAATAGGCGGCTCTTCCAGTACCAGATGGCAGTTGGTTCCGCTAAACCCAAAGGCACTGACTCCGCAGCGAAGCGGCTCGCCGTTTCCATCCCATGGTCTCGATTTCGTATTGACATACAACGGTGAATCCTGAAACGAAATGGATGAGTTGGGCTTATCAAAATGAAGCGTGGGTGGCAATATCCGATGTTTCAAGGCCATAGCCGCTTTAACCAGACTGCCCACACCAGCTGCTTCAAACAAATGGCCTATATTGGACTTGACCGAACCTATAGCAACAAACTGATTCTTGTCTGTATATCGGCGCAGGGCCGTAGTAAGTCCATCCATTTCAATTGGATCACCAAGTTTCGTCGCTGTACCATGCGTTTCCACGTAACCAATGGTAGATGGATCAATACCGGCATCCTGCCATGCCTTCACAATAACATCCGTTTGCGCTTCAGGATTCGGAGCCGTAATGCCAATCGAAGCTCCATCCTGATTAATGGCACTTCCTTTGATGACTGCATAAATATTGTCTTTATCTGCAATCGCTTTGCTTAGTGACTTCAATACCACGGCGGCTCCGCCTTCACCAAGCCCCGAACCATCTGCTTCCTGATCAAATGGCTTGGTTAATCCATCCGAAGACTCAATGCCGACTTTCAAATAATCATGATCCAACGGACTGAGGCTGATCCGTGCACCAGCAACAATCGCCATCTCGCAATCACCATTACGAATGGCCCGGCAGGCCAGATGGGTAGCGACAAGTGATGCAGAACATGCCGTGTCGATGACCATCGTAGGCCCCTTGAGATCCAGTGGATAGGCAATACGGGTCGGCATCATGGCTGTGATATTCCCTACAATGGACATCGGATATTGATAAGGATCAAGATCACAGATCATTTTGAGATAAGAATCGTTCAGGCTACTGGCAAAACCCATATAGACACCCGTATTTGTTCCTTCGATGCGTCCCCCGTAACCTGCATCCTCTACCGCATGCCATGACGTCTTCATGAATAACCGCTGAATCGGGTCCGTTAATCCGGCCTCCTTCGGAGACAAGCGGAAATATTTATAATCGAATTGATCAATATCATCCAGAAATGCACCCTGAAGGTACTGTACTTCTTTGTCCGAACCCAGTCTTGCATTCATCCATTGATGATAGGCATCCATGTCTTTTTTGCGTCCCTCTGGAAAATCCGTTGTACAGTCCACACCGTTCAGGATGTTGTCCCAATACTGCTCTGCCGTATCTGCCATTGGCATTTCAGCAGCAATCCCAATAATGGCGATGGCCTCATCCTCTTCAACAGTTGGTTTCTTTTGCTCCAGAGGAGCAGCAGCTTTTGCTTTTACAGCGGCGCCGTTACCCTGATTCACATGTAGTGCCAGCTTATGAATGGATGTATGTGCAAATAAATGAGCTATCTTCACTTTCCCGGGAAACTCCTCGTTAAGCCTCTCATGCATACGGATCAGCATGATGGAGTTGCCCCCGAGATCGAAGAAATTATCGTAGATATTGATCTCCTGATAGCCCAGTATCTCACTGTATATGCGCGCAACCTGCTGCTCGGTTTCCGAATAGCGACCTTCCTCATTCCCGGAAAGATCTACGGGCCCCGTATGTTTCTCCTGTGGTATGGTTCGGTTCGGACGATGTTGCGCTCCTTGGTCAGCGATTTCCTTGCTGCGCTTCACTCCGGCTTCCAGCTTATCAGACAACCGGAACGGGAACTGCCCAAGTGCAGCAAGATGTTTGCTTCCATAATTCATTGCACCGATAAACACTCGGGAGAGCCGTCTGCTCATGGCCGCTTCCATCGCTGCAATCCCATCCGTTGTCGGAATGGTCTTGAACATGCCATCCACATTGATCCCAAATTCCACGGACATTCCAGTTTCCTTCCACGATACCCAATCAATGGAAAGTGTTCTACGTCCCTGTCCCGTCCTCCATGCCGCGAAGGAGTCCAAATAACAATTGGCAGCCGTATAATCGCCTTGTCCAATTTCACCGATGACAGATATACCGGAGGAGAACAATACCATAAAGTCCATGTCTTGATCTCGCGTCAGTTTCTCCAGAATCCAGGTTCCCTTCACCTTGGGTCCAAGAATGGTCTGGAACTCATCATCGCTTTTGCGATATAAAAATCCGTCTCCGGGAATACCTGCTCCATGAATAACACCATTTATATTTCCATAGCGGTGAGTGATATCCTGAATCACTTCCATCATGCCCACAACATCGGCCAGATCCGCACTGTAATAATGAACGGTTGCACCCAATGCTTCCAGTTCAAGGATGCCTTGCATTTTGGTACAGCGGGAGTCTTGGCCTGTTTGCAGTATGCCTTCCCATTCTTCCTTTGCTGGAAGAAGTGTCCGACCAACAAGCGCCAGCTTCACTGGCTTCGAAGAAGCCAGAAACCGTGCTGCTTCCAGACCAATACCGCTTGTACCACCCGTCACAAGATATACACCATCTGGACGCACCTCGAAAGGCACGCTCTCACTTTCATTAAGGTCTATCTCTGTGAACGTCTCCGTATAACGCTGTCCTTCACGATACGAAACAGCATAAGCTTCACCGTTTATATGTCTTTCCCTGAGGATGTCCTCCGCACATATGGACTGATCCACATCTACAAATTTGCTCCGAATATGTCCATACTCCTGCTGGATCACCTTACCCAGTCCCATCAAGAGTGCATTATGAGGGGTGATCCTCTCTTCTCTGCCTGTGACGTGTCCGGCGTATTCAGCAATCAGGTTCAGATGAATCTCTTCGGCGAAGCCTTTGCTCATCAGTGCCTGAACCAGATAGACAGGTGAGTAGAAAGCCTCCTTTTGCCTGGCTTCAATAGATGCCAAATCTTCGGGATAGAATGAACTCCCCATCATGGACATATAGATGATTTCAGTAATTTCACCGTCTGTGTACATGTTTAATAGCTGCGAATAAGCTCCCGGCATATCTCCGCCAACTTCGTATTGGTCCTCCGATATTTGCTGGAACTGGTCACCCGGTCTCACATGGACTACCCGGCTGCCTTCGCCTTTCAGCCCAGCCGACAATTCCTGTTCCAGTTCGGTTCCGTTACCGATAATCATTACTGTGCCTGAAGAGGAAGGTGCCGAGGTATCCGAAGTCGCATCCCCACGATCCTCTACCCAGCGAACGGTATGAAAGTAGTCTTTTAACGAAACAGCTGACGGGTCCTGAATATCAATCCAGCATCTGCTGGGCTCAAACGGATACGTAGGTAAACTCAGCTTCTGGACCTGTCGCCCTTGATATAGCTGTCCCCAATCCATCGTTGCACCCTCAGCATAGAGTACAGCCAAATCCCCGAGTGCTGTTTCATCCCACGAAAGTAGACTGGCAGCCAGTTCTTTGATCCTCTCTTGTGCCTGAGATGATTGACGTCTGGTGCGCTCACGTTCTTCCGAATCCATTCGCTCGGCTCCCGTAGGCTTAGGAGCAGGAGCACCGGCATAGACTCCTTCTTGTGTCTTCAATTGTGCCCAAGGTTGTTCCAACAAGTGGATCAGTTGAGTTGTATCCTCCACAAGCAGGGACAAGCGATGTTCATAATGTCCACGTCCTGTAGCTGCCGTATAACACACACTCGCAACAGGAGCTTCACGATTCTCCTTCAAGAAACGTTCATACCGCTGGAGCAATCGAACCAGTGCTTCTTCCGTCTGAGCCGAACACACAAACAGATGCTTGCCTGAACCCAGATCATCTCCCGGGTCTTGTACAGTAACAGCCGGAGCTTCCTCAAGCACGACATGGCAATTGGTTCCGCTGAATCCAAAAGCACTGACACCACATCTGCGCGGAATTCCTTCTTCCGCCTCCCAGGGTCTGAGTTGTGTATTCACATACACTGGCGTTTGTTCAAATCGGATGTTGCGGTTGGGTTTGGCAAAATGAAGGGACGGCGGCAGCTTCTGATGTTTCAAGGCCATCACTGCTTTGAGCAGCCCTGTTACGCCTGCACATTCATATAAGTGACCGATATTGGATTTCACAGAGCCAATCGCGCAAAATTGTTTTTTGGATGTAAACTGTTCGAAAGCGTTGGTAATCCCTTTAATCTCAATCGGATCTCCCAATTCTGTTGCTGTACCATGGGCCTCAATATAACGGATCGTCTCGGGGTCAATCCCCGCTTCTTCCCAAGCCTTCACAATCGCTTCAGATTGGGCCCGTGGATTCGGTGCGGTCAGCCCAATGGAGGTTCCGTCCTGATTGGCAGCAGTACCCTTAATGATGGCATAGATATGATCCCCATCTTCAATGGCCCGACTTAACGGTTTTAGAAGAATGGCGGCCACACCTTCACCAACACCTGCCCCATCTGAGGCATCATCAAATGTCCGCGTCTCCCCGTCCGAGGACTCAATGCCAAATTGCTCATATTTATTAAAAACAGGGAGCGTATTCACCTTCACCCCACCCGCTATCGCTGCATCACATTCACCACTTCGGATCGACTGACAGGCCATATGGACGGCAACAAGGGATGAGGAGCATGCGGTATCCACCACCATGCTGGGGCCTTTCAAATTCAGCAAATAGGATATTCTTCCTGCCAGTACCGCCGTCACATTGCCCGTTACCGAGATGGAGATGGATTCCGGTTCTACATCGGCGATAATATTGGCATAATTATCTCGGGTGCTGCTGTAATATCCTACATACAATCCGGTATTGCTGCCGGATAACCTCGCACCTCCATAACCTGCATCTTCCACAGCTTCCCATGCTGTCTGGAGAAAAATTCTCTGGTCAGGACTCATCAGGGCTGCTTCTTTGGGTGTCAGCTTAAAATAGCGATAATCAAACTTGTCCACTTCATCCAGATAAGAGCCTTTAATAAAGCTCAACCCGTCTTCATCCTGCTGTTTGAAACGTACATATTTCAGAACATCCTCTTGTCTCGCTTCAGGGAACTCCACAATGGAATTCACTTTGTTCTCGATATTGCTCCAGAACTCCTCCACATGATCAGCCATGGGCATATGCGCAGAGATACCGATGATGGCAATATCTTCACGAGTGTTCTTTTTCTGCTGTTTCAACAGTGTGATCATATCAATCGCCGTTTTTTTGTCGATTTTGCCACCAGACGTATTCTCAATAATATATTTAAGCAACTGTTCCAATGTATCGTCCCCTTACATATCAGATATGTTTTAATCCTTTGAGCATATCCTCCATGCTGATCTTGCCATCTTCCAACTGATCAAAAAGAGAATGGACTTCCTCATCCAGTGCAATTGCACCACTTGAGGACACCTCTACCTGCTTGCTCTCCCGTTTATTGCCTGTTTTATCAGCCAGATATCCACCCAGTCTGTGCACAGACGGATGTTCGAACAGATCTGCAACGACGAGTACACCCGGGTACTGTCGGTCAAGTTGTGCATACATTTGTTTCACCAGAATGGAGTCAGCTCCAAGTTCGAAGAAACTGTCATGAATATGAATTTCATTAAAGCCCAGTACGGCTTGGCACACATCCGCAACCTGCTTCTCCCATGGAGTGTATTCTCCGTCATCCGCACCATTCAGTACGGCATCCTGTCGGGCTACACTTTGCGGGGTAACTGGAGCCTTCGGTGATGATGCCCGCTGTAAACGTGAATCAATCCAGCTCTCCAGTTCAGGAGAAAGTCTGAATGGATAGTTTCGGATCATCTTCAACATGCCACGGTCTGTTGACATCTGTCCTATCAATACACGTTCAATCTGACGCCCTTCCACCTGATCCAGCCACGCCAGAGCCTCTTTATTGGTCATGGCTTTGAATAAGGTGTCCACTCCGTACCCGGTTGCAGCAGCTGCGCCTGTTTCTTTCCAGGTAGACCAGTTGACGGTCATCGTTCCGTCCAACTCCCGGTTGCGGTAGGCTGCGTAGGCATCCTGATACGCATTGGCAGCGACATAATCCGCCTGTCCCGGCCCGCTGAATAACGTTGCAATGGATGAGAACATCACAAAAAAGTCTGGATTGTCCTCTCTGGTGAGTTGATCCACAACCTGGGTTCCTTGCACTTTAGGGCGTAATACGCATTCAGCTTCTTCTATCGTTCTGTCCTTAAGCGGATGATCTCCACCTACAGCGACCCCAGCCCCATGAATGACACCTGCAATGCGGCCGTATTGCTGACGCAGTTCACTCAGAATGACTCGCATGGATGCTTCATCTGAAATATCTGCTTGGTAAGAGAGAACCGTGGCCCCAGCAGCCTCCATTTGTTGCACAGATCGGATTTTCTGAACTAACGCATCGTTGGAATCTGCTGCTACAATGCTGTCCCACTCCCCTCGAGTAGGAAGCGCAGTTCTATTCACCAGCGCAAGTGTGATTCCCGGGTATCGCTCCGCAAGTTGTAATCCAATCTCCAGCCCAATACCGCCCAGTCCGCCAGTAATGAGATACAATCCGTCATTGCGAATCTTGTAGTCCCGCTTAGGATATTGACTAGGGTCCATCGCTTCAAACTGCTGAATGTAACGAGTGCCCGCACGATAAGCTACACCATAATCATCACTTTCATGATCCAGTTCGGCCAGAATATCCTGGAGCGAAGTTTCCGCATCCACTTGGATGGAACGGCATTGCAGACGTGAGTCTTCTTTGCGCCCAGCCAAACCCAGACCAAACATCAGGGCAGCCTGAGGAAATACATTTTCTTCGGTTCCGGTAATGGAATGGATTGGATTCGTCAACAACACCACATCAACAGGCTCCGACGATTTCGTACGGATCATTTCCTGAAGAAGATAGAAAAATGGATGAAAGGACTGTTGCTGTTGAATATAGATGATCTGGGTGATCATCAATTCTCCCAAGTGAGCCCATAATTGCTCCATGCTCTCACGCTGGTGTGAAATGACGTACTCCCCGGAAGATACTTGAAGGAATGAAGGTCCATCAAACACTTCAATGAGCTGACGACCCTGCTTCTGTAGTGCCTTACGCAGAGAGCGGTCCTCTCTTTTTTCATCCATAAAAATAACGACATGACCTTCCGATAACTTCCGATCTGAATTGCGTTCCGGTTCACAGACCCAGCCCAACTCATAATGGTGTATGTTCTCCATAGTGATGGCACTTGTCTTGGTTTGGGTATAAGGAGCAGATAGCTCAATCCAGCACCGATGAGCTTCAAATGGATACGTTGGAATGCTGATTCGGCGAACATCCTCACCCGAATACAGACTTGGCCAACTTACCTCCCCACCACCAAGATAGGTTTCACAATGATCCGTTAAATGCAGTTGATTCGACTCCGGGACTGGCTGCTCTCGAATGGAGTGCAACCCGTCTTCTTCAAGTGCAACCAGTTGGGCGAGCAACTCCTCTTTGCTTGAAGCAATCCGTACCAGACGGTGTTCATAATGGGTTCGGGATGTGCCTGCCGTGTAACATATATCTGCTAACGTGTGATCGGTTGTTTTCAGATACTTCGTATATTTGGATATATATTGTTGCAGTGATTGAAGCGTCTTCGCTGAAAGGGGGAACAGATACTCCCGCATCTCAGTTTCGCTGGTGGTTTCCACTGCACCCGCCTGCTCCAGTATGAGATGACAATTGGTTCCGCTGAAACCAAATGCACTGACACCCATACGCGCAGGTGCACCCTCAGCAGGCCAGATCCGGTTACGTGTATTCACATACACAGGCGTTCCACTAAAATCAATATTGCGATTGGGGCGATCAAAATGCTGAACCGCTGGTAAAATCCCTTTTTTTAAGGACAATACAGATTTAACAAGCCCTGTAATGCCAGCGCTTTCATACAAATGTCCGATATTGGACTTTACTGAACCGATAGCACAAAATTGCCTCTTATCGGTGTATTGCTCAAACGCCCCCTTAATGCCGTCGATTTCAATCGGATCCCCCAAGACAGTCCCTGTTCCATGGGTTTCAATATACGAAATACTTTCAGGGTCGACCCCCGCAGCTTTCCACGCCTTCACAATGACCTCACTCTGGGCTCTGGCATTCGGCGCTGTAATCCCCATGGAGTTCCCGTCCTGATTAATGGCACTGCCCTTAATGACCGCATATACCTGATCCTTGTCCTTGATGGCATCCTGAAGTGGTTTTAGCATAATAACCGCCGCACCTTCACCTATTCCGGAACCATCTGAGCTATCATCAAAGGGACGTGTCATGCCATTGGACGATTCGATGCCCATTCGGTAGTAATCCTTGTCCAGAGGAAGCACATTCAGTTTTACGCCTCCTGCCAGCGCCATGTCACACTCACCCAAACGAATGGCATTACAGGCATGATGGACTGCAACCAGAGATGAAGAACAGGCCGTGTCCACCACCATACTCGGTCCTCTCAAATCAAGAAGGTATGATAGACGGCTGGGTAAAATGCAAGACAAATTGCCTGTGACCGAGATCGGCAAAGACTGTGGTTCCACATCATGAATCATTTCTTTATACCGATAACCTTCCAGATCCGAGACCAATCCCACATATACTCCTGTGTTGCTGCCCGCCAGCTTCTCACTGGTATATCCTCCATCTTCAAAAGCGGCCCAAGCCGTCTCCATAAAGATACGTTGGGCCGGATTCATCAAACTGGCTTCTTTCGGTGTAAATCGAAAAAAAGGATAATCAAAGGTATCGATATGTTCCAGATAAGAACCGTCCAAGTATTGGGCATCTTCACCAGTGTTCATTTTACGAGAGATATAATTATCGGCATCCTGGCGTCGCTGCTCCGGCAGATCCCTCGTACAATCCAGACCATGTAACAAGTTATCCCAGAATTGTTCCGCATCATCTGCCAAGGGCATACGAACACTGAGTCCAACGATGGCGATATCACCCGGACGGATGGCAGTTGTAGTTGGGGCTGGAGGCGTCTGACCAGACGACTCCGTCTGATTGGTGTCACGAATACCCAGTTCACTGAAATCCATCAGTTTGTTTTTCATTATTTATCCCCTTTCAGCCGCTGGGCGGAGACTTTCAAACACTTTGGCAAGCATTTGATCATAGGTTCTGAAAAAAAGATTCCATTGAATGGTGTTCATTCGGGGTTTGCAATACATCGTTACCAGCATATTTCGTTTTTCATTTTGAATTTCACAGATGACATCAAACAGCTCCTCCAGCGCCACCCTGCCTCCACTGACATAATCAGCCTCATAGAATAGCGGACGAATGGCGACATGTTGTGATTTCATACCTGTTCTAACCAGATCCTGGATATGGTGACCAGGCTGTTCGTCTGCTGTATGTAAAGCTTGTTTCGCTATAACAAACAACTCATTAAAATCCTGTACCTCTTGCACATCCAGCGAAATGGAACTGATATGGTTCATTCGATAAATCAGTGTATAGACCGTAAGTTGTGGCTGATTGCCAATCTCCGTCAACAGATATGCGAACAAAGACCACAACCATTCCACAGGCGTGCAACCTGCAATTCTGGATAAGTCTCTGATTTCATTAAAGCGATCCTTCTCGATCCTGAATTCATATCGATGGTCTTGAAGGACCTGTCCTGTATTCTGCATGTAATCCAACGGAACAGGATAGGCTTCCAGTTCCATGCCTTCCTGATCTGCGATGAATTTCGCAAGTCTGGAGATCGTAGGATAGGCAAACATATTGGTTAACGTAATTTGAGCTGGATATAATTTTTCAAGTTGATTATAGATCTGAGCAAGAAGCAGCGAATCACTCCCCAAGTCAAAAAAGTTAATCGTGGTGGTGACTCCCGCATCGGCTCCCAGCACCACATGAAATACGTCCAGAATGGTTGCCTCCAGCTGTTCTATTGGTGTAATTTGCCGTTGATTCATTGGACACCTCACCTCCGTATAGGATCTACTCCATATAACTTGTTAATGTCTGATTGATCATGCTGGTAACCCGATGCATACTGCCTTCGAATAAATAAAAATGCCCCCCTTTGTATATCCGGGCGGCACTTCCTTGTTCCGTATAACCTCTCCAATGTTCTGCACAATCCAGAATGTAGCCCTCATCCTCTGCTCCGTTCAGTATCGTGATATCACATTGCAGTTTATAAGGCTTCTCTTCGTAAGTATACGTCTCATTCATCTCCAAATCCTTACGTAATATGGGGATGAACATATCCATAAGTTGCTGGTTCTCAAAGAACTCATCCGGGGTACCGCCCATTTCCTTAATGCGGTCTATGAACTGTCCTTCGGGCAAATGGTAATAGACCTGGTCTTTTTTATAATCCGGTGTCTCTCGCCCCGAGAAAAACATGTGTATGGGTTTCCTGAACTGCTCTTCATGCATTTTGTTATACAGTTCATAGATAATCAGACTTCCGAGACTATGTCCAAATAGAGCATATGGCTCCTCATCTGGCAAATCGCGAGATATATAATCAAATACATCATCTACACTTTGCTGAATACTCTCATAGAGCGGCTTAGAGAATTTCAATCCACGTCCTGCAAGTTCAACAGGGTTCAGCACAATGGACTCGGATAACCCCTTTTTCCATTTGTTATATATTGATGCTGACCCTCCTGCATAAGGGACACAATATAATCGCATCTTGGCCATATAATCTCCTCTCCACTTACACGACTTCTCCCCATCTGATTGCTGTAGCGCAATAATACGTTCCAGCCCCAGCCCCAACCAACACGACACGGTCACCCGTTTTCAGTGCCCCTTGATTCACAGCCTCGGTCACCGCAATTGGCAAGCAAGCATTAGAGGTATACCCGTATTTTTCCATCGTCATATAGGCCTTTTCTTGTGGGATACCCAAGGCAACGGCCAGTTCTCTAATCAGATTACTGTTTGTTTGTGGGAAAATAAACAAATCTACTTCCCCCATATTCCATTTTACTTTGCGCAAAAGACGGTTCACGAGCCGCGGAATACCTCTGACCAATTGTTCATATAAATATCGACCATTGGACGTATAGACGGAAGCAGATCCATCAGAAATGTGTCCATAATGAACAGGCAGTGTTCCATAACTGATATCTTCCATATTCTCGTGATGCATAATTCCGTTCAGAAAAACGCTGTGATAGGAATCATTCTCATCTAATTCCTGTAAGACAAATGCCCCTGCTCCGTCTCCTACACTGGAACACGCTGCTCGATCCTGCCAATCAGTTACTTTCGAGTAGGTATCTGCGCCGATGACTAGAATATTGCTTATATCTTCTTCAGCCTGGAACGTATAATACGCATTCAATAATCCATAGCTGAACCCGGCACAACCCGCGCGGAGATCCAGACAAATGGCTTGGTCCGCTCCGAGCTTTTCCTTCACGAGAGCCGACGGATGAGGTATTAAACGATCCGGTGTGAACGTCGCCATAATGATCATATCAATATCCTCGACATCAATCGAAGCCTGTTCTATAGCTTGTCTCGCAGCTTCCAATGCCAAATCGCTGGTGTACTCATGCTCATGCGAAATTCTTCGTTCACGGATTCCGAGATTATGGTAAATCCAGTCCGCATTTGCGTTAATGTTCATAGCCTCCAGCCCCTGATTCGTTAACACGGATTCCGGCACATACATGCCAATACCCCGAATGGTCATTTTTCTCATGCATCACGTCTTCCTTTCCTGAATCTAAGGTGAGTAGCCCTCTCTGAAAACTATAAAAAATTTTTGAAGACAACAAAAAAACAGTTCAGCAGCTTACTCGCGCTGTACTGTCTCAGGAATACCTTTTTCAACAAAATGTAGTCAGGACCACTCCTAACTACACAGCTTCGCCCTGTTGATACACGTTGTGTATTTCAGAGTTTATGCATATGACTCCTTTGGTTGCATAATGTGCCTAAGCTTCATTCTGCTCCTCCGGTTTTGGTTGTCGTATGTGACCATAGCATATCTGAGTACATTATCATTTTTCTTGTTTTGCATATAAAATTTCAACACCCAAATCAACTAATCTGGGTTTATCATTACCTGTTAGGTGAAGCCATATCTTTGCTCTGCGCGTATGTCTGTCAATCTTCTTAATGATGCCTTCGTGTCCCATCAACGGGCCATCTAACACCACAACTTTGGTATTTTCCATATATACGGTTGAATAATCGATAATATCTTCCGGATTGATGAGGTTTAGCAATGTGGTCATTTCATGATCCGGGATTGGCGTGCAGCTTGCGTTAGTTCCCAGCATTTTAATGATATGAGGAATAGAACAGATTAAGTGGTAAGTTTCGGCGGTCATGTTGACTTGAATTAATACATAGCCAGGAAAGACCTTTTTGGTGCAGGCTTCAAAAATACCTGATTTCTTCTCCGGAACTTTTCTCTTGGGGACTAAAACTCGAATGGAGGTTCCTAGATACATATGTAGGTATTTCCTAATGACTTCTTCGCTTCCTGTGTGTACAAACAATGCGTACCAGTTCATGGCATCATCCTCTGATTAACAAATTAGCCAAGCGGAAATATACATATACATAAGAAAGAACAAAGACCCCAATTTTCAATTTGTGTAATAAAATGTATTTTATTTGTTGTAAGTATCTTAACTCATGACTTTTGGAACGTCAATGCTATTAATTCAATTTTATGTAAAATAACCTTACAATTCACATAAAACACTCACATTTTGTCTGATATCCAACTCAGGGACGTTACTCGTCTCCATTGTAACCAAAAAATCACTTACAGCATCAAGCATCTGTAAGTGATTATTATTCCATCCTTATACTATTCAAACAGGTCCAAACGAAGACGTTTCAAACTTGTATGTTTGATGTACCACTGGCCGTCGATTTTGACAAAAGTTTCGTGGTAATGCCCAAATCCGTGGAATGATTTGTTCTCATTGCCCTCCGGGAACGTGACCCAATCTTCCATTGGGGAGATGACCTTTGCTTCGTTCTCAGATACAAATTCAACTTCGGCGCTATGAACATGATGCACGGTTACGGCAACATCCACCAGATCACGGAATACTTGTACGATCGTATCACGGCCTGTTAATACCGGAATTGGATTGCCCTCTGTACTGAAATCGGCCACTGCATCCGGAGCAAACACATCGCCCAAAGTATCCCACTGCTTCGTATCAATATAGCGGCAATAACGCGCCTTGGTGTTCCTAATGTTTTCAAGCGCGAGCAATTGTTCCAGTCCTGTAATCGTTGATTGGCTCATGTGTTGTCCCTCCAGAGATGTAAAATGTGATGTAAGATTAGGATCATGTATGTATGCATACTATACCTTCCTTATTGTACCATTCGCCTTCTATTAGGTACAACGATACAAAAAAATCTTTCCTTACCTCTCGCGAGGTTGGGGAAAGATCTGGATATACCTATGTGCCAGACGAGTTAACCACGTCGATTGAAGTTCACTTCTATCTGCAAGTTACAGGGAATGTGCACCCTTCATCTGGGAAGCCAGTTCTGACATTTTTTTATTGTTCAAAAAACTTTCCATCTCTTCTTCCGCCTGCACCATCACCTGCTGGATCAAACAGCCTGCGTTATGATTCTGGGAACATTCGAACAGGGACGCCTGACCTTCAATCGCATGAATGATCTCCAAGAAAGAAGGATCCGGATTTTTACGACTAAGCCGGTAGCCACCATTGGCGCCAGAAGTTGATTCGATCATGCCCGCCTTAACCAATTTGGTCAAAATTTTGGACAGATACGTTGGTGATACCTTCTGCAATTCTGCAAGTTGGTGTACACTAACCAGCTGTTCGGGGGCAGTACTTACAAGATGAAGCATCGTATGCAAAGCATAATTTGTCGCTTTTGAATATTTCATGAGGGCACCTCATTATACACGGATTTAATTTATCCATAATAGACTTGATTGAGCTCTGTGTCAAACCAATATACCTCAAGCACTGGCAACATCGAAAAGATACGAGTTAATTGTGATACAATCCGCGGTAATCCGTAGGTGTCATCCCCTCATGGGCCATGAACTGGCGGTTAAAATAACTGGCATTGGGATACCCCGCTTCCTCCGCGATTTGTCCAATGTTGGCCGTAGGCCGTTCGAGTAACCATTGCTTCGCCATCTGTAGTCGTGAACGAGTGATAAATTCCATGGGCGTCATCTCCACAGCACTCTTGAACATTTTGCAAAAGTAATACGAACTCACACCTGCAAGATCCGCCCAGTCCTGCAACAGGAAAGGTTGACAGGCTTCCTGCTGCATCTGTGGAAGAAGTGCAAGAACCCGACTCTCCGCCTTACTTGTGGTACGTGTGCTCTTTAAAGGTACTGCATGCTGCACGAACTCGGCGAGTACGGCATAGGTCAGTGTGGATAGCTGAGCCGGACGAAGCATCGTGTTCTGTTCGGCTTCAGTGAGCAAGGCCAGATGAGCCTCTTCCCAAGAGCTGCGTTGCCGCAGTGTCCACAATAGATTGCGATGTAACCCCCGCTCGATCATATAATCATGCAGACGTTCACCGTAAAAATGAACCCATCGTACATCCCATGGATCATCTTCACTACTATAATAATGCTGCCGCTGCTGCGGGAAATAGAGAAACGCCTGACCTGCGCGAAGCTCATGCACCACCCCGTCCACTTCTACATATCCCTTGCCCGAAGCGACGTAGTGAATATTAAAGTTGTTCAGTGCGC
The DNA here is from genome assembly GCF_037975265.1 of Paenibacillus sp. FSL P4-0176. NCBI lineage: Bacteria > Bacillati > Bacillota > Bacilli > Caryophanales > Paenibacillaceae > Paenibacillus > Paenibacillus sp. FSL P4-0176. Next base: position 6,292,923 of record NZ_CP150242.1, read on the forward strand.
CGGCCTCACGCAACACGGCATGCTGGACGTGGTCCATATAATGTCCAACGGACTCGGGATAACAAAAATATGGAATATCCTGCAGGGTAAGCAATACGGTTTGTCTCATCATAGCCGGTTCTCCTTGATCAACAATATTGTGTTAACTAACTTCAATATATTATCATTTTAATTCATTGATCTATTCTTTATAATCACAATATACATTCATAAACGGGAGGATACAACACATGAATTCAGTTCAAAAATTGCGTTGGGGCATTCTTGGTAGCGCTAGCATTGCTGTGGAATCCGTCATTCCAGGCCTGCAGCAATCCGAGTTAAATGAAGTAACCGCGATTGCCAGTCGAGACGAAGATAAAGCCAAACAGACGGCCGAGAAACTTGGGATCGACAAGGCTTATGGCAGTTATGAAGCTTTGCTCGCTGATGATTCCATTGATGCCGTATATATCCCACTGCCGAATCATCTTCATCGGGAATGGACGATCCGGGCTGCTGAAGCAGGCAAACATATTTTGTGCGAAAAACCACTGGCTCTGACAGAACAGGAAGCTCAGGAGATGGTTCAAGCTTGTGCAGATGCAGGTGTGCATCTGGCTGAAGCATTCATGTACCGCCATCATCCACGATATGAACAGATCCGGGATATCATTGCCAGCGGTGAGATTGGTGAGATTCGTGGCATGCACAGCACATTTTCATTTAATAACTCCAATGCATCCGGCAATGTCCGCTTTCGGCGGGATTGGGGCGGAGGTGCACTGTATGATATCGGATGTTATTCCATCAGCGTAGCACGTCTGCTGCTTGGTCAAGAACCAAGTGCAGTTACCGTTATTGGCATGTTCTCCCCACAGCATGATCAAGTCGATATGATGGCCTCTGGACTGCTAGAATTCGATAATCACGTTGGTGTGACCTTTGACAGCAGCATGTGGGCAGCCTTCCGCAACACGCTGGAGGTATTGGGATCCGACGGGATTATTGAAGTCCCTTCGGCATTTATCAGCGGACAGGACCGCAGTTCCAACTTCTATGTAACGGCTGGTGGTGAACGCAGAGAGATTGAAGTCCCGCAAGTGAACCACTACTCTCTACAGGGAGATGATATGGCACGTGCTGTACTTCAGGGCAAGGATTTGCGCTTCGCCCCTTCCGATGCGGTAGCTAATATGAAAGTACTGGAAGCTTGCCTTCGTTCAGCGGAAGAGCGTACACGAATTACACTATAATTGAGAGGATGAACTGACTTATGGAATATATCGAAATTGCTGGTGCAGGTAAACGTGTCTCCCGATTGATTAAAGGAACCGATTATTTCGTGCATAATGCCTACGATAAAGCAGCTACGAACATGGATGCTTTTCTGTCGATTGGCGGTAACACTGTAGATACAGCACATATCTATTGTGGTGGACAGAGTGAAGAAGTCCTTGGTCGTTACATGAAGGAACGTGGTAACCGCGACCAGATCGTCATTCTCACCAAAGGCGCGCATCATGACCAGAATGGGCCACGTGTGAATGCTGATGCCATCCGCAGTGACTTGATGGAAAGTCTGGAGCGTCTTCAGACAGATCACGTAGAGATGTATGCCTTGCACCGCGATGATCCCAATACCCCTGTCAGTGTTATTCTTGAAGCACTGAACGAACATATTGAATCCGGCAAAATCGGCGCAATTGGCGCATCCAACTGGACCTGGCAGCGGCTCGAGGAAGCCAATGCATACGCTGCGGCAAATGGCCTGAAGGGCTTCACATTCAGCAGTCCAAATCTCAGTCTCGCCAAAGCAAACGAACCGTTCTGGGAAGGCTGTGTGTCAGCAGATGCAGAGACGCTGGCATGGCATGAGCAAACCAAACTACCATTGCTATCCTGGTCGTCCCAAGCACGTGGTTTCTTCACTGGAAGATTCACACCTGAAGTTCGGGATAACGAAGATCTGGTGCGTGTATTCTACAGTGATGATAACTGGGAACGGTTGCATCGGGCTGAACAATTGGCTAATTCCAAGAAAACAACACCAATCCAGATTGCACTTGCTTATGTATTGAATCAGACGTTCCCAACCTGTGCGCTGATCGGAGCCCAGAATCAGGCAGAACTGCTCTCCTGTGACGAAGGATCACGCATCACGCTTACTCCTGCTGAAATCGCATGGTTGGATCTGGGCAGTGATGTACCGGCTGGCATCTAAAGAAAATTAATCATTCCATCAACAAATACAGAAGGACTTACCCCAGAGCACATCTCTGAAGGTAAGTCCTTTATATCGCAGATTAAGCCATATAGAATGTTAGAAATTGCAATGTCATTCGGTTGGATTACAGTTTAACGATCTGACCTGTTTTCTCGGATTCGAATGCTGCCAGGATCACTTGCAGGGAACGCAAGCCCTCTTCCCCGGAGATCGCTGGAGGTGTTTGGGTTACAATCGACTCTACAAATGCGTCAATGACACCACTCGGCACTTGTTTCTCGTTGGTAGCCATGGCACCAACTTTGTACGTCTCAACTGTACCATTGGTGAGCTCAACGATAACTTCATCGCCTTCCACTGTTCCGATCTTCATAACACCATTCTCGCACCACAGCACTGTACTGTTGTCTCCAGCTCTGTATTGTGTCCAGCTTGCTACGAGCGTTCCGATCGCTCCGCTCTTCATACGCAGCAAACAAGTTGCGTTATCGTCAACCTTAGTGCCTTCTTTGTGCAGTGTGCTGATGAAACCAGCCACTTCAGATACCTCATCATTCAGCAGATAACGGATGAAGTCGGATTTGTGCACGCCCAGATCGCCCATTGCGCCCATAATCGCTTCTTCTTTACGGAAGAACCAGCTTTCAGCTCCGTCCACACTCCATCCTTCCGGACCCGGGTGACCAAACGATGTACGGAAATTCAAGACTTTACCGAGTTTGCCGGATTCGAGAATTTCTTTTGCTTTTACGTGAGGAGGCATCAAACGTTGGTTGTGTCCAACCATCAAATACACGCCATTTTTCTTGGCAGCTTCGATCATTTGCTCGCCTTCTTCAGTGGATACTGCCATTGGTTTCTCAACCAATACATGCTTGCCTGCATTTGCAGCAGCAATCGCCATTGGCGCATGCAGATAGTTTGGTGTACACACACTAACGGCATCCACTGTTTCGTTTGCAAGCAATTCTTCGTAACTGGAATACGCTTTACCGCCGTAAGTCTCGGCCATCTTCTCCGCACGCTCCACAACCGGATCGGCAAAAGCGACAAGTTCTACGTTCTCATTGGCAGCGTACTCTGGAATATGTCTGCGCTCGGCAATGGCTCCACAGCCGAATACAGCAACTTTAATTTTACTCATGTACATAAGTCTCCTTTGACAAATAGATTAGCATTTTTCATGGTTCGATGATCCATTAGAATTGGTTCAGGTAGTTTTCTTTCAACCAGTTGTAGCTGTTGGATACGCTCTCAAGCGGAGGATTCTGACATACGTCTTGTTCCACGATCAGCCATTCCACGCCTGCATTCGTAGCGCCTTCAATAACAGCTGGCAGGTCAACCGAACCTTGTCCCAATTCCAGTGTTTTCATCTGGCCCTGTTCGTCTTTGCTGAAGTCCTTCAGATGAAGCAGCGGCAAGCGACCCGCATATTGTTTAATATACTCGATCGGATTTTGTCCCGCAAATTGTACCCAACATACGTCCATTTCCACTTTTACCGCTTCCGGTGATGTTTGAGCGAACATGGCATCAAAGGCATTGGCATCGCCAACCTGGCCATGGAATTCAAAGTCATGGTTATGGTATCCGAAGATCAACCCTTGTTTCGCTGCTTCAGCTCCATATTGTTGTAACTCAGCGAATAGCTTGGTCCAACCTTCTGCATTCTCAGGACGATCTTCTGGCATCAAGTAAGGGCAAATGATATATTGTGCGCCAATTGTTTTCAGGTAATCGATTTGTTTTTGCAAGTCTTCGCGCATTGCATGTAGTGAAACGTGGCTGCTGAATCCTTTCAGTCCAAGTTCATCTAGTAGCGCTTTCATTTCCTCAGCTGGAATATCGCCATATCCGGCAAACTCCACACCTTCATATCCAAGGGCCGCTACCTTACGCAACGTACCACGAAAATCTGCTGCAGTTTCATCACGGAGTGTAAACAATTGCAAACCAATATTAAGTTTTTTCATGTAGGATACACCTCTGTTCTCAAATTTGCTTTCATTGCTCTATCTGGTATCATCCTAACGCAAAACAGGCTAGAATGAACATATACAATATAGTCAGAACATGAACTATCTGATCAAATTTTATTTCCATCATTTTGCATCAATTGAATGTACCTAATTTCAACTGAAGATATTTACACTGGCACTCCGATGACAGAACAACCTTCCGATCGCTGTTATCCCCAGATTTTTTTAATTTCCTTTTCAAAAGGATAAAATCCGGTGATAAAGGCGAACACTCCGTTTCTTCAGGTTCTTTCTGTCCTCTCCGTTTTCGTTTAAATGTTAAGTTAAACTTATGATGTAAAAGGATGTACATATTGGGGGATTTTATCTTTGGATACGTTAGAGACATCTGTACTGATCTGTGACTACTCATACCACTATAAAGCGTTCACTCATAATATGAAGGGCGAGCTGCAAACCTATCTGTTCCGTCTGCAGACCGAAGGCTCGTGCAAAGTGTATGTACAGGATGAGGAATTCAGGATGACGAGCGGGGACTTGCTGCTCTTAAAGCCTGGTGACGACTACCATCTCGTTGTCGATGAACCACATAAGGAAGGACGTTTGTCCAGCGGAGATTATTATCTGTTCTGCGAGGGCAGCTGGATCGAGAACTGGTGGAAACGGCAGCATCGATCTACCGTGAGCCGAATTGGACTGGATGACAAACTCATCAGCCTGTGGAGAAATATGTTACTTGAGAAACGTCGCGGGCCTCTTGAGGAAAATGCGGAGCTAAAGGATGCGTTACTACGCGGATTATGTCTGTATATCGACCGGGCAATTAAAGAGAATATACAGACCGATCGGGCAGTTTCCTCTGCGCTGAAGTTAAAACGTTTCATTGAGGAGCATGCCACTGTTACGTTCAAGCTTGATGAAGCGGCTCGTTATGCGGGCCTCAGCCTGTCACGTGCAGTCCGTTTATTTAAGGAGCACTACAATAAGACCATGATTCAATATGCGATTGAGATCCGTTTGAATGCGGCATTGGAACGAATGAAATACAGTGAAATGACACTGGAGCATATTGCCGAATCCTGTGGTTTTGCAAGTTACTCCTATTTCCACCGGGTATTCCGGGCGCACTTCGGTGTGTCTCCGGCGGAGTATCGGGAAAGGGAACCTGAACCCATTGATGATTTGGAACATGTATAGTTGTGTTTATAATTTTTGATTATGTGCTTTTCAATCACTTTATTAATTTCTAACTACCTTCTCTTTCTTAAACCATTTTTATAGACTATTTTTCAATATAGTATAATGAAAATCAATCTGCATCTTTTTACAAATAAATAATTAATGTATATGAACAAATTTGTCTGCCTTTAACAAATAAACATGGAGGAATTATATGACAATCATTAATGAAAAGTACCTGGCCTTATCTCCACGGAAAGAATATTTAGTGGATCCTGTTATCTTAGCGCAAGCTTGGAAAAAATCTCACAGCTATATCAGGCGGCATAACTGGTATGCAGATGTGTTAGAACTTGATCTATCAACTATTACTTTGGAAAAAAATCTTAATCTTTGGGCAGAGCAACTAAAAACGGATGTGTACAAACCCGATAATTTAATGCTGGTACCTGCGCCCAAAACCTCTACTTGGGAGTTTCCTAAAGAAGGGAATGTTTACTGGAAACCTACAGATAAGACTTCAGATATAGATACTGAAGAGGACTTTAGTCTACGCCCGTTAGCACACATAGGAATTCGGGACCAATCCATTGCTACGGCAGCAATGTTGTGCTTGGCTGATGCAATTGAAACTCTACAGGGACCTACCGACGGTGATAATTTCGTCGAAGCACAAGAACAAAGCGTTTTTAGTTATGGAAATCGACTGCACTGTCACTGGGATTCTATGGACGGAAAAAACAAGGCAACATTTGGCTGGGGAAATTCTAAAGTTATCGAATGTACTATGAAGACTATCAACAATTCTTAAAAAGGCCAAAATTTATGTGCCAATACTATAATTCAATAGCACAACCTAGTATGAAGCAGTATGTAATTACGCTTGATCTTAAGAAATTCTATGATCGAATAGACAGAACAGCCTTGATTAACGAAACAAAGCGGTTATACGAGGATTACGTTTCTAAATACCAAATTACTGATCTTTCTTTAAAAGATGACAATTCATTCTGGAAAAGTCTCAAGAACATATTCTCATGGAAATGGGATCCTGATGATAAAATGAAATCAATGGAAATATTTGAGATTGAGGATTTACCAGAAGGCTTGCCTCAGGGTCTTGTAGCTGGAGGATTTTTCTCAAATATATATATGATGAGATTCGATAAAAAAGTTGGTGAACTTTTACATAAAGAAATTAAAACTGAAAACTTATCAAACAAGATTAGAATCCGGGATTATTGTAGATATGTAGATGACATGCGTTTAGTTATTGAAGCAAGCGATGATATATTGCCTCAAGAACTCATAAGCGTAATTACTAAGGAAGTCGGCTTATGTCTACACACACATCTCAGTTCAATGAAAGTTACTAAACATAGTGATCCCCTGTGCATCAATGAAGACAAAACAAAAATTCAAAGCTATCAGGAGATATCTAGCCAAAATGAGTTGTCAGCTCGTATGAATATGCTTCAAAATGTAATCAGTGGTACTCCTGATATAGACTCAATTAGACAGATCATAAGTGATTTAGATAGTCTATTGCAACTTTCGGAACACCTTGATGAGAAGCAAAAAAACAATTTCAATAGTCTCGCTCTATCGAGAATCTCTGTATTAAACGTAGATGTCAACTCAGATACACTTAAACGTTTCGCTGCAAAGCGACTAGTTGATGCTCTGAGAACACAGAAAGGAATTAACATTCCTGAAGAAGATTTTGTGAATACATCGCAACAGACAAGTGGAAATGTTGCAAGTATTGATCATGATCTTGAGCTATATTCACGCAAATTGATTTCCATTTGGTCAAGGAATCCAGCTCTTTCCTCTTTACTTAAATTCGGACTAGATCTCTATCCCGATCCGTCTCTTTTAAGTTTAGTTATTGATGCTCTAGAATCTAAAATATTTATTCTTCCTTTTTCTTTTTTAATTAATATCAATGAAAAAAAACATAAATTTGCAATGGAATATGTAGCAGCGGATCTCCTCTGTTCAAGTGCAGTTTGGATAGGATATCGCCATAAACAGGACTATCCGCAAAATATAGATGTTCAAGCATTTCGCGAGACACTCGCTCTCTTTGCTCGAAAAATATTAAAAAATGCAACTCAATGCTCATGGTACCTAAACCAGCAGGCTGCACTATATCTAGCTTCCCTGGATCAACCATATGCATTTAAAAACTGGGAAAGCCTAAAAGCAATGGATCATTATGTTGTTCTTCATCAGTCTTTGCTCTATGAAACTATTGAACCTGTAGATATACAGAAAATTGAAGATCGACTTGTGACAAGTCTAGTCGTGCAACAACTCAAACCAAATGTGACTAGATTTGCACTTTGGATGTCTGAATTCTACAACTTATTGAGCGTAGATTTAAAAATCACAACATTAAAGTTGCTATCCATAAATCGACCAGATTTGGTGCGTGAAGTTTTCAAACATATTAAAATAGAAAAAGAGGTACTGTACGAAGCACCAGAGCTTTCTTCTATCGCTTACAGAGACAATATCAAAAAAGTACTGTCACAAAAATCAACAAATAAAACTAGTTATAACCTAGCAACTATTATCAGTAGTCCCGATAATCCTTTCCAACAGGAGAATGCACTACTAATTTTAATTGAAAAATTATTAGATCCTAGCTTCTACAATAGATTGAATTCTAAAAGCGGACTTTCACTTGAAGATGTACAAATTAAGTTCAAGCAATTTGATTCTATACAAAATCCGAGTATAAAGGATTCTTTTACTCTCACACTTTCCAGTAGTAGTAATTCTACACTTTCATTAGATCGTTTATATGATAAGCCTTGGGTAAAAGAAGAGTACTTTTGGCTCTATAATCTAGGAAGCATTATACGCTCTTGTATTACTGGAGAATATGACTTTACAACACACTCATATTTGATTAGACAAGATCATTCGATCTCCTACGGCTACAAAGGATTGAAATCAACATGGTTTACCCGACGTTTTGGTATGTCTGTGTTCGCTCAAGGTGTTTTCACAGAACCCTTACCCCTATCACCTTGGCTAAGTGAGCTCCTTCTTCGCATGCTTCAGTGGCCTGGCATTCATTATTTCGATAGACACCTTAAAAATTTTAGTGAAGCACCCACACGCGTTGAATTAATGAAGATTATAAAAGGTCGAAAAAAGACACAACAGCAGCTTTACGGTAAGCTATCAAATACTCCAGTTTATGTGTTACCAGTTATCAACAAAAAAAGAGAAGAAGATAATCAATTTAGGGCTGTTATTGTTCAATCTCTACTTCCTAACATGTCAGATTTCAATTTGAAAAACCCCATTTACTGGACACCTGAATTTAGAAGGAAACACCGTGGGCATATCGCTGATGTTTGCCATCTAGTAAATAAACATTTAGCTGCATGGCAAGCTGCATCATCAAATTCTGTCGTTAATAAACGAGAAGCTGCAAATGCTGTTGATCTCATTGTTTTTCCAGAACTTTCGGTTCACGCAGATGATATCGATTATCTAAAAAGATTATCAAGACAGACTAAAGCTAGTATATTCGCAGGTGTTTGCTTTCAAGAAAGAACTACAGATAAAGTATTGGTTAACCAAGCTATATGGATTCTATACTCTGACGATGACCCTGATGTTACCGTATGGCAAGGTAAAAAAAATATGACTGTTTATGAAGAGTCCATGGAGATTCAAGGACACCGCCCTTATCAGTTATTAGTAGAGTTTCAAAAATCAGGAAACAGAAGAATTCGAGTAGCAGGTGCCATCTGTTATGATTCTACTGACCTTGAGCAAGCCGCGGATCTTCGAGATATTTCTGATATGTATGTTATTTCTGCACTAAATCAAGATGTAGATACTTTTGATAACATGATTACAGCTTTAAACTATCATATGTACCAACCTGTCATTTTGGCTAATACAGGTGAGTTCGGTGGTTCCGCAGCTTATGCTCCTTTTAAAGGGCATGACAAGTTAATCGCACACGTTCATGGTGGTAATCAACTTGCAATTAGTATGTTTGATATTGATCCTACAATGTTTAAAAACAAATCAAAAGTCAAAGCAACAAGTGGAAAAAAAGTTAAAACTTCACCTGCGGGATTCGAAGGAAGATAGATTGACTGATTGATAATACTGGAGGGCCTCTCTTTCAACTATTTGGCTTAGTTCATCAGCCGCGAGTAGAAAGAGAAGGCTCTTGAGTTTTATTCTCTACGCATTAAAGTAACTTACTCACTTCCCTCATGACTCATCCACATCAAACCTGTATAGTTAAAATCATAGGTTTTTCTTACAGTTTCAACCAACTAAACATCTTATATAGATACTCTAATAATGGAGCGATACATATGCTAACCCACCAGCGCAAAGTCCTCATCATTGAGGATGAATCAGATATTTCGCGCATTCTGCGAGATTATTTAACCAAAAATCAATATGAAGCCGCCGTGGCAGCCACTGGACAAGATGGACTTCAGATTATGGAGCTTATTCAACCAGACTATATCATTCTGGACATTATGCTTCCGGACATGGACGGGATCGAGATCTGTCGAGAGATCAGAAGGCGCAACAATATCCCCATCCTCATTCTAAGTGCCAGAGGCAGTGATACCGATAAGGTACTTGGTCTTGGCTTTGGAGCAGACGACTATATGACCAAGCCCTTCTCGCTGAGCGAATTGTTAGCACGAATTAATGCCCACTTCAGGCGTTATGACAGTATGACATCCGTTGGAGACAGAACAGATCTGTTGCATCTTGGAAACCTGGTGATTGATAAAAAAGCCTATAAAGTTACATTAAACGGATCGGAAGTTTCTCTGTCTGCCAAGGAATTCGAATTACTTCATTACTTGGCAAGCCATAAGAATCAGGTATTCTCCAAAGCCCAGTTGCTCGACGCCATCTGGGGATATGCAACCTACGGTGATGAAAATACCGTAACCGTATACATTCGCAGACTACGTGAAAAGATTGAGGCAGATGCCTCGCATCCGACCGTTCTGAAGACGGTATGGGGTGTCGGTTACAAATTCAATTACGAATAAGTGAGATTGGAGGCACCCACATGTCATTGAACAGCTGGTCCAAACGCTGGTTGTTAACAACACTTGGGCTTCTCATTATTATCGTTTTAAGTATCCTTGCACTGTCGATGATGCTGTTACAAGATCGAAATTCAGGCGAATCCAATCTGTCCCTGAATCAGGTTCGACTCAAGGTCAATCCAATCTTACTCGCTTTGGAGCAAAATTATCAGCATCTTAATGAACAAAATATTCGTGAAGACATACGTTCCACCGCAAGAGAGACCGGGGTTCTGCTTACCTATCTAAACTTGGATGGAAAAGCCATTCTGTCCTCCGACCCCACCTCTGAAGGGACGCAAGTTAATCTGCGTACAGCTCTTCATTATGATCTGCATCATGCCACTCAGGCCGCGGATGGTAACGATTGGCTTGATATGGCGTTTCCTGTGATGGACGGACCCACGGGAAGTCAGATCGGCAATGCCATCTTTTCCATCCCCCAAGCCATGGTTACGGTTCAGCAATCGATGACTTTTCCGGTTATATTGATTAGCGCACTCCTGCTCCTGTCACTGATTCTGAGCTTATTTCTATTCTGGATGAAACGAAAACTGGACAAACACCTGCTCTCTCCCATCCATCAATTGAAGCAACATGCGGAATCCATGCTTAAAGGCAATTATGAAGAAAAAATCCAGTACAACCGGAACGATGAATTGCTCGAAGTATATGCCATGTTTGATCTAATGCGCACGGAGATTAAACATATGAGCGAGCAGCGTATTCAGCAGGAACAAGCACAAAAAGAACTCATCACCAATATATCTCATGACATTAAAACACCAATTACCACGATAAAAGCATACATAGAAGCTATTGAGGAAGGACTATGCAACGATCAGGAGACGCTGATGGAATATATGGGAGTGATGCGAACCCATACGGATAAAACAGCCCGCCTTGTGGAGGATCTGCTAGTTCATGCACTTCAGGAATTGGGGCAAATTTCGGTGGAAACCCGTGAGTTGTACAGTGGGCCTATACTGGAGACGATGTTGAAACCTATTGAACATGTTGTCCTAACAAAGGGGCTTATCTATAAAGGACCCAACTACATCCCCAATGTGTTAATCGCTATCGACCCCACTCGAATTGAACAGGTGATCTCCAATCTTGCCGCCAATGCCCTCAAGCATACAGCTCCAGGAGACACGATACGTATAGATATGGAACTGGAATCTGAGCATTTGAATGTGACGATTGCCGATTCGGGTCAGGGAATACGTGTACAGGACATGCCGTTTGTTTTTCAGCGTTACTTCAGAGGCCAGGCGAGTCATGCAGAACAACGTGTTCAGGAAGGTACAGGGCTGGGCCTTTCTATCTGCCAAAGCATTATTGAAGCACATGGAGGCCATATTTCCTTTACTAGTAAAGAAGGACAAGGTACAACCTTCCGGTTCTATCTGCCGATCTGCTGAGCCCACACTCAACAGCTGTAATACTTTATTCATAATTTGATAAGGCTTCCTCAACATCCCTCCTCTAGAATAAATCCTATATTGCACTCGGGAGTGATTCGAATTGTCCAAAAAGGTGATTATCCGTGCACAGAATCTGTGCAAAACGTACAACAGCGGAAGTGAACAACATCATGCCATCCGTAATGTTGATCTCGACATCTATGAAGGGGAATTCACGGTCATCATGGGTAACTCTGGCTCTGGCAAATCAACCCTCTTATATCTGCTAAGCGGACTGGATCAGATTACAGCAGGTGAGGTCTATTTTCGCGACCAGCGGATTGACGCTTACAGTGAACGTCAAATGTCCGATTTCCGCACCCGCCGGATCGGTTATATCTATCAAAGTATCAATCTGGTCCCAGACCTTTCCATCAAAGAGAACATTGCTTTACCGGGATATATTGCAGGAAACAAAAAGAAGGACATCCTATCCCGCGCTGCTGAGCTGATGAATGCCATGGATATTGATGGACAGCGTAACCGCCTCCCATCCCAAACTTCCGGAGGACAGCAGCAACGAGCTGCGATTGCACGGGCTTTGATCAATTCGCCGGATATCATTTTTGCGGATGAACCGACCGGAAGCTTAAATATGGAACATGGCACAGCCGTTCTCGATATCCTTACAGATATTCATCGAAAAGGACAGTCTGTTGTTATGGTGACGCATGATATCAAGGCCGCCTGTCGGGCAGATCGCCTGATCTATATTCAAGACGGCAAGATTGGCGGAATCCTTGAGTTTGACACCTATGACGAACATCAAATTCAGGATCGTGAAGCGATTATCTTCGCTTTGGTTACGGGGAAGGAATAACGATGGCAGTCATGTTTAAACTTAGCTTGTCGTATCTGAGTAGGAACAAAATACAAAATGCGCTGATTGCGCTGCTCCTGCTACTCTCGACAGTTCTTGTATCTACAGCTATTGTCATTCTGGCGAACACAGGCAATCAGTTTTATGAAATGCATACCCGAACCCATGGATCTCATCAGATCCTGACGTTTGAAAAAGGACTGAATGACCCTGACGCTGTGCACAACTGGTGGGCTTCTCAGGATGGAGTTCAGGTGTCTCCTTTGCTAACGTATCGTACATTGTCAGGCATCATTTTAAATGAAACTCACATCCCTAACATCTACCTGTACATGTTTAATACGCCTCCGCCGCCTTGGGGTGTGGATGAACTAATTTTCTCAAGCGGGACGCCCGACACAGTTCCCGAACAAGGCTCCGTCTGGATTCCAACGTCCATGGCGAATGCTTATCATATTTCCGTAGGTGATACCATCGGCTTCAAAACTGGCTCAAGCACACTCGAATTGAATGTATCGGGTATTGTGATCGATGTACCATACGGGGCACCCTTCTCCAATACAGCACGGGTCTGGATGAATCCTACCGATTATCAACATGATCTCGCTACACTTACTGGCAACGAGAATCGTATGATGGGCATCCATTTTAACGATTACAGCATGAATTCGGTGTACTGGGAACGATACAATCGTGAGACAGGTATTCCGTTTCTGGAATCCAAAATGGAGTTCGAGGCGATTGCCTCTTTCTATCTGATCATCAATCAGGTTATTGGATTTATCATGATATTCATGGGTGTTGTCATGCTCTCCATCGCTTTGATGACCATCGGGTTTACGATTGCAGATGCCATCCTGGCCAATTACAGAACGATAGGAATCTTCAAATCACTAGGTCTGACTTCCCGAAAAACGATAGGCACCTATGTTATTCAATATGCATTGATATCCATCGTAGCCATTATCCCAGGACTTGCACTCAGTATATGGATATCCAAATGGATCATTAATATTTCTGTATCCTCTCTTCGAGTGGGGAATCAGAACATTCCAGTCCATGGATTGGATGCGGCCATACTGTCCGGCGTACTACTATTTGCTCTAGTGATTCTGTTCACTGTGTTATATGCCAAAAAGGCACGCAGCATACAGCCCGTGCAAGCTATTCGTTATGGTATGTCGGAGACAGATCACGGCCGGATGGCTGGCAAAATGAATTCGCCATGGGCACACTGGATCGGATTTACACGACTGCCTGTCACCGCCGTACTTGGATTCAGACATGTGTTCAAAAACACCAAAAGCTCTGTTCTAACACTCCTGCTAGCCACCATGGCTTCCTCCGTACTTGTTCTGGGTTATGTTCTGCTGACCAGTATAACCGGAATTGAACAGACCGCAGCTAAATGGGGGTATGACAATGCCAATATCGCAGCAGTAGTCGTGAACAAAGGTAACTTTCCAAAGACTGTATTGAAACACACGTTAGAAGAGGATACAAGGATTAGCAATGCAGGCTGGCAAGGGAACACAACGGGTGTAATTAGCCCGGAGTCTTCTGCAACAGTGAAGGGCCAATCCCTCAGTCTCAACTTGAGTGTACTGGACGGGAGTTATCAGGAACTTGGATTCGAAACGTTAAAAGGGGGTAACCCACAACATGCGAATGAAATTGCCATTGGTGTAAGTGTAGCCAAAACATCAAATAAAGATCTCGGTGATCTTATCGATATCTATATTGAAGGAGAAAAGCGTACATTCCTCATCACAGGCATCTATCAGGCGATCGCCAACATGTCTGTTTCAGGCAGAATCACCATTGATGCCATGAGAAGTGTGAACCCGGGTTATAGTGAATTTGATGTTATATTCATCAATGTGAACGATATGGCAAAAGCGGGTATGGTTGCCTCGGAATTAAATGAGCAATTTAAAGATTTTGCTTCGGTAGTCACTCAGAAGACATTGCTTGATTCGGTTTACGCGGAAGCCGCTAACATCCTTATCTATCCGATGAGTCTGATCGGATTGCTGTTTATCATTGTGACGTTCATCATTATTTTCAGTACCTGTAGAATCACTATCCGTAAAGAAAGCAGAACGTACGGGATATACAAATCGCTGGGAATGACATCTCGTCAAATCCGGTTGTCGCTCACCATGGGAATGTTCATACTGTCCTCCGTGGGAGCCATACTGGGTATTTTCGTCGGCGTATACCTGCTGCCTCTTCTACTCGAAATGGTCCTTTCCGGTTATGGTATCGTACAGCTTCCACTGATCCTGCATTGGGGTGGAATGGTACTGTTCACCTGTCTAAGCATCATTGCAGCCAGTCTTGGCTCGTGGTTCTCTTCGAGAATCATTCGGGAAGCATCGCCACGTATACTGGTTATCGAATAATGTAATCAGAATGCCTTAACACAATAAAACAAGCCCTTCCATACCTCTATAGGATGTGGAAGGGCTTGTTATCATGATATGAACTAATTCCGCCATTTCTTCGCAAGTGCACCAATCTGATGTGGCGTTGTTCGGCAGCAGCCGCCAATAATTTTCGCGCCCGCAGCAACCCACTGCTCCGAAGCATCACTCATGCTGCCACAGGTACCCTGTCCGCTCCACGTCTTCGTTGCTGCATCATATACTTCTCCCGAGTTCGGATACACAATAACAGGTTTATCGCTGGTACGGCTCAAAATACCCACTGCTTCCGTCACCACTTCCATCGGAGCACAGTTCAGGCCAATCGCCGCAACCTGCGGCTCGGAGCCAAACTTCTGTGCACATACCTCAAGCGGTGTGCCCTCGCTGATGCTTGTCCCGTCTTTTAAAGAAAAAGATAACCAAGCATACGCATGAGGGAACTCCTTCAGTACATCAACCAGCACCTGTGCTTCCTGCAACGAAGGAATTGTCTCAAACGCCAAAATGTCAGCACCCGCTTCAATCAGCGCCGCCATACGCGGACGGTGAAATGCGGCCAGCGTCTCATCCGACACGCCGTAATGTCCCACATACTCTGAACCATCCGCCAGATAGGCGCCGTACGGACCAACGGACCCGGCAATAATTGGACGTGGACGAAAACTGTCTCCTTCGCGATCTACTGTACGATCTGTTATATGCTCCTCATTCTCTACGTTCTCGGAACGTACCGAAGGAGCTTCTACAAGCTGACCTGTCGAGCTTTCTCTCCCTACTAAACTACTCTGAACTTCTGCCCACACGTCATCTCTCGCCTGTACAGCCAGTTCCACCGTCTTGCGGATCAGCTCCAGTGCAGCCTGTTCATCAATCCTTCTCTTGCGGAAACCATCCACCGTCGCCTGATAACTGGATGTAATCGCACAGTCGGCTCCTGCTCGAAAATAATCTGCATGGACCTGAACAATAACATCCGGATTCTCAAGCAACACACGAGCAGACCATAGTGGATCATCGAGATCACATCCATGCTGTTCGAGTTCCGTAGCCAACGCTCCATCCAGAATCATGACCGGATGTTCACGAAGGATCTGTTCCATGGGGTTAGTCTGTTGTTCTTGCGTCATGTACTTGTCCTCTTTTCTTATTCACACGTTCTGTCAGATAATAAGCAGCGTAACATACTGCGATAAACGGAACCCCACAATACAGCGCAATTCGCTGTGTCGGGTCAAAGGCAATACCTATGCATGAAGCCAGGCATAATATAAATGAAACAATTGGTACCACCGGATACAGTGGTGTGCGGTAGACCAGATCTTTGACCGCATGTCCTTCCCGGATATATTGTCTGCGGAACATGTATTGGGAAGCGCTGATGCTCATCCATACCGCAACGACAGCCAGACCTGAAATGGAAACCAGCGTAATATACACCGTACCTGGCGCAATGATGCTGGACAGCAAGGCCAGCGCACCACCCACCATACTAATCAGAAGTGCATTCAGCGGTACTCCGCTTTTGGTCAATTTGGCAAACCACGGAGAGATCGTTCTTTTGTCAGCCA
Source organism: Paenibacillus sp. FSL P4-0176 (assembly GCF_037975265.1). Classification (NCBI taxonomy): domain Bacteria; kingdom Bacillati; phylum Bacillota; class Bacilli; order Caryophanales; family Paenibacillaceae; genus Paenibacillus; species Paenibacillus sp. FSL P4-0176. The sequence goes on from NZ_CP150242.1 coordinate 6,309,672, forward strand.
GAGACCAGAGCATACGTGAAGATGCATACAGGCCTGAATTGGCAGCAGAGAGAATCGCCGTCAGAATAACAAAGTTCATAATGTCTGCTGCATAGGGTACACCCACCCGCTCCATTACCGCTACAAACGGACTTTCCAGTACACTGGCATCCGACATGGGCAGCAAGGCCGACAAGATAATAATCGTTCCGATGAAGAAAATAACCAAACGCCACAGCGTTGTATGAATAGCCTTTGGTATCGTCTTTTCCGGGTTCTCCGTCTCACCGGCGGCAATGCCGATTAACTCGGTGCCTGAGAAGGCAAAGTTTACAGCAAGCATGGTCATCAATATCGCTGTAGCCCCATGAGGGAACCACCCGGATGCGGTAATATTCGATAGAAATGGAGCCGGTTCAGAATCCGCCATGGGAATGAACCCAAACATGGCTGCGCCACCGATAATAATGAAGATTACGATAGTCACTACTTTTACAGATGAGAACCAGAACTCGGATTCCGCAAAAAATTTCACCGTTAGAGCGTTAAACAGAAAGATCATCAGTGCAAAAACCGCGCTCCATATCCATACGTTTACCGATGGGAACCAGCGCTGCATAAGCAATCCGGCGGCTGTGAATTCGGAGCCAAGCGCAACAGTCCAGGTTAACCAGTATAACCAAGCCACCGTGTAACCTGTTGCCGGTCCGATATATTTGGCTGCATAACTATGAAATGCTCCCGTCTCTGGCATATGAACAGACAGTTCACCAAGACAGAGCATCACCAGATATACAACGATGGCTCCGATCAGATAGGACAGAATGGTTCCCAGTGGTCCCGCCTGCTGAATCGTGTAACCTGAGCTGAGGAATAATCCCGTTCCAATGACTCCTCCGAGAGAGAGCATGACCACATGCCGTGCCTGCATTTTCCGCTGAAAATGCCCTTTGTCGTTGTTGTTCTCCATACCTGCTGCTCCCCTACTTCTTCATCCAGAAAAAACAAAAAAGACCCACTCTGCCTAAAGAGTGCGCCGTTACTGACAAATAAAAACAAACGCTCCTATCTATCAGGCTTTCACCCGCTGGAATTAGCACAGTATCCTTCAGATCTGTTGCTGAGGTTTCTAAGGGCCAGTCCCTCCACCTCTCTGGATAAGAAAATGATTTTTTACTAATATAGCGATCTATCATGAATGTGTCAACAATTAAATAATATATGGCACACCTCGCTATTCGGTGGAAGACCCCGGATTCGTGATGGTGGTCTTTACCTCATAGGTGATCGGCACGGTGCTAAAAATTTTATCCCAATCGTCTTTGACTTTTTTCCATGTTTTAGGTTCTTTAATACGCAAGCTATCCCGAAAATCCGCAACATCTACTTTATAGGTATGCTGCAGTTTGTATAACAACTGTCGAATCTGTTGTTTGGCAAGTTCAGCAAATTCTTTTTCCAATTCACTGAGATACGCACCTTTTTCCTCTTCCTCGGGAGCACGCCAATCCTCCATCAACCAGCCTTCGGATTCAGTTTTCACATGGAATGAAATATCATCGCCAACCACTTTTGGAATTATTGTTGTTTTTTTCTTCTTCATTTCATATACAACAGTGAACCCCTCTTTATTGTATGTCTTCAAGATACCTCCTTTTTCTTTAGGTCTGAGCCAAGATAGCCCTTCTAGATCCGTTTGGCTGAGTTCCCCGATGAATTTTGTTGTTTTCCCATCAAAGATACTGGCACCGGAGAACTTGTCCTCTCCATTGAAGTTCAGTACATTCTGGAGCAAAAAGCTGGAACCGGATTGCATTTGTGCATCTAATTTGGAGAGTAGAACGGGGTCCAGGATTTTATTGGACAAGTATGAATTACCGGTAATACCTGTAAGATAAAATGCTGGAATCCGGGAAGGATCATCTGAAGTCAGAACATCAACAGCGCGATGATGGCTAATCAACACCAGACAGTTAGGACGAATATCGTTATCCCGAAGTACAAAATCCAGCAGCTGGTCCAGACCATACTTTTTGGCGATATCCTTGGACACAACGATAACCTTCAGATGATGTCCGATGAGCGGATGATCTCGTCTCAGTGCAAACTGACGAAAGATTTGCAGCAAGGAATCTCCGGTAAGCTGTTCATTGGAATAGGACGTTTTACCAGAAGCAGGCGAACCGGATTGTTGGCTCTTCTGACTGCTGGAATTACCCGGAGCAATCTGTACCGTGGCTGTCACATTGTTCTGCTTGGAATACCCTCCTCCCTGATTGGCGATGTTCTCCTCAAATTCCGTCTCTTTGCCGATATCGATCCCGAGACCAACGTAGACACTTAGATCCTCTATCTCTCGACTGCTCCAACATCCGGATATCGTTAAGAGAATGCATAATACAGTGGCTAAGCGTAACAACATGCGGAATGTAATCATGCATGCTTGCCTCCTTTTTTGCGAATCAGACTTAACAACAGTAGTACCAGAGGTAAAATGCCAAACAAAAATACGGACACATTGCCTAGCATATCTCCTAGTACGAAGGTATCATCCACTGTTTTGGGTATCATTGCTGTCAGATAAATGAACGGCAGCAGGCCGTACATGATGCCTTTGATTTTTTTGGAACGAAACAAATCACGAATACCCACCGAAGCGCAGTAATGTGTAATTGCTGTAGTCGAAAAGATTTGCATAATCCAGATGACCAGCAATAAGGATTCAAAACGCTCGAATATCAGACCCTGGATTTCGAAGCTTCTTACCAAATCCAGCGTTGGCCAGGTTCGAGTTTTGATGCCATCGAGCGATAAACTGCCTATAACCATCACCACCGTGATCAAGTAGATAATAGTGGATATGAGTATCCCCCAGGTCATCGCTTTATTGCTCTTCTTCGGATTTTTCATATAGGCAGTCATGATTAACATCACCTCATAGCCCGTATAAGATAATAGTGAAGGCTTCAACCCTTGGAAAACGGGCATAATCCCATCACCGAGGACGGGTCTCAGATTGCCAATCTCGAATAGCTGATTACTAAGCAAAATTTCAATCACAAATATAATAATCGTAATCGGAAGGATGATCTCAAACACACGTACGATAACGCCAAGCCCGCCTGAAATCATATATACACCGATCCACATGAAGACCATCACAATCGCCCAGGTGGGGGTGCGTTCGAGCAGATACATCCCAGTCACTTCAGCCATAACTCTGATTTCGAATGCGGCAATAACTATGAAATACATAATCATAGACAATCCCAGTATGTAAGCAATCCAGCTGCCCGTAATCTCACGGGTGAACTGGAAGACGGTTTTCTCCGGAAATCTGCGACACAGGGTAACCAGAATTATTCCCACACCTATGATAATGAATCCAGATAGGATAATGGAAATCCAGACATCCGGTGTTCCGACAGCTTTGCTGGTCGTTCGAGGTAGTGTCAATATCCCGGCACCAAGCATGTAATTGACAATAATTACAACGGCCTGTGTCGTGGTTAGCTTTCCTTGGGAGCCATTCACTTAGTTCACCTCCAGACCTTCAGTAGATGGAATTCCATTTATTTTTTCCGATCATCATCGATCGGATTAGTCATTTTGGGACGCATTCTCATCATATTTAGCGGTGCACGGATAACAAAATCCTTCCATTCATTCATGTGATAGGGAACGGCTGGTGCAACATAAGGTACGCCAAAGCTTGAGAGTCGTGCCAGATGTGTACACACAAGTAGAAAGAACATAACCACGCCAAACAATCCGAGTACGGCTGCGCTGAACATAGCGGCAAATCGTAGAATCCTTAGCGTTAATCCCGCACTATAGACCGGAATCGTAAAGGAAGAGATGGCTGTTACCGCAACGACAATAACCAGAAATTGGCTTATTATTCCCGCTTGCACGGCTGCTTGGCCAATAATCAGACCTCCTACGATACCCATCGCTGGCGCAATCGGTTTGGGCAAGCGTATCCCGGCCTCCCTCAAGATTTCAATTGAAAGCTCCATGATGAGTACCTCAATAATTGAGGGGAATGGCACTCCGGTACGCGTTTCAATAATCGTCAATACCAGCTTGGTTGGAATAAGACCCGGATGGAACGAGATAAACGAGATATAGAGCGCAGGAGCAAGCAATGCCAGCATCGCGGCCATAAAACGCAGCACTCGCAAAAATGTTCCAGGAATCCAGCGTTCATAATAGTCCTCTGGAGACTGAAGCAACATGCTAAAGGTCACCGGTACAATTAATACAAATGGCGTTCCATCCAACAAAATTGCCACTCGGCCTTCCAGAAGGGCACCCATCACTCGGTCAGGTCTTTCCGTATTCAGTACCTGCTGAAAAGGACTCAGCGTATTATCTTCGATGAGTTGTTCCACATAACCTGATTCGAGCATTGAATCCATATCCATCTCTTCGATTCGCTTGCATACTTCTGCAACGAGATTTGGATCGGCAATATCCTGAATATAGGCTATCGCCAAATCTTTTTTGATCCGTGAACCCACTTCATACTTCTTAATAAACAGGCTCTGATCACTTCCATAACGACGTAAAATGCCTGTATTATCGCTTAATTGCTCTGTAAAACCAATACGAGGCCCACGAAGCAGTCCCTCTGACAAGGGTTCATTCATACCTCTTGTTTTGATCTTATGAGCTCCAATTAATAAAGCACCTGGCAAACCATCAACCAGCAGTGCATTTTTCCCAAACAACACACCAACTGCGAGTTCTTGGAGGGACTTCGTCTCCTCAACCAGACTGACAGGAAGTAATTGATCTTGCAGATATGCCGACAGTAAGTGTGCGTTGTCTGGATGAAGGAAACCCTCCTGCTTAAGTAGAGGAACACCTTCGAACATCAACGGTGTAATCAAGTGATCATCAACTAAGTCTTGATCTACCAGGCCTTCGGTATAAATGACCGCAGCCCGTGTATTCGTTCCCCTAATAATAAATTCCCGAATATGCACGTCTGCATTGAGTCCAAAGCTTTCTTTCACACTCGTCAGATTTATGCTGTACTTTTCGGTTAATTTAATATTGGCATAGTGGCCTGTTTCGGTCCCTTCACCCTGCCCTTTGGCTGCTGGCGAGATATCCTTCGAGGATATGGACGATGGCTTCGAACGAGAGAAGCTTCCGCGCTTAATGGCAGCATTGATCCAGCGCATGCTCAATGTAATACCAATTGGAATGATGAAGACCAAGAATGCCTGAATCCATATGGACCAATCCGGCACGTAGGATACAATTGTTGACCACATGTTCCCACCCCAACATTTCTCTGCATGACATAGCTGCAGGTATTCCCAAGTATTGTGTCCCCGTTTGATCACAATAATTCCCGTTTTTTTGAGTACTGAACGACAAAAAAACGGTTCCTGTGAAAGGAACCGCTATTACTATATATTGTTATACGATTCTGGTCACATGCTCCGCTTTGGCATCCAACAAGTGAGCTGAAGCAGCAATTGCTGTAAAATCATTCAATGCGATCTCAATCTGCTTCTGGCTCTGCTCCACATATTCTTCTACTTTTTTGGTGCCACCTGTGATATTGCCAATTTCCTTGGTTATTCCAGTCACGCTATCTCGAATCTCATTAATCGAACTCTCCACCATTGCGGATAGTTTCTTAACTTCCTTGGCCACGATATCGAATCCTCGTCCGTATTCTCCTGCATGTGCAGCCTCAATGGCAGCATTCAACGCGAGCAGTTGCGTCTGAGACGAAATCTCGCGTATCGTTCGTACCACGCCCTGAATCGATCCGGCCTGTTCCTGCAAATGAGTCAGCGTTGCACGGTTAGAAGTTGACACCTCTGAGATATAGGAGATACTGGACATCAATTCCTGACTGCGTTCAATACCTACATCTGCCTGCCCATTCAGTTCATGAGACATCGTTTTCAGCTCATTCACTACGACAGAAATGTTGTTCTGACGGTTGGTAATGTTGGTGGCGATTTTGGAGACACCCAGTATCTTCTGATTCGTCTCATCGTACACCGGCATATATGTCGCTTCAAGCCATACAGAATTCCCCTTTGCATCCTTGCGTTCAACCTTGTCCTGGAAGCTGACACCATTAAATATGCTATTCCAAAAAGCATCATATTCCGGAGTATTTGCAAATTGACCGAAGCACAGTTGCTGATGCTTCATGCCGTACATCTCATCTACCGTATATCCCATCGTCTGGGCAAAGACTTCATTCACGTAGGTTACCCGGCGATCCAGATCGAATCGAATGATAGCAAGACTTTTCTCCATCGCCTTGATGACCATTGCATCGGTGACAACATCTTTCTTTTCCATATCTAATATAGACACTTGATAACCCCCACAGTTCATTCCATAATAGACAGCCTTTAACTAGCAAAAAACAATCATAACAACATATGTATCCATCAGGTTCTAGATGGCTCTACTATGGATACCCGATTTGCAGCATTTTGGATCACCTGTTGTTATTTATTTTTATTGCAACCCTGTGAAGTCAAAATATATAGTTGTTCCTTCGTTTCAATGCTTCTTCAATATCCTGGATAAAAGGGTTCCATCAACATACTTTCGGAGCATATTCATCGTCCAGAAAAGAGACGTTATAACTTATCTTATCCGTAAAATATCTCTGTATCTACTAGTACGTATCGTAACATAAGGCAAAGAGGTATACACTTCTGTATTTGTAACGTATTTGTAACATAATTTCTGTTTTTTAATAACCGTTTAACCCCTATATACAAGAAAAACAGAACGATTTATCATGCGTCGTTCTGTTTCTTATCCAGTCTCATCTTTATTATTTTTTTCGTGGTGTCCAGCGCTTCGTTTCACTGTGATTTGGATACTGAATGCCCGCAGGATAAGAGATCAGCTCGATCAGCATCCCCCAAGGTGCTCTTCCATACACAAACTGATTGCCTTTCCCACCTTCAATATGACCGGTCAACGCCCCAGGCTCTGTTAGCAACACCCCGCCCGCTTCCTTGAAGTGTCGTGTAGCTTCTTGCATATCGTCCACATACAATGCCATATGCTGCAAACCATAATCCGATGCCCTAACTGGCTCTGATTGCGCTGTATTCGCGTACTGAAATAACTCTATACTAGCGCTCTCCCCGAGCGATAACATCCGAATATGAATAACCTTTGCTCCTGAACGCAGTCCTAATTTAAGCTCTGCCTCGGGTCCTTCCTGTGGGGGATCATCCGGCGTTATATGGTCATAGGCAAGTTGAGCTCCAAACGCCTGTTGTAGAAATAGTGTCGCCTGCTCCATGTCCGGTACAGTTATTCCAATATGGTCAATTCCTCTCGTAATCATGTTATCCCTTCTTTCCTTTATCCATTGAACTTGCTTGTACACAGCGACATCCGTACTTATATGATTTACACGAAAAGGGGTCCGCTTTAACATTGGTTGCTCGAACGACCTGTGTATAGAAACCGAAAAAAGAAGAGCGCATGATATCCATGGCTCTTCTTTTTTTGATGTTTTTAAGTTAGTTACAGGTTTACATACCGAGTGCTTAACCGGGGGCCTGAACTCATTTTAAAAATCGTGCACAGTGACACACAGCTGAATCGCAATGCCAAATGGGTCCCTTACAATACCGTATCCTGGGCTGAATTCATTTTGTTCATACGGTACCAGTATCTTCACGCCCTCATGTTGCATCAGAGAATGATACAGTTGATCGATGGTATCTTTATCCTTGGATTGAATACATAGTGACGTGCTGTTCCCCAGCTGCCATGCTCTCTCCGTGTCCATTGCTTCTTCCGCAATCATGACTTTGTTAACCCCAATCTCCAGCACCGAATGTGTAATATACTCATCTTGACCGGCAGGGTACTCGAAACCTGGGTTCATCTCCTTCATCTCTTTATAACTTTTCTTGAATATCACCTTGGCGCCCAGAAACTCCTCATAAAAAGCAATGGCTGCCGCCGCATCCCCGTTCATCGACAAAAATGGTATCACTTCAAAATTCATTATATTGCCTCCTTGTTCCTATTGGATTACACTTATCACTATAACAACGAAAGGTGCCAATCTATGGCACCATTAAGAGGGTTTGATATGAAAAAATCAGAACGTATGAACCAGATGCTACGCTTTATTAATCAAAAACAACAGTTCACCCTGCAAGATCTCATGCAGGAGTTCCAGATATCCAAACGAACCGCGTTAAGAGATATCGCTTCATTGGAAGAGTTAGGTGCGCCCATCTATGTCGAATATGGACGCTACGGCGGATATCGACTGCTGCAACAGATGCAGCTGCCTCCCATTTCGTTTAATACGGGGGAGCTTCATGCCCTTTATTTTGCGATGCAGGCTCTCCGCAGCTTCTCCAGCTTACCCTTTCAAGTCTCTTTCCGGACCATTCATGAGAAATTTATGAGCGCGTTATCCGACAAGCAACGACAGGATATTGAGAACATTCAACACCGGGTTTACTTCCAACATACCGAGCAGATCCGCGACAGTGCACATTTGGAGTTTCTGTTGATGGCTGCTGTTCAGAATATAGTGATCCAGATTACGTACGCTAATCAGCGTAGATCCTCTGATCAAAGGCCATCTTCTGCAAACACCAATATCCGCACCATTCAACCCATCGCGCTCTATGCCAGGAAAGGTTATTGGTATTGCCAGGCCTATGATCTGCAAAAACAAGCTTATCGTGTATTCCGCTGCGACCGCATCATTTCAGCCGAAACAACGGAGATTGAACCTTTAACTCATGTAAAGGAACTCTATTCACAGGATGCCCAATCCCTATGGAAACCATCGGAACAAGCAATTCCATTCAAATGCCTGATTGACGAAGCCGGGATGGAGCTATTCCAGCAAGAACATTTCCCATCTATGCAGATCATCGAGAAGATGGGACACATGTATCTTGTCGGTTCGTACGAACCTCACGAGCTTGATTTCATAGTGAGATATCTTGCAGGCTATGGTAAATCGATTAAGATTATGGAGCCCATCATCTTACAGAGAGCATTAAGGCAGTACTATCTGGACTTGTTGGATCATGTATAAAGATCATAATTCTATAGCCATTTTACTTTACATGCCTTTTAGCTCTGCTCCTGGCTAACTTTTAAACTTTTTTTATTGCCAATAGCAACTTGAACGATAATCTGCAACACGATGATGATAGCCAAACCATAAAATGCTTGCACAAAGCTGCCTGTTAGATCGCGGAGCCAACCAATCGCCAGCGGCCCAAGTGCTCCAAGAATGTAACCCCCAGATTGAGTCATAGCGGACCAGCTACTCGCTTCCTGAGCATTGTTTGTCTCATCAATCGGCAACATGAGTGCAATTGGGAACAGTCCACCTGCACCAATACCGAGCGGGATCGCCGCGAGCCACGGACTGACAGAGAGATTCAGCATCAGGACACCTGTTAACTCCAACATCGCACATCCAACAAGCCAGAAGACACGCCTTTGGTATCGGTGTACAAGCATGGGAATGAATAACGTTGAGGGCAGTGATATCAATGTAAATAACGTTTGGATGTTGCCAGCAGTCTCTTGGCTATATCCATGGCTCTGAATGGCTGGCGCAAGCCAGGCGGTTAATGAATAGAAGATCGCGGCCATCAGTCCGAAGAACAGTGTCAGCACCCATGCACGCCTGTTCTTCACCGGAAGTGGTGCATGAATGACAGCCGAAGTTTGTCCGGATTGTCTCTCTGTACGCGCAGACCAAGCTAATTTTAACCAGATCGGCAATGCAATGGCTGCGAGTAATGCCCATGTAGCCAAAGAACCTCTCCAAGATCCACCCAACGTCTGCTGAAGCGGAACCGATAATCCCACACTAATGCTTGCCCCCATCACCATTGCTGTAGAGTAGATGCCGACCATGGCTGCCACTCGGTTAGGAAAATACTGCTTTATGAAGCTTGACAACAGTGGCCCTGCCAATGCAATCCCTACACCTGACAGAAAAGAAGTGAACATCATCAACGGAGTTGCGCCTACGAACAATCGTAAACCCGTACCTATCCCGATGAGGATTAAAGCCAGCACAATGGCTCCTTCATTCCCCCACCTTCTACTTAGTCTTACAGAGAATGGAGCGAATATGCCCATACATAATACCGGTAGTGTAGTTAACAGACTGGCGGTCATGCCGCTCAAACCCAGATCATTCTGTATGGTACTCATCAGAGGAGAAATGGAAGTAATCGGTGGTCTTAAGTTCAGTGAAGCCAGAATAAGCGCCAATACAATATAAAAAAGTTTCATTATGAATCACCTCATGGGAGTAGTCTCGTTGCCTTCACCAAAGATCCTATTCTTTAATGACAAGATCTTCGGGTGGTGCACGAATTAAGTATAGGATCATTATAATGATTGAACAATACTATTGTTTCTATTAAAATGATTACTAAAACCAATGATTAGAGGTGAATTCATGGAGATTCGTCAAATGGAAAACTTTATTACGGTGTGTGAGGAGCTTCATTTTACACGGGCAGCTGAGAAACTTGGCATATCTCAACCTACGTTGAGTCAACAAATACGTGGGTTGGAAGATGAACTTGGTGTTCCTTTGTTTGACCGCGTCGGCAAAAAGATTGTGATGACCCAGGCAGGCACTCTGTTTCTGGAGCACTGTGTACAGATGATCCGGCATTTACAGAATACCCAGGATGCGCTTGCTGAATTTCGGAATGATCAGCGGGGACGATTGGTTATTGGTGTTCTTCCATCCGATTTGGATTACCGTATCACTCCGCTGCTCGTTGATTTTCATGCCCGATTCCCCAAGGTGCAATTGAAGGTTATCTCGTCGATCTATGTCGTAAATCAAGTGTTGGAAAATGAAGTCGACATCGGCATCGAGATCACGTCTGCCCCTGATAGCCGACTTATGCGCATTCCTTTGTGCAGTGAAGAATATGTACTCGTCGTATCCGAGAATCATGATTGGGCTGAACGAAGCACAATTGAAATTCAGGAGTTACGTGATATCCAAACGGTGATGTTCCCCGAAGGATTTACAGGCAGAGAATTGGTCGATGGCTATTGCCGTAAATATGGATTTAGCCTAAATACCATCATGGAGACCAGTTCGGCAACCTCCATCATTAGCCTGGTCAAAGCCAACGTCGGAGGAACACTGCTGCCTTACCCTCTGATCAAAGCCATGAATGAGCCCACGCTACGTTGCATCCGAATTACAGACGATCCGCCATACCGGCACTTTGAGATCATCCATCGGTCCGACCGTTACCTGACGCAATCGGCCAAGGCATTTATTGAGAAAACAATCGAGTATTTCAATCAAAGGTGAGATTAAAAGGAGGATGTTGAAATGATAATAAGAGAAGTTGGTTTGTTGACACATCAGGTCGAGGCCATAAAAGAGTTTTACGGTACACTAATGGAATTGAATCTTGTGGAGGATAATGCAACATGCGTTTCATTCCGTGCGGGGAACTCGGTCCTATCTTTCAAGAAGGCACCAGAACAAGAGAAGCCCTACTATCATGTAGCATTTACGATTCCAACGAATAAACTTGCTGATGCAAAAAGATGGGCTCAAGACCGTAACATTTCATTGCTATCCAAAGATGGACAAGATGAATTTTATTTCCCCTACTGGGATGCAACAGCCTTCTATTTTTATGATCCAAGCGGCAACTTGATGGAATTTATCGCTCACCATTCACTCGATAACGCAGTCGATGAAGCTTTTGAAGTGAAGCATCTGTTATGTATTAGTGAAATCGGTCTGCCCGTCGATGATGTTCCTGAGATGATGAACACATTGAATAAGCATTATCAACTTGAACCATTTGCCGGAGACGGAAAACAATTCTCCCCCACGGGTGATGCAGAAGGCATGTTTATTGTCATTGATAAACAGAAGCCTTGGTTCCCAGACGGGCGTATGCCTGGTGTATTTGCCACGGAGGTAAAAGTTGAAACTGGGCAGCCCGGTAGTCTGCGTATACAGGACGATATGTACTCGATTGAATCGATATGATGTAAGAACGTACTGAATGAAAACCTATAGAGGGACTTCCGGCTTAATACTTACCAAAACCATCCTCACACGTGATATTCGATTTAAGAATTTCGTACAGATTTTGTTTGGAATTCTCTAATTTATTTTGTATTTCTTCAATTTCTGATATTTTCGCTTGGATAATGCTTGCTTGATCATTACTTGAAAACCCATGTTTAGAGATCATAGATTGGATCTCATGGATCGTAAAACCAACAGCTAAACATTGTTTGACCACTTCCAGATGCTGAATAATGCTCTGCGCATATATTCGATAGTTATTATGATCTCTCAGCATATGTTCATCCGGGATAATACCTATTTTCTCGTAGTAACGAATCGTGGATATCGGAAGGTTTACATGGTTCGCTACTTCACTAATCTTCATATGTATTTCCCCCGTTTCTTCTTCTTGCTATAAAGTATACTTCATAGTTTACAATCCTCATAGTGAGACAGATGGAGATATAATTTATACCCTACTCTCACCAATATAGATATGAGGAGAGATTTCAATATGAACACAATTACTGGTCAATTCAACAAAACAAATGATTTTGATAACATCGTTTTGGAGCGCCATTCCGTTAAAGCCTACGACCCTGAAGTGAAGATCAGCCGCGAGGAGATGACCGAAATACTGGCGAAAGCTTCACGTGCCCCTTCGGCCATTAACATGCAACCTTGGCGTTTTCTTGTTATCGACAGTGCTGAAGGCAAAGAGAAGCTTGCACCACTGGCCTCTTTTAACCAGACACAGGCACTAACGTCTTCCGCTGTCATTGCCGTGTTTTACGATGCCAACAACGTTGAATACATGGAAGAGATTTTCAGCAAATCAGTGGAACTTGGGTACATGCCCCAAGACATCATGGATATGCAGATGCAGCAGGTAAAACCTTATTATGCGAACATAAACGCATCCGAATTGCGTGACATGAACCTCATTGACTCAGGCCTCATATCCATGCAACTCATGCTCGTTGCCCGTGCCCATGGTTATGATACCAACCCTATGGCCGGTTATGACAAAGGTCAAATCGCCGAAGCGTTCGGCATGGATAAAGAACGGTTCCAGCCCGTGATGTTGATCTCCATAGGTAAAGCAGCCAAAGATGGCTATCCTTCCTATCGTCTCCCGGTTGAAACGATTACAACTTGGGCATAATCAACAGCTACTCTCAAGACTAAAATGACTATGGATGATGCTAACATTAATTATACGTTCATAAACAAAGGGTCCTGATGACAACTGTCATCAGGACCCTTTGTTACATAACTTAAATACTTTTGTCAGGTGATAAAAAAGTCGTGAAACCACCACAAATTTTCATTACCACTTCCTCAATATACCGAATGTCGCATATAACGTGCTTAAATGATCCATTTTCACCCAAGCCGTGTAAAGGATTAGAAAATAATATCAATAGCCTCTAGCTCATCTTGCTCCTGTTCGGATTGCCCGTTCAGGGAAATATCCTTGAGCAGCACCGAAGGCTGTTCGCCAATTTGGGTGATGATCACGAGCAGGTCCTGAGCGAAATTGTCGATCAGATTGCGCGTAAACAACTTCGTTGCATATTCAAACTGCCCGTTCATTCCCTCATCCAGCAACGAAATGACCAAGGTAAGGTCAAATTGGGAAACCGCATGCGTTTCCGGATAAGATTCGATCTGGATATCCCCGAAGTTTTGAACGTTATCTTCCTTCGTTTCCAGCGCAAACATGACATCAAATACAGGATTGCGGCTTTGATCTCGCGGCACCTGCAGCTTTTTCACAAGCTCTTCAAACGGATAATCCTGGTGGTCGTAGGCCCCCAGCATCGTTTCTTTGACTTCGTTCAAGTAAACAAGGAACGTCTTCTCCCCGGATGGATAATGACGAATCGCCAACGTGTTGACAAACATTCCGATGAGCGGCTCCAGGTCGGCATGTGTGCGGCCTGAAACCGGTGTGCCTACAATGAAGTCTTCTTGTCCCGAGTACTTGCTGAGCAGGATTGAATAGGCCGCCGATAACACCATATATAGGGTAGCACCGTTCTCATCGGCAATGCGCTGCAAGTTGTCAGTCATCTGCTTGTCGATACTGAAAGGCAGCACATCTCCCTCAAAGCTGCGAGCGGCAGGTCTGACAAAGTCCGTAGGTAGCTCAAGCGTTGGCAGTTCACCTTCCAGCATGTCCAGCCAGTAGGCTTCCTGGCGTTTCAGCCGTTCTTTTACAGGTTCTGACTGCTGCCAAGTGGCAAATTCCTTGTATTGAATCCGAAGCGGTTCCAGCGTCTCACCGTTATACAGGCGTAGCAGCTCTTCGATGAAGATACCCATCGACATGCCATCCGTGACGATATGATGAATGTCCAGCATAAGCAGATGACGTTCCGCTTCCCATTCAACTAAGCCCACACGCAGCAGCGGCGGCTGCTCCAAATCAAAGACACGTACAAAGGCATCCGCAATGCTTTTCGTTTCACTTTCCGTCGCCTTTGTATACTCGACGGCAAACTCCAAGTCCGAATAAATCCGTTGTACCGGTTCGCCGTCGACCATTTCGAAGCCGGTTCGCAAAACTTCGTGACGAGCGATTAATCCTTTGAGCGCCGCCTCGAATTGATTCCGCTCCAAGCGCCCGACCAGAACCGTCATGCCGGACATGTTGTAACTAAGCTCGGCCCCTTCCATCTGCTGCTGGATATACAGCCGCTTTTGCACAGAGGAAAGCGGATAATACTCCCTTTTATCCAGAACCGGAATGGAAAGAAACTCCTGCTGCTCCAATCGGCTAATCACTTCAGCCATCGCTTCAATAGTCGAGTACCGGAATACATCGCGCAGTGGCAGGTCCACGTGCAGCTCCTTGTGCACCTTGCTGACCAGCGTCGTCGCACGCAGCGAGTGACCGCCGAGGTCGAAGAAGTTGTCCGTCACACCAATCGTAACTGACCCAAGCACGTCCTGCCAGATGGAGACCAGTTTCGTCTCCAGATCGGTGCGCGGCGCCACGTATTCGCGCCCTGCACTTGCTCCCTCTTCCGGCGCCGGCAGCGCTTTCCGGTCGATTTTCCCGTTTGGTGTCAGAGGTAAATGCTCCAGCTCCACAAAGTACGACGGGATCATGTAACCTGGCAGCTCGCTGGAGATCGCTCGTTTCAGGTCGGCCGCCGTCAGTTCGATATCCGTTGTGTAGTAGGCGCACAGCGCCTTTTGACCGTTCCCATCACTTCGAACCAGCACCACCGCTTCGCGTATACCTACCACCCGCAGCAGCTGCGACTCTATCTCACCCGTTTCGATCCGGTAGCCCCGGATTTTGGCTTGATTGTCGATCCGGCCGATGAAATCCACGTTTCCGTCCTCCATCCACCTCGCCAAATCTCCCGTGCGATATAACCGCTCACCCGCGGTGAAAGGGCTGTCTACAAACTTCTCTTCCGTCAGCTCTGGACGGTTCAAGTACCCACGTGCTACGCCAACGCCGCCGATGACCAGCTCGCCCAGCACACCGACGGGTACGGGATTCAGATGTGCATCCACGATGTAAAACTTCGCATTCAACCACGCTTTGCCAATCGGCACATGGCCTGTCTGCGGCAGTTTCGCCAATTCTTCGTCATAGAAACTGGAGTCGATTGCCGCTTCCGTCACACCATAGGCGTTAATGATGCGGAACGACGAGCCAAACCGCTCCTGCAAGGTACGGTAATCCGCTACACTGCAGCTGTCCGAGCTTGTGATCAACAGCTCCATACCGCTTAACTTTAGCCCCTGCTCATGCACGTATTCCATAAACGGCACGATCAGTGCTGGTGTTGATTCAAAGATCGTCACTTGCTCCTGCTCTATCCAGTGGTGCAGACGAGACGGATCAATCCGGTCGTCCTTCGGTACAATGACCATGGTGCCTCCGTTATACAACGTGCGTGCGATATCGCCCACGAAAACATCAAATGAGAAGCTTGCGAGTTGCAGCAGTCGCACCGGGAACTGATCCAACCGGTATTCCCGTCGGTAGCCCGCTGCCGTGTTCACTAGGCTGCGATGCTCGATCATCACGCCTTTTGGCTTGCCCGTCGTTCCCGACGTGTAGATGACGTACGCCAGATCCTCCGGACGGGCTTCATGGAAGCTGTCCATACCGACAACATCAACATCATTTGGATGACTCTCGCCATCACCGTTCACAGCCCCCGTTAGCTTGCCGTTGACTCGATCGGGAGCACTGTTGGAGCCTTGGCCAAAGTCCATTGGCACATTGCTTCGTTCCTCGCTGTATGACGTTTCGTCGTCAAGATACAGCACCGTCGCCAGTGCCAGTTCCTCTTCACCGAGCCAGGCTTCGGCACGCTCTCGCAGCGGCGTTTGCGTCAGCAGCACCTTCGCTCCGCTGTCTTCGAGCATAAACCGCACACGGTCTGCCGGATAATCCGGGTCAAGCGGCACATACGCCCCTCCCGCTTTCCAGACGGCCATCACGGCCACCAGCAAATCGACCGAACGCTCGGCGAGAATGCCAACAATCTCCTCCCGACCGATGCCGCTTGCGCGCAGCGTGGCCGACAGACGGTTCGCCCGCTCGTTCAGCTCCACATACGTCAGCCGATCGTTTTCGTAAACGACAGCTTCAGCTTCGGGCGTGTGTTCCGCCTGTTCCTCGAACAGTCGATGGAACGCTGCCATAGGAGCCTGTTCCGGTTGCGCAGGGTTAAACGCGCCGACAATCTGCTCTTTTTCCTCTGCCGTTAACAAGTTCAGCTCGGCAATAGTCGCCGACGGGTTGCAGAGAATGGATTCAAGCAGCTGCAAGTAGTGAACAGCCAATTTCTCCACCGTTTCGGTTTTGTATAGAGCTGTGGCGTATTCAAACAGATATTCCAAGCCGTCCTCAATCTCGGTGACGTCCAAGCTGAGATCGAATTTGGAAACAATTTCTTCGCTGGCATACGTCGACAGATGCAGTCCCGGAAGCTGAATTTCCACATTTTCTGTATTCTGCAAAGCAAACATCGTATCAAACAGTGGATGACGGCGTAGATCACGAGCCACGTTTACCTTATCCACCAGTTCCTCAAACGGATAATTCTGATGTTCAAAAGCACCAAGCGTTGTCTCCTTGATTTCCTTCAAGTAGTCAAGGAACGTTTTACCGGCAGCCGGGTAACTGCGGATGGCCAATGTATTAACGAACATCCCGATCAGCGGTTGAACGTCACTGTGATTTCTGCCCGCAATCGGCGTACCAACCACCACGTCTTCCTGACCTGAATATTTATGCAGAAGCACGTTATACGCCGCAAGCAGAACCATGTAAAGCGTTGCGCCGTTTTCAGCTGCAAGCCGTTTCAGACCTTCGCTTTTCTCAATATTCATAAACAATTGCAGCGTGCGGCCCTCATAGCTCTGCATAGCAGGGCGCGGATAGTCCGTCGGCATTTCCAGAACTGGCAGTTCTCCGCGGAACATGTCAATCCAGTAGGCTTCCTGCTTGGCAAGCTGCGTTTTCTGCTCGTCCGATTGCTGCCATACTGCATAATCTTTGTACTGAATGCGGAGTGGCTTGAGCGGCTCCCCGCTGTACAAGTGCACAAACTCTTCGATCAGTACGTCCATTGAAACGCCGTCCGATACGATATGATGTGTATCGAACATCAGGATGTGCCGGTCCGGCGCGAGTTCGGCAATGCCCACCCGCAGAAGTGGCGGCTTCGCTAGATCAAACGCACGAACAAATTGGCGCACCGTTTCTTCCGCCTGCTCCCCGCTGATCTGCACATATTCCACCTGGAAGGTGACTTCTTCGTAAATCCGCTGAACCGCTTCGCCTTCAACCATCTCAAAGCTGGTACGCAGCGTTTCATGACGAGCTACAAGCCCGCGGAACGCTTCTTCAAACCGCTGCCGGTTGAGTTGCCCTTCGAGCAGCATAGCTCCCGGTATATTGTAGCTCAGCTCGCCTCCTTCCAGCTGGTTCAAGATATAGAGACGTTTCTGCGCAGAAGAGAGCGGATAATACTCGCTAGGTTCCGCAGCCGGAATAGCCATAAACGAGCCGATCTCCAAATGCTCCATAGCCACAGCCATTTCCTCAACTGTCGAGTAGCGGAATACGTCGCGAAGCGGGAATTGGGCGCCCAGCTCCTTATGCATTTTGCTGACAAGTGTTGTCGCCCGCAGGGAGTGTCCTCCGAGGTCGAAGAAGTTGTCCGTTACGCCTACCGCCTTATCCCGAACTAGTACCTCCTGCCAAATGGCGGCCAGCTTCGCCTCCATTTCGGTGCGCGGCGCCACGTATTCGCGGCCTCCGCCTGCTCCCCCTTCCGGCGCTGGCAGCGCCTTCCGGTCAATTTTCCCATTTGGCGTTAGAGGCAATTGCTCCAGTTCGACGAAATACGATGGAATCATGTATCCCGGTAGCTCGCTGGAGATCGCCCGTTTCAAATCTGCCGCCGTCAAGCCTTCTTCCACTGTATAATAAGCGCACAACGCTTTCTGCCCTTCTTGATCTTCCCTGACAACAACGACCGCTTCCTTCACGCTATCTACACTCAGCAGCTTTGCTTCGACTTCGCCCGTCTCGATCCGGTAACCCCGGATTTTTGCCTGGTTATCGATCCGGCCGATGAAGTCCACGTTGCCGTCCTCCATCCACCGCGCCAAGTCTCCTGTGCGATACAGTCGCTCACCCGCGGTGAAAGGACTGTCTACAAACTTCTCTTCCGTCAGCTCTGGACGGTTCAAGTACCCGCGCGCCACACTGACTCCGCCGATAACCAATTCGCCCAGCACGCCGACTGGCACCGGGTTCAGATGTGCATCCACGATGTAAAACTTCGCATTCAACCACGCTTTGCCAATCGGCACATGGCCTGTCTGCGGCAGTTTCGCCAACTGCTCGTCATAGAAACTGGAGTCAATTGCCGCTTCCGTCACACCGTAGGCGTTGATGATGCGGAACAACGAGCCAAACCGTTCCTGTAAGGTTCGGTATTCCGCCACACTGCAACTGTCTGAGCTTGTAATCAACAGCTCCATACTGCTTAACTCTAGCCCCTGCTCATGCACGTATTCCATGAACGGCACGATCAGTGCTGGTGTTGATTCAAAGATCGTCACTTGCTCCCGCTCTAACCAGTAGTGCAGACGAGACGGATCAATCCGATCGTCCTTCGGTACAATGACCATCGTGCCGCCGTTGTACAACGTCCGCGCGATATCGCCCACGAATACGTCGAACGAGAAGCTGGCGAGCTGCAACAGCCTTACCGGAAACTGATCCATCCGGTATTCCCGTCGGTAACCCGCTGCCGTGTTCACTAGACTGCGGTGCTCGATCATCACGCCTTTTGGCTTGCCCGTCGTTCCCGACGTGTAGATGACATACGCCAAGTCCTCAGGACGGGCTTCATGGAAGCTGCCCATACCGACAACATCAACATCATTTGGATGGCTCTCATTACGGTCGTTCACAGCACCCGTCAGCTCGCTGGAGATCAGACCTGAAACCATGCTGGAGCCTTGGCCGAAGTCCATTGGTGCATTCGCTCGGTCTTCGCTGTATGACGTTTCGTCATCGAGATACATCACCTTCTCCAGTGCTAGTTCCTCTTCGCCGAGCCAGGATTCGGCACGCTCTCGCAGCAGCGTTTGTGTCAGCAGTACCTTCGCTCCGCTGTCTTCCAGCATGAACCGCACGCGGTCCGCCGGATAATCCGGGTCAAGCGGTACATACGCCCCGCCCGCTTTCCAGACGGCCATCACGGCCACCAGCAAATCGACCGAACGCTCGGCGAGAATGCCAACGATGGTCTCCCGGCCTATTCCGCTTGCACGTAGCGTGGTCGACAGGCGGTTCGCCCGCTCGTTCAGCTCCGCATACGTCAGCCGATCCTTCTCGTATACGATGGCCTCCGCTTCCGGCGTGCGTTCCGCCTGTTCCTCGAACAGTCGATGGAACGCTGCCACAGGAGCCACTTCCGGCTGCACCGGATTAAACACGCCGATAATTTCTTCTTTTTCCGCCGCCGTCAAAAGCTCTAACTCATGTACACGAACATTCGGATTAGCCGCAACCTGCTCCAATGCACGGGCAAAATGACCGTGGATCTGCCTGATGTCTTGCTCTCTGAATGTCAGTGCATTGTACGTAAACCGCAGCAAAATATGCTCTTCCGGAATGACGGTAATGTCCAGATCGTAGTTCGTTTGTTCCGGCGATTGGATATTAGCGATTTTCAGCGCTTCTTGTCCTCCGCCGACAACCTGCTCAATCTGTTCTTCCATCGGATAATTTTCAAAGACCATAATATGGTTGATCAAGTCGCGCTTTTGCTCGCTCAGCGACTGAATTTCGAAGAGCGGGAACGTTTCGTAAGCTCCCGATGTCAGCGCTTGATCCTGGGTTTTTCTCAAAATATCGGCTACCGTCTCCTCGGCTTTGCCTTGAATACGGACGGGGATCGTATTAATAAACAGACCGATCATGCTTTCGATACCCGGAATCTCCGCTGGACGCCCGGATACGACGGAGCCAAATACAACATCATCGCTGTTGTTGTATACCTGCAGAACCAGTCCCCATACGGTCTGCATGAATGTATTAAGCGTCACCTGATGCTGGCGCGCCACCCGCTCGATTTGCCCAGTCAGTTCCTTGCTGAGTTCCACATCGATTTCAGCCATTTCAAAAGTATGCTGTTTCAGCTGCGTTCTCTCCTGCGGCAGCTTGGTCTGCTGATCGTAACCCGCCAAATACTCCGACCAGTAACCCGAAGCTTTCGCTACATCTTGAGCTTCCAGCCATTCGATATATCGGGAGTACGAGGTAACCGGAGGAAGCTCCAGCGTCCGCTGCTCCTGGAACGCGAAGTAGGTGTCGAACACTTCCTTGATCATTAAGGACATGCACCAGCCGTCCAACAAAATGTGATGGTGACTCCAGATCACTTGGTAGGACTCGTCGCCCGTACGCAAAACTGTAACGCGCATCAGAGAGCCTTGAGCCAAATCGAACTTGTTCGCTTTATCCGCGCTGACAAAATCGGCTATCGTCTTCTCCGGGTCTTCATCGCTTACTAAGCGAATATCTTCGAAGTATACTTCACATTTCCGCTCGCGGAATACCACTTGAATCGGCTCGTCTCTCCAGCCGGTAATAAAGTTCGTCCGCAGCGCCTCATTTCGCTGTACCAGCGTATCCAATCCGCGGGTGAAGGCTTCCACATTCAGGCTTCCATACAGATCGAAGGTCACCTGTTCGAAGTAGGCTTCCGAATCGGCATCCAGCAAGCTGTGGAACAACATCCCTTTTTGCAGCGGGGTCAGGGTGTATACATTCTCCAGTTCGCCGAGTGCCGCCGTATGTTCGGACAGTCGCTCCAGTTCCTCCACCGTCACATCTGGAAGCAGTACGTCACTAGGCGTAAGTTCCGGCCGCTCTTTCGATACGCAATGGCTGATGACTTCACGCAAACTCGATTGAAGCAGGGTGCCCAAGTGTTCAACCGTCTCCCGTTGATACTGGGTTTCCCCATAACGGATCGTGAGTTCCAACATGCCTTCCGACACCATACCGTTGATATCGAGGACATAATTCATCACAGCATTCGGGCTTGAATCGGAGCCCGAACTGAACGGAGACGGCTGCGAGCCGCTGCTTTCGTAATCCTGGTCAAACTGACCCAGATAGTTAAAACTGATCTCCGGCTCCAAAACGAAGCGCTCTCCGTCACGCGGCGCCGACAAATAACGCTGAATGCCGTAGCCGATTCCTTTGTTCGGAATGCGGCGCAAGTTTTCTTTCACCTGTTTCACCTGATGACCGAGTGCCTGAGCGTGACCCGGCTCCAGAACAACAGGGAATTGGCTTGTGAACCAGCCTACCGTGCGTGTAATGTCCACATCTGGCAAAAGTTCTTCCCGGCCGTGGCCTTCAAGATTCACC
Source organism: Paenibacillus sp. FSL P4-0176 (assembly GCF_037975265.1). NCBI lineage: Bacteria > Bacillati > Bacillota > Bacilli > Caryophanales > Paenibacillaceae > Paenibacillus > Paenibacillus sp. FSL P4-0176. Next base: position 6,331,658 of record NZ_CP150242.1, read on the forward strand.
AGCACGCGTTCTTGACCGCTCCAAGCTTGTACTGAGAGGCCCAGCGCAGCAAGCAGCAAATCGTTCATTTCTGTATGGTAAGCACGGTGTGCCTGCTTCAGCAGCTGTTCGGTTTCCTCCGCCGTCCAGCGGACAGTCACGATCCCGCTGTCCTTCAGCTTGGATCTGCCTTGTTCAAAATCTTTCGGAAGCGGCTCATAGGTCAATTGCTCGATATGCTGCCAATACGCTCTCTCACTTTCCATCGCCGGACCGTTCGCATAATCAGCGAGCTGTTTCGCCCACGTTTGGAATGAATCCGTTTTGAGCGGCAGACGGATCAGCTGCCCTTGTAGCGCCTGCTCATAGCCGGCAGCAAAATCCTCAAGCAGAATCCGCCAGGATACGCCGTCTACGACCAAGTGGTGGATCGCGATCAGCAGATGATCTCCATCCGCACAGCGGAACAAGCCGAGCTTCAGCAAAGGCCCTACCTGCAGGTCAATGCTGCGCTGAAGCTCGTTCGCCTTGGCTTCGATCGCCTGCGCGCAGTCCGTCATTCCGCGGAAATCGATCACTTCTAGGCTGTAGAGCTCGCCGTCACTTTCCTCGATGGCCCGGTTCCATGCCGCATACCCGCTCTCGGTCCGGCTGAAGACGAGGCGCAGCGCATCGTGATGCTCGGCCAGCTTCCGCACGGCCTGACGAAGCGCCGCTTCGTCATAGCCTTCCTCCCGGTACAGCATCACCGCCTGGTTAAAGTGGTGCAGCTCGGCGAACGACTGCTCGAAGAACCAGCGCTGAATCGGCGTCAGCCCCGTCTCTCCCGTAGCTGCCCCCTGATCGGCGCGTCTTAAGACCGACTGGAGATACGGGCTTAATTCCGCTACGGTCGGATATTTGAACAAATGCTTAATTTCCAGCTTGTACCCGGCCTGATGTAGCCTGGACGACACCTGGATCGATTTAATTGAATCCCCGCCGAGTTCGAAGAAATTGTCCATCACGCCGATCGGACGACCCGTTCCCAGCACCTTTTGCCACACCGCAACCAACGTCTGCTCCGCCGCCGTCCGGGGCGCCACGTATTCCGTTCCAACGAGCATACTGCTTTCCGGTGCGGGCAGCGCCTTGCGGTCAAGCTTCCCGCTGTGTGTGAGGGGCATCCGCTCCAGCTGCACGAAGTAGGACGGAATCATGTACGCAGGCAGATCCTCCGCCAGCGCGCTTCGCAGCTCGCTCGCCGCAAGCGGCTTGTCCGCCACAAAGTACGCGCAGAGCTGCTTCTGACCGGCTTCGTCCTCTCTGGCGATGACAACCCCCTCTTGTACGGACGCCGCTTTCAGGACCTGCGCCTCCACCTCGCCGAGTTCGATCCGGTACCCGCGGATTTTCACCTGATGGTCGATCCGGCCCATATACTCGATGTTGCCGTCCGGCAGCCATCTGGCCAGATCGCCCGTCCGGTACATCCGCCCGCCCGGCGCGAACGGACACTCTACGAATTTCTCCGCGGTCAGCTCGGGACGGTTCAAGTAGCCTCTAGCCAGACCTTCGCCCGCGATGCACAACTCGCCCGGCACGCCGATCGGCTGCAGCGCTGTCGTCCCTTCCTTGACAATATGCAGCCGGATGTTCGAGATCGGCTTGCCGATCGGCACCGATACATACGCCTCTTCCGGTCCGCAATCGTAGTACGAGACATCAACCGTCGCTTCCGTAGGCCCATAAAGGTTGATCAGCTGCGCTTGATTCACGGATGACGAAATCCACTGCCAGAACCGACTCACATGCGATGTCGCCAGCGCTTCCCCGCTTGCAAACACCCGTTTCAGCGAAGACAGCTTGTTACCCAGATCTTCGCTCGGCTGACGCTCGACATATTCGAGGAAGGCGTGCAGCATCGACGGCACAAAGTGCATCGTCGTGACGGCTTGCCGTTCGATCGTGTCCAGAATCGTCTCGGGATTCTTCTCTCCGCCCGGCGGCAGCAAGCAAACTTTGGCCCCCGTCCAAGCCCACCAAAACAGCTCCCACACGGAAACGTCGAAGGTAATCGCCGTCTTTTGCAGAATCGTATCCCTGGAGTCAATCGGATAAGCATTCTGCATCCACAGCAGCCGGTTGATCACCGGACGGTGCTCCACCATGACGCCTTTGGGCTTGCCTGTCGAGCCCGATGTGTAAATGACGTAGGCCAAGTGCTCCGGTCCGCTCGCCGGCTCCAAGTTCGAGCCGTCTTCATCATACGCGGATGGATCGTTCAGATCGACGAGCGATAGACCGCCAAGTGGCTCTGTCCCGGCAAATGACGCGCTTTCCCGCAAATGGCTCTGAATCAGCAGCAGCCTAGCGCCCGAATCTTCGAGCATGTAGCGGATGCGCTCCTGCGGGAATTGCGGGTCAATCGGCACGTAGGCGCCCCCGGCCTTCAAGATTGCATAGATGCCGACAATCATCTCTAGCGAGCGCTCGGCAATGATCGCGATCGGCTGATCGGCCTGCGCGCCAGAGGCACGCAAGAATCGCGCCAGCCGGTTCGCCCGCTCGTTCAACTCCCGGTAAGTCAGGCTGCTGTCCTCATAGACAACGGCCACTTGCTCCGGCGTTCGCTCTGCTTGCTCCTCGAACAGCTCGTGGATCGTTCTCTCTCTCCACGACTCATCCGCTTCCAAGCCTGGACCCTCTGAGGCGGATTGTTTCGCCAGAGCCGAAGACGACACGGCAAACCCAACCAGCAAATCATGCTTTTCGCTGTCCTTCAAAATATTCAAATCCGAGATCCTCGCACCCGGCTGAGTCAGGATCGATGCCAAAAGCTGCTCGTAATGACCCGCCAGCCGTACCATCGTTTCCTGTCTAAACAACGAGGTAGCGTACTCGATCTTGCAAACCAGCTCGTTACCCTCTTCCACGATATCCAGGCTAAGATCAAACTTTGCTCTCTTTTCCTCGATGTCAAACAGCGACCATTGCAAGCCTTCCAGGGCTAAATCCAGGCTTTCGTGCTTTTGCAAAGAAAACATGGTGTCAAACAGCGGATTCCGGCTTAAATTCCGGCTCACCTGAAGAGCTTCTACCAGCTCCTCGAACGGATAGTCCTGGTGCTCGTAGGCTCCAAGCGTCGTTTCCTTCACATCCTGCAAGTAATCCAGGAACGTCTGCTCTGCCGTCGGACCCAAGCGAAGGGCCAGCGTATTTACAAACATGCCGATAATCGGTTGTAGGTCGGCGTGAGAACGAGCGGCAATCGGAGTGCCGACTACGATATCTTCCTGTCCCGCGTATTTATGAAGCAATACGGAGTAAGCAGCCAGCAGAAGCATGTACAGCGTTGCCCCCGAATCTCCGGCAAGCCGTTTTAGAGCTTCGCTTTTCTCCGCATCCAGCGCAAACGTGAGCGTTTGACCGTCAAACTGCCGGACGGCTGGGCGGGAAAAGTCAAGAGGCAGCTCAAGAACCGGAAGCTCAGAGCTGAATACCCCGCGCCAGTATTCCTCCTGCCGTTTGATACGCTGACATTGCTCGTCGGATTGCTGCCAAACGGCGTAATCCTTATATTGAATCCGCAACTCCGGCAATTCTTCCCCATTGTAAAGCCCCACAAATTCGCGTAGCAGCACGTCCATGGAAAGACCGTCGGAACCAATATGATGCATATCCAGCGCAAGCAGGAATTTCTCTTTCTCAAGTGTGATCAGCAGGGCGCGCAGCAAAGGCGGCTGGGTCAAGTCAAAAGGCTGAATGAATCCTTCCAGAATGGCCGCGACCTGATCTTTGCTTGCTTGAAACTTCTCGACCTTGAAATCTACGAACGGATGAATACGCTGAACCGGCTCTCCATTCACGATTTCAAAACCGGTGCGCAGCATATCGTGCCGGGCCACCAAAGTAGTCAGCGCCTTTTCCACTTTGGCCTCGTTCAAATTCCCTTTCAATTGCAAGGCGCTCGGGATGTTGTAATTCAGCTCCGAGCTATCTAGCTGGTGCAGGACATACAGCCTTTTTTGCGCAGAGGAAACTGGATAGTACGCTTTCTCTTCCGCTTTTGGAATCGAGCTGTGCTGCGATTCTTTCAAGCTGGCAATAGCCTCTGCCATAGATTCTACCGTCATATAGCGGAACACATCGCGCAGCGGAAGTTCAACGTTCATTTCCTTCCGAATCTTGCTGACAAGGTTTGTCGCCCGCAAGGAATGCCCTCCGAGCTCAAAGAAATTGTCCAGGACTCCAATGCCGGAGTTGCCCAGCACTTCCTCCCAGATCTTCACAAGCTGGGACTCCGTAAGGTTACGAGGGGCTACGTATTCGACGCCCGTTTGCAGGCTACCTTGCGGCTCCGGCAGCGCTTTGCGGTCCACTTTGCCGTTAGACGTCAGCGGCATGCGCTCCAGCTGCACGAAATACGACGGGATCATGTATCCCGGCATTCCCTGTGCCAGCGAGGTTCTCATTTCGCTGACTGTCAGCGTCCGGTCCGCCACAAAGTAGGCAACAAGCGCCTTTTCGCCCCCGCTGTCCTGACTGGCGAGCACCACCGCTTCTTCCACGCCCTCCACGTTCAAAAGCTGCGTCTCAATTTCGTCCAGCTCGATCCGGTACCCGCGGATTTTGACCTGATGGTCGATCCGGCCGAGGTATTCAATGTTGCCGTCCGGCAGCCAGGCCGCCAAGTCGCCTGAGCGATACAGTTTTTCCCCCTCCGCAAACGGGGAATCAACGAACTTTTCCGCCGTCAAATCCGGGCGATTCAGGTATCCTCTCGCCAGGCCTTCTCCAGCTACGTACATTTCGCCTGCTACGCCGATCGGAACAGGACGACGGTTTTCATCCAGAACATACACGCTCAGCGTTGGGATCGGCTTGCCGATATTACTCTTTGCTGCTTCCATCTCGATCCATGTAATTTCCTTATACGTCACGTGAACCGTCGTCTCGGTAATACCGTACATATTGATCAGCTTTGTCTCCGGGTACTTCGTCTTGAAACCCTTGAGCAACAGCGGGCTGAGTGCTTCGCCGCCAAAGATGACGTTGCGAATCCGCAGATTGTACGGATGGTCCGCTAAAACCTCACGCAGCAGTTGGTAGAAATATGTTGGCGTCTGGTTCAAAATCGTGACCCGTTCGCGGCTCAGCAGTGCCAGGAACTCGGCTGGACTTTTCGCCGTAAGTGGCGGTACGATAACCAGCTTTCCTCCATTCAGAAGTGCTCCGTACATCTCCCAGACGGAGAAATCGAAGCAGAACGAGTGGAATAACGTCCACGTGTCGGACGGCCCAAAGTCGAACAAGTTCTTGTCGTTGAACAAAAGGCGCACGACGTTTTTATGCTCAATCAACGTTCCTTTGGGTTTGCCGGTCGTTCCCGATGTGTAGATGACATAAGCCAGGTTACCCGGGCCAGAAATTGGTTCCAGATTCGAAGCGTCCAGTGCATCACCGGAGTCCGCCCCTTTGTCGCCCCAAACGAAATCGTCCAATTCAAGGCGCGTTCCTGCGAAGTCGGTCTTCTCATGCAAATGATTTTGAATCAGCAATAACGGTGCGCCCGAATCCTCAATCATGAAGCGGATGCGTTCCTCCGGGTAGTCGGGATCGATAGGCACGTAGGCTCCGCCCGCTTTGAGAATCGCCAGAATGCCGACGACCATATCAAGTGAACGTTCGGCCAGAATCGCTACCAACTGATCCGCTTCGACTCCTGTCTCCCGCAGCTTACGCGCAAGGCGGTTGGATCGCTCGTTCAGTTCGTGGTAGCTCAACAGCCGCTCATTCATGACGACGGCCACGTTATCCGGGTAAAGCTTCGCCTGCTCTTCGAACAAGCCATGAATCGTCTGCTGCCGTGGGTAGTCTGCCTCCGAATCATTAAAACCGCGCACCAGTTCACGGATTTCCTGCTCGGTTAGCATTTCCAGCGAAGCAATATCCCCTTCCGGCGCTGTTGCGATAGTTTCGAGTAGCTTGTCATAATGTCTGGCGAACCGCTCCGCGGTCTCCTGTTTATACAAAGCCGTAGCGTACTCCAACCGGCATTCGAGCTGACCATCCAGCTCCGAAATATCCAGAAGCAGCTCGAACTTGGACGTTCGGTTTTCCAACGGATAAAACGATTGCTCCAGCCCCTCGATGACAATTTGCTCATTCTCCGTATTTTGCAGAGAGAAGAACGTATCAAAGAGCGGATTCCGGCCGGTCGCGCGCGGAATATGAAGACTTTCCACCAAATCTTCGAACAAATAATTTTGGTGTTCAAAAGCCCCGAGTGTGATTTCCTTCATTTCTTCCAGGTACTTAAGGTACGGCTTGGAACGCTCCGGATGGCTGCGAATGGCAAGCGTGTTGATAAACATACCTACGATTGGCTGCACTTCTTCCTGCGTTCTTCCGGCAATCGGGGTTCCCACGATCAGATCTTCCTGACCCGAATATTTATGCATAAGGATCGAGTAAGCAGACAACAGCACCATGTACAGGGTCGTGCCCGTCCGTGCGGCCAGTTCTTTCAGCTTTTCCGTCCGTTCTTTCCCAATCTCAAACTTCACGGTCCGGCCGTCAAAACTTTGCACCGCAGGCCGCGGGAAGTCCGTCGGCAGTTCCAACACAGGCAGCTCGCCCGACAGCTGTTCCAGCCAGTACTCCTTCTGCGGCTGGATCAACTGCCCGTAGGCTTCGGAATGCTGCCAAACGGCATAATCTTTGTATTGAATACGCAACGGAGCCAGCTCCTCACCCCGATACAGGCGGCTGAACTCGTCGAAAAGCAATGCTGTCGAGATGCCATCCGAGACGATGTGATGCATATCAAACAACAGGATGTGGCGATCCTCGGCGACTTCGATCAGGCCGATGCGAAGAAGTGGCGGCTTAGTCAGATCAAACGGGTGATAGTATGTTTCCACCACATGGTCCACTTCTAGCTCGCTCGCCTGGAAATAGTCTACAGCAAACTCCACCTCGTCATAGATGCGCTGCACAAGCTCGCCTTGAACCTGCTCGATCCCGGTACGCAGCGTCTCATGGCGCTGAATCAACGCCCGGAATGCGTACTCTACGCGCGTGCGGTCCAGCTTGCCTTCGAGAAGAAGCGCCGCCGACATATTGTAGCTACGCTCGGCCGCGTCAAGCTGGCGCAGGACGTACAGACGCTTTTGCTCGGATGAAACCGGATAGTACTCGGTCTCTGCCGCCTTTGTAATCTCATAGGTTTCCTGCTGCTTTAAACCGCTAATTCTTTGGGCAAGCTGTTCGATCGTGGTGTAGCGGAAAACGTCCCGCAGCGGAACCTCGACTTGTAGCTCTTTTCGAATCTTGGAAACAAGCGCGGAAGCCCGCAAGGAATGACCACCCAGGTCAAAGAAATCGTCTTGGACTCCAACTCGCGCAATACCCAGCACCTGCTGCCAAATAAGAGCAAGTCTTGTTTCCAGCGTTGTGCGAGGAGCCACATACTCACGGCCGGCTTCTATCTCTCCGGTCGGCTCAGGTAGCGCTTTACGGTCAATCTTGCCGTTCGGTGTGAGCGGAAGCTGATCAAGAGACACCAACCGGGCCGGAACCATATGCGCAGGCAGCTCTTGTTTCAATTGGGACAGCAGATCGCTCAGTTGCAAGGAAACATCCCCCGCCACGTAACCGCACAAATACTTTTGCCCCTGCTCATCCGTACGGTCAGTCACCACAGCCTGCTTGACCCCCGGGAAACTGAGCAGGGCCGTTTCAATTTCGCCGAGTTCGATCCGGAACCCGCGAATTTTCACCTGATAGTCAATCCGGCCGATGAAGTCAACGTTGCCGTCTTCCAGCCAGCGGGCCAAATCTCCTGTTCGATACAGACGTTCGCCAGACATAAACGGGCTGTCTGCAAACTTCTCGGTGGTTAGGTCCGGACGGTTCCAATACCCGCGCGCCACCCCGGCGCCGCCGATGACAAGCTCCCCCGGAACCCCTACAGGAACCGGCTTTAACCCGGCATCTACAATGTAAAACCGGGCGTTCAGCCAGGCTTTGCCGATCGGCACATGACCCAACGATGGCAGCTTGTCCAGCGGCTCATCGTAAAAGCTGCTGTCAATGGCCGCTTCGGTAACGCCGTAGCTGTTGATGATGCGGAATTGTCCGCCGAATCTTTCCTGCAGCAATCGGTAATCGGTGACACTGCAAGCATCCGAGCTGGTAATCAGCAAATGCATGGAGCTGATGTCCAGCCCTTCTTCATAAATATGCTGCATGAACGGCAGGATAAGCGCAGGTGTCGATTCAAATACCGTAATGTTTTGGTCCCGAATCCAGCCGTATAAGCGGTTCGGATCAATCCGGTCATCCTTTGGCACAATTACCATCGTTCCTCCGTTATACAGCGTCCGCGCGATGTCTCCAACGAACACGTCAAACGAGAAGCTCGCCAGTTGCAGCAACCGCACCGGGAACTGATCCAACCGGTACTCACGGCGGTACGCATCCGCCGTATTCACGAGACTACCATGCTCGATCATGACGCCTTTTGGGCGTCCCGTCGTACCGGAGGTGTAAATCACATAAGCCAAGTCTTGTGGCGCACTGTCAGCAGATTCAAATTCCACGGCTGAGGTATCCCCGTTATACATCTGTTCATCGTCCATCGCATAGACAACTTGAAGCTTCAGCCGGTCATCGGCCAGCCAACCTCCGGCCCCCTCCAACAGATGACGCTGCGTAAGCAGCACCGATGCCTCGCTATCGCTGAGCATGTACTCAATCCGCTCCGCCGGATAATCGGGGTCCAGCGGTACATAAGCTCCGCCGGCTTTCCATACGGCGAGCACACCGACCAGCAGTTCCACCGAACGCTCCGCCCAGATCCCCGTAATCGACTCCCTTCCCACGCCCTGTTCACGAAGCAGCGCAGCCAGCCGCTCAGCGCGTTTGTTCAATTCGCCGTAAGTCAGCTTTTTGTCCATGTAAACAACTGCCGGGTGATCCGGAATGTCTCGGGCAAACTTTTCGACATACCGATGAAACGCTATTCCCTCGCTCAGTGCTGCCACCGGCGGGTTAAACACGTCCAGAATACGGTGTCTCTCCTCATCGCTCAACAGAGAAATCTCGCTCACCCGCAGTTCGGGAGTCTCAAGAAACTGGTCCAAAACGGTTACATACTGTTCCATAATGCGATCAATCTCGGTCGTCTCGAACAGGCCGGTACGATAGGAAGCATGGAGAATGACATGGCCTTCATTCAGCATATGGTCGAAGCGCAGCAGTAGATCGTCCATCTCGTGTCTAGCAAAGTGAGCCTCCAGACGTACCTTGATTTCTTCGTACTCCACGATTTTCAAAGGTAGATATTCCAGAGACGTGCGGAACAACTCCGAAAGATCGTTGCGGCCGTGTTGTTCGCGTAAATCCTGAATCAATTGGTTATAAGGATATTTCTGATGCCGCAGATCCGCCGTATTTTCCTTGGAAACCGTTTGGATCAAGGAAAGCACGGACCCAACTGGATTCAGACTAATCCGCGTAGCCACGGTGCTGACGAACATACCGATCGTTTCTTTTTCCTTCTTGCTCGTGCGATTGGCAAAAACCGTGCCGACTGGAACATCGGTGCTGTCGGTCAGCTTATACAATAAGACGTACATGGCGGACAAAAATAACGTATATAAACTAACCTGATATTGTTCGCTAAAAGCCAGAATGCGGTCATAGCGGGAACCATCCAAAGTGATGGAACGTTTATTCGATTCGCTACCAATCGAGAATGGCGGAACCGCTTTAATGCCGCTCGTTTCAGGCAAAGTCTTGTACTTGGTTAGCCAATATTCCTTGCCTTTTTGATAACGCTGCGATTGCTCATATTCATGCTCAGTTGAAATATAATCCAGATAGGATGGGGCCTGGTAACTGCTGAAGATGCCATTGCGCAGTTCCAGGTATTTTTCCATCACCGCATGCAACAAAGCAGTGACGGACAAGCCATCGGCGATGATATGATTTATAGTCAAATTAAGCCATACTTGGCCGTTCGCAAAATGGATCATCGTAAATTGATAGAGGTGTTCGTCGAACACACTCGCCGGTTTTTCGGTTACTTCTTTCACCCAAGCATAGAATTGTTCGGTTGTGCCTATTTCGAGGTGGCTTATCCTGGTTTGGACATTCTCCAGCTCTTCGAACCACTGCGTTGGATTTTGCATATCCCCGCTAATGCGGATTCGGAAAGCGTCATAGGTTTTGACAATCTCTGCCGCCGCTTGCTCAAGCAGCTTGGTGTCGATCTCGCCCGTAATCTGGTAGGTCGCGGAAAGCATCGTGATGGATGTGCCCGGATTCATAATTTCCATGAACCATATCCGGCGCTGGGCTTGCGTTAATCCATATTGCTTGTTCGTATTCTCTCTCACATCGACACACTCCCGTATTAGAGATTGTTTGTAGATAGGCTTTATACCTGAATATCAGCAGGAAGCCGCCCGCCGAAAAGCGGGTCTAGCCGTACAGCCGCGCGTAGTAACCTCCGAGCGCCAGCAGTTCCTGATGGCGGCCCCGTTCCACGACCGTTCCTTGATTCATGACCGTAATCAAATCCGCATGTTCCACAGTGCTGAGACGGTGAGCAATCAGAATGGTGGTGCGCCCCTTCATCAATACGTTCAGAGCTTGCTGTACCCAATGCTGGGATTCGTTATCCAATGCAGAAGTCGCTTCGTCCAGCAGTAGAATCGGGGCGTTTTTGAGAATCGCCCGGGCGATCGCAATTCGCTGCCTTTGTCCACCTGACAATGACGCTCCCCTCTCTCCCACTGGCGTTTTATACTGTTCAGGAAGTTCCTGAATAAAATGGTGAGCGTACGCCGCTTTGGCCGCTTCAACCACTTCTTCATCCGTTGCATCCGGGTTGCCATAGCGGATATTTTCCTCAATCGTGCCGGTAAACAAAAACGGTTCCTGCGGAACGTATGCAATCTGCCTGCGGATTTCTTCCAGCGTGTAATGGCCGAAAGGTTTACCCTGAAGCAGGATATCTCCGCTGTCCACAGGATAAAAACCGAGCAACAGCTTAATCAGCGTACTTTTGCCGCTGCCGCTGGCTCCCACGATCGCAGCGACCTGACCAGGAAACACCTGCATGGACATGTCGACAAGCACCTTTTTATCTGCCTGATAGGAAAATTCCACATCGCGAAACTCCACCGCAGCCTCCGATAAAAGCTCGCTACGAGAAGATCCCAAACGCTCCGGTTCCTCTTCCTCACTTAGTACCTCTTGAATCCGGTGAGCGCCCGCGAGCGAATTTTGGGTCATCGACAGAACCATCCCCAGGTTCAACAAGGCGTGCGTCAGATTCACTTGCAAAACTGCCAGAGCGGCGACACTTCCCATTCCCATCAATCCGTAAGCATAAAGAAGACTGCCGATGACGATGATGCCGCAGAACGTGACGTAGCTGATAAAATGGTTCACCGCAGCCTGCATACCGTTCTTCTTCGCCGTTTGCCGAAGCGTTTGCGTCATTTGCTCGTTCAACGCCTCGTACTGGCCGTAAATCGTGCGGATGCGGAACAACTTCACAATTTGAATGCCACCCATAAAATCTTTAAACTTTTCGGTCATTTTACCGAGCGTACGCAAGCCTTGTTCGGACAAAGCGCGGATATCCCGTGCAAATTTCAGGCTGACCAGAGAAGACAGCAGCAGAATGACGAAGGATACGCCAGCAAACCGCCAATCGATCACCGCCATAGAGACAATGGAGCCGATGCAGAAGACAACTTGAAGCAGCAAAACGAAGTAAACCTGCGAGAATGTAAACTCAACGGTCGTTACGTCGTTGTTCACTCGCGACAGCAAGTCCCCATGGTGGTTCTGCTCCAGGAATCTCGGCCGCACCCGGCACAGCTTGTCATAAAGACGTTTGCGGATATTCAGCACAGTCAGCTCGACACTGCGCTGGTATAAGTAAATGAACCAGGGAGAAATTATATTTTCCAGGAACAGGGCCGCGCCCAAAATAACAAAAGCTTCTACCATCAGGGACGTATCTCGGGACACGGCGAAATCAACCAAGTTATGTACGACCAAGCTGAAGGCGATCAGAAACAATGTCTGGGTGAGCGCCGTTACAGCAAGGCCAATCGCGTACTGGGTTTTGCGCTTGCGGTTCATAAACGTCAGCAAGTAGCCGAGTTCTTTCACTTGTGATAGCCTTCCGCCCTTTTTCATGTGTACGACACCTCCCTGCGTTCGGCAGACTCGGTAAACTCCTGGTAATACGACTGGGCGTACAGTCCCTTCCTCTCGAGCAATTGTTCATGAGTGCCCTTTTCGACAATACTTCCTTGTTCCATAACCCAAATTTCATCGGCGTTTTGTACCGTAGAGAGCCGGTGGGCAATAACCATGGTCGTTCTCTTCTTCATCAATACGCCCAACGCTTCCTGAACCGCGCTTTCCGACTCCGGATCAAGTGCCGATGTGGGCTCGTCCAACAGCAGAACGGGAGCATCCTTCAGAAACGCCCGAGCCATTGCAATGCGCTGGCGTTGCCCACCAGACAAAAACCCGCCGCGCTCTCCGACATACGTCTGGTAACCGTCCTCAAGCTGCAAAATGAAAGAATGAGCCTGAGCGGCTTTGGCGGCTTCGATAATCTCGTCCATCGACGCTTCTTGCCGCCCATAGCCGATATTTTCGGCGATCGTACCGCTAAACAAATATGAATCTTGGGTTACCACGGAAAAATGCGACCGAAGCTGCTCCGGATCTGCACCGTGGATCAGGCTTCCGAACACGCGGATCTCGCCCTGATCCTCCGGAAGTGGATAAAAGCCGCATACCAGCTTAAACACCGTACTCTTCCCTCCGCCGCTCGCTCCGACAAGTGCAATCGTCTTGCCTTCTGGCACAGAGAAGCTAACATTCCGCAGAATCGGGGAACTCTCTTCATACCCGAAGGTTACGTTCTGAAACTGGATGGGGGCGGCGCTCGCTTTTGGAAGCAAACGGCCATTTTCCGTTTCGGTCGGCTGCTCGACGATTTCGGAGACCCTTCTCAGGGCACCGGTCATTTCGAACGTGCGCGTGATGAGCTCGGGAATATGCTCCAGCGGCTCCAGACACAGATTAAGCAAGTACAGGAAGGCGATCAGTTCTCCCGCGCCTAGCTGCCCGTTGTAGATCAAATAGCTTCCGTAACTGACGGCGAAAATGATCGGGCTAATCATCAGCGTAGAAAGCAGCGGGTTGACCCAGGCTTCCCGCTTTTTCACGGCCAGCTTTTTTTGAGCCGTCAATTGTAGCAGCACTTGGTAGGAGCGAGATAACATACCGGATAGCAGGTAGCTTTTTACAATAGGCATCCCCCCAAGCGTATCCTGGAGGTTGACGTTCATTCGGCCCATGTTCGCTTGGGCTTCCTCCGTCAACTGTTCCAACTGCTTGCCGATCCATTGGGAAACCAGCAGTGCTACGGGAAATAACAGCAGGCTGTACAGCATCAGCTCCCATTGGAGATACATCAAATAAGCGAAACAGCCGATAAATAATAGCGGATGATAAAACCACTGGGCGAGGTCCCGAATCATAAATTGCTGGATGAGCTGCAGATCGTTGTTGATCCGCGACAACACGTCGCCGGAGTGCTGCTTTTCCAAATAGGGGACCGGGAGTTTGCCGATATGACGCATGACATGGTTGCGGATATCCTGCACCGCAGAGGCACTGCTTCGCTCCACACCAAAGCTCATGAAAAACTTCGCCGGCACACCGATCAAGATGACCACAAAGACCGTGTACACGATCGGCAGAACGATTGGCCCCGCCCCATTCTCGGCCTGTGTGGTCAGCTGCTCGACCAAACGTCCCGTCCATATCTCAATAACAGCGGCGGCAATTGCGGACAGGATACCGACGATCATCCAGCCTTTGTGACGGCTTACATAGGACATCAGCCAGCGGAACGCTTTCCAGGTGGCATAAGCGGTTCGGCGCTTGGAAGGCGCCGCTGTGCCTTGTCCTTGAACAGACGTCTGCCAGTCAGCTCCCATGCAGGACCCCTGCCTCCGCTTCGATCTGCTGCTTGATTTGCACTAAGATGTCACGGATGACAACGGCCGTTTCGTCCACGCGCGTGAGTTCCAGTAACTCCTCGTGTGCGCCCTCCAGCCGGTAATCGGCGTAAGCTTGCGTCGTTGCCCTCTGCCAAGACGGCAACTGGTGCTCCAGGCGGAACGCTTCACTGTCCTTCGCAATCAGTTCGTAAATCCGGGCAGTTATCGTTCCTGAATTAATAAGCTGCGCTTCGTACGTCAATGTGGCTTTGATCTTCCGATGAACACGCTCCCGCACGAGCGGATTGCTCATTAATTCCTTCTCTTCTTCGTCGAAATCCGCAAGCATCTCTTCAAGCTCTTTCTCAGACGTTTCATAAGGTGTGAGTGTGTCCTTAATCCACGAGTCCACCATGAGCATGTCCGTTACGGAGTACCCTCTTCTTTCCATCGATTTGGCTACCTCGAACGTCAGGTTGCCTCCGAAGCAGTAACCGAGCAACACGTAAGGTCCTTCAGGCTGGATACGAACAATCTCATCCACATAACGGTTCAGCATGGCCTCGTAATCGATGATATCGTCGATAAAATCAATGCCGTAAAGCACGAATCGGCCGTCTAGTCTGCTTGCAAGCTCTCGGTAACCGATGCCGAAGCCGCTGCCTGGAGGGAAGCAGAACACGTTCAGATCCCCTGTTTTATTTAGCTTAATGAAGGAGTCTCCCCCTTTATCCAGACCCAGATCCTCCTCTCCAAAAGCCATGGCTTCAACGGTTACATGATGGAATTGGCGATTCAGCGGTATCTCGATGCCCGTTTCATCGTAAACGGCTTGAACAAGCCTAATCAGACTTAAGGAATTGCCTCCCAGCTCAAAAAAGTTATCCTTTACGCCAACCTGTGGAATGCCAAGTGTATCCTGCCAGACACGGACAATCTTCATCTCGAGCAGCGTTCTCGGCGCGACATATTCCGTTCTTCCAGTGGCGGCTTCCTCTGGCGCGGGTAGCGCTTTGCGGTCGATTTTCCCGTTCGGGGTCAGCGGCATCCGCGAAAGCTGCACGAGGTACGAAGGAATCATATATCCCGGAAGCTGCTTAGCGAGCTGCTCCTTGAGTTCATGCGCCGCCAGCCTCGTTTCCGCAACGTAATAAGCAACAAGCTGCTTATGGCCGTTTGCGTCGTCGCGGGCGAGTACCACCGTTTCTTGCATAGCGGCGATCTTCAGCAGCTGCTCTTCAATCTCGCCGATTTCGATCCGGTAGCCGCGGATTTTCACCTGATGATCGATCCGCCCCCGGTATTCGATGTTGCCGTCCGGCAGCCAGCGGGCGAGATCTCCCGTCCGGTAAAGGCGTTCTCCCGGCACAAACGGATGTTCCACAAACTTCTCTGCCGTTAGCTCCAGATGGTTCAGGTAACCTCTCGCAAGCCCTACGCCTGCCACGCATAACTCGCCGTCCACTCCTGGAGGCACAAGCTGCAGGTGGGCATCCAAAATGAAAATCCGGTGATTGGACAGCGGGCGCCCGATCGGAATAACTCTGCGCTCCGGCTGCTGCTCATCTGCATCCCAAAGCGTCGTAACAATCGAAGCTTCGGTAGGCCCGTAAGCATTGAAATAGTGGACCTTCTCCTTCCACTGCTGTACAAATTCGGCCGATACCGCCGAACCTCCCGTTACAAGCTTCGTTAAGCTGGGAAGGTGGTCCGGGTTCAAATATGCGCTGTACGTCGGAGGCAAAATCGCCGCCGTAATCGCATGCTCGTTCATATAACTCTCGAACAGGCGGTTGTCGAGAATCGTCTCGGCCGTCGGGATGTACAAAGTCGCGCCAAAATAGAGCGCTTTGAACACTTCCCAGCAGGACGCGTCGAATGACAGGCTGGCGAATTGAACGATCCGGTCATGCTCCGTGATGCCCAGCCTGTCCGCGAACATCAGCTTCAAGCTGACCAAACCACGATGCTCCAGCATGACCCCTTTGGGTTTGCCCGTCGTACCTGATGTATAGATGACATAAGCCAGATCATTCGGACCGCTGGCCGGCTCCAGATTCGAAGCATCCAGCACACCAGTGGATTCCGCCCCGCTATCGCCCCAAACAAAATTGTCTAATTCAAGGCGTGTTCCTTCAAAGTCGGTCTTCTCGTGCAGATGTTTTTGAATCAGCAATAACGGTGCGCCTGAATCCTCGATCATGAAGCGGATGCGCTCCTCCGGGTAGTCGGGATCGACAGGCACGAAGGCTCCGCCCGCTTTAAGAATTGCCAGAATGCCGACGACCATATCAAGCGAGCGTTCGACCAGAATCGCTACCAGCTGGTCTGCTTCTACTCCTTTTTCCCGCAGCTTCCGCGCAAGGCGGTTGGATCGCTCGTTCAGCTCGCGGTAGGTCAATTGCCGCTCGTTCATGACGACGGCCACGTTATCCGGGCGATGCTCCGCCTGTTCTTCGAACAAGCCATGAATCGTTTTCCCCCGCTCCAACTCGGTTTCGGTGTCATTAAATCCCTTGAGCAGCATCTCCCTCTCGACTGGGAACAGCATATCGACTTGTCCAAGCTCCAGATCCGGCTGAAATAAAAGCATGGACAGCAACCGAACAAGATGGTCGGCCGCCTGCTCCATAAATGCCCGCTCGTACCGCTGTCCGTCAAAGCTTATTTCCAGCTCGATGGAGTCGTTTTGGCGGTCGAAGCGAAAAACGGTATCAGCCGCCACACGGTTACCCAGCAGTCCCGGATGAATCGGGGCGAAGGATGCGATGGTGTTGACGACCGGGAGGCCATGCCCCGTATAGTTCAGATGGAGCGGCTCCACCATTTTTCGAAAAGGCAGGTGCTGATGCTCCAGCGCCTCGCCGATGGAGCCTTTGATGCCCCCAAGCAGCGTTTTCAGCGTAGTCTGGCTGCTTACCGATGTCTTGATCACGAAGATGTCATGCGGCGGCGTCTCGCTCTGGTCTGCGCTATACGAAGGCATGCCGACCAGCACTTGGTCCCGCCCGGTATATTTGAACAGCAGGCTTTTGACTCCTGCCAAAACAATCATGTACAGAGCCAAATCCGAACCGCTGGCGAGGCCAATGATTCTCTCCGAGAGTTCGCTCGGCAGAGTACGGTGAAGCAAGTCCGGCTCTGCCGCAAATTCCCCGCCCTCGAATAATTTGGAGGATTGACTGTAGGGAAGGAAGCTCAGGCTATCATCTGCGTCAAACTTGCCGCTCCAGTACCGTTCTTCCTTTTCAAATAAAGATTTCATTCGTACCTCCCCTAAAAATGAAGTGACCGCATACCCCCACGCAGGTCCGAAAGAGCTTGCTTTCAACCTGCGCGTTTACGGGCTTGATTTACGGACTTGCAAGTTGTTCGCCGTCTTTCTTGGATGCGCACCACTTTCGGTTGACGGCGGAGCGCGCTTGTATTATTAGAACGCGAATTCGATCGTATCGACGGCACTCTTTGCGCCTGCCGCCGGTTTATGACATTCAATCCGGCTTAGCTCAAGTTGTGGATTTTCCACAATTTGAGACAGTACCCGTAGGTAATCCTCAGTCAAGGTACGGATCATCGTTTCTTTGAACAGCTTGGTGGCGTAGAAAAAGCCCCCGCTCAGTGCCCCTTCGTTTTCATACATAAACAGCGTCAGATCAAACTTCGCTTCTTCCAAATGGTCAAGCTCGTAATTCTTCAGGCTGACCCCTTCCAGCTCGGCATCTCGTTCTTCGATATTTTGCAAGTCGAAGACGGCATCGAACAGCGGGAAGCGGCCCGGCTCCCGTTTCACATTCAACCGCTCCACGAGATCCTCGAATGGATAATCCTCGTTCTCAAAAGCACCCAAAGCCGTTTCCTTTACTTCTTCCAGGTAGGACAAGAACGTTTTATCGCCAGACGGACGATTGCGGAGCGCCAGCGTATTAACAAACATGCCGATGACCCGCTCCAAATCGGCGTTAGTTCTTCCAGCCACAGGGGTGCCCACGATCAAGTCCTCCTGACCGCTGTACTTGGACAGCAACACAGTATAGGCCGCAAGCAGCACCATGAACAGTGTGCTTTCACACTCGGCAGCCAATTCGCGTAACTGCGCAGAGAGAGAAGCTTCAACGTCGAACTCCACATGCGCGCCTTCGTAGCTACGAACGGCAGACCGTTCGTAGTCCATCGGCAGGTCCGCCGTGGGCAGCTCGCCTTCGAAGGTATGCAGCCAGTACGCTTCCTGCCGCCCGATTCGCTCTCGGTGGGCCTTCGACTGCTGCCAAACGGCATAATCCTTGTAATGAATGCGCAGGGGTGGCAGGTGTTCTCCGGCGTAGAAACTCGAGAACTCCTCCATCACAATCGCCATCGATACACCGTCGGACACGATATGGTGCATATCGAAAAGGAGAATACGCAGGTGCGGCTCCAGCTCGATGACCCCGGCGCGCAGCAGCGGCGGTTGGCCGAGATCAAACGGACGAACAAAGTTGCGGACGATCTGCTCGATTTGATCTGAATCCTCTGTATCCGCTTGATGATGCTCGATAGCAAAATCGACCTGTGGGTATATCCGCTGAACCACTTCGCCCTTCATCATCTCAAAACCGGTGCGCAGCGATTCATGCCGTGTTATCAATTTTCGCAAGGCGGCTTCCAACCGGTCTAAATCAAACTCACCTTCCACCTGCACCAGTTCCGGCATGTTGTAAAGCTGATCTGCTCCATCCAGCGTGTGCTGAATGAACAGCCGTTTCTGCGCTGAGGACAGAGGGTAGTACTCTCTCTCTTCCGCTTGAGGAATGGCCTCATGCTCCCGCCGTTCCATCCCGGTGATCGCCTCGGCCATCGCCGCAATCGTTGAGTGACGGAATACGTCGCGCAGCGGCAGGTTGACGTTTAATTCCTTAAATACCTTGCCTGCCAGCGTCGTCGCCCGCAGGGAGTGACCGCCGATGTCGAAGAAGTTGTCGTGAACGCCAATCTGCTTCGCAAGCCCCAGCACCTCCTGCCAAATCACCGCTAGCTCCGTTTCCAGCTCATTGCGCGGTGCAACATACTCCGTTCCACTTCCCGCTTCCCCTTCCGGCGAGGGCAGCGCCTTCCGGTCTATTTTCCCGTTCGGTGTCAGAGGCAAGCGATCCAGCTCCACGAAGTACGACGGGATCATGTAACCTGGCAACTCCTGCGCCAGCGCACTGCGCAGATCGTTCACTACCAGCTCAACTCCAGTATCCGGCGTGTAATACGCACATAGCGCTTTCTGCCCGTTCGAGTCACTTCGAACCAGCACCACCGCTTCGCGCACACCTTCCACCCGCAACAGCTGCGACTCGATCTCCCCCGTCTCGATCCGGTAGCCCCGGATTTTTGCCTGATTGTCGATCCGGCCGATGAAGTCCACGTTGCCATCCTCCATCCACCGCGCCAAATCTCCCGTGCGGTACAACCGCTCGCCCGCAGCGAACGGACTGTCTACGAACTTCTCTTCCGTCAGCTCCGGTCGGTTCAAGTACCCACGCGCCACGCCGACGCCGCCGATGACCAGTTCGCCCAGCACGCCGATTGGTACGGGATTCAGATGTGCGTCCACGATGTGAAATTTCGCATTCAGCCACGCTTTGCCGATCGGCACATGGCCTGTATGCGGCAGCTTCGTCAGCGGTTCGTCATAGAAACTGGAGTCGATCGCCGCTTCCGTCACACCGTAGGCGTTGATGATGCGGAACGACGAGCCGAAGCGTTCCTGTAAGGTTCGGTAATCCGCCACACTGCAGCTGTCCGAGCTTGTAATCAACAGCTCCATCCCGCTGAACTCCAACCCCTGTTCATGTACGTATTCCATAAACGGCACGATCAGCGCCGGTGTTGATTCGAAGATCGTCACTCGCTCTCGCTCTATCCAGTAGTGCAGACGAGAAGGATCGATCCGGTCGTCCTTCGGCACAATCACCATCGTGCCTCCGTTGTACAGTGTCCGGGCGATATCGCCCAGGAACACGTCAAACGAGAAGCTGGCGAGTTGCAGCAGTCGCACCGGGAACTGGTCCAACCGGTATTCCCGTCGGTAGCCTGTTGCTGTGTTCACCAGGCTGCGGTGCTCGATCATCACACCTTTTGGCTTGCCCGTCGTTCCCGATGTGTAGATCACGTACGCCAGATCCTGTGGGCGGGCTTCATGGAAGCTGTCCATGCCAACATCATTCAAAACATCCAGATGGTTCCGATCCGCACCGTTCACAGCCCCCGTTAGTTTGCCAGAGTCCCGGCTGGAAGCCATGCTGGAGCCTTGATCAAAGCACATCGGAGCATTTGCCCGATCTTCGCTGTACGACACTTCGTCGTCGAGGTACAGCACCGACATCAGCGCCAGCTCCTCTTCGCGGAGCCAGGCCTCGGCACGTTCTCGCAGCGGCGTTTGTGTCAGCAGTACCTTCGCTCCGCTGTCTTCGAGCATAAACCGCACGCGGTCCGCCGGATAATCCGGGTCGAGGGGTACATACGCCCCGCCGGCTTTCCAGACGGCCAGCACGGCCACCAGCAAGTCCACCGAACGCTCGGCGAGAATGCCAACGATTGACTCCCGGCCGATGCCATTTGCACGCAGCGTGACCGCTAAGCGGTTCGCTCGCTCGTTCAGCTCCACATACGTTAGGCGGTTATTTTCATACACAACGGCCTCCGCTTCCGGCGTACACTCTGCCTGTTTCTCAAACAGACGGTGGAACGTAGCCGCAGGAGCCGCTTCTAGCTGCGCTGGATTAAACGCATTGAGAACTTGTTCTTTTTCCTCTATTGTCAGCAAGTTCAGCTCGGCAATCTTCGCATCTGGACGGTTTACAATTGTCAGGAGCAACTGCTCGTAATGTTTTGCCAGCCGTTCAATCGTCTCCCTTTTGTAAAGAGCTGTCGCATATTCAAAGCTGTAATCCAAGCCGCCGTTATCCTCGCCCACATCCAAGCTGATATCAAACTTCGCAGTATCAAGTACGCTCGGATAAGGAATCAGGCGAAGCCCTTCCAGCTCAAATTGCTCGTTCTCCGTATTCTGCATCGTAAACATCGTGTCGAAGAGCGGATTGCGGCTTAAATCACGGGTGACTTGCACCTTGTCCACCAATTGTTCAAACGGATAGTTCTGATGCTCAAAGGCACGTAGAGTTGTTTCTTTGACTTCGTTCAGATATGACAGGAATGTTTTCTCCGAAGACGGATAACTGCGAATCGCCAGCGTGTTTAGGAAAATCCCGATCAACGGCTGCACATCTCCATGATTCCTTCCGGCAATCGGCGTACCAACGATTACGTCTTCCTGACCTGAATATTTATGCAAAAGCACGTTATACGCCGCAAGCAGCACCATAAACAGCGTCGTGCCCGTTTCCGAAGCCAGCTGTTTCAGGCCGCCGGTTTCTGAAGCGTCGAAGGAAAACTCCAGCGTTTGACCTTCGTAGCTCTGTACAGCCGGACGTGGATAGTCGGTCGGCATTTCCAGCACCGGAAGCTCGCCCTGGAACATGTCCAGCCAATACGCCCCCTGATGCTGAAGCCGTTCCTGCTGCTCCTGCGAATGCTGCCAAACGGTGTAGTCTTTGTACTGAATGCGCAGTGGCTCCAATTGCTCTCCACCATACAAACGCACGAATTCTTCAACAAAGATTTCCATTGAAACGCCGTCAGAAATAATATGATGCATGTCGTACATCAGAATATGGCGTTCCGGAGCCAGCTCAACAAGGCCTACCCTCAACAGCGGTGGCTTAGCCAAGTCAAACGGACGGACGAAACCGTGAACCACCGCTTCGACCTCTTGCTCATCCGCTTGATAGAACTCCACCGCAAAATTCACGTCCTGGTAAACCCGCTGTGATGCTTCTCCATCCACCATTTCGAACCCGGTGCGCAACATTTCATGCCGCGCCACGAGCTTACGGAACGTTTCTTCGAACCTTGCCCGGTCCAAAGCACCCTCCAGCAGCATCGCTTCCGGCATGTTGTAGCTAAGCTCCGCAACTTCCAGCTGATTCAGAATAAAGAGACGTTTTTGAGCAAAAGATTGCGGGTACACCTCTCGGCCATCCGTCACCGGAATGGAAACAAATATCTGCTGATCCAGCCGAGAAATGGCGGTAGCCATGCTCTCGATCGTGGAATGGCGGAACACGTCGCGCAGTGGCAGATCCACGTTCAACTCTTTATGAATCTTGCTGACCAACGTTGTCGCGCGCAGGGAGTGGCCACCGATGTCGAAGAAGTTATCGTGAACACCAATCTCCTTCGCAAGCCCCAGCACCTCCTGCCAAATCACCAGCAGCTTCGTTTCCAGCTCATTGCGCGGTGCGACGTACTCCGTTCCGCTTCCCGCTTCCCCTTCCGGCGCTGGCAGCACCTTCCGGTCTATCTTTCCGTTCGGTGTCAGAGGTAGACGCTCCAGCTCCACAAAGTACGACGGGATCATGTACCCAGGCAACTCCTGTGCCAGCGCCCTGCGCAGATCGTTCACTACCAGCTCAACTCCGGTATCCGGCGTGTAATACGCGCATAGCGCCTTCTGCCCGTTCGCGTCACTTCGGACCAGCACCACCGCTTCGCGCACACCTTCTACCCGCAACAGCTGCGACTCGATCTCCCCCGTCTCGATCCGGTAGCCCCGGATTTTTGCCTGGTTGTCGATCCGGCCGATGAAGTCCACGTTGCCGTCTTCCATCCACCGCGCCAAGTCTCCCGTGCGATACAACCGCTCACCAGCGGTGAAAGGACTGTCTACAAACTTCTCTTCCGTCAGCTCTGGACGGTTCAAGTACCCACGTGCTACCCCAACTCCGCCGATAACCAATTCGCCCAGCACACCGACTGGAACAGGATTTAGATGTGCATCCACGATGTAAAACTTCGCATTCAGCCATGCTTTTCCGATTGGCACATGACCTGTCTGCGGCAGCTTCGCCAACTCCTCGTCATAGAAACTGGAGTCGATCGATGCTTCCGTCACGCCGTAGGCGTTAATAATGCGGAACGATGAGCCAAAGCGCTCCTGCAAGGTCCGGTAATCTGCCACACTGCAGCTGTCCGAGCTTGTGATGAGCAGCTCCATCCCGCTCAACTCCAGCCCTTGCTCGTGCACGTATTCCATAAACGGTACGATCAGTGCTGGTGTTGATTCAAAGATCTTCACTTGCTCCCGCTCTATCCAGTGGTGCAGGCGAGACGGATCAATCCGATCATCCTTCGGTACAATGACCATGGTGCCTCCGTTGTACAACGTCCGCGCGATATCACCCACGAACACGTCAAACGAGAAGCTGGCGAGTTGCAGTAGCCGGACTGGGAACTGATCCAACCGGTATTCCCGCCGGTAGCCCGCTGCCGTGTTCACCAAGCTGCGGTGCTCAATCATTACGCCCTTCGGCTTGCCTGTTGTCCCCGACGTGTAGATCACGTACGCTAGGTCCTCAGGACGAGCTTCATGGAAGCTGTCCAAGCCAGCAACCTTCAGATGACTCGGATCATCGCTGTTCACAGCACCCGTCAGCTCGCCGGAGACTTTACCGGAAACCATGCTGGAGCCAAGCGGTGCATTCTCCCGGTCTTCGCTGTATGACGTTTCGTCGTCGAGGTACAACACCTTTGCAAGTGCCAGTTCCTCTTCGCTGAGCCAAGCTTCGGCACGCTCTCTCAGCAGCGTTTGTGTCAGCAGCACCTTCGCTCCGCTGTCTTCAAGCATAAACCGCACGCGGTCCGCCGGATAATCCGGGTCAAGCGGTACATATGCCCCGCCTGCTTTCCAGACGGCCAGCACGGCCACCAGCAGGTCAACCGAGCGCTCGGCGAGAATGCCAACAATCTCCTCCCGGCCGATTCCACTTGCGCGCAGCGTGGCCGCTAAGCCGTTCGCCCGTACGTTCAGCTCCGCATACGTCAGCCGAACGTTCTCGTAGACAACGGCTTCCGCTTCCGGTGTACGTTCCGCCTGTTCCTCGAACAGTCGGTGGAACGCGGCCACAGGAGCCACTTCCGATTGCATCGGGTGAAACGCGCCGAGAATCTTCTCTTTTTCATCTGCCGTCAACAAGTTCAGCTCAGCGATCTTTGCATTCGGATGGCTTACAATCGCCGCAAGCAAATGTCCAAAATGAATCGACAGCCGCCGGATCGTGCTTTCTTTATAAAGAGCCGTTGCGAATTCAAAGTTGCACTCCAGTCCGCCATTTTCTTCCGTAACATCCACACTCAGGTCGAACTTGGCCATACCATATTCGCTAGGGTACGGGGACAATTTCAGCCCTTCCAGCTCAAACTCTGACTCCTCCAGGTTTTGCAGGGAGAACATTGTGTCAAACAGCGGGTTGCGGCTCAAATCCCGGCTAACCTGCACTTTATCGACGAGTTCTTCGAACGGATAATTCTGATGCTCGTAAGCGCCTAAAGTCGTTTCTTTCACTTCTTCCAAATACGACAGGAAGGTCTTCTCCGAAGCCGGATAATTGCGGATCGCCAGCGTGTTGACGAACATTCCGATCAAAGGCTGCGTGTCGCCGTGCGTTCTGCCCGCAATCGACGTTCCGACAATCAAATCGTCCTGACCTGTGTATTTATGCAAAAGCACGGTATATGCGGTAAGCAACACCATATATAGCGTCGTTCCTCTTTGAGCGGCCAGCTGTTTCAAGCCTTCGTTCGTTGCCTCGTCCACGAAGGACGTCAGCGTATGTCCCTCATAGCTCTGTACAGCAGGACGCGGATAGTCCGTTGGCATTTCCAGAACCGGCAGCTCGCCCCGGTATCGGTCCAGCCAGTAAGCTTCCTCGCGTTTCAATTGAATTTTTTGCTCGTCCGATTGCTGCCATACCGCATAGTCCTTGTACTGAATGCGCAGAGGTTCTAATGACTCGCCGCCATACAGACGTACGAGTTCCTCAACGAACACGTCCATCGAAACCCCGTCGGAGATGATATGGTGCATGTCAAACATCAGTAAATAACGATCGGCGGCCAGCTCTACGAGCTCGGCGCGCAGCAGCGGCGGCTTCGCCAAGTCGAAAGGTCGGATAAAAGCCTGCACGACTGCAGACGCTTCTTCCTCGTTCGCATGTCGACACACGACGGAAAAATCAACGCTCTCGTAAATACGCTGTACCGCTTCGCCTTGTACGACCTCAAATCCGGTTCGCAACGTTTCATGACGTTTGATCAGTCCGCGGAAAGCTTTCTCCAGCAGGCTATGGTCAATTGACCCTTCGAGCAGCAGCACACCCGGCATGTTATAGCTCTGCTCGGCTCCTTCCAGCTGATTCAGGATAAACAGCCGCTTCTGAGCTGAGGAAAGTGGATAATACGCTCTTGCGCCTACCAACGGAATCGACGAGAACGAATGTTCTTCGATCCGGGAGATAGCTAGAGCCATCTGTTCGATCGTCGAGTAGCGGAATACGTCGCGCAGAGGCAACTCGACGTTCAACTCCTGATGCACCTTGCTCACCAGTGTTGTTGCCCGCAGGGAATGGCCGCCCAAGTCAAAGAAGTTGTCATGAACCCCGATGTGCTCCAATCCAAGCACACTTTTCCAAATTTCAGCCAAGCTGGCTTCGAGCGGAGTCCTAGGCAGAGTATGTCCTTCGCCCGGTTGCAAGCTCTCCTCAGGTGCCGGGAGGGAGCGGCGGTCAACCTTGCCATTCGTCGTCAGCGGGAGACGCTCCAACTGGATCAGGTACGTCGGGATCATATAGGCCGGCAGTTCCTGAGACAGCACGCTCTTCAGCTCGGCCGCCGGAAGCTCACAGTCCGCTTCATAATAGGCGCAAAGCTGCTTTTCGCCGGACACGTTTTCCCGCGCAAATACTGTCGTTTTCCGAATTCCCTCCACTTTCTGAAGCTGAGTTTCGATCTCGCCCAGCTCTATGCGGAAGCCACGGATTTTCACTTGGTCGTCCGTTCGTCCCACATATTCAATCGTGCCGTCCGGTAGCCATTTCGCCAAATCCCCCGTCCGGTACATGAGCTCTCCTGACGTAAAAGGATTGTGCACAAATTTCTCCGCCGTCAGTTCCGGCCGGTTATTGTAGCCCCGTACCAAACCTTCTCCGCCGACACATAGCTCCCCGACCACGCCGATCGGCAGCAGCTTATTCCAGCTGTCGACGATATACACCGTTGTATTGCTGATTGGTCGTCCGATAGGAACGGTAAGCGCCGACTCATCAACGAAGTCGACCGGAAGGTACGTGGTAAATATCGTGCTTTCCGTCGGTCCGTAAACATGGTTGAGCCTACCCGCTCCAAGATGGGCGAGTGCTTTACGTACATGACCAACCGAGACACGCTCTCCTCCAAACAAAATCGCCCGGACATCCCGAAAACAATTGACATTCACATCTACAAGCACGTTGAAGAAAGCCGTCGTAATAAACATGACCGATATGCGCTGGCGCTGGATGAGATCCGCCAGTAGACCAATTTCCAGCAACGTCTCGCGGGGAACCAGCACCAGCCGCGCCCCGTTGGTCAAAGCACCAAAAATATCGAAAATCGCTCCGTCGAACGAATAGCTCGAAAGCTGGAGGACATGATCGCGATTGGTGATGTCGATATAATTTGTATTTTGCACAACGCGCACGATGTTGCGGTGCGAAACAAGGTTTCCTTTTGGCTTGCCCGTCGTGCCTGACGTATAGATCACGCAGGCCAGATCTGTCGCTTCAATCCCTTGATTTAGGTTTGTTCCGTCCTCGTGATAGAAAGACTCGTCATCCAGTAAGATCACCGAGTCCAAACCCGCCAGTCGCTCGCGCAAGCGGCTTTGTGTCAGCATGACCTGCGCTCCTGAATCCTCTATCAAGAAACGGATACGCTCCTCTGGATATTCCGGGTCAATCGGTACGTAAGCGGCTCCGGCTTTGTGTGCTGCCAGTATACCTATAACCATTTCAATGGAACGCTCAGCCATAATGGCGACCAGACGTCCTTGGGATATCCCGTGGCTGCGCAAGGTACGGGCAAGGCGGTTGACACGTTCGTTCAGCTCGCGGTAAGTCATCTCTTGCTCATTAAAGGAAATGGCGGCTGCATCCGGGATGTACTCCGCCTGCTCTTCGAACAATTGAATGAGTGTCTTCCCGCGCGGAAATTCCGTCGTGGTGTCGTTAAAACGTCCGAGAAGTTCGGCCTTTTCTGCCTCCGTCACAAGTTCCAGCTCGCCCACGGTAATTTCCGGGTTATCCGTTACCTGCTCCAGCAGATGCACGAGATGCCCCTTGAGCCGCTCGATGCTGTCTTTATCGAACACTTCGGCGTTAAAGTCGAATCGAATTTCGATCTCGGCTCCCGGCACCACAGTCACGTTGAAGTTATAGTTCGTCTGCTCCTCCATCTGAACGTCAGCAATTGTCAGGCCGCCGTGCTGCTGGTCCCCCGCCTGCTCCATCTGCTCGTCCACCGGATAGTTCTCGAAAGCGATGATATGGTTGATCAGATTCTGCTTTTGCACGCTACGAGCTTGAATTTCATACAGCGGATAGTAATCATAACGCCCGGAATCCAGCGCCCTCTCTTGGAGCTTCGCCATCAGGTCGGCGAACACGGTGTCCACTTCGCTATTGACGCGGACCGGCACCGTATTGATGAACAGCCCGATCATAGACTCAATGCCCGGGATTTCCGCCGGTCTTCCGGCAACGACACTGCCGAATACGGCATCGTTTGTTCTGTTATATTTTTGCAGCATCACGCCCCAAACGGCTTGCAGCAGCGTATTGACTGTAACCAGGTGCTGTTTCGCCACCCGGTCCATCCGTTTGCTCAAGTCCTTGCCCAGTTCGACGGTGACGTGATCAGCCGTAAATCTGCCGCTCGGCGCTGGTTCCTTTTGCCCCGGAAGTACGGTTTGCCCTTCGTAGCCTGCCAGGAACGCTGTCCAATAGCCGGATGCCGCCTGATCGTCCTGTTTCTCCAACCATTCGATATAATCGCCATAATCCGATCCTTTACCTCCCGCTGGCTGCTTCCCAGAGGTCAGGGCCGAGTATATCTCAAACAACTCCTGCGTCAGTTGAGCCAGGCACCAGCCGTCCATTAAAATATGCTGGAAACTCCACAGAACGTGATAACTTTGCTCTTCGGTGCGCAGAATCGTAAACCGAACGAGCGCATCATGTTCCATGTCGAAGCCACGAAGCTTGTCCTCCTCGGCCTTTTCATCCAAGTAAGCTTGTTTCTCGTGTACCTGCAAATGAAGCAGCTCTTCATATTCAAAGCCGACTGGCTTATCGCGGTATATGATTTGCAGCGGCTCGCCCGCTGGTCCATTCACAAAATTCGCCCGCAGCACCAGATGACGTTTTGCAAGCTCCATCCAGCTCCTCTCAAAAAGCTGGACGTCGAGCGCTCCCCGCATCGTAAACCGCGTCTGCTCAAAGTAAGCTGCCGTTTGCTGGTCAAGCGCGCTGTGGAACCACATACCCTTTTGCATCGGCGTCAGCGAGTAAATATCTTCGATTTCCCCGAGATGACTCGAGCGCTGGGCGATTTGCTCCAATTCTGTGATGGTCAAGCCTTTAAATTGCACGTCGCTTGGCGTCAATTCGGTGTTCTCTTTGCCTGCACAGTGGGTAATGAGCTCTCGGAGACTTTGCTCAAGCCGCTGAGCGAAGGCTTCCATCGTTTCCTTGCGATACTGCTTCCGGCTGTAGCTGAGATCGAGCGATAAAGCACCGTCCAGCACCATACCGTTGATATCCAGCACAAAGCTGCGCGCCTGCCGGTCGCTAGCCGGGCTGCCACTGGAATAAGAAGATATGCCGATCTCGCCCTGGTTGACATCATCGTCGAACTGGCCGAGATAGTTAAAATTAATTTCCGGCTCTGCGCCCCAAACCAAGCCATCCTCCGATTTCGAAAGATAGCGGCATATGCCGTACCCAAGCCCCTTGTTCGGAATGCGGCGCAAGTTTTCCTTGACCTGTTTAATCTGATAGGTCACATCCCGGTCGGTTTCCGGCTCCAGGACGACCGGAAACTTGGTCGTAAACCAGCCGACTGTACGCGTGATATCGATATCCGTTCCGATCGATTCACGTCCGTGTCCTTCGAGATTTATCCGCACCCGTTCGTGCCCCGTCCATTTGCGTAAGGCTATGCCGAGCGCCGTTACCAAAATATCATTCATTTCGGTGTTGAAGGCACGGTGAACCCGCTTCAGTAGCAGCTCCGTTTCTTCGGGAGCCAAACGGACAAACAGCGATTCGCTGTCCTGCTGCGTCGTAACGTCCGCCTCCATATCCTTCGGCATGGCCAGAACCGCCATTTGTTCAACAGCCTGCCAATAGGCCCGTTCTTTTGCCATCTCCGGGCTTTGCGCGTAAGCAACCAGCTGCTCGGACCAAGTGCGGTACGCATCTGTTTTCGACGGGAAACGAATTTCTTCGCTTTTGCCAATCTGCTCGTAACCTAGAGCGAAATCCTCCATCAAAATGCGCCAAGACACGCCGTCTACCACGGCATGATGAACCGCGAGCAGCAAATGATCTCCATCCTCGCACTGGAACAGTCCCGCCTTCATGAGAGGCCCGTTCTCCAGATCGATGCCTGCTTGAATGTCCGTTGCCTTCGCTTCCACAGCCTGCGTGGGATTCTCCGCATCCTTAAAGTCGAACACGTCCAGCGTGAACAGCCCACCATCCTGAATAGCTCGGGTTAACGCACTAAACCCTTGTTCCGTCTTGCAGAACACCATACGCAAGGCGTCATGATGCTCTGCCAGCTTTTGCAGCACCTGACGTATCATCTCTTCGTCGAAGCGTTCCTTCCGGTACAGCATCACCGACTGGTTGAAATGATGCGGGTCCGCAAAGGAGCTCTCGAAAAACCAATGCTGAATCGGCGTGAGCGCCGTTTCACCCGTAATTTCGCCTTGATCAATGGTACGTCCGATCGGTATCACATGCAGGCTAAGCTGTGAGATCGTCGGATATTTGAACAAATCCCGAATTTCCAGCTTGTACCCGGCTTGATGAAGCCGCGAAGATACTTGAATGGACTTGATCGAATCTCCGCCCAGCTCGAAGAAATGATCCGTTACCCCAACGCGATCGGCGTTCAATACCGCCTGCCACACATCGGCAAGTGTCCGCTCGGCTTCATTGCGTGGAGCTACGTACTCGCCGCCGGTCAGTGCGTTTCCTTCCGGGGCAGGCAAAGCCTTGCGGTCGATTTTGTCGTTCGGGGTGAGCGGCATCTGCGGAAGCTGAACAAAATGTGCCGGAATCATGTAATTCGGCAATTTTTGCGCCAGCGCGCTTCTCAGCTCGCCAAGCGTAAGAGGGAGACTAGCGACCAGGTAAGCGCACAGTTCTTGCCCGCTTTTGCCTTCCCGCGCAATCACAATCGTCTCCTGCACCGAGTCGATCTTCAGAAGCTGCTCTTCAATCTCACCGACCTCGATTCGGAATCCACGGATTTTCACCTGATGGTCGATCCGGCCCAAGTACTCCATATTACCGTCCGGCAGCCAGCGGGCGAGATCTCCTGTCCGATAAAGCCGTTCTCCCGGCGCAAACGGATGTTCCACAAATTTCTCTGCCGTCAGCTCCGGTTGGTTCAGGTAACCTCTCGCAAGTCCCACGCCTGCCACGCACAGCTCGCCGTCCACTCCCGGAGGCACAAGTTGCAGGTGGGCATCCAAAATGAAAATCTGATGATTAGACAGCGGGCGCCCAATCGGAATGACTCTGCGCTCTGGCTGCTGCTCATCCGCATCCCAAAGCGTCGTAACAATCGAAGCTTCGGTAGGCCCGTAAGCATTGAAATAGTGAACCTTCGCTTTCCACTGCTGCACGAATTCGGCCGATACCGCCGAACCTCCCGTTACAAGCTTTGTTAAGCTGGGAAGACGGTCCGGGTTCAAATGAGCGCTGTACGTCGGGGGCAGAATCGCCGCCGTAATCGCATGCTCGTTCATATAACTCTCGAACAGACGAGTGTCGAGAATTGTTTCGGCTGTCGGGATGTACAAAGCCGCGCCAAAATAGAGTGCTTTGAAAACCTCCCAGCAGGATGCATCGAAGGACAAGCTCGCAAATTGAACGATCCGGTCATGCTCCGTGATGCCCAGCCTGTCTGCGAACATCAACTTCAAGCTGACCAAACCACGATGCTCCAGCATGACCCCTTTGGGGTTGCCCGTTGTACCTGACGTATAAATGACATAAGCAAGATCATGTGGACCACTGGCCGCCTCCAGGTTCGAGCCATCGTCGCTATAGGCCTGCTTGTCATCTAGCGCCAATACGCTCCCTTCGAACGGGACTTGCTGTAACAGCTCTCTTTGAGTCAGCAGCAGCTGCGCGTTCGAGTTCTCCAGAATGTAGCGAATACGTTCTTCCGGGTACTCCGGGTCGATCGGCACGTAGGCACCGCCAGCTTTCAGAACCGCCAAAATGCCAATGACCGTCTCCAGCGATCTCCTAACCATCAAGCCTACCAACTGATTGGGCAGCACACCGACCGATCGTAGCGTACGCGCCAGCTGGTTCGCCCGTTCGTTCAACTCTGCGTATGAAAGCCGCTGCCCCTCAAAAACAACCGCCGTCGCCTCGGGCACACGCTTCGCTTGCTCCTCCACAAGCTGATGAATCGTCCGATCACGAGGATAGTCCTTCTCGGTATCGTTGAAGCTTTGTATTAATTGAAATTTTTCGTCCTCCGACAGCATATCCGCTCGCACGATGTCCAGCTCCAACTCATGAAGCCCCACGGACAGTAGGCGATTCAGATGGCCGACGACCCGATTCATGAACTCGGAGTCATATAAGTGCTCGTTATATGACAGCGCTAGCTGTATCGTCCCGCCAACTAAACTGAATTCAAAGGAACAGTCCGTGACCACGTTTTGCCCAATTTCGTCCAGATGCAACTCCTTAAGGGATACTAGCGTATGGACGAAGGGTATCCCTTCTGCATATTGCAGATCCAGCTTCTCCGTCATTTTCAAGAACGGAATATGTTGATGCTGAATGGCTTCCGGCAAGGAAGTCCTCAGTTCGCTCAGAAGCGTCTTAAAAGTTGCCCCCACCGAAAGCGAGTTTTTCAAAATGACCGTATGATTAACGGATCGACGCGTCTCCCCCTTTTTCGGCACAACCGGCATGCCAACCAGAATGTCTGAAGAACCTGTATATTTATGCAAGAGTGCCTGAACACCTGCGAGCAAAATCATAAAAGCAGCCAGCGGAGCACCCTTGCTCATTTGAAGGACCCGCTGCGCCGCTTCCTCCGAAAGCGAACCGCCAACGGTTTTCACATTGGGCACCAGGGAGTTTGGAGCTTTGCTGTAAGGCAACCGCGTCAAGGTATAATCGTCACTACCGAATTTTTCGTTCCAAAACAACGTTTCTTTTTCAAAAGCCATCTGGATCGTTCCCCTCTCTTCATCGGTAAAAGCAATCCGGCAGAGCATATGCCGAAGCAACGCTCCACTCCTTTTCAAACATCTGACAACAATATCAATGGCTTACGCCATGTCACCGCTTGGATTGCCCGGTTGATCGCATACGGCAATCCTCTGCCTAGCAGCTGTACCGCTCGGCTCCCATGCGTAGAGGACAACAAACATCGTTCTACGCAAGAGATGCGGCTACTTCGGACTCCTCTGCTTCAATAAGATTGCTGCGGACGAGCCACCCGAAGACGGGATTTGGTTTAACTTGGGGTTCGGAATTGGATTTGGGGATAGACGACAAGGAATGTTCCTCCTGTCGATGTAAGGCTTGCCGCAGGGTTCCGGCCGTCCAGCAGGAAGTCGATCGTACCTCCTGATTTGGTACCCGAGCTACCTTTGACGAAGCCTATGTTTAAGGGGTATTGATACACTCTATGTACGATTTGATTATTCCCCCACAGCCCTGGTGTGGATAAGTAAAGATTCGGCTGCGGGGTAGTGAGCTTTTCCTGACGATTAAATTTAACGAGGGTACTGCATGAGGCTCAAAGAATGCTCCGTATGGCACGAACGGGACTGCGCTTGGATTGCCGGAGAATTCCATGCTGATTGACGTTACCGCAGGTAGCATGAGGTTAAAGCGCTACCTTAACATCAAGTCCGCACGCCCTCCGGAAGGCACTATCGTGCCTCTTGCCGGGGGCGACCATCGGCTTGGCCAAGCTTAGGTCGTTACTAGTAAATCCTTGGTCTCCTGAGAGATCACCTGCTGCATACTGGACTTGATAATGTCGCAGCCGGCGGCCAGATGCTCCATCGAGACGGTCAGCGGAGGCATGATCTTCAGCACACAATCTCCTCTGCCGGCTCTTTCAATGATGAGCCCGTTCTCGAAGCTGATATCCGCCACCCGCTTCGCCCCGGCTTCATCCATGAACCCCGAGACGTCAATGCCCCAGATCAGGCCGAGTCCGCGGATGGCGATGGACGGATGCAGAGGCTTAATTTCTTGATCAAGGAACGAGCGCACATATTCTTCCTTCTGCTTCACCTGAGCTTCCAGTTCGGTTCTGTCCCGGAACTCGAGAGCAGCCTTCGCGGCCACAAAAGCCAGCTGGTTGCCGCGGAAGGTGCCGTTGTGCTCGCCCGGCGTCCAGATATCCAGTTCGGGCTTCAGCAGCAGGAGGGACATTGGCAGGCCGTACCCGCTGATCGACTTCGACAGGGTAATGAGATCCGGCTCGATCCCCGCACGTTCGAAGGAGAAGAATTCGCCTGTCCGGCCGCATCCTACTTGAATCTCGTCTGTAATGAGCAGAATATCGTGCCTGCGGCAAAGCTGCTGCAGCTCACGTAGCCACTGTGCGTCGACAACGTGAATTCCGCCTTCGGCTTGTACCGTTTCAAGCAGGATCGCGGCCGGCTTGTCGATTCCGGAGTGCGAATCAGTCAGGATATTCTCGATATAACCGAGCGTATCCATTTCTGCGAAAGCCCCGCTCGGGTGCGGCATGAACGTAACTCCGTCCAGAGGAAGCCCCGCCCCTTCTCTCATGGACTTGGAGCTTGTCGCCGACAGACTGCCGAGCGACATGCCGTGGAAGCCACCCATGAATGCGAATATTCCACTTCTCTTCTTCGCCTTGCGTGCGAGCTTCAGGGCCGCTTCCACCGCATTCGTCCCTGTTGGACCGCAGAATTGAAGCTTGTAATTCAGCTTCTTCGGCTCCAGGATCCGCTCGGAGAAGCTCTGGATGAATTCACGCTTGGCCATTGTATACATATCCAGACCGTGCATAATCCGGTCGGAGGTCAAGTAATCGAGAACCCGGTCTTTAATATAATCGTTGTTATGGCCGTAATTGAGTGCCCCGGCACCTGCAAAGAAATCAATATATGCTCTTCCGTCCTCAGAATATAAAAGGTCTCCCTTGGCCCGGTCGAATACCACCGGAAAGCTTCTGCAGTAAGATCTTACGTTGGATTCCAGCTTTTCAAAAATGCTCACTCGCTTCATCCTCCATCGGAATTGGGATAAGGTTGGCTCTATCTATCCGAACCTTCCTTTCTAAACCTTCTGACGTCATGGAGTAACATATTCTAGGCTGTCATTTTCCACAATTGTTGGTCCCCACATGCCGGCTTGTTGGTTAGCCAGTATACTGGTCTCTCGCACACAGCTTGGATGGGTATAAAAAACCCTACAATTCCATTTATTAGAATAATAGGGAATAAGACCTAGGTTGAATTATATCAAAATTTACAAGAATGTATAGTGAAATTTTTGTTAAATATAGTCATTATATTGTTAAATTTGGTTCATAAAACATTATGTGTTAACATTTTTCGTTAAAAAGAGCGAATGTAGAAGAAACGTTGGGAATGATTTGACATCAATCGAGGAATTCGACGAGTGTTGACATTCAGTCATTTAACAGGTAAATTTGGTACATATTCCCTTTAAATATTCTTTGCCGGTGTTCCGATTCCTTGCACTTTGTAATAACTTAACATGATTACCTGACCAATTTCTGAAAGCCTGGCTGGAAACTGGCCACAGCGTCCACACGGATGGTAGCCGACATCGTTTTGTATCACGCCTTCTTCTCTACGCCTCTGTTAGAGTAAAGGGTAAATATATTCTTCTCCTCCTCATCAAACCGTAGGTGAGGTTTTCCCTTATACGCTTTCCGATGTCCTTCACTCATTTACATGCAGATTACAATCGCGTTCTGAGTCCGAATTGAACGGTCAATAATTTTACTTCGCGTAATAAGCTTCTTCATCGAGCGCATTGTTGCTTCTTGGCATACCATTTTGTGAGTTGCTGAAAGATGTACCCGTCACGTTCAGTCATCTTCCTTTACCATTCAAATGATCTTTTATGCCCGATCCGCATCCTTCTTGGGGATATATTTGCACTTACGAGTTGCGAATGTTAAGGACTCTCTTTAAGAAATTGATTACATTCGTGCACGAAGAATATTTCAATGTGAGAATTACAAAAAGTACTCTTCCTAAGGTGCTCTATAATCTGGTGGATTTTCGTTCAATGACTGACCGCAATTTACAATGCAAAAACACAAATAAGGTGGTTCTAATATTCAGAACCACCCTCCTGAAACATCAAAAAAGTCCTGATGACTTAGAGTCATCAGGACCATTATTTTGTCCATACTTTATTAGTTTACTGAATTCCTTACCTTACTCAACCGTTACACTTTTCGCCAGGTTACGTGGTTTATCTACATCATGACCCAGTGCCAGGGAAGCATAGTATGCCAGCAATTGCAGCGCAACTACAGACAAAGCAGGGCTAAGCAGTGGCAGCGTCTTAGGAATCGCAAACGCTTGGTCTACGGATTTCAGCAATGGTGCTACGTGCTCTTCATACGTAATTGCCAATACATCTGCGCCACGTGCTTTTACTTCCTTAATGTTGCTCACTGTTTTCTCAAGTACGTTCTCCTGCGTTGCCAGGGCAATAACAGGGATACCGTCTTCGATCAATGCAAGCGTACCATGTTTCAACTCACCCGCAGCATACGCCTCGGAGTGAATATAAGAGATCTCTTTCAGCTTCAAAGATCCTTCTTGAGCTACTGCATAGTCAAGACCACGGCCAATGAAGAAGAGATGTTCATGTTTGGAGATTTGCTCTGCATATCCTTTGATTGCTTCCGCTTGCTCCAACATGGATTCCACTTGCTCAGGCAATGCTTGCATTGCTGCCAGCGTGTGTTCAATCTCTTCTGCAGATTGAGTACCACGAACTTGTGCAAGGTACAGACCAAGCAAGTTAAACGCGATCAATTGCGAAGTATACGCTTTGGTAGAAGCTACTGCAATTTCAGGACCTGCCAATGTTGCGATAACATCATCTGCATCACGTGCAATGGAGCTGCCCACTACGTTTGTGATTGCCAGTACATGTGCACCATTGGATTGTGCTTCACGCAATGCAGCAAGCGTATCGGCAGTTTCACCGGATTGGCTCACTACAATTACAAGTGTATCTTTGTGCACGATTGGGGAACGGTAACGGTACTCGGAAGCCACATCTGTTTCAACCGGAATACGTACCAATTGCTCAATCACTGTACGTCCAACCAGACCTGCATGGTACGCTGTACCACATGCAATGATTTGAACGTTACGGATATTTTTAATTTGTTCTTCAGTCATTTTCAACTCAGGAAGTTGAACTTTTTTGCCTTCATTATCGATGCGACCCAGCATAGTATCACGATATGCTTTTGGTTGCTCATGAATTTCTTTCAGCATGAAGTGCTCAAATCCGCCTTTTTCTGCGGTTACAGCATCCCAATCGACACGAATCATTTCCCGAGAAATAAAGTTGCCTTCAATCGTCATCAATTCGACAGCATCATGTGTCAATACAGCCATTTCGCCATCATTCAGAATGTACACGTTACGTGTATGTTCCAGAATTGCCGGGATGTCGGAACCAATGAAGTTCTCGCCTTCACCAATACCAATAATCAATGGGCTTGCTTGACGCACTGCTACGAGTTTCTCTGGCTCATGCTCTGTCAATACACCCAGTGCAAATGCGCCACGCAACAACGTGATCACTTTTTGAACTGTTTTGACGATATCACCATTGTATTCACGTGCGATCAAGTGAGAGATAACCTCAGTATCTGTCTCGGAAGTGAACGTGTGACCTTGAGCCATCAATTCGTCCTTCAGATCCAGGTAGTTCTCAATAATACCGTTATGCACAACAGAGAACTTCTGGCTTCCATCTGTGTGTGGATGAGAGTTCTCATCCGATGGTTTACCATGAGTTGCCCAACGTGTGTGTCCGATTCCGGCATTACCTACCAGTGGTGCACCATCCAGCTTGGCTTCAAGGTTCGCAAGACGACCAAGAGCTTTCGTGATTTGCAGACCTTCCGGTGTGAATACTGCGATACCTGCAGAATCATAACCACGATACTCGAGTTTCTTCAATCCTTCAACCAATACCGACTGAGTGTTCTTATTACCAATATATCCAACAATACCGCACATAATTTATTTCCTCCGTTTGTATATGAATACTGTGTCACGAAGAGAAACAGGCAGAGGCGGCATATCGGAAAAATGAGTGATTGCCTAGCGTTTCATGAATACTTGGTACTTATTCAATTATCAATGATCAGAGCGACCTCGTGTCGCCCCGCTGTCATCATAAGCTGTAATGAATGCAATCATGAATGTACATCATTTTCCCGTCCGCGTACTGTTTACGCTCTTCACGCACATTCATTTGAATTTTAGTTTAGCTCTTGCACCTGCACCGGCGCGTTGTGTGGACAGTCACCTATCCATTTTCCGCAATCCGGTTTACGGCTCTGGTGCTTCACCGGGAGGTCCCCGCCGAACAATCCGAACACCTCCACCTCGTCAGCTTGATTGCCGTTGATCTTAATCAGCGTTCTTCAACCTAGAAGAAATCCTGATCAACATCATCCCGCGCAACTCCAAGCTCTGGCGCTTGTATAACTGTAACCTTACGTTCCTCACTTTCTGTGTCTGAATGACGACTCCACTCATTATATGCACGTCAGGTCCATTTTGCAATGGAGCAAAGTACCTGTGACAATTTTAGCATATTTACCTACAATCCCGACCGGATAAACGGACCTATGGTCTCATCAGGCCGGGACGCAGGAATATCCATCTTTAGAGGAAATTCAAAAAGTCCGCTTTTGATTACGAATCATGCCTATTGGCATAATCAGCATCGAATATGAAATTCAGCCGAAATGTCCGTTGCTCACGTAGTTTCCCTACGCTCCGCTACTCCATTTCTATCTTCATTCCATCTTCTCGGTACTGAAAACCAAACTTTTTGAACACGCACTATATGTCCTAAATCCTGTTATATCATACCCTTTATACACAACAATTCCCTTTAGAAAACCGTATGCACATGGGATTTCTTCCGGTCCTATACCAGTTCTTTTTGCACTACATCTGCGATTTGAGACACAAATTGTTCAAGTTCGTCTTTATCTGGTCCTTCCGCCATAACACGGATCAGAGATTCAGTACCTGAAGCACGAACGAGTACACGTCCATTATCCCCGAGTTGCTGTTCTACTGTAGCAATAGCTTGCTCGATTGCAGCATTGCCCTCGTATTTGCTCTTATCTTCAACACGCACATTCACCAATACTTGTGGGTACTGGGTCATTAGCGCTTTTAGTTCACTCAGTTTTTTACCGGAAGCCTTGAGCGTATCCACGAGTTGAATCGCAGTCAGCATACCGTCTCCAGTTGTATTGTAATCCAGGAAAATAACATGGCCAGATTGTTCTCCACCCAAGTTGTAACCGCCACGACGCATTTCCTCCATCACATAACGATCACCTACTGCCGTTTTAGCTGTTTTCAGTGCAAGTTTCTCTGTTGCTTTGTAGAATCCGATGTTACTCATAACGGTCGATACAACAGTACTGTCCTTCAACTTGCCTGCACGATTCATCGCATCACCACAGATACACAGAATGAAGTCTCCATCCACCTCAGCGCCTGTCTCATCAATAGCAATCAGACGATCCGCATCCCCGTCAAAAGCAAGACCCAGATCTGCTTTATGTTTGAGCACTTCTTGTTTCAGGTTCTCTGGATGAGTTGATCCACATTGCTCATTAATATTCAGGCCGTTAGGCTCAGCGCCAATGGCAATGACTTCTGCACCTAGTTCACTGAACAACTTTGGTGCCAGTTCATAAGCTGCTCCGTTTGCACAGTCCAAAACAATTTTAAGTCCAGAGAACGATTCATTTACAGTCGTTTTCAGGAAATCAAGGTAACGATAACGGGATTCTTCATCTGTCGTTACAGTACCCAGCCCGCCACCAACTGGCCGTGGCAATTGATCTGTCTCCGCATCCATCAGTTCTTCAATCCGGTTCTCTGTTTCATCAGACAGCTTGAAGCCATCTCCACCAAAGAACTTGATTCCGTTATCCTCAACTGGATTGTGGGAAGCCGAGATCATCACGCCCGCGTCAGCTTTCAACAAACGTGCAATATACGCCACTCCCGGAGTGGATACAACGCCCAGACGGATCACATCAGCGCCAATGGACAACAGACCTGCAACCAGTGCGGATTCCAACATCAATCCCGAGATACGAGTATCCATGCCGATAACCACTTTTGGTCTTTCCACACCACCTGCAAGCACGTAACCACCACAACGTCCAATGCTGTAAGCCAGCTCTGCCGTTAACTCTTTATTGGCAACCCCTCTTACACCATCTGTACCAAAATATTTCCCCATGATTTAACTCCTTCTATTCGCATCATATACGAGCACTATTATTATTTTTTTGAGAATTTTAAAATTAGAACGTTTACGGATTCGCGCCACTTTTACTGCCAGTACCGCTGTTATTATTATTTAAATTACCTCGACTGCTTGTGCTCCCCTGTTGACCCTGATCCTGAGTATCCGTATTCGATTCCGTTTCTTCTTCATCAGGAACAGGCTCTGTTTCCCCATTTTCAACCTCTGCTGGTGTTGGGTCAGGTGCTACCGTTCCCTCGTCCGTCGGTTCTTCGCCAGGAGTGGTCGTGGTATCTTCAGCCTTTTCGCTAATTTTGACCGTCGCACTCAATGCAGTGGATGATTCATCCAGTTTGGCATAACGGGGCAGGTCGGCTTCAAGCTTGATCTCATGCGTTCCGACCGCAAGTCCAGCAAGATCCCCGGTTAACGTGAGATCATCACTACTCAGACCCTCAAGCATACTTGCTGAGCCTGTAAGTGTGAGGTTCAGACCGCCGCTTCGAGGCGTAACCAGCGTCCCTTCCAGTCCATTCCCCGCACCGGTAAGTGTGATGGGGACGTTCGGAAAGACTTTGGTTGTCTCCTCTGCCTCGTCAAATGGTGATATGGTTACCTTGATCTGAATCGAACTAGGCTCGATTTTCTCAAAACCGGAAGGCGGCGTCAAGTCCACGTTAACTGTCGATGTACCCGACTGATCAAACTGTGTAAGATCAAGGGTTACTTGGTCGTAGGACTGTATACCTGCAAGCGCATCCTCTGATCCATAAACCGAGACTTCTTTCACGTTTGGCTCTACCGTGGAGAGTACCAGGCCTTCCGGAAGCTGTCCCGAATATTTGATTCTTAAGGGTACAGATGTATAGGGCTGATTGACCGGAACTCGGACTTCAACCGTTTGAGGCGTTATAATCGCATTTTCAAGGACCTTGCCTTCAGCATCGTATGCTTGAAGTTTCACTTTTTTCTGTATGACATCTTCCTTGGCATCTTTCACGCTCACACTACCCTGGACCTTCGCTACAGCCTCGAGTTGCCCTTCGGGCAGAGTTACCTTAACCGGCGTCGAAGGTTCAGTTACGGGCGTTCCAGCGCTGTATCCGGCGGATGGTTCCCCTTCGGGTACAATATTCACATTGAAGGATTTGGTGCCCAATTTTTCTACGTTCACCGTAACCATGGAAGGTTCCATGCTGACCACTTCTACCCCGGAAGGCAAATCAGGTACAAGTGGCAGTGTATTGGACCCATCTTTCACCTGACTCAGATCGACCAGTACCTTGTAATCGTCATTCGTAAAAATCGATGTTAGCATCGAGCGCTGTCCTTTAATCTCCAGCCGGACCTCGTCCGTACTTAATGAAGTGAGCACATAGCTGTTGCTGTCTAATCCATAA
Source organism: Paenibacillus sp. FSL P4-0176 (assembly GCF_037975265.1). NCBI lineage: Bacteria > Bacillati > Bacillota > Bacilli > Caryophanales > Paenibacillaceae > Paenibacillus > Paenibacillus sp. FSL P4-0176. The sequence continues at coordinate 6,372,788 of NZ_CP150242.1, forward strand.
GGTTGAACAGGCACCGTACGTTCCACAATTTTGTTGGTTGTCCCTGTTGTAATCGTAGGGGTGGTTGGTACTTCATCCAGATGAATCATGAACCAGAGCAGCAGGCTCACCGCAAGCGCAAGTATTTTGGCAAAGTTATTATTGTTAAACCACTTATCCATTGTTACGTCCTCCCTTCCGTTTCCAGAAGGTTGTCCAGCCATTCTTTTTCAGATTGGATGTTGGGCGCAACTCCTCATACAGTTTGGCAATCAGCGATTCTTCCTTAATATCACGAACGACCTGTCCATTCATTGCCAGTGACACTTGTCCTGTCTCCTCGGAGACAACCAAACAGATCGCATCTGCAACTTCGGTAATCCCGATTGCTGCACGGTGACGTGTTCCCAATTCCTTACTAATAAAAGGATTCTCTGATAATGGCAAATAACAAGCTGCCGCCGAAATCTGTTTTCCCTGTATAATAACGGCTCCATCATGGAGCGGTGTATTTGGAATAAAGATGTTAATCATCAGCTCCGAGCTAACCAGAGAGTGCATCTTAATGCCCGATTCCGTGTAATCGTTCAGACCTGTTTCACGTTCAAATACGACCAAAGCGCCAATTTTACGCCGTGACAAATAATTAACTGACTTAATAATCTCACCAATTAACACGGTTAGTTCTTCATCACTCGCTGCCGCTGAACGTCCAAACAGCTTACCGCGTCCCAATTGCTCCAGACCACGACGCAGTTCCGGCTGAAAGATAATGAAGACCGCAACGACACCAAACGTAAACATCTGGTTCATTAACCATTTGAGCGTATACAGGTTTAGCCACGTACTTAATGCCCAGATCAACACAAGGAACAGAATCCCTTTTAGGAGCTGAACCGCACGTGTCCCCCGCACAAGCAAAATCAGTTTGTACATAATATAGGTAACGATCAATATATCGATAACGTCCTTAATGGACTCTGTCCACGTTAAGTCAGCAAAATAATTCATAAGCCAGCCCCCGCTATCCCCATTGATGAGTAAACCCTGATCTCATATTAACCCATTAGGATTTTATATAATCCTTTGTCTCCGCATTTTTGCATTATTTGATTTGTGCAAAATGCTTATCTATATGTAGTAGTATGTTCTCTTTAGTATCTAGGTTATAACGTTAACGTTCAGGTTGCAAGTTACGGCAGTCTCAAACTGCACATAAACATCACATTTACCATGAATTACAAAGTTTGCGTATAAAAAAAGAGTACCCCATGCAATCTGGAGGTACCCTGCTTGGTATATACCATTGAAGAATTTTACCCTGTTCTAGCGATAAGCCACTTCATTTACCATATTGGTTATTTTGTACCAGAACCAGTCCAGCGCCTGATCAATACTTTTCACCTGACCTGAAATATGCGCCGTTGAAGCCTGAAACAGTTGTCCGTCGATAACCGTCAGATTGCCGTTCACATCACCATATACTTGTGCGGTTCCATTTTCTATCGTAAGATCGCCTGCAATTGACTTACCTTCAGGAACAATAACCGTGTTACCCTGAATCACGATCTGGTCCAGATTATTTCCCTTAACAACCATTTCGTTATTCTGATTCCAGAAATTCAAGGCGCTAAAGAGCATCACGACCAAAAAGAAGGCTGCCGCCGTCAGCGCGGGATGTCCTTTGACCCATTTGAGCCATGCTTGCTGTCTCTTGGGCTGGGGCAGAGCATTCATAATTCGATTGGTCAGCTCATCAGAGGCAGACGGTGAATAGTGTTTCATGGCAAAGAGTAACATTTCCGTCTGTTCCAACTCTTTAAAGCGCATGCGACAATCCGGACAGATCACAAGGTGACTTTTCAGTTCAACCTTCTGGGCCGGGGACAACGACTCATCCAAACATTCATGCATTAAAGAGACGGCCGAGTTGCAATCCATATGAGAGCCAATCCTTTCTTAAATCACTTAGTCCATGTGCCATTAAAAAGCACGCATAAGACTTGCATACATTACATACGCATCCGTTTCGGATATGTTTCAAATAATTTCGCCCATATTTAAAGGCGCTTAACATTTATAACTTATACTCCAATTTTTTACGTAGAAAATCACGGCCCCGATGAACGCGTGTCTTGATCGTTGTTACGGGCATACCTGTCACATCACTGATTTCCTGTAGCGACAAGTCCTGTAAATATCTCAGAATCATAACGGACTTATACTTGGCTGGCAAACTGTCAATGGCCTCACGAATGAGTGTCTGCGTTTCTGACAGGAGCGCTTCACTCTCCGGTGTACGATCATCACTCGGGAGCATCGCATAACCATCAGATCCTTCCTGATCATTCAGTTCAGCATCCAATGAGTATGAAGGTTTCTTTCTGCGCAGTCGGTCAATACACAGATTCGTTGCGATCCGGTATATCCAGGTTGAGAACTTCTGGTTCGGATCGTACTTCTCCATATTACGAAACACACGCAAAAACGTCTCCTGCACAACGTCTTCAGCTTCATGACGATTGTTCAGCATCCGGTATGCCAAATGAAATAGCTTGTCCTTATATAGTTCAACGATTTCTGCAAAGGCTCTCTGGTCGCCCTTGAGCACCAGTTTAATAAGCCTATTCTCCAAATTGTCCACCCTTATTCCCCCAGACATGCTGATGGGTCTTCCGTCTTCTGATACCCGTCCACACTTGTAATTCACCAATCAAATCGTAAATCAACTTTGGTCAAAAATCAAGACTGTATGACAAATATCCGCCAAAAACAGTAAAAACGGGAACTCCCGCAGGAGTCCCGTTTCATCTCTTACTCCGTAGAGCAGAGAATAGAGCTTTTTAGTTAACAAAGTAATGGGTACTTTGTTACATATAATCATCATTCACAACAAATTGATAATCAACCTGTATTACGAAGTCCTGCAGCGATTCCATTGATTGTCAGCAACACTTCTCTAAGCAGTTCCGTATCATCCTCACCACGTTCACGCATATCTCTGAGCTCGCTCAGAAGTTGAACCTGCATGTAGGATAACGGATCCACATAAGGGTTACGAAGGCGGATGGATTCTTGAATAACCGGTACATCATCCAGAATTTCAGCTTCTCCGGTAATTTTCAGAATCAGCTCTTTTGTGAGCTTGAATTCGGCTTCAATCTGACCGTAGATGCGATCACGGGCTTCCTTGTTCGAAGTCATGGCTGAATATTCTTTGGCAATGACCAAATCAGCCTTGGCTACGGCCATCTGTACCGTATCAATTAATGTACGGAAGAATGGGAAGCTTGCATACATTTCTTTCAGGACAACCAGATTTTCCTCTTTATCCTGATAGTAACTTTGCAATCCTGTTCCTGCCGCATACCATGCCGGAAGCAGATAACGACTTTGAGTCCAGGCGAATACCCAAGGGATCGCTCTCAGATCTTCAAACTTATCGCTATTTTTACGCTTGGATGGACGAGAACCAATATTCAGCTCACCAACCTCCGGAAGCGGCGTTGATTCTTTGAAGAAGGTGAAGAAGTCTGGATCACGGAAAATCAGATCCTGATATTTCGTCAGAGATACTTCCGAAATCTCTTTGATGATGCTGTCCCAATGACGTTCGGATGCTGACTCTTGCGGCTCAAGCCCATTAAGTGCTGCTGTGATTAGAGCCGAAGTTGCCTGCTCCAGACTGCGGTATGCAATCCCCTGAAGGGAATAACGGGAAGAAATAACCTCTCCCTGCTCCGTAATCTTGATGCCCCCACCAATCGTATGTGGTGGTTGAGCAAGAATACTGCGGTTGAGTGGCATGCCGCCACGTCCAAGAGCCCCGCCACGTCCATGGAAGAACTTCAGCTTAACGCCGTGTTCATTACCTACAGCCGTGATGGCATTCATTGCTACACGCAATTCCCAGTTGGCTGTAACCACGCCGCCATCCTTGTTACTGTCTGAATAACCAAGCATGATTTCATGCAGTTCATTCCGTCCTTTTACGCTTGCGCGGTATACAGGAAGGTTGAACAGCTTCTGCATAATGTCCGAAGCCGCATGTAGATCATCAATCGTTTCAAACAGCGGTACCGCTTGAAGTGTAGATACAACGTCACCGTTGTGACCTTTGGTGAATAAGCCCACTTCTTTGGCAAATACCATAACCTCCAGCAAATCACTTGCGCCCTGCGTCATACTGATCAGGTAACTTGTGATACAGCCGTTCCCAAATTCGTTCTGGGCACGCTTAATGGTACGGAAGACATCCAGACATTCTTTGGTTCCCTCCGTGTATTGGTGATAAGGAGAAGTAAGCGGACGTGGATCATCCAGCAAACGAGCGAGCAGATCGATTTTACCGTCTTCAGTCAGACGCGCATAATCCTCTACAATGTTCATTTTCGCCAAAATCTCAGACATCGCATTTTCATGTTCCTTACTGTGCTGACGCACATCCAATGCTGCGGTATGGAAACCAAACAACTCGACTTGACGAATCATTTTGCGAATGGTCGTATCTGCTACGTAATCGGCAAAATGATGGCGCAGACTTCGATCAATAATCATCAGTTCATCAATCAAATCCTGTGCGCTATGATAACGGTCAGGCTGACCTAATTTGTTCTCATCCAGTACATTGTTCAGTTTGGCAATCATATAGGCCAATTTGATGCGGTATGGCTCTTTTTCATTCCGCCAGATATCCACTTTTTTCAGTGTAACAGAATTACGGTCCTGCTCAATCGACTGCACCAGCTCATCCGATACATGAATGATGTTTGTGCTGAAGCTGAGATGGCCCATAAGTTCAATCATAATCCGTTGGTATTCACGTAAAGCGAGCTTGCGTTGCATCAACAGCGTCTGCCATGTTACATCTGAAGTTACCGAAGGATTTCCATCCCGGTCTCCACCGATCCAGGAACCGAACCGCAAATACGTCGGCACATGCCAGTCATGGTCAGGATAAAATTTGTTCAGGCAGCGTTCCAGCTCCTGATATACATCCGGAAGTACGTGGAACAACGTTTCATGAAAGTAATACATCCCGTTCCGCACTTCATCGAGTACAGTCGGTTTGCGGTCGCGAAGTTCATCTGTCTGCCAGAGTGTAATAACCTCATTCAGCAGCTTCTCACGCAACTGTTCACGTTCACGCAACGTCAGCGTAGGATTATCAAGTGACATGACATCTTCGGATATCCGTTTATGGATGTCCAGAATAACCCGGCGCATAGCTTCGGTTGGGTGAGCTGTCATAACGAGTTCCAACGACAAATCGTCGAGAATCTCTTCCACCTCTGTATGAGACAGTCCACGTTCCTTAAGATCCTGTACTGCTTTCTCAATCGATCCTGGCTGCACAGCGTCCCCAGCAGAACGTTCATAATCCCGTTTACGCCGGATCCGATGGTTTTGTTCAGCAATATTAACTAATTGAAAATAAATAGCGAAAGCCCGAATAACCTGGTGACGATTGTCCGAGTCTAATTCCTGGATCATCGTTTTGAACTCTGCATAGAGTTCTGGCAGAAATTCTGCACGCAACGACTTGCTCGTTTCCCGAATCTTCTCAACGATATCTAGAAGCTCCGTGCCGCCTTGATGGACAAGAACTTCTCCGAGTATATTGCCCAGGAACCGCACGTCTCGCCGAAGCAGGTTGTTGGATTGGCTTTTGCTGGCGGTTACCATAGTTTCAGTCATGCTTATCCTCCCATCTGATCGTTCCATTCGTACACGTAAATTTGACACCTTCATAACATCATACAATAAAATGGTACGAAAATCTTTATTTTTCTACTAGAAAAAATGGGGATTATCCCCGATTTACAGCACAAAAACACGCTTTTTTATTCATTTTCTTGTTCTGCTTCAATTAATGGTCATATACTGTCGCATGATACCTTTTTCACGTACTTTAGATAAATCAAAAGTCTCATACCTATTCTTAAAAACTCATAAATATACAGTTCTTTTAGATATGATCCCATGTACCTGATATTAAGGTTAAACCGCATAATTTCATTGTTTGAGAACAGATGATATACAAAGAAACATGACCGGCAAAGCAAGCTTTTGTATACTTTACCACAGTGACGCAATAAATTAAAGGTGTAATTATAATTTTCTTCCCACTACAGTCTGCTTACTAGGCAAGTTTCTTATGTATGTTGTTATTCAATTGGACTCAAAGGTATATCTTAACAGACTTTTTCTACATATTGTACTTGTCTTCTTGGGCAGATTAATCTGTAGCTCTTACTAAAAAGGAGGAATCCACATGATGAAGAAAGGTACAACAATTATTGCTTCCGTGCTTCTGGTGGCCGCGATGGCTGGCCCTGCTGCTGCTGATGGTCATATGTCCAAAGGAATGGATACAACCGGCTCACGTGTCCGGTCTTATCAGGACACCAACTACATGGACCGCACAAAAACTAATTCTAACATGAATATGAACATGGATGGAAACTACCGCAACAATGGTGACTATCGTACCAACAATGTTCGGGCAAACGCCACAACAACCGACCGTGACAACGGCATGGATTGGGGCTGGCTTGGTTTGTTGGGACTGCTTGGATTAGCAGGCATGCGTAAAAGAGTGACGGACCACAACGAACGTTAAATTGTGCGCTCTTCACTATACAATAGCTGCTACGTCTTAGAGGCAGCTCATCCACAAAGATAAACCGAAGAGCCAAGACCTCCCTATTTGGATAGTAAAGGGGTCTTGGCTCTTTTTTAAATAAACCTGTATTATACTTTACATAAATTATTATATAAAATAACTGCTGATTATTTCGTTAAATACAATAAAAAAGCCTCTGCATCTGCAAAGGCTCTTTCATTGTATTCTGTAAGCGGGTGATGGGAATCGAACCCACGCTATTAGCTTGGAAGGCTAAAGTTCTACCATTGAACTACACCCGCATAACAACAATCGGGATGACACGATTTGAACATGCGACCCCCTGGTCCCAAACCAGGTGCTCTACCAAGCTGAGCTACATCCCGATACTAAAAAAATAATGGCGCGCCCTGAGAGATTCGAACTCCCGGCCTTTTGATTCGTAGTCAAACGCTCTATCCAGCTGAGCTAAGGGCGCAGAAATATTGGAGCGGAAGACGGGAATCGAACCCGCGACCCTCGCCTTGGCAAGGCGATGCTCTACCGCTGAGCCACTTCCGCAAATAAAGGATGCGCGTGGAGGGACTTGAACCCCCACGTCAAAGACGCTAGATCCTAAGTCTAGTGCGTCTGCCAATTCCGCCACACGCGCATATGATGGTGAGTCATGAAGGGCTCGAACCTTCGACACCCTGATTAAAAGTCAGGTGCTCTACCAACTGAGCTAATGACTCATACTAAAATGGCTGGGGATATAGGATTTGAACCTATGCATGACGGAGTCAAAGTCCGTTGCCTTACCGCTTGGCTAATCCCCAATAAAAATATGGTGGAGGCTGAGGGGATCGAACCCCCGACCCTCTGCTTGTAAGGCAGATGCTCTCCCAGCTGAGCTAAGCCTCCAACTATATGACCCGTAGGGGATTCGAACCCCTGTTACCTCCGTGAAAGGGAGGTGTCTTAACCCCTTGACCAACGGGCCCCATTTCCAAAGCTCTCAACCGGGATCGAACCGGTGACCTCATCCTTACCATGGATGCACTCTACCTACTGAGCTATGAGAGCAAATGGCTCCCCGAACAGGGCTCGAACCTGTGACAACTCGATTAACAGTCGAGTGCTCTACCAACTGAGCTATCAGGGAATAATATGCATTTGCAGGGCAAATGCAATTCATCGTACAACGTCCACATGCAGAGCCTGTTTTCTATGTATGATGAAAGAGTTCGCTTGGCGGCGTCCTACTCTCCCAGGACCCTGCGGTCCAAGTACCATCGGCGCTAGAGGGCTTAACGGTCGTGTTCGGGATGGGTACGTGTGGAACCCCTCCGCCATCGCCACCAAACGCGATTTGTCGAAGCATAGCTTCTTAAAATCAGATATGGAACTGAAAATCATACACACGTTCTGTGATGTACCAATTTTCATTTCAGAGTTGTTGTTCTCTGAAAACTAGATTCGAAACGAAACACGCGAATTACAACTTGCTATTGGATAAGCCCTCGACCGATTAGTACTGGTCAGCTCCATGCATTGCTGCACTTCCACCCCCAGCCTATCTACCTCGTCGTCTTCAAGGGGTCTTACATACTGGGAAATCTCATCTTGAGGGGGGCTTCACGCTTAGATGCTTTCAGCGTTTATCCCGTCCGTACATAGCTACCCAGCGGTGCTCCTGGCGGAACAACTGGTACACCAGCGGTACGTCCATCCCGGTCCTCTCGTACTAAGGACAGCTCCTCTCAAATTTCCTACGCCCACGACAGATAGGGACCGAACTGTCTCACGACGTTCTGAACCCAGCTCGCGTACCGCTTTAATGGGCGAACAGCCCAACCCTTGGGACCTACTTCAGCCCCAGGATGCGATGAGCCGACATCGAGGTGCCAAACCTCCCCGTCGATGTGGACTCTTGGGGGAGATAAGCCTGTTATCCCCAGGGTAGCTTTTATCCGTTGAGCGATGGCCCTTCCATGCGGTACCACCGGATCACTAAGCCCGACTTTCGTCCCTGCTCGACTTGTAGGTCTCGCAGTCAAGCTCCCTTATGCCTTTGCACTCTTCGAATGATTTCCAACCATTCTGAGGGAACCTTTGGGCGCCTCCGTTACTCTTTAGGAGGCGACCGCCCCAGTCAAACTGCCCACCTGACACTGTCCCCGCACCGGATTACGGTACCAGGTTAGAACCTAGATACGATCAGGGTGGTATCCCAACGTTGCCTCCACGCAAGCTGGCGCTCACGTTTCAAAGGCTCCCACCTATCCTGTACAGATCGTACCCAAATTCAATATCAAGCTGCAGTAAAGCTCCATGGGGTCTTTCCGTCTTGTCGCGGGTAACCTGCATCTTCACAGGTATTAAAATTTCACCGGATCTCTCGTTGAGACAGCGCCCAAGTCGTTACGCCATTCGTGCGGGTCAGAATTTACCTGACAAGGAATTTCGCTACCTTAGGACCGTTATAGTTACGGCCGCCGTTTACTGGGGCTTCGGTTCACAGCTTCGGATTGCTCCTAACCACTCCCCTTAACCTTCCAGCACCGGGCAGGCGTCAGCCCGTATACTTCGCCTTACGGCTTCGCACAGACCTGTGTTTTTGCTAAACAGTCGCTTGGGCCTTTTCACTGCGGCCCCCTCGTGCTATTCACACTACCGGGGCACCCCTTCTCCCGAAGTTACGGGGTCATTTTGCCGAGTTCCTTAACGAGAGTTCTTCCGCGCGCCTTAGAATACTCTTCTCGCCTACCTGTGTCGGTTTGCGGTACGGGCACCATCACCTGGCTAGAGGCTTTTCTTGGCAGTGTGAGATCATGACCTTCGCTACTATAATTTTCGCTCCCCATCACAGCTCAGCCTTACAATGTGCGGATTTGCCTACACATCAGCCTTACTGCTTAGACGGACATCCATCAGTCCGCGTCACTACCCTACTGCGTCCCCCCATTGCTCATAACGGCTTACGGTGGTACAGGAATTTCGACCTGTTGTCCTTCGACTACGCCTTTCGGCCTCGCCTTAGGTCCCGACTTACCCTGAGCGGACGAGCCTTCCTCAGGAACCCTTAGGCTTTCGGCGGATCAGATTCTCACTGATCTTTTCGTTACTCATACCGGCATTCTCACTTGTATAATGTCCAGCGCTCCTTACGGTACACCTTCAACCCTTATACAACGCTCCCCTACCCCTGATGCAAAGCATCAAGCCATAGCTTCGGTGGTGTGTTTAGCCCCGTTACATTTTCGGCGCAGAGTCACTCGACCAGTGAGCTATTACGCACTCTTTCAATGATGGCTGCTTCTAAGCCAACATCCTGGTTGTCTGTGCAACTCCACATCCTTTCCCACTTAACACACACTTGGGGACCTTAGCTGATGGTCTGGGCTGTTTCCCTTTTGACAATGGATCTTAGCACTCACTGTCTGACTCCCGGAAGTAAGTCTATGGCATTCGGAGTTTGACTGAGCTTGGTAACCCTTGCGGGCCCCGCACCCAATCAGTGCTCTACCTCCACGACTCTGTTTTCCGAGGCTAGCCCTAAAGCTATTTCGGGGAGAACCAGCTATCTCCGAGTTCGATTGGAATTTCTCCGCTACCCCCACCTCATCCCCGCATTTTTCAACATGCGTGGGTTCGGGCCTCCAGTGCGTGTTACCGCACCTTCACCCTGGACAGGGGTAGATCACCCGGTTTCGGGTCTACGTCCACGTACTAAGTCGCCCTATTCAGACTCGCTTTCGCTGCGGCTCCGGCTCTTCACCTTAACCTTGCACGGGAACGTAACTCGCCGGTTCATTCTACAAAAGGCACGCCATCACCCCTAAAACGGGCTCTGACTTTTTGTAAGCACACGGTTTCAGGTTCTATTTCACTCCCCTTCCGGGGTGCTTTTCACCTTTCCCTCACGGTACTGCTTCACTATCGGTCGCTAGGAAGTATTTAGCCTTGGCAGATGGTCCTGCCGGATTCATACGGGGTTTCACGTGCCCCGCACTACTCGGGATCCGTCTCGGAGGGAACAGACTTTCAACTACAGGGCTTTTACCTTCTTTGGCGGGCCTTTCCAGACCTCTTCGCTTAACCGGTTCCTTTGTAACTCCATGTGAGACGTCCCACAACCCCAAAGAGCAAGCTCTCTGGTTTGGGCTTCTCCGCGTTCGCTCGCCGCTACTGACGGAATCACTATTGTTTTCTCTTCCTCAGGGTACTTAGATGTTTCAGTTCCCCTGGTATGCCTCTACACAACCTATGTATTCAGTTGTGAGTAACTGGAAATTACCCCAGCTGGGTTTCCCCATTCGGACACCCCCGGATCAAAGCTTGCTTACAGCTCCCCGAGGCAGTTTCGTTGTTCGCCACGTCCTTCATCGGCTCCTAGCGCCTAGGCATCCTCCGTGTGCTCTTAGTAGCTTAACCATTTTGTTCCGGTTTCGGTCGCTCGCTTCCCTTGTTTTGCTTGCGCAAAGCCAAAAGTCGCTCTCACCCGATACCCTCACAAAAGCAATTTAACTACCTTTATACACTTGACTTGTTTGCACAAGTTCAGCTTAAAGGAATGTTCTAATTCGCGTTTGTTTCGTTTCGATATCTAGTTTTCAAAGAACAAACTTGTAAAACTTTTTTGGTGGAGCCAAGCGGGATCGAACCGCTGACCTCCTGCTTGCAAGGCAGGCGCTCTCCCAGCTGAGCTATGGCCCCATATAAAGTTTAAAGGTATATATGGTGGGCCCTGGTGGACTCGAACCACCGGCCTCACCCTTATCAGAGGTGCGCTCTAACCAACTGAGCTAAGGGCCCACATTACATATACTATTTGAACCCAAAATGGGTTACGCTTGGCGGCGTTCTACTCTCCCAGGACCCTGCGGTCCAAGTACCATCGACGCTGAAGGGCTTAACGGTCGTGTTCGGGATGGGAACGTGTGGAACCCCTTCGCTATCGCCACCAAACGTTTGAGAGTTTGAGCTCTCAAAACTGAGCAACGAGTGAGTTGCTTGTGCTCTTCAGTTCATCCACACCGAAGTGACGGACCGAAATGAATCGCTGTTGCAGGTTCTAAGAACCTGCGTATTTGAATGTTTCCGTTGCAGGAAACGATTCTCCATAGAAAGGAGGTGATCCAGCCGCACCTTCCGATACGGCTACCTTGTTACGACTTCACCCCAATCATCTATCCCACCTTCGGCGGCTGGCTCCTTGCGGTTACCCCACCGACTTCGGGTGTTATAAACTCTCGTGGTGTGACGGGCGGTGTGTACAAGACCCGGGAACGTATTCACCGCGGCATGCTGATCCGCGATTACTAGCAATTCCGACTTCATGCAGGCGAGTTGCAGCCTGCAATCCGAACTGAGACCGGCTTTGTTGGGATTGGCTCCATCTCGCGATTTCGCAGCCCGTTGTACCGGCCATTGTAGTACGTGTGTAGCCCAGGTCATAAGGGGCATGATGATTTGACGTCATCCCCACCTTCCTCCGGTTTGTCACCGGCAGTCTATCTAGAGTGCCCACCCGAAGTGCTGGCAACTAAATATAAGGGTTGCGCTCGTTGCGGGACTTAACCCAACATCTCACGACACGAGCTGACGACAACCATGCACCACCTGTCTCCTCTGTCCCGAAGGAAAGATACATCTCTGCATCGATCAGAGGGATGTCAAGACCTGGTAAGGTTCTTCGCGTTGCTTCGAATTAAACCACATACTCCACTGCTTGTGCGGGTCCCCGTCAATTCCTTTGAGTTTCAGTCTTGCGACCGTACTCCCCAGGCGGAGTGCTTAATGTGTTAACTTCGGCACCAAGGGTATCGAAACCCCTAACACCTAGCACTCATCGTTTACGGCGTGGACTACCAGGGTATCTAATCCTGTTTGCTCCCCACGCTTTCGCGCCTCAGCGTCAGTTACAGCCCAGAGAGTCGCCTTCGCCACTGGTGTTCCTCCACATATCTACGCATTTCACCGCTACACGTGGAATTCCACTCTCCTCTTCTGCACTCAAGTCACCCAGTTTCCAGTGCGATCCGGGGTTGAGCCCCGGGATTAAACACCAGACTTAAATGACCGCCTGCGCGCGCTTTACGCCCAATAATTCCGGACAACGCTTGCCCCCTACGTATTACCGCGGCTGCTGGCACGTAGTTAGCCGGGGCTTTCTTCTCAGGTACCGTCACCTTGAGAGCAGTTACTCTCCCAAGCGTTCTTCCCTGGCAACAGAGCTTTACGATCCGAAAACCTTCATCACTCACGCGGCATTGCTCCGTCAGGCTTTCGCCCATTGCGGAAGATTCCCTACTGCTGCCTCCCGTAGGAGTCTGGGCCGTGTCTCAGTCCCAGTGTGGCCGATCACCCTCTCAGGTCGGCTACGCATCGTCGCCTTGGTGAGCCGTTACCTCACCAACTAGCTAATGCGCCGCAGGCCCATCCCCAAGTGACAGATTGCTCCGTCTTTCCAGTTTCCTTCAGGCGAAGAAAACAATTATTCGGTATTAGCTACCGTTTCCGGTAGTTGTCCCAAACTTGAGGGCAGGTTGCCTACGTGTTACTCACCCGTCCGCCGCTAACCATCAGAGAAGCAAGCTTCTCTTCAAGTCCGCTCGACTTGCATGTATTAGGCATGCCGCCAGCGTTCGTCCTGAGCCAGGATCAAACTCTCCAATAAAGTATTGAAAAGAGCGATAAGCTCATTTTGAATCTGACGAGATTAAAAATCTCATTTGTGCTCCAGTCGATTCAAGCTAAGGCTTGTTTCAAACTTTCGCGTTCATTCTGCAAGCAGAATGTTTACTCACTCGTTGTTCAGTTTTCAAAGATCAAACATTCAATTTAGTGCTGTTTTTCATGTTGTCGTCGTTTCAGCGGCGACTTTTATAATATATCATGTTGAAGTTCTCTTTGCAAGCATTATTTTTTCGATTATTTTCAATCGCTTTATTTTCATGCTTGTTTCCGTGAACCGCTCCTAAAAAAGGAACGAAAATTAATTTACCATATGAAATTAGAAAGGTCAACCCTTTTTCGACAAAAAGTATGAACCCCTCAGCAATTTCACATTCTCATAGTTCAGAGGTACAGCACCCGCTATGAAGAGCCGCACCTCCCTTCCACTACTGTAAATCGAATATATGACCAGCTTCAGCATTATGGCTTCGACTTTTTCAGCTTCCCACCTCTGGCGTACTTGGACAACTCTTTTGGCGGGGCAAAGCGTGCATACATGCGGAACACAGTCTTATATCGGCTCGCGATAGCATATTTGATCTCTTGGTCAAGACGATTATCACTTAGATCGAAAAGCATCTCATCTAATTCTTTACGCAGCACATAGTCTAGTTCCTTGCATTCCTTCTCGTTAAACAACATACCCAGCATTAGAGTTCTCCTTTTTGTGCATAGCCTCTTTATCACACTTACACAAGTTTCATGCAACACCCCGTGCATTCTCGCTTTTGTGGGTGCTGCTGAAACCCGTTTTATTGTTATGGTCAACTTTCTGAAAATTTATGAATGCCAACCATCACAAAATTTTATCCTCTCACCAGAGTATACGTAAGTGTGCTTTCGATGATTGCTGCAACAAGAAGCAAGATGACAACCCAAAAGGATGCCGTTAGCGTCCTATTCATGAATGCTCTCCACCGGGTACCCATCGTATTTCGCTTGTCACTTCCAAGTTGTGCAAGGCTTTTGATAACCAGACCACCAAACTTCAGTCCGAAGGCGCAAGCAATGATAATGACCGGAATCTCAATAATGCCATGCGGAAGTAAACCTTTAACCACAATGTCATAGAAGCTTGCTCCATAATTCATCGTGGTGTGCACCACAAATCCAAGGACCATCCCATTGATCAGCAGGAAGATGACAGGCAGAATTCCGAAGAATATACCGGCATAGATGACAAGTACACTTTTGATGGCATTATTGAAAAAGATAAACAGAAAGAAGTTCCATTGCACATTGCCCCCCTGCTCCAGCCGTTCACTGACTTCACGTAATCCTCCGATTTGGTTCAACAACAGTTCTTCCAGTGGCCCTGTACTCACCCATCCTGCCCCTATACCAACAGCAAACAAAACTACGGACCAGATTAATGCACTACGGATGGAACCAAGATCTTTAAGAAATGTACTGAATTTTAACATAATAACCTCCTGTAGAATCTAAAATGATGGACAAACAAGGATCAGTGACGAATAACTGGGCAGTACGAGCATACATTGGAGAGTAAACAAGCATTTCTTATGGGAGAGGGGCGCTTATTGAAATGAACTCGTTCTATGTATTTAGCGGCAAAAAGATTAAACGGTACCTGATTGTCCTCGTTGCTGCCATCTTTGCGATCGGTATTATCTATCTGGAGAGAGGCAATGTCTCCGTATTCTCGGAGGAAGCACCATCCGCCGTCTACAGCGTTCCAACCGAGAAGAAGGTAATCGCACTTACCTTTGACATTAGCTGGGGGGATAAACGGACAGAGCCGATTCTGAAAGTTCTTCAGGAGAATAAAGTGCAGAAGGCAACCTTTTTCCTTTCCTCCCCCTGGAGCAAGACACACCCCGAAATTGTTACTGCCATCAAAGAGGCAGGATATGAAATTGGCAGCCATGGTCACAGACATGAGAACTACAGCAGCCTGACTGAAGAAGAAATTCGCAAAGAAATTTCGACAGCTCATAGCATTTTAACCGATTTAACGGGAAAAGAACCGAAATTACTACGTCTGCCCAACGGGGACTTTGACAAGCGAGTGCTTCAGGTAGCCAATAGTCTGAATTATCAGGTTGTGCAGTGGGATACCGACTCCTTGGATTGGAAAAACCCTGGTGTACAGACCATTGTTGATCGCGTAGTAAGCAAGGCACATCCAGGGGACATCGTACTGCTGCATGCAAGCGATTCCTCCAAACAAACGCATGAAGCACTCCCTGTAATTATCGACAAGTTGAAAAATCAGGGCTATGAATTTGTTACCGTGTCTGAGTTGCTCAACCATTCCAGTGTGGAAGGTAAGGAAGTTCGTGACCAAGCCAGCGGTCAATGATTACTCAATTATGAGCTATAGCTCAAATAGGTGCTTAAAAGTTGAAAAGAGCTAACCAGGTTAGCTCTTTTTGGTATGTTTTTTGTGCAAAATGAATTCTATGCTCGGCTTTCTTTCAACTGTTCTGCCTTTCCACTTACACTCCGGTTCGTCGATACATCCACCAGCCTGTGCAATATCAGCATTTGGTATGCATTACATAGGAGCAAGGGAACCACAATAAATATGGTTGCAGCATTCACATCAATACGTAATACGCCGATCGTCTCCACTATGGTGACGGCAATCATGAAAAAGAGTGTAGGTACAAGCGCGGAGATATGAGTCAGCTTTACTTTAACGTAAGCGGTAACAATTGCAGCTGCCAAAATAATGATACCTAACACAATATCCGATATGCGTTCCCGGTCTCCCCCAACAAACAGGCGTAAAAACATCACGTCAAGCAGGGCTAACACCGTTAGTACAATCTGCACGATCTGCCAACCGCGCTTTGGAAATACACCTTTACCCATATAATTCAATATCAGATATGCAAAGAAACCCATTTGTGAATACACGCTGATCATAACCCCTGATCCAAATAAGATCAAAAGATACAGAAGAAAATCATTCAATCCATTTGTTTTCTCCCCGTTCACCAGCATCATAATCAATCCTGTACCCAATGCTCCCGCGGCCCCAATAAGCAAGGCTGTCCAAAACAGGAAAAACCATTTACGTAAATTCAAAAGTTTTCCACCCCCGAGTGTTTATTTTACCAACCTTCTCAGCAAAAAACCATCATTGCTCAACATATTTCCCCCTTTCCCATCACATACTACATCCAGTATCTAATCAAGGAGGGATTGTACACATGAAACGGCCTTTGTGGCAGCTATGCTGTGTCGTACTGGGGCTATCCGTCATGCTTGCCGGCTGCGGTTCAGATCAGAGTTCTTCGCCTCCTCAGGGCAGTTATAAAGAGATGAAAACAATGGTTGTAGATATCTTAAAAAGTGATGAAGGCAAGAAAGCGGTGGAGGAAGCTCTTACAGGTCAAAGCTCATCCAGCGGAAGCAGCGGTTCTGAAGAAGGCGGCGGTTCGGGTGGTGCTTCGGGATCCATTGGTATGAAAATGTTAATGCCTGTGCAATCTTCGGAACAAATACGTATTGCAGTAAAAGATACCATCACAGCTCCCGAATATAAGAAGGAATTCGAAAAGATCATGACCGATCCGCAGTTTGCGGGTGAATTTGCCAAAGTGATCAACGCACAAAGTAAACAGCTTCATATGCAATTGATTAAAGATCCCACATATCAAAAGTCTGTTGAAGACATCATGAAGTCACCTGAGGTATCCAAGATGTTCATGGATATGACGAAGACTCCGGATTATCGTAAACAGACGATGACTGTCATGCAGGAAGTGATGCAAAACCCGTTGTTCCGCATGGAAGTACTCACTTTGCTCAAGAAGGTAGTACAGGACGAATTGCAACCCAAAGTGGAAAGTGGCGGAAAACAGGGGGAAGAGCAAGGCGGACAGCAAGACGGTCAGGGCGAAGGTGGTGGTGATGGCGGAGATGGTGGAAGCAGTGGAGATTCGGGCGGCGGATCATAAACAGTAGGTGTTAATACGCACCACAGATACTGAAAAGCCTGCATCCAAATGGACGCAGGCTTTATTTGTATTTATAACACTCATACCATTAGAATTTGGATTCAATGGACCGGGCAACTTCATCGTAGATAGCCCCTATACGGGAATCAGCTTTGTATACAGATGGTGAGAAATCAGGCTCGGAAGGATGATTATCCGGCGTGCCTAATGGAATCTGGGCAAGCAGGCTTGTATGCAGACTTTCTGCAAGTCTTCCCCCGCCTCCACGACCAAAGACATAATCCTTCTCTCCGCAACTGCCGCACTCATAATAAGCCATATTCTCAACCACACCAAGTAACTCATGATCGGTCTGAATAGCCATTGCACCCGCACGTGCTGCGACAAAAGCTGCCGTTGCATGCGGCGTGGTAACGATGATTTCCTTACTCTGTGGCAACATCTGATGCACATCCAAAGCAACATCTCCCGTACCTGGTGGCAAATCCAGTAATACATAATCCAATTCGCCCCACTGGACATCCGTAAAGAATTGACGAAGCATCCGACCTAGCATGGGTCCACGCCAGATTACCGGGTTGTTCTCCCGAATAAAGAAGCCCATCGACATGACTTTGACGCCAAAACGTTCAACCGGTTGAATAACACCATCTTCAACGACCGGATATTCTTCAATCCCCATCATGTCGGGTACACTGAAGCCATAGATATCCGCATCAATTAAGCCCACTTTCTTGCCTTGACGTGCCAAGGCTGCAGCCAGATTAACGGTTACCGTTGATTTACCAACGCCACCTTTACCACTGGCCACAGCAATAAAACGAACACCTGATTCAGGACTTAACAGCTCATGTCCATCCAGACCCGCTGCGTGACCTTTTACGAGCACTTCGTCCCGATCTGGCTCATTATCGGGTTGTCCCATATTCAGGCTCTCACGATCATGCTCAGAAGCTGCACGCACACGAATATGTACATCCTTCAGTCCGTGCTGGGACAACAGATTACGCGCTGCATCACTCAAAGCTGTTGTATCCTCAGGTCGATTTTCGAGTGTCACTATGGTCAGAGCCACATGATTTTCTTTCACCATAATATCTCGAAACCATTCCAGTTCGGTCAGACTTACTCCCAATTGCGGTTCTTGTAATGGCTGTAATAGTTCAAGTATCTGTTCTTTTGATAACATCAGACAGCACCTCAGCTTTATCTATTGGCATGTAATTAGGTATGCTGATCCAATTATATCATTACCTTTCTTGTTCTGACTAACTTTTAGGCCGTTCTCCTGAGGAATATCTGAGAATTCCATTATAGATCGATGCAGCTACCTTGCGTTGATAAGCTTCGTCAGCAAGCATACGTGCCTCTTCCGGATGAGAAAGGAAACCCACTTCTACCAGCGCTGAAGGGATCTTCAGAGCCTGTAACAGATAAACCGTATTCACCGTTTTGGCGATTCGATCTGTATTCTCCAGATTACGAACCATCTCTTGTTGAAGCAGATTAGCCAAACCTTCGTTATCCGGATGGTTCGTTGTATAGAAAACCTGCGCTCCACTCCATCGGTTGGATGGGACACTGTTCATGTGAATGCTGATAAAGAGATCTGCTTGCTTATCCTCTATCCGTCGTACTCTTTGTTTCAGATCTTCCGTCTTGCGTTTGGAGTACCCCTTGGTGTCCGATTCCGCCAAATCAGTGTCTATTTCTCGTGTCATAACCACTAAGGCCCCTGCCTGTTGCAAATAATCTCTCACATACAGGGCGATAGACAGGTTGATATCTTTTTCAATAACCCCCTGTTTACTTACCGCTCCTCCATCTGGACCTCCGTGTCCTGCATCAATGGCAATGACTTTACCCGCCATCGGCAAACTCCAATAACCTGACGTCTTAGCGGAAGGCAGTTCATAGGACATTACCGCCACTAACATGGCCAGTAGACAGAGACTCAACATGACCCTTTTGATTGTTTTTAGCCTAATCCAGACTACAAAGTGTTTCCCCATATTTTTACGCATAAAAAAACCACCTCGTCCCTATAAATGACTCTAATCATCTATATGGGACAAGATGGACAATTATACCGCTAGGAGCGGACTTGCTCCGCCATTCCTTCAATCAGCACCTCAGCTACCTCAGGACGTGTAAATTCAGGTGGAGGGCACTGGCCGTCACGGAGCAACCCGCGTACTTTGGTGCCGGAAAGCGCCATATGATGTTCTTTATCATGTGGGCAAGTTTTGCTGGATGCCATGTTTCCACATTTGGTACAGAAGAAACTATGTTCGAAGAACAACGGAGTAATCCCCAGTTCCTCTGCTGTAAAGTTAGTAAAGATCTCCTGTGCTTCATATGTTCCATAATAATCACCAACACCCGCATGGTCACGACCAACAATAAAGTGGGTACACCCGTAATTTTTGCGAACCATCGCATGGAAAATAGCTTCACGTGGACCGGCATACCGCATGGCTGCGGGGAACACACCAAGAAACGCACGATCAGCCGGGTAATAGTTCTCCAGTAATACCAGATAACTCTTCATCCGAACATCTGCAGGTACATCGTCCGACTTCGTCTCTCCAACAAGCGGATTCAGGAAGAGTGCATCTACAATCTCCATAGCGCTCTTCTGAATGTATTCATGAGCCCGATGGACCGGATTACGTGTCTGAAAACCAACTACGGTCTTCCAACCCTTCTCCTGAAAAATCTTCCGGGTATCTGCAGGATCATAATAGAATTCCTCAAATTTCGAAGGTTTTGGACGGTTCAACACTTGGATTGGACCTCCTACGTATGTTGCAGGACGCTCCAAAAGTTTTTTAACGCCCGGGTGCTCGGGATCATCTGTTTTGAATACACGCCGGGCTTCTTCACCCTGATCCACCTGGTATACACTTTGGACTTCGAGCAATCCATAAGTGACTCCATCTTGATCACCAACAAGTTTCACACGTTCACCAATCTGGAGGGATGCGGCTTGTTTATCGTCAACAGCAAGTGTAATCGGTATACTCCAGACTGTTCCATCGGCGAGACGCATGCGAGACACCACCGAAAGGTAATCTTCCTCATTCAAGAAACCTTGAAGTGGTGAGAACGCACCTACACCAATTAGATCCAAATCTGATATTGTCCAGGTATTAATACGCAAAGAGGATAAGTTTTTACTGTCTTGCAACAATTGCTCCCGTTCTTCTCCTTGTACGATACGCTGAACCAGCGTACCTCCATGAGGCAGAATCGATGTCATCTTGTCAGCTCCTTGTATATCTATTATTTATGAAGGCCACATTCCGTTTTATCATTACCAGACCAGCGTCCGGCACGTGGGTCCTCGCCAGGCATAACTTGACGTGTGCAATGCTCACAACCAATACTTGGGTAGTTCTGATCATGAAGAGGGTTATATACAACGTTATTGTCACGAATATATTGCCATACATCCTCAGTCGTCCAGTGCGCAATCGGATTAAACTTCATCAGGCCAAATTTGGAATCATATTCAACCTTCTTTGAGTTTGCACGAGTTGGTGCTTGATCTCTGCGGATACCTGTAATCCATGCATCATACTGAGAAAGAATGCGTGTTAACGGTTCGACTTTGCGAATGTTACAGCACCCATTGGGATCAGACTTCCACAACTCTTCACCGTGCTCAGCTGCCTGCTCTTCTGGAGTAATCTTAGGTGACACACGTACAAATTCAAGGTTGTAGTTCTCCTGCATCTTATCACGTGTTTCGTATGTTTCTTTAAAGTGAAAATCTGTATCCAGATAAAAAATATCTGTGGATGGGCTGATTTTCTGCACCATATCTACAAGTACAACATCTTCTGCACCAAAGCTACATGCAAAAGTGATATTTGGGAATGTTTCAATAGCATACCGAATAATATCCTCTGGACTAGCATGTTCCAGTTCCTCTGCCTTCGTCCGTGCCAAATCTTCTTTCTCCAACAAGTTCATCTGTGAATTTCCCCCATTCTGCAATTCAATACATCTTAAAGCCGACTAATCTAATATGAATTATGTTTAGTATAAATCTTTCATTGGGGATGTCAATGCCTGCCATATGGTAAAATAAATCAGTTTTTGACCCTTTTTGATTGCCGCTCTCACACAATATTTTGGTTCAATTTATCCATTTCTCTGTTAATGAGATAAAAACAATGATATTGGCCCAGGTCATTAGACAGGTAAAAATACATCTCTTAGCCTGGGAAACCTTTGCTGTTACTGGGTTTGGACAGTTCTTGTCGTCAAGAACAACATCAAAAAATCACTGGGCGATTGAAGTTGAAGGAAGAAAAGCTAAAGTTTTAAGGGGAGCAACGTTGCGAATTTTAGCTGTTGATATGTAAGAGACTTTTATCGTTTCCATAAGAAATACTGATAAGGTTTGCACCAAAGAATTAAGTACAAAAACAGTAAGCCGAGTGCATTCAAGAAATCCCTCGTGAGTTCTAATCGATGACTTTATAGGAGCTGTTATAAAATGTGTGGTGAGCGATGGGTGAGAGCGTAAGAGCAAATTCAATGATATAAACGATTAGAGAGGTTCAGTAAGATGTAGATGTATCAACGTACATATTATAGGACTGTATTGAGGGACATTAAGAGCACAATGAAAAGGCAATGAAGGAAAAATGCAGAAGCATGGGGAGAGACATCAGAGATATAAGAGCTATCGAATAAACTAATATAATATATGGCGTAATAGTTATGAATATATAAAAAAGCCTTTGACCGAGGCCAAAGGCTTTTAATATTAACGTTTGGAGAACTGAGGTGCGCGACGAGCCGCTTTAAGACCGTATTTTTTACGCTCTTTCATACGTGGGTCACGAGTCAGGAATCCTGCTTTTTTCAGGGATGCACGGTATTCCGGATCTGCTTTGAGCAGAGCGCGGGAGATACCATGACGGATTGCGCCGGCTTGACCGGAGATTCCGCCACCATGAGCAATAACAAGAACGTCATAGTTGTTGAGCGTTTCTGTCAAGTTCAGTGGTTGTTTTACGATCAGTTTGAGTGTTTCCAAACCGAAGTATTCATTAATATCACGTTTATTGATGACAATGCGTCCTTCACCCGGTACAAGGCGAACACGTGCTACCGAATGTTTACGACGACCTGTCCCATAGTATTGTACTTGTGCCATGAAACTGTCCTCCTTTTAATTAACCGCGAAGTTCGTAAACTTCTGGTTTTTGTGCTGCATGTGGATGCTCAGTGCCTCTGTACGCTTTAAGTCTCAACTTCATTTTCTCGCCCATGCGAGTTTTAGGAAGCATACCGCGAACAGCCAATTCCAACATACGCTCAGGTTTGTTTTTAACCATCTCTTCAGCTGTAGTTACTTTCAAACCACCTGGGTGCATTGAGTGACGGTAGTATTTTTTACCTTGCATTTTCTTACCAGTCAATACGATTTTCTCAGCATTGATGATAACAACGAAATCGCCAGTGTCCACATGTGGAGTGAATTGTGGCT
The DNA here is from genome assembly GCF_037975265.1 of Paenibacillus sp. FSL P4-0176. Lineage (NCBI taxonomy): Bacteria > Bacillati > Bacillota > Bacilli > Caryophanales > Paenibacillaceae > Paenibacillus > Paenibacillus sp. FSL P4-0176. The sequence continues at coordinate 6,395,547 of NZ_CP150242.1, forward strand.
TGTGTTTGCCGCGAATCAAAGCTGCTGCTTCGCTCGCCAAACGTCCGAGGGTTTTGCCTTCAGCATCAATGATGTGCCATTGGCGCTCAACTTCGTTAGGCTTCGCCATGTACGTAGTACGCATGAAAAGTTCCTCCTTAAAATGTTCAAAATCATCATTTTCATTTATCTTCGTTCGTTAAGTTATAACTTTAGGTGTTGATGGATTGTAAATTTGATGTGAAACTCTTAATTGGGGCTGTGGGAAAGCCATTAAGAAAACACAACTTTTATATTACATGATAGGCGATTAAATCGCAAGTGTTAATTAAGCTTTTCACTCACCAAATTTAATCTTTTTTGTATTCAAGATCCCAGAGCATTAAACCGCAGCTAACTGCAGTAGGTCCTGCAGCAGATCGATTACATGCAGCAATCATTTTTGGTACATCAGAGGCTTTCCGTTTGCCCTCTCCGATCTCCAGCAGTGTCCCTACAATGATACGAACCATATGCTGCAAAAAGCCGTTACCACTCACATAAATGTGAATGACACCCTGATCGCGCGGATGGTCTCTGCACATTGATCGGTCCACTTCCATCCATGCTTCGTACACCGAACGGACATGATTCTCTTTCTGAGACTTGCGTGAAGCAAAAGAAGTGAAATCATACGTCCCTATGAAATGTCGTAAGCCCTCCTGCATTGCCATAATATCAAGCTTCGCATGATGATGATATTGCAGTCTTCTGTTAAATACATCCGGAAATTGATTCGCATTGACTGTATAACGATACGTTTTCTTTTTCGCTGCATAGCGAGAATGAAAATCAGCCGAAACTTCAATCGCATCAATAACGACAATATCGGAGGGTAATCTGGAGTTGAGTGCAATACACCAACGTTCAATCGGGATCTGGGACTCCGTAGGAAAATTGAAGATTTGCCTGCGGGCGTGAACACCTGCATCTGTTCGGCCTGAACCTGTAATTTTAACCTTCTCACCGGTTAAAGCACGAATCGCATCTTCAAGATGATCCTGAATGGTATTCCCACCCGGCTGTACTTGGAAGCCGTAATAGGCAGTGCCATCATAAGTTAACGTCATACATAAGTTCCGCATTATTACCACACCTTTGTTCCATACTATACATATCCCTATCCCGAACAGCAAAAGAAGCCCCTTACGGAGCTTCTATTACAGCACGAATTCCGAAATGAAGAGAAAAAAAGGGTTAATCCAGAATCGTTGATTCTGTCCCCTTTCCTCATCTCATCTGTTTTACGCGCGGTCTACCAGTTCCAAGTAAACCATTGGCGCTGCGTCACCACGACGAGGTCCCAGTTTCAAGATACGAGTGTATCCACCTGGACGCTCAGCGTAACGACCGGACAATTCGCTAAACAGTTTTTGGATTGCATCTTGCTCACCATCGATAGTTTCGCGGCGAACATAAGCTGCCACTTGGCGACGGGCATGAAGATCTCCCTTTTTCGCTTTAGTGATCAGTTTTTCAGCAATAGAGCGAACCTCTTTTGCTTTCGCTTCAGTTGTCTGAATGCGTTCGTATAAGAACAGGTCGGTTACCAGGTCACGGAACAAAGCTTTACGTGCGCTGGAATTACGGCCCAACTTTTGGTATGCCATTGTTTTCCCTCCTTCACTTCAAGCACTCGGCTGTCTATTCTTCTGTACGTAGTCCCAAACCAAGTTCCTCAAGCTTCTCTTGAACTTCTTCCAAAGACTTGCGTCCGAGGTTACGGACTTTCATCATGTCTTCTTCCGTTTTCGTAGTCAGCTCTTGCACGGTATTAATACCGGCACGTTTGAGGCAGTTGTAGGAACGAACAGAGAGATCCAGCTCTTCGATCGTCATTTCGAGTACTTTTTCTTTTTTGTCTTCTTCTTTTTCGACCATGATCTCTGCATCTTTCGCTTCGTCTGTAAGACCCACGAAGAGCATCAAATGCTCAGTCAAAATTTTAGCGCCAAGGCTTACAGCCTCTTCAGGACGAATACTTCCATCAGTCCAAACTTCCAACGTGAGCTTGTCATAGTTGGTCACTTGACCGACACGCGTATTTTCCACAGCGTAGTTAACGCGACTGATCGGGGTGAAGATGGAATCGACTGGGATGACGCCGATCGGCTGGTCATCGCGTTTATTCCGATCTGCCTGGACGTAGCCGCGACCGCGATTGGCAAAAATACGCATGTGAAGTCTCGAACCTGGTCCGAGCGTAGCAATGTGCAAATCCGGGTTAAGGATTTCCACATCGGAGTCAGCACGGATATCTCCAGCCGTAATTGCTCCTTCGCCTTCAGCATCAATCTCGAGCACTTTCTCCTCGTCTGAATGAATCTTAAGCGACAAAGCTTTCAGGTTAAGAATAACCTCCGTTACATCTTCCATTACGCCAGGAACTGTAGCAAATTCATGCAGAACGCCATCGATTTGAACCGAAGACACTGCCGCACCCGGCAGTGACGAGAGCAAGATTCGGCGAAGCGAGTTTCCAAGCGTCGTACCGTATCCGCGCTCAAGCGGTTCTACTACGAATTTCCCATAGGTGCCATCATCGTTGACGTCTACCGTCTCAATTTTCGGCTTTTCGATTTCAATCACTGCAATACCCCTCCTTCAAAACGTCGGTCCTCTATGAAACATTTACCTTCTCTTGCGAAAACATGTAGTAGTATGCCTAAACAACCATTATTAGCAGATTGTGCCGGAAATATACCACACGCAGGGGCAAATCTCATTAGACACGACGACGTTTTGGAGGACGGCATCCGTTATGCGGGACTGGAGTTACGTCTTTGATCAGGTTAACTTCAAGACCAGCAGCTTGCAAAGAGCGGATCGCTGCTTCACGGCCTGCGCCTGGTCCTTTAACCATAACCTCAACGGCTTTCATCCCATGTTCCATTGCAGCTTTGGCAGCAGTCTCAGCAGCCATTTGTGCAGCAAACGGAGTCGATTTACGGGAACCTCTGAATCCGAGGCCGCCGGAGCTTGCCCACGAAATTGCGTTTCCGTGAGGATCCGTAATAGTAACGATAGTGTTATTGAAAGTGGAACGGATATGCGCCACGCCAGATTCAATATTCTTACGGTCACGACGTTTAGTACGTACGACTTTTTTCGGTTTAGCCATTTTCTCTTATCCCCCCTTATTATTTCTTCTTGTTCGCTACTGTACGACGAGGACCTTTACGAGTACGAGCATTCGTTTTCGTACGTTGTCCACGAACAGGCAGACCACGACGATGACGAACTCCACGGTAACAACCGATCTCCGTCAAACGTTTAATATTCAAAGAGATTTCTCGACGCAGGTCACCTTCTACTTTGACCTCTTTATCGATACTTTCACGCAATTTGCTGACTTCATCTTCCGTCAAATCACGAACACGAGTGTCCGGATTGATGCCTGTTGTGCTCAGAATTTTCTGGGAAGTCGTTTTACCGATTCCGAAAATATAAGTCAAGGCGATCTCAACGCGCTTATCACGTGGCAAATCCACACCAGATATACGTGCCATTTTACGCTACACCCCCTTCTTTAACCTTGTTTTTGTTTGTGTTTCGGATTTTCACAGATAACCATAACATTCCCTTTGCGGCGAATGACTTTGCACTTTTCGCAAATCGGCTTGACCGAAGGTCTTACCTTCATGTGAATTACCTCCTCAAAGTTTTGCTAAGCAAAACCCTCTTCGTAAGCATTGACCTTGTTCTACTATTGTAAAACCGGCTTCGAAGCTTTCGCAAGTTTTGCCGGGCAAAACCCGCTACATAAGCTTCACAGTTCATTGCAACTGTCTACTACTATTTACGGTAAGTTATGCGACCTTTTGTTAAATCATAAGGCGACAACTGAACAACTACTTTGTCTCCAGTCAGGATACGGATAAAGTGCATCCGCAGTTTTCCGGAAACGTGAGCGAGAATTTGATGACCGTTCTCAAGCTCAACCTTGAATGTTGCATTCGGTAGCGGTTCGAGAACCGTACCTTCCACTTCAATGACATCTTCCTTAGCCATTAGTCAGTCTCCTTTCTCTTCAGCTTGAATGTTGGTGGATTCCAGAAATGAATGAACCGCGTAACGGAGCTTTCCATTTGTCACCCGACCACTCTCGTTTAAACTGTTCACAACCTCGCTGCTAATCATGGGCTGGAGCTCAAGATGAAGAAGATTCTTCTTCTTTGGTTGATCAAACTTACGTTTGTCTCCATCCGCAATATATACGAACTTACCGTCCGCTATAGCAACAATTACTGCGGCTTGGTCCGCATTGCGGCCTTTACGGATCTTCACAAGTTGACCGAGCTGCGGATTAGACTGACTGTTCATGCCTCATCACCTACGCATTCAGTTTTGTGAAAATTTCCATACCATCTGGTGTAACTGCTACGGTGTGTTCAAAGTGTGCACATAACTTACCATCAACCGTGACGACAGTCCAGTTATCTTCCAACGTTTTCACATACCGTCTACCTACGTTAACCATCGGCTCTATGGCCAGCACCATGCCCGCTTTAAGCCGTGGTCCCCGATCGGGAAGACCATAGTTCGGAATCTGTGGTTCTTCATGCAGATCTGCGCCTATGCCGTGACCGACATATTCACGAACTACGGAGAACCCTTCATCTTCAATATATTTCTGAATCGCATGAGATATTGTAAACAAGCGAACGTCCGGTTTTACCAGCGCCAGACCTGCGTATAACGAAGCCTCGGTAACGTCCAGAAGACGACGGGCTTCTTCGGAAATACGGCCGACCGGATAAGTCCAGGCGGAATCTCCATGATACCCCTGGTACTGCGCGCCAATGTCAAACGTAACGATATCGCCCTCGTTCAACTTGCGTTTGCCGGGAAATCCATGTACCAACTCTTCATTGACTGAAGCGCACACACTGGCAGGGAAACCGTTATAACCTTTGAAAGACGGCACAGCTCCTTGACTGCGGATATATTGATCAGCCATATGGTCAAGTTCTCCAGTCGTAATACCGGGAGCGATATGCTCTGCCAAGAGACGATGCGTTTCCGCAACAATTCTCCCTGCTTCCCTCATCAAGCCCAGTTCCGTTTCGGACTTACCAATGATCATCAATTAACCTCTCAGTAAGGACACGATTTCTTGAGAAACTTGATCGATATCCTGTTCTCCGTTCATTTGACGAAGAAGACCTTTAGTCTCATAGAACGTGAGGAGTGGTGCTGTTTTGTTGATATACTCGTCCAGTCGTGTACCTACACTCTCTTCATTATCATCAGAGCGTTGATACAACTCACCAGCGCATTTATCACAAATACCTTCCTGCTTAGGCGGATTGAATACCACATGATAAGTGGAACCACAGTTTTTACAAATTCGACGACCCGTCAAACGAGCGAGTAATTTGTTGCGATCCACTTTCAGGTTGATTACATGATCGAGACCTGAGTTCAATCGATCCAGAATGCCATCGAGCGCTTCTGCTTGCGAAAGGGTTCTTGGAAATCCGTCCAAGAGGAAACCTTCTCTGCAGTCAGGCTGCTGCAAACGTTCTTCAACGATGCCAATGGTTACATCATCTGGTACAAGCAATCCTTGATCCATATATTCCTTGGCTTTCATGCCAATGGGAGTTCCCTGTTTGATCGCGAGACGAAATGCATCGCCTGTTGAAATATGGGGAATACCGAACTCTTTCACGATGACGTCTGCTTGCGTTCCTTTTCCTGCCCCCGGAGGGCCCATGAATAGGATGTTCACGTTATGTCACTCCCTCCAAGACTACCCTACATCAACAAACAGCACAATAGGTGCCGGCAAGTAAATCTTCACTCGACCGGTACCTATTGCCTATTTATTGATAAAACCTTTGTAGTGGCGTTTGATCAATTGGCTTTCGATTTGCTTCATCGTATCCAGCGCAACACCGATAACGATCAGGAGGGATGTTCCTCCAATTTGCGCAGATTGAGGCAAACCAGACAGTGCCCCCAAGATTACAGGCAGAACGGAAATGACTGCCAAGAACATGGCACCGGCCATTGTCAAACGAGTCATGACACGGGTCAGATATTTCTCGGTTGCTTTACCCGGGCGAATGCCTGGGATGTAACCGCCGTTCTTTTTCATATTATCAGCCATCTGCTGTGGATTCATCTGTACGAAAGTATAGAAGAATGTGAAACCGAAGATCATCACGACATACAACAACATACCCAGAGGTTTGTGTGTAGTCAGGTTCTGTCCGATCCACTGTGCCCAAAGGCGATCTGCCCAGAAGTTGGCGATGATCGTCGGGAACATCAACAACGATGATGCGAAGATGACAGGGATAACACCTGCTGCATTAATTTTCAGCGGGATATGTGTATTCTGTCCACCGTACATTTTGTTACCTACGACACGTTTAGCGTACTGTACCGGAATTTTCCGAATCGCCTGCTGAATGTAAATGACCCCTATGATGATCAACACAATAACAATTGCGATGATAACACCTTTAAGAATATTCATAAACAGTTGGTCAGGTTGAATGAAGTCGGATTCGATCGTTTGTTTGATAATGTTAGGCACCGTAGATAGGATACCCGCAAAGATCAAGATCGAAATCCCGTTTCCTATGCCCTTCTCGGTGATCTGCTCACCAAGCCACATCAGGAATGAAGTACCGGCCGTAAGTACAATCGCGATCAAGATATAATCTGCAAATGTAGCGTTAGGAATCATGTCTGTATTGTACAAGCGGTTGAATCCGATCGACGTACCAAACGCTTGAATCAATGCCAGGCCAATCGTTAAATAACGGGTCAATTGTGCAGATTTCTTCTTACCTTGTTCACCTTGCTTTGCCCACTCCGCTAATTTAGGAATAACGTCCATGGAAAGCAACTGTACTATGATAGACGCAGTGATGTAAGGCACGATCCCGAGCGCAAATATCGAGAACTGGAAGAGCGCTCCACCCGAGAACGTATTGAGAAGTCCAAAAACTTCTTTACCCGCAGAATTTGTCGCTTCGAACACGTCTTTGTTAACTCCCGGTACGGGAACAAAGGAGCCGATGCGGTAAATGATCAGTACAAAAAGGGTAAATAATACCCTTTTGCGCAGATCTTCAACCCGCCAGATATTCTTTAGGGTCTTGAACATTAAATCACCTCGGTTGTACCGCCGGCAGCTTCAATTTTCTCAATAGCAGATTGAGAAAACTTGTTAGCTTTAACAGTCAGCTTCACAGTGACATCACCGTTACCCAGGATTTTGATTCCGGATTTAGCGTTTTTAACTACGCCGTTCGTCATCAAGAATTCTGGAGTTACTTCAGTACCCGCAGCAAAACTGTTCAGGTCTTCAGTATTCACAACTGCATATTCTTTGCGAGTTGGGTTTACAAAACCACGTTTTGGCAAGCGACGATACAATGGATTTTGTCCACCTTCGAAGCCTGGACGTACTCCACCGCCAGAACGAGAATTTTGTCCTTTGTGACCGCGACCTGATGTTTTACCTGTACCACTACTTGGACCGCGACCAAGACGTTTACGTTCTTTGCGGGATCCAGGAGATGGTGAAAGCTCATGTAACTTCATCGTTCGTTGCACCTCCTTAAAGATTTGTGGGATTAACCCGATATTAAGCTTCTACTTCTTTAACAGCAACCAAGTGGCTTACTTTGTTAATCATACCACGGATGGCAGGATTATCGTTTTGTACCACTTTGCTATTGATTTTGCGCAAACCCAATGTTTTCACAGTTGTTCTTTGCGTCTCCGGACGTCCGATCAAGCTGCGGACGAGGGTAATTTCTAATTTAGCCATGAGAATTCCCTCCTTAACCCAGAAGCTCTTCGACGGATTTTCCGCGCAGTTTAGCCACGTCTTCAGCACGCTTCAAACGGGACAAACCTTCCAAAGTCGCATTGACCATGTTCATGGAATTCGAAGAACCCAGAGATTTTGTCAAAATGTCACCTACACCAGCAAGTTCGAGAACCGCACGTACAGGACCACCAGCGATAACACCAGTACCTTCAGATGCTGGTTTCAACAGCACGCGTCCTGCGCCGAACTTACCTGTTACCAAGTGAGGAATCGATGTTCCTACGAGTGGAACGTGTACAAGGTTTTTCTTAGCGTCTTCAATACCTTTGCGAATTGCATCAGGTACTTCGCCCGCTTTACCGATACCAGCTCCAACCCAGCCGTTGCCGTCGCCGACTACAACCAGTGCGCTAAAGCTGAAACGGCGTCCGCCTTTTACTACTTTAGCTACGCGATTAATATTTACAACTCTTTCAGTCAGTTCCAAAGTATTCGGATCTACACGCAAGTCGTTAACCTCCTTTTGAAAAATATCTTAAAACTCAAGTCCTGCTTCACGAGCCGCTTCAGCCAATGCTGCGATACGACCATGGTACAGATAACCGCTACGGTCAAATACGATGTTGGAAACACCTTTGTCTTTCGCACGTTTAGCAACGAGTTCGCCAACTTTACGAGCTGATTCAACAGATGCACCATTTTTGATGTCAGTGCTCAATTCTTTGTCTACGGTAGACGCGGAAGCGATTGTTACACCAGCAACATCATCGATGATTTGAGCATACATATGTTTACCAGAACGGAATACGTTCAAACGAGGACGTGCTGCCGTTCCTTGGATTTTCTTACGAACACGAAGGTGTCTTTTCAGACGAGCCTTATTTTTATCTGGTTTCGTAATCATCTCAAAGATTCACTCCTTTCAGGTTACCTCGCTGGCTTCAAAGCAGAAGCCACGGGGTATATTAGAAACACACGAAGCAAGCAAGCCGAAAGCCGCGCAAAGGCGGTAAGAGAAATCTTATTTCTTCTTACCGGCTTTACCTTCCTTACGGATGATACGCTCGCCTTCATATTTAATACCTTTACCTTTGTACGGCTCAGGTTCACGTACGGAACGGATTTTAGCAGCGTAAGCACCTACACGCTCTTTGTCAATTCCGCGAACGATGATTTTTGTATTCGAAGGTACTTCGAATTCGATTCCCGCTTCCGGTGTAATTTCAACCGGGTGAGAGTAACCAACGTTCAGAACGATTTTATCTCCGGATTTGCTTGCACGATATCCGACCCCAACCAATTCCAGAGATTTCGCGAATCCTTCAGTAACGCCGCTCACCATATTGTTTACAACGCTACGCGTTGTGCCGTGCAAAGAACGGTGAGTTTTGTTATCGGAAGGACGCACAACTGTGATTTCGTTATTTTCAACTGTAACCTTCATGTCTTTATGAAGCTCACGAGTCAAAGTTCCTTTAGGTCCTTTTACCGTAATAACGGTGTTGTCCAGGGTGATGTCTACACCACTTGGTACTGTGATTGGTTTGCGACCAATACGAGACATATGTTGCACCTCCTATCTTGTGACGTTATATTACCAAACGTAGCAAACGACTTCTCCGCCGGATTTCGATTGACGAGCTTCTTTGTCCGTCATGATACCTTTAGATGTCGAGATGATCGCGATTCCCAGGCCACCAAGTACACGAGGTACTTCGTTGCTTTTCGTGTAAACACGAAGACCAGGTTTACTGATTCTTTTCAGACCAGTGATAACGCGCTCGTTATTTTGACCGTATTTCAGGAAAACACGGATAATCCCTTGTTTGTTATCATCGATAACTTCAGCGTCACGGATGAAACCTTCACGCTTCAGGATATCGGCGATTTGTTTTTTCATTGTTGAAGCAGGCATTTCTACCGTTTCGTGACGAACAGTGTTCGCGTTACGAATACGAGTAAGCATATCTGCAATTGGATCAGACATAGTCATTGTGAGTTAACCTCCTTCCCGTTCAGGACTTTTTACCAGCTTGCTTTTTTCACGCCAGGGATCTGGCCTTTATAAGCTAATTCACGGAAACAAATTCTGCAAATTTTGAACTTTTGCAGGACCGAATGTGGACGTCCGCAACGCTCACAGCGTGTATATGCACGTACTTTAAACTTAGGTGTACGTTGTTGTTTAACTTTCATCGAAGTTTTTGCCACTTAGCCTGACACCTCCTAAATAATTTCGGAGAAAAGGGAGTCTTTCCAGACACCCGGAAACGTTATGCCAACATTACTTAACGAAAGGCATTCCCATTTGCGTAAGCAATTCACGGGACTCTTCGTCTGTTTTCGCCGTTGTTACAATGACAATATCCATACCGCGGACTTTATCAACTTTATCGTATTCGATCTCCGGGAAGATCAATTGCTCTTTCAGACCCAGTGTATAGTTACCACGTCCATCAAAAGCATTACTCGATACACCGCGGAAGTCGCGGACACGAGGAAGCGTTACGTTGAGCAGCTTATCTAGGAAGAAGTACATACGCTCACCGCGTAATGTAACTTTCGCACCGATAGGCATATTCTCACGCAGTTTGAAACCTGCGATAGATTTTTTAGCACGAGTGATTACAGGTTTTTGACCCGCGATCAGTTGCAAATCGTTTACTGCAGAATCCAACACTTTAGAGTTTTGGACAGCATCGCCCACACCCATGTTGATAACGATTTTCTCGATTTTCGGCACTTGCATTACCGTTGTATAGTTAAACTTCTGCATCAAAGCAGGAGCGATTTCTTGCAGGTAACGTTCTTTCATTCTTGATGCCATGAATCATAGCCCTCCTTTCTCATTCGGTTCAATTAGTCGATAATTTCTCCGGAACGTTTAGCAACGCGCACTTTCTTACCGTTATCCAAAACTTTGTAACCTACACGGGTTACTTTTCCGCTCTTCGGATCGATGTGCATTACGTTGGAAACGTGAATCGGAGCTTCCTTCTCGATAATGCCGCCTTGCGGATTTTGCTGGTTAGGCTTCTGGTGTTTTTTCACCATGTTAACACCTTCCACAAGGACGCGGTTCTCACGAGGATAAGCAGCGATGACACGGCCTTTTTTACCTTTGTCTTTACCGCTGATCACCATAACCGTATCTTCCTTTTTAACGTGAAGTTTGTTGTTATGGGATTCCAGAACTTTTTTCACTCTTGGCATTTCGTACACCTCCTGTTTCTAACATCACGAGATTAAGCTTTAGATAACTTCTGGAGCCAAGGAAACGATTTTCATGAAGTCTTTATCGCGAAGTTCGCGAGCAACTGGTCCGAAAATACGTGTTCCACGTGGGCTTCTGTCGTCTTTTACAACAACCGCTGCATTTTCATCAAAACCGATGTAGGAACCGTCTTTACGACGTACAGAACGTTTCGTACGAACGACAACCGCTCTAACTACATCACCTTTTTTGACAACGCCGCCTGGTGTTGCTTGTTTAACAGAACAAACGATCAGATCACCGATTTGAGCTGTACGACGTCCCGTACCGCCGAGTACGCGGATACACATCAGTTCCTTCGCACCGGAGTTGTCGGCCACAGTCAAACGTGTAAATGGTTGAATCATTTAGTATTCCTCCTTTCAGCAATGCTGCTGATGCATTAGATGATAACCGCTTTTTCTACGATTTCAGTAAGTCTCCAGCGTTTATCTTTCGAAAGCGGACGAGTCTCCATGATTTTCACCGTGTCACCGATTTTCGCAGTGTTTTCTTCGTCATGCGCTTTGAATTTTTTAGTAACCTTAATGCGTTTATGGTACAAGTTGTGTTTTTTGTAAGTTTCTACAGCAACAACAATCGTTTTGTCCATTTTATCGCTGACCACTTTACCAGTTTGCACTTTACGTGCGTTACGTTCTTCGCTCATTGTTGGCCTCCTTCCTGATTACGGACGGATTGTCCATCCTATCCCTAATTAACCGATTCCCAATTCTCTCTCACGGATAATGGTTTTAGCACGAGCTATTTCTTTCCGCACATCACGGATGCGAGTCGGGTTATCCAGCTGACCGGTAGCTAATTGAAAGCGGAGGTTAAAGAGTTCTTCTTTAAATCCGGCAATCTTTTGCTCGATTTCAGCAGAGGTTAGGTTGCGAAATTCACTAGCTTTCATTTGCTTCACCACCCAATTCTTCACGTTTCACGAACTTCGTTTTGATTGGCAGTTTGTGAGCGGCAAGACGCATTGCTTCGCGTGCAATTTCCTCCGGTACACCAGCAAGTTCAAACATGATCTTACCTGGTTTCACTACTGCAACCCATTTTTCTACGTTACCTTTACCGCTACCCATCCGAACCTCGAGAGGCTTTTGAGTGATTGGTTTGTCTGGAAAAATTTTGATCCAAACTTTACCACCACGTTTGATGTAACGAGTCATCGCAATACGAGCCGCTTCGATTTGACGGTTCGTAATCCAAGCCGGTTCCGTAGCTTGCAGACCGTATTCGCCAAAGTTCAGAGTCGTTCCGCCTTTAGCTTGGCCTTTCATATGTCCACGTTGTTGCTTACGGTGTTTTACGCGTTTTGGTACCAACATGATTAGTTGCCTCCTTCCTTAGCAGCTTGTTTCTTAGCCGTAGGAAGAACCTCTCCACGATAGATCCATACTTTTACGCCGATAAGTCCGTAAGTAGTATGAGCCTCTGCTGTACCGTAGTCAATGTCAGCACGCAGTGTGTGCAGTGGAACAGTTCCTTCGCTGTAGCCTTCAGAACGTGCGATCTCAGCACCGCCAAGACGTCCGCCTACTTGAGTTTTGATACCTTTAGCACCGGAGCGCATAGTTCTTTGAATTGCTTGTTTCAGAGCACGACGGAAAGAAACACGACGTTCCAATTGTTGTGCAATGCTTTCAGCTACAAGAACAGCGTCCAAGTCTTGGTTCTTAATTTCAGAAATGTTGATGTGTACTTTTTTACCGCCAGCAATTTTCGTAATTTGGTTACGAAGATTTTCAACTTCCGAACCACCCTTACCAATAACCATACCTGGTTTAGCAGTGTGAATCGTTACGTTTACGCGGTTAGCCGCTCTCTCAATTTCTACACGAGATAAAGCGGAGTCTTTCAATTTATTTTTCAGGAATTCACGAATTCTCACGTCTTCCATCAAAAGATCACCGAAGTCTTTGCCTGCATACCACTTAGATTCCCAGTCACGGATAATTCCGACACGGAGTCCGACTGGATTTACCTTTTGGCCCACACATTTCCCCTCCTTCTACTTCTCAGATACCACCAAAGTAATGTGGCTAGTACGTTTGTTAATACGACTTGCACGTCCCATTGCACGAGGGCGGAAACGTTTCATTGTCGGTCCTTGGTTCACGTAAGCTTGCGAGATAACCAATTTGTTAACATCCAAAGAATAGTTATGTTCCGCATTCGCAATAGCGGAGTTAAGCAACTTCTCAACGATTGGAGAAGCAGATTTCGGAGTGTGACGGAGAATGGCAACCGCCTCACCTACTTGCTTGCCTCGAATCAAGTCAACAACGAGTTGAGCTTTACGAGGAGCAATCCGGATAAACTTAGCATGTGCTTTTGCTTCCATTGTGTAACCTCCTTTCAAACATTAAAGATATTCATTTATCTTCTTGTTTTCTTATCATCAGCAGTATGGCCTTTGTACGTACGGGTTGGAGCGAACTCACCCAGTTTGTGTCCGACCATGTCCTCAGTTACATACACTGGCACGTGTTTACGACCATCGTAAACGCCAAATGTGTGTCCGATGAATTGCGGGAAAATTGTAGAACGACGGGACCAGGTTTTGATCACATTCTTCTTACCTGAAGCTTCCATCTCTTCTACCTTTTTAAGCATGTAGCCATCAATGAATGGCCCTTTTTTCAAACTGCGACCCATGTGGAGATCCTCCCTTCAAACATAGCTATTATGCATCCGCAGATGCCTCACGAAGTTATGCACAGTGTGTATTACTTCGTGCGGCGGCGAATGATGTATTTATCAGAAGCTTTATTTTTCTTACGCGTTTTGTAACCAAGTGTAGGTTTACCCCATGGTGACATTGGCGATTTACGTCCGATTGGAGCACGACCTTCACCACCACCGTGTGGGTGATCGTTAGGGTTCATTACTACACCACGAACCTCAGGACGTTTACCCAACCAACGGCTACGACCGGCTTTACCGATTTTGATGAGCTCGTGGTCTTGGTTACCTACAGATCCGATTGTCGCGCGGCAAACTTTCAAAATACGACGAACTTCTCCGGAAGAGAGACGAACGGAAACGTATTTTTCTTCTTTACCAAGCAATTGAGCTTCTGTACCAGCAGCACGAACCAATTGTCCGCCTTTGCCTGGTTTCAACTCGATGTTGTGGATAACGGTACCTACTGGAATGTTTTCGAGTGGCAGTGCGTTACCGATTTTGATGTCTGATTCAGGTCCGGAGAACACTTGATCTCCAACTTTCAAACCTTTAGGAGCGATGATATAACGCTTTTCACCATCAGCATAGTGAATCAGAGCGATGTTGGATGTACGGTTCGGGTCATACTCAATCGTAGCAACGCGGCCCGGTATTCCATCTTTAGTACGTTTAAAGTCAATGATACGGTATTTACGTTTGTGTCCACCACCATGGTGACGAACTGTAATTTTACCTTGGTTGTTGCGGCCTGCTTGTTTGCTCAACGGGGCCAACAACGATTTCTCCGGCTGATTTGTGGTGATTTCCTCAAATGTAGAAACGGACATGTTCCGTCTTGCCGGGGATGTTGGTTTATACTTTTTGATTGGCACTGGGTTTCCCTCCTTACTTCAAAAATTCAATTATACAGTTTCAAAGAACTCAAGCGTTTTGCTGTCTTTTGTCAACGTTACAAACGCTTTTTTCCATTCGCTAGTATATCCGGAATAACGTCCGTACCGTTTCGGCTTAGCTGGAACACGAAGCGTGTTCACGTTTTTCACTTTTACATTGAAAATAGCTTCTACTGCCTTTTTGATCTCGGTTTTGTTTGCACGGATATCGACTTCAAATACATATTTCAAGTCGTTCATCATGTCAGCAGTACGTTCCGTAATAATCGGACGTTTTACAATATCACGAGGATCCTTCATTACGCGAGCACCTCCTCTACCTTCTGAACTGCTTCTTTCGTAATGATCAATTTGTCGTGCGAAAGCACGTCAAGAACATTAATACCGTCAGCAGCTACGAATTTCACGCCTGGAATATTCCGTGCGGAAAGAGCTACATTATCATCATAGCTAGGAGCTACGATCAAAGCTTTACGTCCCACTTTGAGGTTACTCAAGATGGCTGCAAATTCTTTAGTTTTAGGCGTGCTCAACGTGAGAGCGTCCAAAACGATAATGTCATTGTCAAGCACTTTGGATGAAAGGGCTGATTTGATCGCCAAGCGGCGAACTTTCTTAGGCAGTTTATACGCATAGCTCCGTGGTGTTGGACCAAATACGATACCGCCGCCTTTCCATTGTGGTGAACGAATTGAACCTTGACGAGCGCGACCTGTACCTTTTTGTTTCCAAGGCTTACGTCCACCGCCACGAACTTCAGAACGTCCTTTTACTTTGTGGGTACCTTGACGAAGGGAAGCGCGTTGCATAAGAACTGCATCGTACAGAACGTGTTGGTTCGGCTCAATTCCGAAAACCGCATCGTTCAATTCAACTTCGCCTACTTGGCTACCATCTACATTGTAAACTGATACTTTTGGCATTTTGTGTTCCTCCTTTCTTCAGTGGTTATTTTTTCACCGTTTCTTTAACTCTAATGAGACTGTTTTTCGGTCCAGGAATGGAACCTTTCACGAGCAACACGTTACGCTCAGCGTCTACTTTAACTACTTCAAGACGTTGGATTGTAATAGTATCATGTCCCATGTGTCCTGGCAGGCGTTTGCCTTTAGGAACGCGGTTAGCTTGGATCGAACCCATTGAACCAGGGCCACGGTGGTAACGCGAACCGTGTGACATAGGTCCAGTGCTTTGTCCCCAACGTTTGATAACGCCGGCAAAACCTTTACCTTTAGAAATACCCGTTACGTCAACGAATTCGCCTTCAGCGAAAATGTCAGCTTTCAGTTCTTGGCCAACTTCATATTCTGCGATGTTGATACCGCGAACTTCACGAACGTAGCGCTTAGGGGCAGTGTTCGCTTTTTTAGCGTGACCTGCTTCTGGCTTGTTAGCATTTTTCTCTTTCTTATCGGAGTAACCGATTTGAATTGCTTCGTAGCCATCGTTCTCAATGTCTTTCTTTTGCAAAACAACACAAGGGCCTGCTTCGATAACCGTTACTGGAACGACGTTACCTTCAGGAGTAAATACTTGAGTCATTCCGAGTTTTTTTCCTAAGATTGCTTTCATGTTGACACCTCTTTTCCTTTATACATGGTCTTTGTTGTAGCTTGTATTACAATTTAATTTCGATATCTACACCGGACGGCAGATCCAAGCGCATCAAGGCATCCACAGTTTGTGGAGTCGGGTTAACGATGTCGATCAAACGTTTATGTGTACGTTGTTCGAATTGTTCCCGAGAATCCTTGTACTTGTGCACCGCACGAAGAATAGTAATGATTTGTTTTTCAGTAGGAAGCGGAATCGGACCGGATACACCAGCACCCGAACGTTTTGCTGTTTCAACAATTTTCTCCGCGGATTGATCAAGAATTCTGTGGTCGTAAGCTTTCAAACGAATACGAATTTTTTGCTTTGCCATTTTAGTCCCTCCTTCTATCGCCCAATTTTTTATCGGACATACTCCGTGAAAATTTTCTAGCCACTCTCCCATGGCAAAGGGGCCGGGTGTGCCAGTAACCTCTCACATCATCGCAACGTCACAGAACAACATTCATTATTATATAGAAAAGATAGGCGTATTGCAAGCATATTTAAGAAAAACATTTAAACTTATCTTTTCTGATGAAATGACTTCGTTTATTGCAGTGTTAATCTTCAATATCCAGGCTGCCTTGCCAATCCTTCTAAACACGTAAATGATGTTCATTTCGTATGACGCAGGTTCCGAACTTTAAACATAATAAAAGAGTTCTCTATCCGATGTCGGATAAAGAACTCTTCCGAAGCTTCGTTACAATACAATGTTACTCGTTCCAGTACACTGTTACATATGCTTTATTCAGCGTTAAGCCAAATTATTTTTGGATAGATGCTACGGAACCGGCACCTACTGTACGTCCGCCTTCACGAATGGAGAATTTAGTTCCTTCTTCAATCGCGATTGGGGAGATCAGGGAAACAGTAACAGTGATGTTATCACCAGGCATTACCATTTCAGTACCTTCAGGCAAGTTGATGATGCCTGTTACGTCAGTTGTACGGAAGTAGAACTGTGGACGGTAACCAGTGAAGAATGGTTTGTGACGTCCGCCCTCTTCTTTAGTCAGAACGTAGATTTGAGCTGTGAATTCTGTGTGTGGCTTAACAGAACCTGGTTTTGCAAGTACTTGACCACGCTCGATTTGAGTACGGTCAACACCACGCAACAATGCACCGATGTTGTCACCCGCTTGAGCGGAATCCAACAATTTACGGAACATCTCAACGCCTGTTACAACGGATTTTTTAGTTTCTTCAGTGATACCAACGATTTCGATCTCTTCGCCGACTTTAACAGTACCACGCTCTACACGGCCAGTAGCAACAGTACCACGACCAGTGATGGAGAATACGTCCTCGACAGGCATCAAGAAAGGCTTGTCAGTTTGACGCTCAGGCAGTGGGATGTAAGTGTCGATCTCTTTGAACATCTCAACGATTTTTTGAGCCCATTCGCCATCTGGGTTTGCCAGAGCTTCACGAGCGGATCCACGAGTGATTGGAGTATCGTCACCTGGGAACTCATATTCGTTAAGAAGGTCGCGAACTTCCATCTCAACCAATTCCAACAACTCTTCGTCTTCAACCATGTCACATTTGTTCAAGAACACAACAATGTAAGGTACGCCTACTTGACGGGAGAGCAAGATGTGCTCACGAGTTTGTGGCATTGGGCCGTCTGCTGCGGATACTACCAAGATAGCTCCATCCATTTGAGCCGCGCCAGTGATCATGTTTTTAACATAGTCGGCGTGACCAGGGCAGTCAACGTGAGCGTAGTGACGAGTGTCAGTTTCGTACTCAACGTGTGATGTGGAGATTGTGATACCGCGTTCGCGCTCTTCTGGAGCTTTGTCGATTTGGTCGAATGCAATTGCAGCACCACCGTAAGTTTTGGACAATACAGTTGTGATTGCAGCAGTCAGAGTTGTTTTACCGTGATCGACGTGACCAATAGTACCGATGTTAACGTGGGGTTTATTACGTTCGTATTTAGCCTTTGCCATTTGAACGTGGCCTCCTTAAAATTATAATTTTATGTTTTCACTGAATGAAGTGCTCCGAATTTAATTCTTATGCACTTGCATCCAGTGTGAGAAAACTACTCGGTGCCTTTTGTTTTGGCAACGATTTCTTCAGCGATGCTCTTAGGAACTTCTTCATAGTGAGAGAGTTCCATGGAGAATACGCCGCGTCCTTGAGTACCGGAACGAAGAGTTGTAGAGTAACCAAACATTTCAGACAGAGGTACCTTAGCACGGATGATTTGAGCTCCACTACGGGAATCCATACCTTCGATGCGGCCACGACGGGAGTTCAACATACCCATTACGTCACCCATGTACTCTTCTGGAACAGTTACTTCTACTTTCATGATAGGCTCAAGCAGAACTGGTTTACACTTGTCTTTAGCCGCTTTAAGCGCCATAGATCCGGCAATTTTAAATGCCATCTCATTGGAATCGACATCATGGTAAGATCCGTCTACGATTGTAGCCTTAACGTCAACAAGCGGGAAGCCTGCAATAACGCCGTTTTTCATTTGCTCTTCAATCCCTGACAGTGCAGGTTGAATGTATTCTCTTGGTACGGAACCACCGACAACCTTACTTTCGAACTGGCTGCCTGTACCCGGCTCGAGAGGTTCGAATTCAACCCATACGTGACCGTATTGACCACGACCACCGGATTGACGTACGAATTTACCTTCAACGCGCGCTGGAGCACGGAATGTTTCACGGTAAGCTACTTGTGGTTTACCCACAGTAGTTTCAACCTTGAACTCACGACGCATACGGTCGATGATGATATCAAGGTGAAGCTCACCCATACCTGCCAAGATCGTTTGGCCTGTTTCTTCGTCAGTATGAGCACGAAGAGTTGGATCCTCTTCAGTCAACTTACCGAGAGCAACACCCAGTTTATCCTGGTCAGCTTTGGTTTTAGGTTCAACAGCGATTTCGATAACCGGATCAGGGAAGTTCATTGACTCCAGGATAACCGGATTTTTCTCATCACATAGTGTATCACCTGTACCTGTATCTTTCAAACCTACGGCAGCTGCAATATCACCGGAGTAAACTACAGTGATTTCTTGACGGCTGTTCGCATGCATTTGAAGGATACGACCGATACGCTCACGTTTGTTTTTAGTGGCATTCAATACATATGATCCGGATTGAAGAACACCAGAGTATACGCGGAAGAATGTCAATTTACCAACGTAAGGGTCAGTCATAATTTTGAATGCCAATGCGGAGAATGGCTCTTCATCGGATGACTTACGAATTGCTTCAGTTCCATCTTCAAGATGTCCCGTGATCGATGCAACATCTGTTGGAGCTGGCAAGTAGTCGATAACAGCATCCAACATCAGTTGAACACCTTTGTTACGATATGAGGATCCACAGATAACTGGGAAGATCTTAACATCTACAACACCTTTACGGAGTACGGTTTTGATCTCATCAATTGTGATCTCTTCGCCTTCCAGGTATTTCATTGTCAAATCTTCATCCAGTTCAGCAACGCGTTCAATCAACTCATTGCGAAGTTCTTCAACTTGATCTGCAAACTCTGCAGGAATGTCGGTTTCTTCGATATCTTGACCAAGGTCATCTTTGTACATATGAGCTCTTTGTGCAACGATATCGATGATACCTTTGAAATCATTTTCAGCGCCGATTGGAAGTTGAATCGCAACAGCGTTCGCTTGAAGGCGATCACGCATGTCAGATACAACGTTCAGGAAGTCAGCACCGATGATATCCATTTTGTTTACATATGCGATACGAGGTACGCCGTACTTGTCAGCCTGTCTCCATACGGTTTCGGACTGAGGCTCAACGCCTTCTTTCGCACTGAATACACCAACTGCTCCGTCCAATACACGAAGGGAACGTTCAACTTCAACAGTGAAGTCAACGTGTCCCGGGGTATCAATAATATTAACGCGGTGGCCTTTCCAAGCAGCGGTAGTTGCAGCGGAAGTAATCGTAATTCCGCGCTCCTGTTCCTGTTCCATCCAGTCCATTGTCGCAGCGCCTTCGTGTACTTCACCGATTTTGTGCGTACGTCCTGTGTAAAACAGGATCCGCTCAGTTGTCGTGGTTTTACCCGCATCAATATGAGCCATGATCCCGATATTACGTGTATTTTTTAAGGAGAACTCTCTAGCCATGAAATGGGTCTCCCTTCAAAATTGAAGTTTTTTTATTGTGAACTGAATCCTACCAACGGTAGTGAGCAAACGCTTTGTTCGCTTCAGCCATTTTGTGCGTATCTTCACGTTTTTTAACGGAAGCGCCTGTGTTGTTGGAAGCGTCGATGATCTCAGCCGCCAAACGCTCTTCCATTGTTTTCTCACCGCGGTTGCGGGAGTAGTTCACGAGCCAACGTAATCCCAGAGCAGTACGTCTCTCTGGTTTCACCTCGATTGGTACTTGGTAGTTGGCACCGCCGACACGGCGAGCTTTAACTTCCAGGACTGGCATGATGTTCTTGATTGCTGCTTCAAATACTTCCATAGGGTCATTACCCGTACGTTCTTGAATCAACTTGAACGCATTATACAGAATGCTTTGAGCAACACCGCGTTTTCCGCCGATCATGATGCGGTTGATTAAACGAGTAACCAACTTGCTGTTATATAACGGATCAGGCAGAACGTCTCTTTTCGTAACTGGACCTTTGCGTGGCATGGATATCCCCCTTTCTTTCTTGTTCAGCAGATCCTGTACCTTCCAGACTTAGACCAGAAGGCTTTCAGGCTATCTGCCTATAATAGTTTAGGCTTTTTTAGCTTTTGGACGCTTAGCGCCGTATTTCGAACGAGCTTGCATACGGTTGTTTACACCAGCAGTATCGAGAGCTCCACGAACGATGTGATAACGAACTCCTGCAAGGTCTTTAACTTTACCTCCGCGGATCAATACCACACTGTGCTCTTGAAGGTTATGTCCGATTCCCGGGATATAAGCAGTAACCTCGAGACGGTTCGTCAAACGAACACGGGCATACTTACGAAGTGCAGAGTTTGGTTTACGTGGAGTCATTGTACCTACACGAGTGCAGACACCACGTTTTTGTGGGGCACTGATGTTAGTAGATTCACGTTTCAAAGCGTTGAATCCTTTTTGCAAAGCTGGAGATTTTGACTTCTCAACTTTTGCTTGACGTCCTTTACGAACCAGTTGGTTAATAGTTGGCATGTGATTGCCACCCCCTTCCTCAAATATTCATGTTTCTTTACAAACCTCTTTGCACTAAGTCCACAGACCCAGGCGGTTCATAAAAAGACAAATGAAAAGTTTTTGCCTTGGAGAATTCTTAAAAGTTCTCGGACAAAAACGTTCCTTACCCTATGATTTTACGACAGCAGCCATAGCTGCTCCTACTCCAATCCCGCAAGCCTTGCCGAGATTTTTCATTGTATCCACTTTCGTGCATTTTACATTGTGTTGTTCACACAAAGCAATGATTTTGGAAGTAAGCTGCGGATCACTATCTTCTGCGACATAGACTTCAGAAGCCATACCTGTCTGCACCATCCGCATGGTCTGTTTGGTACCTATTTTGACATGAGCATCTTGCAAGGCTTTTTCATTAGACATTGTGTATTCCTCCGAATAGAACCATGTACAATCAGCTGCCCACGCACCTTTGATATATTAGCATCTAGCGCAAGCATTGTCAATGCTAATCCTAAAACATTTTTTAAAAGTTTACGTACATCAGGATTCGTCCGCCTGTATCATACAAACGTCCGTCTCCTGACGCACAAAACTTTCACTCTCCTCTAATGAGGAGAAATATATTTAATCAACCGAAACTGGCTCAAGTTCTTCTACTGAAGATTGGCCATCTTCTGGCTCAGCAAATTTGATGCTGCGGTAACGGTGCATACCTGTACCTGCAGGAATCAATTTACCGATGATTACATTTTCCTTCAGACCGAGCAACTGATCGACTTTACCTTTGATCGCTGCATCTGTCAATACACGTGTAGTTTCTTGGAACGAAGCCGCCGAGAGGAAGGAGTCTGTTTCCAGGGATGCTTTCGTAATACCGAGCAGGATTGGTTTAGCAACCGCCGGCTCTTTATCACTAAGAATCGCAATTTTGTTAGCTCTTTCGTACTCATGCATATCCACGAACGATCCTGGCAACAGCGTTGTATCTCCTGCATCTACGATACGGATTTTACGCAGCATTTGACGGATCATAACTTCAACGTGCTTATCGTTAATTTCTACGCCTTGGTTACGATATACGCGTTGTACTTCCTGCAGAATGTAGTTTTGTACACCACGTATACCTTTAATCCGTAACATCTCTTTTGGATCAATGGAACCGTCTGTCAACTCGTCACCCGCTTCAACTTCCGCGCCTTCGCTTACGCGCACACGGGAACCGTAGGTAACGGCGTATACTTTGGATTCCGCTTCACCTTGAATTTCGATTTCACGACGATCTTTCGCTTCGCGAATCTCTTTAACCACACCATCGATTTCACTGATCGTTGCTTGACCCTTAGGATTACGAGCTTCGAACAACTCCTGGATACGTGGCAAACCTTGCGTAATATCGTCTCCGGCTACACCACCGGTATGGAACGTACGCATTGTAAGCTGTGTTCCTGGCTCACCAATGGACTGTGCTGCGATAATACCAACTGCTTCACCGATCTCCACGTGTTTACCAGTCGCGAGGTTGCGACCATAACACTTCTTGCAGACACCATGACTTGCACGGCAGCTGAGGACGGAGCGGATTTGCAATTTAGTAATACCTGCTTTGATAATCGCTTCTGCTTTATCGGAGTCAATCAATTCATTGCGACCTACAATGATTTCTTTCGTTTCCGGATGACGAAGTGTCTCGAAGCAGTATCTGCCTTCAATACGGTCGTAGAGATCTTCGATAACCTCTTTACCATCCTGGATACGACTTACCGTAAAGCCTTTATCTGTACCACAATCATCATCACGCACGATTACGTCTTGGGCTACGTCTACGAGACGACGAGTCAGGTAACCTGAATCGGCTGTACGCAGGGCTGTATCCGCCAAACCTTTACGCGCTCCGTGAGTGGAGATAAAGTACTCGAGTACCGTCAGACCTTCACGGAAGTTCGATTTGATTGGGAGTTCGATAATTCGACCAGATGGGTTGGCCATCAGACCACGCATACCGCCCAATTGGGTGATTTGCGATTTGTTACCCCGTGCTTTGGAGTCTACCATCATCATGATCGAGTTGTAACGATCCATGGACTTCATCAGAATCTCAGTGATGTCATCTTTGGATTTTGACCAGATATCAATGATACGGTCATAGCGCTCCTCATTCGTAATCAGACCACGACGGTACTGATTCGTAACGATTTGTGCTTTTTCCTCAGATTGTCTAAGAATTTCAAACTTCTCAGGAGGAACGATAACATCAGATACCGCAACCGTAATACCGGCACGTGTAGAGTATGTGAAACCAAGTTGTTTGATTTTATCCAAAATAACGGCTGTTTCCGTTGTGTGATAAATTTCAAAACAACGTGCAATGATGGAGCCGAGGTATTCTTTACCGACACCGCCAGCCAGAGGAGCATTCATAATAGCTTCTCTGAGATCAGCACCTTTTTCATATACAAATGAGTGATCTGCAGTACCTTGGTACAGGTTAGCACGAGTCGCATCATTGATATACGGGAAGCTTGCCGGGAAAATTTCATTGAAGATAATT
Source organism: Paenibacillus sp. FSL P4-0176 (assembly GCF_037975265.1). Classification (NCBI taxonomy): domain Bacteria; kingdom Bacillati; phylum Bacillota; class Bacilli; order Caryophanales; family Paenibacillaceae; genus Paenibacillus; species Paenibacillus sp. FSL P4-0176. The sequence goes on from NZ_CP150242.1 coordinate 6,419,494, forward strand.
TTACCGACAGTTGTCAGCAACATTCCTTCTTGTTGTTCTTCCGTGAAGCTTGTTTTACCAAGCGCCTTAACCGGAATAGCTACACGCGCATGCAGACCAGCAGTACCACGTTGGTATGCCGATACAGCTTCGTTAACTGTACGCAAGATCATACCTGTGCCCTTTTCTTCCTTGTTATCCATAGTGAGGTAGTAAGAACCAAGCACCATATCCTGGGAAGGAGTAACAACCGGTTTACCGTCTTTAGGGTTCAAAATGTTACCCGATGCAAGCATCAGGATACGTGCTTCCGCTTGAGCTTCAGCGGACAAGGGAACGTGCACGGCCATTTGGTCACCGTCAAAGTCGGCATTGTATGCCGTACATACGAGCGGGTGAAGACGAATTGCTTTACCTTCAACGAGAATCGGTTCAAATGCTTGAATACCGAGTCTGTGAAGCGTAGGGGCACGGTTCAACAGAACCGGATGCTCCTTGATTACTTCTTCAAGAACATCCCATACTTCAGGACTTACACGCTCAACTTTACGTTTTGCGCTCTTGATGTTGTGGGCAAGCCCTTTATTTACAAGCTCTTTCATAACAAAAGGCTTGAACAATTCAAGTGCCATATCTTTTGGCAGACCACACTGATACATTTTCAGGTAAGGTCCAACAACGATAACGGAACGACCAGAATAGTCAACCCGTTTACCGAGCAAGTTTTGACGGAAACGTCCTTGTTTACCTTTCAGCATGTGGCTGAGAGATTTCAATGGACGGTTACCAGGACCCGTTACCGGGCGGCCACGACGACCATTATCGATCAATGCGTCAACAGCTTCCTGCAACATCCGTTTTTCATTTTGCACGATAATATCTGGCGCGCCCAGATCAAGCAGACGTTTCAGACGGTTGTTCCGGTTGATTACACGGCGGTACAAGTCATTCAGGTCAGACGTTGCAAAACGTCCACCATCCAACTGTACCATTGGACGAAGTTCCGGCGGGATAACAGGAAGTACATCCATGATCATCCACTCTGGCTTGTTGCCGGAGTTGCGGAATGCTTCGATAACTTCCAGACGTTTGATTGCACGATTACGACGTTGTCCTTGCGCAGTCCGGAGCTCTTCTTTCAGGAACTCAAGCTCTTTGTCTATGTCAAGGTCTTGAAGCAATTTTTTAACCGCTTCTGCGCCCATGCCAGCATGGAAACCATAACCGTATTTTTCACGGTAGCTGCGGTATTCTTTCTCGGACAACAGCTGTTTTTTCTCCAGTGGAGTTTCTCCTGGATCAGTTACAACATATGATGCAAAATAAATAATCTCTTCAAGAGATCTTGGAGACATATCCAGAGCAAGACCCATACGGCTCGGAATACCTTTGAAGTACCAGATATGCGATACCGGAGCAGCGAGCTCAATGTGGCCCATCCGTTCGCGGCGTACTTTCGCACGTGTTACTTCAACGCCACAACGATCACAGACAACGCCTTTATAACGGACGCGTTTGTATTTACCGCAATGACATTCCCAGTCTTTTGTAGGGCCAAAAATCTTTTCGCAGAACAGCCCTTCTTTTTCCGGTTTCAACGTACGATAGTTGATCGTTTCCGGTTTTTTCACTTCTCCGCGGGACCAAGAACGAATTTTCTCTGGGGAAGCAAGCCCGATCTTCATGTATTCGAAATTGTTGACGTCCAACAAGGAGCAACCCTCCTTAACCAATTCCTGTAATCTAGGTTACGCCCACTCCGGACGAAGCCGGAGCAAGACGTGAGCCTGATGAAAAACGCCGGTCATCATGCGCTCGAAGCGGTTTATTCCGCTCCGACCTCTGTACCCTCAAGGTTGAGGCTGAGCTTATCGCTCGCAGCGTCATCTTCATCGTCCATTTCTCTCATTTCAATCTCTTGCTCATCTTCACTCAAAATCTTAACGTCCATACCCAAGCTTTGCAGCTCTTTGATCAATACTTTGAATGATTCAGGAACACCTGGTTCCGGAACATTCTCACCTTTGACAATGGATTCATACGTTTTAACCCGACCAACAACGTCATCGGATTTAACAGTTAAGATTTCTTGCAGTGTATAAGCAGCACCGTATGCCTCAAGCGCCCATACTTCCATCTCCCCGAAACGCTGTCCACCAAATTGAGCTTTACCACCCAATGGCTGTTGCGTAACAAGTGAGTAAGGACCCGTGGAACGGGCATGGATTTTATCATCAACCATGTGTGCCAATTTGATCATGTGCATGACACCTACGGTAACTTCACGTTCAAACTCTTCACCTGTACGACCATCATACAGGACAGTTTTACCATTACGCTGCATACCTGCTTCTTCCATCGTATCGAAGACGTCATACTCCTTCGCTCCGTCGAATACAGGAGTTGCTACGTGAATACCCAGTTGCATCGCCGCCATACCCAAGTGAACCTCGAGTACTTGACCGATATTCATCCGGGAAGGTACGCCCAGTGGGTTAAGAACGATCTGAACCGGTGTACCGTCTGGCAGGAAAGGCATATCTTCTTCCGGCAAGATGCGGGCCACGACCCCTTTGTTACCGTGACGTCCGGCCATTTTATCACCCTCGGAAATTTTCCGTTTTTGAGCGATATATACACGAACGAGTTGGTTAACACCTGGAGGCAGCTCATCACCGTTTTCACGGGTAAATACTTTCACGTCTACTACGATACCGTCAGTACCATGTGGTACACGCAAGGAAGTATCACGTACTTCACGTGCTTTCTCACCAAAGATCGCATGCAAGAGACGTTCTTCTGCTGTCAGCTCTGTTACACCCTTAGGTGTTACTTTACCAACCAGAATGTCGCCAGCACTGATCTCAGCACCGATGCGGATAATACCGCGCTCATCCAAGTTACGCAACGCTTCTTCCCCAACGTTAGGGATATCACGTGTGATCTCTTCAGGTCCAAGCTTGGTATCACGTGCTTCTGACTCATACTCCTCGATATGGATGGATGTATATACATCTTCCTTAACGAGTTTTTCACTGAGCAAGATCGCATCCTCGTAGTTGTAACCTTCCCAAGTCATGAAGGCAACAACAACGTTACGTCCCAGAGCCAATTCACCCATTTCCGTTGAAGGACCATCAGCGAGGATATCACCAGCTTTGACAGCGACACCTCTTTTGACAATCGGACGTTGGTTAATGCATGTTCCTTGGTTCGAACGCATAAATTTGTGTAATTTATATTTAACGATATCGCCTTTAACTTCCTGACCGTCCACTTCTTCAACACGACGGACCCAAATCTCGTTCGCAGTAGATCGTTCAATAATTCCGTCATAATCGGAGACAATACATACACCGGAATCTTTCGCGGCTTTGTGTTCCATACCTGTTCCCACAAGTGGTGCTTTAGGAATCAAAAGTGGAACGGCCTGCCGCTGCATGTTTGATCCCATGAGCGCACGGTTGGAGTCATCGTTCTCAAGGAACGGAATAAGCGCTGTAGCGACGGATACAACTTGCTTAGGAGATACGTCCATGTAGTCAACGCGCTCACTCGGCATCGTAAGGATGTTATCCGACTGTTTGTTATAACGTACAATGATCGCTTCTTCTTCAAATGTACTATCTTCATTCAGCTTCGCATTCGCTTGCGCGATAACATAGTTGTCCTCTTCGTCCGCTGTCAGGTAATCAATTTGCTCGGTTACAATACCTGTCTTCGGATCAACCCAACGATATGGAGCTTCAATGAAGCCATATTCATTCACACGGGCGAATGTAGACAAGGAGTTGATCAAACCGATGTTTGGTCCCTCTGGCGTCTCGATTGGACACATACGGCCATAGTGGGATGGATGGACGTCACGCACTTCCATACCTGCGCGCTCACGTGTCAAACCACCGGGTCCGAGTGCGGACAAACGACGTTTATGTGTCAACTCACCCAGCGGGTTCGTTTGATCCATAAATTGTGACAACTGAGAGCTACCAAAGAACTCTTTAATCGATGCAATAACAGGACGTATGTTGATCAATGCCTGTGGTGTAATTACGTTAGCATCCTGAATGGACATTCTCTCACGAACCACACGCTCCATACGGGACAAACCGATACGGAACTGATTCTGCAGGAGTTCACCCACCGAACGCAAACGACGGTTACCCAGATGGTCAATATCATCCGTGCTACCAATTCCCTGCAGAAGGTTAAGGAAATAACTGATGGACGAAATGATATCCGCCGGCGTCACGTTTTTAACGGACTTGTCAATAATTCCATTGGCAATCAGTTTGACTACTTTACCATCTTCTGTTGGTGAAAATACATCGATCGTTTGCATAGGAACATCATTAGCATCCAGAACACCGTTACCCACGTGATACGTGCGGAAACCAACGCTCTTCTCCAGATACGGCATGATTTCATCCAACAAGCGACGATCCACCATTTGACCTGCTTCAGCAATAATCTCGCCTGTTTCAGCGTCAACAAGTGATTCAGCCAAACGCTGGTTAAACAAACGGTTTTTGATGTGAAGCTTTTTGTTCATTTTGTAACGACCTACATTAGCCAGGTCATAACGTTTTGGATCAAAGAAACGTGCTACGAGCAAGCTTTTCGCATTATCCAGCGTTGGCGGCTCGCCCGGACGAAGACGCTCATAGATCTCAATGAGTGCTTTCTCCGTGGAATCCGTGTTGTCTTTGTCCAGTGTGTTGCGGATATATTCGTCATTACCGAGCAGATCCAGAATCTCAGCATCTGTGCCAAAACCAAGTGAACGCAGGAGAACCGTAACCGGTATTTTACGTGTACGGTCGATCCGGACATAAACAACATCCTTCGCGTCCATCTCCAGTTCCAACCAAGCGCCGCGGTTAGGAATAACTGTAGCGGTATACGTTTTTTTGGCGTTTTTATCTACTTTGGTACTGAAGTAAACGCTAGGAGAGCGAACCAACTGGCTGACAATAACCCGTTCCGCACCATTAATAATAAATGTGCCCGTGTTGGTCATCAGCGGGAAATCTCCCATGAATACTTCCTGCTCTTTGACTTCGCCGGTTTCCTTATTAATGAGCCGGACTTTGACCCGAAGCGGTGCTGCATACGTAACGTCACGCTCTTTTGCGTCGTCTACTGTATACTTCGGTTCACCGAGACTGTAATCGATAAATTCCAAAATCAAGTTACCTGTAAAATCCTGGATCGGCGAGATATCCTGGAACATTTCGCGCAACCCTTCCTCCAAAAACCAATCATAGGATTTTTGTTGGATTTCAATCAGGTTCGGAACTTCGAGTATCTCGTTAATTCGTGCATAACTGCGCCGAGTGCGTCGACCATATTGAACAAGATGTCCTGCCAACTTAAACTCACCCCTCAATGTCTACTCACTTTAAAAATTTCGTTGCGAACCTCTGTTTGTAACCTTATAATGGTACACATACAGAGCAAAGCAATGCATCCACAAATAAAGAAAAGCCCTTACTCGAAATGTCGTTCGAAAAAAGAGCAACTTTGATCGGCGGATGTCTTTCCAAATCATTCTTATCCCCAGTTTGCCCAAAATGTACATATTATACGCCAAACGTAGGCATAATAAGCCCGTTCGGCGTAAAAAAAGGTTGACATTTTTAGTTAGCTAAAGCCAAGTAGGGCATCTTAATACTGACATTTTACAACTATACCACGACCTGAATTTCAAGTCAATAGTCCTATTGCAAAAAAAATGATCCCCTGCTTACTTTACAAACTCGGATTCAGCTTTTAGTAGATACCTCTTCCGATTTCACCGCTTTGAAAATCCGATAGCCTTTATCCTTCGTCACTTCTTCCACTCTTCCAAACAAAGATTCCAATTTTGCTTTCGCTGACGGGGCTCCTTGTTTCTTCTGAATGACAATCCACAACGAACCGCCTACCTTCAGATGGCGATGTGCCTGTTCGAAAATAGTATGAACCGTCTCTTTCCCAGCCCGTATAGGCGGGTTGGTTAGGATAACGTCAAAATCTTGCTTTTTTACTTCAGCCAGTAGATTACTTTGCAATACCGTAACATTGTTAATTCCGTTCGCTTTTGCATTTTCCCTGGAAAGTTCAACGGCTCTCTCGTTGATATCGATCATGGTGACATGCCCATCCGGTACAAGTTTGGCTGCTGTAAGACCCATTGGCCCGTATCCACAGCCCACATCGAGAACATGAGCCCCTGATGGCAACTCTATCGCATCAATCAATACTCTGCTGCCATAATCGATTCCGTTTTTGGAAAACACACCGGCATCCGTCACGAATCGCAGACTGAATCCGCGAAGAACCGCTTCAGTTGCTCTGCGATCATGCGCCACTTGTGGTTTGTCCGAATAATAATGATTGGACATGCCCTCACTCACTTTCCATTTACAATTACAGCAACAAACCCCTTGATATAAGTCAAGGGGTTTGTTGTTTTGTTCATTTAGCTTGTAATAGCTAAATTATTTAACTTCAACTGAAGCGCCTGCTTCTTCAAGCTTAGCTTTAACCGCTTCTGCTTCTTCTTTAGCAACTTTTTCTTTCAATGCTTTTGGAGCGTTGTCAACCAATTCTTTTGCTTCTTTCAGGCCAAGACCTGTGATTTCGCGAACTGCTTTGATAACGTTGATTTTGGAAGCACCAGCGCTAGTCAAGATTACGTCGAACTCGGATTGCTCAGCTTCAGCAGAAGCTACTGCACCTGCAGCAGCTACTGGAGCTGCAGCAGTTACGCCGAATTCTTCTTCGATTGCTTTAACAAGATCGTTCAATTCCAGTACAGTCATGCCTTTGATTGCTTCCAAGATTTGCTCTTTACTCATGAGTGAACCTCCATATATAATATTATTTTTTTTAATTCATTTGCCGCCTAAGCAGCATTCAGATCAAATTGCTTACGCGCCTTGTTCTTCTTTTTCTGCAACTGCTTTAACCGCAAGCGCGAAGTTGCGCACTGGCGCTTGAAGCACGCTGAGGAGCATGGAGAGGAGTCCATCGCGGGATGGCAGTTCTGCCAATGCCTTAACTTCTTCTACTCCGATTACGCGACCTTCTACGACTGCACCTTTCAATTCCAGTGCATCGTTCTTTTTCGCGAAGTCGTTCAGAATTTTAGCTGGAGCCACAACGTCATTTACGCTGAATGCAATTGCAGTAGGACCTGTAAGAACATTTTCAAGTTCTGTCAGTTCTGCTGCTGCAGCTGCACGGCGAAGCAACGAGTTTTTCAGCACTTGGAATTCGATCCCTGCTTCACGAAGTTGCTTACGCAACTCAGTTACTTGGGCAACGTTCAATCCGCGATAGTCAACAACAACAGTTGTAACGCTCTCGCGCAATTTTGCTGTTACTGCATCAACGGATTCTTGTTTTGCTTGAATCACTTTTGCGTTTGCCAATCTGTACACCTCCTGATCAAATTTATCCCATTAAGAAAAGCCTCCGTAGAATCACGAAGGCTTGATATATACTCATCATCGATTTGCATCGTTCTAAGTTCTATAATCACACCTCGGCAGGAAATTAAGCCAAATGGCACCTACTGTCTACGGCAAGCATATTCAAATGTCAACGGTCAGTCACTCGGACTCACAACTTTTATATCTTATCAAAAACAGGACAAGCCTGTCAAGAGATATTATCTAAAAGCTGCTGCGTTCACGCGTGCGCCAGGGCCCATCGTGGAAGAAAGACTAACATTCTTCAGATAAACACCTTTTGCTGCCGCTGGTTTAGCACGATTCAGAGCTTCCATGAGAGCTTTGAAGTTCTCATTAAGTTGCTCAGAAGAGAAAGAAGCTTTACCAATCGGTGCATGAATTTGACCTGCACGATCCAGACGATATTCGATTTTACCGGCTTTAATTTCTTGAACAGCCTTAGTTACATCGAAAGTTACCGTTCCGGCTTTAGGGTTAGGCATCAGACCTTTACCGCCAAGCAGTCGGCCCAATTTACCTACTTCACTCATCATATCTGGTGTCGCTACGCAGACGTCGAATTCGAACCAGCCTTGTTGGATTTTGTTGATCATGTCTGCATCACCAACATAGTCCGCGCCAGCCGCTTCCGCTTCTTTCGCTTTGTCACCTTTTGCAAATACCAATACGCGTTGTGTTTTACCTGTGCCGTGTGGCAAGACAACAACACCACGTACAGCCTGGTCTTGCTTACGAGGGTCTACGCCCAAACGAACTGCTGCTTCGATTGTTTCATCGAATTTTGCAGTAGCTGCCTTTTTCACAAGCTCTACAGCTTCTGAAGGCTCGTAAGTTGCTTCGCTGTCAATCAGCTTAGCAGCTTCCAGGTATTTTTTACCGTGTTTAGCCATGTTTTATTCCTCCTTTGTGGTGTTAGCGGATATACCTCCCACATCAACCGGTCGCGAATCGACCGGTTTTACGAAGCCATGTTTCTTATGAAAATTAGTCTTCGATGGTGATACCCATGCTGCGGGCAGTACCTTCGACCATACGCATTGCGGACTCAACGTCTGCTGCATTCAGGTCAGGCATTTTTGTTTCTGCGATTTGACGTACCGCATCACGTTTAACAGTAGCAACTTTTTTCTTGTTCGGTTCGCCGGATCCTTTTTCAACTTTAGCTGCCACTTTCAACAGAACTGCTGCTGGTGGAGTTTTAGTGATGAAAGTAAAGGAACGGTCCTCGAATACAGAAATTTCAACTGGAATAATCAATCCCGCTTGATCAGCTGTACGAGCGTTGAATTCTTTACAGAATGCCATGATGTTGACACCTGCTTGACCCAAAGCTGGACCTACTGGTGGTGCCGGGTTTGCTTTACCTGCTGGAATCTGCAGTTTTACCATTTTAATAACTTTTTTCGCCATGATTGACACCTCCTTGCAAAATAGTGGTTAACGGGTTTTTCAACCCTCCCACAAGAAACTTGAAGAAACTAGATCTTCTCCACTTGTGTGTATTCCAACTCAAGCGGCGTTTCCCGTCCAAACATGTTCACGTGAACTTTCAACTTGCTTTTCTCTACCAAAATTTCTTCCACGGAGCCTACGAAATTCGCAAAAGGACCGACTTTAATACGCACGGATTCCTTAATATCGAACTCAATTTTCGGCTTAGGCTCAACCATTCCCATGTGCTTCAGAATTTGTTCCACTTCTTCAGGCAACAATGCAGTTGGTTTGGACCCAGAACCTGTCGAACCGACAAATCCTGTAACCCCTGGTGTGTTGCGAACAACATACCAAGAATCATCCGTCTGTACCATTTCCACCAAGACATAACCGGGGTAAACTTTACGCATAACGGTTTTTTTCTTACCGTCCTTGTTTACCACTTCTTCTTCCATAGGAACAAGAACGCGGAATATCTTGTCTTCCATGCCCATAGACTCTACGCGTTTTTCCAAATTGGCTTTGACCTTGTTCTCATACCCTGAATAGGTATGAACGACGTACCATCTTTTTTCCATATCAAGCCACCGGAACCCTTCTTAAATAATCGCTTCGATCACAAAGGAGATGCCAATGTCAATGACCCAAAAAAACAGCGTCATAACCACAACAGTACCAAGTACGATCAATGTGTAGTTGGTCAGCTCTTTACGATTAGGCCAGCGAACTTTTTTAAGTTCAGCCCAGCTTTCTGAGAAAAAGGAAATCAGAGATTTGAAACTTCGTTTCACGCCGACACCTCCAAAAACTATCTGGTTTCGCGATGAGAAGTCTGCTCGTTACAAAACTTGCAAAATTTCTTCATCTCCATGCGGTCGGGGTGATTACGCTTGTTTTTTGTCGTAGTGTAATTTCTTTGTTTGCAGTTAGTACAAGCCAAAGTAATAATTACCCGCATGATGTACACCTCCCGAAGACTTCCACATTCAAGCAGAGTCTCTAAATTGATCCTGAAAAAAAGCCATAAATTTAGGCCTACCTAAAACACTTTATCACAAGGGTATAACCATGTCAATGAAAGAATAGTCTTTCATTCATTGGGTATTACTTCCGTACAACGTACATTCGTTTCTCATCTCTGTTTTTCTCTTCTCCTGCTTGGACCGAGCGATTACTAGTATAAACATTCTTAGATTTTATAAACTTGAGACACTAAAAAAAGACTCAAACACCGAGCCTTTTCCGTCAACGACAACATGTGTTTAATTATCTCGAACTTCCAGGTACTTTTCAAGTTTGCGCTTGACGCGCTGAAGTGCATTATCAATGGACTTCACATGTCTGTCCAAATCTACTGCAATCTCTTGATAAGATCTCCCGTCCAGATACAACATCAATACTTTACGTTCCAGATCACTCAGAATCTCGGACATTTTATCTTCCAGGCCCACAAACTCTTCCTGATTGATGATAAGTTCTTCCGGATCACTGACCTGGGTTCCACAAATCACATCGAGTAACGTACGATCAGACTCTTCGTCATAAATAGGCTTGTCCAGAGATACATAAGAATTAAGCGGAATATGCTTCTGACGTGTTGCTGTCTTAATCGCCGTGATGATCTGTCTTGTAATACACAGTTCGGCAAAAGCCTTGAACGAAGCCAACTTGTCCCCTTTGAAATCTCGAATGGATTTGTAGAGGCCAATCATTCCTTCTTGAATAATATCTTCCCGGTCTGCCCCAATCAGAAAATAAGATCTTGCCTTGGCGCGTACAAAGTTACGATATTTGTTAATTAGAAACTCTAACGCTTCGCTTTCGCCTTCACGGAAAGCTTCGACAATGTCTTCGTCACTTTGGTAATCATACTTAGATAACATGATATCTTTGAGGTCGACACTCACAGACAATCCCTCCGGCTGCAACGCAAGGTACCCCGTTACTCTACTCTATGAAATATAGGATCAGTATATATGATGGTACCTCACACCGTCAACCACGCTCTGCCTAAAAAAGAACATCAATAACATAAATGTCAAGAGTTTCAATATTCTAAATTTTGTAAAAACGTGCTGTTATTCCCGGCGCCATCGCTCAAACTCTTTCAATACATCGGGACTTAACTTACCCCCGAGTGTGTTACGCGTGGTCTTCGCCTGATCTTCTTCCAGTCGTTTTTTTAATTCTTTTTCGTTCTGCTCAACTTCAATTAGCAACTCCCTTGCAGATACACGTAGCGCTCCCTGTCCAAAAATGACATGTTGCTCTACCATATCGCTCGTAGCCACATAGATTTGGCGTCTTCGCATGCTTAGTTCCCGAACGAGTCTCTCAATGCATTCGTCTGCCGTCTCTTTTTCCTTTGTAAAATAGATCTGCACTTTGCTCTGAGTAAAGGATTTACCGAGTCCAGGCACGAGGTAGGCGTCAAACACAACAATGACTCGACGGCCGGAGAAAGCCTGGTAGTCTGCAAGACGAAAGAGAAGCCTGTTACGTGCCTCTTCGAGCCCACTTTCCGCCAGTTTGGTTAATTCCGGCCAGTCGCCAATCATGTTGTACCCGTCTACAAGAAGCACATCACGGGAATCAGCCATACCTTCTATTCCTGCGCTTGACGCGAGCGGAGCACTTCGTACATGACAACCCCGGCTGCCACGGAAGCATTCAGGGAATTAATCTGACCTTGCATTGGTAGTTTGATCAGCACATCACATTTCTCACGAATAAGTCGTCCCATTCCCTTGTTCTCATTTCCGATTACCAATGCCACAGGGCCAGTAAAGACTCCATTACCAAAGACACCTTCGTGAGCGGTGACATCTGTCCCTACAACCCATACACCTTCCTCTTTGAGGCGATCGATGGTCTGACCAAGATTACTTACACGAGCCACTGGCACGTACTCCACAGCACCTGCTGATGTTTTGGATACTGTCACGGTTACCGCTGCCGAGCGACGTTTCGGTACAATGACGCCATGCGCACCCGTGCAATCTGCTGTCCGCAAAATAGACCCCAGGTTATGAGGATCTTCAATCTCATCCAGCAGAATCAGGAAAGGATGCTCATTCTTCGCTTTTGCTGCGGCAAGAATGTCTTCTACCTCCACATAAGCGTAAGGTGCTGCTTGAGCAACTACCCCCTGATGCTGAATGCCTGGTACCGTTTGATCCAGCTTACGCTTGTCCACGTGTTGAATGACAATACCTAGTTTTTTAGCTTCCGAGATAATAGGTTGAGTCAGATGTTTCTGTGCTGTATCGGCAATCCATATTTTATTAATGGTCCGGCCTGAACGCAGCGCCTCCGTCACGGAGTGTTTACCGGCGATCCATTCTTCTTCCATCGTTGTTCGATCCTCTCTGTAATGCATTGTTTTGTTGAAATTTCTATTTTTTTGTCGACGATGGCGATTGTTGTTCCGCGTGCTCAATGCCAAGCCCGATCAGTTCAATCATGCGATCATGATGACCACTGCTATAGAGGTAACCAATGAGACATTCAAAAGCCGTAGCATGTCTGTACTCCAATACATCTGCATTTTTGGGTACACTACCCGACTTGGCATTCCGCCCTTGCCGGACGATATCCCGTTCTTCCTCTGTCAGTTCATCCTCAATCGTTGTAAGTATGCGGCTCTGTGCCTTCGCTGATACCAACCCGGTTGCACTACGGTGCAAATGATTGGGACGCATGTTTGCCTTCGACAACAGATATTGACGAACAGCTACCTCATATACCGCATCACCAATATAGGCCAGTGCAATAGGTGGAATCAACCTCGCAGGTCTGGAAGGAGGATAAGGGAACCACCCTCCCTCTGTGACCTGGTCCTGTTGTTTTGGTGTATTTGGATGTCCTTCGCTCATTTGCGCCGCCATCTCATGCCCTGCGCCGTATCTTCAAGCAGAATGCCACGTGCAGACAATTCATCGCGAATTTCATCCGCTCTTGCCCAGTTTTTGGACTTGCGCGCTTCTACACGCTCTTCAATCAGACGTTCTACTTCCTCATCCAGAAGTTCTGGCTCTGCGTCAGTATAAATGCGCAGTACAGCATTCAATTCACTGAACAACTCGAGGAGTGCGCGAATGTCTGCCGCATTAACCACTTCTTGTTGCAACAGTTGGTTGGCTTCCCCTGCCCACTCAAACATCGCAGTAATTGCATCAGGAGTATTGAAATCATCCTGCATCTTCTCGTGATACTGCTGACGAATTTGGTCGAGTCTTGCCGCAAACTCTGCTGTGATGTCCTGATCAACAGTTACTGCATTCAGACGATGGTTCAGGTTACCTACCGCATTTGTAATCCGGTCCACACTGTTCTGTGCCTGCTCCATCGTATCATCCGTGAAGTTCAATGGATTGCGATAGTGGGTAGACAACATGAAATAACGAATCGCTTCGCGTTTATATTGATTCCGCAAGTCTTTAACCAGAACACCATTACCGAGTGATTTCGACATCTTCTCGTTATCAATCCGGATGAATCCATTATGCATCCAGTAGTTCGCAAGTGGTTTACCTGTTAATACCTCGGATTGGGCGCATTCGCACTCATGGTGCGGGAACTGCAAATCCTGTCCACCCCCGTGAATGTCCAGTGTATCCCCAAGGTACTCCCTAGCCATGGCGGAGCACTCAATATGCCACCCTGGTCGACCATCGCCCCAAGGACTGGACCAATAGATTTCACCTGGTTTTGCAGCCTTCCAGAGCACAAAATCTTCGGGATGCTCTTTGCGCTCGTCCACACCCACACGGATTCCAAATTGCAGCTCCTGCAGGTTTTGTTTCGAAAGTTTGCCATATTCGCTGAATTTGCCTGTGCGATAATAGACGTCACCGCCATTTTCATACGCAAATCCTTTTTCAACCAGCTCACGGATAAAATCAATGATCAGCGGCATGTTTTCCGTTACTCTCGGATTGCTGCTTGCCTTGGGAATACCCAATCCCTCAATGTCTTCATAATAGGCAGCTATAAATTTCTCAGCCACGTGAGGAACGTCTGTTCCAAGTTGTTCTGCTTTGCGAATCAACTTATCGTCCACATCCGTGAAGTTCACCACATAGTTCACATCATGTCCTGTCTGTTCCAGGTATCCACGAACCGTGTCGAAAAAGATAACCGGGCGTGCATTCCCGATATGAATGTAGTCATATACCGTTGGTCCGCAGACATACATTTTCACTTTCCCTGGCTCTTGGGGAACAAATTTCTCTTTGGTACGACTCATCGTATTATAAATCTGAAGCGTCATGGTCACTTATCCTTTCATCCTATACTGCCTTTATTTATTGTATCACGTATCACGCACAGTCTCATTTTCACGGGCATTTTGCAGTGTACGTACTTCTTCCTGCAATCGTTCGAGTTCTTTTTGCATACCGCGCAAGGAGTCAACGACCGGATCGGGCAATTGCTGACTGAGGCGATCTACCCGTCGGCCATCCTGTTTAACAATCCTGCCCGGTATACCTACTACGGTACTATTGGAAGGGACCTCCTTAAGCACAACGGAGTTCGCACCAATGTTACATTGATCTCCCACGCTAAATGAACCCAACACCTTGGCTCCGGATGAGATAACCACATTATTACCAATGGTCGGATGTCTCTTCCCTTTTTCTTTCCCTGTTCCGCCCAGGGTAACCCCCTGATAGATAACGACATCATCGCCAATCTCACATGTTTCTCCAATAACGACGCCCATTCCGTGGTCAATAAACAACCGATTTCCGATCGTAGCTCCAGGATGTATCTCGATTCCTGTCATAAAACGGCTAACCTGCGAAATGAACCGGGCAACCGAGAACCATCTTCGCTTGTATAAAAAATGAGCGATCCGGTGTGCCCATATCGCATGCAGCCCTGAGTAGGTGAATACCACCTCAAACCAACCTCGGGCCGCCGGATCGTTTTCAAACACCGCCTGGATATCTGATCTGATCTTCTTGAACATGCTCGTTCCCCTCTTGTTCAGGTTCCCGTCCTCCGGCTTACCGGACGGCGCGTTCCTTGGTAGTGTACTGCACACTCGCCTAAACAAAAAAACGCCCCTGCAGCATTTAGCTGCAGAGGCGTTTATCGCGGTCCCACTCTGCTCGGTCCATTCTTAAATAGAATGAGCCCTCAAGCGGTTTGGTAACGGAAACCAATCGTCACAACCTATCCTAACGTTTTCCCATGTCATGATCGACAAAGGCGGGGCCGGATTCGGCTGTGCAGCTCACGGGCGCATTTCGACTGATGGACAGTGGATGGTTCACAGCCACCGCATCCAAAGAAATCTCTCTTTGCTGCGGGACCATCCTCTCTGAATCTGTCCGGGTCAGTCTACTCCTCCCGATCTTTGCTGTTCTATTAGATACATCATATCAATTATTCGTTGTGTTGTTATTATAGCGAAAAGGCCTCAGACTGACAACAGCCTCCCACGTAATCTATCCATCGTAGGACTGCGTTCAGATTCCAAATAAACGGAATGTCTTCGACTAAGATTATTTTACTTGTGCAAGCAAACGTTCGATCACCGTATCACGACCCAGAAGCACGATCGTTTGGTTCAGATCCCGTCCATGCGTCTGTCCAGTCAAGGCTACACGAATTGGCATAAAGAGCTGTTTGCCCTTAAAGCCGGTTTCTTTCTGTACTTCCTTGATCAATGCAGCCATTTTACTTGGAGTAAACTCTTCGCTCGCCTGTACTTTATCCGCAAATGCCTTCAGTACAGTTGGCACCTGCTCCTCCGCAAGCACTGCTTCTCCTTCACTTTCAAGCTCCAGATTGGAACGGAAGAATACTTCCGACAATTCGACAATATCGGAGGCAGAATTCATTTGCTCTTGGTACAGGTGTACCAGCGTATAAGCCCATTCTTTTTGTTCAGCAGACAGCTCGGAAGAAATACGTCCAGCCTTTTGCAGATGCGGAATGGCCATTTCGGCAATGCGTTCCGGGTCAGCATGTTTGATATAGTGGTTGTTCAAGTGAGCCAGCTTGTGGGTATCAAATACCGCCGGGCTCTTGGACAGACGTTTCGTATCAAAAATGGAGATCAGTTGCTCTTGCGAGAAGATCTCTTCTTCCCCTTCCGGCGACCAGCCGAGTAAGGAAATAAAGTTAAACATCGCTTCAGGCAAATAGCCGAGCTGATCATACTGCTCAATAAACTGGATAACGGACTCATCCCGTTTACTCAGCTTCTTGTGATTTTCATTCACGATCAACGTCATATGACCGAATTGCGGTGGCTCCCAGCCAAGCGCTTCATAGATCATCAGTTGACGCGGCGTGTTCGAGATGTGATCTTCCCCACGCAGGACGTGGGAGATCTTCATCAAGTGATCATCCACAGCAACGGCATAGTTGTATGTGGGAATGCCGTCTTTTTTCACAATGACGAAATCACCGGATTCCTTGCTGTTGAACGAGATTGTGCCTTTAACCATATCATCAAACGTATATGTGCGCTCTTCCGGCACACGGAAACGAATACTCGCTACGCGGCCTTCCGCTTCAAACGCACTAATTTGCTCTGGAGTCAGGTCACGGTGTTTGCCAGAATAACGCGGTGTTTCTCCACGTGCTGACTGTTCCTCGCGCTCTTGCTCCAATTCTTCTTCCGTGCAGAAGCAACGGTAAGCCAGACCTTTATCCAGCAATTCCTGCGTATATTTACGATAGAGGTCCAGACGTTCCGTTTGACGGTATGGTCCGTATTCTCCGCCCACGTCAATACTTTCGTCCCACTCAATTCCGAGCCATTTCAGGTATTTCAGTTGGCTTTCTTCACCACCGGGAATATTCCGTTTCACGTCCGTATCTTCAATACGAATAATGAATTTACCGTTATTATGTTTGGCATATAAATAGTTAAACAACGCCGTACGGGCATTCCCGATATGCAGGTGTCCCGTTGGGCTCGGCGCGTAACGCACACGAATATCCGTGCTCATATGATCCCCTCCGTCACTAATTGATTGATGATATCACACACGTACAAGGCAAACAACGGATTGAGCGGCAATGCCCTCTCCCCGTCCCGGGAATCCCAGTTGCTCTGTCGTTGTTGCTTTCACGTTCACCTGTGTTACATCCGCTTCCAGTGCCTTGGCAATAACCTCAGCCATCTGTGGGATATAAGGAGCCATCTTTGGCTTCTGGGCAATAATCGTTGAATCGATATTCCCTAGCTTATACCCGTGATCCTTCACAAGCTGCCATACATGCTCCAGCAACTTCAGACTGTCGGCATCTTTGAATTCCGGATCGGTATCTGGGAAGTGCTTGCCAATATCCCCAAGTGCCAGCGCACCCAAAATGGCATCACTAATCGCGTGCAACAGTACGTCTGCGTCCGAGTGACCCAGCAGTCCTTTTTCATAAGGAATCGTTACTCCGCCAATAATACACGGGCGTCCCTCTACCAGCTGATGTACATCAAATCCCTGTCCTACACGTATCATCGCTTCTTCTCTCCCCCCAGCAAAAACGCAGCATATTTCAAATCTTCCGGCGTTGTTAATTTGATATTGGTATAATTGCCTTCCACAACCTTGACCGACATTCCCTGACGTTCAGCCAGCATAGCATCATCTGTCCCCAGAAATCCGTCCTGCTCGGCTGATTCGTAGGCGGAGAGCAGGGAAGAAAGACGAAAAGCCTGCGGGGTTTGAATGCTCCACAGACTGCTGCGGTCTGGCGTCGCCGTAACGACACCTTCCGCATTCACTTGTTTGATCGTATCCTTCACGGGAACCGCCAGTACAGCTGCTCCACCACCGGCTATGGCGGCCGCCATGCATCCCTTGATCTGCTCATGGTTCACAAAAGGACGTACCCCGTCGTGAACGAGAACCCAATCCGTCCCAAGTGCCTCAAGGCCTTTATGGACAGAATGTTGTCTCTCTTTCCCTCCGGGGATAACACGGACACGTGAAGCCAATTGGTATTCTTTTACCCAATCCTGGCAGCGTTCAACATCTGCGGTTCCTGTGACCAGCACCATCTCGCGGATCTCGTCCAGCACAGCAAATACCTCAAGCGTATGTATGAAAACGGGCTTGTCCTGCAGCAACAGAAACTGTTTGCTCTCGGTCGTCCCCATCCGGGTTCCGCGACCTGCTGCCACAATGACAACGCCCCACCCTTTATCCATGCCGCAATCCCTGCCTTGTCTGTCAGTTTATCGTCCAAAGATATACAATATCATTCAACGATACACTACCCATCATACCGCTTTATTGGGCTTTTTCCAACAGTTTCGGCTTGGCAAAAATCATTCGTCCCGCTGAAGTCTGCAACACACTGGTCACCAGCACTTCCATCATCATGCCGATATACTCGCGTCCGCCCTCCACAACGATCATTGTGCCATCATCCAGATAGGCTACACCTTGACCATGCTCCTTGCCATCCTTGATGATCTGCACCATGATCTCCTCACCTGGCAGAACAACCGGCTTAACCGCATTGGCGAGATCATTAATGTTCAACACAGATACACCCTGGAGTTCGCACACTTTGTTCAGGTTAAAGTCATTGGTGACCACTTTACCCTGAAGCACTTTAGCCAGTTTAACCAGTTTGCTGTCCACCTCGGAGATTTCCTCGAAATCCCCCTCGTAGATCAGGACTTTTACATCAAGTTCCTTCTGAATTTTGTTCAAAATGTCCAGTCCACGCCGTCCTCTGTTCCGCTTGAGCAGATCCGATGAATCGGCAATATGCTGTAACTCCTCCAGAACAAATTCCGGAATTACGATCGTGCCTTCAATAAATCCGGTTTTGCATATATCAGCGATACGCCCATCGATAATAACACTGGTATCCAGAATTTTATGTTCTTCCATCCGTCTATCCTCGTCCACCTCGGGATGACCCCATCGTCCAGACATCCAGAAGGCCCCCAGATCGTCTTTCTTCGCCATGGCAAGGGTATAACCGGAATAAGCACTAATCACCGTCAGCGCTACTTGCAGCACTTCTCCTGCCGTCCCCATCCATCCCACAACAGGGTAAAGTAACAAGGCCACGAGCAATCCTGCAACGGTACCTGCAGCACCTGCAGCCAATTCGTTCATAGGTACTTTTGCCAATGAATCAATTCCACTATGCAGCCTGTCTGCCATCAATGTTCCACCAATATTACATACAGCCATAAACATTACAGCTCCCAGCAGCGTCGATATACCAGCTCCCAGTAATCCTGCTGACTGAATCCACTCCGCCATCCATGGGACCGATTTTCCTGCCAGATGATATGCCGTGTAGCCGAACCATGCACCGCACAATCCTGTAAAAGTTAAAATGCCTTTTTTCCACATTAGTCCCTGCACCTCCTTCAATGTATCTTGATCTTTATATCCAGTATGATCCAATTCCTGAATTGCTAATCCCATCTGGAAGAACTTTTTGGAAATGTTGCAATCGTCAGTTGAAAGTAGGTAAATTATTGGCATATAATGAATTCAATTCATATCCCGAGGTGATTGGCAAAATGAGTACGCTAAGTTTACAGGCTTTCCAGGATCAAGTTTCTGAACTGTTGTTGCGTCATCGCAGCCTGATTGATGTACTGTCCAAAACGGGACAAGCCGGAGCGTCTGTTAACCGTGCCGTGTCCAAAGCCATTACCGAATGCGGCTGCATCGAGCTGCACGCCACCAAGCAGAAATATGCCCCGGAGAGCGATATCGCTCAAACCAAGGGCCTGCTGGAAACGCATGTGGAAGGTGAGTTGTGTGAGAACTGCAGAGAGGTCATCAGCTCTGAGCTAGGGAGGAACCTGTTCTACATGTCGGCTCTCTGCAATCTGCTGGACATTAACATGGAAGAGGTCGTAAATCACGAATCACAGAAGTGTTCAACGTTAGGGATGTTTAATCTGTCGTAAGAAGATATGTATGTCGTCCGTAAGGGTTTCTTTTACCGTAAATAGATCTGAATAAACAAAAAGCACGCATTCTCCAGTTCAGGAGAGTACGTGCTTTCTTTGTATAGTGTCTGTCCCCAAGGCGACTTAACGATCGGAAGGACGGGAAGATTTCTCATCCTTGCGCTTTTTCGCCCGACTACGCGAGGCCGCTGTTCGCACATTATGCTTCATTCCATACAAGGCGTATAACACCAGCGGAATAAAGATCAATTTGGATAACTGCTCTGGGAAAATAACGGCTACAGCTATGGCAAATAACACAACCCATGGTGCAATCCAGATTGCCTTGCGTGGCAAACCGACCTTTTTGAAATTGGGATATTTAAGCGAACTCACCATCAGATACGATAACAGCAACGTAGCAATCATCATGCTAACCGGGCCAATATCCTTATTGAACAAGGACAGTGTGGCCAGTACCCCGCCGGCTGCCGGTATCGGCAGACCTGTGAAGTATCCAGGAATACCCGGACGAACGTTAAACCGCGCAAGACGAATGGCTCCACAGATCGGAAAAGCCGCTGTTGCAATCCAGGCGAGGATCGGCATCGAATCTTGAAACGACACCATAAATATGATCAGGGCTGGTGCTGCACCAAAGGAAACCATGTCAGACAAGGAATCAAGTTCCTTACCGAATTCACTTTGAGCATTGAGTGCACGTGCCACTCGGCCATCCAGACCATCCAGCAGCATCGCTACAATGACCATAATGGCAGCCAAACTGTAATTTCCATCAATCGCAAGCAAAATTGCCATCATTCCAAGAAACAGATTACCCAGGGTAAAGAGATTCGGAATGAATCTGGTTAGCATCGTTGTTTCACCTCATCCATTTCAAGCCTTTATATAGGCAAACCCTTACATCTGTCTGTCGATAAACATTTGCTCCTGCAAACGTTTGAGGCCTTCCTTAATGGTCCGGGCACGAACTTCACCAATACCGTCCACTTCGTCCAGTTCTTCAATTGTAGCCATAATAACATGAGGCAATTGTTCGAATTGATCCACCAGATTATGGATAATGACATTGGGCAGGCGGGGGATCTTATTTAATACCCGGAATCCACGAGGGGCAACCGAATCCTCAGAAGTAGCCGCTGATGATGGATAGCCGAGAAGACGGACAATATGATGTGCATCCAGCAACTCATCGTCCGACAATCTTTTCAGTCCCACGATAATTTCACGGATTTTGTCATCACTGTCGTCACGGGCATAGTCTTTATACAATAACCAGGCTTCTTCTTCCGTTGTACCCACAAGTTCTTCCATTTGCATGGAAATGAGTCGTCCCTCATTCCCGAGTTCATGAATGTACCGTTGGATTTCCGTTTTGATCCGCATCACCATTTCGGTACGCTGAATCACATTAACCACTTCAGGAATCGTTACTAATTCCTCAAATTCCGAAGCACTCAGATTCGTAAGGGACTGTGTTAATACCGCTTTGTATTTCTCCAGGGTTTGGATCGCTTGATTCGCTTTGGTCAAAATAACCCCGATTTCCTTGAGGGAATAACGAAGTGTTCCCTGATACAAGGTAATGATATTCCGGCGCTGTGATATGGATACGACCAATTTACCCGTTTGCTTTGCTACACGCTCTGCCGTCCGGTGACGAATCCCCGTCTCTGATGAAGAGATCGAAGAGTCCGGGATTAACTGGGTATTGGCGTAAAGAATACGCTTCAAATCCTCACTAAGAATAATGGCTCCATCCATCTTGGCGAGTTCATACAGATAGTTCGGGGAGAAATCACAGTTAATCGAGAATCCCCCATCCACCACTTCCATTACTTCAGGGCTGTATCCTACAACAAGCAGTGCGCCCGTCTTGGCGCGCAGCACATTTTCCAGACCTTCGCGGAAAGGTGTACCTGGTGCGATCAGCCTTAACAACTCATTCATATTATCCAGTTGGCTCATATCTTTCATCTTGTTATGCCCCCTAATCTAAAGCAACCGCTAGTGCATCTGCCACGGTATTCACACCGATCAGTTGTATCCCGCGAGGATGTTTCCAGCCCTTTAAGCTTTTTTCTGGTAAA
The DNA here is from genome assembly GCF_037975265.1 of Paenibacillus sp. FSL P4-0176. Taxonomy (NCBI): domain Bacteria; kingdom Bacillati; phylum Bacillota; class Bacilli; order Caryophanales; family Paenibacillaceae; genus Paenibacillus; species Paenibacillus sp. FSL P4-0176. The sequence goes on from NZ_CP150242.1 coordinate 6,441,369, forward strand.
ATGACTCGTTTGAAGCCCAGCTTTGCGGCTTCCTTCACTCGTTGTTCGGCCCGTGATACGGCTCGAACTTCACCTGTCAGACCGATCTCGCCAAAGATGACGTCGTCTGGCTTGGTCGGTACATCTCTCAAACTGGATGCAATGCTGACAGCAACCGCCAAGTCTACAGCGGGCTCATCCAACCGTACTCCACCAGCTACATTTAAGTATGCATCCTGGGTCTGTAAAAACATCCCCATCCGTTTCTCCAGCACTGCAATGATCAGATTTAATCGATGCAGATCTACCCCTGTTGCCATACGGCGGGGAGAAGGGAAATGGGTGGTTGAGATCAACGCCTGTAATTCCACGAGCAGAGGACGTGTCCCCTCCATACTGGCAACTACCGTTGAACCTGCTACACCCAGTGGACGTTCCGACAAAAAGAGTTCGGACGGATTGCCCACCTCACGAAGTCCATCCTCGCCCATTTCAAAAATACCAATCTCATTGGTGGAACCAAAACGGTTCTTCACCGCACGCAACAGGCGATACGTATGATGCCGTTCTCCTTCAAAATAAAGCACGCAATCCACCATATGTTCTAACATACGTGGACCGGCAATAGCACCTTCTTTGGTAACATGCCCCACAAGAACCGTTGCAATGCCTCTGCCTTTGGCAATCCGCATGAACCTTGACGTACATTCCCTTACCTGTGCTACACTACCCGGCGCACTGGTAACTTCGGGAAGATATACCGTCTGAATGGAGTCGATGACCAGAAAATGCGGCTGGATCTGATCCACCGCTTCCTCTACACGTTCCATATTCGTTTCACACAGTACATACAACTCGGCAGAGAGTGCCCCGAGACGGTCTGCCCGCAATTTGGTTTGCTTGACTGATTCCTCACCGGAAACATATAACACACGCAAACCCGAATGCGTCAAAGCATGAGACGTCTGCAACATCAACGTTGATTTACCAATACCCGGATCTCCGCCCACCAGAACGAGTGAACCCGGAACGATTCCGCCACCCAATACCCGGTTCAACTCTCCGATTCCAGTCTGTACACGCGGTTCCTGACCGCTATCTATATCTATGATAGGAAGCGGTTTATCTTTACTGTCAAACAGAGGAGATTTTCTCCCTTGTGTTTTGACCACCGTCTCTGTTTCTTCCACCATTGAATTCCATGACTGACAACCCGGACACTTACCGTACCACTTGGGGGCTTCATAGCCGCATTCCGTACATTGAAACTTGGTTTTAACTTTGGCCACTTCAGCACTCCTATAATTTAATTTTATAACAGCATTTTGCATTATTCGACGAATTTCACCCAAACTCCCTGACGTGCAGGGTTACTAAAAGTTTACCATTGTTTGAGATTTTTCGTAAAGGATTATCGCAAACTTTACACATGTTCCTGACATAATCATGTCCGTCTTCTGTCCAAATTGCAAAAAATCCTCCCCGGCCGAAGCCGAGAAGGATTTGATTAAGGATTATGGATCAATACAAGCTGAAGTTTAACTCCAAAGCTTGCTAAATATTATTTAGTTTCGATTTCCTCATTGGACGGAACGACCACGTCTTTTTTCGTAACAGACAGTGCACCGTTCTCTTCGTCGATGAGCAATGAATCCCCTTTGGTTACGTTACCTGTGAGCAACTCTTCGGACAATTTGTCCTCGATATGCTTCTGGATCGCCCGACGAAGCGGACGCGCACCGTAAGCTGGATCAAAGCCTGACTTCGCAAGGAAAGACTTGGCATTATCAGTGAGTTCGAAATCGACCTCATGTTCGAGCAGTCGTTTACGAAGTTCTTCACTCATAAGCGTAACAATTTCAGCGATGTGTTTTTCTTCGAGTGAGTGGAACACGATAATTTCATCAATCCGGTTAAGGAACTCTGGACGGAAGCTTTTCTTCAGCTCATCCATCACTTTCCCCTTCATGTTGTCATAATCTGCTCCTGCATCTACAACTGCAGTGAAGCCCAGTGTAGAGTTACGTTTGATCGCTTCGGCACCCACGTTGGATGTTAGAATGATCAGCGTATTACGGAAGTCAACGACGCGACCTTTTGAATCCGTCAGTCGACCATCCTCAAGCACTTGTAACAAGATATTGAATACTTCTGGATGTGCTTTCTCGATTTCATCGAGCAGGACTACGGAATATGGTTTGCGACGAACTTTCTCTGTCAGCTGGCCACCTTCTTCGTACCCAACATATCCTGGAGGCGCTCCGACAAGTCGGGAAGTCGAGTGCTTCTCACCATACTCGGACATATCAATCCGGATTACTGCATTTTCATCGCCGAACATCGCTTCAGCCAGAGCACGAGCAAGTTCTGTTTTACCTACCCCTGTAGGGCCGAGGAAAATGAATGAACCCATCGGACGTTTTGGATCTTTAAGTCCCGCACGAGCACGACGAACCGCACGGCTGACAGACTTCACTGCCTCATCCTGACCGATGACACGTTCATGTAGAATAGACTCCAGATTCATCAGACGCTGTGTCTCTTCTTCTTTCAGTTGGTTCACAGGAATTCCTGTCCAGCTGGCTACCACTTGTGCGATATCCTCAGGAGTAACCTCGGAATCGGTGCGACCTTGTTTCTCTTTCCACTGGTTCTTCGTTACATCCAGCTCTTCACGGATTTTTTGTTCCGTATCACGCAGAGCTGCTGCTTTTTCGAACTCCTGACTTTGAACTGCAGCGTCTTTTTCCTTACGGATATCTTCCAGACGGCTTTCCAGTTGTTTCAGGTTTGGTGGGATCGTGTAAGAGTTCAATCTTACTTTGGAACCCGCTTCATCAATCAGGTCAATCGCTTTATCTGGCAGGAAACGGTCTGTAATGTAACGGTCAGACAGTTTAACCGCCTGCACAATTGCTTCGTCCGTAATTTTCACGCGGTGATGCGCCTCATAACGGTCACGCAAACCGTGCAAGATTTGAATCGCTTCTTCCGGAGAAGGCTGATCTACAGTAATCGGTTGGAAACGACGCTCAAGCGCTGCATCCTTCTCGATGTATTTACGATACTCATCCAGCGTTGTTGCACCAATGCACTGCAATTCTCCACGGGCCAGAGCCGGTTTCAAAATGTTAGAAGCATCGATGGCACCTTCAGCTCCGCCTGCGCCAATCAAGGTATGCAATTCGTCGATAAACAGGACAATGTTACCTGCTTGGCGAATCTCATCCATGATTTTTTTCAGACGATCTTCGAACTCACCACGATATTTGGTTCCAGCGACTACAGAACCCATATCCAGGGTCATTACACGTTTGTCGCGCAATGTTTCCGGAATCTCATTTGCGATGATTTTTTGTGCAAGGCCTTCAGCAATCGCTGTTTTACCTACACCTGGCTCACCGATCAATACCGGGTTGTTCTTCGTACGACGGCTGAGCACCTGGATGACACGTTCAATTTCTTTACTACGTCCAATGACCGGGTCAAGGTTATTCTCTCTGGCGTATGCCGTGAGGTCACGTGCCAGACTGTCCAGCGTTGGTGTGCTGACATTGGCAGGTGTGCCATTATGGCTGGATACAGCTTCACTGCTGCCAAGCAATTGCAGCACTTGTTGACGTGCTTTGTTCAGGCTAATCCCTAGGTTATTGAGCACACGTGCTGCAACACCCTCGCCTTCACGAATCAATCCGAGCAGGATATGCTCTGTGCCTACATAAGTGTGGCCCAATTTACGAGCTTCATCCATAGACAGTTCAATTACTTTTTTCGCACGTGGCGTATATGCAATGTTGGTAGGTTGCTCTTGGCCACGGCCAATTAGCGTTTCTACTTCATCCTGAATTTTTTCCAATCCGAGTCCCAGGCCGATCAGTGCTTTGGCTGCGATGCCTTCGCCTTCACGAATGAGGCCGAGCAAAATATGCTCAGTACCGATGTTATTATGACCGAGACGGACAGCTTCTTCCTGCGCGAGTGCGAGCACCTTTTGGGCCCGTTCCGTAAATCTTCCAAACATCATATCTCCTGCACCTCCATGGTTTTGGATAAAACGAGGGTCATATAATGAAATAACCGTCGTATTCTTCATATCATTTTTGTTTGCAGCCATGCTGCGAATAAAGTCATTCGGCATTTGTACATGCCTTATTATATAAAAGCCGCAATGCGGCATGAAACCATAATTCAATACTATATCAGGCTAAACTAGGACTGCTTCGCTGCATTGATCGTATCACGAATCAACTGAGCACGGTATATGTCACGCTCATCTGTGCGCATATCTTCCCCGAATGTTTTCTGCAAAAATCCCGGCTGTGTCATCACATTCAATTCATTCATTACCGTGATGGACAGTCCATCCAACAATCCGAGATCCACGCCAAGGCGTACATCCGATAAGCGCTGTGCAGCTTCCTTGGAATCAACAATAGCTGCATGAGACAATATGCCATAAGAACGCATGACCCGATCCGTAATCCGAAGTCTGGAGTCGGTAATTAACCGTTCTCTCGCTGTACGTTCATGACCAATCATCTGTAACACAACACCATGCAGGTTCTCGATGACTTCCTGTTCGGTCTGTCCCAAAGTAATCTGGTTCGAGATCTGGAACAGGTTACCCATTGCCTCGCTACCTTCACCGTATATCCCTCTTACCGTCAATCCCACTTGGGAAACTGCGGTTAGAATACGGCCAATCTGTTGTGTCATCACCAGGGCAGGCAAGTGCATCATGACCGATGCTCTGACACCTGTACCTACATTGGTAGGGCAGCTAGTTAAGTATCCTCTGCGATCATCAAAAGCATAATCCACGTGCGCTTCAAAAGCATCATCTATTGCGGAAGCTTTCTCCCAGGCTTCTTTCACCTGGAACCCCGGATAGAGGCACTGGATACGAAGATGATCCTCTTCATTAATCATAATACTGACAGACTCATCCTCACTGAGAATAACCGCACCATTCCTGGATTCATTCGCAAGACTTGGACTGATGAGATGTTTCTCCACCAGCACCCGTTTGTCGAGTTCGTCAATATCGATCAGATCCAACGTATGAAAATCCCCAAAGGCATGAACGTCATCGTATTGAAGTACTTCGCTCAGCTTATTCAGCACCTCTTCCGATTGCTCATTGGAAGCCAGCATCGGAAACGGAACATGCTGAAGGTTGCGTGCAATCCGGACACGGCTGCTAATGACAATTTCGGAATCAGCCGCATCACTGCGCATCCAGTCGCTGAGCGCCTTATCTGTAAAGCGCAGATTAGGCATTACGCATCCCTCCTACTCATGACAAACTTTACTCCTGAGCTATTCCTTTTTCAAGTCCTCTGATCTGGTCACGGATCTGGGCCGCCTCTTCAAATTCCTCTTGTGCGATGCTCTCTTGTAGCTCACGCTTCAGATCAGCAATTTGCCGTTTCACCTTGATGCGACCACCAGCTCGTGCAGGCACTTTGCCTACATGGGACGTATTACCATGAACCCGCTTGAACAAAGGATCTAGACGACTGTCAAAATATTTATAACATGAACTGCAGCCGAACCGGCCTATCTTACTAAATTGTGCGTACGTCATACCACACTCTTCACATTGAAGAGCTTTTGCAGGTGGTGTTCCTGCCGATCCACTTTTGCCGGCTGGATCAAAATCAAGCAATCCGGACAACAAGTTGTGAATGGAAAACCCACCTGCTGTTCCAGGGATCATTTCCCCTTTTTCACGGGCACATGACTCACAAATATGGAATTCCGTCTTCTCTCCATTTACGATCTTCGTAAAATGAAGTGTCGCCGGACGTTTATTGCATTCTTGGCACAGCATATTGATGTACCTCCTTTGACCCCGATAGTTTTCATTTACCGAGCAAAGATATTAACATCGCCTTCAACATTCTGGCACGAATTTGATCCCGGTAAGGAAGTTTGACCAATATAACCTCTCTAGATACAGCAGCTCGCATCAACCCGGCTTCCCGCTTGTTCAAGAAGCGCGCTTCTTCCAATTGATAGATCAGACCTTCGGCAGCTGTCTGCCCGATCTCTTCACCAATACTATGGTGCAAATGATTATGCAGAGCTGATTGGGCCGGTAATTCAATGCGCTGTATGCGAACATAACCACCACCGCCGCGTTTACTCTCTACCAGGTATCCCTTCTCGAGTGTAAAACGTGTGCTGATGACATAGTTGATCTGGGAAGGTACACATGAGAATTGATCTGCCAGATCATTACGCTGAATTTCAACCATTCCTTCGGGACTTTCATGCAAAATACTCTTCAGATATCGTTCGATAATATCAGAGATATTACGCATCCAATCATCCTCCACTGTCTGAAACGTTAAGTCAATAAGGACCCACACGCCCCCACAGAGTACACCTTCTCTACCCATTTAACCAATCAGGGAAACAGCGAATCTTGCTTCCACAGGTGTCAACAGGAGAGCGAAGGAAGCACGAAGGTCCTTTAATATTCCCTTGATCCTCCGATGAAATGAATCCCGTATATTGGCGATCATGCATCAGATTGTAGAAAGAAAGCTACTTAAGTATTAAACCTTTAGTTGACTTTGACTTTCTTTGACTTTATAACCATTATAGCATATTTTGTGGTTTTGCCAAGTGGGGTCACTATTCATTTTTTACGATTTTACACGAAATATTCCCCGGACACAAAAAAACCTCCCCAAAATTGCTGGAGAAGTCCATTTGTCTTTCAATCACGCCGTATTTCTATATAAGCTAATCAAGTTAAATGGAGCAGTGGGAATAGTCATCAGAAGAAATCGAGCAAATAGGTTTCCCGTTCAGGAATCGCTTGTTCCAAAGCCTTGATTGCTGTGTTCGGTCCGTGAATTCTTCCGATTCGTGCCATTTCCGTGGGTCTGCGATATCCCATCAGCACCGCGGTAAGGGATTGAATATCCACCTTAATGATCTGATCATCAGTAATTGGCTCCGATGTTTTCCATATGGACGCTGTTCCGTTCATTGCCACGTTTAATTGCCATACCCCTTCATTCCATGGAGCGTGGGCATCCTCTACCTGAAGTACAATCTGCACCGGTGAGTCCTGGCTTGCAAATGGATACTGGGATATAAACTGCTCTACACTAACGATACGCGCCATAAAATAAGGTAGAATCTCCTGCTGAATCCGTGGGTTATCCAATTGGAAGGCAAGCGTGTCACTGGCAGGCGCCTGCAACGTAACTTCCTGGATCATGGAATCATGGTTAGCAATGAAGGTCCACAGCCCTTGCCTAGCCTCTTCATTCAGATAGATGATCTCTTTAATGGTAAACTTATTTTCCTTAACCTCATATAAAAGATAACCTTGTGCTGCATCAGCTTCATCGTAATATACAGCCTTCTGGCTGGCCCCATTAACAAGAACTGAATTCTCCCACCTTGCATCATCTCGAACCAGAGTTCCGTTATAACGCTCAGCATAAGCACTGTATACTTCCTTTAATATGCTGAGGCCCGGATCCCCACGCCGAATTGTTCCAGGTGTCTCTTTTTTCTGAGGCAAATGAGCTGTAGGTACTTTATAACGTTTAAATTCAACATACGTCTCCCATCCATACTTCCGATAGAAACCAAAAGAGAATGGATGCAAGAATGATATGCTCTGTTTGTTACGATTCATTTCTTCCAACGCATGCTTCAGCAGACCCGCTACCCAGCCTTTGCGTCTATACTCTGGCCAGGTGGCTACACCCGCAATACCGCCCATCTCGAACGATCTGCCATGAATATAGGTTTGAAAAGGAATGATGTGAAGTTTGGCTCCTAGCTGCCCGTCCTCATATACACCCCATATATCCTGTGACGAAAATTGACTGCGCCGTTTTTCTTTCTGTTCTTCACTCATTACTACTTGAAAAGCATATTCGGAGAGTGCCATCGCCGGTTCAAAATCATCTACCGTCAATTTCTGAATTTCCATGTTGTCCTACACCCCATTCGCTAGAGTTATATCAATCCAAATCATGGCCTGATATCTGATATATGTACCCCTTAGAGTGTGTCAGAGGATTCTTACAAAGTCAAATAAGAGATGCTTCCGCATCCCCTAAAATAAACAAATAAAAACCACCACCGAATAACATCGGCAGTGGTTCTTCGCTTGGCGGCGTCCTACTCTCCCAGGACCCTGCGGTCCAAGTACCATCGGCGCTAGAGGGCTTAACGGTCGTGTTCGGGATGGGTACGTGTGGAACCCCTCCGCCATCGCCACCAAACGCATAGCATAGCTTACATTCAGAGATCGTTCTCTGAAAACTAGATTCGAAACGAAACATGCGAATTACAACTTGCTAATTGGATAAGCCCTCGACCGATTAGTACTGGTCAGCTCCATGCATTGCTGCACTTCCACCCCCAGCCTATCTACCTCGTCGTCTTCAAGGGGTCTTACATACTGGGAAATCTCATCTTGAGGGGGGCTTCACGCTTAGATGCTTTCAGCGTTTATCCCGTCCGTACATAGCTACCCAGCGGTGCTCCTGGCGGAACAACTGGTACACCAGCGGTACGTCCATCCCGGTCCTCTCGTACTAAGGACAGCTCCTCTCAAATTTCCTACGCCCACGACAGATAGGGACCGAACTGTCTCACGACGTTCTGAACCCAGCTCGCGTACCGCTTTAATGGGCGAACAGCCCAACCCTTGGGACCTACTTCAGCCCCAGGATGCGATGAGCCGACATCGAGGTGCCAAACCTCCCCGTCGATGTGGACTCTTGGGGGAGATAAGCCTGTTATCCCCAGGGTAGCTTTTATCCGTTGAGCGATGGCCCTTCCATGCGGTACCACCGGATCACTAAGCCCGACTTTCGTCCCTGCTCGACTTGTAGGTCTCGCAGTCAAGCTCCCTTATGCCTTTGCACTCTTCGAATGATTTCCAACCATTCTGAGGGAACCTTTGGGCGCCTCCGTTACTCTTTAGGAGGCGACCGCCCCAGTCAAACTGCCCACCTGACACTGTCCCCGCACCGGATTACGGTACCAGGTTAGAACCTAGATACGATCAGGGTGGTATCCCAACGTTGCCTCCACGCAAGCTGGCGCTCACGTTTCAAAGGCTCCCACCTATCCTGTACAGATCGTACCCAAATTCAATATCAAGCTGCAGTAAAGCTCCATGGGGTCTTTCCGTCTTGTCGCGGGTAACCTGCATCTTCACAGGTATTAAAATTTCACCGGATCTCTCGTTGAGACAGCGCCCAAGTCGTTACGCCATTCGTGCGGGTCAGAATTTACCTGACAAGGAATTTCGCTACCTTAGGACCGTTATAGTTACGGCCGCCGTTTACTGGGGCTTCGGTTCACAGCTTCGGATTGCTCCTAACCACTCCCCTTAACCTTCCAGCACCGGGCAGGCGTCAGCCCGTATACTTCGCCTTACGGCTTCGCACAGACCTGTGTTTTTGCTAAACAGTCGCTTGGGCCTTTTCACTGCGGCCCCCTCGTGCTATTCACACTACCGGGGCACCCCTTCTCCCGAAGTTACGGGGTCATTTTGCCGAGTTCCTTAACGAGAGTTCTTCCGCGCGCCTTAGAATACTCTTCTCGCCTACCTGTGTCGGTTTGCGGTACGGGCACCATCACCTGGCTAGAGGCTTTTCTTGGCAGTGTGAGATCATGACCTTCGCTACTATAATTTTCGCTCCCCATCACAGCTCAGCCTTACAATGTGCGGATTTGCCTACACATCAGCCTTACTGCTTAGACGGACATCCATCAGTCCGCGTCACTACCCTACTGCGTCCCCCCATTGCTCATAACGGCTTACGGTGGTACAGGAATTTCGACCTGTTGTCCTTCGACTACGCCTTTCGGCCTCGCCTTAGGTCCCGACTTACCCTGAGCGGACGAGCCTTCCTCAGGAACCCTTAGGCTTTCGGCGGATCAGATTCTCACTGATCTTTTCGTTACTCATACCGGCATTCTCACTTGTATAATGTCCAGCGCTCCTTACGGTACACCTTCAACCCTTATACAACGCTCCCCTACCCCTGATGCAAAGCATCAAGCCATAGCTTCGGTGGTGTGTTTAGCCCCGTTACATTTTCGGCGCAGAGTCACTCGACCAGTGAGCTATTACGCACTCTTTCAATGGTGGCTGCTTCTAAGCCAACATCCTGGTTGTCTGTGCAACTCCACATCCTTTCCCACTTAACACACACTTGGGGACCTTAGCTGATGGTCTGGGCTGTTTCCCTTTTGACAATGGATCTTAGCACTCACTGTCTGACTCCCGGAAGTAAGTCTATGGCATTCGGAGTTTGACTGAGCTTGGTAACCCTTGCGGGCCCCGCACCCAATCAGTGCTCTACCTCCACGACTCTGTTTTCCGAGGCTAGCCCTAAAGCTATTTCGGGGAGAACCAGCTATCTCCGAGTTCGATTGGAATTTCTCCGCTACCCCCACCTCATCCCCGCATTTTTCAACATGCGTGGGTTCGGGCCTCCAGTGCGTGTTACCGCACCTTCACCCTGGACAGGGGTAGATCACCCGGTTTCGGGTCTACGTCCACGTACTCATTCGCCCTATTCAGACTCGCTTTCGCTGCGGCTCCGGCTCTTCACCTTAACCTTGCACGGGAACGTAACTCGCCGGTTCATTCTACAAAAGGCACGCCATCACCCCTAAAACGGGCTCTGACTTTTTGTAAGCACACGGTTTCAGGTTCTATTTCACTCCCCTTCCGGGGTGCTTTTCACCTTTCCCTCACGGTACTGCTTCACTATCGGTCGCTAGGAAGTATTTAGCCTTGGCAGATGGTCCTGCCGGATTCATACGGGGTTTCACGTGCCCCGCACTACTCGGGATCCGTCTCGGAGGGAACCAACTTTCAACTACAGGGCTTTTACCTTCTTTGGCGGGCCTTTCCAGACCTCTTCGCTTAACCGGTTCCTTTGTAACTCCATGTGAGACGTCCCACAACCCCAAAGAGCAAGCTCTCTGGTTTGGGCTTCTCCGCGTTCGCTCGCCGCTACTGACGGAATCACTATTGTTTTCTCTTCCTCAGGGTACTTAGATGTTTCAGTTCCCCTGGTATGCCTCTGCATAACCTATGTATTCAGTTATGAGTAACTGGAAATTACCCCAGCTGGGTTTCCCCATTCGGACACCCCCGGATCAAAGCTTGCTTACAGCTCCCCGAGGCAGTTTCGTTGTTCGCCACGTCCTTCATCGGCTCCTAGCGCCTAGGCATCCTCCGTGTGCTCTTAGTAGCTTAACCATTTTGTTCCGGTTTCGGTCGCTCGCTTCCCTTGTTTTGCTTGCGCAAAGCCAAAAGTCGCTCTCACCCGATACCCTCACAAAAGCAATTTAACTACCTTTATACACTTGACTTGTTTGCACAAGTTCAGCTTAAAGGAATGTTCTAATTCGCGTTTGTTTCGTTTCGATATCTAGTTTTCAAAGAACAAGCCAAATAGATGAAATTGTTTGGTGGAGCCAAGCGGGATCGAACCGCTGACCTCCTGCTTGCAAGGCAGGCGCTCTCCCAGCTGAGCTATGGCCCCTCAAATTCCATCAAAACTGAACAAATGGATAAGTAACTGTGTTGCTGTTGCAGGTTCTAAGAACCTGCATATTTGAATGTTTCCGTTGCAGGAAACGATTCTCCATAGAAAGGAGGTGATCCAGCCGCACCTTCCGATACGGCTACCTTGTTACGACTTCACCCCAATCATCTATCCCACCTTCGGCGGCTGGCTCCTTGCGGTTACCCCACCGACTTCGGGTGTTATAAACTCTCGTGGTGTGACGGGCGGTGTGTACAAGACCCGGGAACGTATTCACCGCGGCATGCTGATCCGCGATTACTAGCAATTCCGACTTCATGCAGGCGAGTTGCAGCCTGCAATCCGAACTGAGACCGGCTTTGTTGGGATTGGCTCCATCTCGCGATTTCGCAGCCCGTTGTACCGGCCATTGTAGTACGTGTGTAGCCCAGGTCATAAGGGGCATGATGATTTGACGTCATCCCCACCTTCCTCCGGTTTGTCACCGGCAGTCTATCTAGAGTGCCCATCCGAAATGCTGGCAACTAAATATAAGGGTTGCGCTCGTTGCGGGACTTAACCCAACATCTCACGACACGAGCTGACGACAACCATGCACCACCTGTCTCCTCTGTCCCGAAGGAAAGATACATCTCTGCATCGATCAGAGGGATGTCAAGACCTGGTAAGGTTCTTCGCGTTGCTTCGAATTAAACCACATACTCCACTGCTTGTGCGGGTCCCCGTCAATTCCTTTGAGTTTCAGTCTTGCGACCGTACTCCCCAGGCGGAGTGCTTAATGTGTTAACTTCGGCACCAAGGGTATCGAAACCCCTAACACCTAGCACTCATCGTTTACGGCGTGGACTACCAGGGTATCTAATCCTGTTTGCTCCCCACGCTTTCGCGCCTCAGCGTCAGTTACAGCCCAGAGAGTCGCCTTCGCCACTGGTGTTCCTCCACATATCTACGCATTTCACCGCTACACGTGGAATTCCACTCTCCTCTTCTGCACTCAAGTCACCCAGTTTCCAGTGCGATCCGGGGTTGAGCCCCGGGATTAAACACCAGACTTAAATGACCGCCTGCGCGCGCTTTACGCCCAATAATTCCGGACAACGCTTGCCCCCTACGTATTACCGCGGCTGCTGGCACGTAGTTAGCCGGGGCTTTCTTCTCAGGTACCGTCACCTTGAGAGCAGTTACTCTCCCAAGCGTTCTTCCCTGGCAACAGAGCTTTACGATCCGAAAACCTTCATCACTCACGCGGCATTGCTCCGTCAGGCTTTCGCCCATTGCGGAAGATTCCCTACTGCTGCCTCCCGTAGGAGTCTGGGCCGTGTCTCAGTCCCAGTGTGGCCGATCACCCTCTCAGGTCGGCTACGCATCGTCGCCTTGGTGAGCCGTTACCTCACCAACTAGCTAATGCGCCGCAGGCCCATCCCCAAGTGACAGATTGCTCCGTCTTTCCAGTTTCCTTCAGGCGAAGAAAACAATTATTCGGTATTAGCTACCGTTTCCGGTAGTTGTCCCAAACTTGAGGGCAGGTTGCCTACGTGTTACTCACCCGTCCGCCGCTAAGTATCAAGGAAGCAAGCTTCCTATCAACTCCGCTCGACTTGCATGTATTAGGCATGCCGCCAGCGTTCGTCCTGAGCCAGGATCAAACTCTCCAATAAAGTATTGAAAAGAGCGATAAGCTCATTTTGAATCTGACGATTCATTGTGAATCAAAAGTTACTATCCATTTGTTCAGTTTTCAAGGAACTTGTATGTCCGTTTATGTTGACGTTTGTCAACCGGACAGGAATCTTATCATATCATGTTAACTAACTTACTGTCAACACTTTGTTTTCGTCATCTTTCAAATGATTATGACAATCATTCGTTTGAAGCGACAAGAAATAATATATCACGTAGTGATTTATTTAGCAAGCATTTTTAATCAACCTTCTGATATCATGATATCTTCATCTACGGTGTCTTGTTTCCAACCTGTATTCGACAGATTAGCACATGCTCTGAACAAGTGAAAGGCTACCCTTAAAGTGCATTACATATAAAAGAAATAACTCATTTCTATAAATACTCCCTTTTATAACCACAAGTAATAATGATCTAGATGAGTTTTAGTTAGAGTACCGATCGGGATAACGATCCCTGCCCTTCTGATGGTTTGAAGAAAGTGATCCAAAAACTCTATAATAAGGTATATAGATATAGAGATAAGGTTAAGCAGTCAAGTGTACTACTTTCATAAGTAGCCTATGAACAATCGTATATCCATCTCGCATTGCACCTTTACACAGATCACGTACTCCATTCACAGCTAGCTATTACATATCAAAGTTCTGAATAAACTCATTACTAACCTATATGGGGTGATCGCACTTGAAGCAATGGTTGAAGAACAGACGCAAAGGTTACGGCAAAAAGTTGGTTTCCATCCATGCGTGGAATGCCTGGATTGTTGTGATCCTTGCTATAACAGGTCTTATGCTGGTAGGCGGCTTTTGGCGCGAGATACTCGGAATTGGACGTGTCTGGTTAAAATGGCTACACATCATCGTTGGGCTAGCTATGCTGGCACCCGTAGTATATTACTTGATTTTGGCCGGAAAACACTGGAAACAACTTCGAAATAGGCCTTGGCAAAGGGTAAACACTATCTTTGTTCTTGCGCTGCTGGTAGGCTGGCTACTCTCGGGTATTGTATTATGGCAGTTCAAGCTAGCTGGACCTCGATGGTCGAATGCTGCACTTTTGATCCATGACCTGCTGACTTGGGTGGGCTTACCTTATATTATCTATCACTCCATCACTCGGACCAAATGGTTAAAGGATCCTGCACGTCGTGCGGTTAAAACCACTACAACTTCAACACGAACTCAAAATACAGCTGACCCATCTGATTCAATATCGGATGAAAAAGAAACTCCGGCTGCTATATCTTCTTCCCAGTTTGATCGCAGTTCCGAGAGAGATCCCCTCAAATCAGAGGAGCGACCTCAACCGTTGTATACACGACGAGCTTTCATCCGTTCTGCTGTGGGGGTTGGTCTCGCCGTGACTCTTGGTCCTACTTTTATATCCTGGGTAGGACGAAATCTCAAGATCGATAACAGTATTGATAGTATGCTGGAGAACGACCCTAACCGTATGGTTCCTCTGCCACAACCGCTGTCTGCCTCTTCACCTCCCATTGGAGGCGGAGCTGAAGGTCATTTCCGCGTATATACGGTTACGCCTATACCGTCCTTCTCCAATGCTAACTGGTCTTTCCGAATTGATGGACTGGTTGAACGGGCACAGGTCTGGAATTGGGAACAATTCGTGAAGCTGACGCGCACCGTACAGGTTAGTGATTTTCACTGTGTAACGGGCTGGTCTGTATATAAGAATACCTGGGAAGGTATCTCTCTTGCACAGCTTTTGAAACAAGCCGGGGTCAAACAGGAAGCTCACAGTGTGAAATTTTATTCCGGTGATGGTGTGTATACGGATGCCATTACGATGGATCAAGCGCAAATGGATGATATTATGGTCGCTGTCATGCATGATGGCAAACCTATCCCTGCTGATCTTGGCGGTCCGGTACGGCTCGTTATTCCTCAGATGTATGCCTATAAATCAGTAAAATGGTTGAATCGCATTGAACTCATCGACAGCGAACATATCGGTTACTGGGAAGAACGAGGATATGATAAGGATGCATGGCTTACAGGCGCATCTCAGCGCATCCCTAACAATTTAAGTGGATCATGATGAGATAAGATAAGATTGGTGAGCGTTCTTTCGTTGTAAAAATAATTCAATAAATAGCAAAAGCCCCCGATCACATATTCGTGTCTTCGGGGGCCTTTTTCTTTTTCCTCATTATGAACTCTCTGATTACACTTTAACCCTGTGGGTTCAAAAGACGTACAAGTTCATCCTCATCCTCAATCGTTGGAATACCGAGATCATGAGCTTTGGTTAGTTTACTACCTGCCTTCTCTCCGGCAATAACCAAATCTGTCTTTTTCGACACACTGCCAGTCACCTTCGCTCCGAGCGCTTCCAGTCTTTGCGTTGCCTCTTCCCGCGTCAATTGATGCAGCGTTCCGGTCAAGACGACCGTTTTACCACTGAAGAAGGAATCTTCCACAACAGCAACGGCTGGTGCCTCAGGTGCCTGAGCTTTCACACCCAAGTTGAGCATTTTCTCAATTGCAGCCTGTGTAAACGGATCTGCAAAAAAGTTTACGATGCTCTCTGCCACAATACCACCGACGTCGGGTAGTTCAACCAGTTCTTCCACGGTTGCATTCATAATGGCGTGCAGATCTCGATAATGATCAGCGAGCATGCGCGTTGTCGATTTACCTGTGTTCGGAATACCCAGTGAGTATAAGAAGGAAGCCAAGTCTCTATCTTTACTAAGCTCAAGCGCAGCGATAAGGTTGTTCGCTTTCTTTTCCCCAAACCGCTCCAGCTTCACCAGATCATCAAACTGTAACGTATACAGGTCGGCAGGCTCACGTACGTTCAATTCATCATACAACTGAATCGCTGTTTTCTCACTGAACGTCTCGATGTCCATAGCATCACGGGAAGCAAAATGGGAAATACGTGCCACCGTTTGTGGTTTACACGCAAGTCTATTGTTACAGAACAGATGCGCTCCGCGTTGCTCCAGTGGGAATCCACATGCAGGACACTGCTCAGGGAAGACGATCTCCTCACCATCACTCTCCTCCGTCACTTTACCCAGAATCTCAGGAATGACGTCGTTGGAGCGACGGATAAAGACCCGTGTGCCCAGAGCAAACTTCAGATTTTTGCGCTCAATATCGCCGACATTGTTCAGAGTACAGTTCTGTACCGTTACCCCGGCAAGTTCAACCGGTTCTACGCGTGCCAGCGGAGTTACTTTGCCAGTACGGCCCACATTCCATACCACAGCGTTAAGAACCGTCGTGGTCTCTTCAGCCTCGAATTTATATGCCACCGCCCAGCGAGGGAATTTATCGGTATAACCCAACACCTCGCGGGTGCGCATGTCCGTAATTTTGATAACAGCTCCATCGATCAGATAGTCTAGCTGCCCTCGGTTCTCCTGAATCGCGGCCAGTTGTTCCATCACATCATCAAACTCATGGAAATAAGTAATCGATGGATTAACTTTGAAGCGGTTCTCACGCAGGAAATCCATCATCTGCTGATGATTGGCAAACTGAATGTCATCCGAATAACCTACATTATAAAAATAAGCATTCAACCGACGCTCAGCCGTCGCCTTCGGATTCAGGTTGCGGAGCGCTCCTGCTGCTGCATTACGCGCATTCTTGAGTGGCTCTGCCGCTGTCTCATTGTATCGGTCCAAGACAGACAGATTCATGATGCCTTCACCCTGTACTTCAATCGTACCGCTTGTGTAAGGAATTTTGAGCGGAACGGATCGGATCGTTCTTACCTGTGCCAAAATACCTTCACCTACGGTACCGTTCCCTCGTGTAGAGGCTTGCACCAACTCACCGTTGGTGTATGTCAGGTTCAGCGTCAATCCGTCAAACTTCAACTCAATGACATAACCTGGTTCCGGTAAAGGCGTATCGGGATTTTTACTGTTATAGTCATTAATCAGTTTTAGTACACGGGTATTCCAGCTCCGAAGCTGCTCAATATTCTGTGCTTTGTCCAGACTCCATAAGGAGGATAAGTGGCGATGCGGGGTAAACCCCTTGAGCAGTTCGCCACCCACACGCTGTGTTGGAGAATCAGGCAGAACCATGCCGCTTTCCTGTTCCAGCGTAACCAGTTCATCGTACAGAAGATCATACTCCTTATCGCTGATCTGTGGCTGATCCATCGTGTAGTACTGATAATTATGCTGGTTCAGCTCGGTAACGAGTTGCTCCATCCGGTGCATCGGGTCCATACAGGGCCATCCCTCCGTTAATTTGATCTATGTAGAACGAACACTCCTATTGCACGTGAACTCCCATAACAGAATAACTTTCTGATCGCTGTTATCCCCGGACTTCTTTTAATCCATTTTAAAAGGTGGAAATCCGGGGATAAAGGCGAACGCTATGCTTCTTCAAGTTATTTCTGTTCTCTCTGTTATCGTACAAAAGGAGGTTTCGTTCTTATTCTACTTTTGTAATTGGGGCAAATCCGGCAAGCAAACGTTTCACACCCACCGGAGCCGGGAAGGCAATCTGCAGTTCGGTATCATTACCTGTCCCTTTGACCGCAACAATGGTGCCTGTCCCCCATTTGCCATGCTGCACTTTATCTCCTGCCTTGAATCCTGCTTCACCATCAGAAGCTACCGGCTTGGAAGCAGAGGATGGCGTAGAATATGTTGGGCGGGAGACACTTGTGGTCACACGCGAAGTTGGCGTGGATGAGGTAGCAGATGAACCGCTTTTACTTTGGTGATCGAACAGCTTGGTGCCACCACCGAAGTTACTTCCTCCACTAGAGCCTAACCCACGTCCACCATATGAGCCTCCTCCGCTACTGCCACGGCGGTAACGATCACGAGCCATGGAGGTGTCTTCCTTCAGCTCATCCGGAATTTCATCCAGGAAGCGGGAAGGCGGGTTCGCTGTTGTACGTCCAAACAACGTCCGCATCTGTGCACAAGACAGGAACAGTTGCTCTTCCGCACGGGTGATCCCTACATAAGCAAGTCGGCGTTCTTCTTCCAATTCTTCATTGTCCATAAAGGCACGGCTATGCGGGAAGACCCCTTCCTCCATACCCACGATAAAGACAACCGGGAACTCCAAACCTTTGGCGCTGTGCATGGTCATCAGGGTAACCGCGTCGCTCTGATCCTCTTCATCATCGTTCATGCTGTCGATGTCAGCAATCAATGCAAGATCGGTGAGGAACGACACGAGCGTTTTATCTTCATTATTTTTCTCAAATTCCATCGTTACCGACAGGAACTCTTCAATGTTCTCCAGCCGTGCACGGGATTCGAGTGTGTTTTCATTTTGCATCTCAAGACGGTATTGGCTCATCTCAAGAATCTTCTCGGTCAATTCAGTTACAGACAGATACTCTACCATCTGATGCAACGCAGCGATCATGTCATAGAACTCCACCAGCGCATTCCGCGTACGACCAGCAAAACCAAGATCATCTACGACCTGAAGTACACGGAAAATAGAAATTCCACGCTCTCCTGCCGCAGCCGCGAGCTTCGCTACTGTTGTATCACCAATGCTACGTTTTGGTACATTAATGATCCGTGTAAGACTGATATCATCGTCGGGGTTGGATAACAGGCGCAGATACGCCAGAATGTCCTTGATCTCTTTACGATCATAGAACTTGATGCCGCCGACAATCTGATACGGAATATCAGACTTGATCAGAATTTCCTCTATAACCCGGGACTGAGCGTTGGTACGGTACAAAATGGCATGGTTCTGATAGGATTTGCCGTTCTTCACATTTTTACTAATCTCAGAGGTAACAAAATACCCCTCATCATGCTCGGAATCCGCACGGTACACCTTGATCTTCGAACCACCCTCTTTGTCCGTCCACAGTTTCTTCGGTTTACGCCCTGTATTCAGGCCGATCACTTCATTCGCTGCATTCAGGATATTGGAAGTTGAACGATAGTTCTGCTCCAGCAAAATCGTACTTGCTTCAGGGTAATCTTTCTCAAAGTTCAGGATATTGCTGATATCCGCCCCACGCCAGCGATAGATCGACTGGTCACTATCCCCTACAACGCAGATGTGGTGGTGGCTGTCAGCGAGCATGCGGCACAGCATGTACTGTGCACGGTTCGTATCCTGATACTCGTCCACGTGAATGTATTGGAATTTCTTTTGGTAAAAGTCGAGAACTTCCGGCACTTCTTTGAACAGTTGAATGGTCTGCATAATGAGATCGTCGAAATCAAGTGAGTTGTTGGCTCTTAACTTTTTCTGATACATCTTATATACCTTCGCCACAATACCCTCGAAATAGTCTCCCGACTGCTTCTCATATTGCTCCGGACTGATCAGTTCATTCTTGGCCGTGCTCATCATGGATTGAACTGCTTTGGGCTCGAATTTCTTGGTATCGATATTCTGATCTTTCATACAGCTACGAATTACAGATAATTGGTCCGATGAGTCCAAAATACTGAAGTTGGAGGTAAAGCCAATACGTTCAATGTCACGGCGCAAAATACGCACGCACATGGAGTGGAACGTGGATACCCATATGTCGCGGCCCTGAGATCCACCTACGAGTTGGGATACACGGTCTTGCATCTCACGGGCGGCTTTGTTCGTAAATGTAATCGCTAAAATGCCCCACGGGGGCGCTTTCCGTGTTGCAATGAGGTAGGCAATCCGGTGTGTCAGCACCCGCGTCTTGCCGGAGCCGGCTCCGGCCATAATCAGCAGCGGGCCATCCGTCGCCTCGACGGCTTGCCGTTGAGGGGTGTTAAGCCGTGCAACGGCATCATGTATATTTACAGGTTGCATGCATGCATGCTCCTTTCGTTGGTTGGTCTATAAAGCAAAATTAATAGGTTACACTCGCCACTCCGATGACAGAATAATCTTCCGATCGCTGTTATTCCCGGATTTTTCGATCTACTTTTTCAAAGGTAAAAATCCGGTAATAAAGGCGAACGCTCCGCTTCTCCAGCTTATTTCTGTCCTCTTCGTTCTCGTGTAAATTTAGTTTAGCTTATATCTAAGGGTAGTGAAATCACAAGAGAGAACACTGCGTTTCTTCAGAGTGCTTCTGCACTCTCCGTTTCTGTGTAAACATAGTCCTTGTATACGAATTTCTTAGTAAAAAAAGAACAAAATCAGGTAATAGAAGTATGCTTAGGATTTAGCTTTCTTACAGAAAGCTTTTAACGAGCATTTCGTTTCTCCAGCTCACTTCTCTCATCTTCATTCTCGTGTAAACGACATTAAGCTCATATAACTTCTTTATTTAGCAAGGGCAAAGTTCTATTTTAACAGATCATAAGGGGAAAATGGGGGAATGGTAAACTAAACCGATTAAATGGTTCCTTTTACAGCCAACACCGTCTCAAGTGCCTTAGTTAAATCGCTGTACACAATGTTACCTACCACGACAGTATCTGCCACCTGGGCAGCTTGCGCGGCTTTCTCCGAATCATCAATTCCGCCGCCGTAGATAAGGTGTGCCCGCTCCAATTGTCTGTGTGTCTCACCAACAAGCTCCATATCTCCGAACGTTCCGCTGTACTCCATGTACACGATTGGAAGATTGAGCAGACGCTCCGCAGCCTGGGCGTATGCCACCGCAGCTCCTGTCGTCAGATCCGTATCTGCACCAGTCAACCGAGCTACCGTGGAGTTTGCATTCAGGACAATATAACCTTCGGCAATCAACAGATCCCAAGGGATAAGATAACCGTAACGCTCTATGGCTTGCTGGTGGTGCCCAATCATCCATTTGCTGTCCGTTGCATTCAGGACCATTGGGATCAAATATCCGTCAAACCCGGGAACAACAGCCTCCAGATCGGATACTTCAAGCACACATGGCAACTCATAACGACGCACACGGGACATCAGGTCTACCGTGTTATCATAGGTAATCCCCGAAGATCCGCCAACGATAATTGCATCTGTCCCCGACATGCAGACCAGATCGAGTTCTTCGTCCGTAATCTCCCGGTCCGGGTCAAGCTTAAATACATGTCTCCACTGCTTAATCATGTCTATCAACGAACATTCCTCCAGAGGTTCTTCTGCATCCTAGAAAGCTTGTAAACTAAGTCTAAGTCAGCAGACAGTGAGTGTCAATGTTCGTATAAAAAGGGGAACAGAAAAACATGAATTTTTACGGTTTCCAGGCAAAACGTGTATTCATCTCATCCAGTTCTTGCTCTGTCAGCACGTCCGAGTAGACCCCGTACACGCCCCATTTCTCATAATTAGCCACTTGTTCAGTGTCATTGATGGTATGCACGTATGTGACTGAGCCTGCACTATTCAGCTTGGCCACGAAATTCTGGTTTACTTTATATTCCGGCATAGTCACGGCATCAATATCATTCTTTTGCACAAAATCAACAACCTGAGCTTCTGTATCCTGTGTGGCATATAACGTATAGATAATGGAAGGGAATGCATAGACTTCTTTCACCGTTTCGAGCATCGGTTCGTTATAGATCTGTACAACCACCCGGTCCAGCACGGATGGGTCATGTTCTTTGGCTGCATCCACGAGGGATCTTAACACCTGCTGAATATCCTCATCCTTCTGTTCCTTGGTGTCAGTTACGATATACATATCCGGATACTCGGCCAGTACATCTATAATGCCATCGGCATCCATGGGTTGATACATGCCTAAAATAGGCGTATTCATAAATTCATCATGTGTCAGTGCCCCGGCTTGTTTATCCTCCGGAAGCTCTTCGTCTTGTCCTAGCATTTTGCTCATATTAGCGGTCCATTCATGTCTGGCTACGGCTTTGCGATCCGATGTTAACATAAAGTCGATCTCAAATACACGTGTGCCTTTCTCGTAATTGGCAATCATCGCTTCATAGGCGTTGGTATATGGTTGATCACGAATGCTGCCCATCGCATGGGCGATTAATCTATAAGCGGTAAATCCGTCCCGTTGTTCCTCACTCTCGCTTTCATAGGCGAAAAAGAGTGTGCCCACGGTAACGATCAGTAGTATTAACACGGCGGCAATGCGTTTCATATCACATTCACATCCTCAGTACCTTTTTGTTAGCTAACTACCCGAATTGATGAGGTGTAAAACAAAATAGCCGCCCGAGGCGGCTGTTAAATGGTGGGTGCAGTTTGGGAATAAAGCACGGACCCTCCACATGCTCAGTCCTTTTGCTGTACACTCAACTCTTTCAAAAACGCAATCAGTGCCTCACGCCAAGGTCTCAGAGGTTCCAGACCGTTCGTTCGAATCGCCAGATGATCCATCACCGAGTATGCAGGACGAGGGGCTGGACGCGGAAACTGATCGGTTGTGCATGGCGTAAGTTCGGCTGCAGGCTCGAACCCACTCTGCTTATTAGCTTCTTCTTTTATTGCCTCTGCAAACTCGTACCATGTGCAAGTCCCTGAATTGGAGGCATGATAGATGCCATACTTTTCACTTATGGAAAGGATATGAATGAATCGGGCAAGATCCACCGTATAGGTAGGCGAACCTTGTTGGTCATGAACAACTTGCAGTTGTGGACGTTTCTCCATAAGTTCCAGCATGGTTTTGACAAAATTATTGCCATACACGCCAAACACCCATGATGTTCGAATAATAAACCATTGCGTACACAAACTTTGAACCAGCCGTTCCCCAGCAAGCTTCGACTTGCCGTATACACTCTGCGGATTCGTTACATCGTACTCGCGGTAAGGTGTACTCCCGCTCCCATCAAATACATAATCGGTACTGATATATACCAGTTTTGCTTTCACTTTCTCGGCGGCAACCGCGATATTTCTAGTACCTGATGCATTAATTGCGTATGCTGTATCCTCATCTACCTCAGCCTGATCGACCGCCGTGTAAGCAGCGCAGTGAATAATGATGTGAGGCCGGAAGGTTGTAATCATATCTGTGCACTGCTGTTGATCGGTAATATCCATCTGGTTTTTGGCACAGGCCAATACCTGATGACCCTCTGCTTGAAAGGTCTTCACCACATCATAACCCAGCTGTCCTGCCGCGCCAGTCACCATAACTCTATAGTTCATTTGGACGAATCACCCATCCGCTTACCGTACTGAAGCTGAACATAGTCCTGATATGTGCCTGATTGAATTCTCGTCCACCAATCTTGATGTTTCAGATACCATTGGATCGTCTCCTTGATCCCTGTTTCAAAATTGTGTGCAGGTTGCCATCCGAGCTCTGTACGTATCTTGGTAGGATCTATACCATAACGTCGGTCATGTCCCAATCGATCCTGCACATATTGAATCAAACTCGCTGGTTTACCCAGTTGTTCCAATACGCTCTCCACAATGTAAATATTAGTACGTTCATTATTACCACCAATGTTGTATACCTCTCCAGATTGACCATTATGAATCACCAAATCAATCGCGCTGCAGTGATCCTCGACATAAAGCCAGTCACGAATATTGAGGCCGTCACCATATACTGGAATGGCTTCATCATTTAATGCACGGGATATAATCAGCGGAATCAGTTTCTCCGGGAATTGAAAAGGTCCGTAGTTATTGGAGCAACGTGTAATATTTACAGGCAATCCAAAGGTTTCATGATAGGCTCTTACGAGCAGATCCCCGCCAGCTTTACTTGCAGAGTAAGGACTGTTTGGCATCAGAGGTGTATCTTCAGTAAATAACCCTGTTGCACCCAATGATCCATATACCTCATCCGTCGATACCTGAACAAATTTGGTGACCTGATACTTCTTTGCCGCATCCAGCAGAACCTGAGTACCCATCGCATTGGTACGCACAAAGATATCCGGGGACAGAATACTTCGATCCACATGAGACTCGGCAGCGAAATTCACAACCACATCGATGCCTTGGGAAAAAACAGCTTCCATCTGCTGTACATCTGCAATATCTGCCTTGATGAAGGTATATCGGGGATTGGACTCTACCATATGCAAGTTCTCCAAGTTCCCTGCATACGTTAATGCATCCACATTGATAATTTCATAACTTGGATGTTCACGAAGCATATATAACACAAAGTTGCTGCCGATAAATCCGGCCCCACCCGTAACCAGTAGTTTCATGCTGTCTCTCTCCCTCTGCC
This sequence comes from Paenibacillus sp. FSL P4-0176, assembly GCF_037975265.1. Taxonomy (NCBI): domain Bacteria; kingdom Bacillati; phylum Bacillota; class Bacilli; order Caryophanales; family Paenibacillaceae; genus Paenibacillus; species Paenibacillus sp. FSL P4-0176. Next base: position 6,465,641 of record NZ_CP150242.1, read on the forward strand.
TCCAGATACCGAAGTATCTGAAAAGTCTGATTAATTAGTCGAAATTCAGTTCAGCATCTTTCAGTAAAGGATGCTTCTGATCCTTCTCCGATAATATAGGTTTCGTCACAGGCCAATCAATGGCGAGCGCCGGATCGTTCCACAGAATTCCACGATCATGTTCAGGCGAATAATAGGCGTCTACCTTATAAGTTACCAAGGAATTAGGCACCAAGGTACAAAATCCATGAGCAAATCCTTGAGGAACAAGCAGTTGCCGCTGGTTGTACTCACTTAGAATGACACTTTTCCATCGGCCAAAAGTAGGGGATGAGGTTCGGACATCCACAATCACATCATATATAGCCCCTGATATAACCCTCACCAATTTAGTCTGTGCTTTGGGCTGAAGCTGGTAATGAAGCCCACGCAGAACACCTGCTTCAGCCGACAAGGATTGATTGTCCTGAATAAAGACGTGCTGTATCCCCTGTTCATGCAGAACCTGCTCATTATAACTCTCCATAAAATATCCACGGTGATCACCATAAACCTTGGGTTCCAATATGGCAGCGCCATCCATAAACAGCGGAAGTACCTTCATGACATCCCTCCGTTTTGCTGTTGACATCATTTCTTCATATTGACTATGTATATGTAAAGTGTCGGGTATGTGTTTGTTCATTGGCCTGTATAACCCTTATATTTGCTCTTCCATAAAATAAATTAAAGCCCAGCCGCGATAACATTCTTCGGCTGGACTTCAAGGGCATGCGGAAAACCATTTATTGATCCTTTACGACCTGTTCCAAATACTTTAAGAGATCTTTCCGTAGATCCGGGCGTTGCAATGCGTAGTGAATAGATGTCTCAATAAAGCCCAACTTCTCACCAACATCATGACGCAGTCCGTCAAAATGATATGCGAGAATCTGCCGCTGTTCATTCAATCGGGACAAGGCATCCGTGAGCTGGATTTCTCCCCCGACACCAGCAGATTGTTGACCTAGTATCTCAAAGATATCCGGTGTAAGAATATAACGTCCCATAATAGCAAGGTTCGAAGGGGAATCTTCGGTCTTTGGTTTCTCAATTAAGCGGCGGGCCCGAAAAACACGATCATCGGTAGGAGTCAGCAATTCTCCGTCTACAATCCCGTAGCGGGATACCTCGCTCCAATCAACAGGCTGTACACCAACAATCGGAGATTGCAGTTCATCATAGACATCGATCATCTGCTTCAGGCAGGGATGTTCCGCTTCCACAATATCATCCCCTAACAGGACGGCAAAAGGCTCGTTGCCGATAAACTTGCGGGCACACCAAATGGCGTGACCAAGTCCCTTCGGTTCCTTTTGACGGATATAATGAATATCTGCCATCTCGGAGGGTTTGCGTACTTCGTTAAGCAAGTCCCACTTCTGTTTATCCGCCAGATTCTGCTCCAGCTCAAAAGAATAATCGAAGTGATCTTCAATGGCCCGTTTCCCTTTACCTGTCACAATAATGATATCTTCAATGCCTGAAGCTACGGCTTCTTCAATAATGTACTGAATCGTTGGCTTGTCCACGATGGGCAGCATTTCCTTAGGCATCGCCTTGGTGGCAGGCAGAAACCGGGTACCCAGCCCTGCGGCTGGAATAATCGCTTTGCGAATACGCACACGAACCCACTCCTTTTGCTAGATAAGTTGAACTAAAAATTATTTACACTGACACTACGATGACAGAACAACCTTCCAATCGCTGTTATCCCCAGATTTTTTTTATTCCCTTTTTTAAAGGGGAAAATCCGGGGATAGCGTATGCTTCCGATGCAGCTTTCTTTCAGAAAGCTTTTAGGCGAACGCTTCGCTTTTTCAGGTTATTTCTGTCCTCTCCGTTATCATGTAAATGATTAGTCCATCTTGTATAGATTCATATATTTAATGATTCTTATTGCTAGGATGCTTGGACTTCATTATACCATCAACAATTCGCGGATATCCTGTTCGGATAAGGTCGTCGATCCCCCGTCTCCCGGTTCGATTACTTCGGCAATCAAGTCCTTCTTGCGCTGCTGGAGTTCCAAAATCTTCTCTTCGATCGTACCTTCGGTCACCAGGCGGATGACTTGCACGACTTGTTTCTGTCCCATGCGATGGGCACGGCCAATGGCCTGTTCTTCCACGGCGGGATTCCACCATAGATCATATAATATAACGGTATCTGCACCCGTTAAGTTTAGTCCTGTACCTCCAGCTTTCAGGGAGATTAAGAACAATTCCGCTTCGCCCTCATTAAATCTATGACACATCTCGACCCGGCTCTGAGCAGGCGTCTGACCATCGAGGTAAAACAGGTTTTTTCCCTGTGCCGCAAGGGTCTGACGAATCAGGTTCAACATGCTTGCAAATTGGGAGAAGATAAGAATTCGTTTGCCTGAAGCCAAACAATCCTCGACCGTTTCAAGCAACTGTTCCATTTTCCCGGAATCGCCTTGATATCCTTCCACAAAGAGGGCCGGATGACAACACAACTGACGCAAACGGGTGATGCCTGCCAGAATTTTGATACGATTCTTCTGGAATCCGTTATCCTCCATGTCCTTCGATGCTTCATCCTGAAGCTGGGAGAGATATGCGGCGTACAGTTTCTTCTGTTCAACCGTAAGCTCTGACCGCTGTACCGTTTCAATTCGATCAGGCAATTCTTCCAACACATCCTTCTTCAGGCGGCGCAGAATAAACGGACGCACCATCCGCGAGATCCGTTCCGGAGGAAGGTCGCGGAATCTTCTGTAACTTGGAAACAACCCAGGGAATACCGCTTCAAAAATGGACCACAATTCATCCAGTGAGTTCTCTACAGGCGTTCCTGTGAGTGCAAAACGACGCGGAGCCTGAATTTGTTTCACTGCCTGCGCGGTTTGAGAAGAAGCATTTTTGATTGCCTGAGCTTCATCCAAAATGAGCGTATGGAAGGTTCGGCCGAGATAGGTGTCCAAATCCCGTCGCAACAGAGGATACGACGTCACAATTACATCTGCCTCATCCATGCCTGAAAGCATGCTGGCTCGTTCTTCTTTCTGACCTGCGGCAATCAGTACGTTCAGATGCGGGGCGAACCGCGCAAACTCATTGGCCCAGTTATAGGTTAGCGAGGCAGGCGCCACGACAAGTACCGGAGGGTGAATGACCCTCGTTCGGATCGTCAGTCCATCCTGCTGCATCGTGGACCATAGGCCATCCCTATTCTCTGAGGCCATCTTTTCCAATGGGAGACCAGTTTCGGGGTCGATGTCGGAAGTCGTTAACGTTTCACCGCCCCATAGCGATCCGCTCTCCCGGTATTTTTCACCGCCCGTATTGTCCATATTGTGCTCGGGCTTTTCCTGAAGCACCGCTGTAATATAGGCGATGCTTTGCAACGTTTTTCCAAGTCCCATATCATCCGCCAGAATGCCGCCAAAACGATAATAAGCGAGGGTTCGCAGCCACTGGTATCCGCTGTTCTGATAATCCCGCAGGATGGGGGTCAGTGATCCCGGCAATGCAAAATCCATCCTTTCGGGATCTCTGAGATCATCGAGGAAACGTTTCAGAGAGCCTCCCCACTTCACATGACCAGAAACTTCATCCCTGCCTGGCAATTGTAACGCCCGAACAGCTGGCAGCAGGATATGGCTGCTCTTGATGTCATCTGCTCCCAGTCCAAGTGAATCGGCCATGTGAGCGAAACTGTCTGCACCTTCATTTTCAAGTGAGAGAAAGACACCGCTCTTCAGACGGAAATACGGTTTCTTTTCCACAATACGACGCATGAGTTCTTGAAGCTCCTGCTCGTCCACACCTTCCATCTCGAATGAAATCTCCAGCCAGTCCAGTCCTCTCCCCAAATCTGCTCGTACTTTCGGCGGTGTGGGATAGGATTGCACCATCGCCTTCACGGCGTTTGGCATATAGACTTCTACCTGTTTCTCAAGCTCAGGCAACAGATGATACATGACATCATAGATGGCATCTTCCCGTTCGCTCGCCCAAACACTACCATCCCTTTCGAGAAAGGATCGATCAAGCCGTTCAATCAGATTCCGCTCTTTGTATCGATCACGCACCAAAATAACCTTTTTCTCTTCTTCATCTATTAAATACTCGGCAAGCGGATTAATAACCATGACCTCATAGTCGAATTCCAGACGCGCTGTAATACGTTCACGATAGAAGTCAATGTACAGCTTCGGTGAAAGTTCCGGTTCCGCGATCTGTTCACGCACCTGCGAATCAATGGACAGATGTCCAAGCGTACGCAGTTCTGGCACGACATGCTGTACGAATTCATCCACCTGCTGAATCGAAATATCGATGCTTTCCTTGATTCCATACGACGTGAGCGCCCCACTCAAGTCCTCCAGACTTCGCATCTGCATCGGCTCCAACATATGCAACTGTCCTTCCACCACGGCGGCATCATAAGCAGGAAGAAGAATCAGCTCACGCAGTCCCGAAATTTCAAGCTGATACCCTTCATTCGCTCCCTGGGCGATCCGGTAAAATAAAGGAAGTACCCCTTCCCCTAGTGTGAGTGGCCCATTGGCAAATCCCGTGCCCTCCATCCGACTGTCGGCCTGTAGTAGTAATTCCAGCAATGGCTTCCATACGAGCGGAGCAATCAGTATATCCCGTCCGTCCGAAGCTCCCAGATAACCGGAGATGGATTGGCGATAGGCCTCCTCACTCTGTCTCATTCGAATAAGCATCGAGAGAATGGCCTGATCCTGCGGAGTGAAAACATGCATCAATGGATCATAGTGGAACAGCTTGGTAAATGACATTGGCTCGCCCTTCTCGATACAGTTTAGGAATTGCTTCACTTTCTGCACCACATACAGACGTTTGTTACCTACTTTCAGTTCAAGAGCAAGTTTCCCACCACCCTTGTGAACCTGTGTCAGCTTGCATATAAACTGAACCTGCAATTCTTCCCGCAGGGAGGAACGGCTGACAGGGGCAGTGTATTTACGATCATTTCCATGCAGCGGTCTCCGATCCTTGGCAAACATGGACAGAATCTGATCCGCCGTACGGTAAGAAGGTTTATCTGCCGAGCGGCCCCACCCCGAAGCTGAGCTTGGACGACCTGCTTGGGCAAAGTGAACGGGCGGACGCTCTGGGGCATCATTCAGTTGCTCTCGTTGTGAAGCGGACTGTGGTCGCTCCCATATGTTTTCTTCGACCAACGTCCCAACCCTGGACTTGGAACCTGAGCTGGAACTGGTATTGGCTCCTTGGCCTGTAGCAGGTTGAGGAGCCTTCCCAGAAGCAATCGTGGCATTACGCTCCTGCTGCTCACCCCATTCGTGAATAGCCAACAGGACAGCAGCGACATGTTTGCAATAGTCATAATGCCTGCCGTCACCCGGACAACTGCAGCCTGCCACAATCTCACCTGATCCATCTACATCCACCGTAACCTGATAACGCTCCGATCCACGTACCTGAGCTTCATAATGAAGCTCATCCTCACCGACCACCAGATTGGTCACCCTGCCAGATTGGTTATAATCTTCTCCGCGCTTGAATGCCGTGACCCCGCACAGCAATTTGATATCCATAATTGTGAATGGCGCCACGCTTCTTCGCCTCCTGTGTCATGATGTAAAAAAACCCCAAGAGCTCCTTAAAGCAGAGATTGGGGTTCCTTCATGCTTGTAACTGTTGTTGTACCATACAATCGTTATTTCACCAATTGACCACGTGTAACGCCCAGTTGGTTCGTTGCTTTGAGTGTTTTCCACACTTGTGTACCACTGATCTCGCCGCGCAGTGCACGGTTGTACAGATCGATAACTTCGCGTACCTGCTCCGGTGTCTCTTCCAGGAATTCCACACGGTAACGGGATACACCCAGATCCATAAAGTTGGTTAGATACTCGGCACCCGACTGTTCGACTGCGTTGTATACCGTATTACGGCAACCTTCATCCACACGTACCGGGTGGGACATACCGATCCGGTCTTGCAGGGATGCACGCTGTTCCTCACAAGGACGTCCACAGTTCGTAAAGTCCGTTCCTTCACTCATGAATGTACAATACACACAGTGCTCGGTGTGGAACATCGGCAGATGCTGATGGATAACCACTTCAGTCTGACTTGTACGGGAGTGGCCCAGCAAATCAACCATTTGTTGAATGTTCAGGTCATAGGATGGAGTAATCCAGTCACATCCAGCTTCCAGGAACAATTCAACTGCTTTGTGATTGGCGATGTTCAATGAGAAGTCGCCGATCAGTTCCGGGTGCTTCGCATCCGGGTTTTCCATCCGGTGACGCAGGTAGAAGTACAGTGCGCCTGTATTACGTACCAATACCGCATCCGGCTTCAGACGCAAGATGTTGTTATGATATCCGTTCTCCCCAGGCATATGAATACGCGGTGTTGCCAGCGCGATCTTGCGACCAGCGGCATGCACAGCTTCCACGGCTGCCGGGAACTGTTTGATAAACTCGAAGTCGGCATAGATCATACCGATTCCTGCTTCAATCGCTGCCTCCACTTGTGGCAGGCTACGGCAGAGTGCGGTCAGTTCTGCTTGACCGCGAGCGACTGGTGATGCCGGTTTAACCGAATCGCCGTACACATCTACCGCGCGTTTCACGTAGACGGGCGGTTTAGGACGCTCACCCGCGAGTTGTTCTACCGCCTGACGACGAATGTTATTCAACTCGCGCATTGGGATGATGACGTCACCGTGCAGGTTGACGTCCATTCCTTCCAACTGGAACACGGTGCCTCCCAGACGTCCGAACTGCTCTTCGAGCAATTCATGTGTCATTGGACGTTTCTGCGCGATGTCCAGTTCCATCTCGGAATCAATACGGACGGTCGTGCCTTTCTGTACGTCTGTCCACCATGTGCTAAGCGGCTGCCCCGGGCTGCCGATGACCTTCACCTTCACCGGGAATACACGGTACGGCTTCTCGGTCTCGAAGCTTTGACGCAGACGTTTATCCAGCGCCGGGTCATTTGTTTTCCACACTTTGTCGCCAACTTTCACGCGGCGCAGATCTACGTCACTGCGGCCTGGCACAACGTCAACGATCCAGCCCTCTTCGGCTTCGCCTTCGAGTTTTACACCTTTGCGACGCACATCGTATACCCGTCCGCCTTCTTCCTTCTGAGTCGGGTCTCCGGCGTCAAATACAATTCCGTCTCCACGTTTCACAGGTGCATCCAGCTTCAGGACCACACCATCGCGCAACACTTGATCTACACGACCAAGGTAGACACCACGGCTTTTCGGGAACGTTCCATCCACCAGTTCTTTGTTGTTTGTACCGCTCAGGAAACCATGTGTGAATCCACGGGAGAAGCTTTGCTGCAATTCGCGAACTTCTTCCTTGCTTGGCGGTGTGTTATCTCCATCAAAATAACGGTCAATCGCTTTACGATATTTGCTTACTACGTTTGCTACGTATTCTGGCGTTTTGAGACGTCCTTCAATTTTGAAAGAAGTTACTCCTGCTTCGATCAGTTCCGGCATCAGATCAATCGCTGCCAGATCCTTCGGAGACAACAGATAAGCTACATCACCCATCGGTTTATGCACCCCATCCACCATCAGATCGTATGGAAGACGACAAGCTTGTGCGCACTCTCCGCGGTTCGCCGAACGTCCTCCCCACATTTCGGAAGTGAGACATTGACCCGAGTAGGATACACACAGCGCACCGTGCACAAATACTTCCATTGGAAGTTTCGCCTGCTCACCGATCTTCTGGATCTGCTTCAGGTTGTTCTCCCGTCCCAGAACGACACGTTCCATATCAAACGGCTTCGTAAACTCGACCGCTTCCGGGGACGTAATCGTCATCTGTGTAGAACCGTGAATCGGGAAATCCGGCGAGATTTCGCGGATCATCTTCACCAAACCCAAATCCTGAACAATTACAGCGTCCACACCTGCATCGACACAAGCGTCAATCAGTTCTTTGGCATCCGTCAATTCATTTTCAAAAATCAATATATTAAAGGTCAAAAAACCTTTTACGCCATAACTGTGCAAAAACGCCATTATCTCCGGCAGCTCGTCCATACGGAAATTGTTCGCCCGTGCCCGTGCATTAAACTTTTCGACTCCGAAGAAAATTGCATCTGCGCCATTAGCTACCGCCGAACGCATACAATCCCAGTCACCAGCCGGTGCCAGAAGTTCAACGTCTTCTCTTCGTATTGTTGCTGTTTTCATGTAGATCCTCCCCATAACCGGCTATCCGCCGGATTTCATCCCTATATCCCTAAACGTCTGAACATACTAAGCCTAAGACTGCACCTTATCGGGTACACCTGCATTGTCACGGTATTACAATATCTATCTATTATGTCTGTATTGCCTGAACTCCAAGCTTACAGTCATTCCTATTCATCAGATCAGTAGTCATAACTCCTGAACTAGTATAGTGTACCACTTCTGCACCGACTCTTCTACGTTTTCCTGAAAAAACCGTTTACCATTTTCATTTCCAGTACAACGAAAAAAACCGAAAGGTCTTTCGACCCTCCGGCATGCATCAATATTATTTAATAAAAGTAAATGAGTTCACTGCTTTCTCCAATGCTGCCGCCTGAACTTCTGTCTTGTTGGCATCATTCAGCCCACTTGTGATGGTATAGGTTGTTCCGTCCTTTTCAAACACGATCTGGCGACCAGCATATGGCACGCCTTTGTCCAGCTCATGATACGTAAAGGAAAATGCAGGCACACCCGCAAACGTCAGCTCTTCACTGCCAAGCAACTTGAAGTTCTTACGGGTTTTGGTGGCTTCGGCATAGGCTTCTCTCAATTGGCTGACCGTCATCTCGATCGACTTGTCTTCGCTCGCCGCAATGGAGAATTCTCCGCCAGTAAAGGTGTACACCACAGGTGAATATTCGAATCGATCACTATACGGCGTCCAGTAACGCGGAATATCTACACTGTATTTATAACGTTTGGACGTACGTGTAAGTGTCTTCGTTTTGTCTGTCAAATAAGGATCTTCATCCAGCTGACCGAAATTATCGGCAACCGTATCAAAATCAATCTCCACACTCTTCATAATCCGTTCAAACCATGCCCGATCTGCAATCTGCTCCTCAGGGAACGTATACTCTGCATAATATCGATACCCATTCTTCTGCAAAAGAACATCAAACTCGGTCTGCCAGCCCCCACCAAAGTTATAACGGAATTCATTCACCTCAGCAGTCTCTCCCGAGATATCCATCGTATATGAACCAATTGGCTCGTAACTCTCTGGTGTAAATGTCTCGCGCATCCACTTATCCAGTTGGCCGCTCCAGTCTTTTACCGTTGTACCTGCCTTCGCCGAAGTGACACGCCATTGCAGATACGCACCATCCTTGGCTTCATAGATCATCTGATTGTTATCCATCGACCAGCCGGCTGGAATCTTCAATTCAATACCATAGTCATCGTTCCACGCGGAGCGCATGCCATTATCTACGGTGGACAGATCCTTAATCGTTCGATCCGACTCTGCATAGGTTGGCTGGAATGAATTGAGTAGCGCTGCACGTTTGCCTAGATCTTTATAATTCAGGGCTTCGTAATCCGCGAGGTACACATCATATTGACGGCCTTCGCTCAGATACTGACGCATCTCCCATAACATGCCGTCTACATCCTTCACGATAATCCGTGCATAAGGTGTTTTGCCTTTCGACACCGCTTGACGATCCAGCACCGTATCTCCCGATTGTTTGGCCTCCTGGACGAGTTGCTGCAACAAATCATCCGCATCCAGAGCCACATCCTGATCGCTGACATACACTTCAAGATAATAACTGTTGTCCGCAGTGCCGAAAGTCATCATACGCTCCTGCTCACCGGTCTGGAAAACTATAAGGTCTGCCGGGTAGTTAATGGACCAACCGTAAAAACTGTTACCAATTCTGGTTTTGCCTTCATCCGGATGAATGCCATCCTCGTCATCCACCGAATCATCGGTTTGCAACAGACGAATGACCATTTCTCCGGAGCTAGTCGGAGCTAGCGTCGCCCCGATACCGGCAGCAACCGGACGAAGTGGAACCATAAGTACACCATTCACCATCTTGGGAGCGGCACCCATCTCATGTTTTACACCATCCACCCAGGCAATTGAACTGCCAATCGTTAGGGTAACCGTGTGTGGACCTTCCTTGATTTTGACGACATCATTTTTCTCCAGCCGGATTTCACTGCCAAATGCTTTCTTGAACACTCCCACAGGCACCATCGTAACACCCTTGAACTTGTAAGGTTTGGCTATGGCCTGCTTATCGCCGTTGATGTAGGCGCTCGTGCTCCCCGCTTTCACCCGTAGTTCACTTGTCGTCAGATCAGATGCCCATACAGGCAATGCCGCGCCAATGGTCAGCATCCCGGTTAATACACCTGTGCTTAGCACACGTATCCATGACTTTTTCATTCCGTTCTTTCGTCCTCTCTCCATCCGGGCTGATCGCCGGGCTTTATTGTTCTTCATCTGCAAGGAACGCTTCATCTTCCTCGTCTACGATGTTTGCGCGATCAGCAAGCACCAACGTGCGGGTGACGATATCGCCATCCGATTGCATCAACAGCTTTACCTTTTGCCCAGGCAGATACTTTTTGAGCAACTCATTGATATCCACTACTGAAGAGACACGTGTGCCCGCAACACTGTATAGGACATCGCCCTCTTTGATTTTGGCTTTCTTGGCTTCTGGAGACAGTACGCCCGTAATCGTTAAGGGATCATCTGTAGGCAGGCCCACAATCGCAGACCAACTTTCCTCCAGCTGTAGCCCCAGACTTGCACGTTTTATTTTTCCATATTTAAAAAACTGATCGATGATATATTGAACGGTATCCACGGGAATCGAAAATCCCAAACTCTCTACGCCGACCGCAGAAAATTTCATGGAATTGATACCAACCACTTCACCCTTCAGGTTGACCAGCGGTCCTCCGCTATTTCCTGGGTTAATGGCCGTGTCGGTCTGAATCAACCGGTAGGTCGCCTCAACACCACGATTCAAGCCGCTAATTACCCCTACCGTTGCCGAGTTGCGCAGAGAAAAGGAAATCGGCGTACCCAAGGCAATCACCGTTTCTCCAACAGTAGTTTGTGAAGCTTTGGCAAAGCTCGCCGGTTTGAGTGATTTGGCATTGATTTTGATTAGCGCCAGATCACTTAGTGCATCACTGTATGTTTTCGTAATTTTGTATGTATTGCCATCCGTCGTTACGACCACGGGGTTCGTTAATCCGTCGACCACGTGAGCATTCGTTACAATCCATCCGTTCGACCGGATAATGACACCTGTACCATGTGCAAGATTATAACGGTCGTCTGATGTTGCACCGTCCTGCGCTTCGGTAGATTTCCCAATAATTCCTACGACGGAAGGAGATACCTTTTCGATCACTTTGGGAATGGCTTCACTTCCCTTGTACGTGTACGTTCCGGATTTGGCATCATATTGTCCACTTCCACCAACTGCCTTGAGCAGATCCTTGGTGTTCACATAGACTTGACCGTCTACCACTTTCGCTTGCATCGCCGCTTTGGATTCAGCTGCACCGGCCGTTGCCGCTACACTAATCGAGAGTACAGCAGCCATCAGAATGGCTATCCCCTTTTTACCCAACACGCTCATATTCTCACCTGACCCTCTCTATACATCCTTCTTGCGCGACTCGACATCGGATTCATCGCTGAATCTATTCTCTCTTTCTCTCATCTGCAATTCCGGTATCCCTCAATGTATCATACAGAATCTGGATATACAATTGTTTTAAGTCCTATTTTAGTAGAGAAGATAGAATCTTGTTCAATCGCTCGATATAAACGAAAAAAAAACACCCTCCATGTCTCTCGTGGAAAGTGTTCGTCTGTAACTCTTTTGGCTTAAATCCCATTCACTTCAGCAGCATTCCTACTGAGCAAACCAACCCGTTATCATCGCATAGTCTGTCATCAGAAATACCAGTAGGCTGACTACTGCAAATCCGATCGCAAACAGATTCTTCTTCGGTGCCCGAAGAAGCCGAACAACTCCGATGAAAATCAGGATCGTAAATAAGATGACAAAAATATCAAATGCATTAAAATTCGATGTACTCGCCGTGGCAGCTTCTGCAAACAGCATGGATAGACAGACCTCCTTACCATAGTTGAACAGCTAACGCATACCCTAATATCTTCCTCTATGTTATCTGTACCCTGCTTGTAATGCAAGCCCTATCATCCATAAAAATGAAAAAAAGACAATTTGGCCGAATATTCCTGTAACGTTCGTCGCAATGCATATGTAAACACTTTCACCAAATAACCTTAGTCCGAAGGAAACACCGTGCATAACTCAAAATGAAAAACCCTTCTTCTCGGAAGTAGAGCACATCAGATCGTAATCCAACGTCTTTACCTTTTCGAAAAGAAGGGCCAATACTGCCACTTCATATTGATATAACTACTGGTTAGAGGACCTTAGTCTACTAATTGCAGTGCCTTGCTCCGCTCGGTATCCCGCTCCAGAACCGGCTTCAAGTACTTGCCTGTATAGGAAGCTTCCACTTTGATGATATCCTCAGGTGTTCCAGTTGCAACAATGGTTCCTCCACCGCTACCGCCTTCTGGACCCAGATCAACAACATAGTCTGCCGTTTTGATCACATCCAGGTTATGCTCAATCACCAACACCGATTCCCCGGAATCAACCAGACGGTGTAATACGTTCAGCAAACGGTCGATATCATCGACATGCAAACCGGTAGTCGGCTCATCGAGGATGTAGATGGTTTTCCCTGTACTGCGGCGATACAGCTCGGAAGCGAGCTTCACACGCTGGGCTTCACCACCAGACAATGTGGTTGCAGGTTGTCCCAGGTTGATATAACCCAATCCCACATCCATCAGCGTCTGCATTTTGCGATGGATCTTCGGAATGTTCTCGAAGAATTGGGTTGCATCTTCAACCGTCATTTCCAGCACATCGGAAATATTTCTGTTTTTATATTTCACTTCAAGTGTTTCCCGGTTGTATCGTTTGCCTTTGCAGACTTCACAAGGGACATAAACGTCCGGCAAGAAGTGCATCTCGATTTTGATAATACCGTCTCCACGGCAGGCTTCACAACGTCCACCTTTGATATTAAAGCTGAATCGGCCTTTCTTGTATCCACGTACTTTGGCTTCGTTCGTCTGAGCAAACAGATCCCGAATATCATCAAAGACACCTGTGTACGTAGCCGGGTTGGAACGTGGTGTCCGCCCGATTGGCGACTGGTCAATATCGATAACTTTATCGATATGTTCCAGACCACGAATCTCTTTATGTTGACCCGGGCGCACCCGAGCACGGTTCAGATCACGTGCCAGCGTTTTGTAGAGGATCTCATTGATCAATGTGGATTTACCTGAGCCAGACACACCTGTTACCGCAGTAAATACACCTACAGGAATCTTCACATTCAGATTCTTCAGGTTATTTTCTTTGGCTCCGCGTACTTCCAACCAGCGGTCTCCTACACTTCTACGTTCTGCACGAATAGGAATGAATTTGCGACCACTCAGATATTGACCGGTTAATGAGTTCTCATCGTTCATGATCTCCTCCGGTGTACCCTGTGACATAATGGTACCTCCGTGGATACCTGCACCCGGGCCAATATCAATAATATAGTCGGCAGCCATCATCGTGTCCTCATCATGTTCAACCACGATCAATGTGTTACCAATATCCCGCATATGCGCAAGGGTTGAAATCAGGCGGTCATTATCCCGTTGATGCAGACCGATACTTGGCTCATCCAGAATATACAGCACACCCATCAGGCTGGAACCAATCTGTGTAGCCAGTCTGATCCGCTGGGCTTCCCCACCGGACAATGTTCCGGCAGCACGACTCAGTGTAAGGTAATCCAGACCGACATTCACGAGGAAGCCTAGACGGCTGTTGATTTCTTTCAGAATAAGTTTGGCAATCGTCTGCTCTTTCTCACTCAATTCCAATGAATCGAAGAATCGGCCAGCTTCACCAATGGACAAACTAGTCACATACGCCATGTTGTGATCATTAATCGTAACTGCGAGACTTTCCCGTTTCAGACGCTGACCTTTACATGTACCACAAGGCTTCGCACTCATGTAACCCTCAATAAACTCACGGATACCTTCAGATGCTGTATCCCGGTAGCGACGCTCCAGGTTATTCACGATACCTTCAAAGGTAACCAGTGCTTCCTTACGTTGTCCAAAATCATTCTCATAGCGGAAACGGATTTTCTCCGTACCTGTACCCTGCAACAACTTGTTCATCTGCTCAGCTGGCAGATCTTCGACAGGTACATTTTGCGGAATGTTGAAGTGCTCACATACCGACTTCAGGAACTGCGGATAATAGGTGGATGTACCACCTGTCCAAGCATCAAAAGCTCCATCTTCGATGGTCTTAGTCCGATCTGGTACCAGCAGATCAGGGTCAACGATCATTTTGACACCTAACCCATCACAATCCGGGCAAGCCCCGAAAGGACTGTTAAATGAGAACATCCGTGGTGCAAGCTCTTCAATACTGAATCCGCACACCGGGCAGGCAAAGTTGGAACTGAAGCGCAGCTCTTCTTCGCCCATAATGTCCACAAGGAGTTGTCCACCAGACAGATTTAGTGCTGTTTCAATAGAGTCGGCCAGACGCGCCTGTACATCATCTTTAACAACAATCCGGTCAACAACGACTTCAATGGTATGCTTTTTATTTTTCTCCAATTGAATATCTTCTGACAGGTCACGCAGTTCCCCGTTCACCCGTACACGGACAAAGCCCTGCTTGGATACATCAGCAAATACACTTTTGTGCTCACCCTTACGGCCCGAGATAATGGGTGCCAAAATCTGCAACCGGGTACGCTCTGGATATTGCATAATGCGGTCAACCATTTGTTCTACGGTTTGGGAGCTGATCTCCACGCCATGGTCCGGACAATGTGGATGGCCCACACGTGCAAACAACAGACGCAGGTAATCATAAATTTCGGTCACGGTTCCTACTGTGGAACGTGGGTTACGGCTTGTTGTTTTCTGATCTATTGAAATGGCAGGAGATAATCCTTCGATGGAATCCACATCCGGTTTCTCCATCTGTCCCAGAAACTGCCGTGCGTAAGCTGACAATGATTCTACATAACGCCGCTGTCCTTCGGCATAGATCGTGTCAAAAGCCAGCGAGGACTTGCCTGAGCCACTCAGGCCGGTCAATACAACAAAGCGGTCACGTGGGATGGTAATGTCTATATTTTTCAGGTTATGCGCTCGTGCGCCTTTAATGACAATGTTATCGCTCGCCAATAGTATTCATCCTCTCAGTGTGTTAATCCAAACCTTTAAAGGCCTTTCGATCCCTCCCAAACCCTCCCTTCCAAGGGAGGGCCCCAGAGGGCGCAGCCCTCTGGACACCCGAAACAAGCGGTGCAACGGTGAGGGGTCGGGTCTTGCTATGTGAAGGGTGGTCGTGTGCCCGCGGCTCCGTATAAGGTTCCGGCTCATTGCCGGAACCTTATACGGCCGCTCTACTGCGAGGGTGCGCTCTCGGCTTCGCCCTGGTCGCGTCAGGTCGCCATTGCCTTCGGCTCGGCTCCGAGGTCAACACTGGGGCACTCTCGACTCCCAATTGCTTTCCTATAAACCTTTTAACCAATTTCAACATTTCTATCAGTATAGACTTGATTTCAAGATTTCAACATCTCTTATTATCGGTAGATATCAACGATTTCCTTACTCAACAAGAGAACGGCCAATTGGCCGTTCTCTTGTTACAGATCCATCTTAACTGGAGCATATGAATGAGCAGTATCTTATTCAGCGCGAAGTTCCAGCAACGCATCGCGAAGCTCGGCAGCACGCTCAAACTGCAGGTTTTTGGCTGCGTCTTTCATCTCTACCTCTAGGCGCTGAATAAGTGCCTGGCGATCTTTCTTCGACATCTTCTCGGCTGCGCCTGTGAGATAGTCTTTCTTGGATTCGGCAACTTTGGTTGCCTCTATTACATCACGCACTTTTTTACGAATCGTCTGTGGTGTAATCCCATGTTTCTCGTTGTACTCGATCTGGATTGCACGACGACGCTCTGTTTCCTTTATTGCTTTATCCATCGAATCCGTCACTTTGTCACCGTATAGAATAACGCGACCCTCGCTGTTCCGTGCCGCACGACCAATCGTTTGGATCAGTGAGCGTTCGGAACGCAGGAATCCTTCCTTATCGGCATCCAATATAGCGACGAGGGATACTTCCGGCAGATCGAGACCTTCCCGGAGCAAGTTGATTCCGATCAGGACATGGAACACGCCCAACCTTAAATCACGTAAAATCGCCATCCGTTCCAACGTCTTGATCTCAGAGTGCAGATAACGAACCTTGATGCCAACTTCCTTCAGATAATCCGTCAGGTCCTCGGACATCTTCTTCGTTAATGTTGTAATCAACACACGCTCGTCTTTTGCAATCCGGTCGTTAATCTCACCGATCAAGTCATCGATCTGTCCCTTTGTTGGACGCAGTTCGATAATTGGATCAAGCAGACCGGTTGGACGGATAATCTGTTGCACCATCGTATCGGTATGCTCGATCTCATACGGGCCTGGTGTAGCCGATACATAGATGATCTGATCCATCTTGCCTTCGAATTCTTCGAATTTGAGTGGACGATTATCCAGCGCTGATGGCAGACGGAAACCGTGCTCAACCAATACCGTCTTCCGCGCTTGGTCACCATTATACATCGCACGGATCTGTGGCAGAGTCACGTGAGACTCATCAACCACGATCAACATGTCATCCGGGAAGTAATCCATCAGTGTGTATGGGGTATCGCCACGTTCGCGGAAAGTCAGCGGACCGGAATAGTTCTCAATCCCCGAACAGAATCCAACTTCCTTCATCATCTCGATATCGTACCGTGTGCGCTGCTCCAGTCGCTGAGCCTCCAGCAGTTTCCCCTGTTCACGCAACACCTCAAGACGCTCCTCGAGTTCACGCTCAATGTTCACCAGCGCAACCTTCATCGTCTCTTCTTGCGTTACGAAGTGAGACGCCGGGAAGATGGCAATATGTTCACGTTCACCAATCAGTTCTCCGGTTAACACATCAATCTCCGTAATTTTCTCGATCTCATCACCAAACAATTCAACCCGAATTGCATGTTCACCCTTCGAGGCAGGGAAAATCTCAACAACATCCCCACGAACACGGAACGTACCCCGCACAAAGTTAATATCGTTCCGCTGATACTGGATCTCTACCAGACGAGACAAAATCTGATTGCGCGGTTTCTCCATGCCTACCCGAAGTGACAGCAACATGCTTGAATACGAGTGCGGTGAACCCAAACCATAAATGCAGGAAACACTCGCTACAATGATGACGTCCCTGCGCTCAAACAACGAACTTGTCGCTGCGTGCCGCAGTTTGTCGATCTCTTCATTAATACTTGAATCCTTCTCGATATACGTATCGGAGGACGGGATATATGCTTCTGGCTGAAAATAATCGTAATAACTGACGAAATACTCAACCATGTTATTAGGAAAAAAATCTTTGAACTCACTTGCAAGCTGCGCTGCCAACGTTTTATTGTGTGCAATAATCAGCGTCGGACGTTGCAGTTGGGCTATCGTCTGGGCTATCGTAAACGTCTTACCCGTACCCGTTGCACCCAGCAGTGTCTGGTATCTCTTCCCCTCCTGAACACCCTTCACCAATTCTATAATGGCTGCAGGCTGATCACCTTGGGGAGAAAACTCTGACTCGATTTCGAACGTTTTGTCGCTCATTATAATATCGCTCATTGCCGTATCTCACCCTATCGTCTAAAATAATAGTCACTATATATTGTCGAAGTTCCCCGAATTTTCATATGGGAAAACTTATAGTAATAGGAATATTTGTTCCCGTTTAATTATACCTCGTTCGTTTTAGTGATGCAAACGTGAAATGAAGATAGGAGTGGGTTAATTTATGGATATTGCGACACTTATCGGTATTATTGCCGGAATTGCCGCAGTCATTAGCGGTTTTTTGTGGGAAGGCGGCCAATTGTCTGGTCTCCTGCAAAAAACGGCTGCTTTAATTGTATTCGGTGGAACGATTGCTGCTGTGGTTGCCAGTTTCCCGGCGCATCGCCTTCGTACGATTCCAGCTGCCCTGCGTATGGCTTTTGGACGTAACAATAATGATTC
The DNA here is from genome assembly GCF_037975265.1 of Paenibacillus sp. FSL P4-0176. Classification (NCBI taxonomy): domain Bacteria; kingdom Bacillati; phylum Bacillota; class Bacilli; order Caryophanales; family Paenibacillaceae; genus Paenibacillus; species Paenibacillus sp. FSL P4-0176. The sequence continues at coordinate 6,483,863 of NZ_CP150242.1, forward strand.
AGGCTTGTGGGTTGAAGAACTGGTGGAGATGTCTTCAATCGCACGCCGCTCAGGTGTACTTGCATTGGAACGCAAGGTTATGGATCATCCGCATCCATTTTTGCAAGACGGTATCCAGATGGTTGTTGATGGTACCGATCAGGATGTGGTTCGCCAGATCCTGGAGATGGAGATTGATTCCATTGAACAAAAACATGAGGGTTACGCCAAAATATTTGAATCCGCTGGTGGGTACGCTCCAACCATGGGGATCATCGGAACCGTGATGGGACTTATTCAGGTACTTGGCAGTTTGACCGATCCAACCGGACTCGGACCTGCCATTGCTGTTGCCTTTACCGCAACCCTGTATGGGGTCGCCAGTGCCAATCTTATCTTTTTGCCCATTGCCTCTAAGATCAAATCCAGAGGTGCCGATGAAGTACAGACCATGGAAATGCTTCTCGAAGGTGTACTTGCCATTCAGAACGGTGAGAATCCTCAGCTTGTACGCAAAAGACTGGAGTCCTTCACCCTTACGCATCGTCAGCATATACGCCCCCTAGCAAAGGAGGGATTGGATGAGTCGGCGCAGTAAACGGCGCGGAAAACGTGAAACTATCGATCATCGGGATCGCTGGATGATTACTTATGCCGATCTCATAACTCTGCTTTTGATCTTTTTTGTCATCATGTATGCCATGAGCAATCTGGATTCCGGTAAATATGACGTCGTTACTCAATCGTTACAAAATACATTTAATGCGTCCGACTCAATCCTTGAGCTTGGTGAGGGACTCGGTGAGAAACCCGGTCAAACGATTACAGAGACTCCACCATCCGAGGTGCAGGGTGAAGATCCTTCAGATGGTGAAGGAAACCCTTCCGATTCCGGGACTGCAACACCAGATAATGACAACAAGCCCCTCACAGAACGGGAAGAACAGTTCAGATCACAGGAGCAGGAATTGCAAAATCTGTTCAATGTGATTACCCAATATATCGAGGATAATAAACTGGAAAATCAGATTTTTGTTGCGGACAAGCCACAGGGCCTATCCATTACACTTAGTGACCGCTTCCTGTTTGATCAGGGACAGGCCGCTCTAAAGGACGGTGCAGCACCAACGCTAAGTAAACTTGCCAGCCTGTTCCGTGATCTGAACACCGTTGTCAGCATTGAGGGTCACACCGATAATGTTCCTGTGGGAGCAAACTCCGCCTATACCGATAACTGGCAGCTTTCCGGGGAACGTGCACTGTCTGTATTACGATTTTTTCTGGATACAGAGAAACTTAACCCGGACGGATTCCAGTATGCCGGATATGCGGATACTCGCCCAACGGGTGACAACACCACAGCGGCCGGAAGACAAAAGAACCGTCGGGTTGAAATAACGGTCCTGCGTCAACTCCAACCTTAATCATCAATATCTCACATAATGCATCATTCCTTATGCAAAGAAAGCACGCTCTAACTGAATTCAATTCAGCAGAGCGTGCTTTCTTTTATGTCGTATTACCTTATGCCTCTACTCCTGGCTGGCTAGGGCGTAGAATCGCAGAGCCAACAGTCAGTAAAATGGTAGCCATGCCAAACAAAATCAATAGTGGCAATGTGATATCCGACAATGTACCGCCAGCAGAGATCGTCTCCACTGCCTGAATGGCCCATTTCTGTGGAACAAAGTTGGCGAGCTTTTGCATATAATCCGGCATCAACGAGATCGGCCAGAAACAACCACCTATCATGCAGGTTGGCATAATGACAAGTGAATTCAGCATGTTGGCATTTTTGGGATTACGGATTAAACCTGCCACGGTACTCGCGATCCCCATGGAAACCAGCATGAATGCGGCCAAGATGATGAAATGAATGCCAAAAGGAATACCGGCATCATAATGCAGTAGCCACCTGCTGACTCCCAAAACGAGAACAATCTGAATCATGCCAATGACAAAGCTACCGAGGAAGTTACCAAGCGCAATCTCATATGCACGGACGGGTGCCGTATATACTCTGGCCATCGTACGTTTCCTGCGATCTTCCATTATCATAGCCACTGCACTGGTCAACAGCCCCATCATAAACATGATTGTAAATCCAGTCACATTGTTCAGGCCTGGCTTGGGATAGATCTGCAGATCGGTGACTTCACCAGCGACTTGATGTTTTCCTATCTCCTGTAAAAGCCGTTCAAATGGCTTCTGTGTACTCGATAGTATATCTGTCTCACTTGAGACAGGACCTGTTGCCACCTTAACAGCTGAAGCAGATTGTAACAATCCGCTCGTCAAACCTTCAACTGCTGCTCGTAGGGTATAGGAACTTTCACTCATACGCAGTTCCACCAATTGAATTTCGGTTGGCTTTCCTTGTAACAGATCCTCCGTATAATGTGCCGGAATGATGATGCCAGAACTTCCTTTTTGCTGAGCGATGGCTTCCTTCACTTCTGCTTCGTTTGTCATCGGTTTGAGCAGATACTCCTCCTTGTCAGCAAGTTCATGAATCATCCATGTCCCCGCCACCCCTCCATCCTCATTCACATAGGGAATAACAGTACGTGCAATCTGCTCGCTTCCAAAAAGAGCAACCGCTCCTGTAACCACCAGGCAAGGCAGAAGCAGAAACGTAATGAAGCCCATTTTACGGCCAAGTGTACGTCTAATCATCAACCAGGCGATGTGTAGACTATTCATATCGGTATCCTGCCTTTCTATAGATCAATCCTGAGATGAGCAGTAATACAGCGCATACTACGCCTAACATTAGAATGTTATACAGGATCTCAGCTACAGGTGCATCCAGCATCATTCTCAGAAAACTTTGGAGCGCCCAGTGGTTAACCGTAAATTGGCTAAGCCGTTGTACAAAATCAATCGGAATGGGCATGAACCCACCGCTGATGAATGTCATGGCAACGATGATACCTTGTAAGGTTGCACTGGCCGATGCTGTGCTTTTGCATACCAATGCCACGATTACGCCAAGAGTCATGGATGCCAATGTGATGCATACACAAGTCAGCACAATATACCAAGGATGGGTTCCCCAATCCACACCGTAGAGCCAATATGTCATAAGGATGATCGTTGTTGCTTGTAAGAAAGCGAGCAGACTATTACCTGCAATTTTGCCAGCGAAAATAACTCCATTACCTATAGGCGCAGCCTGAAGGCGAATTAACGTTTTGTTATCACGCTCTCCAAAAAGGCTGGTACTGGTTGTCATGCCTGAGTACAACATGAACATTGCCAGCATGGAAGCTGCATAGTATTGGGAGGCACTATACGCCGTACCTGTCTTACCGGGATTAGTGACAGCAATGGAGGTTGAATTCGCCGTACCAGACTCCGAAGCAGAGGACATGGCAGCAATTACTTCCGGACCGAGCACTTTGGTAATCGCCATCTGTCGATTCCATTCATCCGTAAAACGTGTGAACAAAGTTTCACCCAAGGTATTAAGTGTGTTGTCCTTTCCTCGTATCCACTGTAACCTGGCCTCTTTCCCCATCATCACGTTTTGCTCAAAATCCGAAGGAATCATTACAGCAAAGTCCAGCTTGTCGGTACGCAGCGAATGAACGGCCTCTTCTTCAGTTGTAAAGTTCTGCACCTTGACCATCTCAGCCACTTCCGGGGATTCAACGAATGAATCCAGTGCTTGATTAACCGTACTTGATCCTCCACCAGATTCAGTACTCAAATGGATGATTCCCACACGTACAGTATCTGGAATAACATCATCCGCCGTACCCATCGTACTGGAAAGTGCCGTGCCCAATATAAAAATCAGTAACAACGGCAAAATAAACAGGTTTAACACCACAGATCGAATCTTAAGAATACGCCTTAATTCAAAGATGCAAATATGCCATATATTCATCTATTGTTCCCCCTAGTCCCGAAGCGTACGCCCGGTCAGATTGAGGAACAATGTTTCCAGATCTGGCTCTTCGACCTTGAGCGACTGAATGGCTACTTCATGTTTGCTGCAAATGAAGAGCAGATCCTGCAGATCCTGCTGTGCCGAAGGCAGCGTAATGGTCAGTGTATTCTCTGAAACGTCTACCATCCGTACGCGGGGGTGAAGTTTCAGTTCTTCCACGACGTCGGGACCGATACCGGAAGTGGAAAGCACTACTTTTTCCTCCGATGCTACCCGTTCTCTCAGCTCTGCTTCAGTCCCATAGGCAATGATTCGTCCCTGATCCATAATCGCAACCCGGTGACTAATCGCCGCCACTTCCTCCATGTAATGACTTGTATATATGATCGTTGAACCCATCTTGTTGAGTGTCCGTACCGATTCAAGAATATGATTCCGAGATTGCGGATCAATCCCAACTGTAGGTTCATCCATAATAATGAGATCCGGGCGATGTGTAATCGCACATGCGATGTTTAACCTGCGTTTCATACCGCCAGAGAAAGTCGAGGGGGCATCTTTTGCTTTATCCTGCAACCCTACAAATTCAAGGGACTCCTGCACTCTTTCCTTAAGCAATTTTCCACGCAGTCCATACAGTCTGGCAAAAAAGGTCACATTCTCCGCAGCAGACATGGTTTCGTATAAAGCCAGATCCTGCGGAACGAGTCCGATCTTGCGCTTTACTTCAAGCGGTCGCTCCTTGACCGAGATCCCATCTAATCTGATCTCACCCTGATCCATATTAAGGAGCCCTGCAATCATGCTAATGGTGGTACTTTTTCCTGCTCCATTGGGACCAAGCAATCCAAAAATCTCGCCTTTGCCAACACTAAGGTTCAAATGATCCACGGACAGCTTGCTGCCGTATCGTTTTACTACATGATCTACTTCAAGTATGCCCATCCCTTTTACGCCCCTTTTCCGTTTCGGCCTTCGCCGCTGGATTTCATAATTTTATTGTAACGGATCGCAATCTGTAGCGAAGGTACAAAAAGTCATGAATCGAAGGTGACTTAAGTCATCTCCTGATTCGAATGTTGCTTATGGTATAATCAAGGGCGCATTACCAAGAGATTTTCTACTCCACTTTTTATATAAAGGATGTCACAACCATATGCCGATGCGGTTTCTGCAATACGGATTAATTATCGTTCCAGCAGTACTGTACCTATTGATGCTGCCCTTGGAAAACGAAGCCGTCTACACCCTGTATATCATCATTGCGCTTGGACTCTCCGTGTGGAAAGATTTTAACCGTTCAAGTACACAGCAATGGCTGTTGCTTCTGGCCGAAATACTCTGGAGCTGCTGGCTGATTGCTTCGTATGGACCATTTATGTTTTTCCTCTCTCTATCCGTGCTCTACGTGTATATATACAGACTGGAGGGAAGTCGCAGATGGTTGATGTTTGCAATTCAGCTTGTCGCTAACAATCTCGCTTTGCATTGGCATTATTTTGACCCACAGGCACCGCAGCCAGGGTTAACCACACTAAATACAACCGCCACTACATTACTCTCCCCAGAGACAACTGCGATGGTTCTTGGCAACCTGCTTCTGCTCATCACAGCGGCTCTGTCCTGGCAGGGATCAAGAACGGCGAGCAGCCGCGGACAACTGGAACAAGTCTATGACGAACTTCGCAGCAAACATTACGAGCTACAAGAAACTCGTGCGCAGCTGCTGTTATTTACAAAGCAACTTGAAGGAGTGGCTCAGGCAGAGGAACGTACCCGTATCTCCAGACAGCTTCATGATGATATCGGGCATCGACTGATCCGCACCAAAATGATGTCGGAAGCCGCCCTGCTGACCCTTCCCCTGAATATGGAACAAGGAACGGAAATGGTGAGACAGATTCGCGATCAATTGGCCGATAGTATGGATGATATGCGCAGCACACTACACAAACTGCAACCTAATTCCTATGCATCCGAAGCCTACGCCCTGGATCGTCTCCTAGAGGAAGTGGGCAGAGATACCGGCGTGAAGACAAATTATGAAGTTCATGGCCCATCCCATGTGCTGTATCCCAGCATACAAATTGTTTTGTTCAAAAATGCCAAAGAAGCCTTGACCAATGCCCTGCGACACGGAAATGCTTCTTCAATCACAGTAGAGCTGGTATTTGGGGATCAGGAAGTCCGTATGAGTGTAAGTAATGATGGCAAAATCAATCCTCATTCTTCCAAGCGAAACGGCATAGGACAGGAAGGGATGCTTCTGCGCACACAAATGGTGGGAGGAGTCCTGGAGATTCAATCGGCTTATCCGTATACAGTGATTACACGCATTCCAATAACGAACCAGATGGATATACTCTGAAAAAAGGAAGTGAATATTCTCATGTCCGAACGTAATGATGTGAACAACAAGAATGATTCAGGCCAGCTCCCACTTATTCGGCTGATTCTCGCAGACGATGATTACTTCATTCGTGAGAGCCTGAAAGTGTTGCTTGGACTGGACTCTGGCATTTTCGTTACAGGCACGGCCTCAAATGGGCAGGAAGCGTTGGAATTGCTTGAATCAGGGACGTCTGCGGACGTGGTTTTAATGGATATTCGGATGCCGGAATGTGACGGAGTTGAAGGTACCAAACGCATCAAGTCACGTTTTCCTGAAATCCAGGTGCTCATGCTAACTACTTTTGACGACGATGAGTATATTATTCAAGCATTACAGAATGGAGCAAGCGGTTATTTGCTCAAAAACGTCCCCCCCGAACGGATAATTCAAGGCATCAAGACCGTACATAACGGCGATATGTTAATCCATCCGGATATAGCCCGCAAATTGGCAGGCCTTCTTCGTCCTGCTGCGATTCCCCTGACACAGAACCCAATCGAAGCCTATGGACTGACTCGTATGGAGCTGGCGGTTGCCGAGGCCATATCGGAGGGGTTGTCCAATAAGGAAATTGCCGCCAAACTGTTCCTCAGTGAAGGCACCGTCAAAAACTATGTCACGGATATTCTCGGTAAGTTGAGCTTGCGTGATCGGACCCAAATCGCCATCTTTATGTTAAAACAGTAACAAAAAAGGTATTTCCCTTGCCTGTGACGGCGCTCGGAAATACCTTTTTCATTGCTTGATTTATGCAACATACTTCATCACGTATGCTTAGTTGTTACATCTCTATGGACCCTTTATCACTGCCCACAGGGGCTGGCGGTAACGCCAAGAGAGCTTCGTCCCTTTGTGGTTTTTTCAGACGGGCAAACAATTTGAGGTTGATGATATGGAACAACGTCAGTGGACGTAACCGAATCGCCCAAACCTCGTGATTGTCCGGTGCCATAATGACCCCAAGCTGATGATGCTCCCCTTCATAGATCGCTCGTTGCATGAACTTGCTTTCACCCTGGTGATTGCGAACCTCTAGTTTGCAAAAAGCCGGGTTCATCCGCAGGGCACGATGTAACTCTTCCGGTGAATGAACCAACTTACCATTCACCTTGTACAATGTCTCACCTGCTTCAATCCCCAAATCTGCAGCAGGACTCTCCGGAATAACAGCCAATACCTTCAACCCATGCTGCGGATGGACAAATACCGGACTGCGGTTTTGCTCTTCAAACGCGCTGTACCATACCAGAAATTCATGTCCAATAAATGCAATCAGCGCAGCAACCACCATGAGTGGAGACCACCATGCAGCAAGCAAACTGAACACAAGCAAAGTTGCCCCGTATATCATCAACCGCTTGGATGAGATCTGTACCTTTTGTCCCGGAAGCATACTCTGCGTTATCTCACCAAATCCGAGCATAATCGGCAACGCAACCAGCATGTAACTATGACCTGCATTCATCAGTGGATTCCATGCCAGCTCCGCGCCACCTCCTGTGACTGGAACAAGAATCAGTAGAGGAATGGCCCAGAACTGCTGCAGTTGATATCCCCCAACCAGTTTCCCGCGTTTTCCCTCGAAGAGAAGTGGTGATGCCATCGATACCCCCTGCATGCGTACCAACAAGGCTTCACCCATATGTAGAAGGGCAGCCAGGACAAGCAGTGCAGGCATATCCAGGGTACGTAGCGTTTCCGTGATAGTGCCCATCCAACCCGATGGTTGCCAACCTGAAGCCAGATTCAAACCAAATTGCAACACACCCAGTAACCCGGCCGCATAAGCAAAGCACAGATACCGGATACGGAATAAGGATAGAATTAATGTTGCAGCCCATATGCATATCAGGCTTCCCAGTGTAAGATGTGCACCGAGGAATAGGGACACAATCGAGACGATGGTACCAATGAGTATGCCTCCGAGCACCGCCCGAATCGTCTGTGTTATCGAGCTTTGCAAACGAACATGGAACAATTTACGCTCCTGCAGTAATTGACGATGATAGATCAGCGCAATCAGGATCACCGCAATATAATAAAACGGCTGAATAAACAACTGCAACAAAGCTTCCCCTAATGTAGTTAACCACGGCCATACCCATTCCATTGTGGTCGGTCACCCCTCTCTTTCAGCCGGTTCAGAAAAAAAGAAGGCTGAAAATCAGCCTTCTTTATGGCTTCGACACAGCGGACGAAATATCCTTCGAGACATTTTCGATCGCGCGTTTCAGCTGTGCATCATATTGAGGATTAGCAATACGTTCAATCAGAGCCGCTTCCAGTGATTCAGCGGTTTTCTCGTCAATCTGGCCTGTAGCCTGAATGCCTTTTTGCTTCTGGAATGCCTTGACCGCTTCTTCCGTCTTCTGGTCGTAGTATCCATCCACACGATCCGGTTTGAAATCGAGTCCTCTCAGCATCGTCTGCGCACTTTTCACATCCGAGCTATTGCTGTCATATTTCAGTGGTAACTTCTCTTTGTTAATCGGTGCCACCGAGAAATAATCCGGCTGGTCTACCGCAATATCCGGTTTGATTCCTTTTTCATGAATCCAGTCTCCGTTCGGAGTGAGCCACTTGGCAATGGTGATCTTCAGCAAGCTGCCGTCACCCATCTGCTTGTCATAACTCGTCTGTACGGTTCCTTTACCAAAGGAGTTTTCACCAATCAACTTAGCACCTGCTGATTGTTGTAATGCACCGGCCAAAATCTCCGACGCACTCGCACTGCCTTTGTTCATCAGGACTGTGACTGGGTAAGCTTTGGCTGATCCATTGGACTTGCTTTGTTCCTTTTTGCCGTTCTTGTCTTCAACTTGCACAATAACCTTGCCTTTAGGAACAAACTGTTCAGCAATATCAATAACAACTTGCAATACACCGCCTGGGTCATTCCGTACGTCGATGACCAGACCTTTCATGTTCTGCTTCTCAAGCTTCGCCAACTCTTCCTTGAAGCGATCACCTGTATTCAAAGAGAATTGAGTAATGGCAATAACGCCAATTCCGCCATCCTCCATGTGAGCATATACGGTCTCCAGATCAATATCATCACGTACAATCACAAAATCAATCAGCTCGGAAGATCCAGCACGTTTAACTTGTACCTTCGCTTCACTGCCCTTGGGACCTCTGATTTTGTTAACAGCCTTGTTCAGTTCCAAACCTTGCAAGGATTCGCCGTTGACCGACATAATCATGTCTTTTGCACGAATACCCGCTTTCTCGGCAGGAGATCCTTTGATTGGGGAAACAACAACAACGTTTCCATCCTGTGAGGATACCTCTGCGCCAATACCGGTAAATGAACCTTCGATCGACTCTTCAAACTGAGCAGCTGTTTCCTGCCCCATATAGTTGGAGTACGGATCACCAAGGGATTCCATCATGCCGTTGATCGCACCGTCAATCAATTTGGTCTGATCCACATCTTTATAATAGTTGCTTGAGATCAAATCCATCGCGGTTTCAATCTTCTTCAAATCGTTCTTCTGCTGTGTATTACCGGTTACACTGGCCAGCAAACCTTCGCCCGGTGTGGCCTGGCTCGCTATTCCCGGATACGTCATTAATACCAGGGTTAGTAAACTACCGCCAAGGAGACCCACAATGACAAGCAGTAGCGCCGATCTTTTCTTCATCATCCGTTTGTCACCGCCTTTAGTTTTGAAGCGTGTCAGATTCCATTGTTGCCAGAATCCATTCCCTAAACATGCCAGCTTAGTATATGTCTAGCTTGTACGGAATATGTTTTTTCCATTCGAACGATGGAGCAATAATTACAAATAGTTCATCGGATTTACAGCGGTACCGTTGTCTCTCACTTCAAAGTGCAAGTGAGGTCCAGTAGAGTTCCCTGTATTTCCTGACTCCGCAATGGTATCCCCTTTGCTTACTGTATCTCCCTTGCTGACTTTGAATCCACCTTCGCGCAAGTGACCATATAACGTCCATAGTCCACCGCCGTGGTCCACAATAACCGTATAACCATAACCGCTATACCATTCAGCCATGATCACGATTCCGCCAGAAGCAGCATGAACCGAAGTTCCCTGAGGAACAGCAAAATCGACACCGGCATGCATTTTACCCACTACGCCCGTAATCGGATGGGTACGGGGGCCGAATCCAGAAGAAATACGTCCTCCAGATACCGGTCTTGAGAAGATACCATTACCGGATGAATACGTGACCTCACTGCTACTATCCGAACTCACTCTAGTAGGCGCCTTGGCTGCAGCTTTCGCCCGAGCCGCTGCTGCGGCTTTTGCTTTGGCTGCGGCAGCCGCCTGCTGTTCACGCAATTTATTTTTCTCTTGAAGAAGTGCCGAACGTTTGCTGGCAATCTGCATTAATACATCTTCCTGCTCTTGTGTCAGCTCTTCTGACTCTTCAATTTTAGCATCATATGAAGCGAGAAGCACTTGCTTTTCCGCTTCTTTTTCATTCAATTGGGACTTACGCTGTTTCTTCTGTGCATACAGGCTCTTGGCTTCCGCATATTGCACATCCAATTCTGCCTTTTTGTCCACGACAAGTTGCTTGTCCGCTTTGTGCTCATCCAGCAGATGCTGATCCTGATCCACAATCGTTTTGAGTGAATCCGCACGGGTCAGGAAGTCAGTGAAGCTAGTAGAGGACAACAATACATCCAGATAGGATACAGCACCGTCCGTATACATCAGGCGCACGCGTGACTCCAACAATTTTTCCCTTGCAACAATGCGTTCTTCTGCCGCTTGCAGATCTTTTTTCGTTGTACGAAGATCTTCCTCCGTGTTCTCGATCTGCAAGGATACACTCGCCAGTTCATCACTAACGACATTGATCTGTTCCATAACAACCTTCAGATAAGCGTTGGTTTTGTTCTTGTAATGCTGTGCTTCCTTTTTGTTGGAAGCCGCTTTTTTTTGCTCCTGCTTGGCAGAAGCCGCCTTGCTCTCCAGTTGCTGAATCTGTTGGTCAATATCGCTGATGCTACTCTTGGCATATCCGTCAGAAGGTTGAAGCGTCAAACTGGCCAATAACGTAAAGGCCAGCAGCGAAGCGGTTTTTTTCAAAATGATGATCCCCCATCCTATGATTTCACAAGAAAGCAACCTGCACAGGTGGTGAACAGCATGTTCTTTGCTTTCTTCAATCTTAAAAGACTCCGTCTTTCCTACATATCGTCAAACAGCGTCCATTAATGAACCTGCTTTACCATTCTTTTCGACATATTCTGCAATTCGATCGTTGAAAACAAAATTAAACGTTGAGTGATTTCCGAATGGACAGTGTACTTCCCAAAATACCTACCAGCACACCAAGTCCGATCAACAGTGTTCCAAACAGCCCCCAGATTTCGCCGAGCGGAATCAAGTTAAGCATCTGCATGAAGACATCCTGACCAATCGTCTTCATCAACTGGCTGTACCCAACAAACAACACACCAACCGTAATGACCGAGCCAATAAATCCAATGAGTGCACCTTCAATAAAGAAAGGCCAGCGAATAAAGGTATTTGTTGCGCCAACCAGCTTCATAATTCCGATCTCCCGGCGACGTGCCAGAATCGTTACGCGAATCGTATTCGAGATCAGGAACATGGACATGAGACCCAGTCCCCCGACAAAAATAAATCCGATATTACGAACAAGCTTCGTAAATTTGAACAACACTTCCACCGTTTCCTTGCCGTAATTCACTTTCATGATCGGCTTCTCCGGGTGTTTTTCGTTCAAAGCTTCGATTTTTTGCGCCACAAAAGTGACGGTTTCCGGTTCAATGACCTCAACTTCAATGGTCTCCGGCAGTGGGTTGTTGTCCACATCGAAACCGCTAAGCACGTTATCTGCACTCTCTCCAAGACGCTCACGGAACTCCTTGAGTCCTTCTTCCTTGGAAACAAAACGAATCTCACTTACTTCAGGCATCGCGCTGATTTCTTTCTCCAGTGTGTTACGCAGGTTCTCGTCCACATTCAGTTCGAGGAACGTGCTGATCTCCACTTGGCTATCAACCTGATTCGCCATGGAGTTCACATTGAGCACCAGTAACATAAACACACCAAGAATCAATAGCGACACAATGATGGACATGATGGAGGCCACGGACATCCAGCCGTTGCGGAATACGTTTTTGAATCCCTCCCGCAGATGGCGCAAGAGAGTACTAAAATTCATAACCGTATTCCCCTCTCATCTGATCCCGTACAATCTGTCCACGTTCAATCGCGATTACCCGTTTACGCATCGTATTCACGATATCTTTGTTGTGGGTTGCCATAACAATGGTTGTTCCCCGGAAATTAATCTCATCCAGCAGTTGCATAATGCCCCACGACGTCTCCGGATCGAGGTTACCTGTAGGTTCATCCGCGATAATAACCGACGGGTTATTGACGATAGCCCGTGCAATAGCAATACGCTGCTGTTCTCCACCCGAGAGCTGTGAAGGTTCACGATTTGCCTTACTCCGCAGTCCCACCAAGTCGAGCACTTCCATCACCCGTTTTTTGATATGACGCTTCGGCGCTTCAATAACTTCCATCGCAAATGCCACATTCTCAAATGCTGTCATCCGTGGCAACAGACGAAAATCCTGGAACACAACGCCGATGTTACGACGCACATAAGGAATCTTTCTTGGCTTCAACTTACCAATATTAAATCCGTTAATGGATATTTGTCCTTTGGTCGGAACTTCTTCTCTGTACATCAATTTCATAAATGTCGATTTACCTGCTCCGGACGGACCGACGATATAAACAAATTCATTGCGGTCGATCTTCACCGACACCCCTTGTAATGCGTGGGTCCCATTGGCGTAGGTCTTCCACACGTCCTGCATTTCTATCACATCATCACTTCCTGCTCGCATAGTTAGCCATTATCATTTCGACACAATCCCGGCATTTCCTTTAAAAAGACCTGAATTTCATCAGGGAAAAATCCACTTCGTTCCTGTTTCAATGGTGAAGCATGGATGCATATGAAGTTTATTGTAACAAATTTGTTACCTATTGAGTACCCGAAAGTTTTCCTGCATTGGATCATATATATAGAAAGTGTTACAAAGTCGGGAACAACCGAAGTATAAAGGAGCGTACGGTTATGAAAAAAATACATTTGACGGTCATTGTTCTATTCTCCATCCTCTTGATCGGCTCCGCGTCTTATGGATTGTTGTACATGTACGTGAATCAACCTGCCCTGCCCAAAAACGTTCATGTTGGCGAGATGCTGGTGGAGGGGAAGAATCGTAAGAACGTATTGCATGAATTGGATGAACAGATCCAAAAGCTGGAGGACTGGCCTGTCACCTTTGAAGTGACTGAACCCAACCCCCAGACGATGTCGTATACCGCAGCTCAGGTGGGGGTGAGTTACAACGTTAACAGCTTGGAGTCCGCAATACAGCAGCTGGAGGAAGGTAACCTGTGGGAACGCGCTTATGCACGTTATCATTTTCCGAAAGAGTTCTCTCTCGATATGACCTATAACTCAAGACCACTCCAAGGACATCTCAGCCCTGCCTGGGAAAAAGAAACCTTTGGTACACCTGCGGACGCTGTTCGCCGCATTACCACAAGTGACAAAGTCCAGTATATCCCGGAAAAGGGCGTCCGCCGCATTGATTGGGATACACTCACAAGTATCATTCAGACGAAGCTGCACAGGGATTTCAGTGTACTGAACCGGGATGAGAAACCCGCCCCATTGCTGATCCAGGTACCACTGTATACGCTGAAACCCGAAGTAACTCTTGATTCGCTGCGCCGGGAAGGCATTGACCGAAAGATCATCCAGTTCTCCACGGGTCTGGGCAATAGTAGTGAAGGCCGGATACATAATGTCAGTGCAGCAGCGGAAGCGATTAACGGCATGATCTTGCCACCAGATGCCACATTTGATTATGAGAAGGTCGTCCGTCAAGCTGAAAAGGAGTATGGGTTTCGTGAGGCCCCGGTCATTGTTAATGGAAGACTCACCCCCGGAATTGGCGGGGGAATCTGCCAGGTATCCAGTACGGTGTATAATGCAGCGCTGTTGACGGGTCTTGATATTATTGAGCGCCGCAACCATTCCCTGCCGGTCAAATATTTGCCCAAAGGACTGGATGCCACCTTTGCCTCGGGAGCCATCAATTTTCGCTTCAAGAATAATACTGGAAAATCCTTACTCATTCATGCAGAGGTGAAGAATCACCAATTGATGGTGAAATTTTTCGGCACCTTCCCCGAGAATGTCAGCTATGCACTTGAATCTCGCACCATTGAAACATTAAGTGTTCCGGTAAAGTATGTGTCCAGTACGGTACTGCCTGATGGTGCACAGCAGGTGCTGCAAGACGGACAGCCTGGATATATTGTGGAGACGGTAAGAACCAAGAGGCTGGACGGTAAAGTGGTCGAATCCAAAACGATTACAAGGGACACGTACAAAGCTCAGAATCGCCTGATTGCCCGCTCCGGTCATAGCAGCCTGCCTGACCCACAAGGGCCTTCTGTGGTCGAGGACGGGATTAGCGATACGAAACAGCCTTAATTTTTTTTCAAAGCAACCGACAACTTACAGATCACGGAATGGTACAAACAAGGTCCTGCCGTAATTCATGGATAAACATAAGCTGATCACACGAAAACAAAAAGACACACTTCACGTCCCTTTTGGGGATAAGCGAGAAGTGTGTCTCTACATTTTCAAGAAAAGTTATTCGAGTTTTACCAAGCTGAGATTAGCTTTACTACCGTAACTTACGGTTTACTGCATTACGGTTTAGTGACCGCCGGTGTATTCGCCTTGCTCTTCGCCTACAACCATCTTCTCTCTTCCCATGAAGAAGGAAGCGACCAACGCGAGTGCAGCCGGAATGACAGCCCAGGCAAATAACTGCACGATGGAAGAAGACAAGGCATGTGTGATGGTATCCAGCACCTGAGGCGGAATCGCCTGTCTGAGTTCTGGTGAGAGTAACGCATGCGGATCGGTCAGGTCCACTCCCTGCGGCACGCCACCCGCTGAAGCACCGCCTGCTTCCGCAGCTGAACCAGCGAGAGCATCGTTCATTTTACGCGTAAATACCTGGCTCTGTACGATACCAAAGATCGTAATGCCCATCGTCATGCCGAGGGACCGCAAAAAGTTAAGTGTGGAGCTTGCTGCTCCGCGCCTTTGCGGTTCAAATGCGTTCATGGCTGCATTGCTAAGTACAGAGAACGACGCACCGACACCCAGACCAACCATCACCATGTAGATACGTATCGTCCAAAGGGAAGAATTCTCATCCAGTGTGGTCAGCAATCCAAGTCCAATGACAAGTAAAGCTAACGTAGGGATCATGATATTACGATACTTGATTTTGGTCATCAGCACCCCGCCCAAGGATGCCGTCACAACGGACCCAAGCATCATGGGTAGCAGCACAAGACCGGAGTTGGTCGCTTTACCACCAAGTACCCCCTGTATGAAGATCGGAATGTACACGGATGCTGTAATGAACGCCGCACCACTGAACATACCAATAACGTTACTGGACCAGTAGACCCGGTTGCGGAACATGCTGAAGGAGATGATTGGTTCTTTGGCTTTTGTCTCTGCAAAAAGGAAGAGCAGGGCTAATGCTATAAATCCGGCAAACAAGCCAAGAATCTGCCACGAATCCCAGGCAAATGTTTTGCCACCCAGTTCCAGACCAAAGATCAGGCACACAACAGCACCGATCAGTGTTACAGCACCCAGCCAGTCGATCTGTTGGGATTGATGCTGATGGGATTCTTTATAGAAGAACGCAATAAACACAAATGCAATCAAGCCTAGCGGCAGGTTGATATAGAATACCCATTCCCATGTCGCATACTGGGTAATGTAAGCACCGAGCAGAGGTCCGAATACGCTGGAGAGGCCAAAGACGGCTCCAAACAATCCACCCAATTTACCACGAGATTCTGGTGCAACGACATCAAACATGATCGTAAAGGCAATCGGTACCAGGGCCCCCGCGCCAATACCTTGAATCGCTCTGTACATCGTCAATTCCACAATAGACGTTGCCGTTCCGCACAGCGCTGAGCCAAGCATAAACACAATAATACCAAATACAAAAAACTTCTTCCGTCCATACATATCGGATAACTTACCGAAGATCGGCATCCCTGCCATCTCAGCCACCATGTACGCGGAGGTAACCCAGACGAACTTGTCGAGCCCACCCAGCTTCCCGACAATATCCCCCATAGCTGTTGCCACGATGGTATTATCCATCGAAGCCATTAGTATGCTGAGCAGTAACCCTGCCAGCACCAATCCAATACTGTTTTTACGTGCAGCCATTGTACTCAATCTCTCCATTCACGCTCTATTCATATGACTGCATTAGTATATCCGAAAAGAAGTCTGCGTTAATCAGTCCAAGGACCGATTGCTTTGCAGCAAAACTTCCGATTGCGGATGAATTTGCAGAGATGAACGGTATTCCACTGTACCAATCAGGCAGCCAGGACCAATTTTTATTTTATCGCCACGGACAATCTCGGCCTCCGTATTCTCTAATTCAATGTCATCACCTTCGATAATCTGTGCCTTGAGAATTGATTTATTCCCCGTAAACAAGTCATTCAAACGGCCACTCTTCACCGAGATGATGGAACCACCCATTTCCTTGACCTCGGATGGACCCATGATTTTGAGCGTCATGTGTTCAGCGCTGAGCATTCCCGCTATCGTCAAACGCCCGTTCAGCTTGATATTTTCCGCCTGACAATCCCCTGACAGATGAAGTTCACCTACCACTTTTATATGCTCAGCTTTGGTATGCAGGCCAGATGCCTGGATTCCAACCTCACCATCGTTGCTGGTCTCTCGCTCTTTTAGAGTCAGGGTTCCGGTAATTTTAATATCTGTGGATTCAAGCGATCCGTATATGACCGATGTACCCGTACATTTGAATCGATCACAAGATAGATTGTCGTTAAAGGACGCGTCCCCTACAACCTTGATCTTGCCGTACACGCCACCAGAAGAACTGCCATCACCAACGATGCTGATATCCATTTTTTTGTCCAATGAACGCCCAGGATTGTTATTCATGTCGATCCCATCCCTTTCTCTCCATATCCAAACTTTAAATTCGCTGACTGCTGCCCACCTTGGCATCCTGATCTACCTCAAGTTCACCTGAATACTCAACCAGTCTGATGTTACAGCCGCGACCGATAAAAATGTTACTCCCCCGAACAATGTCAGCTTCGGTATCTTCCAGCACAATCTCATCACCCTCAATTAAGGATGTCTTAAATGAAGGGGTCCCGCCCAAACCAATACTTTTCCAAAAGCCATTCTGTTGTTCTTTGCGACGAATATCGATACGCTCTCCGCCAATCTCTTTAGCCGAAGAAGATGTATACAGCCTGATCTCCACTGTTCCCGCATTCAGTAATCCGCTGATCTTAATATTGCCCCGTACATTCAGGGACTCACATTGGACATCCCCTTCAATATCGATCACACCGCCAATATCAATTCGTTCCCCATCTACTCTTCCACGTACGGTACACTTTCCGTTCACTTCAAGTTCAGGGCTATGGAGATCTCCGTTAATCGTCGTCATGCCATCCACCCGAACACGAGAACTGGTCAGAGGTCCATTCAACGTGCACATGCCGTTAATCGCTGCACTCTCGGAGGTCAAAGCGCCGTGCATCTTCAATGTTCCATTCACTTCCATAGAGGTGCAGTCCAGGTTGCCGTTCACCTTAGCCATGCCATCAATAGATACACGGTGAAAATTCCCGCCTGCCGTTTGACTTATGCCCGCCACATTCAGATCATTCCGCTTATTCCGCTCTTCCATAGATGATCCTCTCCTTATCCTAATTTGAGTTTTAATTCTTCCATAAATGTTCCCATCGGCTGCCTAAGAACCACTTTCACACCATTGTCAAAATAAAACTCCGTTCCTGCTGTTACCAGCATGAATGAAGGAACACCCATCTTACGAATAAGCACGAGTTCGCTGGGTTTGCCTGTAAAACGATAATAATGTTCGGACATCACTTCGATCAGCAACGCACCCTCTTGCCGAGTAATATCTCCGCTCATTAACAGCTTATCAAGGACGTAGAGCATCATAATCTGCTCCAAAGCATACAGCGATTGTTCTCGACCTGCTTCTTTTAACAGATCCAGCGATATTTGTGAAACAATGTTTCGCTCTAACAATTGCTCTGCAGACATCTCCACTTCACCCAACGTAGGTGAAAACACGTCTGCCAGCTCATCCAGCGATAATCCGTCTTTCATATTGAGAATCTTGTCAATGCGCAGTAAAATCTGTTGTTTGGGAAAAAAAGTCTCTTGTCCGGTGTAGGACGACTTCCGAATGAACCATTCTTCCGGAATGAGATTTTTCCGCTTCCAACGGTATAACTGGCCGTATGAGATTCCTGTCAGGTCCAACAATTCTTTCTTGGAGATCAAATCATCCGTCATATATGGTCCCCCTTTTTATTGAAATGAGTGTAACATAACATTGTTACGTTGTAAACCAGATTGAAAAATCAATGATCAGATTACAGATTTCCACTTTAACCACTGGTGTGAAATTCTTTGTTTTCTACTGTAGATCTTGTTATTGCAATGGAAGCGTAATGCGTATAACCTGTTACATATAAACACTTTGGAGGCTCAGGCATCCGATTTCCATCCCATCGTCTCATGTCAGAACACGTGGTTAACGAACTTATGAAAGGGGTTTCTTATACTCATGGCACTTATTAAATGTGATTTTTACTCGGATACGCTCGGGCTTAGCACCAGCATGCATGTCATTCTGCCGCAACAAACCCACAATCAGATCGGTATGGAGAATGTGACTGGCAAAGGACTGCACCCAACCCTGTACCTGCTGCACGGTCTGTCTGATGATGATTCCATCTGGCTGCGCCGGACTTCCATCGAACGTTATGTGGCCAACCTCGGGATCGCCGTTGTTATGCCACAGGTTCACCGCAGCTTCTATACAGATATGGTAGAAGGCGGACGTTATTGGAGCTTTATCAGTGAAGAACTCCCGGCACTTGCTCGTTCTTTCTTCCCGCTCTCAGACCAACGGGAGGACAATTTCGTTGCCGGATTATCCATGGGTGGCTATGGGGCGTTCAAGCTGGCCCTTCGTAAACCAGATCAATATGCTGCAGCTGCCAGTTTGTCTGGAGCACTCGATATGTCTGCACATATGGATAGAAACGCATCCTCAGCATTGCAACAGACGGAGTTACAACGTATTTTCGGACCAGAGGTGGCGGGTACAGAGAACGATCTGATTCATCTGTTAAAAGAAAGCCAATCTAGCGAAAGTCCTCGACCTTTGCTCTACCAATGCTGCGGAACGGAAGATTTCCTGTATGAGGATAATCAAACCTTCCGTCAAGCCTGTGAACAGACGAACTTCGAACTGACATACGAGGAAGGGCCTGGTGAACATGAGTGGGGCTACTGGGATGCCAAGATTCAGGATGTATTGAAATGGTTGCCTTTACAAAAGCGCGATTAGTGGAGAATTACAATGGAGCTACCGCGATTAACTAAACTGGTACTCCGATAGTAGAACAACCTACCTTCCGTTCGCGGTTGAGTTCAATATATCTAGAGCACATCGCTGTACAACACAAAGAAGCAGGCCGTTGAGAACAAAGTTCTCTGGCCTGCTTCTTTGTTGTACTGTTGTATCTGTAAGGGTACCTTATAGTAGCGGTGGTATTAACCGCGGTTCGTAATCCATTGCTCGGTGATCTCCAGTACCTTCTCACTGCGTCCAATCGCTTCAGCGACTTGACCCGAAGCAGTTCCGCCGTAAACATTACGAGCGTTAACTACCGCTTCCGGTTGCAGCACATCATAGATCCGGTCATCAAACAGTGGTGAGAACTGACGGAATTCATCAATCGTCAGATCCAGCAAATACTTGCTGTTCTGGATGCAGTACAGTACCGTTTTACCAATCACTTCATGCGCCTGACGGAAAGGCAAGCCTTCGCCCACGAGGAAGTCGGCAATATCCGTAGCGTTGGAGAAATCCTGGTTGACCGCTTGACGCATGCGATCCTTGTTCACTGTCATTGTCGCGATCATTGGAGCAAACAGTTGCAGTGCACCCTCCAGCGTCGCTACTGTATCAAACATGCCTTCTTTGTCTTCCTGCATGTCTTTGTTGTATGCCAGCGGAAGAGATTTCAGTACTGTCAGCAAACCGATCAGGTTACCGTACACACGTCCTGTTTTACCACGAACGAGTTCAGGAACGTCTGGGTTTTTCTTCTGAGGCATAATGCTGCTGCCTGTACAGAACGCATCGTCCAGTTCAACGAATCCAAACTCTGTGCTGCTCCACAGGACCAACTCTTCACTCAGACGGGACAAGTGAGTCATGATCAGCGAAGCGGCTGCCAGGAACTCAACGATAAAGTCACGGTCGCTTACTGCGTCCAGACTGTTCTCGTAAACCCCATCAAAGCCCAGTTGTTCCGCCACAAAATGACGGTCAATCGGGAATGTTGTGCCCGCGAGCGCACCTGCGCCCAGTGGCAGGATGTTAATGCGTTTGTAGCTGTCCATTAGACGCTCGGCATCCCGTTGGAACATGGATACATACGCCATCAGGTGATGAGCGAACAGGATCGGCTGTGCCCGTTGAAGATGCGTATAACCCGGTACAATCGTATCGAGGTTATCTTTCGCTTGTCCAATCAGTGCTTCCTGCAAGGAATGCAGCATGCCTACAAATCCAACCACGCGTTCGCGCAGGTATAGGTGCATATCCGTTGCTACCTGGTCATTCCGGCTACGGCCTGTATGTAATTTGCCGCCTACAGGGCCAATCGTCTCGATCAGGTTTTTCTCAATATTCATGTGGATGTCTTCATCCGATACGGAGAATTCCACTTCGCCCGCACGGATTTTGTGCAGAACGGTGATCAATCCTTCTTTGATGGTCTCTACATCTTCCGCTGGCAGAATGCCGCATTTGCCCAGCATCGTTACATGAGCCAGACTTCCTTGAATATCTTCCTCAGCCAAAGCCTTGTCAAAATTGATCGATGCCGTATATTCCTCAACCAAATGATTGGTTTGTTTTGTAAAACGTCCTCCCCACAGCTTGCTCACGGTGAGTACTCCCCTTTCGCTCATGGACAAAGCCGCTCCTGCCAGATGTGCAAGAACGGCCTGCCTTGTCATTTATATTGATATAGCTCTATAGATGCAGGTTGAAATTAGTTTTTGTTTTGCTCCACGCCGGAGTTTACTTTCAAACGCAGTGCATTCAGGCGGATAAAGCCTGTTGCATCACCTTGATCGTAGGCTTGCGTTGGATCAGCTTCCATCGTTGCGATGTCCGGATTGTAGAGGCTGACAGGACTTTTCACGCCTGCGCCGATGATGTTGCCTTTATACAGTTTCACACGAACTGTACCTGTAACGTTCTTCTGGCTTTCAGTCACCAGTGCTTGCAGCGCCAGACGTTCCGGTGCGAACCAGAAGCCGTTGTAAACGAGTGTGCTGTAACGTGTGATCAGGCTATCACGCAGGTTCATCACTTCACGGTCCATCGTGATGGACTCCATTTTGCGATGTGCGGTGAACAAGATTGTTCCACCTGGTGTTTCGTATACGCCACGGCTCTTCATACCAACAAAACGGTTCTCAACCATATCTACACGGCCAATACCATGTTTGCCACCCAGCTCGTTCAGTTGCTCCATCACTTGCAGTGGGCTCAAGCGCTCACCGTTCAGTGCAACACAGTCACCTTGTTCGAATTCCAGTTCAACATATTCCGCTTGATCTGGTGCATCTTCAGGTGCACTGCTCAGCAGGAACATGTCTTTGTTCTCGTCCGCGCTTGGATCGAACCAAGGATCTTCGAGCACACCGCTCTCATAGCTGATATGCAGCAAGTTACGGTCTGTGGAGTATGGTTTAGCCGCAGAAGCGGTTACCGGAATACCATGTTTCTCAGCGTACGCGATCATCTCGGCACGTCCCGGGAATTGGTTACGGAATTCTTCCAGACGCCAAGGTGCAATTACGTTAATGTCTGGTGTCAGTGCAGCCGCGTTCAACTCAAACCGAACTTGGTCATTTCCTTTACCTGTAGCGCCGTGAGCGATGGCTGTAGCACCTTCTGCACGAGCGATGTCCACCATACGTTTAGCGATCAGTGGACGAGCAATACTTGTGCCAAGCAGGTATTGTCCTTCATAGAGGGCACCTGCCTGGAACATCGGATAAATGAAATCTTTTGCGAATTCATCGCGTAGATCGTCGATGTATACTTTGGAAGCGCCTGTTGCCAGTGCTTTTTCCTCCAAACCGTCCAATTCATCCTTTTGTCCAATATCCGCTGTGAAAGCGATAATCTCTGCATCATATGTTTCTTTCAACCATTTCAAAATTACAGATGTGTCCAACCCGCCTGAATATGCGAGTACAATTTTTTCCTTAGCCATGTTCGATGGTCCTCCCCAAGATCAGTTAAGTTAAACAGAGCCTTCATACACTGAATCCTACGAGCCAGAAAATCCTTCCGATCACTGTTATCCCCAGATTTTTTTCATCCCTTTATGACAAAGGGTAAAATCCGGGGATAGCCTATGCTTCCGATGCAGCTTTCTTTCAAAAAGCTTTCAGGTGCACGCTTCGCTTCTTCAGGCTTTTTCTGTCTCTCCGTGTTTGTGTATGCTTCTTATTTAATTAACTTTTTAAAGTACATTATAGATGAATCTATCATCGCGAAATCTGCGCCTAAAATCAACCCATAAAGGCAAATAGCATCTATTCGCTCATTAATGCAGCCATTAAGGCTTTCTGTGCATGCAAGCGATTCTCCGCCTGATCAAAGATCAGGGAGTTCGGTCCGTCAATTACACCGGCACTCACTTCTTCGCCGCGGTGTGCTGGCAGACAATGCAAGAACATGTAGTCCGCCTTCGCGCCTTTCATCAGTTCCTCGTCCACTTGATATGCCGCAAATGCCTGCTCCCGAATCTTCTGCTCTTCTTCAAAGCCCATGCTCGCCCATACATCCGTATACACGATATCTGCATCTTTCGCAGCTTCCTGTGCACTGTAGGTTACAGTCACTTCAGAACCGCTCTCCTGTGCGATAATGCGTGCCTGCTCCACAACTGCGCTATCCGGCTCATAACCTTCTGGCGTTGCTACAGCAACATGCATACCCATCTTCGCTGCACCGAGCATCAGGGAGTGTGCCATGTTGTTGCCATCTCCGATGTAGGCCATTTTCAGACCTGCCAGCTTGCCTTTGTGCTCCAGCACCGTTTGGAAGTCTGCCAGTACCTGACAAGGATGCGCTGCATCGCTCAGGCCGTTAATAACTGGAACATCCGCATGCTCTGCCAGTTCAGTTACATTATGGTGTCCAAAGGTACGGATCATGATGCCGTCCAGGTAACGGGACAATACTTTGGCTGTATCATGTGTTGTTTCCCCGCGACCCAGCTGGATATCATTTTTGCTCAGGAAGAGCGCGTGTCCGCCCAATTGGAACATACCCACTTCAAAGGATACACGCGTACGTGTGGATGATTTTTCAAAAATAAGTCCGATCGTTTTGCCTTTCAACGGTTGAAAAGGTACACCGCTTTTTTGTTTGCCTTTAATCTCAATTGCGAGATCAAGCAGATAACGAATTTCCTCTGCTGTGTAGTCCGTGAATTCGATAAAATCCCGGCCTCTCAGATCAATCTTCTGAATCTTTTCCGTCTGTTGTGCTGTCATGTATAATGTCCTCCTTATTTCCGGTTCCCTGCACCCGCATGGGCAGAAGAGAGAGCACATTGACACTTTGTCTTGGTGCTTCTCAAGTTTATTCTTTTCCGCCTTCTGCAAGTTCACCGCGCGGCTACAGGGATTCATCATCTCGTTCTGCTTCGAGGCCGGGAATGGCCCCGAGACAGAAAGGTTATCATTTTTATGTTAGGCTTTCGCCGCTACGTGCTCTTCGATCAATGTGGCTACCAAGGATACCGCCTCGTCAATCTCTTCTTTGCTCACATACAGGTTTGGAAGCAAACGAATCACATTAGGTCCTGCAGAGACGAACAAAATACCGCGTTTTTGCCCAGCAAGCACAATATCACCTACCGGCTCAGCACATTCGATGCCGACCAACAATCCCAAGCCACGAACTTCCTTCACAAAGGAATTACCCGCTAAACGATTCCGCAGGGAGCTCATCAGGTATTCACCCATCTCCGCTGCACGCTCTGGCAAGCGATCTTCCAGCATCGTTTCAATTGTTGCTATCACAACGGATGAAGCAAGTGGTGTTCCGCCAAATGTTGTCGCATGGCTACCTGGCGTGAACGCATCCCGCAGGAAACCTTTACCCAGCATTGCGCCTACAGGGAAACCACTGCCGATACCTTTGGCAACGGTGAACACGTCTGGCTCAATGCCATAATGTTCGTGTGCGAATAGTTTGCCTGTACGTCCCATTCCGGTCTGTACTTCATCAACAATGAGCAACAACCCATGCTCGTCACACAATTTCCGTACATGTTTGACGAATTCCGGCTCAACCGGATATACACCACCCTCGGCCTGAACCATTTCCAGCATAATAGCTGCTGTGTTGGGTCCAATTGCCGCTTCAAGGGCAGGGATATCATGCAAAGGTACAGTTACAAATCCGGCTGGCAATGGCAAAAATCC
Organism: Paenibacillus sp. FSL P4-0176; assembly: GCF_037975265.1. Lineage (NCBI taxonomy): Bacteria > Bacillati > Bacillota > Bacilli > Caryophanales > Paenibacillaceae > Paenibacillus > Paenibacillus sp. FSL P4-0176. The sequence goes on from NZ_CP150242.1 coordinate 6,508,846, forward strand.
TTCTTTCACCTTATCCTGTCCGGTTGCTGTCAGTGTAGCGAGTGTCCGTCCATGGAAGGACTGAGCAAATGTGATCACTTCATAGCGATCTGTACCCTTCACCTTCTGGTGATAACGACGTGCTACTTTAATAGCTGCTTCGTTCGCTTCGGCTCCACTGTTACAGAAAAACACTGCGTCAGCACATGTATTGGCTGTCAGCAATGCTGCTGCTTTCTCCTGGCCCGGAATCTGGAACAGGTTGGACACATGCCACAACTCATCAATCTGAGCTTTCAGCTTGGCTCCAACTTTCTCCGGTGCATGGCCCAGGCTAGTTACAGCGAGTCCGCACATGAAATCGAGATAACGGTTGCCCTGGTCATCCCACAACCAGCTGCCTTTACCTTTGACCAGACTGATTGGATAACGTGCATACGTTTGGAAAAGCGAGCTTTCCGTCTGTGCCGCTGCACCTGTTGCTGTTGCGCCCGCTACCGCTGTGCCAGAACCTGGCTGTTCGTTGCCTTTTGCCATGACCCTATCACTCCTTATTGGTTGGTGCAACGGCAATTATATAAGAGCTCTTATTTACACTAGATCACTCCGATTGCGGAACCATCTTCCGAACGTATGCATACTCCTCTTCGATGACAGAACAACCTTCCGATCGCTGTTATCCCTGGATTTTTTTTATTCCCCTTCAATGGGGAAAATCCTGTGATAAAGGCGCACGCTCCGCTTCTTCAGGTTATTTCTGTCCTCTCCGTTATGCATTTTTATTCTTCAGACTGGTTCTGCACCCTACGATATGTGAGTGTAATATTAGATTTCTTATATAAAAAAGCCGTGCACATATTTTTTTATTTAATATAAGGCTATTAAGACCCTAGCGCATCGAGAGCAAATTATTGCATACGGATGATTCTTGTTCCGATGATTTCTCCGCCGAGCACTCGGCTCAGGATCTGGGGTTCGCTGCCGTCTACGATGACGACCTCACGTACTTGACCATGGATACAAGCGATAGCTGCACGCACTTTGGGAATCATACCGCCATAGATTTCTCCGGTCTGGATCATGTCCTCAATCTCTTGTACAGATACGGATGGCAGTACTTTTTTCTCGCCGCCTACGTTCTTCATGATGCCAGGAACGTCTGTCACGACAATCATCCGGCTTACGCCGAGATGAGATGCCACTGCACCCGCAGCTGTATCTGCGTTAATGTTGTAGCGTTGTCCAGTTGCATCTACGCCAACCGGTGCGATAACTGGCATGTAACCCATGTTCACTATACCTTGAATAATCTCTGCGTTCACCCCAGTGACATCGCCTACCCAACCGATCTCTGCGTGGTTTGTAACAGGTTTAGCCTGGATCAGACCCCCGTCCACGCCGGACAAGCCTAGTGCACGACCACCAACACGTTGAATCAGACGTACGATCTGTTTGTTGATACTGCCCGCAAGCACCATCTCCACTACGTCCAGCACAGGTTCAGTCGTTTTGCGCAGGCCATTAACGAATTCGGTTTCGATACCAAGCTTCGCCAGGTTATCCGAGATCGCAGGACCTCCGCCATGCACGATTACCGGCTGCGTGCCCTGAGACTGCAGATCACGCAGATCCGCAAAGAAAGACTCGGGCAATGCCGCCAGCGTGCTGCCTCCACATTTCATGACAAACATCTGTTTCTCTGTGCTCGCTTCCGTTGCGGTACTCTCGTTTGGCATTGTTGAATTCATGAGGGCAAGCTCCTATCATAGTAAAAATTATATTCAAAAAAATATAACACTTTTATAAGGTCATAAAGGCTGGTAGGAGTCCATTCCGAATTCGGATTGTTCTTTCAATCGCTGTTGTCTCCAGGTTTCTTGAATTATCCCTATATAGGGGAACACCCGGAGACAAAGGCGACCGCTCCGCTTCTGCAGAATCAATTCCGTCTTCTCCATTACTATCGCTATATGTCCAACACCAAACAACAAGTTTAAATTTCATTGATAATTTTTGAAACATCTCACGAAACAGCTTCACAATAGAAGACAGCTGTTTCGCAAAACCTTTACCCCAAAGGTTTATTACGTGCGGTATGCTGCGTTAATTCGGACGTAGTCATACGTCAGGTCACAGCCCCAGGCTGTTGCTGTTCCTTCGCCGTGGTGCAAATCCACCACGATGCGAACTGTATCAGTCTGCAAATAGGCCAATGCCGCTTCTTCGTCAAACACGACTGGGCGGGACTGCGCAAGTACCGAAATATCTCCCAAACGGATATCTACGGTATCCGGGTTCACCGGCTGTCCTGCACGCCCTACGGCTGCAATAATCCGTCCCCAATTGGCGTCAGCGCCAAACATGGCTGATTTCACAAGACTCGAACCGATGACAGTTTTCGCGATTGCTTGCGCGGATTCATCACTTACCGCACCTGTAACTTCTACCTCAACCAGTTTGGTTGCTCCTTCACCATCACGAGCAATAGCTTTAGCCAGCACTTGGCATACATAGGTAAATCCAGCTGCAAAAGCGTCCCAATCCGGGTGCTCCATCGTCAGCTCTTCATTGCCTGCATAACCACTGGACATAGCTACCAGCATGTCGTTTGTACTTGTATCCCCATCAACGGTAATCATGTTAAATGTATGATTGGTTGCCTGGCGCAGCAAGCGCTGCAACGCTTCTGCACCAATGACCGCGTCAGAGGTCATGAAAGCGAGCATTGTCGCCATATTCGGATGAATCATACCCGAGCCTTTGGCGGCTCCCGCAATCGTAACCGTCTTACCGTTAACTATAACGGAGACGCAAGCTTCCTTTTTCACCAAATCCGTTGTCAGAATCGCTTGTGAAAATTGTTCCGCCTCATTCGATTCCTTACCCATATGCGCTGGAAGTCCGGTGATGCCTGAATGTACAGCATCCATTTTGAGCAATTCCCCAATGACACCTGTGGATGCCACAGCCACGTCTTCTTCTGCCACACCCAACTCACGCGCAGCCGCCGAACGCATCGCATAAGCATCTTCTTCCCCTTGTTGCCCTGTACATGCATTGGCATTACCACTGTTAACGATAACAGCCTGAAGGCGTCCGTTGCTCAAGCTTTCGCGCGTTACTTTGAGTGGTGCCGCCTGAAACACGTTCGTTGTGTATACAGCAGCAGATGTAGCCGGTACATCACAGCGGATCGCTCCGATGTCATTACGAGATGTCTTTTTCAATCCGCAGTGAAGTCCACCAGCAGTGAATCCCCCAGGGGTTACAATTGTTCCGTTCTCAACCACGGTAAAAGTATGTTGCTCCACATTCGTTCCCATATCATATCCCCCGTATGCGTTCAGCTATATGCTGATGATCCGCCTGCTTAACCTGATCCGTTCTCCCTAGAAGACTCTGAGAGAGCACTCTTACACCGAATGTCCCAGTGCTCCTCCTGAATTCCAATCCCTTATGGATATACCGGTGTCATGTTCAGCCCGAGGTTCTCCTCCCATCCCATCATCAGGTTCATATTTTGAATCGCTTGCCCGGAAGCACCCTTCACCAGGTTGTCGATGACCGAAATAATCGTTAAACGCCCTGTGCGAGAATCCACCGCAAATCCGATATCACAATAGTTGGATCCGTACACTTCTTTGGTCGAAGGCCAGATGCCCGGTTCACGTACACGTACGAAAGGTCGGTTCTCATAATATTTGCGGTACAAATCCACGATCTCCCGGTCGCTGTGTTCCCCAACGAGGTTTGCATACATCGTACTCATAATTCCACGTGTCATTGGCACCAGATGTGTTGTGAAAGTAACCGTAACAGGCGTTCCCGTTATACTGCCAAGCACTTGTTCGATCTCGGGAATATGTTGATGTTTATTCAGTTTATAGGCTTTTAAATTCTCATTCATCTCTGCATAATGATTTGTCAGACTTGTTCCGCGTCCTGCTCCAGATACGCCTGATTTGGCATCAATTATAATAGTAGAAGGATCAATCCAGCCTGCCTCTACTGCAGGGATCAGTCCAAGAAGTGTAGCCGTTGGATAACAACCTGGGTTGGATATAAAATTCTGCCCCTTCACTTCTTCGCCATACACCTCAGCCATGCCGTATACCGCTTGTTCCAGCAAATCAGCTGGAGGCGCCGGATGTTTGTACCACTCTTCGTACACTGTTCCATCCTTAAGTCTGAAATCGCCAGACAGGTCAATCACCTTAAGTCCTGCTGCCAGCAGGCTTGGTACGAGCTTAGCACTTACGCCGGACGGGGTCGCTGTGAATACCAGATCCGCACGACTCGCAATTTCAGCCGGATCTACACCGTCGAGTGGCCTGTGAATCACGCCCGTCAAATGCGGAAATCCATCTGCGATGGACTCACCACTGCTCGATGATGAGATCACCGATGTGATTTCAACCAGCGGATGGTTCTGGAAAAAACGAATCAGCTCCACCCCGCCGTAGCCGGTGGAACCGACGATTGCTACTTTTAATTTGTTATTCACTCTCGCTCCCCCAATCTCGATGTATGCGCTACTTGTGCTATGTCCTTGCCTGAAGGATACTTGAACACAGCAATTCCGTCGCTTATATGCATATTTGTGTATTATTATACGACTCTGGTTATATAAATACAACACTCTATCATCAATTTCACATGGATTTTCATCCAATCCGAACATATCTTTTTTTCTCATCCGGGACGAATAGGTATACATCTGTTAAAATACGTATTAGTAGGAAACATTACAATCAGGGTCTCATTCATAACTAACCTGCTATCAAGGACATATGAATAGATTCATGATGGTCATTATGAGACGTGGGGGACTATAGTGCATATCGAATCCATTTTACTTATTGTACTCCTTGGCCTGAATATTATTTTTGCCGCAGCAGTCGTTTTCTTCGAACGGAAGGATGCCAGCGCTTCCTGGGCTTGGCTGCTCGTCTTGAACTTTATTCCGGTGTTTGGGTTTGTACTTTATCTTTTAACCGGTCAGAACCTGACCCGATATCGGCTTTTCCAGTGGAAAGAACGTAAGAAGCTCGGTCTTGAGGAACGTATTGAAGCCCAGCTCATGCAGCTACACGATAATCGCACCCCTTTCCGCAACCAAGCAACCGAGACTAGCCAGGATATGATCTATATGAACCTGAAGCAGAACGGAGCTCTGGTGACGGAAGATAATGCGGTCGAGATCATTACGGATGGAACAGATAAATTCCAGCGGCTCTTGGACGACATCGAAGCGGCTCAGGATCACGTGCACGTACAATACTACATTTATAGAGGCGACCGTCTGGGCAAAAGAATTCGAGATGCACTCATCCGCAAAGCGCGGGAAGGCATCAAAGTTCGTTTACTGTATGACGCGCTCGGATCACGGCGGGTATCAAAACGCTTTTTCAAAGAATTGCGCGAAGCAGGCGGTTTGGTTGAAGTCTTTTTCCCATCCAAATTCAGTCTGATCAACTTACGTATGAACTACCGGAACCACCGTAAGATTGTCATCATCGATGGTAACTTGGGGTACACGGGCGGATTTAACGTTGGAGATGAGTATCTTGGCTTGAACTCGAAATTCGGTTACTGGCGTGACACACATCTGCGTATTCAGGGGAATGCCGTTCATGCGCTGCAGACCCGTTTTCTCTTGGATTGGAATGAAGCGTCCAAGCAACACGACACACCTTATGTTCCGGCGCATTTCCCTCATATTGAGGGTACAGGAAAGATTGCCATGCAGATTGTCTCCAGTGGACCGGATGCAGAGACTGAACATATCAAGAACAGTTATCTTAAGATGATTAACGGGGCCAAACAATCGATTCTGATTCAAACGCCTTATTTTATCCCGGATGCCAGTGTATTCGAAGCTATTCGTCTCGCGTGTCTGTCCGGCATAGATGTTCGCATCATGATTCCAAATAAACCCGACCACGCCTTTGTATATTGGGCTACGTTATCTTATATTGGTGAGTTGCTAAAAGTGGGCGCCAAAGTATTTATATATGATAATGGCTTCATTCATGCCAAAACACTTATCATTGACAGTTTGGTTGCATCCGTGGGAACCGCCAATATTGACTACCGCAGTTTCCGGTTAAACTTTGAGGTTAACGCCTTTATGTATGATGAAGCGATTGCGACAGCACTTGTACAAACCTTTGAGCACGACCTGCATGTATCGCGGGAAATGACGCTCGATGAATACCAAAAACGTAGTCTCATTATCCGCTTCAAAGAAGCCATTTCCCGTCTGCTATCTCCGATTTTGTAGTGGTGGCACTCCGATGACAGAACATCCTTCCGATCGCTGTTATCCCCAGATTTTTTTGATTCCCTATTCTAAAGGGGAAAATCCGGGGATAAAGGCGAACGTTCCACTTCTTCAGGATATTTCTGTCCTCTCCGTTATGTGAAATGTTAAGTTGAACTTTTAATAATAGAAAAGCAGGTACTCCCTCTCCGTTATTTCAGAGGAGGGCGTACCTGCTTTTTTTCTTAAATTTTCAAACTTATGAGCCTATATTGGCTCACTCATTATATTTCCAACCAGTTCACACATGCTCTCCCCGCTTAAAGCCTTCGCCGAGCACTTCGTGCGCGTTACTGATAATGACAAATGCTCCCGGGTCCACAGACCGGATCAACGCTTTAAGTCTTGGTACCTCATTCTGTCCAACCACGACCATCAGTACCGTTCGTTGATCATCGGTGTAACCGCCTTTGGCTTCCAGCTTTGTTAATCCGCGATCCAAGTCATCCAGAATCACTTTGCTAATCGCTTCGGTCTGGTTGGAGATAATATAAGCCACCTTTGAAAAGCCCAGCCCCATCTCAACAGCATCGATCACTTTACCAGTAACATACAACCCAATCAGCGCATAGAGGGACTGCTCCAACGACAATACAAAAGCAGCCATAATAATAACCGTAGCATCCATGATGACTACACACAGCGAGTAACTCAATCCACTGTATTTCTGTACGATTCTGGCAAGAATGCTCATGCCACCTGTTGATCCTCTACCTCGGTATACAATTCCAATCCCTAAACCAACACCAATCCCACCATACAGTGAACCAAGTAGCGGATTCGTTGTTGGAATGGTCCAATCCTTCGTGAGATAAACTAACAGTGGCAGGACAATACTGCCCAATACCGAGCGAACACCATACTGCTTGCCAATGAGCAGGAAACCCGCAATCAAAAGTGGGATATTAATTGCCCATTGGGTATATGCCGGCTCCCAATTAAGCCATTCCTTGCCCAGAATTGATAACCCGGACACCCCACCCGAAGCGATCTGATTTGGTAATAAAAATAAATTAAAGGCCACTGCAATTAAAAACGAACCTACAATGATAGATACCGTATCCACGACGTTTCTCCATGGACCATTGAGTGGAATGAGGCTAGTTATCCTCTTTTTGCGATTATTGTGAAGTTGTGATCGTTGTTGCATGTTCTCGCGCTCTCCTTTTATGTGACTGATCAGTTGTTCGCTCATTTTTTCTATCCTATAAAATTATTCAAAAAAAAGCTCCCGTATACACCAGCATACGCCTACACGTATGGGTCCATACAGGAACTTATATTAATCGGTTTCTACTTTAATCTGGCTACGCAAATAACCATCGATGAATGCATCGAGGTCGCCGTCCATTACTGCCCCTGTATTTCCAGTCTCTACGCTTGTACGGTGATCCTTTACCATACTATAGGGATGGAACACATAGGAGCGAATCTGGCTACCCCATGAAATATCCGACTGATCTCCTCGGATTTCATCCAGCTGTTGTTTTTGCTCTTCAATTTTACGCTCATACAATTTCGAACGAAGCATCTTCATCGCCCGCTCACGGTTCTTGATCTGTGAACGTTCATTCTGACACGTTACAACTACACCTGTCGGAAGGTGGGTAATCCGCACGGCTGAGTCGGTGGTATTGATATGCTGTCCACCCGCGCCACTCGCACGGTAGGTATCAATCTTGAGATCCTCTGTTCGAATGTCCAATTCAATCGTATCATCAATCTCAGGAACCACATCACATGATACGAAGGACGTATGTCTACGGCCCGATGAGTCAAAAGGAGAGATCCGCACCAGTCGGTGTACACCCTTCTCGGCTTTCAGATAACCATAAGCATTGTGCCCCTTGATCGATAGCGTGACGCTCTTGATCCCCGCCTCATCTCCTGGCAGATAATCCAGCACCTCAACCTTGAAGCCACGCTTCTCGGACCAACGTGTGTACATCCGCAGTAACATTTGTCCCCAGTCCTGTGACTCGGTACCACCTGCGCCCGGATGAAGCTCTAGAATGGCATCCATCTTATCATACGGCTGGTTCAGGAGCAGCTGAAGTTCGAACTCTGCCACCTTGCTCACGATCGCTGTGACGCTTCTACCGATCTCTGCAGCGAGGTCTTCGTCGCCTTCCTCGTCAGCCAGTTCTACCATCATCACCGCATCATCATAATCCTGTTGGAGTTTGGTGTATTGATCCACAGATCCCTTCACCGCATTTAGCTCAGCGATTACGGATTGCGCCTTGTCACTGTCATCCCAGAAATCGGGGGCAGACATCTTCACTTCGAAGTTGCCAATCATCTCTTGCTTCAGATCTAAGTCAAAGAGACCCCCTAAGGTTGGTTAGTTTCTTGCCTATTTCACGCAGGTCATGCTTCACGTTTGGATCGATCATGTGCAATTCCTCTTTTCATTAAGATAAGCTCCCCGCATCCAGGGCATTCCTCCAGATCAAGTATCCGATGCGTTACCCTGGTGTTGAGACTACTGTTGTATCAGTATATCTCTTCCCCGTGATCATGGTCATATTATTATAACTATGCACCATTAATCGGTTTTGCATCCTTCACTTCATCCTATGGAATACCCGGCTGCAAGGAGCCATTCATGTCATTCGTGTATAAATGAACCCTTTAACTACTCTTGACCGTGGCAGTGTTTGAACTTCTTACCACTACCGCATGGGCATGGATCGTTACGTCCGATTTGGTCAGAAACCTTCACTGGACGTTTCTCAGCAGGTTCACCGCTTGTCGAGATCTGACTTTCCTCTACAACCGCTTGACGCTCCTGATTGCTCTCGATCTGTGCTCTCATCACATAAGTCGCTACTTCTTCTTGAATCGAAGCGATCATTTGATGGAACATTTCGAAGCCTTCGAACTGGTATTCACGCAGTGGATCTGTACCGCCGTAGGCACGAAGGTGGATTCCTTGACGCAATTGATCCATTGCATCAATATGATCCATCCACTTGCTGTCTACTGCACGGAGCACAACCACTTTCTCGAACTCACGAACCATCTCTTCGCCAATTCGCTCTTCACGTGCATTGTACTTGTTCTGAACTTTCGTGAACAGGAACTCGATGATCTCTTCTGCTTCCTTACCCCACAGATCATCTTTAGTTATGGAACCATCGTCCAGCAATTTGCTGTTCATGTAATCAGCAACTTCCTGAAGCTCCCAGTTTTCCGGGATATCGTCACTACAATGTGCTTCAACGATACGTTCAATGGAAGGCTTGATCATATCCATAACGATCTGTTTGATATTTTCGGACTCCAGTACCTCGCGGCGCTGTTTATATATAATTTCACGTTGTTGGTTCATTACATCATCATATTGGAGAACGACTTTACGCACGTCAAAGTTGTTACCTTCAACACGCTTCTGCGCTGATTCTACTGCACGGGTAATCATCCGGCTCTCGATCGGTTGGTCTTCTTCAAAACCAAGGCGCTCCATCATGTTCAATACATTATCTGCACCGAAACGTCTCATCAATTCATCACCCAGTGACAGGTAGAATTGTGTTGAACCCGGGTCACCTTGACGTCCTGCACGACCACGCAGCTGATTATCAATCCGGCGTGATTCGTGACGCTCAGTACCGATGATATGAAGGCCGCCTACTTCAGCTACACCTTCACCCAAGATAATATCCGTACCCCGTCCAGCCATGTTGGTTGCAATCGTTACTGCACCCGCTTGTCCAGCTCCTGTGATGATCTCTGCTTCTTCCGCGTGGTACTTGGCGTTCAGTACTTGGTGTTTGACACCACGGCGCTTAAGCATGTCAGACAGGCGTTCAGAGTTCTCAATGGACACTGTACCTACCAGAATCGGTTGATTCTTACTGTGGCGTGCCACGATCTCTTCTACAACGGCATTGAACTTGCCATCGATGCTCTTGTACACGACATCTGCCATGTCATCCCGCTTGTTTGGGCGGTTGGTTGGAATTTGCAGTACTTCGAGACCGTAGATTTTTTTAAACTCTTCTTCCTCGGTTTTCGCTGTACCCGTCATACCCGCAAGTTTACGGTACATCCGGAAATAGTTCTGGAAGGTAATCGTAGCAAGCGTCATGCTCTCGTTTTGTACTTCAATGCCTTCTTTGGCTTCAATCGCTTGGTGCAATCCATCACTGTAACGACGTCCAGACATCAGACGACCTGTGAATTCATCGACGATCATGACTTCCTCATCACTGACCACATAATCCACGTCACGACGCATGATTGCATTTGCTTTCAAGCCCTGTACAATGTGATGGTTGAGAGTTACATTGGCATGATCATACAAGTTCTCGATACCAAATGCTTTCTCTGCTTTTGCCACGCCCGCCTCAGTCAACGCTACGGATTTCACCTTAATGTCTACCGTAAAGTCTTCTTCCGGCACCAAACGTTTCACAAAACGATCTGCTGCATAGTACATATCCGTCGACTTCTGAGCTTGTCCAGAGATAATGAGTGGCGTACGCGCCTCATCGACCAGGATGGAGTCTACTTCATCAATGATACAGAAGAACAATGGACGTTGTACCATTTGCTCTTTGTACAGAACCATGTTGTCACGCAGATAGTCAAATCCAAACTCGTTGTTCGTTCCGTACGTAATATCACATGCATATGCATGTTGTTTCAAAGCATGGTCCATACCGCTCAGGTTAACCCCTACCGACATGCCCATGAATTCATAGATTTGTCCCATTTCCTGGCTATCCCGCTGTGCCAAGTAGTCATTGACCGTGACCACGTGAACACCTTTGGACATCAACGCGTTCAGATATACCGGAAGTGTTCCTACCAGCGTTTTACCTTCACCCGTTTTCATCTCGGAAATACGGCCTTCATGCAGAGCGATACCACCCAGCATCTGTACATCGTAGTGGCGTTTGCCCAGTACACGGCGTGAAGCCTCACGTACGGTTGCAAATGCCTCTGGAAGAAGCTCATCTGTTGTTTCTCCCTTTTCAATACGAGCACGGTATTCGTCCGTTTTACCTTTCAGTTGTTCATCAGACAACGCCTGAAATTGTGGTTCCAGTTTATTGATCACATCGACCGTCTTCATCAGACGTTTAACATCACGTTCATTCATGTCGCCGAAGATCTTTTTGACAAGTCCTAGCATGGTATACCCCTTTCGTGCAAAACAGAATAGACCCCCTGTTGCCGCCACGCGACACCATCGGATGGATATTGCATCCACTTGCCCGGGGGTGACAAACAATATAAAAAGTAATATGGATGAATCAACTCCAGGCTTGCCAAGGGTTCTCATGAAGCTGATTCGGTATTCAAACGGATTCGGTTATTAAAAATCTAGCCGAAGCCCGAGCCTTGCGAATCATGTTCATGGTGCTGTGCCTGTCATTGATTATGATTAGCGATCATTCGTTGACAATTCCTCATCAGGACAATGATTCTCTTTGCATAAATTGTAACAGTTTGTAAGAGCCGCCGCAACACGCCACGGCACACTTCTTTGAACTTCTGAGACATATCAAACCGAGTTTAAGTGCAAAAAATCATAGTCGTTAGCGGAAGCGTCCGATTGTCATGTTTCGTTTTGCAGGATAGACAGCTCTGTCAACGAATTTTGATGGTAAATTTGGATGGAAATCTCATATCCAGTTCTCAAATGTAGGCGTACGAATATTTTCGTGAACATCCGAATCTGGTGATAAACTTGTACCAATTATGATTATTCTTACTATCTATTAGACGCAGCAGCATAGGGAATAGTTTCACCATTTTATTTCCAAAGGTCATTTCCCAGCTCCTCTACGCACAAAAGAGCCCCATCCCTAAGGGATGGAAGCTCTTGTTAAGTCTAATCCAGGGAACTACAGTCCCTGTCTTCATTATTATCAGATATTCATATGCAAGTTCGATCCGGTGATCCTGTACGTTAAGATTAACCTTGTTCGATCAATCCGTACTTACCATCGTTCCGTTTGTAAACAACGCTAACTTCTTCACTGTCAATGTTGGAGAATACGAAGAAATTGTGACCAACCATGTTCATTTGGAGGATGGCCTCTTCCACGTCCATTGGTTTCAACATAAAGCGTTTCGTACGTACAACTTCCAGATCATCGTCATCCGTGTCCGCATCCAGTTCAGCTGTAGCTACAGTACCTGTTGGATCTTCAACGAAGAGTGTCTTCAGGCTACCTTCCTGGCGGAACTTACGGTTAATTTTTGTTTTGTGTTTGCGGATCTGACGTTCCAGCTTGTCCACCACGGAGTCAATGGATGCGTACATATCGTCGCTCTCATCCTCGGCGCGGAGCACAATGCCTTTCAAAGGGATCGTCACCTCTACCGTATGCAAACCTCTCGTCGTGCTCAATGTAACAGCACCGTCAGAGTTAAGGGGTGCATCGAAATACTTCTCGAGTCTACTCAACTTTTTGTCGACATAATCCTTCAAAGCATCAGTAACCTCGATTTGTTGACCTCGAATACTTAAATTCATAGGGCACTCCTCCTTTTTCCTTTGCCACTTCATTATAACACGAATGTAAGCGCCATGTAAAAACTCCCGGTGACCGAATAATGACATCTGTTCAAGCCACATCTGCCAACGTAGGCATAACGCCATATTTCGCGATATTTCATCATATTCAGCCATAATCGAATATTTACTTGGTATGAATTATTAGGCGCTTGATGATGTATTTAACCGTTTTTGGGCCAGCTCAATCTAATATGTAAAATGAACTTCAATCTATCTATTGAATCTATTAAATTCAATAGAAAAATGTTACTCGGATGATTCTCAAATCTCTAATCTATTGAAACAAAAAAAGACCCCGGAAAGTACCGGAGTCTGATGCTAGCGATAATTCAATTTGGTAACCATCTAACCATATATGTAGGTCGGATTGTCCGGATGATTATAATTTGATTACGTTAGCTGCTTGCGGTCCACGCGCGCCTTCGACGATGTCGAATTCTACGGATTGACCTTCTTCCAAAGTTTTGAATCCTTCGGATTGAATTGCGGAGAAATGTACGAATACGTCGCCGCCGTCTTCAGTCTCAATGAAACCGTAACCTTTTTCTGCGTTGAACCATTTTACTTTACCTTGCATGCACTAACATTCCCTTCGTCATCAAATGAAGTGAAGCTTTCGGCCTTAACCTCTGCCCACAATTCAGATAATACCATCCAAAGTTATCCATTGTCAATTGGAAACGTAAATGTTTTCTTGGAATTTTTTGTAGATTAATTGGGGATTTTGGGGAATGGTTAGATCTCTAAAATGTTAGGTTTGGAGAATCATTCACGAACCTTTCACAGAGAAACTGTCGTACTCGGTTTGAAAACCCGTCATCTTTTTAATTTGATCTATAACCAAGTATTGATTTTCCTCTCCCATATTGGTATCAGAAGGCAGACAAATCCCATGGTTAAATAACATTTTACTCACATCTTCATTATCGTAATGACAGTAATAATCGGTCCCCTCAAAAATCGGCTGCAGATGAAGTGGCTTCCACACAGGACGGGACTCAATATTGTTTTCTTCCAAATGATTAATGATTGATTCAATATTATCGTTTTGTTTATCGTTATAGACCAAAGCTGTTGTTAACCAACGCGTTGAATTTCCATAACTAGCTTCTGGCATAAAATTAAAACTACCACTATCAGAGAGACTTCTAAAGTATCGGTCAAAAATCGTTCTTTTCTGTTCAATTCGCTGGTTTAGTACTTGAAGCTGGCCACGTCCAATACCTGCGAGCACATTGCTCAACCGATAATTGTAACCAATCTGACTATGTTGATAATGCTTAGCTATGTCCCTTGCTTGAGTAGCATAATATTTTGCTTTATTCAAGCTCTCAACATCATCTGAAACAAGCATTCCACCACCTGAGGTGGTTATGATTTTATTACCGTTAAACGAGTACACGCCAAACTTACCAATCGTTCCGCTCATTCGCCCCTTATATGTAGCTCCAAGCGATTCAGCAGCATCTTCAATAATAGGCACACCGTACCCATCGCATATTTTTTTTAGTGAATCGTAGTCTGCGCTTTGCCCATACAAGTTCACTATAATGACCGCTCTTGGTTTTTGACCTTTATCTGCATAAACCTTCATGGCACGCTCCAGAGCCAGTGGAGACATATTCCAGCTACCAGGTTCAGAATCAATAAATACAGGCGTTGCTTTCTGGTATAAGATTGGATTGGCACTGGCAACAAAGGTCAAAGAAGAACAAAAAACAATGTCTCCTGCTTGTACATTAAGCAGAACTAAAGCCAAGTGGATAGCAGCTGTTCCGGAACTTAAAGCAACGGCTCCTGCACTACCAACATAATCAGCCAGTTCCTGTTCAAAAGCATCTACGTTGGGTCCGAGCGGTGCAACCCAGTTACTCGTAAATGCTTCATTGATATATCGTTGTTCCAACCCGCTCATATGGGGAGAGGCCAAATAAATACGATTACGCTCTGACATGTGCTTTTCATCCCTTGCTTTTGAAATATTTATTGATTTTCGCTGGGCACCCTACAGCCAATACTTGCTCAGGAAGACTTTGAATAACAGCAGCTCCTGCACCCACAATAGTCCCTCTACCAACCTTAACTTGTGGAACTATACTCGCACCAACCCCAACATGAGCAGAATAACCGATCTCCACACCACCAGCCAGATGAACACCAGGTGACAAGTGGACGAAATCACCTATAAGACAATCGTGATCAACCGTAGCAGCCGTATTCACAATAACATGTCTACCTATGTGAGCATCAGCATTAATTACTGTATTAGCCATAATAACGGCTCCATCGCCTATGACAACATTAGATCCTATAATCGCAGTTGAGTGTATCGCTTTTCCAAATTGAACATTGCTCTGTTCAAAAATGTTAGCTAGTTTGACTCTTGTAGCATTATGCCCAATTGCTATGATATAGAGGCTTTGTGGATACTTAAGGTTAATCTTTTCTAGCCGGTCTAATCCACCGAGCAACGGGATTCCCCTCCAATCAGTCCCTCTCATATGATCATCCATAACTCCAATGATTTTTTCACCACATGAATGTAGGTTATCCAACACTACCTTTCCGTGACCACCCGCACCAAAGATAATATAGCCCAGAAAAAGACCTCCTTATTCATGCTAAAATACAAATACCACGGAGTGCCATTCACAATTAATACGTAATTGTTTTCTGAATCAGTTGTTCAGACCAACTAATATTCTTGAGAATATTGACGATGAGACTGCTTGTATTCTCTTTAGCATATACATTTTTTGTTTCAGAGATATCCTTCTGAAAGTCTGGTGATATTGCTTTTTCCAGTGCCATTTGAAGCTCAATATCGTCCTCTTGAATGTCAATCACGTTAGAAGAACGTTCTCTGTGCCCTTGTCGAACACCAATGTTAATAACTGGTTTATTAAATGAGGCGGCTTCAATGATTCCTGAGGATGAGTTCCCTACTAAAATCTCTGCATGCTTCAGCATCACCAGATAATCCAACGGCTCAAAATTGGTTATAAGATGCACACCAAGATTTCCAACAAACTGATTATAAATATCAACTAGTGCATCTGATCCTGCATCTGAGTTGGGCATAATACATATAATCTCGTATCCCTGGTTCAACAACACCTGCAGCATCCTAGCCAACATCTGCAAATTTGTTGATTGGGTAGTGACAGGATGATATGCAAATAAAACATATTTACTTTTTAGGTGAATATTGTATTTATTTGCGGTTTGCTCATAGTTAGGAAGTACAGTATTCATTATCGTTTCGATTCTGGGGGCGCCTACGACTTGAATTCTCCATGGATCCTCACCGAGTCTAATTAATCTTTCTTCACTCTTTTCGGTAGCGACCAGATGTATATGTGCCAATTTACTGATCGCGTGGCGAACGGATTCATCAATAGTGCCTGTCACTTCCCCCCCGTGCAGGTGGACGAGGGGAATATTAGTATGAGAAGCCACGATAGCTGCTGCAAGCATTTCTCCCCGATCTCCCAGCACTACAACCACATCTGGCTGAATGGTTTCCAACGCTTGAGTCATTCCGATAATAGCCAATCCTATAGAACGAGACATGTTGGCATGTGAGGAGCCTTGCAGCAGACAATCCACCTGTGCTGAGATTTGAAATCCATCTTGTCTTATCTGTTCCACGGTATTACCAAACTGTGGAGACAAATGCATGCCCGTTACTAAAAGATGCAGATCAAGGGTTTCTTCTGCATTAATCGCTTTTAAAACAGGATAATAAATGCCATAGTCGGCTCGAGTTCCGGTAACCACTACAATTTTTTTCATCGAAAATCTTCCCATGATAATAATTGATCTTCAACAATATCCTTGGTGAGTTTCTTACCAATAAATTCAGTATAAAATTTAGGTTCAATTCCTGTTCCAGGACGCTTAATATGAATATCTTTTTCTTGAAGTGTATCACCAGCTTGTAATGATCGGCCTGCAACAAGACTTTTCCTTGCAACTGCCTTAGTGTTTTCTTCAGATGGCATACAACGCTTAATTCCATTACCCAGTACCTTTTCCACTCTTCGAATGGCCTCGATCATAGTAGAGAACTCTGATGGTTCCAAAGATGCTAGGTGATCCGGGCCAGGAAGGCTACGATCCAATGTAAAGTGCTTTTCTATAATCTTTGCACCCATTGCTACAGCAGCAACAGCCACTTCAATACCATCTGTATGGTCGGAGTAACCAATGATTCTGCCAAATTCATCCGCCATTGCTTTCATTGCAAGTAGGTTAACGTCCTCTAAAGGAGCAGGGTAATCTGATGTACAATGGAGCAAAGAAACATTACTTTTTGTAAAAATTTTTATTGATTCCCTTATCTCATTCATATCAGACATACCAGTAGAAAGTATAATTGGTCGGCCATACTGATTAAGTTGCTGGAGAAAGGGAGTATTATTTAAATCGCCAGAGCTGACTTTAAAAGCATCCACTTCAATAGAATCTAAAAATTGAGCACTTTCCTCATCAAAAGGGGTTGAAAGAAAATCAATTCCTTTCTTGTCACAGTAATTTTTGATATCTATAAATTCGGAATGACTTAACTCCAATTTTTGTAGCATCTCCAATTGGCTGCCTGAAATCCCTGTGTTTTCAGCTTGGTATTCTGCCTTTTGAGCATGCCTAGTTACTAGTTTTTTGCTGTCAAACGTTTGGAACTTAACTGCGTCTGCCCCACATATCGCAGCTTGATCCACACACTGAAGCGCACGTTCCAAAGTTCCGTTGTGATTCACCCCTACTTCTGCAATAATATACACCGAACCAGCGTTAATTTTTGATAAATATTTGCCCATTCATGTATACTTCCTCTCTATCAAATTGATACATCGTTATATGAATTATATTACACTCGATTTTGCATAAGAAATTCTGCCCACTTTAAATCCATTTCATCATCAATATCTACAGATCGTTCTTTTGGCATGACATAGCCGATATTCTTTGGACCTATCATCAAGTTTTCAATCATCAGCAGATCTCTTTTAATTATATATATTGCTCCATTTAACATGTAAAGGTCAGGCAACTCCTGCCTTCTAAGGTTTTCGACTTGATCTTTCAAATAAGGTTGAATTATTCCCTGATTCCATTCCCTTAAAAGATAGGGATGGGTATCGGCTAACGTAACACTTTGTAATGAATCCGCCTTTTGGGTTATAAATAAATTATAGGCCTCACGGATATCGTAATCATTTCGTAACGGAGAGGTAGGCTGAAGCAACATAATATATTGGAAATGAAGATTCAGTTTAAGCTCATAAAAATGAACTGCATGTTGTAAAACATCAATACTCGCTGCTTGGTCAGTAGCCAGCTCCTCCGGACGAAGAAAAGGAACATCAGCCCCAGCCAACTTCGCTATGCTCGCTATTTCATTGTTATCTGTGGATACAACTACTCCATCCATACATCTGCTTTTAAGAGCAGCTTCAATGGTATATTTGATTAACGGATTTCCGCCAAGAATTCTTATATTTTTTCGAAGCAATCCTTTCGATCCCCCCCGTGCAGGGATCACTGCCAGACATTTAGCTGTTTTATTCATAGCACAACTTTTGAGAAACCTAGACCACTAGCTTCAATAAGTTCTCTAATTTCTGCTGTATAAATTTGTTTGGCTGTTTTGGAAGAATATTCTTGATGCTCTGCTTTTCTAAAACCTTCATAGTGATATTCGTTCGCCAGGAATAGAGACGGAATAATAAACATTTGTTCATTCTCTAAAGCTCTTTCCGATTCTTCCAGGGTCATAAGCTCTTCATATAATTTTTCTCCAGGTCGAATACCCGTTTCAATCATCTCACCGGAATAACTTAGAGTTCCCGCTTGTTCATATGAATCAATCAGACACTTTGCCAGATCCGTAATTTTAAGGATTGGCATTTTGAGTACAAATACCTCACCGCCTTGAGAATATTTTGCAGCATCGATGACCAATTGAGCAGCTTGTGGAATGGACATCATAAACCGCGTCATTTCCGCGTGCGTAACCGTTAGAGGTCTACCCTCAACAATCTGATTCCTGAACAAAGGAATCACCGACCCTCTCGAACCCATTACATTTCCAAAACGAACACATGCAAATATGGTTCGTTTGCTACCCTTGTAGAAACTCGCAGCCGAGATCAGTTTTTCAGACAATAGTTTGGTCGCACCCATTGTACTTGTCGGGTTTACAACTTTATCTGTACTTATAGCAATGACCTTCTCAACATTGTGCTCAATAGCTGTTTCGATTATATTTTGTACACCTATAACATTCGTTTTGATGGCTTCCATCGGATTATACTCACAAGAAGGAACATGTTTTAAGGCAGCTGCATGAAAAATAAGATCAACATCTTCCATCGCATACCCAAGCCTTTGTTTATCCCTAATATCACCAATTAAATATCTTATATTATCAAATTCTTTAAGCTCCTGTTGTAAGTCAAATTGCTTACTTTCATCTCTACTGAAAATCCGTATTGCTTTTGGACGATAGGTCAATAAACTCCGCACAATTTCGCTACCTATTGATCCAGTTCCCCCAGTAATTAATATTATTTTGTTATTAAACATACTACATAACCTCCAGTCCATTCACATGCTATTCATCATTTTCTTTTATATTGGTACTAATTTTCCTGAGCTCGTCAATCTTACAAAGTTCCATTATTAAAGATATCTATTTATTTTAGATACATTCAGACTAATTCTTATATATTAAAATGTGGTGAACATTCAATGCCATACACATGAAGCTTTTTTTATTACACCAGCAAAGTGCCCAACTTCGGCCTACAATTCATAAGCTTAAATAATCTACTTTACTATCATATATCGGTTTATAACAAGCTTCAATGAATCCTTAGAGCAAAAAAAACAACTTAGTGTATTGTGGTCAAATCTCCATTTTGTAGACATTGAAAAAGACCTTATTCGTTCGGATATCATAAAGGTAGAGACTTTCCGTTTTAAGATGCGAGAAAGAAGCTCTCCATAGAGGCGTTGCCATAACAATTCCCTCGGCTAGACATGTTGATTTGGACGCCAACCTTTGGCAGAATGCCAGGGTAAGCATGTGACGTGTACTGATCCTCGCGTGAACGATCAGTCCGGTTACGTCTTTTTTGCTTTGCAAATGCTTTGATGAAAGTACGGAGCAATAGTTCATTGTCGCTACGTTTGCCAATTTCGCAGGCCACAATTTCGTCATTTAACAGATCCTTTATGGCTGAAAGGTACACTCAGCGCTCTCCAATCCGATACTGGGTAATGTCGTTTACACATTCTAATTTAGTTTTTTCGTAAAGGTGCCTTGCTTCAACTGGTTTTCTGCTACACGCTGAGCAGGTGCACACGAACTACTGGAGCGTCGTTTACGACGAATTCGGGGGGGGGGGGGGGGGATTAAATACCGAACGTTTGCATGATCCGAAGCATCTCTTTGTGGCTCATCCAAATCCCATGGTCCTGCCAAAGGGACAACTGAAGCTGCCGATAGCCATATTTCCCTTCATCTCGCTGATACGTTTGAAGCACCTGTCTCTTCGACATTACATCGGGATCTATTCGTTTACATTTTAAATAGGCATACACCTCTCTCGGGGACACGCCAAACACGTAGCAGAGTTTCTGTATATCTCCGTAGGTAGCTGCCTTTTCCATGACCTGATTTCTTTCTTTCTTTCTTGTTTGCTTCCCCCTTTCAGGTTTACCAGGCACTTTTTTAGCAACCAATTCTCCCGTTTCAGGTTTTGCACATATCGGTCTTGATCCAAGTATTCTTTCCATCGATCTCGCTGGTCCATTAGTCCGAACTCGCCTTGTTCCCGGTATTTTCGCATCCAACGCTTCATTCGCCTGGGGCCATGAATCCACAAATGGTTATTAATTCTAGTTAAGTCCACCCCTCAACAGTATTCAAACGAGTCGTCTCTTTTTAACCTTCTCCAAATACGCTTTGAACTTTTGTCCCTTAATAACGATATAAAAATGCACCCCCTAGAATTTCATCGGTTAAACCATGAGGTTTTCCCAATGTCTATTCTAAGGGGTGCAATCCATATAAACTAAATATTTTTCTCGCTCTCCTCCTATTGGATGAGTGAGACAGAGTAGAATGGTTTAATAGATCAGCTACGCATTGAAAGATTTTATGATTTTTTTCAAAATGCAGCACACAGGTCTAGCTACTCTATGCCCCACAAGGCATGGTATACGCACTTTGTTCGGCACCATATTGATAATCCAATGAGTTTGTTCACAATACGCTAACCACGAACTCGTCGTTTGGATGCTTCACAAGGCTGTCAAGCCCTTTTAAACATACTATTTAATATTGGTCATTCGACAGTGAGTCCTTATTCAATAAAATATACTATATTATCTAAATCACTACAAAACGTATTTTTTTAGTATGCAGTCCCATCTCATCCTTCTCACATATCGGTGTCTATAACGATATGCAAGATTGTCCGCACCTCTTGCATAAATAGCTTAAAATGCGAGAATAACCCTTTTAGATATCTCACATTCCTCTATAATATGCTTTAGTATCTCTTAGTGTCTACAATAATACTGTCCACTGCGTAAGACGTCTCATATGCATTCTTTTGTACTTTAGCGTGCTTGCGTTGAATGAGCCAGTCCTTGGCTTCGATCTTCAAACTGTTCATGCGCATCAGAATGGTTTGATCATTATCCATAATCCTCTTAAGCCTTGCTTGTTGAGATATTGAAGCTTCACGCTGATCCTGCTTTAAAATAGAATCAATAATGTTCTGACGCTTGTCCACAAATAGTTCCAATTCATCTGAACTCACTTCATCAATCTGAAGCATAATATCTTGCGTTAGCTGCTCTAGCTCCTTAATCAAATCATCCATGAACGGCTCCAAGCTCAGATGAGGATACCATTTTGCTTGCCTGAACCCAGGTCTCTTTCAACTCTTTCAAATAACCCAAAGCTTCCTCAGCTGGCTCAGCAACCTTCTTCGTATTAGCATCAATAAGAAGATAATTAATATATTCATACAGAGCATTAAGATTCTCTGCAATATCAGAAGATCGATCCAATGTAACTGATAACTCACTAACAATAGTTTGTGCTTTACCGAGATTCAAACTAACCTTCTGATAATCCTTGGCACCCAATCCATCAATCGCTGTCCGTACAAAACGAATAGCCCCATCATACAACATTATCAACAACTGACCCGGTGAAGAGGTCTGAACGGACGACTGACGATATTGATCATATGGAGACTTAATCATATTTACACCCTTTCAATCTTTAAGTTAACTTAGCTGGAGAAGAAACTGGATAAGCTTGAAGACTGACTTTGATACTTACTCATAGCCGTTTCCATAGCCGTGAATTGTTTGTAGTAACGATTTTCAAGAGCACTCAAGCGTTTTTCCAAGGCTGTGATCTGAGTATTATAGCCTTTAAGCGTTTTACCCATGACGCTCTCTTCCTTGAATAGACTGTTAATATCACCGCTAAATTTAGTTGTACCGGCACGTTCTGCAACTTTGCTCATTGCTGTATCCATCTCTTTATACATCTTGCCAAAAATGGAGCTATCGGCACCAGCACCCGTACCTTGTAATAAATCAGAAACCTGCTGAGGATTATCAAGGATGGCTTTTTTAAACTTATCCTCATCCAAGTATATTTTTCCATTTTCATAATACTTACCGCCTGTTATTCCAATACTACTTAGTTCTCCCATTTTCTCGCCCATAATGTTTCTCAGCGTTGAAGCTAAGTTCGTAAGGATATCATCATTCTTAAGAAGACCACTTTTGGCTTTCTCTTCCCACAACTTAATGTCACTTTCTGACATAGCGCTACGTTGTTCTGTAGTTAACGGTTGGAAACTACGATACTTCTCTTCACTAACCTTGGTGTTTAACAAATCTAGCATTTTATTATAATCTTCTATAAATGACTTAACCGTTGTAAGAGCCTTATCAGGATCATTTTGTGTATTAATTGTAAAAGGTTTATCACCATTCAGTGTAATTGCACCATTATTCTCCGTAAATGAACTTGCAGTTGTTGAAAGCAAATTCATTTGCACTCCATTGTAAGTGATCACATTACTTGTAGGTGGGGGATCTAACTTCATACCATTGATTAGAACAATAGCATCCTTCGCCGCAACTTCAGTGATCACTGCAGTAGAGTTTTGTCCAAATAGATCCATTAGCGAATTATTCCCAGCGCCTGGTGCCTCAACTTTAAGGGTGCCTTTACTGCCCAGATCTTTAGAGGCAATGGTAAACTTTCCTGTAAGTTCATCAAAACTAGCTTTTACGTTTAAGTCTGTTTTACTATTGATTTTTGCAATAATAGAAGAGACTGTGTCCTGCCCCGTAAAAGTCATTTCTACGTCATTAATTTTGACCTTGTATTCTTTTGTATTATCGCTTGTACCTATACTTGTCGTTGGTTGTCCGAATTTTAT
The DNA here is from genome assembly GCF_037975265.1 of Paenibacillus sp. FSL P4-0176. Lineage (NCBI taxonomy): Bacteria > Bacillati > Bacillota > Bacilli > Caryophanales > Paenibacillaceae > Paenibacillus > Paenibacillus sp. FSL P4-0176. The sequence goes on from NZ_CP150242.1 coordinate 6,532,166, forward strand.
GCCATTTGCTAATTCAGCTAGCGACTGTCTTGAACTATAACCTTGGCCCTTCCCATCGGTTTCTTGAGCTTTTGCAGTAGCAAGCTGTGCAACCGAGACTTCCATTTTAATACCATTAGCTGCCGCACCTGCTTCTGCTTTAACCGCATCTGTGTTGCCTGTTACAACTGCCTTTTGTGTATTAAGCGCTGTTGACTGTCTGTATGTCTGTTGTAGCTTGGTATTACGGAACTCATACATCTTACTATTTAATTCACGATAACTGTCACGTTGCCATTCCAGTGACGTCTTTTTTTGGTTCAATTTATCTAGCGGGGCCCTTTTGGCTGTCATCATTTCCTTGACCATAAGATCGATGTCCATACCAGAAAATCCGTTAATACGCATAAATTCACTCCTCGCTCGTTAAGTTACTTTGTACCTTTATACTTTCTCGTCGATCAGGATGCCCGCTATCTCCATCATCTTGGCTACCAAATCCAGTGTCTTCTCAGGCGGTATCTCGCGAAGCACTTCTCCCGTTTCCTTGTTTAGCACCTTGACCATGATATCATGTGTCTTCTCGTGGATGCTGATGTCCAGCGTGGTCTCCGGACCTTGTAGTGCTTTCACTGCTCGGTCAATATTACGGATCAGTAGTTCTTCTCCCATAGATAGATTTAATCCCTGCTTTTCTTTACTATAGGCTTCTTTCGCTGTCCTGATGTTTGCTGTGTCGGTTCCCGCTTGAGAAGCGCCTGCCGGGTGCTGCACCTCTATAGCAGGATTACTTGCAGATGAGGCAGCAGATAAGGAAAATTGAATGTTCACCCTTGAACGACCTCCAACTATTTCGCATTTATAGTATATATCGGCGTAGTACCAGGAATTTTTTAGGGTTTGAGGCAAAGTCAAATGAAATGAAGAGAGTCTCCTTGATGACCTACTTTGGAGCTTCCCTAATCCTTACTGAAATGTGGAGTGAAATTTTTGATAAACGAACTTGGTGAATGTCAGTTTAAACAAATAGGCGAAGAATTGGGTTATATAAAAGGCATGGATGAAGGAGCTTGGACAAACGTATGGCAATACGTGGTGGTATAGCCAACCGGACATTACTGATTGTCGCTCGTGGCATATCTTCTAGAACAAAGTATTCAGATTGTTTTAGTGAATTTGCATCATGTCAGCAAGACAAAAAACTTTAGGGCAACTTACAGAGAAAAAGCGACTATAAAGATGCCATGGTCATCTCAGTCCTCGTTCGAAATGAGAAATACTCGGAAGCCACTTTAACTGGATGACTGGTCTTTTCCAGAGTATGTCGATGTCTTTAAGGACTGGGTCGGTAAAGCTTTGCTCATGACGATGAGGGAGATCCCGCTTACGGTTGCTTTTGTTCCGGGCAGTCCTACCGCTAGTGGCTAAGAATGTAGCCTTTAAGTCACTCACAAGCATTATAAGGAGCGAAGCCAAAACCCCATCGTTTTGCATTATTCACAAGTGAACAACGAAGACAACTGAGACGCCGAAGAAATCGTAGCATAACGTTCCATACGGATAACGAACCTTTAAAGGAGCACAGAATCGGCCCCCCCTTAGATGTAGAACGAAGGAATGTAAGGACATAGACCCAGGTTGACATGGGAGGGTAACAGCCAAAGAACGAAATCTGAAGATCCTTCGTGCGATCACAACCACTATCTCACAGTTATGGAACCCGACTATCCTTAACTCTGTTCCCACCTAAACTTTCAAAGAAAATGTTGGTGCAAATCACCACCTCCACCTACACCCTCTTGAATTGCGCAAGGTAAAACACTATGAATCAGCGAGAAAACAAAAGCAAGGTAAAAATCACTCCATAGTGGAAATTATAGTTAACAAATGCGTTGACGTCATTTCCCCGTTAAATGAGAGCCAATAAAACCATCAGCACCCTTTTTTCTTACTGTGCAACAAATATTCGCTCAACGAATTAACCCTATTCCCCCAAACTTTCACCCACTTCTGCTAACAAAGACGTAATTTCATTCAGGGTATACACAGCAATGTCCAAGAAACCGAGATTAATATGCTGAGCTTTAATAACATTATCAGAAATAATGACGCGCTCAATATCATATAAATTCCAAACAGAATTAATCATTGCTGGCTGTAAGCAATGGCGCAGTAACCAATTATCCAGAACGATCTTAAAAAAGTCTTCTGTCCGATCAATCTTCTTTAGCGCTTCCTTTAATTCAGCTTTGGAGAAATTTTTATTTATTTTAAGACGTCTGACCTGTTTTTGCTGTTTTTCAAATTGTAGTTTAATATCTAAAAAATATTTATACTGCTCTCTCATAGCTTGCTTCATTTGCTGTATCTCAAGAGGATAGTTATCAATTTCCTGCAATATTTCCGGTACAGGTTTTATTCTGGAATTGCAATATTTCCGTCCCACTTCTGCTAAACTCAACTGCTGAGCATAGGCAATCTTTGCTCCACCTTCTGTTGCGTTAATCACATCTAGCTTCTTAGTAGCAATTTCTATCTCAAACCAAGTACGGAAAGTATTCCAAGTTTCTGTCGTAGGAACCGTACCTCCATAGTAACCCTCAGTTTCCAACTCATCAATTTTTGAAAACATACTGCTGGTCAGTTCTTTATCATCATAAATAGTTCCTCCTGCATGTGTTTCTCCAACCGATTCTCCATATGCCAGATCTTGTCCCAACAAGATAATGGGTGATGCTCCAATATGCTCAGCAATGCCAAAGGCCACATGAGCACAAGATAGACCAATACTGATAGAACTGTCGCCATTTAGTCCAAGAACATCTTTTAGCCAGATAAATTCGCCTACATTTCCCCGCATAGGTATTATTAGTTCTCCAGGGTGCTCTTCAAAAATCTCAGGATAAAGAACAAGCGGAGCAACTAGTGTGGAATGTACAGGATAAGTCTTACCTTCGTAAAAGTACGTATATGTTTCAATTCCTCGTTCAATAGAACATATAAAGTCGGGAATGATTCCTTCATCGCAAAGACGTTGAGCAATCGTGTCCACAGCAATAATGATTACGTTATCTTTTAAATCATGCAATTGTTCAAGATTTTTATTTAAAGACGGACCAGCAGCAACAACAACAGCTGGTACATCGCGCATTTTGTTCTTAAGTAGAGACACATCCTTAGAACGAGTGAGATGCTTAAGATTCATCATATGATGCTTCAACCCAATCAAACTATCCTCTACAGAGTTGCCATATAACATCGTTTTATAGTTTACAATCTCTTTTATTACTCTTATTATTGCTAAACTTGACTGAATGTCTTGTTCACGATAAAAGTGTGTAAAATAAAATTTTATAGTTTTCATGTAAAAGATAGCATTCATCGATAGAAATTTATCTAGAAATAATGATAAGTTGCTGATCTTATCGGCAAATAAAACGGCTCCAGTTGTTGTATGAAGAAAAGAAAGATCTTTCTGATTCAATGAGTAATTAAATAGTGAACCATTAGGTTCAATAATGACTAATAAAGACTCATTCCCCATCAATTCAATAACCTTATTAATTTCCTCAACAGATTGTATGCCAACAACAAAAATAAGCTCTCTTTTTAATGGATTGGGTCGATTTGAAGCATCGAAATCACTTTTCAAAGTAAAAACTTTATTCCCATCCAAAAATAATTCTTTTCCCTCACTATCCACTTCAACAGAAGATTGTTTTAGTTCATTTTCATCTGGCGCCCCAATCCAATGGTCGGGGTTAGCCGATAGAATTTCAATATTACGATTCAATAAATTCATTATCCTTGTCCCCTTATGCAAATTTCATCTTATATCTGCAATAAAACTATAACAAGAAAGCCCCACCAAGTGGGGCTTTCTCTTTAAATGATTAGGAATGCACTTAAAATAAACTTCTGCTAAAGTTTTAATTATCTCAGCAATTGCAGTACACCTTGAGGTGCCTGATTTGCTTGAGCCAACATTGCTTGAGCTGCTTGAGCCAGGATGTTGTTTTTCGTTTGGCTCATCATTTCTTTCGCCATGTCAACGTCACGGATACGGGACTCAGCAGCTGTCAAGTTCTCGGAAGCAGTTCCCAAGTTGTTAATTGTGTGCTCCAAACGGTTTTGAACAGCACCCAGCTTAGCGCGCTCGCTGGAAACCAAGGAAGTTGCTTTGTCCAAAACTGCAATTGCTTTGGAAGCATCTTCACGAGTGGAAATGTTCAAAGCTGCTTCAGCTTTGATATCGTTAGAACCGTTAGTAACGGCATTATCTTTCGTGAAACCAGCTTGTCCAGCGTTACCTGTGATACCCAGTGCTGATGCACGGACATCGTTAATTTGCAAGGACATGGATTGACCTGTATTTGCACCAATTTGGAACTTAGTTGAGAAGCCCACACCTTGTGCACCAGCACCAACGACTTGATCAATATTACCAATAGTTGCTGCATTGCTAAGTCCTACGCCTGCTGCAGGTGTAGTGCCTAGTTTGATATCTTTTCCTGTTTCCGAGATGAATTGGATTTTGTTATCCTTCGACAAGGAAGCAGTGATCTTGCTATCCAATCCAGCTGATTGCAGAGATGCATTGAGATCTTTAATCAGGCTATCCATAGCAGCTTTAGCTACATTTGCATCAGCATTAGTAGTGTCATAGGTTTTTGGAAGAGTTCCACTGTTAAGGTTGACCGTAACTTCACTTTCAGAACCAACTGTAAATTTCAACGTTGCCCCTACTGCAAAGTTTGCTGCTCCTGCTGTAAGTGAATTACCACCCTCAATTCCAGCACGTTCTACCGTTGATGGATCACCTGTATTAGTAGCAGCCGCAGCTACACCCAGAGCTCCTGCACCAGCAAACTCTATTTTACTTGTGGAACCTGAAGACTTAGCAGTAAATTCAAGTACATTGCCCGCTCCTACTTTGATGTCTACCAATTCAGACAATTTAACTCCACCAGAAGTCACATCATCCAAAGCTGTTTTCAAAGCTTTAGCATTGTCTGCTGCTACAGCACCTGTAGAACCAACGGCTACATCTGAAAGATCAAATGTGATGTCGTCAACAGTAATCTTTGCTCCGGTGAGAGTAATCGCACCCCCGGCATTTGCTACAGAAGCTGTAATTTTAGCGCTTGTGGCTTGTGTCAACTTACCACTGTCTCCAGAACCAATACCACCGTTAAGCAATTTTTGAGTATTGAACTCAGTAGTGTTACCGATACGGTTGATCTCGGAAGTCAGTTGGTTCATTTCGTCTTGCAGAGCTTGACGATCGGAATCAGTGTTTGTTCCGTTAGCGGATTGGTTAGCAATCTCACGTTGACGTTGCAGAATGGAGTGAGTTTCGTTCAAAGCACCCTCAGCTGTTTGGATCAAAGAGATACCATCTTGAGCGTTACGGGAAGCTTGATCCAAACCACGGATTTGGCCGCGCATTTTTTCGGAAATTGCCAGACCTGCAGCATCGTCACCTGCACGGTTGATACGAAGACCGGAAGACAATTTTTCGATGTTTTTATTAGTGTTACCTGTGTTGATGGACAATTGGCGGTGAGTGTTCAACGCTGGTACGTTATGGTTGATAATCATTAGAGTATTTCCTCCCTGAAAATAAATTAGTTCCACATCCATGTGGTAAACGCCGCGACATTAAGGTCGGCCGCCCTGCCGAAGCAGCGTCTAAATTATATATCGACGGAAGGTGAGCAACTGTTTATAGCAAATTGGAATATTTTTAATCTTTTTTATTTTCTGTTTTTCTTAAACGTTCCATAAACGCTTCAATATTGGCTGCGAGAGGTGTAGCAGACTCCCGATTCGCTTCCTGAATGGACGCGTATATCTCCTGCCGAAAAATATCTATATGCTTAGGTGCAGAAATACCAATTCGCACGGTATCCCCCTCTACAGCAAGTACGGTCACCTCAATATGATCCTGAATAACAATGGATTCACCCTTTTTTCGTGATAATACCAGCATGTTAGACTCCACCCTTCACTGAGTTTGCTTCTTCGTCTTCTGACCAGATTAGATGGCGCGTTTCATAGATCGACTGATGGAGTATAACTTGCTTGCCTAGACGCTTTTCCGGATTGAGCACAACAGGTGCAAGAAGGTTCATTGTGGAATGATTCGTCTGGGAATGAATTGTGACCAGCGAGTATACAGATACTTGCTCTACAATCTCCAATTCTTCCTTATCCACTTCGCTTAACTCAAAACTATAATCCGTAACAAACGTAAATGGACTTACCAATAAGAAAGACAAATCCTTTTCTCGAACAGATTGTAAATAACTAAAAGACGTGTCTTCCCATGGGATTAGCGCGAACTCAGTCTCCTCTTCAAATCCAGGTAACCCTTTTGGAAATTGATATATATCTCTCTCCTGAACCTCTACTTCTCCCCACATGCTTGTCTGAATATGAATAATAAACGCCTCCTTGGCGATGAATTTATACAAAAAGAGCCATAGAGGGCTGCGTCCGAGACCGTCTATAGCTCACATTATAACTTATAACTCCATATCTATGGCTGGTGGAGTGTATTGTACTGATGCGTACTGTTTCACATAAATGTCCAGCTTACCTCTCTGATACTCAATCTCTGGCTTATTCACGATAACGTTCATCTCAGAGACCGCGGGATCATAGCTGATATCTGGAGGTCTTGTGTTGATACGAATATCCACATTATCAAAAGAAGCAGGGGTTCTCGTCTCAGGAAAAGGTTGCGGCTTCCAGTCGGTACCCACAATATTAGCAATCGTATTTCCCGGTTTATGAATAGCCGCTAACTGATTACCCTGCTCCACACGCGAAGCTATGTTTTGCAGAAATTTCTGTTGGATCCCCGAATAAATACGAGCGTTCATATCAATCATGTTGCCACCAGTATATGCAGAGAATGCCCTGCTTTGATCAACATTCAGCTCAATTGGATGGCTTTGTACAGTCAGTTTTGCAGGTTTGGTATGAAGTTGAACCTCCGCCTTAGGTTGACGAATGGAGTACTGTCCAGGGTCAGCATCCATGTTTAATATAGATGGAGTAGTTCGAATCTGAACAACAGGAAGAGTGTTCATAACATAACTCCTCCTTATATTATCTCAGGAAGTCCACCAGAGATGGCGAGATGATTTTGGCACCTGCTGAAAGAGAAGCATTATAGATATTTTCTTGAATTTTAGATTGTAAGGATAGCTCTGCGTAATCCGCATCTTCCACCTTGGATTGCAGATCTGTCAGGTTAATACCGAGATCCTCCAAACGACCCATCATCAGGTCAACACGGTTAGTCTTTGCGCCGATTTCAGATCGAATCGACAACATTTTACCCATTCGACTATCGATGTTGTCCAGCTGATCAGATAGCTCTTTCTGATCACCTTCCATCAAAGCTTGCATGATCGTATTCATGATGACAAAAAGATTGTCTTCTTCCGTCTCTGTTCCAAATACTTCATTACCACTCACATTAATAGGCAATTGAACACTTTCACCTACAATGAAGTTAATTTTTCCTTTATCAGTAACAACAGAAGCAGCATTCGTTGTATCCAAAGTACCATCTGGATTTGCAGGGAAATCATATGGCTTCACATCATAGGTCTCACCATTGAATACATATTTGCCGTTAAGCTTACTATTGGAAATATCAATTAACTGTTCATTAAGCTGTTTTACCTCTTCATTGATACTGTCCAGCGCGGACTGAGGATTCGTTCCTGTCGAAGCTTGTACCGTCAACTCACGTAGACGCTGCACGACATTCCCCGCCTGATTCATAACAGTATCGTTAAACTCAAGCCAGGAAACTGCACTATCTACGTTTTTCTGATACTGCTCATTGGATGAAAGTTCTGCCCGATAACGAAGGGAGTATGTGATCCCTACCGGATCATCCGAAGGTTTGTTAATTTTACGGCCTGTTGCCAGTTGAGTCTGAGTATTGTTCATCTGCTGTGCATTCCGGTTCAAGTTCAAGAGCAATTGTGAACTAAGCATGTTATTCGTGATTCTCATGGTTGTTAGGTCACTCCCTTCTATTATCTGCCTACCATGCCTGTAGAGTTAATCAATTTATCGAGAAGTTGATCATATGTGGTCATGAAACGTGCAGAAGCACTGTATGCATGTTGAAACTTGATCATGTTCGCCATTTCTTCATCCAGTGATACACCACTCACAGATTGACGACGGGTATCCACTTGCTCCACCAAGAACTCCGAGTTGGATGTCTGACGAGCTGCCTCCTGGGACTGCACCCCCAGTTGTCCCACAATCGCACTGAATTGCGCACCAATCGTGGCATTACGTAAACCGTCCGCTGATTTCATCGGCGTATCTTTCAGATTCGCAAGTAAAATGGCAAGTGTATTGTTACCTTTTATTACAGTTTCAGTGCCAGAAGCATCCGTTGTGCGGAGCGAAGTAGCAATCTTATTTGGATCAGCCAAAATCTCTGCGTTTAATGAGATATTGCCAGCTGTAATAGCTGTCCCGCCATCCGCTGCTGTAAAGAACGGTAATCCTCCCGTATTTGTCCCATCCATGCTGTATCCAAGCTGATGTAGTCCGTTCAGACCTTTGACCGTAACCTTGAGATCTGTAGCTAGTGTCCGTGCTGCACCCGTGTATGTAACACCATCCAGGATAGTATTATCCGGCAAGACAGAACCCGCAGGAAGAGTAATATCAATATCACCGTTGGCAAGCGTATTAGCTAAGTCATCCATTTGTTTCTGGTAATCACTTACCAACGTGTCTCTGGACTTAATCATGCCGTGGACTTCACCATTAGTGAGCGTGCCTGCTGTATACGCGGCATTCAGAAAAGCAGGATCTACTGCAACCTGCACTGCTCCGCCTGTAACAAGTGCTTGTCCATTCATTTGAATCTGATATCCTTGTGGAGAATCCGTAACAGTAACATTCATGATTTTAGACAGCTTGTCCGTCATCAGATCACGTTGGTCACGTAAATCGTTGGCATTGTCGCCAAGAGACTCTACTTTCACAATAGCACTGTTAAGGTTCGCAATGTTACCCAGGTAACCTTGGATCTCATTACCTTTGACCGCGATGTTGCTATCCAAATCCTGACTAAGCGAACCCAGTTGGCGGCTAATCTGGTTCATCGCATCTGTCAGCGCCAGAGTCGTTTCTTTCACGATCCGACGTGCTGTAACATCCTCAGGATTCTTACTCAGATCTGACCATGATTTGTAGAAGTTATCCATAACGGTCCGAAATCCGGTGTTTGATGGTTCATTCACAATAGCTTCAAGTTTCTCAAGCGTGTCTCGTTGAATGGACCAACTCCCGAAGTTGGTATTTTCATTGCGATACTGGTCATCCAGAAATTTCTCACGCACACGTGTAATGGAGTCAAATTCTACCCCTGTACCGAGCTGTCCTGGTGTTGTACTATGCAGAAATGCAAATGGCTCCATTGGAATGGAGGCCTGCATGTTTACCTTTTGGCGTGAGTACCCTTCCGTGTTGGCATTGGCTACGTTATGACCTGTTGTGCTAAGAGCCGTCGTCTGTGTGAACAAACTGCGTTTAGCCGTTTCGATTGAATGAAATGTAGATGTCACCTGGTTTCCCCCTAATTAATCAGGCACGCGTGTCAAACAGACCGATTCGCCCTGGATTACCGTTCTTATCAGCAGGATGCTGATATGTGGCATCCTGTTCTGGTCGAGAAGCAAAGATGTCCATAGATAAGTCAATAAACATCAGCGATTGCTCGATCAACTTTTGATTCAGTTGATTGATTTCCTTTAATTCATGCAGTGTTTCCGCCAGCTTTTTCTGGACTTCAAGCAATCGCAGTTTGTCAGCCGGATCAAAAATCAGTTTGGAGATCTCCGTAATGTTCAGGTTCAGCATGGACTTGATCCCACGCTCCTGAAGCAATTCGTGAACTGCGCTCTGCCTTTCAATCTCCAATGGCTCCTGTTGTTTCATGAAACGGGATTCTTTGTTCAGAATGGCAATGAGTTCATCCACATCGTTTTTGACAATGACCTGTCTCTTGACCTCACTGAGTGCCAGCATATCGCGGTGACTTTGTTCCATTTGCTGCAAAACTGCAATCAATCTGTCCAGTGCTGCCATTACGTGATCACCTATTCCTTATCAAAAGACTTAAAATACGGCAGCAGCTTGTCAGCAAGCTTGCTACTATCTACCTGATACGTTCCCGAACTCACCTGTTCTTTCAGTTCCTGTATCCGTTGTATGCGTCCTGCATCCTGTGTACGACTTTGTTCCTCAAGCATCTTCATCGCCTCCGGAGAAATGGATACTTCGTCCTTACGGCGGCTCTTCTTGGCATCAGCCTGCTGATTGGATTCAACGTTCCTTTGATATGAATTGATTGCTCCAATTCTACTCGGTTCATTGATTTTCATTCAAAATACACTTCCTTCCATGATTAGGAGTTTATGTTGATATACGTTTTTCTTACTTTATCTTTATGTTATCGAAATGATTAGGATAATAAAAAAAACCGATAATCTTTAATAAGTTTATCGGTACGTTTCAAAACATTTGTTATAGCAAGATCTGTATTTAAGACCTCGTTCCTATGAATCGCGTAGTTTGTCGACAGCATTGTAGGTTCGTCCGCCTATATTGCCGTTATCCTTCTGACCTACATCACGAGCTGCACTAGCTAAGTCTTTCGTCAAGCGATGACGACAAGAGTCACACATATGACCTTCACGAATCAATGTTCCGCATACTTCACAAGGATACATCATATTCGGGGCATTTTCGATGGAAATCCGTCCCTCACGGATGAACTTGGTAATGGTTTTGATCGAAACTTCTGTTGCATCAGATAGTTCCTGTATATTGGTGCCTTTGTTTTCGCGCAAATAATCTACACAGATCTGATATTCCTGTTCCATTTCTTTAATACAATTCGAGCATACATCTCGAAAATTCAACGCATATAATTTACCACAGCGAGGACAATTGCCTAGATTCATCGCTAAAACGCCCCTCTCAAACTTCCATTTCCGAATAGATAATAACTATAGATTACCTTATTTTCTCTGATGAAGCCATAGTCTATTTGCAAAACAAAAGAAGGGAGCAGGATGCACATATACGCAACCCTGCTCCCAAATTTTATATCCCTAATTCAATGTTCTAATACTTAATACAGGAGACCATGCACTTGTGTTCTGATCGTTGAATGCCCGAATGCCATATTTATGCAAACTGGACGGTAACAGGTCAGAATGAATAAACGTTGTGTCATTGACAGTCGCCACAATTTGCCCATCTGCTTCAATTTCGTAAGACGAAGCACCCATAGCCGCCTCCCATGTCAGAATAACGTTTGTTTTGTCCGAAGTTCCCTTCAGCACAGATGTAGTTAATTGAGTCATTCCCGTTATGATCTCACTCCAAGCTCCCGCACCAGAAGCATTTTTGGCACGAATCCGGAAAGTATGCTCCGTATTTGGTGCAAGTCCGCTCTTCGTATAAGCTACTCCACTCACGGCAACCACCGTACCATCAATCTCCAGATCATACCCGGTAGCTCCAGTTACAGCACTCCATCTCAGCGCAATAGCCGCTGTGGTTGCAGAGTTAATACTTAAACCGGAGACACTGGCAGGTAACGTAGTTTGCGACAATATTGCTGTCCATGCACTCACATTGGTGTCGGTCAGGGCACGAATACGATATTTATGAATGGTTCCACCAAGTACTCCATTATGGACATACAAGAGATCACTTACAGTAGCAACCACTATGCCATCTGCCTCAATCTCATATTTTGTTGCACCAACAACTTCATTCCATGTCAGCGTAACTGCGGTTTCTTCAGGTACAGCTTTCAGCGTTGTTGGTACATTTAATTGGGTCGAGGCGGTTACAATCTCACTCCAGCTACCAATGCCAGCAGCATTTTTGGCACGAATGCGGAAGGTATGCTCTGTATTGGCTAGAAGTGCTGTTTTGGTATAAGCCAAAGCGGTTACTGCGACTATTTTACCGTCAATTTCCAGATCATATCCTGTTGCTCCCGTAACTGCATTCCACTTCATAGCAATGGCTACTGTTGTTGCAGAATTCATACTCAATCCGGTCACACTGCCTGGTATAGTGCTTTGAGTCAAGACCGTAGACCAAGCGCTGCTGTTCTTATCCGTTAATGCACGCACACGATAGGTGTGCGATGTTCCTGCAAGCAAATCACTATGAACATATGAGGGATCGGTTACTGTAGAAACAATTGCTCCATCTGCCTCAATTTCATAACTGGTTGCATCTTTGATATCAAGCCAATTCAAAGTAATAGCTGTTTCCTCTGATGTTGCTTTCAGAGCAGGTGTGTTTAACTGGGTTGTAACATCTGTTACATCTCCCCAAGCCCCAGCCCCAGCAGTATTCTTGGAACGAATACGGAATGTATGATCCGTATTGGCGATAAGTCCCGTTTTGGTGTAAACCACTCCACTAACAGGTACCACCGTGCCATCAATTTCAAGGTCATATCCCGTCGCTCCTGAGACTGCGTTCCACTTCAGAGCAACAGCTGTGTTCGTTACACTTGTTACCGTTAGCCCGGTCACAGAACCAGGCAACGTATTTTGTGTCAAGACCGCAGTCCAAGCTCCAACATTGGTTTCGGTCAGAGCGCGTACGCGGTATTTATGTGCTGTTCCAGCTATCAGATTATTGTGAGTATAAGTAGGCACCTTAACAGTACCCACTAAGACTCCATCCGCTTCAATCTCATATTTGGTTGCATCTTTAACTTCAGGCCATGTCAAGGTGACCGCTTGTTCCTCAGAAGAAGCCTTTAGCACAGGTGTGTTAAGTAAAGTTGTGCCATCTACAATCTCACTCCATATACTTGCACCTGCTGTATTTTTAGAACGAATACGGAACGTGTGATCCGTATTTGTCACAAGCCCACTCTTCGTATAAGCTACTCCCGTTACTGGTACAACTGTACCATCGATCTCAAGATCATATCCTGTTGCTCCCGTTACTGCCGTCCATTTCAATGCAATGGCTACGTTCGTAGCCGAGCTAATACTTAAACCAGTAACTGAAGCAGGTATCGTACTTTGCGTCACCACTGCAGTCCAGGCACCTGTATTAGAGTCCGTCAGTGCACGTACACGATATTTATGCGCCGTTCCTGGAAGCAAACTAGTGTGCACATATTTCGGTTCGCTAATTGTACCAGTAACGACTCCATCTGCTTCAATCTCATACTTGGTTGCATCTGTTACATCTGCCCATGTCAATGTAATCGCAGTGTCTTCCGAGGAAGCTTTTAGAACAGGGGTATTTAATAATGTTGTACCACTTACCTCATCACTCCATGCTCCGGCACCTGCCGCATTTTTGGAGCGAACGCGAAACGTATGATCCGTATTAGCCGCAAGTCCGGTCTTGTTGTAGCTTAATCCAGTAGCAGCTACAACTGTGCCATCAATTTCAAGTTCATAACCTGTTGCTCCGGTTACAGCATTCCATTTCAAAGCCATTGTTGTGTTCGTTACAGAGGTAATGCCCAATCCAGTAACTGAACCTGGTAGTGTATTTTGATTTAAGACAGCAGTCCAAGCCCCGTTGTTTGTATCTGCCAGTGCTCGTACACGATACTTATGCACTGTTCCTGGCTGAAGACTTGAATGCACATATTTCGGCTCATTAACTGTTGCAACAATTGAGCCATCTGCTTCAATCTCATACTTGATCGCATCTGATACATCTGCCCATGTTACTGTAATAGCAGTCTCTTCCGAGGAAGCTTTTAAAACAGGGGTATTCAACAATGTCGTACCGTCAATGATATCACTCCATACTCCGGCACCTGCCGTATTTTTGGAGCGAACCCGGAACGTATGATTCGTATTGGCTGCAAGACCTGTCTTGTTGTATGTTAATCCACTTACAGCTACTACCGTGCCATCAATCTCCAAGTCGTAACCCGTTGCTCCAATTACGGCATTCCACTTAAGCGCGATAGCGACATTGGTTGCAGAGGTTACACTCAATCCTGTGACTGAACCCGGTAAAGTATTCTGAGTGAGAAGTGCAGTCCAAGGGCTAACGTTCATCTCCGTCAGGGCTCGTACACGATACTTATGCGTTGTTCCTGGAGTCAAACTCTCGTGCGTATAGACTGGCGCCGTAACCGTAGCTACAACAATACCATCTGCCTCCACTTCATATTTGGTTGCATCAGTAACATCTGCCCAAGTTACTGTAATTGCATCTTCTTGGGAAGATGCTTTCAGAACAGGCGTATTGAGTTGAGTCATGCCACTTACTACGTCACTCCACACACCCACACCTGCAGTATTCTTGGAACGGATACGGAACGTATGGTCCGTATTCGCTGTAAGACCACTCTTCGTATATGTTAAACCAGTAACTGGAACTACCACTCCATCAATCTCCAAGTCATATCCAGAGCTACCGGTCACTGCACTCCATTTCAAGGCAATTGTGGTGTTTGTTGTGGATGTTAAACTGAGACCTGATACTATTGCAGGCAATGTACTCTGCGTCAGGATTGCTGTCCATGCACTTGTATTGGTATCCGTCAACGCACGAATGCGATACTTATGGGCTGTTCCTGGCAGCAATGCTGTATGGCTATAACTAGGTTCTTCTACTGTTGACACTACTGCTCCATCAGCCTCAATTTCATATTTCGTTGCGTCCGCTACATCATCCCATGTCAGATTGATTGCATTTTCTTCTGATGTTGCTTTCAAGATAGGTGTGTTCAACTGCGTTATTCCGCTGATCAGATCACTCCATGCCCCTGCACCAGCGGCATTCTTTGAGCGAATACGGAAGGTATGATCTGTATTTGCTGCGAGACCATTCTTCGTGTAGGTTACTCCTGTTACAGGGACAACTGTTCCATCGATCTCGAGATCATAACCTGTGGCTCCGGTTACTGCTGTCCATTTCACAGTTACAGCTGCATTGGTCGCTGCACTGACCACCAATCCATTAACGGAATCAGGCAACGTATTCTGTGATTTTACTGCCGACCATGCGCTAACGTTATTGTCACTTATAGCTCGTACACGATACTTATGGGCCGTTCCAGATTTGAGCCCTGTGTGCGTATAGATTGAATCTGATATATCTCCAACGACAACGCCATCTGCCTCAACTTCATATGACGTTGCACCATCAACTGGTGACCAGATGAGAACAACTTCTTCTTGTGAAGGGTTGGACTGAATAACGGGTGTACTCATCTGGGTGATTCCTGTAGTTACATCACTCCAGCTTCCTGCACCACCAGCATTTTTAGGTCTGATTCTAAAAGTGTACTCTGTATTAGCTACAAGGCCAGTTTTACTATAAGTGGTGCCTGTTACAGCAACATTAGTGCCATCAATCTCCAAATCATATCCTGTAGCACCCTTTACCGCAGTCCAAGCTACCGTTAATTTATTGAATGTGGCATCAGTAACCGTCAGCCCGTTGGTACGATCAGGTACTGTTAACTGACTCACCATTTTACTCCACGCACTCTCATTGTTAGCCGAGAAGGCTTTTAGCACATAGGTATGCGTTGAATTAGCTTCAAGCCCTTCATGTACATAGGAAGTTACGTTTCCTAATTCAAATGGTGTACCACCATCAATCTGCAACTGGTAGCGATCTGCAGACTCAACCGCCATCCACTGAATCGTATTCTTGCCTTCCTCTGGCGTTACGGCCAAAACAGGTTTCTCAAGCAAGGTTGTTATTGCAACCGGCTCACTCCACTCACTAGCTCCTAGTCTGTTAATTCCACGTACTCTATAGGTGTATGTAGTATTGGGTGTAAGTGAAGAACGTGTATAATTGATTCCGTAAAAAGGCCCTTTGACTACGCCATTCTCTTCAATCTCATATTGAACAGCTTGTGGAGCAGCAGACCAATTGAGATTAATAGCTACATCACTGGCATCAGCCGCCAAATTAGCTGGAACAGCAGGATTTGTAGTAATAGGCTGTGTTGTCCCCGGCTCTTTTACAAAACTGAATGATTCTGCTTTCCGTATGTAATACGGATTCAGGTTAGATACAAAATCTACTACCGCTCCTGTATCGGCATTAATCACAAGACTTAACTGTGTAGCCTCATAGCTTTGCACATATCTTGGCGTAGTCATTCCAAATTCATCAACGGTGGAATTATTCCATACTCCAACACTGGTTCCGGATTGTCTGTATTCCATAGTCGTGTAATACTCCCATACCTCAGCAAAGTCGATGATAAAGGCATTGGTAACTTTACCGGCATAAGTAGATGTATAGGAGCCAAATGAAATCTTGGTTATGTCCTCAACTGCTCCATTAATCGATTGGCTTCTCCTAAAAGAATATCCTGATGTTGAAATCTCATATGATCTCACCCAACCCAGCTTAACTGATTTTTGATTCACCTGTAATTGGCCGTTGTTGTTGGTCAACACATATTGGTAATCATTACTTGATGAGACTATCCCACTTCCTACGGCTGCATGTGCCCGGTTCCCCCCGTACACGCCAAACTGTCCGAATACCAGCATGAATACTAGTAGACGGACAGTCCATAAGTAAAATCCATTTTTTCTTTTTCCTGCGACCACTTTTGTTCTCCCCTTCAACAGATATGTTGTGCCACTCCCTATGCTGTCACCTGTGGTGAACGGCAAAACTATCTATTCTGCGCGAGAAAATCAATTCCTCTTTTTTACATGTAAAAAATTTCTTGTTACGCTTTCATTATAATTTCATCAAACAACTATATCTTAAATGGTATATATGGAAAAAAGACACACATTAACATACCAATACTTAATAAAAGAATATATTTTCCTGTCTACTATTAATCTTAGAGTATAGATCACCCACCTAAAGTGGCTGAAGAATGCTGGGCCGTCATTTATTACTTGAATTTACTTTCTAGGATCTTGCCAGTGTCAGCGTGTAAATCTCGACCGGAATCTCCATGTGGAAGCCAGCATTTAGAATAACCCGCCCACAAGCGTCCAAGGTGCTGCCTGTTGTATAGATATCATCAATCAGCAGTAACTGTATGGGTTTGGCATGCGATATGCCCATATGTGTTGGCAGATGAGATCCCTTGTATAGCTCTTCAATTAACTTCGTGCCATCCGGGTTGATGGAAAAAGCGTTCTTCATCGTTTCAATACGCTCACCGCGTGATTTGAAGCTTTGTTTGGTGGTGTTGATCTGGCGCTGCAACAGATCCACGATGGGTAGGCGGCAGGCGGTGGCGAGCCCAGCAGCCAGCCGCTCCGCCTGATTGAAGCCACGCTCGGCAAGCCGCTCGCTGCTCACCGGGACATAGGTGACCGCGTCAGGCCGCCATTGTGGCTTCGTTTGTTGAGCATGTGTGGCGGAATGAGCCACGGGGGCTGGGGGTTCTTTTGCCAAAGCAGAATTTCGTTCTTCGCTCATCGCTTGAAAGGCTTGAATCAACAGCGCGGTTAGGAGCGGCGCGTATCTTTCATGGCCTCGAAATTTGTACATTCCAATCCATTCTCTCATAAGAGCGTTGTACTGTACGGCGCTGCGGTTGGCGATAAAAGAACGGTTTTGCATGTGTGGACGAGCACAGTCCGGGCACCCAACACCCCGACCACAACGCAGGCAACGGATGGAACGGATCCATGGAATTTGCTTCACACAACGTGGGCATATGCCTGGATAAGTTGAAGACAGAATCGCTCGAGTGCCACATGTCAAACAAGTCGCTCCCGGTGGGGCGAGCAGGTGATGGAGACGCTGGGTCAGGTGTTGCGCGTGATCGGTTATGTTGCTGAGCCAGTTGAACATAGGGGGCATACCTCCAGTCTCGGGAATGTATTGTGATATGTGGATACGAACTGGGCAAAATTATGTCTTGGATGGTGGATGCAGGTAGCCTTTGCGACGAGCGATAGCGTTCATTTTCCGAATCTGGGCAACGGCCTTCACCTGTGAACGTGTCCGACGAGATGATGCAAAAACCACTCTACCCGCCGGGTCATCCATGGAACGCCCTGCTCTACCCGCCATCTGGACCAGTGACGCTTCATCAAAGAGACCATTGTCTGCATCCAATATAAAAACATCACTGCGCGGAATGGTAACGCCACGCTCCAGAATTGTTGTCGTTACGAGCAAACGAATTGTGCGTTCACGAAAGGCTGTAACTTTGCTAGCGCGATCAGGATCCTGAGATGAAGTTCCTTCGATATGGATTCCGGGAAAGGTACGACGCATCAGGTTCACAAACGCCTCAATCTGGGCAATACGTGTCACAAAGACAAATACCTGGGCGTCACGCTTCAATGAAATTTGGATGTTAGTCCTCAAGGCAGAAGGAAGATTTCGTTTCTTAATACATTCAGCAACGGTAACCATTTTTACCAATCTTGGCACGGGCAAAGGATGACGGTGGAAACGTACTGGAACTTTGGCATGATTGAGTTTCCCCCGTGCTGCTTCCCTCTGGAGCCGAGCAGGTGGTGTGGCAGATAGATAGACAAAATTCCCGTCCGGCTTACAGGAGGATGCTGCCGCGTGAGCGAGCATGGGATCGTTGTGATAGGGAAAAGCATCCAATTCGTCGATGATAACAAGATCAAACCCCTGATAAAAACGCATCAGTTGATGTGTGGTCGCAAGCGTGAGCTGAGCATCTTTCCAGCGTTCCTCACTGCCTCCGTAAAGGGTAGCGAGTGAGGTGTCCGGAAAAGCTTTGGCCAGACGCGGGGCTAGCTCCAGCACCACATCCCTGCGCGGCGTAGCGACCAGTGCTCGTCCACCGCGGTCCAATGTATGTTGGAGCAGGGGGAAAATCATCTCCGTCTTGCCGGCCCCGGTCACGGCCCACAGCAAGAACCGCCCCGGCCCATCCCCTGCGGGCGGCCGGGCCAAAAACGCAAGCGCCGCGGCTGCTGCCGCGCTCTGCGCTGCGCTAAGCCCCCACCGGGCGAGCCCGCCGCCGGTGGGGGCCAAGGCCGTGCCACGCGGTGCTTCGCCGCGTCGTGGCACGGCCCCTTGCGGTGCGCTGCGTAGCAGCAGCGCACAAGCACGGCTGCGCCCCAGCGCGAGGCAAGCCTCGCAGTAGGCGCACGCCGTCAAGCCGCAGGCAGCGCAGGGCACGCGCTGCCTGGCTTCGCTGCCACAACGGTGGCAGCGGGGCGCGCTCTGCGCGCGTCCTAGCCACGCGTGCCGACGGCGCGTGGCAGGCCCTTCGAGGGCGGCTGTGATACTCAGCCGCCCGTGCAAGCGCGCGAGCTGCGCAGCCGCGCGCCACTCCCTTGGCGGCTGGGCGGTGTCCGCCAGCAATGCCTCCGCCTCGGCCGCCAGTAATTGGCGGCCGCTGATCCGCTCAGCCAGCAGGGCCGCGTCCCGCTCCAGCTGAGCCCACTGCACGGCGGGATACGGCTCTGGCATCCCGCCTACCAACGCACCACGCGCAGCGGCACTCCCCGCTTTGCCTGCTATACCTTTTCTGGCCTCTGTTTCCCCAGAGGCCAATTCATACACATCCAGCTTCCGTGCAAGATAACTCTGCCATTCGTGCTGGCCCCACTGATCCATACCTCGCTCCATCTCAAAATGTTCAACCAACCAGGATGCCTGACTTAACGGCAACGCCGTATCTAACAGCAACCAGCGCAGCACATGTCGCCCACTTCCTTCCTCTAGCCACCAAACCACATCCACTCGAATATCGAGTGATAACATCATGTTCCACCCTTCCCCTACACGGCACATATACAAAGCAACCTTCATTTACTCTCCTCCCCCATCGTACTTTCTCCTGAACGCAAAAAAAGCACATGCCAATCCGGCTGTTCGCCGGAGCATGTGCTTCATGTCCATATTCCATCTTCGTATGATCAATCTTACTTATCACTATACCAATTGAACCTTTACATCACAAGGTTAGTTACACAACATGATTCCATCATACAATTCTGCTAATAACCAGAATCTTTCTTTAAAATTGCGAAACTTTTTCCAATCTGAATCGTCTATACTTTTAAATTAAGAGTTCTGACTTCGAAAAGTTTATTTTAATACTCTTGAACTCGTCAAAACCCAGACAATAACCATAGATTGCATAAAAACCCATTTTTAATTTAAAAGCAGACTTGGCTACAATTACAAAAAAAGACTACAGCTTCTGCTGTAATCTTTTCACTGTAGATCTGTGCAATGTTAATCCCATTTCCGTTCACATGATGATTTATTGCTCTGACTCACGCAAATCAATCAGGCGAAACGTGTGATCGGTCTGTGCTACCCGTTCAATATCAGCAGGGACAGCAGGCAGATAAGATGTCTCCATGCCTTGCCTTTGCATAAGCTTTTCAATAATCGTAATCGTTTCCGCTTCTGTACGATCAGCAACAACGGTTAATCTGAAGCTCTTACCACGGTATAATAATTCCCGGCAAAGTTCTCTTACAATGCCTTCGATCCGCCCTGCCTGATTGGAAGGGATGAGCAGGATCTGCTCGAAACCTTCAGATTCGGGACGGGAAAGATGGCGCTGGTGCATGGCATGAACGGCCATTGCCGCCAGGAAGTATATGAGCAGAATCATAGTCAGATGAGCAACCATGGCAACTGCACCTCCTCGGAAGGTCATGCTCACCCATGGCGAACATCCCTGTATACAACAAGTATATGCTGTACTTCCTGAAGGGTTACACTCGCATTTCCTATCACTCATATTCCACGCTGATCGACACCGGACGAAGAAAGACAGGCCAGGTCATTCATTCACGCCTAAGCTTGAACATATGTTCCGCACAGCCTTACGCTTTGCTCATTTGCAGTGATAAAGTCCATTAACCCGCAGACCAATCCAACATTCTGGAAAGGGCGCGAGTGAACACCAATCTATACTTCGTCAAGGTTTAATCAACCAATGGACTGACTTACCGTAAGAATACTGCTTTACGAAAAACATAAGGTATTAGAGCGTAACCCAACCATATTTGATCGAATTGATAACAGCTTGCGTACGGTCGTCCACTTCCATCTTCTGCAGAATACTGCTGACATGGTTTTTTACTGTTTTTTCACTGATGAACAGGAATTCACCAATCATTTTATTGCTCTTACCTTCTGCCATCAAGCGAAGCACTTCAGCCTCACGACGTGTGAGCGGGTTATTGTCGCCAGCGACAAATTTAACACCGGCTTCCTTCGAAGCTCCTTCACTCATTGCCCCTGTTTCATTAAGATACGTCATACGACGCAGCTGCATGATCAGTTTGCCTGTTACTTTCGGATGTATGAACGCATGTCCTTCATGCACGGAACGAATCGCATTGATCAGAGACTCTGCCTCCATATCCTTCAGCAAGTATCCGTTAGCCCCTTTACGAAGCGTCTCAAATACATAACTTTCATCATCATGAATGGACAAGATAATTACTTTGACATCAGGGAACAGCTCACGTAATTTCTCCGTTGCCTCAACCCCGTTTTCGATCGGCATGTTGATATCCATCAATACGATATCAGGTTTATCCTGATTGCAGAATTCGAGCACTTGAATACCATCGCCGCATTCACCGATGACCTCAATGTCGTCCTCCATATTTAAAATGCGTTTCAGTCCCTCACGGAACAGCTGATGATCATCAGCCAAAAGAACTTTAATCGATGCTTTACCAGTATCACGGTTTTCCATCATCCTGCTACTCCTTTCCCTTATCCACGTTTGTCGGGATATGAATCACTATTTTGGTTCCTTGATTTTCTGCGGATTCAATCTCTATTCTTCCTTCTAACAGTTCAACCCGTTCTCTCATCCCAATCAGACCGAAGTGGGTATGATCCTTGCTTTTCTTGGCAAGAAGCTCCGGTTTGAACCCAAGCCCATTGTCCTGAACGACAATTTTGACGAGCTGAGCCTGGTATGTAATTTCCACTACAACATAAGTGGGATAAGCATGCTTTGCAGCATTCGACAGACCTTCCTGCACGAGGCGGTAGATTGCAGCCTCCATGGCTGAAGATAAACGATGTTCCTTACCTCTTGTTTCAAAAAGCGACCGGATTTTCGTTTTTACCTCAAAATCCTGCACATACTTCCGAAGCGTTGGAATCAGTCCCAGATCATCCAGTGCCATAGGACGCAGATTGAAAATAACTTTTCTCATTTCTTCAAGACTGGAACGAACCTGGCCTTTCAAATCTACTATTTCGGCCTGGACCATCTTAAAATCCTGCTTAATGAGCATTCTTTCTACAATTTCCGTCCTAAGCACTAGATTGGCGAGCATCTGGGCAGGCCCGTCATGAATTTCACGAGCAATACGTTTCCGCTCTTCTTCCTGGGCCAAAATTATTTTCAAACCAATCATTTGTCGATTTTTGGCATTTTCAATGATCCGGGTCACTTGACCTAGTTCACCTGACAGGTATTCGAGTACAACACCCATCTGCGAACCGATGGTCTCGGCACGCTCCACAGAAGCTTCCACATTTTTGGCACGCTTCTGTAGGTCATCCCGACGGGCCTTCAGATACATTTCCTTCTCACGATAAATCATCAGATCCAGCTGCAGCTGTGTTGCTTTCTCATATGCCTGCTTGATATCATGCTCGGAATAACGGACAAAGTCGCGGCTAACCTCAGTCAGCCGGATCCGGGAACGGCGGTAGTTCAGCTCCAACTGATCTACTTTCTCGATCGTTTCCGCCGTCTCCTTCAACACCGACTTCAACTCCTCGTTGAGTGTTTTCAGCTCATCGCGAGTCGAGTCCATGATTTCGAACATTTGATATTTGCTGTTTTCCATGACTTGTATGGCGTTTTTAATGACGCGGTCTATGGCATCGGCTTGTAAATCCACGTTTGTTCGACTCCATTTCTATCGTTTCCGGTATATATCATACCATATCACGATGAGATGGTAACGGTCTTCGTTTTCTGTTCCCATTTTACAGTGAGACCAAGTTGCTCGGAAACGAGTCTGAGCGGGACTAAAGTCCTACCACCCGTTACGTATGGTGCAACAGTTGCGCTCTGTCTTTTACCATTCAGAATGAATTCTTTCTGCCCTACAACCAGATCAATCAGCTTGCCACCACGTAATACCGTGATCCGCTGATTTTTGCTATCCCAGCTTGCCTGACCACCAAAAGCGTCCAAAACATGTTTGATTGGCACATACGTTGTACCATTTTTCAGGACCGGTGCTGCATCAATCACTTTTTTCGTTCCGTTCACCGTCATCGATTTCTGTCCAAGCACAAGCGAAGCTGTACCCGTAGGCAATCCGACTTCACTGGACTTGGAAGGCATCGTGAATGCGATATTGTCAAAAGCAACCGTACCTGATTTCGCACGCTCATCCTGACCTTCTTCCACGTTCACCACATAGACCCGCTTCAGCTTCGCCGGATAGGCGATGTTCAGTCCGTTTAGGTCCACGCTCAGCTTCTTCCACCCGTTCCAGTCAATCGCCTTGGCGAGATCGGCATATACCGTTTTGCCATTGGCATCTGTGAATTCGGCACGTAACCAGTTCAGGCTCTTATCTCCCATAACATCCATCGACATCGACGTAGCCGCTGCAGATACCTCTCTGCCAGTAGAACCATTCAGTTGTGCATAAGCGTACATTTTGCCTGTTCCAGCAGTCATATCATAACCGAGTTGCAGTACATTGGAGCCGGCTTTTTCACCAGTTCCTGCTGTGACTGTTGCCGTACCAGTTACACCCGCTGCGTTCGTTGTGAAGTTAATCGGATAATTCACGTTTTCGAAGTTCTCCCAGATCGTTTCACTTGCAGAAGCCGAGAGTACTACGACTGTGCTGTAACCATCATAACGACCAATCGCATATCCTACTTGTGCACCAGAATTAACGGAAGATACCGTTAATTGGTCAGCAGTAACTTTACCTTTGAACCCGATAAATTCCCATGTCAGCGAGTCTGCCGGAACCGTCACACTTTGTCCGCTCTTCGTTGTTGCCGTTACAGGAATGGACATCGTTGTGCCTGCTTGGAGCGAACCGAGACCCGATCCTGCTGTCAGGGAAGCCAATTCACTTCCACCCAATACCGATACTTTAATCGAGGATGAAGCTCCATTGCTCGTTGCCGTCAGCGTTGCTGTGCCTGGCTTCACGCCTTTGATTGTACCGTTGCTGACACTCACGATGCTGTTGTTGCTGGACTTCCAGGACATGCTGATATCGCCTGTTGCGATCGGGTTGTAGTAGGTGTCATATCCTTTGGCTGTGTACTTGCCCTCTTGACCCACCAGCAACGTTTGGCTACCACTCACGGCAAAGCCCTTCAGTTTACCTACAGGAGCCGTAGAGAACACACCTAGCGTGTTTACAACCTGACGTTGCTCGGTGCCATACTCTGTGTTGAACGTCAGACCAGCGGTTTGCTCACCCAACGGACGTGTTACCATGGTTGTGGAGCCGCCTCCATCCAGGTTCATGCCTTTCCAGACACCCACACTGGTCATAAAGGATTGCAGTTCCGTCAGCGACATCCCGCTGCTGTTACTGTTTTTCTCCGCTGCGATGATGTAGACATACCGACCATCCTGGGAGTATCCTACTGCCGTTCTGGCACGAATGCCACCAATGCCGGAAGATGCGATATCACGGGAAAAGGAAGCTGCCTTTCCACCGTTCACCAAAATGGTATGACCGCCAATCATCATCTCCAGGTTACTAGGATCAACCGATTGCCCGGTTGTTTTGGCTTTTAGCTTGTAATCCGCATCCAAGGTTTGCCCAACGGATAGATGGCTCATGATCCATGTCGCCGCTGTTCCATGCGCACGCAAAATGTACCCATCCTTCGGCACCGTCATGTTTAACGCTTTTTTATCCGAGATTTGGGTAATTACTCCGTTCTGCACGAGAACCTCTGTTGGCGTTGTGGAAGGATCATTTGGTCGTTTGCTCGATGTCCATGCCGGTGTATAAATATACATCGAGTTGGCATGACTATACTTCACCGCACCCGACTCTACCGTATAATCCTCTTTATTTATCCCACGCAAAGCAAAAGTTGAACCATCCTGTGCCTTCACTGTTCCGTCAAAGGAATACTCGTCGATCATCGGTTTACCATCCTTGGTCACCGTCAGGGCATACATGCCTGACAGCTCAGAAGGTGTGGAGACCAGCACGCCATCGGAGACCTGTCCACCAATGGGTGCGAGCTCGCCGGATACATTGAAGTAATCGCCATTTACAGCAGCTACTGCACCGTTTTCCTTGGCCATGGCACCTGTGCTCTGTTTACTGTTCAGATTACCGCCCTTGCCTGTCATTACATCCAGCTTCACATACGGGTTCTGCAGATCCACCTGGACTACATCCGCCAGTACGTTGACCTTGGAACCGGAACGTGTTGTTGTATATCTGTATTTCATGAGCTTCGCACCCGAAGTCAGAATTTCTTCACTCAACTTGCTTGTATTTGTAGATGCTGCTGCGGCCACCGATTTCCACGAAGTGCCTGACCACATCTGCCCGCCTGCGCTCATCACCGGTGCAATCCAGATTACACCCGCCAGCGTCACAATTGCCCATTTCTTCACCTTACTGCCCTTAACGTCTTCCAGCTGTTTCTCATGTTTCCCCAGCATGTCTGAAACGTCTCTCCCATCTTGTATATCAATCTTAGACATCACGAACACTGCCAAGTAGGCAGCCGATAGCGAGATCTCTAGTATACTCTTCTATTAATAGACTGCTTTTTGTGGAAAAAGTTACGCCCCCAGCTAACTTTGAGGGGATTCTTGGCAAAAAGAAACCCATGTATGCAATTAGCTACTCATACATGGGAATTTATCTGTATACTGATATTCGTTATATTTTCAATTTAACTCTGGGAAATGAATTTCGGGTAACATTCGATTGGGGTCCTCTTCGTTCTCACTAATGTCATGATCATAACTATAATTCCAGTGCCCATTGGCGTAATCGAGGTAGATCAGCGCTTCATATATAGAATGGTTCTGCTCTATGTTCTCTGAGATGTAGCTCCATTCCAAGGTTGCATGAACAACAGCTTGGTTCTCCCCAAGAAACACGACTCGTTCATTAGACATATGATACGTAGTGTCTCCATACTCAAAGGAAGCTCTTGTAATGTGCTCCCATGTTCTCCATTCATCAACTGCATTTGCGTTCATTCGTTCAATATCAAATGGCGAAGTATATTTATACGTTAAATCAAAGTCTTTCTGATTAAACGCTCTATAATATTGCCTGAGGTCAGATAGGACATTTTGTTGCTTCTCATTAAAATTCTCTTTTATCGTATGTACAGATTTATCGATATCTTCTGGAAGCGTAGTATTGCTGGAAAGATATCGATCCTGAAGTATTTTCCACTGATTGTTCTCCTTTATAATTCGAAACACGACTTCATGTTGGTCGTTTATTACCTGACTATTATGAATATAAGTAACGTACAATAATGCCTGATTCGCAGATTCGTATGTAATGCTTGTTATATCAACATTGTAGATTCGATCAGGGATTTCGCTCACTTGGGGTGCAATCTTACTATCCGTCAGATAGGATCTCTGCATATGATCTGAAGCAAGGAGCTTTACAGTGAAAGCTCTATCATATGTTGTTATCAAATCAAGTATCTCTTTCTCTTGACCATACCCATACTGCACCATCCACGCCGTATTCGACTTTTTATCATACTTAACCGCATGCTTGGTTAACCAGGCGGCATAACGGATAGGTAAAAAGAATTTTCCATCAATCTGAATACCTGGCCTTTGTAATTCGTAGTAATCTCCCGATCCACTAATGTAACCATCGTCCGGTAGAAAGATAAATTTTGATTTCCCGATCTTAACTGAAATCTCTCGATCTACCACTGAGTAATCCGCTTGGTACCCCATTAGTTGAATAAACTCTCGAAACGGAACATACACCGTTCCTGATTTTGTCATCAGTTTAATATTTGTTGGCTTTTCATTTACGTACAGTTGTATGGATTCTTTATTATCTTGAGCATACGCCAGTGATGGTATAGATATTAACCCCAGAACGAGGACAAAAACTAGCATTTTTTTAAGCAAATTTACACCCTCTATCCATGAAATTTATGACTTTATAATATAAAGAAGCGAAACCAACCAGTTGAACTTATTCCCCTGATCGATTTCGCTTCACTAAGATAAAGAGCTAATTACTATTACAGATATCCTAACTTATCCAGGACACGTTTCAACATGACTGCTGCCTGTGCACGAGTTGCATTTCCCTGAGGTTCAAATGTTCTGGCTGTCATGCCTTGAATGATTCCCTCTTGCACCGCTTTGGCAACAGAATCCTTGGACTGAATTTTGTTGCTGTCCTTGAACTTGGATAGAGTGGCAGTAGCCGAAGATTGAAGAGAGACTGTTTTCCCACCGTAGTTCATCGCACGTACCATCATAAGCGCCATCTGCTCACGCGTAATGGGGCGATCCGGCTTAAACGTGCCATCGGTATTCCCCGTAATGATCCCCGCTTCAGCGGCAGCCCCGATATAGGCACTTGTCATACTTCCACTGCGAACGTCCCTGAAACGACTCGCTGCAGTTGGTTCTCCATTTAAACCCAGACCTCTGGCGACCAATTCAGCGAATTCTGCACGTGATATATTCTCATTTGGTCGATAGTAAGAACCATTTGGTGCATTAATAATCCATTTGGCAGAGAGTTCCTTAATAACTGCACTAGCCCAGTGTGATGTGGTGTCCGGATAATTAACAATATGGTTGACCGGAACTACCGATTGATTCCCATTCAGTTGTCCTTGGACAACTACACTTCCTGGTGTATTTTTAAACGAGCTAGGTACGTTTGATAACATGAAGGTAACTGGATCAATATAAGTGAATCCAGATGTTACTGTAGAAGTACCTACTGGTAATTGCATGGATAACTGACTTTTCACTTTCTGCTCCACACGTTGATCGGTCGTACCATTACTTGCAAACAGGTACACATCCGTATAATTCGCAAGTTTCTGCGCTCCTGCACCTGCAATCAAGCCTTCCATCGTCCCCGATGAAGACACTGGTACCGTCTCTAACTGAACGTATAAGGATGGAACTGCTGCTCCTGTCGTTGTACTTGTGTTTGACGTTCCTACACTCCGACTCATAGCCGCCATATCTAAATTAGACAGTGGCATCGTCCAGAGAAGATCGCCATATTTCACACCAATAGTACCTGTTCGATAACTTGCAGCAATCTGAGTCAGTGCATTGAATGGGAATCCAACATACGCAGCCGATTCACTGTCCGGAATCTCGAATACCACCGGCTGAGTCAATTTCCCGTTTGCTCCAGCGTATTCAAAGGACTGAATCAACTTGGTTGCATCCACGTTGAATTGACGAGTCGGGCGATTATAGTGGGACATCGCAGATACAGCAGAAGCCGTAGTGTTATTCATCACAAGTAAAGACTGACCATAGCTCGTTGCATCCAATTCCGACAACCAGGAAGGACGGTTTCCCGACTGATTATTGTTCGAACTATTATTCGTCTGTTGTAACGTAAGTGGACCAAATGCTGTTATCGTGACATTCGACGCATCCCGTAACGGCACTGCCCCAGGTACATAACTCACCGTTCCCGTCTGAGTAGCTGTCGATGTTACTGCTGAAGTATCCACTTTCAACGTCACCACAGAGCCAGAAGCTGAAGCAGACAATACAGTTGTGGTTGAATTACCAATCACTACACTGAACTGAGATGCTGTTAGTGCAGCCTGGGACTGGATTGAATCACGGAAATTAATCTGAACCGTGTCTCCCTGAAGCGTAGCCGACAGGATTTTGCCATTTCCATATGTGTACGTTACTGGAGTCAGATTGAGATATCCTGCTGGGTTATTGTTCAGATCCGTTAATCGCAATGCTCCAGGTACATATGATAACGATATATTTTGTGTATCCTTCACCGCTGAAGCCAGCGTTAACGTAACCAGATCATTTTCGATCTCAGAATCATTAACGAAGACTGGCTTACCATCGACCAGAACAGAATATTGGCTGTTGAGCGGTTTATTCGTCGTGTTCAGTGGTTCATTGTAACGCATCCATAACTTGTTACCACTCACCTCAGCACTCTTAAACTCAGGTGGTTTGGTATCAATTGAATTGCGGACATAGAAGCCGCTGAATCCAGCAAGAGCCTGTCCACGTGTATCTTTTACAGGCCATGAACCTGGCGTGTATGCGACCCGCACGACTTCACCATCCGTAATGGATCGACTAAGATTCAACGTCACCACAGAGCTGCCATTGATCGATATGCTATTGATGCCTACAGCATATTGATCCGCAGTTACACTGAATTGTCTTGCTGCATCACTTGAAGTGATATATACCGTCTCAGGATAGTACAACGTCATTGTACTGTAATACACGTTACCTTCTCGCGGCTTGGACATAACAGAATCTAAACCGTTCTCCACATCTCTTGCGCCAAAAGCAGCCGCAGCATTGGAAGATTGATCTGTAAGACGATTACCTGTAGTACCGGGTGTATATGAAATCCGCACAACTTGTCCTACCGCTACACCCGTATCCAAGACAACATATACACTGTCACCTGAGATATAAGTGGAGCTGACATTCCTCTTTTCACCATTTACAGTTACAGCATAAGTACTACTCAGCGAATTAGTGCTGTACAGCCACTCATCATACGTCAGGCGAATGGTGTTATTGCTATGCATCTTAGCATTTTTCAACACAGGTGCAGTTGTATCTGCACTTAATGTTTTAAAGGCCCATGATGTAGACCCATTAAGACCTGTAAATGTATTTCCTGCTTTATCACGAAACGTATTGGCTGGAATGTCTACCACGTAATTTGTGTTGCTATCCAATGCGTTCGTAGGTGTAATAAGCAATTGTCTATTGTTTGCACTATTAATGACTGTCTTAGATGAAACAGTTGCTCCATTTGTTTTTTTGAGCGTTACATTCTGAATGTAATTCGGATCAAGTTCTTTGTTGAACGTAACTGTTAAATTTCCCGTTAAAGGTGCATTGGTTGTACCGTTTGCGGGAGATACAGTAGATACCATTAGGGACGTCGGATCGGATATGACATTGAATCCCCAAACATTCCCACTAATTGCACTGATATCATTCTCATTTCTATCCCTCAAAAAACCTTCTGGCATTACGATGTAATATGTAGTGTTGTTGTTCCAGTTATTCGTGGGAACGATCGTAATCGTATTGGTTCCAAAACCTGTAATTCGAGGTGTTCCTGCATTTACTGGAATCTGCTCAAATACAGTACCACCAACTCTTCCCTGATAAATAATGAGATTCCCTCTACCTGCAGTTACCGGCTTATCAAATGTCATCACTACCGT
Organism: Paenibacillus sp. FSL P4-0176; assembly: GCF_037975265.1. Taxonomy (NCBI): domain Bacteria; kingdom Bacillati; phylum Bacillota; class Bacilli; order Caryophanales; family Paenibacillaceae; genus Paenibacillus; species Paenibacillus sp. FSL P4-0176. Next base: position 6,562,571 of record NZ_CP150242.1, read on the forward strand.
AGTTGAAGGGGATACCATTGCTGCGTTATCAGGAATTCTACTCACAAGGGAAGTTGAGCCTAGCCCCAGTGTGCTGAAGGTCCACTCTTTGTTAGTCAGTCCCGGAAATGGAGTATTGTCCGCGTAAACAAATGATTTATTATCTATCTCTACGTAGTATGTTGCTCCCGGTAGAGTCTTGCCCAGTGTAATCGTCACTCGTAGGCCAATAGCTGGTACTGGCGTATTGTCTCCCGCATCCGGTGTCGTTGGGTCTGTAATCGGTGGTGTGGGATCAATTACAACTTGGTCACTGGATACCAGCACCGAACCCATCGTTGTATTATCATCCAAACGCTTAATCAAGATTGAACTTTGTGTACCCGGTGCCTTCTGAACAGATTTATCAAAATCAATAACGAATGGTACTGAACTATCCACATTCGTTCCTTTCACGGCAGGAACAGTGTTCGTTATTCCATTTGCACTTAATTCATTGGCCGCATATGCTCCCTGCTCGACTCCACTCCAACCCGTAAGCCAACCTTGAGCCGTCAGCATAACAATTAAGATTCCGAGCATGCCTTTTCTTGCAATTCTCTTCAATTCCACTGATCTTCCCCCTTATCTGCATTTCTTCTCCTGTCTGATGTACAGACCTCATTATGTATTTCGGTTAGAGAAGGGATTTCATTTAGTTATTTGGGGATTTATTCCATAATTTTTCCTTTGTCCATGACAAGGCAGTTAAATCGATGGAAGCACAAAAAAGCCCTTAATTCCTTAACGGAATCAAGGGCTTCATTACTATTACACCTAAATTACAGACCTGCTTGAGTTTTCAAAAGGTCTACTTTATCCACTTGTTCCCAAGGTACATCCAGATCTGTACGGCCGAAGTGACCATAAGCAGCCGTTTGTTTGTAGATTGGGCGACGCAGATCCAGCATACGAATAATGCCAGCCGGACGAAGATCAAAGTTGTTACGCACAAGCTCAACCAATTTCTCTTCGCTGACTTTGCCAGTTCCGTATGTATCCACGTTGATCGATACCGGGTTGGCTACACCAATCGCGTAAGCGAGCTGGATTTCAACTTTGTCTGCAAGACCTGCAGCTACAAGGTTTTTCGCTACGTAACGTGCCGCATATGCTGCGGAGCGGTCCACTTTTGTCGGATCTTTACCAGAGAACGCACCACCGCCATGACGTGCATAACCGCCGTAAGTATCTACGATGATTTTACGTCCAGTAAGGCCTGCATCTCCCTGAGGTCCGCCAATAACGAAGCGTCCTGTTGGGTTGATGAAATATTTAGTCTGCTCATCCAGCAATCCAGCTGGAACGACAGGCAAGATTACATGTTCTTTGATGTCTTTTTGGATCTGCTCCAGCGTAGTCTCCTCAGCGTGCTGAGTAGACACAACGATTGTATCCACACGTACCGGTTTGTCACCGTCGTATTCAATCGTTACTTGCGTTTTACCATCCGGACGAAGATATTCCAATGTACCGTTCTTACGCACTTCCGCCAGACGGCGTGCGATACGGTGGGACAGAGCGATTGGCAAAGGCATGAGTTCTGGTGTTTCGTTCGTTGCAAAACCGAACATCAGACCTTGGTCACCTGCACCAATGTTCTCTGTTTCACGAGCGACTTGTTCCGGGTCACGGTTCTCAAGCGCTGCGTTCACGCCTTGGGCAATATCAGCGGACTGCTCATTCAGAGAAGTCAGAACTGCACAAGTGTTATAATCAAAACCGAACTTGGCACGTGTGTAGCCAATATCCTTAATTGTATTACGAACGATGGACGGAATGTCCACGTATTCAGAAGCTGAACTGATTTCACCGATGACCAGCACTAAGCCTGTGGCTACGGAAACTTCGCAAGCTACGCGAGCATTGGGATCGTTCGCCAGGAACGCGTCCAATACGGCGTCTGAGATCTGATCGCAGATTTTATCCGGATGTCCTTCAGTTACAGACTCCGATGTAAATAGATGCCGGCCTTTAACAGACATGAAGTTTCAACCTCCCATAACTAGTAGTATGGCGATTGCCCGAACAAAACATGACAGCGATTCGTTCACTGTACCCTCGAAGCTTTCCAAAATGGAATAAGGACGCAGAGTCCGCAGTACCGAAGATAAGGATTTTTCAGGTAATTGCCTCAAACGAAAATCAACCTTTCCCTAGTGGAAAAGGTTGCATACCTCAAGTGCCATCTTAACGTATTTGTCAAGACGTGTCAAACGAAATGGGGTAAGGAAAATGCCCTATAAGTGCTGTTCTGCCTGGCGAATTAGCCTTTTGGTGATCTCTCCACCAACCGATCCATTCTCGCGGGAAGTCAGATGTCCCCACCCTTTGTATTGCCCATAGGAGTGATCACTCACTTCACCCAGTTCAGATCCAAATTCTGTATCCGCACCAGCTAAACCTCTGCCACCATAACCTACATTGAGACCAAACTCTGCAGCAATCTCATACTTCATCTGATCCAGCATTTGACGACTTTCGGGTACCACTTTGCGATTGCTTCTAGCCATGATTCCTGCACCTCCATTAATTGATTGTCAACAGTTATAGAGTGAGCAGGAACAAGGCTGGCTAGCCGTATTAATGTTTGTTAGAAATGGGTAATCTGAGCAAATGAAAAGTAAGACTAATGAATAATTCCTTTTACAGCTACAAAAACTATTTCAGAGTATATCCACCACGAACCATTACAGTTAAGCTGTATTTGTTTCCTTCCAATACCGTGATCCCCCGTCCATCCCTTGGAAAAGAGAGCAGGTGATTGGTGGGCGCTGCCTGTCCATTCGTCAGGTCAATCCCGTCCGTCAGATCAGCTACGCCATTCGTACCTTCACTGACGATCACAGCTTTGCCGCTACGTACAATGAACTCCGCACCAGACTTACCGATCAGCTGTTGACCCGGCTTCACCGTTACGATCTCAACGGCATCAGAAGCGCCTGAGACCAGTGGAGGAAGTGATGTGTCTCCACCTGTGCTACCGGAGTTCCCGGACCCTGTAGGGCCAGAGTTGTTACCATTTCCTGCATTGCTGTCTGTTCCTGTATTGGTACTACCGTTTCCAGTCGGAATCTTACCGCCCAAAGCCTGTTGGATCTGCTGATCTACATAACTCTTTGTTACAACCGGATCATCTGCTGTTCCTGGCTGGCTTGTACCTGCACCGATGGCTGTATTACTGTATACCGACCCAACCCAGACGCCAACACCAATGGCGAGCGCAGCGAGGGATACTTTCATATAAGGTTTCATGTGAATCATTTTCCTCCTCTGGTAATCTATTAACTTTAACTATAGAGAATAAATAGACATGCGACAAGCAAAACCTCACTTCCGTAGATGTGGAAGCGAGGTCTTAACTTTAAAATATCTTAGTTTTCGTACAAATTACCGATTATTATTGGGATTATTAGAACCCTCTTCCGGGAACTCCGGGATGATCGGTTCTTCTTTAGGCAGTTTGGATACATCGTAACTATAGCCTTGTTCTGCAAGACGAATTCGTTGACCTTCGAAAACATCATACAAGGCAACACGATATGAGCCACCACGTATTTTATCAAATACCGTATCATCAATACTCCAGTTAAGCGTCTGATTAATACCTGTCTTCAGATCAGTTCCTGGTGTGAGCTCTTTATCAAACACTTTTCCTGACCCATCAGTTATAGATAGAATCAGCTTGTGTCCATACTCTCCACTATCCACAGCTTCCTCCTGTGTTAAGGAGTAGATCATCTCGATCTGTACTGCCGTTCCACCTGTAAGGTAAGCTTTAATATTGCTGCCCGAGAATTTGAACGGATACAAGTCGATATCATTCAGAGAAGATAGAACAGATAATGATTTCGGCTGTACTTCAAATGACATGGCATTAACATAAGCCGTTGCATCACCTTCACCGGTTACAAACTTGTTATCAGCAACTCCTTCACCTACAATCAGACGCATATCAGATAATGTTTTTACACTCTTCGGCACTTTGGCCCAGAACGTAACGATACTCTTCTGACCTGGTCCCGGTACACGGTTTGCCTGCTTAGCTGTTGCTTTGTAATATTGACCATCTGCTGTTTTGTAGTATCCTACCAACTTCGCAAGGCCACTCTGACGCAGAGACTTATTCGTCATCTCGAATTCGGTGTATACAATATCGGACGAAGATCCCGGATATACATATGTTCTGCGTATGCCCAGCTCTGTTTCTTTATCTGCAGTTCCTTGAGTATAGGTTTTCCCTTCGCCTACATAAGAGAGGGGCTGAATTAAACCGGACGTACTAAGAGTAATCCAATCGTTCTTTTCTTCTTCACTTACTTTCTCCTGCAAAGTTAATTCCAGACGGCTCATATTGAGTTCAGATGGAATCTTCGTCAAGAGATAAGCTTCGGTGACCATACCAGAACCTAGTAACTTGCCACCTTCTGCACGAATCAGCTTCGTATCTCCATCAATACGTGCAGAATCGATTGTGAACATCGCTTCCAGCTCAGGCAATTGAACCGTTTTGGTCGATGCATTACGGATGGTGACCTTGGCAGCAATAATATCACTGTCTGTCCATGGGAGCCGTTGCAAGGAGCCTACAGATACACCGAATGTACCTTTACTATTTTTAATTACCGTTTCTGTCGTAAGTCCATCTCCACTTGTTACGGATTCAGGAATAGCATAGATGCCAACCGGATAGGAGAACTCAAAGCCACTTGTACCTCCACCAGACGTTTCCCCTTCTTTGCTCTCATCTTTGGTTGTAGGTGTCATCGCATATAATTTGATTTTGCTGGTATCCCCATTCCCTTGGATCGTAGAGTTCAGTTTGATCGTTTTAGTCGCACCTGGCTTCAACTTCAGATCATCTAATGCCTTCGTCTCGATCGGATAAGAAGTACCATCTTCTGTACGGATCTCTAATGCGTATTTGGGAACCTTAACTTCTTTTTTCCCTTGGTTCTTAATGACCCACTGCATCGTTAGATCAAACTCTTCATCCTCACCACGGACACGAGCAGATTCCAGAAGAGTCGATACAGGTTGTCCATCAATCGAGATAATGTTCGGTTGATTCGCTACTACGTTTACATTCGTTTGGCTAGCTTCAGGAAGCTGTAGTGCTGCAACTGGCAGAGCAGTCTTCTCTTCACCTTGTTCTTCCACTAGCAATAATTCTGACTTTTCCAGTTTCAACGCTGTAGGCAATGAAGCCATTAAATTTAACATTTTGTTGGCCTGTGCCTGAATACTGACACCTGCACTATCTTTATCCGGGGTCAATGGATAATTCGTACCACCTGGTGTACGTAGAATCCACTTGATGTTTGGATTATCCAATAGCTTATAGCTGATATTATTCAGGTTCACGCCAACTTTGACGTATTGTTTTTTATTCTCCCCTGGATACACTTTAATACCAGAGACTTTAACCTTGACGGCTGAATCACTCAGACGAACCGTCTTCGTTTTGCCTACAGGTGTAGTAATGCTATATGATGCGGGAACATTGAATTTCCCCAGCGTGCTTTCATAATTCGGTTTACTGAAATCCCATTTTACAATCAGGAAGTTCAGATCACTTAATTTCACTTCACGTCCAACCTTCATAACGTATGTGAGATCCACCGTGGAACCCGGTGATACCGTCTTCTTCTCTTGATCCTTAGCGATCAGCTTTGGAGAGAAGCTTGTTCCACCTTTTGTTTTCACTTTGCTCCAATAATCGAGCATCATCATCGGTGTACTGTCATTATTTTTATACGTCAGTGTATACGTCACTGTATTCCCGTCGTCTTGGGACAAGATATTAACGTCGGTTAGCTTCACGGTACTCCGCGCAGTTACTTTGACCGCAGGTACCTTAGCCAGGGTATGTACGACTTTGTTCGTGGTTGTTGTCTGTTGCTTCTTTGTTGTAGTGCTGTTATTGGTAGCAGGTTTACCTGAGTTAGCTGGTGTACTTGCGGCAGCTACTAAGCCTCCACTTGAACTGATGAATAACATACTAGTTATCAAAGTCGTTATGACCTTTTTATGATCCACTTCCAAACCTCCCATAAGTTGCTTGTTGCTTTATAGTATAAACGTTTGGGATGGAGAGAAAGTTACGATGTTGTTGGTATTTATAACAAAAAACAAGCCAGAGATTCGTCTCTGGCTTGTTTTTAAAAATTTAATCTTAGTTTGCTGCAACGATGGAACTCACAGTAATTGGCAAGTTGTTAGCATCAGTACCAGTAACAACTGCTGTTTTACCAGCTACAGAATCAGTATCAATATCAACAAGAATTGTTGATTTGCTAGTACCAGCGAAGTTAGCTGTGTAAGGCGCTCCACCAATTTTTACTTCTGTAATAGAAGTGATAGCTTTGTTCAATGTGATTGTAACTTCACCTTCAGTTGCATTGGCACCATTAGCAAGTGCAAAGTCTGCTGTAGGTACAGTTTCATTTACTTTTGTAGCCGCAGCGTAAGGGATAGAAGCATCAGTAGCTTTTGCATTAACAGCAGCGATAATATCATCTACTGTTACAGCAGCAGCAGCGTCAAAAGTAATCTTGTTAGCTGTTACTACAATTGGAGAACCTACTAAACCAGTATTATCAATTTCAACAGCAATTGCGTTACCTGCTGCCCCAGCTGTTTTAGCTTCCAATTTCAGACCACCTACAGTATTAGATGCTTTGATAGCAGCTACAGGAGCAGTTGTTACAGCTGCTGTACCAGTTACAGTATCAGATGCAACAGAGTTACCTGATGTTCTGTACTCAGCAGATTTACCTGCTACTTTAGAAGTATCAGCTGCATTACGGATGAATGTTGCATTATCTTTCACGCTAACGATATAAACAACATCATCATCATTATCATCGAGGAATGTAACAACAACAGTATTATCTTCAACTACTGTAGTGTAATCCTGTTTTGGTTTAAGCTCATCACCAGAATTAGGTTTATCAGCTCTCTTAACGAGCAAGTTAGTTGCAACGTCTGCTTCGTTAGTATCATCCAAAGTAGTTGTGAATGGAATTACAACTTTTCTGTTAACTTGATTCAGAACTTTATTGCTAGGCAATAGGCTCTCATCAACTGCCGGGCTAACATTTCCAACAGCAGTTACAGGTGTTGCAGCAATTCTCTTACCAGCAAATGTTTGAATTCCGTTGCCAGCAAGGATATTCACTGCACTTCCAGCAGCAATATCAGAATTAGTTTTCAATGTAACCTTGTTACCATCAATGGATACTGAAGATACTGAAGTTCCTGCAACACTGAAGTCACTAGCAGATGCATTAGCAATTGTTTTGTTGAATACAACTTCAATTGTTCTAGCATCTTTACGTGTTCCAGAGTTAACACTCAGGTTATTTAGATCAGCAGTAGCGATAGAGTTAGTTGTAACCCATCCTGTTGCTTGACCAGTTTTAGATTTCAAACCTGCGATACTTACAGAATCAACAGAAGTTGGGAAGGATACGTTTGTACCTTCAATTGTTTCTGGGAATACCAGAACTACAGTTTTACCATTGTTGGATACATTAACACCAACATCAGAAGGAAGGGAAATATTTTGTACTACTCCAGCAGCTGTTTTCTTGAAGCCAATGTAGTAGTTTGCTTTGTTATTCAATGTTGCAAGATCGATTTCTCTATCAAATGTAAGTGCAACAGTTCTGTTTGCGTTATTTACATCAATTCCATAAGTAGTATTCAACGCAGGTGCAGCACTATCACTTGCTACGAAAGTACCTTCGTAGTTAACCATAGTATTTTTCAAAGCAGTTCTATCTTGAACTCCAGAAACTTTAAGTGTGTAAGTTCCGCTGAGGTTAGAATAGAATTCCAAATTAAATACTTTGTTATCAGATCCAGGAGCTACTGTAACGTTTTTAACTGGAATTACATCGCTACCTTTATTAACTGTGAAGTGTTTGATATCAGCAGCATCAACTGATTTGTCAAAACGTACAGTCAATTGGTTAGCAACTTCTGTTCCGTAAGAAACATCAATTAATTTAGGTTGAACCAAGTCTACACTTGCAGTAACTTTATGCTCTTTTGTAGAGTTAACGTTACCTGAGTAGTCTTTAACATCAACATAAAGTGTAGTTTCATATCCTGGCAGACGGTTTTCAGTGAAGTCCACTTCGTATACGTTACCAGAGATTTGTGTTGCCTTACCAGTTTTCTTAGTAGTACCAGACAACCAGTAGAAGCTTTCACTTGTCAAAGCTTGTGGATCGATTTCTTCGTCAAATGTTACAGTTACTTTTTCCAAAGTTGCAGTGATTTCAGTCACTTTAGGACCTTCAGTATCAACTGCTGCTGTAAAATCAGTAGTTGCAGACAAAGATTTCAGACCAGCGTAATCTTCAACCAAAGAAGTTGTCAGCTTGTGAGCTCCTTCAGCGATTGTGCCTGTGTAGTCACGAAGAATTACTTCTCTTTCGTTAGCACCCAGAGTTACAGATCCAACATAAGCTTTGTCATCCAATTGGAAGTTGCTGCTTGTTGGAGTTTTGATTGGCTCAGAGAAAGTTACTTTGATAACTTTAGTTCCCAGAGCTTTAACTTCTGTTACTGTAGGCAAAGTGTTGTCAGCAGATGTGAAGGAAACTTCACCTTGTGGCACTACTGTACCTGTAGAAGATTTCACGTTTTTCACAAGTACTTTATAAGTAGTACCTTGGGAGAAACGACCTTTGGAAGTTGTATCCAAAAGTACACGAACTGTTTTACCATCTTCCAACAGAGTTACTGATTTAACCGCTCTGGAACCAGCATCTACAGTGTAGTTAGCTTTGTCAGTTGCAGTAGCTTTATCTACTTTACCGTCGAAAGCAACGTCAACTTCTTTCAGGTTAGTGGAAGAAGCGGATTGTACTTTAGTTGCAGCTTCTACAACATAAGTAACTTTTTCAGTGAAAGATTTTTCTTTGTAAGTAAATTTCACTTCAGTTTCTTTGTTAGCTTCAAGAGCTTTATCCAAAGTAACTTTTACAGTTTCGCCGTCGCTGATTTTGAATTCAACAACTTTTCCACCTTCAGTTACTGTGTAAGAAGATACTTTCAAGCTTTGCGCTTGGTCAATTGAGTAAGCAGCGCCTACAAGCAATTCACGGGAAGCGTTAGCTGTGAAGTTAGTGTTTGCATCAACCAAACCAGCGTTGATTGCTGCTTGCACATAACCTTTAGCCCAAGCTGGAGCAGTGTTGTTTGTTTCAGCTGGGATTTCAAGATCCAATGCACGAGTCAGGATTGTAGCCATCTCGGACACAGTCACTTTACCGTTGAAGTCGAAGATTTTCTTCTCAACGTTTTTACCTTCCATGATACCAGCAGCAGTTACTGCTTCGATGTAAGGTACAGCCCAGTTTTTAGCTGTGTAGTTTTTGTCAGTGTAAGAAAGAGTTCCAGTGATCTCTTTCAGACCCAGCAATTTAGTGATAACTTTTGCAAACTCAGCGCGAGTCATGTCTTTGTCAAGACCTGCTGTACCATCCGGATAACCGTTGAAGATACCTTTTGCTTTCAATGCATCAAACTGTTGTTGCGGGGAAACTGCTGTGTCACCGAATGCTACAGATGCAAACATTGAGAATGCCATTGCTGTAGACAATGCTACGGATAAAATTTTCTTCATAACCTTTTTTTCTCCTCCTTGGGCGTTCATAACATTTGAATTTTCTTTTTTAATAGGGTCGCTCGTATTCCTCATATATTGTTGCACCCCCTTTCCAGAGTTGTGAGCAAGTTAATATAAATGATGTCTGTGAGCATATCACAGAAACTTGTAAACTAGTTTGTAAATCAGAATCACACGTAAATAGAGTAGTTTCCTAATCCTACCTTACGTATTATACAATGGGTCTCTCGTGCCGTAAAGCAATTTTTTCTAAAAAATAGACAAGATTCTTCACGAGGTCATTCTTGGTAACAGGCCCAATGTTTTCGACTCTACACTTTAAACGCAGTAGATTTCAAAAAGTTGCGGATTGCACAAAAAAAGTTTTGATTTTTTTTATGTATAGGTACAGTGCGGGTATTGAAGCCATTCAAAACCTTTTCAAACCGTTGATACAGCAGTGAATCTGGAATTGTGATCTCTGGTTTACCTGTGCTACCAACGTTTATTTATACCCGCAACTTCAGCCCATGAAGCGACAAAATTCACAAAAAATAAAATAAAAAAGCACCCCTATTGGGATGCTTTTCCTGCATTTCTGGAAATATAAGTTATTTAATCTTCATCGCGAGTTCAATGATTTGAGCACGCATATTTGGATCACTATTCAATCTCAGATACATATCGTCAATTGGTTGTCTGTTCTCACGGTACGTTTTCTCATGCTTCATCGTTGTGTGAGACCATTCAATCAACTCATTCTCAGCCAGAACCAGATTGTTATACGCATCATGGAAGCCAGTGGACTGTACAAGCCCTTCCATAACTTCCTGAGAGATCTCCTGAGTCTTGCGTGTATCTTCCAACTTTTTCTCCAGAATGACTGCCTGCTTCTCAAACTGTGTCTTTGCCTTCATGTAGCCCAGCTGGGCTTTCGAATAAATCGGTTTCATTAGCTAACTTCACCCTCTAGATCATTGTGTATTTACCGTTATTGTATCTTAAACTCTAGCAAATTACAAAAATAGTTATTGGTAATAATTCTGTTTCTTCTATTATAAAAGTACTCTATGTCAATTCATTGACAGCCATGAAAAGGACCTGCCCCTTTAGAGTAAGGGACAGGTCCTTCCTAAATTGCATCGATGTATCAAATGAATTAACTCAAGGTTTTAGGGAATACTTTTGTGCTCTTCTTGAGCAATTCTACTGCAATTTTACCCGCTTCTGCACGTGTCAGATTTCCTTTCGGGTTGAATGCAAACTGTTGCTTGCTCTGACCTGCTACTGTGACTGGAGATCCCTCCATAATTTTAGCCTTCGTAACCGCTTGTATCGCTGGTCTTGAATAAGCTTCCATGCTTCCTGAGTCAATAAAGGATTTGGCCAATGCACTAGTTAACTTACTATCATTGCTTGCTAACTTTAACTCAAGAGCTCTTGCGATCATTACAGCTGCTTGCTCACGTGTAAGAGGTTGATCTGGACCAAAGTTTCCGTCCGTAAGTCCTGATACAATACCTGCTCTGGCTGCCGTTTCAATACTTGCATAGTCCCACGTAAATGAACTTGTCCCTGCGCCTACATCTGTAAATGTAGGTTTATTATCCGAAGTAATCGGCAAGTTCAATCCTTTCACGAGAATGGTAGCAAATTCGCCACGGGATGCACGATCATCTGTTCCGAATTGTTCGAAACGAATCGGTTGCATGAAACCTTTGGCATACAGTGCATTCAGAATATTTCTAGCCCATCCATGATTCGTGATGTCGTTGTAACTTCTTCTTAATTTCATGACTTTATAATATCCGAACTGATCAAATGGCACAGTAACTGTGTGTTTCTTGGAATCCACTTCTCCACCAATTCGTTTCCACTCGCGTCCTGGTGTGTAATAGAAGACGGAAATAGTCGTTCCAGCATCATCTACTACATTTGAATCATAGGTCAGTGTCAATGTTCCACGCTGTGAAGGCTTGATTGTACGCTCCGCTGGTACCTTAACATCTCCGTATAGAGCGTCAGGTGTATACGGTCCGATACCATTCGTCGGCGCTTTATACGTTGTTGAATCTCTTGAACCATATTCGCCCAGACCACCGCTGACCCAATAAATATCAGAAATTGGACTGAAGTTCAATGTATCTCCTACAATGGCAGAAAATCTTCTGAAGTATTCTTCTTGTACATCGAAGTTGACTGGGTCACCCTCACCTCTCTCTGCACCTACGCCCATGACAGTACCATAATCATTGCGACGCTCTACAATACCATTATTGGGATCTGCGATACCAAAGAGAAGTTTATTGTCTGGATAAAATTTCTTGATTCCGCGAATATCAGTACTTTCCATAACTGTACCTTTCGGGAAACTCAATTCCAGCTTTTTATTAAAGGCTGAATACTTATTAGCTACTTTCGGAGCCATGTATTGGGAATCTATACCTGGACTTGTTGTGTAGAATACATCAATAGTGTCGGTGGTTGTTACACCATCACGGTTAATGGTTAGTTTAATTTTATTAGATTTGTCCGGCTTCAACCCTACATAATCCAGGACAAAGCGATCTGTCTCTACACCTTGCAGCTTCTGTGCAGGTTCTTTATCAATGATAACCCCTGTTGCACCTTCTGCTTCGATGTCAAAATGAACAAAGTTCTTATTTACAACTACACGATCACCTGAAGTCGGTTTAGGTGATAAAATACGGTATCCAGTTACTTCTTTAACAATTTCAAGTTTCTGACTGGTCTTCGCTCCCGTCCGATTGAAGAGGTCTAGTGTATAGATATACGTTCCTGGTGTATCCATTTTGAGATTACGCAGACGAATAACAAAGTCCTGTTGGCGACCTGCTCTGTCAACTGTAACAGTACCATTATCCAGTGCATACTGAGGATCAATCTTTGCATTGTCCCAAGTTGCCGTGTTTCCATCTGGAATGTCCTGATCGAATATCTTCTGAGTCCCCATGCTCAAACTCATCCGTGTCGCACCTGCTCCGCGAATGACAATATCAAAGTTCTTCAAGCTGGTGGTGATTTTATTATCAGAATACACAAACTCTGGTGACATATTGAAAGCATCTTTGACCCATTGTGCATCCTGGTCTAATGGTTCAATAAATTCTGGTCGACCTTTCGTAATTGCAGGTTGGAAGTTTCGAATGTTCGAAATATTATTATCATTAATATAGATTCGAAGTTCCTTAGATACCTCTTTAAGTTGTCCGTTCTCATCCTTAGTTGTTCCTGTCAGCACAATTCGGTTCTCACCGAAAAATAACAAGCCATCGGGTTCTCCAATAGGAATGATCACGCTATTAATTGTTCCATCTGCCCCCAGGTTCAACTTGCGTGGGAAATCCGTATTTCCGCTACCCTCAGTAGAATATGCTTTTGTACCGTTGGCAAAAATTTCAGCTACAAAATATGGACTGCTAAGCGTATCAAATCCAATGTACTGACCCAGAATTGGAACGCCTGTGGCATTGTCTTTCAAATCATGAGTTTGACCATCAGTAAGATTTTCTACAGAGATAAAGCTCTTTGAAGCGAATGAAATCGTTGCATTCCGACCTGTGCTCGATCCGGAATACTTAAATTGAACAACTTGATTTCCCGTTTTGAACCCTTTAATCTCGTAAATATTTTTTGTAGTATCTGTCGCACTAAGCGGACCTACATGGTTCACGGTAATTGTGCTTGTTCCTCTAGGCAGATAGTCCGCAACCAAAGTTTTTGGATCACTCGGTGCTCTGCTAGTCTCCACTAAAATATAAAAGTTAGATCCACTTACGCTGGCACCATCAAGTGGTATTCCATCTGGAACAGTACCAGACCCATTGTAGTCTCTAAGATACTTCAATCCTGTAATTACAACTGCATCTTGTACATATTCAAAATTCATACTTGTTGTAACTTTTTTATCCCCATAGTCTACCGATAGACTATGATTCTGTAATCGGTCAGGAGCTCCGTTGAATGTGATCGGGTTAATATCAAAGGAAATTAGGACATAAGCCGGTGTGTTTTGTCCCACGCTAGGGATATGTTCCACATTTACATTACTTACACCCGTGTTCCCATTTCCATCGACATCAATGACCGGAACTTCAGTAACATCAGCTCCCGGAAGCAATAACTGTGCTTTCACATTGGCACTAGCAGGAGTGCCTCCATAGGTCGGTCTAGCTGATGAAAGCATACTCTGCGGCAGCCCGTTTGCACCTTCAATTAAATCCAACTGAGTGAATGGTTTTGTTTCATCATAATATAACAAAGAATAATTAAATACTTTCTTATCGACGCCACTCTCAATCGTCATTCTTAGGGTATTCTCACCTGATTTTAGTGTCAGTACCGGAGAGAAGAATGTACCATCCTGCAATAGTGATGTAGGCAGCTCCGAGCCACCATTCAACGATATCGTTACTTTGGATGAGTTCTGCGCAACACCTTGAATTGTAACTTCGCCGGTGTTAACCACAACCTGAGATCCCTCATTCAAGTTGAGGTTATCCGCTCCACCAAGGACTTGCAACTTCTCAATGTATGGGACGGAATCGTATAAAATATAAAAACTCTCAGAGCGTTCACTTGGTCCTTGGGAACCTGTAAACGTAATTTTATTCATCCCTGGGAACAGTGTAATGGTTGATCTAAACCGATTATCCGGTCGATTAGGATCAACAGTTACTACCCCTGGTGCAACACGTGTACTATCAGGAGTCCAAGTGTCACCTTTGAGATTCATCAGCTGAACATTCACTCCGAGTGTTGAACCTGTAACATTGGTGAATGTTCCTGTTAAAACCTGTTCCTTTCCTGTAACAACAAAAGCTGATGTACGAGACAACACATCCGCATTGGCACTGTTTCCGCTCAACTTCAGTCCTACTGTATCTTTCAATTGGACATTCCCAGCATTGTCAGGAGTAAAGTAACTTGTCTGTCCCGCGGCCGATGCAACTGGTGCATAGCCAGCGGGAATCAGAGTTACTACCAGCGCTATCAGCATTAGCCAAACAATTGGCTTTTTCATACGCAGCATTAAATATCATCTCTCCTCTTTTTAAGTCAGTTACCTTTATATATCGGCAAAAGGTACCAATTATTTAGTAAAAATCTCAAAATAAACAAAAAACCTTATCCACTAGGGATAAGGTTGGGTCTGGAATAATATTCAAGAATAGCTGTAACCATTACATTTATCTATTTATGATTTCGAACGGGTCTCCGGATTCAACTTGACGCGCATACGCATCAGGAAGTTAATAACCGGTCTTCTCGTTTTGCTAACAAGCCCGATAACTTCTGCTCCCACTTGGAGGAAGAACATCATGATACAGATGACCACAAACGTTACCCAGTTCGCTTCAAACATGGCAGCGGAAGATTGGATAATCGCCAGAACTCCGAAGAACGCGGCAATTCCGTATATGATCAGTACCGTCTGACGGTGACTGAATCCAAGTTCACGCAAGCAGTGATGAAGGTGACCTTTGTCCGGTGCGAAAATCGGTTTCCGTTGTACCGCACGACGGATAATCGCGAAGAAGGTATCCGAGAGCGGCACACCGATAATGATAAGCGGTGTAATAAAGGACACGATAGCAATTTGTTTGAATCCCAGCATGGACAGCATCGCCAGAGAGAAACCAAGGAATAGTGATCCGGTATCCCCCATGAAGATCTTGGCAGGGTGGAAGTTGAAGAATAGGAATCCGATAATACTACCCAGCAATACAAGACACATCAAGGCAATCATCATGTTACCCATCAGGAAGGACATCACGGCAATGGTACCAATTGCAATACCAGATACACCGGCAGCCAGACCATCCAGACCATCAATCAGATTAATCGCATTGGTTACACCAACGATCCATAAGATCGTCAGAGGAATGGATACCCAAGCTTCGAGTGAAGAATAGGAATCCTGAAAAGGAATGTTAACGAAATCTACCCGGATATTAAATCCAAATACAACGACAGAAGCAGCAACGATCTGACCAAGCAACTTCACTTTGGCCGACAGTTCAAACCGATCATCGAGTGCTCCGATCAGCACGATAATTGTTCCACCAATGAGAAACGCACTGACAAAACTCATATCCCGAGTTGTGAACCATGCCGATACAAAAGGAAGCAATGCAGCAACTGTAATAATAAAGGCCAGGAATATCCCCAGACCACCAAGACGTGGCATGATCCGTGTGTGTACTTTACGTGCATTCGGCGTATCCATTGCGCCAATGCGGACTGCGAACTTTTTGACAAGTGGTGTCAGGGCAAGAGCCAGTCCCATTGACACGATAAATCCAATGATAAAGATCGCTACCATTTGAACATTCGACCCCCAATTATAATACCTGTACGAAATTATAAATCCCCTGATCTCTTTTTATATATAAAAAATTATTGTTAGTCACTTTTGATGAAAAATCTTGTTACACGATAACGGAGAGTGCAAGGAAAACCTAGAGAAGTGTAACGTTCGCATTTATCACCGGATTTCATCCTTTAAAAAAGGATAAAAAGAAATCTGGGGATAACGGCGATCGACAGGTTGCCTTGCAATCGTAGTGCCAAGTGTAACGCTTCTGTTTTCATGGAGTGGCGCACATGTAATCCGGAATGAATTATACGCTCATCACACCCGAAAAGCCATCCTCAATTTCTAGCAAAAACACGCATTTATCTCGCAATTACCTGTTTTTAACGGACTTTCGTCACGTTTTCTTTGTCACGCATCACCTTAACAGCGAATTTCGGAAGCGCAAGCATCCGTCCAGCCCGGCTTGGTTCACGCAATAAGCGATAGAACCACTCCAGTCTTAACTTTTGGAACAGCATAGGCGCACGTTTGGTTTTGCCCGAAATCACATCAAAGCTGCCGCCAACGCCCATGGTTACAGGAACCCGTAGTGCATCTTTGTGCTTGTGAATCCACGGTTCTTGGGTGTCCGCCCCACGTGCTACAAACAACAGATCAGGTGCCGCTTCCCGAATAGAAGCGATGACCTGTTCATCCTCAGCCGGACCAAAATAACCGTCGCGATAACCCACAATTCGAATCGCCGGATATTGCTGTTGTAACCGAACTGCCGTTTCTTGAATCACCTCAGGGGTGGAACCAAGCAGATATACGCCCCATCGATAGTTTTCTCCAACACGCAGCAATTCATGTAAAAGCTCAAAACCCGGCACTCGCTCAGCTACAGGATCTCCACAATAGTTTGCAGCCCATACGACACCTGTTCCATCAGGAACAATCAATTCCGCAGCTTGCATGACTTCCATGATTGCGGGATTTTCCAATGCGGCCATAACCATAATTGGATTGGCTGTAATGACCTGATGTGGTGTCTGCTTGGATAGCACAGCTTCCTGGAGAACCTTTACCGTTTCTTTCATCGTCAGTTTGGAAAAAGGAATGCCGTAGATCGAAACGGTAGGTATTGATCCGGTCTGACTCATCTTTATCTCATCCTTTGCGGCCTAAATAGTTAATAATCTGCTGTGCAGGCACTCTGGCTTCCTGCTTCAGTTGGGTGATGCTTTCTTCATGTTCCTTCAACCACTGTGAACGTTGATCCAGCAGTCCAACAACAGTCTTAGCGAGTTTGTTCCCATCGAGTGTATCCGTATTGCCTGCTGGCTCACTGTCCAGACGAAGCAAGAATTGATCAATTTTCGGATCATACGAGATACCCACCGGAGGCACATATTGCGAAGCTGCGTAGATCAGACTGTGCAGACGCATCCCAATGACGAGATCACAGTTGCTGACTTCCTCCAGCATAAGCTGAGGGTCGGTCAGATCTTCTGTGATGCTAATCTTGCTGCCTTTGCTAGTCACATCACCGAGCATTTCCATAAGGAATCGTGATGCCTGTTCATCCACTGGCAGATGAAATGGCAGAAAACGCAGGTGCACCGCTCTTTTGGAGCACAGCTTTTTTAATCCGGCGGCAATAGCCGTAAGTTCCTTCCGGTCTGACTCCCAAAAACGTACCGATACGCCGATCACAGGAAGCTTGGTATGTCCTCCAGTTGAAGGTTCCACTCGATTAGCTTGAGTAGCAGCATTTGCTGAGACAGCACCTACGCCCCTCTCAACTTTTGTTTCAGGTAATGGCAAACCCATTACGGGGTCGGGTACAACATGGATCTGATTCCACTGTAACCCGAGCCCACGCAGGTAATCTGCAGATTGTTCATCCCGAACGGATACATAGGTGCAGGCCTTAAAGACCGATTTGATCATCGGATTGAAAATTTTACGATTCACTGGGCCAATCCCCTGTGCATAGATAAACGTTGGTTTTTTCAGCCACTGGGCCAGCTTGATTACACTCAGATAATAAGGAATGGATTTCAGTCCAGTTGCATCCTGCAATAGACTTCCTCCGCCACTGATTAACCCGTCGCTCTCCTTGAGTGCTTCACGGACTTCCTTCAATTTCATACGATGCACGGAGCGCACACCGTACATGGCGGTTGTCGACTCGGGATCACCCGAGAGAACAATAGGTTCAATCGTTATGTTCGACCTTTGGCTTTCCTCTTCCAGCGCTGTCAAAATCGACTTTAGCACCGCTTCGTCTCCGCTATTGCGGAATCCGTAATACCCCGAGATGACTAACTTTTGAGAAGTGGTGACCATTTTTTCCAACATCCTTCCGCTACTTGCCACACACCCACAGCAATGATACCGAAGATTAAGCCAAGTCCCAATCCCATCACTCCACGAATGAGTGACAATACAGCCGGCGTATGGATATGAGCGAACGTATCCACCATGGACAACTGTCCAATCGCTGCAATAATGAGCACAAAGATGACTTTACGATATTTTAAAGCGGCGAACACGCCAACGATAAATAGCGGGTGTCCCAGCATAAATTCTTTGAATCTCGGACGTACACCGAACGTATCTTCCAACGTGGTACGAAGGAACATCTCTAATGGTGTTACTGAACCCGAGTTGCCTGTACGGCTCAAGTAATAGTATCCAACAACGGCAGCAACAAGTGCCAAAACAACCATTAACACATTAATTGGCATACGAAGCATTTCTTTAATTTTCTTAATAGAGAACGAACCCGAACCACGATAAAACACAATATAGATCGCTACCAGTGCCATAGGTGCAAAGTGCAACAGACTCACGCCGCGGAACTGGTTAATCACCAGACTGTACGTAATACTGTTAAGCAATGCGATGACAAAAGGTACCGCCAGGAATGACAGAATCGAAGTTCTTACATATAACACCAACGTTTGTTTCAAACGACGACCCGCAGATGCGTCGGGTTGACGCTGTTGCTGATAGTTCACTGTACGAACGGCCAGCACCATCGCTATGGTCGGCGCGGCGATTGCCACAAGCAAGGCAATTCCTTGCTCCAGCAGCGTTGGTTTCAAAAGGAACAATCCTGCACTGCCCACCAAAGCGACCACAAATGCGATCAAAGTCAGTAGTGGGATAAAATAAGAAACCATAAGTGCAATCATGGCAATTGCACCAACAAGAGCAACCAGCTTGGCATAACGCTGAATCGAAGAATCCTTAACTGTAAATGCTTCAGCTTGTCCTAACTCGAATCCATGCTTCGCCATGCGTTCTACCGCATGACCCGGCTCACCTAAGCTATTGATCAGATTCTCAATTGGATCTGTAATCATAGCCTTTGCTGTATTCCGGCTTGGCGATGCATTCATATAGAGCATACGAATGTTACGATCCTTGGTTGCGAGAACAAAACGGTCAGCAATCGTGTCTACGTCCAGATTGGCATCTCCATCACTAAGCGAGTACAGACGCGTAACGTTGTAATCCGTTTTATATGCAAGGGTCTGGAATCCAGACTGCGGTTTCTTCAAGTTCTCAATGGCTGCAAGACCAATATTGTGCTTGTTCAGCAACTGTGCAAATTGGTCGAGACTTTTCATCTCTGCATTATCATTGTACCCTTTCACAGCATCACCATCAAACAAGATGCGCTTTACGCCATTCTCTTCGAAGAAGGTAAGCAAGCGCTCCATCGATTCCTGGCTGTATGGCACACTGTCCGAGATCCGCGGCAAAATGTAGAAACCTTTATCACGCAGCATCTTCACGGCAACCGGATCGGGCTGCAAAGGCTGCATGTTGGCATTCTCCGGAGGAGTCTGCAATATTAAGCCGCTACGACCTTCGTATTCCCATGGTACTACCGGAATCTGCCGATCAGCGAACGTTTGTTCAATAATAGGGGTATACGTCTGTGCGTTTTCCTCTGATGTAAATAACACATACGTGTAATTTGCATTAGAAGGGATCACATCTTTGGTCAGGTTCGCGAGATCCTGGCCGTTATATACCATAAGTCGGCGTGTCTTTCTCAGCTCGTCCAATGTGCTTTCGAACACAGCCATCGTTGTTACGCCTGCGTCTTTTAGACGAGTCAATTGTTCATTCATGAAATCTTGCGGATGTGCCTGATACGCTGAGATATCCAGCAGTCCTCGATAGTTGAAAACAAGTTCCACCTTTTTGGCAGAAGATTCTGTCTGCACCCGATCACTGATTACAGGGATGGACGCGACCAGACCGATGATAACGACGAGCCACAACCACTTCCGAGAAGCGTTATTCCAATAAAGCCATTTTTGACGCACTACATGTACCTCCTCAAGTGTTGGAACCAAATGCACGTTCAGCTCAAGTAATTCGTTCATTTAACATTTATACAATAGGTTACAAACAGCTTGTGTCAACAAGCCCTCTTATATGCTAGAACCATCTACACTTTTATTTCAAAGAAAAACCCCTCCGCCAACCAACCTTACGGTGCGGAGAGGCCTTCTCATGTTCTTGCTCATTGTTGCATTCGTATTATTGTGCGTCTACACGCGACATCACTGTAGTCACCAGACGCTCGATCCAGCTTTCCGCATCTTCCAAATTCTCTCCACGCACGGCGAAGTATACTTTGATCTTCGGTTCTGTTCCTGAAGGGCGCAAGCAGAACCATGAACCGTCTGCCAAAATGAACTTCAGTACGTCCGCCTTCGGAAGACCGTCCAGACCAAGGGAGTAGTCCAGTACATCTTGTACAGCAATTCCCGCTACTTCTTGTGGCGGATTGGAACGCCAGTCCGTCATTTTGGCTTGAATCTGAGCCACGCCGTCTTTGCCTTTCAGCGTACGGGACTCCAGCTTCTCCAAGAAATATCCGAATTGGTTGTACAGCTCTTGCAAGACATCATACAGCGTTTTGCCTTGACTCTTATAATACGCAGCTGCTTCAGCAATCAGCATCGAGGCAAGGACAGCATCCTTGTCACGGGCATAGTTACCGGAAAGGTAGCCATAACTCTCTTCATATCCGAACAAGAATGTATGACTGCCTGTTGCTTCGAACTGGTTCATTTTTTCACCAATATATTTGAAGCCCGTCAGTGTGTTCATCACTTCTGCACCGTAATGTTCAGCAATAACAGCACCCATCTCACTTGTTACGATTGTTTTGACAACCGCACCATTGCTTGGCAGTGTACCGGTCTCTTGCAGGCGACTGAGCAGGTAATGTACCATAATGGCACCAGACTGGTTACCGGACAAGACGAAATATTTGCCATCATTGTCTTTCACGACAGCACCCATACGGTCTGCATCCGGATCTGTTCCGATCAGAATGTCAGCGCCTACGGATTCTCCCAGCTTCATTGCAAGCGTAAACGCTTCGCGTTCTTCCGGGTTAGGGGATTTCACGGTAGAGAACTCAGCATCCGGCTGTTCTTGTTCAGCTACAATGTGCACTTGCTCGAATCCGATCTGCTCCAGCACGCGACGTACAGGGATGTTACCTGTTCCGTGAAGCGGTGTGTAAACGATTTTGAAATCACGGCCTATGCCGGATTGGATCAGTTCACGGCTCAGACTGCGGCTCGCTACGGTATCCACAAACGCTTGGTCTTGGTCTTCACCCAACCAGATCAGGAGTCCTTGAGCTTCTGCTTCTTCTTGCGTCAGCTTTTTCACGTCAGCAAGGGAAGGCACTTCCTGGATGTACTGAATGACTTTTTCCGCTTCATCCGGTACCAATTGACCGCCCTCATGATTGTAGACCTTATATCCGTTATATTCCGGTGGGTTATGGCTCGCTGTTACAACGATCCCTCCAGTTGCCTTCTGATGACGCACTGCGAATGACAGCTCAGGAGTTGAACGCAGGGATGGGAATAGCTTGGCTACAATGCCGTTTCCAGCCAGTACAAGCGCAGCATCCAGAGTGAATTCAGGTGAGAAATGACGGGAATCATGAGCGATGACTACAGAAGGTTTGCCTTCTTGGTCACCATGCTGCTCAAGCAAATAACGCGCAAACCCTTGCGTTGCCCGACCTACAGTGTAACGGTTCATCCGGTTGCTTCCGGCACCAATGACTCCACGCAATCCACCTGTACCAAACTCCAGGTTTCTGTAAAAACGTTCCTCCAGCTCTTTCGGCTGATCCTGCAAGTCACGAAGCTCCTGTTTCGTTGCTTCATCAATCGAAGCATCCTCCAACCATTGCTGCAACGTCTCTGCTGCTGCTGTGCTTAACTGTTCCATTCCGATAAACCCCTTCCGTCTATATAAATTCAGGTTTGCTGAGTTACTTCAGCATCTTGCATCATTCGGCCCGACTACGTTCCTGCATGATGTAAATGCTCACGTATGTAATCAGCTTGGGTCAGACAGTGCAAACATGATCTCGCCTTCAGCGACCACTTTGTCGTTCACTCGGGCAGTTGCTTTACCTTTACCAATAGAACCCTTCAGACGTGTAATCTCCACTTCCAGAATCAACGTATCTCCGGGCACAACTTGTCCACGGAATCGGAAGTTGTCCAGTCCCGCCAAAAAGCCGATTTTTCCTTTGTTGCCTTCCAGATTCAGAATGGCTACTGCACCAACTTGCGCCAGCGCTTCTGTAATCAGTACACCCGGCATTACCGGATACTCTGGGAAATGACCAATGAAGAAAGGTTCGTTAATGGTTACGTTTTTCAAACCAACGGCACGTTTGCCATCCTCAATCTCTAGAATCTTGTCCACCAGCAGAAACGGGGGGCGGTGCGGGATGATTTCTTGAATCTGTTTGATATCGAGCACAGTGTAATCTCCTCTCGGGATGTTTATATGAGCGTTCTTCATCATGGATTTTTCCTGTGCGCATAGGTGACCGTTACGGTTACGGATCGTTCTTTCGATCGCTGTTGTTTCCTAATGTTTCTGAACTATTTTTCAGATGGATAACATTAGGAAACAAAGGCGAGCGCTTCGCTTCTTTCGAACGATTCCGTTCCCTTCACTGACTTTAGTGCGGACATGGAAAACCTGATTATGATCAAGTCGAAGCTCATATAAAAGGTTTTTAATTTTAAATTTTGTATGGAAAGCATATTTTCGGTTAACACTAGTTATATCCTTCATGACTGCAGTAGTGAAGGTTAAGATAAGGGGTCTCTCTTCGCGATGACGAATGTCTTTCGCAGGGGAGGCCTCTTTTGTGACGTCAAACGTCATCCATCATTATACTGTTTTCAACGTCAAAAAGAAAACTCCTGCCTGCGCAGGAGTTTTCGCTTTACTCGTTACATTATGGAGCGAATACCAGATTATATACATGTTCCCATGTACTCCATTGCCATACGGAACCGATATCCTGTTTGCCCAGTACCACATATCCAGCTACCATTCCGCCAGCGAGGGCAAGAACAAGCAGGACCGGAACCAGGAACCATCTTGCGATGCGCCATCCACTCTTCTTCTTCTTCTTGACTTCCTTCTTCTCTGGCTTACTGTTCTGCTGCTGTGTTTCTGTCATCACATTCACCTTTTACGCTCTCATAGTGTTGGCAAGACCCATCATGGAATCACTTGAAGTTAGCGCCCGTGCCGCCAGCTGATATGTCCGCTGTCCTTGCATAAGCAAAGCCATCTCCTGTGTCAGATCCACATTGGATTGCTCCAGATAACCTGGACGGATCATGGCTGTCGCTTGACGTGTAGCTGCATCAGCGCCAAATACATCATCCTCGGTTAATCCCGCATCCAGTCCAAATAGGTTATCCGCATACTGTACGAGCCCCTCAGGGCGTTCAATGTCTACCACTTGCAGTTGTGCTCCAATGGTTGCGTTTGCCGCATTACCGCGTCGGATTAACAGGTTGCCATTTTCATCAAAAGCAACTTTGCTATTATTCGGTGCCGTAATACGATTGCCTTGACGATCCAGGGCAAAGTGGCCTTCGCCATTGACCATCACCATCATATCAGGTGAATTCGGAGTAGGCTTAGGTCTTGTATCAGGTACAAAATGAAATGCACCCTGACGTGTCCACATTTTCTCCCCATTCGCTTCAACTGCAAACATCGCATTTCCTTCAATGGCCAGATCGGTCGGAAGACCAGTCTCGTTCATGGGGCCTTGCGACATATCCTTCGTTACATCTGCCAAACGAGCACCAAAACCGAGGTTATATCCCATCGGTGTGGAACGCCCATCCAGTTTGTACTTGTCCGGTTGTTGTTGAACCCGGGTTAGCACATCCTCGAAGGCCGCTTGCTTGCTCTTATAGCCTGCCGTATTCACGTTGGCAATATTATCGGAAATGACATCCAGACGCTGCTGTATCGCAGTCATGGACACCTTGGCACTAATCATGGAATTATTCATTGGTGGTATACCCTCCCTTGTGTCCTGTCCACCCTCCCAAACCCTCCCTAGTAGGGAGGGCCCCAGATGGCGCTGCCCTCTGGACTCCCGAAACAGGCGGATTAGGTAAGTGGGGTACGATCTTGCTAAGTGACGGTGGTGTGTGTGCGCCGCGACTGCCCGACTATGATTCCCGCCATCGTTTCACATGGCTGAATCATAGTCGGGCACGCTCTTTATGCGGCGTGTAGCTCCGCGTGGTCTCTTCCCTGCTTTGCTCCGCAAAGGACTGTCGAGACCATCGCTTCGCTCAGGTACTGCCACGCATTCCTCGCATAGGCTCGGCTGCGTCTACGCTCTTGCGCTCCGCGGGGTCTCTTCCTTGCTTTGCTTCGCAAAGGGCGTTTGGCTCTCCGCTGCGCGGTTATATTTAAACGTCGGCGTTATACACGCCCGACTTCATTGACGGCTTTATCCAGACTGCGGTCGTAGAATTGTACGATCTTCTGGTTTGCTTCATACGCACGGAATGCGGCGTTCATATCAACCGTTGCCTGTGAGGCATCAACATTGGAACCTTCCAGGTATCCCTGACGGATCTGCACATTATCACCGGCAGCCATCATCCGGGACGTTGCCCCGTTTGCATCGCTGAGACTGAAATTTCCATTACCCTGACGAACCAGTTGATTCGGCTGGTCAATGACACTAATGCCAAGAGTAACCCCTGTTGGTGCACCCGTTGCTGCATCTACCAAACGGCCTTGCTCATCCACTTTAAATTGCTCCACAGAACCTGTCAACACTACAGGTTGTCCATTATTATCCAACACTTGTGAACCTGTTGAACTCAGCAATTGTCCCGTTCCAGTGATCTCGAAGTGACCATCGCGTGTATATCCGGTGTTACCTTCTGCATCCTGAACTGTAAAATACGCCTGAGGCTGGTAAGTCACCGTGCCGTCGGCCCGTACAAATTTGCCTGATGCGTCAAACGGGACAGGTTGTCCAGTCTGCGGATCATTGACCGTCATATTGGATGAAATGGAAAAATCATTTTTCTGCCCAGTCTCCATAATGGTCCCCTGCAAATTCATGGACAAACTCTCTTCCGCGAACACCCCCGTGTTCAGCTTGCCCAGCCGCTTTGTTGGAAGATTTGCATCTCCGCCTACCAAAGTAATGAGCATTTCCGGGAAGGAACGGCTTACGCTGTTCACCTGTTTGTATCCCGTGGTGTTCATATTTACGATATTCTGTGTTGCTGTGTCATGGCGGCGTTGTTGCGTAATCATTCCCGCAGTAGCGGTGTACAGACCTCTTAACATGAATTAACCCCTCTCCTCAAGCGCTTGACCTGCATCACAGGTTGGCTGCTTGTCCGTTCTGCTTTCCGAGCATGGCGAACCTTTGCTATTTATATCGGCAGATTAGAACTTTTTCTTAACCACCTGATCCAAATTATTAAGCATTATGCCTGTCCCCTTCACGACACAGTGCATCGGATCTTCCGCAACCCATACCGGTACATGCAATTCATTGGACAAAAGCTCGTCCAGTCCGTTCAGCAACGCACCTCCGCCAGTCAATACAACACCACGGTCGATAATGTCCGCTGACAATTCAGGCGGTGTACGTTCCAATACCGATTTGGCTGCCACGATGATGGATTGCACGGAATCCCAAAGTGCTTCCTGTACTTCATTTCCCGATATCGTTACGGTAACAGGAAGGCCGGATACCATATCGCGTCCGCGAATGTCCATCTCCGTTTGATGTCCACCCGGATGTACGGTACCAATCGCAATTTTGATATCTTCAGCGGTCCGTTCACCGATCATGAGCTTGTACTTGGCTTTGATAAACTTGATAATGGCTTCGTCGAACTTGTCCCCTGCGACTTTAATAGAAGAGGCGGTGACCACGTCGCCCATAGAAAGGACTGCAACGTCAGTCGTACCGCCGCCGATATCCACGACCATATTGCCGCTCGGCTGAAAAATATCCATTCCCGCACCGATCGCTGCCGCTTTCGGCTCTTCTTCCAGAAACACTTCTTTGGCACCGCTGCGTTCTGCCGCCTCACGGATGGCCTTCTGCTCCACGGAAGTAATGTTCGTTGGTGCACAAATCAAAATCCGAGGGTGGCTGTACCAGCTTCTTGCACCCACACGATTAATGAAATGTCTGAGCATCGCTTCTGTAATCTCGAAGTCCGCAATAACGCCGTCACGCAGCGGTCTAATGGCAACAATGTTACCTGGAGTACGCCCCACCATACGACGCGCTTCTTCCCCAACAGCAAGGACACGCTTCGTATCTCTTTCAATGGTCACGACGGAAGGTTCATCGAGGACAACCCCACTTCCTTTCACGTGAATAAGCACGTTGGCCGTGCCAAGATCAATACCGATATCCTTGCTAAACATAAAAGAGCCCCCAAAGTGATATTATTTGGTCAGCGTATCCTGTGAAAAAGAGTCCCTTATCACGTCACCGCTCGTTCGACAAAGTGCAACATATATATGTAAAAATCGGGCTGATAAGATGTCATAATTCGATCCTGTACCAGCATTTAACATATCATACTTCAGGGGAGGGATTCAATGCATGTGTGAGCTTTTTGGCCTACGTCTTTGTGAAGATGCTTACGATTTGGCGGAAGCCAACACCTCACGTTTCTTGCCACTCGTTTTTTTGTATTTAATTTTGGTCGCTTCACCGCCCCGCAAATGGCGGATGGACTTGTGATACTCCAAAATGTGTTTCACCTGGTCAGCAAGATCAGGGTTGATTTCCGGCAGACGCTCCGTCAGATCCTTATGCACAGTACTCTTTGACACGCCGAATTCTTTGGCTATGGTACGGACCGTATTCCTCGTCTCAACAATGCAGCGACCAATTTTGATGGTCCGTTCCTTGATGTAATCGTGCACGCTCCCGCCTCCCTACTGTGTGGATAGTTTGGTACATTATATGAGGAGCATGCCTATATATTCGCGGTTTAGAGGTGTGACAAGCTTCGAAGGTCCCATTATTTTCTAAAAAGCACAAAAAGAGCAGAGGTTTAACCCCCTGCCCGTCATGTTGCTGCGGTAAAATTCATTTATTTTTCCGGAAGATATCCTTGCGGGTTAACCGGCTGTCCGTCTTCGTACACTTCAAAGTGTAGGTGGTTGCCAAGCGTTTTACCCAATTCATTGACGCCAGCGGATGCAATCGCATCTCCCTGTTTCACTTCGTCGTCCTGTTTCACTTTGACGTCTGCCAAGCTTTGGTATACCGTTTTCAGGTTATCGCTGTGTGTGATTTCCACAACTTGACCTGTGAGCGGATTTTGCTCAACCCGGGTAACTTTACCGGCAAGCGCTGCTTTTACTTCAAACGTTTTGTTATCCCCACGTGCCAGATCCACACCTGTGTTCGGGATGAATGTATCATTGTACTGCACCATTGCCGCTTCATGTTCCTCGGTTGAAGCTTCGCTATCATAGAAAGGTTTTACTACCGAAATTTCAGACGGTACCGCTACCGGCCATACAAAATTCTCCGACTTTGCAACAACTTCCACACTTTCTTCTTCTCCGCCTACTGCTGTTCCTTCTGTACCCGCCGATGCGCCTGTTTCTACTACCCCGCTAGCAGGGTCCGAGTTCAGCGTTTTGTCGCCTGTGCCCTGATAGACCCACACTAAGGTTAGTATAATGCCTGCTGCTGCGATGTAGGCTGCCGGGAAGACCCAGCGTTTGGACATTGCTCTTTTCCATGAAGAGGGCTGGCTAGCCGGTACTCCTTGAGTTGTTTTAGGAGTTTCTTCTTGGTTTGTTTTTTTGTTTTGTTCATTCATGTTAATCACCTCAGTAACAAGTGTTACCGGGTGCAACTCTTTTATACACGCGCGACTCTAATTATTTTCACGGAGGTTTCAGAGAGTGCTATATATGGAGTGTGTGTGCAGCTAGTTGGTGCGCCGCTTCGGGGCCAGAAAACCTTTCGACCGCTGGTTACTACCAGATTTCTTCTATCACCTTCTTAAGAGTGAAATCCGGTAGTAAAGACGGACACTTTGTTTCTACAGGTCTTTTCTGTCCCCTGTGCTCCCCATACGCTAGCACTCTCCTCATATATAGCCGAATCTCGAAAGCTCCGGAATGGGTGGTTGGTAGACTGGTCTGGATTGGCTGTAGAGGCCAATCCTTCTATGAAGTGCATTTATCGGTGAGAGCGAAATGATATAGGATGTGACTGGATAATGCAGATTTAAACCGCCCAGGTTCTTTGAAAGTGAGATGTGAGATTAGAGATAGACAAGGCACGCCAATACTGACTGTTCCATCTAACATCTAGATTTGAAAGAAGCTAAATCATGAATGGTTACAGTATAGTTAGAAGTTGCTTGGTAGACAGGGAACATAAATCAATTTTTTAACCTTAGGGCTTGGAAACTTGATTTCAACGTTCTGGTTCTGGTTCTGGTTCGGCTTGCTTATTGCGAATGAGCATGTAGTGAACGGCAGTAACCTAAATTTTGCTAATGATTAGGATATTAAAATAATTCTAACGAACTCAGGCGGCCTTAATGGCGGGGAAATCGTGGCTTAGAAATTCTAACGAACCGTAGACACGCTAATCACTCTTTTGGGCGCTATTATCGAATCAGTTCGGTGGTATGTCGTGATATAACGCGTCTGAGATTCGTTAAAATTTCCATTCGTTGTAATATCGCCTGATAAGGCCTCCCAGGTTCGTTAGCGTGCAACTGCTCTCATTCACATACATTTGTATACATTCGCACATACTCCTACTCATTCGAATTATTTCGCTTTATCCATCCGTGTTCATCTCTCCTACTTCGATGCAAGCATCTTGGATGCCTGTCCGAATGAAATGCCGGTATAGTAGTGTTTGAGAATTTGGGTGGCCGTGTGTCCCTCCTGCGCCATGCCGTTTGCTCCCCATTGGCTCATGCCAACCCCATGACCGTAACCGTACGTTGTAATCTGGATTTCGTCACCTGTGGTCTTCCAACTGAACTGGCTGGATCTTAATCCAAGCAGTTTACGAACTTCGGGTCCGCTGAATGTTTCACCTGCGATCTGCATTTCCTTAATCCGATGCCCTTTGGTTGTAGACAATACTTCCATCCACGATCCACCCTTCTGGGCGGTAACCGGAATGGCATCCAGGTTTAACTTCTGTAGAATATCATTACGCTTCATGGTGACGGTCTGCTTGAATCCTGGTGCCAGGTTTTTGTCCCACGGACTGTCTACACTTTGCAGATACGGCACGGCGTTCCCCCATACATCCTCAGCATTCTCGGTATACCCATTACTTGTGGAAAAAAAGGATGCGGTGATTGCCTTGCCCTGATATGTCATCACCGTATCTCGACTTTCGCGCACAGCCTGTTGTAGCTTCTCCCATTCCTTCGCCTTCCCTAGACGCGTCCAATCCGCTTTCACCTGGTCTGGCGGAATAAACACCTGATGGCTGACCGTATCCGTTACATCCGCCGCACCTGATGGAACACCGCTTGTATCACTCGCAGCTAACCTACGCACGATAAATGTACGAGCAGCTATTGCCTGCGCCTTTAACGCCTCCAGTCTGAATTCCGCTGGCATCTCAGCTGCCACAACCCCGGTAACATAGTCTTCCAATGGCAGATTCATCGTTGTGCCCGTTGCAGACAGGTATACGCGCACTTTAGGTTCAGGGTACGTAACAGGAACGGCTGGCGCAGGAGCTGGGGTTCTTGTACTGCTTGAATATGTTGGAGCAGGGATCGGCTTAGGTGATTCACTTGTCCGCGGCCATACCAGAATTACCGGAATCAGCAGCGCCATCGCCAATAAGGAAGATACAGCGGCAGCAGGTTGCCATCGCGTCGTATTACGTCCCCATCGGGGTTTTCGTCCAAATGTCCGCATTCGGCGACGCTTCACTCGGCGGAACTGGTCCAGCTCAATAACAGGTATATGAATATGCTCGGTTGTCTTTCGGTTCAGTTCATCTGCCGACACCCGTCCTGGATTGGATAATCTTGCAGGCTGTGATGGAACAGTCCTCAGGTTCAATGGGGCAGGCTTGTCTTTTTCCACTCCAGAAACGGTATTTCCCTCCGGCTCTTGCATACCTGGACGAGGGACAAGGGGTACCTTTACCTGTACACGAGCTTCTTTCATTCGAATATAACCCTCCGTTATCTATGGCCGGTCATGTGCCGGTCGTGTTGTTCAAATCCATAGTTTAGGTTATGAGCTGGCTTGATCTGATAGAACCTGATTTGAGAGAAACGAGGCCCTTTTCGTTATGTTCAATTTCTTGTTTTCTTTTGCTATGTACATCTTAGAAACGTTGATCTGTCGCTGTATACCGGTGTTTAGCTGGATCCGACACCCATATAAAGTATGCTCTTTCATTTGGTTCAGAATCGATACAGAATACGATGTTATGCTATACAAGTTAGGACCAGCTATTAATAGAATCAGGTATCAAATATCTCGTTGTCTTCTTAAAAGTAAACACAAAAAAAGCCAAGCCAGATGGCTTAGCTTTATCATTTTTTACAATATACGTTCCATCGCATTCATAATCCACACAACCGTGTGACTCATAATAGAGGGCCATATTTTTTCTATTCAATCCAGTGTTAAGCCAAAGTTGGTTGTACCTTAAACATCGGTACTTCTTTCTCCACTTTTTCACTAGGTGCTTTGGTTGCTTCCAGCTTAGGCTCATCAACCGAGATCCGATAGATGTCAGCGCCAAGTCCGTTAAGCTTCTCAGCGAGATGTACATAGCCACGGTCGATGTGATGAACACCGCCCACTTCCGTTGTACCTTCAGCAACAAGACCTGCAATAATGAGTGCGGCACCCGCACGCAGATCGGTAGCCGTTACTTTGGCACCCTTCAGTTTGGCATTACCTGTGACGATGGACGAACGTCCTTCAACTTTGATCTCCGCATTCATCAATTGGAATTCATCCACATGCATGAATCGGTTTTCAAAAACAGTCTCTGTCACGACACTTGTTCCTTCAGATGCAAGCAAAAGTGCCATCATCTGGGATTGCATATCGGTCGGGAATCCTGGGTATGGTAATGTTTTCACATCCACAGCCTTAAGAGGGCGATCTGCGATTACACGCACGCCATTCTCATCCGGTTGGATTGTAACACCCATCTCTTCAAGCTTCGCGATAACGGAGCCTAAATGATCAGAGATTGCACCTTCAATGTACACGTCACCGCCCGAAATTGCAGCAGCAGCCATATACGTACCAGCTTCTACCCGATCCGGAATAACGGTGTGTGTAACACCTGTCAGTTTCTCCACACCTTCAATGCGGATCACTCCAGTACCAGCACCACGTACGATGGCACCCATCCCATTCAGGAAGTTGGCAAGATCCACAATCTCAGGTTCTTTTGCCGCGTTCTCCAGAACAGTTACACCTTCGGCCAATGTTGCAGCCATCATAATATTTTGAGTGGCACCTACGGAAGCCACATCCAGATAAATTTTCGCGCCACGCAACCGACCTTGGCTACGAGCTTCGATATAACCTTGGCCCAAGCTGATCTCTGCGCCCATGGCTTCAAAACCTTTCAAATGCTGATCAATAGGCCGTGTACCGATGGCACATCCACCAGGAAGTGAGATTCTTGTATGACCCATTCGAGTCAACAAAGGCCCCATGACCAGGAAAGACGCCCGCATTTTACTTACCCATTCATACGGGGCTTCACAGGAAGTAAGTTTCTCCGCATTTACGGTAATCACTTCGTCCCGGTATGTAACTCCCGCTCCCAGCGATTCCAACACCTTGTTAATCGTCATCACATCGTCTAGAGGAGGCGCGTCAATAATAACGCTTTGTCCTTCTTCCCCTAAGAGAGAGGCAGCGATGATCGGAAGAACAGAATTTTTAGCGCCGCTAACTTTGACACTTCCGGTCAACCTTTTGCCACCGCGGACGATAAATTTGCTCATCATGGTTCCCTCCGCGCTTTTATTCCCTTTTCTTCATTCCGGAATACGTAAGCCCCACTATGCTAGAAAGGACTGTTGCTGTGTGTGGAATTTCGACATATTCTGGCATATTGCCACAGATGTCTGTTCAGAAAAGAATTGGTTTTTATAATCCATATCAATGATACCATGTGCCGTGCATCTTGCTATTCAGCATGTAAAAATCAGTGTCTTACAAGCCAGCAGAGCATCAGAACAGACAGAGTGGGATGGTTATTAGCCGGCATGAACCGGATATCCCGTTTATAACTACAAAATAAGTGAACAATTGTGAATTCCCTAACTTCCATCATAACATTGTTGAATTGTACGATACAAGCATTTTTACATAAAACATCTCAAATTCATCCAATTTTACGTCACATTTTTTTCTTAATTTCTTTACCGACAACTCATACTCTAATTGTTAACACAATTAATCGATGTTATTCGACAATGAGCAGCTTGAAGAACCTAACAGATGATTAACCAACCATCTCAACATTAAAACAAATTACGCAACATTTGAGTCCAGGACAAGTAGTCAATGACAAAGCCAGCAACGGCATGCCCCAAAATGATGGCGAGCAACAAATGCAACAGTCTTCCCTGAGCACCTCGTGGCTGCCTGATGATTAAATCCAGTTTGAGATTTGTCAAAGCCCACCAAGACAACGCAATACATAACAGGGAGACGATGATTGAGACCAAGCCATTGGTGCTTAATGCTTGGTTCACCTGATTCGTCAGATCAGTATCCATATATTCTTTACCTCCACATTTGTTGCAGCGATCAGCATATCATATGCCCGGCACCCATAACTTGTTAGTATACTGAATGTCTTAAGCACAACATACTGAGCGTACTGTCAGATTTACTCCTGCCAGGCAGGAATCTCCTGATGCCCAATCACCGAGCAGCAACAATGCGGCTGTGCATGACTATGGAATCTACTACGCAGCTTCCTGCTTCTGCTGACTCTATGGAATATAGGCTCTTTCATCATACATTGTCAATTACATTGATTTCCACTTCTAAAATATTTTAATTTTAAAATGCCGGGATTTTGTGACTAAAACGACATAAAAGAGCGCTATTTCGATATCGATTCTGTCATTTCCTCGGAAATAATTTAAATTTACTCATGAAAAAAATGGTTCTCTTAGTGGTAAATGCGCCCACTACTTTAGTCCTACATTCTATTCAAATAATCATAATCGGTGAATATTTTGCTTAAAATACTTCTGTTTACTGAAGGGATAGGATGGATTTGTGGTCAGCCCTTTTGATATATTCGATAAAACAATTCTATTAAACAAACTCAAAAAAGCCCGGCAGACTAAGCCGCCAGGCTTCAAAGAATCGTTTATTTGCCGAACACATTAATCCGGTTAACCGCTTTTTGCAGCGCAATCTCTGCACGACGGTGATCAAAGTGGTCCTGATTGCTTTGGCTTGCAAGCCGACGTTCTGCCCGCTCTTTCGCCGCACGCGCACGATCCACATCAATGCTTTCCGGGAATTCAGCACTCTCTGCGAGTACAACAACCTTATCTTTACGAACTTCGATAAACCCGCCACCGATAGCAACTCGTTTATTTTCTTTTCCGTTATGGATATAGATTGGTGCAATCTGCAAAGGTGTAACCATAGGAATATGACCTGGCAGAATGCCCAGTTCCCCTTCAATACCACGAGCCGTAATGCTATTCACCTGTTCTGAATAGACCAAACGCTCGGGTGTTACGATTTCCAACAAAAAGGTGCTCAATTCCATCCCTCCTGAAACTATCCGAAGGATAGCCCACATAAGGACAATCCTGGATTCAGACTAAACCAGTGTTTTGGCTTTCTCCACTGCCTCTTCAATTGTACCAACAAAGAGGAAAGCTGCTTCCGGAAGATCATCATACTTACCTTCGAGAATCTCTTTAAAGCTGCGCACCGTTTCTTTAACCGGAACGTATTTACCTGGAATACCGTTAAATGCTTCAGCAACGTGGAAAGGCTGGGACAAGAAACGTTGGATTTTACGAGCACGGTATACAAGCGCTCTATCTTCTTCACTCAACTCGTCCATACCCAGGATTGCAATGATATCTTGCAATTCATTGTAACGTGCCAAGATACGTTTAACGCCTTGAGCTACGCTGTAGTGTTCTTCACCTACAACTTCAGGGGACAAGATCCGGGAGCTGGAAGCCAGTGGATCTACCGCAGGGTAGATACCCATCTCGGAAATTTTACGCTCCAAGTTCGTCGTTGCATCCAAGTGGGCAAACGTCGTTGCAGGAGCCGGGTCAGTGTAGTCATCCGCAGGCACGTAGATGGCCTGGATGGATGTTACAGAACCTTTTTTCGTTGATGTGATACGTTCTTGCAGTTGACCCATTTCTGTTGCCAGCGTAGGTTGGTAACCTACCGCGGAAGGCATACGTCCAAGCAAGGCAGATACTTCTGAACCCGCTTGGGTGAAACGGAAGATATTATCGATAAAGAGCAACACGTCACGGCCTTCTTCATCACGGAAGTATTCCGCCATCGTCAGACCTGTGAGGGCTACACGAAGACGTGCGCCTGGAGGCTCGTTCATTTGTCCGAAGACCATTGCTGTTTTGTTGATAACGCCGGAATCACTCATCTCGTGATACAAGTCATTACCTTCACGTGTACGCTCACCAACACCCGCAAATACGGAGATACCGCCGTGCTCTTGTGCGATGTTGTTGATCAATTCCTGAATGGTTACCGTCTTACCTACACCGGCACCACCGAAGAGACCGATTTTACCACCTTTAGCGTAAGGAGCAAGCAAGTCGATAACTTTGATTCCTGTCTCCAGCATTTCTGCTTGGGTAGTCAGTTCATCAAATGCAGGTGCTGAACGGTGAATCGGGTTCTTGTGCTCAGCAGCTACGGCACCGCCAGTATCAATTGCTTCGCCGAGTACGTTAAATACACGACCCAGTGTTGCTTCTCCGACGGGTACAGAGATTGGTGCTCCTGTATCTAAAGCTTCCATACCACGAACAAGTCCATCCGTGGAGGACATCGCAATACAACGTACTCGGTTGTCACCCAGATGTCTCGAAGCTTCGAGTGTAAGGTTCACACTTACGCCGCTCTCACTTACTGTAGTGATCGTAATGGCATTGAGGATTTCCGGCAGACCGCCGCGATCAAACTCGACGTCAACAACCGGACCCATGATGCTCACAACGCGTCCTTTGTTCATCTTAACGTTCCCCTCCTACAAGCCTGCTACTTTTGCAAAAATAATGTACCGTTCGTTTATCTTTGCTCTGCAAGCCTTCATTAATAAAAAAACGGTTAGCCTTGTGCTGCGTTGGCACCTGCCACAATTTCCGTAATCTCCTGCGTAATCGCCGCTTGACGGGCACGGTTATAGGTCAATGACAAGTCGTTAATGAGTTTAGATGCATTTTTGGTTGCATTACCCATTGCCGTCATTTTCGCGCCGAGCTCACTTGCCTTACCGTTCAGAAGTGCACCATAGATCAGCGTTTCCGCGTAACGCGGAAGCAGAACCTCCAGTACAGCTTCAGCAGACGGCTCGTATTCGTAGCTTGCCGTTGGTCCTTCCGCAGCAGTTACCTCAGGTGTTTCCATCGGAAGAAGTTTTTCTACCGTAGGAATCTGGGTCAACGCATTCACAAAGCGGTTATAACAAATGTACAATTCATCAAATTCAGCCAGTTCAAACCCATGAACAGCTTCGTGTGCGATGGATTTGATGTCTGCAAATGAAGGCGAATCCGACAGATCCGTTGTTGTGGATGCCATCGCAATTTCACGACGTCTGAAGTAATCGCGTCCTTTACGTCCAATGACGAACAATTCGTAGTCATCCTGGGAGTTGTGGCGCTCTTTGAGCGTCTGATTAACCTGACGCAAAACGTTCGCATTGTATCCACCTGCAAGACCACGGTCCGATGTAATGATCAGGTAAGCTGTCTTTTTGACCGGACGGCTCTCCAGCATCGGATGCTGTATACCTTGCGTGCTTGATGCAATACTAGCTACAACTTCTTTCAGTTTCTCCGAATAAGGACGGGCTGCTTCCGCTTTTTCCTGCGCTTTACGCAGTTTTGCAGCAGCTACCATCTCCATTGCTTTGGTGATCTGCTTGGTGCTTTGTACGCTTTTAATTTGCCGCTTAATTTCGCGCATGCCTTTTGCCATGATTTCACCACCTTAAAGTTTTGACAAAGTCAAAACTACATCGTAAGCACAACCCTACTTTGACGGGGTCAAAGTTACTTCGTAAGCATCATCTTTTTTTGACAGAGTCAAAGTATTACATGCAGACATGCGGAATCGGTTAGACAACTCCGCACCTGCAGTCATTTATTTAGACAGAGACAGCAAAGCTCTTTCTGAACTTCTCAATTGCACCTTTCAGTGCATTTTCGTTGTCTGCAGTCAATTCTTTAGTATCACGGATGGATGCAAGAATTTCCGGATGACTGCTCTCCATGAAGGCAAGGAACTCACCTTCGAAACGAGTCACATCACCTGTAGGAATTTCATCCAGGAATCCTTTAACGGCTGTGTACAAGCTGACCACCTGTTGTTCTACGGCCAGAGGCTGGTTTACACCTTGCTTCAGGATTTCCATCATACGTGCACCACGATTCAGGCGAGCCTGAGTCGCTTTGTCCAGATCGGAACCAAACTGGGAGAACGCTTGAAGCTCACGATATTGAGCGAGGTCGAGACGCAGGGAACCTGCAACCTTTTTCATCGCTTTGATCTGAGCAGAACCACCGACACGAGATACGGAAATACCTACGTTGATTGCCGGGCGTTGTCCAGCATTGAACAAGTCAGCTTCCAGGAAGATTTGTCCGTCCGTGATGGAGATTACGTTCGTTGGAATGTATGCTGATACGTCGGAGGCTTGTGTTTCAATGAACGGCAGTGCGGTTAAAGAACCACCACCCAGTTCATCATTCAGCTTCGCAGCACGCTCCAGCAAACGGGAGTGCAGGTAGAAGACGTCACCCGGATAAGCCTCACGGCCCGGTGGACGACGAAGCAACAAGGAAAGCTCACGATATGCAGAGGCTTGTTTGGTCAAGTCATCATAGATAACCAGAACGTGCTCGCCTTTGTACATGAAGTACTCACCCATCGAACATCCGGAATACGGTGCGATGTACAAGAGTGGTGATGGATCGGAAGCTGCTGCAGTTACAACGATTGTGTACTCCATTGCGCCTTTACGACGAAGAGTTTCCACAACTTGAGCAACCGTAGACTGTTTCTGACCAATAGCCACATAGATACACTTCATGCCGCTACCTTTTTGGTTCAGGATCGCATCAATCGCGATGGATGTTTTACCTGTTTGACGGTCACCGATGATCAACTCACGTTGTCCACGACCGATTGGAACCATTGCATCAATGGCTTTGATCCCTGTTTGCATCGGCTCATGAACCGATTTACGATCCATTACGCCTGGTGCTTTACCTTCAACCGGACGGAATTCCGTTGTAGCGATTGGCCCTTTGCCATCTACAGGAATACCGAGCGGGTTCACAACGCGTCCAATCAATGCTTCGCCTACAGGCACTTGCATGATTTGGCCAGTACGTTTCACTTGGTCACCTTCACGAATATCGTAGTAAGGTCCCAAGATAACGACACCGACATTGCTTTCTTCGACGTTCATGGCGAGTCCCATAACACCGCTTGGGAATTCAACCAACTCGTTGGACATGACGTTCTCAAGTCCGTAAACACGAGCGATACCATCACCAACCTCGATTACCGTCCCGACTTCGACTACATCGATATCGGTCTTGTATTGTTCGATTTGGCTCTTAATTAATGTACTGATTTCTTCTGGTTTGATACTCAAGTGTCCTCACCCCAATCTACTGTACTCGTCTGTTAAAAGACTGCTCAAGACGTTCGAGCTTGCCAGCCAAGCTGCCGTCATAGATCGTATCGCCAATGGCGACTTTCAATCCGCCCAGCAGAGTCGGATCAACAATGTTCTCGATACGAATCTTTTTATTCACACGGCCACCGAATTCACGGGCTACCGCTTCTTTTTCTTCATCATTCAACGCATAAGTGGAGTAGACACGTGCATCAGCGATGCCCAGCGACTCACCTTGGATCTTCCGATAATCATTCAGCAAGTCTCCCAGCAATTCAACGCGTCCGCGTTCAATTAACAACAAAACTGTACGAAGGACAGGTTCGGATACCTTACCATCAAGACTTGAGTGAAGCACGTTCTGCTTGACTTCATCAGAGATATTAGGAGATACGATAAATTTCTCGATATCTGCATCTCCGGTCAATGCACTGACTACCGCAACCAGTTCCTGTTCAACCTCAAGCACCTGCTGTTGCTGAAGAGCAACTTCGAACAATGCTTTCGCATAACGCTTGGCAACTATCGTATCGCGGCTCATTGTCGGCCTCCTACCTCATTGAGGTATTGGTTCACAAGTTCTTCTTGTGCAGGACCGTTCTCAACTTCTTTTTTGATCAACTTGGATGCAATCTGAACGGAAGCTGTACCCAGTTCGCTGCGAAGTGCTGCGACTGCTTTGTTCTTCTCGCTCTCGATTTCGCGTACTGCATCGTCTTTCAGACGATTAGCTTCAGCTTTTGCATCAGCCAAAATCGATTCAGCTTGTTTGCCACCTGTTTGTTTGGACTGTTCAATGATGTCGTAAGCATCTTGACGTGCTTGTTCAAGAGCTTGTTTTTGTTCCTCCACATAGGCAATGGCCTGTTCCCGAGTCTGTGCAGCCTCATTCATCTGCGTCATCACGAGTTCACGACGTTTTTCCATAATGGAGAACAAAGGCCCGAAGGCATAACGGCTAAGCAGCCAATATAAAATTGCAAATGCAACAATCGCAAGAAGCGTATTTTCCCATATGAAACTCAATCTGTTCACTCCTTCCTGGAGGTATCCTTGAAACGTCATCCGTTAGAACGGACATTACCTAAAAAGAAGGCGCGGATGGCTATGGCCTTCCCCGCCAAACCTTTAAAATTTGATTAAGCCATACCGTAGAACATGAACGCGAGTACCACACCGATGATCGGCAATACCTCGATCAAACCTACACCGATAAACATTGTTGTTTGAAGAGTGGATTTTGCTTCCGGTTGACGGGCAATACCTTCCACCGTTTTGCTGATTACCATACCGTTACCAATACCTGCGCCAAACGCGCCCAGTCCTGCAACAATTGCTGCTGCGATTAATGCCATTGCTCCCATTTGTATATCCTCCTTAAAATGATAAATCGAATTTTTTATTGTTCAGCCTGGTGAAGAAATCTTCGTAGGGCTTGAAACTTAATGCTCGTCATGCGTCTCGATGCTCTGTGAAATGTACACCATCATCAAGATAACAAACACAAATGCCTGGATCGCGCCGATAAAGATACTAAAGCCTTGCCACACCATAAGTAGCGGAATCGCTGCAATAGCACCAAACACTTTGAATGTGGTCAGTTTCAGGATCGTTGCGATCAGTACCTCACCAGCGAAGATATTCGCGAATAAACGCATACCGTGTGTCAACAGCTTGGATGCCGTCTCAATCAAGTTGATTGGCAAGAACAAGGCGAATGGCTTGAAGTAATGCTGGAGATACCCTTTGGTGTTACGGAACAATCCAAGTCCATGAGATACAAGGAACGCTACGAGAGCAAGTCCCATCGTTACAGACAAGTCAGCTGTTGGTGATTTCCACCAGGCCAGTTCAACGTGTGGGTGTGCTTCAGGGTCCTTGGCATGCGCTTTTTCAAACGCCTCCACCGCTGTAACAATCGGCTTACCGAATACCTGTGCCTGATTAACATCTGTTACCTCAGATACAGCCACGAGCGGAAGTCCGAGCATGTTCCCTACAAAAATGAACATAATCATGGAAAGAGCGAGAGAGATAAAATGTTTACCTTTCTTCATATCCATTGTACTGGAAATCAGATTGCGGACGAATTCTACTGCCCACTCCATAAAATTTTGCAGCTTGCCGGGATTTTCAACGGATAATCTCCGTGTTGCCAGTACAGCAAAAATAAAAACAATTGCACCTGTAACTACCAGCATCAACAGAACCGATAGATCCAGTCGAAATCCGCCAAGCATAATAATTGGAGCTTCATGCATATTTTTCTCACCCCTTTCTCGACTTGAAAGCTGCAGCCCTTAACATCATTCTGCTCTGCGGGAATAGACAATCCCTATAATCAATAAGGAATATTGTGCAATGACGAGACCGCCTGCAACCGCATATGTATTGAAGTACTGCGGAAAGCGCATCGATATGAATATACCGAGCACAGCGAATGCCGCTCTTGTCAAAAATCCCAAGTTGACACGCTTCAAGTTACCTTCTGCCGCATCATCAGACATTTTCCTTACTTTGTAGCCCAGGTAAAATGCATTGATCCAGCTAACTCCTGTACCCAGGGCCAGTCCCAAAGCAATTGTCTCCACACGTGGCATAAAGGCCGCTGCGAGAAAACAAATCATAAGAAAGTACATGACGAAAACAGTCATCGATCTGCGGTATCTGGTTAGTTCACTCATCACTTTCCCCCATGATTTTTTTCGCGATAAAGTAGATGCTTACACCGCCTGCCGCAAGAAAAAAGAGAACGCTTACGGCGATCCATATTCCGTTACCTCCGATGGTCTTGTCCAACCAGGAGCCAGCGTAATATCCGGCAACAGCGAGAATGGCAATCTCGATCCCAAAAGCTGTCACGAGTCCCATCGCTTTCCATACATTATCGTCATGGTTACGGGATGAATTTGGTTTGTTCGAATCGGCCATTTTCCACGCCACCCTTGCAATCCCAGTTAATTTTACTGAATGATGAGAGCCTTTGTCAATTGAATGATTTTAGCGTTTTAAAGGGGGAAACGACGGGAATACAGACCCTCAAAGCCCATAAACCCGCGTAAACCGTACAGTTTAACTGTATGCTTGCCCTTTATAAATCCGTCAGAAAAAATGTATTATTTTTTGAATTTTCTGTGAAATGATTCCGGACGTTCACTATTTACACCGAAATGATGCAAAATCGCATTGACAATTCTTTCCGAAGCATGTCCATCACCGTATGGATTGGCAGCCTGGCTCATGCTTGCATACAGGGTTTTGTCTGTGAGCAGAGCTTTGGTCCGTTCATACACACGTTCCTCTTCGGTACCTACCAATTCCAGCGTTCCGGCTTCAATACCTTCCGGGCGTTCTGTTGTATCGCGCAATACGAGCACAGGCACACCAAACGAAGGTGCTTCTTCCTGCAAACCGCCTGAATCGGTCAAAATCAAGTGAGTGTGCGGGTAAAAGTTATGCAAATCCACCACGTCTAGTGGATCAATTAATTGAATACGGGGATGATTCCCCAAGATCGCGTGAGCCGGCTCCTTCACAGCAGGACTTGGATGCACCGGGTACACGATGGCAATATCTTCGAATTCGTCGGCAATCCGTTTGACGGCCTGGAAAATGTTGCGGTGAGGCTCGCCTTGAGATTCACGGCGATGAGCTGTCATCAGCACAAGGCGTTTGCCTTGGGCCCAATCAAGTACCGGGTGTGTGTAGTCCTCCCGTACAGTATATTGAAACACATCTGTTACCGTGTTGCCTGTGACGTACGTACTAGACTCCGATTTATTTTCTTTGGCAAGATTGGAAGAAGACCAATCCGTAGGCGCAAAGTGTAGATCAGCCAGTACTCCCGTCAGCTGACGGTTCATCTCTTCCGGATATGGAGACAGCTTGTTCCACGTCCGCAGCCCCGCTTCCACATGTCCTACCTGAATCTGTTGCAGGAATGCTGCGTAGCTCGCTACAAAGGTAGTTAATGTATCCCCGTGAACCAGTACAATATCCGGCTTAGCTTCGGCTAACACTGGCTCCAGACCGCCAAGAACACGAATTGTAATTTCATTCAATGTCTGACGGTCCTTCATCACATCCAGATCATAATCGGGATGAATGTCGAAAACTTCAAGTACCTGATCCAACATCTGGCGATGCTGCGCAGTTACGCAAACAATAGATTCAATAGACTCAGGGTGTTTCTGCAATTCCAAAATAAGCGGAGCCATCTTGATGGCTTCCGGACGCACCCCGAAGATCGTCATAACTTTAATTTTGTTGGACATTCGAGCAAGCCTCTTTTCTACTCCGCATGCAATATGCTTATTTAGTGCCGTATAGACGGTCTCCTGCATCTCCAAGCCCTGGAACGATATAACCATGATCATCCAGACGGTCGTCCAATGCTGCTACATAGATGTCCACATCGGGATGTGCATCTTGCACAGCTTTTACGCCTTCCGGTGCCGCAACCAGGTTCATCATCTTGATTTGGGTACAGCCACGTTTTTTGAGCACGTCAATAGCTGCAATTGCCGAACCACCCGTTGCCAGCATCGGATCAATTACAATCAATTGACGCTCTGTTACGTCTGTAGGCAGTTTGGTGTAGTATTCTACCGGTTGCAGTGTTTCCGGGTCACGGAACAGACCCACATGTCCAACTTTTGCCGCTGGCAACAATTTCACAACGCCATCCAGCATTCCGAGTCCTGCGCGCAGAATCGGCACCAGTCCGAGCATACGTCCAGAGATAACTTTACCTTGTGTTGCAGCTACAGGTGTCTGTACATCAATCGTTTCCAGTTCAACATCTCTTGTAATCTCATAAGCCATCAACGTTGCTACTTCATCCACCAATTCACGAAAATCTTTCGTATTCGTACGCATGTCGCGTATAAACGTCAGTTTGTGTTGAATCAAAGGGTGATCACATATTACTAATTTTCCCATCTAATTTGTCCCTCCGGTAAGTTCTTCATGTTCAGCATTTCCAAATATACCTAGCCACCATTCATGGGCTCGATAAATCCTGTATATTATATCATCACCAACAACGAATTACACCATCAAAGGGCACCCAATCATTACAGATTACCGAATCCTATAAAAAACAGGACCGGAAAATGATCCATCCGGTCCTGTTTTGCTCCTGCTGTTATGTCGTTGAGAAAATGAAAATGATGAATACAATGGCACTCCGCCTACAGAATGATCCTTCGATCGCTGTTATCCCCAGATTTTTTTTATTCTCCTTTTAACAAGGGAAAAATCCGGGGATAAAGGCGAGCGCTTCGCTTCTGCGGTCTCATTCTGTCTGCTTCGTTTTTTTGTATCCCATTTTAAGAACATCTCAAATACAAACAGCATGAGCAAAGTTTTTTAGTATTTAAGATCGGTATAGAGCGGGAATTGGTCTGTCAGTGCAGTCACTTCTGCACGAGCTTCATCCAGCTTCGCTGTATCTTTTGGATTTTTCAGCGTTTTGGCAATGATCTTACCGATCGCTACCATCGCTTCTTCGTTCATGCCACGGGAAGTTGCAGCAGGTGTACCAATTCGAATACCACTCGTTACAAACGGGCTTGTAGGGTCGAATGGAATTGCATTTTTGTTCACGGTAAT
The DNA here is from genome assembly GCF_037975265.1 of Paenibacillus sp. FSL P4-0176. Classification (NCBI taxonomy): domain Bacteria; kingdom Bacillati; phylum Bacillota; class Bacilli; order Caryophanales; family Paenibacillaceae; genus Paenibacillus; species Paenibacillus sp. FSL P4-0176. The sequence goes on from NZ_CP150242.1 coordinate 6,606,452, forward strand.
ACCGATGGAATCAAGCACATGCTCAGCTTCCTTACCTGTGATGTTCACACTGCGTGTGTCGATCAGCATCAAGTGGTTATCTGTACCACCAGATACGATGTTCAATCCTTCAGCGATCAGTGTTTCAGCCAGAACCTGTGCGTTTTTTACGACATTCTCAGCATACGTTTTGAACGAAGGTTGCAAAGCTTCTCCGAATGCTACCGCTTTGGAAGCGATCACGTGCATCAGAGGTCCACCTTGGGAACCTGGGAATACGGCTTTATCAATCGCTGCTGCCCACGCTTTGCGGCACAGAATCATACCACCACGAGGTCCACGCAGCGTTTTGTGTGTAGTTGTTGTTACGAAATGCGCATGTGGAACCGGGTTTGGATGCAAACCAGCAGCAACCAGTCCTGCGATGTGAGCCATGTCCACCATGAACAAAGCGCCTACATCATTGGCGATGGAAGCTAGCTTTTCAAAATCAATGGTACGCGGATATGCACTTGCGCCTGCAACGATCAGACGAGGACGGTGTTTGAAAGCCGCTTTGCGTACTTCATCATAATCAATCAGGAATGTATCTTCCTGTACGCCGTATGCTACAAAGTTGTACAGCAAACCAGATGCGTTAACCGGGCTACCGTGTGTGAGGTGTCCACCATGGGCAAGGTTCATACCAAGTACAGTATCACCAGGTTTCAACGCTGCAAGATAAACTGCCATGTTCGCTTGTGCACCGGAGTGAGGTTGAACATTCACGTGTTCTGCTCCGAACAATTCTTTTGCACGATCACGCGCGATGTCTTCAACGATGTCCACATGCTCACAACCGCCATAGTAACGTTTACCTGGATATCCTTCAGCGTACTTGTTGGTCAGAACAGATCCCATTGCTTCGATTACTGCTTCACTTACGATGTTCTCGGATGCGATCAGTTCGATGTTGTTCTGTTGACGTTTCAGTTCAAGATTCATCGCTTCCAGTACTGCCGGGTCATTCTTGCGCAATTGTTCCATGATTAAATTCCTCCCAGTTATAAGTGAAGTTATAAAGTGAAACTAATGTTTACACGAAAACGGCGAGTGCAACACCAATCTGAAGAAACGAAGTGGTCGCCTAGAAGCTTTCTTTAGAAAGCTACTCCGGAAGCATAGGCTATCACCGGATTTCCCCTTTTAAATAGGGAATTAAAAAATCTGGGGATAACAGCGATCGGAAGATGGTGATGCAATCAAAGTCAGGAGTGTAACCCAATTAGTCTCGCTTTATATGTTAGTCACAAAATGTCGAATCTGGTTGTTCTTCCATACGATACACCGCGCGTTCGCCGCCAATCAACTTCGGACGGGTCAACGCTGTGGTTACACGAGCATCTCCAACATAGCGAAGCGCTGTACGATAGGGTACGGCTACATGCCGGAGATGCATCCCAATCATCGTCTCCCCAATGTCCAGTCCCGCATGGGCCTGCACATGTTCAGCCAGGCATGGATCGGTCAGCGAACGATATGCTGCGGATGCCATTGAACCTCCGGCCTTGGGCACGGGTACTGCACCAACCTCGGTCAATCCAAGTCGAGTAAGCACAGAACGTTCCATTACCAGCGCACGGTTCAGATGCTCACAACATTGGAATACCGTGTCAAAACCGAACTCTTCCTGCACCTCGCGTATACCCGCAAGAAGCTGCTGCGCCACTTCAATGGCACCACTCGTACCAATCCGAGCGCCTGCGACTTCACTTGTGCTTGTACCGATCACAACGATCTGTCCAGGCCCAAGCTGTCCGGCAAGCGCCAGTTCATGCAGAATAGACGCGGTCTGTTCCTGCAATCCGGGTTGTTCCGAATCTAACTCTATAGTCATCCTATTATCGCCTCCCGATAAAATCATGCCCGCTAACTCTTGGTTGTCCTTCGTATTCTTGCACGGCATCTCAGGTACTATTATAGCGAATAATCAGATGAAAGACGAAAAAAAGAGCAGTCTGCGGGTAACGCAGAATTGCTCTTTTGCCCAGGCGACCGGCCGTTTGTTCCGGTGCTCCATCGTGGTTATGCCCACTTCGTCGCCAGTTACACCGGATCCCTGTTTTCCCCTTCATCATAAAACAACCCGCGGCTAAAATCAACGGTTAATTTACATCACGTGTCCTATTTCTATAACCTGCCTCGCAGGATCAGAATTATCCCAGCTTATCCAAAAGCCGGTCCAATGCCGTCCGAATCTCAGCTGCAGCTATATTGTAATCATCACGACTTCCTCCAAACGGATCGGAGATGTCGAAACTTGGAATTCGTTGTCTAATCTCAATGGCTCGCTCACGCTCCGATGCCAGGATCTCTTGGCCAAGGGCACGTTTCATCTCAAGCGTTGCAAACAGGCTGTCCAACTCCTGAACATCACTTAATACCTGTTCATCATCCTCCACATATTCTTTCAATGTATAGGTTTTGTGGACTGAATCGGGAAAAACCTGCATGACATGTTGCTTATGACTCCGTGTTAATGTAAGAACCAGATCGGCCCAACCTACCAGGTTAGAGCTAAGCTGTGTGGAATGAGGTGGACCTTCAACGTTATGATCTCTCAAAACTGCTTCAGCATGTCGGGAGATCGGCATACCCGACGTTGCTGCCACACCTGCGGAGCGAACCTCTACCTGAATGCCACGCTCCGATGCCAATTTTCGCAAAAGCCCCTCTGCCATGGGGCTGCGGCACGTATTTCCTGTACACACGAATAAAATATGTTTCATTGTGTTAGCCTCCCCATTTTACATATGATGCGAATGATATGATATCTCAAGTTTTATTCTAAAATATAAACAAAAGTCCAAACGCAAGCAAGATTGCGCCACCAATAGCTTCGCCGTAATCCCCGAGATTCTGACTCACCCGACGGCCTAATAACAGCCCCATAACCGACATCACCCCGCCACAAACGCCGAAAGCAAGTACGGTCAAGATCAGATCACTGCTAAACATCCCTAAGGATACGCCAACGGAGAATGAATCCACACTTACGCTGAGGGAGAACAAAACAACGCCGAGCAGGGAACGGTGGTCCACCAGCTTTGTATCGCCTTCACGGAATGCATTCAGAATCATATGAGCACCCAGCAAAACAAGCAATCCACCTGCCGCATACGTCGTAATGTCACCGAGCAGGGAGCTGACGTATTTGCCCATATACATGCCGATGAGCGGCATGATGATATGAAATAGCGCCGTTACAATACTGATTCGCAATACATCCCGCAGCCGAATGCCCTTCATGCCAATTCCGATCCCGAGTGAGAACGCATCGAGGCCAAGCGCAATAGCCATGATCAAAATGGTTACCAACTGCCCTACATGGACAGACACATCCCACATCCCCATACCCCCAAGTCACGTAAAGGTTCTTGTACACGATATGCGGACAAGGACCTAAACATGACCGATGAAAGGCAAACGGCGACGGATCTCTGGTCAGATGCTGGCTTTATAGAATCTTGATTTTGTTTTGGAAAAAGAGTGATTACTCTCCTGACTGTATGATCAGGAGAGGTTATGAGGGTTGCTGGTTGCCAACTTGTATGAGTTGGTTCCCCGCAGCCTTGAGCAGCCGATTCATGACGGCTGCTCCCAGCCCTTCGCGTGAGCAGGCTTCAGCCACAATATATGTGGCGCCTTGCTCATCGCAACTGCGCAGCGCGGCGTATAGCCGGCGCGCTGCTTCTTCCAGCTCGCTGGCATCGCCCAGCGAGAACACGGCATCGGCGCGGTACTGCTCCGCGTGCTCGGCGAACGCCAGCACAGCGGTGCGCTCTCCGCGCTGCGCCGCCTCTGCGAGGGCGGCGCAGATCCAGGCCGCCACCGCTGTGGGCGGCCCCTCTACCACGCACAGCGCCCCTGCGGGTGCGTAGTGCGTGTACTTCATGCCCGGCGAGCGCGGCGCCGGGCTGCCCACGCCATCGGCCCCCTCCGCGAGTAGCGCGGGGTCCGTGGCGACACGGGCGGCAACGGCGGACAATTGTTCCGCCGTAATGCCGCCAGGGCGCAGGATGGTGACGGTACCGTCGTCACCGACCTGCACAACCGTGGACTCGACGCCCACCCCGGTGGGGCCGCCGTCCACAATGCCGCCGATGCGGCCATCCAGATCCTCGCGTACATGAGACGCGAGTGTCGGGCTTGGCCGCCCAGAGCGGTTGGCGCTTGGCGCAGCTACAGGGCATGCCGCCGCCGCGATTAACTGCAAGGCCACCGGGTGGTCCGGCATGCGCACGGCCACCGTGTCCAGACCGGCGGTGACACGCGGGGACACCGCCCCCGGCCTAACCGGCAGCACCAGCGTCAGTGGTCCCGGCCAGAAGGCCGCCATCAGCGCTTCCGCCGTTTCGTTCACTTCCGTGACCAGCGTATCCAACTGGTCACGGTGCGCGATATGCACAATCAGTGGATTGTCGGAAGGTCGGCCTTTAGCGACAAATACAGCCTCCACGGCTGCTGTGCTACGCGCATCAGCACCCAAGCCATAGACCGTCTCGGTCGGAAAGGCCACCGTCTGACCTTGACGAATGCAGGCTGCGGCAGCCTGCAAGTCGGCGAGCGCCTGTTGATCGGCGCTCCCCTTTTTCACATCCAACATTTCAATATTACCCAATCCGTGATCGTTCTCAGCGCTCACCAAGACACGTACATCCCACATCTCAGTGACCAGCTCTCCCGGAGCTTTCATATCACGTTCTTCTCTATCATCCCTCATCTCAGAGGTGTGTTGCACTGGTTCGTTTTCTCTGCTCATATATCATCATTCCTAAACTTCAAGTAGGTTAGTTCATATCCATATTCAATATAAGAGGTTGTTCAAAAAGTACGCTTTTGATTACGATAGATGCCTAGCGGCATCATCAACGTCGAATATGAAATTCAGCCGAAATAAGCGGGAGGCTTACGAAGTATGTTTCCGAAGGAAACATTTTGGTTGCTCACGTAATTTTCCTACGCTCCGCTACTCCATTTCTAGCTTCATTCCATCTTCTTGGTACTGAAAACCAGACTTTTTGAACACGCACTATAAGTAATTATAACATACCTGTCCCAACTCGGATGCCCTTCAAACTTCGCCCGGAAATTCACCACTAAATCATATCAAAAGGGCAGCTCCCTGAATCGAAGTCGCCCTTATTTTCAGTATAAATCCGTTGTTATGCGAACAATCCAGTCACCCAACTCCATAGTTTCACAGCCATATCCCACAGAAAGAATCTTGCTTCCGGTGTGTCTCCCTGCACAGATGCCTCTGCATCTCCTGGTTCAGCTGCAACGGCCGATACGGTTGAAGGTTTCGCCAGTGCATCCCCGGTCCCTGCATCAATGAAACACAGCGGCGGGAACAACACACACCACCAGTTCTGACCTTTGCCTTCGCCCAGTATGATTCGAACCGCTTCATAATCTCCGGCAGGATAGACGGTACCCCCATACAGCTTGGTCGGGAAAGGAACAGAACCCAGCTCCACCTGATACTCATAATTTAAACCGCGACTGGCCAACTCTTCTCCTACTCTATTCTCGATCTCGGACAAATGCTCACGAATAACCTTGCGCGCTTCATCTAGACTTTGCGGATTCTCCAGCTCGGCTACCCACTCGCCCATCTGAGCAACGACAGCATCCCGAATCTCGCGTTTCACCAATTGATCTCCTGGTGCATCCGAGTTTGCTAGAATACGCAAGCGAATTGATTGTTCTGGAATTGCTGTGGCCGCCACAGCTGCATCCGTTTTCTGACCTTCCCACATCATGATAATCAACATAAGACATACAATAATAAGTCCAATTTGCTTTACAATTCGTCTGCTCATTCCGTTCTCCCCCTCGGCTCTCTGATCACGTTGCCTGCAACTCTCTCATGTCTATCAGTATGCCCCGTAGAGACAGAAGTAAACCTAGCATTTGCAATAAATCTACTAAATCGTTTCTATGATTTACACTTTCTCACCTATCATGTTAAAAAGGCTGATCCGCACCTGGTTACAGGGCAAATCAACCTCTTCATTCCTATAAACGATCACGTTATACGTCCCACCGCTTTACTTTTCACCTACACCGACTCAACAGTTACACAGCACTTTTCTCTTTCTTGAGCATATTCCATAAACGTTCCGACAACCGGGGTTGTTGCTCTCCCATCAGAAGTTCATCCTCCTCTTCTTGCCCGTACAACTTAATGCTCATGACTACACCGATGCAAGCCATATTAATAAGCAAAGAGGTGCCGCCGTAACTGATGAACGGTAACGTAATACCTGTGAGTGGCATCAGTCCGAGAAACGCCCCCACGTTCTCAAACACCTGATACAACAACATTCCTATAATACCTACAATGATGACGGGTCCCGCGCAATCTCTACATGCCAGAGCAATCAGCACCATGCGGTGGATCAGGATAAAGTACAACAGAATCAGTACGGATGCACCAACAAAGCCAAACTCCTCTGCGATCACAACAAAAATGGAATCAGAATACGTATAGGGGACTCGTCCACTCTGAACGGATGTTCCTTGCAAGTAACCTTTGCCGATGATGCCCCCTGAACCGATGGCTAAACCTGCATTTTTTGTATGCCAGGAAGCTTTGGAGGTAGCCTCCTCCGGTACAAGCCAGGGATCAATACGCTCTGCCCAATGCTCACGTTTTATCTTTTCAAGAAAAGTGAATACTTCATCATGGTAGAAGGTATAGGCTTTGACAAAACCAAAGAACGCTACCCCCACAATCGCCAGTGCAATCAATGCGTGCTTCAGCCTCATATTTCCGATCCAGAATACCGCAGCCAGAATCACCACATACCCCAGCGCATTTCCCAAATCATTCTGAGCCATAACAAGGGCAAACGGAATAAACGCCCAACAGCCAATCGGCACAATATCTCTCCAAAATTTCAGTGTGCCTCGTTGTCTCTTCACGATCAAATGGGCGAGGAACAAAATCAGAATCATCTTGAACAGCTCTGCCGGTTGAAAAGAAAAGTTTTCGCCCAGCTTCAGCCAACCGTTGGCGTTATTGATTGAACTTCCCAGGACATTGGCCAGGATCAGCAGTATGATCCCCAAGCCATACAAATAAAACGCATATTTCACGTATAACTTGTAATTCACAAGCCCGATCACAAGCACCGCAATGAACCCGGCCACATAGAAATACATCGTTTTGACATGATGATTCGCCAGGTTGGCATCTGTCTGCGTTCCGCTATAAATCGCAAATACACTAATAATCATGAGCAACAGCATTACAAAAAGAATCACACCGTCCATCTTTTTCAACATTCTCAACATGACGCTGTCCATCCCCCTGAAATCTAGCATTCTATCATTTCCAATTGAACTCAATATTACTATTGTATAAAAATGGATGATAAAATGGAAATCTGGATGCTTCAGGATGACTATTAAACCATTCAATGGCCCGACTCACACTCTAAAAACAATAAAAACCCCAAAACATCCACCCCTTGTAACTTGGGTTGGTCTGTTCCAGGGTTTAATAGTTATATCGTTATTTACGCTTATACACATATATCTTACGTTCTGTTCACGAGAGTTATTGCTCTTGCTGCGACTGCTTCCGTCTGAACAACTTCATGACCATCTCAGTGATACTGAGTTGTTCTGACGAACCCAGGATATCTTCATTTTCTTCCGTATGAACTTTAATACTCATGACAACACCCATACTAAGCATGTTGAGCACAAGAGAGGTACCGCCGAAACTGATAAATGGAAGTGTGATCCCTGTTAATGGCATCAGACCGATAAACGGACCAATATTAACAAAAATCTGATAGAGAAGCATCGAAATAATACCTACAATCAGGTACGGCCCAGCCCGATCTTTGCACTCCAGTGCGATCAACACCAGCCTGTGAATCAGAATAAAGTAGAGCAGTAACAATACCGATGCTCCAACAAAACCGAATTCTTCACCAATCTGCACAAAGATGGAATCCGCATATGCGAGCGGTACTCGATTGGACTGGATTGTCGTACCTTCGAGATACCCCTTACCACTGATTCCTCCGGAACCGATGGCTAACTTGGCATTATAGGTCTGCCACAATACATCTCTGGATGTCTGTTCTGGCACGAGCCAAGGGTCAAACCGCTCAGCCCAGTGAGCACGTCCAATATCTTTGAGGAAATTGGCAACTTCATCATGATAATGAATATAGGCCTGTGTTCCACCAATAAAGGCAGCAACAGCAATCACGAAACCAATCAGTGCATGGCTGAATTTCACATTGCCAATCCACAACAGACCGACAAGAATGACTACATAACTCAAAGCATTCCCCAAGTCATTTTGAAGCAGAACCAACAACAAAGGAGGCAAAACGCACAGTGCGATCGGAATGACATCACGCCCGAAGAATAAGGGTCTGTTTTTCTTTCTCGCAAGCAGAGCAGACAGGAAAACGATTAAACACAACTTAAATAATTCCGCAGGCTGCAAACTCAGGCCAAATATGGATAACCAGCCTTGGGCTCCATAATACGTAACACCGAAAAAGTTAACGATAACGAGTAGCAGTAAGCCCACACCGTAGATATATAAATAGTTTTTGATGATCACTTTATAGTTAATCATGGACATTCCGAAGAATACGATGAAACCTATAATATAGAAAATCCCTGCCTTTTGAGGGTAGGATTCCCATCTCGGACGACCAAACGTTGTACTGTAAATCGATAAAATACTGATACCCATCAGAATAACGAGTATAAAGACAATAGAATAGTCTATCTTTTTAAATTTGTGCAGCATGTAATTATGTTCCCCCAAGCATTCAGAAATCTTCGGTATATCTCATTGTAGAGGATTTCACGGCAAAAAGAAAACCCGCGGAACCTTACATTTTCGTCACCTGTTCCGAAGTACGAACACCCAGGACATGCCGCTCGATTCCGGCAAGGTCCGGTACAATGATAATTTCCGGCCAATGTCCCGCCGTTTCAAGCAAAGCTGCGATGTCGCGAGCCTGCCCTTGGCCCAGCTCAAAACCAATGATCTGCGGCGGCGCAGGCAACAGCGCCAACTGCTCCAGCATGATACGGTACGGTGCAAGCCCGTCCGGACCGCCGTCCAGTGCCATGCGCGGTTCATGATCGCGCACCTCTTGTTGTAACCCGGCGATATCAGCCGCCGGGATGTATGGCGGGTTGGACACCAGGATGTCCACCCGTGCCCCGGCGAACGGGGCCAGCAGATCGCCTTCACGGAAGTCGATCTGTACCCCGTTCGCGGCCGCGTTCCGCGCGGCCACTTGCAGGGCAGCCGCCGAGAGATCCCCGGCGCCAACCCGCCAGCGCGGGCGCAGTGAAGCCATCGTCACCGCGATGGCGCCACTGCCCGTGCCGATATCGACGGCGAGCGGAGCGCCGTCGGGAAACACGCGGTCGGCTTCGCGTAGCACAGCCTCGACCAACAGCTCGGTCTCCGGCCGCGGAATCAGCACGGCCGGCGTGACCTCGAACGGCAGCCCATAAAATTCCTGGCTGCCGATAATGTATTGCGCCGGCTCACCCGCAGCCTTGCGCGTGACGGCGTCCTCCCAGCGGCTGCGATGCTCGCTGGGAAAAGGCTCCGGCTGCATCATGTAATACGCGGCGCCATAAACGCCGAGTACATGTTCCAGCAGCAGCCGGGCATTGTTTTGCGGCTCGTACACGCCGCACTTCTCCAAAAAAGAGGAAGCCTCCACGAAGGCTTCCCGACAGCTCTGTTCCGGCGTCATGACAAACTGCGCGCGGGTCACAGATTATTCTCCTCTATCCATCAACTCGGTCTGCTGAGCAATCGTCAGTGCAGACAAGATATCTTCAATCTCCCCGTTCATGATCTGATCCAGCTTGTGCATCGTCAGACCGATACGGTGATCCGTCACACGGCTTTGCGGGAAGTTGTACGTACGAATACGCTCACTACGGTCGCCCGTTCCCACTTTGCTCTTCCGCTCAACAGAGATCTTCGCTTCCTCTTCCATACGTTTCATATCGAAGATACGTGTACGCAGAACCTGCAACGCTTTTTCCTTGTTGGAGTTCTGTGATTTTCCATCCTGACATGTCGCCACAATTCCCGTTGGAACGTGCGTTACCCGTACTGCGGATTTCGTGGTATTAACCGATTGTCCACCTGCACCACTGGAACAGAACGTATCAACACGGATGTCTTTATCATGAATTTCGATATCAAAATCTTCGGCTTCAGGCATAACCGCAACCGTTGAAGTTGACGTATGAATTCGTCCGCCGGATTCGGTTGTCGGAATACGCTGTACACGGTGTGCGCCGCTTTCGTATTTCATTTTGCTGTATGCGCCACGTCCGTTGATCAGGAAAACAACCTCTTTGAATCCACCGAGATCATTTGTGTTAACGTCCATCAGCTCTACACGCCAGCCTTGTGCATCTGCATAACGTGTGTACATCCGATACAGATCTGCTGCAAACAACGCTGCTTCATCTCCACCAGCTGCTCCGCGAATCTCAACAATAACGTTTTTGTCGTCATTCGGATCTTTTGGCAGCATGAGTACACGAATCAATTCGTCCAGTTCCTTCTGGCGAGTGCTCAGTTCGTCAATTTCCATTTTGACCATTTCGCGCATCTCATCATCCAGTTTCTCACCCTGCATTTCCTTTGCAGCTTCGAGATCCTGACTTACCTGTTTGTATTCATTGTACGCTTCATAAGTTGGTTGCAGATCGGATTGTTCTTTGGAGTATTCCCGCAACTTTTTGTTGTCACTTGCCACATCCGGGTCACACAAAAGTTCGCTCAACTTGTCATAACGGTCGGCTAACGCCTGTAATTTATCCAACATGTATAGTCACCTCACACATTATTTTGTCCATGCAAATATCGTTTTTAATAATTATTTCGGTTTCATTATTCATAACATCTATAATCTATATTCCACAACGCACAGGATTCACACCGAATCCCCTGACCGCAGCATGTATTCACATTCCTGTATGATCGACGTATAACATCGCTACAACGTCATCAAATCCTTTACTTTTAAAGTGAAATCAAGAAATCGCGTACCCTGTATGAAACTCGCTTAAGCTCATCTGTTCAAGCGCGAATTTTAACGTGGTATACGACTCTTAATTATAGCATATTCTTATGGTTCTGAATAGTAACTGTTCCGCATGCGGATGAACTAATTTTTATAATTCAATTTTCTCAACTTTCACTCGTTGTCATTCCGCTGATGGATTCGCCTACCGAGAATGTTTGTAACAAATAGATCATTCAAGTTTATTTCTGATGTTGTAAAATATATACAAGGGCTCTATAATTCATAGTTTTGATATTTTAGTTTAGGAGGGAATGGATGCTATGAACTTAACACCAGCTGTTTTTCCAACAGAAAAATTAAAGATTGCTTTGGCACAATGTTCTTCGATCGACGGAAATATTGAAGAGAACGTTAATAGGGCTTATGAGATGATTGAAGAAGCTGGAAAAGAGCACGCCGATATTATCATGTTTCCAGAAAAATATCTGACGGGATATGTGCCAGAAATCGTAGAATCCAATGTAACTGAATATACACTCTCCATTAATGATGCGAGGATTGATAAGTTGCGTCAAGCATGCAAAAAGTACGGCATTTGGTCAATCATCGGAACCCCTGTAATAAGAGGCGAGGATGTGTTCATCTCTTCAGTTATAATAGATTCCAATGGACATGAAGTGGGTGTTTATGACAAGTCTCATTTATTTCAAACGGAGAAAGAAATGTTCTCAACCAATAATGAGCAGGTCATCATTAAATTAAAGGGCTGGAATATTGGGATGGCCATCTGTTATGACGCAGGTTTCCCTGAACATTCTCGTCTTTTAGCACAAAATGGCTGTCATTTATATATGGGTAGCTCTCTTTTTAGTAAAGGAATGGGGTACAAAGAGTCACGAGTATGGTTTCCTGCCCGCGCTCTGGATAATACGATATTTACAGCGATGTGTAATCACGTTGGAACAACCGGAGTCTGGGATACGTGTGGACATAGCGGTGTATGGAACCCTCTAGGTGATAATATAATTGATGCCTCGCAAGACAACGTTGAGTTGCTCATAGCTGAATTAGACCCCGATCTTCTTAATCAAGCTAGAAATGGCGAAAGAATGCTTGCGGATTCGTTTGATATAAATAAAGAACACTATTCTTTCAAGACTATTGTTGGTAACTAAGCAAACCTCGTATGAATTGAGCGTACATAAGTACATTACGATTGAGGTGGCCCCTTACATCGATACTAAAAACCCTACAATCTTCACAAGAAGATCGTAGGGTTTTGGTTATTGAATCTAAATATAAACGAGTAACAACTTATACGTTGAAACGGAAGTGCATAACGTCGCCGTCATTTACAACGTACTCTTTACCTTCAAGACGAAGTTGTCCGCGCTCTTTGGCACCGTTCATGGAACCCGCTGCAACCAGATCGTCGTAGGAAACCACTTCTGCACGGATGAATCCACGTTCGAAGTCGGTGTGAATGACACCCGCTGCGCCAGGCGCTTTGGTACCTTTGCGGATTGTCCACGCACGAACTTCCTGTACACCTGCTGTGAAGTATGTGTACAGACCGAGCAATTTGTAAGCCGCTTTGATCAACAGGTTCAGACCGGAATCCTCGATACCGAGTTCTTCCAGGAACATTTGTTTATCTTCGCCTTCCAGCTCAGAAATCTCTTCTTCAACCTTCGCACTGATTGGCACCACTTCTGCGTTCTCAGCAGCTGCGAATTCTCTTACTTTTTGCACGTAAGCATTGTTCGCCACGTCGCCGATTTCGTCCTCAGCTACATTGGCTGCGTACAGAACAGGCTTCAAGGTAAGCAAGTGCAGATCGCGCACGATCAGAAGCTCATCATCCGTAAGTTCCATGCTGCGTGCCGGCTTGTCATCGTACAGAACAGCCTTCACTCTCTCCAATACTTCTACTTCTTGAGAGGCAATCTTGTTGCCGCCCTTCATGTTTTTCTTGGAGCGATCGATTTTCTTCTCAACACTCTCGATATCGGCCAGGATCAGCTCCAGATTGATCGTCTGGATGTCGCTCACCGGGTCAATTTTACCGTCGACGTGTGTGATGTTCTCATCTACAAAGCAACGTACCACGTGTACAATTGCATCTACTTCACGAATGTGAGCAAGGAACTTGTTACCAAGACCTTCGCCTTTGCTCGCACCGCGAACAAGACCAGCGATATCTACAAACTCAAACGCCGTTGGTACTGTTTTCTTAGGTACAACGAGTTCTGTCAGTTTGTCCAGACGCTCATCCGGTACTTCAACAATCCCCACGTTAGGGTCAATTGTACAGAACGGATAGTTTGCCGATTCGGCACCTGCTTGTGTAATTGCGTTAAACAATGTAGATTTACCAACGTTAGGCAAACCCACGATTCCAGCTTTCAAAGCCATGTATATGACAACTCCTCATTGATTACTTGTTCGGTATGGATAATCCTATACATTATATATGACAAACCTCAAGGCATCAAGGAACTTCGCCAATTCGACCAGAGTCCCATACGCTTCCCGAAATCCCCGGTTACTGCGGATAATTCGTTTTGCGCAGATCTTAAGTTTTGCCTAGAATATCCGCTATTAGGTTTACCCTTTTATTTCCTTGTACATGGTTAGATCCGTTACCTCATATCCCATCTTGCGATATAGGCTGCTCGCCCGCACATTATGTCCAAAGACATGCAAACCAATGCGATCCACGCCAAGACTCAAGGCCGTCTGTTCAAGCGCCTGCATTGTCTCTGTTCCGTATCCCTTACCACGGTGCACTTCTTCAACCACGATATCCAGCAAAAAAGCATCTTTTCCACGACGATTATCCGTGATATTAAACCAGATATACCCTACATTTCCGTCCACAGGATGCACCAGATTGTAGAGATATGCTCCGGGTGTGTTCAAGCCTTCTGGCAGATAACGTTCATAAGATTCCTCCGCCAGTCGCTGCGCCTCTTCCTCAGCCCAGGTACCCGCTTCTACTTTTTCCTGTGCAAAATCCTTAATCGATCGAATGCAAAAACTCGAATAATCTTCCTGATTCATTGGAGAAAGTTCCATGTTGTTTACCTCCTTATTTCGAGTGATCTTAATTATGTATCATCTCTGTGCAGTCCTTTTTGCACTACTAGTATCTTATTGTATCCTGTTCTTCCGCTTAGCGCATAAAGTTATTCTGACGATTCGGTTTTCAATTTTCATATTTATCCATTTTAATCAAAACTTTTGATCTCATCCCATCGTTTATACCTCATAGGAAAGGAGTGGATCTTATTGAACACACGTCGCCGATTCTCCAAAAAGAAAATGATTATCTTATCCGCTATCATACTCGGAATCGCCATAGTCGCTTTTATGAGCTTTCTGAATGCAATGGATCCCTTTCGCCACTTAAGAATCACGATCCACAATCAGTCCGACTATGACCTCACCCATATTCAGGCCAGCCTGGTTCAAGGCGACAACTCGTTTAACAACAACGAGAGTGGCTCCACCTACATATTCGACAAGGATATTCCCAGCGGAGCAAACGTGAAATTCGCCCCGCAACTGAAACGTTCCGGGGAGGGGGTCGTCTCCTTGGCGTTCACGGACAGTCGCGGAAAAACCTATAACAAAACGGTTTGCGGTTATACGGAATACTTGTCCGGCAATTCCTACGTCACTGTAACCAATGAGAATGTCACCGTGAAAGAAGAATGTATGTAAAAGGTAGATCAGTCAATCATCAAATAAACATGCAATCTCCCTTTAGGAAGATTGCATGTTAGGGTCCTATTTTATTTCAACATCGTTTATCACCGTTAAAAGTTAGTAAAAAGAACTTTACGGGCCTTTTACTTCTTGCTATGCAATAGGTTATAGATTATCATTGCAGCCTCCTGTCGGGTTAGCTGCTTTTTAGGCATAAACTTCCGATCGGGGTATCCTTTCATAACAGATTCTTGAGTTACAAGACTGATACTATTTCTAGCCCAATTGGAGATCATTTGGTTGTCATCGTAAAGTGTGAATGATGATAATACATAACCTTGTTTTTTCATTACGTTCTCAATCATACTTGATGCTTCTTCTCTCGTAACGTCCACATTCGGTCTAAGCGAACCATCACTGAATCCTTTAAGTATACCTTGTTGTAATGCAGGAGTTATCTCCGAATAGTACCAAGAGTTAGATTGAACATCGTTGAATTCATTAATATAAGGAACCACAGAATTATATCCAAGGGCTCGTTTTAAGAAGATTGCAAATTCGGCTCTCGTCACTTTTTGATGTCCACCAAACGAACCATCGGAATAGCCTTTGACAATTCCCTTCTGTGCCAAGTAGATAATAGCCTCCTTCGCATAACTCTTTTCTATATCTCTAAAAGTAACACTTGCTGGATTTTTCACTTCTCCATTTGAACCCACAACTTGAGTATCAATTGTAATGCTGTCGTTTTTCCCCGTAACCGCACTAGGGAAAGGGATATTATTAACATTATGGTAAGGAGGAATAGGATAATTATATCCATATACCGTTGCACCACTTCCATCTGCTGGAGTTGTTACAGCAACCGTCTGCTTGCCAATGACCTCTTCTGATCCATCAGGTCTGACACGAACAGCGATGACATTATACTCATAATATTTATTTCGTTCGACGCCCACTTCACTAAACTGCAACTTACCGTTCACAGCAGTCACCATACCCTCATCACGTGTTTCTCCAGTGGCAGTATTCAAATACGTCTTACGATAAACACCGTTTCCTAGAGGTTCGTACTTCGTTTGTGGATTACGTTCAACGTAATGAACTGCTCCTTCAATAGGTTGATATTCAAAGGCAATCGTTGCGTTCGAGGCATTCATTGGAGCCACATTCATTGGTTGAGGTATGCCCGCCGTCTGCACTTCGATTGTACTAGATTCAACCTTTCCGTATTTGTTACTCGCTACAACCCGATAGGTATATGTTCTTCCTGGCTGGAGCGTGTACGCTATCATCGTATTTGAATGACCTGACCATACTTTACTCACTTGATCCTGGTAAATCTCATAATGGGTTGCTCCCTCCACCAGATTCCATTGTAGGTCCACTCTATTATCGTACACTCGATTGACTCTGATGTTAATTTGGCCTTTCGGTGCCACGTCCTCAGTCACCTTAGGTATCTTCACACTTTTAACTGCAGGAGGACCTTCATTGTCTCCGTCCCGGCCAATCACTTTATAGATGTATGTGGTGTCAGGTGTAACATTCCCATCCTCGTATGAGGTTGACTTAGTGATCGCTAAAGGCTGATCATTACGAGTAATCACATACTCTACTGCATGGTCTACCTTGCTCCACGTAAGTCTAACTTTGGTGGAATCCAGCGCTTCAGCTCGGAAATCTGGTGGATATGTAATAAAATTTCTAATTCCGATTGTAAATTTCGCTTCTTCACTGTAAACATCGCCTTTGCGAGCTACTAATGTATACTTAGTGATCGAATTAAAATTCACACCTTCATGCACATATTCTAAAAGCGGACCCTCATATAGAATTTCAGAACCACTCTTGAGAATATATTGTTCAGCACCTTCCACTGCATGCCACTGCAACCGAATCGCATTATTACCCACAGCACTCGACTGGGAGTATCTAGGACTATCTAGTTTCGTGATCACAGGTTCCCCATCAGCTAGCGTCGGAATAACGTAAGGATCTTCAGGAGTCCCCTGTCCTTTAAATTCCACATTATTTTTTAAGAAGGCTTTATATTTGAAGTTTTGTACCGCGCTGCCTGCTGCAACAGAGTTTATATGATTATTTGGGAATGCATCAGATCCAGTGGCTATCTCCGTAAAAACAGGCCCCTTATTACCATGTTTTGCATTTTCATATGTATTAGGATTAGCCAAAGCCAGACTGGATATCATCTGATTCGGACGATTAGGATCATTTAGAACAACCCCTGTATATTTCTCTAAATCCTCCTTGGTAACGATCCCTACAGGAGATGAATAGCCATGAACGTACTCCCCTGTATCAAACGCATTGACATTCCACCATAGCGTGTTAAAAGGAGACTGCTTGTCTTCTTTAATTTTATTTAGTTCATAGCCCACACTATCTGCGAACTTGGAATACAGGTCTACTCTCCATCTAGCACTATCACCTTGTGTATCAATGTATTTAGAAACGGTATTCTGAGAGATTAAGGTTTGATTATCCACGAGGTACCATTTACCGTATTGCTTAAGATCAACGACTGATCCAAACCCCGCCTTGGAAACTCCTAAAGTATAAGCATCCTTTGCAGGAGGCGTAATAATAAACTCGACTGAGTCTTGAGTGGAGTCTGTAGAATTCGTCCAAGCTAACTTGATCACATTTTTCTCACCTTGTTTCAAACCATTAATGAGAGCACTTGAGCTGGATTGGCTGTTCAGATCAGTATTTTTCACGTCATTGACGTACACCTCAGCCAGTACATTGGCATCTTGCTTGTAAAACAGACTGATCGCATTGCCATTCACAAGCCCCCAGTTTACATAAGCGAAGCCACCATTAACAATCTCTAATTCACCTGAAATTTTCCCCGTAAAATCAATTCTACCCGCATCATCGTAGATTGGCGCAGGTCCCTTCAATCTAACGAAGAGTAACTCTTGTTCTCCGTATTTTTCCCCGTCATAAGCGAGAACTCCGATCCTATATGTTTCATCTGGTGCAACTCTTGTTATTGTGTACGTTCTTATATTTTTATCCATAGCAACTTCTCGATTGACAGTAACAGCATATTTAGTTGCTCCGGGAACTTCATCCCAAGACACCGTTATGGAGTTTTCCGTTGTCGTTACCGTTACGTTAGGTTTCGGCAAATATGACGTAGTAATAGTGTCACTTATTGTTTCAATTGATGCAGACGTATTAGTCGTGTTGGTATTATACGAGTCTATAAAGTTATCACTCGACTTGGAAGACTCCGTAGTTATTTTATCTGTACGAGGCTCATAATTTGCATGAGCTACTTCTGTCCCTGCTCCTGAAATCAGTAGATTAACCAACAATAAATTAATAACTAGCATGAAAATTAATACGTTCTTGAACTTCATGTATGTATCACCTCTTAGAAATTGTGTTTAATGCCTCATATGTATGATCTTAAAAAACCTGCATTATTACTTTGGATATCTAAAACTTAAATATATACTTATAATTTCGAAATTTTAACTTCTAGTCTTGAATCAATCCATCCTTTCCTTAATTTCAAGTGAGTCTTCGTGCCTATAAAATTATTAAAAACCATTCCTTAAGACTCATCAATCATAAAGTGTAATGTATTAACAAACAATAAAAAATTTTACTTTGAATTAAATCTTCATCTTGTTATACATTACAAAAAAGCATGCCGTTGATTATCGACATGCTAAAAGTAATACACCAATATTAATCAATTGACTTGTCGCAGTCTACAGTTGAAGTGCCAAGTTCGGTCCATGAACCGTTCCACGTTTCCCTCACATTCTAACGAACCCGAGAGACACTATTCAGCATTTTTCCTGCGTTTTGAAAATCTAACGAACTATAGACTCGTTATTTACTCTTTCTTTGGCGTCATCCGCTGCAAATCGCAGTTTTCTAACCCATTAGCGTGTGTGAGATTCGTTAGATTCCCAACTAACGCCTATATTGCCAAATAAGGTGTTGCAGGTTCGTTAGCGGAAGTTGCTCCATCGGGCCCAGCGCATACTCTCACAAGTCAAAACTGTTCAGCAAGACTTCACCTCTGGTTTTATCTAACGCCGTTCCACCAGACGTGATGTCTGCTTCAGATCCTCAATCCGACCTGCACCAATGCCAAACATGACAGTACGAAGTTCAAACTCAACCTGTTCCAGCCGCTCATTCAGCGCATCATCGGAAGCTACTGCGGATTCGAGAAGAGATCGACCAAAACCAGCGAGATCCGCACCGAGCGCGAGGGCTTTGGCCGCATCCACGCCAGTGTGCAGTCCACCGCTGCCAATCAGGGCACCAGTAGGATTCAGCGCTCGTACTTCCTGAATACACTCCGCTGTCGGAATGCCCCAGTCGGCAAAAGCTTCAGCTGCTGCCCGGCGTACCGGGTTATTGTTGCGGTACTTCTCTACCTGCACCCAGCTTGTGCCCCCTGCTCCGGCTACATCAATGAACGCGACACCCGCTTCATATAGGCGTTGAGCCGTCACGCCATCGATGCCAAAACCTACTTCTTTTACGCCAACAGGTACGTCTAGCTCACGACACAAGTTTTCAATCCGCTGAAATAATCCGCTGAAGTTGGTGTTACCTTCCGGCTGAAAGACTTCCTGCAAGGTGTTTAGATGAAGCACGAGCATGTCCGCACCCGCAATATCTACAGCACGCTGGAAGTCAGCTGTTGTGAAACCATAGTTCAGCTGCACCGCACCCAGGTTGGCAATGACCGGGATGTCCGGTGCCCAGCGCCGCACATCGAAGGTACTTGCAAGTTCCGGCTGTTCTACGGCAGCCCGGATCGAACCTACGCCGAGCGCCCAGCCTCTGGCGTTTGCTACTCGGGCGAGGCGCTCATTGATGGCGCCTGTTGTTTTGCTTCCACCCGTCATCGAACTGATGAGCAAGGGTGTACGTACTTTTTTGCCAATAAACGAAGTCTCCAGATGCACCTCTTCAAAATCCAGTTCCGGCAGTGGGTGATGGCGAAACGCAAACCGCTCCATACCGCTGGTTACCCCTTCTCCTGCCACATTCTCCTCAAGACAGAGGCGCACGTGCTCTAGCTTCCGTTCTCCCGTAGCCACTTCGGGAAGCAGCCGTTCGCCGGCTCGCTCTTGTTCATTCATGATGAGACCTCCTATGTGAGAATCGTGCGGATCGACAGGATAACCTGCCCGTTCCTTACTTCTATGTATATACGTCTTTTGCAAAAGACAAAAACATTAATCCTATAAGCATTGCAGCTCAGCAGTTTAACTCTATCCAGTATAACGTTCCAAACCGGCTATTGAAAGGATGCCCCGACACCAAATGTCTCACTTAAATCCCGGAGCACCACTATCTCATACCTACTCAACAGCACGGATCATCTGTCGCATCTTCGAAGCTGGTTAGCAGAGACGATACACACGCACATGGATCAACAAAACACATTTTCACTCCATCATCTGCACAACAAACTTATCTCAAGATTTCCGATGCCAATTGCTCCCCAACAAGCTGTCCGGACAACGTCACTATCGGGGTTCCGCCGCCTGGATGTGTCGTTCCGCCGACGTACCAGAGTCCTTGTACATCTTTGCTTCGGTTGCCTGGTCGCATAAAGGTCTGCTTCACCGAGTTGGACGAGATGCCGTAGATCGACCCTTGATGCGCCAAGGTATCCCGTTCGATATCTCGCGGTGTGTACCGGATCAGCACATCGGATTCATTCAACCCGGTAATTCCCCGCGCTGCCAATTGTTCCAGCACAAACGCTCCGTAACGTTCCGTCTGCTGCTCCCAATTCCATGAATCCGACAAATAGGGGGCATTGACCAGAATGAACAGATTACTGGCTCCCACCGGAGCCATGCCCACTTCCGAATAACCGGAATAACAGATGTAGATCGTGGGATCGGCGGGCATTTTACGGTCACGGAAAATATGGTCGAACTCCGGTTCATACCGTTCCGGGAAAAAGACCGTATGGTGTAACAACGCATCATATTGCCTTCGCACACCTGCCAGCGTCACAAATCCTGAAATGGATGGCTCATACTTCTGTATGCGCGCATCGCTCATCTCTTTCCGGTGTTCCGGTGCGAGCAACAGTCGATTCACGCTAAGCACATCTCCATTGGCAACCACTTGATCTGCTTCGTGAGAGCCTTGATCCGTATCCACGCCTGCCACTTTGCCATTCCGAACAACAATCTGTCGGACCTCCGTGCCGGTAATGATTCGTACGCCTTTTTCCTGTGCCAGCCGGGTCATTCCTTCGATCAGTTGATAGGTTCCGCCTTTGACCCCGTAGATGCCGACTTCTGCTTCCACATGCCCCATCATGGCAAAAATGGAAGGCGATTGATACGGCGATGATCCCACATAGGTCGCGTACCGTCCGAACATAGCCAGCGTATGCGGATGTCGGAAATACGAGCGTAGCAGCTTATCCAGCTTCACCGTTGGCCGCACGCGGAGCAGGCTGCGCAGCATCTGAAGATTGTATTTGTCAGAAGGAGACAGCAGCAACTTACCCAGAAAATGACGATTGGCTTCCGCATACAGTGCAGCAGACTCATCCATAAACGCATCATAACGAGCCGCATCCTCCGGACTGTACGCAGCGATCTGCTCCTTCATCCACCCGCGATTACCTGACAAATCTACCACTGTGCCATCTGCAAATATATTACGTGTCCGCGGCTCTAACTCATATAATTGTACGTAATCTTCCATTGCTACACCCGCATGGTCGAAGACTGAACGAAAGGTCGATGGCATCGTGATTGTGCTCGGTCCACGGTCAAAATGATACCCGTCCCGCTCAATCTGCTGTAGCTTGCCACCTACGTGTTGCTGCCGTTCCAGAATCGTTACCTGCACACCTTGTGAAGCCAGTCGTATCGCACACGACAGACCTCCAAATCCTGCACCGATTATAATGACGTTACCTCTCAACTGTACCGCCTACCTTTCCATACATACCCCTTGCCGGAGCGGCCTGCCTGCCAGGAAGCGAATCCGATGGCAATGACACAGGCCATGCTGACTGGTTGCAGAAGGGCAAGCCACCAGGGTTGTCCGCCAGCATGATCCGCTACTCTTTTCACAGCCATACCTAATAATGTTCCTAACAATCCATACAGAATGGACATCGAACTGCCCATAAGGAGTCCAATAATCAATCCTAGTGGAGGCACAATATACATCAGTGTATACATCAACATCGTGCCCAGCAGCAGTACGTCTTTACGTCCCATACCTTCGTACATGTTTTTCTTATATCCGTTCCATACTTCTTCACCGTTCTGATACATGCGGGTATTCGTTACGTCATGCACGTCTGTCAGCATCACCGGATGACCTGCACGCTTAACCGCTTTGGCGAGACTCATGTCATCCACCAGATGCGCCTGAATGGCAGCATGACCACCGGAAGCTTCGTAACTGGAGCGATGAATCAGCAAAAAAGCCCCCGTAGCGGCCACAAACATCGGACTGGATGATCTGCGTATCATGAAAATGGGCAGATGACTGATGATGGTGAAGACCATCATGGGTACAACAAGCTTTTCCATCCACGTCTTCGTTACCTGATAAGGAAAACCGGTTACCAGGCCCCCGCTCTGCTCACACCCTGCCGCGAGAGTCTGCCGAATGGCACTTGGCTCCAGACGCACATCCGCATCCACGAACATATACCATTCTCCCTTGGCCTCCTGAACCAGCCTGTGGCACGCATGGGATTTCCCCATCCAGCCCTCAGGAAGATCGACACCATGCAGCAAACGCACACGTGCATCCCGATCCGCAATCGCTTGTACCATGGCCGCTGTCTCATCTTCGGAGCGATCATCCAGCACCAATACTTCCATCCGGAATCCTGACATATCGCTCGCGAGCACACTTTCCAGACATCCTTCGATATGTAGTCGTTCATTTCTGGCTGGAATCAGCACCGAGACCAGCAGGTCTGGTGGTTGTATTCGGTCTGCTCGGAATGAACGCACTTTGGGCAGACAGGAGACGTTCCATAGAGCGAATAGCAACTGTATGCCCAATATGCAGGTAAGCACAATCCAGAAGATTTCAGATGCATTCATGCTAACGGTTCACCCGCTTTCGTGCCGCATCGTATTTTTCACTTGTCGAACGTACATGACGAATCAGTGGAATCGCATCTGGCAAACTTCCCTGCCCCATCCGTATAAGCTCTGATCTATGATCGTCTAACTGCTGTTCCAGCACATGGCCGAGTCTGGCGGCAATCTCTTCACTCTTCAACGCCTTCCAGTCTTCCATCACAGCCGGGCCCGCCTGCATCGATATTTCCGGTAAATCATGCTGGACCATCCCATGGCACAAGGTTACCGGTACAGCAATGGCATTTGGAGAACGACGAAGTAACAATCCGATGCCTGGACGGAACTGAATCGGTCTGGCCTCCTGATGCAGAATTTCTCCTTGGGGAAAAATCCAGACCCTTTTACCTGAATCCAATAATTCACTGGTGTACTGTAGAGAGGTCCGAATACCGGACGCACTCTCCTTATTGATCGAATACGCACCCAATTTACGAAAAAAAGCATATTGCTGAAGCTGTTGCTCCTCCATCATCACATAATGATCACCCCGCGATGTCTGCCTGGCCGCATGATAGAGCAGCAGACCATCCCACCAGGAGCTGTGATTCATGAAATAGATCACCGGACGAGTCGCTTCAATCGGGGAGTTGTCCCTGATGTCCACCTGCGGGTCCAGTGACCCTGTGAGCGTGAAGGAGCGGAAGCGCCGACGTAGCAGATAATAGTGATTGTATAAGGCAAAAATACGATTAAACGGTTTTGATTTTACGGCGCGAATCATAGAGCCAGCTCCCTTCGGCAAGAAGCACACCAGCAATGGCGATGATAAAGCTGCCCGTAATCCCTTCCTTTAGAGCAAGCAGGCCGAACAGAAGAATAAACAGCTGATACAACCATTTTGCACGCAGCAATGAGCTACGGTCATTAGGCATGGCCGGAAGGAAAAGGGACAAGAATGCACCCATGATAAACCAGCTTATGTAATTGGACCACGGAACACCGTAGAATCCACCTGGGGCTTGCCACTCCCAGAATCCTCTTGCATGCGCAACAGGGTCGAGTACCAGATCAAGAACAATCGCCCAGAACCCGGTCTTC
The DNA here is from genome assembly GCF_037975265.1 of Paenibacillus sp. FSL P4-0176. Taxonomy (NCBI): domain Bacteria; kingdom Bacillati; phylum Bacillota; class Bacilli; order Caryophanales; family Paenibacillaceae; genus Paenibacillus; species Paenibacillus sp. FSL P4-0176. The sequence goes on from NZ_CP150242.1 coordinate 6,630,417, forward strand.
ACTGCTCGAAGCAGTCTGCCAGTCCACGTTGAACCACCGCCACTTAACAGCGCCGAGTTACCCACCACTGCGATCCAGGCGAAACCCAGCGTAACTGGCACACTGAACAGATGAATCCCGAAGAAGTCTGAGTAGGCATACTCGCCAAAAGGCCAATGCGTATGAACGCCTACCCACTCTACGCCCATACCTCCAAGCCAGATAATCACAGAGGATATCCAGAGTCCGGGTTTCAGCCAGATGACTGACTGGTCGGACAGGCCTGTCCGATTACGCCCTTGATAGATCAGATCCAGCACATACAATGCGTAGAAGATTAGAAATAAACCATTTGAAAAAGATAATACGTCAGGCACACCGATCGTTAGCATCAAGGTTGCTCCAATGACATACCACGCCCAGTAAAGCCACTGGATCATCAGGATACCGCCGTTCGGGAGGCTTGATAGGCCAGCATCGGGTAACGTTTCACAATCGCACCCAGCATCTCCAGTTTCAATTCATCGCTAACATATGCCCGCTTGGTATATACGTCATAGTCGTTGCGTTCAACGGCGTGTAGAATGGTGGAGTAAAAGGCTGCTGCCAGCTCGATGGAAAATGCACTTTCCGTTGGGTACGTATCCAGACGATCCATGCCAATACGGAACCAGTTCAATGCTGCAGCTTTTAATTCATGAACAATGGCAATAAAACGTTCGTCCACAACCCCGTCTTCAAAGTCCTGCTCGGTGTAACCATGCTTCTCCATGATTTCCAGCGGAACATACCGACGCACTCTGGCCCGATCTTCACCAACATCCCGAATAATATTAACGATCTGCATCCCTTTACCCAAAGCAATCCCGTTCATCGCTACTTCTGCGCCGTTATCATCTCTCAATACAGGCAACAACATCTCGCCTACGGTTCCGGCCACCAGATAACAATAATGCTCCAGTTCCTGCATCGTTGTATAATGCGTTACTTTAAGATCTGTGAGCTGCCCTTCCATCTGACGGAAAAATGGCCCCTTATCCAGATGAGGGAAACTGCTGAACAACCATCTCAGTGCTGGCCAGATAAAGTGTCCTTCCGCATCGTCTAGCCGATCAAACAAATCATGGATCTCGTGAATCGTATATGGCGAATGTTCCGGCTCGTCTACACTGTCATCAATCATGCGGCAGAAGGCATAAATGACATATACCGCTTCCCGACGTGGACTTGGCAGCCCTCTAAAGGCCTGATAAAAAGAGGAAGAACCCTTTTGCATCAACTCTTCACACCTGCTCAAAATCGCTTCATTCATGTTCCCATCTCCTTCATGAGTTGATTGACGGCCATCCGTGCACTCTGCATTACAATCGGCACTCCGCCACCTGGATGTACAGATGCTCCTGCGGCATATAATCCCTTTATATTAGGGAATGGTTTGGGTTGCGGTCGGTATACACCGGACTGGAATAATACAGGTGCTATACCAAAGCTTCCGCCCCCATAGAGCCCGTCTCGCTCTGCGTCAGCGGGTGTACGTACCTTTTTCCACTTGATCGCTGCACGAAGTCCCGGGAATCCACGTTGCTCCGCTTCTTCCAGTACCCGTTCTGCCAATGCTTCACTCTCCTGATCCCAGTCGACACCTTCGGCATCTGGTACGGGAATGAGGAAATATAATACACTCTGTCCTTGAGGCGCTGCAGTTTCATCCAATGCGACCGGATTAAATACGTAAAATGAGGACTTTGCCGGAATGCGTCGCTGATTGAACACTTCCTGCAAACTGCCTTCAAGACTCGGTGGCAGGAAGAACTGGTGCGTCGTTGCATCTTCCCAGGTTTTGTCCACGCCCACATAGAGCAATACACATCCGGAAGAGGGACGATACGGTTTTCTTTTACGTGCTACCTCTGGTGATTGTCCAAGCAAACCTGATAGATGGGGGAAATCACCATTGTAGATAACTGCATCCACATTTTCTGCGCCTGCTGCCGTTTCTATACCTTCACACACACCATTTTTAATCTTGAGTCCGGTCACTTCCGAATTCAGCACGACACGCCCACCACGTGATATCAGTTCCTGTTCCAGAATAGCCGGCAATGCTGCATATCCACCTTTGACCATCCAGATGCCATATTCATGCTCTGCGTAAGGCAAAAGGGAATAGATACCTGGCGTTCCAAACGGTGATCCACCGATGTATAAACTTTGCAGAGAGTACGCATCAAGCAATTCCTCATGCTCAAAATAATCGCCTACCGCTTTCCGGACACTTTTGTGTGCACGCAATCTGCCCATGAGTGACATGAGCGAAGGGGTGAAGAAATCCCTTTTGCGCGGAAAAGCCCTTTCCAGAAACGCTGCCCTGCCTGCCGGAAACAACGTGTCCATATCTTTCATGAATCGTGAGAATCCCCGGCTCTCTCCCGGGAACAAACGTTCAATCTCCGCCGTCTGCTCTTCACGTGAGGTCATCTTGGTCATGACACGACCACTGTGGTAATGCACTCTGTATAACGGATCACAGCGAAGTAACTCAATCTTCGAACGATCTACGCCTGCCTCCTCCATGATGCCAAGTAACATCTCCGGCAACAGTACGATCGTTGGCCCCTGATCGATCCGATACTCGCCTTCCTGCTCATATCCAATGCGTCCGCCAACGCGGGAACCCCGTTCATACACGGTGACATCCCAGCCTTGACGGTTCAATAACAGTGCCGAAGTGAGTCCGCCAATCCCTGCGCCTACAATAGCGGCCCGCTTCATGAATGCCCTCTGGCTTCTGCCGTCTTCACATAAGAGGATGGCTTGGAACGTGTGCGTGCGTCCTCTTCCTGAATCAGTCTGACACTGATCCGTGCCGATTCGAAGATCGTGGGCAACCCGCTACCCGGATGTGTTCCGCCGCCTACCAGCCATACACTTTTCAACTCTTCAAACTGGTTATGGGGACGCAGATACATCATCTGACCCAGGTTATGTGCCATATTAAACGTTGCTCCGCGATACACATCTAGTTCAGTCTGCCAATCAAGTGGAGTGAACAGCATACATTCTTCAATACGGTTGCGTATGTCTGCCAGCTCAGGAATGCCTTCCATGCGTTTCATCATGGCCTCCTGCACATTCTCCCGTTCTGCCTCCCAATCAATATCTGCGGTAAGGTTAGGCGTAGGCATAAGAACATACAAAGCAGATTTCCCTTCCGGTGCCAGCGTCGAATCAAGTCTGGAAGGGTTATGAATATATAGAGATGGATCGGCTGATAACATTTTATGCTTTGTAATCTCATCAACGTTTAACCGGTAGTCCTCGGGAAAATAGATCGAGTGATGCGGCAGATCCACATCACCATCCACGCCCAGATACAGCATTGCTGTAGAGCAGGAATACTTTTTGCGTTTCATTTTCTCCGGGGTATATTTCTTAAGCACGCCTGGTTCAAACAGATGGTTAACCGCATGTGCAAAGTCGGCGTTCACCACCACATGGTCTGCTTCGATGCGTTCACCGTTCTCAAGCAACACACCTTCTGCACGACCATTGCGAACGATGACCTGTTTCACCGGGGTGGAAGTATGTATGCGTCCTCCGTATTCTTCCACGACATCGGCCATGGCTTGGAAGATCCGATTCACGCCGCCAATGGGGTGGAACAATCCGTAGTGATGCTCAATAAACGATAGTATGGTAAAGGTGCCCGGACAATCCCAGGCAGACATGCCAAGGTATTTGGATTGAAATGTAAATGCCCAGCGCAGACGCTCGTCTGTAAAATAGCGGGACAAGATTCCATAGACTGTATTGTGGACATCAAGCTTAGGTAGAGCTGTTACCGCATCCTTGCGCAAATAGTCAGTCAGCTTGCCAAAAGGACGACGGAGTAAAGGCATGACTTTGCCAAATTTCACTTCTTCTTCTTGCATGAACCGAAGGTAATTGTCTTCATTACCCGGAAACAATTCCTTAATCTGTGCAGCTGTATCTTCCCGATTACGAGAAGGCGTGAACACCTTATCACCAAAGTTCAGTGCGTACAGTGGGGTTAACTCTTTCATATGCACATAATCGGATAACTTACGTCCCACCACGTCAAACATCTCTTCAATCAGCTGAGGCATCATCAAAAATGTAGCACCGCGGTCGAATCGATATTCACCCAGTTCCAATCTGGCAGAACGCCCCCCGATGACTGGCTGTTTCTCATACACATCTACCTCGTACCCCTGACCGGACAATAACATCGCTGCTGCAAGTCCACCTGGACCTGCGCCAATGACAGCTGCACGTTTGCGTTGTTGATTCGGTATCATGCCACTCACCTTTCTATGTAGGGAATTCTATAGTTCTCTAGCCCCTAACCTATTATTAAACCGCCCAAGAATACTTTAAGCGGTAACTAGCAAAAACATTATACAAATATAATACAAATATTATACGAGCTTGTAAACCAAAAAATGACCCGTCGGTCAAAATACACTACTACTCCATTTATAAACACAAAAAACACCCTTTGATCACTTTCGTCAAAGGATGTCCTTTATACACTAACCTATTCATATCATTTGAGATTATGTTTAATTATTGGCCTGTCCAAACCGTGCACCAGGTGACCGCTCGGAGAGATATTCACGCTCCATCCACGACTGCCAGTCCGCAGAACTCTCCGGCATAATCCATTGCGGATAACGTGCATGCTCTGCACGCTCATAGCCTTTACCTCCAAGTACAAAGCGAATATGCGGGAACTCGTTCATAATCCGCTCGACGAGCTGATCACACCGTTCAAGAAGCCCTGGACTTGTGATCGACAGGCAGACCAACTTGATCTTCTGCTCCCGGATAATCGGGAAGATACCTTCTTCTGGCGTGTTCGCACCCAGATACAGTACTTCCGCTCCATTTTTGCGCATAAAGAGAGAGAACAGCAGCAATCCGACCTGATGGTGCTCCCCCTCCGGACACAACGCCAGAACTTTGGGCAGATGCGGATAGATCGGGAACAGATGGAAAAACTGATAAAACCGCTGTGATATCAGCTGTGTCATGAAGTGTTCCTGAGCCACCGAAGCCCTGCCTTGCTCCCATGCATCTCCAACCCGGACCAGAATGGGCACCAACACATGATAGAACATCGAGTCATACCCATACATGGTGAACCCAAAATCAATCAAACCATTGGCACGTTCACCCTGAAAGTTGTAGAGCGAGTCATAGATCTGATCAGCCATGCGTGCGTAGGCTTCTTCCATCGTAGGCACCGAAGCCATGATCGGCGTGGGCACAGCCTCGGGCGGATTTAATTTGTTTACTTTCAACATCCGTACCGCTTCCGAAATATTGGTCTGATGTAGCTCAACCTGTTCTTTCAACCAGCGCAGATCCGCAACATTCTCTTCGGTATACATTCGATAACCCGATTCCGTCCGTTCAGGGGTGACCGCACTATACCGATTCTCCCAAGCCCGGAGCGTCACCGTCGGGATACCGAGCATGGCAGCGACTTGTTTGATGGAATACACCTTATTACCCACTTTCTTTCCTAAATGTCCAGATTTCAAAGGTTATATCATTGGTTCCCCGTCCTTGTCAGGCATATGAAAACCCTAACATTCTACAAAAATAATACACTCATTATACACAACGCTCAGACACCTGTCGATTGCATACTGCCAATTTTGCCATATGCGTTTTACTGCTACATTCGTTATGCTAGCGGGTTCTCCTGCGTCAACGTTATCATCCGTGTGGTAATAGAAGTCAGCAAGTACAGAAGGGGGAGTCCACCGTTGGTCTCATTACGCCGCCATACATCAGACCGCAAGTCTTCACGCGGCAAATTTCCATACATACGAACAGGACTTGTCCTATTAGTCCTATGGCTCATCGCCGTCATGCTCTATCAGACCTACAAACCATTACCAGCGGGCATTTCCTACGAAAGTCCGGAGTATCGTGTGGATCAAGTCGAGTTCCTGCATGACCTCACTTATCCTTCCTCCGACGGACAGATGCAGCATGAACAACAGATATTCCAGCGCATGATGCAGATTGTCGAGGAAGCAGAGCAGTTTGTCCTGGTGGATATGTTCTTGTTCAATAATTATCAACATAAGGGACAGAACTTCCCACCTGTCAGTTCCGAATTTACCGAAGCGCTGGTCGCCAAAAAAAATCAACATCCTGATATGGACATCTGGTTTATTACAGATGAAGTAAATACCAACTATAACTCAGCACCCAATCCGTTGCTGGAACAAATGAAACAAGCAGGCATTCATGTGGTCATCACGGATGTGGACCCTTTGCGTGATTCAACTCCAGTATACTCTGCGGTCTGGCGGACCTTCTTCCAATGGTTTGGCCAATCTGGAGATGGCTGGATCAAAAACCTGATGGCCACGGATGGTCCGGATGTCACTGTGCGTTCCTATCTCAAGCTGCTCAATGTGAAGGCCAATCATCGTAAAGTTGTTGTTAGTGAGAAGACAGCGATTGTCTCTTCTGGCAATATCCATGATGCGAGTGCCTACCACTCGAATATTGCATTTGAAGTAACAGGTCCAATCATTGGCGATATTCTTCAGTCCGAGCAAGCTGTTCTAGACATCTCAGGCGGAGGCAAGGTTCCTGCCTACACAGCTCCTTCCTCGAATTCAAACACGGGAGATTTGCGAATACGCTATTTAACTGAAGGCAAAGTGAATGACGCTGTACTCCATGAGATCAATCAAGCTGGCAAAGGTGACACCTTATGGATGGGCATGTTCTATGTGGCCTCTCCGAAAGTATTGGAAGCCCTGCTGGAAGCCGCAAAACGAGGAACCGAGATCCGGCTTGTACTAGATCCAAATGAAAATGCTTTTGGTCAGGAAAAGATCGGGATTCCGAACCGTCCTGTCGCCGCTGAATTGCATGATAAATCCGACGGTAAAATACAGATCCGCTGGTATAACACCACCAAGGAGCAATACCATACCAAGATGATCTATCTTGCCAAAGCAACCGGAGATCATATTGTCCTAGGGGGTTCAACCAATTTCACCCCCCGAAACATGAATGACTACAATCTGGAGAATGATCTATGGGTTGCTGCACCTCCAGACAATAAGTTCACACTCGATATCGCGAATTATTTTGAGCGCATATGGAATAATAATGATGCCGAGTTCACGTTAGACCTGGATGAGTTCCAGGAGAAGACTACGTTTTTGAAAGGTATCCTATATAAGTTGCAACTGATTCTGGGTCTTACGACCTTTTGATCAGAAACCACATCCATACCTGTTATATCCGCCTGTACTCTACTGTGCAGGCGGATATTTTCATCTTGACAGGTGATGTAAAGTGTGAAAATATAATTACCTAACGACCGTTAGGAAGGTGATTGAATGACTGCACAATCCATTCGGGATGCAGCCCTGTTCCATTTTGCCAGAGATGGCTATGAGGGAGCTTCTCTGAAAGCTATTGCTGATGAAGTCGGGATTAAAAAACCGTCCATATATGCGCATTTCAGCTGCAAGGATGACTTGTTTTTACACACACTGGACTTTGCATTTCACGAGGTAAAACGGCACACACTGGAATATTTCCGCGATCATGCGGATCTGCCATTGGAGCAGAGGCTGAAAGGCTTGTTGATCTGGTTCGAACAAGAATACAATGCCCATGCTTCGGCTCGTTTGATGTTGCGTAATTGTTTTTACCCCCCCCTTTCTCTGTATGGCGAAGTGATGGATCAAGTGTATCCGTTTATCGATGGTATGGAACGCGCACTGACTCGTCTGTTGCAAAGGGCAATGCGTAATGAAGATATACCGCCCCTACCCGCGGAACAAGCCGCCATTGCATTTATGACGTTTCTCGACGGTATCACAGTGGAGATTATCTATGGAAGTTCCCGTCGGTACAAGAGACGGTTGGAAGCAGCCTGGCCTGTATTTTGGCATGGCATTCATCATTTGAACGACGAGGCACACAGCGTTGTGCCGGAAGGAGATTCAACAACATGAACCGCAACTGGTTATATGTATTTATCGGCGGAATTATTGAGATTGTCTGGGTAAGCGGGCTGAAACATGCCTCGAATGCCTGGGAGTGGACTTTAACGGGGATTGCCATCGTGATCAGCTTTGGACTGATCATTGCCGCTTCCAAAAGGTTGCCTGTGGGTACGGTGTATGCCGTCTTTACGGGAATTGGTACGGCGGGTACTGTCCTTACGGAAATGGTATTGTTCGGTGAACCGTTCCGCTTGGCCAAAGTATTGCTTATCGGGCTGCTGCTCTGCGGCGTAATCGGACTGAAGCTGGTTACGGATCAGCAAGAAGCCAAAGGAGGTGCAGTATAATGGCTTGGATGGCAATTGTAGGTGCAGGGATATGTGAAATTTTCGGCGTAATCGGTATTAATGGTGCTTCCACCAAGAAAGGATGGCCATACATCGTACTTATGCTGGTGTCGTTTGTGTTCAGCTTCTCGTTGTTGTCCTACGCCATGACGTCTATTCCGATGGGCACAGCGTATGCCGTGTGGACCGGGATCGGGACGGTCGGCAGTACGTTAACAGGCATGTTCCTGTTCGGTGAACGGAAAGAAGCGAAGCGTATCCTGTTTATCGCGATGATTTTGGTGGCAGCCGTTGGTCTGAAGCTCATCACGTAACGAAAGTAAAATGAAGTTATACTTTATATCTCCGATTGCAGTACCACTTTTCCAATCTCCGTTATCGTGTAATTCTTAGCTTCCATTATGATATCTATTAAATTCTGTAATATAAAAAAGACGACTTCGATCAGAAAGTCGTCTTTTTTGGGGAATGATATAAATAGGGAACCTCTTTATACTTTGCCACGTAAGAAAGGATGTCGTAAATCATGAAAAAGTTATTGGCACGCATGGGCTCTTATACAGGGTATACCCTTCTGATCGGCATGGCCATTTTCTATCTCATCGCTCTAGTCGCCATTATTATACTCGCCTTGTACGCCTTCACTGGAGGAAACTAACTTAAACGTTCTTGATACCTTATCCATATCGTACATACAAGCTACGCCTTGTTACTTGCCGTCTCTCCTTCCCTTTGATCAGCCACTTTTCCCCATATACATTTTCCAATTTACTACCATTTGAATTCCTTTAACCAGATCGTTTATACTTATTTTGACCTTAAAGTCAATTCAAGAACTCACAAGTTCCCTGATGAGGTGAATGCATCGTTAATGAACCCTATACATGAGATGAATGAGAAGAAAAAGCTCATCATTACTACAGCACTCAAGTTATTCTCATCCAAAGGCAGTGCTGCAACATCCATGCAAGAGATTGCAGAATTATGCGGGATGTCCAAAGGCAGCCTCTACATCATGTTCAAATCCAAAGAGGAATTAGAAGCCAGTACTCTGGAGTACTGCATGTACACGCTCATGGACGAGATGACACAGATTGAGCATGAAACCAGCCTTACCTCGCGTGAACGTCTTCACAAGCAGATTGAGACACTGTTGATCCATGTTGCCGAGCTCAAGGAATTTTTGCGAGTACAGATGCGCAGCATGATGATGGATGATGAACAGCAACGCAAGGAACAATGCCATCCGCTGCAAAGAGATCTGGAAGTCCGTACCTTACATTGGTTTAAGGATAAGCTGGAGGAGCAGTACGGATCGGAGATTGAACCTTATACGATTGACCTTATTTTGCTGACACAGGGGCTATTCCTTTCCTACGTCAAGATCTGGTTTACAGAGATGCCGTCCCTTACTGTTACCAAAATGGCAACAAATTTACTGCAAATGATGGATTATGCAGCGCACGGATTCCTTAAGCAGCGACCTTTGCCTTTGATTCCTTTGGAGGACTGGCCTGCATGGATTACCGAACCCCATCCGGATTCCACGGTGATGCGTCATCCCATTCACATCATCAAGCAAATGCAGGATATCGCTGGTTCCGATTTGCCCGCAGGGCAAACAAAGAATGATGTTCTCGAAACCATCGCCATCCTCAGACAGGAGATGATGGAATTCACACCGCGGCGTGCCATCATTCTCGGCATGATGCACAATTTGGAGAGCGTATCTGCCATCAAACCTTTGCACTCTGAGCTTAAGCACAGTCTGGATGCCAAGTATAGCCGGTTTATCCAGGCTGACTCGTCACACATATAAACAGGAGAAACAGAGAGGAGAAGAAACCATCGTATGAAAGGTATTATTAATTTTTCACTGAACAACAAGTTTGCGATTTGGATTCTGACGATTATCATCTCTTTCGCAGGTTTGTACAGCGGATTGACGATGAAACAAGAGACAATCCCGAACATCAACGTACCGTTTCTGAATGTCACTGCCATTGATCCGGGGGCTGCACCGGAGGGAATTGTTGAGGATGTCACGAAGCCGCTGGAAGTAAAACTACGCAATGTAGATGGCGTGAAGACAGTTACCTCCACTTCCATGGAGAACGCAGCATCGATCACACTCGAATTTGATTATGGAACAGATCTGACCAACGCAACTGCAACCGTTCGTGAGGCACTGAATGAAGTTCAATTGCCTGACAGCGTGCAGAAGCCGACCATTTCCAAGTTCAGCATTGACTCTTTCCCGGTTGTATCTCTGAGCCTGTCAGACAAGGACGGCGGTGACCTGGAACAATTGACACGACTGGTTGAATCGGATATTCAGCCTGCACTCGAAGATATTGACGGTGTAGCTCAGGTCCAGGTGTCCGGTCAATATGTGAAAGAAGTTCAATTGAAGTTTGACCAAGCCAAAATGGCCGAGCTGGGCCTGACCGAAGATACGGTAAACGGCATCGTTCAAGGTTCATCCATTCGTGTGCCCCTTGGACTGTTTGAACTGGATAAATCCCAGAAAGCCGTTGTTGTAGATGGCAACATCATCGACATCGATGATCTGAAAAACCTTGCCATTCCAGTTGTACCCGGCGGTGCCGGTACTTCCACAGGCAATGGTTCAAACGCAGCCCCTCAAGGCTCTGGAGCACCAACTGGTGAAGCTGGTCAAGGTACCGCTCCAGGTGCTTCACAAGGAACGGACCAAGCCGCTGGTGGTAATGCCGGTGTAGGTAGCCCTTCAGGTGCTGCCAACGCAGCTGGTATCCCGACAGTAAAATTAAGTGAAATTGCCAAGATCGAAGTCATCGGTCAAGCGGAATCCATTTCCCGGACAGACGGCAAGGAATCGATTGGTATTTCCATTGTAAAATCCAACGATGCCAACACGGTTGATGTCGTTAACGCAGTCAAAGATAAAGCGGAAGAGTTGCAATCGCAGTTCAAAAATGCTGATTTGACTGTATTGCTTGACCAAGGTAAGCCAATTCAGGACTCGGTGAACACGATGTTGGGCAAAGCCGTTTTTGGCGCCTTGTTTGCCATCCTGATCATCCTGCTCTTCCTGCGTAATATTCGTTCAACCATTATCTCCATTATCTCGATCCCGCTCTCCTTGCTCATGGCATTGACTGCTCTCAATATGATGGATATTACTTTGAACATGATGACGCTGGGTGCGATGACGGTTGCCATCGGACGGGTTGTCGATGACTCCATCGTTGTTATCGAGAACATCTACCGCAGGTTAACACTCAAAGGTGAGAAACTGAAAGGCCGTGAACTAGTCCGCGAAGCAACTCGCGAGATGTTTGTGCCAATCCTTTCTTCCACGATCGTAACTATTGCGGTATTCCTGCCACTGGCATTGGTAAGCGGTATGGTCGGTGAGTTATTCACGCCATTTGCACTGACCATGGTATTTGCTTTGCTGGCATCCCTGATCGTTGCCATTACCATTGTGCCGATGCTTGCGCACACCCTGTTCCGTGGAGGGTTGAAGAACAAACAGAATCACGAAGAAAAACCAGGCAAAATGGCGGAAGGTTACAAACGCCTGCTGAACTGGACCCTTTCACACAAACTCATCACAGTCAGTATTGCAGTGATCTTGCTGGTCGGCAGTTTGTTCCTGTACCCGTTCATCGGTGCAAGCTTCTTGCCAGAACAACAGGATAAATATGTGACCATTACGTACAGTCCTCAAACAGGAGCTTTACGTGAAGATGTAGAAAAAGAAGCACTTGTTGCCGAGAAGTGGTTGCTGGAACAACCGGGTCTGGAGAAAATGCAATATTCCATCGGCGGAAGTAACCCACTGAGCAGCATGGGTGGCGGTGGTTCCAACTCGGCTCTATTCTATATTGAATATAACGAAGATACGAAAGACTTTACCAAAGTGAAGGAACAGCTTGTAGAAGGTCTGAAGAAAGAAGTTACCGTAGGTACCTGGAATGAGCTCGACATGTCCGGCGGTCTGGGTGGTAGCGGCCTGAGTCTCTCCATCTATGGCGATAATGTAGAGCAACTCAAACCTGTATCGGATGAAATTCTGAAACTGGTTGAAGCGGATAAGGATAATTTTGAAAAAGCAGATACAACACTTGCTGACACCTACGGGCAGTATACGCTCGTGGCGGATCAGGAGAAATTAAGTTCCCTGGGCCTGACTGCAGGCCAACTGGCGATGACGCTGAGCCCGGCACGGGAACGTCCTGTGCTTACGGAAGTCGATATTGATAACAAAACGTACAAAGTATATGTAGAAACAGACAACAAATCATTCAGCAGCATTAAAGAGATTGAGGATGAAACCGTCACTTCACCGCTTGGCATCGAAGTACCAATCAAAGATGTTGCCAAAGTGGAAGAAGGTACATCCCCGAACTCCATCATGCAAATTGATGGTAAAGTTGTTGTACAAGTCACAGCCAACATCCTGGCTTCGGATGTAACGAAAGCTTCGAGTAACCTACAGGCTGAGATCGACAAGCTGGATCTGCCTGATGGCGTTGAAGTGAAGTTTGGCGGTACAACCGAACAGATTAATGATACCTTTACTCAACTGGGTCTCGCCATGCTGGCGGCCATCGCCATTGTATACTTCGTGCTCGTTGTTACATTCGGCGGCGGATTGGCACCATTCGCAATCCTGTTCTCCCTGCCATTTACGGTCATTGGTATTATGGTAGGTCTGTTCATCGCTGGTGGTACGCTCGACGTCTCCGCCATGATGGGTGGACTGATGCTCATCGGTATCGTGGTCACCAACGCTATCGTGTTGATCGACCGTGTTATTCACAAGGAAAAAGAGGGTATGCCTACCCGTGAAGCCTTGCTGGAAGCCGGTGCAACTCGTCTGCGTCCAATCCTGATGACCGCTCTCGCAACTATCGGTGCCCTGTTGCCACTGGTTACGGGCCTCGAAGAAAGTGCGGGGATCATCTCGAAAGGATTAGGAATTACCGTAATCGGTGGTCTGATCAGCTCCACGCTGCTCACGCTGGTTATCGTACCGATTGTGTATGAGTTCCTGATGAAATTTAAAAAGAAAAGAATCGACGATTAAGAAGTCGTTGATTGTACTCATGTAACGGTTCGAGTACAACTTAAATGTAGACTATAATATTAGCTTCTCGCCCCTTAGCGCATATTGGAATGATTGAATTCCGATGTGATGTTAAGGGGCTTTTTTTTATGTAATTCACACGAGACATAGACTGACATATAAATTATTTATTTTAATCAAAATCACAAAAAGAACAGTCCCATTTGTCATTTGAAACAAATGAACGTTAGATTTCAGCCCATTGGCTGTAAATAGAATTATAATATGGATTAATTATGTAAGTTGACGGATTCCAGACTCCAGATAGATCACATGTGATTTGGGAAGGATGGTGGTTGTGTGGGGGAGACAACGCTTCATATTCAAGTCAGAGACATGTTAAAACGTCCCGTGTTTCGCAAGGCAGAAGTCCTGGCCAGTGATCGTGCGCTGGAGCGGTATGTTCGCTGGGTTCATATCATGGAGGTTCCCGAGGTGGGGGACTTGCTCAATGGCGGGGAATTGGTGCTGACAACAGGCATTGGCTGGCAGGAGGGTGAGCAGCAAGGCCTGTCTTTTTTGCGTCAGTTAATTGCACGCGGGGCTGCCGGACTCTGTATGGAACTGGGGGATCACACCAAGTCGCAACTCAGGGCTATGAAAGAAATTGCAGTAGCAGCGGATTTTCCGTTGATCTGGTTTCACGAACAAGTCCGTTATATCGATATTACGCAAGACCTGCATTTCACCCTGATTCGCAGTCATCAGCGGATGATCGCTGAACTCGATAGTCTCACCACCTCATTTAACCAACTTCTTCTGAATGGAGATGGCGTACAACCTCTGCTTCGATTATTGTCACGAACAACCGGATATGCCGTGGCGTTATATCCACTTGAAGGGGAAGCAAGTAGCGTTCCCTACTGCTCTCCAGAGCAGCTGGAGAAGCGACGGCAGGATTGGTTTTTGCAGCGGGAACATTTGGCGGGGGAGGATATTCCGAATTTAATGCAGCTGTCAGATAACACATTGGATGTGATCAGCATGCCTGTTCAGGCGTTGGACTACACCTTTGCCGACCTTGTGCTGATGCATCAAAAGCTGACGGATCAAGATTCAAGCATACCGATCAAACCTTCGGATGAATTCGTCATTCAGGCACTGGAACGATGCGCGGCCGCGATTGCTCAGGACTGGATGCGAACCAAATACATGGAAGAGAAACGCCGCTACAAAGAAGATATGTGGGTCATTGATTGGCTTAACGGACACCACTCCACGAAGGAAATCCATGAATATATATCTACCGTTAATCCCCTTCTCGCAACGAGCAAAGCCACTATTATTTTATTCGACAACAATCCAGCATACACAGATAGCCTCAGACTTCAGAAGTTGTTGATCCAACGTAACATCGTCGCCCGGTCGGTATTTGCTCGGGAGAACTTCACCCTCTACAGCACCGTTCTGAACCACCAGATCATTCTTATCATTCTCGACCCACTACCTGGATCTCAGCGCAAAAGCAGTCTCTGGCGCTGCATCGAACAGCTGCAGCAGCACGAGCAGGAACAGACCCACTGCCTCTTCTCAGGCCTGGTCGGAATCGGTCATAACTGCACAGACCTCTCCCGTCTCAAGGATAGCCTGGATTCCGCGAAGGAGACACTGCGAATTCAGAAGGACATCGGTGAGATGCAGCAGCCTTTTTACAGTAACCTTCATTGTTATCGCATCATTGCCAGCATGAAACAGAGCGGTAATCTAGATGATTTTATCGAAGAATACCTGGGGCCGCTCATTCGTTACGATGTAGAGAAAGGAGGTCAGCTGCTGCGCACGCTCAAGCAATATTTGGTCCTGTGCTGCTCCAAGCAAGAGACGGCCACCGCTCTATATATCGTCAGACAGACACTGTATCACCGTTTGGACAAAATCGAAGCCCTTCTGGGAGAAGACTATATCCTCCCCGAGAAAAGGGTCGCGATCGAACTTGCCATCTACGCTTATGAATATGTTCATGGTCCAATCGCGTGAAGAGCTGGGCATGGTCTAAGCGCCCCGCTGCTCCTGAAGCTGACGAATCAGAATATGACTGAACCACTTCCGCCCAGATGCCGTGCCCACGTATTGCTCTTGTTTCTCTTCGGGAAGATCGGGGTGCCCCCATATGACGTGAGCACCCTCCAGATGTTCCCGTACCGAATAGATCCGATAACCCTGTGCAACCATTCGCTCTATGGCGATTCTCTCGGCCTCAAACACATCATGATCCGACATCAGCTTCTCCCTCCATTCACTACCGTCACAGGCTGTTTCACCGGTATGGGTGCGCCTGCATCATACTTGTTGCGCTTCACATATTGGCCTGCCCCTGCTGTTCCGGCATACTGCCGATCTCGAATGACATACTCCCCGCGGCACAACACCGTCACCGGACATCCTTGTACCTGCATACCTTCAAATGCGCTGTAATCCACGTTCATATGATGAGTTTCTGCCGAAATCACCCTGTTTACAGATGGGTCAAAAATAACGATATCTGCATCTGTCCCGACAGCCAGAGTACCTTTCTGCGGGAATAATCCAAATAACTTGCTCGCTCTTGTCGAACATAGATCGACCCACTGATTGAGCGTAATCCGCCCCTTGGCTACACCTTCTGAATACAGAATGCTGAGGCGATCTTCGATGACGGGCCCGCCGTTCGGAATTTTACTGAAATCATCCTTACCCAGATCCTTCTGCCCTTTGAAATTAAACGAACAATGATCGGAGCCAATCGTCTGCAACTGACCGCTTTTCAATGCATTCCACAACACGTCCTGATGAGCCGCTTCCCGCAGCGGTGGTGACCAGACATACTTTGCACCCTCAAAGTCCGGCTGATCCATGATCGACTGATCCAACGTCAAATACTGAGGACAGGTCTCCCCCCAGATTCGGTAACCCATTTCACGCATACGCGCAATTTGCTCCACTGCTTCCGCACAGGTCACGTGCACCACATACAGCTGTGAATCCGCAAGTGCAGCCAGACGCGCCGCACGCCCTGTTGCTTCTCCCTCCAGCATGGATGGACGAGTCAGCGCATGATGAATCGGCTCCGTGCGCCCTTCGGCGAGCGCCTGTCGAACCAGCAGGTCAATGACATCCCCGTTCTCGGCATGAACCATGACGAGTGCGCCGTACTCTTTTGCCTTTTGCAACGTCTGGAAGAGAATCCCGTCATCCGCCTGAAACTGGTTTTTATACGCCATGAACACCTTGAAGGATGACACACCCTCTTCTTCAATGATCTGCGGCAGCTCTTCTAACACCTGATCATTCATCTCGCCAATCATGAGATGGAAACCGTAGTCGATGGCAGCTTTACCCTCGGCTTTGGCATGCCACTCCTGGAGAGATTCGATTAATGGACGGCCTTTTTGTGTCAGACAAAAATCAATGATCGTCGTTGTTCCTCCAAAAGCTGCAGCTGTCGTTCCTGTCGCAAAATCATCCGCCGTTACCGTCCCACCGAAGGGCATATCCAGATGCGTATGCGGGTCGATCCCGCCCGGAATGACGTAACAGCCCGCTGCATCCACGACTTCCATTCGTTCGTCAGGGATGAGCCCAATGCCAATCTGTGTGATTTTACCTTTTTCGATCAAAATATCTGCTTCAAAGGTATCTGACGCTGTGACCAACACACCATTACGAATCAATTTGCGAGTACTCATGATATCGCCTCCTTGGTTGATTGATCTCTAACGGATTGCAGCATGGCAATCGCAGATTGACGTTCATTCCAGGTTACAGGTTCCTGCTCAGGTACAAGTTCAACCATCTCAATCGCCCCATCCACCGGGCAAACGATCGAACACAGATTACAGCCAACACAGTCCTCTTCCACCACTTCCAGATAGGAACCGGACGGGTCGGTCAACATATCAATACACTGATGCGAGGTGTCCTCACAAGCAATATGGCATTTGTTGCAATTGATGCAGACATCGCGGTTGATGCGGGCGACCACTTTGTAGTTCAGATCGAGATTGCCCCAATCGGAGTAACGCGGAACCGTCTGACCTACCAGTTCTGCTACACTGCTTAGACCCTTTTCATCCAAATAATCATTCAGCCCATCAATCATGTCCTCCACAATGCGGAATCCATGATGCATCGCTGCGGTACATACCTGAACCCCTGTAGCGCCCATGAGCAAAAACTCTGCCGTATCCCGCCAATCAGATATGCCACCAATCCCTGAGATTGGAACACCTACCTCCGGATTACGGGCACACTCCGCAACCATGTTCAGTGCGATGGGCTTTACAGCTGGGCCACAATATCCACCGTGCGCTCCTTTGCCGCCCACATGCGGCACGGTATTCCACGAATCCAGATCCACACCTGCCAGGGAGTTAATCGTATTGATCAGGGAGATCGCATCCGCGCCACCGCGGACAGCTGCCCGGGCAGTCGCCGTAATATCCGTGATATTCGGCGTGAGTTTCACGATCACCGGTGTGGTTGCCACTTCCTTCACCCACATCGTCTGGAGTTCGACCAGGTCAGGCTGCTGACCAGAGGCGGCTCCCATACCACGTTCGGCCATGCCATGCGGGCAGCCAAAGTTCAGTTCCAGGCCGTCGACGCCGACGGCTTCCACCTTCTTCACAATCTCATGCCACTTCTCTCGCGTAGGTTCCACCATCAGTGAAGCGACAACCGCACGATCCGGGAAGCGTTTCTTGGTCTCGGCAATCTCCCGCAGATTCACTTCCAGCGGACGATCGGATATCAATTCGATATTGTTAAACCCTGCCACCCGCTGCCCACCAAAATGAACCGCCGCGAAACGCGAGGATGTATTGATAATTGGTTCACCCAGCGTCTTCCACACCGCGCCACCCCAGCCCGCCTCGAACGCACGCTGGACCTGATATCCCGTATTGGTCGGTGGTGCAGAGGCCAGCCAGAATGGATTGGGTGATCGAATACCTGCCAGATTAATGGATAAGTCAGCCATAACGATCCCTCCTTGGTGTTGTTTGAACATATTAGTTACACTGGACACTCCGTACCTTGTCTCGCTCACAACTCACGCCGTCTCTTCCACCTGTCCAGGCAGTGCCTTCATGACAGCGGCGGCAGCCAGCTTACCCTGCTGTGCAGCCGAGACAACCATCGCCTCACCCTGGCCCTGACCAAAAATAACATCTCCTGCCGCATAGATCTGAGGGTGTGAGGTACGGTACGTATGCGGCTCGATCTCTACGACACCCCAGTGGTGACGAAGCCCAAACGCTTCGATTAATGGTAATAAACGATGCTGCCCAATCGCCCGGATGACGGTATCACATTCAATCATGAACTCCGATCCCTCCACAGGCACGGGCAACACACGCCCACCACCAGGCGGGGTAATTAGCTCCATTTTCACACATTCCACAGCTTGAACCCGACCATTCTCGTCTCCAATAATACGCTGCGGAATCGTAAACCAGCGGAACTCCACACCCTCCTGCTTAGCAAAAGTATATTCAAACGCATACGCCGTCATCTGGCTTTCCCCGCGCCGATATAACATCTGCACCCGCTCGGCATTAAGACGTACCGAACAGGTTGCTGCATCTACCGCCGTATTGCCCGCGCCAATAACGGCAACCTTCAGACCATTCAATGCGGGCGGAACACCCTGCTTGGTAGACTCCACCAGTTCAATCGCATCATAGACACCTTCCAGTGTCTCCCCTTCAATGCCCAGCATGGGTACTGAACCCATACCACATGCCAGAATCACTGCTTCATGCTGCTCCAGCAACTGCGAAGCAGGAATATCCACACCGATGCGTACCCCATAACGGATCTGTACACCAAGCGCTTCTACCTGCTCCACTTCCCATAGCGCAACCGATTCGGGCAGACGGAAGGACACGATGCCGTACGTATTCAACCCGCCACCTTTGGGTTTGGCCTCGTAGATCGTCACCTCATAACCCGCACGCCCTAGTTCACGTGCCGCCGACAGTCCTGCTGGCCCCGCTCCCACAACAGCAACGGTTCTCCCATTGGCAGGTGCTGCCTGGAATAACGGCTCATTCTTCGCCCGCGCCCAGTCGGTGGCGTAACGCTGCAAGTCACCAATGCGAATCGGCTTCGACGATTCGTTCAGAACACATGCACCTTCACACAATTCCTCTGTAGGACACACGCGTGCGCAACTGGCTCCAACCGGATTCGCATCCATGATGGTGCGGGCCGAACCTTTCAGGTGACCTGTGGATATTTTGCTAATAAAAGAAGGGATATTAATGTCGGTTGGACAGGCTTTGATACAAGGTGCATCGTAACAGTACAGACAGCGGTTTGATTCCTCCATCGCTTCCTTGCCTGTCATGGCGGGTTTCATCTCGGCAAAACGACTCTCCCACCCATAATCGGATAACGTTGTTCCTGAGCTGTTCATCAATGTCATGCACCTCCTGAAGTTTGATCCGCGCAGCTTCCAGCTACTTTTACAGACTAACCAGATGTTCGTACGTTTCCGGCCTGCGATCTCGGTAGAACTGCCACACATTACGTACCTCACGAATCATCTCCGTATCCATCTCGCCAATGACGACCTCATCCTGATTCCGGCTACCTATCGCTACCATTCTGCCTCGCGGGTCGACCAGGTACGACTGTCCATAAAATTCACCCATATTCCATGGCGCTTCCACGCCAACCCGGTTGATGGCCGCTACATAATAGCCGTTAGCTACCGCGTGAGCAGGCTGTTCCAGTTTCCACAGATATTCCGATGTCCCCGCAACCGTAGCGGACGGATTGAACACTATTTCAGCCCCCGCCAACCCGAGCAATCGTGCCCCTTCCGGAAAATGACGATCATAACAGATGTACACACCCACTCTGGCGTAGGCTGTATCAAAAACCGGAAACCCAAGGTTACCTGGTTTGAAATAATACTTTTCCCAGAACCCATTCGTGCCCTCACCTGCTTCCACATGCGGGATATGATGTTTGCGGTATTTGCCCAGATACGTACCATCCGCATCTATAACGGCTGCCGTATTGTAATACGAAGCAATGCCCTCCACCTCGTATACAGGTAAAATAATCACCACCGCAAGCTCCTTTGCCAGCTCCTGAAAACGTCTCGTCGTCGGTCCTTCCGGCACCGGTTCAGCGGATGCATACCATTTGGGATTCTGCTCTGTACAAAAGTACGGCCCATAGAACACTTCCTGCAACCCGATGATCTTGGCCCCTCGTGCAGCAGCTTCACGGACCAGCGTTATGTGTTTCTGAACCGCAGCTTCTTTGTGTACCTCAACGGGAGCCGAACCTTCAATTTCATGAGAAGCCTGGATTAATCCGATGCTGATTTTGCTCATAACGTCACAACGCCTCCTCAGGTAAAATGATTGGTTGGTTCATTCCACTACACATCCTCCGAATGGTGCGATATAACACTTCCGTGCCGAGTCCAATATCCTCCGGGGAGGAATATTCGCTGGGATGATGACTGATGCCGTCTTTGCTGCGGACAAAAATCATGCCATAATCACACACAAGCGAAAGGGCCAACGCATCATGGAACGGACCACTCATCAGTTCTGGCAAAGTAACCCCGATCTCTTCCGCGGATGAACGAATCACCGACATGATTGGCTCTGCACAATACCGCGGCTCACTATTCGTATCCTCTGTCAGCGAGTAGGTTAGACCATATCGGAAACTTACGTCATCCAAAATGTTCATCAATCGGGCTTCAAGCCGGTTCCTGCGCTCCATCTCCATGTCTCGCAAATCAACCGTGAAGCTGACTTCCTCCGGAATGATGTTCCGTGAGTCTGGAAACACCCTCAAACTTCCCACCGTACCTACATTTGGAGCTTCCGGGTCTTCTCTCACCATATCGTCAAAAGCCGCAATGACTTTGGCGCTGCCTACCAAAGCATCATGCCGCATCCCCATCGGAACAGAGCCAGCATGACCCGCCATGCCTTTCATCGTGACCGTAAGCCACAGCGGGCCCGAGATGCCCGTAACCAAACCTACTGGTGCATTCAACGCTTCCAACACCGGCCCCTGCTCAATGTGCAGCTCCAGATAACTGCCTATGGAACCTGGCGGGTAGATCGCTTCTTCAAAATCCGAAGGAGAACAGCCAAAGGCTTCCAGTGCCTCCCGGCGGGTCACTCCATTTTTATCCCGCCGCTCCAGTTCGCCCTCTTCCAACTGACCCGTTATGCCACGTGAACCGAACAGGCCTTTGTTAAAACGGGAACCCTCTTCATCGCAAAAAGCAATCACCTCAATCGGCATAAGGGGCTGAATGCCATTTTCGATCAGGCATTGCACCGCTTCGAGTGCGCCAAGCACACCAATCGCTCCATCATATCGACCGCCGTAGGGCTGAGAGTCGATATGGGAACCAATCATGAGGATCGGCAACGCCTGATCCTCACCTTCCAGACGACCAATCAGATTGCCAAACGGATCAAGTCGTGTCGTCAAACCGACATTTTCCATCCAGAGACGAACCTGTATGATGCCGTCCATATCTTCCGGGGTCAGGGCAAGTCGGCAGACACCCGTCTCCGCGATTCGCCCAATCTGTGACAACTGCTCAATTCGCTCATTCAGCCGATGCTGATTAATGACTTTGCCTGTTGTGGTCTGCATCCTCCCTCGCCTCCTTGCGCTTATTTATCGCGTAATGATTTTGCTTGCTAAATCGTAAACGTCTGTCGTACATGTGTTTTATCCATCCACGCCAACTAACCTGCGTCCAGACTACGTAGTGCAACGAGCAAACTTCCAGCGATCAGATCCAGCTCTTCCTCGGTGGTAACAAACGGCGGAGAGATCGTCAAAATGTTTGCAAACCCCGGCACGGTATCGCCGTTCTTGCCAATCAGAATGCCGTCCCTTTTACAACTGGCGAGTACCTTCATTACTTTATCCGCCTCCGCAGGAGAACCATCAGCTTCAATCAATTCAATGCCACAGGCGAATCCGAATGAACGGATATCCCCCACAATGGACAGCTCGAGCAATGGCTCCAGCTTCTCACGAAGCAGATATCCCAGTTCTTCCGCCCGGCTGACCAGATTCTCTCGTTCCAGAATCTCCAGATTCGCCAGTGCCACCCGGCAGGACACGGGATTCCCGCCAAATGTATTCACATGGCGAAAATGGGCATCCGGGCCGGGTTCCCGGAACGTATCATACAGATCGGCTCGCACCGCCGTTGCTGATAGCGGCGAATACGCACTGGTCATGCCTTTTGCCATCGTCACAATATCTGGCTGTACGCCATAGTTCTGATGACCAAACTTCTGCCCAGATCGGCCAAAACCGCAGATTACCTCATCTACAATGAGCAGCACGCCATAGCGCTGACAGATCTCTTGCACGGTACGCATATAATCCGGTGGGGGTACAATCATGCCGCCCCCTGTGATCACCGGCTCCATAATTACTGCGGCAACCGTCTCAGGACCTTCCCAACGAATCACCTCTTCATAGATGGTTGCACATTCGAGTCCGCATCCATCCTTGTTTCGTCCAAACGGACAGCGGTAACAATACGGTGGTGGAACATGAGAGAAACCTACGCCGAGTGGCTCGTATTTGATCTTGCGTGCGGCTTGCCCAGTGGCGCCCAGCGCTCCTATGGAGTTACCGTGATAGGCACGGTGACGGGAGATGAATTTGTGCCGAGTAGGCTCACCATTCTGATGGTGGTACTGACGGGCTATTTTGAAAGCCACCTCATTCGCATCTGAACCTGAGTTGGAGAAGAATATTCGATACTCCCCCTCCAGCCATTCATTCAGCTTCTCCGCCAGCAAAATCGCTGGTTCATGACTCTGCGTCATCGGTACATAAGCGAGTGCTTTCATCTGTTCGTAGGCACTTCTCGCAATCTCCTCACGGCCATGCCCCACATTCACACACCACAGTCCCGACATCGCATCCAGATAACGCGTACCATCCTGATCGGTGATCCAGCTGCCCTCTCCACTTACCGCAATCATTGGATGATCGTTATGAGGCGAGATGTGATGCCACACGTATTTGCGATCCTTCTCCAGCCATTCTTCCTTCGTACCGCCAAGCGGCTGAGGCTGCTGATCCACAGAACTCATTCGTCATCCTCCTCCACACGCTTATTTCACAGCTTCTTCATAGATACTCTTCTCCAGCGCTTCATCCAAATTTGCGGCTTTTTTGATCAAGCCATAGTTCAGTGCAATATCCGCAGTTCGGGTAAATGACTCATCCACAAAGCTGCCAACTTGCTGCTCCGTAAATCCTTCCGGGCGAATCAGCTTTGCAATCTCTTCCAGCATCGTGACCTGATGTTCACGGGTGGTGCTGCCATCCGTCACATTACTCATCACGATATCCACCGTCTCATCCTGTTGATCAATGGCGTAGTTCCAGCCTTTCAAAATGGCACGGGTCACTTTGACCGCAAGCTCACGGTTGCTGTCTACCCAATCCTTCTTGGCAATCAGCGTATCCTCCAGCATGCCAACACCGGCATCTTCAATGTTGAACACATCCAGATCGGACTCTTTCGTTCCACTTTCCAGTACAACGTGGTATTCGTTATAGATCGTCGCCGTAGCTACATCCACCTGATCGTTGAAAAACTGATCCATCGTGAACCCCTGCTTCACCAGTTCAATGTCTTTCTTTGGATCCAGGCCATTCTTCTCCATGAACGCGAGCACCTGAAACTGCTGACTGCCGAACCAAGTACTGACCTTCTTGCCTTTCATCTGAGCCGGATCAGTAATGCCTAGGGACTTCTTGGCGATCAAGCGATAACTACTCTTCTGCGAGATCTGGGCGAGCGAGACGAGTGGCAGACCGTTATCCCGGCTGACCAGCAGACTGTCTACTCCTGTGATTCCCACATCGGCCGCACCATTGACCACCTGCTGCTCAATCACGATATCCGGACCACCCGGAATAATCTCGGCATCAATGCCTTCATCTGCAAAAAAACCTTTTTCCTTCGCTGCATAAATCCCGGCAAATTGCGCCTGCGGCACCCATTTCAGCTGAATTTTCACTTTGGTTAAGGGTTGATCTGCTTCTCCAGCCCCTCCTGAACTCGCAGCGACAGGCTCAGCCGCCGGCTCGGACTTCGTAGAACATGCGCTCAGCATCGTAACAACCAACAGGACCAATACCAGCAAACCCGGCTTCAACGTTTTGTACATGTACAGAACAACCCCCTGTTTATATACGATTTATCAAGCATCAGTCCGTGTTCAAAAAGTCTGCTTTTCAGTACCGTGGACTTTTTGAACAACCTCAATCACGTATTACGATCTATGGAAGGTTGGTACCCTGATGTATGTTAGTGATCTGTGCGTGCACGATTCCACGGAATGAGTCGTTTTTCTGCTAGGACAACCGCTTCATACAACACAATGCCGAGCGCGGCTGCGATGACAATGCAGGACCAGGCCAAGGGCATGTTTGCCAGTCGAATCTGATCCGAGAGCAAGTACCCCAGCCCCTGGGAGGCGATGAAAAATTCACCCACAATGGCCCCGATAATACTGGTCGACATATTGATCTTCAGACCGGCGAAGAGGGAAGGCAGCGCATGAGGCAGTCTCAACTTCCAAAAAAACTGCATCCTGCTCGCGGCTAGACCACTCAGCAAATCACTGTACTGCGGCTGAATGGAAGTCAGTCCTTTGAACAGGCTGACGGCCATGGCGGCCATCGTAATCACCGTGACTACTGCAATACGCGACCAGATCCCGTCTCCGAACCAATTGTTCATAATCGGGGCAAGGGCCACGATCGGAACAGCATTAAGTGCAGACAGAACCGTAACCGCGGCCCTGCCGCTTGTTGGAAAGAACGATGCACCCGCTGCCGCCAGAGCACCCAACAATGAACCGAGCAAAAAACCTCCCAGCATTTCGGTTCCGCTATACATCGCGTATCGAAAGAGCATATTGGCATTTTCCTGAATGGATGCCGCAATCGCGGAAGGCACAGGCAGTTGGTAGCTTTCCAGCGAGAATATCCAATGAAACAACCTGAGCTGCCAGAGGGTGAGAAACAACATACCCGCACCCCAAGGAAGCATGCTCAGTACAATTGAGCGCCTGCGAACGCTAGTATCCAATCTGGCCTTTTCGGCTTGTCCCTGTTGTCCATGAATTTCTGATCCTGGAGCAGATGTTATCTGTGAACCCGTGAGGGGCGTAGCCGCGCCAGTTACAGTAGCAATAGCCACACCTTCATCACGCTTCCGTTGCAAAACTCTACCTTCACTCATGTGGCATCGCCTCCTTTGGCCCTGAATTCAGGCTGCCAAGGGGTTAGCCAACGTTCAGCCAGACTGATGGCCAGATACGAGATCAGGCCAATGCCAATGCTAAGCATGATGGTGGCCCAGAACATGCCAACTTGGGCATGGCCGTAATATAACGAACTGACCATCAGGACGCCGAGCCCGTCGGGGGCGCCCATCAATTCCACAACGATGGAGGAGGTCACCGCCAGCGGAGCGGCTATTTTCATACCAGAAAATAGTCCCGGCAGTGCTGAGGGTAGCAGACATTTGATATATCGTGCAGTCAGTGAAGCTCCACAGGAACGCATAAGTTCCAGATGCTCTGGTGCTGCACTTTTCAATCCTTTTAATGTATGGATGATGATCGGGAAGAAAGTGACATACGCGGCCATAACAATTCGGGCCCACTCCGCATTGTGGATGATCCCGTACACAATTGGTGCGAGACCAATAACCGGAACCATCTGTGAGGAGACAACATATAGAGATAACGTGCGCTCTAGCCAGACAGCCCCGCTCATGAGTAGAGCCAGACCCAGACCAAGCAACGTTCCCCCTCCAAAACCAATGGCTGCATTGCCAAACGTGACAGCCCCCTGCTCTGCGAGCGTACTCGAGTAACGAAACAAGGCTGCAAGGACTTCGTGCAGATAAGGAAGGCGAGACGCCGCCTGCTGGGGTGACAAGAACAGTTGGAGTATCCAGGCGATTCCTTCCCATAGCACCAATATGGTCATAATCCAGATGACAACCCAGGATCGATATCCCGGTTTAAAGAACCGCAGGGACATGAGATTCATCACGCTCCTCGTAGAAGCAGTTGCGAATGGTTGTAATCATGTGGTAGAAGGCTTCCGTTTCTCTCAGTTCACTATGACGTTCGGAAGGCAGATTGACGGAATGAATGGAATGTACTTGCCCCGGATGTGCCGAGAGCACGATGATCCGGTCGGACAGAAATACGGCTTCGGGGATGCTGTGTGTGACAAAGAGGAAGGTCTTGCCTGTTGAGCGCTTGATCTCAAGCAGCTCCAATTGAAGCTTTTCTTTCGTGAATTCGTCCAAGGCAGAGAAGGGTTCATCCATGAGCAGCAATGGCGGATCAAGCGCAAGTGCACGCGCAATGGATACACGTTGCTGCATCCCTCCACTGAGTTGCCATGGATAATGGTCGGCGAAGCGGGTTAGCCCTACCATTTCTAGCAGCTCACCACTAATGCGGCGGCACTCCTTCCGGCGGGTACCGAGTAGCTCCAAGGGCAATTCCACATTGTGACGAACCGTGCGCCAATCGAACAAGGCTGGTGTCTGGAAGACAATACCGAACTGTCGCTGTAGCCGAGCCCGCTCAGGCTCCTGACCTGCAATGCGAACGGTGCCTGAGGTGGGCTGAAGTAGATCACCCACCAGCCGGAGCAAGGTGGACTTGCCACAGCCGGAAGGGCCAAGCAGCGAGACAAACTCATTGGACTGGATCTGGAATGTAACATCCGACAAGGCAGTGACTTGTTGTGTACCTGTGCCAAAGATAACGGACACATGATCTACATCAATATGGCAGGCTTCGGCGACTGTAGCTGAGGGTGCGGAGGACATGGGCATTCTCCTTTGTGGAAGTTGTTTTCATTACACACCAAGGCTGAATGGGAGGTTTATATACATTAACGTAACAGGTTTTGCTTGTTAGATAATACTATATCGCTTTGGGCGCGGATTACATTATACAGTGTGTTTTGAGTATGGGCCTGTTCATGTTACACAATGTAAAATGAGACGGATTCTCAGATACATACATGTGAGTTTTCTTCGTAGATAGCTAACATTCATTTCACCTAACAACAAGCGCACAATCATTTGTATTTATTGATTAAATATTCGGAAAATATGACATATGCCCTCGTATTCTTGCTCATTTTCTTGTATAAAGATTGAATAGAGAATCCAGAAATCGGGGTGGTCATGATGTTTGATTGGCTGGGATGGAGAAAAGGATTGCCGCTGTGGCGATCGTATCGGTTGAACGCACATATGAAGGAAGATGTGGAACAGATTTTTGAGGGAATTGCCGAAACGAGACGGCAGCTTATGATGGACTGGGCAGATGAACAATGGAATCACCTGGATCGTTTGCTTCAACAGATACAGTCAGTTCAATTACAGGATGTATTACAAGGTTCACAGCAACTAAGCAAACTAGATGTATGGTTTCAATCCAGTTATATTCGAGCCGTAGACAGTACGGAGCTATTCATGCTGAACGAACAGAATCAGGTGGTATTCTCTACATATAAGAAACATATTGGACAGATCTATGAAGATTACGAAGCTTTAATTGGACCAGGATTGAAATACTCCAGAGCAGATTGTCATGGGAAAAAGTGTTTGTATGGCCCATATTCTGATCCACTGACGTTGGATATTGGTCCACGCTCGTCCGCTTTTCACGATGATGTCACCTTGCTGTTTATCTCCCCAATCCTGCAGGAAGGTCGATATGTCGGTTCATTATGCAGCCGTGTTCCCGGGGATGTACTCGGTGACCTGATCCAACGAGAATCAGGTCATATCTATCCCGATTCCGGTGACAATTACCTCTTTATGGCTGAGTCGATATTACGGCCCCATCTGCAACCCGGCACCGCCTTATCCCGAAGTCGATTCGAAGACCGTACCTTTACACATGGGGAAAATCTCAAAGATGGTGTCACCACCGAATGGGGTATCGTTTCCGTCAAGGAGCATACCGAACTGGAACTCATGTTCACTGATCCGTCGACCGGAGAACTACACCCCGGAGTAGCAAACACCATTCAGAATGGTTCCAATCTGTTCGTAGCTTTTCCCGGCTACTCGGATTATCGCCATATTTCTGTGATCGGTAAAGGCATCACCTTCCAGCTGCCATACTGTCCTGATCGCTGGGGCATGATGTGTGAAGGGGATCTGGAGGAAGTGTATCGGATACGAAGCATCGGCTGGCGCCAGTTCAAACAGCACAGTCTCTTCACACTTTTGTCAGGCGTTGCAGGAGCAGCTCTTGTCTATGCCTTCACTGGTAGTGGGTGGAGCGCAGCAGCAATGGCCGCTGTTAATGTGTTATTCGGATTCTTCACTGCATTACAGCTGCATCGTAGCCAATATCAACGAGTTCATGAAGACTTGCGTCGCATCAGCCGATTTATTCGAATTAACGCCGAAGGCAGGGGTGATCTGACCCAGCGCCTAGACACGTCTGCTTTTGCCCAAGACGAATCAGGTGAACTGGCGAAGTGGATCAACAACATGATTGACTCTCTGGAAGGCATTATGCTGAAGGTACAACTTGCCACGGTAGACGTTATGGACAACCAGTATCAGATGCGAACTTCAACAGAGACAACCCAAGGTACGACTGAGCGCGTGAACTACAAGCTTGGTTCGATGATTCAGGCCATTCGTACCCAACTGGAAGATCTTGACCAGGCCAAGATCGCTGCTGATCATATGCGCATAACGCTGCAACAACTGGAGACCTCTGCTACCGAACAGATCAGCGTGGCCCAGCAGGAAGTGGAACGAATCGGCGACAAAATGACCCAAATCTCAGGAGCGGTGTCCGATACCAACCGTACCATCCTGTCCTTCATGGATACCATGAAAGAGATTTACCGTGCACTGGCTGTCATTGATGAAATTTCAGCTCAGACCAACCTGCTGGCTCTGAATGCCACCATTGAAGCTGCACGCGTGGGCGAACATGGCCAAGGCTTCTCGGTCGTGGCAGGGGAAATCCGCAAGCTAGCCGAGTTATCCCGCTCTTCAACTGAAAATATTCATCAGATTCTGGACCGAATCTCAACGGCAGCAGGAGCTGCATCTCAATTGATCACAGAGGGTGATCAGGTACTGGCTGAAGGAACAACACTGGTTCAGGCCGCTTCGCAACTTCTGCAAAACGCTACCGCTGAAGAACCTGAGCGCACACAAGTTGTGGATCAAGTGGTCATGCTGATGGAGAATATTGCTGCAATCAGCCATCAAAATCGGGCGACTTCTGCTGAGGTAGAAGCAGAGATGATGGAGCTGATCCGTGATATGTTGCAGGTTCAGCATTCTTCGCATAATGTGGAAGCCATTACGGTCTTTCTGCAACAACTCGTGGGACAATTCCATCTGAATCACCCCGCCAAAAATGCTGTCATCTGACGTCATCGTTGACGCGGATTGGAGAAATAGCTAAAATTTGATGCAACTGTTCCTTTTGAAATTGTCGTATCATTTATAATAGAAGATTTCCAATCTGAACCGATGAAAGGGTGGTCTGCATGGAACTGCTTCAGGATTCATTTGGCCGGATACATGACTACATCCGTATTTCTGTTACGGACCGCTGTAATTTACGCTGTGTGTATTGCATGCCCGCAGAGGGTATGGAGTTTGCTCCGCATGATGAGATTATGAGCTACGAAGAAATAGCACAGGTGCTGAAGGTACTTGCCCCGATGGGCATGCGCAAAGTCCGACTCACCGGGGGCGAACCGCTGGTACGCAAGGATCTGCATAAGCTCGTCAGCATGATCTCGGCAATTGACGGGATTGACGATATTGCCCTGACTACCAACGCTCTTCTGCTGGACAAACAAGCTCAGGCGTTGAAAGATGCTGGGTTGAACCGGATTAACATCAGTCTGGATTCCCTGCGCGCTGATCGCTTCTCCATGATTACCCGCGGCGGAGATGTGAACAAGGTGCTGAAAGGCATTGAAGCTGCAACTGCCGCTGGCCTTGCTCCGATCAAGCTGAATGTTGTGCTGATGAAGGGTATCAACGATGATGAGATCAAGGATTTTATTGCAATGACGATTGATCAACCTCTTCATGTGCGTTTTATTGAATATATGCCGATTGGACAGGCTTCGGATTCATGGCGCAAATCTTATTTGCCGCTGGAAGCCGTGACAGATGTATGTGCTGAATCAGGCTGGACGGTAGAAAATACAACAGGCCCTGCGGGCAATGGCCCATCACGTAATATGAAAATTGCGGGCTCCGAAGGCACATTTGGATTGATTCATCCCGTGAGCGATCACTTCTGTGACAATTGCAACCGACTTCGGCTGACCGCTGACGGACATATCAAAGCCTGCCTCTACTGGTCCGATGAGTATAATGTTCGCCGCTTCGTGGATGATCCGGACGCTATGGCGGCGCTTTTCCTCAAAGCGCTGGGTACGAAACCAAAGAATCATGAGATGGCTCTGGCTTTGGAACAAAAAATGCAATCTCATACACCGACGGTACGCCGCATGTCCCAGATTGGCGGATAGCAACCTTACGTAATATAACTCAACCGCGTATTCCTGCGCACAGATACTATCTGTACCCGTCAGGATGAAATTCGCATACAACGGAGTGAGGTAACGCTGATGGGGTGAACCCTTACGTAACTCAGCATGGATCACGGGAAATAGAGCATTGCACAGAATAAGTGGATAGCAAAGCAGACGAGAACTTGATTGTTCTCGCCTGCTTTTTTGTTATGTTTTCATAAATTCCTGAAAATCATCAATTCTCCTGTTTCATTTGTTGAAAATTTAATTAATATACCTTATTGCCCTTGTTGGGTCTTCAAGATTCCGATAATTCTGACGATGTATATACTTACATCTAGATGATATGCACACATACACTATAGGAGCTGAACCTTATTGAACATTGTTGAAGCACTCGTTGCAGCGAGTCCATATTTTAAAATTATGCTCAAAGAACACGATATCATGATTGCGGTAACCGATACCGAGAAGTTCTGGTATTATGTTCCCAGCAACGAACTCGATCTGGGCATCAAGGCAGGAGACCCCGTTTCCCTCGATGACCCTACACTCCGCCGGGCACTTATACATGGGGAAACTTCAGCGAACCGAATTGATGCAAAATTCTATGGCACATCAATCAACTCGGCGGCCACCCCGCTTCGGGATGAGCAAGGAAATATCGCGGGTACACTTGCCATTGGTTTCTCTCTTCAGAATGAGGAAAAACTGGAGTACTTCACTGAATTGATCGGGGGGATCAGCGGAAAATTAACAGATATGGTGCAGACGGTAGCCGCCCAATCCGAGCAATTGACGGCCTCTTCGACGCAAATTTTGGATAATACCCGCATGGCTGTGCAGAACTCAGGTGAAGTGAACAAGGTCGCCGCATTCATCCGTGAAATCTCAGAACAAACCAATCTACTGGGCCTGAATGCGGCTATCGAAGCAGCCCGAGCAGGCGAAGCAGGCGCCGGATTCAGCGTTGTTGCATCTGAAGTGCGTAAACTTTCTACGGGCACCAAAGAAGCTACGGTGAATATCGAACGTTCCTTGAAGGATGTTCAGCATTCCATTCAGCAGATGGAGCAAGAGATCACATCCATCTCGCAGTCTAGCAGCCAACAGGCTGTGATGGTAACCGAGTTCAGCGAGGTCATTGATCAGTTGAACAGTGTAAGCCGTGATCTGAAAGTGTTTATTGAATCCATGCTGCTAAAGGCAGAATAGATCCGATTACGATGATCTTAACTCAAATGACTAACCATATATAAGAGACGCTACACCAAAGCGTTATCGAGCACTACATGTTCCAACTCAATAACTAGATCAGCAGGTTATGCTGATCACCAAATTCAGCACTCATATTGAACTCCCTGCGCGATTAACGTCACGGGGAGTTTTTTTATTTTAAACAAGACGAGCCACATCACGGTCCTGCTAGGAATAGATGAGCTTCCACAGCATCATACACGCCAGCCCAACCATGACCACAACGGACAATCGATTGAACACCAGACTGATGCGTCCAGTTCGATCCGTTCTCCCAATCACCCTGCCTGCGCCTGCAAGTCCCAAGAACCATATCCAAGATACTACCGCGGCTGTCAGGGCAAAATAGATGCGCTCCACCCCTTCATACTGAAGTGAACTGGTGCCAATCACGGCAACCGTGTCCAGCAGAGCATGGGGATTGAGTAAAGATACCGATGCGGCAAACGCAATCTGTCGCCCCGCTGACATTACCGTCCCCGAACCTTCCACAGATTCGGATGACCTCCAGATACTCCAAGCCGTATACAGCAAAAACAAGCTTCCTGCGCCATACAACACATTCGCCAGCAATGGCCAATGCAGCAAAATGAGCGATACTCCTCCAACGGCTGCCCCGATCAACAGCGTATCACTGACCCCTGCCGTTATTACAGCAGGCAGTGCATGTATATAACGCCTCTGGCTCATGCCCTGGTTAAAAATAAATACATTCTGCACACCCAGTGGCAAGATCAGGCCAAACGCCAGAACCACTGCATGAATAACAACCTCCATCGTTCTTCCCCCTTATCTCTGTACTCCATAGTAGGGCAGATGATGGCTGACGTAACCAACCACTTGGATGGCATCAGACCCAACCAAATGATATAGTTTTGATTACTAAGTGTCATTTCAGAAGTTATCTATATAAAAAATAAAAATTTACACGTAAACGGAGAGGGCAGAAATAACCTGAAGAAGCGAAGCTAAAAGCTTTCTGAAAGAAAGCTGCATCGGAAGCATACAACTCGCCTTTATCCCCAGATTTTCACCTTTGTAAAAGCGAATTTAAAAAATCTGGGGATAACAGCGATCGGAAGGTTGTTCTGCCATCGAAGTACCAAGTGTAAATTCAAACGGAGGTAGTTCTGCTGTTATGGAACGTTCTGATTCTCGGCTAAGCATGGGGTGGAAGCCGAACCCTTCTCTCGACTTGCCCTTATATCGCCAGATTGAAGCCTATATCCGGCAGAAAATCACAACGGGCGAATGGTCCGCAGGATATCGTCTCCCCTCACAGCGATTATGGGCTAAGTCCATGGGCGTAAACCGCAGTACATTGGTCACCGCCCTGGATAATCTGGCCGCCGCGGGTCTACTTGAAGGCAGACATGGCGGGGGAACCTATATTTCCGGCTCCGGTTGGCATGGTATGGCTCACGAAGCGATGCCCAACTGGAATGAAGCCATTGAGGAGGGCTGGTATTATCCCAACCTGCCCGAGATCCAGCAGATTAATCAGGCTGAATTCCGACCTGGCATCATACGTCTTGGTACAGGGGAGCTTTCCCCGGAACTGATGCCTCAGGATGCTTTCAACGACATTCTGTACTCCCTGTCCCATCGTTCTCGTACACTCAACTATCTGGAACCTCAAGGAAGCTTGGAGCTTCGTGAGGCTTTATCCGTCCATTTGCAGACTACCGGCATTCAAGCCTCTCCAGATTCCATACTAATCGTATCGGGCTCTCTTCAGGCACTGCATTTGATTTCGGTCGGACTGCTCCCTCGCGGATCAGCGGTTCTGCTGGAAAAACCGTCGTATCTCTATTCGATTCACGCCTTTCAGTCAGCAGGGTTGAAAATGAGTGGTATCCCGATGGATAACGAAGGCGTACACATTGCACGTCTGGAGGACGCGGCGCAGCATGTCAAAGATCAAGACCACATCTCGCTTCTCTATACGATCCCGAGCTTCCATAATCCCACCGGCTCTGTGATGGGTGATCACCGCCGGGAAGAACTGATGACCACCGCTCGAACACTAGGCATCTCCATACTGGAGGATGCCGCCTACAGTGATCTGTGGTTGGATAAACCTCCTCCGTCATCGCTGAAGGCGCGTGACCAGGAGGGACGGGTGCTGCATATGGGCACCCTGTCAAAGGCAGTCAGTCCTGGACTGCGCCTCGGATGGCTGGTTGGGCCAGAGCCGGTCATTCGTCGTCTCGCAGATATCAAGATGCAGACCGATTATGGTACCAGTTCACTCGCCCAAGAAGCTGCTGCCCTGTGGTTCGCAGAAGGACATCACGCTGGACATATGGAACGCCTTCGTCCTGAACTTCGCAAACGCAGAGACTTCATGCTGGAGCTGCTTCAACGTCACTTCCATGGGATTGCGGAGTGGGAAATACCCGCTGGCGGGTTTTACATCTGGCTGCAATTCACTGTCTCTCCGCTCTCTATCCGCCAATTGTTCCATACCTGTCTGGAGCAAAATGTACTTATCCACCCGGGTTATCTGTATGACCGGTTAGATGCGAGTCATATTCGGCTGTCTTACGCTTATGCTTCCCCCGATGAGATGGAGCGTGGACTACAATGCCTGGCAGAGGCTGTCCACAGGCTTATGGATTCTGGCTCCTGACTTCGACGAATGCTTTTTCCTGATTTCACAATCAAAAAAAACAGCCTTGACCTTGAAGGACCACGTCCTTCAGATCAAGGCTATTTGCGTAAGTTTCGAAAGTTTGGCCGAATAACAGAACGGGCAAACACCAGATGCGCTGCGGGATACCTTTGAATGTTTTACCCTTTTACCGCACCCTCCGCAATGCCCTCCATGATGAACTTCTGGAAGAAAGCATAGATCAGAATAACCGGAATCGCAGTCAGTACCAGGGAGGACAGAATCAATGGCCATTCCTTATTATATTCACCAAACAGCATGTTTGTGGACAGAATCAGCGTATAACGATTCACATCGGTCAGCATGAGCAGTGGCAACAAGAAGTCATTCCAGATCCACAGGAAGTCCAGAATCGCGATGGTGACTGTGATCGGTAACAATAGCGGGAAGATAATCTGGAAGAATGTCTGGAACTCATTACATCCGTCCATCTGAGCTGATTCTTCCAATTCACGCGGAATGGACTTCACAAACCCGTGATAGAGGAAGATTGCCATGTTCACGCCAAGTCCGATATAGATCAGGGCCAATCCGTACGTGCTTCCCTGTACACCCATGCCTTTGGCTACCCGTGTCAGCGGAATCATGATCGAGTGGAACGGTACCAGCATGGACGCAACAAACAGGAAGAAGATCAGGTTGCTCAAACGGCCTGAGGTACGTGACAGCTTGTATCCCGCAAGTGAGGCACAGAAGACAATTCCCCCGATCCCCAGAAAGGATACAATTGCCGAGTTCATGGAACTGCCCAACAGATTGATTTTGTTAAAGGCGTCCGAATAATTCTCCCAGTGCAACGTTGTTGGCAGCGCGAGAAAAGATTGGAACATCTCACCCTGTGTTTTGAAAGAGTTCACCACCGCCATGTAGATCGGCAGCATGGCGACGAGAGAGCCCAGAATCAGCAGCACTCGAATCAGATAACTGTTCAGTCGTTGCATCCTCATGCTTCCACCTCTTTCTTCTTCATGACGGTGATCTGGATGAGTGTAAAGATGAGTACGATGATGAACAGCACAACCGATTTGGCACTCGCATAGCCATATCTGAAGTTGTTGGAGAATGCTTCTTCATAGATGTTCATCGTGATCACCTGCGTGGCCCGGCCCGGTCCACCACCAGTCAGTCCATACACCACTTCGAACACTTTGAATGCTCCGTTCAGCGTCAGGAAGAAACAGATGGTCACGGCATGAGTAATCATTGGCAACACCACATTGCGCAGTACCTGGAATGCGTTGGCCCCATCAATAACAGCCGCTTCTTTGAGACTTTTCGGCACACCCTGGAGAGCAGCCAGATAGATGATCATCATATACCCTACACCGTTCCAGAGCGATACGATCAGAATGGAGTAAAATGAAAACTTCGGATCACCCAACCATTGCTGGTCGAGGAACGAAAAAGCCAGTTTCTCTGCGAGCTGTGGCAGCACCTGAGAGAAGATGAAGGTCCACATGAAAGCACTGATGATTGTACTGATCATGTTAGGCATGAAGAACAACGTCCGGAAAAGCCCTTTGCTGCGCGTTCGTGACTCAATCAACACAGCGAGCAGCAAGGCAATTCCATTTTGCAGAATCAGCATAAATATTACATATTTCATCGTGAACCACAGAGAGTTCAGAAAGTCAGGATCTTCTTTGAACAATTCCACAAAATTGCCCAGACCGATAAAGCTGTAATCCTGATTGAGTCCGTTCCAATCCGTCAGACTATAGAACATACCACTAAACGTGGGATACAGCAGGAAAATCGCATAGATGACAAAGGCAGGCGCAGTGAACGCGAGCAGTGACAGATACTTCTTGAACACATTCGTAGCCATTGGTTCTCCCCCTTTTCACTCAAAGCGGATGATTGTAAACGAGGGAACAAAGAACGTTCTGCCTGCCGTATCATCTGCTTGAAGACTCTGACGAAACAAAGTACCGCTCATTTGTTGACAAAACTCTCAGACCGTTGAGATTTGCCAACAAAAGCGGATACTCCATTCCTCACAGCTCCTTACTTGTTGACTTTGTTGTAGGATTTCCACGCCTTGTCGAGCGCATCGATAACCTGCTGTTGATTTAATTGCCCAGAGTAGTAGCCTTGCAACGCTTTGCCTGACTCGTCTTTCACCGCTTGAGGGAGGGATGGGTCCTCATAAGCTTTACCTTCACTCACATATTTCTGTGCATCGTCTACCCACGGGAAGCTCTTGAAGTCATGGATCTTGGCAATCGGATTGAATTTGAGCGCTTCGAAGAATGCACTTGAATCCTTGTCATCGAGAATGTAGTTCACGAAATCGAGTGCCACTTCTTTGTTTTTGCTAGATGACGATACTGCCAGTGAAGTGGAGGTGCTCAGATTGATTTTGGTATCATCCGGATTATCATTGATCGGCATTGGTGCTACACCAAAGTTCAAGTCCGGGTTGGACTTCAGAATGGTTTCGGCAAACCATGGTCCCTGAATCCACATCGCGGCGCTTCCTGATGCGAAGGCTGCTGAACCATCATCTCCGCCCACTTCCAGCGCTTTGTCCGTTCCATTGGCATTGACGAGATCAAAGATATCAAACAATGCTTTCATATCGGAGAAGGAGCCCTGATCCTGATTCATCTTCTCCACGAAATCTTTGTGCTCAGATTGAGTTAATGCACCCACAGTAAGTGGCAGGAATAATTGCGGAATCCAGGCTTCTTTGTAAGACAGTTCAAACGGTGTAATGTTGGCTGCTTTGAGTTTCTCCACGACCGCTTTCATTTCTGTTAACGTCGTTGGCACTTCCAGCCCTTGCTCTTCAAAAATATCTTTATTGTACAGATAGCCCCATGATACTGTTTCCAATGGAATAGCTACGATTTTACCCTCCGCATCCGTTATGGAGGGTTTAACCGAATCCAGCAGCTTATCGACAAAAGGTTGGCCCGACAGGTCTTCCAGATATCCAGCTTTGCTGAACGGTGGAATCTCATTGACCGCATGCAAGGCGAACACATCCGGTGCATCATTGGAGGCGAGTCGTGTCTTCAGAATCTGAGGTGCATTATCCGCAGGCGGCATCTCCAGTTGCACGTTCACTTCAATGTTTTTCTCTGCTTTCTCCTTAGCTTTGAACTGTTCTATATATTTGTCGTAGTGTTCTTTCAGCCGAGGTTGTGCAACGAATACTTTGAGTGATACCGTGCTGCCTGATGCCGATTCCTCCTGCCCATTGTCCGTTCCTGCATTGGAACCGCAACCTGCGAGCAGAACACTGACCAGTAACGCACTTGCTACGCTTTTCCATACTTTCATCTCTTATGACCTCCCGGTGTGTAACTGGTTTGTCTTTCATAGGCTCATTATATATCAGAAAATGA
This sequence comes from Paenibacillus sp. FSL P4-0176, assembly GCF_037975265.1. Taxonomy (NCBI): domain Bacteria; kingdom Bacillati; phylum Bacillota; class Bacilli; order Caryophanales; family Paenibacillaceae; genus Paenibacillus; species Paenibacillus sp. FSL P4-0176. Next base: position 6,668,738 of record NZ_CP150242.1, read on the forward strand.
AAGCGCTTCATTGGACAAAATTAGACTTGTGTATTGGATTATTTTAAACCTTAATCCTGCCGCAAATGCTCTCTCGAACGACTCATTCCGTACTACTGCTTGAATTGCCTGACATACGAGGTTGTCCCTTCCGCATCTCTCCCGGTGAAACTCCAAAATGCTTCTTAAACACTCGATAGAAGTAAGACACATCCTCATAACCCGCCATCTCGGCAATATGCTTGAACGGAATCTGTTCATCCATCACCCATTCTTTCGCTCTCGTCATACGTAACTGGACAACATAATCGGTCACATTCACCTCATACTCTTTCTTGAATACCTTACTGAGATATTCCTTGCTGACAAAAAAGATCTGGGCGAGCTGCTCCAGCGTAATCATCTCCATACAGTGTTGCTCAATGTATTGCTTCACCTCGTCCAGGTTCAGCTTATTCTTGAACTTACGCTGCGCAATCAGCTGCTCCAAAGCCTGATAGTACGGAGTCGAAATCCATGTGATCGTGGATTCGATGGAAGCCAGCGCAGACGCAGGAGGTAGCGCCGTTGCTTCGGGCCGCTCGTACAAGCCATTGGAGACGCACAGTTCGTCCAGCAAAGCCTGTAATTCATGAGCCACCCTTCCAAGCTGCCGAGGTCTGTTAATCTCGCATCGTTCCAGCTTCTGCTGTAATTGCTGGAACCACTCACGCAGACTCTGACCGTTTAGGTCATTAAACCGCAAGCGAGCCTGCTGCTGAAACAGGGAGAACTCACCTGCGAACGAAGATGGGTACGATTCCCATGATTCAGGTGCTGATTTAACCTTTTCCAATTCCTTTGCACATTTAGCAAGTACACCATTCAGTTCATCCGGATTCACCGGTTTGAGCAGATAATCTGCAGCCCGATGCCGGATCGCATGTTTTGCATAATTGAAGTCATCATATCCGCTCACCACGATCACCTTGATCTGTGGGTATTGTCCGCTAAGCGTCTGCAACAGCTCCACACCGTCTGTGCCGGGCATGCGCATGTCCGTAATGATAATGTGAGGCTGATGCTGCTTGACCAGTTGAATGGCCTGCTCGCCATCCTCTGCCTCACCTGCAACGGTCATGCCAAGTTCATTCCAATCTCCTAGGTTACGCAAAATATCCCGGTTCCACGGTTCATCATCCACCAACAGCACTCTGTACAGTTCCTTGTTCACAAGGCTTCGCCTCCTGTATTGCAGGGGATTCGTACCGTAACGCTTGTCCCCTGTCCGTATTCACTTTCTATGCTCATCCCATATTCAGGTCCAAAATGCATTACCATTCGTGAGGCCGCATTGACCAGTCCAATACTTGTACCTGAACTCCACACCCGATCAGCCTGCCGGGTAATCCGCTCCAGTCTGGACTGCATCTCCGTTAGTTTCTCAGCATCCATACCCACGCCGTTATCACAAATTCGAATGGTTACATCTGAAGGTTCACAGACGACCTCAATGCCCAGCTTCCATTCGCCCTGTTTCTTCTCCAGACCATGCAAAAATGCATTCTCCACAATGGGTTGCAAAGACAACTTGGGGATATAACACGCCCGAAGTTCTCCGGTAATCTCCAGTGTATATTCAAGCCTGCCGGCAAAACGTTGCTTCTGAATCAGCATATAATGCTCCAACTGATCGAGTTCAGACTGCAGGGGCACCAGTCCATCCGGCGCTCGCACAATATAACGAAACATCTCGCTTAAGGCTCGAATGACTTTGTAACTGTCTGCCGGTTTTTGCGAGTAGACCATGCCGCCAATCATCTGCAGTGTATTTTGTAGGAAATGCGGATGGATCTGTGATTGCAGTGCTTTGAGCTCGGCCGTCTGCTTCTCCAGATTCATTAGATAGTTGTCGCGAATATGTTCCCGGATACGACTAGCCATGCCGTGCAGATTTTTCTCCAGCAGACCAATCTCATCTACCCGGCCACTTCGCACCACTTCCCTGTCCTTGATCAGTTGAATACCCTTCATGGAATTCGCCAGTCTGACAATGGGTTTCGATGTACGCCAGGCTACGAGCGCAGCTAGTCCCACAGATATGACAGTGGCCAGGCCACCCACAACCAGTCCGTATTTCATCGTGTCCAAAGCACTTTCGTTAACGACATGGGCAGGTACAATCTTGACCACACGCAGTCCTGACGGCTCGATGGAGTGAAAGAATACGTATTCCTTGGCTGTCCGGATGAAGCCCGAACTTTCTTTTGTGCCTGCCAATTTCTCCAGTGCTTCCGCAGACGGCTGAATCTCTTGGTTTGGCTGATAGACCGGACTGCCCGTGCTGTCAGCAATGTATACCCCATAGTCACCCCGGCTATCCAGCAGCTCCAGCGTCTGATTGAACTCAGCCCACTTGACCTCCAGACTGATGGCACCGATCTGTGCCTGATCCTCGAAGCGGTTCATGCTGCGGGTCATGTGAAACTTTTGCGGATCGTCCGGATCATTGATAATCGTAAAATCTTTATGTTGTGCAAAAAGCTCATGATACCCTTCCGGTATTTCCGATACCGCTTTGATGCGAGAATCCATGGAGTTGAAGGTGAACAGGGTGTCCAATTCCTTCAGATAGAGTTCAACACCAAATACATAATTGCCAGCAGAATAGTATACACTGTTCAGCATATTGAACATGGCCTTCTGTTCATCGAACCGACTGGCTGCAGGCGCTTCTTCGTTCAACGCCAGATATTGATGCAATTCGTCACTGATCTGAATCGAATAGATAATATTGTTCATGCGGGCGAACTGTTCACCCAGATAGATGGAGGCCCAGTTCATATTGGCTCGGTTGGTCTCCATAATCTCCTCTTCCATGGAAGAGCGGGTATTCTCAGCTGCCATAGCGGTCATGGCAATGACGGGCACAACGGCCAGCAGCGTCATGGTAAGAATCAACTTATTGCGAATGCTGCGTTTGAAAGGATCTATCAGCTTCCGATAACATTCGGTAAACACAGCGCATCCACTCCTGAGCTAAAATAGACAAACGCCCCAGCATGGAAGCTGAGGGCGCTTTGGTCTTTATATTCGTTTGGAAATGTTAAAATATCACGTTATACAATAGAATGAATGGTTACACGAGATCACTACGTGGTCAGAACAACCCTCTGATCGCTGTTATCACCGGATTTTTTTGATTCCCTTTTCTAAGGGGAAAATCCGTTGATAAAGGCGAGGTATATGCTTCCGATGCAGCTTTCTTTCAGAAAGCTTTTAGCTCCGCTTCGTTATGTTATTTCTGTCATCTCCGTTTTTGTGTAAATTTATAGTTCAACATCCATTGCCTACTCTATTATTTCCTATTATTGTTCGATAATCCGTATGCCCCATGGCTCCAGTTCGATCTTCTCTCCTGCAGCAATCGGGATTCCTGCCAGAAGTTCAGTCCCTTCTCCATAAGCATTCACGAAAGATGTTGCCTCATCCGCATAATTGAAATAGTAGCGAATCGTGTTCCCCTGATCGTTCACACCTGTCTTCACAATGATAGGAAAAGCCAGCTCCTGATCCGCTCCCCAGACGCCCGCTTCCTTCATGACACGTTCCAACACCTTACGGATCACCGCAGAACTGGTGTAACAGCCGACATAGGTGGCTTTGCCTTTTCCATAGGCATTCTGGGTAATTGCCGCATATTCACCCCAATGTGGATGATCATACCAAGCGAGTACTTCAGCCGTTGTCGGCGTAATCAGTTCCATCCAGGTGAGAACCTGGTTCTGCTCCTCACCAACCTTGAATGGATCATCGCGCAGCGAAACATGTTTTGGCTCTACAAAAAGGTTATAGCTGATCCCGCATGCCTCACTAATCAGGCCGGGCTGGCGGGTAGAGCGTACCTTGATATGGTCATTTGCAAATCCACTTTTGAACGAGTAGACGATATGTCCGCCATGCTCTACGAATTGATTCAATTTTTCCAGCAATGCATCCGAAGCAGCATACAGAGCAGGTACAACGAGCACATCATATTCCGCATAACTCTCAACCGATGGATCGATCAGGTCACAGCCAATGTTCATCTTGTACAATTCATCGTACATCCAGCGCACCACGTCATTGTAGTTCTTGTCACTGGTGAAGTTAAACCCAAACCACTTGATGGAAGTCAGGGCCTCATTGCTGAACAGCACGGCCACCCGATTCTTTTTCTTCAGATTCACAAGCTTAGGACTGAGTCGGGCAAAATCCCTACCAATGGTCTTTGCTTCGTTGTACACCGGATTCGGTTCGAAATCATGACTGAGCAATCCTTTCCAATACGTCTCAAAGGAATTGTGCAACGAATGCCAGTGCCAGTAAGCGACCATGTTCGCCCCTGATGCCAGATGACTGAATGCCTGCAAACGCAGCTGTCCCGGATAGGGAACCCAATGCCAGAACGCCTGCGCTTCGGTCTCCAGTACCAGATAATTCGATTGTTTGGTGGAACGCGCCACATCGCCGCCGAATGAAATCTCAATGCCCGTCAGATCATCCTGGGAAGGATGGTAGATGTCCACACTGGTGATGTCAAAAGGTTTCGATGCGGCAAAATGATCCACATCCCCTTGAATGCCGTACGAATACCCACGCCAATCAAAGTCAAAATTCTGGGTAACAAACTGTCCTTCCTGTTTGTATTCATTCACGATCCCCACTTGCCAAGCCAAAAAGTTGGTTACCAGCTGCCGCTGGAACTTGGCAAATTCAGCGCCAAGACTACCGTTGATCGTTCCTACAACAGACGGGAAGTCTTCCCAGCTATTGATTCGATTGCTCCAGTAGTCGAGGCCAAATTCCTTGTTGAGTTCATCCAGAGAACTGAACTTGTTCCGCATGTATTTGACGAATTGCAGTTGTACATTATCTCCGGCCGTATTGTAATGCTTCGTCTCGTTATCTGTCTGATAACCGATGACCGCTGGATGTGTGCTTACCCGAGAGATCAGCTTGCGGATGATCCGTTCAGCATAGAATAGATAGGTTGGGTGTGTAATATCCATGATCTGTCTTGCGCCGTATTTGCCAGGTCCCTGTGAGGTGGTAGCCAGCACGTCCGGATGTTCCTTGACCATCCATGTAGGAACAGCATACGTTGGTGTGCCAACGATAACCTGAATCCCTGCCTCATTCATGGCATTGAGCACACGGTCTACGGAAGAGAAGTCAAATACGCCATTCTGTGGTTCATGGGTACTCCAGGTTGATTCTGCAATACGGACCACGTTGATCCCTGCATCCTTCATCATCTGAATGTCTTTGTCCAATCTTTCGTAAGGCATATATTCATCATAGTAAGCTACGCCATATAATAATTTGTCCATGATTTAATCTCCTTTTTGGGTGGAAAATATAATGATCTTGACGTGTGCAAGAGTTGACATATTCCAATCCATAATGGTAGCGTTTACATTAATGTCGGTTGAAGAACTTGGATTGTTCAGCAACCACTTGAAAAGCTGATGTATTCCATGGATTATCCCTGCTTGCGTTAAACTGATTATAATGAAGTATACTACGGGTGCCGATTGTATAAGGCAAGTTGTTTTTACCCTTTTCCGAGGTGAATATGATGGATATCCGATCACAGCTCCGAGAAATGCCACATCATACGCTGGCCCACTGGCTGCCTATTATCGACTGTAACATCAAATTCTATGGTGCTCACAGCCAACAAGTACCCTATGGATGGGCGATGCCCGAGGAATCACATCCGGGCTTTGAGATTATGTTGATCATCGAAGGTACGCAGGAGAGTGTGATTCATGGTTATACCTATACCGTGGAGGAAGGTTCCATTCTTCTCATTCCTCCCGGGTTCAAACATACAAATCAATGTGTATCCACGGAAGGCATGACTTATTTTAGCGCTCACTTTAATGTGGATGATCCGGTCTTCACCCTGAAGCTGATGTCACAGCACAGCCGAATCTACGCAGCAGGTACGGCTGATAATAGGAAAATGCGCGTTGTGCTGGAGGGTTGGATGGGGATGATTAACATATCTGAGGCCTACACATCCACTGACAAAATGATCATGCAGGCACGCATGTTTGAACTGTTCGCCCTGTTGTCCCAAGCCGCTGACAATGAACCGGAGGCCACCACTTCCGTTGCTGTTTCAGATGCACCAGCTCCAACAGCCATGCATTATGCGGGAGCTATAGCGGAGGCAATCAAGCAGGCATTCCATGCCCAGCTTCGAACCAAGGAAAGCAGTGTATCCACCGTCAAAGTAGAGCAGATTATATCCTCGTTTGGCATCAGCCCGGGATATGGTCTACAGGTCTTTCGCAAGGTGTACGGGCGATCGCCCAGGGCTTACCTGTCCAGCTTGAAGTTGCAGGAGGCCAAAGTGCTGATCGAACAGCCAGAGCTGTCGCTCGGGGAAATTGCGTGGAAGCTCGGTTACACCCATCTGTCCCATTTCAGCAGACAATTCAAACGTTGGACAGGCCAAAGCCCGCTTCAATATCGCAATCATCATGCAGATGCATCAGGTGATCCTGTATCCTACAGATCGGAATCGAGTCCAGAATCTTGATTACGGATACGCTCGTACTCTTCCGGCGTGTTCATATTACTCATTTGCATCGCTACTTGATGAACGCCAGCTCTCTCAAGCTCTTCCGCTTCGACATAACAGCATCCGATCTCTTCAAGCCATCGCATGACTCGAAGATGATCCTGTATCAGACGCTGCTCCAGATCAGGGAGCACTCGTATGTGGTAAGCCCCTGCAAGAGGGTGGACATGTCCATCCACGCGTGGAACGATAGCAGAATAAGAGTCATGCGACTCGGCCAGCTTTTTTATCCCATCAAAAAAGGACGTTTGCAGGAGCGGCATATCGCAGGCGCATACCAGATTCCAGTCTGTATCGGAAGCTTCCAGCGCTGCGTGAAGACCGGCGAGTGGCCCCTTCCCCGGATAGTGATCCTGAACGCAGTCGTAGCCCATTGCACCGTAAGTTGTCACATTGGGTCCGGCAGACACGATGATACGGGATACGGCGGGTCTCATGGCCTTTGTGACATGTTGCAGTACAACGGAACCGTTCAGTTCCAACATGGCTTTGTTGGTCCCCATGCGGCTGGATAATCCTCCTGCCAATATGATGCCTGTCCATTCACGCGTGTTCATGTTGTTATCCTCCCTCCTGGTAACGATATGTGTTTGACTACATCAATTTCAAAACGTTCGCTATGCATTGAATCCCCTTTCAACAAATGATACATTGAACAATATGCATTTGAAAGGAATGGCTTAATTGGACAGACCTGCACCTTCAAGAGGCAATCCCTCATTGGTTTCTCTGAAACTATATAACTTTTTCATATATGGAGCCATCTCCATCTTCGCCGGATTCCTGCAGTTGTATCTGCAAGAGATTGGTATGACCAAACTGGAGATTGGCAGTCTCATGGCGATTGGACCCTTTGTATCCTTGTTTGCCAACCCGTTCTGGGGTTTCTGGAGCGATAAATCTCGCAACATTCGCATCATTCTGATGATTATGATGGGAGGCACATTTGTGCTCGCCCAGGGTGTATTCTATGCGCCCACTTATACATGGATCTATGTAGCCATGATTTTCTTTTATTTTTTTCAAAGTCCATTATTTGCTCAAACGAACAGTCTGATTCTTGGATATATCGATGGTACAACCCAGAAATTTGGATCATTCCGGCTCTGGGGTTCACTCGGTTGGGCGCTGACTGCCGTCGCAGCCGGACCGCTCATTGACCGTTTTGGCATCGGCAGTGTATCCATTATATTTGCGTGCATGATTGCCACCGCCTTTGTATTATCCGTATTTCTACCCAGACAGCCGATCGCTTCGGATACACCGGTGGTTACTTTTCGGCGGTTTGGCAAAGTCATGTTCAATCCGTATTTTATGGCATTTATCGGCCTGGGTGTACTCGTATCGGTGCCTAATGCCATGAACAGTACTTTTATGTCACTATACATAGTAGAGATGGGTGGCGATAAACAGATGGTCGGCTGGGCCATCTTCACCTCATCCATTCTCGAAGTCGGCGTATTCCTGCTGCTCGACCGTTTACTCAAACGCAAAATGAGCATGCTCCTGGCATCTCTCATTCTGATCAGTGTGCTGTTTGCACTTCGCTGGCAGCTCATGGCAATGGCTAACAACCCACTGGAGATTGTATTCATTCAGTTGATGCACTCCATTACGTTTGGTGGGTACTTCTATGTGGGTACGCAACTGACCATGCTGTTCATTCCAAGACCTTATCGTTCTTCCGGTCAAGCGGTCTATACGATGGCCTGGGGAGGTCTCTCCGGCGTGATTGCCGGTCTGTTCGGCGGCTGGTTGTTCCAGAGCTTCGGTGCAGAAATCATGTATAGCATTGGCGTATTCTTCTCGCTCATCGGCGCTGTTGGATTTAGCATCATGTGGTTATCGAATCGACGTAACGGCTATCAGCCGGTTGTGTTGACGGAGATGGGCAATATGGATGAGGACAGATAATCTTTTGTTAGAAAAAGTTGAAAAAGATTTCCACTGGAGCACTACGAGGACAGAAGAATCTTTCGATCGCTGTTATCCCCGGATTTTTTTGATTCCCTTTTCAAAGGGTAAAATCCGGGGATAAAGCGGAGCTGTAATTCGTTCTATCATAATATGAACACGATGCTAGTTTCTCTATAGATTTTAACTAATCATTAAACTGAACAAACACATGCATATACTTATCTAATCCTGGAAAACCGGTTGTACCTTTGATATCCAAGAAATTCAGTTTCTCTTTCCAGTCTACTCTTTCTTGATCGGAGTCATCAGTCGAGAGTTCAAAAATATATGCTAAGACAAATGCATCCATACTCGAGACCCCGTTTTTCAATTGTACCCACTCTTGAGGGAGCACAACTTGATTGTTACCCGCTGTGATTTCTTTGCCAGAGAAATTAAGAATCAGTTCTTGTCCTTCATTTTTAATCGTGGTGATTTTTTTCTTTCCATCCCATTTAAACGTTGCTCCAGATCGTTTAAAAACATCTTTCACTGGGATATAAATGGATTTATAAGTTGTTTTTGTTGCCTTTCCATCCTTTATGACACTTAGTTCAACTTTTTTTAGTGATGAATTGTACACATTCGCCGCACGTTCCTTAAAGGGTAGATCCATTAGGGATTGGTCCAAAGCAGCAGAGGCAACAGAGCCTACACAGACAGCTAAAGTTAACATCAACAATAAAGAAACAAATCGCTTCATCTTGATTCCTCCTTGAAATTATTGTTCACATTAACTTAAACGTCGAAAGTTGGAAAATTGTTCATTTAAGTATCCCGTTGTATTAATAATTATTTTTTGTGTATCCACGCAGAACCAGGACTTGTATTAGTACAACCTTCTTTAATCAATTGCAGGCGCACAAGAAAAAGGCGTCTCCATTGGCTTATTGCCCTGGAGACGCCTTTTACGTTCATAGATTTAAGTTTACTGCTAACCTATCGTCCTACCTATGTTCACATTACGCCTTCGGCAGTTGGAACGAGCTTTTCAGAGATACGACCCGGTTAAATACAGGACGTCCTGGCTCGGAATGTTTCGGATCTACACTGAAGTAACCATGACGGAAGAATTGGAATTTATCCTGAGCGTTCGCTTCCTTCATCTCTTGTTCCACATACCCATTAACAATCTCAAGGGAGTTCGGGTTCAATTGATCCAGGAACGTTTTCTCTGGTTGCTCTTCCACAACCTCAGCTTCAGCACCAGCTACTGCCACTTCAACCTCTGCTTCCGGTGCTTCATCCAGGATCAACGGCTCATACAGACGGAATTCAGCAGGTACCGCTTGAGTCGCTTCTACCCAGTGGATTGTTCCTTTGACTTTGCGGCCAGTGAATCCACTGCCGCTCTTCGTCTCTACATCATAGGTACAATGAATCTCAGTTACATTACCTTCTGCATCTTTGATCACATCGTTACATTTGATGAAGTATGCATGTTTCAGACGAACTTCGTTGCCAGGGAACAAACGGAAATATTTGTTCGGCGGATTTTCCATGAAATCGTCTTGTTCAATATAAATTTCACGGGAGAACGGAATTTGGCGATTACCCATCTCTGGGTTCTCCACATTGTTCTCTGCTTCAAGCCATTCCACTTGTCCTTCAGGATAGTTAGTGATGACCACTTTGAGCGGATGCAGCACAGCCATCGTGCGCGGAGCTTTCAGTTTCAAGTCTTCACGTACAAAGTGCTCCAGCGTTTGCAGATCGATAACTCCATAGTTTTTGGAAATGCCTGTCTCATATACAAAATCACGAATAGCTTCCGGTGTATAACCCCGGCGGCGCAGACCCGAAATCGTTGGCATACGTGGATCATCCCATCCATCCACATGTCCTTCATCTACGAGCAGTTTCAGCTTCCGCTTACTTGTCACCATCTGGGACAGATTCAGCCGACCAAATTCATATTGACGTGGTTGGTTCTCCATCTCACACTCGGCAATAACCCAATCGTAGAATGGACGTTGATCCTCGAACTCCAGGGAACAGAGGGAATGCGTTACACCTTCAATTGCATCTTCGAGCGGGTGAGCAAAGGCGTACATTGGATAGATACACCATTTGTCGCCCGTGTTATGATGATGTGCATGAGAAATCCGGTAAATAACCGGATCGCGCAGATTGATATTTGGTGCAGACATATCGATCTTGGCACGCAGCACTTTCTCTCCGTTCTTGAATTCACCTGCACGCATACGTGTGAACAAGTCGAGATTCTCTTCCACTGAACGATCACGGTACGGGCTGTTCTTACCCGGCTCCGTCAGCGTTCCGCGCATTTCACGGATTTCGTCGGCGCTTTGGTCGTCGATGTAGGCTTTACCTTTTTTAATCAACAAGACAGCACGGTTGTACATCTCGTCAAAATAATCCGAGGCAAAACGTTTCTCGTTCCACTCGTATCCGAGCCATTTCACGTCTTCCTGAATCGATTGAACATACTCTACATCTTCCTTGACCGGATTCGTGTCATCAAAGCGCAGATTCGTTTTGCCGCCAAATTCGCCGCCCAGCGTAAAGTTAATCCAGATCGCCTTGGCATGGCCGATATGCAGATAACCGTTCGGTTCCGGAGGAAAACGGGTAATAACTTCCTGGACTTTCCCAGACCGGAGATCTTCGGTAATAATATTTTTGATAAAGTTAGGTGGGGTTGTACGATTGTCCACAGGTATCAAACCTTTCATGAATGGATTGGAGCCTTAGGGAATTGCAGCAATTCCGGCTATAATTCCTTAATAACGAAGTCATTTCCTGAAAAAAACTATTTTCTTGGAAAGTTTCGTACGCGTTTCATTTAAATATACCTTTAACGGGGGAGGAGTTCAATAAAGAACGGCACCAAAGTCAGGATAAGCCGTGCATAAATAGGCCCTAAACCATTTTGACGGGTTCGCTCGAATCATGTAGCATAATAGTAAAAACAAATTAAAGGGAGGGTTTCCCATTCCATCGAACTCGCTTAAACTGACCAAAGAACAGCAGGATGAAGCCATTCGCACCATCCAGTCGTATTTCGAAGAGGAACGTGGCGAAGAACTCGGCGATCTGGCCGCTTGGGGTGTCCTCGACCTGTTCATGACGCAGCTCGCTCCCTACATATATAATCAGGCACTCCGTGACGCACGCACAACGGTTAATCAACGCATGGCCTCAATGGAAGAAGACCTGTTTGCACTGGAGCAAAAGTTACCCAAGACTTCCCGTTAATCCACTACAAATACGTGTTCAAAAAATCTGGTTTTCATATTCGATGCTAATAATGCCGCTAGGCATAATTCGTAATCAAAAGTGGACTTTTTTGAACAACACTATACAAAGAAAGAAGGTTGCATTCATGTTTACCTATTCATTGGATGAATATACCGAACTCCGGCCACTAGCCATGGAACATACCAAACCGCTGTTCGAACTGACGGATCGCTCGCGGGATCAGCTGAGACATTGGTTGCCGTGGGTGGACCATGTGACAGAAGTGGAACACACCTCGAACTTCATTACCAACGCGTTAAAACAAGGTGCCGAGAATGGCGGATTCACCGCCGGAGTATGGTCAAAAGGGGATCTAGCCGGCGTCATTGGATTCCACGAGATTAACTGGACCAACCGCTCGGTAAGCATCGGATATTGGCTTGGAAAAGGCTTTGAGGGTCAGGGCTTGATGACAAGCGCTTGTCGCGTTCTGGTTGATTATGCTCTGGTGACCCTGGATCTGAATCGCGTCGAGATTCGCTCGGCAACGAATAACAAACGGAGTCGTGCTATCCCTGAAAGACTCGGATTTGTTCTCGAGGGTGTCATTCGTCAGGCAGAGAAACTGCCTAAAGGTTACGTGAATCATGCGGTGTACGGCATGCTTCAGCATGAATGGGAACTCTTGCGCTAATTCGCCTACATAATAAATCGGAGTGATCTCTCCCAACATAATGGATCAACACGAATACCCTCGATCTCCACGTAATGTGGTGACAGAGGGTATTTTATTGCATCCATGACTTTTAGAGTGCTCGGACCATGCCACCATCCACAATCAATGAGGTTCCGGTAATGTACGTATTGGCCCCGGATAACAGGAACACCACCGCTTTGGCAAACTCCTCTGGTTGACCATAACGGCCCAGTGGAATCTCTTTACGGAATTGGTCAGATACCTCTTCCTCACTGATTCCATTCTGCTCAGCCCGTGCTGCATCCAGCTCACGTATACGGTCTGTTGCAATACGTCCTGGCGCCACCGTGTTGATCAAAATTCCGTATGGAGCAAGCTCTTGAGACAAGGTCTTCGCCAATCCAAACACGCCGGTACGGAACGTATTGGACAGCATCAGACCCGGTATGGGCTGTTTCACCGAAGTTGAAGCGATATTCACAATGTGTCCTCCGCTTTCTTTCATATAAGGAAGAGCACCGCGAATCAGCCTTACATAACTGAGCACATTTAATTCAAATGCACGTTCCCAATCTTCATCCGTCAGTGACTCAAATGAACCCGATGGCGGGCCACCCGAATTGTTCACCAGAATATCAATCTGTCCAAACATTTCTGCTGTCTTGTGAATCAGAGCCTCAATATCTTCCTTGCGTGTCACATCGGTTGCACAATATTCCACACGTCCGCCAACACCAAGCGCCAGAAGCTCCTGCTTCACTGCTGCGAGCTTTTCTTCGCTCCGGCTGGCAAGCATGACGTCAGCACCTTCTGCTGCCAATTGAGCGGCTACGGCTTTGCCCAGCCCGCGACTGGAAGCCAGCACCAGTGCTTTTTTACCTTGAAGTCCCATGTCCATCGTTGTTCCTCCTCCTCAGCTAGTTTCTATTTGGTCTGGATAAAATAACCCATAAGAATATCGTCCACATACTTGTCTCCAATATAAAACTCGGACACCAGCCTGCCTTCCGTCACAAATCCACACTGTGTATAAAACGTAATCGCTCCCGGATTGCTGGAAAGTACACGCAGCCTGAGCTTGCGAACGCCTTGTTGGGCCGCATGCTGCTTAATGGCATCCATTAAAGCTGTGGCAATGCCACAACGCCGATCATGAGGATGAACCGCAATATGAATCTCGTAGACATGACGGTTGACGGGCATACCTGTGGCTGGATTAAAGCCCACATAACCACATACCCGCTCTCCCTGCACCGCAATCAATTGACTGCCTGGCGGGCAATGCTGCAGATATTGTTGTCTGGAACGCCATTGCATCGGTGCAGGAGAGGTGTATTTGTCCCATACCAGGGCATCCAACTCCATTAGCTGGGATGCATCTTTAATCTCGGATGGACGAATCGTAAATGTATGGCTGGTAAGCATAATGATTCAACCTTTCGTGCTATAGTCGACAACGCTGTGCGTTACAACGTCGGGAAAGTTAAGAGAGTTCAGAACGTTGAGAAACTTAGGAATAGGAAGACATTGTTCGTTTACTCCACTATTTAAGTTTTTTGTTCTATATATTGTAGCATAGCCTCAGCTTTGACTAAAATTCCACTCGGTATTGAACCTTTTCGCAAAATGAAATAAACACTTAACCTTGCCGTAACGTCATGGTTTATACTGATTCGATAAGGAGGGGGATGCATGATGAACATCAAAGAGGCAGCAAGCAGGCTTGGTATATCGGCGAGAGCCATTCGTTTTTATGAGGAAAAAGGATTAATTCTCCCCGCCAAACAGTCCAGTAACGGGTATCGTACCTATACGGAGAATGATATCTGGCGGCTTCAGACCATTGCTGCGCTGCGTGAGATTGGCATGTCGCTACAGGATATTACACATGCGCTCGGAGAGATTGATCAAGGGAATCAGCAGCGGCTGGAAGAATATCTGGAGCTGCAACAGGCCGTCATGTATGCCCAGTGGATTGAGCTCAAACGTATGATGGATACAACCCAGCGCATGATTGACCTGAATCGTCAGGACGGCCCGTTGGATGTCAGCCATCTGCACGATCTCGCAGACAGTGCCCGTCGCCTGCGTGAAGCACGGCAGAACTGGCATGATCGGTGGAATTATGACATGCAGGCAGCCATCCATGATCAGCGAGTGCAGGCAGAAGGCAGAGTCAGTACTGAACACCCCAATTCAGAGGACAGGCATCATTCGGCCAACCCCTCGCCTATAAGCGATGAGAATGAAGTTTCACATCCAAACCATAATGCAGGTCATTCCACGCCGGGCGATTCCAATGATACGGTACAGTCTTCCTTTTATCTGTATCACAACTATGACGAAGCGCTCGAACAGACAGCTCATTGGATCTCTCCCGCCCTTGGTGAGAAAGGACTTGATATTGGTACAGGCACAGGTAATCTGGCTGGGAAACTGCTACAGCACGGCGCAGACATGACTGCAATCGACCAATCCCGGGAGATGCTACGCAGATGTCGTACCAAATATCCTGAGATGCATGTGAAACTTGGTAATTTTCTGGCGTTGCCTTTTACCGATCATTCCTTCGACTTTGTTGTATCCAGCTTTGCTTTCCATCATCTAAGTCCAGATCAGCAACTATTGGCTTTACAGGAGATGCAGCGGGTATTAACCTCGCGTGGACGTATCGGTCTAACGGATCTGATGTTTGTTGATGCGACTCACCGTGATTCCTATATTCGGCAGGCAGAAACCACAGGACACGAGGAACAGCTGCGCGCCTTACGCGAGCGTCACTTCCCTCTGCTGGGTGAGCTATGCAGCTGGCTGGAACAACAGGGCTATGTAACCAAGCATGTGCGGCATAATGAGCTGTTGTACACGTTGCTGGCGGTCCCGCTGCGCTAGTGGATTATGAGCATATGCCAAAAAGGCCATCCCGCCTTGATTAAAGGAGGATGACCTTGGTGTACATCATGCTATGAAATTACATATAGATATCAACAACCGTACGCTCAGTTGCACTGCGTGCTTGTCTGAACTCATCCAGTGAGATGCTTACTCCGCCTTGACGGTAACGGTTCGCTGTACGCTCAGTACGAATGTCTTTGCCATTCACCGCTACACGGCTCACAGCACCTTCGTTCAAGTGATAAATGAACGTCACTGGCTCACCCGCATACTCGAATTCGAATTGCATGCCGTTCAGCTCAGCTGGCAATACCGGGTCAATGACCAGATCGCCGCCCTCTTGACGAATGCCAAGCGCATTGGAGATCAGCTGGTTCATGTAGATTCCAGGGCCGCTGGAGTAGATTCTCCATCCGCCTTTCACTTGTACAGTCCCTTTACGAAGCTGGTCAAAATGCTCCTGTGCCTCGTAACGCGTATTAAACTTACCGTCCGAACTACTGAAGTATGAGTTCGCTTGGCGAATCTCCGCGTTAGGTACAACCTCGCCGATACCAACCGGGTTGATCATCGCGAGACCATTCCACACCTGATCTGTCTTACCCAGCTTCGCCATCGCTTCCACGTAACGGATATGGGCGTGCACATATTGCAAACCAATCTCACGTCCGAAGTTGGACGCTTGCTCTGCACGTTTGAAGTGTGTGCTTACACCACCAGCATATTGAGCTGGACGATTCATCAGACGCACGCCATCCGGGCATAGGAACTGCTCACGGATCAAGGCATAATGCGATTCTGCTTGCTCCGCATTCAGCAATTCACCGATCATGCTGCGCGTCATTGGCAACAGTCGATATTGAATGCCTGTCTCTGTGTCTGTTGGATGAAGCATCAGCTTCGCTTGGTCCGCTTCTTCCATGTATACAAAACCTGGAATCACATCTGTGCCCAGCATGTAACGGTTAAAGTCCTCACGGATGCCTTGAGCCAGCATGTCAAGCTCCTGTGCAAAGTCCGCATCCTTGAATTTCAGCGCTTGCGAGAGCACATTCACGGACTGATACGTCAATGCCACCGTCCAACTGCTCACCATGTATTGCTTCAACTGTGCATTGGCTGGTTGGAGCGTATCATCCCAGTCACCATCGCCGTAGGAAGACAGGAACGTATCGTGCAGGAAGTGCGAACGGATATATTCAATCTCTTTTTTCGCGTGATCCAGTACAGTTGCCGTCTCTTCCGTGAACCCGAAGCTATGCTTGACGGTATAAGGTACTTTCTCATCCAGGATTGCATAGTCGCGAGTCGCTGTCAGGTAGTCCGCCAATACTTTCAACGGCCATACGATGATATCGCCATGGCTCTCTTCCTGTTGAATCGCAAAGTATTTATCAAACATGAACCATTGCGGCCAGTTGCCATCATCTTCGTATTGGTGAGTGTAGACCATTTTGATGATATCGCGAACTTGCTCATATTTTTGCGTAGCCATAAAGTACTCCACCGGACCTTGGCACACATCCCGTGTACCCCAAGCCGCGCCGCCATACTGCTCCAAACCGTGAGGCACGGAGTAGTGAACCAGCATGTTGTGGGTGTACCACCAAGCCAGCGCATTTACTTTGAACAGATCCTCTGCACTCTGACCTTCGCCACGGGACAAACGGAACCCGTTCATCACACCTGCGAAGAACTCGCGGTATGCCTGCACTTCCTCTTCAAACGTAAGACTTGAACCTGCTACCACTCCGCTGTCCGCTTGGCCTTCCAATACCCCTTGTACCTTCAGCGTCCATTCAGCACTTGCTTCCAGACTAAGCGTAACCAGTGATGCGGAACCACTGCGGATACCACTTGCCAGCAACGTTTCGTCCCCTACATTCACAGCTGCGCCATCCACCAACATGCGGTATTGCAGATCTGGGTACGTCCCTGCACTAATCGCTTGTGGATCAGCCTTGAAGATCAAAGTATCGCCATCCTGCGTCATATGCAGTGGATACTCGTATTCATTCACATTCATCGTAATCTGGTTTGTTACCAGGTAACGGTATGCTGTGCCACTTGTGGAGCGTACGTTCATGCTCACTTCGGTAGTATGTGCCCCTGTATAGTTCGTCACGATGATCGTATCGGATTCCGTTTTGTAGATCCAACGTACATAGTTGAAGCCAATCTCGAACAGGGAAGGCATCGTCAGCAGACGATATTGTCCGTCCATTTCCACATAAATGCGTTGTCCCGCCGTTTTCGGCACGTTTAATGCATTGCGAGCATTACTGATCATTTTATTAAAATTGGTGTTACCAATAACGAGTTGTGAGTTAAAAATACCGTACATATACGATGTTGTCGTAATAACCTGTGCTCCAAGTTGCACGTTGCCACCACTCATCAATATGTGACCGTGCGGACGCTCTACGAGCAATTCTTTTGCTTTCAGAACGATATGTTCATAGCTGCCTGTGAAGAAGGATAACAGTTTCTCACCGCTGTGCTCTTCCTGATGACGATCAGGGAACAGATCATGAATCTCATCTTGTGTCAGATCAAGCGTAACCAGTGGTTCACCCAGGAAGGAGGACAGTTTCACCTGTTCCAACGTATCGCCGTTTTCCACAGTCAGAGCCTGTACTTCATTCCATGCTGCTGTAACTTCATCTCCGAATTCCAGTGCAGAGATTCCTTCGGCATGATTAGGCTTCGCTAGTCCATAAAAGACTACCTGTGCTTCTCCGTTCAGATTCAGCAGTTCAGATTGCAGCGCCGTGTAGGCAAATTCATACTGATACGTCTCATTCGCCAGCGTTGGGCGATTCAAGCTCTCTGGTTGATTCGTTTCCTTGTACGACAGACCGAAGAATTGGAATCCATCTGTGGAGTAACCGACTGCTTTGGTCATGGAACCTTGTTGCATATAAGGAAATACGCCGCCCTGAGGCTGGTTTTGACGGGAACACACCACATAACCTTTCGCTTCATCTTCAAACACCGTATGGTCAATGTATTGTGACAGATAAGCTTCATTGCTGCGTACCGCACCTGGATCTGCAAGCCCAACATCCTGTCCGTATACCACGTCTACGTTATGTTGTTGTCCTGTGAGCTTCACATCCCAGAACCATACACCTTGAGGTGTAGCCGTAAATACGACCTGATAGCCAATGCCTTTTTCGCTACCTTCCAGCTGGACTGTTCCCTCCCAGATCAACTGGTTGCTGGATTGTGCCTTGCTTGTAATCACCTTGCTGTTCGAATGTACACCGAGCAACGGGAACGAGCTGATATTCTCTCCCTCATGTACACGCAGATACAGGTTGTTCAATGATCCATCAATCTGGTTGCTGAGCAACTGGTTTAACATCGTTGTACCGGATGTAGCCTGGTATAGGTCGCCACTGTTCAAAAAGGTAAAGGATAACTCTCCGGCACTTAACCGGATCGGTTCATTAATCATCGTTGTCATAAGGTTCACTCCTTGAATTAGTTAAAATCGAAACGTTTCGATAAATCTGAAAAAGAATAGGGGCCTCTTCAAACCGGCTTTTTACAGCCCGTCCGGACGATAACCCCATCATTAAACTTTCACTTCAGCATGCAGGCAGTTCTTTGTTGTTCAGACTCGGTCTAAACCGAACGTACAGAGCTTCGCTCGATCATATTAATCGTTAACGTATATGAAGGGTCAACCGCTTCGCCATTGAGCATCTGGAATAACAGATGTCCGGCGAGCGACCCGGCTTCATGCTTCGGCTGGCGTATCGTTGTCAGCGGTGGATGCACATATTCGGACAACTGAATATCATCAAAACCGATCACAGAAATATCATTCGGCACCGATACACCACGCTCTTCCAATGCTTTCAAGCCACCAATCGCCATCTCATCGTTACCGTAAAATACCGCTGAGGGAAGCTCGCCCTGCATGATCATCATTTTGGTTGCACTGTATCCGCCCTCACGTACAAAATTACCGTTCAGACGCCATTTGGACTTTTCTTCAAGCCCCGCTTCCCGCATCGCTCGCAGATACCCTTGGTAACGGAGCGCGTTGTCATACGAGTTGGATGGACCACTGATATAAGCAATCTTCTGATGTCCTGCCTGAATCAGGTGGCGGGTAGCAAGGTAACCGCCCTGCTCTCCATCCACCAGCACGTTGACCAGGTGGTCGCTCGACAGTTGACGATCCATCACAATGATCGGAAAACGATGACCGGCAGATTCCACCAGAATATCATCATGGATGTTATGCGCCAGAATGATGGCTCCATCTACTCTTTTTTCACGCAAAAATCGCACTGCCGTTGAATCCCGTCCACCCATGGAGCTGCACGCAATCAGGTCATACCCGTTCGCGAGGGCTACATCCTGTACACTACGGATCAATTCCGAGTAATATGGGCCCGACAGATCGGTCAAGATCAAAGCTATCGTGTTTGTCCGGCTCCGTTTCAGGTCCATGGCAAAGCCGTTCTTGCGGTAATTCAGTTCTCGTGCTGCCTCAAGCACTTTAGCCTTGGTCTTGGCACTAACCTTGCTATCCCCGCTCAGCGCATAGGAAGCAGTCGAGAGTGCTACACCTGCCAGCTTTGCCACATCCTTAATCGTTGCCATTCCACGTTCGCTCCTTCTAAACTAAAACAAATTCAAGGTTATCTACATTCTATACGATACATGGTTAGAACAACCACTAAATCCTTCATTATCGTTTATTAATCTTTATACATATCATAGCGATGGATGTCAATCGAAACGTTTCGAGGTGTTCTCAAAAAAAATCCTCGTTCCCATCCTTATGGGGCCACGGTTGAATGCGTCCCGTTCCAATCCATACCATTAGTGATGGTCATGACACGTCTTTCAATCTGGCGCTCTATAAACAGTTCGTGCCTAATACAATGAAACTGGCAGTAAACGCCAGATTGAAACGTTTCGACATTTTCATTATAGTCGGTGTTGATAGCGATTTCAACCACTTTATCTATTTTTCAAATAAAAAGTTGATTTGTTCAATCTGTCCATCCACGTCACTCCGTTTATAGTATATACTGCATAATAGTCGAGATCCGAGAATTACGCCAGTACACCAGGGGCATGAGACGAATACTGTCCCTGCTGACTTATGTAAGGAGACAGTTATCAAATGAATATTTCCAAGCCTATTTACCATAAAAAATCGCTGTCCCGTCCCATTTCCTTGCAGAAGATTCAGTCCGTACCTGTTGCCCTCTTCAAGCTGTGCCATCTGGTGCAGCTTCACGACCGCGAGGCATTCTCCCGCATAGATGAGATGTGGAGCACTCTTCATGTGTTATACGTCATTACTGCTGGCCAGGCCAGGCTGATCAGTGCAGAGGGTAAACTGACATTAAATGCAGGCTCTGCAGTCGTTCGACAAGCTGGAACCCTGCTTCAGCACGAGAACAAACGCGGCTCCCTGTCGCCAGTACAGGGCATTGCTATTGCTTTTGATTCCACTGAAAATGAACAGCTGTTCTGGCCGTTCGGGATACCAGTTCCCATTGCGAGTCGTACTCTCACCGACAGGGCAGTAGAGCTGGTTCAAGCCAGTACGGCAGGCCGTGATTCCAGCCCCTTTAGGCCACATATGCTTTTCTATGAGTTACTGGATATTTTGCGGGATCATGTGACTCATTATGCTCATGAAGATCACTCCTGGCTTGATGCCGTGCTTAGACATATCCATCAGATGTATACCCATCCGCTGACCCGCGAACAATTGGCTAGGGATGCAAATGTGAGTCCTGAGCATTTTTCACGGGAGTTCAAGAAACATACAGGTCTTACGTTTGTTGAATATGTGACCCGTCTCAGAATCAGGATGGCTCAAGAACATCTGTTGTTCGCGAACCCTACGCTACAGGAAATTGCACAACTGACAGGCTACAGGGACACCTTCTATCTGAGCCGCAAATTCAAACAGATGGTTGGATCAGCACCAACACACTACCGAAAAATGCCCAAGAAGATTGTATCTTTGACTTACAATTATACAGCCTCACTTCTGGCACTGGGCCATACTCCCCACATGGGCGCCGTCGCCAGCTGGATGGAAGAAAAACTGGGGGAACATGATCATGATGGTCATGAACCATTTGAGCGACATTCCGAATATGAGCTGGTTAGACATACGGATCTGATTGCACACGCTCAGCCTGATGTCATTATCGGGTATGCACCGCATCCCGCTTCCGATGAACTACGTCTGATCGCACCGACCATTCTGATGCCTTTTGAGGAACTCGATTGGCAGGAGCAGCTTCTTCTTTTGGGTCGAATTACCGGGCTTGAGTCCAATGCACAAGCGTTGTTAGATCAATATCATCAACTTGAGCAAGAAGCCAATCATACGTTGGACCAACAGATGGAAGGAACACGAGGGTCCGCCGTTTGCATGTTTATGATTGGAGATGAAGGGGCTTATATCTATGGTCATGGCTGGGGCAGAGCTTCTCATGTACTGTATCAATCGCTGGGCTTCACTCCACCCTCACGTATGGAGCAGGATGGACAGTTACTTACGGGGTACGTTCATGTTCCGTTGTCCGAGATTCACTTGTATGCCGCAGATCACATGTTTGTCGCCTTCCCTGAGGAACCTGCCGAACGAGAAATGCTGGATAACTTGCTAAATCAGGAATCTTGGGGTACCCTCTCCGCCGTTCGTGAAGGACGTGTATACGAGATTGATGCCGACATGTTCTATGGATTTGATCCCTTGTCCGTTATGGAGCAGTTGCAGCATATCATGCGTCATCTCACATCATAATTGTCCATGCAGTAGTGATCATAGTTGTCCATGTACAAATATCACATCTTCCTCTATGTTATTAATGAGAATAATAATCATTATTGATTATACACAGGGGGAACACAAATATGTTTGCTGCAAAAAAACGCTTTTCCGGCTTGCTGCTTATGCTCGCCATCATTATGATTCTGGCTGCATGTAGCAGCAGAACAGGCTCGACTGCCACTGAACAGACATCGGCAGCGGGAACCGAAACAACAACAGCCTCTTCCGAGACGAACACAGACACGTCGTCCGGTTCAGACAATTCAAACGCTACACGGATCTACAAGTCATTAAGCGGGGATGTTGAGATTCCGGCTGAACCGAAACGAATCGTTACCGATATGTACGTAAGTGATCTGCTCGCACTGGGTGTGAAACCCGTTGGTGCTGTTCAATATTATTTGGAAAACCCGTTCTATGCAGATCAGGTGGAGGGCATCGAAAGTATCGGTGATCGAGCGGCGGTATCCATGGAGAAAGTCATTGCCATGAACCCGGATCTGATCATTACCTACTCTGATCAGGCCAGCGAAATTGAGAGTTATCAAAAAATCGCACCTACCGTAGTGATTCCTTATGGTACATTCACCAATGTATATGATGAAATCCGGGGATTCGGGGAGCTGATGAACAAATCCGAAGAAGCCGAAGCATGGCTGAAAACGTACGATGAACGGATTGAAGCCGCTCGCGCTAAGGTGAAAACAGTCATTAAACCGGAGGAAACCTTCTCCATCCTTGAAGTATCCGACAAGAGTTATTATGGATATGGAGACAATTTTGGTCGAGGAGGACAAGCGGTTTACAGTGCTTTGCAACTTGCCCCACTCGAAATCACCAAAAAAGAACTGATGGGTGATACCCAATGGAAAGAAATTTCGCGTGAAGTTGTTGGTGATTATGCAGGGGATCATATCTTCTTAACCGTTGGAGAGAACACTAAAAATTACCAAGGTGATTCCATCTGGCAATCCCTGCCGGCTGTGAAAAACAATCAGGTGTACGAATTGTTGGAAGACCGTTACTGGTACTTCGACCCGATTGCGATTCAAGGTCAGGCTGAGGAATTCGCCGATATGATCGTAGAACGTGCAGAGCAAAACCGCAAATAACATAAGCATGAATACAGGTGTCCGGACAGGCTAATGATCCTGCTCGGGCATTTGTGTGATATCGAGGAGGACTTACATATGCTTCGCCGTTTTATGTCTTATTATCGTCCTTACAAAAGACTCTTTATCTTGGACTTCTCCTGTGCCATCGCTGCCGCTCTGCTGGAGCTGGCCTTTCCACTTGCCGTGAACCGGGTGGTCGATCAACTGCTTCCGGCTGGCAATTGGTCCATGATCTTAGCGGCGTGTGTCGGGTTGCTCGGCATCTACCTGCTCAGTTCCTTTTTCCATTATGCAGTGACCTATTGGGGCCACAAGCTCGGCATTAACATCGAATCCGATATGCGGCGTGAACTGTTCCAGCGTGTTCAGAAGCAGTCCTTCCGCTTCTTCGATAACAATAAGACCGGGCATCTGGTCTCCCGCATGACCAACGATCTGATGGATATTGGTGAGATTGCGCATCATGGACCCGAGGACCTGTTCATTGCCCTCATGACACTCGCCGGAGCTTTCGGGATTATGTTGGGGATCAACTGGCAGCTCGCTGTGATGACGTTCATCATTGTGCCGCTGATGATCTATCTGTCGCTGTATTTCAGTCGCAAAATGTCCAAGGCGTTCAAGCGCATGTTTGCGGATATCGCCGATTATAATGCACGGGTCGAGAACAATGTGAGCGGCATCCGTGTGGTACAAGCTTTTGCCAATGAAAAACATGAAGTAGGACGTTTCGTCGAGAACAACGAACGTTTCAGACTCACTAAACTGATCACCTACCGCATTATGGCTTGGAACTCTTCACTTAGCTTCATTCTGATGAAATTTGTATCCCTGTTTGTACTGGTATGTGGAACCTGGTTTGTCATTCAAGGCAGTATGACCTACGGGGAATTCATCGCTTTTGTGATGTTATCCAATGTATTCCTTGGACCGATCGAGAAGATTAACTCCGTCATCGAGACGTACCCCAAAGGCATCGCCGGATTCAGACGTTACCTGGAGTTGCTTGAGGCCGTACCGGATGTAGAAGATACACCCCAGGCAAAACCGATTCCGGATGTCAAAGGTGATATTGCTTTCCATAACGTTACCTTTTCTTATGGAGAACACAAACCTACGCTGTCTCAGGTTAATCTGGATATTCAAGCAGGCCAGACGGTTGCTTTGGTTGGACCTTCGGGCGGAGGTAAAACGACGTTATGCAGTCTGATCCCACGTTTCTACGATGTGGATGCAGGACATATCTCCATTGATGGCATTCCGGTGAAGGACATGACACTGGAATCACTGCGCTCCCATATTGGGATTGTGCAGCAGGATATTTTCCTGTTTGATGGAACGATTCGAGAAAATATTGCATACGGCAAACTGAATGCTTCCGATGAAGAAATCTGGCAAGCCATTCGCAGGGCCCAACTGGAAGAGCTGGTACAGTCCCAGCCAGATGGACTCGATACCATGATCGGTGAACGTGGCGTGAAATTGTCCGGCGGACAGAAGCAACGTTTATCCATCGCAAGAATGATCCTGAAAAACCCGCCCATTCTCATTCTGGATGAAGCCACTTCTGCCCTTGATACCGAGACGGAAGCTGCCATTCAACTGGCGTTGTCCGAGCTGGCTCAAGGCCGTACGACATTGGTGATTGCCCATCGACTGGCGACCATTAGACACGCCGATCGTATCGTGGTGGTGGAGAACGGCAGTGTCGCTGAACAAGGAAGCCATGAAGAACTGCTCGCACGTAAAGGCTCGTACAGCCGACTACATCAAGCCCAGTTTGGGTAAATACAACGACAAAACAACCTTCCCTCAAAACTAGAGGTGAAGGTTGTTTTATTCATTTCAGGTATCCTTTTGATTTCCAGAATCGCTTCGCAAATGATTCAGCAGCGTACGGCGGCTCCCCATTCAGTAAGTCCTCATTTGCTTGAATGAGCACTTGGCGTCCACGTTCGAGCAATTGAACGGCATGTAGTAATTGAGAGCCGCCTATATAATGAAGTTCAAGCAACACCGATTCTTCTTCCTCATCCTCGTCCTTCTGAGCCGAGTATTCGATCAACACACTTTCCGAGCCGTCCGCATGTTGGTGCAGGGTATAATAGTATTTCTCCACCTGCGTCTCCCCTTGAGCATCCACATACTCTCTTCCAATACGTAGCATAGCTGGCTGGGGAACACCATCAGACATCTGACCTGCTTGTCGAAATGCATAATATAACTCTCCAATCCACAGCCCGTGCCGATCATCATCATAATAATCGTCATATGGCTCCACGACAGGCAGTGCTAATAAATCGTGGATCAGTTGGTGCGAAATTAAGGAACGGGCATACTGATAATTCGATACAGACTGCAACAAGGTGCTCCATCCTTGCTCGCTTAACTGCTGAATATCAGCAGGTGAGTTCTCCGAAAATACGTTCCATTCCGACTTCTCATTGTTTAGATAACGATATGCTCCTGAGATCATCCAGACAGGTTCACCCGGTTGTACGAGATGTTTATCAGGAGAGTTGGAACCTTGATCTGATGGCTCCATCTTAAGCAACAATGCACAATTGTGGTCATCCTGAAAATACAGACTGCGGAAATACCCCTCCGTATACTCATCTCCATAGACCGATACTCGGCAAAATTGCTCGTCCAACCAAAATTCATAGCTGTTCAGTAACTCATCCTCCTCTCTTACAGGCAACAAAGATGGATGAGTAAGACGCTCTATGTTCTCAGCGGTAATTCGATGATCTTCGAACCAATCCGGCACATCTGGCTCTGATTCATCAGCATGAATGTACTTTCGGTTGATTACAGGTTGTCCTTGCTGCAGCCTCTTTAACATTTCTTCTCGCCAAGGAAACGGCTCTGTATCTTCATCAATCACACATTCAGGAACCAATAACGCCAACATGTCAAAGCCCCGCCATGGTCCGAGATCCTCCCATTCTTCAAGCTGACGCTTCACATTACGCTGTCCTTGAACCTGAATCGTATATTGATCGGTACTTACCAGCAATCCACCTTCTACATTCCCTCTCACTGTCAATTCTCCATGGTTATAATCCCCCCAGAACATATCCTCCACATAGAGATTACCTGTAATATATATTTCCTGCCCACCCACGATCATATAGGGCGTTATGAGATTCCCAAGTACAACCAGATTTGAACTGGCCGCGTCGGAACTTGTATTTCCAATATAACGATCCACTGTCAGATTTCCTTCAACCAAGATCAAAAAAGGTCCTTCATCCAACAACAGTTCACTGATATGAAGATCACCAGAATGTAACCATACTTCCTCGGCTTCAAATTCACCGTTGTGCGCTTCATTCTGAGTGTACATCCAGCTCTCCTGAGGCAACTTCGTTTTCATATCGGCAAAAGACACCTTGTGACCTATCTGATGTATGGACATGTCCTGACACTCCTCATCCATTAATATATGGATAGAATCTATCTAATCTACAGATAGGACAACTACCCATTTTCATTATACTAGAGGAAATATACACCATTCCATAACAAAAACCCTCACCCGAGTAGAATGAAGGTTGAGCTTGTGAACGACAACAGCCCCAAGTCCATTAAATACATATATGATCTAGTC
This sequence comes from Paenibacillus sp. FSL P4-0176, assembly GCF_037975265.1. Lineage (NCBI taxonomy): Bacteria > Bacillati > Bacillota > Bacilli > Caryophanales > Paenibacillaceae > Paenibacillus > Paenibacillus sp. FSL P4-0176. The sequence goes on from NZ_CP150242.1 coordinate 6,695,630, forward strand.
CATTCTTATAACTTCCCACCCAGAATGGCGTTCGCCCGCTCACGGAAATCCTTCGCCGCCTGCTCAGGCGTAATTTTGCCAAACAACAAGAGATCGTACAACTCACGTAACACCGCAGTGACCTCTGGCGCACCTACAGGATCAGGCGGGTCCATCTGAGTGCTGTTATCCGCAACCCAATCAATATAGTCAAACACCTGCGCCAGTTCCGGTTCAACCACCAGTTTCATCCGCTCTTTGACACTGGATGAGACAGGCACCCCCCGCTCTCCTTTGAGCAGCAGATTGGCATCCAAATCATTCACAAAAAAGTTGATGAACTTGGCAGCTTCCTCCTTATGCCTGGAATTGCCCGCCATGGAGAAAAACATGCCTGGTTTCAAGTACAACCCATCCTGGCTATTTGGCCCAGGCATCGGGGATATGGTTAAGGGTTTGCCATAACGCTGAGCGGTACTGATAAATTGGTTGGAATACCCCCAGCTAAACAAAGCCTCTCCCAGATAAAACGGGTCGTTGTCGGGTTTGCCAATGTCGGATGTCCAGATATCCGGTGCAAAAATAAGCTTTTTCTCCGCGAGCTGCTGCATCCTGCCAAAGTAATCAATAAACAGTCCATCATCCTCATAACCCAACCTCTCGCCATCCTCGGCGTACAGCTTGGAACCGTACTGTCTCAAGTAATACGCGAAAAACTGTTCCGGCGTGAAATAGGTTCCCAAATAGATGCCTTTCCCCAGCAATTGCTCGCCCATCCGGTCAAAATCCGCCCATGTCCACGTATCCGTTGGCAATTCAATATCATTGGCCTTCAACACTTCCGGATCATAGATACTGAGCATGGCGTTAACCCCCAAACTGAGACCATAGGTTTTTCCATTCAGGCTACCACTCTCCAGCTGTTCCTTCTCAATATATGTCGTGTCGATTAGCCCACTCTGCATGTACGGTGTCATATCCTCCAACAGTTGCAGCGAACTGTACTGGGACAGATAGGAGATGTCCATCTGGATAATGTCGGGCAACGCATTGCCTGCTGCATGTGGGGCAAGTTTTCTCCAGTATTCGTTGAAACTGCTATATTCGTATTCAATGTTTACATGTGGATTCAACTTCTCATACAGGTTAATAACAGCTATCGTTGCATTGTTGCGGAACTCCCCGCCCCACCATGCGATTCGCAGCGTTATCGGCTCTTCGTCCACAATCATGCCTGGCCTTTGATCCAACTGGTTCACGCAGCCAGGAAGAGTCAGCATAAGACAGATCATGCCTATGGTTCGCCATAATCTTCTCATAGCCTCTCCTCCTTACCTGGTGATGGGGGTGGCAGCAGCACCGTTACTCTCGTTCCAAGCCCCGGCTTGCTCTCCAGCAAAACATCATATTCTTCGCCAAAAGCCAGACGTACCCGCTCCCTGATATTCAGCAGACCAATACCTGTACCTCTGGTTTTCACTTCTCCGCGCAGCACTTGTTCCACATATTCAGGTTCCATGCCGGGACCGTGATCCTCCACGATAAGGGCCAGCTTGCCACCTGATATCTCGGCATACACTCGAATCAGACATGATCCAACCTGTGGTTCCAGACCATATTGAATGGCATTCTCCAGTAATGGCTGTAGGGTTAACTTGGGAATGGCACACCCCAGATAAGAAGCAGGCACATCCATACGGAAATCCAGCCGCTGCCGGAAACGGTAGGTTTGAATGGTGATATAATGATTGACGATCTCCAGCTCTTCGGCAATAGTAATGATATTTTGCTTGAAGCTGATGGAGGAACGCAGCAAATACCCAAGTGATAGCACCATACTGGAGATTTGCTCCTGTCTGTTCTTTTTGGCGAGCCAATGGATCGAATCCAGCGCATTATACAGAAAGTGGGGATTGATCTGCGCCTGTAGCGCCTTGAACTCCGTTTCTTTAATGACCAACTGGCTTGCATAATTTTCTTTAATCAATGTATTAATATGTGTAATCATCAGTCGATACGTACGCTGTAGTAACCCCAGTTCATCCATGTACTGGTGCGTTGGAATGGACAGATTGGCGTCTATATTCTCCAGATCCCCATACTGAACCTCCTTCATCTGACTGATGAGCTGCCTGATCGGCCTTGTCAGACTTCGTGCGAACACCATACCAAGCGCGAGAACAACCAGAATGGCGATAAGATAAACGACGATCAGTATATTTTTCAACCATATAATGCGTTCAAAAATTTCATCATAAGAGGCCATATTATAATACACCCAGTCGGTGTATGCGGATTTCTTCTGGGAAAGAAATATCTCCCTCCCATTCAGATTTTTGATCTCATATCCCCCACTGCCTGGAAGTGGATTCAGTCCGGCGGACACCGCTTCTGGAAGCTGGCGATAAGGATACACCACATCACTACCTGCTTTTAAAATAATGTCACTGTCCTGGCTATCGATGCCCGCATACTCCTCGACGAGTCGCTCGATATTAATACGCAGAAACAGTATGCCTACTGGTTCCAGGGTCATCGGTTCATAGGCTCGCACTTGACGCACCATAACCAGCATCGGGTCATCGTCATCCGGGTATAACCAGCGCACTGCACCATTGGCCTGCTCCGCAGCCGCAATCATCCGATCATATTTTTCCTGAGATACGGTCAGTGTCTCGCCATATTTATTGACTCTTCCCCTGGAATCAATCAGATGAACGGACTGCACATATCGTGCAGCCCCACTAATATGCTCCCATAGCCGATCCGTGATCTTTTTTCGTTCAATAAAGCTTGAATATGCGCTATCGTCATCCAGCAACGACTTCAAGGCTCTTTGAATCTGCGTATCGGAGATCATGTTTAATGATAACGCTTCCAACTTCTGAAGTTCAACATCCACTGTAGACGAAGAAAGGTTCAGAAGTCGGGACGACTTATCAAACAGCTGTTTGTCATACACCGAGTACGTATAATACAAGGACCCAAACGCGAGGATGATGACAAACGCCATCATGAACATAATCATCAGAAACATTTTCATTTTGATGCTGAGTTTGCGGTAGGCTGTCATGACCAAAGCGCTCCTTTGAACCACGTGATACTACTAGGTATATCACATACAGGAAGGTTTCCCCAAAGTTTTAGCGCTCGATTTCTCACGTATTATTTGGACTGATATCGATCATACGCAGCCTGATGAACCTCAATCGCCCGGTCAATATCCATGCTCTTGATTGTTTCGGCCATCTTGTCAAATTCGGTGATCGGCTTCTGTCCGCTAATAATGGCAGTCATCGTCTCATTCAAATACGTATTCACCTGACTCATGATGGATGTACTTGTGGTCACCTCATCTGTTGACAAACGAATTGGAGGAAGCGTTAATGCTGAGCTTGCTTTCATCCATTCCGCATTTGCCGCACGCTGTCCATCGTCAAATAATAATGCATCCAGATAACGACTATCCTGATTGATTGGACCGTCCATAATGGATAAGGCATAGGAAGCCAGTGCCTGGTCATACGTTAGACCGTTCGGATTATCAATGATGGTATCTGTGAATTTGACACCTTCCCCGTCACGAACATAGCTGTCATTTTCGATACCAAAGTTGAACAGATCACTACCCTCTTCGCTATAGTTGTAGTCCATCCACTGAACAATATATTTTAATTTGTCTTCGTCTGCGGAAGCCGTAATAGCCTCACCATAAGACAACACTTTAGCGTCCAGATTAAATGTCGCATACGAAGTTCCATCCGGAGATACAGGCCATGGTACACCCGTCACGTTAAAGTTCGGATCCGTATCTCTCATCAGATTGAAGTATTTCCCCATGCCGCTGAACACACCACCCTGATATGCGCCTGCCAGATTGCTGGTGACCTTGTAATCGAAAGCTTTACCGTCATTGGTCATGATCTCGGGATCAATCAGCCCTTCTTTGTACCACTTGGCCATGGTCTCCAAGAAATCACGGTAGCCCGGCTGAATCGGTCCAAACTCCACCTTGTCTCCATTCATCTGGAAACCACCAATTACACCAAATGCCGCGGCAAAATCATGGAGCTTGGTCAGGTTACCCGGTCCCCAGTTTCCGGTGAATGGTAGCTCATCTGGCTTGCCGTTGCCGTTAGGGTCCTGTTCCTTAAATGCCTTAAGCACCGTATACCACTCATCAATGTTGGTAGGTACTTTGAGATTTAATTTATCAAGCCAGTCCTGGCGCATAATTAAACCTGAAGTGGCATTCAGCTTCAATGCATCCAGCTTCAGCAGCGGGAACATATAGATCGTTCCATCGTCGAGTGCAATCTGCTTTTTCACATCCGGATCGGATTCAATAATCCGCTTTAAGTTTGGTGCATAACTGTCGATCAATTCATTCAACCGGATGATCCGGCCGTCCTTGATCATTTTTTCCGGTCCGCCAACGGCATCCGCCCAGTTATAATAAATGACATCCGGCAGCTCCTTCGTGGAGATCAGCAGATTGAACTGGTCACGCTGTTGTCCAAGCGGAGGATGTGTGAACTTCACTTTTATGCCTGTCAGCTTCTCCTTTTCCTTATAAGCCGCCATATCGCCAAAATTGTTCAAGGAAGCTGTCAGTTTGGCATCATTGGCGCGCCAGTAATCAATGGTAAATGGCTCACTTGTAATCGGTAGCGGAATCTCGGTCAACGCCTGAACCGCAGGTTCTGTTCCTTCTGCTGGCTCTGCGGTACCTGGTTCATTATCACCCGTACAGCCCGCCAGTAAAGATATGGTAAGTAGCGATGACAACAGGATGGACCCCATTCTTTTTTTCACGTAATTCGCCTCCATAGATTACATTTTTTATTGTTTCACAGCACCGATTAGAGCGCCCTGAACAAAATAACGTTGGATGAACGGATATACCAGCATAATCGGCAGCGTGGAGATAATAATAGTCGCATATTTGATGTTCTCCCCAATGGCAAAGCCGGTATCAGCGCCAGCGCCCATGGCCTCTGTACTGCTGCTGATCAGAATATCACGCATAATAATTTGGATCGGATACAACTCCTGACTACGCAGGTAGAGCATCGGTCCGACATAATCATTCCAATGGTCAACCGCATAATACAGCATCATGACCGCCAGGATCGGTTTCGACAAAGGCAGTACAATTCGGAACAAAATCAGAAAGTCATTGGCACCATCAAGCTTCGCCGATTCGATCAGACTGATCGGAATGCCCTCAAAGTTTGTTTTCATAATGAGGAAATAAAACGTGCTGATGGCACCCGGAATAATAAGCGCAAAACGGGTATCCACCATGCCCAGATTCTGAATCAGCAGAAAAGTCGGAATCATACCCCCGCCGAAGAACATCGTGAACGTAATTAATTTCATCAGCGTTTTTCTGCCCATCAGATCACCGCGTGACAGCCCATATGCAGCCAGTGAAGTCATGAGCAGATTAATGGCGGTACCCACCACAACATAGAACAAGGTGTTCATATATCCCGTATAGATGCGAGTATCCTGAAATACCGACTTGTACGCTCCCAGCTGAAAACCTTCAGGAATGAGCATCAGTGAACGGGAACGCAGCATCTGGTCCGGGTCGCTGATTGAAGAATTGAACACGTACAGCATCGGGTACAAGCATAAAACCATGATCACCAAGAGCAGCAGTGTATTAAATACATCAAAAAGTCGTTCCCCTATAGACTGTTTCATCGCTTCACCTTCCGATTACCATAGACTGGTTGAGTTAAGCTTTCTGCTGATCGCGTTCGCGATAATGAGCAGCGCGAAATTAATGACGCCGTTAAATAGTCCGATGGCGGTTGAATACGTATAGTTCCCCTCCAAAATACCGGATCGATAAACAAAGGTGGATATGACATCCGATGTCTCATAGGTCGGTGCCGTTTGCATCAGCAATATTTTCTGAAAATCCGCGTTCATGACCGCCCCCATACGCAGAATTAACATGATCACAATCGTGGGCATAATGCCCGGCAGTGTAATATGTAACAGCTGTCTCCAGCGGCCTGCACCGTCAATTTTGGAAGCCTCATACAATTGAGGATCAATACCACTGAGCGCTGCCAAAAAGATAATCGAGGCCCAGCCTGCGCCCTGCCATATGTTGGACAGGATGTACATCGGACGGAACATATCTTTTTCCGCCAAAAACATAATCGGCTGCAGATCAAAAAAGTCACGAATGACGTTAAATAACCCACCGTCCAGAGATGAGAACGTTTTCAACATTCCAACCACGACGACAACCGAAATAAAATGCGGCATATAACTGATGGTCTGTACTGCACCTCTGAACCACTTCTTCCGGACTTCATTCAGCAACAGTGCTAGTAGAATCGGAGCCGGGAAACCAAATACAATACTGTAAAAACTCAAAATCAGTGTGTTCTTAATCAGTCGCCAGAAATAATAACTTTCAAAAAACATGGTGAAGTTGTCAAATCCAACCCATTCGCCGGCCAAGATTCCTTTGATCGGGTTGTAGGATTCCTGAAATGCCATCAGTAGCCCGTACATTGGCCCATAGCTGAAAATCAGATAGTAGGCTACCACAGGAACGAGCATCAGATAGACGTATCTGTTGCGGACAAGTTCCTTTTTCACCGAACTCCATTTGCCAGCTGGCTTCAAACGCCCAGGTTCGATCCCCCGGCTTCGATTCAGCTCCATCCACTCAACCTCCACTCGATGTTCATTACTTAACATGACACTTCTAATGATAGAATCGAGCGCCTTTTCTTCCCATGCTCATTTCCGATAAATGGATGTTCAAAACCGAGTTCCGTCCGACAAAAAAAGACCCTGCTGCCGATGAATGGCATACAGGGCCCGATCACAGATTAGATGCAGATCGGATATAAAGATTAGCTATGTGGAAGCGACAGCAACGCTGTCTTAAGGTACTTTTTTATACTCGGAAGGGGAGAAACCCGTGTATTTCTTGAACATTTTGCTGAAATACGGCCAGTTGGCACCAAAGCCTGTCTGTTCGGCAAGCGAGGATACAGTGCAGTTCCCGTCCTGCTCCAGAAGCTCCAACGCTTTACGGATGCGGTAGCTTAACACATAGTTCGTAAATTTCTCACCAGTTTCTTTTTTGAACATTTTGCCGATGTAGTCTGGATTCATGTATATTTCCCCAGCGATGGACTGGAGTGTTAATGTCTCGTCCTTGTAGCGTTTCTCTACCAACTGTTTCACACTGCCTACCATCTGCGATTGTCTGGAGCGATGTTGATCATAGCGGCGCAAGGTGATTTCTTTGGCGACGGCAAGCAGAAACTGTTGAAAAGAATGCAGGGTGCTGGATTCAATCATGCCTGGCAACTGGTCCATATACCTTTTCATCTCGGCAGAACCACTAAGTCGAATCATCTCCATAAACATCTGAATAAGATAGGACTTCGTTTGGGATATATCGTATCGTAAGCTGGCAAGCAGCTGAAACATCCGGTTCAGCTCTGATCCAACTTCCTGCCAGTGTCCCGCCTTGATTGCAGTAACCATCCGCTCCGGATCGTATTCGAATTCAGGAAGAATGCGTTCTCCGGGAGAGTAAATATCCCGTTCCATAATGAGACTGCCCTCACCGAGGTAAAAGCGGTAATTGAGATAAACCAGCGTCTGCATGTACAAATGGCGTGCCTGCGAGAGGTCTCCTGGCTCGCTTAGCGCTATCGTGAGATCATCATGATAATATCGGGTAAATGTGGCGCGAATCTCATCGATATTATGGAACAACTGCGTTTCAGACAACTTGTCCTCCATAATTAATAGCACATGCCTTCCAACCGTGGCACTTAATATTGGATTGTGAAAAATATCTTCGGCAATGTTCTTCACCGCGAACAAGTGCAAATACTCATGATCCCCCTCAATCTCTACCAGCAGCAACCGCACACGCTGATCCTGAAACTGTACATCGAATAATTCCTCGAAATACTTCCATTCCTTGACCCCGTATGTTCTGTTCGTGACTAGCTCTTTCAGAAAATATTCCTTGGCATGTGGCAGTACTCGCTCCAGATTATATTGGATCGACTGCACAAAACGCTCCTGATCGGTTAACTCTCGCTTCTCACTGACCAATTCACTGATAGCCTGTACAAGATGCTCCTCGCTGCAGGGCTTAAGCAAATAGTGCTTCACCCCATACTGCATGGCCGTTTTCGCATATTCGAACTCCGTAAAACCCGTGAGCATGATAAACGAGATATGCTGATACTTCTCTGCCACAGCTTCAACCAGCTGTAACCCATCCATTCCCGGCATGCGGATGTCCGAGATGATGATATCCGGGCGTTGCCGCTCGATTGAAGCAAGCGCTTCCAATCCATCTTGAGCAATGCCAATCAGTTCTGTTCCTAATCGGGACCAGTTCACCACACTGGAGATCCCGTCCGAGATCATAAATTCATCATCAACCAACAAAACCTTGTACATCGTGTGCATCCTCCTGCCTTTAACCAGTTCCATTCTATTATATGGGCATTATGCACAAATAGAGGGGAGGACATTGAATGACATGGAATTGCACCCTAACAAGTCTGATTGTTGAACATTCATGGCTCATCTCATCGGAAAAATCATTCGCTGGCAAGCTATTGGAGTTTGTCTCTGCAAAGACAAAACAACCCTCACCCCGCTACTGGGGTGAAGGTTAGCCTCGCTTCATTTTACAATATCATCAGGGTATGGGTACGGTACAGGAAAAGAAATTACGAAACTGCGTTACGTATCCATCCCATACTCCTTTACCTCACGATTACGGTTCAACACCGCATGCAACACAAAACCAAGTACCGCAATAGCTGCTGTGCCTGTTGCCAGCCACGCTACAGGAATAAGTCCCTGTTTGTCATACATGACCCCCATCGCATAGGGCCCGATAACCCGTCCAACCGCACCGATTCCACCCGATATCCCGATGTAAAAAGGTGCCGCCCTGCCAGCATGCTCCGATATGAAGGCAGGCGTTGCAGGGGAGATCAACATCTCTCCAAACGTGGCAAGTACCATTGCAAGCACCATGCCTGGATAGCTGTACATGGTAATCATCACAATGTAGGCCATGCCATAGAATACCGCACTCGCCGTCATCTGGGCAGTGGAGGTACGGGCCATGGTCCGTTTCACCCAGCTGGTAAAAGGTTGGCCCACAAAGATCAGCACCCCGTTCAGGGTCCAGAGCAGACCGTACATTCTTTTTTCCATACCCTCAGAAATGATATACGGGGACACACCTGTGTTCCAGATGGAGTTGCCAAATAACAGGAAGAGCACGCCCAAGCTCATAAACAGATATAATCGGGTATTACCCAGCAATGCCCAGACGCCCGGCCCATCGGGAACGGTTTTGCGTTTCGTCAGATGCACTTCCCCCTGATCTGGTTCAACCCGCGATAGATAATACCAGAAGAAAATCGCAAACCCGGCTGAGGTCACTCCGTTCAGTACAAAGCTGAGGTGATAGGAAAAGTCAGCCAGGAAACCACTCAGCGCCGTACCAATCGCCACCCCGATATTGTTCGCCACATAGATAATATTGAATAATTCACCGCGTCGCTCCGCAAACCGGAAGCCAATAAAGGCTTGAATCGCTGGCAGCGACAATGAACTGAACAGCCCAATCCAGCCCATGGCACATATAAATACGACCCAATACGCACTAATCCACGGCAACGCAAACAAACCTAACGCATTAAGCGCCAGTGAACCAATGATCAGCTTCTTCACGCCCACCCGATGGTACAACGAACCACCAAGCAATTGTCCAAAGATGCCACCCAGGGACTGAATGAGGATCACAAAACCGGCGTTGGCCATCGTTCGTTCAAGTTCATCAAACACATACATGGTGGTCAGCGGCCACATCAGTGCACTGCCGGTTGCGTTAACCAGACTTGCTAATAAAAATATTCTCACTTCTTTTGGATAGTTATCCAGCCATCTCATCATCTCTAGTTCATTCTCCTTAGTACCTCTGCACATACAAATAGCCATAAAAAATAGACCTTTGCCCTGACGGCATAACCATAACCAGCCAGAGCGAAGGTTTTATGAAGTGTTGCATCTATTGCACTATAATCCTGCTCAAATTCTAGCCTTTGTTCATCTTACCTCAAAAAAATCATGCTGCAAGCACACTCATTGACGCTTCACTTCAACAGTGGTCGAGAAGAAGGTAGCACCGTTACCCATGTCCGACAACCGATTGGACGTCAGTGAATTCGCCCGTTGCTTCTTCCCGTCACCATCCCACCATAAGCCTTGGCTGATGACAGTTCCCGGCAACATGGCTTCACAAAAAAATCATTAAATGACCTTGTATTTAATATTCATGTCAGAAACGTAGATTTGAATTTTAGGCCTAACTCAAACAACGCGCACCGACTGAATATCGATACGCGCTGGAAGCAAAGGTTTTAACTTAAATTCTACTCAACAGGGTATAACTAGTTCATTAAGAAATTTTTTATTATTTTTAACATACATCCCACAGAAATCCCACTAAGGTGCATCATTTTTTTTTAACTTTTTAAACTTTTTGACTTCATGAATTAATCTAATTATAAAAGCAATTTCAAGAGGCATACAAATGATAATTGCCACCACTAAAGAGGCCTCTAACGCCATATAAAATAATATTAAGACACCAATAATATAAACAATGGACATAATGATATCTCTCTTCGCTGCCTCGTATTCGGTTAATTGCTTCATATCATCATTCCTTTATAGCTTCTGGAGTACTACATTATATACCCCGATATCAATTAATTCATCATAAGTTCTTTCATCCCCGCCATCATTCACCTGTGCTGTTTTGCCATTAAACGTAGCTTTTACTATATATCTCTCTGAGGCCAATCCTAGCATACCCTGAGAATAGACTTCCACTTGTGTTAAATATCTAGTTGCATCCATGGCACCAATCATTGAATCAACTGTAACTCCTAGAATCGTGATCCCCATTGCCTTCAAGAAGGTAGTGAACTTACCCTTAGTATAATAAATATCTATTATTGTAATTACCGTTGCTATAGCAGTCCCAGCGGATATATTCAGCTTATAATGCTTATCTTGCAGAACAGATTGCTTTTGATATATAGAACCGTATTGCTTCCAAGCCGTATTATACTTTTGCTTAACAAAGTTAAAACCTGGAGAAGCATTCAAAACAGCGCTTTGTGTTTCTACCGCTCCTGTGATTTGATTATCATATTCATTAGAAAGTGCATTACCATCTGACTCACTAATCATTTCACTTGCTTTTTGTGTAACGACCTCACCATCCGCCGTAGTAGTTACTATTTCGTCAGAACTTATATCGTAAATGGCTTCAGCTACGAGTTTATTGTCTATAAAATGCTTAACAGTACGTATTCCGTTTTCTTCTTTTATATTAAAATCTATTACCTCTCCTGTTTTAGTCTCTTCATAGCTCGCGTCAATATCAATTAACCCGTCCTGCTCAGAATAATTATAGTTCAATTCTTTAATTTGATCATCTTCTACCCCAACATTATCAGCGTAAGTGTTAGCAGAAAAGGTTGAAAGTACTAATGTTAACATCAGTGTCAGAGAAGTAATTAAAGCAATTCTTTTCATTATATACCTCCTTATTAAGTTAAATAGATAACAACAAATAATCCATTTACTGGTTCAAGTATGACATACAGAGGATATAATGGAACCCTTTTTTTGAATATTAATACAAATTAACTACATTATTTCGGGAGATTAGGTCTATTTACTTATATTTAACTTTAGGCAACTAATAAATTAATACACCTGACAAAGAACCTACCGCCCTATCGTATACTATTTTTAACACATTTAAAGTACAGCTTCTTATAAAAATAGGCCTTTACTCTGACAGCATAACAGTCAGTGCAAAGGCCATTGGAGTTGTTCATCTTACCTCAAAAAAATCACGCTGCAAGCACACTCATTGACGCTTCACTTCAACAGTGGCCGAGAAGAAGGTAGCACCGTTACCCATGTCCGACAACCGATTGGACGTCAGTGAATTCGCCCGCTGCTTCTTCCCGTCACCATCCCACCATAAGCCTTGGCTGATGACGGTTCCCGGCAACATAGCTTCACTTACCTTGGCGGTAAGTTCGATGCGTCCACGATCATTCCATACGATCACGGCATCGCCGTCTTCCACCTGTCTGCGAGCGGCGTCCTCCGGGTGCATTTGCAATAGAGGCATCTTCTCCAAACGCTGATGTTTGGCTGAATTGCCAAAGGTGGAGTTCAGGAAATTATGGTTTGGCGGCGACAGGAACATCAATGGATACGTATCGGCAGGTCCAGCCGGATGCTCCCCATCATATCCTTCAACCAGAGCACTATAGGTAGGGAGCGGCGGAAGCCCTCTCTGTTCCATCGTCTCGGAATACAATTCAATTTTGCCTGAAGGTGTGGGCAGCTGATCCAGATATGCAGCATATGGCGTCATATCCAGCTTCACGAATCGATGTTCCTTCAGTCCTTCCAACGTGACCCCATTCATGTAGGGGTTGCCTGTGCCCTGAAGTGCGTCCTCAATCATCTGTTCCGGCGTTTCTCCGAAGATTGCAGGATCGTACCCCATAGCCTGCCCAAGCAGTGAGAACAGTTCCACATTGCTCTTGCTCTCCCCAATCGGTGCAATCACCGGCTCTTGCAGATGAACGTACTGATGCCAATAAGAGGTGTACAGGTCCGTCGCTTCAAATGAAGATGTGGCTGGCAAGACGATATCTGCATATTTCGCCGTATCCGTCATGAACAGATCATGCACAACCGTGAATAGATCTTCCCGTGCAAAACCTCGCTCCACCCGCTCGGTATCCGGTGCCACCACCAGTGGATTGCTGCAGTAGACCATCATCGCCCGGATTGGCTGCTCTGCTTCCAGCAACGCTTCACCAATCCGGTTCATGTTCACCACTCGCGGCTCCGGATTCTGCCGCAGCTCCGGACGTTCGAGCGCATCGCTATTTGTGCTCGCGTAGCTGTTGGTGCGAACGGCACCGCCGCCTTGCTTCAGCCATTGCCCTGTAATAGCAGGCAGACATGCAACGCTACGCACGTTCATTCCCCCATTATCATGGTGCTGGAGGCCATTGCCGATGTGAATATGGGCTGCCTGTGCGTTGCCGTATAGTTCGGCCAGCTCCACAATGGTTTCCTCCGGCACGCCCGTAATGCGTGCAACACGTTCAGGGGTGTAACTGCGGACATGATCACGCAGTGCCTCATGACCCACCGTATACTTTTGCATAAACGCTTCATCCGTTAGTCCCCGTTCGAATAGCACATGCATCAAACCCAGCGCCAGTGCGCTGTCCGTGCCCGGATACAGCGGAATAAACCAGTCGCCCCATTGGGCGGTACGATTGCGATGAACGTCGATGACGACAATCTTGGCGCCTTTCTTACGGGCTTTCTCCGCCAAAACGACCTGGTGCATATTTGTACTGACGATATTGCCGCCCCACACCAGGATGAGATCCGCATGCTCCGTATCTTCCGGCACCGTTCCCCGGTTGGCACCCATCGTATATTTCCAGCCCGTATTTCCAGCAGAGTTACAGATCGTCTGCTCCAGTACACTCGCACCAAGCGCATTGAAGAAACGTCGGTCCATGCCGTCTACGCCGAGAATGCCCATGTTACCGTAAAAGCTGTAGGGCAGGATGCTCTCCGGGCCGTAGGTTTCGGACAATGCAGTGAATTTGGTCGTAATCTCACGAATCGCTTCATCCCAACTGATTCGTTCAAACTTGCCTTCACCTTTGGCTCCTACACGTCTCATCGGATATTGTAGACGCTCGGGGTGATACACCCGCTCAGTCATATTTCTAACTTTATTACAGATGGCACCCTTGGTTATGGGATGATCCGGATTGCCTGCCACCTTCACAATTTTGCCGTTCTCTTTATGTAATAACAGACCACAAGTATCCGGACAGTCGAGCGGGCACACCGCCGCAAATATACCATTCTCCTGATCGATCATCGTAAGGCTCCCCTCTTTAAAAGCTATCCCTATATCATATCTTCTTCGAGGTTATCGCGTAAAGAGAACAGTATGTTTTTGCTTCATATTCGCCGCTATAGCGGCTTTAAATTATTTTCAAAAAAATGTTTTTGAGTTTGATTCAACTTCAGAATTCAGGGGTAAATTAAAAATAAGGCATTAGGCTAGTGTTTCCCCACTTCCTCCTCATGCCATATCATGGACCACTCCCGAAATTCGCCATGAACAGGTTTCGTTCCCCCGAACCTTGTCATGGCGAATTTATTTTGCGTTAAACTCCAACAAAGACCCCATACAAAAAAACGATCCCGCCCTGCTCCGTCACAGCATATTCGCCATGATCCGAGCAAGATCAGAATCGTCTTCACTTCTAATATACGTGTATACATGCCTCGCTGTGCCCGCTATGCTTGTTTGCTCAACATCACTCTAGCCTCCGTCTCCATAGGTTCGATCGACGTTGCTACCTCCGGTTTCACTTTTGGCTCAGCTTGGCGCAGGTACACCACCCAATAGGCTGCAGCAACAAACAGAGCACCTCCAGTAAGATTCCCGAGCCATACCGGAATGAAATTCATCACATATTGACCCCATGAATAATGTCCTTCAAAGATTGCCGCCGGGATGAGGAACATATTGGCCACAACGTGCTGGAATCCAATCGCCACAAATGCCATCGTTGGAAACCAAATGCCCAGTACCTTGCCACTCATCGTATCCGAAGCATAAGATAACCACACGGCCAGCGCGACCAGCCAGTTACAGCCGATGCCAGAGATGAAAGCTTGCAGGAAGCCGTCATGCAGCTTATGCCCAGCCAAATCCACTACTTTTGCCAGATATACACCCTCTCCGGTCAGACCAAGCACATGTCCAAACGCGTACGCGACAAACAAAGCTCCAACAAAATTACCAATCGTCACTAAGGTTAGATTTTTCAACATACTACCCACAGATAATTTTCGTGCAATCGTTGCAAGTGGAACTGCCATCATGTTGCCCGTCAGCAGCTCGCCACCACCTATGAGTACCAAGATTAATCCAACCGGGAACACTGCTGCTCCAATCAGATTGACCAGACTCCCCCACTCTGCTGGTGCAGAAGCAATTACCCGAATATCCAATAGAAAACCCAGCGCAATAAAAGCCCCTGCCAGAAAACTAAGCACCAGTACAGAAGACACCGGATATTGAGCCTTCTTCTTGCCTGTTTGCGCCGTATATTGTGCAACCTCAAGAGGTGTTTTTGCTGCCATATCATTCATCCTCTCCTTCATTGTTCATCATTGGATAAAACCATCTGAAATTCATTAGTTATGCGTTGAATACCACATCCTAATTGTATCTCGGTCCTAAACATAACTTTGTGCAAATTATCACAATGTTACTTAAAAAGATACTTTAAGAGTGTCTTGGAATAGTTATGACAGCAAGAGTGTAGTAAGCCCTTTTGTAGCTAAAACAAAAAAAAAAGAAGACTGACGATATACTCGCCAGTCTTCTCTTTCCTTTATAATCGTCCGCCTTGTTTCGTAATCTTGGCAGTTATTGTACTCCTCTTATTTACGGACAAGCATGACTTATCTTTGTATGGCGTTTATCATGCCCTCTGTTCAACCATCTATTCTGCTTCCTTACACCATTGCTGGTGCTTTTACTTCTATTGGAGGCAGTGCTTGCAGACCAGCCGTGTTCAGGAAGTTCCATGGTTTGTTGTAATGTGGCTGGAAGAAGAAGTCGATGAAGGCCAGCTCATCTACGGTCATGTTATTTTGGATGCAGACCGAGATCGTATTAATCGATTGGGTCAGATCAACCTGAGACATCACCTGTGCTCCAACGATCCGACGAGTAGCCTGCTCATATACCACTTTAAGCAACAGTTTCTCAGCCGTTGGCATAAACTCCGGACGGTAGCTGTCTTCCAGTACGACAGATTCAACAATCAGGCCTTCGTCAGCCGCAGACATTTCCGTCATCCCTGTACCCGCGATATTTTGCTCATAAATTTTGATACCCGATGTTCCTTGTGTACCCATATACGGTGTCGTAGGACGAACCAGGTTACGGGCTACGAGTGTACCCATCCGCACGGCGTTGGTTGCCAGTGGAATGTAAGATGCTTTGCCTGTTGGGTTGTAATGAATAGCACAGCTGTCACCCGCAGCGAAGACGTCTTTTTGACTCGTTTGCATATATTTATCCACGATGATTGCGCCGTTTGGCAGCATATCCACTTGGCCTTTGAGCAGCTCTGTATTTGGACGGAAACCAATGCACAGAATAACCAGATCGGTTTCGAACTCTCCTTTGGACGTGATCACTTTAGTCACTTTGCCATTTTCACCAGTAAACTTCTGTACCGTTTGACCAAGTGCCAAATTGATGCCGCGTCCAGTCAACGTATCTTCAATCGCATCCGTGAACTCAGGGTCCAAGTATTTATTCAAAATCCGGTCCACACTGTCGATCAGGGTAACTTCCTTGCCGTTCATTTGGAAAGCTTCCACCAGCTCTACGCCGATATATCCTGCACCTACAACAGTGACACGTTTGGCATCTTTGGCTTTTTCAATAATCGTGTTGGAATGATTGTAGTTTTTGCAAAGTAAAATGTTATCCATCTCGATGCCTTCAAGCTTTGGAACGACAGGCCATGACCCCGTTGTCACGATCAGTTTGTCAAACGTATCTTCAAATTCTTCCCCGGTTTGCAGGTTTTTAGCCTGAAGGGTATGGCCCTTGGCATCTACTGCTGTTACTTCATGAAGCATCTTGGTCTCAACACCAAGCTCTGCCAGTTGATTAGGCGAAGAATAGAACAAGCCGTCAGGGTCTTTCACAACCCCACCTACGTAGAGCGCAATGCCACAAGATAGGAAGGAGATATTGTCATTGCGCTCATACACCGTGATGGTAGCATCCGGGTACAATTTGGCGGTATTTACGATGGCTGCGGTTCCTGCGTGTGTACATCCGATAACTGCGATTTTCATTAAAAGTTCCTCCTCGAAATATATAAATGAGTTTGAATATAAGGTTGTTATGGTTGTGAAACATTTCACTTCTTGTTCGAAACTGTGTATGTGATTTATTTCACTTTATACACTCATTATAATGTGATATTTTTCACATTGCAATAGGTTGAGCAAAAAAAGTTTGTCGAAGGAGGTCATTTCCCTGTATTTAAGCCTTTCTTCCCTTCATTGTATTGATTTCATTGTCCCCGGATTTGGGCAGGTTTATGCTATGTAATGGCTTCCGTGATCCCTGTATGAACGCAGTGTGGACGTATAAAGTTATAGGCGTCTCCTGCCTCATGTTTGACTTATACAAAAAATAAATGGCTTCAATTTTCATTACAGAGTTGATTTCATGGATCCAACTCCTACCTGTGAAGAGAATAAATCTGCGTATATAAAATAATCAAAGAAGCCCATCTTTGCTTATGCAAGGACAGGCTTCTCAAACGTTCTTGTATTAACCGAGCAATTTCTCGATATCTGCAATCATTGTCTCCGGAGATTCTTTCGGTTCAACACGACCTACCACTTCACCTTCGCGGTTAACAAGGAACTTGGTGAAGTTCCATTGGATGTCGCTTGTTTCACCTACGCCAGGTTGTTGCTCCTTCAGGTATTGGAACAGGGGATGAGTGCCCTCACCATTCACATCTACCTTGGCAAACACCGGGAAATTCACACCATAGTTAATCTGGCAAAATGATTCCGCTTCCTCACTTGTACCTGGCTCCTGCCCTCCAAACTGGTTACAAGGGAAACCCAGTACAACCAAGCCTTGATCACGATAACGATCATAAAGCTTTTGCAATTCACCGTATTGCGGGGTCAGCCCACACTTGCTGGCTGTATTGGCAATGACCAATACCTTACCTTGATACAGATCCAGTGAGACTTCTTGGTTCGCGGTGGTTACCGCCTGATATGAATATACGGACATGACTGATTCCTCCCATGACATATGTTGGTTTGGGCTGTTGCGAGCACGTTGGCATAACCAACGGACTCACAGCCTGTCCTATTATTATAGACCTGATCCAATGCGATTACCAAATCCCGGGTCTACCCCTTCCCTTTGCTACCATGCGTTGCAAATTCCCCATGAATGCAAAAGAGCCGCGTGCAATAGCGCACAGCGGCTTCATTCTATAATGTAAGGACCACATATGGCCCATTTCGTTAACTTCCTGTCGCTTGGACACGTGGTTCTGCCCGTCCTCCAGCATGAACCATCGCACTGTTCATGACCAGCTGCTCTGGCGTCTTCGATTGCTGGCGTTCGCCTGCAAGAGCGTAAGGCAAGCAGAGCGGTACACCGGAACGCGGATCAATCACGATATCTGCTTCAATGTTGAATACTTCACGAAGTACATCTGAGTTCATAACTTCCACAGGTGAACCATGAGCGATGGCTTTACCTTTTTTGATACCAATCATGTGATGTGCGTAGCGGGAAGCATGATTCAAGTCATGCACAACCATAACAATGGTACGGTTGGCTGTGGCATTCAGTTGCTCCAGTAATTGCAATACTTCGAGCTGGTGAGCCATATCCAGGAACGTAGTCGGCTCGTCCAGGAAAAGGATATCTGTTTCTTGGGCAAGTGCCATGGCAATCCAGGCACGTTGACGCTGTCCACCGGACAGTTGATCAATCGGACGATCATGGAATTCAGTCATGGCTGTCACTTCGATAGCCCATTCAATCATACGTTTGTCTTCCGCACGCATGGAGCCAAATCCTTTTTGATAAGGAAAGCGACCATACGATACCAGTTCAGTAACGGTAAGACCTTCAGGGGCTGTTGGATTCTGTGGCAAAATCGCAAGTTGCTTGGCAACTTCACGCGTGGACTGCTTATGGATGGACTTCCCGTCGAGCAATACATTACCTGCTTTTGGAGCCATAATACGTGCCATCGTTTTCAGGATGGTTGACTTCCCTGAACCATTGGCTCCAACAAGTGCTGTAATTTTTCCTTGGGGAATCTGAATATTCAGATCCTCTACAATTAGTCTTTCCTCATAAGCGATATCCAGCTTGGTCGTCTCCAGACGAAACATGCGATCATCCCTCTCTCATTTATCCCGGTTATGTAATCCGGCTATGACAACAAAAACGAAATTGTAATTCTGTGATTTCCGACGCAAATATCTTCTACACTAAAGATACTGATAATCATTATCATTTGTCAACATAAAAAACCAAATTTTCTTCTCTTTTCGTGCTTTATTTGGTCTTTCTGTAGCAGAAATCCCGCTCTTTCCCCAAGTACACATGAGACCTTTTCTCATTCATTCCGCGCACTTTATCACTTCTGACTGTCTTTCAAACTCTTGAATCGCAAATTTTGTGTCTGAATTGTGAATGTGTGAGTTTTTTTGTGTTTGCTATATCCGCCATATCAAATAAAAAAAGATGACCTTGAAATCTAAAGTTCAAGGTCATCTCACATACGCTCGTTTAATAAGGTATGAAGTCAGCATTTTTCATTATTGGATCAAAAGACACTTAATGAATCTATGCAACACGCTCATATAAAATAACTTACAGCTTCGGCTGAGGCATCAATTGGATTACAGTCATACTGCCCTGCGTACTCTTCACACTGGCAATACTCTCGGCATCCATATTCGCTGGAAGATCGATCTGCAATCCATACGGATAGAGACGATCTACCTCTCCAATAGACATCTGTGCAGGAGTGTTCGCATCCTGTTCATTGGATACAGATGTGTCAGGCGATGTGGAACCAGTAGCTTGATCGGCATCCGTACCTTGATCCGTGTCTCCACTCCCAGCATTAGACGGTGCATTCGTCCCTGTATCCGTTGTTGTATCAGTAGCAGGATCTGAAGTGGAATCACCCGATGTTGAAGGATCGGCCTGCTGATCGCCATCCTCCGTCTGCTCTATGTTTCCCGCTGAAGAACCATCCGTGCTTCCTTCGGAAGTACTTCCTGAGCCACCATCGGAAGGAACTTGGTTATCTGGCTCCTCATTCCGATTAAAACTCTCCCACTTACCTGTAGCATCCAACTCCTGCGTGTTGCCATCTTTCATCGTCAATTGCAGCGGGCCTTGCTCAAACTCAGTGCTTCCCGTATCATTCCTGAAACGGATCACCAGTTGGGCAGGTGATTGCGTACCCTCCTGTTCACTCGCAGGAATCATATAAGCAATCTGCTCCGCGAGCTGCACCTCCGGTTCAGCCGGTATGACAGGCTCCTGGGTAGAAGGAGGGGATGCCGCTGGCGGCTCTACAGAATCTTTCATCCATGCATATGTACCGCCAGCAATACCCAGAACCAGGATCAAGAGGATTAATCCAAACAGATTTTTCCTTTTACCCGTTAGCATCCGCACCAGTGGAGAGGACAATTCCGTCTTCGCACGGTCATAGACCGGCTTCATTGTCTTGCTGGCTCTCACATAATACGGTTTGAAAGCTGACTTCGACTTGAAAGCTTCACGGTCATGGGCTTTGAAATACGCCACGATGGCATCCGCATATCCTTTATGCGCATTGGAACCCCGGACAAACATTCGATGATCTCCTGACCATTCGAAGAATGGATACAGCCCTTCAGCACGACTTGCATTGGTGCGGATGAATTCAATCAGGCCAGGATAATCCAGTCGGTTACTACCGCTTCCTCCCCGATAAAAAGCCATCGGCAAAGCTTCATAAGCCGCTATCCCCGGATGAGCCTGCAGCTCTCCGGCAAGCCAGCGACGCGTCCAGCGTTGAAGTTCATTGCGTTCTGCCAGGGAAAGTGCCTCCAATGCCTCTTCTTCATTCCCCTCGCCACTAAGCCACACTCTCGCAGCCAGCATCATGTTCGTTCGAGCAGATACATCAGAGCCCTGACGTGCCGCCCAATCCCGAACCTCATTGCCATGCTGTAAAATATCAATGCTTAATAGCTGTTCACGGTTAACCCGTTCCAGATCCAGATCCTGAATCATAAACAGGTTAATGACATAAGCCAGCTTGTCTGCAAGGCGGGTTAACTCTTCCTGATATGCCGGATCTTGACTGGCAGACGGAGATCCCCCTTTGCGATTAGGACGGGCTGTAGCTTCAGATTGACCAATTCGTGCCGTAATGCCTGTATCATAGGTGACATCAGCGGATACCCGATCCAGTATGTTAACACGCTGGAGGGCTTCATTCGCAGACTGTACCGGATTAGGCGCAGAACATAACCGTTCACGCAGCTCATTGGCTGTCCGCTCCTGCAAGAAGCTGTAGTGGATCGCAGATGGATGGGACGTAACCCATCTTCGGATCACTTCCACAACGTTCGCTGCCGATTCCGTGCGTTTCAGCTGATTGTCCAGATAAGGCTCGAACAACAGCTTAGTGAGCGATTCATTGGCCAGCACTTTATCAAAGAAAGCCCGATTCAGCTGCGGATCCCGATCCAGCACAGCATACAATTCCTGCACAGCACGCATACGCTTCTGGGCGCGGGCATTATTCACACCGTAGATAAAATAGTCCACTATCCGGGATTGCACCACGGGCGCGGCAACACTGAAATATTCGCCAATGCGAGCTGCGACGTCTTCTTCGGGTACGTTCTCACGCTTCACGCTGTCCAGTTCCCTGCTGAGCAAGGTCAGGAACAGCTCGTTCAGACGGGAACGTTGCTGTAATCCACCATCCGGCTTCAAATAGGTCAGCAAGCCACTCAGGACATGACTTTTGTTATCCAGATACAGGTCTTCCATGCCTTGTTCAAGACCATAGAACACCGCAAGTTCGCCATAGGCTTCAATGGAAAGTTCCCGCCCAGGTTCCATGCCGGACAACATTTCATCCGCAAACGTATAGAACGCATCCGCCGCCGCAGGTTCCTGCAATAAGGCCCAAGCGAATTCTGCATAAGGTAACTTCGCCACAGATGCATCCGCATGTGTCACTCTGCCTGATACGAGATCAAAGGTGAAATCCTTCTCCGTATTCCGGTCTTTCGGACGTAACGTCCCTCGCTCAACAAACTGGACGTGGATGCCCTTCTTGGCCTGTGGCTCCTTGGCAAACGTCATGAATCCCAGCTGCCGCCGGAATGCGTATGGTAAAGCCGTGTACAGCAAACGTAACAATCCTTTGGCCCCTGCGGTCACTTCCTCTGCGGGAAGGTCCAGCGCAATGTATACTTTTCTGCGTGTCGCTACAGACTGCATTACCGCATAGAGCAGGCGCTTGAACAGCACTTCGTTCATCTTCAAGGTGCTCAGCACTTGGGTGGGTGATCCTACGCCAGCATCGGTCGCCCCACCCTGTCCGCTCCTAGGTGATATAGGCAATTCAGCAAGCGCCGGCAGAACTGTACCTTGTTCGATGTCATAGGACGTGGCGAACACGGCATCCAGCCAGCCGCCTTGTTTCATCTGCTCTTCCGAACGTTCGGGAGACAAGACGTAATTATGTGCAAAAAAGGCACTGCGCAGCCCGGTGAAATCCGCAGACTGGTACACATTTTGCCCAAGAATCGTCTCTCCACTCTCCAGATGAAGCAGGTGAATAGAAGCCGGAAACTTCGTCTCGTCCTTCTCGCTACGGCCTGTTAGCTCCGCTGGAGCATCATAGACACAGTAGGGGTGAAGCACTTTTTTGATAAAAGAAGGGTCCAGTCCCGGCGATGCCGCAACCGTATCAAACCCCTCTGTTGTGCGAAACACCCCGCGCCGCTCTCGGGTATACAACTGTTGTTCAATGGGCGGGGTTACGGAAGAACGCATCATCCCACTCTCCCCTCAATGTACTTCAGCTTGTACAATAGCCATAAGAAGGGTTCATCCACGCGAATCGGACTAACCACACCCTGCAATTTCATATCCACCGGATTGCTGCCCAGCGCAGAGACTGCGAAATAGGCTGTATCCTTGAAGTACACATCCATCGTGCCCTTGAACGGACGATCCACCTTCTCAATAAAACGCCGGATCTCCCCGTCGATATTCTCGAACTCGGTTAAGTCGAACCAATCACGGTGCACCATGTTGCGGAAGACATTACTGTTGGATTTGATATAGTCGCCCTCTTCATCCTTGAGGGAATGCAGCATGTCGCTTTTCGTGAGCACAACGGCCGTTGGAATATTCGTTTTGGCTTTGTCCTGATACGCAATAAAATCTCCGAACATCGTCAGCACCACATCGCGTGGCTCATCGTATCGTGGTGTCCACTCTCCCGGCTCGTTGCCAAGGTTAATGCGGATTTTGTCCCGAATCGAACGAATCTGAAGCGGGTCCACCATAAACAGAATGCCTGCCGAGTTCTTGATGTGTTGCCCGTGAAGTCCGAGATAATCCTGCTCCACCATACCTTCACCCGCAACGTCAAAGAACACCAGTGTCAGCGGCGCTTTATCTTCGTCCTTGAACACAAACTGGAAGATAAACGGCTCCTGCAACTTTTCCTTCTGTGTGGAATCCAGCAGATCGCCCCGTTCAAACAACGGTTCTTCATAATCCGCACGGAACCGGCGGCTAATCTCCGCATTCAATGGCATGCAAGCCGCGTCAAAATGATCGGCCGTATAATGCTGCAATGTATGAATTAATGAAGTCATGTAGACGGATTTCCCCACCTGGGATGCACCGATAATAGAAATGATGTTGCTCGGTGCTTTACCTGCCGTAACAGGTAGCTCGTTATGACATTGCGGACACAACCGGCGACGCGTAACGACACCATACCGATCGTTCAGCCCCATCACGATGTTATCGGAATAAATACGGTGTTCCTCCGGTACATCATGGGGTGCCAATACCGCCTCCATATCAAATACCGTGTCGAGTCCGAACCTTTCGCGATACCGATTCAACTTCGCATCTTCCCCGAGTGCGTAGTCCTCATCATCATCACGGTGATGGGCAGCGCGGAACACCACCTCTTCCGGTGAAAACTTGCTGAAACAATAAGGGCATACAATATCATAAAACAGCGGACGTTCCTCCGGCTGTTGTCTCTTCAAAAACCGACTAAAAAAGCTCATAGCCACTCCCCTCCCCTGATCAGTCAGACTAAGGTGATATACACTTGCACTACGATGACAGAGTAACCTCCCAATCGCTAGTCCAACTATCTAGTCTGATATAAGCCGATAGGCGGCTCCATATTTCGGTCCGTCCGTGAAGAATAATCGCACATAATCATCCTTGGCAACTTCAACGGGCGGCATCTCATTTCTTCCGGGAGCAAAATCACTCACAAAAGGATACACCGTACCATCTTCCTTATTCAGCGGAACCCCGCCCTGTTTGCGAACATAACAGAGGGCTTCCTTTGGAACAGGTACTTCCGCTGTGACGGTGATCAATACACTTTTCCGTTTCTGAAAAAAACCGCTCTTGTAGCGAATGGAAAAGCGGATATCCGCCTTCCCTGCGCTTGCAATCACCATGTTGTCCTCGTCTCGTTGACGGATCAGCACAGGTCCCTCTTCCTGCATCTGACACACATAAACCGTATACTTGATGGCACCAAAACCCGTGATCCGATCCGTGTATCCATTGCTCGCCTTATATTCCTCTCTCGTGTACAGCTTCAGCTTGCCCTGTGCAGGCTCTTCCCCGATATGATCATAGCTCATCATATCCAGCTCCAGCCGTTCCACATACACA
The DNA here is from genome assembly GCF_037975265.1 of Paenibacillus sp. FSL P4-0176. Taxonomy (NCBI): domain Bacteria; kingdom Bacillati; phylum Bacillota; class Bacilli; order Caryophanales; family Paenibacillaceae; genus Paenibacillus; species Paenibacillus sp. FSL P4-0176. The sequence continues at coordinate 6,720,327 of NZ_CP150242.1, forward strand.
GCTTCTACCCGTTCCGGCCAGAGCCAGCGAAGTGTACAACGCCCTTCGTCCACCGCAAGTGTCAGTTTTCGAATCAAGGGTGTCGAAGGGTCTGCATCCGTAAACCGCATTTCCATTGACCTCCCGACGTTAGAATCCTTTGCTGCGTGTATCTCTTGGTCTCTGACCAAACCCTTCGGCAGAAGAAGTTCCGCCGCCAGCTTCACGACGACCCTTGCTCTTCCGCGGCGTGTTCTCCTTAATCGGAACAATCCAGGAGAAGAGGGTCAGTACGCCAGACAAAATGAGCATCGCACCAAGTCGTACGAATGTATCACCCACGTTCGAACCGTCGAGGCCCCATTCCAGCAGAAGCCCTGCCAGTAGACCCGATACCGCACCACCAATACCGAAGCTGAGCGCGAGATGACGGTTATCAAACACAAGTCCGAGTGACACACCCAGTGCTACTCCAATTAGCAGTACGGCAACGACACGGAAAATCGCCAGATAAACGCTATGCTCCATCATACCTGTACGCTCCGTTACCAGCGTCCGTTCATCAATCGTATCGTAGATCTGCTGGAATGCCAGATTCAGACCACCGGAATCCGGTACATCATAGTACATGCCACCCGTTTGCTGGGCAATATTACGCAGCAAATCCGTTCCTGATGGGTCTACCAGACTGAGGCCGACTGTATTAATGGTAATCTGTTCGTTGTTATATTGGGACAAAATATCGGTCGTGTCCGCTTCACTGAAGCCATCGGATAACAAGATGACCACCGTACCGCGTTTCGGGTCCTGTTTGCCCTGAATCTGTTCCATACCTTCCCGCAGCACGGCATCAAAATTGGTGCCGCCCGAAGTCGTGACAATGCCATCGATTTTGCTATAAACCTCATTCTTGGCCGCTTCACTATCCAGCGCAATAAACGGCTGTAACAACTGCGGTTGGTCATCAAACGTAATGACAGCTACCTGTTTGTCACTCTCCATTTGGCTGATCAGTGTCTTGGCGGCTTCAAAACGTCCGTTATCCGGATCTGTCTCGCTCATGCTGCCCGAGTTATCGATCATCAGTACGATGTCCTTCACTTGCTTCACACCGCCCGGATTGATCTGATACAACAATTGCAGGGCGAGTCCAACAACAAATAACAGAGCCAGTGTTGCCGGAACAAGCAATTTCCACGACAGTCCCAGATACCGGAGTTTCCATGAAGCGCCATTCAGCTTGGGTGAGATCATCTCTGCGATCAAACAGAACAATCCAACGCTCAGCGCCAGTACGCCAAAGTATAATCCCATCAGCAACAGACGTGGCATATCCCCAAGCCATTGACGCAGCATGATTTCTCCTGCCGCAAAGCCCACTGCCCCGCCAATCAGGCTGAACAGGACCAGGAGAAGATTGATTTTTCGCTGCATGTCTACATGCATCCTTTCCATACCAGCCGTAAACAGGCTGAGTTAATACAAGATTGATGCTGGGTGTCAGGACACCGCCGGCGTCTTAACGAATGGGTGACAACTTTTCCACCAGACCAGCGGGGTGAAGTTCATAGCCATTCTCCGTGTACGAGTCATAATATACCTTGCCGTTCCGATACACCATGAGATCCTCCAGATGGAAACCGCCCATCAGATTCAGCTTCTCCACGCCACTACTGCGTTCTTCGTACACCACACCCAACTTGTAGATACGTGACGTCTCTTCGGCATGTGCCGCGTAGTCCATGAAAGCACTATGATGGTCACCAAAGAAATACTTCTCTTCATATCGATGTTCCTGCGTATAATCGAACACCCGGACCCGAACAACCGCCTGATCCTCCAGCGTGTGGTACAACCTGCGGAATAGATCATCCCGGGTTAATACGTCTTTATCTCCGTAGGCAATCGTAACGTTAGCACGCTGCAACAGTTCTTCTTCAAATGGCAATCGCAATGGCTCGGCTGTAAGCAGCAACGAGTGACATACCTCCATCAACCGTTTCAGCAGACGATCATCGCCTTCTGTGGCAAGCCGGTTCATGTCTCCCATGTAACGGTCCTCAAACCATACATCCCGTCCGCGTTTGGCTTCCAGGTCGATGATTAGCTCTTCCGTCACTTTGCCGTAGTACTCCATCACGTTCTGGCCGATGTATTCATCCGCAGCGGCGATACTTTGGGCAGCTGTCTCTCGCAGTGTGCGTTCCAGCGCTTCAAGTGTTGCTGTGACGTGGCGACTAAAACGATGAAGTTCTTCCATCTCCGTATCGTAGATGCGCAGCAGATGTAATTCATTTTCCAGTCGCAGTAATTCTACCTTTGGTACATACACTCGCTCCAGCATGCAGTCAATCAGATTGCGTACATTCTGTTTATCACGGAACAACGCTCGTTTGAACGACTGATCTTCCACTCGCTCTTGCTGACGTTGCTCCAGCAGAGCACGTGCCGATTCAAGCTGCATCGATTTATCCCGAATCAGTCCGAGCAGCGCTTCACGTACACTACCAGGCTCACTGTCACTCCAGGCCGCCCACTGGAAGTAACCAACCTCTGGATGCTCCGCGCGGGAATGTTCAGCCTGACGGCGCAGGGAACCGTTAGAGCTGCGCTCGCGCACACGCTCTTCGACAAGACGGACAACGTTATCGCGGAAGTACGCTTCAGCTCCTTGTCCAAACAACGCTCTCTCCGCTTCACGTAGGGAGAGCGGCTTCAGATCAGAGAAACTGACGTTATGCGTCATGATGCCACTCATGCCACTAACCAGATCTTCATTGGGCAGCAAGCCTTCGACTTTGCGTTCCACCGAAGCCGCGTCCAGTCCAAAGAAAGCGAGCTTGTCCTTAATGCTCCAATCCGGCTCTTGCCGCATGCGTGCGAGCAGATATCGATACAGGTGATATAACACCGTCAGGGCAATCGGCTTGTTTGGCCGCCTGATCTCGGCAAAACCCGCACTTGCATAACCATGCTGATCAGAGGTAGTACGAATATTGTTTTTAAAGGATGTATTGTTGTACGTGTTCGCTCCCGTGCTTGAAACGCTACCCGAGTGATCCACATCCTGCTTCCTGTTCTTCAGCAGGCAGATGCGGCAGATGATCTCGGCATTTTCGATCCAGCCACCGGGAACGCCGGTTCCACGCTCATTTTTGTCGGACAACAGATATACCAGATCAAACAACGGTGACGCGGGATGTGTAACCGGAATGGAGATCCCATCCTCCGTCACCAGCAGTTTACCGCTGAACGTGTAGTCCAAGGACTGCATATAATCCAGTTCCCGCAGAAAAGCGAGGCCTGCTGCGCTGGCATACCCGAAAGAATCCACCTGTTCCATCTCGCTGACCAATACATGCAGATCCGTCTGCACCGACTTGAAGGCTTGGGACAAAATGGTCTCCGTCAGCTTGGTGAGCTCTGGCAACAATACATTCAGCGGATCATCCGCCCTGGTTACCACCGTAACGTAAATCCGATCAAATGACGAGTACAACCGTCCATATTCAGCAATTCGGTTACTGACCCGCCGAAGCGTACGATTCAGATCGTAGAGCGCCTGATCCGATTCGTGGAAACTGCGATGTACATCCTTACGCCGTGTTTTGGACGGTCGCTCCGTCTGCCCAGCGGACAAAGGCAAGCGATGACAAGTCACCTGACCATCATCGGACGAGCCACCATTCCTCGTTCCACCCGGATGCTCTTTCTGATCTTCTGTACCAATCTGAACGTAGACCACACCGTCTCCATTATCCCATTTCAGCCGATTGATCTCCTGCACGGCAGACACCGCGGGTGCAACCAGATCACCCACGAAAAGGAACAAAGCCGGGTAATGGATACTGCTGCGTCCATCACCCAAGCTGCCTTGACGCTCCTGCTCTATTGCATACTGCGCTGCATACTTCTCCAGATCACGCTTCAGGGTATTGTTCGAATTGAACTCCATCCCGGCCGCCATCTTACTTCAGCCTTCTGCGAATGTCGTTCAGCTTGGACGACATTGTTCTGTAGAACTGATAGATGTCTTCTCCGTTAGCCAGTTCTACCCGCTCATATTCCAGACGATCACGTGATTCCATGAACAGCGCAGCCAGATCATCCAGCTTTGTCAGCAGTGGGGTGATATCTTCTGAAGCCGTGAGATCGTTATCGCGGCGGGAGGCTTTGCGCAGCAATGTACTGCGATCCTTCTCCGCCAGACCGCGGAAGTTGCCAAACACTTCATACTCGGCAAAGTTACGGCTCTTCATCAGGTTTGCGAACGGCTCCCATGCGTCTTCTTCCGGGTCACGGTCATAGACGTAGAGGGCACCTTTTTTGACGATGGTGTCGGTATATAACGCTTCGATGAAGCGGTCATACCATTGCTCCTCGTCCTGGTACTGGGCAAGAATGCCTTCGAGTTCGGCGACTTTGGCCGAGATGGCATTCATCTTTGCCAGTTCCTCACGTACGCGCGCGATCAGCTGCGGGGAGCGTACCAGGTTTTCTTTGGCCATATCTTCATTAATACTGCCGAAAATATCCTTAACGCCTACACGCGGCAACCCTTCGGATTGCAGACGTTTCAGTTCGATCACCGCCCGCTTCACTTCGCCGAGGTTCGGCGTGGTGGACGTGAGACGCATGTCGTACGCTCCCAGTTTGGCAGACAAATCAAACGCTTCTGTTGTCACAATCGCATACCGGTTGCTTGTATTCTCATCAATCGATTTGGCTGTCACAATGTTGTATCCAAGCGCCTGCTCGAATTCGCTACGTACACGCGCGTTATACTGCTTCACGCGGGCGTTCTCATACACATCTCCCCATGATTTCTCCGGAATCGGCGACGGCAGATAGGTCCAGTTGTTTTTCTCCGTTTGCACCAAGTGGCGACCAATGCCTTCTTTGTCCAAAATGGTACGTTCATAACTTTCCTCATATACCTTAAGCGGTGTATAAACAAAGAGTGGTACCCCGTTGCGGGTATTCAGCCAGAAAATCCGGTTACGCACTTCACTTTCCTTAACGGTAAAATGAGACTTGCCCACCGCATTGTTCTGATAATTGCGAATCCCTTTCAGAATGCCTGGTGCCTGTGCCGGTACCGATACAAATCCCCATGAAGGGAAATGCAGACTGCCTGTACTGTTGCTCAGATTGAACACCGGAACAGCCTCATCATCCAACTTGCCAGCAATGAAACGTTCCACGAATTTCTCGACTGACTCATCCTGACCGTATTTGATCACCAGGAAATCTTCCATGGAACGGGTAATCAGATCACCGAATTTCTCACTCAGGAAGTCGGAGATGGAGCTGACGATATCAATCTCGTTTTCTTTCACCCATTGGCTGGAGTTTTCCAGCAATTCACGAGAGAAGTCACGGATCAGATCATCTGTATCACGCTTATCCAACAGCCCGTCCACCACACTGACGATATCCGGTACACTTACAACGTTCCAGTAATATGTTTTGTTGCCTTTGTGATCGGCTTGTTCTTCGCCACGTGTCAGGAGGTCACCGTTCTTCGTGAATATCGAGCTAAGGGCATTCAGCGTTTCGGTAAATACGTTATAAATGCGGCTGTTTTCCTGGTTCAGCAACTCATACAGATCTTCATAGAACTCGATCATCTGATCGTTGCGTTCCACGTCGGCGTGCAGCCAGTACTCATGAATTTTTGCTTCAATATAAGCATTCTTTTTCTTCTCTTTGGAGACAAAAGCACTCTTCGCATCGCCCAGTTTCTCTTCGGACTGCTCCTGAGCTGCTTCAATATCACGCGGAATGCGGAAGGCATTCTCACGCAGGGTTTCGATGTACGACTGAATCATCTTCAGTACACAGAAACCTTTTTCCGTATAAATCAGACGGGAGACATAAAACGGACCTTGTTCGGGATGCAAAAACATACGCCGGATCTGTTCGGTGAACTGACCCGCAATCTCACCAGGCAGTTGTTTCTTCGCTTTAATATATTCTTCACGAGCACGAGCCAGGAAGTTCTGCTCCAGTTCAGTATCCATATTCACAACCTGTGATTTCACCACGTTGCCATAGGATAAACGCTCGCTGTTCTGATACCCAGGCAGTGGCTCTGGCACGCGCGCTTCAAAGGACTTGACCACACTTTCGAGATCAATACCCAGCTTGCGGGCAAACTTCTCGGTATCCTCCTGGTTTGGTGCTTTGGAGAACATGGTGTTCATTTTATCGAACATGCGATACGCCAGATAAGTGGTCATCTCTTCAATCGGCAGGACAGCCGAAGATGCACCGATGATGTTGTAATCATAGTTAGCCGGGTACACCTTGTTCATCTGTGCAATGTTGGTGCGAATGTTGCTGATATAGTCATGGATCGCAAACTCCTCACCCGACTGCTTCTCCTCACTTGCCATGAAGTTGGTAATGTTCTCGGCCGTGACGTTCATGCAGTAATCGTAGGCGTTCTCCAGCAATTTGCCTTCGGTATTCGTAGCAGAGATTAGATGACACAGGTTAAATGGAGGCAGTGGTGAGTTGACGGTTAAAATATTGCCGTACTTCTGTGTAAACCGCTCACCGCGGCTATCCACGTTCATCCAGTAATCCAGCTCTTTGAGCGCAGCATATCCGTTTTTACGAATGTATTCACGAGTGTGTTCACTCAAGCTTTTGTTGGACAGGTTCACATCTGGCGTGAACAGATATCCCAGCGTATTCACGCGGTCAATCCCGGCAGAGCCGTGATCCCGTTCGATAATGCCGCGCACGATATAGGAAATATCGAGGAAACAGCCGCTGCCTGTGCCGCCGGACAGACCTGTCAGCAGGAACACCATAAGTTTTTTGTTGGTGCCTACGGATAAGGTTTTGATCTTTTTGTCGATAGCCTGTACGACCTGATTAATCTTGGTGAACAGGAGCAGACGTCCAGCCTGACGCACCCCTGCGGCGCCGTTCATGCCGTCCGTAATGCTCAGTTCGGGAGACAGCCAGTCCGTAATATACGGTTCAAGCACGCTGCGGTTCTGTAGAAGTCCGCCAATTTCGGCATTGGACAGCAATACGAATTCATTGATCGGATCAAGTCCGATCCCTTTATACTTTTTGGCACGATCCTGTTCGTTTGTCTCAAAAGCCAGAAACTCCACATTGTCCGGCTTGTCCATTTTTTTCTTGGATACCGGGTCCTGTGGCAGCTTGAAACGACGGTTGATCTGATATTTAAGGCGCAGCAGCGCATCAATTCCCGTTCCTCCCAGACCAATAATCAGAATGGGATTATCAATCGTATCAACTCTGATCTTCTCACTGACAATACCTCCGCCAAGTGATACATCCAGTTGCTGAATATGTTCTCTAACAATCGGTTTCATTCCATGTCCTCCTTAGATTAACGCACGTATGCTTCAATCTATATAATTAAACTAAAGAATATTTACACTTGCCACTCCGTTGACAGAACAACCTTCCGATCGCTGTTATCCCCAGATTTTTTGATTCTCTTTTTCAACGGTGAAAATCTGGGGATAGCCTATGCTTCCGATGTAGCTTTCTTTCAGAAAGCTTTTAGGCGAACGCTTCGCTTCTTCAGGTTTTCTCTGTCCTCTGCGTTCTCGTGTAAATGGATTAGTTCAACTTATATAGCTTACATTCATTTAGCTATAATCCTTCACACCAAATACTCGATCAAAATCGTTTTGTCCGCCTGTTGCAGCGGGATGCTCAGTCGGTCACCGTTCTTCAGTTCAACGCCTGAGCTTGCATCGACTGCACGACCGGATTTCTCCAACGTACCGCCTGCGGTGTTACGGATTATAATTCGATCCCCATTGCTGGGCGTGAATACATATTTTTCGGTTTCCTTCAGCTCAGGGTCCAGTTGCAACAACTGATGCAGATGAAATCTACCGCGGAAGGATACCAGCTTTTTATATTGTGGATATGACTTGTCTCCTGTGTTCTCATCACGAATCTCCACAACCATCTGGCCTACAAATCCCCGGTTTTTGCGTTTCAGCCAGCCCATCAGGAACCATGCTCCAACACCTACGACAATCAGAGCTATAACACCCAGGATGACAGGTAACCAAGGAAACGGCTTATCCTGTTCACCGCCTGACGTTGTTGGTTGAGATCCACTTCCGGCTGCTCCGCTAGCGTTGATCGTGATTGGCTCACTTTCACGGTAGAAGCTGTCTTCTTCCGCACGGATGACTAATTCATAGTTATGATTGTCTGGTACTTCAAACGTTCCGGCAAAACCAGAACCTGTGTTTTCCAGCGGTTGTTCTTCACTTTTGCCTGTATCCACATCTTTCACAACCAGCGTGGCCTTCATATCCTTATACAGGTCATTATCCTGAAGCGGCTGACCGCCATTCTCCAGTTTGGCTGCAAGATCAACCTTGTCTCCTTTGGTATAGGACTTGGTCTTAATTGGGTCCACAACGAGCTGAAGATCATAGTTGAACAACAGGTTGATATCGATGCTGTCTTTCGGAGCCCCTTTTACCCGAAGTTTCCAGTCTCCTTCTTGGGGTTTCAACAGCTTCACGAGTGAATAACTCTTCGACGTCGAGAGCTTGGCTGCGTCCGATTTCAGGTCTACAGCTTGTCCAGAAGGGTCCGTCAATTGCACTTCCACCGGCTTCGAAGACATGATCGAAATGTTTGCTTCCAATACACTGTCATTCGGTACATTCACGGTAACTTCCTGATAACTGCCGTTTCCCGTTACAGAGGGCAGCTTCACCACATTCAGTTTGGCATGATCGGCGAAGATCTCACTCAGAATCTGTGGCAGATCATCCGGCGTATCGGTAATGAATGATTTACCTCCAGTCTGCTGAGCCAGGTCTGCGAGTGCATTCTTGTTCAGCTTGCCATCGGCGTTCAATCCAATCGTATACACCGGAATACCCTGATCCTGTGCTTCCTTCACGGCTTTTGCCAGGTCAGCATCAGATTGTGCCTGTGTACGGCCTTTGGTTTTGTTAAAGTCATTGTTACCATCCGCCAGCAGCACGATCATTGGCGAGTGGGATGGGTCTGCACCATGATTCAGTATGTTCACGGCTTCGGCGACACCAACTGAGACATCGGTATATGGCCCCCGGCCGAGCTGATCAATAAAATCTTTCAGGCTACTCTTGTCCGCATCGGACTGAATCTCCAGCATAGCCTTTTCCCGCTCCACCTGATCGGTATAAGCGACAATCCCTACCTTGTCCCCCTGGACGGGCAGCATATCAATAAACATTTTCATGGCTTCATTACTGATCTTGTCACGGTCACTTGTATTCATCGAATTACTTACATCGGCTACAAGTACCGCATCGATTCCGCTTGTCTGTGCCTGAGCCGCTGCAGCTTGTGGCAGCAACGCTTGAGGTAACAGTAGCGTTAGAATTGCCAGCAGAACCATCGTTCCACTAAGCCAGCGTATTTTGCGTGTCCGCAGCATTGGGTGTACTCCTTCACGTTTGAGATTAAAATGGGAATAGTTTATTATAGGCGTCAAGCCTTAAGGAAATCTTAACAGTCTACTAACAAATTCTGAAAAGCACCCCTATCTTGAGTTACAGTTTTGTAATGACTGACAAAAATCGACGATTTCATGCCTTGAACTGGCACAAAAGTACCAACTATGGAAATATGATATAGTTATTGCCAGCAAACTGCAATATAACAGCGCTTGTTCACCAAGCCATAGAAGGGAACGGATTATGGTTACATACGGATGCCTCGCCATATTGTTTCTTTTTGTCATTATAAAGGTAACTGCACTCCAGCTTCATCGGCGGAAACCAATCTCCCGCGAAGACACGGATCGTACCCTCTACACTATTCTGAATGGTGAGCGTGATTAAGCATGAGTACTAAACTAGTTGTATCCATAAGACCATTTCATCGAACGACCTATGCCTATGAAAAGTTGCAAGTCTGCTCACGTTGTGGACAGTACACCTGCCTGTGGGAAGATGAGTGCACGGCCTGTGGCCGGGGTACCCTCAATTCCGTTCAAGCGAAGGCAACTTCCCGTGTAAAACGCCGGATTGCACGCGACTTGTTCATTACGATATTGTTCGGTGTAGCTGCTACCTATTTCGGTGAGACCATAGATCAGACCATGGCGGCAGCCAGCGTTTCCCTGTTGCTTCTGGCCTTACTGATCTTCATGCAGAAACGTTCATTCGAGGTAGAGCAGCAGCGCGAGTTGAAGCGCACGTTACAACAGGATGAGGAACTCATCCGCCAGGGTATTAACCGCAATTGGGCTCTGGTCGCCGAAGCTCGAAAACAGGATGAAGCACTTGCCTATGAGATGCTCCGCGAGATCGGCTCACTCGTCTACAATGACCGGATTCGACTGCAACAGGTTGCGCTGTTACAATCCTTTGTCCTACGCAGTGATATGGATCTGCAGCTCAAGCCCTTGCTCTTACGCAGCTTCGAGCGGCTGCTGGCTGAATATATTGGTGAGATTGCTCGGCTTAAGCCGGATTTGATCCGTGAAGATGCGATTCGTTATATCGCGACCTATGAAGTGAACATTTTACAGCTCCACAATGGAATTCAGATACTTACAGCCGTAGCTGCTGCTGCCGTGCGCAAGAGCAAATATATTGAGTTATTCCCTAGTCTTATTACCCGCTACGCCCGCTTTATGCCCAAGGATCGCTTCATGAGACTTTATCACACGATTGAACGCTATCCGAGCAAGGCACGAGGGGGATTGGCAGAGTCGGTAGGTCGGGTTTATAACGAGAAATATCGGGATCAATACGCAGATGTTCAGCTGTAGGGATGATATATTGAGAAAGAAAAACGTAGTTTAGTGCAAACTCACTCCCTGTATATAGACGAATGCAATTTTGTCCACCCCTGCATGTGCGTCAGCACCACAGATCAAAGGTTATGCTTCTAATGATATAAGAATTAATCCAAAAACACCCCATCCTTAGGTCTAGGATGAGGTGTTTTGAATTTTATGGAAGTCTGCCACGTGCTATACGCAGTACACGAAAAAAAGGAAAAACTACATGGGGAATACCTAAATGGCATCTTCCATGGATCAAGTAGGCACGCAAACAGGCACTCACAGATGACAAAAAGAATAAGCGGAAATGAGCATCTGTCCTGGTGAAAAAGGGCCGCGACGTGGTTCCGTCGCGACCCTTGATCTGAAGGTTCGGTACATCTGTACCCGATCCCTCTCATATGTGCCATGCCAAACCCTGTGGCATGGCATGGTGCCTGCGCAATTGCGGCTGCATCGCCGCTTGCGCCAAGGCTTTTACCGTCCGCGACGAGAATCGCGACGGTCACCCTTCGCCGGTCCGCGTCCTGCGGATTCCGGACGGCGAGAGCCTTCGCTGCTGCGCCCGGAGGTGCGCTTGTCGGCACTACGGCCAGCCCAGCCGCTGCTAGCTGCACCGCGTCCGCTTTGACCCGCTGCACCACGACTGCTGTCGCTGCTACGCGCGGAACCACGACCTGCGCTGCGCTCGTCGCCACTGCGACCCGCACCGCGTCCACCTTGACCTGCTGCTCCGCGACTGCTGTCGCTGCTGCGGCCACCGCTACGACCACCACTGCGTCCGCCTTCACTGCGGCCACCTTCGCCACCGCGGGAACCACGCCCCCCACGTCCGCCATCTCTGCGATCGTTACGGCCTGCACCGCGACGGGCACTACCAGTTCCGGAAGAGCGTCCGCCTGAACGTTCGTCATCCCCTTGACTGTTGATGGAACGTCTAGCTGCTCCAGTTGAAGCAATTGGACCTTCGCTTGTCCACTGGATACGGGACAGCTTTTGGTCAATACCTTGTTCAATACGTGCAAGTTCCGGTCTGTCGTGCTCTGTTGCAAACGTTACAGCAAGACCTGTACCGCCTGCACGGCCCGTACGACCAATCCGGTGGATATAACTTTCCGCATCATGCGGCATATCGTAGTTAAATACATGCGTAACGCCTTCAACATCAAGTCCACGTGCAGCTACATCTGTAGCAACCAGCACTTGCAGTTTGGCATCGCGGAACGCTTTCATTACGTTCTCACGCTTGGATTGGGACAGATCTCCATGAAGTTCATCACTTGCATAACCTGCTTCACGCAGATCTTGGTTCAGCTTGGATGCACGACGTTTGGTCCGACAGAAAATAATCGCCAAGTATGGGCGATACGTATCAATCATGCCGCGAAGCGCTTCTAATTTACCACGATCCGTACATTCCAGCACTTGCTGGCGAATCTGTTTGATCGGGATAACAGATTGGGAAGATACTTTTACATCTTCCGGATCTTTCATGTAGGTCTTCGCCAGGTTGCGAATGCCCTTAGGCATCGTTGCTGAGAACAGCATTGTCTGACGTTTATGTGGTAGCTCGCTAAGAATCGTCTCCACATCGTCCAGGAAGCCCATGTGCAACATTTGGTCGGCTTCATCCAGCACCAGTTTTTTCACATTATCCAGCTTCAACGTGCCACGGCGCAGGTGATCCAGCAGACGACCCGGTGTACCAATAACGATCTGGGTACCGTTCTGCAATTTACGCAGTTGTTTATCCACATCCTGCCCACCGTATACGGCAAGCACGTGCAGTTTATCGTCGTTTGCCGTGAGCTTCTTCGCTTCTTCCGTAATTTGCAGCGCAAGCTCACGCGTAGGCGCAATAATCAGCGCTTGCGGAGAACGGTCGGATACGTTAATTTTCTGAATAATCGGCAGCAAAAATGCCAGCGTTTTCCCTGTTCCTGTCTGTGCCTCAGCGATAATATCGCGTCCACCCAGCAGTACCGGAATCGAACGCTCCTGTACCGGAGTCGGCACGGCGATGCCCTGATGTTTCAGGATCTCGCACCATTCCGGGCGAATGCCCAGTTGTTCAAAGTTTGCCAATCGTTACACCTCTGTATATTCATTTAGATAAGTCCATTTCATAATGACTCAGTATCAGTATCTGCCATCAAGACTAGTTTTCCTTAGTTCAATCATGATTATGAAATGAATTTTTTAAAAAGCAATCCACTCGTTGCTCTTCTTCTCCATACCCTGTAGTTTACACGTTAGTCAAGCAAAACAAAAGGGGATACAGCGTTACACCCCCAACTTGTAGCACAAAATTTCCAAGATCCGCGTGACTTGTATCGACCAAGTGAGTTTGAGGATGGTTTTGACAGAGAGTGTGAGGTTGGTTTTGACAGAGAGTGTGAGGTTGGTTTTGACAGAGAGTGTGAGGTTGGTTTTGAGAGTAACTATAGGAGCCCCTCTGAGAATGATGATGAGTGGAGTAAGCTAAAGCGCTAGCTCGAAGTATGACCCTGACTCTGTAGAATGGGGTTGAGGATTGAACTGCACATGGTCAGGCGGAGTTTATAGCGGGTTACACTGTCTAATGACACTCCTTGAGAAAGATGTATTGGTTCGTTATGTTCATAATCCTTGGATAGTTTAGAGATTTCGTTGAGATTGAGATAGCTGCTATGATTCTATAAATTGTTGTACAGGATATTCTGAAACAGATCAAAAGGAAGCTATTTTGCAAAAGTTTCAGGAATTGAAAGAGTACCTCACATAACTCCGTACATTGAGATCAAGATTCAAGATTTCTCGTGGTTCAAAAATAGCTCTAACGCTGAACCTCCCACGTACCACTGATTCTAACGAATCCAGGGCACCCTATTACGCCAATTAAAGCCGTTTGGATTTTCTAACGAACTCCAGTCACTTAATTACTCGGAAATACCCGCGAAACGGCATCAGTATAGGTGAAATCAGCAAAATAAGATGTCTGAGATTCGTTAGAATAATGAAAACATGAAATAACCCCATATAAGACGTGCCAGGTTCGTTAGATTCTACACACTCTGAAGGACACAAGCTTGAGCACAATAACATCAGCTACAGTAATAACAACATTTACTAGAACCAGAACACCAACTACAAAAACTAGAACTAGGAACAACAACAACAACCAGCACTACCTATACTTCTACTAGAACTATTACTACAACTTCTACTTCTATTTCTATTTCTATTTCTACTACAACTTCTACTAGAACTACCACTACCACCATTAGAACTACTTCTTCTTCTTCGTTCTTTTTCTGTTCTCTTCTTCACTGTACACACCACACACTCTAATAAAAACAACGACGCCCTCTCCCCAATTTATTTTAGGAAAAAGTGCGCCGCTGATAGAAAGTATCTTTTTATGTTATCTACTACACAGGGCTGTCACATGTCTGCTCACCACTACTTTAGGACAGTAGCCCTCATAACTTCATTACTTGTTTAGATCCTTAATTCCAGATTTACTAAACCGTTCATTTTTCACCTTGTCCGCGTAACTATAGTCAGACATTGCACCTTTGGACAACAACCTTCGTTGCAAACAAGCTACGAACCATGCCCTCCAGCTGTAGCAAATCCACTCCGTTCAAGAATACGGGAGCTTTCCTCGTTTAACCCGCGCAGGTGCACGGTTTTGCCAAGCTTCGCGTATTTGAACTTCACTTTGCCAATAGCCACAACCGCAGTGTTATCCCAGATATGTGACCCTCCGAAATCAATCGTGATCTCCTTCGGATCGGCCTCTGCATCGAACTCATCCACAAAGCGGGACGAAGAACCAAAGAAGAACGGTCCGTGAACCCGATATACCTTCTGCCCTTGCTCTTGGTTCGCCTGTACGCGGATCTTGGTCTGTTTCCAGCCAAAATGCAGCACACTGAGCACAACGCCGACCATGACCCCGATCGACAGATCGTGAGTATAGACCACAATCGCTACCGTCACGATCATGACAAAAGCTTCCGCCCGCGGCACGCGAGTTATATTTTTGATGGAACTCCAGTCGAATGTTCCGATACACACCATAAACATCACACCGACTAGCGCACCCATTGGTACCTGTTTCACCATACCGCTAAACAGCAACAACAGGATCGCGAGAAACGCACCCGCAGTAAACGTAGATAATCTTCCACGTCCGCCAGACTTCACATTAATGACCGACTGCCCAATCATCGCACAACCGCCCATGCCGCCAAACAAACCGTTCACGAAATTCGCAATACCCTGACCACGTACTTCACGGTTCTTGCTGCTCTTGGTCTCGGTCATCTCATCCACGATGGTTGCCGTCAGCAGAGATTCCAGCAATCCAACCAGTGCCATGGTGAATGAATAAGGCAACAGAATCATCAGCGTGTCCCAAGTCCACGCAATATTTGGCAAATGGAACATCGGCAGAGTGCTCGTTATATTTCCCATGTTTCCTACCGTTCTTACGTCCAGATGGAACACCACGGTAATAATCGTCATCACGACGATTGCAATCAGTGGAGCTGGAATGCCTTTGAAAAACCGTGGCAAAATATAAACGATCGCCAGCGTGCCCGCTACCATCGCATACATAATCCAGTTCGCTCCCGTGAAGTGGGTTAACTGCGCCATAAAGATGAGTATAGCCAGTGCGTTAACGAATCCGGTCAGTACCGAATGAGGCACAAACGTAATAAACCGTCCAACCTTAAATATGCCCAGTAGAAACTGGATAATGCCCGTCAAAATCGTCGCTGCAAAAAGATATTCCACGCCATAATCCTTGACGAGTCCAACCATCAGTACCGCCATGGCACCTGTTGCCGCCGAGATCATGCCTGGTCTTCCACCAGCAATCGAGATCACAATCGCAATCGTAATCGAAGCGTATAATCCGACCATCGGATCAACACCTGCAATGATGGAGAACGCAATGGCTTCCGGAATTAACGCCAGCGCTACCGTAATGCCTGCCAGCACGTCTCCGCGAATGTTGCCAAACCATTGTTGTTTTAAAGTATTCATATGTTCTTGCCGTTCCTCCTACGTGTATTCCTTATAATGGACAATCCTGCTGATGAGTAACGGAAGCCGTTCACACTAACCTACTACCCAGGACAGCACAAAACAACGGATTCCTCTCCGCGTCATTCACCTATGCTCATCCCTGAGTTGCATCATTATTTACCATCCATATAACCTTGACGGGTTAATATGCACTCATGTCTTTTCCGTTCCAGTGTGTACCGCTGGTGTTCCATTACTGCCTCAGTTGTCTTACTCGTGCGACATCAGGAGCTGATCCTGACGCCCATAGGTTTTCCCCTCTCAGAAAAACCGGGTCCGTTAATGTACTGACCTATTATTATAGTCACAGGACCGGATATGTACTAATACAGTTAAGACGAAAAAACAGAACCTTTTCTTCTATTATCTTAATCTTTCTATAATTTACTCACCAATTCTCTATTCACAAAAAATAACCCGCAAAGATCCTTTGAAGAAAGTCTCTTTACGGGTATTCTTGTGATGTAATGCTGTTGCTAGAACCTTCCCGATTTGAATATCGAATAGAGCAGGAAAGCCACCATCAAAATCGCCACCAGGAAACCAATCTCAATGACCGGAATATCCCACAGCATCGTGGACTGATGACTGATCGACGAACCGATAATCAGGCCCACCATAATGATACAGAAGGCAAGTAACACAATACTGAAAGACAGCCGATTGCTGATCTGGTCCATTCTGCGCATGAGTGCATCCAGTTCAGGGACACTAATCTCCAGCCTCAGCTTGCCTTTGCTAATAATGGATGATAATTGCCTTAACTGCCCTGGCAGACCAATGACACTCTCGGCCATATCGGCCGCACTGCGGAACAAGCGATTCTTGATTCTTCCAGCGCTAAAACGTTCCTTGATCAGCTTCCGCCCAAAAGGCTCGGCCATATCTACAATGCTCAGGGAAGGATCGAGATGTTCAATTACACCTTCCATCGTTAGCAACGATTTACCGAGCAGCAGAATATCCGCAGGCATGACAACCCGGTGCCTCTGGGCTACGCCGAACAAGTCATTCAACGCCTGACCCACACTAATCTTGGAAAAGGGAATATCGTAATATTTGGTACGCAACTTGTCCAAATCCACATGAAGACCACGCAGGTCCATGTCATCTGGCATCATGCCGAGCTTCTCAATCGCCCGGATCATACTGTCCGTATCTTTGCGCATTAACCCAATAATAAGTGAAGCGAGCTGTTGTTTCATCTCATCACTCAGACTGCCCACCATACCGAAGTCTATAAAAGCAAGACGTCCATCCTTCAATACCATTAGATTGCCTGGATGTGGGTCAGCGTGAAAGAATCCCTGAATAAAGATCTGATTCAATAATGAATCCACCAGCCGCTCGGCAATGTTGTTCAGATCATGGCCGCGTCTGATCAATTCTTCACGATCATTGAGCTTGATACCTTCGATATACTCCATCGTGAGCACACGGGACGAAGTTTGATCCCAGTAAATTGCCGGGATTTTCACCTTGTTGTCCTGTTGGTACTGCTGTGCAATCTTTTCCGTATTGCGGCCTTCTACCGTATAATCCAGCTCGGCCATCAGTGCCTGAGCATATTCTTCGACCATTTGCGGAATCTGATATTGCTTCACCCAGTCCCAGCGCTTCTCGGCCATGGCTGTCAGTTCACGCAAGATATCCAGGTCACGCTGCACAATACGCGATATGCCCGGCCGCTGAATCTTGATGGCTACCGATTCACCGCTTTGAAGTTTGCCCAGATGCACCTGTCCAATGCTGGCCGCAGCTACAGGGGTATCCTCGAACCGGGAAAAGATCTCCTCCAGCGGTGTATCCAATTCCTGTTCCAAAATACCCCGTGCCGTCTCGGAAGAGAACGGCGGGACCTGATCCTGCAACTTCACCAGCTCACGAATGACAGACTCAGGCAACAGATCTGCCCTTGTGCTTGCGAGTTGCCCCAGCTTGACGAAAGCTGGCCCCAGCTCCTGCAGCACAAGCCTGATGCGTTCACTCAGCGTTTTGGTGGTGTGTGCTTCACGCGACATCCACCGTCTGGGCAGAGCCAGCAGCTGGAACAAGCCCAGCTCCTCGACCATATAACCGAAGCCATGACGCACTAGCGCCATGGCAATTTCACGGTATCTGCCGACATGTTTGATTCGCACTGCCATCTACTCGATCTCGTTTCCTTTGAGAGGAGGAGGAACTTCAAGTGGAGCTGGGGATTCATCAGGTTGAAGCTGTGGTGAGTGGCCCAGTTCGGCAAGTTTTTTCTCCAGAACGGCAACGCGCTGTTCCAGACTGGTTACATCACTTTCGGATGCCACACCAGCTTCCTGAAGCACACGCTTGACCTGTTCTTGAATCACTCTCTTGAACTGGCCTTGTTCTTCATCGCCCCGTTCCAGCAGACGTTCAACCAAAGCTTTGGATTCACCGGGCGCAAGTTCCCCGCGCTTGACCAAATCATCCACGGTTTTCTCAATTTTTTCTTTGCTTACGACAGTAAGACCAAGCCCTAACGAGATCGCCTTTTTGAACAAATCGCTCATTTTTGTCATCCTCCTCTTCGTTGATCTCTATATTATACCCCTTATACTCTGCATGCAAAAATGTCAGTCCGATCAGACGTAACGTGCAGCCCATTTGCCTGCTTGCAGAAGTAACTTGCGGTACGTTTCGTGTGCAAAAGACGGTACATGGTGACCCGGCATCAGATAAACAATACGCCCAACACCATATCGATGAGCCCAAACTGCAGGTTTTGGTCCATCTTCGGATTGATATTCCAGCAATATCTTCGTTTCGGCAAAAGAACCAAATTCGAACTGATACGGCTCTTCTTCCATTGTGAAATTCGAAATGCCCTCCGTCACGGGATGACTTTCCGCCGTTACAGTGAATTCAAGCGGTGCATACGCCGGATGATGCAGGAACTTGGCACCGATCATCTGTTTGAGCTCATAACGATTTTGGAGCGAAATGCCGTTATGTATAATGACCAGTCCACCCCCATTACTTACATAGGACAACAAACCTGCTGTCTGCTGTGGAGAGACTTTACCCTTCCAATCGTCCATGTATGAGATACATACATCAAACCCGGTTATATTTTCTTGCAGCAGCATATTCCGATTCTCACTGCACTGCACAGTCATAGTATCATGGAAAATTCGGCTAATCTCCGCATCCACCCCCTGAAGCGGGTGCCAATCCGGATGTGTATAATCGCCAAGTAATAATGCTTTTTTACGATGATCCATTCAATTAATCTCCTTTCTTGTTCACCTCACTGTATAAAACCAACTACCAGGGGAGCTTCTCTCCCTTGTAGTCCACATATGCGGGCTGATCTCCTTTAAACTGTTTATGGCGGTCGATAAGTACTGCGATATGCTGTGCAGATTGCTCGGGCGTGA
Organism: Paenibacillus sp. FSL P4-0176; assembly: GCF_037975265.1. Classification (NCBI taxonomy): domain Bacteria; kingdom Bacillati; phylum Bacillota; class Bacilli; order Caryophanales; family Paenibacillaceae; genus Paenibacillus; species Paenibacillus sp. FSL P4-0176. Next base: position 6,739,584 of record NZ_CP150242.1, read on the forward strand.
GATCCGCAGCAACATCCAATTCGCCCCTCATATAACTCTGTACCCAACCGGGATGCACAAGCATCACTTGTCCGCCTTCATCCTTCAGACCATTGTGCACAAGACGGGCCTGCATGTTCAAAGCAGCTTTGGACATACAATAGGCATACCACCCATCCCGACTGCATTGCTCTATACTTCCAGCCTCGGAAGAGATATCAACAATCAGCTTGACCTGTCCTTGAAGAAGGAGGGGTAACAGGGAATGAGTCACACGCAGTGAACCTAAGGTGTTCACATTAAATACTTCAGCCATCTCCGCCATATTCAACGGCCCGCGGATATGATCCGTAATACTTCCTAGTATAGCCGCATTATTGATCAGCATATCCAAATGATTCGTATCCAGCTTCAATGTCTCCGTGAACAGAGCTACCGACAGGTCGTCCGCGATATCCAGTTCGATGGCGCGCAGATGGTCAGGATATCCTTCTGCAAGCATACGAATTCCCTCGGAATCTTCCACGTCCAGACCGGCCGCATACACGAGATACCCTCTCTTCAGCATCTGTGCCGTCAAAGCCAATCCCAATCCCCGGGCAGCTCCCGTTACACATACGGTTCTCATCATAATGTCCCTCCCTCGCATAATGATTCTGTCTTTTATTCATTCCACATATTCATCTGAAAACCTTTAATTCAGAATCGGATCGCCAACTTCACGACCAAAGACTCAGGAGGCAAAAGCGAGATTAGAGCCATTTTGCTTATTGAATTCAGCTATCTATTTGAGCTATAAATAGCTGCTATTATCTCTGCATATATCGCCCCTGCCGATAGGCTAGACAATGCTCCACCCATCTTCGAGCGGCTGCCGGATAAGAGCCCAGATGAACATGCGTATACCCCGCCACGATGTTGCCTGCGGCAAATCCCTCTTGCTTCAAGCCACGCATCCCCTTGGTCTCATACGCATAAGGAATCGTTTCTTCATCACGATAGGTCATTGTCGAATAATGAAATTCATGACCCCGAAGTACTTCACCCTTTTTCAGCAAAAAGGAATCCTGAACGCTACTCGCTTCACGGTAACCAAGCGCAGCGCGCTTCTTCTGCATCTGCACCTGTGCGGGAATAATACCCGCCATATCGAAGGTGACACCCTCACGGTCGGTCAACGTTTCTCCAAGTACCATGTAACCACCACACTCGGCAAATAAAGGCATGTTGGATTGTGCTGCCCGTCGAAGTCCTTCCAAGAAATCTTGGTTACCGGCAATCTCTGCTGCAAACTCCTCTGGAAACCCGCCGCCCAAATAAACGCCATCCACATCCGTTGGAATACTTTCGCCAGCGAGCGGACTGAAGTATTGTAAGCGAGCCCCGGCTGCTTCGAGCAATTCCAGATTATCGGGATAATAGAAATTAAATGCCGCATCGCGCGCAACGGCAATGACAGGCTGTACCGCATATGATACATGTCGATTATTAACGTGGATCACTGAATCGAATTGTGGATCGTAATTCGAGCCTGATTCATCATTAGCCGAATCAGCGTGGGCAGTAGTTGCAGAACTCACTTCTTCTGCATTCAAAGGCGGGGCGCTTGTCGCCAGTTCCAGCAGAAGATCCAGATCGGTGCCCTCCATCAACACATCGGCAGCCCGCTGAAATAAGGGTTCCAGTTCACCGCGCTCAATGGCAGGCACCAGCCCCAGATGCCTCTCGGGGATGGACATGTCTTCATCCCGTTTAAGCCAGCCAACCACAGGAATGCCGCACATCTGCTCAATGGCTTTTTGCACAATGGTATAATGACCCGCACTTCCACACCGGTTGACGATCACTCCGGCAATATTTAATTCAGGCTCCAACTGTTGAAAACCAAGAACAATCGCGGCCGCACTGCGAGCCATGCTGCGTACATCCACGACCAGGATCACAGGAGCCTGGGTCACTAGAGCAATCTCTGCAGTTGAGCCTGTATTGCTGAGAGGATCTTTGCCATCGTAGAGGCCCATTACGCCTTCAATAATGGAAATATCGTGTCCCGCCGATGCCTTCTCGAACGTATCTCTCACATACTCAGGCGATGTCATCCATGCATCCAGATTACGTGACGGTCTCCCCGTGACGGCGGTATGGTATGTCGGATCAATATAGTCCGGGCCGCATTTGAACCCCTGTACACTCAAGCCACGCTGAGCGAGTGCCCTCATTAGCCCCAAGGTTACTGTCGTTTTCCCTGCACCACTTCCGGTGCCTGCAATGATCAGTCGGGGTCTGGCGTTACGATTTGAAATGGTCATCGTCATTTCCACCTTTTCTTCGATATAAGAAAAGCTTCTGATCGAAGCACTATCAAGGATGTACATTCGTGTTTTAGTTGTAACGTATACATTCTATAACTAAACAAAACCGCATCATATAGCGATGCGGTTAAGCTTAATGCACACCCTTTATTCATGAAGCGACGCCAAAAGCTTTTTGTCGAACTGATCTAAAAGCAGGCCACTAATCTCTAATCTTGGCCGCACGCCCTGCTGCAAAGTAACGTCCAAGCTCAACGATGAGTGCTCCCATCTTCTCTTCCTCCGGAATGACCAGTGCCTCAATGCCTTCTTCACGCATAGAGTTTGCTGTTACTTTACCTACAGACGCAGGAATTACACCTTGTCTGAAGGCTGCAAGCAACGGCTCAAGCTTGTCCTGGGAGGCCGCATATTGCGTCAGAAATCTAACCTGCGGTCCACTTGTGAATGCAACAGCATCTACTTCGAACTTTAGAATTTCATTTAATAACTGTTCCAACTCTGCCTCTTCTGGCGGTACATGGCGGTAAGGAAGCACTTGTCTGACGATGGCACCTTGTTCTTCCAACCATGCAACGAGTTTGGGAGCTGTCTCCCCATGAAGCTGCAACATGACCTTTTCACCCTTAAGATCATGGGAGGCAAATTCACGAATGAGCCCGTCCGTGCTACCATCATCATCTCGTACAAGCGGTGTTAACTTGCGCTTTTTGAGCGCATTCACCGTCTTGTATCCCCTTGCCGCAATTGAGGATTCCGATAATACATCCAACAATTGGCCTGCCACTTCCATATCCTCAGCCATTTCAAACAATGCATCCAATCCCATACCCGTAGTTAACACCGCCCAGTCTGGCGGGTCTGAGATCCAGGATACCAGCCCATCTCTGATACTCCGATCATCCAGGAATACGGTCCCCTGTGCCGGTCGCACAAGCGGGATTCCACCCATTTTTTCAACCAGTATGGACATTTCTTTTGATTTTCGTGGTCCTGTCAATGCTACACGCACACCTGCCAAATGTTGAGCCATTCATGTTCCCCCCGTTAGTTCAGCCGAATGTTCATCAGTCTGACTACAGTATACAGGGTACTTCTGTGAAGGGAAACTGTGCTTTCCCTCTTTTTACCCGTTCATCTATAAGGATTTTTGATGGAATGTATCAGGAAGGCTGGAGTTCTCCGCCATGAGAATCTTTCCGTCTTTTCTCTCCGTCCTTCTCCGAATCAGCCGATTTTTGTTCCGGCTCATGCTTCTCTTTCTTTGGCTGGTCTCCCGCTCTCTGTTGGGTAGATTCTTTTTTATCCTTTTTGCGAGGACGAAGGAAAAGAAACAGTACGATAGGGAACAGTACTTCAAAAACAATGGCAATCCATGTCCATTCCCGAGTAAAACGATTGAGCTGAATGGCATTTCGGAAGAACCAGAATGCACAGACAAATCCGACGAGGGCAATCGGGCCTGTCAACACCTTTCCCGATACGTTCGGAATGATTCGCTTCAATCCCCAGCAGACAAAGTACAGGTCAAATGCAATCTTCGTGATCATAGTAGGCAAGGTTGCCGCTGCCAGCGCAAGGTCAAACCGATCCAAGAAATCACTGATTTGCAATTGTCTTGCCAGTTCATAGGAGGGATACACCAACCTTGAAGCGATAGGAACTCCAATGGAGGTAATGGTCTCCACAAGGATTAGCATCATCAGGAGTGCAGAGAGGATAATACCTGACACAACCGATTTATATCGAAAATCACTGCCTTTGATAACAAAAGGCAATGCAATCATCTCTCCGTAAAACGAAAATATGTACCAACTCCCCTTGCCCACTCCCGTAACATCAACGTGAAAATACGGCATCAAATTATCCATATTGATCTGTTGAATGAGCATGAAAGGCACAATCACGGAGTTTAAGAGAAACAATGTCACATACAACTCCGACATACCGATTAAGGAGCCGAGCCCACCTCTGACGATAAAAACTCCCATAACGATCAATGATAACACAATGATGGAGATGGGCGTGGTCTCTAACAAAGTTATGCTGATATAATCCCCCGTTAACCGGATATCCCTCGCAAACACAAAGAAAAAAAACAAAATGTACATCAATCCTGCGAGCCTTCCCAAAAAGGGGAATCGCCCAGCAAGGGCTTGAAATAGATCCTGATCCGGAAATCTCCGCTGGACCCGACTTAACATCCACATGGATACAAGCATCACTACGACTACAGGTATATACGAGAGATAAGCGTGTTGTTCCGCATAGTAGATAGCTTGCGCGTGAGGCTGAATTAACGTTCCTGAAATACTGAGCAGCAGCACGAGCAGGATCATCTGACGGTGTGTCACTCTCTGATTCATGATATACCTCCTTTCCCTCTCGCGATCTCGCAAACTTAATGCATCCTGTCCACAACCTAGGGCAGTGGCAGTAAGCGCTGGATAACGTGGCTTATCCATACCGACACAAATAAGGTTTTGCTTAGATTAGTCACATAGAACCAAATGCCTGTAGCCACTACTATCAAACTATAGGATAGCCAGCGATTAATGGCAGCTGCCTGTTTTAAATGTCTGAAATCCATCAAAATGACCACGATTACCATGGCCAGGAAGGTAAATAAGAGTGGTTTAATCATGTACAACTTCATCCTCTCCGACGCCAATTGGTTTATTGCTCACCCCAACGTTTTCAATAATGACATGGGGAGTAACCGTCACCTCGACTTCAGGGTATATGTCATCCCAGCGATCCTTCATCGTGTCCCACTTGGCCGGCAGATGTTGATGAATGGATCGACCGATTCCAAGAATGTCCGCATGATATTTCCCCTGAACCAACCGGACACCTTCCTCGATATCCAATTTTATTTTCTCGTGAATGGCTTCATTTATCTTCTGAATCTCATTCTCACGTCGGTCACCATAATTGGATTCGTTATCTACGAGAACTCCCTTGGCATATAATTCAATATTCACGGTGACCTTATCAGCCTTGATACTGGGATGTAGTGAAGCGTTGTTCTCGTTCAACTTGATGAACATATCTCCATCTCCGCCAGGAGCTTTAACCATAATCTCCGGCGCATTGGCTTCGCCCATAGCAAGAATGAGGGCATCAGCTGGAGCTTTGTCGATCATGCCAACCAGTTTATCTTTTTTGAAGATGGCCAATCCATCCAGCTTGATGTTTGTTTTGGCGTCCTTCCACCCTTTTGGAACATTGGTCACTTTCGAAGCCACCGGCAGGAATGGATCCACACCTTCACTAAGAATGGCATCTATAAACGTTTTAAGTGAACGTGGATTACGCATATTGAGGAAACACAGTTCCCGCACCATCTCGGATGGAAACTTCTCTATAGGTGCATCCGTATCCATGACCTCATATGCAGCACCTTTTGTGACCACTGGCAATGCAGAAAATCTGTTCAGCGGATACCGCGTAAACAGATCAAGCATGGAGGCCACACCATCCCGGGCAAGCTCCTCACCAATAAGCATCGTACGGCGATGCGCATAATAGATTCTTCGTGAGAGTTCCTTTTGACCTTCAATAGATGTACCATGCAATGATTTGGCTGTATTGGATAACATAAACCAGGATTTATCCCCACTCGTGCCGCCTCCGCCTCCTTCACTACCGGAAGAACCGGATTGTCCCGGCAGAGCAATCTGAAGACTGGATCTGTAATTGTCCCCCTCCTTATCAACAGCAATACCAATCACAAAGGCAACATCGTTAATCTCCTTACGATCCCAGCAACCTGAAATAAAAGTGGTACATAACAACAGCGCTATCACTGCCCGGTACTTATATATGAACTGCATGGGTTCACCACCCTTCCTCAGCTTCAGGGGAACCGTTGATCTTTTCGGTCATCCGTTTCTGATCCCGATGTACCGTAGAAGGACGATTGATCATTTTCCACCATGGCACACGAATGAGAATGTCTTTGGTATCTGTTTTACTGTACGGGCTAAGACCGGAAAGATATGGGACACCGAACGAAGTCATCTGTGTCAGATGCACCGAAATCAGGACCAAACCGATTACAATCCCGTATAGTCCGAGCATACCTGCCAGTAACATGATCGGAAATCGCAGCAGACGCACCGTAATCGCGAAGTTAAATCGCGGAATCGTGAAGGAAGCTATACCTGTCATGGATACGATAATAACCATCGGTGCGGATACAATCCCCGCTTGAACTGCGGCCTGTCCGATCACGAGTGCACCGAGGATACTGACAGCCTGACCCACTGTCTTGGGTAACCTGACCCCCGCTTCCCGGAGAGCTTCGAACGACAGCTCCATGATGAGGGCTTCCACCAAAGCCGGAAAAGGTATAGCCTCCCGTGCACCCGCAATACTCAGAATCAGCGTAGTTGGTAGCATGTCCTGATGAAATGTTGTAATAGAGATATACAAGGCTGGCAGGAACAGAGCGATGGCTACGAATAGGAAGCGAATCCACCGCACCAGATTACTGATGAAGAATCGCTCGTAATAATCCTCGCTGGCTTGCAGCATCTGCCACATCGTGACTGGAGCAATCAGCGAGAATGGGGTTCCATCTACCATAATGGCAAAGCGTCCTTCCAACAGATTGCCTGCAACGGTATCCGGCCGCTCCGAGTAGTGCATCTGAGGAAAAGGGGAATACGGATGATCTTCAATCAGTTCCTCGATATAACCCGTCTCCAGGATGCCATCAATATTGATTTTTTCCAGACGTTTCTTGACATCTTGAATCGTTTTTGGGTCAGCAATACCTTCCAGGTAGGTCAGCACAATATCTGTCTTGGTATCTGTGCCAAGAGTCATACTCACCATCTTGAGAGCAGGTGTTTTCAGCTTGAACCGCAATAAGGCCGTATTCACACGGAGCGTTTCGGTAAATCCCTCCCGCGGACCCCGAATGACGGATTCTGTCTGCGGTTCCTCCACACCACGTCTGACGCCACCTTTGACATTGAACATCCAGGCTTTGTTACTTCCATCGACCACCAGAAGGGCAGAGGATGCCAGCACCCCTTCTGTCGCAGCAGCCCAGGTATCCACTCGCTTCACCTGTGTTAGCTCAACGGTTGTATCATCCAGTGGAACATCAGGTTCATCTGTACGTTGCTGCACCAGCCCTCGAATAATCGGTCGCAGCATGTGTTCCTGGATATCAGCCGAATTGACAATACCTTCAATATAGACGAGAAGTCCTTTCACTTCAGGCGTAATCATGACGTTGCGAAAAACCACATCAGAACAATCGGAGAATATCTCCTTTACCGCCTTAATCTGAGTTTCATGTACTGCACTAATTGGCTGCCGAAGAAAAGGCGGGGACGGCAGTCCCAAAGGAATATGTTTTTTTTCTTCTGAAGCTCGTCCCGGTTGTCCGAACTTGTCTTTCCCAGATGTTTTGTCTGCCATATGCCGCCCCTCCGTTCTTGTTTTTATACAAGGTAGCTTGTGCCAGACAGCGGGGAATTATGTGGTCTTTTTTGCAAAATTACGATTAAATTCTCTGAGTTTTCAGACAGCAAAAAGGCCTCTGTATTTAACAGAGACCTCTGGGATGTTCCAAGTTCTATAGTTACTTATAAGTTAATCCGCAAAATAATCTTCAGGCACATAACGAATCTCCGACTTCGCATAGATGCTTAGCGTGTGACTCTCCCTGTCGTATACTACCCGTTCACCATCTACGTAGTACCAGTGTTTCAAAAGGGGCTGATCCTTGCGTTGGACGAATCGAAATACGTTCAGTTCCTGTCTAAGCTCCATAATCTGTTCCACAATCTGCTCGTCCAGACCCGTAACGGTAAATATGAAACTTGTACCCTCCTGTTGGAACCGATAGGACAGGGAATCTGTTTTGCTATTAGCTAATCCTCGTCCGGTCACCGCATGTTTGACCATAAACCATTCCTGTTGCGCCATACGTGTATATCCTCCTTCATCTTGGAGTTCATTCATTTCATCAGCCATCTACGGCAAATCAATAATCATATAGAACGTATCTTCGTTTCCTTGCAGTTCGATTGAATCCTGCTGTCCCACACGAGCCGTGTCGCCTTCGTTCAACAGGTACTCTCCATCCAATCCCAGCTTGCCTTCGATGGAGAAAATGTACATTCGGCGGCCTGCCTCCTGATTGAAGGTTAACGTTTCGTCTTTGGCTAATCGGCCAAGGTAGATCGTCATATCCTGATGAATGGTCGCAACTCTTGGTCCCCCATCTGGGGATACAATCGGCACGAGTGCTCCTGCCAATGCCGCTGGATCAAATGATGTCGTCTCATAGGAGGGCTCCAACCCTTTTGTCTGTGGCATGAACCAGAGCTGAAGCAAACGTACTTCTTCGGTATCGGATGCATTATGTTCGGTATGAATCATGCCACTGCCTGCTGACATCCGCTGGATACCGCCAAAGCCTGTAACGGCTACATTGCCCAGATTATCTTCATGTCGCAACTTGCCGTTCAGTACGATCGATACAATCTCCATATCACTATGCGGGTGAGCTCCAAAACCGCGACCAGGCGCAATCACATCGTCGTTCGCTACCCGCATCGGTCCAAACGCCGTATTCTCCGGGTCTTGGTATTCTCCGAAAGAAAAGCTGTGACTACCACGGAGCCAGCCTCGATCGAAGCTGGAGCGGGCATCGGATGGAATGACGTTAATCATAAAATGCATCCTCCTTATTTTTTCTTAGTAGCATACTTATTCTCATTGTAACAAACCATAGGCATGTCGTCCAAACAAGGTGAAACGGCTGTCGCGTCCTCTAGCGGCTCAGCGTGTTTCATTCCGAAGAAATATAGAGAAGGATGGTGAAATAACATAACTCCCTATATTTCGAAAAAAGTTCTCTACTGATCAGCCCGGTTCGCAAATCAATTCCCGAACCGGCTTGGCCAATAAAGAACCTCGTTACAGGACTCATCCTGCACTTCATTATTTTTAGCAATCGTTAGTCAATTCAAGCACTCACATTCTGGCGAGCATTCCCCTGTCTGGAGAACAGATAATCCACGGCCAGGAGGCGGCTTCCTGTGAAGAGCAGTGTCAGGGAACCCGCAAGCAGCAGGTAATCTAACTCGGTACCACTCAGGAACGGCTCACCCACTTTGGCTGTAAACAGAACGCCAACCATCACGATGGCAAACAGGGCAGCAAACACACGTGTTCCCAGACCCAGAATCATCGCTGCACCACCTACCAACTCAATGATGGCTACAACGGATGCAAGAAATCCGGGAATACCAATACTTTCGAAAAAACCTACCGTACCACTGATTCCACCTTCGAATTTACTCCAGCCGTGCAATACAAAGATCAAACCGATCATAATCCTTGAGAAAAGTAATCCAATCTCTACACTTTTATTATTCATGTTCATCTTCCTTCCTCATTATATTCGACTTCACATGTAGCCCAATTAATCTATCCGATGGACCAAACAAACAAGATAGACAGCAATAGAAAAACAGTAGCCGACATCAGAACAGCATAACGTGGCAACCTCAGCGTCACGTCCTGATCCGGGTCCAGCAGACGTGAAATGCGGACATTCACCGACGTATCCGCAAATGAGGATTGAACGGTCAGTTCTTTGGCCCCCCAAGGTTCAGGACAAGCACGGAGCAGCTTGAGCAAAGCACTGCCAATGCCTGCCACATTGCCTGTACGCTCTATGGCCTCATTGTCTGCCAGAATTTCTCTAACAATATTGTAATGTTTCGAAGTATGCTTCAATACAGGAATATACGGCATCATGATTGCAAATACCGATAACAGTGTTGTCTTCAGTGGGTCACGGTGCCACAGATGATGAACTTCGTGGTACACAACTGCAGTCTCCTCTTCTGCATCCAGCATCGTCAGAAGTCCCGTGGAGAGTACGATGCAAGGTCTCCATAAACCAATTGTAAATGCAACCGGAGAATGCTTGTCCACCACAATGAATCCCGGCTGTCCGAGATGGTGATACTTGGACTCCAGTTCACGAGACAATGCACGCACTTCCATGGAGCGAAGCTTACGTACGGCTGCTCTGGTTTTCATCATACGCACCATTAACAACCAACCTGTTCCCGCAAATGTCAGCAATACCAGTGCCAGCAGGAAATGTCCCACAGATAACCATCCCAGTCGACTCATCCAATGATTGCAGAGCCAGAGCAGGTTAAACGGGATATCCCAGCCAAAAATTTTGTACATCGCGTACATGAACATCTGCATGAACACGAGTAACGGAATGCCAAACCCGACGGCAAACAAAAGTTTCGAGCGGGTCTTCCACATCTTAATCGCTATCCTTTTTCCATTGTTTGATCTTCTGTTCCAAGCGTTCAATCAGACCCGCATCTGCTTCATCCAGCGCATCCAGCATATGATTCAATGCCAAAGCTCCGAATTCATCTACCAACTCATGTGACAGTTCCTTGGATTGGTCGTTCATAAACTCCTCCTTGCTCTGTACCGGTTGGTACAAAGATGTTCTGCCCTTTTGTGACTTTCCGAGAAGTCCCTTGTCTACGAGCCGGTTCATCACGGTCATGACTGTATTAAAATTGACGTCTTTGTCTTGTTCAAGTGCGGTCTGCACTTCACGGATGCTGCTGCCAGGACGAGCCCATAAAATGTCCATGATCTTGGCCTCCAGCGGACCGAAAAATCGGTTGAGCCCACGCTCACCCACTTTGAAATTGTGTATTCTCATTTTCTGACACCCCTCACACTACCCATTGTAGTGCCATCAAATGAGAAGTCAACCTCTATGTCAGCTATTTTATGTAAATTATTTGTAAATTTGTTTTCCATTTCAGTAAAAAAGGCCAAAGACCGGGAGTTCCGCACGTTCGCGGTTCTGCCCGGTCTTCAACGAATATTAGTCCGTATGATGTTGTAGAACATGGTCAAACTGTACTTTATTTTCCATCCTGTGACGGCATATGTGCAGAAATATCCACGCCGAGTCCATGAGCCAAACGTCCGCCAAGCTGTCCATCCGCTCGGAAGAAGTGGCACAGGGCACGCATTTGAATATCAACAGATACGCCCTTAAGGTCATTGATCAGATTATCAAGCAAATGCTGCTGCTCTACAGGAGTAAATGAACGGAAAAGCTCCCCTGACTGCGTATAATCATCCGTCTTCTCGATTTTCTCTCTTGTAACATGCCCTTGCAACGGAACCTGACTGTCCCGGTATGCCGGATCTTCTTGCGGGCTGTTTCCTGAACTGTTGGGTTCATAGTTCACCGGAGATGGGTCCTGATTCACATTCATGAGTCCATCACGCTGATGATTACGAACGGGTGCGTACGGGCAATTCACCGGAATTTGCAAATAGTTCGGTCCAAGCCGGTGACGCTGTGTATCTGGATAGGAGAATAGGCGTCCTTGCAACAATTTGTCTTCGGAAGGCTCAATTCCGGGTACAAGCGCACTAGGAGAAAAGGCCGCCTGCTCCACTTCAGCAAAGAAGTTTTGTGGATTCCGATTCAGGGTCATGGTCCCTACCGTATGGAACGGCAATACATCTTCAGGCCAAGTTTTGGTTGGGTCGAGTGGATCAAAAGCAAAATCATCCATTTGCTCCGGCTTCAAGAGCTGTACCTGAAGCTTCCACTGCGGGTATTGCCCGTTCTTGATATGTTCATGCAGGTCCCGGGTAGCATGATTAAAGTCCTGTCCTTGTACCTCGGCAGCTTCCTGACGAGAGAAGCCTCGCACGCCTTGTGCAGACTCCCATTTGTATTTCACATAGTGGACCTGTCCCTGTGCATTAATCCATTTGAAAGCATGTACGCTGAAACCATCCATCTCCCGATAACTTGCTGGTGTGCCCAGATCAGAGAACAACCAGGTCATCATATGTGTTGATTCCGGTGAGAGGGTCATAAAGTCCCAATATCGGGCAGGTTCCTGAATGTTTGTATCCGGAGCCGGCTTCAAGGAATGCACCATATCAGGGAACTTCATCGCATCACGAATGAAGAAAACGGGCAGATGATTACCGACAATATCATAGTTGCCTTCCCGTGTGTAGAATTTGACGGAAAATCCACGTGGATCTCGTGCAGTCTCTGGTGATCCCGTACCATGAATAACGGTTGAAAAACGAACCAGCACATCCGTCTCCGTACCTGGATCTTGTAGGAAGTCAGCTGTTGTATAAGCCTTCATACTCTGCTCCAGCGTGAATACACCATGAGCTCCGGCACCTCTCGCATGTACGACTCTTTCGGGAATACGTTCACGGTCAAAGTGGGCTATTTTCTCAATGAGATGGTAGTCTTCAAGCAGTGTCGGCCCTCTTCTGCCTGCTGTGCGGGAATTCTGGTTGTCACCTACAGGTGCTCCCTGATTCGTTGTCATACGTTCTGTCATCATGTCGTCCTCCTCTAATGGGTCTCACGGCTGTTATATATCTACTATTAAAATCATATTCGGCTTCGGTTTAAATATACATTTAGACTTGATCTAACTGTTAAATTGATTCTAACATGTCCCACTCTACTCTTGCATGAGGTTCACATGAGATTAAGATGAGGTTCTTCAACATTCATGAATGAACTATGAACATGTTTTAAGGGAATGATTCTGATCTGCCTCTCTATTAGGTAGTACCCGAAAAAGCATGAAGTGAAAGATAAAATTTGGGCAAAAAAAAGCGGACTAATCCGCAAGGCGGTAGCCCACTCCTCTTACTGTTACAATATATTGCGGCGAAGACGCATTATCGCCCAATTTTTTGCGCAAGCTTTTGATATGAACATCGACCACATTACTTCCACCCGTAAAGTCCGTCTCCCAGATATCGCTGAGCATTTCCTCACGGGAAATGACTGCACCTTTGGCATCAATCAGCTTGAGTAACAGATCATATTCGGTCTTGGTTAGATGAATCCGGTTATTATCGCGCTGTACACTCATCCGTTCACGATCGAGCCACAGATCTTTGAATCCGATACGGTGCCCTTCCTCAGGCAAAAAACCACGGTTGGGCAGAGCAGGGCTGTTGCCAATCATGCGCTGCACTCGGTAAAGTGCTTCCTGCGGGCGTGCAGGCCACACCAGCAATTCCTCCTGAAGCATCGGTCCACTTGCACTACCAATCATCTTCTCACCAACCAGATACAGACAAGGGGTTGTATGCTCAGCCTCACGATTTAATCGGCTGCTAATGCCGGCAAATGCATCGATAGTTCCGGCCACAGACAGATCATAGATCAACAGATCAAAGACAAGACGCTCATGCAGATCCGGTTCCCAGCGATGGAAGACCAGTACATCAAAGCAGCTATCCGTTAAGGCTTTTACCAGTTCATGAACCTGCCCCGGCATCGGGCTGATCAGAATAACACGCCGTGTAACAGGACAATTGTCCACAAGGGGTGTTGAGTCAGACAAGGCTGGTTTAACCCTTAGGGGTAAACGGCGGCCAGGCAGTTTTATTTTTACTTGATCCGTTTGTTTCTGCATTCCCCGCAGACACCTCCAAAGACCACATGAGCATGATCGATTGCATATCCGGTTTCTTCAGCTACCTGTTTCATCCATTGTGGAGGAACCTCTGTCATCACCTCGTCCACTTTGCCGCACACTTCACACATAATGTGCTGATGATCATCCATACGGGCATCGTACCGGCTTGCTGTCTCTCCGAGTTTAAGTTCCCGTATCAATTCTTTGTCCGTCAGATAACGAAGAGAATTATACACCGTACCATAGGCCAGATTATATCCTTGTTCCACGAGTCGGTTCATGACATCAGCAGCTGTCGGGTGATCCTCTGAATGGCGCACCACATCATATACTGCTTGCCGTTGTATCGTCAGATTTAAAGTTCTCACAACCATTTCTCCTTTATTATTGATCCATTTTATATGAAATCAGACACTGATCTTCTACTTATGATGTTCTTCCCAAAAAGAAGGAATACATTTTGATTTAGATTAAGTATAAATCTCATTGTATATTGAAGTCAATATCACTCTAACATCCTGTATATGCAAATAAAACATCTTTCCCAGCAATCCCCTCATAAATTTGGGATAATATGGTTCGCTACAGCACCGCTTTTCAGATAAAATGTAGGGATGTGCGTAAAAAGGGGGAATGTCGGTTGTTTAGCACTTTTTTCATTAATATCTGTGTCATGATTACGTTTATGTATGTGTCCGGGATCATCGCAAAGTTCTATAGTATCCGATTGCCATTTCCCTCGTTACGTGTTCAGTTGATCGGCGGCTTATTGTTCGGTATATATGGCACAGTACTCATGAACTATTCTTTCCCTCTGAACGAAACTACAATTGTAGATCTACGTCATCTGGCCATCGTTACCGCAGCGGTATATATGGGAGGATTGGCTTCGGTCGTTACGGGACTCATGATCTCGATCATTCGTATTCTGATGTTCGGCTTATCATCCTCTGCCATAGATGCAGGTTTTGTCATGACTCTGATCGGACTGTCCGGTGTATACTTCGCCTATGCTCCTTGGTCCAGACTGACCAAAATAATTACAATGAATCTGCTTGGCATGACATTAATCTTTATCATTCTTATGTTGAACACGGACAGCATGAATTCATTAATGAAGATATATCCGTTACAAATGACCATTTCTTTTGCCGGTGGAATATTTATCTATTTCATTGCAGAATTCATTAATAAATCCAATGAAATGTTATTTCTATTGGAAAAAAGAGCTTCTACCGATCATCTTACCAACCTGAGCAATCGACGACAGTTCGAAAAATCACTTCAACTGGAACTCCAGCGTGCGCGGGATTACCAACAGAAGCTTTCCTTGCTTGCCATTGATATTGACCGATTCAAAAAGGTAAACGACACCTATGGTCATTCCGCTGGCGATGCGGTCCTGAAGCAACTTGGACAACTGCTTGTTGAGCATGCACGTTCTGCTGATATCGTATCACGAAACGGTGGGGAAGAATTCGCCATTCTCTTGCTCGACTGTGGACACCGTCAGGCCGTGGCTACCGCCGAATCTATACGACAGGCTGTAGAGAAATACCATTTTGCTCTGCCCGACGGGCACACGACACGTCTAACCATCTCCATTGGTGTAGCCGTATATCCCGATCATTGTGATGATCATGACGATGACGACTTCTTCGAACAGGCCGATCGTGCTTTATATGAAGCCAAGAATACAGGGCGTAACCGTGTGTGTGCCTTAACTTTTCGTTCCTTGCCTCTTACGCTTTAAAGTAAGATCTAACCTTTCAACGTTCTCCAAAAAAGGGATGTCTCGTTCGCCTATTCAGGCGCACAGGACATCCCTTTCTTTATAGATCATTGCATATCATCTCAGCTTGTGTAAAATGACAGGAGATCAAGCAAGGATGCTCTCAATCTCCTCCACAATGGCAGCATCCAGCTTCACGCCAGATGCAGCCGCGTTCTCTTTTACCTGCTCGGGACGACTCGCCCCTACAAGTGCACTGGATACATTGTTCTGGCGCAGAATCCAAGCCAGGGCCAGTTGGCCAACCTTCAGATCCAGCTTGTCCGCCACTTCAATCAGTTGACGAACTTTCCCGATACGATCCGCATTGATCTTTCCTTCGTCCCATCCTAGCTTGGCAGCACGGCTATTCTCTGGGATATCGGAAACGGACGTATATTTCCCGGTCAATAGACCTTGAGCAAGCGGGGAATATACGACTTGTCCGATGCCTTTACGCTCACCGAGCGGGATAATTTCATTTTCGATATAACGGTCAAACATGTTGTACACCGGCTGATTAACCACGATACGATCCAGAAGCAGACGATCTGCTGTACCCAACGCAGCTTCCATCTGAGCCGCTGTCCACTGGCTGACGCCTACATATAACACTTTGCCTTGGCGTACCAGATCATCGAGCGCGCGGAGTGTTTCTTCAATTGGTGTTTCGGTATGATAACGATGGCAGTAATAGATATCCACATATTCAACGCCCAGGCGCTTCAAGCTGGCTTCACATTGCTCCTTGATATGTTTGCGAGACAGCCCTTGGTCATTCGGACCATCACCCATTTTGCCAAATACTTTGGTTGCAAGTACATAAGAGTCACGGGAATATGCTTTGAGCGTCTGCCCCAGCAGTTCTTCTGCTGCACCCCGTTCGTATACATTGGCAGTATCAAAAAAGTTAATGCCTTCATCAAATGCAGTTTCAATTGATTTCACCGCATTCTCACGTTCCACATACCCTCCGTACGTCAGCCAGCTTCCCAGGCTAATCTCGCTTACTTTCAGTCCGCTTCCACCTAATCTGCGATAATCCATTGATTGCATATCCTCCTCTGTTGGTTATAAAGATGAAGTTCACTTTCTATTGTAACGTAACCAGCTCGGAATAAAAGGGCTTTGGCTCAGAAAATGGAAAACGAAAAAAAGCGCACCTATAAGGTGCGCCGAATAAAGATCTATGATCATGATCTAAGGCAAAGTAATGCTCAATGCATTCAACAGATCAGCCTGTCTGACCGGCTTGGTCAGAACAGCATCAAAGGCTTCTGCTTCATGCAATTCAATGTGCATACCATAAGGAACAAGAACAATGACGGGCAGATTCTCCAGTCGCTGTTTCAGTTCATGTACAAAATCAACCGCGCCGCCTTCCATTAATCCCATATCCACAACGGCTACATCCGGCATGAATCCTTCCTTGATCCAATCATGCGCTAATGTCAAACCTGAGGTCATGTGTACATCCATCTCCCACCTACGCATCAGGGAAGAGACACCTTGCAAAATGTCAGGGTCCTTGGCAAGTAACACCTTTTTCCCTTTTAACCGCTGCTGAACACTTGCGAGCTGAGGTAACTCCCAGTATCTGCGTAACGGAAGTGAAATGTTGAATTCCGTCTCATTTTCCTTCACACTGCTCACCTGAATACGGCCATGCATGAGAATGGCAAGATTCTGGCTTACAGCTAAACCCAGATTGCTTCCAATCAGTTTTTGGATATTCAATTTTTCATCTTGGCTGTTAAAGGTTGGTGTCTTCTTGTCCGATAACATCTGACCCGTGTACTTCACCTTGAGCTGAAGTGTACCGGTCTCCTCCAATTCTTCTCCGTTCACCACTGCTGTGATCAGAACGGAACCTTCACGCGTTGAATCGAGAGCATATTGAATGACGTGTGCAAGCAACTGTCCAATCTTGACTTCATCACCAACGAACACTTGAGATACATTCAGTTCAAGATTTAATCCCAGCTCAATGTTCTTGCCCGTCGCAATCCCGGCATAGAGATACACGGTATTCTCAATGGTGCCTACCAGATCAAACGGATCATCATGTATAACCGTTTTACCTGCTTCATTAGTGTTGAAATTCATCATATTATTCAGCAAGGAAAGCAGAATATTGCCGCTTGTCTCAATCATGTTCACATATTCGGACTGCTCCTCAGGCATATCCGGTGTGCGCATCAGATCTGTCAGTCCCAAAATACCGTTCAAAGGATTGCGAATCTCGTGACTCATTAGCTTCAACATCTGTGTTTTGGTCATAGCCTCAGATTCGGCACGTTCTTTCTCTGCCTGGAGCTGTTCTTGCATTTGTTCCGAATCACTCAATTTCTGCTCCTGAACATGCAACGTGCTTTCCAGATCAACAACATAACCCAGGAATACAGCCATCGCCTTCAGTGTCTTCATATCGGTTTCGCTGATCACATAACCAGGATCATCCATCAGACAGATGGTGCCAAATGTTTCGCCCGATCTTCTCATAATAGGCACGCCCACGAAGAAGCGATTGCCAAGTCCGCTCGTAACGCCCATGGATCGTGTCATCGGATGTTCACATGTATCCGGGATCGTAAGCACGTTACCGTTGTCTCTTAATACCAGGCTGCAATATGAATCCGTAAATGGAAGTGCACTGCCTTTAACAACTAACTCTTCCGTACGATTAAAGGCCTCCAAAATGACATTGGTCACCCCGTCATTCGTGGCAACAAAGATGGTATTGACCTTCAATATACCGCTTAATACGTCTACGATATGGGCCGCAGCTTCCTTTATATCTTCATAGAAGCCTCTTGTAATGCCTTCTGCCGTCCCCATGATTCACCCCTCTTATCTTAGCTGCACTTTCAAATCTGTATTTCAGAATGTTTAATCACGTACAGGGGTCATCAAAAATCCGAATAGCTGTCACAATCTATACTTATATGATTAACACCGTAGAAGTATAAGAGAATCATACTCCCTGCCTATTGCCATTTGTGGACAAAAGCAGGTCTTAAACGGATGGTTTAACGACCGCGAATTCATTGCAACTCGCCTTTTCAGCTTGATTAAAGTCCATCTTGTCCGACTTCGGATATTATACTTGCAGAATAACTAGAAATTATACGCTTCCGCTCAGACTTTGGGAACCTTTATCCGCAGCAATTAAAGGAAAGTCCACTTTGTTCAGTAAGCTGTGTGATCATTATCACACCCAAAAAACCACATATAGTTTATAAATGGATAAGACGAATCTACATATAGTATTTAACGTGAATTAAATGATAACCAAAATCATTTTAGGAGGAACCTTACATGAACATGCTTGAGTATGCCACCCCACCGGCATCCGATCTATTATCCGACCTGGGAAGACGAATTATTGGCGCAGAAGACGCCGATACGCTGAGGGAAAATGCGAATCTGAACGGGGATTCCTTCAGTGGTAAGATGAGCAGGCTCGGTTCGGAGACCGCCAAGTGGCATGCTCTGCGTCATGTATTGCCGGAAGAGCTTGCCCAAGCTGTGGAGAATGGGGATCTGTATGTACACGATCTGGATCAGTATGCACTTGGAACGACCAACTGTATCTTTATCCCGTTTGACCGTCTCCTTGCTGCGGGTTTCAACACAGGTAACGGATCGGTTCGCACACCTCAGACGATCATGTCTGCCATGGCTCTGGTTGCGATCATCTTCCAATCCCAGCAGAACAGTCAATATGGCGGTGTATCGGCCAATAAAATTGACTGGGATCTGGCCCCTTATGTACAGCGATCGTTCCGCAAACACTACCGCAAAGGGCAACGGCTCTTTGGTGAAAATGTTCTGATCGGGGATGAACAGCTTCATCTGGATAGCATCGAAGCGAAGAATCAATGTCCGCGGGCATATGCCTTCGCCTATGAAGAGACTGAATTGGAGACAGGACAAGCTGCTGAATCACTGATTCATAACCTGAATACGATGAGCAGCCGGGCGGGTGGTCAGATTCCATTTACTTCACTGAACTATGGATTATGTACTTCTGCGGAAGGACGGTTGGTATCACGCTCGTTGCTGGAAGCAACCATTCGTGGTCTGGGCAACGGGGAGACTCCCGTGTTCCCTCAACATATTTTCCAATGTAAACAGGGGATCAATCAGGCTCAAGGAGAGCCGAACTATGATCTGTTCCGGCTCGCAGTCAGCTGTTCATCCCGGCGGATGTATCCTAACTTTGTCAATGTGGATGCCTCTTTCAATCTGCCTTTCTATCATCCGGAAGATCCGGATACGATCATCGCAACCATGGGATGCCGCACACGTACACTGGCTGACCGGTTTGGTCGCAATCGTCAAAGTGGTAAAGGTAATCTGTCCTTCAACACCATTAACCTCGTGAAGCTCGGCATCCGGTTTGGCATCTGCCAAGGTGCAAGAGCTGTCGCTGACCGAGCCGGATTCTATACTGCTTTGGAGTCAGTTATGCATAATGCCGCTTCCGGCCTGTTACACCGCTACCGAATTCAGACATTGCAGCCTGCCAAGGCATCGGACTTCATGATGCGGGAGGGTGTATGGGAAGGTGGAGAACAGCTTGGCCCGAACGAGCCGGTTGCCGAGCTGTTAAAGCATGGAACATTATCTCTTGGTTTTATCGGTCTCGCGGAATGTATGACAGCTCTCTATGGGCGCCATCATGGGCAGGACCCTCATGTACATCGCGAAGCGCTCAACATTATTCGGACCATGAGAGAGTTCTGTGACCGGATGAGCGAGCAGCATAACTTGAATATCACACTGTTTGCCACACCTGCTGAAGGGTTGTCCGGCAAATTCACGAAGATCGACAGAGAGCGTTATGGCATTATTCCCGGAGTGAATGATCGGGAGTATTATACGAATTCATTCCATATCCCGGTCTACCACACGCTTCCAGCATATCGGAAGATTGAACTGGAGGCCCCATTCCACACTTTATGTAACGCGGGTGCGATCTCCTATGTGGAGCTTGACGGAAACGTTCGGGCCAACACCGCAGCTTTCCTGCGAATTGTACAGTATGCACTGGCGCAGGATATCGGTTATTTCTCCATTAATCATCCAATTGATCGCTGCCCTGCATGTGGTTATGAAGGCGTCATTGGGGATGTATGCCCAAACTGTGGAGCCCACGAGAACCATGTACACTTCCAGCGGTTACGTCGCGTAACTGGCTATCTGACCGGAGATTACAAAGTACGCTTCAATGCTGCAAAGCAGGCCGAAGTGCGGGATCGGGTGAAACACCGGTGAATCTATATGGTTACATCCCGGAATCGGTAAATGAAGGGACCGGCCTGCGTGCCGTGTTGTTCATCAGCGGATGTCTTCACGCCTGTCCGGGCTGCTTCAGTCCGGATTCATGGAGCTTTCGAGCGGGTGAGCCCTTTACAGAGGAGCGGCAGCAGCAGATTCTGCATGAAGTGACGACCCATCCGTTACTGGATGGCGTTACGTTGTGTGGTGGTGATCCCTTTTTCTCGGCAGCAGAATGTACGTCTTGGGTCCAGCACCTCCGCGCTGCACGTCCTGATCTGACGGTATGGGCCTACACGGGATTCGAATTTGAAGAACTGATTACCGACCCTGCAAGAGCGGAGCTTGCCCGGTTGTGCGATGTGATTATTGACGGTCGATACGTTGAAGCGGAGCGTGATGTTTCCCTTCCCTTCCGCGGCAGCCGGAATCAGCGTTTGATTGATGTCCGTGCAACACTAGCCACTCGAACCATCGTTACAATGCAGCTCAGTATGCTGTAACATTGGTTTTATTCCCCTCACCAACTAACAAGGCACGGGTCCAAAGCGGACTCGTGTCTTGTTGGCGTATAGCGGTCTTCTTTAAGAAATAGGTTTTATCCATTCTCTCTATTTTCTTCTCTACTGCATGACGATATATAATATAGGTAGTTATTAAGTTAGCATTTAAAATTTAACCGTTTACATAAGGTAACCAGGGAGGAATCATCTTTTATATGGATATTGTTCAAGCATTAATTACATGTATGCCTTTCTTTCGAGATACGATTCGTCAGGATGTAACCCTCTCCGTGATTGATCATGAGAAATTCCTATATTTCTCAGCAGGGGAATCGTTAAAACAACTGAATTATCAACCCGGCGACCCTCTATTGGATGGAAATCGAAATTTTGCTGATCTCAACGGCGGTACAGTCAAACGATTCGACCACTACCCTAAAGATTTATTCGGTGTTCCTTTTGACGTGGCTTTTATCCCCATTAAAAATGAGAAAGGTGAAGTCATCGCCCTGTTTAACCTGCTCTACAGTATGGATGACCAGGATCAGCTGCAACAGCTCATGGATGCTACCGAAAATCTGACCAACCAGTTAATTGACAGTGTACAGCATGTAGCTGCACACTCCGAGGAACTCAGTGCCACAACCGAAGAGATCCGGAACAATTCCAAACAAGCCGTACAGAAATCAGGCAATGTCACTCAAGTCGCCAGTTTCATTCGTGAAATCTCCGAGCAAACCAATCTGCTCGGCTTGAATGCTGCCATTGAAGCTGCTCGTGTAGGGGAAGCTGGTGCAGGTTTTGGCGTTGTTGCCAAAGAAATTCGCAAACTGTCTGTCGATACCAAAGAAGCAACGGCCCGTATTGAAGATTCTCTTCTCTCGGTTCGGCAATCCATTCAAGGCATGGAGAATGAACTTGGTGAGATCACTGCAAGCTCCCAAGAGCAGGCTGAACTCGTAAACAATTTCATGAGCACAATTGAGCAACTGAATGAAACCAACAAACAATTGAAGCAATTTGTGCAAAAAATGATTACGTTTGACGGTAAATAAAAATACGTGCAATGGACAATAAAGCGCGGTTTATATCATAGAAATTTGCATAATTCGAATCCTACCGCTCAGGGGATTTATGCAAAATGGTCATTAAACAACAAACTAAGCCTCCGAATAAGTTCGGAGGCTTTTTCATGAGCTATTTGACTTAACGAATCTCAAAGTGACTGATGCGCACACCCGCAGACAACACAATGTATACATCCTGCGCACCTGATGCACCTGTGAGTTCCGCCTTCACGGTAGACCACTGCTGGGCTTCACCTTGTGCCAGTTCCACACGTCCTGCGAGCGTACCGTCTGGTGAACCGAGTCGAACTTCCAACACAGCGCCTGCTTTTTCCGCGGATACACGAGCTTCAATTGCTGCTGCCCCACTACCCAGATCGGCATCCTTAAAGGCAATCCATCCTTGCTCACCAACTACACGGACAGCACTTCCGCCCTCTTTGCTCTCATCCAGATCAACACCCAGGTAAGCATCATAATTCTCGGCACGAGTAGCCACACCCAGATTACGGGCAGGGATCGTCTCTCCTTCTACCGTCAGGTCTGCAACCAGCTGAACATCGGAGGATGACTTGGCAACCATAATAGAGTAAGTTCCACTTTCCACGACATACCGATCACGAGTTACATCCCAGATTGCCAGTTCCTGAACAGGCAAAGTAAAGCTGACCTTCGCTGTAGCTCCCGCTTCGATATGAAGACGACGGAATCCTTTTAACGTTTTGAGTGGACGTTTCACCCGGGATTTGCCTGCACGAACGTACAACTGTACAACCTCGTCGCTGGCAATTGAACCGGTATTGGTTACATCTACAGTTACCGTAACGTTGCCCTCTGTACCCACTTGAGCTGGGCTAAGTTTCAAATTGCTGTATTTAAATGTTGCATACGTCAGACCATGTCCAAACGGATACAATACATTGCCTTCAAAATATTGATACGTACGACCGGATTGAATGATATCGTAATCCTTGATGTCGGTCAGTTGATCTGCTGATTGTACCCATGTCATGTTCAAACGGCCTGCTGGCGCATAGTCGCCATAGAGTACGTCTGCTACTGCGTTACCCAGTTCCTGTCCTGCGTGTGAAGTATACAATACCGAAGGGATGTTATCCTGGACCCAATTCGATGTGAATGGATAACTGCCCACGATGACCACAACCGTATTCGGGTTCGCGGCATAGACCGCCTCAACCAGACGTTGCTGGGATTCGGCGAGATCCAGACTTGGACGGTCAATCTCTTCTTTCCCGTTTACAAGCGGATTATTACCAACAAAGACAATCGCCGTTTCCGCAGCCTTAGCCGCTGCTACCGCTTCCTTCAGTCCATTCACAACCACATCCTGCTTGAACGTCTCTGTAGCACCGAAGGTTTTCAGTTCTTCGGACACTTCAAATGCATCGTTTCCACCATTAGGTGCAGTCACCGTTTTGCCATTCCAAGTGGTCAGACCTACACTTCCGTCCTGTTGTGGCAACAGGTGGAATACTTCCTTCACAAACCAGCCGTACACTTCATCTGCGGAAGCCGTTACGGTCTCTTCATCTGTGGTCAGATATTTGCCGTTGCTTTCGGCCTGCAAGGTATAACTTCCGAAGCCCCAGTCGGACACCATAAACGTCTCCGCTTCTCCCGAAGCAATCACAGGTGATTTTTCACCTTCTGCCAGTCCAATTTTCTTCCCACTGGCTACGGAAGTTAACGTAATACGGTCATTACCATCCTTAAACGATACTTTATCGTTGCCTACTTTGCCACGGATCGCCTCAAGCGGGGATACGTTATACGGCATGGTGCCTGCATACCAGTCACGATAGACCGTTCCGCCCAATTGACCAATCACAGCCACTTTACCAGCTTTTGTTTTGTCCAGCGGGAGCGTGCCTTTGTCGTTTTTGAGCAATACCACTTGTTCTCTTGCGGCTCTGAGCGACAGTTCTTTTGCTTTCTCCGTCATCATGGACTCTTCACCAATAGCAGCGTACGGGTTGCCCTCTTCCGGATCGAACTCGCCCAGACGGAAACGCACACGGAACGTATTAAACAACGCTTTGTCGATGTCATCCATCGTGAGTGTGCCTTGTGCCAATCCTTCACGCAGTGCCTGTTTGGACAGCTCAGCATCATCGGTGATGCTATCAATTCCTGCCTTCACAGATTCTACGGTACCTGGTGTGTGGGAATCATAGTATTTATGATCATTCATGATGCCCATTACGTCACCTGCATCACTGACAATGAAACCATCCATGCCCCATTCACCTTTGACAATCTCGTTCACAAAAGGATGCAACAACGCTGGCGTACCATTAATGGAGTTGTACGCCGTCATCATGGACTGTGCGCCGCCTTCCTTAAATGGCTTCTCAAACGCCTTCAGATAATACTCACGCATGTTACGTGGATCAATGCTGGACGAACCGCTTCCACGATCAACTTCGTTATTATTCGCAAGAAAATGCTTCAAAGTAGCAACCGCTTTGTAATACTTCGGATGGTCGCCCTGAATTCCTTTCACCAATGCTGTTGTCAGCTCGGCTGTCAGTTCCGGATCTTCACCATACGCCTCTTCATTCCGTCCCCAACGCGGGTCACGTTCCATATCCACTGTAGGTGCCCACAGCGTAAGACCGTTCACTGCCGGATTTCGTTTATAAAATACACGCGCCTCGTCTCCGAGTACGGAGCCAATCTCCTTCATCAGGTCCGCATCCCATGTGCACGCAAGCCCCACCGGTTGTGGGAAAGATGTTGCTTCTCCAAGCCAGGCCAAGCCGTGGGCCGCTTCTGTGCCGTGTTTGTATGCAGGCACACCCAGGCGGTCTACTGCCGGTTGATATTGCAGCATGGATTCAATTTTTTCATCTTCCGTCAAGCGGGATACAAGGTCCTTCACCCGGGTGTCTAACTCTAGTGCTGTATCTTGAAACGGATATTTCGTTTGGTTGGTCGTCATATAGAATCTCCTTTGGTTATCGGTAGTTAATTAAAATGATAGCGAATACATATATTATAAGAAGATAGGGGTTAATTCGGATGAAATCTTTCTTCCGATAGATCAATTAATCCTTTTATAATCAACGTTTACAGGTATAAAACTTAATCTCCTTTTCAAAACCTAAAACGATTTCGGTAATCTTATCATATAGCATGTTTAACAAAAAAAACAGAGGTTCTGCGCAGGAAATTGTGAACATCCCTTCTGCAAAATCTGAACAACACCGTTTTTTCCTGGCATAGTCTGGCAATCATGAATAAGAGTACAACGATGTGCGCTGAACGACAATCGCATCAACCGAATGAAGATGATTAAGGAGGAAGACAAATGAACGACAATCAGCAGCCCAAGACGGGTCTGCCCCCGGTCCCCGAATCACTGTGGCGTGCTACGCATGAATTCGATAGCTATCCGAAACTGACAGAAGATATCACCGCTGATGTAGCGATTATTGGTGCCGGTATTGCCGGCATTACTACAGCCTATCTGCTCGCGCAGACGGGTATGCGTGTAGTCGTGCTGGAAGCTGGAAAAGTATTGGATGGCACAACCGGTCATACCACTGCCAAGGTATCTGCACAGCACGGCGTCATATTTGATGAAATTATGCATCACTTCGGACAAGAACAGGCTCGGATGTACTATGAAGGCAATGCCGATGCCGCTAATTGGATGCGCAATCTGGTGAAGGAAAAACGGATTGATTGCCAGTGGGCAGAGGAAGATGCCTACGTCTACATTCAATCGGAGGAAAACATCAAAAAACTGGAGATCGAGCTAACCGCCTATGGCAAACTCAATATCCCTGGTGAGTGGGTAGATCCACTCCCTATTCCAGTTCCCGCAAGGGCAGGTATTCGCATGCCGGGTCAGGCACGCTTTGATCCGTTGGCCTACCTGCACTACTTGCTCGATTCCGCTGTGAAACAAGGGGTTCGTATCTATGAGCATACCACCGTAACCGATGTGGAGGAGGATGCTTCCCTGCATGTCAGAACCTATGGAGATGGCCCATCCGTAACAGCGGAACATATTGTCGTGGCTTCTCATTTTCCCGTCTATGATCCCGGATTTTATTTCACACGATTACACGCCGAACGATCCTACGCTGTATTAGTCGAACCGGAGAAAGCCTATGCGGGTGGCATGTACATCTCGGACGATACACCGTACCGCTCCTTGCGTACCGTCTTACATGATGGTAAGGAACTTATCCTCTTTGGCGGTGAAAATCATAAAACTGGACAAGGCATCTGTACCTTTGGTCATTATGAACGCCTAGAGCAGTTCGCAGCGGAGACATTTGGCATTCGCAACATTCCTTTTCGCTGGTCAGCCCAGGATCTGATCTCCATTGACAAGGTGCCTTACATCGGACCGATTACCGGAAGACATGAACGAGTCTATGTGGCGACCGGGTTTGCCAAATGGGGAATGACAACTGGCACGATGGCAGGACACCTTCTTGCGGATCGCATCACTGGACGTGACAACCCTCATGCTGCCATATTCGATCCGGCAAGATTCAAGGCCGATCCTGGTATGAAACACTTTATTGTGGAAAATGTGAATGTAGCCAAGGAATTAATCTCCGGTAAAGTAGGCATTGTGCACAAAAAGGTTAGCGATATTGGTGAAGACGAAGGAGCCGTCGTTCGTCATAATGGCAAACGTGCTGGCGTCTACAAGGACACCAGTGGCAAGCTGTTTCTGGTGGATACCACCTGCACCCATCTGGGTTGCGAAGTCGAATGGAACGAGGGCGAACGTTCGTGGGATTGCCCATGCCATGGTTCCCGCTTTGATTATGCAGGCCATGTCATTGAGGGCCCTGCTGTGGAAGACCTTAAAGTCCTAGATGCACAAGAATAACCGACATTTAGCGATTAACCTGTAACCAAAGAAACAAAAGTTCATCTCACAGACCGGATCGGAATCCGCCTCCAGACGGAAGTAACCGATCCGGTTTTTGCGTATGCTGAATTATAGCTAAACAGACAGCTTCAGCTGATCATCAGTATTAAACGAACTTATTATCGATCAATCGTGATACGGAACTATTTTAAAGTCACTACCTTGCATTAAACAGTACTGGATGCTATGATGAATTCACCACTACTGAACAATATACAATAGCGATAAATGAAGCTACTAAGGAGGAACCTGTGTGAATGTGAACATCCAGTTCAAAAAAGGAGTATTAGAGCTGTGCGTCCTGGTATTAATTAACCGCCAGGATCGGTATGGCTACGAACTGGCTCAGGCGGTCTCCAAACATATCGAAGTTGCTGAAGGTGCACTGTATCCCTTGCTTCGCCGGCTTGTGAATGACGGTTACTGCACCACCTATCTTCAAGAATCAACTGAAGGCCCGCCGCGCAAGTATTACCGACTATCCGATACAGGTCGCGACTACATGACGGCACTGACGACAGAATGGAATGAATTTGTGCGCAATGTCGCAAATCTGATTGAGGAAGGAATCCCCAATGAATAGACAACAATTTATGAAAGCCATGGAAATTCATCTACGGCCGATGGACCCATTCGAACGGGCTGAGTTGCTCGCCGACTATGATCAACATTTCGAGCTTGGACTACGAGAAGGCAAGCTGGAAGAAGAGATCGCTCGGGAACTCGGACAGCCGGAAGAAATCGCCAAGGAAGCACTCGGTGATCGTTATGACATGCATACGCCGGGTTCAGATGCGTTCTATGCACCTACGTATCGCGAGATGCGGTCACCCAGAAACAACACCAGAGCCACTCGCAAATTTTTCACAGCCATCGGCCTGTTATTCCTGAATCTGATTCTTGGCATTCCTCTTGGTCTCACGCTATGGTCAGTATGGCTTACGCTCGCCAGCCTGTCCTTACTGGTATTGGCTCCTGTGGCAGCAGTTGTGGACTTTGTATTCCTGGGCCAACTCGATAAACCGGAAATTTTCGTTGCGATTGGCGCTTTCGGTGTCGGCATTTTGTTTGCCATCGCATCGAAGTATGTTTTTAGAGCCTTCAAAAACACTACTCTTCAATACATTCAATGGAATAAAAATATGATGAAAGGAGATGTTTCCGCATGAGTACCAAAAAATGGCTTGCGCTTGCCGTGATATGTATCGGAATAGGTTTGCTCGGGACATCCATCTATGGCGTTCAGTTCGGGGATGAACGGGAGCATTATTCCAAACGATGGGATTTCAAAGCAGATGAATTGCAGAACATTATCATGAATGCTAATTTCAGTGCAGATATTGAATTTGTCATAAGCCCCGATTCGAATGGTTATATCGAAGTGGATGGTAAATGGGACCCTACCGTAGTCAAAAGCTTCGAACAAGCCACTTTATCCAAAGGCACATTCCAACTGTCTCAGACAGCACGTGAACGATTGCAATTTTTCACCTTGTACTGGAATGATCAAGACTCCACAATAACGGTTGCTCTGCCTGAAGGACACCAATTAAATGAGGTTAAGCTGGACTCCTCTTCAAGTGACTGGGATCTGACAGGTCTGAATGCCAATCAGCTTGAGCTGAACAATACCTCAGGTTCCATACGTCTGGAAAATATTAAGGCGCCCAATATTGAATTGGTTCTAACTTCTGGTGACATTAACGCTTCCATGATTGATGGAGACATGACCGTGAAACAGACATCCGGAAGCTTCACTGCTGATCAGATAGTCGGTCAAGTCAACAGTGAGATTAAATCAGGAGATATTGAGATCACTGAATTGAATGGTGCGGCCGATGTTAAATTCACCTCGGGTAGCATTCATATTGAACAGTCCCATGCTGCGCCAATCAATGCATCCGGAACATCTGGAGATATTTTCATTCAAGCTGCACCTGATTTTGACGGAATCTATGATGCTAAGGCTACTTCCGGAAGTGTCGATGTACCTGAATCGCCAATGGTGAGCCGCGAAGTGATCAAGGCCCGTACTTCTTCTGGTAGCATCGAGATTACCAGATAGTGATGAAGCCAATTTCCGAACTGTGGGTAATAATAGTATAATTGAATGCTAGTCCATTTCTAAGGAGGAATTACCCACATGGAACTTAAAAATAAAACAGCGATCATCACAGGTGCCGGAAAAGGTATCGGCCGTGCGATCGCTGAAGCTCTTGCCAAAGAAGGAGTGCACCTCGGCCTTATTGCACGTACCGCTTCCGATCTTCAGGCTCTGCAACAGTCACTGAGTCAAGAATACGGTGTGAAAGTAACCAGTGCAGTAGCAGATATCTCGGATCGCACGCAGGCCGAAGCCGCTGTAGCAGCCATCGAGATGGAACTCGGTGCGGTGGATATCCTTATCAATAATGCGGGGATCGGAAAGTTCGGAACGTTCATGGAGATGGAGCCGGAAGAGTGGGAGCGCATCCTGCATGTTAACGTTATGGGTACATATTACGTTACACGCGCTGTCCTTCCGAGCATGATCAAGGAAAGTAGCGGCAGCATTATCAATATTGCTTCCACTGCAGGTGAGCGCGGATTCGCTACAGGTTCGGCATACTGCGCGTCCAAGTTTGCATTGCTTGGCATGACCGAATCTCTGATGCAGGAAGTGCGCAAGTCCAACATTCGTGTAACGGCACTGACTCCAAGCACCGTTAATACGGAGCTTGCGACCAATGCCGGACTGAAAATTGGCGACGAAGATCGCATGATGCAAGCGGAAGATGTAGCAGAACTTGCACTCGCAACGCTCAAGCTGTCCGACCGTGTCTTCGTTAAAACAGCAGGCATCTGGACGACTAATCCACAATAGACAGGTGCTTCTGACCTTTCTAAGGAATCTCTCGCACCTTATTGTACTCTTTTGCAGGAAATGAGAAACGTAACGAATCACTGTGAGGTTATCTCGCCAGAATTCTGTGGAGTGTAGCCAAATTACACACACAGCAGTGAAATAAAGCGCCTGAGATTCGTTACATCTCGAGATCTGCTTAGAATCATCTAATAGGGTTCGCTCAGTTCGTTAGAAATATAAAAGGACGTTTCCCATTGTACATGTATGCAGGTTCGCATGTTCATGACTTGGGAGCCGTCCTTTTTGTATTTTACAGATGATCCAGACCCAATTCTTTGGACACCGCAATGAGCACCACCGCAGGTTCCTCACCGATATTGGTCACTTCATGGGGCACGATTGCATTCCAGGTAAACGAATCCCCCACTTCAAGAACTTCCACATCTTCACCTTGTTGCGCACGAATCATGCCTTGCAATAAAAGATGACTCTCTTCTCCCGCGTGTTTGCTCACCCCGGTCGATGCACCTGGCGGCAACTCTACAATGGACATACGCATCGCACCTTTGGCTGTAAGATGCTGCACTTTGATCTGTCCGCTTCCGGCCGTTGTTTCCTTGCGCTCGTTCTTACGTACCACATTCATCCGTTGCTCCGGTGTCAGCAGCAAATAGGGAAGTGGCACTTCCAGATAATCTGCAATACTTTCAAGCGTAGCAATGGAAGGTGACGTTTTGTTGTTTTCCACGTTGCTGATAAAACCTTTGGACAACCCCGTTCCCTCGCACATCTGCATGATCGTAATCTGTTTCTGTTTGCGGATCGTACGAATAGCCAAGCCAATATCCATATCGCGTCCCTCCCTTCTATTGATTTTCAAACACTAGACGTCCGCTTCTCTTCTTCAGGTTATCTATTCGGCGCTTGTCTCAACAAATATAATCCGATTACCAAACGGATCTGTCACGGTCATTTCTCTTGATTGCCAAGGGGTCTCCTCTATACCGGGTCTCGCATTTTTGTACTCTTTCTGACGAAGTGCACCATGGAATGTATCCAAGTTATCTGTTTCCACGCGCAAGGCAGCTCCAGGTGTACAATCTCCATGATGTTCGGAGAGATGAATCACGATGGAATCGAGCGAAACCTGCATATATAAGGGCATTTCTTGCTCAAATCGATGTTCCCAATCCAATTGGAAACCCAGGTATTCAAGGTAAAACTCTCTAGCTTTATTTTCATCAAATATTCTCAAAATAGGCACGATACTCTTTAACATCCTGATCACGTCCTCGGGAATAAAATATGAACCATCCGCAACGACACTTCTTTTAAATCCATTCAAGGTTTCTTATAAACAACATATATTCATCATACAAAAAAAGTATTGACCCTACAATGAAACCATGATAAATTTTGTTCATAAATAAGAATATTTATTTCATATTGGTGAACTTTATTGTCAGAACGATATATTTAACTCATTCCTCTTCAGGTGGTGGTTTCAATGAATTCTCCTTATATACATGAAGTCCGATTACCGTCTCATTACAATCCAGATCAACGTTATCCCGTAATTTTCGCCTTACATGGCATGGGATCAGATGAGCAAGATATGCTTCGTTTAATGGAGCCTATGCAGTCTGATTTTATTATTGTTGCCATCCGTGGGCCTATCGTTCAGGGTAGTGGTTATGCTTATTTTCAGATCAAAAGCATTGGCAACCCTATCCGTGAATTGTATGATGCCTCCGTTCAGGGACTACAACAATTGATTGTTGAGCTGTCCGCCAAATATGCTATTGATCCCAAGCGGCGTTATATCGCCGGATTCAGCCAGGGCGCAATTATGGCGATGACTTTATCGCTGGTGATGGGAGATGCGATTAAAGGCATTGTAGCGATGAGTGGGTACATCCCGCAATTTGTGAAAGACGAGTACATGCTGCACCCCGATTCGGAGCTGTCTGTGTTCATCTCGCATGGAGATCAGGATCATCTATTCCCGCTGCAACTGGGCGAAGATAACGCCAATTTCTTCCGTCAACACACCAATCACGTCACATATGTACCTTACAACGGTGGACACCAGGTGACCCCCGATCTATATCAACAATTCCAACACTGGCTTCGGACGGATGCAAATCTGACTACCGAAGACCCGAAAGGACTGAATTCATAATGATGCCATCTCTTTTTATTGCTCACGGTGCCCCATCACTGGCACTGGAGGAGAATGCGTACACCGAATTTTTGCAAAAACTTGGACAGGAACTGCCGAAACCCAAAGCAATTGTGTTGTTCTCTGCTCACTGGGAATCCACAACTCAGCTTGTATCCTCGGTAGCCAACTACGAGACCATCTACGATTTCGGCGGTTTCCAGCCCGATCTGTATCAGATCAAGTACCCGGCTCAAGGACAGGCAGAGACCACAGCCGAGGTAGAACGTTTATTCACAGAAGCCGGGATTCCGGTACAGACCGATGACGTTCGTGGACTGGATCACGGCGCTTGGGTCGTTCTACGCCTGCTCTACCCAGATGCGGATATTCCTGTAATTGCCTTGTCCGTGAATCGCTATCTGACAGGTGAGCAGCAATATCAGGTCGGACAAGCGCTCGCTTCCTTGCGTGAGCAAGACATTCTTGTCATTGGTAGCGGAGGAACCGTCCACAATCTACGTCGATTGAACTGGGAAAGTAACGGCGTTGACCCGTGGGCATCAGAGTTCGACAACTGGCTGCATGACAAGCTGGTGAGCTGGGATACGGAGTCTCTCTTCTCCTATGATAAACTGGCACCTTCAGCTCAAGCCGCCGTGCCTACGCCGGAGCATTTTGTACCGCTGTTACTCGCCATGGGTGCGGGAGATCAGAACAAACGTGCATCGCTCCTGTTTAAAGCCTATCAGTATGGCAACCTGAGCTTGTCCTGTTGGAAGTTTGATTAAAGAGGACTATATAAAAGGTTAGTTTCACTTATATAGTAGATAAAAAATGTAGCGTGGGTTACAGGGATTACCCCTGTAACCCACGCTTATTTGTTGTTAGGAGTGACTTTCATGATGGTTGTACGTAATCGATTGGAATGGAGACAGGTGTGCTGATATGCAACAACCGCCTATAAATAATGAGACCATTGTATTACATAAGCAAGGTCTCCGGTTTCTTGTGTGCTTTTCCGGATTATAACTATAATATGAGGTGAAATTAGGCACAGTTTGCTCGCATATCACTCACCATATTATCTGAATAGCTCATACGGAGGGAATTGGATGCCAGAACAGCGTATATATGAATTGATGGAAGAACTGGATATGTTGCTGGAGGAGAAGGTACAGGATGAGGAAAACCGGGAGCTCTTGGAGGCATATCGCGAGTTTGAAGGCGTGACGGATGAGCAGCTCGACGCATTCGAGCAGGAACAAGGTATTCGATTACCTACTGATTTTCGTGCGTTTTATAAACGTAAAAATGGGAGTGGTTATGGCTTTCACGTCTTGTACCCAAGCCTTGAGGAAGGACGGGAATCCGAGCCATTTTACCTGTTATCCCTGGAAAAAATTCAAAAGGAGCAGTCCACGCTGGTGGAGAACCGCATGGATGATTATTTTACCGAAGAAGAGATCCGTGAGCTTGATCCCCGAATCAAACCCTACCTTTTTCAAAAGAAATGGATCACGTTTGGCATGCTTGGAGGTGGTTCGCTGTATCTGATGTTCGACTTTGATCCGACAGAGCAAGGAACGGTTGGACAGATTATTATGTACGTGCATGACCCGGATTTTGTATATTATGTCGCTGGGACGTTTACGGAACTATTGGAACAATCCAACCGCAATTTACGTGCCTTGGAAGCCATTGAGTACTGAAATGCGCATGATGATATGACCTTTTTTGCATAATGCTGGGATATGTCAAAGCGGTTATAATAACATTTAGTGGAAATGCACATGCTGTATAGATAAGACTGCCTTTTCTACACCTAATACATTGATCTGGGAGGAACATACGAAGTGGCTGAACAACCGAAGTCTGAGAGCTTTATGTCTCTCATCAAAAAAGGAAACACATCCTCCGCCGTAGCGATGGCAGGTAATGCTGTTCTTGCTGTATGCAAAGGGGGAGCCTTCCTATTCAGTGGCAGTGGTGCCATGTTCGCTTCGGCGATGCATTCACTCGCTGATGCCATTAACCAAGGGTTTGTCTTTGTCGGAAGTGTGTTGTCCGAGAAAAAACCTACACGCCGCTTCCCGACCGGATTCGGACGGGTCATTAACATTTTCTGTATGATCGCCGTTATTGTTGTTACCATTATGGCGTATGAAACGATCCATGAAGGCATCCATCTTTTGCAGCATCCTGTTGGTCATACCGGCGGTCTCTGGATTAACATCGGAGTGCTTGTTCTGAACATTCTGATCGACGGTGCCATTCTGATCAAAGCCATGAAGGAAATCCTCAAAGAAGCACGCGCACCCAAAGCCGCCGGATTTGCCTTGGTCCCTGCTGCCATTAAAAATGTAGGCCGTGCTGCGCCACCAACCCGTCTCGTATTCTACGAAGATGTTGTAGCAGTACTCGGTGCCCTGCTTGCGCTGATTTCCGTCGTGGTGATTGCCTTGACCAACTTTGCATTGCTCGATGGCATTGTGACAACGATTATTGGATGTCTGATGATCGCTGTAGCCTTCCGTGTCGGTTACGATAATATGATCGGATTGATCGGTGTTGCGGCTCCGCAGGATATTGAGGACAAAGTGTCCCAGACTATTCTCGCAGACACACACGTTGCTGACATTCAGATGATGCGTATCATTCAGGAAGGCCGTTATTATCATGTCGAAGGTCTGATTGAGTTGACCAAAGGACTCAGTCTTGCCGATGCGGATGACATCAAGTTCCGTATTCAGGAGAAACTGATGACAAACCCCGACATCGCCGACGCTGCCATCTCCATTATTGAGGATGACGGTGTGAACAGCTGGGGCAAGAAACATTCGGATGTGGTGAAATAACAAGCTTCGTTTTGGATGACTCAGCTTTACCATTCAGTAGTTGCTCAATTTAAGTTTAACTGTTGACTAAACAGTCAACGAATCGTATATTGTTAGTAACAGATCTCGCCCGCACCTCTGCTTATGCATGTGGAACAGGGCGAGACATTTTTGCGTTATGGGGGTATTTTCCTTGCCAGATGAGATTCAGCTACGTGAAATGAAAGCGCCTACTACATATGAAGAACAGCTCGAAAAGTTTAGAAACCGAAAAATGACAATTGAAAATGAAGTAGAAGCGATTACAATCCTGAAACGCATTCATTATTACAGGTTTACTGCATATGCCTTAACTTTTAAACAGGATACTTCGGATAACTACATTGAAGGAACGACTTTCAACAAAGTCTATAAGCATTATTTGTTTGATGCAGCCCTTAGAAATCACTTTATGAAGATTGTCGAGTACATCGAGATTGCCTTAAGATCACAAATTTCATACAAGCTCGCCCACAAGTACGGTGCTCTTGGATATACGAATGCCGCTAATTTTTCTAAAATTCAATTTCACCAACGCTTTATGGAGGATTTGCAAAAATGCATTCAAAAACAGCACAAAGAAGTGCTTATTGCTCATCATAGAGAGAATTACCAAGATAGATATCCTATCTGGGCAGCCTTTGAAGTCAGTACAATTTCTATGATGTCCTCACTCTATAAAAATTTAAAAACGTCTGACAAAAAATCTATTGATCGAGAATACTACCCTTCTCGAAACATAAGTTATAGGGAACTTGAGAACTGGTTCCACGTCTTAACTGTTTTTAGGAATAGATGTGCTCACTACAGCAGACTTTTTAATTATAGAATTCCTGTTACCATAAGATACACACGAAATGATGAATTATTAGGCTTAGACAAAGCCTTTCTTTTTGGAGCTATCTACAATGCGAAGTACCTGATAAAGGATAGAACAATCTGGGATAGTTGGGTGACTGAGCTATCTTCATTAATCGAAGCTTACACTATAGTTGATATATCCCTTTTGGGATTCCCTACAAACTGGGAGCATCTGCTACGAAAGCAATGATAATTCTCTCTTGCAACATGCAAGCCTAAATCACATTTTTCTGTGTAACTTGTTCACCACCGTTTGGCACGGATTGTTTGCATGAAAAAGCGGCTGAGCATCTTTCGAACCTAGACTTTGGTCTAGGTTCATTTTAACTCCAAAGGCGGAGGATATACTTTTCCAGTTCATGGTATGCTGTGAATAACGAAAGTAATTGCTCTACATACAACCGTTCGGAAAATTGATTTTGTATTGAGAAGGAGAGATATTATGGCTAAACGTACGATCCTTGCGCCTGTTCTCATTTTGCTGGGCGTGTACCTGATTCTGAACCAGGGAGGTTCTCTCGGTCCGGGTACGATCTTTGCGACTTTCTGGCCCACGTTATTCGTGATTCCACTAGGACTGTTCTTCCACTGGCTCTACTTCTCCATGATTGGCAGAGGTGTTGGACTACTGGTTCCTGGTGGCTTGTTGCTCACGGTTGGTATCGTCTGTCAGATCGCCATGCTGTTCAACAACTGGAGTACAATGTGGCCGGGCTTCATTCTGGCTGTTGCTGTTGGTTTGTTCGAATTGTATTGGTTCGGTGGTCGGAACAAATGGTTGCTGATCCCCATCAACATTCTAACAGTTATATCACTGCTGTTCTTCGCTGTGATGTCGATTGGCACGATGCTGAGCAGCTTGAGCTTTATCCAACCGTTCGTGGCGATTGTGCTGATTATGGGTGGGGCGTGGATCATGGTGGGTCGCAAAAAACGCATGTAGTGGCAATTATATAAGATGAATGGGGTGCGATTAACTGAGTCACTGCGGTGACAGCACAACTTCGGATCGCTGTTATCCCCGGATTTTTTTGAATCCCATCTAGCAATGGGAAAATCCGTTGATAAAGGCGACCGCTTCGCTTCCTTCGTTTGTTCTGTCCCCTCCGTTAACGTTTGATCTTAAATGTTCATCTTATATGGCACTTCAAGCGCTATTGCTCTGAAGTAAGTAATAAAAAAGGGTTGCTGCTTGTCATTCAAATGAAATGACGAGCAGCAACCCTTTTTGTTTTTTTTCAGAATCTAACGAACTGTTCACACGCTATTGACTCTACTTAATAAGCTACGGTGAATCGTTATCAGATGCTATTACCTCTTATTTGCTATGCATTTTAAACTCCAGGAATAGGTCGTTATAATGTGAGAGCATTTTTTTGCCCAGATTATCGTAGACCTCCAGCTTTCCTGTCAGTGTCTCGTCCGGGTAGAAACGTTCATCCTCCGAGATGTCCTCTGGCAGCAGCTTAAGCGCCTCGGCGTTCGGTGTGGAATACCCGACATACTCCGCATTACGAGCGGCATGATCCGGGTCCAACATGAAGTTGATAAACTGGTGAGCCCCTTCAATATTACTCGCTGTCTTCGGAATAACCATGTTATCGAACCAGAGGTTTGAGCCTTCTTCCGGCACCATGTAATCCAGCTTGTCGTTCTCATCCATAATCTCGGACGCATCTCCAGACCACACAAGTCCAACTGCTGCTTCCTCATTGGCGAGTAACATTTTGATCTCGTCTCCGACAATTGCTCTGACGTTTGGTGTCAATGTAGACAGCTTCTTCAGCGCTTCTTGCAGATGATTTTCGTTGGTATCGTTCAAGGAATACCCGAGACTGTTCAATCCCATCCCAATGACTTCGCGTGCGCCATCAAGGAGCAGGATTTGATTTTTCAGACGCGGGTCCCACAGGTCATTCCAGCTATCAAACGTTAATC
Source organism: Paenibacillus sp. FSL P4-0176 (assembly GCF_037975265.1). NCBI lineage: Bacteria > Bacillati > Bacillota > Bacilli > Caryophanales > Paenibacillaceae > Paenibacillus > Paenibacillus sp. FSL P4-0176. The sequence continues at coordinate 6,777,602 of NZ_CP150242.1, forward strand.
CATCCACCAGTTCGGGATTGAACACAACCCCCACCGTTCCCCAGAAATAAGGGATGGAGTACTTGTTGCCTTCATCAAAGGACAAGTCCAAGAACCGCGGATCGATGTTGCTCAGGTTAGTCAATTTGCTGTGATCAATTGGAACGAGCAGGTCTTCCTCTTTCATTTTGCTAATCGCATATTCGGAAGGAATCGCCACATCAAACGTAGTACCGCCCTGCTCAATCTTGGTCAGCATCGCTTCATTGGAATCAAACGTCTGATAGATAACCTTAATACCTGTCTCGTCCTCAAATTCCTTGAGCAGATCGGGGTCGATATAATCGCCCCAGTTATAGATGGTCAGCGTGTTGCCGCCAGAATAACCCTGACTCTTATTCAGATACGAAGCCAGGATCATCAGGGCAAACGCGGCCACAAAAACAAGCGCAAATGTCCGTACCAGTTGCTTCATGGTCGCAGCCCCTTTCCTCCGGGAGGTATCCGTGTTGCACGGCGGTTAATGAAGTAATATCCGACTACCAGCAGCACCGTGAGCAGGAATAACAGGGTAGACAACGCATTGATGGACAAGGATACACCCTGCCTTGCTCTCGAGTATATTTCTACAGAGAGTGTAGAGTACCCATTACCCGTAACAAAGAATGTTACTGCGAAATCATCGAGCGAATACGTCAACGCCATGAAAAATCCGGCAAAAATACCTGGTTTCACGTATGGCAGCACCACACGCGTCAGAATCTGCCATGAACCAGCACCCAGATCGCGTGCCGCGTCCATCAGAGTTGGACTCATCTCCTGCAGCTTCGGCAGTACCATGATCACGACAATTGGTACGCTGAATGCAATATGAGACAGCAGAACCGAAGTGAAGCCCAGTTTGATACCAATCATGGTGAACAGAATCAGGAACGATGCACCAATGATGACATCCGGACTAACGATGAGCACGTTATTGAGTGACAGTAGCGTGTTCTTGGTCCGTTTGCGACGCACATGGTAGATCGCCAGTGCTCCTGCTACACCAAGGATCGTAGAGATCGCTGATGACAGGAGCGCAATGATAAATGTATTCAGCACAATGATGAGCAGCCGAGTATCAGCGAACACCTCTTTGTACCATTCAAGCGTGAATCCTTCGAAGCTGCGCATGTGGCCGCCACTATTGAAGGAATAGAAGATCAGATACGCAATCGGTGCGTACAATATGGCGAATACAACGGCTAGATAGACGTTAGACAGCTTTCCGTTTCTTCCCATTACGCACCTCCTTCTTGCCTGATCCAGTCAGGAACATAATAATCGCCATCGCAATAATCAAAAAGACGGCAATTGTTGAACCCATCCCCCAGTCCTGGGTGACGAGAAAATGCTGTTCGATCGCTGTTCCCAGCGTAATTACACGGTTCCCCGCAATGAGGCGGGTAATCATGAACAGAGACAGCGCAGGAATAAATACAGCCTGACAGCCTGATTTCACTCCACTAATCGTCAGTGGAAAGATAACTCGGCGGAATGTCAGCCACGATGAGGCTCCCAGATCACGCGCCGCATAGATCAACGATGGATTCATCTCTTCCAGCGCATTGAAGATCGGCAGGATCATGAATGGAATGAAGATGTACACCGAGACAAAAATAAAGCTGAAATCGGTGAACAAAATCTGCTGTGTACCAATACCCACCACTTCAAGCAGGGAGTTGGTCAGACCGTACGTTCCGAACAGGCCGATGAAGGCGTACGCTTTTAACAAGAGATTGATCCAGCTTGGCAGAATGATCAGCAGCAACCATAGCTGCTTGTGCTTCGTCCGGGTCAGCATATACGCCGTCGGGTAGGAGATAAGCAGTGAGAACGCCGTAATCAGAAATGCATACCAGAACGAACTGAGCGTCATCTGCAAGTACACAGGTGTGAAGAACCGGGCGTAGTTGCCAAACGTGAAGTTCCCTTCAACGTCGAAGAACGAATAATAGATGACCAGCAGAACCGGCGCCACAACAAACAACACCATCCATAATACATATGGAATCAGATACGCATTGCGTGTGCTGGCCTTAGTCTGCATGAGCGGCCTCTTGGTAGGCTTCGAGTCGTTTGTCGAACTCTTCTTCGGTCTCGTTAAAGCGCATGACGTGTACTGCTTCCGGGTCAAAATACAGTCCAATCCGTGCGCCGACAACGGCTTTCTTGGTTGAATGAACAAGCCACTCATTGCCCGCATCGTCGTACGTGGATATCTCGTAATGCACCCCGCGGAATAACTGGGAATCCACATTGACCTTGAGTTTGCCTTGGTCTTCGGTTGTAATCTCCAGATCCTCTGGGCGAATGACAATCTCTACCGGCTCGTCCCGCTGGAGACCCTGATCAACACACTCGTGCTGTGCGCCAGCGAATTCCACCACAAAGTCCTGCTTCATTTTGCCCGATACAATGTTCGATTCACCGATAAAGTCTGCTACAAAGCGGTTAATCGGCTCATCATAGATATCATTCGGTGTACCGCTCTGTTGAATCACGCCGCCATTCAGGACAAAAATCTCGTCGGACATCGCCAAGGCTTCTTCCTGATCATGCGTAACAAAGATAAACGTGATGCCCAGTCGCTGTTGCAGCTCCCGTAGCTCGTACTGCATTTCGGTCCGTAATTTCAGATCAAGTGCCGAAAGCGGCTCGTCCAGTAGCAGAATTTCAGGTTCGTTCACAATCGCGCGTGCAATCGCGACACGTTGTCGTTGTCCGCCGGACATTTCGCCAATTTCCCGGTTTTCATACCCGGATAGATTGACGAATTTGAGGGCTTCCAACACTTTGCTGCGAATTTCAGCCGTTTTCATCTTTTTGATCCGCAAACCAAAGGCTACGTTCTCAAATACATTCAAATGTGGAAATAACGCGTAATCCTGAAATACGGTATTCACCTGCCGTTGGTGGGCAGGCACTCGGTTGATGAGCGCACCGTTAAAATAAATACTGCCCTGTGTCGGCTCCGCAAAACCGGCAATCAGCCGCAATATCGTTGTTTTCCCGCAGCCCGATGGGCCGAGAAGCGTATAAAATTTACCCCGCTCAATCTCAAAGCTGACCGCCTTCAATACGGCTTCATCCTGATCGTATTGCTGAGTCACCGCTTCGAAGCGGATAATCGGTTGTTGTTCTGACATGCTTCACATCGCCCCCTTATACTTGAGGTACCTCTTAAGTCTGTACACTTTTCGTTCATGCATCCTTATAGATAACCCATCTATTATATATGATTCAGGTATATCCGCAATGGTTTTGATGTAAACGCCGCGTGTCATTTCTTCTTATTTTCAAAAATTCTGCATACATTACGGGTAATGTCGATAATACGTACCCATATGGAGTAAATGAAGGATTTTAGGATTCCATTTTATGTGTGAGAGGAGTCTTGGCTCTTGGATATTCGTCGTAACCTGCCTTTGCTGATGACCATTTGTTTCTTAAGTCAGATGGGCGGATTCATGATCCTGCCCCTATTTCCTTTGTTTATTGAAGAATTCGGCCTGTCCGGCTGGATGATGGGGGTTATTTTTGCACTCTTTTATGTGGGGAAAGTAATTGGTGGCGTTCCAGCAGCGGCAATTTATAAGAAACTAGGTGGTAAAAAGGCTCTCATCCTGATGCTAATCCTGCTGGCTGTCTGTATGGGCGGTTTCGCGCTGTCTACTGCTGCGGTGTTATTCGGCCTGCTCCGACTTCTACAGGGGCTCGCTTCCACGGGCCTTACCGTGGTCGTACGTTCCATCATCGGAGATGAGGGTAATGTAGACAACCGCGGCCTGTACAATGGATATATCAGCAGTAGTGAGGGCGGCGGCATGGTGCTCGGTCCGGTCATAAGTGGCTGGCTCGCGCTGCACTGGCCATTGTCGGTGCCTTTTTTACTCGTTACCGTATGTTGTCTGATGGCCGTGGTCGCTGCGATGGGGATGAAGACAACGGCACAAGCTAGAGCTAATCATGAGTCTGGGGATACGCTAAGTGATCCTCTGATGGAAGAGCCTTCAGCTGGCGTAAAGCAAGAACCTCTGGACAACTTAACACATTCACTTATCTCCACGGATGAAGTTGTTGTAGATTCCACCACAAGTGACTCCCACCCTGATACTACTGTATCAACTGCGCCTCCTTTATCTTCATCACCGTCTGATGCAAAGCATACTCAGGAGGTGCATACAGAGCTTACCCAGCGTCAACAGCTGATCGGCTACGGCACGGTACATTTTCTGGAGATGAGCGCCTATGCGGTGTTTCTCACCTATTTTGCACTGTATGCAGCTCACATCATGCATTGGGACCCGTTTGCAACCAGTCTCGCCTTCACCGTCTCAGGGATTTCTACGCTTGCCGCTGCTCCCTTTGTCGGTTACCTCTCTGACCGGTTAGGCGATCGTCTGTTGCTTTGCATGCTCGGCATGTTCCTAATTGGAATCGAAGTTGCTGTATTTCTAAGCACGTCCTCCCATCTATGGGTCTACGTCGGCATGTTGATTGGCGGGGTGGGCGGAGCATGTTACATGGATTCGTTCTTTGCTCATATTGGTGATCATGTCCCGGACGAGAATCGAAGTTCTGTCATAGGCAAAATTGTCTCTGCCGCTGAGATCGGCTCCATCTTGTCTCCACTGGTTGCTGCGTTGCTTACGGAAGTTGGATCGCTGTACTCCGTGTTTGTGTTCAATCTGGTGCTGATTGCTGCTGCCATTGTAGTTCAGGCCGTGATGCGCAGTCGATATCGATTGAAAGAGGGGTAGTTCTTCGTTTGATAAAAAAGGATCACAAAAAATAACCCGCCTGCACAATTTAATGTGCAAACGGGCATTTCATTGGTGCATCTCCGGCCTGCGGCTGGTGATTCTCTACCTGTGCATTCTGCTGCTCACTGCTTCGCAGTTCTGCGGCAGATGCCACGCCATCTTTCAGGGTATACGCCTGATCCTGATGGAAAAAGTTCGGCTTCACGATCTCATTACGATAGGAGCTGTGGAAAATATGTGTTGTCGCCGGGGACACTGGCGGAATCAGCCACACCCAATCTCCGGTCAGTTCACGCCCAGCCTTCTCTTCCCGCTGTTCAAATAAATCGAACTGCGTTGCCGCCGTGTGGTGATCTACAATGCTCACACCTGCTTTTTTGAACGAATGCAGCACAGCCACATTCAGCTCTACTAACGCACGATCCTTCCACAATGTCGTTTCACTCGACGTATTCAATCCAAACGCTTCCGCCACCGCAGGCAGCTTGTTATACCGGAACGTGTCCGCCAGATTACGGGCGCCGATCTCGGTACCCATATACCAACCATTAAACGGCGCTGCCGGATAAGATATGCCACCAATCTCAAGACGCATATCGGCGATCATCGGAACGCCGTACCAACGCATACCCAGCTCAGCAATCTCCTTCTGCTCCGGGTGCTCAATTATCACTTCCACAATCTCTTCTTCAGGTACAACATACCACTCTGGGGCTTGTCCTTGTGCCTGAATAATGAGCGGTAACACATCATAGGGGCTACCTGCCCCTTGCCAGCCAAGTGACATCGCCGCCTTGGTCAGCTCCACCGAAGCAGGATCTCCGATAATACCTTGCTCTGTCTCATATCCCGCATAACGAATAAGCTGATGATTCCAGAGGCGTACCGGAGTTCCATTCGGCCCATCCGCTGGAAGGATGGTAATCATCGGGATTACTTTGCCAGCGTTGGATGCCACATGGATATGATTCAGCACAGCTTCTGCTGCCGTTCCTGCCGTATCAGCGTGACGGGCGTCCACGATCCGCAATTTATCCCAAAACAGACGCCCGATGCAGCGGTTGCTGTTCCGCCATGCCATTTTACAACCCTGCTCCAATTCCTCTGTGGTATGCACATAAGTACCAGTTACTTCGATCTCTCCCATAACGGCAACAAGCCGGGCCTCTGCGTCTTCACGCGAATGGCCCAGCTCTTCATAACATGTATATATAAACCGTTCAGCTTCTTCCTGCAATTGTTCCAGGTCTGACCGCATCGTTCATTCCACCATTCTGTACATCTTGAATGCCATCATTATACGGCAAGCACACCGGATTTGTAAGCGAACGGACACTTTGTTCACGGACTCTACATATCGTTGTCAGGATGTAGGGTGACTTTGCTTATTTGCCCAGAAATGCGGTTAACATCCAGACCTCTTTATCCAGCGCAGCGGTGAATCCAATCAGCATATCTTCCGTTGCGTTATCTTCCGCTTCTCCTGCTTCGTGAATGCCTTGACGAATCACTTCCACCATCGTGTGCAAATCAGCAACCACCGACTCTACCATACGTTCAGCAGACAACCGGCCTTGTGCCTCTTCAATCGGAGAGAGACGTAGCTGTTCAGTCATCGTAGCTACCGGACGTCCACCAATAGCAAGCAAACGTTCTGCAACTTCGTCCATATTTGCCGTAGCCAAGTTATACAGTTCTTCGAATTTGGCATGTAGTGTGAAGAAATGAGGCCCTTGGACATACCAGTGGAAGTTATGCAGTTTCGTGTACAATACGGACCAACCTGCGATCTGACGGTTCAGGACCTCTTGAAGTGCGGTGGCATTGTTAGCAAAAGTGTTGTTTCTAGTTTGGATTGTGCTCATGGAATTTATCCCCTCTCGAATATAAAAATAGAATTTGAATTTTATAATGGATTGCTTTGATTCGCTTCTTTTAATTTAGACTTAATCTAAATCTTGTTTTAATTATAACACCGCATATCCTGTTTGGGAAGGATTTTGCCCTGTCTTGTACATGAAGATTCCATGAAGCTGAGCTTCATCCTATATCATTATAAAGAGTGGAGTTCACTGGCCACACGGCTGATTAATGAGGATCTGTAGTACTGCTTGCACCAGATCCCACTTTTTATTTATACCTTTAATTACGCTCACATACTGCGAATATTCTCACAGTGCAAATAACGCAAAAACAGCCCTTCATCTCCGTGAGATGATAGGACTGCATGAACCCACCTGTACAATTTTATTGCTTAACAAACTCAAAAGTCAGAATACGACTGATCTCTTCATAGCTTGATGCTACAAAATGAGGTTGATGATCGGACTCCGGCAGCGCCTCCCGATGGTTGAACCAGATGACTGTCCAACCTGCATCCACTGCACCTACCACATCATTACGCCACGAGTCGCCGATGTAATAGCTGGAACGGGCATCTGTCCCGGACTGTTTACTCACATATTCGAACAACCTGCGATCCGGCTTCGCATAACCAGTCGTACCGGAGATGAAAATCAGATGCTCGTCCACGAGACTGAGCACATCCAGTGCTTCAAGCTTGCGGCGCTGATGCTCTCCTTCTCCATTGGTGATTAGACCAACGATATGCCCTTCTGCCTGAAGCCTTCTGATTAACTCATACGCTCCTTCAAAAGGTACAATCTCAAACTGTCTGCTCAGATACTGTGCTTGCAGTTTTTCAGCCTGTCCCGATTGTAGGGGTAGTCCAAATTCCTCCATCGTCAACTCAAACCTCCGACGGCGCATTCGCTCTACTGCATCCGGCTCTGGTACAGCGGACAAATCTTCTTGTGCAGACAGCCAGTCACTATAATATCGAAAACGATGATAGGCCTCAGCATAAGGGAACTCATCCGGCAGGCCGAGAACGTCCTGCAACGCGCCACGAAGTGGCTGCAAGTGATCATATAACGTATCATCTACGTCGAAAAATATCGTTTTAGCATTATTTATTTCATTCATAATGGTTGTCTATCCTCCTGCTTTTGCATCCAAACATTCTTTTCTTACTACTATATATGTAATCCTATGCCTCGTCCAAACCATGAAACATCATGCTATGGAGATACATTAATTCCATGGGAGGATTAGCCCATTATTCAGCTGGCATATAGATGATTGCTTCATTCCATTTAATGGAATACAATTATCTAATAACACATTAAACACTAATTACTAAAAGGTGGAATACGCGATGAATACTTCTGAAAAGAAATGCACGGATTGCGGAGGCACGTCTTTCGTACAAGCCTCGGACTTCATCAATCTTCGTCCATTGGACAAGAAAATGGCACTAGGTTCGGAAAGAGTATTTACGGTTTGTTTAGATTGCGGTGAGGTTGTTTCAATAAAAGTAAAGAATCCAGAGAAATTATTATAATCATAAGCAAACGATATACGATATGAAGAGCAGCACACTTTATTGAAGGCATGCTGACGATTATTTTTAATACATTGAGAAACACCCCTGCTCACACTTGTGAGCAGGGGTGTTTTCTCAGATTAAACAATTAACGATACAACCTTACCTGCATTCACATCAATCAGGCCATAGTCCGTAATCTTCAGCGCGGGACTTACCGCAAGGGAGTGCGTGCTAATCGACATGATCGGATTGTAATGCACGTACCCAAGAGACAACATCGCTGCTCTCAGTTCCTTCACTTGATGGGATACCACTGCAAGTGGTTCCTCCGTCAAAATGCCACCTACAGGAAGTTCCAGATGGGACAACACCTTGCCGTCTTCCACCACACAGAAACCACCCTGGCTCGAAATCACTGTGTTAGCTGCCAATATCATATCTTCACGATTACGTCCTACAACCAGCAGGTTGTGATTGTCATGTGAATATGTCGTTGCAATAGCACCGCGTTTGATAGTGTCTCCACCGATCAGACCATGTGCACGATTGCCGTTCACACCATAACGTTCAAAGGTCGCGATCTGCGCATATCCGCTTTCTTCCCAGCGTAATTCACCTTCCGAGGACTGAACCGGTGCAATATGCTCTTCCACAAAGGTAGAACCATCCTTCACCATCATGACACGGCACTGGTGCTCACCTTCACCGGCGAGATCAACACCTGATCCATTGACTTTCGGGTCTGACAACTGAATTGCAAAATCTGCTACGCCCAGCTTCTCCAACTGTACACTCTTATAGAAATGAGGTGGGAACTGCCCGGTTATGCGTTCCTGCTTATACGGTTCGTAATCGTCATAAGCTTTGCGGCCGTTTTTGTACACCTGATCAATAGCGAGCTCCTCCAGGTTAGATAACAACACATAATCGGCTACTTTGCCCGGGGCCACGCTGCCACGATCGGTCATTTTCATCCGGGAAGCAGGGGTTGATGTTGCTGCATAAATCGCGTCTTCCGGACGCATCCCCATCTGAATAGCTTTACGTACGATATGATCCAGATGACCACGCTCCACCAGTGAATCCGGCATCACATCATCCGTTACAAAGCAGAAATGCTGCGCCACATCATGTTGAATCAGGTACTCCATGACTTCCGGGGTCATTGATTTCTCTTGAATTTCAATAAACATACCTGCCGCAATCCGCGCCTGTAATCCCTCAATGCTCTGATGAGTGTGGTCGGAATCGATGCCAGCGTAGATCAGTCGATGCAGATCAAGTCCAAGCAGTTTCGGTGTATGACCTTCGATCACCAGGTCGGGATAGTTTTTGCGAATATGCTGTAAAATCTGGTTTGTCTTGCACTCCGGATCACGGATGACATCGACATAGTTCATGATCTCGCCCAGACAGATGATCTCTCCAGTCGCGAGCAACACGTCCATATCTTCAATCTCAATCGAACCACCTGTTGTCTCCATCGGGGTTGCCGGAACGGAACTCGGGATCGCATAGAACATATCTACTGTCGTCTCCCGACTCACAGCCATCATCTCCTGCACACCCTCCAGCCCGAACACATTCGCCATCTCATGCGGTTCTGCGACAATGGACGTTACCCCGCAGCCAATCAGACCATGGGAGAAGGTTTCCGGCGTCACCATCGTACTTTCGATATGCAGATGGATATCGATCAAGCCAGGAATCATGTATCTTCCCCGCGCATCAATGGCTTCGTCTGCCTGAATCATCTCAGGTCCACCGGGTCCAACATATAGGAATCTGCCGTCCAATACAGCGACGTTGTTCATTTCAAACCGTTTATAATAACTGTTATACACATGTACATTCACAATCAGTTGATCTGCACGCATGGGGCATAATCTCCTTCTTCACAAGCATTTCACCACGATGCGAACCGGACAATGAACCTGCACTTTAATCAGTTATACTGCACTTGATTGCGTACCACTGCCTCGCCCGGAATCTTCGCATGAAATGCCTTCTTTGTTGCTCTTATTTCTTAATACTGTTCCTTACATTCACGACTACTCCACCAGTACAAGCTTGTCTTGTGGGAAGATCAGGCTAACACGTTGCCCGCTAAGGTATGGTGTTTCCATCTCTTGATTTGCTGTAAAGTCACCAAGTTCCGTCTCGATTACATATTGATAACTGCGTCCCAGATACGTGCTGACCTTGATAATCCCCGGCAAAGCATTCACCACATCCGCAGAAGTATCTCCACTAACGATCAGATCATCCGGGCGAATCGCACCTTTGCGTGCACCAGGACGTGCTGTTCCAGGATGTGCGGTTGCTGTAAATGTGCGTCCACCTGCACTCAGTGTGATTAATTCACCTGCATCACTGCGCTCCGCGAATTCAATGAAATTATGGAACCCGATGAATCGTGCTACAAACTCCGTTGCCGGATATTTGAAAATGGTTTCCGGGCGGTCGAGCTGCTCAACCACGCCTTTGTTCATAATCGCTACCTGATCCGAGATCGAGAAACACTCTTCCTGGTCATGAGAGACATACAGCGTTGTGATGCCCAACTCTTGCTGAATACGGCGAATCTCCACCCGCATGTTAAGGCGCAGGTTGGCATCCAGGTTACTGAGTGGTTCGTCGAACAAGAGCAGGTCAGGTTCAATGACCAATGCACGAGCAATGGCTACACGCTGACGCTGTCCACCGGACAGTTCTTGTGGAAAACGTTTCTCAAATCCATTCAGGTTAACGACTTCCAGGATTCGCATCACACGGGAAGAGATATCCTTGTCTTTCACCTTGCGCATCCGCAGGCCAAAGGCCACGTTGTCATAGACAGATAGATGCGGGAATAACGCATAACTCTGAAATACAAATCCGAAGTTCCGCTTGTTCGCCGGAACCTTCGTATAATCCTTGCCGCCGAACATAAACTTGCCCTGTGATGCTTCCAGAAATCCGGCGATGAGGCGCAGCGTAGTTGTTTTGCCGCAACCGCTCGGTCCGAGCAGGGAGAGCAGTTTACCTTTTTCCAGCTCCAACTGAAAATCCTTCAGGATTGTCTGCTTATCGTATGCCACGGATACGTGGTCTAATGTCAGCAATGCCATAGCGTTCTGCGCCTCCAATTAACGTTTAGTAAAGTATGAAAATCCGCCCATGATCCGTTCGATCACGAACATTAAGAGTCCGGTCAGTACCATCAATAGCACGGAAATCGCGGCAATCGTTGGGTCAAAATAATTCTCCACATACGTCAGCATCTGGATCGGTAATGTGCTTACCCCTGGTCCGGTCATGAACACCGAGATGTCCACGTTGTTGAAGGATTCCAAGAAGGCAATCAGCACGGCAGCGATAATTCCTGAGCGGATATTAGGCAGCACGATCGTGAAGAACGTTCTTACCCGTCCCGCACCAAGACTCAGCGCAGCTTCTTCCACTGCAAAGTCAAAGCTCGACAGACTCGACGCTATAACCCGAATGATAAATGGAAGCATGATAATCGTATGACCGATCAACAGTCCGAGATACATCGGCAGATGGTAGATTACGATCAGGTATTTCATCAATGTAAAACCAAGCACGATTCCCGGGATCAACACCGGGGACAGGAACAGTGCGTTCAGCACGGACTTGCCTTTGAAATCGTAACGACTAAGTGCATACGCAGCCGGAACTCCGAGCACCAGTGCCAACAAGTTCCCCAGTAAGGAAATGATGATGGACGTCTGGAATGTGCGGAGGAAACCGCCTGTGTTGAAAATATTCTCATACCAGCGGAAGGAGAAGCCTTCCGGCGGAAATTTGAGTACCGTTCCCGGTTCAAACGAAGTGACCGATATGATCAGAAGCGGGCCCAGCAGAAAGATAAAGACCAGCAGACTGAACAGGCCCAGCCCGATATGTTTCTCCCGCATATGTCTACCCCTTCGGATTTAAAGTTTTGGCCATTTTGTTCATGACACCGACCACGACAAATGTAATCACAATCATAATCGCGGCAACAACCGAGGCCAGATACCAGTCGTTGAGGGTCATGGCGTTTTGATACAGGAACGTAGCAATCACGCGCTGCTTGCCTCCAAGGAGGGCAGGTGTGGTATACGCCGTCAGGCTTCCGACAAAAACAAGCACAGCTCCGATCACAAGTCCTGGCACAGCCAGCGGGAACACAACCCGGCGGAATGCCGTAATACGCGATGCACCCAGACTTTGTGCTGCTTTGAGCAGGTCACCGTCAATGTTCTCAAGTACACCGACCAGAGAGATAATCATCAATGGCAGGAACAGGTGTGTCAGGCCGATCATCATCGCTGCCGGCGTGTACAGAATGTCCAGCGGCTTGTCCACGATACCCAGACCAACAAGGGTGTTATTGATCAGCCCTTTGCGTCCAAGGATAATCATCCAGCTAAACGAGCGCACGACCGGGCTCGTCAGCAGTGGGAAGATCGCCAGTGCCAGCAAAATGCCTTTGCGGCGCGGCGCTTTCTGCGAAATATAATAAGCTGTCGGGAATCCGAGCACCACACAGACGATGGTGGTGACCACGCTGACTTGCAGCGTCGTAAGCAATATTTTCAAAAAGTATGGGTCTCTGAAAAAATGCATGTATCCTTCAAACGTGAAGGAGTTTTCTTGGAAAAACGTCGACCCGATCGTCAGGACAATCGGAATGATCATAAATGCCGCCAAAAACACGAATCCCGGCAGCAATAGCCAGTAGATTACTGATTTCTTCATCGCGATACTCCTGACTTGTAAATTTAATTCGAGATTGATACTTGAATACTCCGATTGCAGTACCGTCCTTCGATCCCTGTTATCCCCCGATTTATTGATTCACTTTCATAGGTAAAAATCGGGGGATAAAGGGGAACGCTTCGCTTCTCCAGATCGGTTCTGCACTCTCCGCAATCGTATAAATATCTAATTGGGGCAGAGCAACTACGCGTTTAACGCGTTGATAAACAGTTCAAGGAAGCTTTCTGCGTCTACAGTTTCGCAGACGAGGGTGTTGGGCTGCTCGCCCAAACGGTTTTGGAAGTCACATACCATCTGACCATCGCACAGGCGGCTGGCGGTTTCGACATCCACGTAATACGATTTGCGTCCTACCAGTTCCGGGGCAAGGGCTACGCCCACGGCTAGTGGATCATGTAATGCGCAAGCGCGGGCGCCGTTCATTTGTTCGTAACGGTTGATGTAAATCTCCGTGCTTTGAGCAACGTATGCGCGCAGTGCAGGATCAGTGAGACGCTCAATCGTTGCTTCATTCAGCAATGTTTGACGCGTCACATCCAATCCGACTTGGGTAAGCTTCTCGATGCCTGCGTGCAGTACGATGCGTGCGGCCTCTGGATCAGCGTAGGTGTTGTACTCGGCGGTTGGTGTAATGTTGCCATGTCCACGAACTACGCCACCCATGAAGATGACTTCCTTCAATAAAGAAGGCAATTCAGGACACTTCATCAGCGCGAGTGCCAGGTTCGTTAAGGGTGCGGTCATGATTAATGTCAGTTCGCCCGGATATTGCTTGGCTTGTTCCACGATAAAGTCTGGCGCAAAACCTTCCTCGGCTTTCTTAGACACGGCCGGATCAGGCAGCGCACCGCCCAATCCGTCCTGTCCATGTACCCGGTGTTCATAATGCGACTTGCGAGTGAGCGGCCCAGCTGCTCCGGCAATGACCGGAATTTCAGGTGCACCCGCGAGTTCAAGAATTTTACATGTATTCTCTGTTGCCTGCTGGAGTGATACGTTCCCACAGACTGTGGTGATGCCGAGAATGTCCAACTTCCGACTTTTGACGGCCAGCAAAATCGCCAGTGCATCGTCAATCCCCGTGTCCACGTCCAGAATGATGCGATTTTGCGCTTCACTCATCCGTTCTCAACTCCTATGCGGTGATATGGTTGCTTGCTGCAAATGATAAGTTGAACTAAAGAATATTTACACTTACCACTCCGATGACAGAATAACCTTCCGATCGCTGTTATCCCCAGATTTTTTTGAATCCCTTCTTCAAGGGGAAAATCCGGGGATAGCGCGTGCTTCCGAAGCAGCTTTCTTTCAGAAAGCTTTTAGGCGAACGCTTCGCTTCTTCACGTTATTTCTGCCCTCTCCGTTCTCGTGTAAAAAGTTTAGTTAAACTATATAGGATCAAAGATAACTATTTAGTCGGTTACTTTTTATTGTGCAATCTCACGGTTCCAGCGATCTGTCCAGCCTTTAACCTGTTGATTCACGAATTCCATATCCAGCTTGTTCAGCTTCTCAACAACTTCAGCGCCGTATGTTACGCCTTCTGCTTCTTCAGCAGTCAGTTCAACCTTTGTGTTAACCGGGGAATCGACTTTGGCTTTAGCAGATTTTGCTTGTACATCCTGGCTGAGCTGCCAGTTGATGAACTCTTCAGCGAGTTCTTTGTTTTTGCTGCCCTTGACGACATTGATTGTGTTCATCACGGCATATGCACCTTCACTAGGTGTAACAAACTTCGCATTAGGCACGGCTGCTTTCAGATCTTTGAAATACATTTCCATGATCGGTCCGCCCGCAATCTCTTCTTGGGAGAACATATTCACGAATTCGGATGTTTGACTGTAGAATTTCACCACATTGCCGCTCAGTTTTTTCAGTTCAGCAAATGCCGCATCTTCATTAAACGTATCGTTTCCAGCTACACGGGAAGCTGCATCCACAACCATTGGGCCTGCTGTTGCCGTAATATTTGGAATGGTCAGGTTACCTTCGAACGCCGGGTCCCACAGGTCACTCCATGAAGTCACTTCTTTGGATACGAGATCCGGGTTATAAGCGATACCGAGCTGTCCAACCGTGTAGGCCGGGCCATAATCTTCACCAAGTGGTGCTTTGGCAATATCATAAATGTCATTTACATTTGGAATTTTGGAGCGGTCAATTTTCTCAAACAGACCTTCATCGATACCTTGTTGTGCATAGTAATCAGACAGGTAGATAACATCGACATTTGATGTTCCTTGACGAATTTTATTCAGACGTTCAGCATTATTGCCGACTTCGAGCACGATGTCTACATTATGTTCTTTTTCGAATGGACCAAATACTTCTTCATTAAAGAAATCTTCGGAGAAGCCCCAAGTGGAGATAACCAATTTGTTCGCTGCGGTTCCCCCACTGCCTGATCCGCCTGTTGCATCATCCGTGCTGCTGCCACAACCTGCAAGTAATACCGATGTCATTGCCACTGCTGCCAAACCGCTAATCCACTTTTTCATCATGATCCTGATTCCCCCTGATATATGTGATGTGTATGAAAAAACAAAAAGAAAAGTGCTCTTGTATAAACAAGAACACTTTTCTTCGTAAACAAAGGAAAGCGACACCCGCTGCCGGTACATCATCGGTTTCTGCTTCAGAATCAATCCAAAGACAGACGCCATCATATGAAATTGTACGGAACCTGATCATGAATCCGGGCCATAACCTCTGTATACATCAACAAGAATCAATCCTGCCGATCCATCCTAGGCCTGTTCCAGAATCACATTTGTGATCGCCCACTGAGTGGACGCATCATAATCCCGTAATATAGCTTCAATTGGCAAACCCATGTGTTGCTCGAGCTTCTCCCGGAATTTCTTCTTATATAAGACAGACATGCGGAAGTCCACTTCCAGCTTTAAGCCGGGGGCCTCCCCTTCCAGGGCGTCAGAGCGCGGTGAACGTCGGTGCTTCGCGTAGAAGGTCACAATATTCTGGTCAATGGTCACTCTCAGGAGAGTGGTGCCAAATCCGAACAGTTCCTTCGAAATTTCGTTATAATACTGGCACATCTTCTTCTTGCTCTCATTGCTGTCCAGTAGTTCCATGAACTCACCCACATCTCTTACTACCGTACATTCGACGTGTTAACACGATTGATTATACATAAATATACGATCATAGGCAACCCAAAAGATATAGTTAACATGAGAATAACACATAAAAGCGAACGATGAGACATTAACAGCCAAAAACAATTCGTCTTAAACCACAGTGAATTTACATTAATATGCCTGCATGTCATTCCTATACTATTGTTGCTTCTATACTCCGTTTTCATACACAGGATTCGAGGCCTTTGTTTCAACTTTCCCTAATTGGGTACTAATTCCTGCGAAACATAGACAAACTTCGTCATCAACCGTTAAAATGAGACACAATGTTGACATGTTTTTATTTTCTAGAAATTGGAGGCTTATACCATGAAATGTCCAGTATGTAATCATGAAAATGGAGATGCCCATTTTTGCGAGAGGTGCGGCTCTAATCTAACGCAAACAACCTCATCACCAACTCCTGTACCGAACCCGGAATCTGCTGCTGCTTCCGAACCCGAATATACCCGTTGGTCCAGCACACAGGCTACCTCTTCCCAGGCATCCGCTCCATCCAACACACCATCCGTATCCATTCACAAGGAACAGGCGAGAGAATCAACAGGTACCAATGACCATGCTTCTGCAGGAGACAATAGCTCCAATCAGTGGAATAATATTGTGCAGAATGAGAAAGTTCAGCAAGCCAAAGAAGTAAGCAAACAGTATCTATCCTATTTCCTCAGTGTATTGGCCCGTCCTTATCAGACGATGAAAACTGTTGGCGACCAGCATTCCCTAAACGGATGGCTAACGATGGCGCTGATTGCAGTTCTATCTTCTACATACTTCTTAATTACCTTTAGTCGCATAGGCATGGACGGCTTGTTCATTGGTGGATTTTTAAGACCGCTATTGTTCACCATCATTATTCTGATTGCCTCTATTGCACTGATGTACGCTATTCTGAAGATTGAAAAAATAACCTTCCGTCCCAAAACACTGGTTGCCCAGTTCGGTACATTGCTTGTTCCTGCTGTAGTATCCCTTGTTCTGGCGAATCTGTTTATTATCATCTCTTATTCCATCGCGATCTCCTTGCTTGCTGTCTCATATATCATTGTCTTTGTCGCTCTGAACTCGGTGCTGTTCCAATATCCACTGAATCGCACCAAAGCAGCCATCGACAGCATGTACAGCGTACTCATCGCCAATGCGGTCATATTCTTTATTCTGTATCGATTGCTCGGTGAGATTATTATTGGACTCATCAGTCTGATGCTTTCACCTTTTGGACGTCTGTAAAATAGTTCAGTTGGAATAAAGCTGTTTACACTCGTTACTTCGATGACAGAACAACCTTCCGATCGCTGTTATCTCCAGATTTTTTTATTCACTTTTACAAAGGTGAAAATCTGGAGATAAAGGCGAACGCTTCCGCTTCTTCAGGTTCTTTCTGTCCTCTACGTTTCGTGTAAATGGTTATTCCAATAAATAAAATTTTACTGACTCTTTAAATTTATATTTAGGCGTTCCCTGCTCACGCGGGGAACGCCTTTTTTTGGTTTTCCAAGGCAGCGTTGCGCCGAGCATGTACAATACACTATAATGTGTAGTGCAACAGGTATGTTCTTATTTACGTAATAAACCAATCCAGCAACTCTCGTTACGTAATAAGAGGATTTATCGTTGCCATCAACACTACATAATGTAGTGTATTAATTACTCATTTTACAAAGAAAGCAGAGGAACTCTCTATGGACATGACTCATATGAATCATATGCAAATGGAGCACGAGGCAGGTACATCCTACCTGTGGCTCATCGTAGGTGTGATTGTATTGCTGTTCTCCATCGCCGCCTATATCTGGGCATCACGCACACAGGGAAAAATCCTGGGCCACATGAAAAAGAAAGAGCGGGCGGACATCCAGAAAAAAAGTCGATCCCTTCGACTGGCTGCACATGTAATGATGGCAGTGTCGATTATTACGTTTGGTCTGTTCTTCATGCAAGGGGCAGGTAAAACCTATAATGTAGCTGATCTGGAATCCAATGCAACAATCAATGTGACGGACGATAAATATTACGGGGCTGACCATACGGAGGACCCTATTCAGTATGAGATGAAGATCCCGACTTCAGGGCCGCATAACCCGCATGATATCAAGTTTGGATTTTACACCGACTTCCCGGGTTACAATTACCTGGTACACAATCTGGAGCACGGGGATATCATCATCTATTATCGTGAGAACGCAAGCGAGGATTTGAAGGAACATCTGAAATACCTCGCTAAATTCCGCGAAGCCGGAGCAGGTATTCTGGCTGTACCCAACAAGGATATTCCCGAAGGCAGTGAAGTCGTGGTGACCGCATGGACCAAAACGATGAAGCTCGACCAATTCGATGATGCCAAGGTGGGTACTTTTATTAATAAATATATTAATCAGGGACCTGAAAAGATTCCTGCCTCTGTTCGCCAGGGCGGCGGAACAATGTAATCAGGTAATCACTAAGTTATATGAAGCCCCTCTAAGGAGTAACCATGAGGTTTCTTCCAATGATGGGCATGGTCAATATAGGATTGAAACAAAACTAGCTCCCGAATCAAATTGACTCGGGGGCTAATTCTTTATGGACCGGATGCCGATATTTCAAGTAGAAAACTGTATATCTGATATACAATACATACGAACCAAAGAAAAACGACAAACACCAAGTAAAGAGACAAAGAGAAGATTGATTCAACAGATCAAGGGGGAACACTTTTACCAATGAACAGTTTGTTTATGAGGATCTTTTTATTTTTTTCCTGTCTGATGCTGGCCGCGGGTGCGGTTCTTGGCATTACCATGTACCGTTCATCGGCCCAACTGGTCGAGCAATCCATGGGGATGCAGGCACAGGCTGTGGGTGAACGGGCAGCTGCATTAATTGACACCTCTCTGTATGCACCACTCAGTACCGGACAGGACCAGACAGCGTATTACGGCATATTGCGTGAGCAGCTCAGTCAGCTGCGCGAGGCCAATGGACTCAAGTATCTGTACACCCTTGGTACACGCGAAGAAAATGGAACAAATACATATTTCTACGTTGTGGATGGGGCTGCTGCCGATGTGGCAGAGGATGACTTCTCCCCTTACGGTTCCGCAGAAGAGACCCATTATGAAGGAATGCTGCAAGCTTTTGAACAGAATGAGCCTATTCGGGGCGAACTCACACAGGATGAATATGGCGCTACCATTACAGCATATGTGCCGATCCATGGGGCTGACGGGAAAGTACTAGGATTGGTCGGTGCAGATCTGGATTCCACTGCGGTCTATGAACTGATGTCCCGCAACCGTATGACCATGATCTGGACAGCCTTGGCTATTGTTCTGCTGAGTGTCTTGCTGGTGTATGGATTCGCCCATTACTTGACCCGACCATTGGTGAAGTTGAAGAAGTTAATTACCCAGGTAGGAAAAGGCGATCTGACCGTCAACGTTGAACTTAGTCGCAAGGACGAGGTGGGACAGCTCGCTTCCGAGTTCAAACATCTGGTTACAGGTACCCGTGATGTCATGACGGGCATCCGTCAAAGCTCCGATTCTCTGCTACAGGCTGCAGAAGGTGTATCCAAACATTCACAGGCAACTGCCGAAGCTAGTCAGCGTATTGCCGAGCATACGAATCATACGGCCAGTGGAGCTGCCGAACAGGTGGCTCGTGCAGGCGAAGTTACGGTAGCCATGGAAGAGATCACACGCAGCATGCAGCACATTGCGAATTCTTCTTCTATGGTCGCCGATGTATCACAGGAAACGACCAATAATGCGGTGCAAGGTCAAGCCAACATCAACACGGCAATTGACAGCATGGACAAAATTCATCAAGCAAATGTGCAGATGGTAGCCTCCACCTCCCAGCTGGAGCAGTACTCAGGTAAAATTGAGTCGGTGGCACATCTGATGAAAGGTATCGCTTCACAGACCAATCTGCTCGCACTTAATGCAAGTATTGAAGCCGCTCGTGCAGGAGAGTATGGCAGCGGGTTTGCGGTGGTTGCCTCAGAGGTTCGCAAGCTTGCGGGGGAATCAGAGCAATCGTCCCAGCATGTAACCGAACTGATCGCCGAGATGACACGCCAGACTGCCCTGTTGTCAGAACATATGTCTGCCAGCACATCAGCAGTCCAATCCGGTCTCGCTGTTGTTCAGGAGGCAGGCCGTTCATTCACATCCATTCATACCGGGATTGAGACGATGAATGAACGTCTGCACGAAGTATCCGCAGCATCTGAGCAGCTGTCTGCCAGTGCAGAAGAAGTGTCCGCTTCCGTCGAGGATATGGAACATATCTCACGCGAATCCTCTTCAAGTATCCAGAAGGTATCGCAAGCTACCGGTAGCCAGTTGCAATCCATGGATGAGATGAGTGCATCCGCCGAATCCCTGCGGGTATTGTCCAGTGAGTTAAACGGATTGATTAGTCGATTTAAAATATAGCGGGCAGCTAGATTACTATATAGATTGAACTAAAGAATATTTACACTTGCCACTTCGATGACAGAACAACCTTCCGATCGTTGTTATCAATCTATATAAATCAGCCCAAAACAAAAAGCCGCACGGCAGGGACGGGATCATGGGGTTCAACCCCATATCCAGACCACTGCCTGCGGCTTTATTTTTGTTGTACCTTTAAGGATGGCAAGCCCTGAGGCTGCCTGAATTAGTAGCGCTGCGGAGCAGCTTTTTTACCCAAATCCGTCATATACGTAAAGAACGCTTCCGGATCGGTATCATAGACCAGTTGTACTGGACGTCCGTCTGCTTGCTCCACCGTGCGGCCCTGGCTAGGACCATCCGGGATGACAATACAGTTCACGGTTTTCTTCTTCACGATGTCCTCGCGTCCAACGGAAGCCGTTGTCAGCACATCCCACAGATAGTATGTGGAATTTGTCTCACTGTACACCAGTGGCGGACAACCTGCGTAACAGTTACCCAGGAAGTCAACGCCTTCGAAGCGACGCTCTGCTGCCCAGCGGTTACGAACGGCTGGAGTCAGAGGTACTTTGTTCGTGCTTTCCAGTGCAACCAGATCAATCTGGATGCCACTTTGCCACACACGGTAAGCCGCTTCCGGGTCCCAGAATACGTTCCACTCAGCTGTGCCGTCATGCTCAGGCTCTTCTACGTTACCACGCTCGAATGTACCGCCCATCCATACCAGCTTGTCGATTTTCTCTTCAATGTCTGGTGCTTCGTCCAGTGCACGCGCAAGGTCAGTCAGTGGGCCTGTGAACAGGAGCAACGTTTTGCCTTCGGTATTGCGCACTTTCTCGATCAGATGCTGGTGTGCCGGAACGGCAGAGAGTGGTGCTTCCATTTTGCCGGACTCGTTCAGTACAGGAAGTGCATCTACATAGAAGGAATGCAGTCTCCACGCCGCAGGAAATGGATTTTTCCCTCTGGAGTTGGATTTGGATACCTCTACGGAATATGTACCGAAACGATCGATAATTTTACGGCTGGCATCTGTTGCTGGCTCCAGATATCCGTCTGCCGGAATAACCGATACGCCGGTTACATGTACATTGTCCATTTGCAGAAGCATGAACAGCGATACGAGGTCATCCACGCCGCCGTCATGGTTAAAATACACATTAAGTTGGTTCGTCATGCTTGCTTTCATCCTTCCCCTGGTTGTCCCATTGATGTTGATCATCCGTCTGCTCAAGGCCGACGCTCTCTCTATTATGTCCCATAACCCTTGGCTACGTAAACCTTCCCCATGCAAAGAAAACAAGGATCACGCCTCATCCTGCGGATATTTTACAGTTCCACCATTCCATCTCAGGAGGACAACTGGTAGAGGTCATCATCGTTCGGAAAATAAAGAAATGGACAGCAGGCTTGAAGCCCCGCCGTCCATCTCACCCAATCCATGCATTACATGGACTGGTTTTGTTTCTCCTCATTCTTCTCTGCAATCGGAACATACTTGCCTGGCCAGAAGGCCCATTTACCCAGCAATGCGGTGATCGCCGGTACCATGAACGGGCGAACCAGGAAGGTATCCAGCATCACACCAACGGCTGTGATTATACCAAACTGCACCAACACCTGAATTGGCAATGTAGCAAGTACCGCAAACGTTCCTGCCAAGATCAGACCTGCAGATGTAATAACAGAGCTTGTCTCGCCAACACCTTCTCTGATTGCTTGACGAAGCGGCATCGTTTTGCGTTTCTGCCAGATGCTAGAGATCATGAAGATGTTGTAGTCTTCACCCAGTGCCACGAGGAATACGAAGGAATACAGCGGAATCGCTCCCTGAATGGCATCTGCGCCAAGTCCGTAGTGAATGATGATCCAACCCAGACCCAGTGCAGAGAAATACGACAGAACAACAGTTGCAATCAGGTATGCTGTGGCTACGATTGAACGTAAGTACAACAGTAGTAACAATGTAATCATGCCGATGACCACCGGAATAATGATCTTGGCATCCCGTTCTCCGGTTACTTCAATGTCATACTGTTCAGCCGTCTGACCATCAATCCAGACTTGACTGTCCACATTAGCTACACCAGCATCTTGAAGCGCCTGTTCCGCAGTAGCCCGCAGATCTGGAATATGCTGCATTGCCTCCATGGAATATGGATTCAGATTAAATTCCACATCAAAGGCGGTAATGTTGGCATTCTCGGCACCCTGCTGAGCATCGCCTACTTTACTAATGTAATCCAGCGATTCGAGACGTTGCTTCAGATCAGTTTCTTTGCCTTCGGCATCAACAATCACTTTGACTGGAGCCAGCTCACCTTGGGAGAATTGTTCGCCGATGACGGTGAAACCTTCGCGGGAAGGCACATCCTCTGGGAATGAAGACAACAGATCATACGTGAATTTAACCTGAGTAGAGAATGCCGCCAGTCCTCCCAGCAATACCAACGTAATTGCAAGAACGGTCCATGGCTTTGTTACTACAACACGGCCAATCCAGCTTTCCTTCACTTTGCGCGGGGCAGGAGCCGGTTTTCCTTTTTTCTTCGCACGTTCCACTTCCATCTCATGTGTACGTGGTACGAACGGATAGAATGAACCCCGACCGAAGATCGCGAGGAGCGCCGGAACCAGTGTCAGACTTGCAATAAACATGATAAAGATGGACAGACTGAATGGTACGGCAAAGCGATGATATGCACCATATTCAGCCAGCAACAGCACCAGCAGTGCTGCAACGACCGTGAATCCACTCATGGCAATGGCGCCGGAAGATCCGGTAATTGCCTGGAAGATGGCTTTCTTTTTGTCCGGCTCATGATAGAGAATTTGGCGGTATCTGGAGATCATAAACAGACAGTAATCCGTACCTGCTCCAAATAACAAAACGGTCATGATTGAGATCGACTGTGCATCCACCGTAATCCAGCCTTGATCTGCCATGAATCCCAGAATCGGGCTTGTCACCATATACGCGAAACCAACAGCAATGATCGGAATAATTGCCAGTACAGGCGAGCGGTAAATCAACAGCAGCAGTACTAATACCAGTACAACCGTAGCGATCAGCAAGGATACATCGGCGGAGGAGAATAGCCCGCTCGCATCAATGGATATCCCTACTGGCCCTGTCACACGGGCAATCAGTGTATTGGTATCATCTATGGCTACATCGAACGGGTTTGCCCCGAAGATGTCTTGTGTTTTTTGCTCAAGTGCTTCAATAGCTTCCTTCAATTGTTCCGAATCGGCACCTTCATTGAAGAAAAGTGGCATAACCAAAGTACTTCCGTCTTCCGAAAGCTGGCCTTTCAATGCCTGCGGTGGTAATTGATAGAGTGGCACAACGGACTGCTGTTGTTCTACCGGATCTTGATCCAGTCGCTCCGTTAATGCCTGAATGTTCTGAATCTGCTCATCCGTCAGACCGCCGGCTTGACGCCATACGATCAGTGCGGGCAATCCTTCACCATCAGGGAATTCCTTCTCGGCAAGTGCAGCTGCCTGAACCGATGGTTTGGATTCACTCAGATCCTGTGCGTTATTGGTTTCACGATCACCTACAGCAGGCCATACCATGCCAAGCACAACGGCGATAATGATCCATACCAACAGCGTAATCCATTTGCTTCGTTTGCCGGCAACCCAACGGCCGTAACCCGAACCTTCCTGCATTGTCTCTTCATCTCCCTATTCTGTTTCTATGAAACCCCAATATATATGATGGTGTAGTAATGAACCACGGGTCATAGTATAATCGAGTTAATTATATATACCGGAAGGTTAATTTTGCAATGCCTAATTTTGTGAACACTTCTAACAAGCAATTAAATACGTAAAGAGGTATGTACTTATGAGCAAAAAAACAAACATTCCCCGTTCACCGGGTAGACCGAAAACTGGTGTGGATCAAGCGTCTGTTCAAACCAACATATTGATGACCGCGTCACGTCTGTTTATGGAATACGGGTATGAACCCGTCTCTCTCCAGCAGATTGCTTCATTATGCAATGTAACCAAAGCATCAATCTATTATCACTTCTCCAGCAAAGCAGATCTGTTCACCGTTGCCATTACCCGCATGATGGCGATGGGCATGCAGCAGACTTCACTCCGTCTGGATGAACCAGGTACGTTGCAAGAGCGGCTGATCAAGGTTGCGGAAGCAAAGATGCAACACTCCCATATTGAAACGGAGAGCATGATGCGAGAAGCCGAGAAACATCTGGACACGGAGCAACTCGCTCAGATTCGGGAAGCGGAGGTTCGTATTTTTGAAGTACTAGCTACCCATTTTCAGAAGGAGATGGACAATGGTTATTTGCGTGTCGGGAACCCCATGCTGCTTGCCCATGCGTTTACGTCACTGCTCATGCTCGCCAATCGCGAAGATGTACGCAACATGAATGGCGGCAGCATTGAGGAACTTGCGCAGGAACTGGTGGCCCTGTTTCTGGATGGAGCTGTTAGGCGAAACTAAATATATAGCTGTATCTCAAAAGCAGTTATGCCAAAAACCATCGGGCGATGCAATGAACACACCTACCGATGGTTTATTGGTTGAAATCTAATCATGATTATAGGACTCTGCTCCTGAAAGTTTTGAATTGATCCTGTAATTACTTACCTGTTACTTAATCGACAGTGATATAAATAGATATATTAGGGCCATCACTACTATTCTCCGTATAGAATTTACCTTCACCCGTTGGTCTTCCGTTTTTAAACATGCCCACATAGACTAACTTACCGTTTAAGTACCCTTTACCTTTGCCGGTAATAGCTCCATTTTTAGCCTGCCCATCATAGATGATTACACCATCTTCGTACAATTTAATTTTGCCAGAATACGTGGGTACTCCTTTATCAAATGCACCAACATAGGCAATTTCTCCATATTGATATGCTTTACCTTGTCCCTGTGGCAAACCATTCTTAAACGTACCCTGATAGAACATTTCACCATATTCTGTATACCACTTACCTTGACCATGAAACGAACCATTCAAAAAATCACCCTTATATTTAACCGTTCCATCTGGATAATATTCGGTACCCTTACCTGAAGGAAGCCATGTTTCCTTATCCACCTTACCAACATAATTAAACTTTCCATTTGGGTAATAAGTCTTTCCCTGTCCATTAGAAATATCCGAGTACAGCTTTCCATCTGCGTTATACCTTTTTCCTTCATGAGGCATTCCCGCTACAAACTTACCTTCAAAGCTCTTCTTCCCATTTGGAAAGTAGGATATTCCTTTACCATTAGGAACACCATTTTTGACTTCTCCCACATATCTGTGTTTCTCACCAGAAAGAGTAATATAGATTTCTTTTTTCGCTGCTAAGACCTGTCCAGGTGAAGTAAACAGCGGTGTAGCCAAAATTAAAAAAACAGTAAACCACTTCAAATAATTCTCTAACTTTCGCATTTCGTTAAATCCCCATTTCTATTATATAAAATCTATCGGCCTGCTAAGGTAAACTGATACGTCTCTTTAAGACTATGAATGTCTGGTTTACTACAACGCAGCTATGTATACAGTACAGCAAATCAAAATATGTAATTCGAGCAGAGTAATACGAATCTTCAAAAATAAGTTTCTCTTCGACTTAGCAAGCACGACAATACTTATATCGACCATTATAGCTACAAGCATGAGAAAATATGGTAAAGTGTTGTTAATTATCTATTTCCCGTTGATTAATACGATACATAACATGAATAATACTAGCCTGGAACCTATAGGAGGAAATAACCATGTCACATTCAAAACCATCCCCACGCATCCCTCGTCTGCTAGAAACGTCGCGCATATACCTGCGCCCTTTCGAGATTACAGATGTGGATGCTTACTTCCCTGGCCTGTTTGACGCCGAGATGCGCAGGCTGACAGGAACACAGAACAGTTTCACACGCGCTCAGGTTGAACGTTATGTTGAGAGCGCTGCACAAGATGACACCAGACTCATGCTACTTATTGCTTTACAGGAAAATGACCAGATCATCGGAGATGTCGTCCTGATGGACATGCATGCCAAGAATCGCAGTGCACATATTAGGGTTGCCATCGATCAGGCCGAGCATCAAGGAAAAGGCTACGGTAGCGAGGCGTTGCTACTTATGCTGGACTACGGCTTCGGCATCTGTAACTTGCATCGAATCGAGCTTGAGGTGTACGCCTTCAACGAGCGAGCCATTCGCACGTATGAGAAGCTTGGATTCCAGCGCGAGGGTGTGAAGCGGGATGTCTTGTTCTACAATCATCAATACCATGATGCCATTCAGATGAGCATGCTTGAGGATGAGTTCAGGCAACGTGATATGAGAGATCAGCCAGGGAATGTTAAGTTTTCGATCAACTAAAATCAAACTAAAAAACCGGGGATTTAATAACCCTCCCCGGTTAGAAACTTCAGATGACCCGTCAGCACCGACAGCTCGGCGGGTGTCTTCATATACAATTCGCCGTCCGTGTCAGCTGACATCGGCGCATCGGTCTTGACTTTTAACGTAGATGCCTTGAAGTATGAAATGCTCTCACTCTGAGGTTGCCATTCTCCCTCTGGCTTGTGCGACAGAATCTCTCGCAGCAGCGGAATGCCTGTCTCATGAATAATGAGCACGTCCAGTTCGCCATCCTGCAACGCATCCGGTGCAAAGGGTAATGCATTCGTTCCCAGAAAACGGCCATTGGCTGCATAGATCATCACCGCTTCGCCTTCCATTTCTTTCCCATCCGCCTCCAGTTGGTAACGAAATGGCTCTGTATGACTAATTGTCTGTAAAGTGCTGATAAAATAACTGAGCTTACCCAGCGCGCCTTTCAGATTCTCGTTAATATTCTGCGAAGCATCACTGATCAAGCCAATGCCGAAAAAGTTCGTGAACACCCGATCATTAGCCCGTCCAACATCAATGGATACCACCCGACCTACCAGCATTTCTTGTGCCGCAATCTCTGCATCCGGTGAAATGCCGAGCGAACGCGCAAAGTCATTACAGGTGCCTCCAGGCAATATACCAATCAACGGAGGATTTTGCAGATCGGCCAGTCCATTCACGCATTCATGCACCGTGCCATCCCCACCCAGGATAAACACCACATCGAATTGCTCCCCGCGCTCACGACACAGCTTCTCTCCTTCACCCGGTTCATCCGTACGCACAATGACGAGTTCATGGACAGCGGGAGCCAGCACACCAGCCACAAGGCCCACTGTATTCTCACGATTGGCCTTGCCCGAATGATGATGATGAATTAACAACGCTTTGTTAAACTCCATCCCTCTTCCTCCATTCCAATGCTTGTTACCCTTTACCCACAAAGGTTGAAGCCGTAAACAAACCCTTCGCTACGCACTCATCATGATTCCAAATAGGTTTCCCAATCAGGTATGCATCCTAATCCTCATTCATTCGTAATAGCTATATAAGTTCAACTTAAGAATATTCACACATGCCACTCCGATGCCAGAATAACCTTCCGATCGCTGTTATCCCCAGATTTTTCTGATTTACTTTTACAAAGGTGAAAATCTGGTGATAAAGGCGAACGCTTCGCTTCTTCAGGTTATTTCTGTCCTCTACGTTCTCGTGTAAATGTATAGTTAAACTTAAATAGATAACCCTTTTATCTAACTAGCCAATTCCTTTTTTAACCAGATTTATGCATGAGAATGAGGGTTTATCCGCACCTTAATGTCATAAGGCTGCAAATTTTGCTGGTGAGAACCCATTCAAATTGAGTCAAAACGGTTATATCTATACCATATACGAATGGAGGGATTCCCTATGATTCCGGCAACGTTGGAACAATTGGAGCAAGTTCGCAAGGAATGCCGTACCATGGTTCGCAAAAGAGCTACCGCATCTGCCGGTACAACACTCGTTCCGCTACCCGGTACAGACGTACTGGCTGATGTGGGGATGCTGATGCAGCTGTTGCCTGCCATTAACAATAAATTCGGATTATCACAAAAACAGCTGGACGGCATGGACCCCGAGACCAAATCCATGATCTATGGATTCGTGATGTCCATCGGAAGCAAAGTCATCGGTCGTATGATCACCAAGGAATTGGTGGTACAGGTTCTGAAAAGAGTCGGCGTACGCGTAGCCACCAAATCCGTCGCCAAATTTGTCCCATTTGCAGGACAGGGATTGGCTGCCGCACTCAGCTTCACAGCCATGCGCTATGTGGGTAACAAACATGTGGATGACTGTTATGAGGTTGTGAAACGCATGATTGAGCAGCGCGAATTAGTCCCGGGTGAACCCGCTCCGTCTGCGCTGGAGGAAGCCAACAGCGACGACGTGAAGGCAGAAGTAAAGTCGGTCTCTAGCAATGACACTGATGAACCTGCGAACGATTCTAAGGATCAGTAAAATGCGGGTCATGCTATGCCCAAACTGAGGCTTACAAAGTATCTCATGACCAATCTGGATTTCCCAATCGGTGATCTTATGCCCGTGTGGTTGTATCTCGATTGGTGTACGATGAATTCAAAATATAAACAAACGGGACAAAGCAGTGTAGTTACACCGCTTCGTCCCGTTTTTACTTTTGCAGCATGGCATATGTAAGACAATTATGACTACGGTTTATTTGAAAGTGTTTAACGAACTCAGCACACTCTAATAGGCACAATACCGGCGTTCTAACGAATCATAGACACTTTATTTCCTCATTCTACAGTTTATTTTACCGCTTTGTGCTGCTTATCCGAGAAATAACATGTCTCAAGTTCGTTAGAATTGGGAGTGCTTGATAATCCTCCATATAAGGTGTCTACGATTCGTTAGCATGGACGAAGGATGAACCCTCATCCTGTCTGCACTTCACGCAAACAACTGAAAGGCTGACGAGCACCACAACCCAATTACTATGCCAACGTTCCTTCATATCTTATAGATCCATCGTATCCAAACGAATCCAATCTGCTCCACATTAGAATCGACTCCTCTGGATACACGACAAATAGCCTGGAGCACCCCTAAGAGTGCTCCAGGCTATTCTAGTTAGTTACAGTATAATCAGATCGCCTGCGGTTGTTGCTCCGCAAACTGACTATTGTACAGATCGGCGTAGAAGCCCTGACTTGCCATCAATTCATCATGATTACCCTGTTCAATCACGTTACCATGATCCATAACCAGGATCAGATCGGCGCCGCGAATGGTAGACAAACGGTGTGCAATGACAAAGCTTGTGCGATCTTTCATCAGATCATTCATTGCTTTCTGGATAAATACTTCGGTCCGTGTATCCACGCTACTCGTCGCTTCATCCAGAATGAGGATGGCCGGGTTCGCCAGAATTGCTCTTGCAATGGTGAGCAACTGTTTCTGCCCTTGAGAGATGTTCGACGCCTCTTCATTCAGCACCGTATCATAACCATCAGGCAGTGTACGGATAAAGTGATCCGCATGTGCCGCAACGGCTGCCTTAATTACATCGTCTTCCGTAGAACCTTCTCGACCATAGGCGATGTTGTCCCGAATCGTTCCGTTGAACAACCAGGTATCCTGAAGCACCATGCCGAACAGACTGCGCAACTTGCCACGCTCCATGTCCTTAATGTCGGCACCGTCAATCGTAATCCGACCATCCTGAATTTCGTAGAAACGCATTAACAGGTTGATCAGGGTGGTTTTACCGGCTCCCGTTGGTCCAACAATGGCTACCGTCTGTCCCGGTTTTACATCAATATTCATGTTATGAATGAGCAGTTCATTTTCTTTATATCCAAAATTAACACCTTGGAATGCAACCGCACCTTTAGGCTGCTGTAGTTGCACGGGTTGTTTGGACTCCGGAACTTCTTCCTCTTCATCCAGCAACTCGAATACTCGTTCTGCCGAAGCAATCGTTGATTGAATGATATTGGAGATATTTGCAATCTGGTTAATCGGTTGTGTGAATTGACGGGAGTACTGTGTGAAGGCCAGAATATCCCCGATAGAGATCGATCCGCGTGTAACAAAAATCCCACCAACCACACAGATCAGCACATAACCCAAGTTACCTACGAAACTCATGAGCGGCATAATAATACCCGAGATAAACTGGGCTTTCCAGCCGGATTCATACAGTTCTTCATTGACCTTCTCAAATTGCTGTACGGATTGTTCTTCGCGTCCAAATGCTTTGACGACCTTGTGTCCCGTGTACATCTCTTCGACATGACCATTCAGTTCCCCAAGGGATTTCTGTTGACCCGCAAAGTGTTTTTGCGAACGAGATGCAACCAGCATGACAACAACTACACTGAGTGGCAACGTCAAAATCGTGATCAGCGTCATCCATGGACTAATCGTCAGCATCATGATAATTACGCCGACAATTGTGACGATGGACGTAATGAACTGTGCCAAACTTTGCTGAAGTGTATTACTGATATTGTCCACGTCATTCGTGGCACGGCTAAGTGTCTCCCCAGTTGTGCGGGAGTCAAAATATTTCAAAGGAAGACGTCCAACCTTCGCACTGATCTGCTCACGCATGTCATACACAACACGTTGGGCCACACCGGCCATCAGGTATTGCTGAACATACATAAATGCAGCACTGAACAGATAGAGTCCGCCAAGCAGGTATAACACTTTCATCAATGCAGGAAAATCAATCCCGGCTCCCTGTACACCCTGGAGGATGGCAATGGCGCCTTTACTGAGGATATCCGTTCCTTCTGCCATAACTTTTGGACTGATGATGCTGAATACGGTACTCAAAATGGCTGCAACCAGCACACCTAACAGACGAGAACTATGGGGCTGGAGATAACGAATCAAGCGCCGCAGTGTGCCTTTAAAATCTTTTGCTTTCTCAGCGGGAGGTCGCATGCCCATTCCGGGACCTGGACCTGGACCACCATGGGGACGAGGCGACTTGCGTTCTGTACGTTCACTCATGCGATCTCCTCCTCTGTCAGCTGGGAGGATACAATCTCGCGATACACTTCATTGTGCTCCAGCAGCTCTTTATGTGTTCCTGAACCGACAATTCGGCCCTCATCCATAACCAGAATGCGATCGGCATCCATTACTGTACTTACGCGTTGCGCAACAATTAGCACAGCCGCTTCTGTCGTTTCGGACTTCAGTGCAGCACGAAGTTTAGCATCCGTTTTGAAATCGAGAGCAGAGAAACTGTCATCAAAGATATAAACTTCCGGCCGGCGAACAAGTGCGCGAGCGATGGACAGACGTTGCTTTTGTCCACCAGATACGTTGTTACCACCTTGTGCGATAAGGCTGTCATATCCCTCTTTCATCTCGGTAATGAAGTTCTCCGCCTGAGCCGTACGGGCTGCATGAACAACTTCATCCATTGTGGCATCATCTTTCCCGTGACGAATATTCTCCGTAATCGTACCCGTAAAAAGGACTGCTTTTTGTGGTACAAAGCCAATTTTGGCACGCAGATCTTCCTGCCGAATTTCACGCACATCCGTACCATTTACCCGAACACTGCCTTCGGTCACATCATAAAATCGTGGAATAAGGCTGAGCAATGTCGATTTCCCAGAACCCGTACCACCGATAATGGCTGTTGTCTCACCTGAGCGAGCTGTGAAGGAGATATTGGACAAAGCTGGATTCTCTGCGCCTGGATAACGGAAAGTTACATTGTCAAACTCAATCATACCCTGCATGGATTTCATGCCACGAGGCTGCTCGGGATTGCTAAGATCCGGCTGCATATCGAGCACTTCGTTGATCCGTTCTGCTGATGCTGAAGCTCTTGGAATCATGACAAAGATCATCGAAACCATAATAAGTGAGAACATGATCTGCATTGCATATTGGATGAAGGCAATCAACGCACCGATGTTCATATTACCAGTGTCGATCCGCATTCCACCAAAATAAAGGATGGCAATCATCGAAAAGTTCATAACCAGCATCATCACAGGCATGATGGTCGCCATGAGCACATTAACTTTGATCGATGAATCTCTCAGTTCTGTATTAGCCCCGTTAAAGCGCACTTTCTCATGCTCCCCACGGTTAAAGGAACGAACAACCCGAATCCCTGTTAACTGCTCACGCAGCACCAGGTTGAGTCGGTCCAGCTTTTTCTGAATGGTTTTGAACAAAGGTAAACCCTTGGCACCAATCAGCGCAATAGCTCCACCGAGTACCGGAAGCACGACCAGGAAAATCGTAGATAATTTGGCGTCCTGAGATACCGCCATGAAGATACCCCCGATACACATGAGCGGAGCCATAATCATCATGCGCAGCATCATTGTAAGTACATTCTGTACCTGTGTGATGTCATTCGTCGTACGCGTAATCAGCGAAGCAGTACCCATCTTATCGAACTCTTGGAGAGAGAAGTTCTCCACATGGCGGAATACTCTGCTACGCAGTTGTTTGGCAAATCCACCCGCTGTTCGAGATGAGAGATAACTTGCAATCACCGAACACGCTGTTCCGCCAATCGCGATGACCAACATCCATCCACCAATCTGCCAGATATACGGGATATCCCCTTTAATGATGCCGTCATTCACAATATCTGCCATTAACGTAGGCAGGTACAATTCAGCAAGCGACTGAAACAGTACCAACACCAGAATAAAAATAATCGGAATTTGGTATGGCTTCAGCATGCGAAACAGTTTCATCATGGCTTATCATCTCCTCTTGTCGAATCATCCTTTTGCAAGGAAGTTAATGTATCAAAAAAGGTGTATACCTTTGTCAACAACTCAGCCAGCTGAGTACTGTCTTGCTCACCCAAATGCTCAACTAACTTATTGAATATTTCCATGCGTTCTTGGTGAGCAGCCCGAATAATTTCACGACCTGCTTCAGTAATCGTGATGCGGACAGCACGGCGATCCTCCGGGTCCATCGTCCGTTTGACCAGCCCCTCATCTTCAAGGCCACGAATAACAGGTGTAATGGTCGGTGACTTCACTCGTAGCAATGCGCTGATTTCCGAGACTTTCATCCCGGGGTGATTGGATTCGATCGTGTCATTGAAATCAGGCGGATTGTCCTGCCAGTTCAATTGTTCTCCCGGATGCATCCCGTGGAGTAAACAACCCAGCACCATAATTTCATTGTGATTGCGCCCATGAGGTTTATGTTGCCTCCATTTGCCTTTATTAAACTGCATAATGGAGTACAAAAGCTTCTGAGCGACCGGATCTATACCAGTCATAATGGGTCCCTCCTTCTTTCTTTATCATTCCATAGACATCCAACATCATAGGACATCTATTAAATAGCAATACAATTAAATAGATGCACAATTAATTAGGTGTACTAAGTATATTATCGCAAGAAGCCATTGTCAAACATCTAAAAATAACCAACATAAACCCATAACCAAGAGCATACACGCGCTTGATTATGGGTTTTGTCATATGGCCTCCATTGGAGCCCACTATAGTTATTATGTACAATTCATGAATTCAACTTATAAAGAAACTCCCGTTCATTACTCCGATGGATGATGGCCCGGAGGTAAGGAAGGGGAGCATTTTATTACGATTGAAAAGTAGACACAAAAGAATCTTCTTATTGCATAAATTGCATGATTAGGTGCGTTTGTTACTCATCAGGACTGTGAAGCAGAGACTGTTTTAGGCACTGAGGCAAACGGGAAATACTCTTTTGCATTGTTGTAGGCTATGCCCTGTACGATCTGGCCAAGCAGCTCCAGATCCTGCGGCGCCTCCCCTTGTTCGGCCCACTCACCGATGAGGTTGCAGACCAGACGACGGAAATACTCATGCCGCGTGTAGGACAAGAAGCTGCGTGAATCGGTCAGCATGCCAACAAAACGGCTGAGCAGACCAACATTCGCCAGGGCTTTCATCTGAGCGAGCATGCCATCCTTTGTATCATTGAACCACCAGGCGGCACCAAGCTGTATTTTGCCCGGAATACCCCCGCCCTGGAAGCTGCCGATGATCGCCGCGAGCACTTCGTTGTCCCTTGGATTCAGAGAATACAGAATTGTTTTGGGCAGTGCTTGTTGCTGTTCCAACGCGTCGAGCAATCCAATCATCGCTGCGGAAAGCGGCGTATCATTCACGGCATCGTAACCAGTATCCGGCCCAAGTTTGGCAAACATCCGTGTGTTGTTGTTACGGGCTGCATTAATGTGGAACTGCATCACCCAGCCCCGATCTGCATACAGTTTGCCAAGGAACGTCAGCGTTACCGTCTTGTACTTGTCCTCTTCCTCACGAGTTACCTTCTGACCCGCAAGTACCTTTGCAAAGATGGCAGCTGCTTCTTCGCGTGTAGCCACGCCGTAAGGAACATAATCAAGTGCATGGTCAGAGACTCTGCCGCCGACGGAATGGAAAAATTCCACACGTGACTCCAGCGCAGCAAGGAAGGATTCATAATCTGAAATGGCAGTGCCAGATGCCTGCGACAGCTTGCCCACCCATTCCACGAAGGTATCCCGGTTCAATTCCAAGCCTTTATCCGGGCGGAAAGAAGGTAATACCGCCGTATCAAAGCCTTCGATTTCCTGAATTTTCAGATGATACTCCAGAGAATCCGTTGGATCATCGGTTGTGCACACAACAGTGACATTGGATTTGGTAATCAGATCGCGTGCACCGAATCCGTCACTGTTCAGTTTGGCATTTACTTTTTCCCAGATGGCCGGTGCGCTTGTCTCATTCAATACTTCGTAGACGCCGAAATATCGCTGTAATTCCAGATGAGACCAGGCGTACAGTGGATTACCAATCATCATCGGTACCGTTTTGGCATAAGCCAGGAAACGATCGTAATCGGTTACTCCCTCGCCGCCGGTCACATATTGCTCTTCAATTCCGTTTGCGCGCATGAGCCGCCACTTATAGTGATCACCGTATAACCAAGCCTCTGTAAGATTGCCAAAGGTTTTGTTCTCGTAGATCTCCTGAGGACTGAGGTGGCAATGATAATCAATAATCGGCATGTCTTTGGCATAATCCTCATATAACTTGATCGCCGTTTCATTGTGCAGCAAAAATTGTTCATCCAGAAAAGATTTCATTCGCCTCGCACGCTCCCTTTAGGTGAGTTTACGTTCATATGGGTTCACTTCCCATCTTTACGCTACACTGTTTATCATCAAAGTTCAATATAAAATGATAGCGTTATCAAAAAAGGTTGATTTAGGCATATATTCGGGAACAAGGTATACTGGATTTAACGCAAGGATGCTGATCTGAAGATCACACAAGGAGATGAAATGAATTGAAAATTACTTTTCTCGGCACTGGAGATATGTTCAGCGTGGAGCAGCACCACAATAGTATGTTGGCTGAATTCGGAGACACGCATCTGGTCATTGATTTTCCAGAATCAAATGCTAAAGCACTCAAGGAATATGGATTCGCCATGACCGATATCCACAACGTGTTCATTACGCATCTACATGAAGATCATATTAATGGTGTACAGATGCTGGGTTATTACGCACAGATCGTAGGCGACCGCAAACCCCGTCTGTTCATACACGAACAATTGGTAGATCCGCTCTGGAACATTTTATCCCCCGGCATGCGCTACACAACGGATGGTGAACGTACCATGAGCGATTACTACGATGTCGTTCCCCTGCCAGATGGAGGCACATTTGAACTGGGCGGCGTGACGTTTGAGACGTTTCGGACGCAACATGTTCCCGGTATGGTGAGCACTGGGCTTCTCGCCAAACCTTACTTCTATTACAGTGCAGACAGTACACTCGACCAGGAACGTGTGGAGCAAGTTGCCGCTGATGTGCAGCTGATTTTCCATGAATGTCATATGCATGATCTGGTGATCAAATCCCATACCTCATTAAAGGATCTGGAGCAGTTACCCGCGGAAGTGAGACAGAAAACCGTACTGATGCATTATCATGATGAGTACGCGGATGCGGACAGACGGGATCAGTTCAACCGCGAGCATGATCTGCGGATGGTTGGCACGTTGGAATCATTTGAACTGGAGTAGGTACGGAGAGAGGGCATCGGATATTATCGTATTTGGACCTATATTCTAATGGAGGTCATTGCTATGGAATATCGAATTGAACAAGGTTACTTTCTGATATATTCTCCTGCAAGAAGCACCAGTAGTGGAGACATCATGGTGGTTAAATTACTGGAAAGACCCTTTAAGGACAGAATTGAATTCCTCATTAACAGCAAAAACTATGAGTGTACTACACACCATGAATACTTAAACTTTGAGCCAACTTCTCATCATAAACCTGAGAAGCCTGGAGCATTTTCAATGGAACGAAGTGAGTTCAATCGAATGTGGGATACGATGAATCAGTATTTTGAAAAGTAATAACCTTACTATCTCAAATAGATAACCGGCAGCGTCTACTCAGATTCCTCATACGGAACTGGTGGGCGTTGCTTTTTCCTATTTTTCTTTCTCCCATGACTTCATATGCTCAATTGTCCTCGGAGAGGGCTCGGCATGGATGTGAAAATAATCTTCCGTTCGCTGATCATTTGGGCCATAGGAAATTTTGATATACATATCTGCATAACACTGGAGGATATTGCTGTCGATCTCCGCCTTGGGCTTCAAGACGTAACTTCTGCTCAAACTCAATCCAAGCGGTTCCTTGTCAGACTCTAAACTAATCTCGTGTGTATTGCTCACATTGGAATGAAATAATTCTCCAGCATCTATTCGATTTATCATGTTGGGATCGAGGGTGAAGGACTGAATGACATTAACCATGGGCACCCGAGCCTCATTCACCAAAATCTCATAAGTAATCCGATCAACTCCGGATTCATGACTCACATCCACCGTTGCTGTCAAATTATAATCATCTGGCGAGTTCGTCTGAAAAGACTCAAGGTTCTTCGTAACCCGCTCATTCAAATCTCTTCGCTCCGAATTCAACGTATACTCATCGGTTCGCTTCGGTTCACCCGCTGGCCCCTGGTTTGGTCCCAAACTGCAAGCCCCCAGACACACGGCTATTACACATAGGTACATGACCAACGGGAAGAAACGGTTCATCTCTCTTTTGGGGCTCATGCCATCCCTCCTCTTCTCCATCTTCTGCAAAAAATATCGCTTATTACGTTCTCTCATTATGTTTTCTAATACTCCATATTTGGATTATTGTACCATGTATTAAGATGTGGGACCGAAGTGTTTCTTTCTCATTTCATGTTTTTACTTGTAGCAGTCATTCGTTTGCCTATGGCGGCGAGCCTCAACCCGCGTTAAGCTAACGAATCTGAGAAGCCTTATTCGGCTGAAATCCGAGTTACCAGTATTCTAACGAATCTCAGACGCGTTAATCTGGTGATGTTGCTCCAATTGGCGCTATTTCAATCGTTTTTGAGAGTAATAAGGTTACTGAGATTCGTTAGAATTCCAATAACGCTAATTCAGTGCAAATAAGGTGCCCTCGGTTCGTTAGGATGGAGTTTTAGTTGTACCTAGATAAATGCAAAAAACCACCTGGACACAGGTATACTCGCTCTCCTGTTCAGATGGTTTAACGATCTATCTATTTACTGTTTTTATGCGGTCGGTGTACCTTTTCTTATCCTGCCTGGCACATGCCGTTACTCAGCGTCAGCGCAGTCCTCATTCTGTTCAGGAAGAACCCATACCGAGACGCCTCCACCGCACACATGGAAGGTGGCCCAGCCGTCTTCCTCAATGGTAATCTGATCATCACAGCTCTTCGTCAGATCCACCCAGACTTCACCAGCACGATGCTCTCCGATGAACATTCTCTTCTCACCGTCATCCCCGTTGGAGATGACCACTGCACAACCGGAACCTTCGATTTCCTCTACGCCACGACGTACCCAGCCAATCGTATTGGCGTGATCGAAGTAATCTTCCTGCTCTCCATACGCCTTGTTGCAACGGGCAGACAGCAGAATGTCCAAAATCTCTTTTTTGCCATCCACAGGTTCAGGTCCACCAATACCATAATAATCCCCGTAAAATACAACCGGATAACCATCACGACGTAATAGCGTCAACGCATAAGCGCTCGGCTTAAACCAATCACCAATCCATGATTCCAACGCTTCATGAGGTTGGGAGTCATGATTATCTACGAAGGTTACCGCATGGGTAGGATGGGTATGCACCAAGGTGTCATCGAAAATTTTGGAGAGATCAAAGTCTCTACCTGCAAGCGAAGCCTCATGCAACTTGTAGTGAAGAGACACATCAAACAGGTCGATCTGATAGTCTACCGTATCAAGGAATTCACGACATGCATCCAGGTTCGAATTCCAGAACTCACCTACGATGTAGAAATCCTGACCTCGTTTGCGGATCATCTCTGCTGCGAACTCCTTAATGAATTCGTGGTTGATATGCTTAATCGCATCCAGCCGGAACCCACCACACTGGAGGGTATCGATCAGCCATTTCCCCCAATCGATCATCTCGCGCCGAACATCCGGGTGGTTATAATCTATATTGGCGAACATCAGATAGTCATAGTTGCCGAACTCATCATCGACATTCTCATTCCATTTTTTATTCTCTCCTGCGATGCGGAATACACCTGTTCGTTCTCCCTTGGCATCAAAGTCCGTGCCGTTGAAGTGTTCAGAGTTCCATTTAAAAGAGGAGTATTGATCCCCGCGACCCGGGAATGTGAATTTGGTCCAGCCCTCAATCTCAAACGGCTCAGAAATTTCCTTCGTTCGATCATTGGGATCAACCTCGATCACTTTGAACACTTCCGTCTCATCTGCTCCGGCCTTGTGATTCATAACCAGATCCACATAGACGGCAATGCCGTTCTTCTGACACTCAGCAATGGCCTCCACCAGTTCCTGCTTGGTGCCATATTTGGTCCGTACGGTACCCTTTTGATCAAATTCGCCCAGATCGTACAGATCATATACACCATAACCTGTATCTTCTGCTGACACTGCCTTGGTTACGGGTGGCACCCATACCGAGTCAATGCCTTTGGCTTTCAGTTCCGGGGCCATTTCAGCCAGTCGCTTCCAATGATCTCCGTCTGCAGCC
The DNA here is from genome assembly GCF_037975265.1 of Paenibacillus sp. FSL P4-0176. Classification (NCBI taxonomy): domain Bacteria; kingdom Bacillati; phylum Bacillota; class Bacilli; order Caryophanales; family Paenibacillaceae; genus Paenibacillus; species Paenibacillus sp. FSL P4-0176. The sequence continues at coordinate 6,817,120 of NZ_CP150242.1, forward strand.
AGGTGCCATTCAAAAAACTGCATCATGGTATGATTCCTCTTCATTATAACCGACCTCCTTGATTGCTTTCGAAGCGGACCGCGGAACGGATAGGGTAATCGCCGTTGTTCGTTCGTTGCTAACCAAGTTATAACCCTTTCACCCTACCCTTCAATCATATAAAGAAAAGAAAATCGAAAAATATATGCTATATATGTTGAACTAAAGATTATTTACACTGACACTACGATGACAGAATAACCTTCCAATCGCTGTTATCCCCAGATTTTTTGATTCCCTTTTTCGAAGGGGAAAATCCGAGGATAAAGGCGAACGCTTCGCTTTTTCAGGTTTTTTCTGTCCTCTCCGTTATCGTGTAAATGATTAGTTCAACTTATATACATGCATCATTTCATTCGTAGTTCGTTCATCAAATTCGTTTATAGTCCCGCCACTCCTCGGGCAACAGGGAACGATAAGGTTCTTGGATAAAACGATCGTCGACCAGCACCAGCACACCCCTGTCTTCTTCTGTCCGAATCAGCCGTCCACCCGCCTGCAGCACCTTATTCATACCCGGGAAAATATAGGCGTAATTGAATCCGTTGCGTCCTGTCCGATCATAATAATCACGTAATACGTTGTTCTCCAGACCAATCTGCGGCAGCCCCGCACCTACCACAACAACGCCATTCAAGCGGTCTCCCGGCAGATCGACACCTTCCGAGAATACGCCACCCATGACAGCAAATACCAATCGTGTTCGTTCAGGATTGGGTTGGAAACCATCCAAAAACTGCTCCCGTTCCAGTTCGTTCATGCCTTGCTTTTGTATAACCGTATCCGCTTCACTTGGAAGCTGTGCATAGGTCTCATATATCTCGCGCATATAAGGGTAGGAAGGGAAGAAGACCATCAGATTACTGCGCGGCCATTCACTTACCAGCTGTTGCAGCATCTCCGCAATGGGTCGCCGGGACTGTTCCCTGTCCTTATAACGTACGGATAAGGGCAGAAGTCTCACATCCAATTGTTCGCGCTGAAATGGTGATGGAATCTGCAATGTATAATCCTCTTCCTCTGCACCCAGCATATCCCGATAATAGCGAAGGGGTGACAATGTGGCCGAAAAATGAATGAGGGAGCGGAATCCTTTGGCCGTCTGACGAAGCAGTACCGAAGGATCGAGACAGAATAACTTCACTCTCACTTCACTTCGAACACACTCTGCATACGTAATAAAACGTTCATCATACAGCTTGGCAATACGCAGGAAATTCTGTGCCGTGAAGTAGGCATCCAACAGCAACTGATCCGTCTCGGCATTCCCTGAACCACCTTCAACAAGACATTGCTCCGCAACCATGACAAAAGGCTCCAGCCGTTCAATCAGTTCCTCCGGTGCTTCCTGCTGGATGATCTTTCCTTCTTCTCCACCGTTTTTCCGAAGGGTAATCAGATACTTATCAATGGCCCCGGTGTAGTCAACAATGGCTTTGGCAGCAGGCACACTGCTGTCCAGCGACTGGAACTCTCTTTTCACATCCAGAAATACTGCCTTCTCCAGCTCAGCGGAAAACATCATTCGGCCACGATCGACCAGATTATGAGCCTCGTCCACCAATAACACCGTCTTGCGTTTCTGCTCCTCCAACATTCTTTTCAGAGAGATCCTCGGATCGAAAATATAGTTATAATCGCAGATCACCGCATCGGCTGCATACGCCGCATCCAGGGAAAACTCAAACGGGCACACCCGATGTTTACGCGCATACTGCTCGATGACCGGACGTGTCATCAACGTCTCATGTTCCAGCATGTCCAGCACGGCCCCGTTAATACGGTCATAATATCCTTCACACATGCCGCATTGCCCCGTATCACAAGCTTCCTCTTCTTTAAAACATATCTTGTCCTTCGCGGTCAGACTGATCACATGCATCTTCAATCCTTCCGATTGCATCCGGGCAAAAGCTTCTTCTGCCGCCACCCGTGTCGTCGTCCTCGCGGTCAGATAGAACAATCGGCTCGCTTCGCCTTCGCCAATCGCTTTGACCGTGGGGAACAGTACGGACATCGTTTTACCAATGCCTGTTGGTGCTTTGGCCATCAATCCCTGACCCTCACGGATTGTTTTGTAAACGGCTCCTGCCAGCTTTCGCTGTCCCTCCCTGTATTTGCGAAAAGGAAACGGTAGCTCTTTCACACTGATATCACGCTTTTCTTCATATGCAGCGATCATCTCTGCATATGGCGCATAACCGGCAATCACTTCTGCCGCAAACTGCTCCAGTTCCTGTCGTTCTGCCATTCGGCGAAACCGTCTTTCTTCATGGGTAACCGAATGCACATACGTCAACTGCACTTGCATACGTGGTTCATCTTGCTGAACGGCGTACATGTAGGCATACATCATGGCCTGTGCCCAGTGTACGGGAAGACCTTCTCCCAGATCATCCAGATTGCCCGCAGTTGATTTGATCTCATCCACCGTCAACTGACCCTCCAACCGGATCAGGCCATCACACCGTCCCTCCACCACATAGGTCAGATCCCCATGTTGAATCTCAGCTTCGAGCACAATCTCTTTCAGATCCTCTTCGGTGTACTCCTTCTGTACCCGCTGGTGGATTCGAGTCCCCTCTTGCATCGAGGCATTGGTCCGGAACCCTGGACGTATGCTGCCACTGCGGTACACATACTCCACCAAAGGTCTAACCGATATCCGAATTGTTGTTGTCATACGATCACCCGTTCTGTTTGTAGTGATTATACTTTATCATGAAATATGCTTTTGGACACAGCACCACCTCGAAGAAGTGGAAAATATTATAAAGAGAGATTGACATTCCATCGTCGCATAAGTAAAGTTAACTTTACGTAAAGCGAACTTTACTTATGGGAGGATATACTTGCAAAATCTAATCAGAGACAAACGAATACATATGCACATCACACAGGAAGAACTGTCTCAACGGCTAAAGGTCTCCAGGCAGACCATCATATCGTTGGAATCCGGAAAGTACAAACCTTCTCTTGTGCTTGCTCACAAGCTTGCCCAATTATTTGGCTGTCAGATCGAGGAATTATTTATTTTTGAAGGAGATGAGAATATTGAGTTCTGAATTACTGAATCGGATGATCGGGATCGGTGGAATTGTAGCTGGTTTGTTATTTGCAATACTCATTATTTTTTTCACAAGGTTGATTGCAAAAAAGCAAAACGGACTGGATGAGCGGTACCTCTATTGTATCACGAGAGCAAAAGCCTTCTCCTGGAATGCGACCACTATCAGTCTTGCTCTGGCTTGGATCCTCGTAGTTATGCTAGACGGAATATCGCTTTCCTTTTTCATTATTACTGCAGTGTTTGTCATTCATTGTTTATCTTCTATTGCGGCAAACCTATACTACTCAGCTCGGAATTAGCCCACCTGTCCGATACATGTGAACCGATTGGACTCGCACAATCCCATATGCTATGTTGAGTTAGAATGTACTTAATAAGGAGGCCGCTTCTATGTATATCTATTTGGTTCCTTCACCGATTCCGGATGCACTTGCTGCATACCCGCATCTGACTTTGCGAAGCGAAGAGCACGTGCGTCTGGCTATTGAATCCGCAGAACGCCTGATGAATATTGAGTCTGATGATAAAGTAGCCGCATATGAAGCTTTTGATGCCGCAGGCTCCTGGACTGGCGGTGGTTACGCTGTTCTCAACAATATCCCTGTCACAGAGGATGGTCGTAACGACTTCGAAGAACGGTTTAAGAACCGTGCCCGCAAGGTAGAAGACGAGCCTGGCTTTGTTGGTATTCGTGTTCTTCGTCCTCTGAAGGATGACACATATGTCGTACTTACACTCTGGCAGTCGGAGGAACATTTCAAAGGCTGGCAGGAATCCCAAGCTTATAGTCACGCTCACCGTAACCGCAGTACTAGCGAAGGGCTGACCGCACAGAAGCCTACAATTTTCCCCAGACCTTCTTACGTCACAACGTACACTATAGACTAACGAAATTGGGTAGCATCTGGCTTTTATCGCAGTGGCCCATGTTTTTTCAAACCTCTTCCTGCATGGAAGAGGTTTTTTGCCGTCAATTGTAGAAGGCTCTCATTTTTGACACAGCCATGCTCAGATAGGATAATACTTGTTAAATGAAACTTCGGAAGGGAAGGCGGTACCTTGTCACGCAGTTCACTCACCCGATTTCTAAGCGGACCGTTTATATTCTTTACCATTATCATGATGATCAAAAGTTCATTGGCCTGGATTGTTATCTTCGATGACATCCCTGTCTGGAAACCACTGCTGACCGAATTGCCGCTCATCTGGATCGGCTTCTGTCTAATCGAGTGGTTTGCTGCCAAGCGGCGAATGTGGATATACCTTGCCATGAATTTGCTGCTCTCAGGGATTTTCTTTGCAGCCATCATGTACTACAAATACTATGGCGTAATCGTTAACTATCATGCGTTGGCACAGGTGAATCAGGTGACCTCGGTCAAGAGCAGCATGTTTTCTTTGCTTGACCCCTATTATTTGTTTATTTTTGCAGACGTTCTGATTATTGGGGGGATACTCATTCGTCGTCGGATCAAGCTCGGGAGTACAGAACGTCCGAACCGCATTCCGCTTGAACGACGTGCCAGAAGAAGGGTTGCCTCGGTCATACTGACCTTGTCCATGATCCTGTGCATGCTCAACATCTATCCCAATCGGGCCAGCATGAGTGAGCTTACACAAGCAGAACAGATGGGCATCCTCGGTTACGAGGCGTATACCATCCTGGATCGACCTGATAAACCTGTGCCCATCGCTCACATTGATCAGACTGACATCGACCAGCTGAAACAAACGACCGAACTGCCTGCAATTGTGGAGCAGGGTGCCGCGAGCGGACGCAACGTGATTATGCTCCAGTTGGAATCGTTTCAGAACTTTCTGATTGGATTAGAGGTAGATGGACAAGAGATTACGCCTAATCTGAATCAATTGGCTAGACAGAGCCTGTATTTTCCGAACTTTTATCAGCAAGTGGGACAGGGAAATACATCGGATGCAGAATTTGTTGTGAACACATCGTTCTACACCCCGCCGAACGGGGCAGCAACAACTGTATATGCGGATAAAGCTCTGCCGAGTCTACCCAAGCTGATGTCAGCAAACGGATATCAGACAGCCACATTCCATACAAATGATGTTCGTTTCTGGAATCGGGATCAGTTATACAAGGCGCTTGGATTCGACCAGTATTATGATATTGATTATTTCGGCATGCAGGACTCTATCGCCTTTTCGGCCTCGGATGAAGTCTTATATTCCAAAACACTGGATAAGCTGGAATCCATGCAGTCTTCGGGTGATCCCTTCTATGCCCATATCATCTCCATGTCAGCCCACCACCCGTACACTTTGCCTAAAAACAAGGTGAAGCTGACGCTGCCAGAGCGTTACAAGGATACGTTGCCCGGTAATTATCTGATATCACAGCATTATGCCGATCAGGCGGTTGGACAGTTGATTGCTGGATTGAAAGAACGGGGATTATGGGAAAATAGTTTGTTTGTCTTGTACGGGGATCACCTGGGACTTCCCATCTATTCACTGGATCGGGATGACAAAGTCCTTATGAAAGAGTTGTATGGTCGGGAATACACATCAGCAGATATGATTAATATTCCACTCATTATCTCGGCCCCAGGCGTTACCCCGGGTGTACAACTGGAACAGATCGGAGGCCAGGTAGACATTCTGCCAACGATTGCGGGACTCACCGGTGTATCGCTGAAGGACCAATTACACTTCGGACAGGATTTGTTACACGAAGGTGGAAATCTGCTACCCGAACGTTATTACCTTCCCTCCGGGTCAGTGCTAAACGATGCTTCTCTCTTCATTCCGGCGAAAGGATACGGGGACGGAACACATTATTCCCTAGCTGATGCGGGCAGACAAGATGAAGGGCAACAGCAGATGAATGTTCCTTCGGAAGAGATGCCGAAGAATTCAGGAGAAGAGGAATCTCCAACTATCGCCACACCCAATAACAGTGAGGTGTCTCCTTCGCGGTTTATAACCAAGGAACAATATGATCGAGCATTGGATCTTGCACACTTGTCCAACAGTTATTTGAGCCAGCTCCCGGATCGAAAGGACGCGAACTGATTTTATTTTTTTAATATTCTAAAAAGAGCTTCATAGTGAATCACCAAGTACTGAAGTTTCTTCAAGATTACACATCTATAACGCACATGATCCATCTTACGAGGATGAACATGTGCGTTATTTGAATTACACACAATCGGCATTCAACCTTTTTCCATTTCAGAAGGCTACAAGAGCTGATGGATCAATATTCTTTAAAATATTTCAGTAGTTCCGATTGGAAACTTTCAGCAGTAAAACTACGCTCTCGATTTTTGTGAACAATCAGACCATGCGTAAAGCTTATTTTAGAAGTAAAAGGAAGAATTTTTAATCTACCCATCTTTAGTTCGTTTTTGATCGCTATTTTAGGGACCAAGGCAAAACCTTTTCCACAGCATACAAGTTCCTTGATCATCTCAAGACTTGAAAGCTCTAACGCATCCTTAACCACAATCCCTTCATTCTTTAGAACATCTACAGCAGTCGTATGATACAAACAAGATGTGCCGTTACTGATAAACACCTCGTCATTTAGAATCTGCGCCCCTACACTTTCCACTTTCCGAACCAAATCCTCAGATGCAACAAAAACAATAGTCTCTTCCATAATCGGATAAAAGAGAATGTCATGTCGCTCAGGGTTTTGAGGAACAATGCCAAAATCCAGGGCATAATCCAGCACACTTTTTAGAATATCTTGATGCGCCCCTTGTTCAACACGTAAATTTACGCTTGGAAAGTTTCTCGTATATTCCTGTACAAATGGAAGCATGCGTGTAAGAAAAAAGGATTCCTGTAGTCTAATATTTATTGTTCCGCACGGCTGATTCATATCATTCATACTTTCTTTAAGGGATTCACTTAAGTGGACATACTGATAAGCATATTTGGAAAATACTTTTCCAGCTTCCGTAGGTTCCACCCCTCGTGGAAATCGATGAAACAACTTCTGTCCGCAGATCTTCTCCAGCTGTTGAATATGAGTTGTTACTGTGGACTGGACATAACCTAAGCGCTCCCCAGCTCGGCTGAAACTCTTCTCTTCAAGCAAAGCAATAAATGCCTGAAAAAAACGACCCTCTAAGGAATTTATCATATCTTTCACCCTTTTGTATTTCGATTTAAAATAGCTAGCATTCAATCTATTCATTATTCAAATAAATATATTAATTATACAATAAAAACACGTCATCACCAGTTGTACAGGTAAGTAAGAGAAATAATATTGGACTTCTTAATGAATCCAGAAGGAGATGTAAAAAATGAAGATTAGTTATCAGCACCAGAAAGTTGGAGATGTCGAAGTTTTTTACCGTGAAGCCGGGCCTAAGGATGGCCAAGTTATTTTACTATTACACGGGTTTCCATCCTCTAGTCATATGTTTCGCGACCTTATTCCCAAACTGGCAGAACAATACCGTGTCATTGCCCCTGATCTTGCTGGGTTTGGTCGTACAACAACTCCACCCCGTAGTCAGTTTGACTTCACATTTGACAGCCTGTTTCGAGTTATTGAAGGTTTCACTGAAGCATTAGCTCTTAAGAAATATGTAATGTATGTGTTTGATTATGGGGCGCCTGTCGGTTATCGCTTGGCAGTGGCTCACCCGGAACAAGTTCAAGCCATTATTAGTCAGAATGGCAACGCATATGTCGAAGGGTTTAGTGACGCATGGGGACCTTGGGAGATGTATTGGCACTCTCCAACACCTGAAAATCGTGAAGCATGTCGTGATTCCTTAACCCCCGAAACTATCCGTAACTTTCAGTATCTTCATGGAACTGATGCTAGCCTTGTTTCACCAGACGGATATTCACTGGATATTGCCTACATGTCACGCCCGGAAGCTGAAGAAATCCAACTGGATTTAATCCTCGATTATAGAACAAACGTGGATCTTTATCCTGAATTTCAGACTTATTTCCGCAATTATCAACCTCCTCTTCTAGCTGTATGGGGTAAAAATGATCCTGCTTTTCTTCCTGCTGGAGCTTTAGCTTATAAGCGTGATATCCCATCTGCAGAAGTACATTTACTTGATACTGGGCATTTTGCTCTCGAAACACATGTGACAGAGATCCATGAGCTCATTCACCACTTCTTAAAGAAAATATTTTAAACCCATCATACATTGGATCAATCTCAACCTTGAACTAAATAGAAAAAGCCCGTAGAAAGCAGGTCCAATAATGGCCTGTTCTACGGGCTTTTTGCATCTGTCATCATTCTTCAAGGTACTTGCAACGCCACTATGATCTAATGTTCTATCCCGTCCAGTTTACAATGGCAGTAGCGCAACCGACTTGCGAGCAGTCAATTGCTCTACCATGGCAAGCCATTCTTGTGGTTTGTTAGGAAGCACTGCATAATATCGATTCAGGAAATCAGCCACCAGGCTTGCTGGCAGTTCACCAAGCGACTCATCACCTGGCATGAAGCACAGGTCCAAGCCGCCAACCGCTTCACCGTCACCTTGCCAAGATGGATGAACATATGGGAAGTCCAGACGCTGATATCCCAGATGGGACAGAACTTCGCGACGCACATACGGGTCCATCGGCTTGATGCCGCCAAACTCATGATCCTGACTCAGATAAGGGTTATAGATTTCGGCAAACATACCGAACAATTCTTTCCCGTTTGCTGCAGCCAGCTTTTGCAGATCACGCTTGCGGTGATTCGCCAGGAAACTGCCGATCCCCAGACCTTCACGCCCAATAATCGTGAAGTCCGTCATGGCTACGTTCCAATCCTCGTAATAACGGTACTCTGTCGCTCCAACAACCTGTCCCTCATGCACAGCCACGAACACCCGAATACCCGGATCTTCCAGCGGTTCTTCCCACAGGGGGAAGTCAAGCACTTCTTCCCGCGGGAAAATCTCCTGCATCAACTTGTGCATTTGGGCAAACAATGGATCTTTAATGGATGTAATACGCGTGAATTCCATGAATAAATACCCCCTCGATTGATGATGTATTTCGTTTAACATTTCTTTATCTGAACGGATTCCGCCACTCCATCAGGGCTGCATAATTGCAGGATTCCTCATCGTCCAGATAGTCCGCTGTCACACCAACTGGCATGCGCCCACAACGAAGCAGGAACGATATCACCGGATCACGTCTTTCTCCCGCTGCCACCTGGTTCAGATATTCCTGCGCAGACAGTTGGTCTGCAACCAAATGATAACCGGGCATTCTACCAGCACCCAGTAACCGATCCATCCCCTGAGCGATGACAAGGTGGTACATCGCCTGCATCATAAGCTGAGCCAGTCCCCATTTGCGGTACTTTGGACGAACACAGAGATCAACAATATACAGCGTGTTGCCATCCGGCTGGTGGTTACGAATATAACCGTCATCCGTTACTTGGGCCCAGGTATGACTTGCTGGATGTGCAGGGTCCCACTGCATCCGTAGCGAGGTCATTGATCCAGCCAACTCTCCATCGACTTCAATACAGATGGCACCCTCCGGGTAATGCTGTACATGACTGGTGAGCTGCTCGTGACTCCAGAGCAGTTCTTCCGGATAAGGAGGAGGGAAACTCTCCGCCTGAATGCGAATGAGTTCCTCAAAGTCGGCAGTAACATAATTGCGAACGACTGCTTTTACCCTTTTGCCACTTCGCTCCGGGTCGGTAATCAGCATTTCTTTGGTATACATGTTGCCGGTTCACCCCTTTCCACTGACAAAATGAATTCCCTACTCTGTTTCGCTTCGGTTTTAATTATGTGTTCAAAAAGGTCGGTTTTCAGTACCGAGAAGATGGGATGAAGCTAGAAATGGAGTAGCGGAGCGTAGGGAAGACTACGTGAGCAACGGACATTTCGGCTGAATTCCATATTCGATGCTGATGATGCCACTAGGCATCCTTCGTAATCAAAAGCGGGCTTTTTGAACAACCTCTATAAGGTTGCCTACTCCCAATCGGTATACAGATCAGTACGGCGGTCACGCCAGGTCGTTACCGATCCACGTTCACGTACCTCATACAACAAGTCCAGATCCAGATCGGCGGTCACGATCATATCGTTGTTAATCTCACCCTCGGCCAGAATGCCACGTGGCGGGAACGGAATATCATTCGGCGTAATAATTGCAGCCTGTCCATAGTTGGCACGCATGAAATCAACGGTCGGCAGGTTACCCACTGTTCCGGTTAACACAACATACACCTGATTCTCTACCGCGCGGGCATGACTCGTATAACGCACACGGTAGAATCCGTGACGATCGTCCGTACAGGAAGGACAGAAAATTACGTCTGCGCCTTTGGCTTTGGCCATCCGTACAATTTCCGGAAATTCAATATCGTAACAAGTCAGCATCGCAATACGGCCTTTGTCCGTGTCGAACACCTCAAGTCCCTCTCCGGGAGCCATGTTCCATTCCTGGACTTCGGTTGGTGTAATGTGAATCTTGTCCTGCCGCGCGATGCGACCATCCGGGTAGAACATGTGGGCTGTATTATACAGCTTCCCTTCACGGCGAATGACGTGGGTTCCCCCGATGACGTGCATGCCGTACTTGGCAGCGAGTGACGTGAACAGTTGTTCATATTGCTCCGTAAAGTTTGGCAGATCCTCAATTGTCAGAGCATTGCCTTGTTTGTCCCCAATGGACATTAATTGCGTTGTGAAAAATTCAGGGAACAGCACAAATTCAGTTCCGTATTCGCTCGCTGTCCGTATGTAATGCTCAGCCTGAGCGGCGAACTGCTCAAACGAGCTGATTGTGTGCAATTGGTATTGTACAGCGGATACCCGCAGTTTCATGTTCGTACACCTCCATCAAGATTATGCTTCCATTGTAACAACGATCCGGGGTCAACAAAAGAGTATTTACACTGGGCACTACAATGACAGAATAACCTTCCGATCGCTTCCCTTACTCACCCAGCATCGACTGTGTGAATCCGATCCACTCTCTTGTGGCAAAAGACAGATAGCGGTCCTTCCGCCAGATCATGCCGAGCTGCCATGGAATCACCGGTTCCACCACGGGTATAATGCGCACGCGCATGTTGTCTACCTCACGACAGATCGTCTCCGGTAGCAAGGCTACTCCCAGATTGGCGGCAACCATCGCGCTGAGCAGATCCCACTGGGAGCTCTCATATACCACACGGGGCTGGAACCCAGCATGCTGACAGGCCACAATAATCCGGTCATGCAATGCAAAATCCTCCCGAAACAGCACAAAGGCGTCGTTTTCCAGTTCATGCAGGGCAACCGACTCTTTCCCTGCAAGTGGATGTGAAGGGTGTACAAGCAGGTTCAGCTTCTCTTTCACAAACACAAAATGATCCAACAGTTCATCCACGGTTGGCAGTACGGCAACGCCAATATCCAGTGCACCACTGATCACATCGGCCTCCACTTTTTTGGCACCATCCTCAAACAGCTGAATGGTCACCTGCGGGTAGGCTTTGTGAAATTCACCAATGATCATGGGGAAAAAGCTGGACCCCACCATTGGCGGCAAGCCAATCCGCAGATGGCCTTTCTTCAAGTTCATCAGATCGTCCAATTCGGACGACAGACTGCGGAATGATTTTTCAATCTCAAGTGCCTGCCGAAAAAACACATGGCCTGCATCGGTTAGTTCAACTTTCTTCCCATAACGGTCCAGTAAAGTGATACCCAATTCCTCTTCAAGACTCTTGACCGTCTTGCTGATCGTGGGCTGGGTGATATACAGGACTTCGGCGGCTTTAGTGAAGCTCTGCTGCCGGGCAACTTCCAGAAAATATTGCAAATGGCGGATATCCATCGGTTGATACTCACCTCTCATAGACAAATGGAATAGTAAACATTCTTAATATGCATTTTACTCATGAAAGAATGCCATGTAAAATTTGTGATATCAAATGAATCATTTTCATTTTCATAATAACTTAAACGATTACGTTGATTATACAAGGAGGGATTGAAGTGAAAAAATGGGGCCTTGGTATTGCACAAGTTGCGCTCTTAATGGTTTTTTCACTGCTCATGGACCTGCTGGCCCGTACTCTCCATCTTCCTGTACCGGGTTCAATACTCGGTATGGTTGTGTTATTCATTCTGCTTCAGACTCGTGTCGTGAAGCTGCGCTGGATTGAAGTTGGAGCTGCCTGGCTGCTCGGTGAACTATTGTTATTTTTTATCCCGTCAGCCGTTGGCATTATGAACTATATGCCCATGTTAGAGCATGACGGACTACAGATTTTATTCATCGTACTGCTTAGTACATTCCTGGTCATGTCCTGCACAGGCCTGGTTGCTACACGAATTGCCAAACGAAAGGAGCGTCACACCGGATGATTGGATTTCTCTGCCTGTTGTTAACCGTCGGTATCTATTGGGTTACCAAACGAATGTATCGCAATCTGCCTAAAGTATATCTGTCTCCGTTGCTCATTACACCGCTTCTTGTTGTTGGCATATTGCTTGCAACCGGAACGGATTATGCCACGTATAGCAGTGGTGGCAAATGGCTGAGTCTGCTTCTTCAACCGGCCACGGTGGCTTTTGCCGTACCGCTCTATACCTTTTTCCATGTACTCAAAAAACATATTTCCGAGATTGTCTTCAGTGTCATGACCGGTTCGGTCGTTGCCGTACTTTCTTCTGCCCTGCTCGCCAAATGGTTGCGCCTGGATTCCGGTCTCATTCATAGTCTGATCCCAAGATCGATCACCACCCCAATTGCCATGAACGTATCCGCCACTATCGGTGGCATACCCGCAGTGACAGCTGTTTTTGTTATTATGACTGGTCTGCTCGGAGTAATTATGGGCCCTTCCATCGTCAAAATGCTGCGCATCGATGGGGAGATTGCACGAGGCACACTGTTTGGAACCGGTGCCCATGGCACAGGGACATCCAAGGCGTTTGAACTGAGTTCCCTGACCGGTACCATCTCCAGCATCTCCATGGTGCTCGCTGCATTGTTCACTTTAGCGGTTGCACCCGTGCTTTCTAAACTTATTTTCCCATAATGGATGGAATTATCCACTTTTTTGAAATATTATTGTTGTATTAAAGCCCTTTCTTCCTTACAATAAGGACAGGTTTTTAATTGTGAATATTGCGGGGGAGATGCGATGAAAAGAACCGGAATGAAGAGATCTCTGGACCGTCTTGGACGAATTGTCCTTCCCAAAGAAATGCGGGATACGATGGAAATCCATATCGGCGATCCGCTTGAGTTTTTCATTGAAGGAAAAGAGTTGATTTTAAGAAAGTACAAATCAACATTATGTATTTTTTGCGGTGATGTAGATACGGAAATGTATTTCAAAGAACAATTCATCTGCCGGACTTGTGCAATTCAATTAAAACACCCGGATGACTCTCCCAACTGGTTCGTACCTCAGAACAAACAGGCTCCTGCACCCGTGGAGCGTCCTGCTTCCAAATCCGCCCCAGTCTCATCTCCCGCTAGGGAAGAAGGGACCACAGCTGACAACCAAGAATACCCGGACCTGCGGCCAAAGACGGCACGTATGCTGCAACAGATGAAAGAAATTGTTGAACAGAATCCCGGTTTGGCTCAACAGCAAATTGCGGAAAAGCTTGGCATCAGCCAAGGACGCGTCTCTCAATTAAAAAAGTTACTATAATCAAAATGGCATTTGATCATTTATAGTCAGAAGACCTTCCGATCAGGAAGTCCCGCTGCAAGAGAACCCGTTGTTTTTCGTGGGTTCTTCTTTTTTTTATATTCATATTGTAATGGAAAGGAGTTCTATGGATAAAATTCTGTATTTATCACAATTCGACCTCATGTCCTCCTTATCCGAGGCAGACCTGATTGAAATGGATGGGATGACTTCTATTACGACCATACCTAAAAACAGACAGATCCAGACACCCGATACGTTTACAGAAGGTTTCTATTTTGTAAAACGGGGAAAGGTTCGTTTATATACATTAAATCCGGAGGGCAAGCAGTTCACTCTCGATATTTTGACGGAAGGTAACGTGTTTGGAGAAATGAACGGAATATCACTCGGAACACGCGCCGTTTATATCGAAACGATGGAGGAGTGTGATATTTGCCTGATGAACAAACAACGTTTTGAACAGTTTCTGATTGAACATCCAGAATTTATGATGAGACTGATGAACGTACTAAGCGAGCGGATCAAACGAATGAGCGAGTTGACACAGACGCTTGCACTCGGAAACCTGCATGAAAAGGTGATACATAATCTCTTCCGGCTGGCTGTACAGATGGGATGGATCGAAGAAGATGAGTACTGCCGGATTCAACTCGGGCTTACCCATCAGGAGATTGCCTGGATGGCAGGAGCCACACGGGAATCGGTTACGATTGTCATGCAAGAGTTAGCAAGAGCTGGCCGTATTCGTACCGGATTCAAATCAGTCTCCCTTCATCGTGACGAAATCGCTAACCTCCGGAAAATCACTGACCACTTGTAAGATGCCTTACATCCCTGTTCTCCAGCAAGTTGTACTGTATAACTCATGATGTTATACAGCTAAGGAGGAATATACTGTTGAGTGCTAAGCCAGATCTATTTATCCCTGAAGACATTTTTCTTCGCAAAGGTGCCCGTAAAGCAACGGAAATTCCTGAGCATATCCGCAATTGGCTACAAGCAGGACATATCGAATCGGTCAATCTGACCGAATGGCTGGCTGTAGATCATGTTTCTCTTTTTCAGAAGGTTACCCATGAATGGGGAATGGATGTCGAAACCAGAGCAATTACAGAGCAGTTAACACAGATGGATGAGCAGCGGATCATGAAAATCATCCCGGCCATAGCCATGCAATGGCTTGATCTGTTGAAACGTCCATCAGTCAATGAAAAAACGAATCTCTTTTGTTCCATTGCAGAGCATCGTTCAGACAGTGTTCGCTGCTGGGCGGCTTATATCATTGGGCTAGATTCCGGTCTGAACCTGACTGAAAAGTTGGAGCATATTCGGCCCTTTGCAGCAGATCATCACTTTGGTGTAAGAGAAATCGCCTGGATGGCTGTACGGGAGTCCATCTCTGCCGAATTATCCTTAGCCTTGCAGCAGTTAATCCCATGGAGCGTTGACCCTGATCCACTGATCCGTCGATTTGCCATAGAATCAATCAGACCTCGTGGCGTCTGGGCCAAGCATATTCAGGAGTTAAAAGAAAATCCGGCCATGGCCCTTCCCTTGCTTGACGCAGTAAAATCCGATGCCCATAAGTATGTGCAGGATTCGGTAAGTAACTGGCTGAACGACGCCAGCAAGACCAATCCAGAGTGGGTGCGGCAGGTCTGTGCCACTTGGACTCAGCAGTCGGATACCCAACATACGCGGCGAATCGTTACACGTGCCACGCGAAGTCTTACATAAAAAAAGATGACCACCGCTTACTGGCAGTGGTCATCTTCTGCATAGGCATCCGCGTTTACATTCCTTTTGACAGGAATACCTTTTCCACGTTGAACAGCCCAATTACGTTCCCTCTTATCTTTAACTTACGCCTGAATCGCGTCCATCTGGCCTTCTTCTTCCGCTTCCAATCTGCGCATGCCCACAACCAAAACAATAATGTTAGCTACCAACAACACAGCCGGGAACGGAACAGCAGCGTATTGTGCATAGATCAGATGACTTCCCACGGCCCCAATCAGAATGAAGGTCAGTATGCCAGAAGCCAGGATGCGAGTCCGTGGAATCAGCAGTCCTACAGCACTAAGCAACTCCGCAGCGCCCAGCAGATACATCGTCCATGTCGGATAAGAGAAACTTTCGAATGTCTGAATCATCATGTCTGCCCCACTAATCTTGTTAAACCCCGTCATGACGAAAACACCTGCTAACACAACCAGAAAAACATAACCCAAAATTTTGTTCATATGTAGATCCTCCTATAACAAATTATATGTTCCTACTATGTAATGATTATTTTTGCTGCACATTGTAAAAAAAGAATCTATGTAAAAGTTCCCAAAGGTCACTCTGTTTTCAACCGTTCAGCCCAGTTCAATTTTCAGAATAGTACGCGTTCATATTATACGTATTATTTATCACCAACTTACTTTTGTGAAGTTAGTATATAATAATAATATAATTTCTTCAAGTAATTTTTCACTGTATGATGTATAATACATACAAAAGGTATGTTACAGTATATTTTGTAGTAACCCTCATTTACTTGGATGTCCTATATTCTTAAAGCGGCAGAAATCATGTCCTTTCATATACAACTTTGAAGAAAATCATTATGAATCGAGGTGAACACGTTGAAGCTGAAAAAAGTAAAATCACCAAGTCCCTGTATGATCACTCAAGCCATAGACATCATAGGCAAGAAGTGGGTACTGTTAATTATGTACCAACTGTTGTCCGGACCCAAGCGGTTTACGGAGCTTGAAGCAGAGATGGCGATCAGTGGACGACTTTTATCGGAGCGATTGAAGGAAATGGAGACGGAAGGTATCGTAACCCGACACATGTTTCCCGAGATACCTCCCCGTGTAGAGTATGAATTAACACCGAAAGGCAGAGCCATTGAACCTGTCATTGATCAGATCTACAGTTGGTCATCCGACTGGTTGAAACAGCAGAAATCCGAGTAGTTGAATTGCTACTTAATAATCTCTACTCAACACAAATACGCCTGAATCAGGCTGATCTGCGGATCATTCCCTGATTCAGGCGTATTTATATTACCTTCAACCTTTTAATGAGAGAGATGTTTTGAAGGCTGAAGCTGTACAGGCAGGCCGGAATCTGCCGATGCCAAGGCCGCCGTCGTAATCTCCTGTGTACGGCAGGCATCCGCATAATCGGACAGAATTCGTGAACGGTCTCCCGTACGCAGGGCGTGAATGAACGCTTCATTCTCACGCTCGTATGGATTATGTCCTGCCGGAATCTCCAGACCTGCCATCGCATGTGTTGCGGCACTTGGCAGAAGCAAACGTTCTGGCGTCCAATCCCACACACCTGCATCCGTGTAGAACTGGAGCCCTGCGCCGCCCTCTCCGTCTGGCAACAGACATGTATTGGCGATACTGGCAATCGCTCCACTTTCCAGCTTAAGCGTCACATTTGCCACATCGGCTACGGTCACATGTTCATGCTTCTCATGCATGCTTCGCTGAGCTGCTACAGCATATACCTCCGTAACTTCTCCTGCACAATACCGAAGCAAGTCTACAATATGTGTAGTCTGCTCTACGAATTGCCCTCCTGAACCGTCCTGACGCCGCCACCAGGCGACCCCTGGCATTCCGCCCATCCAGCGGCCAAGAGCCATGCCGACCGTCTGTTCTTCCATCGCTTGCTGCAGAACCTGCGCAGCCTCCTGATAACGGAAATGGTATCCTACAGAGGTTAACAATCCACTCTTTTGCACCTGATCCAACACCTGACGTGGAACGTCCATTCCAGTACTCAGCGGTTTCTCCACCAGGAATGGAATACCGCGGCGGATTAATTCGGACTCAATCGATCCATGAGACATGGGAGGCACACAGATATACACCGCATCCAGCTTCTCACCATCCAGCATATGTTCAAGTTCCCCGTAACCAACAGCATCATAAACGAAGGCCATAGCCTCTGCCTTTTCGAGCGAAGTTCCACAGACACTCGCAACACGAACACCTTCCATCCGTGCGAGAATATCCGCGTGTACCTTACTGAACCAGCCTGTTCCAATGATTCCGATCTGTAATGTCATGGATGTAATCCCCTCTCTATGTTACACGCTTACATGTTCCATTCGACTCTCGATCTTGAAATCCTGCCTTAGATTTTGCCGGATGCTTCCAGCAACAGCTGATCCAGTTCCTGTGTATGTTTAACCACTTCCTCTTCTGACCAGTCCAAACGACCTGCCATATACGAGATAACCGCTGCTTTATAGCGACGAACTTCATTAATACGGAAGAATAAATCACCTGTTCTTCGTACCAAAAAGTCAGATGGAGTTGCAGCCATCTCTTCATCAATCGCGTAATGTAGCATAAGCAATAACTCCTGTGGCATGCCATGAAGATCGGACTTGGTGCGTGGATCGGGCATTCGCTCATACAGTGCCTCCACATTGGAACCATACGTGCGAACCAGCCGCTCCGCAGCCGGTCGGGCAAGCCCGAGAGCAACACCGTCCTTGATCTTGCGCTCCGCATACGATACAAATCCAGCCGATCCCCCTACATCACCGCCGGAGATGGGCATCTTCTTTGTTACACAAGGGCCTATGGAATGCCCACTCTCCTGCTCCATCTGGCGTGCGACCAGATCAACAACCATCTCGGCCATTTTACGGTACCCGGTTAACTTGCCCCCGGCAATCGTAATCAGATTGGATTCGGATACCCAGACTTCATCTTTACGTGATATTTCGGAAGGATTCTTGCCTTCCTCATGAATTAGTGGCCGTACACCCGCCCATCCGGATTCCACGTCCTCGGTACCAATGTGTACATCTGGAAACATGCCATTAACTGCATCAATCACATAATCGCGATCCGCGTCGGAAATTTGCGGGTGTGCAGGATCGTCCTGATATACAGTGTCGGTTGTACCTACATAGGTTTTGCCATCACGTGGGACAGCAAATACCATTCGACCATCTGGTGTATCAAAATAGACGGCCTGTCTTAATGGGAATCGTTCACCATCAAAGACCAAATGAATGCCTTTGGTCATCTGCAGTGTTTTCCCCTGGCGCGAACCGTCCAATTCCCGCAGACCGTCCACCCATGGACCGGAAGCGTTGATCACCTTGCTCGCTTTCAGCATATATGCCTGACCGTCGATCTGATCCACGGCTTCAATACCTGTAATCTTGCCATTCTCCTTCAGGAAACCTTTCGCCTTAACGTAGTTCACTGCCTGTGCCCCACGTTTGACAGCTTCTTTCATAACTTCAATGGTGAGCCTGGCATCATCAGTCCGGTACTCCACATAGAGTCCACCACCCAACAACCCCTGTTTGCGTAACAGAGGTTCACTATCTGACACCGCTCCAGCATTCAACATTTGGCGCCGTTCACTGCGCTTCACCCCGGCAAGCCGATCGTACACCATCAGTCCAATGGATGTGCTGAAGCGGCCGAACGTGCCAGCCGTATAGATCGGTAACAACATCGGTTCCGGTGTTGTCACATGTGGCCCATTTTCATAAACTACAGCCCGCTCCCGTCCTACCTCAGCAACCATCTTCACTTCATATTGCTTCAAATAACGTAATCCGCCATGGACAAGTTTGGTCGAACGACTGGATGTACCTGCTGCAAAATCCTGCATTTCTACAAGTGCCGTCTTCAACCCACGCGAAGCCGCATCCAATGCAATCCCTGCGCCTGTAATCCCGCCGCCAATAATCAATACGTCAAAATGTGCATTCGCCATATTTTGCAAATATTCGGTCCGTTGTGCTGACGAGAACGTTTCTGTCATTCTTGAACCTCCCATTGATTTCCTTAATATTTCCGTAAAAAAACAAAAAAAGGACCACGTCATTCGCTCAGCAATTGCTGAGCGGCACGTGGTCCCTCCCGATCTCCAGACATCATTTTTTTAACTTGTGCCTTTATCCTATCACAGATTTTTGACGGCGTGAAGTCCTGAAATGACACATTATTCAAAAAAAATTCAAAAAGTTGTTCTGCCAAAGGATGGAATTTCAAATGAATCCACTAACCTTGTTTTTTTCCTTATAGTGGATATATATTTTGCCTTCTCCAGGAAGAATAACCCTGTAAATCATGCATCATTTTCCACCAGTAAATATCATTTATAACATATGTTTAGTTAAAAAGTACAAATACCCACACCAAGAAATATTCATTTCTTTTATTTAAAAGCCATTGCTGCATTCACTGCACGCTTCCAGCCTGTATACAGTTCTGTTCGTTGTTGCTCAGCCATAACAGGCTGGAAGACACGCTCCGTATTTTCATGATCCGTCAATTCATCCGCACTCGTCCAATATCCTACTGCCAATCCTGCCAGATAAGCCGCACCCAATGCAGTCGTTTCATTCACCGTTGGGCGTTCGACAGGAATGCCCAGAATATCACTCTGGAATTGCATGAGAAAATCATTGGCCGCCGCTCCTCCATCCACACGCAGAGCATGCACGGGAATACCCGAGTCGGATTCCATTGCCTCCAGTACATCTTTGGTCTGATACGCCAACGCCTCAAGCGTAGCACGGATAAAGTGTTCCTTTGTCGTGCCTCGGGTCAGGCCAAACACCGCACCCTTAACCTCACTATCCCAATACGGACTGCCCAGTCCCACAAATGCAGGTACCATATAAACGCCGTCTGTCGAAGGCACACGTGAGGCGTAATCCTCGCTATCTTTTGAAGAGCGAAGCATTCTTAATCCATCACGCAGCCACTGAACCGCTGAACCTGCAACAAAAATGCTACCTTCGAGCGCATATTCAACCTTGCCATTCATCCCCCAGGCAATCGTTGTAATCAGTCCGTGATTGGATTGTACCGGGTTCTCTCCCGTGTTCATAAGCATGAAACAACCGGTACCATATGTATTTTTCATACTACCCTTGGTGTAACAGCCCTGACCAAACATCGCTGCCTGTTGATCTCCTGCCGCTCCCGCAATCGGAATCCGATGACCGAAGAAATGATAGTCTGTTGTGTGTGCATACACCTCGGATGAACCTCGCACTTCTGGTAGCATAGCCTTGGGAATGTCGAGGATATCCAACAATTCGTCATCCCATTGCAGATCATAGATGTTATAGATCAGAGTACGTGAGGCATTGGATATATCCGTGACATGTGTACCCCCGCTCAGTTTCCAGATCAGCCAGCTATCAATCGTGCCAAACAGCAGTTCACCCTTCTCTGCCCGCTCCCGGGCACCAGGGACATGATCCAGAATCCACTTCACCTTTGTTCCCGAGAAGTAGGGATCGATCAGTAATCCTGTTTTACGGCGGAAAAGGTCCCCGAGACCCTGCGTCTTCAATTCTTCACAGATATCTGCGGTCTGTCTGGATTGCCATACCACTGCATTATAGATGGGTCTGCCTGTTTCTTTGTCCCATACCACAACGGTCTCCCGCTGATTTGTAATTCCAATTCCGGCAATCTGGACAGGCTTAATTCCGCTCTCTGCCAGACATGAAGCCATCACGGCAAGAATGGAACTCCAGATTTCGTTGGCATTCTGCTCTACCCAGCCCGGTTTGGGGAAATATTGAGGGAATTCCTGCTGTGCAATGTGCACAATCTCCCCGCCACGGTTAAATAGAATAGCTCGGGAGCTTGTTGTTCCCTGATCCAGAGCCAATATATATTTTTCCATACAGCCAACCTCCTGTTGTGGGTTCTTTTTAAGGTGTAAGCGATTTCTCGAAGTGTCGGATCAGATCTGCGTTGGATGTGGTCACTGCCGTAGCCCCGACGCCAAGCGCAAGTTCAACCTCTTCCGGTGAACGGATCAATCCCCCTGCAATAATGGGTATCCCTGTACGCACAGATACTTCCGCAATAATATGCGGAATGACGCCAGGTAATACTTCAATATAATCCGGTTGGGTTTTGGCCAGCAGCAGATAACTTTTCTCCAGTGCATGGGTATCGAGCAGAAAAATACGTTGAATCGCTGTAATGCCTTTCTGCTTTGCCTTCTGAATGACACTCGCTCGCGTAGAGATCAGTCCTGCCGGGCGAATCTGCTGACACAGATACTCTGCCGCATACTCATCATTCTTCAATCCTTGGACCAGATCTGCATGCAAAAGTATCTTTTTGTCGTACCGCCGAGCCTCGTCCATTACACTCTGAAGCTGTGCAATATGCGTTTCCAGCATCACCCCATAGGTATAAGGGCCTTCAATCATCGCTTCAAACTGCTTCATGCTCTTTGCAGCCGGCAATATACGTTGTCCCTCAAATGGCACCTTGGTTCCTCCCGCATTCATCAGATGACTATATTGTATAATCCGCACTGCGGGAACGGCAAGCCATTCCGTGAATCAGGAAAACCTGATCGCTACCCTATCATCCATAGCAAAAAGCCGCTGTTGTACTTCTCCATAACAGAGAGTACATCAACGGCTAGCCATCTATTCGTATACGTCTATAAATAATGATTAACCCTGCGCATGCGGAAGTAGCGTCTCTGCCCCAGCCCAACCATCACTTTCTGCCAAATGACCGGAACGGTTCACTTTCGTTTGCAGATATTTCTCGTTAAAAGCAGAGCGATCTCCCCATAGTGGCACACGTCCACCCACATTCAATCCCGCTTCCTGCAAGGCAGCCAGCTTCCGTGGATTGTTGGTGATCAATGTAACCGGTGCGGAGCGAAGCGCACGCAATACGGCAATCGCATCGTCATAATTGCGGGCATCGTCTGTGAATCCGAGCTGCAAGTTCGCATCTACCGTATCCAGACCTTCTTCTTGCAAAATGTACGCCATGGCTTTGCTGAACAGACCAATGCCACGTCCTTCATGGTTGGCAAGGTAGAACAGTGCGCCCGCTCCGTGAGCGGCGATCATTTTCATGGATTGCTCCAATTGGAAGCCACAATCACAGCGTTTGCTGCCAAAGATGTCGCCTGTATGACAGATGCTATGCATCCGAATCAGCGCTTCTTGTGCGTCGGCAAAGTCACCGTACACCAGAACACTGGATTGTTGGCGCTCTGCCAGTTCAGCCTCAGCAAGAGATTCGATTAACTCGCCGCTCTCCATCGCTTTGTCCGATTTCATCCAGCTATACCACTGGAATGTCTTGGTCTCCCCATCGAGGTTAACCGGGAGTTTGATTGGCCCCACCAGGTATATGAACTCTTTTCCACTCGGAAAAGTCTGAATTTTGGGGGCAAGCAGTTGAATAATATGTGAATTGATCATTGTCGTTCCTCCTGTTTAGGCCAACTTGTCTGTTGATTGATTCGCATCCAGCGTGAAATTGGATCACTTGGATGTTATATAGTACGTATCTATATTATTCTCATCATCATTAGTTACTTTATGTAAGTTAGTTTAGAATAAAAATTATAATGTGTCAAGTAACTTTTATTTTTAAAGTAACTACCCAATTTATGTTACGCAATCGACACAAATATGTGTTTCATTTCAGGAATATTGGGTATGAGTTTATAAACTGCTCATACACTAATGTTGTAGTCCAAAGCACTTCATGCCTCGAACTTAATGATGAGGGGGTAATACACATGATCCGCCGGAAAAGAACTTGCTGGACAGCCATACTGATGGTCTGCGTCCTGCTCATAAGCGGATGCTCCATCTGGCCCGGACAGGACGATTCAGCGAACAACAAAAAGGTAGCGCTTACATTATGGTACTGGAATCGTTCCATCGATGATAAGTTGATTGCCAGGGCTAAGGAAAAGTTCCCCAATATCGAACTGACAGCTCAGAAAATCGGCGGTGATTTCAAAGCAAAACTCAAAACAACACTCGCTGCACGCTCAGGTGAACCAGACATTGTAGCATTGAACGACTGGATCATGGAGCTATTTCCCAGTGAGGACCGTTTCTATAATCTGTATGATCTCGGTGCAGGAGATATTGAAGACCAATATCTGCCGTGGAAATGGAAGCAAGGCGTTACACCAAGCGGACAGATGATCGGTTTCCCGATGGATACGGGCCCAACAGCCCTCTTCTACCGAGAAGATCTGTTCAAGGAAGCCGGATTGCCATCTGATCCCGAAGACGTTACACGCCAGATCAACAGCTGGGATGCATATGCTGCTGCCGGAGAACAGCTCAAGGAAAAATTCGGAGGCAAGGTTTTTCTAACCGACAATATTGCAACCGTTTACAACCAAGTCATATCGCAGTCTGCGGAGCGTTATTTCCGGCCGGACGGGTCCTTTATCGGCATGGATTCCCCTATTGTGGGCAAGAGCTGGGATACAGCCGTTGCTTTCAAAGAGAAGGGACTGCTAGCCAATGCAGATGGCTGGACTCCAAGCTGGAACGCCGCGATGAATAATGGCGAAATCGCCTCTTTCGTGGGCGCTGTCTGGATGAAACAAGTTCTTCAGGAAGCCGCTCCGGATACCTCCGGGAAATGGCGGGTTGCTCGGGCACCAGGGGGAGATGGCAACAACGGAGGATCATTCCTGTCCATCCTGAAGTCGAGTGAACATCCTCAGGAAGCCTTTGAACTGGTTCGCTGGCTGCAAAGTCCCGAAAATCAACTGGAGCAATATCAGACACTGAACCTGTTCCCTTCTGCACCAGGTGTGTTTGATGATCCTGCCATGAAAGAAAAAGAACCTTTCTTCGGTGGACAGGCGACAGGGCCTGTATTTGCCGAATCGGCACAGGATGTACCGGATGCTTTCTTTGGCGAAAGATATCCATCCGTACACAACATTATCACCCGGCGGCTGAATGATGTCGCGAAGCAAAATGCCGATCCACAGCAGGTCTGGACGGATACGGTACACCGCGTCGAGCGGGAATTGCAGCGTTAACCTGAACAACGTGTGGTTTCGTTATCCGCAAAGGAGGAATTCATATGGCTGTAACTGAACCTCGTCTTACTCCCGATCCCCGAAATGCAAGACCTGATCTGGATCGGCAGAAGTCACTATGGGCGAGAATGTGGGAGCATCGTGCACTCTATGTTGCGATATCGCCGTTTTATATTCTGTTTGCGGTATTTGGGCTGTTCCCGATCGGATTCTCACTCTATCTGGCTTTTCATAAATGGGATGGCATCGGTATCATGACGTTTAACGGACTCAACAATTTCAAATACATGCTGACCGATGCCGAGTTCTGGCAAGCCGTGGGCAACACGTTCATGATCTGGATCTATTCGACGATTCCGATGCTCTTTTTCGCCCTGATTATTGCCTTTTTGCTGCATGCACCATTTGTGAAGTTCCGTACCCTGTTTCGGGTCGGTTATTTTCTGCCAAACGTCACATCCATCGTGGCGGTAGCCATTATCTTCGGTGCTTTATTTGCCAACAATTATGGCTTTCTCAATTATCTGTTGCAGTCGGTCGGGCTACCTGTTGTGGAGTGGCTTAATGCACCATGGGGCATTAAAGTCGCAATCTCCTCCATGGTGGTCTGGCGCTGGACCGGATATAACGCCGTCATCTATCTGGCCGGACTTCAGAGTATTCCGCAAACGTTATACGAAGCGGCCAAGATTGACGGCGCATCAGCGATACAGTCCTTTTTCCGAATTACAATTCCGATGCTGCGTCCTGTGATCCTGTTTACGGTCATTACATCAACGATTGGTGGTATGCAACTGTTCACCGAGCCACAAGTATTGGTAGGCAATGACGGTGGCGCAGGTGCAGCAGGCATGACGATTGTACTGTACCTCTACCGTGAATCCTTCATTAACAATTACTTCGGATATGGCGCTGCCGTTGGTTGGGGCATGTTCCTCATTATCGCCCTGTTCTCGATTGTGAACTGGAAGCTTGTTCAAGGCAAATCATCCTGATGTGATAAGGGGGAGCGCACATGGCGACCAAACACCTCAAATCGCTGGTGTTGTATACCGGTCTTATCGGGGGCATGCTCATATCCATGTTCCCGTTCTATTGGCTGATTGTAATGTCTACCCGGACAACGTCCGATATCTACAAGTTTCCACCCCAGCTCTGGTTCGGGGGCGAACTGTGGAATAATATTACGCGGGTGTTACAGCAGATTGACTTCTGGGGAGCTTTTCTGAATACGTTGTTTGTGTCGGGCCTCGTGACCATACTTGTACTGTTTTTTGACTCACTGGCGGGGTTTGCGTTTGCGAAGTTTGAATTTCCCGGCAAAAAGTGGCTCTTCATCTTGCTGCTCGCAACCATGATGGTACCTTCCCAGCTGTCGCTGGTGCCTTCCTTCGTACTCATGGCTACGTTCGGTTGGGTCGGTTCCTTCAAAGCTCTCATTATTCCGGGCATGGTGAACGCCTTCGGCATCTTCTGGATTCGCCAGTATGCCACGGAGTCCATTCCCAACGATCTGCTGGATGCGGGCCGCATCGACGGCTGTAATTTCTTCCGACTCTATTGGAACGTGGCGCTGCCAATTCTGCGACCTGCCTTTGCTTTCCTCGGCGCGTTCACCTTTATCGGCGTATGGAATGATTATCTGTGGCCTTTGATCGTCCTGACGGATGAACGCAAATACACGTTGCAGATTGCGTTGTCTCAATTAAACGGGTTGTATAACACAGACTATGCAATGGTTATCGCTGGTACGTTGCTTGCCGTCATTCCGCTCATCGTTATGTTCCTGTTCATCAGCCGCCAGTTTATTTCGGATATCGCGGCAGGGGCGGTGAAGGACTAAGATTGTGGCATTTTGATCCATCCCTCAAGTCTGATATTCTTATCTATAGATGAAATAACAGATGCCATATAAGTTGGATGAATAGCACCACGTGCACGAAGGGGACAGAAAGGGCCTGAATAAATGGAGTTAAAAGCTTTCCAGAGGAAAGCTACTTCGAAAGCATATGCTTCGCATTTACGCGATCGGAAGGCTTTCTGTACCCGAAGTGTTAACGTGTAACACATTCATTTCACTTATATATTTAAGAAAGAGGGATGACAAAATGGCTTCTTCACCCTATATGATCGGCGTAGATATCGGCACGACCTCCACCAAGGCCGTCTTGTTTGAACAGAACGGAACCATTGTGGCTCAAGGCAGTGCCGATTATCCGCTGCACACCCCCACACCTGCGATTGCGGAGCAGGATGCGGAAGATATTTTCAAAGCAGTCATCGAATCGGTTAAACAGGCTACTTCCAAAGCGGGAGTGAAGCCAGAGGAGATCCTGTTTGTATCGTTCAGTTCGGCCATGCACAGCATTCTGCCAGTCGATCAACACGGCAAACCGCTGATGCGGGCCATGACATGGGCAGATAATCGCAGTGCCGAGTGGACGGAAGTACTCAAATCCGAGATGAATGGTCACGAAATATACCTGAGAACAGGTACGCCGATTCATCCGATGTCCCCTCTCACCAAGATCATGTGGCTCACCCGGGATCAGCCTGAATTGTTCAGACAGACGCACAAATTCATATCCATGAAAGAATATGTTTTCTATAAATTATTTTCTGAATACGTCATTGATCACTCCATGGCCTCCGCAACCGGACTCATGAATCTGGAGAAACTCGACTGGGATGCTGAAGCGCTGCATGTAGCGGGCATTACGCCGGAACACTTGTCCCGATTGGTCCCAACCACACATGTGCTGAAACATGGGTTGCACCCGGAGTACGCCAAGGAGATGGGCATTGCGGTCACCACACCATTTGTCATCGGTGCAAGTGATGGTGTGCTCTCCAATCTGGGCGTGAACGCCATTGATCCGGGCGTCGTGGCCGTGACCATTGGTACCAGTGGAGCGATTCGTACAGTCGTAGATAAACCGGTGACCGATCCCAAAGGACGCTTCTTCTGTTATGCGCTCACGGAGGATGCCTGGGTCATTGGCGGACCGGTGAACAATGGCGGTGTTATTTTCCGCTGGATTCGGGACGAGTTTGCAGCTTCTGAGGTCGAGACCGCAAAACGACTTGGCATCGATCCATATGAAGTGCTCACTCGTGTCGCCGAAAATGTACCTCCGGGTTCGGAAGGTCTCTTGTTCCATCCGTACATGACAGGTGAGCGGGCTCCGCTCTGGAATCCGAACGCACGCGGCTCATTCTTCGGCCTGACGCTACATCATAAGAAAGAACATATGATTCGCGCCGCGCTCGAAGGTGTGTTGTTTAACCTGTACACGGTCATGCTGGCGATCGAAGAAAAGATCGGTCGTCCGAAAAAAATCCAGGCGACAGGCGGCTTCGCCCGCTCTGAGTTGTGGCGCCAGATGATGGCCGATATTTTCGATCAGGATGTCATCATTCCCGAAAGTATCGAAAGCTCCTGCCTCGGCGCAGCCGTACTGGGCTTGTATGCTCTTGGCCGCATTGATTCCCTGAGTGCCGTCTCCGGCATGATCGGATCAACGCATCGTCACCAGCCTGACCCGGACAGTGTCCGCGTCTACCGGGAGCTGCTCCCGATCTTCATCCGCATCTCCCGCAAATTCGAAGAAGAGTATGCGGATATCGCTGCTTTTCAGAACAAGACGATGCAGGGGTAGGGAAGGCGTGGGATGTTACACGTCGGAGATTCAAAAAGTCGAACATGGAATACGCTAACGAATCGTAGACGTCTTATTTGAAGCTTTTAGCATGTTTTCAAAATCTAACGAACCTGAGCCACCTTTTATCGGCTTACATGGGCACAAAACTGCTCTAGAACCTAATATGTAGCCAATTAACTTGTCTGTGGTTCGTTAGAAAATCACTTTTGCCAAATACCCTCCAATAGCATGTGTACAGTTCGTTAGAATTAATACGAGATACCGTAAGTTAAAGAGACCCACCCCGCCATGGTTATGTCCATATGGGAATGGGCTTTTTTTCATGCACAGACTATATAAATTCTATTTAGATTGGATCAAATTTATCTCTCATCATACTTGGAGCTTCCCTTTATGTTCTATTAAAGTATCCAGGGGCCGCCACAGCAACCGTCCTAAAATAGAAAAATCTCTTTTCCAGTTCCTGATTCTCTGGCGTAAACTCGGTCAGAAACTCAACTGAATTCATCATTTCTTCGGTCATCACGCTAGGTCTCCACAAAGCCAATTGGATGTCTTTGAAAATAAAAGAAAATCCCAACTCCGCATCGATGTCTCGAGTATATGGTGTCTTACTATCTATTAGCTTAACGAGATCATCAGCCTTTGTTCGAAAAACATCAATATTATCATATGTAAGGACAACATCAGATTCATCAGGTGGATAATCGTGTGGATTAGTTACTTCAATGAAATAGAGTTTATGTTCCGAATCATACTCCATTTGGTTGTAGAGCTGACTAATCTCTGGGGTGATGCACTCAATGATCTCTTCTACCTCTGATTTACTCATTCCCAACTTAAATGGTCCAATACCGACCATCGGTATGACCTCTAATGGTTCCATGACGTTTCGGTTCCCAAATTCGTTCATGTAGTTCACTCCTCTTTATTCCAACAAATAAGAATTATAACGTTCATCCCTTTATTCTAATCCTACCCTAAAAAGAATGATTGAGCATGTTGGGTATAACAAAACCCCACAGCATGAAAAAGCGGTGGAGTTAAGGTTTCCTATCTTTTTTTGATTCAGATTTCTAACAACTATAAAACTGAAATCCTAGATTTTAATTACTGATTATACTTGCTGAACGCATTCTGATCGGCCTGTACATTCTCCAGATACACAATCTGCCCTGCCTCATTTACACGTGCGATATCGATGCCTGCTTTGGCATATACCGTTCCGTCTGCCGCTTGTCCGCACACCGCCCAGTTCGTTTGGTAGCTGCCGTCGGGCTGTTGCACCCACGCGTCCCACATATGTTTTACATCCTTATTGTATTCGTAGAAAGCTTTCATAAAACCATCGAATCCTGTTCGGCTGGTGCCGTTAAGCACAATCTCTGCGTCCGGTGTAAACAGGGACAATAAGTCCTGCATGGCGCGCTCGTCTGTACGTGAAGCATCAAATAAACGGAAATAGTTGTTCAACAGTGTAGTGGTACTCATAGTACTCATTTATATTCCTCCTAGAATAAAAAGCCGTTTTCCAATCTTTCAGTTCGAATATTTTCGAACTAATTGAAAAGAAATGTATCATACTTCTTATACTGCCTGCAAGAAATATATAAGTTGAGACCAACTTTTACACTAACACGGAGAGTGCAGAACCAATCTGAAGAAGCGAAGCGTGCGCTTAAAGCTTTCTGAAAGAAAGCTACATCGGAAGCATACACTATCACCGGATTTTTCCCTTGGACCAAGGGAATAAAGAAAATCTGGGGATAAGAGCGATCGAAAGATGGTACTGCAATCGGAGTAAACAAGTGTAATAGTTACAAGTTCAACTTCTATAGTTCGAAATATTTCAAACATTGAAAGAGAAAGCCGAATATGCTAACGTCATAGATATGAGAACTCCAACGATACCTATGGCTTCGGAATTGAAGTTGACCACGGTCTGCAATGCATTGGGCGATCCAATCCGCATGAAAATTGCACACTGTCTGGCCAGTTCTGGCGAGAAAAACTGCTCCGCCTTCGAAGTTGACCATATTTCCAAATCCACGTTGTCCCATCACATCAAAATTTTACGTGAAGCTGGCGTGATCCAGCCACGCATTGAAGGTAAACAGCACTTTTATTCCCTACGAAAGGAAGAATTAAACGTACGTTTTCCAGGCCTCGTCGACATGATTCTGAATACAAACGAGGAATACGTAAATTAAAGTAAGCAGGTCTAAGATTGAAGAATCACAATGATCATAATCGCAATTCCCATAAAGGAGGCTAACCATATGGACAAAAAGGCGGCAAAGATACTGCTGAGCACCTTCTGGGGAGGTGGCGGCTGGAAAACAACCTCTCTACCCTTCTCTGGAGATGAATTTGAATATGCCAAAAGCAAAGGTGTTATGTTTGATCCACTCACGATCACGCATGACGAGATTGTCCAGCGTCTATACGACATGCATCAGGATGACTCGTTCAAGGAACGGGTGATTTCGGCCTTTCTACACAGTCTGTCCACCAAAAAAGTCTATCTGCGCAGCGCATTATCCAGCTGGGCTTTAACATCGAACGTGCCTTTACACACCTATGCGGAACGCCCTGCCCTTCACCCTAACACCAGTGCCTGTGGAGATTGTAACTTCCTGCGTTTGCAGTCAGACAAGGAATATTCCAACGTCGACTTAAACGTCCTGAACTTTGAACGGACCAAGTGGGGCGGCGTGCGTCATGGCTGGCTTATCTATTGCCTGATGGATCTGGAATTACTGCTTCAGGACAACGATGCAAACTATGAAGTAACTCCTGAAGACCAAGCCATCCTGGTCAACCTGCTTGAAGCAGCTCAGACGGAAGACCCCAAAGACAGTGCTCGCTCACTTGAGAAAAAGTGGAAGGATCTCTTTCCTTCCAGCAAACAGGAGCGCGATGCCCTGCTGGAAATCTGGGCGGCAGCCGGCATACTGGCTCCTGGAGATAAACCGAGAAAACGTAAAGGTGGTTCCAGTGATTTTGTCTTTGCAGCAACCTGGCAAGGTGATGATGGCTATCATACAGAAACCGTAAAACATTATTTCGGCTCCTATCTTCCTCAAATGTGATAAAACCTGAACTTTTGCTCACCTTTGCATACATCTGGTTACAATAATGACATCGACAGATTTCCTGTTTAACTCGTATAATAAGGGGAAATTGGTAGATGGGAGTGAAACAAGCGAGTTTATGGTATACATACTGGCTTTTATAGTGTCTTTTGCTGTCGTGGTTCTGCTTATTCCACCGCTTGGTCGATTGGCTCACCGGCTCGATTTTGTGGACAAGCCTCGGGAAGATGTGGAGCGTAAGCTACACAGGCAACCTATCCCGCTCACGGCGAGTTACGCGATATTTACTGGATTTTTCCTGACATACATTGCTCTGACGAAAGAAATCACATGGGAAACAGCGGCTCTGGTCGCTGGTGGTATGCTTCTGCTAACGATTGGTACCGTCGACGACTGGTACAAAACAAAAGGCAAAGATTTTCCTGCCCTGCCCAAAATGCTCGTACAGGTCTCTGCTGCAGTACTCGTATTTGCTTCTGGCATTGCGTTTACCGGATTCGTGAATCCCTTCAACGCGGAATATGTCATGCTTCCAATCTGGCTGCAATTCATTCTCACGATCCTGTGGATCTTCGGGGTGACAACAGTCATCAACTTCTCGGACGGCATGGACGGACTGGCTGGCGGATTATCGGCCATCTCGGCAATTACCCTGTTCATCGTGGCGCTTGCCAAAGGTCAAAGTGATTCCGCACTCATGTCGATCATTCTGGTCGGTGTAACGATTGGTTATCTGAAGTACAACAAAGCTCCTGCCAAAGTGTTCATGGGTGATGCAGGCGCTACGTTCCTTGGCTTCATTCTGGCGGTTATCGCTCTGGATGGTGCATTCAAACAAGCGACCATGTTGTCCATCTTCATTCCGATTCTGGCGCTGGGTGTACCGATCTTCGACAACATCTTTGTCGTTATCAAACGTTTCATTCAAGGTAAAGCGATCTATCAGGCCGATGCAAGTCAAGCTCATTATCGGTTGCTGCGTGCCGGATTGAATCAAAATCAGGTGGTGGGTGTGCTGTATCTAGTCAGCACATGTCTGTGTCTATCCTCCATTATTCTGATGTTAGTGGAGTTATAAAACCAAAATAACGATGAAAATAATAGAAGCCACCTTCATTGCGTTGAGGGTGGCTTTCTTATGATGTTTTTTTGGATCGCTTGCCTTTTTTTCGTTTCAGTTAAAGCGGAGTGATTCTAACTTACGATTTAACAGCCCCTGCCATAGCACCTCCAACAATGAAACGTTGCAAAGCAACATACAGGACAACCAGTGGCAAGGTAACAATCAGAATGCCACAGGCGAGCAACGGCCAGTTGTTCATGTACTGTCCATAAAATGTAAAGAGTCCTTTGGTTACCGGCTGATAATTCGGATCAGATAAATAAATGGTCGGCCCGATAATATCGTTCCATACACCAATCGCGGTAAGAATAATACCTGTTGCCAGGATCGGTTTCATTAACGGAACAAGGATAGTGAACAGATAACGTGTATATCCACTCCCGTCCATGGCTGCCGCCTCATCCAGTTCACGCGATATTGATTTGATATAACCCACAAACATGAGAAAGGCAATGCCCGTACCTGTCGTCTTCAATAAGATGTACCCGATTTGGGTGTTGTAAAGACCCAGATTATTGATCAGGGAAAACTGCGGAATGAGCGGGTTGGGAAGGTACATGGAAATTAGAAAGAAAATATAAATGATTGTGCTGAATTTAACATATCTGCGTGCGAGCGGGAATGCAGCAAATATAGATAAAATCAACGTCAGCAGGGTGGACATCCCTGTATAGAGCACACTGTTCCACATATACTGAGAGAAGTTCCCTTTGTTCCATGCTTCGGAAAAGTTCTCAAGCCGAATCCCTTCAGTAAGAGCTACAGGATCGAGCAGATACTCTGTCTGTGTCTTCATGGATACATTGAACAGATAGAATAGAGGGAAAACGTACAACGCAAGCATGAGCAGAACGATAACGTAGCTGACCATTCTGGACGTTTGGCTCTGTTTCATTACGCTTCCACCTCTCTTCTGCGAAGGTAAAATAAAGCGACCATCGATATGGTAAATACAAAGAGGAACTGAATCATCGCCACAGCAGAAGCCAAACCATAATCAGCCGTTCCTGTGCCAAATGCCGTAGCATAAACATCAAACGCAAGCGTCGTTGTATTGAACTTGCCGCCTGTAAGTACATAGATAATATCAAAGGTTTGCAATGCCCCTATGATAGACAAGAGCATGTTAACCGTGAATGCAGGAGCAATCATGGGGAATGTAATGTTCGTAAATGCTTTCCACCCCGAAGCACCATCCATGTAACCCGCCTCATACAGATCGCTTGGAATGGACTGCAGACCTGCAAGAAAAATCGTCATGGAGTAACCCATGTACATCCAGATCTGAACAAAAATAATCAATTCAAAGGCGATATTATAATCACCAAAAAAGTTGGAACTGGTACCAAAGAAATTCAGAAAGGACTGGGCTGGTCCGCCCAGCGGATTTGCAACGAGTTGCCAAATGAGTCCAGACACAGTAACCCCCAGCACCACTGGCAAAAAGAATACCGCGCGATATAATTTATCGCCTCTAAGCTTTTTATTGATCAAAATCGCTATAAACAAACCCACTGCATTTTGTATGATCACAACAGCAAACGCAAAGTATAAGGATCGCCCAATAGCATCCATTCGGTCTCCAGCATTGGATGCACCAAAAAATGTTTTATAGTTTTCAAAGCCGATAAAGCTCCATTCCTGGCCCCGAACACCAGTAGCATCTGTAAACGAAAACAGTATCGTCACAAGTGATGGACCGAAGCCAAACACGACATAAAGTAACAACGGAATGCTCAAATACAGATAAGGAATAAGTCTTGCCTTACCTTTCCCAAACGGATACATCGTCCTCACACCTTTCATGGGGTAAAACTAAGACATAAAAAAACCGGAATAACAGCCTTGTCTGGCCTGAAGGCTCAGACCCGAGCGCTATTCCGGCGCATGCGGCCAACTTGTGCCATGAATATGAATGATTATGAATTACTTTGGAGCAGCAGCATCCCAATCTGCTTGGGATTTACCTGCAAGCTCTTCCGGTGTTGCAATCGGTCCGGCTGGCTTGAGCATCTCTGCGTGAACGCTGGCCTCCGAAATGTACTGTCCTACATTCTGACGGTTAATGAACAACTGATCCCAAGAAAGTTTAAAGTCCTCCAGGTAAGGCTGAATGCCTTGGATAAACTCACTTGTCATCTCCACATCAGGCTGTGTAGGCAGGAAGCCGGCTGCATTCACAAATTCCGTGTAGTTCTCTTTCTCCGATAACATATCAAGCCATTTCATTGCGTAATCCTTGTTCGGTGAGTTATCCACCACCATCCAGGTCATATCGTATTTACCCGCCAGATTTTTGTTCTTGGCTGCATCATTGCTACCTGGAATTGGGAAATATCCAAACTTTAGATCAGGGTTGGCCGTTTGAATTGTTGTTGCATCCCAAGTGCCGTCAGCAATCATAGCCACCTTGCCTGTAGCGAACAAACTGGGCAATGTTCCGTAGTCAATACCCATGAAACCAGGCATTGCATTGTTCATCAGATCCTGAGATTTCTGCAAGACTTCAAGTTGAACCGGATCAGTCAGCTTGGTTTCACCAGTCCATAGACCTTTGATATAAGCAAGCTGATCTTCATGAATAGAGGCCTGAAGCCCTTGCACCGCAAGACCTATTGGCCATACATCTTTACCCGCCAGACCCAGCGCTTCGACACCATTGTCTTTGAACACTTTGATAACATGTTGCAATTCATCCCAGGTTGTAGGGATTTCCAGATTATATTTTGCGAAGAGTTCCTTATTGTAGAACAGTCCTGTGAATGCCACCTTGCCCATGTTTACACCGTACACCTTATCGTTATACGTCATTGCGTTCTGTACATCCGCTTCATTGTAGTTTTTGATAAAAGATTGATCAGACAGATCACTGATTAACCCGGCATCGATCCATTGCTTCCACATCGGATCAGCAGCACCACTGGACCATTCCTGCGGAGCGCCTACAAAGCTTGATTTGAGTGGAATGATATCTACGTCCCCATTACTTCCGGCGTTCATCCGTGTTTGCATCAACTGATCGTATGTCGCGTCTGCCGGAACCGTAGTATATTCCACCTTTACGTCCGGATATTTCGCTTCAAATTTCGTATTAAACTCTTTGATGTAGTTGTTAATATTCTCTTGCTGCCAGTGAATGATCTTCAAGGTAACTTTTTTGCTGCTGTCTGTAGCCTGAGTTCCTTCTGATTCCGAAGAGCTGTTACTACAAGCGGCGAGCACACATAATAAAGCGGTTACAAGTACAATGGTTAAAGTCATTTTCTTCATTTTCGTTGTCCCCCAAATTTTTGAATTAAATCTACGAAATCAGTTTCGTTAATTCCACCCTTATTATGACTTCAGATCTTTATTTTGTAAATAGTCATTTTGTTTTTTTGATTTCCATGCTTTAACACGCTTGATAAAAGCTTTATTTATTGCTGTATACGTTGAAATCAAGGTACCCTTTACGATAGTCACGAAAGTTACGAAACACAGCACATGACATAATTTCATTTAAGCCCCAGACAACCCGGCATTCCTTTAAATGGACTCAAAATCTGTAAAATAATTAAGATTACGAGCTAAAATTCGTCCTTATTTTCGCGACAAACCTCCTTGATCACTTCAAACCTATGGATGCATATCATTTCAAGTGTGAAACCCTCTCTCTGCTGTTGACTCTCCGGTCTATGTAGCATAGAATACTTGCAAGAAAGCGAAAAAACCGATACAGCCCCAGTTTACGAAACCAGTTTAGGAATTCGAGGGATGTTTATGAATATCAAAACGATAGCGAGTTTAGCCGGCGTGTCTGTAGCCACGGTGTCCAAGATTATCAATAACTATCCAGATATTAGCGAGGAAACGCGCCAGCGTGTGCTTAAAATTATGGAAGAGACAGGCTATCGTCCATCTTCTTCAGCCAAAACACTGGCAACCAAAAAATCCAGCCTCGTTGGCGTTGTGTTTGCAGGGAAGCTGAACGTGGATTTCAGCCACCCTTTCTTCGTACAGGTTATCAATGCGTTTAAGAAACAAATTGGCTTGCTTGGATACGATCTACTCTTCTTCTCGAATGAGAAGTTTCTGGATCAGGGTGAGGACTACTTGGCGAGATCCAAGTATTTTCAAGTGGATGGCTGTATTATTATTGCGGGGGATGAGGTCGAGAGCAGCATATTCGACCTGGATGCCAGCCCGATTCCTTGTATCGGAATAGATATCGAGCTAACAGGACAAAGCTCCTGTTACATCATGTCCGATAACGATAAGATCTCAACCAAAGTTGTAGAACAATTTTATATGAACGGTTATCGAGATGTTGGTTTTATCGGGCTGGAGCGCGCCTCTCTTGTGATGCAACAGAGAGAGATGGCTTTCAAACGTTCACTAAATCAGTTTAGTCTTGATGAAAAGTCCGAGTGGGTTGTATACAGCAAAGATTATGCCGCAGCGGATGGATACGAAGCGGCCAAGAAAATGCTCGCCTGCAAGACTCTGCCACGTGCCGTGTTTGCAGCCACAGATCTACTTGCCTTTGGAGCTATTCGTGCCTTTAAGGAAGTGGGGTTACGCATTCCAGAAGATATAGCTGTGGCAGGTTGTGACGACATCGAAGCCTGTCGTTATACCGATCCACCGCTAACAACCGTCAAGCAGGATACGGATAAAATTGGACGCCTTGCTGCCATGATTCTGTTTGATCTGATGAACAAACAAATGGATAATCGTTGCATTAAAGTAGAGCCGGAACTGGTTGTGCGTCAATCCTGTGGTACAGCCATGCTGCTGGCACAGGAAATCTGAGCGTTAAGTCTTTGGGACTGGCTGCTGCAGATCAATTCACATCATAGACATAGCGATTTTTCATAAAACTCCACACCAAAAAGCAAAAAGGGGATGTCCCATAAGTCATGAATATGACAGAGGACATCCCTTGTTCGTGTTATTTTGTTTTAATGAACCTGAGACACGCTATTCGCTCCCATTTGCCCAGATCTGAGATCTAACAAATTACAGAGACGTTATTTCGTCGATTCGGTCGATTTTTTAGGTTTTGACAACGTTTTATGACGTAATAGCGTTACTGAGATTCGTTAAATCTTGCAAGCGTTGATGTTCTGCCTTTTAAGGTGCGGCAGGTTCGTTAGCGCTTGGAGCGAAGCGGAATTCCTTTTGAGACAGCCCCATTTGCGATGCTGAGTGAACGGACAGTCCTGCTCTGAGATCATGGTTATATCGAGAAAGTTCCTGCTATCTGGAAGCGGCAGTAGGCAGCTTGCCCTCTACTGTCTGCAAGTCAGACCATCCGGGTCGATCAAGTTCAATGAGACGGCGGTATCGCTCTTCCCCAGCCAGCAATTGTTCGTGAGAACCCTGCATGGCAATCTTTCCATTTTCCATAAAAATAAGTTCGTCCATCTGTTCCGCACCAATCAGGTGATGGGTGACCCAGATCATCGTTTTGCCTTGCAAGCTATCCAGAATGGTTCGCATCAACTCGCGTTCAGTCACAGGATCAAGCCCAACGGTTGGTTCATCCAATATAATAACAGGTGTCTCCCGGAGCAGTACCCGGGCCAGTGCAATTCGTTGCCTTTCCCCACCGGAGAAACGCAGACCTGTCTCCAGCATCGGCGTATCATATCCCTGCGGCAAGGATTCGATCAGACCGGATAAACCTACTTGGGCGGCCACCTGACGAATCTGCTCATCTGTTGCATGCGGACGTCCAATCCGCAAATTATTGGCTACCGTGGTGTCGAACAGGTGTGGGCTTTGATTCAGCACCGCAATGACATCAGTGACACTCTCACCCAAGGTTTGCACAGGCATATTATTGATCAGAACTTTCCCCGCAGACGGAAGTAATGCCCCCTGAATCAGCTTCAACAAGGTTGATTTGCCGCCGCCGCTTCGTCCAAGAATGGCTAATCGTTTGCCTTGTGGCAGATGAAGAGATACGTCCTGTACGGCGTAGGAATCATCCGCTGCATAACGGTAACTTACGCGATTAATCTCGATGTCTGCTCTGAGTTTGGGTGGAATGCGAAGACGAATTCGTCTGTCCGGCATATCATTCGCAGCTGGCAAGCACTCGAATGGCTGTCCAGCCATCACGTTGCCGTTTTTTACTACAGAGATCGATTCGCCCGTTCCATCCGCATCACCGGCTCCATTCTGCAACGGAAGATAATCTTTCCCTTCGAGCTGCTTCAAGCGATCCAGTGATTCCCGGTACTGTGGAAGATGCTCCACTGCATCCCCTACAGGCAGAAGTGATTCCGTAAGTGGAAATAACACCAGCACAAAAGCAGCAATCATCACGGCAGGCAATTGCCCGATAGAAGCGGCATTTCCGGCCCATAACGTAACCGATACCACCAGCAGGCCAATGACAGTCTGAGCCATCAGATCACGCCAGCGTGTCCAGCGCCGCAACTTGCGACGAATCACGTCGACCTGTTCCTCCGCTTCTTCCTGCTGCTGAACAAATTCGGCCGCTCGTCCACTTGCAAGCCAATCTCCCAGTCCAAGTACACCGTCGGTCAGACGGGTATACAACCTGCTGTTTTCCTTTTTCAGCCGTACACGCCATTTCCACGTCACTTTCAGGGAGATCGCAGGTAACACGGCAACGAGAAATAACATATACAAGCCCATCCACACCGCAAATCCCAGATCAACACTGCCAAAGGCAATCACAGCCCCACCGTACATTACAAGTGCGGTAACGGCGGGAAAAACAGTACGCAGATAAATATCCTGTAACCGCTCCACATCATCGGCGAGTGCTCCAAGTACATCCCCGGTCTGCATACGAGAACGCAGGAACAAGGCCTGTGGCTCCAGAATGCGATATAATTTCACCCGTTGATCGGCCAACACCCGCAGTACGGCATCATGTCCTGCCAATCGCTCGATATATCGAAACACGGCGCGGAATATCCCAAATGCACGTACACCAACAATAGGTACATACACCATCAAAATATTTTCAGGACGCAGCGCAGACTTGGAGATCAGAAATCCGGAGGTAAACAGCAGCAGTACCGCACACAGTGTAGCGCATGTACCTAGCGCAATGACTGCGATGAATCTCCAGCGGTACTGTGCCACATACGGAGCAATCCAGCTATTTTTTTCTTTTCCGTTACGGACGTTCTCCATATGTTCATATCCGGACTTCATTTTATATCGCCTCCATCTGGGCCTGAATCATCTGATAATATACACCTTGTCGTGCCAGCAATTCCTGATGTGTTCCCGTCTCTGCCACTGTGCCGCCATCCATGACAATAATTCGATCCATATGTGGCATCCAGTGCAGACGATGGGTAGCCAAAAATACAAGTTTTCCTTCAAATAGCGGCAGCATCGTCTGTTTCAGTTCATACTCTGTTTCCACATCCAGATGTGCTGTCGGTTCATCAAGCAGCAGGATGTTTCGTTTACTAAGCAAAGCTCTTGCTAGCGCCACCCGTTGCTCCTGCCCACCACTGAGCTGTCTACCACCAGCCCCAATAGGCTCATGCAACCCACTGGATAATGAGGTCAGAAGCTTGGTTAATCCAGCTGCGCTAACGGCCTTCGCCACTTCCGCATCCGATGCCTCCGGCATATAGAAACGAACGTTATCGGCCAGGCTTCCACTAAAGATATACGGATGCTGCGGGATAGCTGCTGTCTGTCTTCGCCAGGATTCAAGCATATCCTGTGACACAGGCTGTCCGTTGGCTAATACTTGGCCTGAAGTAGGAAGCTGAAATCCAGCCAATACATCAATCAACGTGGACTTGCCTGCTCCGCTGGTGCCAATAATACCGATTTTGCCAAGACCCGTGATCTGAAATGTGACATCCTTTAGCGAATAAGGACCTTCATCATCATGCCGTACCTGTACATCCGTTAGAGCCAATCTGCTATGCTCATTCCAAGAGAACACTGAGGAAGAAACAAGCTCAGGAGTAGTAGAAACAGAAGCAGAAACAGAAGCAGGAGCAAGATGCCCCGCAGCCGTTTTATCATTCAACACGACACGTATGGTCGAAGTAGCGACTTTCCTTTTACCCAAAGATAATGATGATGCGGATCCCGTCCCATCCTCTGCCATGTCCGCATGCGCAACAACATTTGCATAGGCTTCTTTTTGTTTCTGTTCAGCAGCTTTCCCCCGTTCAATCACTTGGTTGATAGCCGCTCCAGCTTCCTTACCGTCCAATGTGGCATGATAATCAGCGCCGAGCATACGTACAGGCAGGAAATATTCGGGTGCCAAGATCAGTACCGTCAGCGCAGGGCCAAGTAGCATATGCCCTTCTGTCAGACGTAATCCCAGACCAACTGCTACGGAAGCAACGGACAACATCGTAAAGAAATCGAGTGCAAACGAAGAAAGAAAAGCCATGCGCAGAGTAGACATCGTTGCTTTCCGATACCGCTGACTGACCCGCAGAATGGACCCTTCATGTGTTTTGCTCTGTCCCAATGTTTTTAGCGTTTCCAGCCCCCGCAGGGTATCGACAAAATGGTTAGCGAGTGCTTTGTAGGATCTGAATTGTCCGTCTATCTTACGCTGAGCTGCGAGGCCAATCAGAATCATGAACACGATCAGAATCGGGAGTGTCAGCATCAGAATAACCCCGGACATCAGATCCAGCTTGAACACATACAGCAGAATGACGATAGGTGTGAATCCTATGCCCAGCATGCGAGGAATGAATAGTTCAAGATACGTCTTGTATTGAGCTGTCCCCTCACGTGCCAGCGTGACCAGATGGCCTGTGCCCTCCGTCTTCGCATAACGCGGTCCAAGTCTGAACCACTGCTCCACCATCTTTCTGCGCAGATCGGTCCCTGTCCTCTCCGCATATCGCGAAGTCACGAGTTGTAACCAGAAGGATAGGGCGTAGCGGGCGGCAAAAGCAGCCAGGAACAGCAGCAGTACAGGGTACTGCTCCGTTACGGATGAACCTTCAAACAATGCCGTGATGGCCTGTGCCAGCCATTTGGCTTGCATAATGATCGTCATCGCCTGTAGCAGCACCAGCGCTGAGGCCAGCGCAAGTACCGGCCGGATGCCCGGCAGCTTCATCAGCCCCCGTCCCATATCAGTACTCCAGGTGGTGCTGCTCGTTCAGACGTTTGCGGAAGATATAATAGCTCCAGATCTGATAACCGAGAACAAACGGCAGCAAAGTGCAAGCTACAATGGTCATTACTTTCAATGAATAAGCACCAGATGCAGCATTGTATACAGTCAGGTCATATGCCGCCCCAAAGGAACTCACCATCACTCTTGGGAAAAGTCCGATAAAGACCGAGGCAAAGGCAATTGCAATCACTGCCCCTGTCATACCAAAAGCCCAGCCTTCACGCTTCTGACGAACAAAGTATGCCGCAAGTGCAAGCGAAACTGCGCCAAGTACAACCATGATCCAAAGAGCCCAGCCGCGTACGGCGAACACATCGGTCATGAAATACGTCATTAACGCGTAAACAGCGAGCAGTGCAGCCAGCGGCAGCATCAATTTTTGCGCTGTCTTCAAGGCACGCTCTCTGAGATCACCTACTGTTCGTAGTGATGCAAACAGCAATCCATGAACCAGACACAGCAGGGTTACACTCAAGCCACCAATCACGGTGTACGGATTAACAATATCGAGGAATCCTGCACGCAACTGCATCTCCCCATCAATGGGCAGACCCTTCATCAGCGTGGCAAAAACCACGCCGAACAGGAACGGTAAAAGCGCACTGGAGACCACAATGATGATGTCCCATGTTTTGCGCCAGCGCTGCTGTTTCATTTTACTGCGGAATTCGAAAGCAACTCCGCGACCAATCAAGGCGAGTAACACCACTACAAGTGGAAGGTAAAAACCACTGAACAACGTGGCATACCAGTGCGGGAAGGCGGCAAACATCGCGCCCCCTGCCGTAATAAGCCATACTTCATTACCATCCCAGAACGGACCAATCGAGTTGATCAGGGTCCGGCGTTCACGGTCCGTTTTGGCAATAATGCCTGTAGACATCCCCACACCAAAATCAAAACCTTCCAAAAAGAAGAAACCAACAAACAATACGGCAATCAGCAAAAACCACAACTCACTTAGTGACAACGGAATAACCTCCATCCACGCCGAACGGATCGGCCGATTCATCGTGATCTTCTGGCTTCTCGACCGCAAACGGTCCTGCTTTGATCTCACGTACGAACAGGTATACCATCACGATTCCGAGAACCGTATACGCAGCGGTAAAAGCGATGGTCGAGAACAGGATCGTTCCTGCGGATACGTTTGGCGAGACCCCGGCTTCGGTTGTCATATAGCCAAATACTGTCCATGGCTGTCTTCCTACCTCGGTCATAATCCAACCTGACGTATTGGCGATAAACGGCAGGGAGATGGCGAACACCATCAGACGCATAAACCACTTTCCAGCGACCTCCAGCTTCTTACGCATGGCTAGGAACGTACCGTATAGCGCCAATGCAATCATTAAACCACCCGCTGCGATCATAATGCGGAAACTCCAGAATGTTGTCCGTACCGGCGGGATGTAGTCCCCCGGTCCATACGTCTGTTCATACTCAGCTTGAAGCTCCTTCATACCTTTGACACTACCGGAGAACTTGCTGTAGGACAGGTAACTGAGCAATCCAGGGATTTTGATCTCACCCGTACTCTCCTGTTTATCCGGGTCAATAAAAGCGACCACCGTCCATGGCGCCGGATCTTCTGTCGTTGTCCATGTGCCCTCACTGGCTGCCATCTTCATCGGCTGTGTCTCCACCAGATATTGCGCCTGAAAGTGACCCG
Source organism: Paenibacillus sp. FSL P4-0176 (assembly GCF_037975265.1). Taxonomy (NCBI): domain Bacteria; kingdom Bacillati; phylum Bacillota; class Bacilli; order Caryophanales; family Paenibacillaceae; genus Paenibacillus; species Paenibacillus sp. FSL P4-0176. Next base: position 6,860,404 of record NZ_CP150242.1, read on the forward strand.
AGAATGCGACGCCGAATGAAGAAACAAGAGCGATAATGATCGCAATATTAAACGATTTGCGGAAGATCTCCACATCCTGCTTTTTCATCAATTTGTAGGCACTGATCCCGGTTACGACGAAGGCCCCTGTCATCAATGCCCCAAAGATTGTATGTGGGAACTCGACGAGAAGCTGACCATTTGTGATGAGTGCAAAGAAATCATTCATCTCGGCTCGTCCGTTGTTAATCTCAAACCCAACAGGATGTTGCATAAATGAATTGGCTGCCAGAATCCACAGCGCGGACAGGAATGTGCCGACAAACACCAGCCAGATGCAGGCTAGATGCACTTTTTTGGACAAACGATCCCAGCCAAATATCCACAATCCAATAAATGTAGACTCCATAAAAAACGCCAGTAGCGCTTCAATAGCCAGTGGCGCACCGAACACATCCCCGACAAATCGGGAGTACTCGGACCAGTTCATGCCAAACTGGAACTCTTGCAGAATACCTGTGACAACCCCGACGGCAAAGTTAATCAGGAACAGTTTGCCCCAGAACTTGGCCATCGTTTTGTAAATCTCCTTACCCTTAACAACGTACAACGTCTCCATAATCGCAACCAACAGCACAAGACCGATGGATAGCGGGACAAAAAAGAAATGGAAAATCGTTGTAAGTGCATATTGGATACGCGATAACATAATCGGATCCATACCGTTACCCCTTCTTTCTGTTCACTTCGCAGTATGCGTATTTGGCATTGAAGCTGCACCTTCGCTGTCTGTCCGCCAAATACGTTGATGAACGTATTGTGCCAGATTACCTATTTTATACATGTGAGAATTATCACAATCTTCGTCTCTAGAGCAAAAAAAAGTGATCCTGGTCACACAAAAGATAAAATTCAGCCTATTATCACAGCTTGCCAACTTCATCTATTCATGGAAGATACTCATGTTTGGGACGGAATGCCCATATGTTAGTCTCAGGCATATCATGCGAAGTACCGTGAGGGCTTTACATATGAAGTGAAAGCATGAAGCACATGCAGAGCGAAGACGCTCCATATTACAGTCAAGGTGAGGTGAACTATTCATGGAAAAACCTGCACCACTGCCAGGTGAAGACGCCGAAGCCAGCCTGGATAAGGCCAATACAACACAGCCCCCTGTCCGGTATGTTCTCTTCCCTCGCAAAGGAGGCTGGTCATCCTTTCCCTATCCCGATATTGCTGCACTGCTGTCGATCGAGGGAGAGGTCTACTATGTCAGCAGCCTGACACAAACAGAAGATGTACCTTCGGTCATTACCGTCATCTCCCTCCCTGATGCCGAGCAGCTATTACTGGAACCTCGCACCGTAGCCGTAGTCGCCCATCCCTACTGGCTAATGGCTACAGCTTCGCTGGAGCCTGAGCTATGTATTGCCCTGCTCCCTGAGCCTGCTGGAAACGAAGCAGAATCTCCGCTATGGGAGAGCAGTATTTCCAAACTGGTCGGCATCGCCGATCTGGTAGGCACATCCTCCGAAACACGTTATATGAAGCTGTTATTCCAAGGCGTACGTGTTATCTGGCTGGGCGGAGAAGACCCTGCACCTGCGGGTACGATGCAAAGGGATGATCTCGAAGTCCCTCTCCGGGACTACGAACTGCTCTTCTTGCATGCGCTACGGCAGATCCTGTCAGGCACTCCAGATAGCGTCACCCTGCTTCAATGCAGTGTACGTGCCGACTTCTACCGTCAGCTCCGTGCCAAAGCAGGTGCACATGAGACGATATCCTTTTTGCTGGCAGCCTATGAGTACTTGCTTGAAGATCCGCGGGCCGTCCATTCGTTGCAAGAGGCCTTCACCCATGCGGTCATGAATGATCGCAGTGATTGTGTGGTCTCCCATTATCGATTCCTGTCTGCCATCCATGCCCGGGCTGGACAGTTGGAGGACGCCCTGCGGGTGTATGGAATTAGTGCAGCAGATGAACAAGAACGGCATCATTATGAACAGTTATGTCGCTGGCTTGAGGCAGGAGAAGATCAACTTGTACGAGCGGAACTACTCCGTATGAACGATGATTACGGAAATGCCCTGCGTATCCTGGACGAACTTGGCGGAGAAACGGCGAGACATTGGAAATTCCGCATTTACCAGGAGACTGGACGTGTGGAAGAAGCACTGGCTCTGGTGCATGCAGTCGATATTCAGGATGATGCCAGTCGCCGGGATTACCAGCAATTATCCGGCAGTGCGCTGGCACTGCGAGGGGAACGACACGGGGCAGTCCGACATTTCCTTGAGACAGCACTGGAGGATGAAGATGCGCTGGCCCGGATTGTGGAGCTGGAGCTGTTGGATCATGCTGTACAGCAATTGCTTGGGGAGGTGCCATGATGCTGGACCCGAAGAAGCGTAGACAACAGTTGAATGGGCCAATGGTGCACAGGGATATCCGAACCGAAACCACTTACACGCCAACGGAAACAGTCGATCGAACACATACAGACGCATTGGGAAATGGCGATCACACCCCGGATCATGCACAACCAACGCAGGACATCCGAAGCCAAGTGCATCACTGGAATGATTCACAAGGTCAGGCAGAACAGAATGCTGCTGTAACACATGAGGAAACAAGTATATTCAAAGAACCCTTCTCCATTCGTCGGGTTCGCAAAAGCAAAGGCAACAAGCTGACCGCCATGCTCCAGGTTCGCAATGAACGCGGCCGATACCTTGAAGAAGTATTGCATGATCTGAGTGAGTTCGTGGATGAGATTGTCATTGTGGACGATGCCAGCACAGACGGAACACCGGACATATGCAAAGCCTATCCAAAGGTGGTCCGTCTGGAGGTATTGGAGAAACCACTGTTCGCCGAGGAATGGCGACTTCGCAACACCTTGTGGCAAGCGGCTGCGGGAACATGTCCCGACTGGTTGCTCTCAGTTGATGCGGATGAGCTGTACAGCTCAGAGGCCAAGAAAGCCATACGCACTCTGATTAATCAGGAGTATGCGGACTGGTTTGCATTCCGATTCTACGACATGTGGGGTGGCCGGACCCACTACCGGGAAGATGATCTCTGGTCTCTGCACAAACGGCATACCGCTTCACTTGTACGATATATGCCTGGATATCCTTATTTTTATCCACAACAGAATCATCATGTTCCCCGTCTTCCCTTGTCCTGCACGGTATTGCCTGGAGTCAGCACGGAATTGAAGGTTCAACATCTCGGCTGGGCCGGCAGTCTGGAGGACCGGGTTCGTAAATATTTGCGTTACAAACGCATTGATCCTAGTGGTGAATGGGGCAATCTTGCACACTACGAGTCGATTCTCGATCCGGAACCTCGGCTGATTCCCTGGAAGGAGGGACCGTGAGATGGGCGTGGTGAGTATTCTGACGCATAGTTTCACCGACGGGTACAACCGGGAATTCGGTCGTGTATTTGGTGGTGGACTGGAACGCTATATTCTGGATCTGTGCAGTGTCATCCGTGGACTCGGGCATATTCCCGAGGTTCATCAGCTGTCTTATTTTGAAGCATTCCAGACTCGGACGGAGCAGATTGACGTATTTGGTTATTCGTACGACATGGATAATGTACCCGAAGCTTTTGAGCGGATGGCAGCCGCAGCGCGCGGCCCAGTGATCTATGCCAGCTGTCTGTGGCAACCCATCACCTACAAAGCCGGCAGTCTTGGCATCTGTCACGGCATTAACTGGGATCGTCCCGGACTGCCACTGGAGACCAAACAACAAGTCGCGGAACATATTCAACTGGCTCTGGATGGACTCGTGCGCATTGTATCCGTGGATTCTCACTTCCAGACCTTTTGCCGAGCTGCGTGCACCTATACCGATCCAAGGCAGGTTGTCCTGATTCCCAATGCGGTGGATACGTCCTATTTCACACCTGCCCCACCAACGCGAACCTTTGAGCAAGAACAGGAAGACGAATGGCTTGTCGCATGGAGGAATGATCTGGCAAGTCATGTAGAGAGTGCTGGTGCAGTTATATCAGGGGTGCAAGCTGTAGAAGGCAAGGGGGGAACGAGTCGTGATGAAGCGGACAGTGGTAAGGCTAACAGAGATGGAGGTGAGGATACAGATAGCGATCAAGAACGAGAGGGGAAAGAAACGGTAGATTTCCATTTGAATATATCGAAACTGGAAGAAGTCGAGGTAGATGGAGAAACGTATAGGTTTGCTCATAATCACCGGAATTCAAAGGATTGGGCTACGGAGATTCTAGTAGAAGCAGATGCTGAGTATCAGGTTAATGGTCCGATTCAGGGACAGGTTGAAAAGGAAACTGTGGATGCCCGTATAACCTCTCCCCGCCCAATTCGCATTATCTATCCACGCCGCATCAGCATGGAACGGGGTATTATTCCAATGATGCTGGCAGCGGATAAACTACTTGGAGCCTTTCCAGATCTGGAGATTGAATTTGCCGGGGAACTGGTCGAAGGCAGCACGGTCGGGAGAGTCTTTCGTTACTGGCATCGTACTCATCCACATGCGGAGCGAATTAACCAGCGCACGTATGATTTCCGGGATATTCGGGAGGCCTACCATCAGGCAGATATCGCTGTGATTCCAACTGTGTTCTCGGAAGGCACCTCCTATGCCTGTCTGGAAGCGATGAGCTGTGGACTTCCGGTAATTGCCTCCAATGTTGGCGGATTGAATGATCTGATTCAGGATGGTTTTAATGGACTCCTGGTACCTCCTGGTGAGCAGGAACTAACCGCCGCACTGGTACGCCTTGTACAGGATCGGGCCGAGCGAGAACGGCTGGGAATCTATGCGCGCGAGACTGCACTGTCCTATGATCTTGCCAGGTGGCGGAGCCGGTGGAGCACGGTGTTGGAATCTTTTTTGGCAGAGACAGGATTGAAGGAGGGAATTCGGGGATGATGGATACGCCCAAGGCAACGGAATTCATGGAATCAAGATACATTCGGCAAAGTGACCCTAAAACGGACACACTGGTCTTCCCGCTGCATCCGGCATGGTGGAGCCGTCCCTACGAATATGAATGGGCCCGGCAGTTTGCACGTCCAGATGATGTCGTCCTTGATGCAGCCTGCGGCATCTCCCATCCGTTCAAATTCTGGCTTGCAGAACACTGCCGCGAGGTTCACGCTTGTGACTGGGATGAACGTATTTTGTCTGAAGAGGCGATAAGACTGGATATTGTTTCTGATTTTGGGGAGCAAGCCGCTCAGGATCTGCCGGAATCAACTCTCGTCCGATTGCACCGTGCACAGGCTAATCTGGCCCAGCTTCCGTACGAGTCGGGTAAGTTTGATCGGGTGTTCTGTATCTCTGTATTGGAGCATCTGGATACGGGCACGATGCTGCGAGCTTTTCGTGAATTCGCTCGGGTGCTGAAACCAAACGGACAGTTGATCGCCACCTTCGATGTACCCGAGATGCGGCCGGATCTGCTGGAGACAATCATGGCTGTCACCGGATTAACCATTGAAGATAAGCTGAATGTGAAAGAGCCAGACGATGCCATCTGGTCTGATATGTACGGCGCGCCGATCCGCTGTTTTCGAGCGGTGATATGCAAAGGTTGAAACGAATTGGGTTACGTTGAGTTAAGTGCAGAGTGGAAGATTGAGGGCTTAAGGGCTCGACCCATTGGCAACGGAACAATACACGGTTCGGGCAATGCTCCGATTACCGGTAGCTCCGTTGCTTTTGCAATTTCAATCGGATGGGCTAGTGCGGGAATATATGGGGATGTAGAGGGGTTGGAGGTTCGGGACTAGGACTAGGACTAGGACTAGGAATAAGAGATTAGTGATTAAAGATTAAAGATTAAAGATTAAAGATTAAAGATTAAAGATTAAAGATTAAAGATTAAAGGAAATTATAGGTGTACCAGTAACATGTTGCACTGGTTGGTGTACTCTTTGGCATAGGCTGCGCCGGGTGCTGTCAGGCGCAACAGGGTTTGCAGGCCCGGCGAGATTGTCGTCGCCGGGCGACCTGTAGCGGCAGGTTGCCGCGCAGTGAGTTGGGCCGATTTGGCCCATTCACGCGCCAGGTTCTGCCGCCCGGCGAGCAGCGCGAGCGTGCCCGCGAGGAGCGCGTGAGCGGTACGCTCCGGGGCGGGCACTTCGTCCGCGTGGGGCTGCTGCGCGCCGTCAGGCGTGCCGCATAGCGCAAGCAGCCCTTCGCGGACGCTCGCGGGTGCGCGCAGCAACCCGCAGCGTGCCGCAGGCGGAAGCGCTGCGAGCAACGCCAGCGCGCCGCGGGGCGGCAGGGCTTGCAGCAGGCGCAGCCATGCGGCCCAGGCGCCTACGCCGGCGAGCGCTTGCGCAGCGGCGAGCACGTCGCCAGGCGCAGGCGTGGCCGGGCCAGCGGGCGTTGCGCCGCGGGGCGGGCTGCCGCAGCTGCACGCCGAGGCGTAGCTGCCGGCCAAGGCCCCGCGCTGCAGCAGCGCCTCGGCGGCGTGGGTCGCTGCGGGCAGCGCTGCCGCATGGCGAGCCGCCGCTCGGGCGTTGCGCCCGCCGGGCTGCTTGTGGCCCAGCGCCCACAGCGCCAGGGCCGCCTCTGGCCCGTGCTGCGCATGCGCCGCCCAGGGCTGCAAAGCCGCCCGAGCCGAGGCGTCCTCGCCCAGCTGGGCCAGCGCAAGCCCGGCGGCCAGCGGCTGTGCCCGCAGCGGGCCAGCAAGCGCCGCCGCATGGCGTAGCAGCCACTCCGGCCGATGCGCGGCAAGCGCGGCCGGGATCAACGCTTGCCATGCCGCAGGTGGCAAGCTTACCCGGGCTGCGACGCTGGCGATGGCATGCGGCCGCCCTGTGGCTGCGGCCAACAACAACAGCCGCTGCCATGCAGCCATGCTGCCGGGTTGCATGCTCAGCGCCGCCGTGTACGCGGCTTCTGCCTCTACCCAGCGGCCAGCCCGTTCATGCGCCATGCCTTCCAGCGTCAGGCTACGGTAGGTTCCAGCACCAGAGACTGATGTATACCTGCTGGCTGTGAAAGCAGCTGATTTAGCCTGATTTAACCAATTCAAGGCCACGTTCTCTCTCCCTTGATCCAGTTCAAGTACAGCACCAAGCTCCAACAAATCCGGAAAATCCTCATACACGGGCGCCCATGCTTCCACCACAGCAAGCGCCCGTTCCGGGCTGCCAATCTCTCGCCAGGCGTAAGCCGTTTTCAGCACCAGATCCGAGTGATATCCGCAATCCGGCATAAGTTGTGCCAATAATGGCTGTAACAAACGGAGTGTTTCATCATACTTCGCTTGCTGAAACCACTCGGCAGCCAGAGCATATAACAACTCCGGTTGATCTCCCTCCTGATTCAACGCGGAACGTATCAACTGCATGTTGCGTGCACCTTTATTTTTGGCAGTAATCGCCTGCTCCAGATATCCGTAATGAATGACTTCAAGTCCAGAATGAAGCACACCTTGCGAAGCCAGTGCCATGATGGAAGAAGCAATCTCTTCATGAATTCTGCCCTGAAAGGCAATTCGGGGATCATTTCGGAACAATCGACATACCGCATCCGTCACACGCTCTTCACCGGACACACCCAGCAGACTTGTGACCTGTATCCAGTATCCCCACACGTCATCCCTACTTGCCGCTAACAACCGCATGAGTTCTGTCTTCATCTGAGGGGTCTGTACCCATACCTCATCCGCATCAAGCACCAGAATCCACGGTTTCGTAGCAGCGGTCAGCGACAGATTACGGGCTTCACTGAAATTTCCGTTCCATTCCGTTCGGATTACAACGGCACCATGAAGGCGGGCAATTTCAGTTGTATCATCTACCGATCCTGTGTCTACAACGATGATCTCATCCACAACATCCCTGACTGCATTCAAACACCGCTGGAGTGAACCGGCTTCATCCTTCACGATCATACACAAGCTAATCCCTATGCCCATATTCATCACCACCCCTCACCAACGGAGTTCACCCCACCCATTAGCCTGCTGATTTAAGTTTGACCCCGGACCTGCCTGATCCCCTCTCAGCTCTCAAACCCGTCCGCTCCCGGCAACTCCAGCCGAATATGCTGAACGACAGGCCAACAACGGTGCCGCTGTCCATCTGCATGCTGAGCGAACACCTCCAGATGATGGTCCGCAGCACTGACCAATCCTTTCACCAGCCAGCTTGTTCCCGTCAGGGTATCCGAAGCCCCAGGGAACGAATCAATGTCACTCACCTTCCCGTTTTCCTTTTTCCCTTCCATCTCTTTCTCCTTCTCTCCCATTCGAACGCTCTGTTCCACCGATAATCCTTCTCCAGCCAATTGCTGTCGACACATCTGAATTAGGCTATGCAGCTCTTTCCATCTCCCTGACTGTACACATCCTTCCATCATCAGTCCGAGCGCCTGCCAGCCATCATACTCTGCTCCTGCAACCGTTCCGTCCATACCGGAGTCCGTGTCCTTCTTCTTTGTCGCTCTCAGACCAGCAATTCGTCCTGTCTGCACAGCAGGTTCCTTATTCGTTACTGCCCCAGCCTGAGAACTACGCTTCAACCACAAGGTCAATGGATCATCTCCGTTGGCTTTCTTCCCCTCGATCCACTCCAAACGTTCGAGCCATCGTGCAGACGAGATCGCGAGTAGCCCTTTTTTCCGCTGCACAGGTTCCAATTTCAGACGCGCCTTGTTCCATCTTCCCTGTTGGATTTGGAGCATCGACTCCGCCACAGATAAACGCTCCCTCATCTCTGCGGAGGGTTGTGAGGATATACCCGATAACAATTGCAGAGCCGCATCATAACAACGAGATTGCTCCAGAATACCCAATACTTTGTGTGTAGCCTCTTCCGAACTGAGTGCAAAGCGCTCCCTCACCAGCTCTGGAATCTGATGTTCCTGCCCGGAGACTCGCATAATTCGGAATATCCGATAGAGCGGCGGTAACAGACTGGATTTGGCACGTACCGCTTCCACGTAAGCATCTACCGCACCCTCCAGATCTGCCCTTCCTTCCAGTAATCGTCCTAACGTATACCACGTCTGATAGGTGCCGATGCCTTCTTCCGTATGATATATGGGTGGAGGTGGTCCCATACGGACAGCTTCACGCAGCGAATATTCTGCCCGATCTGCATCACCCAAGGCGTCTGCACATACCCCGCGATGGTGCATCAGATCCGTGTACTCTGGAAAGAGTTCAAGCGCAGCATCAATGCGATCTAATGCCTCCTGCCAGCGATTCAGATGCTGGAGACAACGAACTTCATATTTGAACAGCAAATGCGCGTAACTGGTCACCGCAGGATCAATCCCCATCCGAGCCACACCAAACGTCTCCAACGCCCGCTCCGCTTCCCCCACACGCAGATACTCGACACCCAGATTATAGTGATGGAACGGCTGATCTGGTTCTTCCTCCACTGCCTGTTGCAGCAGGCGAACATTACGGTTCACCTTATCTTTGCGCTCCACAATCGCCGTCTGATACCCATAATGATGGATGACCATGTCCGTCACATGAAATGCAGCCTCTGGATTCCCACGACAGATCGCCGCCGCAATCTGCTCATGAATTCGACCTTCGAACCGATGCTCCGGGGCATTACGGAAGAGACGCAAAACCGGATTCACTGTAACCCCCTGCTGACCCGTACCTGTATAGTTATGAATGTTTAAAAACAATCCGTCACATCCGCTGACCGACGTCCAGCTCCTGATCTGCTCCCGCGCAGCCCTATCGAGCGCCTCGTCCGCATCAAGAAAGAGAATCCAGTCGCCGGAAGCGCGCTCCAGGCCAGCATTCCGTGCTGCGGCAAAATCATCGCACCACTCAAATCGCACAACCAACGCGCCATATTGCTGCGCAATCTCCGCGCTGCGATCCGATGAACCGGTGTCCACCACAATAATTTCGTCCACCGCTCCCTGGACACTGGCAAGACAATGAGGCAGCAACTCTTCCTCATCCTTCACGATCATGCATAGGGAAATTCGTTCCGCTCGCAAGCTGATTCCTCCTTTCCTTTGCATGGAAAAGCGTACGCCACGGCATACCATCGGTCGTTCGCAGCCTTTGTTCCAGTGCATTATGTTGTGCAGCGAGTACACCTGAAGAAGGAGATCGAACCAATTCCTGCCGAATCGCCTCCATTGCCAATCGCATGTAACATACAGCTGCTCCAACTCGGGCCTGCCACATATCAGGCTCCCGCTCCAGAGCCTGCTCGAACAGAGACAGCGCTTGATCGTTGTGGCCTTTTGCATACAGCGTTTCACCCAACCAGAATAACCCTTCGGCATCCAGTTCACTCTCGGTCATGCACTGAATCAGGATGTTCGCGGCTACCATGGTATACCCGTGACGATACAGCAGACTTGCAAACTTTCGCCTTCGAGTTAAAGTCGTTCCCCAATGATCACACATCATCATGGCCCGCAACTCATGCAGTTGCTCAGCAAGTGTGAGCTGTCCTATCTTTACGGCTTGCTGCACAACCTTCTCTGCTACCATTTCTGCCTGCGGACCCCATTGAATAAGCTTCTGTTCTTGTGACGCAGGTTCCATGCTTCGCGGCTCTTTCGATAGCTGATCCAGCAGTCGATCCATGACCTTCCAAACGTTCTTTTCTTGTGGAAGCGTAGTTGCGAGGAACGCCTCGGATAATCTTAATCCGTTGGCCCAACAAGCCAGTGCCCAATCCATTCTGTGCCCAGCCAGCAGATTGACTTCATGCACACACCCCACGCTCCAGTGTTCTTCTGCCAGTTGCAGTGCTTCGGAAACCCTATTCGCACACAACATCCAATGTATTTGATCCGCTACATGGATACGAGCAGTACACGAATCTGCATCCAGCATTTTCAATGCCTGTTCATATGCTCCACAGCCTGTTAGAACATAAATCATTTGCACCAGATGATCCTCATTTGTCACTGCATATGAATGGGGCATTTCACCACGAATCAAATCACCGTGATCTGACTCTCCCATTCCTCTGCTTCTGGAAAGTAATGTTTCTGCTATGTTCTCATCCGTTTCACCGGATTGTTGTAGCACGTCTGCCAACCCGGCCCATGAAGGAGCATATGTGAACATGCTGTCCAGAGCCAGCCCGTACAGATGTGCAGACTCTTTATAGAATCCCCGTTTCTGTGCAAGTCTTGCCATCGCAGTATAGGCTCTGTAACTGTTAGAACCCGCTTCCGTTACATATGACGCGTCTAACGTGCTACCGCCATCACTGTGTCCAACACGGTCTATTCCCTCCCGACAGTCCGTTGCTCGAGCATACGATTGATATGCACGCTCCTCCAAACCTTGCAGCTCCAACGTCTCCCCATACAACAGGTGCAGATCAGCATAAGATGGATAACGCTGTCTTTCCACAGCCAGAATTGCATGCGCCTCGTCGTAACGTTCCGATCCCACAAGGGTCTTTGCATAATCTCTAACCAGTGTAGGTCGATATGGTGCGAGCAACTCTGTCAGGTGTAATGATTCACTGAACGCTTCAATTGCCTTTTCAACCTCACCAAGCTGGCAATACGTTACTCCCAGATTGTACAGGTGAAAAGGATGTTTCGGGTCATCCTGTAATTCACGCTCAATCAGTTTCAAATTACGTCTTGGCTTATGCTCTTGCGCAATCGTTGAAGCCAGATATCCATCATGAATCAGACATAATGGAGCAAGCGGTTCAGTCTCGATCAATTGGCTTTGTTCTCCTGTACAGGTCTCGCTCTTATCCATATCACCAGCCACTTCTTGGACAAGCTCCCTTGGGCCACTACGAACCAATTGCTCATGAATACGCCCCTTGTATCGATATCCTTGATGAGCACGGAATAGTCTCACCGGCTGGGAGATTACCCTCTCTTCCACCCCTTCACCGTATCGATTCTCTATGGTAATACGTAATCTTGAAATGCTTTTATGGACTTTAGGTAAATAATTCAGCAGTTCTTCCAATCCCTGCGTAACGTACTCATCCGCATCCAAACACAGGACCCATTCCGTGCTCGCCAGAGGCAGGCTGATATTTCGTGCATAGGCAAAGTCATCTTCCCAACAGGCGTGCAACACCGTTGCTCCATACGTTCTGGCGATCTCGGGTGTACGGTCAGATGAGCCAGTATCGGTGATAAAACATTCCGTGCTGATATGCTTTAAGCTGTCGAGACAGCGGGGCAGGTGATGTTCTTCATTTTGCACAATCATATGAATTCCAAGTAAACGGTTCTTCAAATCCAACCACCTCCAATACAAAAAAGTACATGAAGTCCACCAAAGGAACTCCATGTACCTATATGACAAATAAATGGGTTATGTGCCTTGTCCATTGAAGAACACATCAATCGTGCTTGGTGCGCCGATTAGGCTGGAGCGGTAGGAAAGACGCGTGTATTTGAGAAAACGCTGAGGTACCAATACATCGACTGACCCGGACAAAATGCCCGTTACCGTCGTTACATCCGTGTACCAGTTCGTTCCGTTGGCGCTAATCTCAACAAGAGCATCTACCCGGTTTACACCCGGCCCCCGGTTATATACAAAGAAAGAATACGTGCCAAATACACTGGTCGTAACCGCCGGGAGCGCTGTGAAGGTGTTGGCGGTCGGGGTGCTTATGAGTTGGGACTCCTGAAAACTCTTCTGTGAAATGGACGTCACACTGCTAAGTGTTCCCGCGGTAATTGTAGCACCGAGCACGCTGGTGATTGTACCATTTAGCAGGTTTGTCAACGTCCCTGCAGTTACCGTTGCGCCAAGTACGCTTGTAATGGTTCCGTTCAATAAGTTTGTCAGTGTTCCTGCGGTAATCGTTGCTCCCAATACACTCGTGATCGTACCATTCAGCAAGTTCGTCAACGTTCCTGCGGTCACCGTGGCCCCGAGCACACTGGTAATGGTTCCGTTCAACAGGTTCGTCAACGCTCCGAGTATACCTGTGATGGTACCTGCTGTAATCGTGTTCACACTGTGATCGTTCCCGCCGTAATCGTCGCTCCCAATACACTTGTAATCGTACCATTCAGCAAGTTTGTCGTGTTCCTGCGGTCACCGTGGCCCCGAGCACACTCGTGATCGTTCCGGCCGTAATCGTTGCTCCCAATACACTTGTAATCGTACCATTCAGCAAGTTCGTCAATGTTCCGGTCACCGTGGCCCCAAGCACACTCGTGATCGTTCCGGCGGTAATCGTTGCTCCCAATACACTTGTGATCGTACCATTCAGTTCCGGCGGTAGTTCGTCAATGTTCCGGCGGTCACCGTGGCTCCGAGCACACTCGTGATTGTACCGTTCAACAAGTTTGTCAGCGTTCCTGCTGTTACGGTTGCCCCGAGTACACTTGTAATCGTTCCCGCTGTGATCGTTGCTCCCAATACACTCGTGATCGTACCATTTAGCAAGTTCGTTAATGTACCCGCTGTAACTGTGGCCCCAAGCACACTGTTGATCGTACCTGCCGTGATCGTCGCTCCAAGCACACTCGTGATGGTTCCGTTCAGAATGTTGGTAATGGTTCCGGCGTTAATTGTAACCGTGGTCAGACCTGAGATGTTACTGATCGTTCCGTCCAAAATAATACCAACCACGTTCCCGCTTGTATCCGTTCTGACAGGCTGGGCTGTGCCTGTACTATCCTGACCAAAAATCAAGGTTCTCAGATTATCCGGATTCGTATTAAACGTTGTAAAGTTAGGCATGTGCCTCGTCCTCCTCCCTGGTCAAATCTGTGAGATCATACTCCCTTATGGCATACGCTGCGCCTGAAAGTAAACATCGAGCCGGGTCGGCTGATCCGGTTCAACGGATCGAATTGCAAGCCGGGTATAGTGCAAAAATCGCAATGGTACCAGCGCTTTGGTCTGGCCTCCCGCGACCACCTCCTGGCTGTCCACAGCATAATCCACGGCATTGGGGCTGATCTGGATCTGTACAATAGCCGGATGTTTGCCCCGATTCACAACGCCATAGGTATACATGCTAAGTGATGAGGTGTCTTGTGCCGGGAGTGAATCCATGCTGCTACTGGTTTCGGCTCCGACATACGTATGCTCTGTAAAACAATGAATAGCACCAGGGAGTTTCGTACGTGAGGAAGCACCCTGCTTGAACCGGGGACGAGTAATCCGGGAACAAGGGGGTTTCAGCAATTTAGCGCGGCAGGAATGACGGGAGCGGCGGCGACTGACATATTTAGTTGGTTGCTTCGTTCTCTTCTTGCTTTGCTTCGCTGTTCGACTCATCTCGATTTCCCCTTAAAAAATGTGCTTACGCATCGTATGCCCGGATTGGATATACGGGCACGGCAACCGCCGTTATTTCCAGATATACGGCTCAGTCCCCAATCCATTTTGCTTCTTTTCACATACACTGCAAGTACAATGAAATACGAATCAATCGGAATGTTGCTCAAATGAACTGGTCTATGGAAGGTGGATGAGATGACCAACTATAATGTATTCAACCAATCTAATCGTCCCCTGTTTACTCAACTGACCAATACCTTCTCAGCCCCGGGCATTGAAGCGTCACCAGACAGTGGTGCAGCTGCTGCAGGCAGTTTTTTTGCCCTGACGACCAACAATACCTTAATTCCTTCCAACCAGAGTCTTCTTCTACAGATCCTGAATGCCGCTGGCAGCGGCCGAACAATACGCATATCCAGCCTCACAGGAGGCACAACAGCGGCAGCTACTCTTGTTATCTATTCAGGAGGAACCGTGACTGTCGGTAGCACACCAGTGCCCGTCAATACGTTACTTGGAAATACCAACGCCAGTGTAGTTACCACAAGACAAAATACAGGTACTCTGGGGGAACCTTCACAAGCATCGCAAGTATTCCGCTCACCGCAGGAATGTATTCACTGGATCTGAATGGCTCCATTATTGTTCCACCGGGACAAACATTATCCATTAGCGTAGGCACGGGGAATCAGACCGCAGCCATTAATCTGTTCTGGTGGGAAATCTGAGTTTGACCCTGATAAAAGGAGGTGCACACTGTGCCGAACAATAATGTATTCAACCCGTTAAGCCAGCCCGTCTATACGTCCAACACCAACACGTATATTTCTCCCGGCATTGTTGCACCTCCGGAGAATAATGCTGGCAGTACAGGCAATCTGTACAATGCAGGTTCCACCAACTCCACAACACTGGGGTTGCTGGGAGGAACGGTTATCGCCACCGTACAATTGGCCAATCCCGCAGGGAGCGGGAAAACCCTATACGTATCACGGCTCTCCGGCGGAATCACGGTATCACTCAATCTGTTATCTTCCTTCAGTGGTTCCATGAGTCTGAGCGCTAATGGAACACTGACATCGCCCACCGCACTCACATCGGTAAACAGCAATCTTTCCAGCAGCAATACCAGCGTAGCCACGGTACGCTTCTCTGCTGCTACACCTTCAGGAGCGACCCCATTGATGGCTATGCCCCTTCAAGCAGGGCCGTTTCTGTCCAATGAATTCGGCCGTTACGTGGTTCCTCCGGGTCAAGCCATTAACCTCTCTGTCAGCGGATCACTTTCAGTTGGTGGACTGATGGCCTCAACTGCTTATTTTGCTTGGTGGGAAGTATGATTCGTTCAACGATGTATAACAAAGGCAACGTGCAAACAGCCGCCCTTCGGTGACTACCGGAAGCCCCTTTGATAGAACGGATGAGCGACTTGGCTTCCGAGAGGGTGAGGGCGAAGCAGGAGGCTCGGCCTGCCGGAAGGTTAATCGCTTTCCCTCTGTTAACATTCGGAAAGCACAAGGGAAAATGCGAGTACAACAAAAACCAGCTAATGTTTGTCAAGCATTTCGGTTGGATGAGTTCTCTTTTCGTGGTATACTTTTTCCGACCAACACGAATAACCTCCACGGGTATGGAGGTTTTGGTTAAATATGGATTACACTTGGTAGGGCTGGCCTTTCTGCAAGATGGCGAAAATGTGATGTAACAGCTTGTTTGCGCAGGCGATCACGGCCACCTTGTAGGGCTTGCCCTCGTTTCTTTTTTCTCGTAGTACGAACGGATTCTTGCATTCGCATTCTTTCGCATTCCACATTGCACCGCTAAATATAGTGAACGTCTGAGCCTTTTAGAGCCTCGTTTCGTAATTCGTGTACTTGTCGCTGTGAACTTTCCTGAACTGAAAATCCCTGGGTCAAGGCCCGCAAACGCTACAAGTTGCTTCGCATCACTAAACTGTTTCACATCACCTAGTTCAGCTACAATGGCTGCGGCCAGTTTCGTTCCAATTCCCGGGATACTTCTCACCAGTTCGACTTCAGGCAGATTTTCTGCGAGTTCCTCCATTTGTTTTTCGAGTTCCTCCAGTTGCCGAATCATCGTCAACAATAAAGAGACCATTCCGAGCAGTGCCTTGCTTTGAGCGGGGCTACGCCGAATTTCTCTCCATTCATCCTGTACTTCCTCCAGTTTTCTCGCTTTTTCATTGGCCCATCGCTTGGAATGGGATCGTCCCGAATTACCCTGAATGACTTCATTCCAATTCGTCACACTTCCCTCCAAACAATGAGACAGCACCGTCAATGATGTTGTTGAAAACACATTGTAAAATATCTGCTCATACGCCGGAAAAACTTGCTCCAGCAAGGCTCTGCTGTTCAGCTTCGCCTGCACAAAGATTCCCGTGACAAACTCATGCTGCCGAGTCAAATGCTGTAGCTCTGTAAACGTCTCATCCCAATTTCGATGCGGCTTCACGTCGCCGCGATAGTACATCTCTGCCAGATGCCAAGCATCTGCAGCATCTGTTTTAACTTTGCGTAACTGCGTTCCCTTCGCTCGCTTGGATTGCAAGGGATTCACAATGTAGTAGGTGTAGCCACTCCGATTCAGATAGGACACCAAGGCACGATGGTAATGCCCAGTCGCCTCCAAAACAACCACTGGAGCGACACCCGTTTCGGCTTGAAGGGCCCCTAACACCTCCGTAAATTGTACGAATCCACTCGCAACATGCTCAATGACGATAGCTTTACCAACGGGCTCATTTCGTTTTTGAAACGCCTGTATCACACTTGAACCTTTAGCGACATCTACACCAACAACAGGTTCCATGTCCTCACTCCTTATCTTTCGTTTCGCCGGTCCTTTCCACGATGGTTCCAAACCCATAGCTTCGCTTGTTATACGGGGTCAACTGCCCCTACCAGCCCAAACATGGTCTTTTGGAGGTCGTGGGAGAACTGTTTTTGTTACGAGGTCCTAGCCCCTAAAACCGCCACGTTCTCCCGGCTTCCCCCATCGTAAAACGACCACAAAAAAAGGCCAACCAGTAATTACTGGCTAACCTGATAATACGAAAGACCTTCTCTGAAGAAGATCTTTATCTAGGTATCAATCCTACTCTCCGTTTGGAGAGTAAGCTTAATCATTAAGATCAAAAAGAGCACCCGTATGGATGCTCTTTAAGAATGAGTAAAACGATGATTTATTATTCAATGCACTTCTTTCTTTTTGTCCATTTCAGCCCATACTAGATAAATAATCCCTAGACAGAGTGCAATTATTTCTGGGACAAAAGAAAAGGATTTAGTAACTGACAAAGCATACTCAAACATACCCTCACCTAAAACATTATCTTTGCGGCCCATAATTGCCGCAACAATAAAATGTGTACTATTTCTCGAAATAAACAATATGGCAGAGATGACAAGGAGGGTAATACCAGCTGCCCGTTTATTCATATAATCATTCCTCCTTGGTATCAATAGATTTGTTTTAATTCGGAACTGTATCAGTTTCCATTATTACATAGAGCCCATCAGGCAATCCTGCATTTCCTTTTTTCGCGATATAAACGTCTAGAAAATATGTCTCATCAGTTATTTTCACATTGGTCTTACCATCGAAGTTCCATAGTTCTTCATACATTGTACCAAAAGAATTACTCATGTTGGGAGTATATTGCATCCATGAGTATTTTTTTGGAGGTATTGGTTGAGCAATTGAATCAGTGTTAGAGTATGAGTTGCTCCACGATGCCCCTACTGATACCCCTGCAGTAAATGCTTTTTTTGTATGAGAAGCGGATAAACTAACGTTACTCGTAAAGGATTGTGAAGCCGCAAAGGAGATAGTTCTAGTGGCAGTTTGTGTCCCAGAATTATAAACCGGAACTGAAATTCTGCGAGCTAAATTTTGCCGATACACTGTAGGTACGAAGCCAGCCTGAACGTATCTACTTCGATCAATCAAAGCAAATGGTGTAATCAAATCATCATCATTAGAACGACTCTTTAAATCCCCAATATTAATTCTATTAGTCATAATACTTTTCTGTGCCTCTAAAAGTTGTTGTTTTTCCTCATTTTCCTTTATTAAAAGATCATACTGCTCAGTATTAAGCTCTTTTTTCACCCCATCTTCAACGATAAATGCTCTTGATACATTAGACTCGGCCGAAACTGTATTTTCAGTTTCAGCAAAAGCAGCTGAGCTGGTACCTCCTACCAGTGCTACTACTAAAGACAGAATTACAGGAAACTTCAACTTCAACTTCATTTTTCACTTTCCCCTCTCTTAGGTTTATTTACGTACAACCAAATACAATTAATGTATTAAATGTATCTGATTATAATAAGAACACCTTATCTCAGTGTAAAGTTATGGGATTTTATAAAAAATAATAATTTATTATCCATATGAGAAAATAACATCCATATTTATAGGTTTCCACACCAGATCC
This sequence comes from Paenibacillus sp. FSL P4-0176, assembly GCF_037975265.1. Lineage (NCBI taxonomy): Bacteria > Bacillati > Bacillota > Bacilli > Caryophanales > Paenibacillaceae > Paenibacillus > Paenibacillus sp. FSL P4-0176. The sequence continues at coordinate 6,879,086 of NZ_CP150242.1, forward strand.
AAGATATAATCACTAAAAAAATACCGATGAGGATCACCGTTTCTTTGAATATTCAAGCTCAATCAGAACAACACGTACTCTTCATCTAAGAATAGTTTTGGGAATTGATCTCTCACTTTTTCTTCCTTAGAATTTACAATCATTTTATAAGAAAATAGTTGAGCGTCACTGCTCCAAGGTTTAGTAACCCATAATTCACGGATTCTTTCCTCTTATTCATGTTCAGGATAAGGAACTATATCAGGATCAAGTAATGCATCATCAATTCCTAAAATATTGAAGATACGCTTGTCGTATCTTATTTACATGTAAGTTCGCTTCTCTCGGCTTTGGTAAAACCATGATTATCTCCTCACTCTTTTATGGTAGGAACAGCTAGCTATTAAGAGAGCCCCAAGTTTCAATATGGCTAGTTGTCTGACTGTGGATACAATGATGTTAGGTATCGGGTCAAAGCTGTCAGTCCAATTCCTGCGGAATAGTCTTTTTTGCTCCAGACACGAGAGGCTGCTTCCCTTCCCACAAAATGCGCTGTAGTAGTATGCCGGCAAAACCAATTACCAGCGTAGCGAGACCGATATATTGAAAGGTGGGGCTCGGCCCCGCAACTCGAATGAGCGCTCCACCTGCAAGTGGAGCTACAACCAGTACAACACTGGATAACGAGTTTTGAATGCCAAAGACGCGCCCTACATAGGCAGGAGGGGTTTCCTTTTGCAACAAATAATTCAGAGTTACCATAAATAGCCCATTACCCAGCCCAATGCAGAGGCCCCAGATAATAACCCAAATTTCAGGTGTTTGTGGGCCGATCCACCCCAGCGCAGCAATTCCGGCACCCACGAACAGATATCCTCCACCCAGTCCCCACCCATACCCAATTCTAGGCAAGCGATTTAACAACAAAATGGTGACGACTGCCCCGGCTCCTGCCGAAGACCCCAACCATCCGAGCAGTGATTCATTACCTGGCTTGATCTCCCGAAACAGGGTCGTAAACTGATAATCAATCATCAGAATGGCCATGAGTCCAAAACAGCCGAACAAAATCGTACTCATCACGGTGCGACTGCTCTGTATAAAACGCCAGCCTTGCTTCCACTGGGAGAACAAAGATTCCGATCCATCCTTTTCACTTGCAGTACTTCCGTCTGATTCAACGGACTCCGACTTTTCCACCAAACGCCGCAAGGGCCATAATACCGCACCCGACAACAGGCGGGTACAGGCATTAATGACAATACAGATTTGTGGTGAAAAGATGGCCAATATGACTGCACCCAGAAGTGGTCCCGCCACTTTAGAACACTGGCTCACAAAACCGTTTAGGGATGATGCCTGAAACAGATGCTCCTCTGCCACCACCTGGCGGGTTAACGCCTGCTGAGCTGGAACGTGAAAAACTCCCATCATGGCCCGCAGGGCAAGAAGTGGAAGCAGCCAAGCCGGGCTTGGTGCGAATAAAATAGCAACGGTTAATCCCACGGTGATCACGTCACACAGGATCATGATCTTTACTTTGTGCAGACGATCAGCCAGGGCACCTGCAAAGGAGCCCAGCAGTATGCCTGGGACAGCCATACATACAGGAATAAGTGCAATGATCAGCGGATCGGCGCCCCAGCGGTAGGACACCATCACCTGGATGGCGAGTGCATCGAACCAATCTCCAAACGTAGCCAGTGAGTATGCGATAAACATGCGGACAAACTGGAGGTTAGTCCATAAGCTTTTGGAAGATTCCGCAGATGAGGCGGGTGATTCGGTGGATTCATTGGATGTGGGTTCATTTGAAATGACGGTCATACATGTACTTCCTCCCTTGATTACAGCCGTTAGCGGTCTGTATGTTCCTTGGCTGTAATCATAAGGGCGTTATATCAGAGGAAGATCAGAGGATGGGGAGGTAGGAGATAAAAAGTTACGTATTTCATCTACAATTTGTTGTCCATATGCGGGTACACCGTAACTTTTGCCGATCTCTGCATACACTTGACGATACTTACTGCGAATTCTGCCTTCGATTCGATGATGACCCAGGAATAGGAGAATCTGATATGCAGCATTCAGATATAGTGGTGCGTTCAGCGACATTTTCAATACATCCAGACCGTCATCCATTCTTAACTCTGCCTCACGAATCCGTCCCTGCCGAAGTAACCATAATCCTTCCATCACCTGAAAACGTCCAATCTCCCGCAGATACGGGGCATCCTTCAATCCTGACCGCAGAACTGCCATCTGGGCCTCAACAGCTTCACCGCTGCCACCCCACAGTTCCACATACAACGCTGCAAGTGCTACAGGCAGTCTGAAATTCTTGAGCTCGTCAGTCTCTATTACACGATATGTTTCTTCCAGCTGCTCTTTGGCACGTTGATATTGGCCCACCTCTACATAGACTTCAACGATGTTGAGAATGCGGAGTTCGCGAAGCTGATCGGCAGACAATGCAGCTGAATTCAGCGCCTGTTCATACAACTGAATACTATCCGCTGGTTCGATCAGGGGGTGCACAAAAATTAGTAGCCAATATAGTCGCTCCTCAAAAGGAATTTCCTTTGTTGTAATCAGCCATTCCAGATCTCCCTGTATAAAACGGATATACAACTGATAATAAGGGGCAATCTGAATGCCAAGTGCCTCCTGTTGTTCAACCAGGGTCTGTATGGCGTTTCCCTGCCCAAACACATGATATTTACGAAGTAATCCGTGAATGACCTCCTGCATTTCTGGGTCCTGAGCAGAGGGGCTAGCGGGTAGAGCGGACTTGTTCTCATGCACAGCAAGTCGATATCCGTAGCCCCGTACTGTATCCAGACGGATCTCGTCCCAGCGTTTCAGCTTCTTGCGCAGGCGATAGATATGATCGTCCACGGTGCGTTCAACCGGATATTCCAAAGGCCATACCCGATCCAGCAGTTGACTACGGGTGAAGGCTTTTTCCTTGTTTTCATACAGGAAATGCAGCAGTGCAAATTCCTTGGCGAGTAGACGAATGGATTCCGTTCGCCGTGTTACCGTATATGTCCCTTCATCCAATTGCAAAGACATGCCTGGTTCCTCCTACTATGTATAATTCGCTGATCCGAAATCGTATAGATTCATTCCATTTTTTCAACGTGTTCAACATACCATAAAAACCCTTTGCGAGAACGCAAAAGGTTTTTTATCGTCTAACTTATAGATGGCTTAGATTGTGGATTACGGTACGTATAGCTATTCTTCCAACAAGTGTTCCCTTGTCTTAACCCAGCACGACACGATCATCTGCCATTTTTTTGCCGCTAATCCGTTCGAATTCACCAAGCAACTCAGGGACAGTCAACGTACGCTTGCGCTCTTCGCTGACATCCAGAATTATTCGGCCTTTGTCCATCATGATCAGACGGTTACCCAGACGAATGGCCTGCTCCATATTGTGCGTCACCATCAATGTAGTCAGTCTCATCTCACGCACAAGTGTCTCCGTTAGTTCCGTGATCAGTTCGGCACGTGATGGGTCAAGGGCTGCCGTATGCTCATCCAATAGCAAAATTTGCGGCTGGGTAAACGTAGCCATTAACAGGCTAAGTGCCTGCCGCTCCCCACCAGACAAGAGACCCACTTTTGCATTCGGACGCTTCTCCAGTCCAATTCCCAACTTCTCCAGTTGCGTGTTAAAAATCTCCCGTCTGGCACGGGTAACTCCGAAGCCTAGTCCGCGTCCTTTGCCACGTTTGTATGCCATCGCCATATTCTCTTCAATGGACATATGTGGTGCTGTTCCTGCCATCGGGTCCTGAAACACCCGGCCAATCCAGCTGCTGCGTTTATGCTCCGGCAGGTTTTTGATGGAGCGGTCATTGATCAGTACATCGCCCATATCCGGCTTCATCACACCCGAAATGATGTTCATCAGCGTAGATTTACCGGCCCCGTTACTACCAATCACCGTCACAAAGTCTCCCGGATTCATCGTCAGATTCACACCAACCAGCGCGGTCTTCTCATCCGTTGTACCTGGGTTGAACAGCTTGGTTACTTGCGTAATCTCCAGCATGATCACATACCTCCCTTCGCCTGATGACCCCCGGATCGCATCAACTCTTCCGTTCGTTTGCGAGCCAGACTACGCTGCTTCATGGAGCGCTGCATCGTTGGGAATACAAGAGCAATAATGACGATCACCGCGGTGATCAACTTCAGATCAGATGTATCAAACCATTCCACTTGAAGCGCAAGCGCGACCACAATCCGATAAATGATTGAACCAACGATCGCTGCAAGTGTAGCCCAGAATACCGTTCTTGCTCCAAGAATGGCTTCACCGATAATGACGGAAGCCAGTCCAATAACGATCATACCGATGCCCATCGTGATGTCTGCAAAACCTGATTGCTGTGCAATGAATGCACCAGATAGTGCAACCAATCCATTGGATAAGCTGACACCTACAATGGTAGTCACATCCGTATTTGCACCAAAGCTGCGAATCATACGTTTGTTATCACCTGTCGCGCGGAGTGCCAGTCCAACATCTGTTTTCATGAACAGATCGAGCATGATTTTAAACACCAGCACCACGATGATAATTAACACCATGACATGCTCACCTGAGAATGGATTATCCATGCCCATAATGGATTTATTCGGTGCGCCAAGAATACGCATATTAATGGAGTAGAGCGCGATCATCATCAAAATCCCGGATAATAATCCGTTGATTTTGCCTTTGGTATGAAGCAGACCTGTACAAGCCCCAGCCACCATGCCGCCAGCCATTGCCGCCAAACAGGCAAGCCAAGGAGAGAAGTCATTGGAGATCATAACCGCCGCGATTGCGCCTCCTGTTGTAAAACTTCCGTCTACGGTAAGGTCAGGAAAATCGAGTATGCGGAACGTAATATATACACCAAGTGCCATCAGTGCATATAAAAGCCCCAGCTCGATCGCCCCTTCAATTGAATTCCAGCTTATACTCACACTACTTCCTCCCTGTCTATCGAAAAGAATGAGGCGAACCCGTTGCACGTCCGCCTCGCATCCATACTGCCGGATTACACTCCGGTCAGATTATTGAATCAATCTCATAACTCATTAAATTTATGAATTGATTCTATTGAATAATGTTGTTTTCCTGGTCTTTTACTTCCGCTTTCATCTCATCCGTAACCGTGATACCTTGGGCTTCAGCCGCTTTCAGGTTCAGGATCAGATCCAGTTTGTCCGGAACGGTGACTTTCATATCACCAGGATTCGTACCATTTTTCAGAATGTCCGCGGCCATCTCACCAACCTGATATCCATGGTCATAATATTTGAAGCCAACGGTTGCGAAAGCTCCTTTTTCAACGGTATCCCGATCACTGGAGAAGAACGGAATTTTATTACTGTTTGCCGTTTGGATGATCGTATCCACCGCACTCACGACAGAATTATCAAGTGTAATGTAGAAGGCATCTACTTTGCCAACGAGGGAATCCGTAGCCTGTTTTACTTCAGATGTATTCGTAACTGGTGCTTTCACCAGCTTGATATTATGTGTTGCGAGCGCTTTTTCAGCGTTATCTGCCATAACCACCGCATTTGGTTCACCTTCGTTAATGACCAAGCCCACCGTTTTCACATCCGGCAGATTTTTAGCGATAAAGTCAGCCAATTGTACGATAGCCTCCGGATTCGTGTCGGATGCACCTGTAACATTGCCGCCCGGCTTATCCATATCGGTCACCAGTTTGGCACCCAGTGGGTCTGTCACTGCTGCAAACAACAATGGCTTGTCCTTCACTTGTTGAGCCAGAGCCAGCGCAGATGGTGTTGCGATGCCGAGTACGAGATCATTTTTGGAATCACCCGAGATTTTCTGTGCAATGGACAAGTTGTTCGTCGAATCACCTTGCGCGTTATTGTAATCAATTTTGAGGTTCTTGTTCTCTTCAATGCCTGCTTCCTTCAGGGCTGCGATGAAACCTTCGCGTGTTGCATCCAGGGATGGATGTTCAACAATCTGCGAGATGGCAATCTGATATGATTTTTCCTCGCTGCCTCCACCTGTTGTAGTCCCCGATCCTTCGGATTCCGAGCCTGTACCGCTGTTATTTCCGCAACCTGCTGCAACGATCATTGAAGCAACCATCATCAGTGACATCCAAAATTTCTTTTTCATGTGTGAGAACCCCTCTCCATCTTATAAAATTTGGTTACCCTTATCGAGATTCCATCGACACGATAGGGCGGGACAAAACAAACGCTTCAACGCATTGTTGCTTTGATCGACAAAAGCAGACAAATATAGACTTTTCTCATGCGACTGAAGTCCATGACCCGTGTTGGTGTTTTATTGTTCCCCTAATATTAAGGGGCGTCCCGATATCCGTCAATGGTTGAACCGCTTCCAATTTACTTTCATTGTATGGTTGTGATAGAAAACATTACATAACGACGAAAAAGCAACCTGCAAGTTATGCGAATGGCTCGTCAAGAAGCTGTAATGTGCTTAGGCGCTTCACGTTGACCAGCTGCACCAAGCCAACGTGTTAGCGCCAAACAATAGAATTGCCCTTTCTCCAATGCTAACGAACCCGAGACATCTTATTGGGGGAATAATCACGATATGCAAATCCTAACGAACCTCATACTCGTTATTCATTCAAATATTAGAATTCGATACCGAGAATCAGCCAAATTAAGCAAAATAGCGCCTTTACGATTCGTTAAATTTTGAAAAGATCTTTGGAGAGGAAATTAACGTCTACAGGGTTCGTTAGAGAAATTTCTTTCATACAGTTTCACGTAACGCAGGATATAAAAAAGAGATGGCCTCGACGAAACTCGATACCATCTCTTCTTCTTTACACTTTGAATATCTTTTATTATCTTTTTTTCAAACTCTCACCAATTAATTCCCCGACGCTTCGCGAATCTCATACTTGCACCTTTTGCCGCCATCGGCGTAACATTCAGTACGCTCCACCTCAGCTTGGAGTAGCGAGCGGAACAGTTCCAGTTCACAGCGGCAAGCCTGCTTGTAGACACTCGCGACTTGTACAATCGGGCAGTTCATTTCCGTAATGACGTAAGTTCCATCGTCTTCTCTGGACGCATCCGCCATATATCCGTTGGCATTCTGGATTCGAGCGAGTTCCTCCACCCGTCCAGCCAGATCCTGGCCCTCCATCTGTGGCAATCCGCTGCGAAGCAACTTGTCCCGGCGACTCTCGAACAATGCATCTACCACACCGCTCCCGGCTGAGTCAGACAATTCTTCAAGAAGTTCCAGCGTAAGGGACGAATATGATTTTGGAAAAAAGCTGTCCCCGCGTACCGTCAATTGGTACACCGAGGAAGGACGTCCGGCCGTAGCCCGGGCCTCCCGAACCTCAATCCAGCCGTCCTGCTCCAGTGCCGTCAGATGACGGCGAATGGCCATGCCGGTCAGACCCAGATCAGCTGTCATTTCCCTCGCGGTCAATGTACCTTGCTGCTTCAGCATGAACAAAATCCGTTCACGCGTCGTTCGTTCCTCTTCGCGCTTCACGATCAGCACCTGCTCTCCTGCTTATGCGTGTACCGGTGCTGCCTCCCGGCAGGCATCCGAGCAAAAGCGGTTATGCGTCTCTTCGCAATCCTCACAGCTTACATGCTGTAGGTTGCAGGTTGGACAATTAATATATCGGTCATGTGTCGTTCCACAGTGATAACAGCTGGCAATGACAATATCCTCTTCTGTCCGGTTAATCGGTACAGAGATCCGCTCGTCAAACACGTAACACTTACCATCGAACAGATGGCCTTGTACTTCCGGATCTTTACCGTACGTGACAATACCGCCGTCCAATTGAGCCACATCCTGGAATCCTTCATTGATCATGAACCCAGTCAGCTTCTCGCAGCGAATGCCGCCAGTGCAATAGGTAATAATCGTTTTGTCCTTCATGTCACCCAGGTTCTCGCGGATCCACTCCGGAAACTCACGGAACGACTCCACATCTGGACGGATGGCCCCGCGGAAATGACCAATTTCGTATTCATAATCATTGCGACCATCGATAACGATAACGTCATCACGTTGTAGATGTTCATGGAACTCTTTCGGCGAAAGGCGTTTGCCGCTAGTCACATTTGGGTCAAGTTCATCTTCCACACGGAAGGTTACCAGCTCTGCTTTGTGACGAACAAAGATTTTTTTGAACGCATGCTCCTCGACATCATCAATCTTGAACACCATGTCGCTGAACAGCGGATTAGCCAGCATATCTTTCATGTACTGTTCCGTCTGTTCTGGCGTACCGGATACGGTACCGTTGATGCCTTCGGATGCGATCAGAATACGGCCTTTCACACCCAGGTCCTTACAGTATTGCAGATGCTCTTGTGTAAACGTCTCGGGGTCTTCAATCTTCACGAACTTATAATATAAAAGCACGCGGTACGCGCTGTTACACATGTATATCACCTGTTCCTATTCCATGTTGTTATTAGCCGGATCATCCGGCAAGACGACTACGTTGCACCCTTACTGTTAAAAAGAAAATAAACAGCCGCCCGAAACATCGTCTCGAACTGCTGCCTGACATTCGACTTTTATTCCTGCATTCTAGTTTATCGGAAGCGGAACAGCTTAGTCAATATAAATGTATAGTAAGGCATGAAAGATATGGAACATATCTGTCCGCACCATTCACCCTATTCCGAGATCGTAATGACCGAGGTTACAAAGTGATACGATTCATTCTCCAATACCGCCTGCGATAACAGGATTTTATTTCCTTTCGGGCTCCAGGCGAGTGGGTCAGAAGCGTTGTCCATATCGGCCGAGATCTGGAACTGTTCTGCCGACTCCGTGTTGGAGACAAATAGCCCTTTCTCATTATCATTCTCAGAATTGATGGTATATGCAATCTTGGAATCATCACCCGACCAGCTTGTGCCGAAAATCTGTGTGCCTCTGGCAAGCGTGGCCTTCTCATTGCCTTCCAGATCGGTGAGCACCAGCGCCCGTTTGGTATCCGCTGTTTTTTTCACAATCGCAAGCCTTGTTCCATCATTAGAAGGGATGACCCACTCCACACTTTTCAGCACCTGTTTTACGTCACCCGTCTTCGCATCGTATGCATTCAACTGGCCATCTTCGCCCGTAATATAATAGAGCATATTGCCTGACACCTTGATACTCCGTACATTGAAATTACCTGTTTCCACCAGTATCTTTGTTGTACCGTCCACACTTGCCGAGATCAGATCACCCTTCATATTAGGGAAAACGACATGTTCATTATCCAGCCACGCGCCCTCTTGGATAAATCCATCCTCCTTGCCAGCAGGGGTTGTCTCCCCGTTATGCAGGTTCAGGAAGTAGCCTTTGCCCGTATTTTCCTCCGGCTCGCGGTAGAACAGGTACTGACCATCCGGTGATACCAGCGGTGCACCCAGACTGGCTTCACTTTCTTTGAGCGGCGTGTCTGTACCTTTCGTCAGATCATACATATATAAGTTATGCGGGTATCTTTCCTGACCTTCAACCGTGACGGGTTTCAAGGACTTGTTCTCTTTGTCGGATACAATCCAATCATCACTTAGCCATGCGATTCCGCGCATATTCGGCAATTTATCAATCTTCTCCAGCTTGAAGCTCTGGTACACGGACGTGTTGGTATTATCTTTTACCGTAATATCCGTGCCCGTTTTCCCGCCTTGTGCGTTGCCCCCCGGCTCCGTTGTTCCCCCGCATGCCGCTGTCGTTAACAGGGCAATGGCTCCGAACGTGCCCATAGCTGCTTGTTTCCAATTCATGATGGTCCCCCCTGGTTTCTCTTGCTATAGACCAAGCATATACATCGCATACTTCCAAAGTTATTCAGACTTGTTTCGAACTTGTAAACTTGAATCAGCCAATGGGAACATGAGCTGGAACGTCACACCTTCCCCATCTTCTGGATCGCCCGACAGCAGGGTGATTGTACCGCCCTGTTTTTCAACAAACTGCTTCACGAGAGATAGACCCAGTCCGGTTCCGCCGGTTTTTCTGGCTCTGTCTTTGTTCACGGTGTAAAAGGGTTCAAAAATCTTCTCCCGCGCCTCTGCCGGAATCGGCATACCCGAGTTATAGATGCGAATGACCGCTTGACGCTCCTGCATCCGCAGTTCATTCTTCACCCGGATCACACCATCCGGAACGTTATATTTGATGGCATTATCCAGCATGTTGATGAAAATATGCATAAGACTCTCCCGATCGCTGCGGATCACCGCCGGTTCAAGATCCAGTTCCATGTTCAGCGCAAACTTCTCCGCTTTCCCACGCATCCGGCCACAGGCATCCTTCAGTAGCGCGCTGACCTCTACATCTTCGGCCTGGTTCTCAAAGTCATACTTCTCCAAGGCAGATAAATGTAAGACTTTCTCGACCATCTCGTACAGCCGCTCCGTTTCTTTGCCAATGTTACTTGTGGCATCATCAAGCAGTTGCGGATCATCCTTATACATGTCGAGCAGCTCCACATAAGCTTTGATCGATGTCAGTGGTGTCTTGAATTCATGGCTGATGTTACCGATATATTGTTTCTGCTGCTGTTCCAGCGCTTGAAGTTTCTCAATCGCCAGTTGCAGCTTCTGCTGCTCCGCATGCATGGCTGTGATATTTTGCTGAATGGATGTACTCATATAATAAATGCCCTGCCCCAGCTCCCCCAACTCATCCTTGCGCTTTAAAGGAGACTCCGTAATGTAATTCCCTTCGCGAATGGAATCTGCGGACCTCTTCAGTCGGGTAATCGCAACGGCAAACCGATTGTAGAACAGATAACCTAATATGAAGCTCAGCGCAACAACGACAATGCCCGCCCATATGAACAATTGAAGGATGCGAGTATAGAATTCATGGTAGCTTTGGACCGGATATTGCATCCATACAGCACCCATCTGTCCATCCGGACCGTCCAACGGTGCCGCATAGAGCAAGGTATCCCCTTGTTCATGATAGGCAATTTTATTTTGCAGTGCATAGTTGAGCGTATCCTGAACAATCGCACTCTCCCCAGAGCTGATCGATGAACCGACTTGTTGGCCTTTCATATCATAGAGCGCTATCGGCAATCCGGTAGAGTTGGCCAGTTCCTGTGCAAGCCTGCGGCCGTTTTGTTGTAAAAAAACGTCCTGTTCCAGATGAACGGACTCCGTGTAGTAGGACTGTCGCACATTCAGATTCACCAGCCGTGTCTGCTGTGATAAAATACCTTCAATTTGTGACTGCTGATTGCGTTCAATACCGCGCAGAACCAGTGAACTAAGCACAACCACCGTTAGGATAAGCAATGCTGCCAGAAAAACACTGAACTTCAGCTTGATGCTGACTCTCATATGGCCCCGCCTGTTTCAGGTGCAGATGCTTTGTAGCCAATCCCGTATACGGTCTGTAATTTTTGCTGATCCGTATCTCCAATTTTTTTACGCAAACGCTGGATGTGAATGTCAACGGTCCGTGTCCCACCCGCATACTCCATGCCCCAGACCCGGTCCAGCAGGTCGTCTCGTGTGTACACACGCTCGGGATTGGACATGAGAATGGTCAGCAGGTCGAACTCTTTTGGTGTCAGATCCAACTTCTCCTCATTCACGGTCACCGTGCGGTGAGCAACATGAATACGCAGTGTGCCATTCACGATGGCCTGATTCTTCGAATCGTCAGGTGGTGGACTGCTTTTCTCGACACGGCGCATCAATGCTTTTACCCTTGCGAGCAGTTCACGGATCTCGAATGGTTTGGTCATGTAATCATCGGCGCCCATTTCCAGGCCAACGATTTTGTCCACGATATCATTTTTGACGGTCAGCAAAATAATGCCGATATCCTCGCGGTCCTCCAGCCTGCGGCATACGCCGTATCCATCAAGCCTGGGCATCATCACGTCCAGAATCATGACCTGTGGGTGAAACGATGCGACCTTGACCAAGGCCTCTTCGCCGTCCCTCGCAGTATCTACTTCATATCCTTCGCGCCGCAGCGCGTAAGCAATGGCACTGACAATACTTGATTCGTCATCTACCACGAGCACTTTTTTATTCATGGGATTCATCCTCTACGTTACACGAGATAACTTCAAGTGCAGTACCGTCTTCTGATCGCTGTTATCCCCAGATTTCTTTAATCCCCTTCTTCCAAAGGGGAAATCCGGTGATAAAGGGCGTAGCATATGCTTCCGAAGTAGCTTTCTGACAGAAAGCTTTGAACTTCGTTTCTTCAGACTGGTTCTGCACTCTTCGTTTTCGTGTAAATATTCAGTTCTTTTTATTTATGTTAGCAAGATCTTTGCGATTTAGCTATGGATGAGTTTGCAATTTGTATGAGAAGCTTTCATCCTCTCAGCTTGGACTTGGCTCTACTTTCTTTATACCCCAATGACGACAAAAAGAGCCAACCCGTGATTGGATCAGCCCTTAATCTATAGATTCCCGTTTCATGTTACTGTTTAGGCAATAACTTCTTAATTTCATCTTCAGAGAGTCCAGATGCTTTAACTATAGCAGAGAGATCTACGCCAAGTGTGAGTAACTCACGAGCCATTTCTCTCTTGCCTTCAGCCGCTCCTTCAGCTCGTGCGCCTTCAATCATTGATTTTTCGTCACTCAATGCTTTCATTCGAGCATCGTAGGCCATTCTGGTGGACGCATCCTGACTCAGAAATTCCAGCGTATCCATCGCCTTTTTCAACATCGGTTCATTCATGGCCAGCACCTCCCAGTTTGATGTATCTATTCCTTTAAGGAATAATAACCAATTCACGAGTCCGCCTTTTTCCATCGGAACAGAATACTCATCCAATTTGGTTAGTTCCATCACATGTATTTCGATATCATCCGTCAAACCAATACCTGTATGATCTTCTCGTAAATGAAAAACATTGTGATATCGCTCATTATCCAGACAGGAGTAGTTGAGTATATTAATAGTCACGCATTTTTTGAGTAGACTATAGTTTTCACCCTTTTTTATCTGATGAAAGTACATCTCACTCCAATAAAACAACGTCCTTTTCTCCATGTTATACGGGTTAAACAGCTGCATTTCAATGTTAATTAGTTTGCCTTCTAACGTCTTTGCTTTAATATCCAGAATGGATTGTTTATCCTCTGGACTATCCTTATCTGTATACGTGTTAACCACAGTGATCTCCGTAAGAGGAGATTCGCCGGTCTCTATAAACGTGCTGTTCAGAAAAGCTAACAAAACATCTTTGTTTTGCTCACTTCCAAAAATGCGTTTGAACACAAAATCTACTCGTGGATCGAGTAATTCCGTCACTCAGCATCAGCTCCATTCTCACCAGCATTATATCATAATTCCCATATAGCCTCAGCTTGATAATGGATCTGCACTTAAATTGCATTTACTCCTCAAATGACAGATTCAGCGGCTCGTCCGACATCTCGTACTCTGTCTCCATATGTGTCAGTGGTGTGTTCAGATCAACCTCCTCGAAGCGGAAGCTGTCGACCCACACTTTTCCTTTGCCGTTCAAAATAACCCCAAACGAAATGACCGCACTGCCCTCCGGCACATCAAGCACAATACTATACTGATTCCATGGCTGCGTACCCGTAATTGGCCGATCATGCATGTTATCAAATTGAAGTACATCATGGGCGTTATTATCCACACGCATCCATAATCCGCAGAACGCATCCACATGCTCGGTCTTCACGAATCCCGATAACTTCATCCGCTTACCCACATACTTGTCCGCTCTGAACTGTTGCATCATTGTTGCGAACTCGTTAGGCTCCATCGGCGTAACGGCCTTCAAATATCCTGATGCTTTTCCCTGATGCACTTCGGCCGGATCAATGCCCATCTCATAATTCTGCGGATGACTTCCGGTTAACATCCAACCTGTAATTATTGACGTCTGATTCATCTGTAATTCTCCTCCTCTGGTTCTTCCTTCGAATAATTTCAGATCAAATAATTTGCGAAAACGTCCTGGTGGCATGCCATATAATTTGCGGAATGCGCGGGTGAAGGCCTCCTGACTCTCAAAGCCACACGCCAGAGCGATGTCCAAAATGCCCGCATCCGTCGATCGGAGGGTCGTGGACGCCAGACTCATCCGACGGTTTCGGATATAATCCACCACGGTCATGCCCACCTCATTACGGAAAATTCGATGGTAGTGATATGGCGACAACAACGCCTCGGACGCCACTTCTTCCAGCCCAATCTGCTCATGCAGATGAGTCTCAATATAGAACAAACTTTGCTGAATCATTGCACGGTAACGGCTCAACTGAGGTAAAGCCCCCTTCCATATCCTTACTATACGTGAAGGATGTCATCGCCGTTTTGATCATTTTTGCTATCTTTATTTCTGTTTACCTCTGCCGGAGATGCAAAAAGAGCCAATCACGGATTGAATCCTTTCCGTAATTGACTCTTCTGGGAAACTGCCGCCCTGTGGCTACTCTAGAGCCACTTCATTGATCTACAACAGGTTCATTTATCTATTCGTCAGACAGCTGGTACCGGCTGTGCACCAACCTCTTCATCATCATGCTCCACCAGTTCATGTTTCTCCCAAGCTCTACTCTTCCAGCGGAAGTACATAATGACCGCGCGGGTCCACTCATCCGCCGCAATGGCAAGCCATACACCAGCGAGCCCCAGATGAAGCTTGAATATGAGCAGGTATCCCAGTGGCAGACTCATGCAGACCATGGAGATCAGACCCATGTATACCGGGAACTTTGCATCCCCTGCCGCACGCAGGGAACCAATGATCACAATATTGCAGGTACGCCCGGTTTCGAGCAAAAGACTGAGTAGAATCACTTGAGCCCCCAGCTTGATAATTTCCGGATTATCCGTAAATATGCTCATCAGCGGCACACGGAAAAAAATGATGATTACATCAATGATAACCGTGGCCAGAAGGGCCCATTTTACACTGTCAAAAACACGTTTGTACGCATCGTCTTTGCGCCGCGCACCCACAAGCCGACCTACAATGATCGATGTCCCCATACCAATCGCCATGCTGAACAAGTAGATATAGCTGGAGATGTTACCCGCATACTGCTTGGTTGCCATAGCTTCTGCGCCCAGATAGGTCACATACAGCGTGAACACGAGCTGGCAGGAATGATATACCATGGATTCCATCGCAGACGGAATACCAATCCGCAGAATTTTGCCAATGAATTTCTTGGACAACTTAATGTAGTATTCAAAATCCACCCGTACCTCGCTCACACGATACAACAACCAGAAGAAGATCAGCAGGCAGATAAAACGGCTTCCCACCGTGGAGATCGCTGCCCCTTCCACCCCAAGCTTCGGCAGGCCGAAGTGTCCAAAGATCAATGCATAGTTACCAACAACGTGAATCACGTTCATGAATACAGCAACATACATCGTTTCTTTGGTGTAACCATGTGTACGAATCGTCGCAGCCAGCGCATTAATGAGCGCCTGAAGGAAGATACCGCCACCGACGATATTTATATACGAACGGGCAAAATCATAAATTTCGCCTTGAATGTTCAGGAGTGATAACAAATGTCCTCCGAACAGAAGGAAGATTCCGCTCAGGACCAGACCTACGATAAGATTCAGTGTGATCGCATTACCCGTAACTTGTGCTGCTTCACTTAACTTTTTGGATCCGATATATTGTGCGACTACAATCGCAGCACCATGTCCAATGACTTCCAATACAAGGATAGCGATAGAAATAATCTGATTGGCTGCTCCAACGCCGGAGACCGCATTATCGGATACCGAGCTGAGCATGAGCGTATCCACGCTCCCCATCAACATAAATAAGAAGAGTTCCAGGAAAATAGGCCATGTCAGTCGAATCAGATTCAGATCCTTGGCATCAGAACGAAGGGACTCTTTGGTTGAGGATATTGCTGTCATTTTCTCACCTTTCCCATGTGGGCTTTAATTCTTAGGGTATGTTAGCACAGGTGGTTTGAAAATGCAGTAGTTTTGCGAAAATAGTTGAAAGTTTTTTGTAATTCCATAAATAGGTATTTTCACTGCTTTCATAAAGCCCCATTTCCGTAAGCTTATCAGAGGTTTCAGAAGACAAAAAAGGCCCCTCCCAACTCGCTTTTAAGCAAGTAATGGAAGGACCTTGGAACCTCAACCTTTTAACCTTTAACAGAACCCGCAGCAATGCCCTCCACGATTCGGTTACTCAGGATGAGAAAAGCAATCAGGATTGGCATAATGCTAATCATCAGCGTTGCACCAATGGCTCCCCAATCCGTTGTGTATTGACCAATAAAGTTCTGTACCCCAACAGTCAGGGTTTTGTACGAATCTGTACTGATGAACGTATTAACAAAGATGAATTCATTCCAGTTATAGATCATGTTAATGATCGCCGTTGTGGAAATGACCGAAGACGTCATCGGCAGCACAATTCGAAAGAAAATCCGATGCACGGAGCAACCATCCATCACTGCGGCTTCTTCCACTTCCCGGGGGAGAGCGTAGTAGAATCCAAGTAGAATCATAATGGTAATTGGCATATTAAAGGCAATATAAGACAGGATGACTGACAAAGGATGATCTGTGAGATGAAGCTTCAGGAACAAGCTGAACAGCGGGATCAACGTGGAGTGTACAGGGATCATCAGACCCACCATGAACAGCCCCAGCACCAGCGAACGACCCTTCCAGCGCATACGTGTAATGGCAAAGGTCACCAGACTGGCGAACAGCACGGTGATCACCACCGAGACCACCGTAATCCATACACTGTTGAAGAAGTACAAGCTGATATTTCCCTCTGTCCATACCTTGACATAGTTTTCCCAACGCGGAGTAGCAGGAAGGGAAAAAGGCGCCATGTCGAATACTTCCTGATTATTTTTAAGCGAGAACAACAGCAGCCATACCAAGGGTAAAATTTGAAGCAAAGCTACCAGGGACAAGAGGAAATACAGCAGGATATATCCGAATCGCCTTAACCATGCCGAACCTCGGCTTGTCCCCGGGTAAGTTGGCAATCTAACGGCCGTATCCGTCTTCACCGGGATGGACCTCCTTTCATTTCACTAGGGCGTGTCTGGAAACTCCGAAGGTGGCAGATTTTGCCGAATTTTCGTTCCAAGCAAGGAAATTTTCCGCAGGCGTGCCGGGGCACGTCAAGGGAAAGTGACGCAGCAGGGGGCGAAAAGGCGGTAAAAGATGCACTTCAGCGAGTTTTCAGACACGAACTAGCGTCAGGAATACTGGATCGTATCTTTGGATGCTGTCGCTTTACGAAGCAGCCAGGTAACAAGCAGACAGATCAAGAGCAGGAAGAACCCTACAGCACTGCCGTAACCAAAGTCGAAGCTACGGAACGCCTGACGATACATATAGGAGGCCATCACTTCGCTGGAGCCATTTGGTCCGCCATCGGTCATCACGTAGATGAGGTCAAAATACTTGAGTGAGCCCACCACTGCCAGTACCACAGTCACCTTGATGACTTCTGTAATAAGGGGCAGCTTGATTCGAAAAGCGATCTGCCAAGGGCTTGCTCCATCAATCCGGGCTGCTTCCACCAGAGATTCCGGAATATTTTTGAGGGCCGCATAATAGATCAAAATATAGAAGCCTGCATACTGCCATAGAATCGGCACGAACAGTGCATACAACACCAGGGATGGCTCCGCCAGCCAGGCTGGCGGATTGCTGAAGCCAATCGCTTCCAGAAAGGTGTTCAGCACACCATTGCTTGGATGGTAGATCTTTAGCCATAACTGAGCGATCGCGACCGAAGACAGCAGCATCGGGATCAAATATATTTTGCGGAACAGATTGGCCCCCTTGATCTTGCCTGACAGCACCAAAGCGATCATCAGATAACCGATCAGACTCAGCGCAGAGAACAAAGCAAGCAAAAAGGTATGGTTCGCACTCTGCCAGAATGTTCCGTCTTGAAGAAGTCTGGCGTAATTATCCAATCCAATAAAGGTCATTGCACCGATCCCGTCCCATTGCATCAACCCATAATACCCGGTGAGCACGATCGGGATGTAAACCAAGACCAGCAGCAGAAGCAGTGCAGGAAGCACGTACAACGCAGCAACGAGACGGTTGGACATGACTTTGTCCATCACATTATCCTCCCTTCAAGCGTTCAAACGTGTGTACGTCAATTGCCTTTATCAATTGCAGCCTGATGATTCTTCACAAAGTCCTCCGGTGTTACCGCTTTGCCAAACAACGCCTGAATCATGTCGAGATGGGCCTGAGCGGCTGCCGGTTTCATCTGTACATCTGCAAAGAGTGTAAGGCTGCTGGCCTGATTCAATTCGTTGAGCAGGTCAATGTAAAGCTGTGGCAGCTGTACTGCAGCTGTATCCACTTTGGTAGCCGGGATGACGCCTGCTTCAGTTACAGAACTTTCACCCCATTTTTCCACAAAGTATTGCACAAACTTCTGCGCTTCTTCCTTCACTTTGGAGTTCTGGGCCACGAACAGTCCTACGCCTGGACCACCTACCCAGCTGTTAATATCGCTCTTGCCATCTTCCATTGTTGGGAATTTGAAAAATCCGATCTTGTCCTTAAATTCCTGCGGGATGTCCGGGTTAGTCGTGAAGTTTGGCAGTTCCCAGGTACCCATCAGGTACATGGCAGCTTTTTCGTTCATGAATTCGGATTTACCCTCATCGTTAGACAACCCGTTGAAACCTTTGTTGAAGGCATTCATATCCACCAGTTTTTGTACCTCGGCAGCAGCTTGAGTCAGCGCAGGATCATCAAACTTGCCAGAGCCATTGATCGCCTTTTCCAGTGCATCTCCACCTAACCGATTCGCCAGATACATATACCAGAGTGAGCCGGTCCAGCGGTCTTTATTGCCCAGTGCGATCGGAACCTCACCGTTCTCTGTCAATGTCTTCAGCACACTCAGGAATTCATCGTACGTTGCTGGCGGCTGCAAGTTATATTTCGCAAAAATGGCTTTGTTATAATAAATGGGGGAGATATTCAACTCGATTGGTAACGCATATGTTTTGCCGTCTATGGCATAAGCTTCTGTTGTTCCGGCTATGAATTTCTCGCCCAGAGAGTCACTCAGCAGATCATCGACCGGTGCGAACAGGTTCCCCTTCACATAAGGCTCCAGAAATCCGGCAGCCCAAGTTACACCAACATCGGGAAGTTCATTGGATGCCGACAGAATTTTCAATTTGTTCTTATATTGTTCATTCTCCAGCACTTCCTGCTTAATGGTTACATTGGGATGATCCGTCTGATACTGCTTGATGATATCGTTGACCAGTTTGTTTTGCTGTGCGGAGCTGCCTGCTGGCCAGAGGTGCATAAACTTGAGGGTTACTTTCCCATCTGTGCCGTTGCTGCCTGATTCACCCTCTTCATCCGAACTTGAACTGTTACATCCGGATAAAATTACGGCGAGAACCAGCGTCCATGACAGAAGAATGGCCATCGTCTTTTTGCTCATTATTCCAACCCCCTTGGTTTTTTCGGTTAATGTAACCGCTTTAACCAAATTGTAGCACGGGCCTATCACACCTATAAGACCAGAGTAATTTGGAAAAACTCCACTTTTTTGAGGTTATTTGTTATTTCGTTCAGATAGGGAATGCCGATATTTGCTTGGACTTAGCCCCTCAAGACTTTTAAATACTGTGATAAAATACTTATCCGTCTGATAACCCACCTGTTCGGCAATCTCCGAGATGGGCATCGTTGTCTGTACAAGCAACTCCTTCGCGCGCTGAATGCGTTTGCGGGTAAGATATTCACTAAAATTGATGCCGATCTGTTCCTTGAACAATACGCTGAAGTAACTGGAGTTGAGATGGAGTAGATCAGCGATTTCACGCATAGTTACATGTTCACCCAGATGAGTATCCACATAGGTCAAAGCTTCACTGATCTGGCTATTTAGCCTCTGTTCCCCTCGCTCCTTAACATCCAGCAGCTTGGGGTCAACCATTTCTTGCATCGTTTGAATACGTCGTTGTTGTTCGCTGAACTTTAGGGCTTTTTCGACGGTCTGTAGCAATTGTTCCTTATCAATCGGTTTCAACATATACTCCACAACACCCAGCTTAATGGCCTGCTGGGCGTACTGAAAATCGGCATGCCCCGACATAATCAGGACAACAGGCTTGTTCGAAAAATGCTGAATGGCTTCAATCAGAGACAAGCCAGAGAATTCCGGCATGCGAACATCCGTTATTAACAGATCTGCTGGCTTTTTCTTGAGCCATTCCACAGCCTCGACACCACTTTCTGCAGTCTGAATGTGATTTCGTCCTGCCGACCATCCTTCCAGTGTTTTGCGAATACCCTCTCTTGTACGCGGCTCATCATCCACGATAAGAATCGTTTTGTCATGAATCATATGCACCCTCCGTTCCCTTGGGAATCTCAAAGCAAATGACAGTTCCTTCCCCAACCTTACTTGTTATGGAAAGCTTGCAACGTTCGCCAAGTTGGCTGCCAAAGTAAAGCATCAGTCGCCGATGTACGTTGATTAGACCTACGCCTGTACCCTTGTTAGATACAGCGGGCCCGCCATGTAAAGCATGAATGACAGATTGAAGCCGTGATTCATCCATACCGGGACCATCATCCCGAACCTCAATGCGAACCAGATTTTTCTCGGTCGAAGCATCCACATGGACGCTTATCGTTCCCGGACCCAGTTTACTTTCAACCCCATGAAGAATCGCATTTTCAACCAAGGGCTGTATGAGCAGTTTCGGGATGTGGACCTCACGTACCGCATCGCTCAGCTGAATCTGCCATTGCATTCTCTCTCCCAACCGCATCTGCATAATTTGAAGATAACGCTCCGCGTGTTCCAGCTCGTCGGCAATCGTAACCCATTCATCCTGCTGCGAACTGGAGATGATGTAGCGAAATAATCGGGACATCGCCACAACCATACGTGCCATCTCCTCGTCTCCCTTCTCCTCAAGGGACCAATAGAACGCTTCCAGCGTGTTGAATAGAAAATGGGGATTAATCTGAGATTGCAACGCCTTCAGCTCAGCCCGGGACTGCATGACTTCCTTCTCATGAACCACACGGGTCAATTCATTCTGCCTGTAGACCATCTGGTTATATACGTTGTTAAGTTCATTGATCTCCATCGTAGAGCTAACCATTAGATTAGGTCTCATTGCTCCCGGCTCTGCACTGCGCATGGCCCGCATCAGCCGTATGAGTGGACGTGTAATCATGGTGGACAGGAAGAAGGACATGATAAGGAACAGAACAACACCAATCATTCCCGAGACGAGCAACGCTGTTCTCAGGATGGATACACCTTCCGTTGTCTCCCGCAACGGGGTCAGGACAGCAAGTGTCCATCCCGTTAACTCCGATTTTTGCCTGACGACGATATAGGATTCCTCCCCGTTCTGCACGACTGATCCGCTGTCCAATATGGCCTTTGGATCGAGATTAATTTCCAGATCGGAACTCACCACTTCGCCTGCACCATCCAAGAGCATGATAGAGTCCTGCGAACCATCTGTCCCATTCGAATCATTGAGTTGAAAAAAACTACGCTGCATCCGCACCACCACATAACCTCCGTGTTCGAAAGAATGATCCAGCAGGTTAATCCGCCGAATAGCCAGGAGCACACCCGGATCTTCAGGGTCAGCGCCTGCCCATACCAGTCTGCCTTTTCCTTCATCCGCCAGGTTGATCCAGTTGCGCTCCACTCTGAGATCGAGGGATCGGTCATCCATCGGAAAGATGCGGTTATAACCCGTAGTGTATATCTCCATACTTTGTGCGCCATTAATGAAAGACTGATAACTGCCTGCAATCTGCAAGAGAGCTTGGCGCTGATTAAAGGTCGCCGGGTTGCCTTGTTTCTCATCGCTGAGCAGACGTTGCACATATGCATCATCCGCCACCTGGGCAGTCAGCGAATTCACTTGTGCAATGATTGCATCCAATCTTCCACTGGCTTGGACGGCGGTTTGGTGAATATGTTTCTCCGCATTGCTTTTCAGCAGGGCAGCTACCCGATCATAAGCCGTTATGCCTGCGAGCAGCAGAACAACAAGCATCACCATAACAAAACCAATGAAGATCTGATTGCGAAGTGAGTTAAAATGTCCTTTTTTCCCGTGCAACTTCCCCATTCTCCTCTCTTTTTGGCATGTAAAAGAACCCACCACCTTACGCCCGTGCTCTTGAAGACTGGGTACAAACGATGCCGGATTTATCTACGTATTCAGTTCTTCTATATAAAATGAACAAAAGAATATTTACACTAGCCACTACGATGACAGAATAACCTTCCAATCGCTGTTATCCCCAGATTTTTTGATTCCCTTTTTAAAGGGGAAAATCCGGTGATAAAGGCGAAGCATATGCTTCCGATGCAGCTTTCTTTCAGAAAGCTTTTAGCTCCGCTTTTTCAGGTTATTTCTGCCCTCTCCGTTCTCGTGTAAATGTTTAGTTCATTTATATAGTTAAAGCGCTTGCAGAAATGAACCTTACTCTTCTTCTCTCTTAGTCTTTGTTTACCGATTAAACTAACGACTAAAAAATAGCATAGTTTTACAGGTTAATCAATCCTCCCGAATAGTTCCCAAACGTTAAATGACAAGGATCAAAAAAAGAGAGGGAACTTTTAAAGTCCACCTCTCTTTGTTCATATCCCTTCACACATATCCTTCTCTGTGACACAACTTCAGTTATTTCACGGACCCTTGGGTAACCCCGTTGATGATCCACTTCTGTGCGAACAGATAGATGATAATCATCGGCAGTAACGCGAGCAGGTATGATGCAAATGCAAGGTTAAATTCAGTATTGAACTGTCCTTGGAATACATACTGTACCAGCGGCAGCGTGTACTGTCCCGGATCACTGATAATAATGAGTGGCAACAAGAAGTCGTTGTATGTCGATAGGCAGGTCAGAATACCAACCGTGGCACTGATGGGCGCCATGAGCGGGAAAATGATTTTCCAGAACGTGCCCCAGGTTGTCGCCCCATCCACAAACGCCGCTTCCTCCAATGCCACCGGAATGGACCGGATGTATCCCACGTACACAAATACGTTGAATGCCAGGCCATATACCGTGTGCAGCAAGATCAGACCTACCAGATTTGTCATCTCCAGCGATGCGGTCAGCTTAACAATCGGCAGCATGATGATCGGGAACGGAATGAACATCGCGCTGACGAAGTAATAATACAGTCCTTTGAAAAACTTGCGTTTCTCCATATTCCGCGCAATCGCATAGGCCACCATCGAGTTACTGAGCAACGTCAAGAGCACCGTTGATGCGGTAACGATCGCACTGTTACGGAACGATTGGAAGAAGTTTGTCATGTCGATAGCTCTCGCGAAATTCTCCCAGTGAAGTGTGGTCGGAATGGCAAAGACCGACTGGGCCATCTGTTCTGGATTTTTCAAAGCAATCGTAACGGTCATATATAATGGGAACAGGATAAACAAGGTACCCAGCACAACGAGCAGCATAACGAGCCAATTGATTCGTGTACGGCTTCTCATTACAGATCCATCTCCCTTCTTTGCAGGAACCGGATTTGCAGAATTGAAATCACCGCAATAACGATGAAGTAAATAACCGAGTTCGCAGATTGATAAGCATATTCGCCGCCTTCAAATCCGCCGGTGTAGATCAGATGGGAGATGGACTGCGTCGCCCGTCCGGGACCACCGTTGGTCAAGGCTACGATTTGGTCGAAGACCATAAGTGAATTTTTCATCGCCAGCACCATATTAATGGTGAAGAACGGGGCAATAAGCGGGAAAGTAATGCTCCAGAATTCACGCCATTTGCCTGCGCCGTCGAGGTTGGATGCCTCGTACAGTGTCGTTGGTATCGTTTGCAGACCAGCCAAATACAGAATCGTATTCAGGGCCACCGATTGCCAAACTGCAACAATGACGATACCGATCCAAGCCAGGCTCTCGCTACCAAGTATGTTCGTGGATAGCGCGTTGATGCCCAGATTTTGTCCCCAGATCGGGAATACGTTGGAGAACAGGTAGTTAAATATGTAACCTACGATCAGTACACTCAGAATATTGGGCAGGAAGTAGATGCCGCGGAAGAAATTACGAAACTTAATCTTGGCATTCAGCCCGAGTGCAATGAGTAAGCTTAGAATATTGGTCAGGATCGTCACCACGATCGCAAATTTGAACGTAAACCAATAGGCATTGCCTACATTGTCATCTTGGAACAAGTTGAAATAGTTTTTAAAGCCAACAAAATCATACTCTTTCCCGAATCCGTTATAATTCGTAAATGAATAATAGATGCCCTGGAGGGCCGGCAGTGTCATAAATACAAAGAACAATACAACCGCCGGAACCGTCATCCAGTAATAAGGTGCGATACGCTTGTTCATACTCCATCCTCCTTCAGACAAGGCTTAGCGCCGATTAGCAACCTTGTCCCATTCTTTGTCGAGTGTATCTAGATAGTTGTCGATGTTTTGGTTCTGCAAAAAGGACTGTACGATGGAATTCAGCTGCACCGCAGCCGGAATATAGTGATCGGGAAAGTCAATAACCTTGCCCTGCTCGATATATGGCATCAATTCCTGTACGGCAGGATCATCCTGCTTCACGCCTTCTACCGCAGAGAACAGTGTCTGTTCGTCAATATATCTTCCGATATTTTCAGGCTCTAACAGGAACGCAATAAACGTCTCTGCCTGTTCGCGATTAGGCGTGTCCGCCGCAATGGTAAACAGGGAGTCGATCCCGTTCACCAGCTTGATCTCGCTTGCATCGTTGCCCGTAGGGAATGGGAAAAAACCGATGTCAACATTTGGGTTCGCTTTGCGAATCTCCGAGATGGCCCAGGTTCCCTGGATGTACATGAAGGCTTCACCGTTAGCGAAGGCACGGTTACCGTCCGAATAAGCTTTACCAAAGTTATCGCCGTGACCGTATTTCATGAGTTCCAGTTGCTTCTCAGCTACCTCGCGGTACTTCTCTTTGAACGTCACTTTGTTATCTCGCCGCTTTTGGTAGAAATCAATACCAACCAGATTGGAGGCTAGTGCATTGAACGGCAGGCTCGTCTGCCAGTCATCCTTGTATGTGAAGTAAAATGGAATCTCACCTGCATCCTTAATCTTTTGGGCGGTTGCAATGAGTTCATCCCACGTCTTGGGCACGTCCAATCCCATTTCCTTAAACAGCGTTTTGTTGTACATGATGCCGTTTGCATTAGTCGCGTAAGGAATACCAGTCACTTCGTCCATGCCTGTGAGATCATTCAGCATTTGTATGTAGTTCGGATCAATCGTCTGGAGTAATGAGCTGTCCGTCAGATCGGTGAAAATATCACTCTGGGCCAGAATGGAATACGTATCCGTTGCCCCCATGGCCATAATATCCGGTATATCATTTTTGACGACACGGGTCTTCAATACCGTCTCCGCATCCGGCGGATTCACCTGTGTCACCTGAATATCGTCATGCTCCGCATTAAATGTTTTAATTAATTCATCAAAGGTTGTTTTGGCTTCAGGCTTGTTCTGGAAAAACTCAATCTGCACTTTGCCATTCGCACTATCCCCACTGGTACAGGAAGATAAAAGTACAGCCATCATTCCACACAGCAACATTGTCCCGAGAGCCTTGGTAAGCGTTGTTCTCATGTTGTACCTCCCTCAGCTTTATAAATTGAACTAATGTGATTTACACAGTGTCACTCCGATTGCAGTACCATCTTCCGATCGTTGTTATCCCCAGATTTTTTGATTCCCTTCCTCAAAGGGAAAATCCGGTTTTAGCGTATGCTTTCGAAGCAGCTTTCTTTCAGAAAGCTTTTAGCTGCGCTTCTTCAGATTGGTTCTGCACTCTCCGTGTTCGTGTATATCTTAGTTTCACTTTATATACGTAAAAATTTACCCATTCAGATGGTGAAATAACCATTTGGTTAATCCTTCCAAACCGACTTCAATCTGAATGGATGATATACGTCTTTATTATTTCTAAAACGGTTTCGATAAAAATGAATCAAGGCAGTTCTTCCCATGACCCGAATTGGGCATAACAAAAAGGACACTGGATAATATCCAATGTCCCTCATTTTTTCAGCTTATATTCAGCCACTGTAACGCTTTTATCCAACCTATTACGAACGTTCTGCTTTCGGCAAAGCATTACGTAAACGCTTGGCCCGATAACTCTGATATGCACGAATCAACATGCCGATGATGATCATGACCACACCGATGTTAATTGCGACATCAGCGAGATTCAAAATCCCGCGTCCTGACGGAAATACGAGGAAATCCGTTACCCGGGCATAGATAAATCGATCGATTGCATTTCCCAACGCCCCACCGACCATAAAACCCGCGCCAGCTTGCATCCAGAAACCGCGAATCTCACCTTTACTCCGGTAATACAGCATGCCTGCTATGAACAGAACAGCAATCACACCAAACAAACGCGCATTTCCCTGAAACATGCTGCCCGCCATTCCACTGTTCTCGTAATGCTGTAACTGCATGCCTGAGTTACCCAGTCTCATGACGTCGCCAACTTCCATATACATCCTCACTGCAATCTTGGTTCCCTGGTCCACCAAAGTCACCAGCAGTGCTACAAAATAAAACAGCATCGTGCTTCTCCTCCTGCCTACGTAGCAATAACTTATTTTAACTTTAAGAGTTATGTATATTAGGTTCCCTTCACTTTAACACAGCCGATGTACGGTCTCCAAATGAACGGTCTTTAACCACGCAAATAACGTCCACTAACATCGTTCAGACTGCATCCAGAAGGGACTACACCAATCCATGTCGAATGTAGACATCAATCATATACGTAAAGGGGATGCCTGTAATTTGAACCTGACCACGACAGAGAAATTAAAGGAAATGCAACAGGAAGAAAAGGACTTGGTATTTGACACATTTGATTCTGAAATGGCACTTAACCTTGGCCTGCATCTGGTTGAAGAAGCGAAGCGTCGTTCCCAAGCCGTGACCATCGACATCACCCTGGAGGGGCATCGTCTCTTTTTGCATGCGATGGAAGGCACTCATCCCGACAACGAAGACTGGATTCGACGCAAGAACAACGTGGTGAATCATTTCTCCTCCAGTTCTTGGCATACCGCCCTGCGGTTGAGAAGCGAAAACCAGACACTTGAGCAAGACTTCAATCTGCCTGCATCGGACTATGTTCTGGCTGGTGGTGCTTTCCCGCTGATTCTGGAAAATGAGGGACAGGTCGGCACCATTACAGTATCGGGTTTGCCTGATGAGGAAGACCATGATCTGGTCACGACAGGCATTCGCTCGTTTTTGTTGCAGCAGAGTTAGATTAAAATAGGCAATAAAAAATCCGTACCTGGGATAGGCACGGATTTTCTTCTTTTTCCTGCAGTTAAATTCTTGCGTTTTATTGGATCGCTGAGAGAACGTCCAGAAGCATAGATTTGAATTTGGGCCGATCAATGGCTTCACAGACACGTACATTCGGCTCTTTGCCAAAACGTCCGTTGATATCAACCACACTGTATCCACGTGTCAGTTCTCCTGCCGCTTCCACATCCACATAATATTGACCCGACTTGGTCATGATGGATTCATCTGCCGCTACAGCCATCAACAATGTATCCGGATGAGTGGTGCCATTGAGTTTATGTACCGACTTGTTGAACTGCATAACCACTTTGTTGATTGCAGTGAAGAAATCGGCACCCGATGTACCCAGAGCCGCAATCTCTGCATGATCGTCATCGTCCATCACTGAATATTGCGTGCACATCTCCCAGCCAACCATCGTGATCGGAATTCCGGCATGCAGTACAATTTTCGCTGCTTCCGGGTCCACGTAGAAGTTATACTCCGCCGCCGGTGTGATATTGCCAAGTGCATTATTCGTTCCGCCCATGATGTACAGGTGAGCAATCTCCGGGATAATCGTGGGGTCTTTCTGAATTGCCATCGCAATGTTAGTCAGTGGAGCAATAGCCAGAAGTTCAATTTCGCCCGGATTTGCGTGCACCTTCTCAATGATAAAATCAACCGCATGCCCGCTCTCGGGACGCTGATCCGCCTTCGGGAAATGCGCGCCGCCCATACCATCATCGCCATGCACATCTTCCACTGTGCGGTGCTGAGCCTTTCCGTAGGCCATTAGCGGACGCTCGCATCCTTTATATACCGGCACCTTGCCGCCATGTCCAGCAACCTGTACCGTGTACAGGGCATTTTCAACTTCCTGGTCGAATTGTACGTTACCGCCCGTAATGGTGATGCCTTCCACCTGAAAGTGATGCAATGCCGTCAGGATCGCAATCGTATCGTCTCCTGCTGTATCTGTATCGATGATGACTCTTCTCATGATGCCGCGCTCCTTCTTCCGTTTATATAGTAAACTCCATAAAACACTATGTCTTATTTTACATCAAAAACGTACCAATGACGATGGAAACGCCGATGATAATCGAACGCAGCAGCTGTGCTACCGCCATATTACCTCGTGCGATTTCGTCACACACCCGCATTTTTGGAATCAGGAAATCAAATATAATATAGACCAGGCACAGCACAATAATTCCAAACGCCGACCACAGCAGCATATCCAACCACGAATGCGTCGAGAAAGATACCATGCCCACAATAATACACAGTCCCAGTAATTTGCTGCCCATGTACATGCCTGCCGCCTCGTTACCTTTGGCGATTTCCTCACTATCGTTATACCGGGTCAATTTGCTAAAAGCGAAATATCCACATACCAATACCACCAGCAGAATGCCTACACCCACCGCCACATTCACGAGGTTTAATCCCAAGTTTTCCATTCCTTTTCCTCCTCATCATTCATCCGTTCACGAACTGTAGCCGCGCAATAATAGGCCATATCTCCAGTTACTTTCTCCCCGACCCGTGGTAGTATCCCAGCCAAACGCCCACCGATAACAAACACCCCTGTAAGCAGATAACCACTGTACGCTCCATCTTCCGTCTCGATCACTGCCTGTTCCATCGGAACCAGCTGCTGATAGATTTTGGGCTGATTTTCGTAATAAGCTGTGATCTCTTCATCCTCGTCCGTTGCCCCAGATGCAAGATTGGATTCCAGCGCCTCGTTAAGAGGATGCTCCATATCCTGCTTTCCAAAGGCATTGTCCCTTCCTCCATCCAGCAAAAGAGTTCCTCTGCCTTCGCGCCCCCAATAGCTTTTGGCTACATATGATATGGCGTTCAGCTCGAAGGGCTCAGATGAAAAATAGGTGGGTAGCAGATATCGGGAAATCACGTCCATCTCTGCTTCATCAAAGAGGGTAAACCCGCAATATTCCGGGGTTTGCTCGTTACGCTCGTAAAGTGACCAGATTGCTGCCATGAAGCCTTTGCTCTGCATCAGCACATGCTGAACGGGATTCATCAGGCCCAATCTTCCCTCACGTACAAGTTCAAGCAGCGCAGCCCCAATCTCCACCCCTGTCGTCTCATCCCGATCATCGATCAGATACTCCAGCGGATAAAGGCGATACAGCAAGTTAATCTCCCGCCCCCTATGGTAAAGCGCCTCCCCCGGAACAATCTCCAGTTCCTCAAGTGGAGCATAGAAAACCTCGTATCCCGCTTCCTGACAACGTCTCATCAGGTATTCCGTATTTGTTCGGTCTTCGACATGTTCGCCAAAAGAAGTGAATGTCACCGGACCCTTTAATCCCTGCTCTGTATAGAATTCCAGCCACATCTTGAAACATTCCCGAATACGTGTATCCATCTCGGCAGATGGCGCAGTTAACGCGGCATCCTCAGCAAGACCGACCAGGATATTTTCCAATGCAGCAGCCTCCGGTATGCCCGTAGGCGTGTCCGTATTATTTTCAATACACTTGGGCCCAGCTTCTCCGATAATCCAGTCCTGACGGGTAATGCCTCCAGTCACCATCTCCATGCGTGCCGCCGGAATAAGCCCGGGATGGATACCTAACTGATGTTCCAAAAAGGAATCCGGCATATATTGCTGGATAAATCGCATCACTTTACAGTAAATGCCGTCTACCGCCTCGGCTGCAATACGCAGTTCCAGCACCTCCGAGGGAGAGTAGACCGTTAATGCTGGCACACAATATTGCTTCCCGTACATTCGATGATATGGAATCTGTTGTTCCGTTTCACCCTGAAATACCTCTTCGTGACTTAACGGCAGTTGAACCACTTGCCTCATCCGGTTATCCTCCCGAGCTGCGGAAGAAGCTACCGAAGCCGCTTGATTTGGACTTGGATTTGCTATAGGAGCTGTTACTGTCCTTGTTGCTTCGATACGACGACCCACCGTAGTAATAGTGCCCACTGCTGGAATCATATTCACATCCGGTATCATACTCCGGGTCACATTCATCATTGTTGCTACCACAACCGGATAACACGGCAGGAACCGCCAGCATCAGGGAGAAAGCAACCAGCTTTGCTTTTGATCCGGGTTTTGATGCTTGCACCCGCTCTTGGTCACTCATTACAGATCCACCTCTTTCATATAAAACAACACTTTCTTGCGATCTGCATCCAGCACGGAATACAGGAACTCATACGTCTTGCCACCGCGAACCATGTAATGGTCCAGCAGTTGCTCGGCAAGCTCCATCGTATAGGTGGAGGAAGCTGTGAGTTCCAACTCCTGAAATGAACTTCCATTCCAGAGCATATACTCTGCACTATACATAGAAGACATTTTGCACATCGCCAGCGCAGCATCCGCAATGGCTGCACCGTACTCGTCCGGCATCTGTTGGTCATATGGCGTTACATATACTGCATGTTCCCGCCCATCCTGGCATTCATTGGACAGATGCGCCCAGAGTTTGTTTTTCACCAAGGTGGCATCCACCAGTTTGCGCATGAACAGTTCATCTCGTGTGACTGAAGTCTGTTCCAGCACCCCTGTCTCCGCTTGTCGATCATCCGACCAACTCCGATACGTCAATGAATAATAGATACCGATAACCTCCCTTTTTGCGAGCTCTTAGGTGAGCCGTTTCAATTCATACAAACGTATTTAACGCATCCGAAGGAAAAAAGTTACACTAGTGAATCAATTTCATAGTACCTTTAGCTGCTTCAAATCAAGGCTAGACATAGATCAAAATGGTTTAATTTGTCTATGTCTAGTTACAAAACTCCATTTTTAGTGATTTATGAAATTGATTTTATTCACCATGACATGTAATAAAAGCTACTGTTCGAGGCACTGTTGATGATAATGCATTATGTGGTTTAACTAAAATAGAACAGGTTTTCACGCCCGTTTCTGGATCAACGAAACTTGGCTAACAAGTGGATTCCGCGTTTGGTATGTAATTCAGTTCAAAAAGGCCGGAGAAGACTCTCCGACCGCACTTGTTTAATCTTATGCTCATGCCATTCTGACTTATAACTCAGCCCACTGTGCCAATACATCATTATATTCAGCGGACAATTGCTCGCGATCATTCCAGATTTGTTCCAGTTCAAGCGGATTGTTCTGCACCATTTCCAACTGTTGATCCAGCACCTGAATCTCTGCCTCAAGACGAGCCAACGTCTGTTCCAGCTTCTCCGCAGATTGTTGGTTGCCACTGCCACTTCTATGTTTCGATGCAGTTGCTGCCGAAGGAGTCAACGCCTTACCTGATTCAGTAGAAGCTTTATGATCATGACTTCCACCGGCAGCTACAACAGTGGATCCGTTCATTGTCGAGGTTGCTCCTGGCTTCTTCCCTGATCTGGCAGTCCCGCCGGGCGCGGACGTTAAACCTGACTTCATCTCTGACTTGGTGTTCCCACGAGAAGAAACGCCCACGCCTGCTGTAGCCTGAGTTGTCGCCGCCGCACGAGCTTGCATATCAAGCTTCTTCTCACGATACGCCTCATAGTCTCCCAGGTAAGCGGTCATCTGACCGTCCTCCAGTTCCCACACACGGGAAGCGAGGCGATTGACGAAGTACCGATCATGCGAGATGGCAAGTACGGTTCCTTCAAAATCAACCAGTGACTCTTCCAGCGCTTCTCTCGATGCGATATCCAGATGGTTGGTTGGCTCATCGAGCAACAGTACATTGGGTTTGCGCTGCACCAGCAGAGCTAGCCGCAGACGCGTCCATTCCCCACCAGATAATTGCCCGACAGAGCGGAATACATCCGCTCCATAGAACAGGTATCGGGCCAGAATTCCGCGAGCCTCTCCCTCTTCCACGCCTGCTTCCAGACGGAAGTATTCGAGTACGTTCAGCTTTGGATTCGTGGGTTCCTCCTGTTGAGCCAGATACCCTACATCCACGCGTGCTCCCCACTCCAGCTTGCCCGCATTGGGCTGCTCGTCACCAAGCAACAGCTTGAACAGGGTCGTCTTGCCGGAGCCATTGCGTCCAATGAGTGCAATTTTATCCCCATATTCCAACAGACCCGAGATTCCGCGCAGGATTTCACGCTCGCCATAGCTCTTCTCGACCTGTTCCAATACCGCTACCCTTTTACCCGTTCGATCCGTAGGACGCACATCGAACTCGGCATTGCGGCGCTCCAGTACAGGACGCTTCACCTGTTCCATCCGCTCGATGGCTTTACGCATAGAAGCCGCCCGTCTGAAGAACTTTTCATTCCCACCAACTCGGCCCCACTCCTCTAACTGGCGGATCGTTTCTTTCATTTTTTTGATAACCTTCTGTTGCTCCTTGAACTCCTCGAATTGCTGCAACAGCCGTTGTTCCTTCACTTTCATATATTCCGTATAACCGCCAGCAGATGTTTCCGCTTCTCCATCCTCCAGCTCCAGTGTTCGATTCACGACCCGATCCAGAAAATAGCGATCATGCGAGATCAGGACAATGGTGCCGGGATATTCTCGTAAAAATCCTTCCAGCCACTCAACCCGCTCCAGATCAAGATGGTTTGTCGGCTCATCCAGCAATAACAGGTCGGGTCTTACGATTAGCTGTGAAGCCAGCACCACCCGAGTCTGCTCCCCACCAGACAGGGAGCCAAAGCGCCAACCATAGTGTGCCTTGGCGATATCCAAACCGTCCGCCACCTGATCGATCCGGGCATCCATTTCATATCCACCCTCACGCTCGAACTGGTCTTGCAGTGCCGCGTAGCGTTTCAGCAGGCGCTCCAATTGATTAGGGTCTGCTACACATGCCGGATCGGACATCTGCTGCTCCATTTCCTTCATTTGCGTGCGACATATCATAAGCTCCTTGAATCCAAGACTCAGTACATCCAGTACGGTATGGTCATCCAATCCTTCTGGAACCTGAGCCACATATCCCATTCGTGTATCTTTCTTGATCATCAATTGCCCTTCATCCGGCTTGTTCAGTCTTGCCATCAGGCGCATAAGTGTGGTCTTGCCGCTTCCGTTGCGGCCAATCAGGGCGACCTTGTCACCTTCCATAATTTCAAACGTAATGCCGTCCAGCACCAGATGTGCTCCGTGGTATTGAGTCAGTTGTTGCGCGCTAATCATTATCATAATAAGGTTCCTCCTATGGTATGGAAGATCCTGACCGCAACACAAAAAGAGCCGCAGGAGGTTAGCTCCGCGGCCCTTCAGAATTCAAGCAATATCGCTTATCGTCCGAATGAGGTCAAGGCAGGCATCTTCTCGCAAATGTTAACTTCCGTATATTCAAAATTGGACAGACTTCTCCCGTTGGTCAGAAAAGTATGAACAATGCCAGCCATAGCAATCGGCAGCTGGCTAATACGGTTGTTAAGCATCTCGTGATTCACCTGTCTTCACCTCCCTTGTCATAATTAATGTCAATATATCACAGACGAATGCGTTTCCGCAACCATCCCTTCGCCCAATTCAATCATACTGTACAGTAGTTTCATTCTTACGCTTAATTCCTGCCCCGTCGCCGAAGCATTACATCCCTGATTGCCACCGTAATAAGTGTTAACATTCCCGAGGTACCCAGTGATGCGCCGAGCAGGGCATATCCGATGCCGTTCCACCCGCCAATATCGATGCTGATCATGATTACAACGGCACCGCCGAGCAAGGCCACACATGGCAATATATATTGAACCCACGTCATTCGCCGTCCTTGCAATCGGTAAATAAGCCATTCAATCAGCAGCAGCACCGCCCACATTCCCAATGTCCACAAGATCAGTACTTCCATAAGGTTCCCCTCCTGTTGCTGGATGGATTAAGCCCTTTGTTACAGACCTTACGTTACTTCAACCAATCCGAGAAAAAGTGTCGGTACCCTTCTTTCATCTTCGTGCGCGAAAAGGCACCAAACGCATACTCCCGGTTGTCTTCTGACACACTGCGCGGCGCAGCCGCAGCCATGTTCACCAGTTCAAACCAATTATCCTCATTGCCTGCAAAGGCATGCGTGGATCGAATGTGACCGTAGCAGGCATGCTCCGGCTTCACGACCATTTTGCCCATCGCCATCGCTTCCGTCAACGGCATAGCAAATGTATCAAAGGCCGAACAGTTCCAATACACCTTGGATGAGTTCATCAACGTAAATATCTCATCCTGCGTGAGCGCAAACTTCAGCTTCACGTTGGAAGGAATGTCGTACTTCTTCATGGTTTCCTTATAGCGTACACCGCCAAACACCATATATACTTCCTTGTCCGGGTTCTGCCGAGCGTATTCCAGCACCAGATCCGGGCGACGATTCGCTTCATCCCTACCGATCCAGAGCACCCGATTATGCACAACCTGACTCGGATCATAGTGCCGGTTCGCCAGCTCTTCGCTAAAGCCAATCGGAATAACATTCACGTCATGTACACCGAAATTGCGACCCAGCTCTGTTTTCAAAAACTCCGTCTGTACAATTGCTTTATCCACCATCGTATAAAATGGCTTCATCATCTCATATCCCGTTAGCGCGGGATCGGGGAAACTGTGCGGGAACAATACGCTTTTCGGTAAGAACATCTTCAAAAATGTAAACCCGGATACGGTGTAGATAACATGCTCTATATTTTGACTATGAATCTGATCCAGCACGATATCGTAGTTCACCAGGTCACCTTTCTCATGCTCATAACCCGGCAACCAGTCGTATCCGCTGACATGACGCTCCGGCGAGATGAACACAATATCCACGCCCAGCTCCAGACCAATCTGCTTCAGCCGATCCGCAAATACGCGTGGCCCCTGTGCTTCCGTGAATTGAATTTTACGCATAACAAGTCCGACTTTACGCAAGCTTCTCACCCCTCATTTCTATTCCTCACCCAAGTGCTTCATGCACTGTTCCAGCGTCGCTGCCGTCTCATGCCACTGGTTACGCAACTGTTCCTTCGGCCACACACATTCCTCACTTCTCAGGTCACCGTCAATCAAACGCAGCATCCAGAGTGAGAATACAATAGCATAGGCGTGGTACCATTCTGCAAAAGAAACCCGTTCAATCTGCATGCCCAGGCTCCCCAGTTTGTCCAAATAAACATCCATAACCCGCTCTCGCAATGCAGGCGTAACCGTTCTGGGAAACAGCGGATGCGAGAGATCAACTAGGTGAAATATATCCCACAATGGCGCATTCAGATGGGCATGCTCCCAGTCCAAGATGACCAGTCTGCCGTCCACCTCCGCCATGTTACCTGGATGCAGGTCTCCGTGACACAAAACGGTTGGAAGTTCTTCCTCTGCCATGAGGATCAACCTGGAGATCTTGTCCCAATCGGATTCGGACAGCTGCATATCCAGCCTGGATAAAAATTCATCCGTAGATTGTCTGTGCATTTGTAACTCATCCAGCATTGTGTGAATGGGCGGTTTCTGGCCCACGCGAGGCAGTTCGCTCCAATCCGTGACAGACAACGCATGCCATACTGCCATATGTGCCGCTGCGCCGAGCATCGTCGCTTCTTGCGAATCATGCACCAGTTGCCCCAAATCCTCGTAGATCATCCAGCTCTGTGCTGGAGCAATGGTAAGATCCGACGCTGCAATGAGTTGCGGATAGATTGGTGGTAAGCCAGACATCACATGCTCGTACATCCATCGTTCCCGTCCATGCTGCGCAGGATTCGTCAGTGGTTTGAAAATATAACTGCCCCCGGTAGGAATCGTGAATCGCTCCACATATCGTCCGTTTATTCCTTTATACAACTGCTCGCGGCTTGTTATATAGTGATCATTCAGCATTCCTTCGGGCGTCACCCAGCTGTATGCATCCAACTCTTCGTTCACGCTACCCACCATCCATTTCGTTCTCCCTGCTACTCCGATGTTGATTTCTATTCATCATACGTTGCCGCTCACAAGCCTGCAAGCTTTGGTCGTAAGAGCTTATTCAGTGTCTCAATTCAGAGTTTCAAAATTGCTTATTGCATTTTGGTTAGTAATCACTTACTATACAATCATGAAGAACAAATCTCATGTGGATAGCAAAAAGAAAGATATCCTACAAGCGGCGATGCGCTTGTTCGCAACCAAAGGCGTTGACGGCATATCCGTCAAAGAGATCGGTGACGCCGCCGGAGTAACCGATGCGGCGATCTACAAACATTTTAAAAACAAAGATGCCGTTGCCCTGGAAGCCTTCACCCAATACTGTGTCGACTATACTGCACTGATTGACGGGTATGTTCGACAGGAAGGTCCGGTGTTGGAACGCTTCAAGCAACTGGTTACCGAGGTTCTCCATCTGCATGATGAAGATCCCTACGGACTGCTACTGATTTCACAGAATCATGAAATATTCATTGAAGCCGGAAGCAGCGAGGATTACCGTCAGCCGTTGGATGCGTTGATGGATCTGATCGATCAGGGAATGATGCGGGGCGAACTGCCTCAGCAGGATTCACGGCTCACAGCCGTTCTGGTGATCGGTGCAATTACACGCATGGCGGTCTCCAGTATGCAAGGTGAGCTACCGGAGCTGTTGGTACCTTATACGGGGGAAACGGTTCACCGGCTTGCATCAATGTTGGGGCACTTATCTCAGAAGTAACGATGGAGATGGGATGAAGCTAGAAATGGAGTAGCGGAGTGTAGGGAAAACGACGTGAGCAACTACATTGTTTCCGAAGGAAACAACCTTCGTAAGCACCCCTCTTATTTCGGCTGAATCCCATATTCGATGCGGATTATGCCGCTAGGCATGATTCGTAATCAAAGGCGGACTTGTTGAATAACTTCTAAAAGAGAATCGTCAACATACCATCAGGATATACAGATGGATTACCGGGTCATACGTGACCTTTTCTTTTTGCACATGAGGTTAGTGTTCATTAACTAAAATAGTCAGGACGTGTCATCTTCCATGAAAAAAATATTAATTATTCAAGGCAATCCCGTCTCTCCCAGTTACAACGGTGCAATCGCCGAGGCTTACCGAAAAGGTGCGGTGCAGGCTGGTGCCGACGTCCGCATGATCACCCTTAACGAGTTGGCATTCAACATGAATCTGGAGGGAGGATATCGTAATAAACTTCCACTTGAACCAGATTTGCTGGAGGCCCAAGAAGCAATCAAGTGGGCCGAGCATCTTGTATGGGTATTCCCAATCTGGTGGGGAGGACCACCTGCCCTGCTGAAAGGTTTCGTTGACCGAATCTTTATGCCAGGTTACGCCTTCAAGTATCAAAAAGGTAAACCTTTTCCAGATCAGTTGCTCAAAGGCCGCACCGCTCGCATGATCACTACCATGGATGGCCCAAGCTGGTATTTCAAATGGTTCCAGGGTGAGCCCGCACATAAAATGATGAAGATCTCCACATTTGCACTGACTGGCATCAAACCTGTGCGGATAACACCTGTAGATCAAGTTGGTAAAAAGTCAGATGAACAGAGAAAGAATTGGCTTGATAAGATTGAGCAGCTTGGGCGGAAGATGGGGTAAAAGATTTCTGCAAAAAAGCCTCATGGGAAGTATATGCTTCTCTCCAGATTTTCACGTTTTAAGTTAAATCAAAATTCTGGGGATACGCGCAATTCGAAGATAGTCCTGTAATCCGCAAGTGGCTCAATTGTAATCTTAGTTTAACTTATATCAGAGAGCAGAAATGTGCCTATTCCCAGTTACAAAAAAGGGTTGTCCCCTACGTCTTGAACAAGACGTAGGGGACAACCCTTTTAGCATTCATTATGGTCTAACGAACCGTAAACACGCTATTAGCGCCATTTCCGATAAGTCTGAGGTTTAACGAATCGTAGACGCATTATTTCCTCGATCTGTGTATCATTTGGAGGTTTTAAACTAGTTTGCACCGGAATAACTTCACTGAGGTTCGTTACATTTTGCATTCCACGCTAAATCGCCATTTAACACTCACTCGGTTCGTTAGCGACCTGCACTTAGAGAGACAAGTCCACACTACAGGTCAGCTTGATACGCCAATCGCCCGCCTTTGGAAAGTCGACTTCGCAACCAACGGTAATGAAATGGAAACAACCATGGCAAGCAACCCCAAAGAACAGCCATCTACAACCATACAAGCAACGCATTACCCAAACGAAATACGACCTGATGGATGCTCAGGTAAAATGGACGATACCAACTGCTGCACAGCTGGATGATCCGACTGCATCACCGAATCCCCGGCATCACCGCTATATACCAGCTTTCCCTGATCCATTACCGCAATGCGGTCACAGATCGTCATGGCGGCCCGAATATCATGCGTGATAAAGAGATACGATAACCCGTAGGACGCTCTTAACTCCGCCAGCAAAGATAATATTTGCGTCTGGTGCACCATATCCAGGCTGCTGATTGATTCGTCCAGTACGATTAACTTCGGTTTGAGCGCGATAGCTCGTGCGATGTTGACCCTCTGTAATTGGCCACCGCTGAACTGGTGCGGAAGCTTGCTCCCATCCTCAGGTGTAAGTCCAACCTGCTCAAGCAGTTGCCCAACCACACGAAGTTGTTCTTTGGCCGATAAACGCTCGTAATTATCCAGCGGCTCCCCAATGATCTGCGCGGCAGTCATAAGCGGATTCACAGCCGAATAACAGTCCTGGAACACGACCTGCAGATCACGCCGTAATCCCTTAAGTACGGGTTTGCTAGATCGGTAGATATCCTGACCTTGAAATGAAACCTGACCCTGGCTGGGCTTCTCCAGACCAAGTATGATTTTGCCCAAGGTACTTTTACCTGCCCCACTCGTACCCAGCAGTCCCAGACAAACACCCTTCTCGATCGTAAGTGAGATATCCGCCAGCACAGGAGGACGCGCTCCCGAACGATCCAGCCAATTCCGTTTGCCATAGCTATGGCTTACTTCACGTACCTGAAGCATCAGGTCATCCTCCTCTTTTGTAATTGGCAGAAGTAATCTCTGAAGAGGCTGAAATTACACATCACCATGCCCATTCCACCCCTACGACTACCCACTCAAAATACAGTTCATATCCGCTCTACACATACACTCCACTGAACGATTCGACTCGTCTGTAATTCGCTATCGTCCCAAAGACATGCTGGGTCTCGCATTTAACAACATCTGGGTATACTCATGCTGCGGGTGATCGAACAGTTGGTACACATCCGCCTGCTCCACAATTCGACCCTTCTGCATAACCGCGACTTCATCGGCCATTTGCGAGATCACACCCAGATCGTGGGAGATGAGCAAGATGGATGTGCCATACTCCGTACGTAGCCGATCCAATTCCTGAAGCACCTTGAACTGATTCACGACATCCAGTGCCGTCGTTGGTTCATCAGCAATAACCAAAGCCGGTCGCAGGCACATCGATATGGCGATCATCACACGCTGCAACATACCGCCACTCAGTTGGAAGGGATATCGCTTCATCAGTTTAGCTGGTTCGGGTAAGTTCATATCTGCCAAGGCAGCAATGGCCCGCTCCCTGGCAGCTGCTTTGGACATTCCCGTATGCGTACGCAAGGTTTCAATGAATTGAGATCCAATCGTATATACGGGTGTAAAAGCATTCATCGGATTCTGCATAATAAATCCGATTTCCTTGCCGCGGATGCGCCGCATCTCCTCACCTGACAACGAGCCAAGCTCCCGTCCATTCAGGTGGATGCTGCCCGACACTTCCATCCTGCGCGGATCAAGCAGATGGAGCAACGCGTTACATGTAACGGTCTTACCGCTGCCACTCTCACCGACGAGACCGAAGACACGACCTTTTTTCAATTCAAAATCAATGGGCTCCAGTAACGGGACTGAACCCTCCGCTGTTCTTAGATTCACTTGCAGACCACGAACTTCGAGTACCTTCGCTGCATCATCCATCGTTACGTTCACCCCTCATATGCCTTCGATTCCGAACCACTACCTTTTTGCAATGCCATAACGCTCGGATAACGCTTCTCCCAAAATGTTGAACGTAATGACTACGAGCAGAATCAATGCCCCCGGGTAGATCATCAACTCCGGATGACTGCGAATATAACCTGTCCCCTCATGAATCATAGCGCCCCATTCTGCATTCGGTGGTTGAATACCGAGTCCCAGGAAAGACAGAGCAGATATATCCATAATCGCCCACCCCATCTCCAGAGTACCCATCACAACGATCGGACGCTGCACGTTGGGGATGATATGTTTCCGAATAATCGTCCACGAAGAGGAGCCGCTAATCCGCGCCGCTGCGATGAAGTTCCGTTCTTTCAGACTAACGACCATGTTCCGGCAGATACGTGCATAATACACCCACTGTACCATCATGAGTGCTAGAAGCACCTGCATCAAACCTGGACCAAAGATCCCTACAATACCGAGTACCAGCACCAGATTCGGAAACGCCATAATGCCTTCACACAAGCGCATCAACAGACTGTCCACCCAACCACCAAGGTAACCGGAGATTGAACCTACAATGACACCTATGAGCAAAGATGACAGGAAGATCAGGGTAGCAAATCCAAGCGACACTCTCGCTCCATACATCAGCCTAGTGAGATTGTCGCGTCCCAGATGATCCGTTCCGAGCCAATGCTCAAGCGATGGACTCGCCAGCTTCTGCAACAGATTCACCTTCACCGGGTCATGAGGAGCAATCCATGGGGCTAATAACGCGATCACGAAGAAAAGCAATATGATCACCGAGCAGATCTGGATGGCTCTCTGCCCTTTAAATACCGCACGCCATTTGTTTATCAATGTTCTGCCCGTCCTTTCGCTGAAATCCGTGGGTCCATAACGAGCTGCACCAGATCAACGAGCAGATTGCATACGATGAACAGGCAGGCCGCCAGGAAGACATAACATTGAATAACGGGAATATCCCGATTAAATATCGCATCGACAAAATATCGTCCGAACCCAGGCCAGGAAAACACCTGCTCTACAATAATGGTGCCTGTGAGCAGCTTGCCCATACTCATCCCCATTCCTGTAATAAGGGGCGATATGGCGATTTTCAGGACATGCTTGAGCATAATCACTCTTTCGCGAATCCCGCGTGTTCTCGCATACTGTACATATGTCTCCTGCAATTGCTCCAGTACACTGGAACGTAACAATCGGGTGTAGACCGCAATAAGAATCAAGGAGAGAGTAATCGTAGGCAGAACCAGATTCTCCCACGATCCACGCCCCTCCACAGGCAGCCAGTCCAATTTCACTGAGAAAAAGAAGATCAGCAGGTAACCGAGCCAGAATTGCGGAATAGATGCTCCAAAATAGGAAATCGTACGGCTGACCATGTCAATCCAGCTATTCTTATACACCGCCGCCAGTATTCCCAATGGAATACTCACCAAAGCGGATAACAACATACTCCAGAAGGCTAGTTCAGCCGTAGCGGGAATCCTTAGTTTCACTTCATCCCATACGGGTTTGTTGGTGAGATACGAAGTGCCGAAGTCGAGCTTGGCAATCTTCTGAATCGTATGCACATATTGGGTTAACATAGGCTGATCCAGACCGAACTCATGCCGCTTTTGCGCAAGCAGCTCCGGTGTGGGATAGATATGAGCAGCTGTCAGATAAGCCTCGGCCGGATCAACTGGTGATATATGAATAAGCGCAAAGGTAACAAGTGTAGCGATAAAAACGATAGGAATGATCGCGATCATTCGTTTCCCGATATAACTGATCAACAAACTTCCTCCCTTTTATCAAGCTACATGACCTTGCCAAGGCTTTACCACTCCGAAATTAAAGTAAATACAACTTATTGGTTGCCCAATTCAATGCCTACAAACGGATTCTCATCACGGTTTGCCGGGAAAATAAAGTTGGAAATTTTCTTCTGATATACCGCCGTTTTCTTAACATACGAGATGGGGACAATCGCCGATTGTTCCTGGAGTGTTGTCAGGATAGAGCCATACAGCTCCTGACGTTTCGTCTCATCTGTTGATGATAGTGCGGCATGTACCTGCTCGTCCAGTTCCTTTTTCATCGGCAAGGCACTGAGCGTCTCAGAGATACCAAATCCAGGGCTCGCTACAACGTTAATGAAGGAATGTGGATCATACGGAGCACCATAGTTGTACCAGAAATACAGGTCGAAATCATTGGCTTTCAAACGTTTGATCTGTACCGTCAGTTCCAGCCCAGTGAGGTTTACCTTAACCCCAAGCTCGCTCCATTCCGCCTGAATGGTCTCAGCCATCGCTTTCTGAATCGGGTCCGTCTTGTCAAAAATCATTTCGAATTCAAGCTGTTGGCCGTCTTTCTCACGAACGCTACCATTCGCAGGCATCTTCCAACCCGCTTCATCCAATAAAGCTTTGGATTGTTCCACGTTATATTCGATCGGTTTCAGGTCAACATTGGTGTATGGGTAGTTTTTGGATAGTGCCGTATCTGCCGGTTCTTCCAGACCCAGAGTGATGCCTTCCACCATCGCTTTTTTGTTAAATCCTTGCTGGAGCGCCATCCGCACTCTGAGATCAGACAGCTTCGGATTGGAGGAATTCAGCAGCAGATCTCGCGTACCTACCGGATCAGACAGCTGACTCACATATTTATCGTTGTCACGAAGCTGTTGGAACGCATCCAGACTGATCATACCTTCACCATAGATCAGGTCGAGATCACCTTTTTCAAAAGCAAGCACGCGGGTTTCTGCATCAGGGATGATCTTAACCGTAATCTGATCCACCTTCGGTGCGGTTCCCCAATAATTCGGGTTGCGTTTGAAAACAGCATATTCGTCCTGCTTGTAATCAGCCAGCATCCACGGGCCCGTTCCAACTGGCTCTTTGATGCCTTCGGATGTATCTCCGTCATCCGGGAATCCGGCTTCACCCAGGAAGCGGAAAGGACGAACCACAGACAAATCCTGAAGAACAGGATAGTACGGCTCTGTGAGTGTCATACGGAACGTGTGGTCGTCCACAACCTCTGTCTTGTCGAGCACACCTACAATGCCCAGCCAGCTATGTGTAGCTTTATTTTTCATCACAGCGTCAAAATTCTTCTTTACAATCTCAGCATTAAATGGCGTACCATCTGAGAATTTCACACCTTGGCGAAGCTTAAATGTATATACTTTGCCGTCATCGGAGATGGTCCATGATACTGCCAGCGCAGGTTCCAGTTTTCCGTCCTTCTGGTAACTGATCAGTGGCTCATAGAGCATGGATTGGGCAAATAATTGCGAAGGATTGTACGTGTGCGGATTCATTGTACCGATATCACGTGGCCATGACATCGTAATCGACTTCGTAGATGTTTGATCCGAAGCAGCAGATGAGGATTCATCTCCACTTCCTGTATTGCTGCAACCCACAATAACGAATAACAACAAGAGCATAGTTGCCAACGTGAGGGCCGAAGATTTGCGATGTTGTACAGACATGAATGTTGAACCCCTTTTCTCTATTTTATGATAATGATTATCATATTCATCCATTAAGAATAGGCAGGAGCCCTCCTTTTGTCAACAAAATTCGACATGGTATGTGTTGTTACTAAAATAGCCAAAAAACCTTTCCTATGGGAGGAAAGGCTTCTTGACATGAATGTGAATTACAACTAAAAAAATAAGCTCCACCATAATCTGTTATTCCTTGCTCACAGCATGGAAATCACGAAAGTACATATGCAGATATATCACTGAAATCCATCTTCACATACGCCTTCTTGTTTCTCATTTTAAACGTCTACAGCGATGCCCTCATAGAACCGACGAATCACCTGCTCCGCTGGCTTGCCGTAAACACCATATCCATCATCGGTCAGCGCCTCCTTCTCCGCATGCAGATATGCGCTCCAATCCCATAGACCGAATCCGCGTACCCAGTCACGCTGACTGACATCCCGGAACATCGCCTCATAGAAACGCTCTTGTTCCTCCGCACTTACTTCGCCTTCTAGTCCCCAATCGTTCGGTACCTGGGCTGATCCACTGCGGCTGGGACAGCCTGCTTCTGCGAAGAAGAAAGGTTTGCCGTAGGGAGCAATCGCCTGCTCAATTCGATCCAGCTGTGCCTCCCAATCTCCGATGGGATAATAACCACTGGAAGAGATCACGTCCACAGCATCCCACCACTTCACATGATCTTCCTGATATTTGTCCGTGTTGTATGACACCAGTCCCGTATACACTTCACGCACACCAGCGATCACCTCGCGCCACTCTTGATCCCGACGCTCGGATTGCACCATCTCACAGCCAACGATGAACATTTCACACTTTTCCTGCTCTGCAATCGCTGCATAATGCTTCTGAAATGCCGTGTAGCTGCGGAACCAA
Organism: Paenibacillus sp. FSL P4-0176; assembly: GCF_037975265.1. Taxonomy (NCBI): domain Bacteria; kingdom Bacillati; phylum Bacillota; class Bacilli; order Caryophanales; family Paenibacillaceae; genus Paenibacillus; species Paenibacillus sp. FSL P4-0176. The sequence goes on from NZ_CP150242.1 coordinate 6,923,699, forward strand.
TCCTTCCACTTTGGCTCACACGGCACATCGATATCAAAAAAGTTAATGTGTGCACGCCATGTGCCATCGGTACAGTTGACGGTTGGTTTCAGAATGACACGCAGCCCGAGTGTACGGGCATAACGAATCATGTCCACCAGTTCATCATCATCCACCAGATGTGTGCCCCGATACTTGACCTCTACCGCCTGCGGATGATCCTGATGTGCCGCCAGTGCAAAAATAACATGAGAACTGCCTGTACGTTCTGCCATCAGGCGCAAAGATTCTTTGGCTTCCGGCTTACGGAAGTCACCCTTACCACTCATCCAACCAAATGTAAATCCCTTGATATAATCCATATGCATTACAGCTTGCCCTCTTCATGATCTCCGGCAATAACTTCATCCGTCTCGATCACATAGTTCACGATCTCTTCGATGGTTGTGTAAGCCACGCCCACATACGTGTCGGCGGCGCCGTAATAGATAGCGATACGTCCGGTCTCGGCATCATGCAGTGTTGCACACGGGAAGATGACGTTATCAACGAATCCTTGTTCTTCGTACCATTTTTCCGGTGTCAGTACAAAGTTGGAGGAACGATATTTTACTTTGGATGGCTCATCCAGATCCAGAATGACCGCCCCCATGCTATAGACAAAACCATTACAGGTCCCAGTGACGCCATGGTAGAACATCAGCCAGCCTTCGGACGTTTCGATCGGAGCAGGCCCGCCACCAATTTTGACCGATTGCCACCAGCCTTGGCCGCCCTTGCTCATCACATGACGATGCTTGCCCCAATACACGAGATCCGGGCTTTCACTCAGGAAGATGTCCCCGAATGGAGTGTGTCCACTGTCACTCGGTCTGGACAACATCACATAGTTATCGTTGATTTTGCGTGGGAATAACACGCCATTACGGTTAAACGGCAGCATTGGATTTTCGAGGCGGACAAATGTTTTGAAGTCATCTGTTTTGGCCAGGCCCAGTGCTGCGCCGTAGAAGTCTGTACACCAGATGATGTAATACGTGTCCTCGACTTTGACCAAACGTGGATCGTACGCATAGTTCGGCATAAACGGATCGCCATTTTCATCTACAAATGCAATGCGTTCCTCTTCAATTGTCCACTCCAGACCATCTTCGCTTGCGCCCATGTGAAGGTGTGGACGTCCATTAACGGTTTCGGCGCGGAATACCCCAATGAATTTTCCTTCATACGGTACAACGGCACTGTTGAAAATGCGGGCAACACCTTTGACCGGGTTACGCGGAACCACCGGGTTGGCCGAATGTCTCCATACCGGGCCTTCCGTTCCCTCCGGTTTGGCTTCCCATGGCATATTCGGCAAAGCGTCCCCAACAATGTGTACGTTTTTCGTTTCAGCAACTGACATTTTTCATTTCTCCCTTCGGATTTTATTTAACGGAGCCTTGCGCGAAGCCATTGTAGATGTACTTCTGTAACAACAGGAAGATGATCATCGTTGGAATAATGGCGATCATAATGCCGGCGCTGATGACCTCCCACTGCGATCCGAACGGTCCCTTGAATTTGAACAAGGCGGTGGATATGACCTGTAGATCGGTCTTAGGCATGTAGAGGAACGGTGTGTAGAAATCGTTATAGATGTTCACACCCTTCACGATAATGACCGTTACAATGGCCGGTTTCAGCAGTGGCAGAATGATTTTCCAGTAGATCGTGAAGTACGAAGCGCCGTCCAGCATGGCGGATTCATCCAGTGCACTTGAGATGGAGCCAAGGAACTGCAGGAAAATATAAACCGCGATGATATCTGTACCCAGATACATCACGATGGCCGCCCAGCGTGTGTTGAACAGGTCGAGCGCGTTGATGATCTGGAATGTAGCAACCTGCGTTGTAACACTTGGAATCAGGGTAGCGAGCAGAAATGCCGCGACCATAATTTTCTTGCCTTTGAATTTGAACCGATCCAGCACATACGCGATCATGGAACCCGTTAAGGTCGCTCCTATAATAGAGATGATCAGGATAATAATTGTATTTTTGAAACCGACCAGCATGTTGCCATCCACAAAAGCCTTCGCATAGTTCGCGAAGTTCAGCCAGTTGGCTGGCGGAGCAAGCGGGCTGCTGGTAGCGTACTCCGCATTGGTTTTGAGAGATGCAAACAGGATGACCACGATGGGTAACAGCGCGATAAACGCCGCAAGCACCAGGGAAGCATATTTAACCACGCTCGCAAGGGTGTATTTGAGTTGTGTCACGTTTATTCCTCCCCTTTCATGGTGACGCGCTGCACAAGCGTAACGAGAATAACGATCATGAGCAGCACCACAGCCATGGCGGATGCCAGTCCCAGCTTGCCGTATTTAAACGCCAAATGAACCGTCTGGATTACAAATGTCATACTGCCGTTGGAACCATCGGTCATGATATATGGAATATCGAACGCACTAATTGCGCCGCTAATCGCCAAGATCAGGTTGAGCTGCAGGATACGTGTAATGCTTGGCAGGATGATATGGCGGAATTGCTGCCAGCGATTGGCGCCATCAATATCAGATGCTTCATACACATCCTTTGGAATGGAGGAGATTGCACCCAGGAAAATGATAAAGTTGAAGCCCATGTATCTCCATACTGATGCACCTGCGAGTGACACGTTGATAATATTCGGATTACCGAGCCAGAGTTGCGTGTATTGTCCCAGCCCTACAGCATGCATGAGCATATCGAGTGTACCGTCCGGTTTGAAGAAAAAGAGGAAGATAAAACCGATGGCTACTCCATTCAGCAAATAAGGGAAAAACAGTATGCCTTTGAAAAAGTTTTTGCCTCGAACTTTGAAACTCAGAATGGTGGCAAAGTAAAGCGCCAAGCCCATCTGTAAGAACGTAGCCACGAAGTAATACAAGCTGACAATAAATACTTTGAAGTATTCGGGATCACTGAATATGCGCGTGTAGTTCTCAAAGCCAACATAATCAAACCTTTTACTATATCCGTTCCAATCGGTGAAACTGTATTTGAACATGTTGATGACTGGCAAGTATGCAAATGTAAACAGCAACGCCAGCGGAATAATTGAGAAGGCACAGATGATAAATATGCGTTGCGCTGAGTAGCCCCAATTCGAAAGTTTTAAGTACTTCATGCTCTCCACACCTCCAAGCGGTTCTCCCGCCTATATATCGAAAGACTCCGTCCAATGGAATTGCTGCGGAATAACTGCCGGGGGAAGAGCATGGGTATCATGCTTTCAAATACCACATACTCCATGCTCCATTCATATATGGATTCCTATATCCCCGCAGTCCATTCATCACCTGATCCACTTACGTTAATCCAATTATTTCGTGAGTTCTGCTCTTGCTTTGACCCACTTGTCGTTCAGATCTTTCATAATGTCGTCATACGATTCCTTGCGGTTCCCAATACCTGCTTCGATAATGCGTTTCTTGAAATCAGGCTGCCAGAGACCGATTTCGCCTTCGTTATCAATCTTGTCGACCAGACCTTCCTGACCTTCTTTGGCAGGTGTAAGCGTGGAGAATTTCACATCTTTATATTGATCCAAAATGGGTGGTAATTCAGCATTCTTGTCTGCATCCATACCGCCACCCTGTTCAACCGCGTAGTTTGATTTCGCCAGGAACCAGTCAATCCAGGCTTTGGCAGCAGGTTTGTTCTCACTGTTCACGTTCATGCCGATGTTATAGTCGGCGGAGAGCGGAACCACAACCTCACTTGCATTCGTAGGGAAAGGAAGGAATCCGATGTCGTCCGGTGTATCCGTCATACCTTGGATCTGTGTAATCGCCCAAGAGCCCAGTGCCATCGTGGCAATTTTGCCTTTGGCAAGATCCGCTTTGGAGCTTTCCCAGTCGGTTGTTGTTGGATCTTTCTCGATTAGACCGTTCTTGGCAGCATCATAGAGGACTTTGTACAGTTCATAGTGCGGCTGACCAGGCACAAAGTTCTCATCTGTGTTCGGTTGGTCCACGTTAACGTAATCCACACTGCCTGCAACGGTTGGCAGATCCGATTCCCATTGGGTGAGAGCCCAGCCGGATGCATAGTTGGTGTAGAGCGGAACCGCATCTGTATTGTCTTTGACCAATTGAAGCGCAGCCTGGAATTGCTCCGGTGTTTTTGGCAATTCGGTAACGCCTGCGTCTTTGAAGACCTGTTTGTTATAAATAATTCCGGAGAACGTGATCACGGTAGGGATACCGTATACCTGACCATCCACCATACGTTCTTCAATGGCAGTGTATTTGTCTTTCAATTCATCGTACGTGCCGAGCGGCTCGAAAAAGTCCGGGATATCCGCGATCGGAACACTGGTCGGGATCATCAGTACATCACCATAATCCTTGGTGCTCATACGGATCTTTACTTGTCCTTCGTAGTCGGCTAGTGCCTGAAAGTTAACTTTGACATCAGGATATTCCTTGTTGAATTCTGCCGCGTAGTCTTTGAACACGGTATCCACAATATCTGTCCGTTGCGTCAGAACGGTTATTTCACCTTTGATATCTGCCGGATCTGTACTGATCTCCTCCCCTGCCTGCGAAGATCCACCTCCGGATGAACATGCGGCAAGTAGTGAAGTGATGAGCAGCATCGTCAGCAACATCATCCAACCTTTGTTTTTTCTCAATTGTTTCGACCCCTCTCTTAATTTAATTAAGTTATCGTTAAGGTTACAAAATGAATTCTATTATGGTAACGCTTACCTGTCAATTAATTTATTTATAACTTAACAAGAAAAATTGCGATGCATTTCGTTGACATCTGTTTTTCAGAGCACTAATATTGATTAATAAAGTTACCGTTAACTTAACTATATATATATTGATTAAACATTTACACGAAACGTAGAGGACAGAAAGAACCTGAAGAAGCGGAGCTAAAAGCTTTCTGTAAGAAAGCTGCATCGGAAGCATCTGCTTCGCCTTTATCACCGGAATTTCACCTTTAAAAAAGGGAATCAAAAAAATCTGGGGATAACAGCGATCGGAAGGTTATTCTGTCATCGGAGTGGCCAGTGTAAATATTCTTTAGTTCAATTTATATATTAAGATTTATGTAACACGTTGAAGGAGCGCTCACTTATGAATACAAAAACAATCGAACTTCAATCTGAAATTAAGGCGCATTGGGAAAAGCAGATTTTACCCTTCTGGTCCAACCTTAAAGATACAACCCACGGTGGATTCTACGGTTGGGTTGGCAATGATCTTCAGGTTAATCAACAGGCGCCCAAAGGCGGGATCGCCACAGCACGGCAATTATGGTCTTTTGCAGCAGCCTATCGGGTTACCGGAAACGAAAGATGGCGCGATCACGCGGAGCACGCCTATCGGTTTCTCGCTGATCATGTGATGGACACCGAATATGGCGGTATGTACTGGATGGTAGACTACACAGGGGAAGCGCTGGACACGAGCAAACATGTGTATACGCAATCATTCGGCGTGTATTCACTCAGTGAGTACTATCGTGCTACCGGGGATGCTTCTGCATTGGAACTTGCGAAAACGCTTTTTGCTCTAATCGAGGACAAAGGTCTGGATGCCGAACTACCTGCGTACAAGGAACAATTTGATCGCACATGGAAGGAACAGCCCAATGAAATGCTGAGCGAAAATGGAGTGATTGCGGATTACACAATGAATACGCATATCCATGTGCTGGAGGCCTACACCACGCTCTATCGCGTGTGGCCGGATCAACAAGTGAAGGCGGCGCTGGAACGCCTACTCGGGATTCTGTATGAACGGGTGTATGACCAAGACACCAAGTTTCTCGGGGTATTTTTCAACAAACAGTGGGAATCCATCATTGACCTGCGCTCGTTCGGACATGACATTGAAGCCAGCTGGCTGATTGACGAAGCATTGAAAGTTCTGGGGATGGAACAACATCTGGAGTATGCGGCGATGGTTACGGATATCGCCTATAACATTTCCAATGTAGCCGTGAATGCCGATGGTTCCCTGTTAAATGAACAAGAAGGTGAACATATCGATGAGAAGCGAATCTGGTGGGTTCAAGCTGAGGCGATGGTCGGTTTCTATAATGCATTTCAGCGTACAGGTGATCCATTGTTTCTGGAGAGAGTGGAACGCTTGTGGACCTATACCAAAGAAAACATCATTGATCAGCGCGCTGGTGGGGAATGGTACTGGTCGGTTGATGCAAACGGAACACCGGATCAGAGCGAAATTGCCGGACCGTGGAAATGCCCGTATCACAATAGCAGATTCTGTATTGAACTAATTGAGAGGATGGGATCAGAATGATACACCCGAAATACAAGGAGTTACTGGAGAAACAGGAGCAGCTGCTTACTCGCCCTAATGAGATCAATTCTTCCTTCTACAACGGCGTATATGATCGGTACCAATATCCAGTTATCACTCGCCATCATGTACCGCTGTATTGGAGATTCGATCTGGATGAGACGACGAACCCGCATTTCATGGAACGCCTGGGCATTAACGCAACACTGAATCCGGGAGCCATCTATTTCAATGGCAAATACATCATGGTCATCCGTACGGAAGGATTGGATCGCAAATCAATCTTTGCACTCGCCGAGAGTGACAATGGGATTGACGGATTCCGTTTCACGGGTAAACCATTGGTCTGGGAAGATATCGATGCGGATGAAACCAATCAGTATGATATGCGCCTTGTTCAACATGAAGACGGCTGGATCTATGGCATCTATTGCTCGGAACGCAAAGACCCGGATGCTCCTGCATTTGATACATCCAGCGCAGTTGCACAGGCAGGACTGGTTCGTACACGGGATCTTATAAGCTGGGAACGGTTGCCCAACATCACAACGAATTCCCCTCAACAGCGCAATGTCGTTTTGCACCCGGAATTCGTGGATGGAAAGTATGCCTTTTACACCCGTCCACAAGACGGATTCATCTCCACAGGCAGCGGCGGCGGAATCGCCTTTGGTCTGTGTGAGGATATCTTGAACCCTGTCATTCATGAAGAGACAATTATCGACGAACGGCAATATCATACGGTATATGAGGTCAAAAACGGTCAAGGCCCTGCTCCGCTCAAGACGGATCGTGGCTGGATTCACATTGCTCACGGAGTTCGGAACACCGCGGCAGGCCTGCGTTATGTGTTATACACCTTTGCTACGGATCTGAATGATCCGGCGCGTATTATCGCCAAGCCGGGCGGCCACTTCATTGCCCCTTATGACGACGAGCGTGTAGGCGATGTGTCCAATGTTATTTTCTGCAACGGTGCTGTGGTCAATGAGCAGGAAGAAGTCTTTATCTATTACGCTTCCAGTGATACCCGCTGTCATGTGGCAACAACCACGCTGGAAAAACTAGTTGATTATACGTTCAATACACCGGCTGATCCATATCGTTCCCTGGATTGTGCCAGCCAGCGGGGTCAGCTGATTGAACAGAATGAGAAGCTTTTACAGAAACAATTGACATAACATCGCTATAACAACCTTTCATGCAAGCCTGAAATATGCTGAAAGTAGCAAAACAACAGCCAGAATTGCTTTATTCCAAGTTGGTAACGATGTATACTGATATGGATTGTTATTATGTGCGGAGAAAACGCTCATCATAATGACAGCACATTGTGCCTATACCGGCTTGAAGGAGGCGACCATACTGAAGAACAATATCACCATGCGGGATATCGCCGACAGGCTCGGGGTCAGCAGTGTGACCGTCTCGAAAGCATTGAATGATAAAGATGGCGTGAGTGGCGAATTAAAGGAAAAAATTAAAGTGCTTGCTGTTGAAATGGGCTATCGGTATAATGCCGCTGCCCGTTCGATGAAGGAAGGCTTAACCCATAATATTGGCGTAATTATCCCGGAGCGATTTACCGGGCCGACGCAGTCGTTCTATGTACGCGTGTTCCAGCGCATCACCAAACATCTGGAGGAACAGGGCTACTACGGCATTCTGCACATTCTGAATGTGGAGGATGAGGAAGAGTTAACACTGCCCAAGCTGTACAGCGACAACAAGGTCGATGGTTTCATCGTGCTCGGACAGATCAGCAAAGAGTATATTGAACTGGTGCGATCGATGGAAGTTCCCAAAATGTTTCTCGACTTCTACGATGAACATTCGGACATCGATTCCGTCGTTACCGATAACTTCTACGCTGCCTATGAGCTAACGAACTATCTGGTTCAGCAGGGCCACCGTAACATTGCTTATGTAGGGAACTTGTATTCCACGAGTAGCATCCAGGACCGATTCCTCGGGTATTACAAATCCTTGCTGGAACATCGCTTGCCGATGAATCCAGATCTGGTTCTGAATGATCGGGATGAACGAGGTACGTTTATTGAGATTGATCTGCCGGAACAGCTGCCAACCGCTTTTGTATGCAACTGTGATCAGGTCGCTCATCTGCTCGTTCAGAAACTGACTTCCATGGATATTCAGGTGCCTGGCCAATGCTCTGTTGTTGGTTTTGATAATGATATCTATGCGATGCTCTCCGATCCCAAGCTCACAACTGTTGAAGTGGATGTGGAACAGATGGCACGCACGGCAGTTCAGTCCATGCTCAAAAAGGTCGACAACCCAAACCGCAGTTTCGGCCGTGTACATGTGAAAGGCAACATCATCTATCGTGACTCGGTGAGTACTGTGTCTGCCTCATCAGATACTATGGATATTTGAATAAAAAAATGAAATAAACGAACACAGATGACTGGCCTTTATCTTACTGGCCAGTCTTTTCTGATGCATTGGAGCTTAACGACGGCGATGATCTGTTGAATCCATCAAAAATGTAGTCGTTCTCCAAATCGAGAGGATGAGGATCAGCTCATACACATTGGTTAAAGTACCGGTTTCCACTGGCAGGGAGATTAACTGCCCTACAAACAACAAGGCAGTTCCAACAAACAGCCAAACCCATTTATGTTTGAAAAGAACGACCAGGCTAACAAATAACAGAACAATCCCCACGATGATCACCATCATCGGCGGACCTCCATGACCCTCTGCCATATATCTCAGTACTCCATACTCTTCTATAACTTTGAGATTTTTAACCTCGGACAAAGTAAAACCTACAATCTGGTAGATAACCAAACCTAAAGTTATCAGCCATGCCACCACACTCGTTATACTTCTATTGGCAAACTTAGCACCTGAGCTGCGCAAGATATGGTAGCCAACAAGAATAAGGGTCGGGGTAGCAAAGGCATGCAGCCAAAATCGAAGGCTACTGAGAACCATTAGCGGTTCCCCATCCCCTATCAAATTACCTACAGCAATAATTCCATTATCATATGCCAAGCTGAACGCTACAAATAGCTGAAAACTGGAATACGCGAGCCATTGCTTCCTCTGGGTTAAATCGACGGCCATCCAAACAACAAGTATCAAATAAACAAGAGTAAGTGCGGAGTATATCCATACATCCAAGCTGCTTCACCATCCTTATTGGTCAATTCTAATAAATTATATTTACCGGTAAGTAAAATTACAAGATGATTTTGTATTAATGGCTGTCTATAGAGCTAAATTATATAAAAAGAGCACCCCCGGCTATCGTAGCTGCAGGAGCACTCTTTTCCTTATTTGAAGAACGTAAAAGCAACAGGTTACTTTGATATCAATAACTTGTCTTCAACCAATTGTCCTTGGACCAGGTCAATTTACCGGAACCCGCGCCATTGGAAGCCGTGAGGCGTGCATTCAACGTAGATGGATCATCCGTGGTATAGCTGTAAGGCAGTGACGAGAAGCCGTTCCAGGAGAACGATTTCACCACGGCCGGGATTGGCGCCAACGGGCTGCCAGACGTATCACTGCTGCCACGGAATGAGCTTCCATCCAAAGAATACATGGTATCGGTCACTCTGATTTTGCCGGTATAGGTTGGATCTGCCGGATCGGTCTGATTGTTGCGAACAGGATACAGAACGTCCTTGATGACTGATTTCTCGACCAATACGGCTCCGCTCTCTGTGGAGATTGCCCCATTGCCAATGATATCGAACTTATAACCTTTGGACGCAATCGCTGTTGCCATCGCCGTTGTAATTTTGGCTTTAGCGGCACGTGCCCCTGTCGAATCCATCACGATGTTGTATGCATGTGCGTTGCCTCCACGCAGGCGCGGCATCCGATCCTGAATATCTTTGTACAGATTATGGTGCAGCGTCATGGACAGGTTGGCGTTAGCTGATTCCAAGCTGGTCGAACCGACCAGATGTCCTTTCTTTTGTGGTCCGGAGATAGCGATGATATCGGCTTTGCTAAGACCTACAGCACTGCTGCGCAGGTAGTTGTACATGGGATAGGAAGCCTTGTTTGCTTCCAATTCGTTAATCTGCTGGGTAACCCAGCTGTTCGAGCTGCCGTCATCCCCTTTGAAGAGGGACCAGGAGATGGTCACGCCGCTGGTTCCTTTTTTCGAATCGACGAGTCCGTCATAGGCTTTATTAAATGTGCAGTGATCAATCCATACGTTGCTGTTCTCCTCCAGGGTGATGTAATCCCAATCGTTCTTGTCGTAATCACCTTTGGTGGATTCATCCCATTCCCATAACTCATCAAATTCCAGGTTGCGGATGATGACATTTGAGCTTCGTTTCACGCTGATCGCAGCGTGTTTGATCTTGGAACCATTGGCGGAGAAAATCGTGAGTCCATTGAAACCATCAATCGTGAGCTTGCTAACACCGGTCTGTTTTAATACGGGATGCGTCAGTGCATCATTATGCTTGGCAAAAGGAGAAGTCTGCGCTGCACTCGGAATTTCATTCCATCCCAGATTCAGATCGTTCATGATCTCAACAACTTTGACACCGGAGTTCTTTTTCAGAGCCAGTGCCAGATCGGTCGCATTATACACTTTCTTATACGTGGCTGTGTTTGATTCGCTAATGATGCCGCCGCCCGCGTTCCCTTGAGAGAAGCCTGTAAGATTGTAGTCTGCGTTACCCGCCGCCTGCACACTTGCCGGGCCGGACAATAAAGTTAACCCCAACGTTAGAGCCAGGGCTGTGCTGCATAAACTTCGAAATTTAGTTTTCATCGATTCCATTCCTCCCAATATATGATGATGACATTCGTCCAACGCTGCCATGCCAAGTTACGAAGGACATGTTTTTAATGTAGGTTATGAAAGCGATTACAACAATAATCCCTATCTCACATGTGGTTAGGAAAGGCTGGTAAGGTAAGGGTTTGTACTGTAAGCAACCTTGAATCGTACAGAGTTAACTTGGGGAGTAAGGTTTCAGGAATATATCGTGGTAACAAGAACATTCCAGATGGGATGAAATTAAAAAAGCAGGACTGCATCTGCCGCAGACCTGCTCGATTTTACTTTTTGATGGAACGTGTCCAGAAGCCGCCATGGAACTGTTTGGGCTCCACGGTAATAACAAATGCTTTGGGGTCCAGATCGAGAATTGTCTGGTAGAGCAGTTTCTGGTTTTTTCGTTTTGCCAGAATCTCCATCACAAGCCGATCCCCATCACGTCCACTGCCCACCCATGCAGTAACACCATATCCTTTATCTCGCAGAGCATTCGCGACGTTGTTGCCCATCTGGTTACAGATGACTTTAACGGTAACATAACCGAGCGCGATCTTCTCTTCAATCCACGCACCAAGCAACACCCCAAGTCCATAACCCACCGCGTACACAATCAGGGCCGAAGGCTGAGTCAGGTATTGGAGCACAAGATTCAGACCGAGTACGTAGATCACAATCTCACCCATGCTGATCAGTGCGGCGATGTATTTCTGTCCTTTGAGTGTCAGAATCATCCGGAGTGTATAAGCGGATACGTACACAATCTGGATCAAAAAGATAAATACCAATATTTTAAACAATCACAATCCCTCTTTCCTGGCCTTCACAACGGAATTGGCCCTTTGCTGCATATACTCGACGATTTCGTTTCATCTATGCTTCCTGTATGTTTGCTCTATCTCCATCATTGGACGTTATACCCTCATTCTAAACGGTTGAATGTAAATCCGTAGGCATTTTCTGCTCTCTGGCATGCCGGAACTGCAATTATAGAACCGTTTGTACCGATTATCAACCCGGCGGAGGTCCCAGGGTCGAAAACGGTGGTCTTTGAATATGCTGTATCATCATAAAGCCAAGCACGCTCGCACAGGATATCAGGTCAAAACCAGGATGGATGGGTCAAAACAAAAAGGGGGTACCGTCATGCAGCTATGGCAGGAGATGGAGCGGGAAGGCATGGAGGAACTCATTTTTTGCCATGATGCAGATAGTGGATTGAGGGCGGTCATTGCCATTCATAACACGGTCCTTGGACCTGCGCTCGGCGGATGCCGCTACTGGACGTATGCATCCGAGGAAGAAGCTGTTCGGGATGCTTTGAAACTTGCCAAAGGCATGACGTACAAAAATGCAATCTCCGGATTGCCGTATGGTGGCGGGAAAGTGGTCATATGGGATGTACCTTTTGCCAAGAATACAAAACCGGATGAAGATGGATGTGGATCTCAAAGTGGTGAGCAGGTCGCTGGAGATCTAGGGGTAGAGCATCAAAAGAGCGCTGCCGCAGAACGGGAATTCGTTGCCGATGAGGTTGCTGATCGTATAGATAAGAGCCTGGATACGGACGTATCCAAGCGGGCGCAGCGCTTTCGCGCACTGGGTCGTTGTCTAGAGCGGCTAAATGGACGATACGTGACCGGTCTTGATCTGGGTACTACGGCGACAGACATGGACCAGATCCGACTGGAGACCGCACATGTGACGGACACCACGGGTTCGCTTGGGGCGCAGGATGACTTCACTGCCGAGATGACCGCCTATGGCGTACACATCGGCATTGTGACCTCGCTGCGCCAGCAAGGCATTGCATCTTTGCAGGGCATTCCCGTTGCCGTCCAGGGACTGGGCAAGGTCGGGTATGCCCTGTGCCGTTACCTGCATGCAGCCGGGGCACGGCTCATTGTGGCAGACGTTGTACCGGAGCGTGTACAACGTGCCCTTGTGCAGTTCAGCGGCGCCATCTCGGCCGATCCGGCCCATATCCACGCCGCTGACTGCAAGGTCTTCGCCCCCTGTGCCCTAGGGGGCGTACTGACCCCGGCAACGGTGGAGGAGCTGCGCTGCTCCATCGTTGCCGGGGCGGCCAACAACCAGCTGAGTGAACGACAGCTGGTTGCAGGCAGCATGCAGGCGCGCGGCATCCTGTACGCGCCTGATTATGTGCTCAACGCAGGCGGAATCATCTCCACCGCCTACGAGCTGGAAGGCGAAGGGCCTGACCTGATCCGCCAAAAGGTGGCGGGGATTGCAGGCACGCTGAGCAAGGTATACGCAGACGCTGCGCAATCTGCGATCTCCACAGCCGATGCAGCCGATCGGCTTGCAGAATTCATCCTCCGCTCAGGCCATAAGAAATAGGGCATCCAACCCTGCTACCTATGTATATTCACACCGCCCACACATTCTTCGTCACTCTAATGTTCAAAGCTATAGCATATCTGGAACTCATTATAGCTTCACTGGATTTCGACATTTCGACGTACTGAAAGAGAGCCTCCACTGCTTTACTCCATTCTAATGAATCTCTTACACCCTATTTGCCCCTTTTAGCATGGATCTAATATCTAACGAATCTCAGACACGTTATTGTGCCTAGATTGGTTCTTTTTCAAGCTAAATAACTACTTTTCCGAAGGATAGCGTTCCTGAGGTTCGTTAGAATTTATATTTCAGATTTTGACCCTGAATAGGTTGTCTCAGGTTCGTTAGCGCTGCGGCGAAGGTTTCTTTGGGGGTAGCATCACCTTTCAAAAAGAGCTAACCTAGACGTAAGTGTCCCGGTTAGCTCTTTTTAGTTCTTCTTAGCACTCTTAACTCTTCTAGGCTCTTATCACTTCGTCCTTCTACTTTCTAATCCTTATCGCTTTGCCTCTTGCTCTGGCTCTTTATTCTTCATTCTTCGGTGTTTAATTCATGCTTCTCTGGTGCACTGTACTCTAATCTCTTACTTCTCTAGAACGTTGACCCTTTGGCTCATTTTTTTCCAATCGCTCTCTGTACGGATTACATTAAGTTTTCTTGTAAACCGTCCCTCTCAACGTAATCCACCCTCTTTTCTTTCCTTCTTTTACTACTTTACTTCAGTCCTTCTTTTACTCTTTTATTCTTCAGTTCTGCTGCAACTTCTCAAACTGCAACCGACCTCTTCTTCGCTGTCTTCTTCTCTCGAAACAGTAGCGTCCACAGCAACACATTCGCTACGATCAGTAGCGCACCATAGATCCATACGCCCCCTGACACCGAACGGAAAAAGACATGGACTCCCCATAACATGGCAAGCACAGGAAGGGCGGCGAATACATACCAACCATCACTTTGCTGCGCCATACTAAAGGATTGGGAGAACGGTGGCTTACGCAACAACAATTTGCCTGCCAGTGGGACAAGCGCCGTAGCTGTCAGCATAATAATTGCAATATCCGGCAGTATCCGTGATCCAAATGTCCAGGTAAACAAAATGGCATTTGCCAGAAGTATAGGCAGGAACATGTTGCATAAGAATGCCTTTAGAGCGCCTTTATACAACGCGCTATCATTCGCCATCGGTGCAGCGCGAAAAGTCCAGAATGCCTTATATTGTCCTGAAAATTTCAGCATGACTACAACCGTTACAACCAGCATTAGTACGATATAAAAAGTGTATACAAACGAACTTTGCCTAAACTCCGCCCAGGTAGAAGACTGCAATTCGGTAAACCAAAATACATAAGGTAAAACAAATGATAAACCAAGCGATGGATACACCTTCAGCTTGAATTCCCGTTCATTACGCATCATGCTGGCTGACAGACGGAAGCAAGCCTGTTCCTCTCTGGAACGACTGACCACCTTGGAGATCAACCGATCCCATCTTCCACGTCTGCGTCCGGAGGACTGGCCCGAATGTGCCATTTTCTCCAAATACAATTCAAAGGAAGGCATAAGCTTCACATATACGATCATACTCACCACAGGAACCAAGACTGCCAGTGCTGTGAACGTATAGATCCACACATTCCCGCCCCCTGCAAATAACCATTCATATGCAGCCGCATACCATAACGGAGGTAACAGCAACTGCCACCAAGCCGGGGTAAATACCATACCAAAATCAATAATGCTGAACGAACGAATGACCAGCTGATAACCGATCGCAATCCCCACGGAAAGCAGAATCTGCACCATATTGATCATATCCTTCAGCTTCTCACCATCCAGAAACTTCATCATGAACAGATAGATCAGAGACGTTGTCACCAGAATTAGCATATTGATCAGAATCAGTTCCACAAGGAAAATCAGAAAGAATCCGATCCCATGCGTCACCAACGCGGCAATTAGCGGTATACCGGTTAATGAACCCGTCAGTAATAGCAGATATACGCCCGCATGGATGGCTCGGGCCATCCCCACCGTTCGTCCATTAACGGGCTTAGTCATAATGATATTACGATCCCGAATGTCCAGCAGCACGGAGGAAAAATCCGAGATCATGGACGTCATGATCATAAACATTAAGATGCCAAACACAAGGCCCATCTGAAGCATGAAATGCCCCGTATCCCAGACGATGAAGGGAACCATCATCAGTCCCATTAATCCATACAACCACAGGGATCGAAGAAACTGATTACCTTCCTTGCGCTCCTTTTTCCCTGAATTGTTGGATAAAATAGTAGGTACTCTGCGTTGATCCATCTGGAACTTCACTCGCAAGATCAGGCGCAGCACATCATAATCCGCCCCTGTTCTGGCGATGAGCGGACGAAAGCGATCCAGAATCTTGAGTGTGCGGAAGTCGGAGGATTCCTCCATATCAGTACACCTCCTGCACAATGGATACAAAACGCTCCGCAATGGCTTTATGTTCATTGAAGCCTGTCAATTGATTGAATACTTCCTCCAGCGTGCCTTCCATGGATTGCTGTTGGAGCTGCTTGAACGTACCGTCTGCCACTACGCGTCCTTCAGCGATCAGTACAATTCGACTGCTGATCTTCTCCACCACATCCATGATGTGTGACGAATAGAAGATGGTTGTGCCTTTGGCTGACAATTGTGACAAAATCTCTTTGACCACCATCACACTATTGGCATCCAATCCGCTGAGCGGTTCATCCAGGAACAACAGATCCGGGTCATGCAGCAGCGCAGAGATCAACAGCACTTTCTGACGCATACCTTTGGAAAAGGATGCAATGCGGGAATGATATGATTTTTCCATTCCAAAACAATCCATCAATAGCTTTGCTTTGTAATCCGCATCCTCATAGGACATACCGTATAACTCTCCCGTAAAAGTCAGATACTCCGCAGGCGTTAATTGTTCGTACAATTCCGCCACCTCCGGAACATAGCCGATTCTGCGTTTATACTCTACATCGCCATCCGCAATATCTTTACCAAAGATTCGCACCGTGCCTACATATCCTTCAACCAGCCCGAGTAAAATCTTAACCGTCGTACTTTTGCCAGCCCCGTTCGGACCAATATATCCAATCATCTCACCGCGATTCACTTCCAGATCGATGCCGTTCAGCACATAACGTCCGTTGTATCTCATACGCAAGCTTTCAATTGATAGCACTTGTTGTTCACTCACTTCGTTATCCAGCTCCTGTCTCTATCTTTTTCTACAATTCTACTAGTTTACCACAGATTGGGATGGTAATGATCGGAAATAGGTCACGATATGAGCCATCAACTGGATATCCCCTTCGAGTAAAAGCATCACGTAACATGCGTGAATACATCACAAAGCCCCTATCCCACCTTATGGTAAGAGACAAGGGCTTCCACTTTATGTTGAAACTTATTTTATAATATCTAAAAAGTCTTACTGCACCTTAACAATCTGAAAATGCTGATTCGTTCCGCCATTATCCGTCCACTGGATGGCCGCAGCCCCATCTGCCAGGGATTGACTAGAGATATCCAATACTTTGCCTGTACTGCGGTTCTTCAGTTTATAATAACCACCACCTACATGGACGAGCTGCCATTGCTGGCTGGCCCAGCCACCATCATTCCACTGTTCAATGACAGCCCCATCCGTCGTGGCACCATTCTCCACACCGATCAGCTTGCCACTGGAACGGTTGATGATTTTGACATAACCGCCACCCGCATCGGTAATCTGCCACTGTTGACTTGTCATCCCCCCATCTGCTCGCTGCTCCAGGTCCGCACCGTTGGCGGAAGAACCCCCAATGACATTTAGCAATTTGTTACTCTTACGACTAATCAGCTGATATGAAACATTCGGGTCCCAGACATCCGGTGTACTCACTCCGGTCACAGTCCCTGTTGCTGTATCAATCGTAATACTGCTGGCCCAGTTCATCGCCAGACTAGTTGCGCTAGGGAACGATAGGGGCAGCCAAACATACTTGGAATCCTGCACAGGTCCGCTCCATGCACCAGCCCAGCGATCACCCATGTAGAGATAGGATGTGGTCTGTGAACCTTCTACTGGAACAACATAGGTGGATTGAGAACCATACGTTGTGCTGTCTCCAAAATTGCTTAGGCCGCTCCATGTGCCTGTAATGCTGGAGGCTGTCGCATATTTGGCCTGATTTGGATTCCAGCCGGTCGCACCCGATGTGATCAGGAAGTAGACGCCGTCTTTTTTGAATAGGGCTGGTGCTTCACGATATTGTCCAGGCCACAGCGTTGTGACTAGGGATTCCACACCCAGAAAATCCGGGGTCAGCTTATATATATTCAGATCAGCATTCACTCGGGTCGCAGAGATCAGATAAGCGGTTCCGTTATCGTTGTATACCGTCATGTCTCTGGAATCATACCCAAGTGGACGATAACTGCCCACATATGTGTAATTGCCATCCACCGTATTCGAAGTAGCTACCGCCACTCGGGCCTCGCCATAATCCAGACCATTCTCCTTGTGCATCCACAGCACATATTTGCCGGTAGCACTGTTGTAGATGACCTTTGGGCGTTCAATGTTAGAGATATTTAGCTCGGCTGCCGAGCTGCTGGTCAGCACATCATTACGATACTCCCAGTTCTTCAGATCCGATGAACGATACACGGACACTGCCTTGAACGTTCCATTCGTATTACGATTCTCTCCAAACCAGTAATAATACCCATTTGCCTTAATCATCCCGCCCCCATGAGCATGAACGACATTGCCATTGGTATCCTTGAACTGTATCCCGTTCGTTACACTAAGTGGAGCAGCTGAAGCATTCGGTCCGGGTGCAAGCAGCATACCTATGGATTGCAGCGCCAAAACCAAAGCAAGCAGATAACTCAGGCGACGGGTAAAGCGACGTGAATGTATATTCTTTTTCAACCATCCATCGTTCATAGCCATATCGTAATGCACCTCCATGTTTTTTATGAAGCGCTTACATAAAATTAAAATCGATATGTCTCATCTGCCTCCGATCGATGATGCATTTCAGCATTAGAATTCCTGGCAATACTGGCTGGGCGTTCACCTCCCTGATTCCGATTGTATCCGCCACGTTCCTGCTCGAATAGTGAACAATCCGGCGGAAGATGTACAATTTTATACTCCGCTCTCTCGATCAACAACAAAAAGACGCTTCCCCCGAAGCGTCCTCTGCTATACCTGCCCTGCCCCTCCATGATGTAACGATCTCTAGCTGTGTGCGGCTGTTCATAGGCAGGTTTTTATATGGTGTCTTTTCGGCGTATATACTCGCCCTTATTGCTTAATCTTGGTCGTCAAAATCCTGGTCAAACGATAACACTTTACCTGTGTTGGCATCGATATCTACATCTGCTTCACCTTGAGCGGTTCTCAGCTCGATCTCATACACATAGCGACCATCATCATGATCCAGCTCGACTTTGGTTACTTTACCACCCGTAACTTGTTTCAACGCAATGTTTGAAGCTTGGGATGCCGTCAATTTGACCTGCTTGGAAGCAGAGTTATTAGACGTGTTGCCTGTTGCAGTACCTTTATAATCGTCGTCATCATCGTAGTCATCATCATTCACAACCGCAAGGATTTTGCCTGTATAAGCATCCAGACGAACAACAACATCATTGGTTCCTTTTCTGTCGATCTCAACTTCATAGAACGTTTGGCCGTTTCTACGCTCCAGATCCACGTCATCCACTTTACCATCGGCTGCTTTTAACGCCAACGCTTTCGCTTGTGATGCATTCAGCATTTTACCTGTGCTGTTCTGATTCTGTGTTGCAGATTGTGTTGTTGACGTTGGTGTAGTTTGCACCGATTGTCCGTTCACATTCCCGCTAGCCGCTACGGCCGATCCACCAAGTAATACTGCTGCTGACAAGCTACCAATCCAAAGTTTATGTTTGTTCATCATCATCATTCATCTCCTCGTTGTTGTTGTTTCGTTCTCGTCTACATTTATAGAATAACCTGCAGGAATGAGAGATCAGCGAGAGTTAGATTAGAATTTGATGAGAAAATGAAGAGAATGCTCATTTAACAGGTATTCATTGTCCATCTAATTGAAAAAGATGACCCCTAAATTAGGAATCATCTATCCAACAAGGTGTAACTCTATATTCAATGGATTCCTGTACAAATGTTAATCATCGTCCTCATCCCAAGTTACCGAACGAATTGCTCCTGAGATGGCATTCACTTGCACAATAGCCTCCCGGCCATCCGCCAAATCAATTTCAACCAGATAATATGGATTCCCGCTGTTGGTTCCACGCAGTTCGATGTCGTCCACTTCCCCCGAAACCTCCGCAAGTGCCTTCTGCTTGGCTTGTTTCTCGCTCAGAAACTGAGGTTTGGGATCATCCTTGGTTGGTTCAGTTGTCGGGGCTGCTATTGTTTTGGAAGCTATCGTCTCTCCCGTGTATGGATCAATCGTGAGTTCTTCACGACTGTTATCCTTTGCCTTCACTACCGCGGTGTATACCGGACTGCCTTGCTGCTCCACAAGTTCAAGCGAGACCAATTGGTTATCTGTCTGTTGTTTTAACAACGCCGTCTTGATCTGCTCGCGGCTCCATAACGTCTTCTCTTCCGCTTGCGGGTTCGACTCCAGCCGTTTAATGGAATTCACAGCAGCTGTAACGGCATCCACTTGCACATCATATAGGCCGGTCTCCGAACGGAGCTGCATGATATACGTCCCGTCCTTCAACGTCGAATTTACAATCTCTCCTGGATATTGATCAAGCACCGATTGTGCTGCCGCATCTGCCGTAAGTACCGCACCAGTCGATTGCCAAGGCTTCCACCACACCACAACTGCCACAATCAGCACAACGAGAAGCCCTGCACCCCACCAGAGTGACCTTCGCGATTTCGCCCATCCAATGTTCCCTTGTTCATGCCGTTTCATCTCCGGTGGTCGCTGCTCATGTTCTGTCATCACGTTTCCCCCTATGCACTCTCTTATCATCCCCAGTTGATCTGATGCTTATCAGTATATAAGAGAAGAATGAGAATTTCATGAGAGCGGCCCGTTCTGAACCGATAAAGGCAAAATAATCGAAGCCTCGGTGCCTTCACCCTCGGTGCTGGTCAGTTCGATCCGTGCTCCAACTGCCACTGCAAGCTCTTTGGCAAGTGACAATCCCAGACCTGAACCGCTTGCACCTAAGCTGCGTGTTCTGGCCGGATCAACCCGGTAGAATCGGTCAAATACCTTCTCCAGCTCGTCCTCCCGCATACCAATCCCGGTATCCACGATTCGAATACGGCACTCTTGTCCCTTGGCTTCAAGCCTGACTTCAATTGCATCCTCACTATACTTCCGGGCATTATCCAGCAAAATAAACAAAAGCTGCTTCAGCTTACTCTCATCGCTGATCGCCCAGATTGGACCTGGATCTTCACAACGGACTTCACGGTGATAGGCTTCGCGAAATGCACGTGTCGAGTCTGTAGCCAGTCTCGTGATATCCACACGCGCCAACTGCACATTCCACTGCTCTGGCTGCTTCGCAAGCAGTAACAGTTGCTCGGTCATCTCTCGCATGCGAACCGATTCGGACAGAATCGCTTCTACCGCTTCATCAAATACCTCGGGCCGCTCTTTTCCTCGTCGCTGTAGCAGACTGGCATAACTCTCAATAATAGTCAGTGGTGTTTTGAGCTCATGAGATGCATCGGATACAAATCGCTCCTGTCGCTCAAAGTTGGATTCGAGTAAATCCATCATCCGGTTAAACGTCTGTCCCATCGTTTTCAGTTCATCCTTCGATCCTTCCTCCAGTGGAAGACGCTTAAATTGGCCGCTGGACTGGATATCAGTCATCGTGCGTGTCATCTGCTGAATCGGTCTGGTCATTCGATTCGCCAGAATCCGGCTGGAGATAATGGCTGGAATGAGAGCAATAATCGTGACCGCCACAAGCACAGTTCGCAGTACAGACAGACGATTCTCCGTCTCTGCAATGCTCTCGGTGACTTGTACATTCACCACCTCGCCATCAGGCCAGATGACCGGGACTGATACCCACACATAACCAATCTGTTCAACTTGGGTATACTCCGATTTCTTCTCACTTTCGTACTTATAAGGCAGCTTGCTCAGCTGCTCGGAAGCTGCTGTTGTTGTCACCGGGGAACTGGTGCCGTCTTCATTAACAATCCGGAGCATGCCGTTCACAGGCGCGTAGGCCCGTAACAAGTCATCCGGCGGAATGGAGCCGGCAGACTGACGCACTCCTTTGACAATAGACTCCGCTTCCGCTTCCACCCGATTAACCTCGTTATCAATCGACATCCGTTCAAACACGATGTAGACCGACAGGTTCACCGCGATTAACAGCACAGCAAATAATACAGACGAATATCCGTAGATTTTACTGCGCAGGCTCATAACTGTTCCTTCAGGACGTATCCTACGCCCCGTACGGTATGTATTAAGGGCGGTGTGAATCCGTTATCCACCTTTTTGCGCACATAACGGATGTACACATCCACCACATTGGTATCTCCATAATAATCGTATCCCCACACGGCCTGCACAATCTGATCACGACTGAGCACCTGACGTTGATTTTGAAGCAGGTACACGAGCAGGTCGAACTCACGTGGAGTAAGCTCAATGGCTACACCATCTCGGGATACCTCTCGCGTTCCTTCATTTAGTTTCAACCCGGCAGCCGTCAACCAGCCCGCCTCAACTTCATCCTGATGCCCAGAAGAGTCATTCCCTGTATCAACAGGTGTAGAAGAAGCGGAAGAAACAACAGACGCCACTGCACTAAGCCGCAATGCAGCCCGAACTCTCGCAAGTAGCTCTTCAATCTGGAACGGTTTGGTGATGTAGTCATTGGCTCCAAGATCCAGGCCGGATACTTTGTCTTCTACAGAATCTTTGGCAGTGAGCATAATGATCGGGACCGTAGCATCTTTGGCCCGAACTCGCCGCAACACTTCAATTCCACTCAGACCAGGCAACATCACATCCAGCAGAATCAGATCCCACTGTCCTTCAGCATACTTCTCCAGTCCTTCTGTTCCACTACCAGCCTTGCCCACCTGATATCCCTCATACTGTAGTTCCAGTTCCAGCAGACGTGCTATTTTGGGCTCATCCTCTATGACCAGCACGGCTTCGTTCATGCAGCGCTCCCCCTCATCCCCATCATTTCATTCTCCCGTTATCTTACAATAACATCTACAATTTGCCCAAGGCATCTTCAACGGGATGCTCCCCGGCAACCAGATCAAAGGCCATCCGGTACGTCTTCTCTTCCTGCAAAGAAGCCACGATTACACGGGCTACATCTTCACGTGGGATGCTCCCCGGCTCCAGATCGGTTCCAACTGCAATCTTGCCTGTGCCTGGTTCATTCTTGAGACCGCCTGGACGTATAATCGTGTAATTGAGATCACTTGCAAACAATGCACGATCCGCATAATGTTTCGCCACGTAATAAGGCTTGATGGACTCTGACCATTTCTCCCGTTGATCTGCGCCATACGCACTGACCAGAATATATCTGGAGATTCCTTGCTGCTCTGCGGCTTCCATCGTTTTCACCGCACCGTCAAGATCAATAAGCAGTGTTTTGTCCTGACCGGTAGATCCGCCAGAACCTGCCGTAAACACAATGGCATTATGATCCTTCATTGCCTCAGCCAAATCCTCTACACTATCCTCCAGGTCACCAATTACCACTTCGGCACCGAGTTCCTTCAGTGCATCCGCCTGCTCCGGTTTGCGGATCATAGCCGTTACTTTATGTTTGCCTTCCTGTGCCAGCTGCTCCACCACAAACTTACCGATTTGTCCATTTGCTCCTATAACTAAAACGTTCATACGTCATTCTCCTCTCAGTTGAACGGATGGCTTGTTGTTGCTCCCCGTTCCTTTTATTTAAAGATACTCATCCTATAATTTAAACGAAAGCCGGCGCTTCTAAGCGCCGGCTTCATGTCCATGCCCGTTCAGTACCTCTATGAAATGTGAAGGATTCCATCGTTCCATTAATATGCCATATCCCCTAGGTACTTTATACGCGACCTCACATCGACCACTTCTGCCGCACCTTTTTTCATCTGAATATCTGTTATTCTTTGTAATCGTGACAACCAAAAAGGACGCCCAAAAGGGCGCCCTTGAATGGCATTAAGATTAGTAAGCCAGTGCGAACAAACCGTGAATGTGAGCCAAGTAACGGATGTTACTTGCTTCTTTCATCATGGTTGCAGGCAGACCTTTCAGACGAGTCTGGTTGCCACCGATCATGCCGACAGCATCTTTACGACCCAGACTTCCCAGCGTACCGGAGAATACTGGTGTGAAGGATTCCATTGCGCCACCTTTGAACATAACGCCCAAGTTGTGACCAATAGTCTCACCCATTTGCCAAGCCAATTGTGCTGTTGGAGGGTAAGGGCGAGCGCCTTCGCTAGGGAAGACCACTGCGCTGTCACCAGCAACAAACACGTCTTTGTGAGAAGTAGATTGCAGAACTTCCGTAACTTTCGCACGGCCACGATCCACTTCAATTCCGCTGTTAGCAACAACAGCGTTGCCTTGTACGCCACCTGTCCATACGAGTGTGTTCGTAGGGATGGAGCTGCCGTCTTTCAGCAGAACTTCGTTTTCTTTCATCTCGGTAATCGCTACGCCAACGATGAAGTTAACGCCACGTTTCTCAAGACTTGATTTAGCACGTTCAACCAGCTCTGGCGGGAATCCTGCCAGGATGGAAGGACCTGCTTCAACTGTGTACAGGGATACTTCTTTGAAGTCGATGCCTTTTTCTTGACATACTGCAGGAAGCAGGTCAGCGAATTCGCCAACAAGCTCAATACCTGTCAAGCCGCCGCCACCAATAACAAACGTAGCGTCTGCTTTGTTGCCGGACTGTTTGTAAGCATCAAGACGTGCTTCAACGTGTGCACGAATACGGTTTGCATCGCTAACCGATTTGAGCGTGAAGCTGTACTCTTGCAATCCCGGAATTCCGAAGAATGCCGTTTCGCTGCCCAAGGCAACGACAAGTGCATCGTAAGAGTATGTGGAGCCGCTGGTCATCAGAACTTTTTTCTCGTCCGGCTTGATTGTATCCACCGTATCGATTTTCAAGTTCACGTTTTTGCCACGCAGCAATTTTTCGAGTGGAAGAGCAACTGCTTGTTCAGCAATGCTTCCCGCTGCAAGACGGTGCAGTTCCGTGATAATTTGGTGTGTAGGGTAACGGTTCACGACAGTAATTGTCGCTTCTTCCGGAGACAAGTATTGACGCGCAGTCAATGCAGTCAACAGACCGCCGTAACCTCCACCCAAGATCAAAATTTGCTTCGACATATCCATCCTCCGTTCTTCTAAGTCTTAACGTTTCGGTTGTTGACGCTCGTTCAAGATGCTCAAGAAAGATTGAGCAAAACGAAGCGATTGTTGTACGTTTGGATCTTTAAGCATTTTCAGCATAGCGAACAAGCCAACTGAAGTTTGCTCTGTTTGCGCACGGTCATTGGCTTCGATGGCAGCAGAAGCTACACCTTTAGCTTTGTCTACAACAGGCTTAGCGAACTCGCCCATTGCGCTCATTGTGTCGCTGATCAGAACTTTGTCTGTTGCTACACTTTGTGCAAAGTCATAAGCTTTTGTCATAGCAGTAACCATTTCAGCCAATTTAGGCAGGTTCTCCACCAGAACGGTCAAAGACTCCTGTACCTCAGGCTTCATCAGTTGATCCAGAACGTCCAAGGACTGGCGCTCGGAAACGTTGGCACCTTCTGTAACTGGCACCTCTTGTTGAGTAGGCGATTGTGACATAAGAGAAAGTCCTCCTTTACTTTGGGATAGAAGTCCGCGACTTTCATGATGCCTGTCAAGCAGAGCCGAACCACAAAATACATCGAATACATTTAAATGTACCAAATTTCACACAATAGGATGAGCGTAGCTCATGGCTACTCCCATATCATGCATTGTATCTTGGATCTATTGCGGACAACATGTGTTGACGCACAAAACGACAAGCAGGCCGAAACCGAACTCTATACCCTTATATTACACCTCTTACACATGAACATGAAAAAGAAATTTTTTACACTTGTGAAGATATTGTGAACATTGTAACAAAATCGATTTTTTTGTCAACCCATGAAGGCAAGCTAACGCCGCCGATCCTCCTGTCCAAGATCCGTATTCCTACCACATGTGGTATTAAGACAAGATCACATATGACCAGATGTGCGATATGTACACAAGGAAGGATTCGTTTATCCAAATGTTCAGGAATTGTTTTCCAATATCACAATTTTCATGCAACGAAATTGGTCACTGTCGTTATTATGCAGCGTTGGGCTCGGCCTTATTCCATCATTGAGACATCTTTTCTATTTCAAGTATGAACCTCTTGCGTCACGAATGCAAAACTTGGAACAAAGCCATTGCGTTTAGAATGCGGACATCCCGGTTAATAAGGACTACACCAGAAACGAAGGAGATGTTCGATATGAGTAATTCAACTGGCGATAAAATCAAAGCAGGCGTAAACAAGGCCAAAGGCGAAGTGAAGGATCAGATCGGTAATGCAACCAATAACAGATCCCTTCAGGCTGAGGGTAAAAAAGACAAAGCCAAAGGTGCTGTACAGGATAAAATTGCCGACATTAAAAAAGATCATCACTAGATCCTTTTAATGTGAGGTCCAACAGCACGAAGATTTCGTGCAATAGATTATTTTAAAATAGCCTGACCGTCCGTGTTCGGATGAAATCCGAAAATGAGACGGAGGCGCAAAAAAGCCAAGGAAGGTGTTACTCAATACACCCTTCCCTGGCTTTTTTTGTGCATTTTATACTGCTGGAACTGCGTATCTTGCCATATCGACAATGAAACTGCGCGTTTCCCTTGTTGTATGGTATTCACGGCTGAACTGTCTGACCCATTCGGGATGTTCCTGATACCAACGGAAGGTTTTTTCCAATCCCTTTTCCAACGTGGTTTGTGGTAACCATCCCAATTCCGCTCGCAATCTGCCTGAATGTACGACCAGACTGGACCCTCTGGACTGGGTTGGTTCTTGCTCCCGAATCTCTACAGCAGCTACGGATCGATCCATTGGTTTCAATATCTCCCCGATCTCCTGCATGGTTGTTCCAAGCCCTGTTGATATGTTGTAAACCTGTCCGTCTTTGCCTTTCAGCATGATCTGTTCAATGGCCCGGAGGGCATCATCTACATACAAGAAATCACGCACTGCCGATCCCTGAATATCCAGAGGCAGTCCGTCCAACATCCGACCAAAATTTCGGGGAATAATACGGTCTGGCAACTGCCATGGACCATAGAGGTTGGTCAAACGAAAGAGTTTGACTGGAAGCTGGTAACATTGAGCATAGGAGTGAGCCAGCATTTCACACGCGACTTTGGACGCGGAATAAGGAGAGACGGGTGCATACGGATCTGATTCATGATAGACTCTGCCCCAATCGCCGCCATACACTTCAACGGATGAAGCCAGCAAGACTGGAATGCGATGTTCCGTAGCATATTGCAGGATAGCCTGTGTGCTAAGTGTATTATTGCGGAAAACTTCCCCTGGCTGATGATACGAATAATCCACGTGTGGCATGGCCGCCAGATGGATTATGTAATCTGTTCCTGGAGGTAGATGAATCCGGTCCGATGCAAGGTCACAACAGATGAACGGCATCTCGTGCAGAGGAGAGATATGAACCAGCCTCTGACAATAATCATCCCGATCCAGAAGGGTAATTCGATGCCCTTTTTGCGCCAAATACTGTGAAAGATTAAATCCCACAAATCCAGAAGCCCCTGTAATCACAATGTTCACACACGATTCCCCCTTGCGATTTATACAACGAGTGCAATGAAGAGAGTATATGTACTGAGTATAACCTTAAAATGATACATTTTGTATCAATTTACAATTGTTTTTTGTTCGTCCTTGAGGTTATCGGGTAATTTATAGTGAGGTGATGTGAGATGAATGAACGGAAAAAGGACATAGAGACGTTATTCCTTCAGGATGACGGTGTAATTCCCAATCATCCGACCCTGCCTGTGCTTTTGTATAAAAACGTATGGGCTGAAGAGGCCCTTCACGCAGAATCGTTGCTGAACCGTAACGGATGGGGAAATAGCTGGTTGAATGGTGTGTTCAACTATCATCATTATCATAGTAATGCTCATGAGGCTCTTGCTGTGGTGAGTGGATTCGTGAAACTGATTTTAGGCGGAGAAAATGGTCAGAAAGTTTACCTTCAAACAGGAGACGTTGTCGTGCTCCCCGCTGGAACAGGGCATAAACGTCTGGAGTCCAGCACTGATTTTCGTATTGCAGGAGCTTATCCAGGCGGCATGAGTTACAACACACGCACAGGGGAGGAAGACGATCGTGCCAAGGCTCTTCAAGAAATCCGAAAGGTTCCGATCCCGGTTACCGATCCGGTCTATGGACAGCACGGACCGCTACTAGAAATCTGGAATGGGAAGAAATCATAATACAAATGAAGATCATAAAGATGAATGTTATTGGACAATGCACTAGCGAAGCTGGTTCGGTACTTAACGAGAAAAAATAGACTGTTCCCCGGAAAAGTAGGAGTTACTCACCGATGGAACAGTCTATTTAAGTGTTAAGTCTGAACAGCTGGTATCGGGAACTCTTCGTGATCATCTTACTATATGGGCAAGGAACTGCTCAAATCTTCCGTCTTATTTCAAACTTCGCGATCTCGTCGCTTGTTTTTCTATCCGTGCGTTTCAGCCTTAGTCCCT
Organism: Paenibacillus sp. FSL P4-0176; assembly: GCF_037975265.1. NCBI lineage: Bacteria > Bacillati > Bacillota > Bacilli > Caryophanales > Paenibacillaceae > Paenibacillus > Paenibacillus sp. FSL P4-0176. The sequence continues at coordinate 6,951,955 of NZ_CP150242.1, forward strand.
TTCAGCGCTCGGCAAGCCGAATACTGTAATACCTCATTGCAAGTGGCTTTCCATCCATTTCAAGTTGGCCTTGCAGCACCAGTTGTCGTAGACGGTACTCCACGAACGCATCACTTATATGCTGGCTACTTGTACCAATCACTTCACCCACAATACGAGCTGCTCGGATATACTTGCCTGGCTCCCAGTTCGGTGTCAGTTCCCCCACCTTCTGCATAATGTACTCGTCCAACGCATCTTCAGTTAAGCTCCGAATCACGCCATTCTCCATCATACGTAATAGCCCAGGCTGTACCGAAAGTTCCAGCCAATCCTGTTCCAGTTGGCGACGTTCTCCCTTGGACAGCGGCTCTTGCTCAGAGCAGACGTGCCACATCGCCAGAAGCTTTTCCGGAAGAATCTCGCCTGTGTGGAGCACATCGTATTGAACGTCAGGTCTATCAAATAATTGCTTATATAAGCCACTCGTTTCGATAAGATATATGGGACTCTCGGTGTTCCGCAATAGATACATGGCATAGAGTAGTCCCGTCTTCTCCCGTGCATTATTCGCATACCAGATAATGATCGACGTCTTGGAATCAAAGGACTGTATTGTGGCGTTGAGCTCAAATAATGATTCCAGTTCATGCATGCCATATGCCTCACGGTCATTGAGACACATTCGTTCGGTCAGCCAGAGATGCCTGCGTTGCAAGTCTGCACGCCGGGTCAGATCACCTAACGGCCCTACCGCATAATTATCATCTATAGAAAAAAAACTCCGTTTTTCCTGATCAGGTAATGTACTCATCCCCATTTTCAGACTACCTAGAGGTGAGTCTCCAAACGTGATATGAATTTCATTTGGCTTCTCGACCTCGGCCAAAGCCTGTTGCTCCAGCCTACCCAGATCCAGAGGTGTATCCAGATCCCGAAACAGATTGCATTGTTTCCGCGAAATCTACTCTTTCTCCTTGCTCTGCCTGCCGCTTGACTACGTGTGCTGATTTCATATAGAGCACACGCAGTACTGAACGAAGTTCATCTTCACTCATACGATTTATCGTTCGGCTGAATGCATAGATATTATCATTCATGCTGGATCCTCCTTCGAGCTAACGAGATTACTGAAATCCTATATCTTCGCACTGATCATTCTTTTATTCATGAGGAAATCGATTTTCCAGCGGGTTGATTCAGATCATGTAGATCTTCACCATCTGACGATGACCGGGTAAAGTGTCGCTCCAGTTTGCGGCTTGCCCACAGGGATACCGCAATAAACAGCAATACGCCTACCCAGCGTATTGGGTGCTCCAGAAATTGTTCCACATTGGAACCGATATACGTAACAGAGAAGATCATGATCGCTTTACCACAGCCCACCGCAAGCAGGAAAGATAATAATCGCATTCGCGCGATACCTGCCGCCACATTAATAATGACAAACGGACCTACCGGGAAGATACTCAACAGAAAAACATAACTGAATGCATTCCTTCGAATCCATACCATGCTGCGTTGCACACGAGGTTTGCGTGCCCATCGCTCTACAAAAGCGGATTTCCCAATCTCCCGTACGATCAGGAACGTAACGGTACAACCGAGCACCATACCGATCCATGAATATATAAATCCTGCCCACAGACCGTATACCGCACCGTTTACGCCCACAATCAACAGCGTTGGAAGCGGTGGTACAAATGATTTCATAAACGTAAGCAAAATTCCCGGTAACGGGCCCAGGGAGCGAAACTTCTCCAGCCAGAAACGAATATTTTCTTCCGTAATATATGACATAATGTCCAATGCTGCCGGGGTCATCTGCATCCATCCAATCTATACAGTCTAAGTTCTTAGGCTTGATGTTCACTATACATTTCATCATTCCTATGGATGATGAAGCTTCTTTAGTAACTCCCTCCCAGTATAACGTACATCTTCTATGAACACCGTTGTCAATTTGAAAAAATTATTGCACAGCGAACTGACTTCCCACCCCAATCAAAATTAAATCAAAAAAGCACACCTCGACCTCTGTGGTCTTGGTGTGCTCTTCATATCGAAACCCCGATCCTTCTTTGGGGGTATTTATCCTTCTCCCAACTGCGCTTCCTGCATGGCCAGTTCAATCAGTTCTGCCTGATGTGCAGCATTCCATTCGGGAATACCGGAACGCATGAACTCTTCGGCATCCATCGCCGCTTTGGACTGGTTGCACAGATTACAAGCGCAGACACAGTTGAGCGGGGTGGTGTGTCCACCTTTGGCACGTGGCAGCAGATGATCAATCGTATCTCCATACGATCCACAGAAGTAACAGGTGTAGTGATCCCGGGTCAGAATATACCGCTTGAAATCCTTGTTGCTGAACAATCGGCGAATCGTGTACCGATTGACCACCACAGCGGCTTTTTCCTTCACCAGCGTGACCGCAAGCTCCATGTCCACTTCCTGATGCCAGCGTCTGCCCTTGTCGGTCTTGCCTCGCATCCGCACCATACCTTGCCGGTTGGTCCGGAGCGAAGCCGGATCTTCCGGGTCGATAGCGACCGGGGCCGACGGCGTCTGGCGGCGAGGACGGCCATCCGTGCCAGCACCGTGACTACGGCTGGCATGGGCGGGTCGCTGCCCGGATGTAACGCGGGCAGCGTCTTCGCCGCTCGCCTTGGGCGCACGCTCCTTGCGCGCCTGGCGCGGCTTGGACCCTGGCGAGCCAGGCTGGCGCACGGGCGCAGGAGGCCCTGCCTCCGCAGCAGCCCCCGGCGCTTGCCCGGGCTCGCGCCCGGTGGCGGCAGGCTGTGCCTCCGCCGCCGCAGGTGCAGCGACCGTGGTGGCAGCGCCACGGTCGCTCAGGGCCGGCGCATGGGCCTCAGCAGCTACGCTGCGGGCCTGCCCTGCGCCGGGCGCGAGCGCGGCAGCACGCTTGCGGCGCCGCTTGCGCTTGCGTTTGGCTGCGGTCGGTTGATCCGCAGCCATGGGCTCTGCTGCCGGGCCTTGCGGCTCAGCCGGCAGCAGAGCCTGGTGGGCCGCCGCAGCTTGCTCGGCGGCCTGCCCTGCAGCGGCTGCTCGCGCGCCAGCCCGCTGTGCACTGCCCTTCTCATTCGCAGCAGCATGACCCTGCGAATGCCCTTCCACACGCCAGTGCTCACCTGGCTTTGGCTTATCTCCTACCTCACCCGCCAAACCATCATGCTCCAGACTCGTCTCTCTCAGCTCATTGCCCGTTATGCTCTCTGAACGCTTGCTCTTCCTCCGTCTTCTTCTCTTCTTCCGAATACCCGAAGAAGAGGGTGAGGAAGTCACCAAGTCAGCATGTTCATCGTCATTCGAAGATGACGAGTCTACTGACGGTTGAGACAACAGACTTCTGTCAGACTCAGACACCGTAGCTGATCCCTGCTCCATACCATGGGAGGTAAGACCTGCCTCATTTCTCGCAGATGCAGAGGGTCTGGCAGTAACAGCACGTGTCTCCAAGCCATCCCGTTGATGCTCGATCCGTTCATTCGTTCGTCCGCTCACGCTTGAACCTGACTCGTGGTCAGCCTGTCCACCAAGCTGGCGACAGCTGCGGCAAGCTCCACGCCTGGCTCCGGGACCTGCCCGCTTTCCGGTTCTGCGCCGGAATTCGGACATCGGCCGCTGTTGTCCGCAATACATACACGTTTTGCTCAGTCGCGCTTCTTGTTCCGTCTTTCCTTGCCGGAAAGGGGCTGGACCCGTCTCCATGTTGTCACCTCGGTTCCGTATGAATCCGGTTTCTTTCTATTGTATCACATCTGCTCGTGAACACCCTCATGGCCATAGGCCTGATAATCTTTCGAGTTGTACTCCTGTGTCTGTTCACTGCATTCGTGAAGAATGTGTTCCACATATTCCAATATATCCTGCATCGGTCTCCCGCATTTTTCGCATGTTGTCATTATATTCACCTTAATCCTGTTATCCATAATGTATTATCGTTCCGCCTTATGATTACCCCGCATACATGAAAAAGAAACACTCGTTCCCCACATCCAGCATATCTGTATAGACGAAAAAACCGCTTCCTGCTCTCCCCTAAGGTCGACCAAGAAACGGTTTATTATTCCTGTGTTGGAAATACATCTTATCAAACGTCCAGTTGGCCCGAGTTCTGTTGTGGGACCAGTCGTGGTTTGGGTTTTGGCAGATTGCCAAAGATGACCCATGCATATGGAACAAACCTTGCCGTCAATCCAACGACGATCCACGAAGCGATTAGAGCTACACCGAATCCTCCGGCATACCATAGATGCACTAACCACGATACTCCTGTTTGAGGTGGATAATTCCGATACACCACCAGGAAGAATGGATGAATCAGATAGATGCCAAAGGACAATGCCCCAAGCCGATTCAGCGGCTTGACGATGAGTGAAGGCCCTTTGCGATAGAGCAGATAGGCAATCTGGATAAGCACCAGCGCACAAGCAAAGGTATGCACATTCCAGAAGAATTCATACCACAGTGTGTTATACGTTGCGATCTTCAGACGCAGCAGGTAATAGATATACACATGGCCAAGTCCGGCAATGATCCATACCGCCCAGAGCAGAATCCATGAAGCTACGCGTCCTTTGGTTGCATTGGCCCGACTGATAACAAACCATTGCTTGATTTTAGGGAAATATACCCCGATAAAAGCACCCAGCATGAAATAGGAGAAGTATGAGAACGCCCAGCTTCCCTTGTTGGGTACCTGGAATCCATATTTATTACTTACGATGAATGCCCATTGAATCAATAGTCCAATCGGAACAGACCATTTCACCACAGAAGGATACTTCTTAAGCAACCATAACACCAATGGGAATAACAGATAAAATTGCATGTTAATAAACACAAAGTACAGATGTGTATAGGCCTTACCTGTAAACAATTTCGTGATAAAACTTACTGCCGATTCATTAAACGGACGGCCCTGATAATGCGTGAAATGCAGCAACACAAAATACATTAATGAAAACAGGAAATACGGGAGCAAAATATACACAAATCTTTTCTTGTAGAAGTTACTCACGAGTTTCTTGTCCAGCGGACGGGAATAATAGTTATAGAACAATACGAAACTGCTCATAAAAATAAAGGTTGGCGTACCATATTTCATAAAGATATTAATAAAGTTGTACAGCCAGTAGTAGCCTGAACCCGTCATGTCCACCGTCGCGTAGGACGTAGAATGCACGCTGAGTACGCCGATAATTGCCAGGGCACGCACCAGATTCAGTTCTGGAATTCGCTCTCTTTTCAGTGTTTCACTCATGTTTACGTTTCTCCTTAATGTGTTCGTCAATATGTCAGATATGACTTAATACAATAAAGCTCTCTATCTATTAAAAGCCATATTGCTTAAGATGGGTAGTCCAATTTCTTAATAATTCCTAAATTTTCAACACATTTCACACTATTTTCATGTCTATATATGTAAAAAAGACCGCGAGTACGCGGTCTGTGGAACATCCTGCTCTCAACCAAATGAATATTGGATCAACCGGATGAGAATGGTAAATCTGGGTTTGGGCATCATCCCACCCCTGACTGAGTCTACTTCCCACGACTCGCCATAATCTGTTTATACACGTCAATAGCTGCCTGTCTCGATGCCTTCAGATCAACAATGGCATCCTTGCGTGGCTGATGGATGTCCTTGCTATGCAGATCCTTCAATTCAGGCAACCACTTGCGAATATAATCACCTTGCGGATCATACTTCTCGGATTGTGTTACCGGATTGTTCACGCGAAAATACGGAGCCGCATTCTCCCCAAGCGAGGCACACCATAACCAGTTACCACGGTTTTGAATGTTATCATAGTCACGCAGCTTACGCCTGAAATAAGCTTCGCCCAGGGTGAATGGGCATTGCAGGTTTTTGGTGAGAAACATCGCCGTGAGAATCCGCAGCCGGTTTGGCATATGTCCGGTTTCATTCAGTTCCGTCATCGCTGCATCAATAATCGGAATGCCTGTCTCCGCCTTGCACCACCGTTCAAAGTAATCATCATGGAGAGCCGAGAGATCGTACACCTTTTCATATGTAAAATAGTGACTCTCATAGACCGCCCGATACAGATAGAAGTCGCGGAAGCACAACTGCCTGATCCATTCCCCCGCTTCTGCCGTGCGACTCGCCGCATCATACATTTTACGAATGGATACAGCTCCCACAGCTACGTAAGAACTGAGATGACTCGGCTCGTACGCCTCATATTCATCCCGATGATCCCCATATTCAGCAATTCGATCCGACAAAAATTGATCCAACAGCAGATGCGGGTCCTCGTCATTCGAACCAATGCCCTCCAGCAACTCCGGAGGTACCTGCATTGCATCCGGCCATTCAATCTGACGATCACTCACCTTCAACTCTGCAACCGTTGTTGCCGAAGGAGGGTTGGGATGTTCATTCATGAATTCCACCCACCGCCGATGGAAAGCCGCAAATACCTTATATGGCTCCGACTTGCCTGTAAAATTGGCAAATCCATTCAGATCCATCAACAGATGATCCGTCAGTTGTGTGAATGTAACCTCGTGCGCCTCACTAACTTTGCGTATGGCCCTATCCCGCTCGATTGCATATGGCGTCATGTCCCGATGGACCACAATCTCGTTAATCTCACCTTCGAATTCGTTCAGGATGAAATCAACTACTTCAGCCGGTTTGCCATAAGCAACATGCAGTTTTCGTTTGGCTTCAAGATACTGTCTGCCTAAATCCGCTGCGTGCTGCCTGAAATTCACACCGCTGTGTTCCTTCTCTCGGCCTTGCCGCAGGAGGAATGAATCATAGATGAGAACATGCACACTCTCTTCTTGGTGTTCCCGCAAATAATCGAATGCGGCCAGATCATCCGTACGCAAATCTTTGCGGTGTATGAATAGCTTCATGCTCACCCTCCTGTCTGAACTTACATTACATACGTTTATTTGTCCGTCAGGTTCTTATATAACCTGCTTGTTTCGGGCTCGGGCTGATACCCCAGATCTTCATTTAATGTCAATGTAAATGAATGATACAAACGAAGTATGCCTTGCTGATCATCCATGGATGCATACACTTCCATCATGAGTCGGCAGATCTCTTCCGAATAAGGCTCCCGTTCCTGTAATATCGTTAATTGCTCAATCGCTTCCTTGCCACGACCATGCTCCATGTCCCATCTCGCGATATCCATAACCAGCGCTGTGTACTTGCGTCTGAGTTCCCTTGCTTTGGCCTGTGCCCAATGATAATCATGCTCTTCCAGATAATCGCCACGATAAAGCGGTATCATATGCCTCAAGTCATCGACATTGTCGGATGTGATGACGTGGTAAACCATGGATTTTTCAAATTGATCCACATCACTTACCAGATTGCCTGATAACAGACGATAACGGTTCATATTGTACTCCAGCTTGCCTGTCATGTTCCATTCCTTAAGCAGCTTTCGAATCTGGTACACGGAAGTATGTAGGTGGGTTAATCCCTTTTCTTGGGAAACATCACCCCATAGCTTATCCAGCAGAATCTCCTTGCTTACCCATTCTTCCCTGTGATGAAACAAAAAAGCAAACAATTCCTGTGATTTGGTTGTGCGCCACTTATGTTTCTTGGCTCCCTGATCCAAACTTCTGTAGATATCCAGATGTTTGAACGTTAGCAGCCCCGGAACTTCAGTATCCAACTCCACAGATACAGGTTCCGATTCCTGTACCTCGGCGGTGGCTGCAACTTGGGAATTATGCGACAATATGCCCACTACTCGATCAATGGTTTTGGCCAATCGGGCGGAGCTTACCGGTTTCAGTACATAATCCAGTGCATGCAGCTCGAATGCTTCCACTGCATGGTCCGCATAAGCCGTAACAAAGATGATACGAATACTCTGATCCAATTGCTGTATATATTCAGCCGCTTCCAGGCCATTCATCTCGGGCATTCCAATGTCCAAAAATACAACATCTACACGTTCGTTTGCCAGAAAATGAAGACCATCACGAGCTGTTGAAAAACATTGCACGGGTGTAATTCGTCCGTCCGTTCGTAGTAGTCGCTCCAGATGAAGCTGCGCTGGCTTCTCATCATCGATCACAATGGCTCTCACCGTTCTTTCAGCCTCCCGCCATGAAAGATTCAATAGGAATACCGATTTTATCGGCACCCCCTAGTCTGTTAACCATAATTGCTTCACTTGGCACACTAATTGGATTAATCCACCTTTTGCACGGGGATACGGAATCGGATCTGCGTGCCTTTACCCACATGGCTATGAATCTCCAGCCCCTGACCATAGAGAGACATCAGGCGACGGTTTATATTTTGCAGCCCCACACCTCCCGGACCTTCGGTACGCCCAGACTTGACCTGAGCCATACGCTCAGGAGGGATACCTACACCATCATCCTGGACCTGTACGACTACATGCTCGCTCTCTTGGAAAATCCTAAGATGAACTGTCCCGCCGGCTGCCCGCTCCATCACGCCGTGACGAATGGCGTTCTCCACAAGAGGCTGAATACTGAGAGGTGGCAGATACAGATGTACGTCCGATTCCACCTCATACTCAACCACCAGTCTTTCCTCAAATCTCGCCTGTTCCAGATGCACATAAGACTCCACCAATTCCAGCTCTTTGGTCAAAGGAACAAGCTGCTCCCTGTTCTGGAAGTCAAAACTTCCGCGCAGGTAATGACTCAATTCAATCAGCAGATCGGTTGCTTTGTCCGGATTCACTGCACAGGTTGCGATAATAACATTGAGTGCATTATATAGAAAGTGTGGCTTGATCTGGGCCTGCAAAAAGGCCATTTCGGTCCGAATAGCCTCCTGCACAGAACTCCGCATCTCAATTAACGTCCGAACTCTGGCGCGCAATTCACCGGCATCCACCGGTTTGCTCAGGAAGTCATTGGCTCCCGCTTGGAATCCGTGTTTGATATCCTCAGGCAACCCACGGGCGGTCAGCATCAGAATCGGTAACTCCGACAAGGAACTGTGCTCGCGCAGTTTGCGACATAACTCAAGCCCGGACATCTTAGGCATCATCCAGTCCGTAATAACAAGATCAATGGACGGGAACTCCTCACGGAGTTTCAACGCAGTGGACCCGCTGTCCGCTGCAATCACACGATACCGCTCCGTCGACAATAGGTTAAGCAATACCTGTCGATTCACGGGGTCATCGTCTACAATCAGAATCGTATGCTCCGCTTCCGTAAGATCATCCTGCTCATCTGACTCTCTTGTCACAAGCTCCTTCGCCCCTGACCCCTGTGCAGCAACATATCGGGCGGCAGCTGGTTTCGAATGAGTTTGCAAAAGTGGCATCTTCATAACAGGCAGGGTGAAATGAAAGGTCGAACCTTGCCCCGGCTCCGATTCAACCCAGATCTCACCACCGCCAAGCTCAACGAGTTTTCGCGTAATACTCAGACCCAGTCCGGTTCCATTATTCAATCGCTCAATCGTGCCGTTACTCTGCTCATACGCCTGGAAGATATCCTCCTGTTTGTCCAAGGCAATGCCTACCCCTGTATCAGCGACCGATACCTTCACCCAGTCCCCTTCAACGCTGGCGTACAATCGAATCTCACCCTGCTCAGTGTACTTATAGGCGTTACCCAGCAAGTTATACAGAACTTGCCTTAGGCGATCTTCGTCTGCCTCAACAAGTGGCAAAGACTGGGGCCATTGTTGAATCAATATAACCGGCTTGTCCTCAAACGTGAAACCCGAGACTTCAACCACAGTACGAGCAACGGATTCCAGATCGACAGCTACCCGTTTTAACTCGATCTCACTATTTTTTAATTTGGCAAAATCCAAAATATCGTTAACCAGCAGTGAAAGGCGCTTCCCGGTTGAAGTAATCATGGAGAGATTTTTCGCTTGCTTGGGCGTGACTGCTCCAGCCGCCCCTTCCAGCATGGATTGCGCAATATTAATGATGCCATGCAGGGGAGTTCGTAGCTCATGAGACGTATTCGCCATGAACTCGTCCTTCAGGCTGTCGATGGCCAGCAAACGCTCCGACAGAGCTTCCACGTCTCGGAATGATTGTGCAAAGCGGATTGCGGTCACAATCATCTGGGCAAATACAAATAATAAAAGTTCAATCAGCGCAAAGAACGCTGTGTCTAGGGTAGTGAACGCACCAAGCGTATATAACACAACAACCATGAGTATGCTCATCATACTCACCAGTGCAAAGTGGCTGTCATTCGGCCGTCCTTTCAACCAATAGAAAATGGCTCGCAGCGTATATAACATGACAACAAGTGAGATCAGCAACATGGGAAGCTCAAGAGACGAGAAAAGCGTTGGAGGAAGCGTAAGACCCACAATAGTCTGGGTAACGATTAGCACGACAGCCAGACGAACAAACCACTGATGAACTGCTCCTGGTACACGGGCATCCATATACCGAAGCAAAAAATAATAGGCAAAGGCTGAACTAAGGAGCTGAATCCGAAGTATCTCATTATTGGTCAGGAACGGTACAAACGTACCCAGTAACTTCTCCCCATGTGTTAGAGCGTACACCGCACCAGAAAGGCTGAATAATCCGAGAAAACGAAGCTCCTTCTCCGTACGTCGTAATCTGAACAGAAGTAGAAAAAAGGCGGCTGGCAAGATAAAACCGAATAAGGCCATCAGATCCCTGAGCCAATCTTGTTGCTGACTTTTCAGAATACTATGCTCGTCTCCAAACAAAATGGGCGCTACTATGCCCCCGGACGAGTAACTATAATTTGATACTTGAATGATAATGTCAGCCGTATTGCCCTCAATGGAAGTGAATCCTGTAAAGGGCAGATTTAATTGTATATCTGTTGCCTTGGTCTTTCCTGGCAGGCCTTTGCCGCCAATCTCTTTACCATCGATAAATACCCGGTGGGCCATGCGTATATTCTGTGTGCGTATACCATAATCATTTTTCATCGTCCGGGGTGTAAGCTGAACTTGCAAATGATAGGTTCCATACCCATGGGCCTGCCCCAAAGATTTGTTCCATCGGGCAGGAACTTGAGTGCCCGACGAAGCCGGCAAAGGCTTGCGACCGGATACACTTGCTTCAATATCTGCCGGGCTCAGCAACTGCCCAGGGTAGAAATCCCAGACACCCTTTAGAGACGCTGCACCCTTGCGATCAAAGTCCCATTGGGTCAGGTCAATTTTCCCATCTGTAGCCTGGGGGTTAATCCGCTCGCTAATTAACGTCTGGGCGATCCAACCCAGTGGAACAATGACAATACATATGAAGCTTATGGTCAGCATAATCCAGTGTTTTCTCATCTATGTATTCCTTCCATCCACAATGGCGAGAGACGTCTAATTCTGTCGATTTATCACTATAATTCATGTTACACGTTTCTGGTGCTCACGGAAATAGTTTCCGTATCATAATCGGTCAAATTCGTTATAATTTGAAGGATCTCTATCTGTTTCCGTCAGCTCTTGGTACACCAAGGAACCCCATGCCGAATTTCACCGGAATGAACGGGCGAAATGGCCTGGGGTTGATTGAATGAAGATTTATTTAACAACTTGGGCAAGCTTCTGAACGATTCCGGCCCATCCCTGTTCCATACGTTCGCGTACGATAGCGTGGGCCTGTCCAAACTCGGTCAGTTTATCCGCATCCCAACCGCTGTGAATCAGTGTGAAATCCGTACCTTCGGGCTGTTCATTCGGTTGGAACGTCAACGTCCAGTCCTTACCCCAGCGGAATGACAGCTTGTGCAGCGGAAGAACTTCCGTCACCTGACATGGTGATTGGCCGAAGGGGCCTGCTTCCAATATAAACTCGTGACCTTCCACGGGTTCCAGATTGCCTGGCATGAACCAGGTTTTCAGTCCCTGCTCGGTCGAGACCATTTCCCACACCTTCTTTACAGGTGCATGGAGCATAAGTTCCTGCCGGATATCTGGCAGTGCACTTGATGAACTTGATGATGAATCCATTCGAATCACCTCCTTATACATTTCATTTCGTATAACTATCCGAATAGAAGTTGACCTCCGCTTTATCCCCACCCTATAATTGGAACATATTACATAAAAGGTGCGTGATTCCTATGATAGTCTGCTCTGAAAAATCCAATTCCAACCGTTGCCGGAAGGGATAATCCTGCTCATTCCCCTTCCACGTTTTCATTTTAATACATTTACATGTGGGGGACACCTATACTATGTCATTCAGTTATTACGGTCCATTATGCACCGCCGTTTATGATCTCACGAAACCTGTGGGACACTCCTTGGGAGGAGACATTGAATTCTATCGCCATTATCTTCAGCGCTGCAATGGACGTATCCTTGAAGCCATGTCAGGATCAGGCCGAGTGCTCATTCCTTTGCTTGAAGCAGGCTTGAAGGTGGATGGAATTGATTATTCAATGGATATGATCAACTCTTGCCGTTCTCGTTGTATGGAGCGGGCATTACCCATGCCTGAGCTGTTCGTTGCCGATCTGGAGAAGCTTGACCTTCTATATCGATACGAGGCAATTATCATTCCCGGAGGTTCTCTGCTCCTCATCCAAGACAGACAGGCGTCGATTAACGCATTACGTAATCTATTTCAGCATTTAGAACCTGGCGGCAGGCTCGTGTTTGATCTGTTTCTGCCCGATGTGACACAACCCTCTTCTGTAGAAACATCAACCGTTTCATTACCCGATGGTGATACGATCACGGTAGAAGTGAAAACCATTGAAGTGAACCTTCTACAACAGTACAAAGTGAGTCTGATCCGTTACGAACAATGGCATCAGGGTGCTCTTGTTGCTACGGAGCTGCAACAACTTACCTTGCGTTGGTACGGCATAGAAGAGTTACGCCTAATTCTCGAACACATTGGTTTCTCTGACATTAAAGTGTACGCCGACTTTAACCCGGATCAACCACCTACACAGTCGAATCAAAAATTCGTCTATGAAGCGACTCGAAGAGCGTAGTAATCCGTAATTGAATGGATATGCTGATGCTTCTCACTATAAAAAAATTAGGCCACAGCAAAGGTTATCCCCTGCTGTGGCCTATTTTACTATATAAAATTTGCAATAACATTTACATGAGAACGCAGAGGGCAGAAATAGCCTGAAGAAGCGGAGCTACAAGCTTTCTGCAAGAAAGCTACATCGAAAGCATACACTTCGCCTTTATCCTCAGATCGGAAGGTTATTCTGTCATCGGAGTGGCAAGTGTAAATGTTAGTGCAAGTTAGTATCCACGAGAATATTGCTCCGCAATGGCAGCTTGATCCTTACTGACACCCAGTTCCAGAGCCGCATGGTTCGCCCAGTACGGGTCACGCAGCATGCCTCTGCCAACGGCAACCAGATCCGCATCACCGTTTCCGATCACCGCTTGAGCCAACGCTGCATCCTCCAGCATACCCACTGCGATTACAGGAACGTTCAGTTCTTCACGGAAACGACGGGCAAATGGTACCTGATACCCCGGATAGTTCCCCGGTTTCCGCTGTCCGGAAGGACCTTCGCCACCTGAACTGATATGGAACATGTCCACGCCTGCATCTTGGTAGGCACGAGCGATATTGATGGTGTGGTCGATATCGTATCCACCATCCGCGTATTCTACAGCCGAAATCCGCAAAATCAGCGGCATATCTGCTGGCATTTCTTTTTTCACTGCACGAATGACTTCAACGCCAAAACGGGACAGATCCTGCCCATATACATCCTCACGATGGTTCATCAGCGGGGAATGGAACTGGTGGATCAGGTATCCATGTGCACCGTGCAGCTCAATGGTATCTACTCCAGCCTGCACTGCGCGGCGAACACCGTCTGCGAACTTCTGTACCATGGCTTCTACCTCTTCCGTGCTTAATGCACGAGGCTCCTTGTACTTTTCTCCCGGGAATGTAACTACCGATGGGGCAACCGGCTGCGGTGCATCCTCTGCTTTTCGTCCCGCATGTGCGATCTGAATAGCTACTTTGGAGCCGTAGGCATGAATTCCATCTACAAGTTTGGTGAAGGCAGGCACATGCTCATCTGACCATATCCCCAAGTCATTATCGGTAATACGTCCATCCGGATCTACATCGGTCATCTCGATTACAATTAGTCCTGTTCCTCCAACCGCACGGCTCACATAGTGAACCTGATGCCAATCGTTCGGAATGCCATCCTTCGCAGTGACAGAATATTGGCACATCGGTGCCATGACGACACGGTTATTTAATTGTAGGCTCTTGAATTGATAGGGCGAAAATAATTGTTCAGTCATTAATGTTACATCTCCTGTTCCATGATCATGATATATATGAACTCTTACTTATTTGTCTAAGTCCGAAAACAGTTTTCCGTTCTTGCCGTAATTGTCCTTCTCCAAATCCTCAATGAAGATAAAGACTTTGCTCGGATCAACATCCAGTGTCTCACAAGCCACCTGAGTCATACGTTCAATCAACTGACGTTTCTGTTCGACCGACTTGCCTTCCAGTACCTTAACCGTGATAAATGGCATGTCTTGAACACATCCTTTCTTCATCATTTATTATGAACCTCAGTTATAGAAATACAAGTACGTACATTTTTGTGACCTAGTACCCTTTTTGATACCTAGAAATCCTCATATTTCGGATCTGCCCCATTCTGGAAATGACTGCAAAACATGATATGATAACCGTAGAGAACCACAATAATTACTATACCCAATTTACATAAGTTGTGACTAACGGTACACGATAACGGAGAGGGCAGAAATAACCTGTAGAAGCGGAGCTAAAAGCTTTCTGCAAGAAAGCTGCATCGAAAGCATACGCTATCCTCAGATTTTCACCTTTGTAAAAGTGGATCAAAAAAATCTGGGGATAACAGCGATCAGAAGGTTATTCTGGCCTCGTAGTGGATCAGTGTAAAACAAGTAGTTCAACTTATATACTACTCAAGCTAGGGAGAGGTTATATATGAAAGATATATTAATTCAAAGACTGAGTACTTATGTTCAGATGGATACCCAATCCGATGAAAATAGCGAGACATGCCCTTCCACACCCGGCCAACTGGCCTTGGGCAAACTGCTCGTTGAAGAATGTACATCCATTGGTCTGCAAGATGTAACGATGGATGAGAACGGTTATGTCATGGCTACACTGCCATCCAATACCGATAAGGATGTTCCCGTAATTGGTTTCCTGGCTCACCTCGATACAGCGACCGACTTTACTGGCAAAAATGTAAAACCACAGGTTATCGATAACTATGACGGTGCTGATATTGTGTTGAACTCGGAACTGGATGTAGTACTGTCCAACAAGGATTTCCCAGAACTGCACGAGTATAAGGGCCACACGCTGATCACAACCGACGGTACAACATTGCTTGGTGCAGACAATAAGGCAGGCATTGCTGAGATCATGACGGCGATGGCCTATCTGATTGAGCACCCGGAAGTGAAACACGGTAAGATTCGGGTTGCTTTTACCCCGGATGAAGAGATTGGCCGTGGACCGCACAAGTTTGACGTAGCTGCTTTTGGAGCCAAATATGCTTACACAGTTGATGGCGGACCGCTTGGCGAGCTGGAATACGAGAGCTTTAACGCAGCCGCCGCCAAAATTACCGTACGAGGCACCAATGTGCATCCCGGAACAGCGAAGGATAAGATGGTGAACTCCCTGAAAATTGCGATGGAATTGAATCGACGCCTGCCTGTGGAGGAAGCTCCTGAATTCACGGACGGTTATGATGGCTTCTACCATCTGTTGTCTCTGGAGGGTGATGTTGAGCTGACAAAGATGAGTTACATCATCCGTGATTTCGACCGGGAGAAGTTTGAAGAGCGCAAAACAAATCTGCTCCATATCGCAAACGAACTGAAGACCAAGTATGGAGAGAAAAGCATCACGGTTGAATTGAATGACCAGTACTATAACATGCGCGAGAAAATTGAACCCGTACGCCAGATCGTCGATATTGCCCATGAAGCCATGACCCGACTGGACATCGAACCTGTTATTCGTCCCATCCGGGGAGGAACAGATGGTTCCCAACTATCCTATATGGGCATGCCAACACCAAATATCTTCACTGGTGGTGAGAACTACCACGGCAAATTCGAATATGTATCGGTAGACAATATGGTGAAGGCCACCCGTGTTATTGTAGAGATCGCTCAATTGTTCGAACAACGCGGAGATATCTAATCCACTTGAAGTGCAGAGCAAAAAGAGCACCCCTTGGTATATTCGGGAGGGTGCTCTTTGTTGTGCCGTATTGTATTTTATTGTGTCGCGTCATGTCGCTTAGATATGCAGGCTTGGGCTTTATTTTAAAATACCATCACTCATATATATTGCCTCCTGCGATGACGCGCAACTGTTCCAGATCACAGATCACTAGCTTTCGCTGCACTTTGCGAATAATATCTCGATTACACAGATCTTGAACAACTCTATTAAGATGTCTATAGCTGGTGCCCAGCATATCGGCCAGTTCGGTGAGCTTGGAGGTCTGGATCTCTTCCGAAGAAGACTCGTCCTGGCCCATTGTGGACAACAGATAGCTGGCAAATCGGCTCTCGACCGGATATAACATATTCAGACTCGACAGGTTGGAAAAGGTATACAATTTGTGCGTAACTTGACTCAGCATAAAGTGGAGAAACTTAGGGTTCTCTGCATACGTATTCTGGAGAGCGCGATAGCCGATACCCAGCAGCAGGCTTTTGCTCACAGACTCTACCGTATTCATAGCCTCCTTGCCATTCACCAGTTCCAAATCTCCCACAAGCGCAAGGGGTGTACTGAAACGAAGCAACAGAGACTTGCCGTTAGGCAGGGTGGTATAGATCTTGAGCTTGCCCTGCACGAGAAAATACAACCGCTCGGGTCGTTCACCTTTGGTACATATCATCTCGCCCTTCGCAGCCTCAAGTAGTCGCAACTCAGCGAGCGCAGGCTCGTCCAGCACCTGATCCAACCCGTTCTCACGGGCGAGTTGCCGCACAAGTCCAAAGTCCATAATTTCTTTCATTCCGACTTCCCTCCGTTGCCCTATATAATGTACACAAAAGGACACATGTCCTATATTTGATATACATCCGTACAAATATCTTGATATAAAAATAGTTACAACTAACACTTATATCCAATAAATCATTTTAGATGGGAAATATTTTAAAATTTAATCATAAAATGTTCATTCTTTCATGCAAAATGCCGTTCACGAAAAGTCATTTCCGTCCGATGAAAGATAGAGCATTCCATAGATCGTTAAAAATAATACATTCAAATATTGAAAGGATGGTCCTCTTCCATGAACGTTGTAGATGCCCTGCTTAAAGTAATGCCTTATATCAGCCTGATCCTCAGAGAACCAGCTAGTTTAACTCTTTACGATCACGAAAAAGTATTAGATGTCATTATGACAGATAAATTTGATCTTGGTTTTGAAAAAGGAATGTCACTCTTGGAATCGTATCAAAACTTTGCCATCTTAAAAAATGGAAGAGAAGCGACCCTTGCTACTCTCTCCAAGGAAGTTTATGGTATCGAACTGGATATTCTGAACATTCCGATCTTTGATGATCACCAGAAAGTTGTTGCTGTTTTCTGTGTATCTTACGACCAATCTAACCAGAACCAACTTGAAGACATTATACAAGAAAATCAAACCATCAATGGTAACCTCGTTGATATGGTGCAACATGTCGCCGCTCATGCCGAAGAATTGCAAGCAACCAGTGAGCAGATCTTGCAGAATACCAGACTTGCTGTTCAGAACTCTTCCCAAATCAACAAAGTAGCCGGGTTCATTCGTGAAATCTCAGAGCAAACCAACTTGCTTGGCCTGAATGCCGCTATTGAAGCCGCTCGTGTTGGTGAAGCTGGTGCCGGCTTCGGTGTGGTTGCTTCCGAAGTACGCAAACTCTCTGTGGATGCCAAACAAGCTACAAGTGACATCGATACCAGTCTGAGAGATGTACAACAGGTCATCAAACAGATGGAAGTTGAAGTCTCCCAGATTGCAGCCTCTTCACAGGAACAAGCTACGCTTGTATCCTCCTTTACGGATGTAATTGAGCAGCTTAATGAAACAGGGGAGCGAATGAAAGCTCTGTCTGAACAACTGATCAGCTATTCCGTTAAAAATTAATCAAAATATATCTTTGATGAACTTTGGCTAGTGCAAAGATACATTTTATATGCAACAAACAGGACTCGGGTTGCCCATGATGGATAATCCAAGTCCTGTTGTTTGTTGTGCCCATTTTATATAACCAACTACGTTCAGATAAAACCTTAATTGGTTACATGTATTGATTTATCTCCAATAACTTCTTCTTCCGACTGCCAGCATTCCACTTCACCCGGAATATGAATCCGGTCCCGGGTAAAGACGGGATCACGACCTTCAGCTTTCTGTTTCTTGTAGTCCTTTAACGCTTCGAAAGTCACCTTGGACAGCATCAGAATTGCAATCAGGTTCACCACCACCATGAGCCCCATGAACAGGTCAGCCAAATCCCATACCAGCTGTACTTTGGCTACCGCACCAAACACCACCATCGCGATAACGCAAATACGGTATACCCACAGCCAAACTTTGTTGGATTTGATAAACTCAATGTTGGTTTCTCCATAGTAATAATTTCCGATTAGTGTACTGAAGGCAAACAGGAACACCATAACCGCCAGGAATCCCGATGCCCATGAACCAATATGTACACTTAATGCAGCCTGAGTTAATTCAATGCCTCCCAGATTGGAACCTTTGTATACCCCGGATAGCAAAATAATCATGGCTGTGCTTGTACATATCACTAACGTATCTGTCAGCACGCCAAACGCCTGAATAAGTCCCTGTTTCACCGGATGTGTTGTATCCGCCGTTGCAGCAGCATTCGGGGCGCTACCCATGCCCGCCTCATTGGAGAACAATCCGCGTTTCACACCGTTCATCAGCGCAGCGCCTAAAGTTCCGCCAGCCACCTGTTCGATGCCAAAGGCATTTTTGACAATCAACGCAATCATGGCCGGAAGCTGGGTAATGTTCGCCAGCACCACAAAAGCCGCTACCCCAATGTACAATACGGCCAGTACAACAACGATGTATTCCGATGCTTTTGCAATCCGTTTGACGCCGCCCATAATAATTCCTGCAAATATCACAGCCATAATGATACCCACCGTTAACCGATCCGTGCCAAATGAGTTCTCAAATGCAACAGTAATCGTGTTAGACTGCACCGCATTAAAGACCAAACCAAATGAAAGCGTAATGAGAATGGCAAATAAAATCCCCATCCAGCGTTTCCCCAGCCCACGCTCCATATAATATGCAGGACCGCCGCGGAATCCGCCCTTATCCTTCACTTTATAGATCTGAGCCAGCGTACTCTCCACAAAACTGGAGGCTGACCCGATAATTGCAATGATCCACATCCAGAATATAGCCCCAGGTCCACCCAGTGCGATCGCCAGTGCAATACCGGTAATATTCCCTGTACCTACACGGGCCGCCATACTAATACAGAACGCCTGAAAAGGTGAAATTTTGCCTGGCTCCTTGCTTTTTGGCTCTCGAAGCACCTTTACCATATCTCCAATCATGCGGAATTGCATGAATCGGGTCTTGGTGGTGAAGTATATACCACATACTACCAATAATATAATTAACACTTTGGACCATAGAAAATCATTGAAAATGACGACAATATCTTGTATTGTTTGCTCCATCGGTATGCCCCTTTTTATGGTGTATTTCAAGCACAGAGATGGTTACACGAAAAGTTTGTACCATTCTGCACAACACTAGCCCCAGACTTCGGGATGTTACTTATACTACAAGGGCATCTACGGAAATCGACAAATACCTACATGCAATTCCTACATTTATTTTAAAAACGGGCTTTGATCGCCCAATCATTGTCATTTAACCTGACATGTCAGGTTCTATGCAAGAAGGAAAGGAACGATTACACTGGAACGAGAGTTCATCGCGGCGTTAACCGCCTTTACCATAGATTTATCAATCACACCATTCGCAGAGAAAGGGAATGACTGACATGCGTTATTTTATCGTGGATGATGATCCTGGCGTTCGTTCCATGTTGATGGATATTATTGAGGATGAAGGCCTGGGCGATATTGCCGGGGAAGCTGAGGACGGAGCACATATTCACGCGGAACTGTTGGAACTGCATAAGGTGGATGTACTGCTGATTGATCTGCTGATGCCCCAACGAGACGGGATTCAGACTGTGCGAGCGCTTGAAGGAAGGTTCGAGGGCAAGATCGTCATGATCTCCCAGATCGAGTCGAAAAATATGATCGGAGAAGCCTATTCACTAGGCATTGAATATTATATTACGAAGCCGATTAACCGGTTGGAGATTCTATCTGTTCTGCGGCTGGTGAGCGAAAGGCTTCGGATGCAGCAATCCATCGCAGATATCCAACGGACATTGCAGGGATTGTCCGGTTTGAATTCTACCGAACGTGCTGCGGCTCCGGTTCCGGACAAAACAATCACGACTGCAGGACATTTCCTGCTGTCCGAGATGGGCATGATCGGCGAAGCGGGCAGCAGGGATCTGCTGGACATGCTGGAATATCTGGAGCAGGTAGAGACAGATGAACATAAGCTGTCCCCCTATACGTTCCCATCCCTCAAAGACATCTTCCAGAATGTAGCGATACGTAAACTGGGAGAAGACGCCTCTCTCGCAGAGGTGAACAAGGAGATCAAGGCATCGGAACAACGTGTGCGCCGGGCCATCTTCCAGACTCTGAGCCATGTAGTTTCTCTGGGATTAACAGATTATACACATCCCAAATTCGAGAACTATGCATCCAAATTTTTCGATTTCACCGAAATTCGCAAGAAAATGCTGGAGCTGCAAAACAATGTGGAGCCTTCCTTGTCCCAGACACGCATTAATACAAAAAAATTTGTGCAGGTCCTATATTTGGAAGCCAAACGATTACTGCATTAAACAGATGCATAATGGATAAGATGCAAAAACAAACGGGCATGAATATTACACCGGTAGGATACGCCTCTTCAACTGAGGCTGTCCATACCGGCTATATTCATGCCCGTCTGTACGATCAAGCGTTACAATCTATGTGATTTGTTCCGTGTATAAAATTAAAATCGCTTTGGGTTCAGGCCCGTGAATGGTTTCGGCTAATTCGGTTATACTCATTAATCAATTCGTCCAATGCCATAGACTGCCGAATCACATCGGGATGCCCAAGACCACCCTTGTTATGCTCTACCAGCATATGAAGGTTATGTCTGGCCTTCTCTATTTTATTTTTCAAATCCAAACTCATAACCATGACCCCTGATACCTCCTTATTCTGTGAACCATTTTAGTTTTTCCTGTCAATCTATAGTTGGATTAACATATGGCATAGGAGACAAGGATGTTTTGTATTCTTCTCCAAATTTTGATAAAGATTATTTTATCACACTAGAGCTTATCCGAAAATGGCTGATATGACGCAATTTTAGTGGTAACACCGAGGGTTGGATTCTAACGTCTGGCCTCATCATTCACGGCCAGAACGGATTGTGTCGTAAATGTGTATATTGAAAAAACAAAAAGTCTATTGGTTCAAAAGGTAATAAAATCCCTTTCCATAATGGGGTCATTCAGGTACAATAGGGCGATGTGTGTGTCCGGACCCGGCGGATACAAATGATGTAATGTAGAGGACGGCCAACGACGGCCATTGATCCTGATTTGATATTATTGGAGGCTTATCATCACCATGCAGACCGATTCACAGACTAAAGTCAAAATTGTTAACGCCGATCCCAGCGCAATGGGATTATTTGGGTTGGCTATCGTAACCCTGGTCGCTTCTTCCCAAAAGCTTGGCATTACAGAAGGACTTAGCTACGCTATTCCTTGGGCGATCTTTTTGGGTGCTTTTGCCCAGCTATTCGCATGTATTCAAGATTCCAAACGCAACAATACCTTTGGCACAACAGCTTTTGGCGCGTACGCATTCTTCTGGTTTGCCATGGCTGCCAACTGGATGATCAAAATGGGCGTATTTGGCTCCACTCTCGCTGAACAGGCCGATGGCAAGCAGCTCGGATTTGCTTTTGCCGGATACCTCGTATTCACCCTGTTCATGACGATTGGTGCTATTGAAGCGAATAAAGTATTGCTTATCATCTTCATTCTGATTGACTTCCTGTTCCTTGGCTTGACCTTTGACGCTTTCGGCGTAGCTCCTCACATTTTCCACACCATTGCAGCATACGCTGAACTGGCGATCGGAATTGTGTCCCTGTATGGTACAGGTGCTTCGGTACTGAACGCTCACTTCGGTTATGCGTTCTTGCCGATCGGCAAACCGTCCGGCATTTTCAAACCCAAGGCTTAATATACAGCAGTAAACCGCCAGCGCGCCGGTCCGCGCTGAACTGCACCCCAATTGTTAGACACAACTACCAATTGGAGGTGCAGTTTTTTTTATGACCAAATTTAGCACAAATGTAAAAGTACAGCTGTTATGCGTTATGAAAAGGGTTAGGCGCCCTTCAACCAAAGAAAAAGGGGCGCTCATCCATGAAAAAAGGAACTAAAGCACAGAAGGATAAAACGCTAGTAGAAGGATCTGTAGAGGCTTTACAAGCAGAGGTAGAGCGTTTGAAAATGGAGAATCCTGATTTAAAAAGTTGAATGCCTCGGTTCGAAGCAAGGAAAAATCACCAAACAAGACAAAGCTCAAGTAGTCTATGAACTAAGGAACGAATTTTCGGTAAAAGCACTTCTACAGCTAGCAGATATCCCTCGTAGCGCGTATTATTACGTGGTAAAAGCGTTTGGTACGCTAGACAAGGATTAGAGCTAAAAGACATGATACAAGCGATTTATAAGGAGCATGAGGGATGCTATGGTTATCGTCGTATTCGTGACGAGTTAATCAATCATGGACACCATGTGAATCATAAAAAGGTACAGCGTTTGATGAAAGTATTGGGATTAAAGTGTTTGGTACGTATGAAGAAATATCGTTCGTATAAAGGGACGATTGGCAAGATTGCATCGAACCTATTAGAACGCAATTCCCACGCTGAAAGGCCAAACGAGAAGTAGGTTTACGGACATTACAGAGTTTAAATTGTTCGGAGAAAAACTATATTTATCTCCCATACTTGATCTGTATAACGGATAAATCATTACATATACGATTGGTTCAAGACCAATCTACTCCCTTGTTTCAACGATGTTAGATCGAGCATTTTGCAGTTTAACAAATAAAGATAAACTCCTTATTCATTTGGATCAAGGCTGGCACTACCAGATGAGATCGTATCGTCATGCCCTTGAAGAACGTGGCATCTCGCAAAGTATGTCCCGTAAAGGTAACTGTTACGATAACGCCGTCATGGAGAACTTCTTTGGCAACATGAAGTCCGAGTTTTTGTATTTAAAGGAATTTGAAAATATCTCACATTTTAAACATGAACTATCCAAATACATCGATTATTACAACAACAAACGCATTAAGACAAAACTAAAAGACATGAGTCCGGTACGGTACCGGATTCATGCAGCAGGATTGGCTCCTTTTTCTTCTTTGGAACTCATATAATGCTCCTATATCCAGCTTCCCCAACGATCCTCAATTACCCACATTTAGTCTTTAATTTACAAATTTTACAATATATCCACCTTTATTGATCCCAAACTATTGACAAACTAATGAAATGTCAAACCTTCTTCCACCCACAGACGATTCCCTCTTACTACGTTTATTTGATTGCATCAAAAAATCCTCTCCGATTTCCAGTGTTAAGTTCATATTAATATGAACTCTTTTTTCACTATCTACCTTGAGAGGATAACACCACGTTGTTGTCTCACTAGTCTTCCAGAACAATCACAGGAAAGTCATATACATAGGAGAAGATTGTAAAGATTATTAGGCAAAGTAAAATAAGTCTCCAGCTTAATCTATTAATACGATATGGTATTAAATAAAAATATAGAAGTATAATTGCCCAAACAAGCAACACGCCAAATGTTTGGGTGAATATTGAAGGTCCAAACAAATTTCCCGAAATTAAAATGAGTGCAAAACTACCAATTTGAAACCCAACTAACAAAAATAAAACGGTTATTATAGCGAAAAGAGTATGCTTATTCATAATATTCCTCCTTTTTACAAAAATTCATTGTTTAAACTGTATAGTAATGATATTATAATCTTGTTTCTATTACAATATCTGGAGGATTATCTATTATGAAAAAAGTTTCACTAGCCCTTCTTTCTAGCTTTACAGCTTATTCAATTTTTGCTTCTGCTGTTGGAGCATCATCAATCTCCGATGCTAATATTAGTGCCGAAATGCTAGAAAGTAGAGTTGAGCAATTAGCTCAAACAGATTTTAATAACTATGTTACAATTAATGAATTTGAAAGCGAATTGTCTTCATTTCTAAACAATGTTGTTCTGGTGAAAGAGTACCAGTACTTTACTCCTGAAGAAGTAGAGAAATGGGAAATTCTATCTTCCAACTTTCAAGCCATTCAATCTTCAATTGCACCTGCTCAAACTGCTTCGACTGCATCTCTTAATGCAGCAGTAAATAATACATACCCAAATTTACAGAGAGATATTGAGGGAGCAATTGTGACTAGCAAGTATGGTGCAGTAGTCCTTGCTGGAGTATATGTTGCAACTGACCGAGCTAACGAGGAACAACAAGTATACAAAAACAGATATGGCTTTACAACTACACAGGAAAATGAAGTTGACGCCTTTAGACACTTCTCATGGAACTATCATTTAACGGATACAATTACGATTACTAGAGGTGCTGCTACCTTTATAGCTGATAATCATGAATTCTCTGCTTTTGGTGTTAGATATGCAGAAAACAATTTTCCTACTGCTACTGCAGCTACAAAACTCGCACAGGGGATCTACTATACAAATAAAGTAAAAGGCGAAACCAATACAGCAAGTAAATTCAAATCTTTATTTGTTAACTCAAATTTTATGGATTTCAATAACAATGAAGCTGGCCGGGCTTATGAAAGCAAGGGATATAAAGACAATTACGAAGCGTTTGCAGCAGCAAAATCAAATGGACATGTAACTACTAGTCCAAGCCAGTGGACGTCTAGTAAATTATCAAGTAGAGCATATGATATTTACTCTGGAGCATTCAAATACTAGAAATAAAAATCGTGAAACTTGCCTGTAATTGATCAAATAGTTTTCATCACTTATCCATTCCTAAATTTATTCACCCTCTTTGTCATAATTAGTTTAAAGACTCTCGAATAATTCCGACCGTTTCCCAACACTCTAATGGGAAACGGTCTTTTAGTTTAAATGAAGTGTAGTTTAAACGTATCAGTATATTAAAAATACTACTTCATCACAACCGTTACTCCCCCCACATAAGCTTTTCAAGCTACTTGGTTGATTATACCGTTTAAGAAAATCTGAACATTTTGAGCTTTAGTTCGAGCACTCTAACTTTTATTAGGCTTACGGGTTTCCAGACCCTCTACAAACACTTTATTACATGCTTCTATATCCATAAGATCACTTGTACCACTCCGTGCTTTCTGCATACAGAATTATATTCGATGTCACCTCGCTCAATTTCTTCAAGGATAGCCACTTTACCCGAAACAGTATATGATTATCTAACAGTAAACCACCCTCTCAAAACCAGGCTTTAATTATTCCCCTCTTTACCGTTAGAGGAGTAACCTAGGGATAACAGATCAAAAATAGACCCTACAACACATGAAATAAAATGTCACAGCAGCCATACTGTAAGGAGGAAAAAAGCATGAGAGAGATACCGAAACCAACGGAGATGGATCAGGTGGAGAAAAAATATGTACGCGAAACACGTTGTTTCAAGACGGCACGGGTGTTCCCAACCGATGTCAACAATCATAATACGTTATTCGGCGGCAAGCTGATGTCCTACATCGATGATATTGCATCCATTGCCGCTTCCAAGCTATGCCGGGTCAATACTGTAACGGCTTCAACCGACTCTGTCGATTTCCTATACCCGATTAATCCAACGGATTCGGTTACACTTGAATCGTTCGCGTCCTGGACAGGACGAAGTTCCATGGAGATTTTTGTGAAGGTGATTCGAGAGGATCTGAAGACCGGAGAGAAGAAAATTGCAGCGACTGCATTTCTGACCTTTGTGGCCTTGGACGAAAATAATCGCAAACTGATCGTACCCCGCATTATCCCGGAGACGGAAGAAGAGAAGAAACTATACGAGACCGCTCCGGATCGGGCGGCCATGCGGAAACAACGGCGGGAAGAGAGCAAGAAATTCGCTGACTTCCTGACCGTTACTTATCCTTGGGAATAAAAACACGCTAAACAATAACAAGATTGAACACTAGCATTACATTATCTGGAAGATGCCGGATAGATGGACACCGCTCTGCTATCCGGCAGTTCACCACCCATGGAGACACACCACTGCTGATAGATGCGATACGCTGCACCGCTCTCCAGCAAGCCCTGACAAGTGTATATGCCCTCTTCGATGGAATTGACACGCCCCGCCGCGTATAAGCGGAAACCTCCATTTAACAAGACCTGATTCACAAAAGCAATATGACCCTCACCGCTTAACACACTTTCCGCCACTTCAAGCTGCTTCGCAGCCGTCCAGACCAGTTCCGGCACGGGCATATCCAGTTCATAGGCTGCAGGATCAACCAGTTCCAGCTTCATATCACCGTCTTCCACGGCGTATACGCGGGTTGGCCGATCAATATACAGATCCTCAGAACCTTCCATCCCCTGTACAACATAAGCACGCCGATAGTTAAACCGGGTGAGCAACTTCGCAATCCGATCCAGAAAGGTATTATGAAACACACCAAACACCAAATACGGTGAATGGTTATAATCAATCAGTTTCTCCGCTGTGTTAAACACCGTTCGAAAACCCAACTCTTCCCGTAACGGACGAAGCTTACGAAGAGGCTCGCACCAATCCTCGGAGGATACGTACATGACACCCGAACGCAATGCAGCGCTCCGTGCATCTTCCCGATCCATTTTACGTGTATCAATTCCTGCTTCCTTTAACAGAACCGACAGCGTAACTCCCCATTTGGGTGGTAAAGGGTCACTCCCATGCAAAGTCACCGGCAACCCGGCCGCCGCGAGTACAAACGCAACCGGAAACGTGGCCATGAACGACTTTGTTCGTCCATCATAGGGACCCGCACAGTCCAATCCATCCTGAAATATGGAGAAACGTTCCGCACTGTTACGACATGCATGAACAAAAGCTTCCAGTTCCTCGACGTTTTCCATTTTCATACGTTCAGCCATTAGAAACGCAGCCGTCTGGGCAGGGGAAACCTCCTGTTTCAGGATTTTCTCTGCTACAGTCAGTGCTTCTGTATAATTCAGATCACGCGAGCCTCGTTTCCCACGTCCGACCTCTCGGAGTATCTGAGACATATCCATGGAGAATCCTCCTTCCAACTAAGACTGGAGCAGTTGATGGGCCTTCACAATCGCTGTGGCTACATCGACCATCCGTTTGCGTTCATCCATCGCTTTCTTGCGTAACAGGTCATAGGCTTCGGCCTCCGAGATCTGCTTCAGATCACTAAGGATAGCCTTCGCCATATCAATCCACTTCCGATCCTCCAGCCTGGATTGCAACTGCTTCCGTTCCTGCTCCCACTGTTTGCGTTCCATGTAGCGTCGGGCTGCAAAGTGAAGAGTCCAGTGAATCTCGGGCCCAGTCATGGACGGTGTAAGTATTCCATCAAATGAAGTTTCGACCTCGCAGGATTCTGCGGAGGAAGAGGCTGTATCTGGCGCGCACCACCAAAGCAGCGGTGAATCCGACTTCCCCTTTCCCAGGCAGTTCACCCAGTACTCCACATCAGCCAGCGACAGATGCAAAATGGACGCTTCGGCCACACGAGCTAGCTTCACCGCTTCCGCTTCACTGCCCGCAACCTGTACATGGTACCCGTTTGCTCCCAGCAGCCTCTCCGGTGTCAGAGGGATTGCATCGGATGAGGCAGCTATCGTTGGTTGAACACGGATGACCAATAAAGATCGCATGATGGATCAATCCCTCCCCTATTGCTATAATCAGAGTCCACATCATTTAAGACGTTAATACATGAAAGCAATAAACATGTTACATTACCTAACAAAAATTAAGTAGTGACGATTATGCGTCTTATTTTTAACATTAGAATGATCTTTTCATGCCTCATCATGTTGCAATAAAAAAGGGTGAAACACTATACATGGCACCTTTTCTACAGTATTTATCGTATCCAGCGTGCTAACGTTATCTAGAAGCCTTTAAACTAAGAAGATATACTCGTAAAACTTCGTCGTCCATTCGATATTCCAATAAACTCATGTAAACATAATTAACTTTAAATTTCAAATACTTTTTTATGTTAACTATCTTGACATGGTTGGATCGATCTTTTATAGTTAAGCCATAACAACTCCATATTTGAATCGATCACAGTTACAACGGCGTAGCTGGTTGAAACGGCAATGAAGCCTGTTTTGCAATCTCGGAGCAAGGGATGCGTATGTATATGCGCAGTCCTCCGAGGCATAACAGGCTTTTTCGATTTTAGAGACAAGGTTTTGAGGCAGTTTGCAGAATGGACCTAAGGGGGCTAATCATAATGAGTACAACGAAAAAACTGGTGCTGGTCGGCAATGGCATGGCGGGAATCCGCACAATCGAACATATCCTTAAGCTTGCTCCACACGCTTATGAAATTACAGTCTTCGGCGCAGAGCCGCATCCCAACTACAACCGGATCATGTTATCTTCCGTACTGGCTGGCGGAACATCCATCGAAGATATCGTAATCAATGAGTGGAGCTGGTACGAAGATAACGGCATTCGGGTGTACCCGGGTGACCCGGTCGTTCAGATCGATACCAAGCACAAGGAAGTTGTATCTCAAAATGGTGTACGCGCAGCCTATGATGAGCTGATTATGGCAACCGGTTCACAAGCGTTCATCCTCCCTCTTCCCGGAGCTAACAAGGAAGGCGTGATCGGTTTCCGCGATATTAAAGACTGCGAGACCATGATGGCAGCATCACAAAAGTATCGCAAAGCTGCCGTCATTGGAGGTGGATTGCTAGGACTGGAAGCAGCGCGGGGGCTGCTCAATCTGGGCATGGACGTCACAGTCATCCATATTAACGGTCATCTGATGGACCGGAACCTAGATTTGCCGGCAGGTCTGATGCTCCAGCGTGAGCTTGAAGAACAGGGCATGAAGTTCCTTTTGAACAAACATACCGAAGAAATCACAGGCAAACAACGAGTAAAAGCCATTCGTTTTACTGATCAAACGGTGCTTGAAGCGGATCTGGTTGTCATGGCTGTCGGGATTCGCCCTCAGATTGAACTGGCTCGCAATACCGGCCTCGATGTGAATCGTGGAGTCATTGTAGATGATTATATGCATACCAGCATCCCTAGTATATCTGCCGTCGGCGAATGTGCAGAACACCGCGGTATTGCCTACGGACTGGTTGCTCCATTATATGAACAAGGTATGGTACTTGCGAAACGTCTGGCTGGCGCGGCAACCGAAGGATACGAAGGTTCAGTCACTTCTACCAAGCTGAAAGTATCCGGTGTGGACGTATTCTCTGCCGGACAATTCAAAGACGCTGCGGACACTCGCAGCATTCGCATTCAGGATGACGTTGATGGTGTGTACAAAAAGATGGTGATCAAGGATGGGCAGCTCATTGGAGCTGTATTGTTCGGGGATACCACGGATGGCGCATCGCTGTTTTCCCTCATTAAAAGTGGTGAGAAAATCAGTGGTCGGGAGAAAGAAATTTTGCTCGGTGTACCTTCCGGTGGTTCAGGCTCGGGTCCATCTGTCGCAGAACGAATGGCGAGTATGCCGGATGACGAGATCGTCTGTGGTTGTAACGGTGTTACCAAATCTTCCATCGGGGACGCCGTTCTGAATAAAGGCTGTAATACACTCGGTGCAATCAAATCCTGTACCAAAGCCTCCGCTTCTTGCGGTGGGTGCAAACCTATTATCGAAAACCTGCTCACGTATTATGCCGGCGATAATGTAGGTGAACAGACCAAAGAAGGCATCTGTGGCTGTACATCCTATGATCGGGATGAGATTGTTGCTCAGATCAAGGAGATGGGACTCAAAAGCGTTAAGGAAGTCATGAACGTTCTCGGGTGGAATGAACCGGAAGGTTGCTCCAAGTGCCGTCCTTCCCTCAACTATTATCTCGGTATGATCTGGCCGGCTGAATACACAGATGAGCGTGTATCCAAATTCACCAACGAACGTTATCACGCCAATATCCAGAAAGACGGTACCTACTCCGTTATTCCACGGATCTATGGTGGTGTCACTTCCCCGGCGGAATTGATCAAGATTGCAACTGTCGCAGAGAAATACGATGTGCCGTTGGTGAAATTCACGGGTGGGCAACGACTCGATCTGCTCGGTGTACAGAAAGAGAACCTGCCGAAGATCTGGGAGGAACTCGATATGCCTTCCGGTTTTGGTTATGGCAAGGCGCTTCGTACGGTGAAGACTTGTGTAGGTAATACGTTCTGCCGATTCGGCACACAGGATTCCATTGAGATGGGTATTCGTCTGGAGAAAAAACTCGACAAGATGGTGGCTCCGGCCAAAGTGAAACTCGCTGTCTCCGGATGTCCGCGGAACTGTGCTGAAGCAACCATCAAGGATCTGGGTGTTGTCGCCATTGATGGCGCTTGGGAGATTCATGTTGGCGGTAACGCGGGAGTCAAGGTTCGTGCAGCCGAGTTGCTCTGTACGGTGAAGACCGATGCGGAAGTGGAAGAGTGGACTTACTCTTACCTGCAATATTATAGAGAGAACGCAAAATGGAATGAGAGAACAGCGGCTTGGATTGAACGGGTTGGTCTGGATCATGTGAAGGAAGCATTGGCGGATCGGGATGTACGTCTCACTCTGGTTGAACGTCTGGAAGTTACACTGGGTCACACGGTTGATCCTTGGAAAGAAATCATTCAAGACGAGAAATTGCGTAAAAACTTCACCCCACTGTCCGGTGCCGAGCCGGTAACCCACTAGAAGAGGAGGAACAGCGATGAACAAATTCCGAATTGGACACCTTGCAGATATTGATGAAAAGGGAGCACGGACCTTCCTGATACAGGATACGGAAATTGCAGTGTTCAAACTGAGCGACGGAAGTCTGCATGCCGTCGAGAATCGCTGCCCTCACAAGGGCGGCAAGCTGTCGGAAGGCATGGTATGCGGGACGGCCGTTCATTGTCCTTTACATGATTGGAAGATTGATCTGCGTAGCGGCAAGGTACACGAGCCGGATGAAGGCTGCTTGAATACCTACAAAACAGAAGTGGACGGCAACAGCGGAGAAATCTTCATCACAATTGCAGGTTAAAGGCTAGAGATACCCTGACATCAAGGAGGCGTGCGCTATGGATTTTGTTAAACCTGCAGAAGTGCTGCAATCGATGGTCGAAGCTGGTGAGAACAAATCCAGAATGAATCGGGTACAGATGCTGATCCGCGGTTTTCTGGCGGGGGCTATTCTTGCCTTTGCAACCACACTGGCATATACCGCTGTATCTCAAACTTCCGTTGGTTTGGCAGGTGCACTGATATTCCCGGCGGGATTTGTCATCATTATTCTGCTGGGTCTCGAATTGGTGACAGGAAACTTTGCGATGCTTCCACTCGCAGTGTTGAAACGCAGAATTACATGGATGGATATGCTTCGAAATTATTTTTGGGTGATCACAGGACATCTGCTCGGATGTGCATTCTATGCTCTCTTATACGGCCTGACCATTACCAGGATGGGTACGGATATGAGCAACCCTCTAATTCAAACGCTGATCCAGAACAGTGAAACCAAAACATTGGGGTATCAGCACTTGGGTGGGGATGGCATTGTACTGGTCATCATCAAAGCCATTCTATGTAACTGGATGGTCACACTCGGGGCAGTGATGGCAATGACGTCCACTTCTACACTGGGCAAAATCGTAGCGATGTGGCTGCCCATTACCATATTTTTCGCTCAGGGATTTGAGCATGCTGTGGTAAATATGTTTGTCATCCCGGCAGGCATGATGCTCGGTGCACAGGTCACTATGGCTGACTGGTGGCTATGGAATCAGATCCCGGTGTTGTTGGGTAACCTCATTGGCGGAGCTGTATTTACAGGCCTCGGTCTATATGCTGCACACCACTGGGGGAATCCGGTGAAACTATCGACGAAACTGGCAACCATTCAGGGTGGTCGTTCAGGATTGGCAAGTTCTGATGCTGCACCGAAATTGGGGACACGATCATGAGCCGGGGCCTGGTTAGTATTGTTGGCGCTGGTCCTGGAGATCCGGAACTGATTACGGTAAAAGCCCTGAAACGTATTCAGTCCGCAGATGTCATTATGTATGATCGGCTTGTGAATGATCAATTGCTCGCTGAAGCTCGTGAAGGAGCACTCCGCATCTACTGCGGCAAGGCTCCAGGCCTTCATTCCATGAGTCAGGAGATGATTGGACGGATGCTGGCTGCCCATGCAGCGGAAGGCAAACAAGTCGTAAGACTCAAGGGTGGCGATCCGTTCATCTTTGGCCGTGGTGGTGAAGAAGCGCTTGTGCTGGCGGAAGCAGGGATTGCATTTGAGATCATTCCTGGCATCACTTCAGCTGTAGGTACATCCGCTTCATCCCTTATTCCGTTAACCCATCGCGGGGTTGCTTCATCCTTCGCATGTGTCACGGGAACCGGCAGTGATGGAAGTGTATCTTCGGTCCGCTGGGATCTACTTGCCCATAGTGTGGATACACTGGTCATCTACATGGGTATTAGCCAACTGCCCCAGATTCAACATGAATTGCTTCACCATGGCAAAAGTGGACACACCCCTGCGGCTTTAATCGAACGAGGAACCACTTCGGAGGAACGGATTATTACCGGCACACTTGCCGAACTCCATTCCCTCGCCCTGTTACATCAAGTGAATAATCCGGCATTGATTATGGTCGGAGAGTCCGTTCTGATCCGCGAACAGCTGCTTCAGATGCAACAGGCCGCGAACGCCTCCATGACAGGATAATCGAATTGGATTTCTTCATCTATATCAATTGAACTAAACATTTACACAAAACGGAGAGGACAGAAACGACCTGAAGAAGCGGAGCGTTCGCCTTTATCCCCGGATTTACCCTTTATAAAGGAATCAAAAAAATCTGGGGATAACAGCGATCGGAAGGTTGTTCTGTCATCGGAGTGTGCAGTGTAAATATTCTTTAGTTCAAGTGATATAGAACAAAACTCTCATTCGACCTTTAATCCAACAGCATACGCTCGTGAATAGTCCGACCCTTCTGCCCTGGTTCAATCAGCAGACGGGTCGGTTTGATGTTAATCAGCGCCGTAAGCTGCTCTCCCATATAATGCGCAGAATACTTGAATCCAATCTCTGCCCAATGCATGATTACCCCTACCGTTGCAGATACCAGATAACTTAGCATGATGTCGTAATTAATCGTCCATTCACTATCCTCGGTCACCAATACAAAATCTTCGGTTAGATACGTTCTAAACATATTGCACAGCCGGGAGCTCATATCTGAATGCATTGTTATTAACGCACGAAAGATATCCTGATGGGCTTCAATATATTCGAATACAGGCATCGTGGATGGTAGCAATGCAGTCATGTCCACTTCTGTAAGCTGTGCGTATGGTTCTGCATAAGCTCGCCCCACTCCCTGCATGAAATCATCCAGAATGAACTGCAACAACTCCGGTTTGCCGGGAAAATGTAAATAGAAGGTTCCCCGGTTGTAATCCGCCCGTTCCGTAATATCCCGGATTGTGAGGGCATCCGCTCCCTTTTCTAATATCAAAGAAACCGCCGCAGCGATGATCGCATCCTGCGTTCTTCGTGCTCTCCGGTCCTGAGGATGTTCAATGATCAACATTTTCGCCTCCTTTGTTCATTATTGTAATATAAATGAACACCGCTTACACCTCTGTCCGATAGCTGACATATGCGATGTCAATGATTATTGTCACATTGCTATGTATATCTTAACATTGAGACAGGAAAGATAGACGACAGGTTGAAACTTTTTTTGAGAAATACCTGCCAATAATGAATAAGGAGCGGATAGTTCATGAGTACATCTTATACACATACAGCCGTAATTACAGGAGCAGCTGGAGGCATTGGTAAAGAATTGGCACGCCGCCTTGCTGAGCGCAAAATCAACTTGGTGCTGGTGGACCTGAATGAAGAAGCCATCCAGCAGACAATTACTGATCTGAACCTCGACAAAGAGCACGTCATCGCCGTAAAAGCGAACGTATCCCAAGAAGCAGACGTGAAAAACTATGTGCAAAAAGCATTGGATGCTTTTGGTCGAATCGATTATTTTGCCAACAATGCCGGAATTGAAGGTCCAACAGGGCTGATCGAAGACCTGAGTGTTGAAGCACTCGACACCGTATATAACGTCAACATTCGTGGAGTATTCCTGGGTCTGCAAAATGTCATTCCAGTGATGAAAAAACAAAAATCCGGTGCGATTCTTAATACCTCTTCCCTCGCGGGTCTGATGGGTGCACCTGCTGTATCTCCATATATTATGTCCAAACATGCCGTAGTTGGTCTCACGCGTACCGCTGCAAATGAATTGGCACCTTATAATATCCGGGTTAACGCTGTATTGCCAGGTACAATCAATACACGCATGATGCGTCAGATCGAAGCTAATTCCGGTAACGTGGAAGATTATCAATCAGCAACCGTGTCCAGCATTCCAATGGGCCGTTACGGTGAACCGGAAGAAGTCGCTGCGGTAATGAACTTCCTGTTGTCCGAAGAAGCATCTTATGTAACAGCTTCCCTTTACACCGTAGATGGCGGTATGGTTGGTCAATAAGAAGCTATAAACGGTGGGATTGATAGGGATTGGGTCGATAGAACTTCAAGTCCATTCTTAGAAAAGTTATACCGACAGGTGTTCCCGAAGGGATGCCTGGTCACTACAATCTAAAAAAGACCTCAACACCACAGTATTGTGGAGTTGAGGTCTTTTTGACAGTACAACACTTGCCATGCATTAGGCTGCATCTGTGAGATTTCACTTTTGAAACAGCCATTTAATGTCTCGTTGCACCATGTGATCACTCTAAGTTACTCTAACGAACCTAGGGCACCTTATTTCGGCAAAAAGCGCTTATTTCCCGAACTAACGAATCTCAGACACGCTAATTCCGCGGAAATGCTTTAACTGCATGGGAAAGTTCTAAAATCCATAGAATAACGTGTCTGAGATTCGTTACATTCCCAAACGAGCGAGAAATACTCGAATAGCGCGTGTGAGATTCGTTAGATTTTGCCCACGCTTAACTTAATCGACGTATCCCGCATGACCCTTGTCCATCAAGTAGTCCATCTCCGCATCCAGGATGCTTTCCACGGTCAACTCATCCAGCTTCACATCTTTACGACTAAGGATATAGTCAGCCAGATCATCGCCGTCAATATCCACATCGTTACCTTTGGAATTTTCGTGCGCCTTGTTGATGTACGCTTGCTCATGCTTCAACACAAGGGCGATATTCTCCTGGCTTGCCTTCGTTTTATCTGCAATATATTGCATCATTTCTTGTTCATTAATTGCGTTTGCTTCTGCCACGTTCAGTCATCTCCTTGATTCATACATACTGTTGCCATTGTAGCATAGGTTAACCCATTACAGGCAGAACTTATGCCTGAAGAACAATTATAGAGCGGGAGCGAAGAATTAGTGTTGAGCCGAAACGTAGGTAGCATTTTTTCATACGCTGGCTCATCACTCTGCCCCTACGACAACCGCACGTAAAATGTAGCACCCTCTCCAACTACACTTCGAGCATACACCTCTCCTTTGTGCTGATCCACAATGGAACGAGCAATCGCAAGCCCCAGACCATGCCCACCATGTTTGCGGGCTCTTGACGAATCGGTACGATAGAATCGATCGAAGATCCGATCCAGATGTTCGGGTGCAATGCCTTCACCTGTATTGGATACGGCCAGCACGACATCATTATTCTGTTTCTGGAGGGTGACGTTTACGGCGCCTTTGGGACCGGAATACTTCACCGCATTATCGAGCAGGATCAGAATGACCTGTTTGATCTGCTCACTGTTCCCATGAACCGTAAGATTCGGCTCAATGTTGTAATCGAGGGAGATGTTTTTCTCAAAAATAACGGCCTCCATCGGCAAAATAATACTCTCCACCGCATCGCTTATATTAAACTTCGCATGAATCATCGTGGAGCGTGAGTCATCCATCTGTGTCAGATAGAGCAGATCATTCGTAAGTCCCGTCATGCGCTCGGTTTCCGACTTGATATAGTGCAGCCACTTCGCTTGGTTTGCTATAGTATCCTCCTGATTGGCAAGCAGTACGTCGGCATTGGTATTGATGATCGCCAGAGGTGTCTTCAGCTCATGTGAAGCATCACCGATGAATTGTTTTTGCTTCTCAAACGCTTCTCTGACTGGTGCAATGGAGCGATTCGCAAAATAACGGCTCAGGAAGTAGATCACAATCAACATGACCAGTCCAACAATAGCAAATGTATAGATCAGATTCGTCAGAATGCCTTGTTGTGCCGTCACATCAATAAATACGATCATATGCCCGTCACCGCTCGGATCAACCACATAGGCCCAGTCCGTTCCATCCAGCGCAAATTGCCCCGTCTGCCGTTCCGAATCACCAACTTTATTCTGGTCAACCTTTTGTAACGCCTCGGTGTAGAACGTATCTTCCATATCAAATCGGGAATGTGTATCCGTAATCTTCCACTGATCATCCGTCTTAATCATGAACGAAACGGAACGTGCCGGAGGTGAGTTGGGATCACCTCCCGGTCCTCCATTATCACCACCCATGGTATCGGAAGGAAACGAATCTGAACCAGAACTTGAACCAGAGCCTGTACTACCCCCTGTACCGGAACCCTGCCCTTCCCCGCGCGGTATCTTGGATGAATTATAAGGACTGTGATAGAAATCAGACACCTTGTACAACTCCATATTGGTCTCACGTTGCACATTCTGATAAGTAATCGTATAGATCGTCGCAAATGCCACCAGCATCATAATGGAGATGGACACCAGATTCACGATCAAGAATCGATTTCGAAGTTTCTTGAACATCAGGACGTCACCTCAAGTACATACCCGACACCCCGAATCGTGTTAATGCGGACGGCAGAGTTCAGGAAGGTTAATTTTTTGCGTAAAAAAGAGATATATACTTCCACATTGTTATACTCCACTTCCGAATCAAATCCCCATAACTTCTCAATAATCTGCTCTTTGGAGGTAATCGCCTGTTTGCGGGCAATCAACAGCTCCAACAGTTCATTCTCCTTCAGATTCAGCTTAATCTCCTTACCCTGTACGCTCAGCTTCAGTTGAGTTGTATTCAGCTCAATGTCGCCAAACTTCAGTCCATCCTCGGGAACCACTTCTCCCTTCCGTCTTAAGGCTGCTCGAATTCGGGCCAGCAATTCCTCTGTGGCAAACGGCTTGGCGATATAATCATCGGCACCATAATCGAGGCCTGTGACTTTGTCCGATAATTCACCTTTCGCCGTAAGCAGAATGACAGGTGTATGATTCCCTTCACTGCGGAGTTTCCTCAGGACGGTGATCCCGTCCATCTCCGGCATCATGATGTCGAGTAGTAACAGGTCGTAGATACCGCTCTGCGCATAATCCAATCCTGATCTGCCGTCGTGGACCATGTCCACGGAGTAGTTGTTTTTTTTCAAAATCTGCGATACAGCCTCTGCCAAATGAACCTCATCTTCCGCAATTAATATTCTCATCATCTATTCATTCCTCTGCTTGAATTATTTCTCTCAATGGACTTGTTTTATATGTTCTTATTCTATCAATCAAACCTTGAATCAATCTTAATTCATTTTGTGTATGCGCACTATTATAGGAAGGTAAAAAAATGTTAACGCAATGTAAAACCATTTAAGATTCATTCAAGGTTGGGGCTCTAAGATACAGACATGGAAGCAATACACGATGCAACAAAACATACAACCCACCGACGAAAGGAATGAGTCCCACATGGCGATTGAAGTATTCAACCGATATGAGAGCAAGTATCTTCTGACGGATGAGCAGTACGCACATTTCTACAATGACCTGCTGAAATACATGGAGCTGGATGCCTACAACAAGAAACATGAGTACTACTCCATCAGCAACCTGTACTTCGACACTCCGCAGGATTCACTGATTCGAGCCAGTCTCTCCAAACCAAAATACAAGGAGAAGTTGAGACTGCGGGCTTATGGAATCCCTGAAGAGAACGCCAAAGTGTATCTGGAGATCAAAAAGAAAGTATTTGGCCTGGTGAACAAACGCAGAACAGCCTTGAAGCTGGATGAAGCTTACGAATTCGTCCGTTCGGGACAGGCGCCGGAGCTGGCGGATTACATGAATAAACAGGTTGTCGAAGAGATCAAATATTTCCTTCGGGTATACGATCTGGAACCGAAAGTATATCTGGCGTATGAGCGCAAAGCGCTCTTCGACAAGAACAGCCGGGATCTTCGCATTACCTTTGACACCAACATCCGCAGCCGCAGATATGATCTGAAGCTGGAACAGGGAGATTACGGTGAGCCGCTGGTGAAGGACGGTCGATGGCTGATGGAAGTGAAAGCCGAGAAAACCGTTCCGATGTGGCTGTCACAACTGCTGTCCGAACATGGACTGTACCGTACCGGATTCTCTAAATACGGCAACGAGTTCAGACATCTCGCGAGAACAACCAACCTGAATTACCAGACAGAGCGGATTCTTGTACCAGGTACCGATTTCAACCCATCCATAGAACAAGATAAAACGATTATAGAAAGAGAGCGTGTCCTATATGCTTGATTCACTATTCAGTTCAGCCCTAACCGATACTAACCTGACGTTTAACAACGCAGTCATTACCATTGGTCTTGCCATCATTCTGGGATTGGTCATCAGCCTTACTTACATGAAGACTAACCAAAGCACATACTCCCAGAGCTTCACCTTAACGATGGTTGTCCTGCCCGTCATCGTCGCCATCATCATCCTGCTCATCGGCAGCAACATCGCACGAGCTTTCAGCTTGGCAGGTGCCTTCTCGATCATCCGATTCCGAAGTGCCCCTGGTGATCCAAAGGACATTGCTTACGTATTGTTCACGATGGCTTCCGGTCTTGCCTGCGGTGTAGGCGCTTTTGGATACGCGGTGCTGTTCACCATTATCCTGTGTGTACTCATGTTTGTTCTGAGTCGCTTCAACTTTGGTGGCAAGAAAAGTCAGCTGAAAACGCTGAAAGTTACCATCCCTGAGAACTTGAGTTATGAAGAAGCACTTAATGAAGTGTTCCATAAATTCAACGTACCTTTTGATCTGAAAAAAATCAGAACGACCGAACTCGGCAGTCTGTATGAGCTGGTCTACAGTGTAACCATTCACGAAAGTGTTAGCCAAAAGGAATTCCTCGATGCGATCCGCACACGGAACGGCAACCTGGATATCTCATTAACCATGAGTCCAACAACGGAATATTAATTTATAATTCGAAGGGAACGATCTAATATGAAGAAAAACATGATAACAGGCAGCAAACTTTGGTCCATCGCCATGATTACCAGCCTACTCGCCGCATGCAGTTCACCAGCAACGACAAGCACAACCGCCAATGCCGCAACGTCAACGACAGGAACAACCAAAACGGTATCCGTCAGCGAGCAAACTTCAGTAAAATATGCAGATCTGGTCTCTCTGGATGCTGACGATACCAACATTAGCTGGAGTGAGGCGGATTCCACAGCGATTAAGCTGAACGGAACAACTGCAACGGTGACCGGTTCGGGTGCTAAAGCCGCGAATGGTTCGGTAACCATCTCGGAAGCAGGCACTTATGTACTTAGCGGTGAGCTAACGGATGGACAGATCGTGGTTAACGTTGCCGATAAGGGTACCGTACATCTCGTATTAAACGGAGCAACCATTCATGATAACGACAGCGCCGCAATCTACATTCAGAAGGCTGGTAAAGCGGTGATTACGCTCGAAAAAGGAACCAAGAATACCGTTTCCGATGGTAAAACATATGTGTACGCCGATGCTACAACAGACGAGCCTGATGCTGCAATCTTCAGCAAAGCAGATCTTACATTCAACGGTGCAGGTCAATTGACCGTCACAGGTAACTATAATGAAGGTATTACGAGCAAGGATGATCTGAAAATCATTAGTGGTAGCATCAGTGTCAAAGCAGCCGATGACGGCATCAAAGGTAAAGATATGGTCGCTATCCAAGCGGGTACGATTACCATTGAAGCCGAAGGCGACGGTATTAAATCAACCAATGACACAGATACCACTAAAGGCTACGTTGCCATCGCAGGAGGTACCTTCGATATCCAAAGTGGCAACGACGGTATTCAAGCTGAAACCGCACTTGTTGCGGATGGCGGCACATACAACATTGTAACAGGCGGCGGTAGCGTCAATGCACCAGCCAAAGTAGAAGAAGGTCCATTTGGTGGCGGTGGATGGGGTGGCGGCACACGTCCAACGGATATGGGCACACCACCAGATGGCGAACCTCCTGCGGATATGCCAGAGATGCCTACTAACAGCGGTACGAATGCCGGAACTAACACAAACGGCGTAGCAGCATCCAACTCTGCCAACACAACAACAACAACAACAACAACGGATAACAATGCTGATGCGGACACTGCAACAACAGCAACCGAGTCCACAAGTGCCAAAGCACTCAAAGCAGGTACAGATCTTACGGTTAATGGAGGTACGTATACCATTGATTCCATGGATGATTCCCTGCACAGCAACAATAACGTGACCGTCAACGACGGAACATTCAACATTGAATCTGGTGATGACGGCATTCATGCCGATCATGCCCTTACGATCAACGGCGGAACCATCACGATTGCGAAGAGCTATGAAGGACTTGAAGGTGCAATCATCACCCTGAACGATGGGGATGTGGATGTAACGGCATCCGATGATGGCGTAAACGCTGCAGGTGGCGAGACGGAAACAGCTGCGAATACAGCGGCCAGTACAGATAGCACTACTACTACAACCGATGCAGCAACGACATCCAACATCTCTGTGACCGAAACGACAGGCACAACATCGACTACCGATCAGGCATCCCAAGGTACAGCTGCTAATCAGCAAGGACGCGGACCGGGTGGTATGGGCGGTGCAGCAGCGAGCAATAACGAGTTCCACATTAACGGCGGCTCCCTCACTGTGAACGCAGGTGGTGACGGACTGGATTCCAATGGTTCCATTAACATGACTGGCGGAACGGTTATTGTGAACGGACCGACGGATAGCGGCAACGGAGCATTGGATTATGACGGTACATTTGAAATCAGCGGTGGATACCTCGTGGCTGCCGGAAGCTCTGGTATGGCACAAGGAACATCCGATGCGTCTACGCAAAATACCATTGTGATGACATTCCCTGCAACGCAAAAAGCTGGAACACTTGTACATGTACAAGACAGCGAAGGCAACAACATTCTGACGTTTGCACCAGCAAAAGATTATCAAACCGTGGTTGTCAGCTCACCAGATCTTGCGAAAGATGGCTCCTATGTAATCTACTCTGGTGGTACGTCTACAGGTAAAGCCGTGGATGGACTCTACACAGGTGGTACCTATAGTGGCGGAACTCAAGTGGTTGCATTCCAATCGACCAGTAATGTAACTTGGGTGAATGAATCTGGTGTAACCACTGCCAATACAGGTATGGGCGGTCCTGGTGGCGGCGGTGGACAAGGCGGATTCGGAGGCGGCAGAAACAGATCGCAATCCGGTACAACATCCGACAGCACAGACACTACCGATTCTGCAAAATAATACGTGCGGTAAGTAATAATCAAGCAATCTCTTGCCCTAACTCAAAGCCGAGACAAAAAGGCCCCGAATCACTTCATAGTGAGTTCGGGGCCTTTTTCGCATCCTCGTTCTTACGTGGTATCTGCATTACTATGATATGGAGCACACTCTTTCATCCATTCACGTTATGGCAGAAGGTTTGCAGCACTCCAGCCGAGCAAACCTGGTGATCACTTTCCTGTTCTTTTCTTTAAAAGGAATACACATACACCTTGGTACGCAGGGCATCCCGGCATGTTATGGTGCGTAGCGGTTCTTTTCCTGGCAGGGCAAAACAGACGCTAATCACCTTGGCACCCGGCGGAAGCTCTCGACTGAACTTGTCCAAAAGCTTAGTCATGGCTCCCGGGAATAGATAACAGATCACACAATCCGCATGTTCATAGGAACTGGTGTAGATATCCCCGCGCATGAAGCGCAGCCTGCCCTTGAGAGAGTGTTTGTTTCCCTTGGCTCCACGTAAGCGAACACTGAGATAGGCAATTATTTGGGAAGACCATAAGGGTATGATAGAATTCTCAATACCCGTTAGCCTTTTACCAGGACAATGCCTTACAACATCCAGCCCCAGTGTGCCCCATCCAGAGCCCGCTTCGAGCACATCCCCGTACCCTGGAATACGGTTCACTTCCTGAATGACCACCTGTCTGACACGACTGGATGTGGGCATCGGGGAAATACCGTTTTTCCAACTGACAAGTACGATGGATATGACACCTATCAATGTCACCACGGCAATCAGCCATGGAATCAGGTAAATGATGAACATGAACTCATCCCTTTGTTATGACTCATTATTCCGGCACATGAGACTTCATATATACACCCTTTTTGTAAACGGACTTGATGGTAAAGTGTACACCCAGCTTGCGATTCGTCCGATAGATTAGCGAGTTAATCTCGTCGATCCCTACCGCTTCACTCTCCAGCATACTACGCTCCGGCCACACCTGAGCCACAATTTGTTCCCTTGTCACAAAGTGGTCCAGTTGACTATACAGCAGCTTGAACAGCTGATACTCCTTCTTGGACAGCGGAATCTCCACTTCGCCGATCTGTACGGTTTGCAGGTGATCCAGTAAACGTACGCCCTCACCCAGCAAGTCCGACACCCGATATTCCCTTGTCTCTCCAAGATCCCCTTCAGCGCGAAGCTGGATCAGGCCGTTGACCAACGTCAGGCTGTCTCCCTCGCCAAACGGATATTTCTCATAGGGAATGAGGCGCTGCCCGTTCAGTTCCGTTCCATTTTTGCTATCCAGATCCTCGATCCATAACTGTTGCTGTACATCATAATGAATGCGGCAATGCCGCTTCGATATCATCTGATTATAGACAGACAAGTCCAATTCACTGCCACCTGTGTAACGTCCCACCGTAATGGAGCGACCCTGGCTTACATAAGCAAATGAGCCGTCACTTTCCTGTCCTGGCGTACGAATGACGATTTTTGCCGTCTCCCGCATGTTATTCTCCCACCTTCAATGATCACTCACTCGATCTCTATAAACATATCTTCAACAATAATGATAAGATCATCAGATTTGTTCCATTGTTTGCACCGCTATAGTTCAATATAGTGGTACACAGGAACGATTTATGTTCGGTTCTACTCACTCTACTATACCAGACGTTGTGCTTTTTTTCTCATGACGGCCGGATGTCTACTTTAGCTCATTCAACAAGAGA
Organism: Paenibacillus sp. FSL P4-0176; assembly: GCF_037975265.1. Classification (NCBI taxonomy): domain Bacteria; kingdom Bacillati; phylum Bacillota; class Bacilli; order Caryophanales; family Paenibacillaceae; genus Paenibacillus; species Paenibacillus sp. FSL P4-0176. The sequence goes on from NZ_CP150242.1 coordinate 6,995,689, forward strand.
GGTACCTTCTAATGAACAAAAAAAACATTTTCATATACGTGCTACTCGCCTTTGCCCTGTCCATGACATTAACCGTGCTCTCCCGTATGAATGATGATGGCGGAGAATCACTGAAAGGCACCTCGGCTGCCGAAACCTCATGGTTACAAATGAAGATCCAGCCCTGAGTCTACTCTATTATAACGTGATCTCTGCGCAAAACGTTTCACGAATGTCATATTAGGCTAAGCCATAGACTCACATCAATAAGGCCCCAGATTGCTGGTAACAGCAGCCCGGAGCCTCATTTTGGATTGAAAAAATCTATATTACACGACTTATTTCCCAAAGCGAAGTGAAGTGGACAGCGGACATTCCCGCCATCTCACCCACACTCACGTCATTGCCGCTTCTTTCTCGCGCCGAATTTCCTCCAGCCATGCACGACAAGAGCTACAGGGCCAGCAAGCCATAACAGTTGCCAAAGCATAACTTTCAGGTCGAATCCCATCTTAAGAATCCCTCCCCATATGATCCCAAAGGTCACTACAGTCGTTCAAAACCCAAATCAATCTTGGTCTTCCTCCGGCACAGTCGGCTCGTCGTCAGGCTTCGCTGTCACTCTGGACTGTACTTCCTCCATCCGGCTGGACACCTTCTGATACAGGTAAGAGATCCCAAGCAATAGAACGCCGAAGCTGAAATAGGCAAAGATTTTGCTGCCTGAGGTAAGCATCCCCACATCATAGAACACCATCTTACCCGTGGCGAACAACGTTAGTCCCAGGCCCAGACGCCGAATCATGACATATTTTCTACGGAATCCATAGGCAATATAGAGAATCGCGAGCAGCAGATAGATCAGGCTGAACATCAGCCCCACATCACCCCACTGGAACTGAATCGTCAGGAAGACGGTGATGACACCCATCAGATACACCCCTGCGATAACCGGGTACCATTCAATGCTCTTGAACTGCCCGCGGATGCCGGCAATCAGCAGATCCCTTCCTGCAAAGAATACCCCTACGTTAAAGATAATTAACACCAGCAAACCAACAATCTCTGCCGCTGTATGCTGTTGAACTTCCGGCTGAAGCGCTGGCATGGTTAAGGTTACGGCCAGTGCAATACAGCAACCAATAGCATGCAAGAAGGTGATATACACCTGCACGTATTGATCACGCAGCAGCTTCACTTTGTTCAGTCCATAGGCCAACGCAATGGTGAGCGCTGCGAACATAAGCAACTTGTAGAACATGTATAACAGGAACGTCCCATCGACAGCTCTGGTATACAATTCATTCGACTCATACAGCACATATAACCACAGATTCGCAAGTGTCACATACTTGAATCCGTTCAGAAAACCCAGCTCCAGCGGGCTGTAATTAAATCTCTCTTTGGAAGATGAGTTGCTGTGAACTGCCCAGGCATAATACAGTGTAATAAGCACAGTTCCCAGCGTGATACTGGAGTATTTTAACATGAAGTAAGAACGTTCCCCGATGAAGAATAGCGCCAGCAGATCGTAGTACACAAAAGTGATTAGACATAGAAGAACGATGCCCCATCCGGCACGTTCCACCGATTTGAACCGTTTCAGATGTCCAAGCGTAACCAGCAGAACCCCTTCGATCAACCAGCCCATCGATAACCACTTGGCCCCGAACTGGAACGGAATAATCAGAATGGCAAAGGTCAGGGAAGTGACATAGAAGAGTAATATCGTCTGTTTCTCCTGAGCCATATGGCGCTGAACGAATCGTGCGAGGCCCAGATACACCACGCAGAAGATCAACGCCAGCAAGCCCTGAGCATCATTCCAATCCGCCACATCAAATAATACGTATAACATCAGACAACTAATGCTCGTATTCATGGCGAGTAGAGCGAAATCCCACCAGGTTAACTTCATTCGGTGTTTGAACGGATATGCCAGTGTAATGCCCAGATATAATACAAACGTCACAATGGAATACAACATGCCAATCTTCTCACTTGGCGACAGCCATAAGAGGATGAGCATGGATGGTGTATTGAACAGGAAACTGATATAGTGCACCACCGGCCACCTTTTGCCAAACGAAATGAACACAATAATTCCGTTTAAGAGCAGCAGATAGATCATGGCTACATAGACAGCAGGGCCCTCAAGCCCGAACGAGAACATGTAGGAGAATAACGGAAGATATCCGCCTACCAAACCTAGTGAACAGATGGTCTTCGACTGGTATCTCAAGGACAACAATACGGAAATTGCCGATACCAATACAGACAGGGCAAGTCCCGTATATAACCCGATAATATGCAGTAAAAAGTAACTATAGAAGACGGAGCCGAACAACACGGATATCCCACCGCCGAGCAGCCCCATCGCAAACGTCTGCCTTTTGCGGCGGAACAGCCACTCTCCTCCAGCAAGCATCAGTGCACCGAGCAGGAAAAAGGCTCCACTCTTCATCTCGTCATTGAACCAGGTCGAGTACGAGTATTGGAACGCTGCTCCAACCCCCAGAATGAGGAGCAGGATGGCTACCTTGTTGATCCAGCTGAGTCCAATCTTCATCTCCATGCGATTCTGCTTGATCCGGCGTTGAATAGTCTCTTCGCTCAACCCTTCCTCCGCCATATGCTCATATCCACGTTCCATGTGCCCACGCAGAGCCTCTTCTCTATCCCGTACAGCTCGTCTGTGCGATTCAATGCGCTCATTCACCTCTGCCGCAAGGTAAGCAATCCTCTCCTTCACCTCGTGGGAGTCCTCTTGCAACTCCTGTGCTGCCTGGTTGTACAGCGCGTTTAGATTGGATTTGGTTCGATGCTCATGGAATGCAATTCGATCATTATGTACTGCTGTTTTCCCTTGAAAATAGGTCTCCATCTTCTCCCGCGATACCCGGATCAGATTCAGCTTTTCATCCAGCATCTGTTCGGATAACGCCATGCGAAGACGTGCATTCTCTTCTTCCATCTTGCGTGAGCGAAGTTCGAGCTGTTGCAGCTTGAGCTTGTGGGCTTCATACTGTTCCTGTAACTGTTCATTCTGAACGATCAGGTCATCGGACTGGTATTCCTGGAGCAAGGCGTGATACTCCTTCGCCAGTTGCTTTTGTTGCTCCTGAACCTGCCCAAGCCGATCCTTAAACTCCTTCATGAGCTTCCTCCGTTGGTTGATGTTTAATCTTTTCCCTATATTTTACTATATGTATGCCATAAAAAGAGGTTTAAACATTAGATATATCTGTGCAATATTTCATCCGTAGGATCTCAAACGCAAAAAAGCCGGGAAGCAACTGCTTCGCCGGACTTATATTCATATGAGCATTTGCACAAGAATCGATGCTTATGCCGCATCACTCGTCTCCGATTGGTCCGCTGACTCGGGCTCAATTATCTCGGTCGCATCTGGGTCCAGCCAACTGGCGATCATGCCACGCACATATTGCAGATCGTCCTCAGACAGATCGTAGTACCATGTGCCACTGCGCGTTGCACCCTCACCCTTCAGCATGTAATTGCTGATCGTTGGTATGCTATCTTTCATATATAAGGACTCGGCAAATTTCACGATAAAGTCCGAGGTCATGTTGGTTGTAAAATTCGATCCGGCAATCTGGATTACGTCCGGGATCTTGGTCAGATTTTTGACTTCCAGCGCACGATTCATGAAGGCACTTAGGAAAATCCGGTGACGCATCGTCCGATTGAAATCGGAGTCCTCCCGGTAACGCACATAACCAAGCGCTTCTTCGCCGCTATAGATCGGTTTATTCGCTTCAACAAACAGCTTCTCATGAATTTTGAGTTTGTTCTCAATATTCTTTTTGATTGGCAGTTCAACGCCACCCACCGCATCAACAATATCCTTGAGCCCGTTAAAATTAATCGCGGCATAGAAATCCACTTTGTTCCCCAGCAAATTCTCCACCGTATCCATCGCCATCTTGGCTTCACCATGGGCATACGCTGAGTTGATCTTTGACTTCACATCCCGGCCGACAATCTCGGTATAGGAATCACGTGGAATGGACAGCAGCAGCACTTTATTGTCTTCTGGACGCACGACTGAATAGATGATGGTATCCGAACGGCTTGGTTCGTTATCCCGTTGGTCAATACCCAGCAGCAACAGCGAGAATGGATCCGTATGTTCCACGACAGGGGCATCCTTATCGCCCGCTGGTACAAAGGAGTCATCCAAGGCATCCTTCACTGTAGCTGAAGCAAACAAATTAAAGGCAAACACGACGAGTTGCTTTTGATAAATAAATCCGAGTCCTCCCAACACAAGCAGCACACTTAGGGTGATGATTAATGGCTTCTTCCATTTCTTCTTCGGTTTCTTCGGCTTCCGTCTTGTTAAATGTGCGGCACTGTTTTCCATCATATCTCCTTTAATAACGGGTTCTTAGAATCATTTAACTATATTAATAACACGTTTTCAATAGATTACGTTATAATCTGCTATACAAATGCATGTTCAAAAAGTCTGATTTTCAGTACCGAGAAGATGGAATGAAGCTAGAAATGGAGTAGCGGAGCGTAGGGAAAACTACGTGAGCAACGGACATTTCGGCTGAATTTCATATTCGATGCTGATGATGCCGCCAGGCATCATTCGTAATCAAAAGTGGACTTTTTGAACTACCTCTACAAAACGAATAGAGAAGGAGCGATGAATGATGGAGTATCGACGTTTGGGCAATAGTGGTTTGCGTGTGTCGGCACTGGGGCTTGGCACCAATGCGTTTGGCAAACGCGCGGATGAAGCAGCTTCTACCCACATTATTCATGCAGCGATGGATCAGGGCATCAACTTTATCGATACCGCCAATATCTACGCAGGCACGGAATCGGAACGCATCATTGGACAGGCTCTCACAGGTCGACGTGAAAACGCGGTGCTTGCTACCAAAGCCGGATTACCCCGGCATGATGGTCCTCATGGGCGGGGTTCCTCCCGCTACCATCTGCAACAAGAGCTGGAACATAGCCTGCGGCGTCTGCAAACGGATTATGTCGATCTGTACCAGATCCACACTTTTGATCCGCATACACCGCTGGATGAGACACTGCGCACATTGGATGATATGGTCACTTCCGGCAAAGTCCGTTACATCGGAGCCTCCAACTACGCAGCTTGGGAGCTGATGAAAGCTTTGGGCATCAGTGAACAGAAAGGTTATGTGCGCTACATCTCCACCCAAACCAGCTATTCCCTGGCAGACCGTACACCTGAGTTGGAACTGGTACCAATGTGTCTCGATCAGGGTGTAGGCATTATCCCGTATTTCCCGCTGGCAGGTGGTATTCTGACCGGTAAATATAACGGACAGACCCGTGTGCCTTCTGGTTCCAGAGCAGACACCGATCCGTCTTTCAACCGTTTCCTGCTGGAGCATAATATCCAACTGAGTGAACAAGTGAGTGCTAAAGCTGCCTCATATGGATGCTCCCCGAGTGTGCTGTCGCTTGCATGGCTACTGACACGTCCAGCTGTATCCACAGTGATTGTCGGGGCTACACGCACCGAACAGCTGGAACATAATCTGGCTAGTCTGGACATGTCACTGCCCGATGAGCTGTTGGACGATCTGGACCAGATTAGTGACTCTTTCCGTCGCCGCGAGCCGTTTGCGTCCTATCGAATCGATTGAGCAACCCAAATAGACCTTCCGACAAGATGAAGTCAGGAGGTCTATTTGTATTTTACAGAGGTGTTACAATTATTAATAATCAGAAAATTTTCCAGTTCCACTACATTCTGTAGTTTAATACATTAAAAAAAGATATATTACGGATCAACTCTCTGTTTTTTGGCGAAGAAACTCCTGCATGATTTCCAAATACTCTCCCTTACGTTCATCCAAAGTTTCGAAAAATGCCTTGTCCGATTCCTCGACCAGATGGATTCCCTCCACAGCCAATCGGGTTCCTTCTTCCGTTGTTGTGATAATATTGGCACGCGTATCTGTCTGATGACGAGCGCGGGTAATTAATCCCCTTTTTTCAAGCGCACGTAGAACCTGAGAAGTCACGTTAACATCCACCTTGGCAAACTGAGCAATTTGAACCTGAGTCACTCCCTTGCCTTCCTCATCGTGTTCATTGAGCCATAAACAGGCGTGCAATAATACAAATTGAGGTTGTGTCAGTTCGAGGGGCTCCAGCACCCTGCGTACTTCCTTTTGCCACATGGCTGTAACCTGCCATAACAGATATCCCGGACTTTCTTGTGCGTTTTTATACCGTGAGCTTGTCATCTCATACCTCCATGATGTGCGACCTTATGCAACAGAATATATACCCGTCAGTCAATGAAGTAAATCCATTATTCATATAACGATGATGGAAACATATCCGTTGCAACTCTGTGTGTTCTTTCTCAAAAAAATAATTAGCGCGCAGGGATAAACTGCTTCACCCATTGTCCGAATCCTTGCGGATTGCGGCTCTGTATAAGAATAGTTCCTTCTCCCCGGAACCTACATACCAGTCCTTCTCCACTTGTAACACTGGATAACCAGCCCTGTGAAGCTTTCTCAATACGGTAATCTACATAATGAGGCCATGCCACCAAATGGGCGTTATCGACGATCATTTCTTCACCTGCTGCCAGATTAATCGCATGGATGGCACCATAGGAAGACAGAAATACAGTTCCACGTCCGCTGATCTCAATAATGAAGAAACCTTCTCCCGAAAAGAGACCTTTTTTCAGGTTTTGCATTTTGGTATTCACCTGAATGCCCTCGGTTCCTGCCAGAAATCCGTCTTTCTGCACATAGAGTGAATAGGAACCGTCCAATTCAACAGCTTCTACATCGCCCATGCTTGAAGGTGAGAGCAGAATCTCTGCCGATCCGCCCGTAGCCGTCAGTTCCTGAAAGAAAAACTTCTCCCCGCTCAGCATCCGACCGAACCCGGCAAACATCCCACCTTCTGCTGAACCCTTCAGTTCAACCGTAGGAGTCATAGATACCATCGCACCACTCTCGGCCTTGAACCGCTCTCCCCGCTGCAAATGTACCTTGAGCATCGCAAAAGCACCATCATATAAAATCTCATAGTTCACGGTTGCACCAGCTCCCTATTGTCAGAGTTAAAATCATTGAGTCCATTATCTTCCAGAACTGCTGATTTGTCTCCGTATTCCTTCACAATATGTTGATCTCCCCAATTGCAGAGCGCATTGAGAATCGGTTCAAGACTTCTCCCGTAATCACTCAATTCGTATTCTACTTTGGGAGGGACCTGATTATATACGATGCGGTTTACGATTCCGTCGTTTTCAAGCTCTCTCAGTTGCTGTGTTAACATTTTTTGTGTAATTGCGGGCATAATACGCTTGAGATCACTGGTTCGTCTTTTCCCATGTGTCAGATGACAGAGAATGACGCATTTCCACTTGCCACCGATCACCTCTAAGGTAGCTTCAACCGAGATGTTATATTTTTTTCTAACCATAACTTGCTTCCTCCCTGATGAATTGAATTACATCCGTCGCATGCTGTATAGGCACCAAAAAGTACGTAGGGTACTAAAAAGTACGTACTATTCAATCTATACCGAATAACTCATAATAGCATTTGCCGGTACGTAAATCTACATTCTGGGGAGTTGAGCAAGAAATGTTACAAGATTCAAAACGCAGCACATGGGCATTGCTTGCGCTGGCCATTAGTGCATTCGCGATCGGTACCACAGAGTTTATCAGCGTTGGGCTACTGCCCCTCATTGCAGATGACCTGGGCATTTCCGTAACTACAGCGGGACTGACCGTTACTTTATATGCATTAGGCGTTACCTTTGGGGCTCCTGTTCTGACCTCACTGACGTCTACCATATCACGCAAAATGCTATTGCTTGCCATCATGATTGTCTTCATTGCGGGTAACACGATGGCTGCACTATCGACGGGCATCACCATGTTACTCATTGCACGAGTAGTATCCGCTCTGGCACACGGGGTGTTCATGTCCATTGGCTCCACGATTGCAGCCGATCTGGTGCCTGCCAACCGTAGGGCGAGTGCTATTGCCATCATGTTCTCCGGTCTTACCATTGCCACAGTAACCGGTGTACCTCTCGGTACACTCATCGGCCAACATTGGGGCTGGCGCGCTGCCTTTATCCTGATTGTTGTGGTTGGCATCATTGCAATGATCGGGAACCTGATACTCGTGCCATCCACGTTGAAGCGAGGAACACGGACGGCATTTCGGGATCAGCTGAAGCTGGTTACAGGTGGACGCTTGCTGCTTGCTTTTGCCATCACTGCTGTTGGGTACGGAGGAACATTTGTTGTCTTTACGTATCTGTCCCCGTTGCTGCATGATATTAGCGGTTATTCTGAGAAAACAGTAGCGTTCATCCTATTGTTGTACGGAATCGCCATCGCTGTTGGCAACATCATCGGTGGCAGAGCAGCCAACCGCAACCCGCTCAAGGCGCTCTTCTACATGTTCATCATTCAGACCATCATTCTCGGCGTGATGTACTTCACCGTCACGTTTAAGTTGGCAGCACTACTCACCATTATGGGTATGGGCCTGCTCGCCTTCATGAATGTGCCTGGTCTTCAGATGTACGTTGTAACCTTGGCTGAGCGTTATGCACCACAGGCCAAGGATGTAGCCTCAGCCTTTAACATCGCCGCATTTAATGCAGGGATCGCTATAGGTGCCTATCTGGGTGGAGTGATCAATGATTCCATCGGTTTGATTCACACGACATGGGTCGGAGCCTTGATGGTTCTCGTAGCTGTAATCCTGACAGCTTGGGCTAAAATGCTAGAAAGCAAGGATCAACATGCATCAGTCGAAATGGAGAAAGCCTCGTTCTAATTTCCATTCCGCCCATGGGTCTCACTCTTATATATATCAGTTCCAGCCTTCGAGGGGAACCGGTTTCATATGGTATTTTATTATACTATAATACGTTGAACCCAATTTGATCTACTATGATTTAATTTTGTATGATAAAACAACAAAAATTTAGCTTAATATGACTGGTTTTTACACACTTTAAGGAGGAAATCTCATGACAACTGCTCAAACCGCACAACATTTACAATCTACAGTAACTCTGCATAACGGTGTTTCTATGCCTTGGTTCGGACTTGGTGTATTTAAGGTAGAAGAAGGATCTGAACTGATTGAAGCCGTGAAAAATGCGATTAAACATGGATACCGCAGCATTGATACTGCTGCAATATACGGCAATGAAGCCGGTGTTGGTCAAGCGATTGCAGAAGCTTTGCAAGAAAACAACCTGAAACGCGAAGAACTGTTTGTTACATCTAAAGTATGGAATGCAGACCTCGGATATGAAGAGACACTTGCGGCTTTTGATACAACCTTGAACAAACTGGGACTGGAATACCTTGACCTGTATCTGATTCACTGGCCTAAGGCAGGCAAATACAAAGCAGCCTGGAAAGCAATCGAGGAACTGTACGCAGCCGGCCGTATTAAGGCGATTGGCGTAAGCAACTTCCAGATTCATCATCTCGAAGACTTGATGCAGGATGTCAAAGTGAAACCAATGATCAATCAGGTGGAATACCACCCTCGCCTGACTCAGGTTGAGCTTAAGGCTTTCTGTGAAAAACATGGTATCCAGCTTGAAGCTTGGTCGCCTCTGATGCAAGGTCAGCTGTTGGACAATCCAGTACTCACGGCTATTGCTTCAGCCAAAGGCAAATCGGTTGCACAAGTCATCCTGCGTTGGGATCTGCAAAATGGAGTCATTACCATTCCGAAGTCCACCAAGGAAAACCGGATTATCGAGAACTCCTCCATCTTCGACTTTGAACTTTCAAATGAAGAGATGGATCAGATCAGTGCTCTGAACGAAGATGTACGCGTTGGACCTGATCCGGACAACTTCGATTTCTAAATTGAATCGAATTGCTGTTATTCTGTGCTGATTTGCAGGTAAAATAAAACAGTGAAAAGCCTCCAGACTTCTCGTTACGTACGAGAGTTGGAGGTTTTTCACTGTTTTTTGTTTCTCAACAGATGACATTGTCACTTCTAAAATTCTGAAACCTCAATCTCTATAATCAATCAGCTTAACTTTCAATTTGATCCGCAACAAATTCATTCTCGCATTGTCAAATTTATAAGTGACATTGAATTCACACACATATGTGGTGGTAGACCGGCCAACAGATCCCCTGAGGTTCAATTTTTTCCAAAAAAAATAAATGTATACACCACCAAACCCAAGGCTATCTTGCTCGTGATAATCCGGAACTGGATCAAATTCATAATTGAAGTTGTATTCTTTTCCTTGCACTTTAACCGAAAGATGTTTTTGTTTGACTGCTAGTGTATTTAAAAGAGTAAAATAGCATCTACTTTTTCGTTTAGTTTAAAATTTTCAAAATTATTCCTTTTTTCCTAGTAGATCGCAACCTTTTGTTGAAGTATGACGTTAAGTATATGTGGAAGCATTTTCCAAACCACTCAGAAAACAAAAGCAAGAATAAAAAAACTATGAGGTGATAATGAATGAAGGTTAATTACGTAAAAAATGGTATTATCACATTAGCTCTCGCTGTACCACTTATGTTCAGTTTTAACCTTACAACAAGCGCAGAACTTACTAACTCCGGTAGTCCAGACGCAGGAATTAGCGTAAAGTCTCCAGATAACCTGAATGATACCTGGAAGACACCAATCAATGAAGGAATTATTGCTTGGAACGGTACTCCTACTCCAGTTACAATTGGATACTTGAGTTCATCAACCAACACAATTACAGCGGCTTCTTATCCAGATACCTGGTATGGCCTAAATTCACAGTGGTTTTCCCCAAAGTATAGATACACAATTCAATTAAACTCAAGAACAATTGTCAGAGACGCCACTAATTTCTCCAATTTTGTTAAAGGAGCGACCGTTCATGAATTTGGGCATTCCTTCTTCTTGAAAGATAACCCGAATACAACTAAGGCGTCTATTATGAAATATAGCAATGATTTTAACACAGTCACTACCCCTAGGCAGTATGATATTGACGATGTAAATACTGCTTACTAATTTAAAAGGATTGGGAGGAAGATAGCATGAAGAATTTTACATCTGTAGCTTCAGCATTTTGTATCACTGCAATGTTACTCGCCGGATGTGGAACAGCAGAGCCATCAAAAGAAGGATCCGCTGCAACAGAAACAGCAAAAAAAGAAGTGGTGCTGATGGATGCCTCTTTTCCAACTTACAACAACATTGATGAGTTGGCTAACCAGGCGGATTTAATTATTGAAGGAAAGATTTTAAAATCATCTTTTAAACTTATAAATATCGCAGAAGAACCTGCTGATCCTAATGATGAAAAATTAAACCCAGGTGGGGATATATCAGACAGCCCCGCTATTCCATATACGATCTATGATGTTGAAGTACAAAAAAACTATAAAGGGGAAGCAGCCGAAAAAGAAATCATTCAAGTCAAACAAGTAGGGGGAGAGGATCAAGAACATACATTTAAGGTAGAAGATTCTGAAGAACTCAAAACGAATGAAAACTACGTTATGTTCCTAGCGACGTTTGAAAATTCACCGGCATCACTGTTAAATCCAGTTCAAGGTTCATACACGGTAGAAGATGATGGTACGATTAAAGGGAATGAAAAAAACCAAATCAAAATTGAAATGAACAATTTGTTGAAGTTAGAACAACAGTAAATACTCGAAAGAAGGCACTGACTGGATTAATTTCAGCGCCTTCTTTTTATCCCTCTACTAGCCATTATTTTTCGAAAAACAATAATGGCGTATAGCGCTTGAACAACATTATAATCATCATGATCGGCAATAATGCGAACTTCCGGATTTTGCTCTTAATGAGTTTGGACGTACTGGTATACCTCCGCTACCGTTTCTAATGGATCTGGCGGAAGATACTTTCGCCACGCTTTAAAAATCTGTACGCCTTAAACATCAAATTTCCCCAATTTAACAAAACCATGATGTGAAAGATACACTTCTATAAATCTAACTTCCATTTTGGAATCATTATTATATGAATCGTTCTTGAATCCCCTCTCTAGAAATAGATCGGTAGTATAATCATTGCTCATTATGAAAAAGCCATCTTCGGCACTACTTTTAAGCAGTTCCACATTCAAATTCTCCCACAAAAATTTTTACGATTAATACAACTAGTGTTACCTGAGCGCCAATGTAAGACGTTATAACCTGTAACGCCTACATTAACGTTGAAGCAATCTAGGCCAGCGTCACCGAGTCTACTGTTACGCCTGTAGAACAATCGCGTTGGAGGCGTTACAGCGATAAGGCCCCTTGGCAAGTATCGTTCCAGTACCCCGTGTATCAGTTTTTGTTAATGTAAGCCCACAAAAAAGGCCATCCACCAAGTCCATAAGAGATTCGAAAGACAACCTTTCATTATAAATATCGCAAAGTAAATATACTTGGCTTAATGCCGATTAATCCCTCTCTCCCCAAAAGGCTGCCACCCGTCCTCACCAGACAAAATAAGCGGCAACGCATATTCGGCGGCTTCCTGTTCGCTCAGCACTTTTGCCCATGAAACTCTCGTTGTCGCTTTTCCCGCCCCAGGCCCGAAACTGTTATATTCCACATACTGAACGGTCTGCTCTGCATCTGTCTTGTTCCAGTTGTGCCATCCCTCCCGCTTCACATGAGCGCCGATCCAGCAGTTCACTTGTCCATCCGCATCCTCCGCTTCAGTCAGGCGATGCTTCGTAACGATCTCGTAGCCCTTAAACACCACCGTAGCCGAGCCAAGAATAAAATCGATATCACCTTCGATGTAACAGTCCTCGAAATACTACCGAAGTTTGCGCCGCACTGAACGAAGATGTATGCATTGGACCTGATCCGGACAACTTCGATTTTTAATGAATAGCCTTTTTGGAGCCTGCTTTGTTTGACATAGCATAACGAAAAACCACCGGACCAGGTGAAGTGACCCCGTAAAGTTAGACAGATTATAACGTTAAACAACTTGTTGGGCATTAGTCCGGTACCGTACCGGACTAATGCCTTTTAGTTTTGCCTTGATGCGTTTGTTGATGTAATAATCGATGTATTTGGATAGCTCTTGTTTAATATGTGAGATATTTTCAAATTTCTTTAAAAACAAGAACTCGGATTAATGATGCCAAAGAAGTTCTCCATGACGGCGTTATCGTAACAGTTACCTTGCCGGGACATACTTGCGTGATGCCAACTTCTTTAAGGGTATGACGATATGTTCTCATCTAGTAGTGCCAGCTTGGTCCGAATGAATAAGGAGTTTATCTTCATTTGTTAAACTGCAAAATGGTCGGTCTAACATCGTGGAAACAAGCGAGTAGACCGGTCTTGAACCATCGTATATGTAATGATTTCTACGTTATACAGATCAAGTATGGGAGATAAATATAGTTTTTCTCCGAACAATTTAAACTCTGTAATGTCCGTTAACCCACTTCTCGTTTGGCCTTTCAGCGCGGAAATTGCGTTCTAATAGGTTCGGTGCAATCTTGCCAATCGAATCTTTATACGAACGATATTTCTTCATATGTACCAAATACTTTAATCCCAATACTTTCATCAAACGCTGTACCTTTTTATGATTCACATGGTGTCCACGATTGATTAACTCATCGCGATTACGACGATAACCATAGCGTCCCTTATGCTCCTCATAAATCGCTTGTATCATGTCTTTTAGCTCTAATTCTTGTCTACCGTACCAAATGCTTTTACCACGTAATAATACGTGCTACGAGGGATATCTGCTAGTTGTAGAAGTGCTTTCACCGAAAATTCGTTCCTTAGTTCATAGACTACTTGCGCTTTGTCTTATTTGGTGAGTTTTCCTTGTTTCGAACTAAGGCATTCAACTTTTTTTTAAATAAGCATTCTCCATTTTCAAACGCTCTACCTCTGCTTGTAAAGCCTCTACAGATCCTTCTGTGCTTTATATCCTTTTTTCATGGATGGGCGCCCCTTTTTCTTTGGTTGAAGGGCGTCTAGTTTAATCTGTGTAGGATATGATGTATAGCCCTTTATAAAAAGCTTTTTCCCTATGATGCTCATATTGTCTAATCCAGTTTAAAAAGACAGAATCGTGAAGCCCGCTCGATTTTGCAATGCTTTTCAAGCTTTCTGATCCCTTTTCATAACGCATAACGGCTTGTATTTTTTCATCTGAACTGAATTTAGTCATAAAAAAACTGCACCTCCAATTGGTAGTTGTGTCTAACAATTGGGGTGCAGTTCAACCAGAAACCGGTGTTTTTTCGTTATGTTCTCTTCCCTATAACCAAGCCTCGCTAACACTGCACGTTTCAATTCAAAATGTTGTAATCCATTTTTTAACTATTGAACCTGCCACAATGCAGGGACATTGGATGGTTCCCACCCAGACAAGGATGTGTGGGATTGCAAACATTTATACGTCTTACCGCTATAGGTGACCAGCTGTCCTACAGTATAGGCTGTATTCGCCTGCCAGGCGGAAACGCCCGGATTTGTCGTTCCTGCTGTTGTTTTCACAGTCACCGCATTGCTCGCAGCAGAACCATTCCCCGCCGCATCCTTTGCTTTTACCGTAAATGTATACGAGGTATCCGCTGCAAGCCCGCTGATCGTTGCTGTCGTTCCGGTCACGGATGTCGCCAGAGCCGCTCCATTGTACACATCATAACCCGTTACACCCACGTTATCCGTGGATGCCGCCCAGCTCAGCGTTATACTGGATGTTGTTTGCGCGGTTGATGCGAGGTTCGTTGGCGCAGTTGGCGCCTGCGTATCTCCACCCGGCTGAGCTGTCGTGCTTACAGTTACAGCATTACTGGCTGCAGACAGATTACCTGCCGCATCCTTTGCTTTTACCGTAAAGCTATAGGATGTACCCGCTGACAGTCCGCTGATTGTTGCGGTCGTCCCGTTGACGGAGGTCACAAGATTGGCACCATTGTAGACGTTATAACCGGTAACACCCACATTATCTGTTGAAGCATTCCAAGCTAGCGTAACCGAGTTGGCCGTCACGCCTGTCGAACGGGCATTACCGGGTACGCTTGGCGCCGTCGTATCTGCTGGAGGCACTGTACCTCCGGTAGGCAGATCGGCTTTCAGTTTATTTTGAAGTGTTTTGTTAAGGTCACCGCTAAGTTCCCAGAACATCGCTCCGCCGAGTCCTTTGCTTTTGATATAAGCCGTTTTATATCCAATAGACTCCGCATCGTCATAACTAATAAATCGCTTATTGGTCGCATTATAGAGATATGGCACCTTGGCCGTGTCATTCCAGTAACGCGTGTACCCGTTTTTGTTAATGTAGTTGGTCTCCAGATCATAAAAATCAAAGGAGCCTGCTTCCCATGTTCCAACGGAAGAACCTCCCGCACAGGTCTGATACTGGCCATTTCCCGTCTGTGCGCATCCATCCCAGCCGCGGCCATAGAACGGAACACCAAGCACAAGTTTAGCGGCTGGTACGCCTGCATTCAAATGCCCTTGTGCTCCAGCAGCCACATTAAATGTATTGGCATCCGGCACCCCAGCAGCCGAAGCCGCAGGGTCATAGTTCAACGGCGCGTTATGCGCGCTGACTTTTTGCCAGGCCCCGTTAAAATCGTATGTCATAATATTAATCCAGTCGACGATGGCAGCTATATTGGCAAGCTCAGTATTCGCAGCATAGGTCGTCGATGCACCGCTTGCAATCGTAAGCAGATACTTCTTGCCGTCCACAGCTCCGGCAGCATCCAGCTTCTCACGGATTTTGCTCAGAAGCAGCGTGTAATTTTGCTTATCCTCAGGACGTTTGCTGTTACCATCAAGTCCGCCTGATACCGGGTACTCCCAGTCCAGATCTACCCCGTCAAAATTGTATTTCCGCAGGAAGTCGACGGCAGAGTTTGCAAATACCTCTCGCGTTGCAGCAGTCGCAGCTACATCAGAGAAGCGGTTGGACCATGTCCATCCTCCCACGGAGATGATTGTCTTAAGATTAGGATTGATCTGTTTCAGCTTGTTAAGCTGATTGATATTGCCTGCAATGGGCTGATCCCACGTATCCCCTGCAAATGTCTTTCCGGTATCGATCCATGGATCGCCAAGCACAATCGTTCCATTCGGTACATTGATTGTCTGGCTCTTCTCATTCTGACACGTCCAGGTCACCGGGTTAGGGCCCGAAGGGTCCGGATTTCCATGAATACCGTTCCAGCAAATATCGGCAAACGCATAGTTGATATGCGTGACTTTGGTTGGGTCGATGTCCGTTACATTATAGTTTCTCCCATACGCAGCCCAGGACGGGTAGTAACCAACAATTTTATAAGAATCTGCAGCTGCTCCCGTAGCGGGTTGGAGCACAAAAGAAGGAATAATGACGGATAAGAGCAGGGATAGACCCAGGAGAAACTTTGCGGTTTTCTTGAAAGCAGTGTGTTTATTTAAATGTATCATCTTAATACACAACCTCCTTTGTCGTTTGCGTACTCAGCCCGTTCAGGAACGGACGATTTGCGCTCGAAAACTGGTTATTCGTATATGCATCCCAGTTGATTGACCAGGTCATAATCCCTTTTATCCCCGCATAGCCCGCAGGCTGGAGCAAGGTATAGGAACCGCCGTATGACACACCTTTGATTAGGTAATTCAGTGCCTTTTGCAGCTCGGCTGGCGTTGTATAACCACCTCCAGCAGCCTGCTGGGAAGCCGGTACACCGATGGCAATCTGATCCGGTCGTAAGGGACTAAAGAAAGGGCCTGTGCTACCGCCTACATGAAAGCCTTGAAGCAGCATCTCCGCCATGGCCACATGGAAATCAGCTGTTCCTTGGGCGTAAGAGCGTCCATCCAGCCCTACCATGGAGCCCGTGTTATAGTGCTGTACATGAAGCAGGGTCAGGTCATTACGCAAGGCATGGATGACTGGCAAGTATGCTCCCCAAGGACCGCCGTAGCTCAGATATCCACCCTGTACATAGGCCGTCTCCGGCGCAGCCGTCAGGATGAAATTGGCGCCGAAGTGTGACTTAACCGCTTTCACGCCTTGGATGAGGTTAACAATTTTCGGTGTAGTTGGACTACGGAAATCGGTATCCCCTGCATTCAGAGACAGGGAACTTCCTTCCAGATCGATATCTAGACCATTGAAACCATACGTGGAAATGATTGATTTTAACGAATCTTCGAACTGCTGTCTCTTGGTCGCATCGGTGAGCTCAATGGTACCGTTGGCTCCACCCATGGAAAGCAGTACTTTTTTCCCTTGGCTTTGAAGGTAGGCAATATCGGATTTGAATTCGGCTACCGTTGCATTGTATGGAGTAAAAGCAAGCGTTCCGCTGCCATGTGAAATCGGTTCGGCAAAGGAGACATTAATGACGTCATAGGCTGTTGATACGTTACGAAGTCTGATATTGGTTGAACCATTGTCGAAGTTATGCCAGTAGCCGATCAGCCATTTGCCGCCGGTTGGCCCAGGATTGGAAGATCCATTGGAAGTTGTCACACTGAGGGAGGTGCTCGCAGCGGATATATTGCCTGCGGCATCTTTGGCTTTTACCGTAAAAGCATAAGTCGTGCTAGCTGTCAGTCCAGTGACTACAGCTGTTGTAGTTGAAGTACTTGTCACAAGAACGCCGTTCCGGTACACCTCATACCCCGCCACGCCCACATTATCCGTGGATGCATTCCAGGAAAGACTCACGGAGGTGTTCGTGATGGAGGATGAAGTCAGACCCGCAGGAACAGAAGGTGGTGCCGTATCTGGCGTCGGCGTTTCCCCTCCCGAACCTTCCCCGACGTATTTCCACAACGCGGGCACAACAGAGGGCTCCCATCCGGTCAACGCCGTGTGGGCCTGAATACACTCATAATCTTTATTTTGATATGTTACGAGGTCTCCTTTCTTGTATGCGGTGCCTGCCTGCCATTGGGCGGCGGCATCGGCTCTCGGTGCAAACCACGAAATAAGTAGAAGAAATGTCAAAGCAAATGTAATGACCGGGCGGAATCGAACAGCTTGATTCAAGCAAAATCCCTCCTGTACTAAGGATACGTTCACCTTGCAAACAAAAGCTTTAATAGTCCACCTGCATCTGATCTGTGATCGATTAGAGCCAGCCTCATTCAGCCATCTGATTTTGCGTGTCACTTCACTCCCTTCCCTTACCAAAATGGACCTTCCCTCTCGTGTTCTTTTTTTTGCAGGCACCATCCAAATTTTACAGGGAATTTACAGATCCTCACCCTGTATTTAATCAGTAAACTGCAAAAGAGATAAGGGATAAAATAGTTCTATTGGGGGCGAAAAATGTAATATAGCGCACAAAAAAGGTTTTCTTTCAACTCCTTAGGAGACTTGAAAGAAAACCTGTGTTAGATATTGCGCAGAGAAGAGGGCGTATCTTACTGCCGCTGCTCCCCTCTCCCTTCCAAAGGCTGCCACTCATCCACGCCGGACAGAATCAGAGGTATAGTGTACTCGGCCGCTTCCTGTTCGGTCAGTATTTTGGCCCAAGGCACACGATCAGCAGCACATCCGGCACCAGGCCCTGCGCTGTTGTATTCCGCATACTGAACGGTCTGCTCTGCATCTGTCTTGTTCCAGTTGTGCCATCCCTCCCGCTTCACATGAGCACCGATCCAGCAGTTCAGAAAACAGACTTTGGCATGATGACGCCACGGTCTGCCCAGATACACCGACTGCGGCGGAGCATTGCTGGTCAGATCACAGTCCAGAAACACATAGCCGTAACGCACATCCTCCGGCGTAGAGGCTGCGGTAATCCAACCGTTCACTTGTCCATCCGCAGCCTCCGCTTCAGTCAGGTGATTCTTCGTAAAGATCTCGCAGCCCTTAAACACCACCGTAGCCGAACCGAAAATAAAATCGATATCACCTTCGATGTAACAGTCCTCGAAATACTGCCGCAGTTTGCGCCGCTCGGCACCATCGCGTGGCCCGCCAAAATAACTGCGATCCATGGGCTGCTCCGGCAGCGGGCCGGTGAAGATCGTATCCTGGTGACCGATCAAACGACAGCGGCGAAAGGCAGCCCGGTCTCCATCCACATAAACGGCCAGCGCCTGACCAACCTGCTTGCCCGGCCCGGCAGCATTTACGAAGGTAATTCCCTCTGCCGTGAAATCATCAGCACCAATGAAAGCCGTATAGGAATGAAACGTATGATATGGCGACCCGTCCGGGAACTTCTTGAGTGCATGATCATCATACGTAATGATCGTCTGCTCCGCCCCCTCACCAATCAAGTGGATGCCCGGCTTCTCCATATGCAGCTTCTCATGATAGACACCAGCCTTCACTCGAATTGGAACGGTTCCGATGCCATTCTCCGGCAGCGCATCAACTGCGGCCTGAATCGTCACATAATCCCCTGTCCCATCTGAAGCAACAGTCAGACAGGGAGCTGATGGTTCCAATGCTGTATTTGGCAATCTCTGCTGCATCATGGCAGTCGCTCCATTTCCAGTGCTGCCAGCAGAAGCGGAGCCACACCCATAAAGGAATCGCTTACAACCGCTTCGGTTACATAGTAGTTGTACGAGCCATCCCGATCCAGGCTTAGTCCTGCGCCATGACAGATCCCGTTTAACCGAACGCCGTCAGCCGTCTCCTCCACCAATCGGGAGGAGAGCCCCTGCCATCCCTTCTCCGCCGCAGCTCTGAAATGCGGCTCCAGATACCTTAGTCGCACACCCTTCGCAAGTGCATATACAAACATGCTTGACCCGGATGCTTCCAGATAGTTGCCTTTGCGGAAGCCCTGATCCAGCACCTGGAACCATAACCCGCTCTCCTGCTCCTGCACGCGTACCAGAGCATGACACATCCGTTCGAAGATGCCGATGATGGTTCCGCGCTTTGGATGATTCACGGGGAAATGCTCCACGCTGTCTACAATCGCCATGGCATACCAGCCCATCGCCCGGCTCCAGAAGTGTGGTGAGCACCCTGTCGATGAATCTGCCCAGACCTGCTCCTTCGATTCATCCCAGCCATGATAGAGCAGCCCGGTCCGCGGATCACGGGTCTGGCGCTCGATCAGCAGAATCTGATGTGCAACTTCATCCCATAACTCGGGACGATGAAATGTCTTCGCATACTCGGACAAAAAGGGAGAGGACATATACAGGCCGTCCAGCCACATCTGGAATGGATAGATTTTTTTGTGCCAGAAACCGCCCTCCGACGTGCGGGGTTGCCCTACGAGCTGTGCTGCCAAAAGATGCGCCGCTTCTGCGTAACGCTGATCTTCAGCACCATCCAGTAAAGCAAACAGGTTTTTCCCCTGATTAATCTGATCCAGATTATATTCTTCCAAAGTATAGGTGCCAATAGAGCCGTCCGGCTGGATATACAGGTCCATATGTTTTTTCATAAAATCAACAAACTCTTGCTTGCCATAATACTGCCCGGTTCGTGCCATCGCCATCAAGGTCATGCCTTCCACGTATGCCCATCGTCCCGACGGGAACGCATGATAACCGTCCCCGTCACATTGCTGGATGATCGTTGCTGCAATTCGCTCAGACCAGGATAACTGTGTCTGTACCTGCATAAGCAATTCCTCCTTGAATGTTGTACTCACCTAATACATGTATGATTAAAGGATAACCGCTTCACTCTTCATAGGTTGCTGTCTTTATTGCCGGCACATTGCCGTTGAATTGCGAAGGTTCAGCTTGGGCTGAATAACTACCGGAACATCGACCTGTTCATCACGGATCAACGAGACAATCAATTCTGCTGCCTGCACGGCCAGTTCATCCAGAGGCGGGCCAATTGTAGTCAAGGCCACTTCGGCATATTGCATATCCGGCAGATCATCATACCCGATTAACGAGATATCGCTTGGAACGCTGTAACCTGCCTCAAGCAAAGCCCGGAGCGCACCTCGGGTGACCAGGTTGTTCAGTCCAATAAAAGCTGTTGGCGAATCCGCCCCAAACGCATGATTACGTATGGCAAAATACCCGTCTTCCCAGGAGGAATACGCTGGCAGCACATGGTCTTCGTTAAAATCCAGACCCGTACGCTGCAACGCTTCCCGGTACCCCTCCAGCTTGACGTGCTGGGAGTTGCCGATGAATCCGATTCGGCTGTGCCCCAGCGATTTCAGATGCTCCACTGCTTTGAACAACCCTTCTTTGCGATCAATCTTGATGTAAGGAGAGTTCGGCGCTTCATCAGTACCCAGCACAAAACATGGCATGTTGAGTGTTGCGAACTTTTTCCAGAACATCTCCCGATTGTCCAGTGCATAGTCCCACAGAATACATCCGTCCACGCGCAGCTGGCTGAAGACATCCACGCCATCATCCGCCACAACCAGGATCATCTGATATCCCCGCTTCTTCAGCTCGGTGTGCAGACGGCCGGAGATGTTGGAGAATAACGGATTGCTCAGCTCATCCAGCACAAAACCGATGATGTTGCTTCTGCCGGTGGAGAGCTGCCGGGCCAGCATGTTTTTCCGATATTGATGTTTCTCTGCGACCGCAAGCACCTTCTGCTTTGTTGCCGGTTTGATTCGGGGATCATCATTCAGCGCCTTCGATACCGTGCTATAGCTCACCCCCGCCAGTTTGGCAATGTCTTTAATGGTTATCAAAATCAATCAACACCTCTCATACGCCTAAAACCCTAATTTCCTATTTCTGTGCAGATTTATAACGATCATATTGTGCCTGTCTGCCCGCAATAACCTGCTCTATATTCATCTTCTTCAACGTCTCAATATAACTGTCAAACTGGTCCAGACTGGCATCCCCGCTAATAAACTTAAAGTTCATCTCTTCCACATATGTGGTGATGTCAGGCATCGCCATGCTTTCCACACTCGCTTCATCCGGCAGGGCATAGACAAACGGGAACGGTTCGCGCACATACGGCTCCAGTTCCTTATCCATCTTCGCATGCCAAGGGGCTACGACGGAATCAGCAGAATCGGTGGATTGGATGTTCGGCAGATTCACCGGACCAATGCCAAGCTTCTGGATGTATTCATTGTCCTTGCCTTTGTCCGTAAATGTCTTCACGCCATTCTCTTCCGTATACGTGTCATCCTTGATGCCCCACGTATAATACGTCTGTGCTTCCTCACTTACGGCATAGTCCAGGAAACGGAAAGCAAGTTCCGGATTTTTACTATCACGTGTAATGCCAAAGATGCCACTCACTGGTGTACGTCCTACATAGAACTGATCCCCATGCGGTCCTTTCAGTGGTAAAATGCCTTTGATGATTGGCTCTTCCGGATTGTAATCCTTGAATAACGGACTGTAGACCATCGACATATACCAGCTAAAATTAAACGTTGCTCCCGTCACATCCTGAGAGATGCGCGACGTGACCTGATCACTCGTAGTACTCGCATAATCCACCCCAAGCAGACCTTCCTTGTACAGTCCGTTCAGATAGGTCAAGTACTCCTTGTAGGCAGGCTCATAATAGCTGAAATGTACTTTGCCCTGATCGTCTGCATAGAACTGGTTGGACAGATCAAGTCCAAATGCCGGGCCAAAGGCCATTGACACAAATTTTGCTTCCATGGACAGCGGAATCTCATCGGCTTTTCCGTTGCCGTTCGGGTCATCTGTCTTGAATTTGCGCAGCATCGCCGTGAATTCATCCAGCGTGGTCGGCTCGCTTAATCCCAGTTTATCAAGCCAGCGCACATTGACCATAAATACCGGCATGTAGTTGCGGGTTAACGTCTGCTGTGGGATATAATACATTTTACCATCTGGCGTTGTTAAACTGGCTTTGACCGAAGGTGACTTTTCATATATTTTTTTGAGATTCACGCCGTATTTCTCTACCAGTTCATTAATCGGAATGAATAGACCGCTGTTAATGTACTTCATCAGCTGATCCTGATCCGGCAGGTACACGATATCGGGCAAGCCGGTACCAGCAGCCAGCCTCGGATTGACGGCATCCGCATAGTTCTGCGGCGGAATCAGATCCCAATCCACCGTCACACCAGCGTTGCTCTCAATTTTCTTCACGATGGCTGCGGTGGACAAGTCCACATTGGTCGTCCAAGCGTTGGTGCCGAGAATAGACAGTTTGGCATCCGGTTGATCCGTCACCGGCCCTGCTCCGGTATAATTGAAGGCTGGCTCCGAACTGGACGGGGTGCTCCCCGCATCGGTTCCCGCCCCTGTTCCGCCGCTACATCCCGCCAGGCTGATTGCCAGTATCGCTGCGATTACACTTTTTCTTCCTGCCCCTTTAAATCTCATCCATCATTCCTCCTTGGTATGAACCATTTTGAACTCCTTTGAATGACATGACACTTAAGTAAGTAAAGCTATCCTTTCACGGCTCCGAGGGTGATCCCCTTAACGAAGTACCGTTGGATAAACGGGTAGATCGTAACAATAGGCAGAATGCTGACCACAATGGATACATAACGAACCTGAAGGGAGGAGACCGCCAGCGCACCGGATGTCATCGTACCGCCCATCTTCTGCATCACTTCCGGCGAAGCCATGATCAGCACTCTTCGCAGGAACATCTGTAAGGGCTGCATATCCTGTTTGCCCAGATATAATAGGGCCGTGAAAAAGTTGTTCCAGTGGAATACCGCGTAGTACAGCGTGAGCACAGCCAGTGTTGGCTTGATGATCGGAACCGCCAGACGATACAGCATCGTCATCTCGTTAGCCCCGTCTATACTGGCACTTTCGAAAATTTCATTCGGAATGCCTTCGAAAGCTGAGCGGCAGATCATGACGTTAAACGTAATCACCAGCACAGGCAGCACCATAACCCAGCGGGTGTTGTACAGCCCAAGCGAGGTAATCAGCATGTAGACCGGAATGAGTCCACCCGAGAAATACATGGTGAAGGCGATGAAGAAATTCAGCTTGCGACGTAAGAAAAACTGCTGTCTGGATAATGGAAACGCCGCAAGACATGTTGCCACAATGTTCAGCAGTGTGCCTACCACGGTGTACCAGAGGGTGTTGTAGAACGAAACCCATAACTCCTTGTATTGCAGTACCATTTGGTAACCTGACAGGGTAAATCCAACGGGCCACAATACAACTTTTTGTTTGTCGATGGCATCCACCGAGCTGAATGAAATACTAATGACGTACAGAAAGGGATACAACGTGACAACAACCGCCAGTATGGTCAGCAGGTAGACACATCCGTAGAACAAACGGTCACTTCTCGATTTTTGCATACAGGTCTCCTTTGGTCCGGGGTATAGTCTTACCAGAGTGACATCTTGGTCAGGCGGCGGGTCATGGAATTGGCAGCAAAGACAAGCACAAATGTGATAATAGAGTTAAACAAGCCGACCGCTGTGGCGAAGCCGTAATTCTGGCCCTCAATCCCCATCCGGTATACATAGGTGGACAGGACATCTGCCGTTTCGTAGGTGGCTCCGTTGTAGAGCAGATATACTTTCTCGAAACCTACACTCATAATGCCGCCAAGCGACAGAAGCAGAAGAATGACGATGGTTGGTTTGATACTGGGTAGGGTCAGGTGCCATAGCTCCTGGAATTTGTTGACGCCATCAATTTTGCCGGAATCATACATCTCGGGGTCGATCCCCATAATGGCTGCAATGTAGATGATGGAGCTGAAGCCAAAGCTTTGCCAGATGTCGGAACTTGTGAAGATGGTACGGAACCAGCTCGCATCCATCATGAAGTTCACTTTTTCCATGCCAAGACTCGCGATGAGGGTGTTCACAATACCGTCTGTTGGTGACAGGAAGTTAATAATCATGCCAGCTACAACAACAGTGGAGATGAAGTGAGGAAGGTACGTAACGGTCTGGGCAAATCGCTTGAATGTCCGGTTCTTGATCTCCACGATGCAGACAGCGAATAAAATCGGAATGGAGAAACCAAACAGGAGCGGCAGGAAGGCGAGCAAAAATGTGTTACGCAGCAGTCGCCAGAAGTAGATGGAATTCACGAACTGTTCGAACCAGCGCAGTCCCACCCACTCCCCGCTGAGCATGCCCTGACCCGGCAAGAAATTACGAAATGCCAACAGCACGCCAGGCATCGGAAGGTACATGAAGATGAGGTAATACAGAAAGATAGGCGAAAACATCAGTAGCAAATATTTATCCCGTCTGATCAGGCTGAACAGCGTGGACATGCGTTTTTTCAACGTGAAACACTCCCCTTCGCTACATAATTACAACGTTTGAATTTTTGAATAAAAAGGAACCGTCATTTCACTGACGTATTTGTTATTTATCTCATTCACATTTTGTAACAACCTATATCATTCTGCGTAATAACGAGATAACTAATTTGAAATAGTCCTCCTTACACCGTATTTCTTTCTTTTAAATACTTGCCATAACCATAATTACAACGTTGTAATTTTAATCTAAATGTATACGCTTACATAAACTTTTTCCCATCTTAGCAAACTCTTCAATGTTTGGCAACAACAAAAATGAGTGGCATGCTGTAACGTACTAAAATACAGTCTCGCATATGCGAGACTGCCCGTTAAAATCTACACATGATTCCGATATTCCATCGGTGTCATAACATACACTCGCTGAAAGGCTCTGTAAAACTGACTGACACTGGAAAATCCCAGTTCATAACTGATTGTTGTTACTGAATCCGTTGTAAGGCGGAGCCTCCTGGACGCTTCTTCTACGCGCAAATTCAGCAGATATTGATACGGTGTTGTTCCCGTAAGAGCCTTGAAAGAACGCATAAAATGATATCGGCTCTGATGTGCAACCATCGCCATCGAATCAATATCCATTGGGCCTGTATAGGCACTGTGAATGTAATCCAGCACTCGTTGGAGATGAGGATCCATGAATGTACCGGGATTTACAGTTCTTTTTCCATTTTCCTGCCCCGTCAACACACGTCTTAGATACGTCTCGATGGCTAGTTCTGTTTCCTGCACTTGCAGCATTTCGGGCACATCATCTAACAAAATGGAATTCCAGACTCGAAACAGACTGCTGATCTCAACAGGATCAAAATTCTGGGTAGGTCGAAACTCAGCTCGCCCCCCACTTAACTCCGCACCTTCGAAACTGCCTAATGGCGGTTTACGGAACTTGATCACAATGACAGCCGAATCCGACCCTATCTCAAAATAATGCTCAGTCTGGGGATGAGCAATAATCCCTATGCCTGCTTTTAGCGGGTATGCATGCCGTTCCTGTACCAGATGACATTGACCTCTGACCGGCAGCGTTAGCTGATACCAGTCGTCATGTACATGCGGCTCATTCGCAAACCCTCCGGTAGCTTTCCATAATTCCAACCCATTTAGCGTCATGTTTAATTCCATCGTTTGCTCACCTGCTGACATTATAGCAAATCTTGCTCACTTTCCAAGCACTTTTCACAAAGACATGATCTGCTCCCATCTTTTATCATAGAAAAAAATAATTTGAGGTGATCTCCCATGGCTCAGGCCACTTTAAGCAAAATGCAAATCAACTCCTCCGCCAATTGGGCACTCGCCGGAGTCAGCTTCGCCCATCTGCTGAATGATGCGATGCAGACAGTGGTTCCGTCTGCATTCCCGCTATTCCAGCAGACCATGCAGCTCAGTTTCGCCCAGATGGGCTGGATTGCCTTCACCCTGAATATTACCGCATCCGTCCTTCAGCCACTGGTCGGTTATATGTCGGATCGCAAGCCCATGCCGATCCTGCTTCCCGGAGGTATGCTATTCTCCCTGATCGGTGTTCTCGGTTTAGCTTTGTCTTCCGAGTTATGGATGCTGCTTGTTTCGGCAGCATTAATTGGCATAGGCTCATCCATCCTCCACCCCGAATCCTCACGCGTGGCTCATATGGCAGCAGGCCGTGGACGAGGAATGGCACAGTCGATCTTCCAGGTGGGAGGCAACACAGGACAGGCTATTGCTCCATTACTGGTCGCCTTCATCCTGCTGCCACATGGGCAGCGTAGTTTTCTATGGCTGATGGGCTTTGCCCTGATCGGCATCTTCATTCAGTCTTTTGTCAGTCGTTGGTACAGAGACAAGCTTGCCGAGAATCGCATTCGTCAGCAACGCCCTCTAAAATCAAGCGGCGCAGAGCCAGCAGCTCGACCTGTGAGCAGGGGATTCATCGCTTTTACAATGGGAATTCTCATCCTGCTGCTGTTCTCCAAATTCGTATATATTGCAGGCATGACCGGGTACTACGCCTTCTATTACGCCGATGCATATGACTTGCCTCTCTCCCAGGCACAGATCTGTCTGTTTATTTTGCAATTTGCAGGTATGGTCGGGACCTTGCTCGGTGGCCCACTCGCTGACCGCTACGGACGCAAACCGATGATCTGGTTCTCCATTGCAGGCACTGCACCGTTTTCCCTGTTGCTACCTTATGCAGGACCCGTCTTGTCCATGGTATTATGCGGAATGATTGGACTCATCCTGATGTCCGGCTTCAGCGTCATCATTGTTTATGCACAGGAATTGCTTCCTCGTCATATTGGAACGGTATCCGGATTGTTTTTTGGCCTGTCGTTCGGAATGGCTGGACTTGGCTCGGTTGTGTTAGGTTCCTTAATTGACGTGACTAGCATTTCGTTTGTTATCAAGTTATGTTCGTTTTTGCCACTGCTTGGTGTGTGTGCTGTATTTCTGCGCAAGGACCAACCAAGAACAGCATGATAACCGTTGAAACCTCACTGATTTTGTGACTACAATACACCTAAGACACTCGAGGATATCAGAAGGAAGGAATAACGCATGATTATTGATGTACAGCATGTCACTTGGAAAAGGGGACCCCTTACCCTGCTGAACGATGTAAGCTGGCAAGTTAATGACGGTGAACACTGGGCGTTGCTCGGCCTGAATGGCTCCGGCAAAACAACACTTCTGAACATGATCACCGGATATCTCTGGCCGACCGAAGGTAAGATATCCGTGTTAGGCCATGAATATGGGGATGTGGATCTGAGACAGCTTCGCAAATCCATTGGCTGGGTCAGTTCATCTCTGCAAGAGAAATTGCATGGCACAGACCGCACACAGTATGTCGTGATCAGCGGCAAACATGCCACCATTGGCTTGTATGACAAGCTGTCGAATGATGATCTGGAACAGGCACAGGAATTGATGCAAACGCTGGGCTGTCGGCACCTGTGGGATCGCGAATATCGTACCTGTTCTCAAGGGGAGAAACAGAAACTTCTCATTGCACGAGCACTTATGGCCAACCCACGGGTACTTATTCTGGACGAGCCTTGCAATGGACTGGATCTGTTCTCAAGAGAGCGACTGCTGGAGAGTATTCGTGAATTGTCCCAGCGACCGGATACCCCATCGCTCATCTATGTCACCCATCACACGGAGGAAATATTGCCCGTATTCAGTCACAGCCTCCTGCTTCGACGGGGCGAAGTCGTCCGTAGCGGATTAACTGGCGATCTGATGAATACGGAAGTGCTTAGCGACTTCTTCGAGGCACCTGTGGAAGTTGATCAGCATGGAGAACGTGTCTATGTCAGAGCTGCGGCGGATTTATAATTGCGGGGTTATACACAGCAAACGTAACATAGGTGAAGAAACTTAACAGTAAAAGCCCGATATCTTATCCACATGTGGATAGATTTCGGGCTTTTTACTCCTATATCTAGTGTTATCCACCGTTTTCTGTGTAGAACTTTCTAATTTATGAGTATAACTTTACGGTTTCATCTATTTATCTATACGTTTACCAATATCCTATTTCCGGGCACTTAAAAACAGAAACAATGGAATGCGTTGCCTGCGCAGATAGGTTTCCTCGTTTACAAAATAAGCACGTTGTGGTGCTGACTCGCGCAAATGTTCTACACGGAACCCTGCCCGCTGCAATGCCATAAAATACGATTCAATGGAACGATGCATCTTTTTCACAGAACCGCCCAGCCACTGCTGCTCCCGATATCCTTCTACAAAATACTGATCAACCACCCAATCCGTTCGAGTCCCGGAGGGTTGCAGTGTGGACGTGATCACAGGATGTTCTACAGAGAATACAAATGTCCCGTTCTCTTTCAAAGTATTGTATATGTTGCGGAACAGGCTCTCCACATCTTCAATATAGTGAACAGCCAGTCTCGATATAACCAGATCATATGCTCCCGCCGGATAGGTCCAGTCTTCCATGAACGCTTGCTCAATCTGTGCATTCGTGCCTTTAACCGATTCGTTAGCTGCCCGCACCATATTCAGTGAACCTTCAACTCCCGTGTAAGTTGTACCCTCTTGACCAGAACGGAGCAATTCTACGCCAAACCTCGCATCCCCGCAGCCAAGATCCAGTATGCTCTTGCCCGCAACGTCTCCGATCAGCTCTAGCATAACAGGTTTCTCTAACGTATCATTGGCATTCTCCTGCCACTGGCGGCGTTCCATATACTTCTCAAAGTTTTCCTCATTATCGTAAAACTCAGGTCCTCTGTAGCCCATTCCACACGCCTCCGTTTCCTTTATGCAACGTTCAATATGTACAGCCTGAAAGAGTATACATAATGCCAACCAATCTTTCCATAGTAAAAAAGACTGCCTTCTGAACGAATCCAGAAAACAGCCCTTCATTTATAAGTTGATGTTTCTCAGCCAAAACGCTGCGTTTTGTACCATTTGGTTTCTCTCCGGAATAGCTTATCTCCAATAAGCGAGATAAATGCTTTGACGGATATGACCAGAAATAACTGGGCATATGTGAAATAGGAGAGGCAGGCCACAATAAAATTCTGCGTATTGCTTTGCCCAATATCTGCTGAGAGTGCGAGATTAATTTGTAGTACATAAATGTAGTACATTAATGCCCATGCTATTACGAGATACACGTAAACATCCCCTGAGAACTGGAAGGGAGAAATGACATTCGGATTAAATAATGCAATAACCTGATACACTAGATTCGAGACAAAAATAATATCCGATACAATAATAGCGATCATAAACCAAAAATAACTTGCAGCATAGTACAGAACATGCAGTTTAATTCTCCAGCTAGTACGGTCAAATAAATGCTTCACATTGTCGATAACAACCTGGTAATTTCCCTTGGACCAGCGCTGGCGCTGTTTCATATATACCGATAATTGCTCAGGTTCCTGCTGGTAAGCCTCTGCTTGTGGCGCTAATGCAATAAGCTGACCCCGAGTAAGAATATCAAACGACACGGCCGTATCTTCCGTGATCGCATCAGGGTCCCATCCACCAATCTCACGGATCAGTGCTGCCTTGATAATATAGTTCGTACCAGGAATCGTGCCCAGTTTGAATAACTCCCATAGCCCCGTATGGTGAACACGTTGGACCGTTACAAGTTCCAGATTAATGCAACGGGAGAGAAAATTCTGACCCCGATTACGAGCTTTGTTTCGACCAAATACAGCACCATACTTCTCCGGGTTTTCCAATGCTTTTTGTGTCAAAAACATCAATGCATTCCGCTCAGGCGCCGCATCTGCGTCATAGATACATATCCATTCTCCCCACGCCAGTTCAAGGCCATCATTCAAAGCTCCCGACTTCCCACCTGTACCGGTACGCTCCAGAATGGTAAAGTCACGATCTGCATAACTCGTCTTGGCCTTGAGTTCCTTCAGGCGCTCTGCTGTATTATCTGTACAATTATCTGCAATAACAATAACTTGAACTTTATGCTCAGGGTAGTTCAGACGCAATATATGCTCAACGGTAGACACGATAACTACCCCTTCATTATGCGCAGGCACCATGACAGTCACAGTGGGGTAATCATCCATACTTTCAGGAATTTGAATTCCCTTTTTTTCTTGTTTGTTAATGAAACGAATAGCTCCAGCCATAATGACAATCGACTCGGTGACGGATATCCAAATACTGAGGATGGACATCAACAGCAGGAAATCAGCCATTCAATTTCCTCCGATCATATTTCCTGTTAATTTTCCCTCGAAAACGAAGAGTCGCAAAGGTTAATATAAGAATCGTAATGGCAAAGAAACTGCTAACTACAATACATAATGGAACAAACCATGTTAAATAATTCACAGAAATACTCCTCCCCCATAGCATCTAGATGTATTCACCAATGAGATCTGTCTCTGTGTTCCGTTCCAGTGCCGCAATAACAGCATCGATATCCTCATACTTACTGAATTGTTCCTTCTGAAATACCAGTGCACCCGATCGAATAACCGTCTGCAACTCATTTCCCTTTTTATCGATGATTTGCAGATCCATCATGGCTTTTTTGATCCGTTGTGTCAGGATGGGCAAGTACTCCACATTGGTCATTGGACAGATAATCACAAAACGTCCTCGATCCACAAAAAATTTATAATCCTCAAACCGAATCTGCTTCTGTATGGTAGTGGATAGTTCAAGAAGGAACTGTGCATAACGTACGGAACCGAGTGATTCCAGTACCAACGGCAAAAACTCGATCTTGAACATCGCCATGCTGAATCCATATTGCTCCGAATAACGTCTGGCTAGATTACTTTGCTTAACAAGCGTATCCGCAAGTGCATCCTTATTGCCCAGAGAGGTATCCAGGTCAATCTCCGGATTACGCTCCTGAAGCTCCTGCAGACGCTCCATGACACGCGCATTGCGCACAAGACTTGCCTTGATAAAAGCAGCCACAGCCACATTGGCTGGAATGAGCAGCCACCAAGAGAACGTAAGTACACTTACATCCGCGTAGGTAACAAGCCATACAAAATAAGAGACCAGATAGATAAATCCGGCGACGACAGATACCCCGACAGGTATCACAAAACCCAGGATCAGCGCTCCAAGCGACACAATGCTAAACACCACATCCAGTGTAGTATAACTCTGATTCATATAAATCTTAAGATAGACAACGAGCTGCTGGATTACGGCTAATCCAATCAAACTCGCATATCCCCATGCAATACGAAGGATGGGTGCTTTATTCCTCATAGGTTTCTTCTCTCCAGTAGATTGGTTAGTGATATTTCGAGTAAACAATATATGACATGAATAGACAAACATCATGTTAACACATTGTTGAATATATTAAATGACATTTTTATTACTTTTTAAGTAACTTTTGTAATTCAGTCTCCCCAAGCAAAGGAAACAGGTTATCAAACATATGTGTGTTTCCACTAAATACATATCCGCCTGGATAACTGGCGTCCAGACTACGCATGCTGATCATATGCTTATACAGCTGTTTCGCCCATTTTGGATCACCTGACTGAACCGCAAGCAGCATCGCGAGTCCATATACGGATGGAGATTGGTAAGATACCGCAGGTGTGCGAGTACTACGCTTATATTGTCCCGGCAGCTGATGACGGGTATTGAATTCTTTTTTCAAAAAAGCAATGAGCTTGTCCGGTTTGCGGCTGGTCGCAGTTAGATGGTTCGCTACGATCAGCTGATCAATCAGATTCACTGTGTCATCATATGTATACTCTTTCGTCCCCACATTGAATGTTTTCGGATAAAATATCCCGTCATCCGGCATACTCTTCAACATGGATTCGTACTTGGCATATGTGCCCGGCTCCAGCATTTCATGCTTCTCCATTAATTGGAGAGACGGTAGATCCACATAAACCAGGCTTAACATTTCCGCGGAGTAACCATTGCCAAAATCGTGAAAATCAACATAATATCCTTTATTCTGAACCGACTGCGTCAGTGTACGGGAAATATCCGAGGCTGTTGCCAGTTTGGCTTCTCTTCCCTGTTGCCATTGATCTGCTGCCTTTAATAAGGCACCGACAATTCGGAAATCATCACCGAGCGCGTTGGTGGTCACGTGAGATTTCCCCTCAGCATCCAGCTTCCAGGCAATATATTTTTGTG
The DNA here is from genome assembly GCF_037975265.1 of Paenibacillus sp. FSL P4-0176. Taxonomy (NCBI): domain Bacteria; kingdom Bacillati; phylum Bacillota; class Bacilli; order Caryophanales; family Paenibacillaceae; genus Paenibacillus; species Paenibacillus sp. FSL P4-0176. The sequence goes on from NZ_CP150242.1 coordinate 7,028,505, forward strand.
GCATGAGGAAATAGGTCGTCAGCAGCTCATAGCTTTGCTCAAATAACACCTGATCTTTCTTGGCTACAGCATATTGCATCCAAAGACCAAGTGATTCAGATAAAACCTCTCTGCCTGCTACGATATCCGCTTTTTCGGATGTGGCATCCTGCAAATAGGACGCAAGTAAACCATTGGGATTGGTCATATGATCTTGGACAAAGGATACTGTAGGGGATAATTCATTCATCACGAACCGCTCCTTCATGAAAATAATGAACGCTGCTGCAATACTGACCACCAATATGACCAACCACGTTACTGTTTTCCGGTTCATTCTCTTCATATTTCCCTCCTGTACTTTTGCTATTGTGAGATAATGACTCTGCTCCTTGAGATCGGTTCGGCTAGGGTCTGGGATGTAGGGGTCAAGGATAGAGGTATTGTTCATTCTGAGATATCCATGTAGGACCGCCGTCCGCCCTTTTTGACAAATTTCCAGTCTACCTCGATGTTGTGGCGCATTCGGCGGAGAAGCTTAACCGCGGTCTCGATCTCTTCATCCGTAAAGCCGTCCAGCGTCACCTGGTCGGAATGCTCGCCCTCTTTACGAATAAATTCCCATGCTTTCAGGCCAGCTTCTGTCGGATATAACAACTTGTTCTTCTTATTGTCTATTGCCGACTGTTTGACAATAAATCCATCGGATTCGAGTTTGCTAATCGCTCTGGCCGCTGTCGTTCGATCTACTTTGATTAGTTCAGCCAGCTGGTTGGGAATAATGCCCGGATTCTCACATATGCGATAAAGATACAGATATTGGCCTCGGGACAAGTTCAGATGTTGAAATTCGACATTGCTGATCGAATCCAGACAGCGGGCAATCATGCCAATTTCACGCAACACTTCTTTTTTATCAGTCAATGCGCTCACGCCCTTTTATAAAATTGTTGCATTCACAACATAAATAGTGATATAACTACAGTTAAATTGAATTGAATTTTAACCATCATACTCACATGGAACGGCTGCAATGATTATGCTATATACCAGTTTATCATGCCCGGATATGATTACTATCGTCCAAAGGAGAAACATTCATGAATACAACGATTGTTGAAGTTACTAATCAGGAATTGCTCGATGCCTGCTTCGCCATTCGTACGGCTATTTTCGTCGAAGAACAAGGCGTATCCGCAGCGGACGAATTCGATGCTTATGATACATTAGACGCGGAGGTGCGCCACATTCTGCTCTACGTAGACGGTGTACCTGCTGCTTCCTCCAGACTGCGCATTGTGGAACAGGTCGCCAAATTGGAACGGATCTGTGTCTTGCTTGATTACCGCAAACACGGCCTGGGCCGTGTGCTGATCAACAAACTGGAGCAGATGGCTGTTGCTGATGGTCTTGAGAAAGCCAAGCTGCACGCACAGGTACAAGCTTCCGGGTTCTACGAACGTCTCGGATATGCACCCGCGTCGGAAGTATTTATGGAAGACGGCATCCCCCATCTGCTGATGACCAAAAAACTGAAATAATGAAACTCCAAAAAACGCCTCCGTTATCACTTCTCAGTGATATACAGAGGCGTTTTGCATTCAGGCAACGCATTCGCGAACTCAACAACGGTAGGTGGCACGTACAAAGTACAGGCACTAATAATTATACAACCAAGTATCCTAACTTACTTGCCAGCTCCGCGTTGTATCTTATCCCAGTGCCAGACGGCCTGGTTCGGATTCGACAGCGTTGTTCTTCATTTGTTTACTGCGCAACTGTCCGCAGGCAGCATCGATATCGGTACCATGTTCCATACGTACAGTGGAGTTGATGTTGTTCTTTTTGAGTGTATCATAGAAGCCCAGAATCGACTCTTCTGTACTCCGTTGATACTGACTGTGCTCATCCACCGGGTTGTATGGGATTAGATTCACACTGACCATACTTCTGCGACTGGACAACAGTTCAGCGAGCTCCGCGGCATGCTCACGTTGATCGTTAACATCACGTAACAGGATGTACTCAAACATGATGCGTTTGTTCGTTGTAGCCAGATAATAATCCACCGCATCCATCAATTGCTCAATCGGAAAAGCCCGGTTGATCTTCATGATGTGTGTACGCAGTTCATTATTAGGTGCATGCAGAGAGATCGCTAAGTTAACCTGCAGACTGCTGTCTGCAAATTCCTTGATCTTGTCCGGAAGGCCACTCGTGGACACAGTAATCCGTTTGGCGGCAAGTGCCAGTCCTTTGCGATCCTTGATGACTTCGATGAAATCACTCATGTGCTGGAAGTTGTCGAATGGTTCACCAATCCCCATCACAACCACGTTGGTTACCCGCTCATCTTGACCTGCTGCATCCAGATGTCGCTGCACATGCATAATCTGTTCCACAATCTCTCCAGCGGTCAGGTCCCGGCTCTTCTTGATCAGACCGCTCGCACAGAAGCTACAGCCAATATTACAGCCCACTTGTGTGGTCACACAGACGGTAAGTCCGTATTTTTGCCGCATCAATACTGTCTCAATCAGGTTGCCGTCCTGCATCCGAAGCAGAAACTTCACGGTACCATCTGCCGATTCCTGCTTCACATGTTCGCTAAGAGAGTTCATTGTGAAGTGCTCAGAAAGAACAGCCAAACATTCTTGACGGACATCGGACATCGCGGGGAAATCGTGTACACGCTCTTGATATAACCATTCCCAGATCCGGGATGCACGGGATTTTTTCTGCCCATGCTCCGGCAGCCAGGAACGTAATTGCTCTAATGTTAATCCATATATGGATGATTTGTTCATTGTATAATCCTCTTTTCGCAAAAAAGCATATGGCTTATCGGTCCTACCCAAAAAACCTCTACTCCGTATTGTCCCAAAATTGACGAGGGAAAACAAGGGCTTTTGCATTTCTTCCAAGAGGTTTTATCCATGGTAAATCTGCACAACATACCATATTTCACCCTATCGGGCCTTCACCATTAGAAGTGAATGATACCGGATGTGTGCAGTAGAACCAGCAGAACCAGGATCGGAGCTACGTAACGCAGCATGAACAGCCACACCCGGAACCATCCGGAACGCAGGCCGGAAGCTTCCGCAGCCGTTTTCCAGAAGTATCCGGCAAAAATCGTTACAAGCAGTCCACCGACAGGCAACAGGATGTTGGATGCTACAAAGTCCATCCAGTCGAACACACTCTTCGATCCAATCGTCCATTCAGGCAGCAAGCCGAGCGACAATACCGAAGGAAGTCCCACGATGAAGACCGCTAGTGATATAACCCATACCGCACGACTTCGGCTCCAGGACAAACGTTCCATGAAATATTTCACCGGAACTTCCAGCAAGGATACTGCTGACGTTAATGCCGCAATAGCCAGCAGGATGAAGAACAGTCCACCAAACAAGAAACCAAGTGGCATTGCCGAGAAGGCCGCCGGAAGTGCCACAAAGATCAGTGACGGTCCTTGGTCCGGTGCAATACCAAACGAGAATGTTGTTGGGAAGATGATCAGACCGGCAATGAATGCATAGATCAGGTCACCTGCACCAACGGCGACGGTTGCCGCACCGAGGGATTGATTTTTATCCACATACGAACCGTAGGTTACAAGAATACCCATCCCCAGTGACAGGGAGAAGAAGGCATGTCCAAGCGCCACCAGTGCGGATTCCGTTGTAAGCTGCGAGAAGTCCGGATTCAGGAAGAAGGAGACACCTGCGCCTGCACCCGGTAATGTAACCGCACGGATCATCAGGATAATAAGCAGTACAAGCATAGCTGGAATCAGAACTTTGTTGAATTTCTCGATTCCGTTGGATACCCCTTTGGCTACAATCCAGCCTGTAATGAGGACCGCGACCAGTTGCCATACAATCGGCATATAACCACCTATGAAGGAATCGAACTGTCCGGCATAATCCGGATTGTTGAACAGTGTTCCACTGAATGACGTAATTGCATATTGGAGGGTCCACCCTGCAATAATGACATAAAAAGAAAGGATGATAAAAGGCGTCAGTACTTGCAGCAAACCGGCTGCGAGCCAACCTTTATGTCCACCTGCTTTGATAAAAGCCGTAGCTGCACTACCTCTGCCACTGCGACCAATCGCAAGTTCAGCCAGGAGCACTGGCAGACCAATCAGCAGCAAACAAACGATGAAGAGCAGGAAAAACGCAGCCCCTCCGTTTTCACCCGTAATGTATGGGAATTTCCACATGTTGCCCAGACCAACCGAACTACCAATGGCCGCCAGGATAAATCCAGCTTGAGAGAAACGTTCTCCTTTGCCAGCGTTGTCTTGATCTAGATTAGGCTTACTAAAATTCATCGTATCTACTCCATCACTTTAAAGTTTTCCCGTAATTATATACTACTCACCTTGTCAGGTCATTCGAAATTCGAAATTTGTCGAAATGTTATTTTTTTACATATAAAACGCACGGAAATCTTCATCTCATAAGTTCCTTAAACACAGTATGTGATAAAGTCCGTTAGTCCAACCGTATGAAGTTTCAACAAATCCGTATTCCCAACTGTTCAAAGCCCAATAGAATCAAAAAGAGGTGTCCCCTCAGCCATTTGGATGACTGCGGAGCACCTCTCTTTTTGAATTACACTTTAATTTGAAGTAACTCGTACTTGATAACGCCCATCGGAGCATTGACATGAATGACGCTGCCCACTTCTTTGCCCATTATCTCCTTGCCCAGCGGGCTCTCGTACGAAATTTTATTATCCGCAACATCGGCCTCGGCAGGGCCAACCACTTTATATTCAATCTTCTCGGCGAACTCAATGTCATTAAGCAACACCGTGGATCCAATGCTCACTTTGTTGGAGTCTATATTGTCTGAAGAGATGACTCTTGCTTTTGTCAGCATCTTCTCCAAGATCAAAATCCGGGTCTCCATAAAGGCCTGATCATCTTTGGCTGAATGATACTCACTATTTTCCTTCAGGTCACCGTAACTGATCGCGAGTTTCAGACGAGCTGCCAATTCCTTACGCTTCACCGTCTTCAAATCCTTCAGTTCGTCCTCCAGCTTTTCCAAGCCTTCCTGTGTCAAAATCACTTCATCATTAGCCATTTTTCCATCTCCTAATCCTGCTATCTATCTATATTCTAACCTATATCCACTCCAAAGGGTTAGCATACCCCGGAAAAAGAAATAGCTCATCCATATATTGTATTTCAATGAAATCAGAACCATGCCCATCTCTTGAGATGAATTTCAAGGCTTTGTTCAATAATTGTACCGTTACAATCTGCACAACTGATGATGTCGTTTTCATCCGTTCGCTTTTACAATGAACACAGGGCAGCAGAAGTTTATAACCATCGCCTGCAGCCCACTATATGACGTGAGGTGATCTGAATAATGATTGAACTATTGAATACAGCTGAAATACAGGCCTATCTGAAACGGATCGGCATAGATGATATAAAGGAACCTACACTGGAATTCTTATTTGAACTCCAGCGAGCACATGTGCAATATTTATCCTGGCAAACGCTCGATATTTTTGCAGGTCTTCCTGCGGAAATCAGTCTTCAAGATTCAATTCAGCTTATATTACAGGGACGTAGCGGCTACTGCTTTCATCTAAATGGTGCATTTAGTGTTCTTCTCCGCTCGCTGGGTTATACGGTTGATTGGCATCGCGGGGGAGTACAGCCTCATGGGGAACAACCCCGTGTGAACTCATTCCATCTCGGTCTATCTGTGCTTCTGCCAGATGCTGACCCGACAGTTGAACGCTGGATTGTAGATGTAGGTCTCGGCGGAATGCCCTTTGAACCTCTGCCACTTCGTTATGGAACCTATGGTTCAGCTCCGTTCACGTACCAATTGATGCCATCATCTGTTGTGGCTGGGGGATGGCGGCTTGAGTACGAGCCGAATGGGCCAAGTGAAGGTGTGGACTATGCTCCTGAAGCAATTACCAGCCTGGAAGAGTTCATTCCCAAACATGAATTCTACAGTCGGGCAGTCGAATCACCTTGGCATAACGTATTTTTGCTTCGTCAGCGGAATGAGATCCGCAGTCATGAACTACGTGGATGTATGCTTCGAACACATGATATGGAAGGAATCCGGAAAAAGGAGATCCGGAATTATACCGAGTGGCGTAACGTATTAACTGAAATATTCTATGAACCCTTGGTGAATTACAGCGAACTGGAATGCCAAGATATGTGGGAGCGAATACAGGCTGCGCATACAGAATGGAAACGAGTACAGGAAGCATGAAGAGGAAGATGCAAAACCTGAGGCCTTAACATGAAAAGCGAGACAATCGGCTTGCTTGTTAGGGGCATCCGTATAGTGATGATTTGGGAGGAAGAGTTGAGGGGACGTTCCATATAAAGGAAAGTTACTGAACTGCGCCGAATACGTATTCAGGTGATTAATGATGATAACTATTCGTGTACTCCAAGTTCCAGAAGTATTGCCCGAGGCGAACTGGAACCAATTGCTATCGCAAGTTTCTGCGGAGCGACGTGCTCAGGCTTCGCGTTTTGTGCGTCAGGCTGACGCGTATCGCTCCGTGCTGGGAGAGATATTGACTCGTGTGACTTTGAGCAAGTTAACTGGACTGAGACCTGCTGAGCTTTCTTTTACCCGTAATTCCTACGGCAAACCTTCGCTCAGTCACCATTCGGATGTACAATTCAACGTCTCCCATTCTGGTGATTGGATTGCTCTGATCTCCGGCAGTACAGATGAACTAGGCGTGGATGTGGAAAAGATAGCTCCAATTGACATGCAGATTGCAGAGCGTTTCTTCTCTCCTAAGGAAAGCCAGTTCTTGGCTGCCGAGCCTGACGATCGTCGGCTGGAAACCTTCTACCGTCTATGGACGCTGAAGGAAAGTTATATCAAGGCAGTCGGTATGGGGTTGTCCATACCATTGGACTCCTTCGCCCTAATTCGTAATGTGGACGGAGACTGGCACTCGCCAGAAGCGACTTCTTATCAATTCCTAAGTCTACGGCTTGATCACGGACATATGTTGGCAGCTTGTTCCGCAGGAGAAGATTTGCCTGCTCAGCCGGATTTCATCACAACTGAAGAAATGTATCAAGTTTTATTATGAAGGCAGGGTATAAACCAATGTTATTAATTTAAGCTCAAAGATAAGACCAGGATAAAAAAATTGAAGTATAACGGCATGGGAAAAACCCTGTGCCGTTTGTTTTTTTTGTGCAGGCAAGAAAAAAGTAAAGAGCAAACCAAGCGAAAAAAAATGCTAAAAAATGTTCTTATGAAAAAATTATGCTGTTATTTAGACGAACATACCAAATCTTGAAGTTGACTTGGTGAGAATAGTAAAAACCATCTCCTTTTACATTACCTTAGGACGTTATTCGTATATTCACACCGAAACTGCGCCTGTGTTTCAATTTCTATCAATTTAATTTGAAAGATATCTTAGATTTCGCTCTACTAATCAACTTAATGATATAAGCTAAAATATTAATTCACTGGTTATTTTTTAGACTTAATTTATAACTTATTAAAATTAATAAATAAAAGAGTATTGATATTCATTGGTTAAATATGTATTATAAAGAATATAAAATCAAAATATATATTTTTATAACTTAAATGGGATATATTAATTTATTGTAATCAAAATATGTTATCTCAAGTATCCGAATTTTTAAAGAAATAGTCAGGGTATGTTATTAAAAATATAATTAGAATTTTTGATTTAATCTTTTTGAAAGGGGATTTTGATATGTAACATTAGGCTCTCTTTTTTTAATATAGATATGAGTGGTTTATATTTTCAATTCGTGCCTGCCAAATAATTCTCTTAACAAAGAAATAAAGATACTCATTATCTTTTGAAGACATGAGCAATTAGGGATTTTTTTGAATTATAGAATATACTGAGAGGAAGAAAATTATGAAAAGAAAAAAAATTGCTGTTGCCCTTACTGTTTTAAGTTCAGTAGTATTGTTTTCAAGTTTTGTATCGGCGGATGTTTTCCCCAAAAAAAGGCTTGAAGGCAAGTATTCGGCCTGGTATGACTCTTCCGTAAGTTCATACGGTTATACGGGCTCTGTTGATGCAGGTAGACAAAGCTGGAACGGGATATCCTCAAAGGTTAATATAGGTAAAACTACTGTTAAAACCGGGAATAGCACGGATGAGGTTTATGTTGGAACTACTACAGACGCTGAGACTCTGGGTCAAGCAATGCCATATATGATATCTTGGCCTGCTAATATTATTGCACCACCTAACCTATTTAACTGGGATTACTCTGTAATATCGCTTTATCATAACACTATATCTGCCGGCAAAATGAATACTAATGACCTTCGTAAGTCAATTGTATCGCACGAATTCGGACACGCACTTGGCTTGGCCCATACAACAGGTAGCAATGCCTCTAAATCAATAATGAAACCAAAATCTAATTCTCAAGAGACTATTTTTGAACCACAAACGTATGATAAAGCTGAATTAAAGAGTAAATGGGGAAATTAAATCAGTATGACCTTTATTTTAATAATCATCTAATTAATTGGAGGTTTTGAGAATGTTGATAAATCATAAAAAAAAGTGGATTACAGGCTTTGCTATAGTCCTTGGACTTTTTGCTGCTTATTACTTTTTCATATTTAACAGCTATAAAAGTGGAATAGTGGATGTAGATTCAACCTACATATCATATGATAACGCAGATAGTTTGGTCAGTTCCGCAGAACTGGTTGTCATCGCGAGTCCTGTTGCAGATTTTGATGATCGTGAACATGATGTTACTACTTATTTAACCGGAGCAGTTCAAGATTTTTCTACTAAAACAGAGCTGAGAGTGGAGAATATTCTAAAGGGGGACTGGAACGAAGAGTTTTTAACAGTTATTGAACCCGTCTCTTATATCCAAAGTTTGGATGGCAAACAAAAAATCACACGTGATGGCTACGTTGAAATGCAGAAAGGGCACACTTACATTATTGCGTTAAAGAAAAACACTTTTGGAGATTATAGTATTATTAATAGGGAAAATGGAGTGTTTGATTTAAATGATAAGATTTCAACACCAAATTCATTCTCCGCTGAACAGAATAATACATCTGATATAATTTCAGTTGAAGGAGAGAACGAAGAACTTTTTGAACATGAACGAATTAAGAATGAGATTTTAGACATGTTTAATATGTAAGAAAACTGATACAGATATAAATGAGGTTAATATTTTTTGATTTACTTTACTTAAATAGTTTTATGTTTTCGGTGAATTCAAAAAATATAAAAAATCTAACAACCAGCCCACTTTAATGATATGGAGGCAGGTTGTTAGATTTTATTTTAGAAATATTATCCATAATAATCAAAATTAATCTCCAAATTGCAAAAAGAATCATTGTATTATATCGCTTTTCACAAAGTTCAGTAAACAGTTAATAAACATATTGGAGATGACAAAACTGATTATGAATAAAGATGTTGCAATAATTCAAGAGTTCTTTAATAAGATTAATCAATTCGAACTTCCATCAACTTGGGACTCACATCGAAATGAGTTAAAAAAGATTATTGGCATTTCCGAGTTTTTTGGTGAAAACTTTGATAACAGCGTAATAATTGGTGCAGGAAATTTATACGATCTTCCATTCAATGAAATCGTTGAAAACTATGAACAAACTGATTTACTAGATGTAGATTCTGCAACCTTAATTAAGGCTAAGGATAGAGTAGATACGGAGTTGCAAAGTAAAGTTAATTTAATTACTAGGGATATAGTAGGTTATCCTGAGCAAATTTCCATTTTAGATCTTCAGGACTTAGACAAAAATTCTGTTGCAGTTAAGGAATTGTTACAACAACTTTTTAGTGCTGAATTATGTCCAATCAAAATATTTCAAACTCAATATTCGTTAGCTATTTCTTCGACTGTTTCTAGTCAGTTAATCCTTCCTATATCTAAGATAACTGATCATTCTTCAAACGACGAAGTGATAGTTATGACAAAAGAATTAGGAGATGTAATCGCTGACAGACATGTAAAGCAAGTTTGGGATTTACTTAAACGAGGTGGTATAGGAATAATATCTTCAGAACAATATGCGTGGGGTTCTATAGATAACTCCCCTCTACCTCTTACCAAAGTTATAAACGATCCAGCTTTAATGATGGATGAAAACATTCAAAGTCAAATTGAATTAATAAAAGGGGGATTGGTCATTAATGGACGAGTAACATCTGAGTCTATTTTACATCATATACCTCAAAGCAATATTCTGAAGGAATCTGAATGGATTTGGCAGTTTGATAATGAACTATTTTATTTGGTTAAGTGCTGGGTAATTATTAAAGATAGGTAATAAATTTGAAAATAAACTACACCTTATGTAAAGGACATTTCTTACAAAATATCTATACGGCTTCTAGAAGATGATCTCCGTATTTAACAAAGATCATTCATTTTTAAGTTCCACCGGTGTCTGTAGTTGTTCTAAGTCATGTATACTTTGACTTAGTCCAGCATGCTGCAGATTACATCCTTAAAATGACCAAAGAACGACTCTTGTTAAGCGTTATCCCCGCCAAATTCCTCTTCTAAACATAGTTTGCCAACCCCATACGTTTCACTCTCTTCTAAAATCGAGATGAGTGTGGTGGATGCCTCGATCGGAATGAAGGCATTTTCTGTGCACTTCATTTTCCAGTAACATGAGGCTACTCCTTTCGATCTGGTATTAGACTCATTCATAGACAACAACAAAAAGCCAACGGCGTATTTCTACACCCATCAACTTTTTGGGGAATGCGATTCTGAGTCAGAGGAAGAAGGATTTTATGAAACTAGTCCCGGCTACGCAATTTGCCCAGCAGACGGATGATCTCAATGTACAACCATACCAGCGTCACCATCAATCCAAATGCACCGTACCACTCCATGTACTTGGGCGCACCACGTTCAGCACCACCCTCGATGAAGTCGAAATCAAGGACCAGATTGAGGGCAGCCACAATGACGATAACGACCGAAATACCAATGCCGATCAAGCTGTTATCATGCAGATAAGGAATCGAAATGCCGAAGAAACCCAGTACAAAGCTCAACAGATACATGATCATGATACCGCCAGTTGCAGCAACAACGCCCAACTTGAAGTTCTCCGTAGCTTTGATCAATCTGGTTTTGTATGCCACCAGCAGAGCGATGAATACAGCCATGGTCAACAGAGCCGCCTGCAATGTAATTCCGTTATACAGTGACTCATAGGTTGCGGAGAGTGCTCCCAGGAACAGGCCTTCTGCCACGGCATAGACCGGTACGAGATAAGGTGCCGCTACTGGTTTGAACGAAATCACAAGTGCCAGAATGAAACCAACAATTAATCCACCATAAGCGAGCGGCATCACTTGTTGTCCGTTAAAGAACATCATCCATGTTGCAAACGCACTGCCCAGCAGAATCACAAGCGTAATAAACGCTTTGTTCACCGTGCCGTTGATTGTCATGTAATTCTGATACCGATCTTCTCCATATCCTCTGTTTTCAAACGTGCTGTCTTTAAGTGTAGGGTTTCCGCTACGACCGATCAACACAATCACCTCTTCATATGTATTTGATATATCTGTGATACTAAGTTTGGGCGTACTACGTTTCAAAATCTACAAGCTACTCCCTCAAAAAGATCGGGATGGCACCAGAAGGAATCGGATGCAATCCTTCGATTACATCCTTACCCACTGGCGCACCACTTAGGACATATGTCCCAGACATTGCATGTTCATGTGCTTTTTAAGCGTCTTATTTGTACAAGACTTTATCTACATTGTATTTCGCACGCATCGTGTTGATGATATACGTCTCGTAAATTTCACGATCTACAGGATCTTCAACCAGGCATACTTCAATCTTCGTTACTTCTTCGCGGTGATTCTTGATTGGTGATACGGTATCTTCAAAATGCTTTTTGATGCGGGGTCTTAATTTTCGTGCTTTCCCGACAAATAACAATTCTCCATCGGCATTGTAAAACATGAAAATCCCGCCTAGTTCCCGGGTAATCAGGTGAAAATCAGTAAATCCATAAATGTGGCTAAGCTGTGGATCAGCCTGCTTTGTAATGGTTACATCAGGTGTTGGCACGGTAATATTAATCAATAGGCTCACTTCCTCATTATCTATAGGTTTACATCCTATCACATATTATAAAGGGACACCATTTCAATCTATATGAAGTACAATTCACGCAATTTTCGCTATTACGACAAATATTTCAAAAAAAAGGTTAACTTCCCTGATTCAAAGTGGTACTATAGGGGTATGAGGAAGAAATTGGGCACTGAGACATACGTCTTTATATCTACCTCCGTCTATTGTACCCTATGATTGAATATCTTTTTCATGCTGAATTCTGTTACGTGATCACGACAAGAGTACAGTTAGCAAGAACCCTAGCTTATAGATTGTAGATTCATCATCTAATCGACCCTTGCAGCAAGCAAACCTAGAAAGACCTAGATTCATGATTCGCTGTAGATTTTAAGTATCACCTAGAAAGCCTGCAATTATAGTCGTACTGAAGTTAATAGACACACGTAGAAGGTCAGATAGCTATCGATCCTAGAGAGACTAGTCATGCAATACAACTGTAGAAATTATAGCAGCAGTACTATAGAAAATGGATCAAGTTTCACCACCAGGCCCCGGCATACTGCCAGGGCTTTTTTGCGTTTGTGCGAACAACCAACCACACGCTCAGGGAAACAGAGGTATCGTGGTTCTTCCTGCTGGGTTTATAATATGGCAAGATACCAGTAGAGGGAGTGATGGGATGTATTCCGATCTGCAACTGACGGAGGACCGCCCTGTATATATACAAGTCAAAGATTATATGAAGCGATTGATGCTCAAAGGCGGCCTGCAAGCCAAACAAAAGCTGCCCTCGACCCGTGAACTCAGTACACTCATGAAGGTTAGTCGCAGCACGGTCCTGCTCGCTTATGCCGAGCTTGAAGATGAAGGTCTGATCTATGCAGTCAAAGGCAAGGGCAATTACGTCAGTGCCTCCATCGAAACACCTGAGGCAGCAGCGAACTGGGAACTGGACTGGACGACAGAGGTAAGCGAGTACGCAATTCAGGCAGAGCAGTACGATCTGATGAAGCATGGCTCCGGAGCAGAGCGAGGTGAGATATCGTTTACTAGCATAGCGCCGGATGAAAAGCTGTTTGATCTGCACAACGTGAAGCGGGCTTTTTTGGATCGCATGTCACTTGAAGGCGAAGTACTGCTGAATTACGGATATGCGCAAGGATACAGACCGCTGATGAATTATTTACTACGTTATATGGAGAACAAAGGGGTCGACCTCCGTGGCAAGGACATTCTGATCACCAACGGATTCACGGAAGGTTTCGATCTGGTGCTTGGAGCGTTACGCAAAAAAAGCGGAAAAGCGCTCTGCGAGAATCCAACGCACCACACGGCAATCAAAAATCTAAAATTGCACCAGTTCCACCTGACCGGTGTGAACATGGAGCCGGATGGCTTGGACTTGAAGCAACTGGAACATGAACTTGAGGCAAGTCCATATGATCTGGCGTATCTCGTGCCATCCTATCACAATCCAACCGGGATTGTGACGTCCCCTGCGAAACGGGTAGAGATCATCCGGTTGATGAACAAGTATCAGGTACCCATCATTGAGGACGGTTTTAACGAAGAATTGCGATATTCAGGTTCCCACGTATCTCCCCTGATCGCCAGCATGGGCAAAGGCAATGGACTGGTGTATCTGGGCAGCTTCTCCAAAGTCCTGTTCCCAGGTCTGCGGGTAGGTTGGATTATTGCGGATGCGGCGCTGATTGATTATCTGGAGAGTATGAAACGGGCACGCAGCATCCATACCTCCACGCTGGACCAATCGTTATTGTATCAATATCTGAGCAACGGTAATTTCGAGAAATATTTGAAGCGAGCACGCACCGAATATAAGCGAAAATATGAATTGGTTGTTCGTTGCCTGAAACAGTATCTGCCAATGTGCCGAATTTCCGGTGCGGGTGGTCTGCATCTGTTCGTGCAGTTCCCGTCCGAATACAGAACCCGTGAACTGCTGGAAGCCTGTAAAGTGAAAGGTGTAACGTTCACACCTGGGGATACCTTTTATCTGGAACCCGGTCAGGGTGTAAACACGATGCGTCTGGGTTTCTCCAGAGTCAGCGATGAGAATATACGTAAAGGCATTCGCATCATTGGCGAGACAGCAGCTCAAATGAGATAAGGAGGATTTCACATGAAAGTTGGCGTGATTATGGGCGGTACATCTTCAGAGCGGGATATTTCCCTGCTCACCGGACAGGAGATGATTGCAAACCTGAATAAAGACAAATACGAGGTTGTACCCATCGAGCTGAATACCAAGCGCGATCTAATCGACAAGTCAGCGGGGATCGATGTGGCACTGCTTGCCCTGCATGGCAAATACGGCGAAGACGGTACGGTCCAAGGCACATTAGAATCTCTGGGTATTCCCTACACAGGCTGTGGTGTGCTGGCAAGTAGTGTATGTATGGATAAAGACATGTCCAAACAGCTCATGCAGCATGCAGGTGTACTTACAGGAGAGTGGCTACGAGTGAGTCATATTGAGGAACTGTCCTCAACTGCTGTTCAACAATTAACGTACCCCGTGGTGGTCAAACCCAATTCAGGCGGTTCCAGCATCGGTACCCAAGTGGTGAAGGAAGCTTCCGCCCTGCCAACTGCTGTAGAGGCTGCCCTCGCCTGGGATGATACGGTCATGATTGAACAGTATATCGAAGGTGAGGAGATTACCTGTGCCATTCTGGATGGTAAGATGCTGCCGGTGATCTCCATTCGTTCGAGCGCCGAGTTTTTCGATTATGCCTCCAAATATGATGACCACGGGGCCGATGAGCAGGTTGTGCAATTACCTATGGACCTTCACCATCGCGTCGAAGCTGCGGCCTTGGCCTGTTATCAGGTGCTCAAATGTAGCGTCTACGCTCGCGTGGATATGATGATTCGGGAGGGTATGCCGTATGTGCTTGAAGTGAACACGCTGCCGGGTCTTACCCGTAACAGTCTGCTGCCCAAAAGTGCAGCTGCTGCAGGCATTTCTTTTGCAGAGCTGCTGGATACCATTATTGAACTTTCGTTGAAGGAAAGACCCAAGGAGGATACAACATTATGAGCCTGGATGTGACGATTAGACATAGCTCCACTACCGATCTGCAAGATATGGTCATTCTGATGGACCAACTTGGTTATCCCACCACGTACGCCGAGATGGAAGAGCGCTATACCCATATCTCTGCGGACGCAAACTTTACTACACTGGTTGCTGAAGCACGAGGCCGCGTAGTTGGACTGATCGGATTACAGACTTCTTATATGTATGAAAAAAACGGAAGACACTGCCGCATCTTGGCATTGGTTGTACACGACCAGTTCAGGGGCTCAGGCATCGGCCGTCAGCTCATTCTTGAAGCTGAGCAATGGGCAGCCACGCATAACGTGGATTCCTTGTCTCTGAACAGTGGCAATCGCCCAGAACGTGAAGCTGCACATGAATTCTATCGCCAGATGGGCTTTATAGCCGGGAGTACCGGGTTTAGCAAAAAGCCGCAGATTCTACAGCATACTTAACCTGCCGGATACGGGATACGCCCCCTTAAATATCAAATCAAAAAAAGAACGCCCCAATCCACACATTGGCGAAAAAGGGCGTTCCTCAGTATATATCTATGCCACATTGATATACTTTTTGATGAATATGGGATCAATATTTGGCTGACTGCGCACCATCAATCGGAATAATGGCTCCATTGATAAACGGTGCTTCGCCAGACAGCAGGAAGGCAACGAGACGCCCTACTTCCTTCGGTTCACCCAAGCGCTTCGCCGGGTTGTCCTTCACGAACTCTTTGGATGCTGACTCCCAGTCATTCGGATTGATCTGTTTGAACGAACCGATGACCATATCTGTCAGAATGGCTCCGGGTGCAATTGCATTAACGCTGATCCCGTGCTCGGCGTATTCAATCGCTGCGTCTTTGGTCATGCCGGCTACGGCATGTTTGCTCGCTCCGTAGGCAACCAGGTTTGGCACGGCGCGAATCCCTCCAACAGAGGACGCGTTCACGATGTAGCCTTCGCCCTGTTTTTTCATCACAGGTAGAACATGCTTCAACCCGAAAAATACACCCTTCAGATTGATGTCGATAACTTTATTAAACATCTCCGTCTCGTAGTTCTCGATCAGGTTTTGCTTGCCTTCAATGCCTGCATTGTTGAAAAATGCATCGATACGCCCAAATTCATTGACCGTATCACTAACATACTTCTTCACAGCTTCTTCGTCCGATACGTCACCTTCAATTAACAGAAATTCGGCATGCTGTACCTCTTCCGAGATCACACGCTTGGTCTCTTCCAGCGCCTTCATGTTCACATCCACTAGGGCAAGTTTGGCCCCTTCACGTGCAACTTCCACAGCAGCCGACCGTCCGAGACCGGAGCCACCGCCTGTAATCAGTACCACTTTACCCGCAAATCGTTCAGTCATAATCCATAGACCTCCCTTTGCTGTTTTGACATCCTCCATACGTAAATACCCATTTCTTCATTTGCTCTAATCTAACGGGGAACAGTTACAGCCATCATCTCAACCGGATTAGTATGCTTCCGTATTGGCCCTGACATTCGTCCTCAGGACTTCATAGCCTCATAGGCTGCAAGTAATTCCCTTACTTCTACTCCGTTGATCTTCATCCCGTTCACTTGACACTGTTCCAACTGTACTCCAGATAGATCGCAATCGATAAAACGACTTCCCCCAAGATCACAATGCGCCCACTGCATGGGTACACGGTCAGATCCAAGATGTGTGTCCTGGAATTGAACGCCATTCAAAGCACAAAATTCAATCTTGCTATCAGTTAGGCGTAAATCAGCTAGCAATATATTGGTCATATTTAAATTGGTAAATTTGCTTCCACTCAGGTTGCAGTCGGTAATCCGACTATTGGTCAGATTACTGGTGCTGTAACGGACTGAGTCCAGATTAGCTTGAACATATTCAACCACCGACTCACCCGAGTCCTTGGCTAATGTCTCATCACATGTTGGATCAAAAGAATCAACGGACATATTCTTCTCATATACAAACTCATCCTCAGATGCATAGATACAAACATATCCCATTTTTTCGTAAAAATGATGATTATCCAGTTGCCGACCTGAGGTCTCCAGCTTCCAGGTTTCAATCTGCGGAAATTCAGCCTCAATAAGCCTCATGACTTGAGTTCCCACGCCACGGCCCTGGCATACGGGTTCAATATAGATCTTATCGATCCTGGCATGTTTTCGTCCAAGCACGTTAACACTCACTCCGCCAATAGCGCATCCATCTGATTCTACAACATAATAATCCCATTCACGGATCACGTAACGATGCATGCGAACTGACGAATAATCAGGCGGGCATAGATTGCTATCGATATCCTTCTCATTATCCGCCCAGACTTTTATGACATGATCAAAAGCACGAGTGCAAATCTCTGTAAGTACAACAGCATCTTCCTGCTGTGCTCGTCGTAAGCGAATTTCAGAATGTATCTGCTTCGGTTGCACTGGTTCGGTCTTTACTTTGAGCAGTTCAAAATAATCGTAGTTCTCCTGATCCACAAGTTTCCTGCGAGAGATATAACGAAAACCCGCATGCTCCAGAACTTTGCGTGACGGCTGATTGAAGGGCTTCACAATGCCCACAATTCGATCCAGCAAGGTATGCTCAAATAAATATGCTGTTAGGGCATGCACCGCCTCTGAGATATATCCTTTATTCCGGTAATCCCGGGAGATGGCGTAGGCCACTTCACGGTCATCACGATCCAGCAGTTCATTTGGAAATACGCCACACCAACCAATGATACGCTGATCTTTATTGTGTACAACAGCAAGCAGGATGCGTACATCTTCCGGGTTGAACTGTTCGTAACTGCCAACGACAAATTGTAAGAATTCGCGCAACTGCTCCTCGGTCATCTTCCAATCTGGCAGGACATCTGTGATTTCAGGTTGTTGGGTTAATGCATACACGGCAGCCTGATCTTCAAGCGTAAATGGACGCAACGTAACGGAGTTTGAATGGGTGAATAATTGACTTTTCATATACAACACCTCTGGGGATTTATTTAGGATGAAACGACAAAGAGGAGCACCTCCAATAGAGGCACTCCCCGATCCGTTTCATCATTTCAGAAACGCCGAAGCTCCTCGTAATGGGTCAAAAGGACACACGTATCCCGTTCATGGTCTAACGGAATTTTTGCGGTGTTCTTTTCACGATCATTACGAGAAATCTGGCATACTCTGAAATCCCCTCTCATACTAAGGATTACTTATAACGTCTCACTTAAGGACGGTCAATGTAAATCCAGCCTGTTTCTTGTTCCTTATCTACAGTAGCTCCAAGGGATTCAGCCATAAAGCGCAGCGGCACATACGTCTTGCCGTCTTTGCCTACATAGGCGGATTCCACCATAGTTACTTCTTTACCAGCAACGGTTGCCTTCTTGGAACCTACGGTCAGGACAATCTCATCACCAGTGATGTCGTCAATGACAACGATTTGGTTCGAGCCTTTGGTCCATTTCACTTCAGCATCCAATTCTTCAGACACGTAGCGAAGCGGTACAAATGTTGTGTTCTTAACAGTGATCGCCCCAGCGTATTCATCATCCGGGAAGAGCACTACACTTTTACTCGTGATCCCAGCCTCATCTTTCAGCAATTGGTATGCGAGTGAATTGGAATCAAAATTGCGCAGCATCTGTCCAGGCGTAATATCATCCTTCATCAGATCCATAACGCCTCCCGATACATCCACTTCATCAACTGCAACTGTGCCACCGATATTCCACTGTTCACTGTCTCCACTTACGGTTACAGAGTTCACCGGCAGATCCTCAGAAGCAGGCAGCGCTACTTTCAGTTCAAAGTTTTGCTTGCGAATATCCAGCTTGCTGTCGAGATAGAAGTCCAATTTCAGTTTGGTTTCTGTGCCAAAGACCGTTTTGAATTCAGGAGTCTCATTCAACAGGTTGTTCAGCTCCTGATCATAATTGACCAGCATACTGTCCAGTCCTACTTTGATGATGGCATACAGAGACGCAACGGCTTCATCTTTCGATTCAGGAACGATCGAATTCAGCGTGTCATCTCCCCCACCTTCTACCTCATTCACTGCTTCCAGTACAGGGTAGAACACATCGTACAGATCGCCAATCAAATCTTTCAGTCCTTGCTCATCCTTCGAAATACTCGTCAGGAACGGTTTAACCATGGCAAGCATCTCTTCACCACTAACTTCCAGATGCAGCTTGGAGAGGCTAAGTGCTTCGCCATTCACGGATTCCTGTACCGGTGTTACGGAGATGTTCTTCGGATTGGACAGATGTTTCAGGACAAAAGAGAACAGTTTCGGGGAAATTTCCTCGAGTTGTTTCTCCAGAGCCTTCGTATCTACCATCGGAAGCGCCTGTGCATCCTGGAACGTATCCAGAGACATGTACAGCGGTTTCTGGGCTCCGTCCAGATCAATGACCAATTGGGACTCATTCATGGACACGTGGAAAGGTAACTTCGTTCCCTCCATGCTCAGTGTACCTTTGATCGATGCTGTCTTCGCATCTTTCATTTTGGCTTGATCAATATCCAGGGATATGGAGTTAATAAGTTCGATCATTTCAAGGTCTTTCTCTGTAGCAAATTCCTTAGCCGGTTCTATGTTTATATTCATGGATTGTCTGGATTCACCGGACTTGATACTCGCGCCATTGGCCATTGCTTTGCCAACGTCTACTCCACCCACAGCCTGACATCCTGTAAGAACAACCATTAAAAGTACTAGTGGCACTGCCATCCATTGGACTAACTTCCGATTCGTAATATGAACTCCTCCTTAGAAAAATATGGTTCATTTCCATTATGAAGGTATAGGTAATTCTTGTAAACGGATACGCAAAAAAATAAACCAAAAGGCCGGAACATGTCCGACCTCTGGTCTATCTATATTTCAGCATATCGTATGTTTCGATAAAACATCCTGCTTCATTGTGCAATGCTGGGAGTTATTCTTGCTCCTGATCTTCTGCGAGTTTCTCATCCGTTTCTTCATCTTCCGCAGTTGCGGGAGTCTCGAATTGATCCGGCTCGTCCTCTTGAATCGCTTTATTCTCTTCGTTCTGATCCTGTGTCATATCGCATTCCCTCTCTTCTACCGGATTGTCATGTCATCAAGGCCTGAGCCTTGTGTCTATCAATAACCCGAATAGGCGTAGTTCAAACCTGTCTCTGTGTCGGCCAACCATTTTCCATCATAATTTCAATGCTCACTTAGAAAACATAAAAGATGATCCCGTTCCCACTTGCAGCCGTGGCCTGAAATAAGGCCTGGACATCATCCACAGTCTGAACGATCTCCTGAAATGTCTCTTCCGCATCCCAATCTTCCATGACTGGATAGACACCTTCAGCGATCATCCGGTCCAGACTATACCGCTCCTTTAATTCTTCCGGTGTGAGTTGCTCCAATGCCATGTAGGCTTCCAGCACCTGCTCGTTACTAAGCAAAAATAGATCCATGTCCGAATAGTTTCCCACGTATTGCTCACCTGCGAGAGGCACCACATAGCCCAGGGGCGGCTCCCCTTCTAACAAGTTACCGTTCAGCGTGAATTGAAGCATCTGCCACGTTTTATCAATATCCAGATCCACTGCACAATCATGCACACTAATCTCACCTGACTTGATGGATTCAACTAACTCCTTCGTTACCACAAGATATCTGCCGGACATTCCCATACCGCTATCCCTCCTGTGTAATTCCTTCTATTGTTCCCCATTAACCGTGCTTGTTGGTTCAGAATCGGGGTAATCCCTATCAAGGAGGGTGTATACATGAAAAAATTTGATTACAGTCTCAATTATGATGAGTTGGATCTGCGCAAACATCCTGAGCTGTACACCGTAGGCCGAGGTGAGCAGGGTGTTCTGATGGTAGAGCCGTACAAAGGCGAGATTCTGCCACACTGGCGATTCAAAACACCCGAGATTGCGACAGAGTCATCGGAGAAGATCTATGAGCTATTTTTGGAGTATAAGAAAAAGGGAGATTTCGTGGGTATGGATATGGCTCGTAAATTTCTCCAGATGGGCTATACACGGGCCAGACGTTATACGAATCACAAAGGAGGACGCAAATACTCGAAGGAGGATGGCTCGATCCTGCCCTATCAGAATGATAAGGTGAAGGCAGAAGCCGCCGCTATATTCAAAGCACAATGGGAGATTGCGAAGACGGATCCAGACTATGTGAAGATGAAGAAGGAGCATCGGGAAAAGTACGAGTCTGATGAGGCGTAGGATCAACGGTGAAAAGATTGACTTATGGAAACATTTGTCTCAGAATCGATCTTGTTACTGTTCATTTTCAACCATTATATTGGAGAAGAGAGGCACATCCGATTATGACAGATTCGTTCATCCACTTAAACACAGGCCAGAATATCAGTATCAACGAATCCACCCAACTTCAGGTGACCATTCAATGTACATCATCTCCTTCTCCCTTGGATGTTAGCTGCTTTATGGTGAACGAAGAGGGAAAAGTCCCATCTGACGACTATTTTGTATTTTATAATCAGAAGGCTGATCCCCACCACAGTGTACTTCTGCAACAGGCAGATGAACTGCAATCCTCTTTTGTACTGGATACGAATCAATTACGGCAAGCTCCTGTAGAAAAATGTGTGTTTACGGCTACTCTGGATGCGGAAGGCACATTCGCCAATGTTCAGGCATGTCAGGCGATTGTACGAGCTGGTTCCCAGCAGATTACCTATGAGATCACGCAGGTCACTGCGGAAACAGCGCTTATTTTCATTGAAATCTACAAGTATCGTGACGGATTCAAAGTTCGTGCGATTGGACGAGGTTTCTTTGGTGGATTGCAGCCGCTGGCAGAATCATTTGGTGTTGAGATCGAGAGTAACGATACTTCAGAAGCCGAACAGGTTCTTAACACGGCACGAGCTGAAGTTGCAGCCGCCTCTCCAGAAGCCCTGGCACCTGTTGCTGCACCGAACACGAATCATGCACCGCTAAACCTGACCAAGATCGATCTCCTCAAACGTAAAGTAACCCTGTCTCTGCAAAAGAAAAAGATTGAACCTATACAGGCACGTGTTGCCGTTGTATTTGACGCATCAGGCTCCATGTACCATCTGTATCGCAAAGGCATCGTGCAAGAAGCCTTCGAGCGTATCCTGGCGATTGCATCAGCATTTGACGATAACGGAGAGTTGGACGTATGGTTCTTCGCCAAAGACTTCTTGCGTGCACCTAGCGTCACCGCCAGGGATTTCGAGAATTATATTGAGCGCACATATACGCTGGGAAGCAAAGGCGGTACCAATAACGAACCTCCTGTGATGCAGGATGTCATTCGCAAATATACGATCGAGGAACCCGATGTGAAGATTCCAACGTATATTATCTTTTTTAGCGATGGTGGAGTCAGTCAAAAAGGGAAAATCATGCGGCTTATTACCGAAAGTTCAACCAAAAATCTGTTTTGGCAATTCATTGGCCTGGGACAAGCCAATTACGGTATTCTGGAGAATCTTGATGATATGACTGGACGTTTCATCGATAATGCTGACTTTTTTGCTCTCGACGACATCTCCAAGATCAGCGATGAAGAATTGTACGATCGTCTCCTCACTGAATTTCCAGGTTGGATAAAGGAAGCTCGGGCCAAAGGCATTTTGGCCTAAAGCTTTATCCCTATACCACTAATCAGGCTTGTACTTTTTCTGCTTTACCACCCTTGGAACGTGGACGGAGCATACTTCCTACAATTCGCAACATCAACTTGCGTGGCACGAGGCGGGTGAACTGCGCTGTCCAGTAATTACCGGCCCCCGGCACAGCATAAGGTTTGCCTGACTCGAGTGCTCTCATGGCCACCGCCACGACATGCTCAGGTGTATCACGTTTACCCACCGAGGCTTCATCAGCGCCCACTACATCAAAGAACGAAGTCTCGGTTGAGCCTGGGCATAGTGCCAAAAACTGAACGCCACGCTTCCTGTTTTCTTCGTATAATGCCTCGGTAAAAGAAAGTACAAATGCCTTCGTCGCTCCATACACAGCCATATACGGATCAGGTTGAAAGGCAGCCGTCGAAGACACATTAATGACAGCACCATTTTTCTTCTGTAACATGCCTGGCAAGAAAAGATGCGTCATGTTTGTCAAGGCAAGCACATTCAACATAATCTCCTCCTGCTGGCGGGAACCATCCACCTGTTCAAAACATCCATGGGTAGCAAATCCCGCATTGTTGATCAGCATATCGATGTGTATTCCCCGATTCTGACATTCCTCATATACCCTCTGAGGTGCATCGACTTGAGACAAATCCGATACGATCACCTCAGCCCTTACTTGATATGTACGTTCTATACGTTCTGCCAATTGAATCAGTTTGGATTCTGTTCTGGCCACCAGCACAATATTTTTACCCTTGGAAGCCATTTCGAGTGCAAAAACTTCCCCAATACCTGAAGAAGCACCTGTAATAAGTACCCATTGATGCTGTTCTTTTATCATCTCTCATCCATCCTCTATGCATAATTTGAACACTTGTTTTTACTAGGAAACACTGTTTCTGTATAGAATCATCGTAACCAAAATCCATGACGCTGTCAAATACATTTGTTAAATTTGAATCTAGAACGTGGTGCTTACTTATTAAATTCGGATTAAATTGACGTCATCCGGCGTAAAACAGTAGAATGACCATAAGAAAAAAATATATCGACGTACTTTCATAGAAGACAGACCGCATTTAAGCTGAAGTTTTTCTTGCCATCATCGAATCCTTCAGCTCCGCTGAAAACGTATAAATTCTATAATCTTAAGAAAAGGAAACGTAGTTTCTGTTCAACAACAATACGGTTACGAGGATGAAATCAATGAAGGATCTTAATTCGGGTTCCACAGAATCTGCACATACGGTAACAACCTTTCAGGAAGCCAGACTCCAGCACTCGGATAATCTGCGGCAAAATATTGTGCATGCTGCTGCTGCTTTACTGCAAGAGCATGGACCAGAAGCCGTCACGGTACGCCGTGTAGCTGAACGCATGGAGTGCTCCACCAAAATCATATATAACCTTTTTGGCAAAAAAGAAGGGTTAGCCAAACATCTGTATTTAGAGGGATGCTCCCTCATGGCCCAGCGATTTGAAACTATACCCCGGCAGGCATCGTTCGAACAGTATTTCCGTGATCTGGCCTACGTCTACTGGGACTTCGGCATTTCTCAATCCAGCTTCTATCAGCTGATGTTTGGAGGATCTTTTTCCGAATTCAAACCAGATGGAGAAACCTTACAGGGAACAGCGACTGCACTGAAGCAAGTGTCTGCTTTGGTGGAGATTGCCATTGAACAGGGAATGCTTCAGGTACAAGATCCCATGCTTGCGGTTCGGATGATCTGGGCTCCCTTACACGGTGTTATTCATCTGTATTTGGGAGGCCATATTGAGAGCGAAGAAGCTGCCAAAACCCTCTATGATCATACGTTATCCATGGTTATACACTCCCTTGTGAGTACATCTGCGAATGGATAAGCATTAAATCTGTGCTGTTTTAGATACTTTTAGAAGATAAACGAAAAAGGAGCAGGCCCATTGGCGTAATACGCCTAGGGCATGCTCCTTTATTTGGTTGACTCTATCTAGTTCTGTAACGGTTTCAGTCGATTAACGTGCCTCTTGGTTCTCAGCTTCCCAACGTGCAATTTCTTTGCGCACAATTGGAGCGACTTCTTTACCAAGCAGCTCGATTGCTCTCATAACCTCGTTGTGCGGCATTGTGCCGAGGGGGGTGTGCAACATGAAGCGTGTGATCCCGACTTCTTTACGCAGGTAAATAATTTTCTGAGCTACGGTCTCCACATCACCTACATACAATGCACCTTCCAGGCTGCGCGCCGCATCAAATGTCGCACGGCTGTAGTGTCCCCATCCACGTTCACGACCCAGTATGTTCATGACCGCTTGCGCTGGCGGGAAGAATTTCTCCACGGCTTCGTCTGTTGTATCGGCAATGAAGCCGTGAGAGTGAGAAGCAACGGTCAGCTTGGAAGCATCATGTCCTGCATGTGCAGCTGCTTTCTTGTACAGTTCCACCAGTGGTGCGAATTGCACCGGACGACCACCGATAATGGCAAGCACCAGTGGCAAACCGAGCAGTCCTGCACGAACTACCGATTCCTGATTACCGCCACTGCCAATCCATACCGGAAGTTTTTCCTGTACCGGGCGCGGGTAGATGCCCAGATTGTTAAAGGAAGGGCGGTGTTTGCCTTCCCAGGTTACTTTTTCCGAATCACGCAGCTTGAGCAGCAAATCCAGTTTCTCGTCGAATAACTCATCGTAGTCGTTCAGATCATAGCCGAACAGTGGGAACGATTCGATAAATGATCCCCGCCCTGCCATAATCTCTGCACGTCCGTTCGAAATGCCATCTAATGTCGCAAAATCTTGATATACCCGTACCGGGTCATGCGATGACAGCACGGTTACCGCACTCGTCAAGCGAATATTCTTGGTCTGTGAAGCTGCGGCCGCAAGAATGACAGCTGGTGATGAAGCGGCGTAGTCAGCACGATGATGTTCTCCCACGCCATATACATCCAGACCCACCTGATCTGCCAAAACAATCTCTTCAACAACATCGCGAATGCGCTGCGCATGACTGATAAGTTCTCCTGTTTTTACATCCGGGTTTGTCTCCACAAATGTACTAATTCCGATTTCCATTGTCTGTTCCTCCCTGGTATGAAGCGATCCGTCGTTCATCTAACCTATTGTAAGTAGATCACCTTTTGTTATGTATCTTAATATTGAACTATTTTGATGAAAAACACAAGTACCCTCTGTTTCCAGAGGGCACATTTATGTTTATTTTCTATCGATTATGGCTTACCTATACTTAGTTCCATCAGGTTGGCATTAATTACAACACCGGTCTGTTTCATAAAATTAAATCCCAGAATTCCGTCAATCTCCAAACCATAATCCATATTTCCTATTTCAACTTGAAAATCATTAATAGTTGTTCCATCTACAGTTATAGAATCGAGCGACTTGGTATAAACATACTCTATACCGCCTACACCTCTTATAATATCAACGAGATCATCCTCTTCAGGAACCATTCCTACTTCCCGAACTGCATCTGCATTCAATAATGTACTAGCTGATCCGGTATCCAAAAGGACTTTTTCTAATTGTAGTACTTCTCCTCTAAATTCAAGTTTTATGCTTATGAAGGGTAGACCATAAATCTCTGAAATTTTCATCGAGGACCTCTCATGCCAACATATCGTTCTCTTGCCACAACTTCTGGACGTGAAGTGTGAAAAAAGCAGTATTCCCGTCTGGGATCTTCCTGATGCAATTCACCATAACGTTTTAGTGCCTTTGTAGAATCATCAAATGAATCAATCACTGCCATCTCTTCAATGTAACGCTGGCCTTCTCTAGAGTACGCCTTGGTTGCCTCAAAAACGACCCATTCATTAGGGAATCGCTCCTGAACTTCCTTCCATTGCATAGTGACACCTCCAGACCATTAGATAGAAATATTATATCATGTGGAAACAGTATTCCACGGGCTGACATTCTAAAATACATAGATTTTTAGAACATTGCCTGTAAGTCTATTATTTCTTTCTCCCAATGTACAGCAGATGAGACGAGATTCCCAATATGGAAGGGTCTTTGGCGGCTTCAATCATATATTGCATGAGTTCATCGTACTCGCCACGCTCTTTCCAGTATTGCTGCTGCTCGTCCGTAAGCATCGCTCTAAGGCTGGATGAACCAATCAAATCAACGGTTTCAAATCCATGTTGCTCCATGAAGGGTGCAACGTCCTGAATATTAAAATAGTATGCTCCCGTAAATCGTCCTTGATCCTGATGATCGAATATACCCTTTTCCACAAAAGAACGGATGGCTGCCATGTTATCATTCGGTTTCCAGTGCTGCGGAGATTGCAGCGAATTGATACTCATGCGCATTCGGCTTTGCATCGCTACAAACACCACGCCTTCTCGCTTGGTCACACGGTACAACTCCCGTACAGCAGCCATCCGCTCTTCGTCTGTCTGTAGATGATATAACGGCCCCAGCATGAGGGACGCATCGTACGTCTCGTCAGCCATACCGGAGAGCGAAGTGGCATCGAGAACATGGAACCCATCGAATTGCTGTGTCAAACCAAACTCCTGAGCCTTTTGCCTCGCAGTATCCACGGAGGAAGGTGTCAGATCCGATAAAGTGACTTGGTACCCCAGCTTTGCAAGCTCCATGGCATACTTTCCTGGTCCTGCGCCATTATCCAGAATACAACCAGTAGGGGGGAGATGTTCCCTGATGTAATGCATGTTAATGATGAATTCAATTGGTTCCCGCTCCAGTCTGCCCCACTCATCAAACCCGGAATAATATTTAATAATATGATCTCTCTTCATCGCTCTGACACCTGCCTTTTCTTATATGTAGACCACCTAACCATGTTCAAAATTAAATTCCAACCAGTATATATCTACTAAATATTTCCTGTCAACAAAAAAACGTTCAATTTCCATTGAATGCGGAACTGAACGTTTTTCGATCTTATATCTTTTTCACAAACTCAGATTTCAACTTCATTGCACCCAAGCTGTCGATCTTGCAATCAATATCATGATCCCCATCAATTAGGCGAATATTCTTCACCTTCGTGCCCTGTTTAACTACAAGCGAGCTACCTTTTACCTTCAGATCTTTAATGACGGTAACGGTATCGCCATCACTTAGCACATTTCCGTTGGCATCACGGATTACTTTTGCATCCTCTGCGTTATCATTGTCTGCTTCCAAAGACCATTCATGCGCACACTCCGGGCAAACCAGCAGGTTACCATCCTCGTACGTGTACTCCGAATTACATTTGGGGCAGTTAGGCAAATTAGACATATGTATTAAACTCTCCATTCTACGATTGGCATTCCCGCAAGTATACGGGATTTCGGCGGTATATTCCATACGATTGCTCACTGCAAGGATGGATTTAAACCAAATTTAAGGTTCTTGCATCCCTCACTTTAAGGGTAACTACTTATGATGTAACTAATAGATACGCACTACACATACATGAATTTTTCTGTTTCTATGAATGTTATTATATTTAATACCAAAGGAGTTCCTACTCATGTCCTCATATGTTTTCCCTGTGCAAACGGCTTTTTTGATCTTTGTTGTTGCGGCCATGTTTTTGCTGGTGCCGTGGTTGATCTATGGTTATCGCAAAGACGGCTTCTTCAGTTGGTCACGGTTTGGCGTGAGCTTTTCTTTTATCTTTTATATTCTAGCTGCCTATTGCCTCGTTATTCTTCCGTTTCCGACTACGCGAGATACCTGTGCGCAGCAAGCCGCTGACACGATCTACTACAATCTGGTTCCATTCACTTTTGTCAAAGACATTATGAAAGAAACACCCATTGTATGGTCTCAGCCATCTAGTTATATCGGAATGATTCAGGGCAGAGCCTTCTTGCAAGTTCTATTTAACGTCCTGCTTCTTATGCCGCTGGGTGTATATATCCGTTATTTTTTTCAAAAAAGAGTCTTCTGGAAGTACGCCCTGCTAGGTGGATTCGGGCTCTCCTTATTCTTCGAGATCACCCAGATCACCGGATTCTACGGGTATTATAATTGTCCTTACCGTCTCTTTGATGTAGATGATCTGTTATTGAATACTTCAGGAGCGGTCATTGGATTCTTCACAGCGCCCATCCTGCTTGCTTTATTCCCATCACGTGCAAGCATTCAGGCGAAGAGCGAACAGATCGTGGAGCAAAACCAAGTGTATGTTATGCCTCAATTGCTCGCGTTAATTATCGATGGAGTTGTTGTTGTCTTCCTCTCGAATCTGATTTCGATCTTCACAGCATCTGATGTGATCAGTGATGCGCTAAGTACATCCATTGCTATGGTCATTGTGCTGTTCTTCATCCCTTGGGTAAGAAATGGGGTAACTCCAGGCTCAATTATCTTGCGATTCCGCTATGTAGATCATCAGACCGGCACACCCACCAGTGAATCGTTATTCAAAAGATTTGCCGCACTCTATGTTCCCTGGCTGCTAGTTACGATCATTCGCCTGGTCAACGATTATGCTTTTTCAGGTAAACAGGATGCTATGCTCCAGCCTTATCAAATATTGCTTTCCCTGGGAACAGTCGGTGTCTATATGTTGGTCTATGCCGTGCTCTTCATTCATGTCTTAATTGTGCTGTTCTCCCGTGGAAAACGTTCCTTCTACTTCGATGAGGTGTCACGCACGCGTGCCTCTCGTAAATAATGTTTGGAGTATAACAATGCAATGCAATGCATAATGTATCCCCCTAATTGGTACTTACGTTCTGCTTACTCTCCAGCCGGATTACAAAAAGAGGAGGTTCATTCTGAGAATGAACCTCCTCTTTTGATTAAGCGTATAGCAGTTATTCAGAGTATCCATTTCAAATAATCGGCTTGGATTATAACCCTAACAGCTCTCGCTTGGCTGCATCCGGATCATGTACGACCTCAATCTCATGGTTGAAGATTAGTGTCGCACGATCCTGCTCATATTCAGGCCAGTACACACCTGCAACTTCAGGTTGGACATTCTTGGCAAAGGAAATCCAGGCATCCTGTACCTTGAGGGCAAGTGCCGCCGCAGCTTCATCCGGCTCCGCATTCATGAATTTGAGGACATGCAGTGTATTAAACACAAAGAACATTTCGATACTGTGAATCGCTCTTTTTAACAAGGGATGTTCCGGCATCACCCAATCAAAACGATACATCCACACTGGGGCATGTTTCTGTTGTGCCGCAGCATATTGCAGCGCTGACCGCCAGAAGAACATATCGGTCATCACTTGGGCTTGTCCATCTGCCGTTTTTGGATAACTTTCCGCGATGGCTACCCGGTTCTCCAGATCTGGTGTCATAAAGTCTACGCCCTGAACCATATCGATTTCTTTTGAAAAAGGCACATGCGGCTGGATGAACAGTGCACCCTCGTGCAATGTCGTACCAATCAGCACCGGAATATCCTGCGCCGAACCTTCGCTCACCGCCTGAAGTGGCACCTGTGGTAATGTATGCCCATCCAATACAGGTTGGAACAATAATGCCATACCTGCCCCGCTCTGCTGTTTGACCGTTTCACCCGCTGCAATAATCTGCTCTACAGGAATTGTATTTAACTTCTGCAGGTTGTCCCGATCCACCCCAAGAATCTTCAGCATCGCTTCCCGCAACGCTGAGGCTTGCTCTGCTGGCATGAACTGGGATGCACCACTCTCCATAATGGCACGTTGGAACAGTCCTTTGGCCGCTGGCATCGCCATCAGTGCTGCAATACTCATACTGCCCGCTGATTCGCCGAACACCGTAACTTGATCCGGGTTACCACCAAAAGCAGAGATATTATCCTTCACCCACTGTAATGCCGCAACCTGATCCAGCAGACCTGCATTGGATACATATGAATCACCTAATGGAGCCATATGAAGGAATCCCAAAGGTCCTAATCGGTAGTTGATCGTCACAACGATGACGTCCCCCCGAACCGCTAACTGTGTACCATCATACATCGGCTGGCTACCTGAACCTGAAACAAAGGAGCCGCCGTGAATCCATACCATGACCGGCAGTGGTGTTGCTCCTTTTTCCTTAGGTGCCCAGATGTTCAGATATAAACTATCTTCTGACTCATTCGGAATTTCTGTCTGGCCTTCTGGTTGATGATTTCGAGGTTGTATATTCTCAGGCCCAAATTGTGTAGCCTGTCTGATTCCATCCCATGACTCGGGCTGTACCGGAGCCTTGAAACGCAGCTCACCTACCGGAGGTTTCGCATAGGGAATGCCTTTCCATACGCTTGCATCGTGCAAAAGTTCGCCTTGAACGGTACCATATGTCGTTTGAACCTGAAGTTCTCTCATGCCGCTTCTACTTCCTCTCCGTAAATAGGTTAAATTAACGAGTATGTGCATATCATGTGTACTTATTTGAGTATAGTTTGTAATCATACCCATTTACAACTTTACCCAACTCTAGCCTCACCTGCTACGTTTCACGTGGAACTTTATGGGGTGGATGTTCTGATACATATCTTTAAGATGGACACCAAAAAGGCCACCTTTGAGCAATGTCATCAAGTCTAAATTATCTTAATGACATTGACCCTTAGCATGACCTTTTCCCGTTGACTATCCAAATAGCTACCCTTTTACAGGATAACGCACCGTAAACTCAACACCCTCGATCCATTCACCCGCGACAAAGTCCCGTCCCTTCACAACCACTCGATCCTTATAAACCTCCACATGAAGTCCTTCACTGCCCTCCAGATGCTCATCCTGATCTGTCCAGAGATAACCTACAGACGAAGCATTGAACATCGTTGGCATCTGGCCTGCACCATCGTACATCGTATGCTTTGCTTCAAGTTGCCAATGGGTATGTCCCGAGAAAAGGATCGCTTGCGGGTATTTAGCCAGAACGGCCTTAAGTTCTGCATCCTGATTCACACCATACCAGCCTTGTTCCTTCAGCGATCCTGCTACCGTATCCATGAGTGGCTGGTGCAAGAACAGGAAGATGGGATGATCTGGCGTTGCATGCTCAGACAATTTCGCATCCAGCCACTCCAATTGTTCAGCCGACATATCACAATCCTTCGGGTGAGGTTGCTCGGTGCCCAGGAAAATATAATGATAACCATCAATCCAGTGATCGTGGTAAGAGCCCTTCATGCCGGTTATTGCTTCAAAATCACTCAATCGACGTTGCCATAACCCGGCGACTGTAATGGGGTCGACTCCTGAAGAGATCGGTCCCTCATCCTGACCCTCCTGCTCCGGAGGTGCAGCCGACAACGTATATGTCCCGACGGATAGTTGCTCAATCAGTGCAGCTGATTCAGCAGCGGTTTGTTTTGTTACCAGCTCCATTTCTGCTTCCTGCTCCAATAACTCAGCTACTTCGTCCTCTTTCATCTCAAGCAAAACGATCGGCGGATCTTGCCATAACACGGCTCCAATATCATGATTACCTACCGTGTATCTGATGTCGGGCAAGCTCTCCGCATGTTGCTTCCATATGCGTTGCAACTCACGATATTCGCTCGGCAGACCTCGATCCGTCACATCGCCCACATGCATAATCCCGCTGCTCCCCTGACTAAATGTAGCTATGTCGGCTAATGCTTGGTCCAGATGCCGGTTATGAATATGGTCTGCCTCTTCTCGCACATGTGTGTCCGTAATAACCTGGAAGCTGGCAATAGGTTGCTCCGGTGTATGTTCATTTTTCATCAAGAATCACTCCATTTCAGTCCAATAATGCCAATCAGAATAAAACCGATCCATACCATCGACGTGAGCCGCAGACGTTCACCAAAAAAGTAATGCCCTACAACGCCAATGAGCGTAATGCCCACCCCAGACCAGATCGCATAGGCCACAGCCAGCGGCATATACTTCACTGCAAAATTAAGAAAGGTAAAACTTGCGCCATAACAGACAAACATCAACACCGAAGGCCATAACCGCGAGAACCCATCCGATACTTTTAGCAAAATGGTAGCACTAAGCTCCAGTCCGATAGCCAGTGCCAACAGTACCCAGCCCAAGTAGGCGTGACTGTTCGTCATCGATTCAGCCCACCATTCAGCAATTCATGGAAGGATTGAATTGTTCTGTCCGCCAAGCGGATTCTTCCCGGTTCTCCAATCCCAATCCTGTACCCCGCACCAGTGGTTCGTGCCATCTCCATGTCTCCGTCCGTATCTCCAATAACCACTGTATGCTGTACAGGTACTCCCAACCGTTCACAGGCAAGCAGAAGCATATCGGGAAATGGTTTGCCTCGCTCCACCAGGTCCGTACCAATTACCACGTCAAAAAAGGAATCCAACCCCATCCACTGTAAGTGTTTGACTGCACTAGGTGTATCATCTGCCGTCACAACACCCATAACCACGCCTTCGGTACGGCACTGTTCAAGGAATTCTTGAACGCCCGGTAACGGACGTGCCGGACGATGCTGTTCCATCTCTTCCTCCGCTCGCGCCAAACACTCCCGAACCATGATCTTGGCTTCCGCCCAGCTGAGACCCGCACGATATCCATGCCACGTCAGCACGGCATACACTTCATCCATCGTGCCCATCGCAAGTGGCCCCCGCACGTCATACCCATTCATTCGGCCTTGCTCATCGTGGAAAGTTCCCCAGATCTGCGGAAGTTCATCTGTGCTAATACAAAGTCCCCGGGTCGCCAACTGGTCTCTGAAGTCGTTCAACACACAATCAGTCCAGAACCCCCACATGCCCGTAAAATCAAGTAATGTTCCGTCCTTATCGAACAAAACGGCTTTAATCGGATTTGATAATCCATCCACATACGTTTCATCTTGCATTGGTCAAACTCCTTGTCTGCGATCTTTATGAACGGAAAGGACGGTACAGCATGTACCGCCCTTTCCGCTTGAGTTACTTATAGTGATTAGTGATACGTTATGTTTACAATTCAGTCAGGTTCACGACCGAGTCTCTTGGAAACAGTTCTTGTCGATATCGTTATTTCGTTACACGATCCAGTTCCTTCTGCGCTTTCTCTTTTGCTTCCTTCAGTGCTTGTTCCGCTGGCATATTATTGATCTGTACCTGATCAGCTGCATCCTTCAATGCATCATTGATCTTGCCACCCGTTGGATCCTGGAATGGAGCCGAGGCGTGAGCTGCTTGTTGCAATGGTACCGTGATCTGTGGATTTTCCTCACTGAACTTCATGAACTCTGGATCTTGTTGAGCAGATTGACGTACTGCGATATATCCGGTGTTCATGGACCATGAAGCTGTGTTTGAAGTTTCAGAGAAATACGTAAGCCATTTGTATGCTGCCTGCTGTTGCTCTGGACTTGCTGCTGACGGAATACCTGCCGATATGGCACTTGCTACCGGTTTTCCTTCACCAATACCTTCCCAGCCTGGTTGTTGCATTGCAGCGACTACGCTAAAGTCCAAGTCACCTTGGTCACCACTAGATCCGGTGTAACCTGCTGCTTTATTTTTCATCACATCATCAATCGTTTTGTACCAGTACTCCCAGCCCTGACCTCCATAATGAATGCCCATAATCTTGTCTTCGTTAATCCATTTACGGAACAAGTCCCATGTCTCGATCCATTCCGGGGAGTCGATCATAACGGTTTTGCCATCGTCGCTAAGAATCTGTCCGCCCTTACCCAGCACGGCATCAATCATATTGTCTCTACCCCACATCGGTTCCCAACCGTAGAAGGTGGTCTTGCCATTTTCTTGTTTGCTTATCTTCGCAGCCGCCTCAGCCAGATTCTCCCATGTCGTCAGAGTTGCTGGGTCAATTCCGTTCTCCTTGAACGTATCCATACGGTAATACATGATTTGAGTTGTACCGTACATTGGCAAAAAGTATTGCTTTCCATCCACCTGTCCCTGGTTCAGGAATGTCTGAATGAAATCGTCTTTCTTAAAATTCGGATCAGCGGCAATCATCTCATCCATAGGTGCATAATATCCTTTACGTGCCCAGTCTATATTGGAGCTGAGTACAGCGGCTGGAACCTTCTTGGAAGCAATTGCTGCTTGCAGCTTCTGTTCCGTTTCCGTGTAATCTGCTTGTACAATTCCTTTTACAACGACTTCGTTCTGGGAGGCGTTGAACGCATCAATCGTCTTTTTCATGTTATCGCCCAGATTACCACCCAGACCATACCAGAACTCAATCTCCACCGGATCTTTCGCCTGAGCTTCGGTTCCACTGGCAGCAGCCGTAGTGCTTGATTCTGCGGGTGCTTGCGTTCCACAAGCGGTCAGTAGAGCAAAGCTGGTCGCGAGTACCAGCGACATGCCACCCTTCCAGTTCAACCTCAATCTCTTTTTCCATGTCATGCTTGCCTGACTCCAATTCATTGTTGTTCCTCCCGTTTTAGGTGAATGGTAGTTAATATCAGTTCTTGTTCACACCAGCCGTGATATTCACGCTCTGCATGATCGTCTTCTGGGTGAACAGGAAGAGAATAAGTAAGGGTGCGATGGTGAAGGCACTCGCAGCCATAATCTGTGGCCAAGCCAGTCCATATGCCCCCCCTTCTACAAAGAAGCTGCGCAGACCCGCCGATACCAGCTGTAAATCAGGGTCTTTGGTGATGAGCATAGGCCAGAAATAGTTGTTGTACTGTTCAATAAAAGTAATCAGAACCATCACAGCGAAGCTTGAGCGAACAAGCGGCGTGATAATCGTCCAGAGAATCCGGAAGTGGGATGCACCGTCCAGCTGTCCGGCTTCCACCAATTCATGAGATACCTGCATGAACGCCTGCCGGATCAGAAAGATCGAGAACACGCTGACACAGTTGGATACAATCAAGCCTGTGTAGGAATCTAGCAGATTAAGTTCGCTAAGCACCAGGTAACTAGGCAGATACACGGCTGTACTTGGTATCATATAACCCACCAGAATCAGGGATGTCAGTACACCTTTGAGACGGAATTTCATATGTGTCAGGGCGTACGCCATCATACTGGAGTTGACGATCTGAAATAGACAGATGGCTAATGCTACCCCGGTACTGTTTAGAATGTAACGGGCAAATGGTGCCGCGTTCCAGGCATCTACATAGTTGCTCCACAGGAACGTCTCCGGCCAGAAGGTCGGCGGGAACTGCCAGATCTCATCATTGGTTTTGAACCCGCTAATGACCATCCAATAGAAGGGAAAGGCTGTACCCAGCGCGATAACGGCTAACAGAAGGTAGCGGATCAATTTACTTATTTTAAAATTCGGTTGTGACACGTTCTGCAAGTCCTTGCGCTTCATCCGTTTAGAGTTTTTGTTGGGCAATGTCATTGTCATTAGTAGTGCACCAGGCGTCTGCCAAGCAGGAAGGATACTCCCGACAGCAACACGCAGATCAGAATAATCACAACGGCGATGGACGAAGCCTCACCTACATTAAAGGATTCGAATGCAGACTGGTAATACATGTACAGCAACGTTCTCGTTGATCCCGCCGGTCCACCCTGCGTCATGACATTGATCTGGTCATAGGCTTGCAAGGACTGGATTGTAAGAATAATCGATAGAAAGAATGTTGTTGGTGAGATCATCGGCAATGTGATACTTCTGAACTTGTCCCAACCGTTGGCTCCATCGATTGAAGCTGCTTCAAGCAGATCGGAAGGTAGATTTCGTAGCGCAACGAGATAAAATACCATTGCCCATCCTATCGACTTCCAGAGCGTGACAATCAGAACAGCAACCAACGCCCAGTCCGCGTCACGCAACCAGCCGATCGGAGATACGCCAACCCAGCCCAGCATCAGATTAGCGAGTCCGACTTCTGGCTCAAAGATCCAGGACCACGCAATGGATACCGCAACTGTCGGGGTGACCCAAGGTGAGAATAGTAATGTCCGGAAGATGCCGGATGATTTGATTTTGCTATTCATGAGCATCGCAAGCGCCAATCCGCCCACAATGGTTGGGATTACACTGCCCAATCCGAATAACAAGGTGACTTTCAGTGATCGATAGAATTCAGAGTTTGTCAGCAGATAACTGTAATTGTCCAAACCAACAAACAGCTTGTCCGGGCTCATAAAGTCCCAGTCGGTGAAACTGAGATAAACGATATATCCCAGAGGTCCCAGCCAGAAGATCAGCAATGGGATAAGAGCTGGCAGCGTGAATAGTACCGCCTCAGACTCCCTCCATAGTTTTAAACGCAAATCCCCCACTCCTTACTGTCCAATTTTTCTTTAATGATTGGGAATTTTTGAGTATAATCGACTTTATATTTCTTCTGTACAAAATTGATTGTACACTCGTATTGAAAATTCTAATTCCGGCTTATGTTAAAATTGGAGCAAGTCATGTAAAATATGAGGCAGCTAGTGGGAACGCTATCATAAACCAGAGGTGACATTGTGGGAAAAGAAACCGCCGGGAACCCGAATCATTCTTCGTTACCTGATCGGCATGCGCTGAGGGAGAGAGTTATTGAGGCCATCGCCAATACGATGGATCTATATGGGGTTAATCATACGTTTGGCAAATTGTACGGCATCATGTATTTTGAGGATCGTCCGATGACACTTGAAGAGATGAAAAACTCGATGAATATGAGCAAGAGCAACATGAGCTATGCGGTTCGTTCGCTTACAGAATCACAGATGATCTATAAACTGGAGGAAAAGAAGGAGCGCCAGGATCAATATCTGGCTGAGACCGACTTCTATCGTACGTTCCAGAATTTCTTCGGAGCCAAGCTCCAGCGGGAAGTAGATGTCATGTTAGAAGGCATTCGTGAGGTCATTCCTGACCTGTCCGCAATGATTCTTTCGGAGCATACCTCTTCTGAAGATCGAGATGATGCACTGCGCGATCTGCACAAACTCCAACACGCAGAGCAATATTACGTCTGGCTCCAAGGATTCGTGGATCAATTGCGAGACGGGAAATTTTACGAGAATGCTGCACACGCACCCAACAAAGAGTAGTACAACTGCGTAAACAGAATAACTAGTAGGTGACCCAGGGGCGCTAACGAACCTAGACGATCTGACGTACCATTGTTGAGTCACACTAAAGCGCAAAAAGGAGCTGTTCCTAGCCAATGTATGGCTTTTTGGAACAGCTCTTTTTTTATTCTATCTATTGTATTGTCATATCCTATCCGTCATTAGGGGTTCTCTTTTCCATATGCTACTGCGTTAATGACCCCTTTTTTTCTTTTATAAATATTACTTTTGCGCTGCAGCTTCGATATCTGCATATGCCCAGTGTGTTGCTGGTACATCACTGAACGTTGGCGTAACTGCACCAGTGATTGGTGCGCGGTTGAACAATACATTCAACACTTTCACGGCTTCAGCACGTGTCAACTCGGCATTCGGTTTGAATGTACCATCGTTGTAACCAACCATCAGGCCAGCGGATTGCACATAAGCAATGGCTTCTGCTGCCCACAGGTCTGCGGATACGTCTGTGAAGGAAACTGCTGGACCATTCACGGTTGTTGCACTCGCCTGTTGCTGCATCCAGCGATACGCAATTGCCGCCATCTGGGCACGAGTAATCGAACCTTCCGGTGCAAATTGAGTGTTGCTCATGCCGTTCATGACGCCAGCGGATTGTGCTTTTTGAATCTCACTTGTTGCCCAGTGTGTCGCAGATACATCCTTGTAACTCACGCTATTCGCGGAACCTGCTGCCGCTTCAGTTGGAAGATTGCGAGCCAGCATAGCTGCCATCTGTGCACGTGTTACGAATGCATCTGGACGGAAATCTGCACCAAAACCTTGGATATACGGTTGGTGTGTACCTTGCGAAGCTTTCAGTCCATCCACAACAACGAGGGTGAACGTACTGAATTTGGTTACGGTAAATTCGATGCCTTCGCTGTTATCCACGAGTTGCACCAGTTTGCCTTGAATCAATTCTTTTGTGCCGTCACTGTGCTCGATGTAGATCGCCAGGTTATCCAAAGCCTGCTGACGAGCAACCGGATCGGTCGGCAGACTATCACGCAGTGGCAATGTCAACGTCACTTCGCGGCTCTGCATATTTGTTTCGATCTCTACTGGACGAGCCAGTACGCGAACATTCGTATTCGGAGCAACTTGTTGAATCAATTGCTCTTTCTTCGCACGTTCTTCGACTTCCTTACGCTCGGATTCCTTTTTCAAAGGTACAACGCGGAAGTACAAGTCTTGATCGAATCCAGCGATGGAATTCGTCGGAACGGAAATCACTACATTTTCAGTGGAGATTTCAAGTTTCAGCGAACCATCATTCAATTCTTTTACCGCTGCCTTAGGCAGTTCAAAACGTGTCTCGGACACGGCATCTTTGGTGTCTGGGATGACAATGCGTGCGGTGTTCATGTTTAATTGCTTCGCTTTTTCCACCGATTCCTTGGCAATCGCTTCGGTCATCTTCACCAGATCTTTAATCATGCCGTTGGTTTCGGTTGTACGTGTGATTGGTGTCTTGGTCAAGTTGGTGCCATTTGCACCATTAACGTCAACCACGATCTGCTCTTGTTTCGTTGTTGGTCCAGGTGTAGACGTTACTGGTGTGGTCGTGGACGATCCACCACCAGCACCACCACCTGTGCTTCCACCCGGGTTAGGCGTTGGAGTATTGGATGTAAACGTAAGTGTTGTCCATTTCCATGGCGGTGTGTTGCCTTTGGCTCTTACACGAACCACAATTATTTGGTTGCCCTCAAATCGATCTGTATTGGTGAATTTATTCCAAGTCTCCCCATTATCTTTGGAGTATTCCATCGTTTCATCTGCACCGATAACCACATTGGCTGTATCATCAGCAGTCACTTTAGGCGCTGGGGGAGCAAAGAACAAGTCAAATGCTCTTTGAATATCTTTAATTTTTTCATATCCTCCAACAGGTCGTTCACTAAGCATCCACTCTGCAAGTTGTTGTTGCTCCGCATTCGTTGATAATGTTACTATCTGGTCAAACTTCAGAGGGGGTTCCTGAAGACTTAATCCTGGATTGTTGGCTAAAAGTATTTGGTACTGCATTTGAAGCATTTGGTACAAATTCAAGTTATTTAATATCTCACTCGCTGTCTCTGCTTGGTTAATTGAAGGGAATTCTTCAGATAGCGTAAACATTAGACCTACAGCCGATTCACTGTCCATTGCAACAGAAGTGAACTTCGCAATATAAGCAATTAACTGCTGATCCGCCTGGTTAGATTTCAGATAAAAATCTGCTGCTCTCTTGAACTGTTCAAACTCTTCTTCAGAAAACAGATTAGCACCTTTTACAATGACCTGATCGTAAATGTTATTTAATGCAGAAGCCATATCACGGTAATCTAACCGATACCCCAAAAGGATATTGATACTTATATCTACAATAAATTGAACCTGATCTTCATTGTAAGATCCCGATCTCGGAGTCATTTGGACTAACGTAGCAGCAACTGTCTTTTGTTCTTGATCTGTTAGCTCACTAAACGCTCCAGGGTGATTGAGCAGATCTGTATTTTTTAATATGGATAACACTGTAACTTTATCCTTGAGAACTATCGCTGCGTTCAGCTGCTTCAGCGATTGCTTCTCAGGAGTGCCAAAGAACTCATCAAATGCTTCCTGCGCGGCTTTATATGTTAAATAGCCATTACCCGGCTTTTTCAACAGCATCCAGTCAGTAAGCTTTTCCATTTCAGTCATGTCGGAGGAAATGCTTTTCATTTTACTAAAATCAAGCGGGAATGTACCAACGAGGGTCTCTTTATCTGTGCCTTTAAAAGCCTCTGCTTGTTCTTGAAGCTGATATAATTCCATTAGCGCATTAATCATTTCACTCTGTGTTGAGGCATTCGTGAAATTGATAATTTGGCTCGATGCCAGAGAAAGATTCATAACTGATTCTTCAAGGGATGAATTATTAGCAATTCGTTGTAGCTTAATTTTGAATGCCAGCACGTTCCGTTCCAAGTCAGAAGCCATAAAATATCGATCTAACATCGGTTTAATCATATTCAGATATTCAGGACTAACCGACGCTGCAAAAATAAGAGTTTTTTCGTAATAAGCAGTCAATCTCTCTTGGACATCGGACAACTCATTTACTTTCATTACTGAAATACCTTCTTGAATATAATCTACCAAAAATTGAACCTCACTGTTACTCTGATACGCATTAACAGGCTCATTCATATGTCCCGCTAATGTTACCAGTGCATTCTGTTCTTCCAGGGGAAGAGATTCAAAATCCGGCGTCGTAGTGATAAAATTTTCATTTTCGAACAGTTCAGTTATTTTAGCTGCATCAAAGTTTTGACCAATAGAGTTATTGAATCCATTCAGCGGTGTAGTAAATTTAATGGATTGCATCTGATAAGCAGTTTCCATACTGTATCTATCCTGAACAATTACATTGAAATAATAGGTCTCACCATCGCTTAAACCCGTAATTTGTTGGTGAAAAGTACCATCTGTAGATTCCGAACCCTGAATCCAACGGTTA
This sequence comes from Paenibacillus sp. FSL P4-0176, assembly GCF_037975265.1. Lineage (NCBI taxonomy): Bacteria > Bacillati > Bacillota > Bacilli > Caryophanales > Paenibacillaceae > Paenibacillus > Paenibacillus sp. FSL P4-0176. Next base: position 7,069,733 of record NZ_CP150242.1, read on the forward strand.
TAGGAATAATCGGTTGTGTGACCGTTAATTGTAGCAGCGTCTATTAGATTCGGTTCGTCAGATAAGAAAACCCGATAATATAAATCAGGCGGGGAAGTAGAATCGGAATAGGCGTATGTCCAACTAATTTCAACCGAGTTGTCATCTACACCTTTCACTGTAATTAGGCCATTGTTCCCTGGATTGGTATATCCTCCTGCACTTACCTTTCCTGCTGGTGCCAGCCATGGAGCTACCAACACCAAAATGAGCAACATGCTCATTATTTTTCTGTATTGCATCTTTTCTTTCCTCCCTAATCTCGCTTCTCTAAGATAGGCCTATTGTAGTACACAACTCTGAACGGATTCTGAACAACAGAGCAAATAAAAGGGTTTAAAACCATTTATTTAGATATAATTAGTAAAAATACTCATTTTTCTCGTCATTATTCAACATTTTTATTTTGAGATATATTATCTAAGACCTATAAAAATATATACCGCGAGTTTAATCAAATCTTAGAATATACTCCCCTGAATTTCAGTAGAACAAAGAAGACCACCCTATTTGGGGTGGCCTTCTTTGTTCTACTTTATTAGCTTGCTCATAACTAAACTGCCTGCTGTAAGCCTCTTAATCTTGCAAAGATATTATTACTGCGCTGCAGCTTCGATATCTGCATATGCCCAGTGTGTTGCTGGTACATCACTGAACGTTGGCGTAACTGCGCCAGTTAGGGGTGTGCGGTTGAACAGCACGTTCAGCACTTTCACAGCTTCAGCACGCGTCAGCTTGCTGTCTGGTTTGAATGTACCATCGTTGTAACCAACCATCAGGCCAGCAGATTGCACGTATGCAATCGCATCTACTGCCCACAGGTCTGCGGATACATCTGTGAAGGAAATTGCTGGACCATTCACTGTTGTATTACTCGCTTGTTGCTGCATCCAGCGATAAGCAATCGTCGCCATCTGTGCACGGGTGATCGAACCTTTCGGTGCAAATTGGGTGTTACTCATGCCGTTCATGATGCCAGCGGATTGCGCTTTTTGAATCTCACTTGTTGCCCAGTGTGTTGCAGATACATCCTTGTAGCTCACGCTATTCACGGAACCTGCTGCCGCTTCAGTTGGAAGATTGCGAGCTAGCATGGCTGCCATCTGTGCACGTGTTACGAATGCATCCGGGCGGAAATCCGCACCAAATCCTTGGATGTACGGTTGATGTGTACTTTGTGAAGCTTTCAGTCCATCCACAACAACGAGGGTGAACGTACTGAATTTTGTTACGGTAAATTCGATGCCTTCGCTATTATCCGCGAGTTGCACCAGTTTGCCTTGAATCAATTCTTTTGTGCCGTCACTGTGTTCGATATAGATCGCCAGGTTGTCCAATGCTTGCTGACGAGCAGCCGGATCGGTTGGCAGACTGTCACGCAGTGGCAATGTGAGTGTCACTTCGCGGCTCTGCATATTCGTGTCGATCTCTACCGGACGAGCCAGTACACGAACATTCGTATTCGGAGCAACTTGTTGAATCAATTGCTCTTTCTTCGCACGCTCTTCAACTTCTTTGCGCTCGGATTCCTTTTTCAAAGGTACAACGCGGAAGTACAAGTCTTGATCAAATCCGGCGATGGAATTCGTCGGAACGGAAATCACTACATTTTCAGTGGAAATCTCCAGCTTGAGCGAGCCATCATTCAGTTCTTTTACCGCTGCTTTAGGCAGTTCAATACGTGTCTCGGACACGGAATCTTTGGTATCTGGAATAACAATGCGTGCGGTGTTCATGTTCAATTGTTTCGCTTTTTCTACCGATTCCTTGGCAATGGCTTCGGTCATTTTCACCAGATCTTTGATCGTGCCGTTGGTTTCGGTTGTACGGGTAATTGGCGTTTTGGTCAGGTTGGTACCGTTTGTTCCATTAACGTCAACCACGATCTGCTCTTGTCTCGTTGAAGGTGCAGGTGTAGAGGTTACTGGTGAAGTTGTGGACGAACCTCCACCACCTCCACCACCACCACCTGTGTTTCCATCCGGGTTAGGCGTTGGAGTATTGCCATTATCTGTATTGCTATCACCATTCTGTGTAAAGACAAACTTCACAGCGCGGCCTGGCAGTTCATCGCTGATTGCTTTGTAACGAACCCATACCGTTTTGTTGCCGCTAAGGTCCATTTTTTGAATGAAGGCAACATCAATCCAGTGCAACTTATTGTCGAAGGAAATCTCCATCGTATTGTCCAAGCCTGTTAGGGTGTTATTGATGTCATTGCCCTTCACATTAGGAGCCGTAAAGAATCGGTTAAATACATTTTGTAGATTCCCAACATCCTCGTAACTGTCTTGTTCATTTAGGACCCATTCAGCCAATTCCTTTTGGCCTTCAGGACTGAGTTCTGCCCTTTTGGATAAATCAAGAGCGCCTCTAAGATTAAATTTGTATTTGCTGAAGAATGCTTCACCTTTAATCTGATCTTTCATTGCTTTATCAAGCCATTGATCCATTCGCGGTATAGAGGTAGCTTGCTCAAATGAATCGATAGGCATAGAGAGGAGATTCAGGACAATATCCGGATCAACAATATCCCCTTTAGACACTCCTTCCAACCTTTCGAATGCAACTAGATGCAAGTAATTGAATGCCAGTACACCTTTATCTACTTTGCTACGTTCCAAATGTTGTTGTCCAAGGCTGCGTAACACATATGTCTGTTGGTCATTAAAGTGATTAGGTCCATTTACTAATTGCTGAGCGAGCAGATCCAGTTTATTCCTAAGAACACTGAGTTCCCTCTGCTCCCAAACAGATTGTGCCAATACACCAAGTTCAATCATATATTGGACCTGTTCTTTGTTTTTGTAATCTTTATTTACATATTCAATCAGGAATCCCGCAATGAAATCTCTAACCTGCAGAGACAAGGCACCGTATCCATTGGGTAAAGTAATACCCAGATCCGGATCTTCCATAGCCATTCGCATAGCCGCTATATTACTGTTGCTCTTTGCAGTATTTAAGACACTCAATGGATTGCTTTCGTTATCATCCGGGAAAAATTTATTAAATGCAGTCTGGATTGCATTATAGTTTACAAACCCTCCGCTTGGTCGAAGTTCGATCATATGATCTGCTAATTGTTGCTGATACTCGTTCGTTAAGGTATCTATTTTGGTAAAGTCCAAAGGGAAAGACTCCAACGGACTTTCTGGGTAATCGGAGTTATATTTCTCAACATCTTTCTGAATAGATCGGAGTTGCTCCAAAGACTCCAACACTTCTGCTTCCGTTAAGGCCTGGTTAAGATAAGGTGTTCTTTCAACAGCAGTGTCCGTGAATTTGACTACTCGGGAGATGGACTCTTTCCCTTTCAGCCTAATTGCATATCGATACTTAGTCATCCATTTGTCCATTTCGGAGGATGTGAGGTAAGTATCAATAAGTCGGTAGTATTCCCCTTCTGCATCGGGCTCCTTGAAATAATCTACTCGTTTTGCTTGCTTTTTATAAAACTCATCAAGTGCAGTTATTGCGTTTGGTCCATCAATTTCGCGAATGACTTCAAGTGCCTTCAAGGCTACTTGCACCATGAATTGGACCTGTTTATTATTCTCATATCCAGCATTCGTTGGTGGATCTATATCCAGTAAGTATATTGCGATATCCTCCTGATCTTTGACAGAAAGCATCTTGAAATCAGGCTCAGTGATGAATTGTTCATCGCGCAGTAATGCAATCATATCTTGGATAAAATCATTGCTGTTACCCCGATCTGCTTCTTTCTTCAGTTCGTTATACTTGGTCAGCGGTGTATCCTTATTAAAGAACGCATCAAACGTAGTTTGAACTTCAGATACCGTTTCATAACCGTTCTGCGGCTTATGATCAATCATCCATTGTGCAAGTTCGGATTTAGTGGCTACATCATTCTGGATGGTCGACATTTTCCCCATATCAAAAACAAAAGGCTGGATGTTAGGATTTGGATTAAAAATGACATGCATTTGAATGAAGTCATACTTACCATAAAGATTATCCAATGATGCTTCCATGCTGGAAAGGTCAAGTGCTCCATTCAGTTCTTTATATTCTGATATCTTAGAAACCATAAATTCCAACTGACTATTAAATTGCGTAGGATCGCTAGAATTCATGAATATAATATTATAGAACATAAGATAGCTCACAAACATTGGCAAGTCTGCACCCGTCAAATTCATATAATGATTACCAGCTTGTGTCCAATCAGGTTTACCAACATTCGGGAAATAAGTGGACCATTCTGCCAGCAGGCTATAAACCAGAGTGATGTTGTACTGCAATGCGCTCGACTCAGTCTGCTTAGGAAGTGTGATAAGATGGTGCACCAAATCAAATACGTAATTGGCCTGATTGTTGTTCTCATATGAGAACTCCAGTGGAAGCAGCAAGACCATGCCTCTGGCAATTTCATATTTTTGATTATCGTTTAATGCTTCATAATCTTCAGGTAGTGTGATTAAATCTTGTTGTTCAAGTAAATTTTGAACATTGGTCATCGTCGTACCCTCATCCGACTCAACATACATGTCTCTCTCCATATTAAGTTGATCCAACGGAGTAAACGGGTCAGCACTTGCAACCCCACCCACACTAACCACCTGTAACAACAAAACCGCAATTAAAAGGTAGCTTATCAGCTTTTTGTAATTCATGTACTTGATCCTCCCTATCTCATGTTTTTTACATATAAATTCAATCCATCTGATACGTAAGGCCTATTGTAGTGCACTGCGATAAACAGAATCTAAACAAAAAGAGCAAATAAAAGGAAAAAGATCCCCCCTGTAGTACAAAAACAGGATAGATCTCAACTTTTTTCGCCAAAATTCATCATTTTATTTTAAAAAAAGTATTCTTCGGGACCTATATAGCTCCGACTCTTAAATCAAGGTGTACCCATCCACATACAATGTGCTGCCCGTCGTGAACGTATTGGTCATCAGATACGTAACTGTATGTGCAATTTCTTCATTGTGCCATCAAGGGTAAAAATAACGCGAACGAAGCGACTTGAACGACAACTACACAATGGAACTTCACAGCAAAAAGACGAGAGACAGATCACCTGATATCAGGCATACCCGTATCCCGTCTTTGTCACATCACATTCCAATCCGCAATCCGACCCTATACGATCCAGATGGTCACTGACCTAAGAAAGTAACCCCAACTTCAGTACTCTTGCAATATTCTCGGCGGTACGTTCCACATTCTCCGGGCCTTCTCGCAATAGTCGATCCAGATCTGCTGCCCCAGGCACAATACCAAATATGGCATCGATGCCTTCCGCGTAGAGGGTGTCAATCCCTTCGCCTACACAACCTGCAAGGGCAATCACAGGTTTACCTTCTTCCTTGGCTGCCCGAGCAACACCATAGGGGGTCTTGCCAAATTTCGTTTGGAAGTCGATACCGCCTTCACCCGTAAATACCACATCCGCAGCAATCAACTTTTCACGTAGCTCAGTATATTCAATGACAATCTCAATCCCTTTACGTAACACAGCCTGTGTAAAAATCAAGAGTCCTGCGCCCAATCCACCAGCCGCTCCGGCTCCTTGTACATCTCGGATATCTTTGTGTAGCTGCTGTTTCACCACATCTGCATAATGGGACAGATTCGCATCCAGCTGTTCAACCATCTCTGGAGTAGCCCCTTTTTGTGGTCCAAACACCCTTGATGCGCCATACTCCCCACATAGGGGATTGGTCACATCACAGGCCACAATGAACTCCACTTCTTGCAAACGCTCATCCAGACCAGATACATCAATCTGAGCCAGTTGATCCAGAACCCCGCCCCCACGCGCAAGCGGCTGACCCTCTGCATCCAGAAACTTCACACCAAGTGCTTCAGCCATGCCAGCCCCACCATCGTTGGTCGCACTACCACCAATGCCAATGATGATCTTGCGTATGCCAAGGTCCAGACATGCGCGAATCAACTCACCTGTTCCATAGGTTGTCGTCCGGAGTGGGTCCCGGGTCTTCTTGGTAACCAAGTGGATGCCGCTAGCCGACGCCATTTCGATGGCCGCCGTTGTTCCACCACCCAGAATGCCATACTGTGCAGTGACTGTATGACCCAATGGTCCGCTCACCTCGTGCTGGTGAAGGACGCCGCCGGAAGCGTCCACAAGGGACTGCACCGTACCTTCTCCACCATCTGCCATAGGTACATGAATATAGCGTGCCGTCGGATATATTTTACGCAACCCTTTTTCCATCGCGATACATACTTCTTTCGCTGTCATGCTTTCTTTGAACGAATCCGGCGCCAGAACAAATGTCTTCTCTCTAGTCTCTCTCATATCTTAAAGAAGAACACGGTTTTCCATAATATTTTTCATGCTGATATGGGATTTGGAGGGTCCCAGCTTCACCAGTGAATCCTGAAATTCGGCAAGTTCTTCAATGGACGCCGTCTGTACCTTGATCAGGTAGTTATACTCACCGCTAATCCGATAGACATCCGTGACTTCGATAGCCCGTTCACAGAACTGGACCAACTCGTCGCAATGCTCTGTTTTGAGCAAAATAAACGTCGTGGTTCCACGGTTTAACCGGGCCAGATTATAGATGGTCGAATATCCCGTTATTACACCTCTCTCCTCCAGTTTCAGAATTCTTTCCTTAACCGAAGGTTGGGACATGTTAATTTCTTTGCTGATCTGTGCAACGGGGATACGTGCATGATGTTGCAACAAGCGCATAATCTGCTGATCGATTTCATCTATCATGTGTTCCATTTGCAAGACCTCCGAGTCGTCGACTTATTTAATAAGGTTTCCCTGATAAATTAGCTATAAATAGTTAGATTTAATCTCATTATATCCTTTGATATTGTATGGTTCCAATGCGATATCAACCCTATAATTTAGACTACAATCTGAAGAAGGAGCGATGTAATGTGAGTGTTATTGGACTTGCACATGTAGCCATTCAGGCTCGTATTTACGAAGATACTCTGGCGTTTTATACAAAAGTATTGGGATTCAAGGTCGGTCACTCCTGGAGTTTGCCTTCCTTCCACATTACCGAGGCATGTATGCTGATCTCTCCGGATCAGCGCACCTGTATTGAGGTATTTGATCCAAAAGCCGTCATTCCCGCCGAGGGTGAACCTGCCACCTCTCCTGAAGCGATCCGGCACGGCGCACTGTTACATTTCGCCTTTTACGTGCATGATGTAGAAGATATCTATCAGCGAGCGCTCTCCCATGGAGCCAAGGCTTACGTTGAACCGGATTGGATATCGCTTGGCGAACCTGCACTTCGGGTTAGAAATGCGCTCGTCCACAGCCCGAATGGTGAAGTGATCGAATTCCTTGAAGAGGTTGATTTTGACCGATCCTCATCCTCACCATCATCCATATGAAGTACACAAACAGCCTGTTGCCTCGTCATTCGTGGCAGCAGGCTGTTTCATGGTTCGATTTCCTTGGCAAGCATCAGCACACACACCTACCCTACTCTTGCTCTGTATTCCCCAGCGTATACTCGCTTAGCTTTCCTTCATAGACCAATTGCAATCGTTCACTCTGGCGAAAATCATCCGGTGTCACCAGCGCAGGCAGCTTGTTCCACAGTTTGATTCCCGAACGCTGTAGAATCTCGGCTACAAATTGGGAGCAGAAGTAGGAGTTGCTGAACTCCACCGGTTCCTTGAGTGTAATGCCGATCACGCCGAGCAGATTGTACATATATTTCTGGCGGCTGCGGATGAAGATGTGCAGCACACGTTTCATCTTTTCCACTTCCCGATCCGTCACCTGAAGCTTGTATATGACACATGTGGTATTGGGATACTTGCTGTATGTACCTGTCTGAATATTTTCCTTCACAAACCCGCCATTCAGCGGATTGCTCGGATGCTTGCGGCCGAAGCTGTACAGCTCGGTTAACTCCCGGTCAAATGAGATCGATGCGTGATTATATGGCGCTCGGGTATAGCTCTGAATAACCTTGGTAAACAGCGTTCCTGTATTCGTAAGCAGGATATAGATGGAGCGTTCATCTGTCATAGCAAAATTTCCCCTTATCAAGTTGGCACTATTCCTTCATAATAACATAGGTACCCTACAATGGAATCTTACTTTGAATAAGCAGGTGATCGGTACGTGAGCAGTTCACTCTTTACACTAACGTTAATCTTCACAGCTTTACTTGTGATACATATCGTGTACAAAATTATTGCAAAGCTTCAGCCAAGCAAAGACTATTCAGGCATCGGCCAAAAAATTAAAACCTGGTGGGGTATGTTTGTGATTTTCTGCCTCGCCACCCTTTTTAACCCCATTGTGTCCCTCATCTCCCTCATGGTGCTTGCATTCTTCTCACTTAAAGAATACTTCTCCATGATTCGCAGTACACGCAAAGCCGACCGTAGGCTGTTCCTGTGGGCGTATCTGGCGATTCCGGTTCAGTTTTACTGGATCTACATTGGATGGTATGGCATGTTTATCGTGTTTATTCCCCTATATGTGTTCCTGGTGCTGCCCTTGCCACGCCTGATTAACAAAGGTACGGTCGGTTTCCTGCGCAGTGTCAGCTCCACACAATGGGGACTAATGCTGATGGTGTTTGGACTGAGTCACCTGGCCTATTTCCCATTTGCCTCACCGGAGTACGGCTCCAAGCTGGTGCTGTTCTTGGTCGTGCTAACACAGCTTAATGATGTGGTGCACTATCTGGTCTCTCTCTATCTGGGCAAACGAAAAGTGGTGCCTACCGCCAATCCATTTGTCACCTGGGAAGGGTTTGCGTGTGCGTTTATTGTAACGACAGCTACGTCTTATTTCATCCATCCCTACCTGACGCCATTTGATTGGAAATTCTCGCTGTTCATCGGGGTGTTGATCAGTCTGGCTGGATTCTTCGGTAGTCTGACGGTGTCTGTACTGAAGCGCGATCTGTTAATTGGAGATGACAACAAGTTCGATTCGCTCAAAAAAAGCTACCTGAGCCGGGTCGATAGCCTGACCTATACCTCGCCGGTTATGTTCCACGTGGTCCGTTATTTCTTTGACTTTATGTAGCAACAGATGGATCGGCGAGCTTGTAATTATGTATGTCAAAAAAAGCAGCCCAAGTGGCTGCTTTTCCTGTTCAATAGGCTCTGGGCAGAGCCTTCATGATATGCCTGCTTACTTCAACGTAATTTCTTTTTCGGACATGATTTCGTTCCCCTCATCATTTGTGAAGACAAATGTGGCTTTGCCCCGCTCGCCCTTCATCTCATCCGAATAGATAAAGCCGGAGAATTGTCCATTACCGCTAAAGTAAAAGCCATCTTCTCCATTTCCACCATGTTCAATGGCTTCCTGTAGTGAATTCACAATCGTCACCGTGTTAGACGTCCACCGCATCTCCGTTAGTGTATAGCCCTTCGGAACCTGTTTAATTCCAAAATCAAAACTGTTACCCTCGCTCGGTTTCTCCGACTGGTCAATGACGATATCAATCTTCTCAGACGGTTCAGTTGATTCCGATTGAGCTGTTGGCTTGCCCTCATCACCACTGGCACTGCCTTGGTTATTGTTATTCTTCGCATCCGCATTCGGTACAGAGTTTTCTCCAGCTTCCTCTACGGGTTGCTTCGATTCCGGATAGGCATGTTCCTGAACCGATTCACCACTAGTGCCACAGGCACTGACGAATAGCGAAATACAGAGCACAGACATGCAAAGTACAGATTTCTTTATATTTATTTTCATCATCTGATTCTCCCTTCATCCATCTTCAGCACGTATATCCAACACACCACTTACTAATCACTACACCATATCGTCCCACATGAAGCTCCATTATATGTAAATGATTAATAAATTCAGTATGTAACTGCACCTCGATGAGTAAAAAAAGAACTCTGTTCATGACGTCATGCACCGTTTATTTTATCGATCAAACCCAGGTAAGACCAACACTTGTCCAATCTGAATGGCGTTAAGCTCTATTTTGTTCACTTTCTTGATAGCTTCTACATACACACGAGTGTCCATCTGCTGAGGTTTATGTGCCAATGAAATGCCCCACAGTGTATCTCCCTGAGATACAACGATCTGGTCCCCCGACAACAATTGCTCATCCCCGGCAAATGCAGTGAATACAGCACTACACCCTATGATTATAATTAGAGTTATAGTGACGATCTTCATTAGCCAGGTTGGCGTCTTCACACGCTTCATGAATTGATCTTTGACATACATGGTGCGGGACTCGGACGTTTTGGTATAAACGGATTCATAAATACTTTTGTACGTAGAATATCTCATTCTAGTCGACCTCCAGACTTTCATTCCGCTAATCTTTAATTTCATGTTTACCTATGTATTTTTCCTATAACAATGAATTATCAATAACTCACTTTTTCACTATATAGGTATCTTTTCCTAAGTCATCCTACCCTGATAGGTCTATACTACCAGTTCACTCTAAACAAATTCTGAACAACCAAATTTCAATGTTATATCAGATTTAATCTATCCAATATTCATGCCTGATTTTCGGCGATGCTTGCTGCAACGTTTTTCTATAATAGGTATAGATAAAGATTCTAATGAGTAAGGACGTGCCCCCATGATTTCTGCTGATCTGAAGGAACAATATTACGAGGCGCTTGTGGCCAAGGATTCGGAATACGAGGGTTTATTCTATGTTGGAGTCCGAACCACAGGTGTGTTCTGTCGTCCCACATGCCCTGCGCGAAAGCCAAAATTCGAAAACTGCGAATTCTATGAGACGGCTCAACAGGCACTTCTGGCCTCTTATCGCCCTTGCCAGCGCTGTCGTCCGCTCTCTCACCCTAACCAAGTATCCGATGTCGTTCGCATATTAGTGGAAGCTGTGGAGAAAAATCCGGAGAAACGCTGGAAAGAACAGGATTTCAAGGCCCTCTCCATCGACGAATCCACGGCTCGCCGACAATTCAAGAAGCGGTTCGGCATGACCTTTGTAGAATATGCTCGCGCTCGCCGCATGGGACTTGCCCTGAAAAATATTCGCTCCGGCCGCACCGTTATTGATAGCCAATTATCTACCGGATATGAATCAAGCAGCGGCTTCCGCGATGCCTTTTCACGGATCATGGGTGCTGCCCCTACACAAGTCGATGAAGGATATATCCTAAAAGCGTCCTGGATTGACACCCGCCTCGGCCCGATGATGGCCATTGCAGATGAGGAGTCGCTATATTTACTTGAATTTGTGGACCGCAGAGGTCTGGAACGTGAAGTTGAGCGTCTGCGCAAACGAACCAAATCAGCGATTGTACCCGGCACTACAGCTCCCATCCAGTCCATTGAGCGTGAACTAAACGAGTACTTTCAAGGTATTCGGACAGCATTCGACACACCGTTGTTCTGTTTAGGAACACCATTCCAAAAGCGTGTGTGGGATGAGTTGCTGGCCATTCCGGCTGGTGAAACGAGGTCATATCAAGAGATTGCAAATGCACTGGGAAAACCGACTGCTTGCCGAGCTGTGGCACAGGCGAATGGAGCCAATCAGCTTGCGATTGTGATTCCATGTCACCGTGTAATCAATGCCAGTGGTGAGCTGGGCGGATACGGCGGAGGATTAACTCGCAAAAACTGGCTTTTGACTCACGAGAAACAGGGGCAGGAACAGGATCGCCGCGAATAACAGAATGAAGTAATGAAGTAATGAAGTAATGAAGTAATGAAGTACGTATCAAATGTCCAAAGGAATGCATGATATAACAAAGGAGAGTCGACATAATATGAGTACCTTAGAAGAAAAAGCAGCGTTGTTCCAACAATACCATGTGAAAGGAAAACCACTTGTTCTGGTCAATGTATGGGATGCCGGAAGCGCACAAGCCATCCAATCCGCTGGAGCAACGGCCATTGCTACCGGAAGCTGGTCCGTTGCTGCGGCCCACGGTGAACACGACGGTGAAGCCATGTCATTCCATCTGGTGCTTGCCAATCTCGCACGGATTACAGCGAGCGTGGATCTGCCTGTAACGATCGATATAGAGGGAGGGTATGGGAGGTCTGTGTCAGAAGTGAAGCAAAATATCCTGCAAGTCATCGATCATGGTGCTGTAGGAATCAACATTGAAGATCAACTTCCCGCTGGCTTGGGATTGTACACTGTGGAGGAGCAATGCCCGAGATTGTCCGCCGCCCGGGAAGCTGCGCAGCAGGCAGGCATCCCGTTGTTCATTAACGCCCGCACAGATATTTTTCTGCAACATGCACCTGAACACCATAACCACTCTCTCCTGGAGGAAGCACTTATACGTTCGAGCCATTATGCAGATGCAGGAGCCAGTGGTCTGTTTGTACCCGGTTTGCAGGATCACCAACTGATTCAGGAATTGTGTGAGCGTTCACCGCTGCCAATTAACGTTATGGTTACGTCTCCTGAGCCTTCACCAAAACAGCTTGCCACACTGGGTGTAGCACGTGTAAGTTACGGGCCATATCCCTATCTGCAAGTTATGGAACACCTAAAAGAACTGGGGAGAAACATTTTATCGGGAAATTAACAGGAGGGCATGTTATAATCACCTCTATTGAACATTTACAGGAGGCAATTATGCTTAACGTGGAACAAAAGCTAGAAGTGCTACAATCGTATCCCCAACTGCAACGCAAAGATGTTTCTCTCGGTCGAGTTAATTTCCACTACGAGGATAGTGCGTATGATAAAAAAATTGTTGCTCTCCATATTCATCCTAACGGAAACGGTTATATCTATGCAGGGCTACTGCCTAACTATGAGACCGATGCCAAAGGATTCGTCAATATTCGTGATTACTCCGAAGCAGATCTGCGCACATTGTTAGATGAAACGATCCAAGCGATGTCTCACAATCCCAACGCAGTTGAATTCGAAGAGCCAGAACAAGTAAAAGCTACTGCTCCTGTATTGTCTACAACCTCTACGGGTGGCGGAACGTGGATCGATGAAGATGGACATACGCTGACTTTAAAATACGAAGATGACATGTGGTATGTATATTCCGGTGATAATCTGGATATGGCTTTTGAGTCACGTAGCGAAGCCGGCGAGTACCTCAAAGACGAAGGATTCAAACCGCAGGCTCAAGCTTAAGGGATGCACCTTCATTTGGAATTACGTATAAAGATTGTTGAATAGGTAAATCCAATGATTTAGGATGATACAAAAAACACGAGGCGTGTTCGCACTCGTGTTTTCTAATTTCGGAGATTTCGCTTAGATTCCTTGCCCAGTTCCTTTATAACTGTTTCCTGTCAGTCTTTTTTGGTTTTCATGGTAAGCGGCGCATTCTTCATCATCGGGTACGTAGATAGAAGTAGCGCACCACCAATACATCCCAGAACGGTGAACAGTGTCATCATATTCACACTCGCAAACCACTTCATCCACTCCCCAAGATCTGCGAAGACAACGATCAGAGTGATCATTAGCCCTACCCCAAAGAACATAATGAAGAAGTTACGCATCCCCAAGCGCATCCAACAAACCGTCGGGAAGACAGAGATTCCCAGTACGAGAAAGCCGCACATCAGATCGATCCACAGGTAGGATAAGAAATGATAATCGCTTGAATACAACATGCCTGGTTGATAAAGGGTTACGTTAACAATTCCTTTTTCCTGAAGCAGGTGTATGAGGAAATACGCCACATGCAGAATGACCATGGTGCCTGCAACCATCCATACCGAGTTCATATAGAAGGATTTCATGAATTGAATTCGTGTACTGCCCATTCCAATCGCAACCGGAAACAGTGTAATCATTCCCCCGATTGCAAACGTACATATCCCTCCGTACATGGGACCAAACAGTTGCGTAGCATACGAGACATCAAATATGAAGCCAATGGCCAGATATACAACGGCGAGCATTAGAGCGATGGATGAAAAAATGCCCAGATACAAACGCATATCATCGCGAATCAGTCGGTTCGTACCTTTTACTGCGTTCATGGTTTAACCCCCTCTTGATTACGGGTCCTGTTAACCAAATAATCTTGTAATGTCGCTTTCTCAATGGATAGCCCCTGTGAATGAGCGATATCCTTCCACATTTTCGAGTAGGGCTCATCAATCATGACTTTCACAGTCGATCCCATCTGGGAAGACTCTATAACTTTAACACCTGCTGTGACTCGGTTGATATCATCTATTCCCCCTGTTAGAAGAACTCCTTTTTCGCGCATCTCTTCCATCGATTGATTTAACAACACCTCTCCGGCTTGCAAAACAATAAGGGACTCACATAAAGGCTGAATCTCCTCAATATGATGACTGGATATTAGAATCAGACGCGGGTTATCTTCATAACTTTCCAGTAGCGCATTATAGAAGAATTTACGCTTCTCAGCATCGAGTCCATTGGTAGGTTCATCCAGAATGGTTATCTTTGCATTACTGGCAAGACCCAATATAATCTGGGCAGCAGTCTTCATGCCTTTCGAAAATTTAATGATCTTTTTCTTCGCCGGTAGTTCGAACACATCGATTAAACGTTCCGCCAACTCCTGATTCCACTGCGGATGAAAATATTGTCCCATTTGAACCATATCACTAACTGTCCAGTTTTTCCCCAGGGGATGATTCTCCTGGATGTAACACAGATGCTCTTGGGCAGCCAGATTATTATAGGGGTCTTGACCCATGATCTGAACGGTTCCACTGTCCGGGCGGTTATGCCCTGCAAGTAAACTCATCATGGTTGTTTTACCCGCTCCATTTCTTCCCCAGATTGCACTAATGATTGGCTCACTCTCATGTAGCGTAACCTGGTTCAGAACGGGTGTCTTCTGGTAGCTGTAGTTGACCTGCTCCATATGAATCATAACTCACTCTCCTTATCCTTCTTGCCGCGAATCAGATCAATGATCATGTCTTCATTCATGTGAATCCGTCTAGCTTCTTCAAGTAAAGGCTTGATGTATTCTTCATAAAAATCTTGCTTCCGTTCAACGAGCAATGCTTCTCTTGCTCCCTTTGCAACAAACATTCCAACACCTCGCTGTTTGTATATAATCCCCTTGTCCACGAGTTCCTGCAGTCCTTTGCGGGCTGTAGCCGGATTGATATTGTAGAAGCGTGACAGTTCATTGGTTGAGGGAACCTGTTCTTCCACCTTCAATCTGCCCTCCACAATATCGTCCATAATCATCGTAGCAATCTGATGAAAAATAGGCTGAGATTCATCCAAAGTCGATTTCATGTGCTTCCAACTTTCATACGTATTCATTAGTCAGTTAGTCGGTTAGTTACTCATGTAACTAACTATAGTATACAAAGACGCAAATGTAAATAGGCGAACTTAATTCATCGCCTTTCCTACCTTGGCTCTGTTGTATTGATTAATAAGCCCGTCCAGGACTACGGATTGCTGGATCACTTCCGGATGAAGCAGACTACCGTATTCCATATGCATGCGATATAACAACTGTCTGGCATCTTCGATCCGTGATATCAAATCCAGGCGATCCATAGTACCCCTCCTTTTTGTCATATTTTAGTGTATTATGCCAATCATAAGCGCATGTGAGATACGACATACTTATTCTTCCACTTTGATACACAAAAAAAGAACGCTTCTGAAATGAATTCAGAAGCGTTCTTTACTTTTATTAAGTTCCAAATCCATGATCAGCGGGTCTCATAATTTCGGGGTTCGGGCTTTCGGGATTCGGGCTTTCCTTGCTTGGGACAGGTTCCGTAGCAGGAGCTACGATGAATACAACGATACTACAGGTAGCTATCAGCAAAGCCAACTTTCTCTTCATTGAGTTTCTGCACCTCACTAATTATCATTTTGTATTGCTGTTTCGCCGTCTCAGATGCAAATTCCCGGTATTGCTCAAACAGTCCGACACCTCTAAGCATACCTCGTCCACTGCTAATTTCAATAGAAAATTTTAAACTATCTAGCACAAATTCTATACCTAAATGATACTCGTCTTTCTTTAAATAATATGCACCCAAATCTGCTAAAAGTCGTAAATATCGATCATCCGTAACTTGTCTGCTTACTTTACCAATTCGGTTACTCTGTTCCTGATAAGTGAAGTAGGATTCATACTGTTTGAGAACATGATCAATATCCTTATCATAGCGATTAGCCGCCGTTACAATATCACAAAGCGCTGGGAATATCTCATTTTCCTTCGTCGAGATATACGCCAGGTAATCTGGTAATACCTCAAACTGTCCACCCATTAAATGATATATATATCGATTAGCTTCAGCCCATTCTTGAAACTGATTCATAACTACGATTTCATCTTTATCCGGGTTCCTCACCCAGCGATTATCCGAATATAAAGAAACATATTTAAGTGCCTCAGTGTAGTCCTTCAATTGATAACAGGCACTTCCTGCAGCTAGATCGGAGTATAGAATATAGAAAACAATTGGTCTTTTTGTCTCTTCTTGTTTCCTTCGGCCATTCATCTCATAATGGATGGACGCTTTTATTTTCAATTTTTCAGATAACTCCTGAACCTTGTCCCATCTATGCAATGCTCCAAAAGCATTAATCAGTTCGTTAAGCGCATCCAACTGGTAGCGTTCATCCAGCCGATCCACATAATATTCGAACCGAGATGCAATAATCAGATTTCGGTGCTGATCATTGGTTAGCCCCAACCTGAACAGTCGATACTGACAGAGTGCAAGCCGCTCGGAATGTTGCATTTTCTCACTCTCGGCGATGTTTTCATATAGAAGGATGGCTGCTTTGAATTTACCCGCTTGGTAGAACTCTTCAGCCACATCAAATAACAAAGGAATATAGGATAGATTATCCATCATCAGACGAATAACCTCTTCAATACAGTCCAACTTGTCCAACTCGGCACAGCGATGAAGGAAGGGTCCCAGTCTTCGCCAGTCCGGGGTCGCGTGTACAAAACACTCGTCTATGTATAACTCATAGAAGTAACCTTCTTCCAGTCTCATGGCGGAAGTAATGCGATCCAACTGCTGCATGGCAATAGGCCGATTTTTATTCAAAATATTGCTGAGCGTACCCGAATTAATCCCTGACGTTTCCGAAAAATGACTAATGGACATCTGTTCACGCTTCAGATAACTTTCCAAGTGATCGCGTATCGTGGTTGTCGACTCCAAACGAACACCACCCTCCAAAATAAAAAACATAAACGGGATTATCGGTATGCAAAAGTAATTATATGTAATTAGAAAGTATCGGTCAATATAATAATTTCAACTAATTTGTATTAAAACCATTTTAATCCTTTTATAAAACGGACAATCCTATCCTTATTTTATATCGGAAACACGTCTGGCATCAAACCTGAAATTAGACAAAAAACACGAGCCATCTACGGGCTCGTGCTCTCAACTGACTCAGCAGTCAGTATACTCACTATAACTTGGATTTAAGGCAGTATATTACCTGCCGCACGGTAAATTTCATACCACTCTGGACGAGTGAGATGAACATCTCCTGCTTTTACACAGTCTTGCAGACGTTCAATGTTCATCGTGCCTGTCACAGGTTGCATCTGCGCAGGGTGACGAAGCAACCATGCGATTGCAATCGTTGTATTGCTCACGTCATACTTCACAGCAATCTCGTCAATCTTTGCATTCAATTCCGGGAACTTGTCGCTACCCAGGAATACACCTTCGAAGAATCCGTACTGGAACGGGGACCACGGCTGAATGGTGATATCATGCAGACGACAGTAATCAAGAATGCTACCGTCACGGTTAACCGCGGCATCGTTCTCCATGTTCACATTAATGCCACTGTCAATCATCGTGGTATTGGTAATACTCATCTGCAACTGGTTGGCTACCAGTGGCTGTTTCACGTATTTTTTCAACAATTCGATCTGGTTCGGATTCTGGTTGGATACCCCGAAGTGACGCACTTTACCTTCGCGCTCCAGTTGATCAAAGGCTTCAGCCACTTCCTCCGGCTCAACCAATGCATCAGGACGGTGCAACAGCAGAACGTCAAGATATTCCGTTTTCAGACGT
This sequence comes from Paenibacillus sp. FSL P4-0176, assembly GCF_037975265.1. NCBI lineage: Bacteria > Bacillati > Bacillota > Bacilli > Caryophanales > Paenibacillaceae > Paenibacillus > Paenibacillus sp. FSL P4-0176. The sequence continues at coordinate 7,087,740 of NZ_CP150242.1, forward strand.
TGCAGGATGCCATCGACTGAATTCAGGATGTGCTCTTTGGAGAAATCAAACATGCCTTTGCGGATACCGCATTTGGATTGAAGAATCATATTTTCACGAACTTGGGGATTCATCTGTACTGCTTCGGCGAAGATCTCCTCACATGTTCCTGTACCATAAATGTCGGCATGGTCAAAGAAATTCGCGCCAACCTCCATTGCAGAACGAACAAAATGTTCGGCTTCCTTACCGTCTAGTGAATTAATCCGCATGCAGCCCACCGCGACTACAGGTACTTCTAGTGCACTGCTGCCCAATTTAATCGTTCTCAAGATGTTTTCCCTCCATATTCGAATATTATCGTGTATCTTACCTTTGATTGTGACATATATCTGCAATCGGTTTCAATAGCTTTATCCTACATTCATATGGAGAAATGATAGGTTCTTCATTCCAGCCTATAGATCCAAAAGAATAAACTATACTTCTTCCGGTATAATGACCTCAATATGCCTTGGCAGGACACGGATATGAATCGGCAGGGCAGGACCTTCTTCCCCATCTACATTAGTGCGAATGGCTTCGTCTGAGCGAACATGAACTTCTTTGGCTGTAAAATAGTCCACGTCCTTATGGTCTTTCAGACTACCAAATAACAGGGAGGTGCCCAGGGTCAGACTGTTGAACACACTGATATTACGAACAACAAAACAATGTATCAGACCATCGTCCACCTCTGCATCCGGGGACAACTTCTCGAATCCTCCGACCGAGTTGGTCAGCGCCGCCAGAAAAAGTGGCGATTCCCCCTCCCAGAGCTGTCCGTCATATTCGATGGTTAGATGATTGGCTGGTGTATTCACCAGGTCTTTCAAGCCTTCTTTGAGATATGCGAATGATCCCAACTTCGACTTTTCTTCCGAGGATACGGAGAACAAAGCTTCTGCCAAAGAACCTGCAGCCACAACGTTGGCAAACAGGCGATCATTGATTTTCCCCAGATCCACGATATGGGTCTGATTCGAACGTAACTGCCTAATGGCTTCTTCCGGGTCAAGCGAGATATTCAGCGCACGCGCAAAATCATTCACCGTACCTAGCGGTATAACGCCTAATCGGGGACGATGATCCTGATCCATCATGCCGTTAATCGTCTCATGCAGCGTACCGTCGCCTCCGATGGAGATGACCAGATCACAGCCGTCTTTGCAGGCGCTCAGACAGTAGTTGGTGGCATCACCTTCCCCGGCCGTCTCATTAACCACCACCTCATACTGCTGTGACTCCAGAATTTCTCTGACTTGGGACACATACTGCTCGGCCTCTTCCTTACCTGACGATGGATTACTAATGATCATGGCTTGGCGCATACTCACATCTTCCCCTCCAAATTGGCATCTTTACTTCATCTTTACCCTTTTCAAGGGTGGGTTGAATAGGGTCTGCGGGAGATGTTTTATTTTTTTTGATAAACATGTCTCTGAAGAGTGCAGAGCAGGGTTTGTTTCATATAGAATAGAAGTAGAGAAATACCCATTACGAAATTCCTTGTTCCTTTTTCCCGTTGACGGGTTAATAACTATAGATGTGCTTTGAGCCGAACCTGTATATGTTAAACTCTTCAATTCACACTGAACACTCCCGTGGGCAGAACAACCTTCACTAACTCAATCTGTTCGGATTATTTTATAATTCTAAAAATCGGAGGGAATGCATGCAATGAGAAGAATGACGCTATTATTTCTAGTATTCATCCTTAGTCTCGGGGCATCGGGGCAAGCCATGGCTTACACAACTACGGACTTGGGCGAGGGAATCATTGAAGATCCCGCTTTGGAGGACGGACTGAAGTTAATCCTGAACAAACCTCTGGATATGCCATTAACTTCAACGGATCTGGAGCAGCTTGAGGTGGTGGATCTGAGCAATGCAGGTATTCACAGCCTGTCCGGTCTCGAATATGCAACCAATCTGACTCACCTCCGATTATATGGGAATGAGATTGAGGATCTCACACCGCTGGCGCACCTAACCCAGCTTCGCGAGATCGATGTTCGCAATAATTACATTACATCCATAGATGCACTTACTGAATTAAAAGACTTGGGACGGCTGTATATCAGCAACAATTCCATTTCTTCCATAGAGGTTGTACGTGGGTTCAACCGATTACATACGTTCCACGCCAGTGGTAACCAGATTGCCAGTCTTGCGGCCCTCTCGGATGCGGATGCACTGAAGTGGCTTGAGATCTCGAACAATACGATTAACGATCTGACACCGCTCATGGGTAAAACCCGGCTCCAACAACTCAATGTAGCAAACAACCAGGTTCAGACGCTGGACGTACTGGCTGAATTGCCAAATACACTGCGGAATCTGAATGTGGCAGGTAATCAAATCACGGATCTGACACCACTGGAGCATATGACACGCCTTCGGACACTTGATATCTCTGGTAACCAAGTACAGCATCTCAAGGGGCTTGAGGAACTGACTGGGCTGACAGAGCTGAATGCAGAGTCCAATCAGATCTATGATCTGGAACCTTTACGGCAGCTTTCCAGCCTGGACGTGTTGAAATTATCCAACAACCGGGTGTGGGATCTGACACCGATCGCAGGTTTTACGTTTACCCGTGATCAGTCAGCGACAAATGTTATACAGGATATCTCGGCGTCTACCTCGTTATCCTCGGGTATTCAGACGTCTGTCTCAGAGGTTGAGCCTGCCGGACTCACGGTGCAGAACAATTATCTGGATGTTGTGAGTGGCAGTCATACAATGCAACTTCTGAATCGGATGAATGTGCGGGAGCAGAAACGAACGCCCCAGGGCAGCTTTCAGCGTCTAATCGAAGGGTCTACCACCGCCTATGTTGGGGATCGTGCTTACGCACTGGATGCTGCACCTTTTATCGATGAAGGGCGGACCTATGTGCCTCTGCGTTTTGTCTCGGAGCAGTTAGATGCCCGTGTGAACTGGAACAGCGGTACGCGCGAAGCTGTGATCACACAGAATGATAAGACCATCCGCTGGAGCGTGGGCAACAAACAAGTTGTCGTGAATGATACACTTGCGATCAATGATGCTCCTCTTCTGATGAAAGATGGTAAAGCTTTTGTACCGGTTCGCTTCATCTCGGAGCAATTCAATACCTCTGTTGGTTACATCGGAAGCAGCAAAACGATTCTGATTTTTGAAAATAAACAGCTTGGTGAGAGTGTACAGCCTTAAGTTGTGTCTCACGTTCATTTACAGCCATAAGAGAATATGAGAAACATAGCGCAAGTCCCCGTCTGAATAATCAGCGGGGATTTTGTTGTGTTATGACAGTTGTGTTAAGACATTGGATAATGGTATATGGACATCGCCGATCACAAGCAAATACAGCATACGATCTGTCTATGCGAATACGAACTCGTAATACTCCATCTTCGATTAGGGTAAATTTCACACGGTTTAGCATATCTTCTTTTGCCGTGGGAGTTGTTATACTGAACGTAATATATATGACAACTGAGGTTCAAGCGAGGAGGAAATTCACATGACATTCACGCTCACTGGTTATTCCACAACCCAAGACAGCCCGTGGAGAGAGCTATCTTTTGTGCCAACTAATGAAAGCGCTAACCTAAAACTCACGGGTGAACAGCACCAACTTGTGGAAGGGTTTGGCGGATGTTTCAACGAGCTTGGTTATATGGCTCTGTCCCATTTGAATGAGGAGCAGCGCCATGAGGTATTTCACTCTCTTTTCCATCCCGAGGGCGAGCACAAGTTTAACATCTGTCGCCTGCCGATCGGCGCAAGTGATTATGCAGAGCAGTGGTACAGCCACAACGAGGTGGACGGCGACGTGGCCATGGAACATTTTTCGATCAAACGTGATTTCAAATATCTGATTCCTTACATCAAGGAAGCTCTGACTTATAACCCGAACCTGCAATTCTTCGCCTCGCCATGGAGTCCGCCAACGTGGATGAAGTCGCCCAAAGCCTATAACTATGGGACACTGCGCTGGGAGAAAGATATTCTGGAGGCCTACGCCCTGTATTTCGTAAAGTTTGTACAGGCTTACCGTGACGCAGGCATTACGATCCATCAGGTGCATGTGCAGAACGAAGTGATTGCAGATCAGAAATTTCCTTCTTGCATGTGGACAGGCGAGCAGCTTCGTGAGTTTATCGGCGATTATCTGGGCCCGGCTTTTGACCAACACGGTCTGGATACGGAGATCTGGCTGGGAACGATCAACGCCCCTGATCCATGGGAGGAATTAATCAAGAAAAAAACGAATGACTTCGATGAGTACGCCGGGCTTGTCCTGAGTGATGCAAAGGCCTATTCCTATATCAAAGGTGTTGGATATCAGTGGGCAGGCAAAAATGCGATTCAACGTACCTCGGCGAGTTATCCGGAGCTGCGTTATATGCAGACCGAGAACGAATGCGGTGATGGCAACAACTCATGGAACTATGCCAAGTATGTATATAATCTCTATCAGCACTACTTCAGCAACGGAGTGAACGCGTACATCTACTGGAACATGGTTCTGGAACCCAAAGGCCGCAGCACATGGGGCTGGGAGCAGAACTCCATGATTACGATAGATCCAGACAATAAGGAGGTTACTCGTAACCCGGAGTATTATGTGATGAAACACTTCGCGCATCATATTGTTCCTGGTGCTCGAAGAGTCGGTCTGTCAGGCGCGTGGAGCGGGAAATCCGTTGCTTTTCGCAACCCGGATAACAGTCTCATTATTGTCATCAACAATCCATTCCAGGACCGTCGTGACCTGTATCTAACCCTTGAAGAAGGACAGACCCTACACATGGAGCTGGAAGCCGATTCATTCAACAGCATGGTTATTCATCCGAAATAACTAATCCAACACATCGTTAAAAACGCGAACATCAATAGCGTCAGGCCCCAAGGATTCCCCGGGCCGGCGCTATTTTTCATGGGCCATTCAATGCCTAATGTCACCATTATTGCTACTGTAGAACACAAACCGAAGACAACTTAAAGAAATGACGTTTCACCTTTTATATTTACAAATCTATAAATATAGATATAATGTAATCCAGAGAACTTACTCTCATGTCCATCATATTATAGGAGGCAAGGCAGGCTCATTTCGACACAATATATCTACTTTTCTGTATATTTAAATTTATTGGAGGTACGCTTTGCATGAAATCACAACAGGTCAATCCACTCCTTATCCTGATTCTGGCACTCGGGGTATTCGGGATTATTACAACAGAAATGGGAATTGTGGGGGTACTGCCTCAGGTTGCGAATAAATTCAACATTACGGCTGCACAGGCAGGTTGGCTGGTCAGTATATTTGCGCTAGTCGTAGCCATTGCGGGCCCTTTTCTCACCTTGCTGGCATCCGGGATGAATCGCAAAATTATCCTTTTAGCCGCTGTGCTGATGTTTGCCATTTCAAACGTGGTCTATGCCTACGCCACAACATTTGATACCATGCTTATCTTCCGTATCATTCCCGCGTTATTCCATCCCGTCTTCTTTTCCGTAGCCCTGGTCACCAGTGCCCAACTTGTTCCGGCAGAGAAAAGCAGTCAGGCCGTCGCCAAAGTATTCACCGGAGTTACCGCGGGCTTTGCCTTGGGCGTGCCACTCACATCGTATCTTGCTGAACGCCTATCCCTCGAAATCGCCTTCCTGTTTGGAGCGATGGTCAGTGTGGTCGCTTTGATCGGCATATGGATCTGGCTACCCTCGATGCCCGTGAAGGAAAAGATGTCCTATGGCAAGCAGCTCGGTATTCTGCGCAAACCTGGATTATGGCTGAATGTTGCCGCAGTCATTTTTATATTCGCCGCCATGTTCTCCGTGTACAGCTATTTCGCCGAGTATCTTGGACAGGTCACCCACATGAGCGGATCATGGATCAGTGTCATGCTGACCGTCTTTGGTGTCGTCATGATCATCGGAAATTTGGGGTTTGGACAGTTTCTGCGTAAGAGCGTGGTCCGCACTGTCCTCATGTTCCCCCTTCTGTATGTAGCAGCTTACGCACTCGTCTATTGGGTCGGTCCCCACTTCATGTGGATGGTTATTGTAGTCATCCTCTGGGCATCCGTGCATTCAGGAGGATTAATTGTAAGCCAAACCTGGTTAACCGCTGAAGCGCAGGACGCGCCTGAATTCGGCAACAGCTTGTATGTATCCTTTTCCAACCTCGGTATTACCCTGGGTACTGCTATCGGCGGATGGTTCATCGCAAACCTGGGAATACATCAACTGATCTGGAGCGGAATGATATTTGCGCTGATCGCTTTTGTCTTGATTTGGATTAAAATTAAATGTTTCCCTGCACCATAAATTGCCGAACACTGTTGAGACAAAGCATTAACACAAAAAGCGCCATGTTCCCATGCTTAACATGTGGAACAGGCGCTATTTGGTGTTATATGATTACCGGATTTACAAAGGATGCTCCGACTCGTCAAAACGCACGCTTAAGGATTGTTCGCCAGGTAATTTCTCAGCCATTGCATAGCCGGACGTTCTGTACCGTTGCTATTGACCAAGTGAGAGCCAGCCTGCCAGGTTTGATTCTGGTTGTAACCCCACAGCGTCACACCTTTAACAGCAGAGTGTTTCCACAGCACAGGGAATTTCTGCTGATAACGTTGCAATTGTGTATTATCGTCACCTGTCATATCCAGCTCGGATACATAGATTGGTAGCCCTGTAGCCGCAAGCTTGTTCAGTACCGTGTTCATTGTGTTCACAGAAACGTTGTCCATATTGAAGTAATGCGCCTGGATTCCAATACCATCAACTAGACCTCTGTTTTTCAAAAGGTTGATAATCTGGATATATTGGTCCGCTTTAGCAGGATCACCGATAATACCATATTCATTAATTAACAATTTGGAGTTAGGGAAGGCTTGTCTCGCCTGTTGGAATGACCAGATAACCCAATCCCAACCCGTTGCCCCATCTCCACCAATGGCATTGCGATAGGATGGTTTCGCATGCAGAGGTTCATTCACCACATCAACGAAGGCAGACTTCGAATACCGTTGTCCTGCGGCTTTAATCCATTGTGTCACTTCAGCCTTCTGATCTGCGGCTGAGAGACTGTTAATCCAATTTGGCTGTTGATTTCCCCATACGAGCGTATGGAACTTGAACGGAAATCCGTTGTTGTTAGCATAGTTGTAGGCCATGTCCGCCTGGCCCCAATTCATTACGTTGCGTGTGCCTTCAACAGCATCCCACTTGGTTGAGTTCTCCGGAGTTACCTGATTCCAATATGGACTAAAATTCGAAGGAACCTGGTTGGCAATAATATTGCCCAGAAATTTGCTACCTTTCGCCAGACCAGCGCTCACACTACCAACCGCAACAGAAGCAGCGAGAATCCCTACCAATGCCAGTGAGCCGACTGTTTTGAACCACTTAGACTTAATCAATGATTTTCCTCCTTAGTATTCTTTTTTGTAAAGCGCTTACAAACATCATTTTACTGGATAATTTTGGTTTTTAACACCTGTCAAATTATAGTATTTTATTGTAAAAAAATAGATTTAAATGCTTTTTCTGAAGTTATTTATAGATTCACTCACTTAAATCCAACATAACTCTTACATTGGAGTTTACATTCACCACATGTTTATCTAGTATGAAATGATACATATCTTTACACACACTAGATAACAAGGGAGATTACAACATGCGCAAAATTTCAACGAAACGTTTCGCCGGATGGCCTTTATCTTTCCTCTTATGTGCCTCCATTTTGTTCGCCCCTTTTGCTTCCACTCCGGTTCAGGCTGCTGAGGCAGACAAGGAGACCAAGATTACGTTGCTGGGTACATCGGATATACATGGTCGATTCATGCCGTGGGACTATGCTCTGGACGGTCCAAACCCAGCCGGTAGCATGACACAGCTCTACACCATTGTGAAAAAAGTCCGTGCGGAGAATCCCAATACGATCCTGCTGGATGCAGGAGACATGATTCAGGATAACTCGGCTGAGTTGTTTAATGATCAACCTCAATCTCCCATGATGGTTGCAATGAACGAAATGAAATATGACGCATGGGTTATGGGTAACCATGAGTTTAACTTTGGACTGGACGTACTGGAGAAAATCTCTTCCCAATTCAATGGACAGCCTCTCGTGGGTAACATTTTCAAAGAAAACGGCGACCGCTACATGCCTGCCTATACGATTATCGAGAAAGACGGAATCAAAGTGGGTGTTATCGGAATGAACACACCTATGATTACCGAGTTTGAGAAAGGGACGGATCACCTGGACGGCATCATCGTCAAAGATCCTGTGGAAGAGACCAAAAAGGCCATTGCTGAGCTGAAAGGCAAAGTCGATGTCATGGTTGGACTCATGCATATGGGATTGGACAACGAGAACGGTAATCCGGGAACCGGAGTGACGGATATCGCCAATGCCAACCCGGAGCTGGCTGCCATTTTTGCCGGACACATGCATACTTTGATTGAATCCCAAACGGTTAACGGCGTATTGATCTCCGAACCGAATAAATATGGCTCACATATCTCTCGAATTGACCTTACATTTGAAAAAGACGGCGACAAAGTTGTGCTGAAAAGCAAGGAAGCTCAAGCACTCGCTGTAAAAGCAGCAGACGGAACGTATGAAGTCTCCGATCCTGCGCTGGAAGAGACTTTGCACCCGTTCCACGAGTTCGCTCGTGCCGATGCCAACATCGAAGTGGCTGAACTGAAAGGAACGAACCTGGTCCCTGCTGATGAGATTAAGGGTATCCCTGCGGTGCAGATCCAGGAAACACCTTTGTCTGATTTTTTCACCGAAGTGATGTTGCATTACAGTGATGCCGATGTGGTCGCGCATCAGATTGATAACGACAAAGCCAAGCTGGATGTAGGCCCGATTAAGAAAAAGGATATTGCATTCAACTACCAATACACCTTTGGTGAAGTGACCGTATATGAAGTAACCGGACGCGATCTAATGGATTATATGGAGTGGTCTGCGGGGTACTTCAACTCCACACGCCCGGGTGATGTGACCGTCAGCTTTGATCCGAAACGACGTGCTTCCAAATACAGCACCGATGATTTCTTCGGCGGCGTAACGTATGAGATTGACCTGACCAAACCATACGGTAATCGGATTACAAATCTCAAGTACAGCAATGGGTCAGTGGTCAAAGAAGATGATACGCTGAAACTTGGCATGAACGCCTATCGAATGGAAGCGCTGATTGCCAAAGGTGGTGCCATGGAAGGGCGTAAGTTCAAGCAACTCTGGTCCTCCAAGGACGCCTCGGCATTTGGTGAGATTCAAGGCACGATTCGCAACCTGTCCATCGCCTATCTGAAAGATGTCATGAAAGGTGTCTACGAACCGAAGATTCAACACAACTGGAAAATCACTGGCGTAGACCTGACTGCACCGGAACGTGTAGATGTGGTGGAGTTAGTTAACGATGGCATCATGTCTGTGCCAACAACGGAAGATGGCAAGTACACCAACATTGCCTCCATTAACATTTTAGATGCAGTGACTCAAGAAGAGATTGATACATTATCTGCCAAAGCAGGTGTGAATGCAGCACAATTTGCAGGCGTGAAAACCAAGGGAGCGTTCTATCAACAGCTGAACAAAGCTCGCAAATCGTCAGGCAATGGCGAGGGAGCAACTACTCCTACACCTGAGAAGCCGACAACGCCAACAGTACCAAAACCAACACCAACTCCAGGCACGCCGAAACCTGGTAAACCATCCACACCAAGCACTGGTAAACCGGGAACTGTCATCAAAGGCAAACAAGCCAAGGTTACTGCGGCTTACCTGAACGTACGCGCTGGCGCTTCATCCAAAGCGAAGGTCGTTGCTGCGGTACCAAAGGGCACCCTGCTTGAGGTGATCAGTACAGACAAATATGGCTGGGTAAAAGTGAAGCTGGATGGACGTGTAGCATTTGTATACGGGAAATATGTGAGTATTTTGAAATAAGTAAAATCGTTACGCACTACGCTTAACGAAAAAGAAAAAGGGCGATTCTCCCATGAATATCATGGTCAGGATCGCCCTTTGTTATGTTAAACGAATGGTTATGCGTATGGCCCTTCCTCTACTGCTCTAGGGGAATGAAGTCATTTAGCCTTGTGGTTGGTTCTTGATTTTATCCATAAAAGCGTCCAGCTGGATGCCATTCGTTTGTTCCATAAAATCACGCAATTCCTCCGATTCCCCCTCGTAGGCGGCAAGTACGTAGTCATCATCGACAATATAGTACGTGCCGTAGCGAGTGAATGAATATCCTCCCTGCTGTTCTCCGGTCGTCCCCTTTTTGACTACAGCGATAATCTTCATACCTGGTTTAAGTTCAGGCTCCACACCTGCGAAGTCAGCGTTGTAAAATAAAAAAGTATCCTCGGGTACATCATCTCCTGTTACTACTTCATTTACCTTCACCTGATAAGAGATGAATTCAGGTTGGTAGGATGTGATTCCATTAGCCCTATCCTTATCAGCCATCTTTCGTTCAGGCGTACCAGGTTTAGTCGAAAGCTCCACACGAAAACTCGGCAACACCTTCACGACCTCCGCCACAACAACCCCATCCCCAAACGCCATGACCTCATTGAAGCTAACTTCTCTCATGTTAATCGTCGCGGGGACGCCAGTGGATAGCGGATATTCCTTGCGGAGTTCCTTCATTCGATCAAAGGATAACCTGCTCCCTGCGGCATTAAACGATTCGTAAAAAGGGGACGAGCACCCGGATAGGCTGACCAGAGCCAGTACGATACTTAACAACCAACATGTCATCTTGACTCGCGGCATATCTTATCCCCCTTTTCCTGATAAAAAAATAAAACACAGACATCCATGTCTGTGCAGTCCATTAAAATTTCGGTTGTACTCGCTCCGGCCGGGTAATACGTAGTATATAAAAGTACCACTATTATAAAAATTCTTTCATGACTAGCGACATACGTGTAATATACGATTGATTATCCTATAGCTTTTTTACGGGTACCCATATGCTACCATATCCCATTTTTCAGTTCCAGCCTCAATGGAGTGATTTTTGTTCTTTATTCCATTGATGTAAAGGAACTTTGTTGTCTCTAAGACCGTCCATACTTATAGATGTATTAAAAAGGAGGTGAGCAACCCAATGTCCATTGCACGAAGGTTATCCTTACTACCAGTCATCATGCTCCTGTTAACCCTTGGATGTGCAGAGAAGTCCGTAGAACAAGGGAAAGAGAAGCCACATGTGCGAGGAATTATTACGGATTTTGAGGAAGAAAGAGGTCAGGTACTCATCGAGAATAAAGAAGATGGCGGTGTTGATTCAGGACCGATTTGGGTCTCGCTCAGCAAGGACGCCGAACTCATCGTCGGAGGAGAGATTGTCACCGTCTCTTTGGATGAGACACTCGTTGGTCGAAGTGCAGAAGTGTGGATCAATGGAGTTATTGCTCAATCTTACCCTCCCCAAACCAAGGCTGTGAAGATGGTCATTCATTAACACCAAGCATATACGCCGATACATTTCGTTTCACGTGGAACGTTATGATACACATACGAACAGCAACGGGTGGTTGCTACTAAAATCGGAAATGATGAAAACAATTTACACACTTGAAGCATTTACTCCGTTAGCCTGCCTGCATATAGAGTATAATGAAGAGGTATACGATAAATGTACGGTGCAATAATTGTACAAAAACTAACGCAAAAGAGGTAAACGATGAGCAAGCAACAATTTAAAGATTATGGACTTGGTGAAGAGATCGTAAAAGCACTGGACAGTCTGGGCTATGAGACACCAACCGAGGTTCAAACCAAAGTTATTCCGGTAGCACTAGAGAATCAGGATCTTGTGGTCAAATCACAGACAGGTAGTGGTAAAACAGCTGCTTACGGCATTCCGCTCTGCGAGCTGGTGGATTGGAATGAGAATAAGCCACAGGCTTTGATTCTTACCCCAACCCGCGAACTGGCTTTGCAGGTTAATGAAGATATTACGAATATCGGGCGCTTTAAGCGTATTAAAGCAACCGCACTATACGGACAGTCCCCTTTCCATATCCAAAAAGCGGAGTTAAAACAAAGAACCCACGTGGCTGTTGGTACGCCGGGCCGGGTTCTGGATCATATCGAACGTGGCACGCTGCCACTCGAACGGATCGCTTATCTCGTTATTGACGAGGCTGATGAGATGCTGAATATGGGCTTTATCGAGACGGTACAGGCAATCATTCAGAAACTGCCGCAGGAGCGAGTAACGATGTTGTTCTCCGCTACATTCCCTGAAGATGTAGCCAAGCTGTCACGCAAATACATGAACAAACCGGTAGAGATCGAGATCAAGGCAAGTGGACTGACAACAGCCACGATTGAACATGCTGTGATTAACGTACCAGAGGTGAACAAAACCGCACTGCTTCAGGACTTGTTCATTGTGGAAAATCCGGATAGCTGCATTGTGTTCTGCCGTACGCAGGAGAATGTGGATAAACTGTTCCGGGTCATGGCTGACCTGGACTACCCAGCAGATCGTATCCATGGTGGTATGGAGCAGGATGAGCGGATCGAAGTGATGAACGCATTCCGACGGGGACAATTCCGTTATCTGATCGCGACAGATGTAGCCGCACGTGGTATTGATATCACAAATATTACTCATGTCATCAACTACGATATTCCTTTGGAAAAAGAGGGCTATGTTCACCGTACAGGCCGTACGGGTCGCGCAGGCAAAACAGGTAAAGCCATTACGTTGATTACACCGAAAGATGGCAGACGTCTGGCTGAGATTGAATCCTATATCGGATTCGAAATCCCTGTCGTGAAGGCTCCTTCCGAGGAAGCTGTAGATCGCCGCAGAGAAGATTTTGAGAAAAGATTGAAGATCGTTCCTGAACGTAAAAAGGACAAGCGTGAACAGCTGAACCAACAGATCATGAAGCTGAACTTCAACGGAGGCAAGAAGAAGAAACTTCGCGCCGTAGACTTTGTAGGTACCATCGCCAAGCTTGAAGGGGTAACCGCAGACGACATCGGGATCATTACCATTCAGGACAATGTAACGGATGTGGAGATCCTGAACGGTAAAGGCCCGCTCGTACTGGAGCTCATGCAGAATACAACGATCAAAAAGATGCAGCTCAAGGTTCGCAAAGGTCATAAATAGTTTGGTAAACACGGTCAAACAACTAGGAATTCAAACAGGGATAGTGGACTCTTTTCTAAGTCTACCATCCCTGTTTTCATTACCTTTTCTTTTTCCGAACTGTACCGCCTTCCACCGTATACCGAAAGAGCGCATCTTCGGCGCCCCCGATATCATCCGTAACCTGAAATGTCGCTGCATCTCCCGACTTATAAACCCCACCCGTCACAAAGCTGAACACCACACGCTCATCTTTACCCCAATATTGATTCAGCATGACAAATGTACTACCGCTCACACCCTTTACCGTGCGGTTGCCATTGGCATTATACAGACCATTCTGATCCATTGCCCAACTCTGGGGATCAGCATCGAATAGATGTGTAAAGCTGGCTCGATCGATATGTTTATTTGGTTTACCCCATAGATACACACGATTGGCATCCACCGCCCAACTGCCGGAAGGTGTTATTAACTCAAACGTTGCAGCATCAGCTCCCTTGATGATCTGAAGCACATCGTCTGGATGACCGAAAGGCTGACTTGTCCGAACAACCTCGGCACGGTACACATGTTGCTGATCCTTGGAAAGTCCAAGATGCTCCGTCCCGGCATACGTTTCAAAGTGCTGAGTATCAGCTCCATCTACACGGTAACCGTTGTAATACACATGATTGCCATCACGACCAAAAGGCCCACCTAGCGGCTGGAACGTATCCGGGTCTGCTCCTTTTACAGTACGCCACTGAAAATAAACACGTTCCCGGTCCCGAGCAAACTGCTCATCCAGCGGTTCAAAGGTAGACCTGTCCGCTCCACGAACAAAGTTGAATACCGCTTTTGCTTCTCGATGAGCCGTCCCGCCCCATTCTGTTCTATAAAAAATAGACGACGCAGTCTCAACCCAATTCCCTGTGATCTGCGTAGCGCCCTCTCCACTGCGGGCATAATGCACATGCCACCAGCCATGTACGTCGGGATGATGTTCTTGCAGCCATGCCCTCACCTCATCCTTTTCCCCATTCGCGTAACGAAGAGAGCTAGACAGATGGAACAGATGGTCCTTGTCGGTGCAATAGTCGTGATGAGCAATCACAGAGTTCGTATCAATATCCTCAAATAGATGAAAATGCGTGCTGCTCTTTACATATAAATAACGTTGGTCCTGAGCAAAGTAAGGCGTATCCAGCAACAGCCGAAAGCTGCTCGGATCGGAGTCAGGCACGGCCTGATCTTCCAGATAGACATACTGAGAGTCGCAGCAGTAATCTTCATCGATCACACGAAAAGCTTCCGTATCCCGACTGAACAAACTCGCCTTATTCTTGCGGGCATTGAACCACCATATTCCCTGATGATCACGCAGATAGGCGAAGGTCAACCATCCCTTTTGATAAGTAGAGATGACTTCAAAATCCTGAGCAGTAATGCCTCCCTTAATCGGAGCGCTGGTTCCATCTTCTTCATTTTGCAATATCACTTGAAGGTCTTCATCTACAATAAACTTGTCCATGATGGTTCCCCCTCCAGATCTGTTGTAACAATTAGTCTATCCTCATTTTAACGTGTGCACCTGAGCCTCTCTACATCATCGTACTTGATATTTAGGAACATTTCCTCCGCTCTCACCGCTCAGCCACGATGAAATGAAGGTTTGTTCAGCAATGGATGGATTGTTCACTTGAAAAAGAGTCTGACCCAACTACAATATAAATGAAAGCGCTACATTTTATCTGATATCTTTCGGGAGGTGTATGTAATGGGTAACAGGAAAGCCGTCTGGTTTCTGGTCTTTGCACTCACGTTCACCCTGTTTGGACTTCATCCTGAACGGACAAGCGCAGCAAGTGTCGCGATAACCAACGGTACCGATTGGCTCGATACCGCAGGCAACCCCATCCATGCGAACAGCGGCAACATTCTGCAGGTAGGCTCTACGTATTATCTGTACGGTGAACATGCGGTGGGCGGCAGGTTTGACAGCGTGAACGTCTACACCTCCACCGATCTGAAGAACTGGACTTTCAGCAACGCTATTCTGACGAAAGATTCCGCAACCGAGCTGGCTTCCAGCAAAATTGAACGCCCCAAAGTCATCTATAACGCATCAACCAACCAGTATGTGCTCTGGGCACACTATGAGAATGGAACGGACTACAACCTCGGGCGTGTAGCGGTCGCAACAAGCAATACCCCGAATGGCAAATTCACCTATGAGGGAAGCTTCCGCCCGCTGAATTATGAATCCCGTGACATGACCGTCTTTGTTGATACAGATGGCACAGGTTATCTGGTTACTGCTTCACGCAAAAATGGCGGTGCCAATGATACGATGGCTATTTTTAAAATGAATGCAAGTTATACGGGAATACAATCCTTCGAGGGCTGGCTGTTCGAGAACGCCTACCGTGAAGCACCTGCTGTTGTGAAAAAAGGAAACCGTTACTACCTCTTCACCTCTCAAGCCGCTGGCTGGTATCCGAATCAGGGCGCTTATGCTACAGCAACTTCCATGACGGGTCCATGGGCTGCGCTTACGCCATATGGCAATCCATCTGCCTTTGGTTCGCAGATTCATGATATTGCCACGATTACAGGCAGCAACACCACATCCTACATCTACATGGGGGATCGCTGGAATCCGATGAACCTCGGAGAGCACAAACATATCTGGCTGCCGCTAACCTTGAATGATTCGAACGGAACCGCATCACTGGAGTGGTATACAACGTGGAATATCGACGCAGTAACGGGTGCGGTAACACCGCCTGCTCTCGTCAATCATGCACAAGGCAAAACAGCTACCGCCAGCTCCACAGCCTCCGGCTCGTCTGCATCCAACGTCAATGATGGCAACTACCAGACTTCATGGGTGGCTTCCTCCAATAGCTGGCCTGCCTGGTGGCAGGTGGACTTCGGCGCACCAAAGACGATCACCGAGATCGACACGTCCTGGTTTATGTATAAAGGTTCCGAAGGGTACTACAAATACAAAATTGAAATTAGCAACGATGGAGTCAATTACTCCACCTTGGATCGCACCAACAATCTGACCTATGGCTTTACGACCGATGCTGTGCATTTCACAGCCCGTTATGTACGGATCAATATGGTGAACGCCGTCTTGTGGAATAATCCGGGTAACTGGTACACCCCAACTCTGCACGAAGTCAAAATGTTGGGCCCTGCAACACCTGAAGCCACAGGTTACAGCCGGTTCAATTCACACAACGTTCCGGATCGATACATCCGCCATGCCAATTACACCGCTCGCGTGGATGCCAACGTCTCTCCTGTTCTGGATTCCCAGTTCCGCGTCGTACCGGGTCTTGTCAGCTCCACAGGAATCTCGCTTGAGTCCATTAACTTCCCAGGCTACTTTCTGAAGCGTAATGCCAGCAACAAAATTGTACTTGAAGCTTACGCCAACACCGCCGCCTATAAGGGAGATGCTACGTTCCTAAGCAGTCCTGGTTGGGCTGATAGCACCAAAGTATCCCTTCAATCGTACAGTCAGCCCGGATATTACATCCGGCATTATGACTACGTTTTGCAGTTGGATGCTGTAAATGCAGCCAGCAGCGCAACTGTGAAGAGTGATGCCACGTTTGGGCGAACCAATTTCTAAACACATAAATTGGAGATAAGATTAGCATCTACATCTACAATTTAGATCTCGGGAAAGGCCGTTTTTTCAGGGTTCAAAACTGATTAACCCACCGAGGTAAAAGTCTAATGCCCATTCTGGAGGAAATCTGCAAATGGGGTGTGCATAACGTCCCAGAGACACAAACGCTGCATGAAATATAGTGAGTTATGTAATATATGCAAAAAAGCCTACTCCGATGGGAGTAGGCTCTTCTGCTAGTTGATCTATAAAAGTTATTTGAAATTAGGATCAAACTTCATCACGTTCATTTTACCTTGTTCCTTATAACTCACATAGATGTTATCGGTGCTGTCTATGGTGATGTCTAGCTGAAGAACGTCACCAGCGGAGAATCCGGCAGACCCTACGGGTCTCCAATCCATGTTCTCATATTTCAACACAGTCACCCTGTTGCCGTCTGCTGCATCTCGATAAGCAACGTAAGGCGTTCCTTCGCTGTCAAAGGCCATATCCATGCTTCCTTCTTGAGATGTACCGACCGAGAATCCGGAAGTGTTCACCTTTTCCCATGTCGTATCTTCTGACGGAGTCGAGTGCGGATATTTCCACATTTCAACACCATTGGAGCTGCTAAGATAGATCATATAAGGTACGCCAGATGGATCAAGCGCGGATGCAGCATCCATATTTGCAGTTATTAGATATGCTTTACCATCCAATTGTTTCCATAATCCATCTGCCAAGCTATATCCTTTTGCCACAGGGGTACCAGTTAACCTGAATGGAGCAAATAAATACATGCCGTTGTTTGGTAATGGTGCGAGGAAGGCTCTTAGACCTGCGAATGCCTCTAGTCTCGCTTCTTGTTTCCATCCACTACCTTCATGATAACTCCATGACATAAGCATTGACGGTTCCGCAGCATTACCGACCAAAATACCTCTAAACATCAGAAAAGGATTATCATCCTTATCGAAGGTAATGAAGAAGCTATCATTAACTTTATCCACTTTTCTGCTCGTCTTTCCATCATTCCAACTGAAATCAGAGATAGTAGATACTGGTCTCCACCACTTATGTTCATCATTATAATTCTTAAAGCTTACTTTACCTGAGCTATTCTTATAAGCAACATAAAGCTTGTCCTTACTGTCTATTCCGAGCGATATAGCTGAGCTCCCTAATCCTCCCGCTTTTTCAAGATCGCTTTGATTGCCAAAGGACTGCCACTTGCCTCCCTTAAATTGCATCACAAACACTTCGTAATTGTCCTTTATATAAGCCACGTAAGGAGTCCCTTGACTGTCGAAGATGACATTGGACTTACTATTCAAATCCAACAAGTCACCTACTTGCAGCCACGATGTCATCGTCCACTTCGCGTACAGGGTGATGTTTGACGTCACCGGCGTCATGAAGTCGTAGGCGATCTTCAGATCGCGATCGCTGTACCAACCTTCAAATCGATACCCTGCCCACTTCAGCGCAGCAGGTGCCACAGCTTTGTCGCCAGTAACCACCGTCTGACTACCTACTGCTGCCCCACCGTTACTGTCAAAGTCCACCGTGCGGCTGTTAAATGTCCACTTCGCGTACAGCGTAAGGTTACCCGTCACCGATGTCGTGAAGCTGTAGGCTTCATTCAGTCCGGCGTCGCTGTACCAACCGTTAAACACGTAACCGTCCCTCGTCGGTACGGCAGGCTCCGTAGCATTGCCGCCGTTTTCCATACTCTGGTTATCCACCGATGATCCGCCGTTACTGTTGAAGGTGACCGTATATATAGCCGTCCACTTCGCGTACAATGTGAGGTTATTCATCACAGGTGTCATGAAGCTGTAAGATTCATTCAGACCAGCATCGCTATACCAGCCTTCAAATACATGCCCTGCACGGGTCGGTGCGTCAGGAACTACTGCCGTGTCACCTTCACTCACGGACTGACTGCTCACCGACGATCCGTTGTTACTGTTGAAGCTCACTGTGTAGCTGTTCTTTGTCCACTTCCCGTACAGCATCACATTGGCAATTACACCTTCTGTGAAACCATAAGGTATCATCAATTCGCTATCGCTATACCAGCCATCGAACGTATACCCTTCCAGCATCGGAGCGCCAGGAGCAGTAGCCACGGCACCTTCATTCACAGTCTGTTCTGTGACCAACGATCCGCCGTTACTCTCGAAAGTTACAGTGTAGGTAATCGGTACATATACCGTCCACTTCGCGTACAATGTCAGGTCTCCCGTAACCATCATAGTCGTGAAATTGTAGGCGTTCATTAGCTCACTATCGCTGTACCAGCCGCTAAACACATAGCCGTCTTTCGTCGGAGGGGCAGGAGCCATAGCCTTGACGCCTTCATTCACTGTTTGGGCATCTACTACCGACCCTTCATTACTCTCGAAGCTTATCGTGTAAGGGATCAGCCACTTCGCATACAGTGTGAGATCCGCCGTCACCGCTGTAGCGAAGTCGTAAGCATTCGTCAACGTGTTATCACTGTACCAACCGCCGAATACATAACCATCTTTCGTCGGTTCAGTCGGCGTACTAATCGTGGCGCCAAACCCTACAGTCTGAGCCGGCACTTCTTCGGACCCACCGTTACTGTCGAAATTTACAGTGTAGTCGTTAATTGCCCACTGAGCGGTAAACTGGACATCTTCAGCAGGCATCGTGGTCGGAGGCGTTGGCGACCAACCCGTAAAGCTATATCCCTGCCATGTCGGAGTGCCTAGACGCAACAGCATCGTCGCTCCGAAAGGAACATTATCCGTTTTATTTGTTGCCCCAGAACCGTTATAATCAACCGTCATTTGGTATACATCACGCTTATAATATACCTTCAACGCCGTTTTGCCGTTGCTCGTGATTAGATCCGTCAGTACCGAAATGCTGTCGTCCCGCACGAAGCCATCATAGGATCTCGGCTTGACATCCGCCAAATTCGCCTCGGTACCCGTAACTCCACGATACGATTCCGTATCTGCAACCGTATAGGTGTCACTTCCGATATTTTGCAGCAAGTACACGACCTGATAAGGCGTACCCTCTCTCCCCGTCCACTTCGCTGTATACGTAGTATCCTCAATCGGCATTGTACTTGGAGCTTCTGGCGACCAACCGGCAAACGTATATCCCTGCCTTGTCGGCACAGGTATACGAGCAGCAATGTTCTTGCCAACGGCTTCCGTTAGCGAGATTTGGGGCGCACCGGCATAACCCCCAACGAAGGTCATCTTTCGATTCTCCGGATAGTAATTAACTCTTACGACTGTCGAGCCGTCTCCCTTGATTAATACGCCGCTTACCGTTCCGGTCG
Source organism: Paenibacillus sp. FSL P4-0176 (assembly GCF_037975265.1). Classification (NCBI taxonomy): domain Bacteria; kingdom Bacillati; phylum Bacillota; class Bacilli; order Caryophanales; family Paenibacillaceae; genus Paenibacillus; species Paenibacillus sp. FSL P4-0176. The sequence goes on from NZ_CP150242.1 coordinate 7,107,844, forward strand.
CATAGCCCTGCTCCTTAAACCTGTCGGAGCTGATTCGAATCTCTGTGTCCGTTGTTCCAGTCCTATTTTCAGTATCCACAGGCGGAGCCTGTATTCTGCTGTTCGGGTCTAGCACATAATACTCAACCGTATACGGCGTATTCTTGTTCGCAATCCAGTGCGCGTACAGTTTCCGATCCTCCGCAGCCATTCGGTTCGGAATCGTGATCTTCGTGCCGCCGGAAGCGGCCGTATACCAGCCGTCAAAGGTGTATCCTGGATATACCGGGGTGACCACACTGATTGGCGCGTTATAAGGAGCCGCCACAACCTGGGTCACTCCGCTGTTCTGTGGATCCAGCTGAAGGATGTAGTCACCCACTCTGGCAAGCCAGCTTAACTGAATCGTACGCTTGAGTGGCTCGGACATGAACGACGCCGGTGCCCCCTTCCAGGTGATAACCAGATTGCCATCACTCACCTGAATGTTCTTGTCCACCACTTCAATCATCCCGTTTGCTGCGTCATACTTGAAGTTTGGATTGTCCACCTGAATATCGAAATTCGAGCGATCATACGCCTGTTCATCCGTATCGCCTGTCTTCAAATCAAAGGTATTCATCGTGACCCACAACTCCGGTACAGCGATGGATGACGCAGAACCCGCCATGTTCACTTTGAGCGACTTATCCTGTGGATAGGCGAAGTCGTAGACGTTCTGTTCTTCTCCAATCGTATACAGTGGCCACTCTTCATCGACCAGCTCCACGCCGCCGGAAAGCGCTCCATCTCCTAATTGAGCGCCGAGTTCGACCTCCAAATAGATCCCAATCTCGACGAACAGGGCACCTAAAGACTTCGTGGTCTTCACCCCGCTAATATTTTTCAATTGATAATAGAAGTAGCCCCAAAGATTCACATACACACCGGGTTCTACAGCAAGCCCGATACTATTCAACTTGACGCTTCCAATCCCCGCTTTGACCTCCATATGAATACCAGCTCGTAAACCGATCGTCCCCATCACATAGAAGGTAAATTGGTAATCTCCGTCTCCCGGCAAGCTGACCGTATTGCTCGAACCACTGAAACTCAATACGCGCAAGCTAACCGAGTAGCGCTTCGCCATCTTATAGTAGAAATCTGCCCCCACCGTCAGGTTCACCTGGGCGCTGACCACAAACTCCGCTTCAAATTTGACTTCCACAATACCTAAAGCCACGCGTACGCTCTTTTCAAAAAGCTCTTTCTTGATTAACGGAACCCACTCCGTGTCTTGCTCCAACATCTCTTGATACTTTTCCTTCAACGATTCCGCATCTACGGCAGTATCCTGCACACCCGCCATTACCGCTTTAATCTGTGTCGCAATGTTCTGAACCTTTCCCAACCTGCCAGCGTTCTTCTCGCCCACCCAGTCATTCAGTGCATCATTTAACTTATCGTGTTCAACGAGAGCTATCTCTGCCGTGATGTTCATCCCGGTATAGCTATAAGCATCCAGATTCGCCGTAATTACATAATCATCAATGCTGTACCAGTAAGGAATCCCCCACTTTTTCAGCCAGTGCCCTTTCATATCCCCATTGATACCGAGGTCCAGGCTCATCTCCTGCACGAATGTACCCGTCATATGGATGACAAGATCGCTGTCTTCATTGATATTGACAACAATATCGGCACCCACTTGTAATGTAACGCTTACGCCTGAGGTTCGGCCGTCAATATTCTTCAGCCTCGTGCCGAGTGAAGCAAAAACGGTCAGATTCTCCACACTTACCCGGCTCCCTTTACTGGACGCTAGGGAGGACTGAGCCTTGATCTCCTGAATTTCCTTCGTCTCCATGGCGATGTCAGACAGATAATCCGCGGCTTCATTGACGAATCCGCTGTCTCTCGCTTGCTGCTCAATTTGCTCTTCGAGCTGTGCAATCTGTTCTTCCGAAAACAGATCGTCGCCGTCAATTGCTTGCTTCTGATAGATGTTGAAGGCATTTTCAATATCTTCAATGGTGGCATCTTCATACGTAATTACGTCCATCTCCGCCTCAGGCGTAATCGACGTAATACGTCCATAACCCATGATCTCAATACCTTCTTGATCGAATTGTCCATCATAAAAACCAATAAAGTCGCCCACATCAACAGTGGTCAGCTCATCCAAACCAAAGGGCTTGTACAGGCTGTCACTGTAGTTCATGGCAGTGTGCTCAACCGTGATGGAATGGTTATTGGGAATTCCATCCTTATCTGCTTCTATGCTCACCGGTAGAACATCCGGCTTGAACAACACTTGATTGGCATCTGCGTGATCATAAGTGTAGACACTTCCATCTACCGCCGTGATCTGGACATAGGCCACATCACCATCGTCTTCACCAGTCGTTTCGACTGTGCGCAGTTTGGGACTAACTCCCTCATAGATGGCTACGGTATCACCGACTTGAATTACCGTGCCAGTGCTTCCGGTGTACTTGAACGTTCCACTACTCGCATTCACTTCGGCGAGTGCATTTTCGCCACCTACCGTCGTAGTAACGACTGAAATCGCGGGCGAATCGACATCTGCTCCATTTATCACCATATCCGTGACATCCGTGAACGGAATGTAGATCATATTCGGATTGAGTGGAACATTCATGACTTCTTGTTTAGCAACGCTAAATACATAAATACTTGTCGTCGCGTCTTGGCCTTGGAAGGACAAGCTGTCATCCGTCAACGTAAGTTGATATGTGTTACCTTCAACGAACTTGCCGTTTTCGGCTGCTGACGATACCGTGAAAACTCCGTTCCCGCCAGAGACGGTAACCCCTTCGAATTCGGGATTCGCCGTATCCACGAAGTTCATCCCCTCTTTGACCTGGGATTCCGTTAGACTGCCCGATGAATCCTGCACCTTAATGGTGAAGTTCGGCGCGACATCCAGTACCGAATAGCTTGGTACGCTCTGTACTGCACGATCTATGCTATCCGTATACTTTGCATACAACTTTGTATCCGCGTTCAGGGTGCTGCCGCTTGCGAAGATGAGTGAAAGATCACTATCCGCAAACCACCCTTGGAATATATATCCTTCTTTTGTTGGAGCAGGTAGATTATTTAGCACCTGGCCTTTTCGTACCGTCTGCGCAGCAACTGCCGTGCCTCCGTTGCTCTCAAACGTGAGCGTATACGCAGTGGAACCCGTGCCTGGGTTACCTCCGTTATCTCCAGGCGTTCCGCCACCACTATTACCGCCGGTTGTTGGTGTCACCGGCGATGTCGGTGTTGGTGTTGGAGTAGGCGTCACCGGCGTTTGATTCTGATTTTTCCACGCCTCTACAACCGCGTTGTTGCGCATGAAGAGAACCGCTGCTTCCGCGCGAGTCGCTTGTGCACGCGGATTGAAGTTCCCCTTTTCGTCCCCGGTGAACACACCGGCTTGCCACAACTTGATGACCGCGTCAGCCGCCCAAGGCGATACATCCCCGAGATCGCCCGGCTCTGTCGTGACCGGATTCTCGGTCTGATAAGGGATCTGTTCGCTTTCGAAATACCGCAACGTCATCGTCGCCATTTGCTCCCGAGATACGGTAGCATCCGGCGAATATTTCCGATCCCCCGTGCCATCGGTAATTCCCTTCTTAACCGCCCATTCGACATATGGCGCATACCAGCTGCCCGCCTGTACATCGGCAAAGCTCGAAGTGGAGTACGCCCCGGCATCGACTCCCGCCATCCGTCCAAGTGCCGTTACATACATGGCACGTGTCATTGTCCCCTTAGGAGAGAAGCTACTCGCGTTCGTTCCGCTGAATATGCCCTTCTCCTGCACATGGACGACTGCATCATAGAACCAGTCGGTGGGACTCACATCCTGGAATCCAGTAGATGTGGTTACTTTTGTCATCTGCATCGGCAGTTCAGCCGCTACTGCCGATTGCGCTGGTAATAGGGGCACGGCAGAAACTACTAAGCTGATCACCAGCATCCACATCAGGATCTGCCGGCTCACCTTCCATCCCTGTCTTACTTTCTTCACTTTCATTCATCCCTTCTATGTATAGATCAAACTAAAAAAGACCTTCCAAAATTGGTTTCTAATCAAGCTAATCAACAAAGCCAGACTAATAGCGGATACCACTGACCCAGATCGGGATCATTGGTTTCCTGCGAGTCAGTTCGCTCGACACGTGGAGATCAAGCGAGGAAAAACTTTACATACAGAAATGGAATTGTCCTAGCTGCGGCGTTCAGCACATTCAGAACATCAACGTCAGCTCAAACATCCGACTGAAGAGATCCGACTGCTTTAAGGTACGATAATGCCAACTTTACAGATTGAATTCGTTCACCGACCTTCCTGATCAGTCGCAGTCGAATTGTGACACCGACACAGCAAATTATGTCGTTTTTTCTTCCGTATTTTATCATGCGAGATAGGGGCGCTTGTGAATTATAAAGAAAACTTTAAGTAAGCAACTACTCGCAAGTGAGAACATCAATGACATCAAAAAATAGCGGCGTAGGGAAGGTAACTCCCACACCACTCTTTCATGAATTCTTTAGCTCGTCTGCAATCCATTCCAGATGGTTCTCTTCCCAACGATTCATCTACCAGAATCGACTATAACGAACTACTCTTCCCCCAACGCAGTCTTGGAGGAAGTGAAAAAACACTAATATGCCTCTTGGGTTTCAATGAGATAAAAGGCTCCTGCTGATTCTTCGCCACATTGTGGGCGATATGCCTGAAGCGCAGCCCGCTTTCAAACTCAGGATTAAGCGCAATCGGGATGCCCTTATGTACGGAACGTATAATTTCTACATCGGCATGGATCACGCCAATCACACCGATATTGAGAATATCGATCATATCCTGCATCTTTACCGTTGCCGAACGGGCTTCCTGTCCGTCGGCCATATTAATAATGAGCTGTGGCGGAGCCGGAATCATATCTTCTAATAATCCGATTACGCGATCCGCGTCCTGAAGCGATGTACGATGAGGTGTAGTAACGACAATAGCCTCATCTGCTGCCAAAGCCGCATTCCAGAATCCATTTTCAATGCCTGCCGGCGAATCGATCAGCACATAATCATAGCCCTGGGCTATTTGCTGTACAACCTTGCCAAAAACTTGCGGATCATCATGATGCACCGTGTCGTTACTACAGGAGATAAAGGACAAGGTACTGATTCGCTTATCTTTGACGATCACTTGATGTAAAGCACATCGACCCGTCAGAAAATCAGAAATATGATACCTTACCCTATTACTCAAACCAAGCGGAATATCCAGATTTCTCAATCCAAAATCAGCGTCGATCAGGCAAACGCTGCTCCCCGATAAGGCAAGGGCAGTCCCGAGATTAGCCGTGACCGTTGTCTTGCCAACTCCGCCTTTCCCTGATGTGATACATATAACTCGTGCCATCGGAGCCACTTCCTTCTCTTCAAGTACTAATGCGGGACAGCAAGACAACCATTTCTTCACGTATTATCGTTTGATCAGGCTTGAATGTAACGTCCTCGTAGCTAATAATCAGTTGCAATTTGATGAAATATGTCGTTATATCGACCACAGTGATTTTATCATGATGGATTATCCTACTTGAGAAATCTAAAGAAAACTTTAAATCCGTGCGTATTGGATCGTTTAATTTTTCGGAGAGATGGCACATCATTTTGACGAGGATGGAAAAGCGCAGACTGGTGTTGAGGGATTCAATATCTTGAGTCGATTACGAAGCTAGTGGAAAGAACAAAAAATGGGCCAATAGCGTCAGATACTGCTCCAACGCCATTTTCCCATTTATAATAGACTACCCTTACTGCTATATTCATGCTTGTGACGTACTGTTAGAAACCAGCATATATCCACTCCCCCGAACCGTAATGATTCGCTCGGGGTCGGCAGGGTCAGACTCAATTTTTTTGCGTAAATTACTGATATGTACAGCAACCGTTCTCGTATCCTCCAGACTTTCCATTCCCCAGATGATTTGAAACAACGTATCGACACTGACGACACGATTCACGTTTTGTGCCATATAGGACAGCAGACTGAATTCTTTTTTCGATAAAGAGATAGATGTACTTCCCATGTTGACGGACTGCGTGTAGAAATCCAGTGTCAAACCCGGTAACTCCAGCAGTTGTTCCCTTCTACCCGTCGACACTCTGCGAAGGTGAGCCTTGATCTTGGCCATGAGCACTCCCGGACTGAACGGTTTGGTCACATAATCGTCCCCGCCATAGGATAATGCGCTAATTTTTATTTCGTCTTCCTCTTGACTGCTCAGAAACACAATCGGCGCACTGGTGAGATTACGCGCATTCCTGCACCAGTCAATACCGTTTTCATTAGCCAGCAATATATCCAGTATAATTAAATCCGGCTCAAACGATGCAAGCAGCTCCATCGCTTCTGACCCGCTATGACTGCAGGTGGAGACAAATCCCTCCCTATCACAATACACCTGCACAATCTCGCATATATGAGGATCATCATCAACGATCATGATTTTGTGCGTGTCCATCTCATCACCCCTTTCCTTCAATCACCGTACAAGGAAACGTTACATAGAATGTCGCCCCCATCTTGCCGTCGCTCTCCGCTCGAACCATTCCTCCGTGCGCTTGTACGATTTCCCTGCAAATTGCCAGCCCCAGTCCACTGCCCTCTATGCCCATTCCCGGCCGATCATATCTGTAATTACGTTCGAAGATTTGCTCAAGCTGATCCGGAGGAATCCCCATTCCAGAATCCTGTATGCTAATGACTGCATGGGGAGCATGATTCACCACTTCCACAACTAGTGCAATACGCACCAGCCCCCCGCTGGAGGTGAACTTCATGGCATTTGACACTAGATTAAATAAAGCCTGCTCTATTCTTTTCGCATCCATCTCGACAACTGGCAAAATAGATCGTCTATCCTCGGCATCTCCGATATCCAGTATGAAGTCTAATCCTGCGTCGCGCACTACCAACTCATATTGTTCAAAAAAACCATGCAAGAAAGGAATCATCTGAATCGGCTCCATTCGGTACGAGACTTGTCCAGTCTCCAAATGAGACAAGAAGGACAACTCCTCGATCATACGGTTAATCCTTATCGTGTTCTCCCGGATGTACTTCAGATATTGTTCATTGCGTTCCGGCTTGACCCTGTCCTGTATAGCTTCTACATATCCAAGCATACTGGACAACGGCATACGCAGATCATGCGTAATATAAGCAAGTAGCTTCTTCCTCCCTTGCTCGGAGTGAAGCAGTCGGTCATACGAGGTTTGGAGATCATCATGCACTGTAGATAAGGCCTGTGTTCGCTCCTGAACGGTCTGTTCCAGATTCATATTCATTTCAATCAGCTTGTCATTAACGTACTGTAATTCACGTGTAATTCTCTCTTCGTTCGATGCCGTCCTCGTAGATCGCGAAGACAGCAGAATCAGCTGCGCGATCGTAAATATCAATAAGCCAAGCGGAGATGTATTTCCAACTAGCGACCATCCGTTAAAATACAAAAAATCGTTGACAACCGTGACCAAAGTAACCACCGACACCAGCAGGAAGATCAGCGCTCCCTCCATACGTCGCACAGCCGCCTGAACCAGCCCGATCATCAGATAAATCATATGTAGAACTACCATCACACCGATTACCAGCAAAAATTTTGTATATATAATTGCAGGGGTTACCACTACAAGGATACAGAATGCCCCAGTTACGATCCGGGTGCCAAGGCGAAACCATCGCGACACATAATTCGGAAAAATACAATCAAAATACATGGTGATGATATAACCGCTGAGGCAAAGAATCAGATATTCGATCTTGAACTGCAATTCCCAAGGAAAATGAGGCAACCATTGTGTAAAGATAAGCTCGCCGTTGAACAAGGATCGAATACCAAGCAGTACAGTAAACAGGCCAAAATATAACGGAGCTTTATCCTTACGTCGCAACATAAACAACAGCAGATTATACAAACCGATCACTAGCAAACTTGCCGTGATGAACATATCCCTGGCAAGATTCAGATTGGTCTTGGTCGTTAGTACGTCACTGCCACCCAGCTCGATATCCTTGGTAATGCCGCCCCGATGATGTTGGAAGTTGGATACTTGCATGACCAGCTCTAACGTGTCGCTTTCAGGCTGAAAATACACCAGCTTTGTTTCCAATTGCGGGGTCATGCTGTGCTTGTCCTGACCAACCTCACCAACTTCTGCCAGCAGCTCGCCATTGACCCATAATTTGTACGCATTAAAAATGCTAGACAGCCGCAGAGCAAGCATCTCATCGCGATCCTGGTCGCTTAGATGAACGACCAGTCCAAAGGTTGCATAGCCTGTACCGCTCAGCCGCTGACCTTCTAACGGGTAGCCCAGCCAGGAGCTTGGGATGTTAATCCAGTGGTCCTGATTTCCTTCCCTTGCCGAACGAACCCGCATATCCTCAGGCGACAGCAGTTCTTGCCAATAGAACGCCCACTTCCCTGTTAATTTTTGCGGATTCGTACTAAGTTGAGCCTGCGTTAAATCCAGAATACCTTCTTCACTTTGGAGCCTAGGAGAGTCCGGCGAAGAGAGGACGACATAGCCTGTAACCAAACCAATAACAGCAGCAATGATATACAACCAAACCTTACGAGAACCGACTCGGAGAATCTCCCTCATGATGAACCCAACCCCATTCTACAAGAGCGCAATAAGTAAGTTGATCATCCAAATAATATCATCAATACAGGAGAATGTACCCTGCAAATTTCTAGCAGGTGTCGATAGCTAACATCGCGATGATACCCTTTTGACGACGCGCGCTTAGCTGGGTGCGCCGCCACAAAAAAAGTACACACTTTGAAGTGCATACTGATATGAAGGATCTTATTCGCAATGAATAATTCGAGCACAATCTGTATGTGCCAGATTCACAGATGACTCATGCATTATAGTGAATTATTGATGATTTCTGTGAAGGGCTTCATGTTGTACGTGTCATCCTGAATGCGCCATTCTCCCTGATCCTGCAAAAAGGTGATATCACCCGATAACGGAATGGACTTGAACTCTTTGCCATCCTTATCCGTAAATTTCAAATCGAGCGTGTATTCCACAAGAATCCAGTCACTCTTGCTATCTTTGATCTTGGTTTGTATATTTTCAGGATGCAGCAGAGCCTTCTCTTTGTCTGCTACACGTAAAGGAATCTTGTTAAATCGCGCATCTATATTGGATTCGAAATTCCTTTCTGTCAAAAATGGTCTGATTACTTCTGCTCTAGCCAGCAGACCCTCCACAGTTAACGTATCTTCATAGTCCTTATAATCAACAGTCAGTTCGGTTGTTTTATAATCCAGCGACATTTCGAGGGCCTGCTGCTCATCTATGGCTGACGCCTTCTGATTGCTCACAATACTCGGCTGATTCGTCGCTGGTGGAATGGTCTCTTTAACGTTCTCGGCTGACTCAGATGGGGTGCACCCCATTATCATGACAGATGAAAGAAACAACGTACTCATCACATAAGCTAACTTACGCGAGGTGATCAACTCCTTTCTCGTCAGTATTACTCTCAATTATCCCTTCAATAGGATATAATGTCCAGTTATTGGGCGTATCTGAACAGACACCCAGTGAATTACATCCATTGGGTGTCATCTTCATCATAGATTGTGTTATAGTCATCGGGAAGTGATTTGGAGGAGATAATGATGATGATCAAAATTACAACTGGACCAACTCTCGAAGGATAGCGCCTGTGGGTCCAATAACTGCGTGTTTCCTTCAACAATGAAGGTGTGAAAGCTATGTCAAACTATCAAGTCGTTCCCATGGTCTATAACTCTAAGGAACAGATTAAAGCTATTATTTTACTCGAACAACAATGTAAACAGCTTGATTCCGTTCATCTGAAAGCAGACCTTGACCATATTAGCAAAAAAGACGGAGACCATGCACTCCTCTGTTATCGCCACGGTGATTTGGTAGGACTCCTCAGTTGGTATCCTTCCGACACCGTAACCGGGAATATTAATGCCATCGTACACCCAGATTTTCGCCGCCAAGGTGTATTCAGCAGCCTACTGAACAAGGCCATCCTGGATATGAAACCACAGGGAATCAACCAACTCAGTTATCGCGTTCCTCAGGGCTTATCTCCGGGTGTTCATACTGCCCAATCCCTCGGAGCCATTTATGATCGTGCGGAGTACTCGATGCAACTTGTGAATGAGGTCCTTTCGGTTGTGGAGCCACCTGAACTAACGTTGTCCGTGGCAGAAGCCGAGGATATGGAATTTATGGTCACTTGCTCCTCCCAAGCCTTTGGAGATTCGGAGGACTGGACACGCGAGTACTTTATGCAAACAAATGAACCCAGCCGAGTCACCTATATTGCGTGGCAGAATCAACTGCCTGTTGGGCTGGTACGGGTCAACTCCATTAATGCAACAACCGCATTTATTCATAACTTCTGTATCTTGCCTGCTTATCAGGGACAGAAACTGGGGCGCACTGCGCTTAGCATCCTGGTTGATCTCCTAAGGAAACAAAGTTACACAGATATCCGCTTATCCGTTGTTACCGAGAACAAACGTGCTTTGAATCTGTACCGCAGTGTTGGTTTTGAAGTGATTTCTGAGTATCACTATTTCAACGGTAGTTTATAAAAGGCAGTAGAGAGAGATCATTTTCCGCAAAGGGAGACGGTCTCTCTTTTTATATATTGGAGAATTGAAAAATCAATTTATAACCATCGAACGTTTGCCCGTAAATCTCCCGATAGTTACCTTTAGTATAATTATCCACTGTTTTTCGCCAGAAAGATTGGCCAATCTTATTTTTCTCCGATGGATTGGTGAACAACTCCCAGTTTCCTATAAACATGCCGAAGATCGTCGATGCCGCGTATTCAGCAACGCCTACACCTCGAAACGGCTGCATCAGAAAGAAGTCATGTACAAAGAAATTCGTGCCTTGTGAACAATATGGCGGAGTAGCTATGAACGCAAACCCTGCCGGTATGCCATCCACAATCATGAGGAACGGATAAAGACACTCCGGTTTTTCCCACCATATGTCCTGGACGTTATACTGATCCTGCAAAGTTATATAATCAGGACTTGGCTCAAAAATGCCATGTTCGTTCGGGGTATGCTCTCCACCCAGACCATAATGTCCGGATAGATCATGAAGGTATAGCGGGTACATATTTTTAATCACATACGCCTCGTCTTTATTCGTTAATTTCACTTCTATATTCATATTCACCAACCTTACCAGATGATTTAAGGAGTTAATTCAAGAACTCTTACCGCAAATCCTTGTACCGTCAAATGAATTGTACGCGTAGTTAACAACCTCGAATATGTAAAAAAGCTTTAATAACTATTCTTTATTCTTACAGGAAAAAGCCACATTCGATTGCTCGAACATGGCCTCTATAGTTTCATCCCTTTTTGCAATACACAATTTTCTTGATGCTATCGATGGATAAACAGTATTGGTCCGCAAGCTGATCGATGGTTGTTCCGGCAGCAAAAAGCTGGCGGATCTCGTCGTTCCGCTCCCGGACAATCCTTCTGCCACCCGAATTCTCGCCCCACTTCTTGTGGGCATCCTTGGGCCTCGGAATATAGATCAAGCCACCAGAGATATGACGCTGTATTTCTTTGAGTAATTCTTCCGGGAAGATTGTATCCGCATTAATATATTTCACGTTGCTCCACTCCTTAAAAGTTAAAATCTTTAAGGCAGCAGAGTCGTACAATGAACACATTGGATATGCACTACAATGATATGGCGGAAAAGAATTTCAAGCTCTATGCAAACAACCGCCGTTGTTCATCACATGGACTCTGCATAGAGCGGATCGTGAAACTTCTTATGAAACGAATCATGGTAGCCCCCCATTCAGTTAATCTTATTCGTGCTGAAGAACTTTTAACTGTCTATACCATAATAAGGTTTACTTTCCCTAATGGCAAAATCTACACGTCGAATCTGTAATATACCCCTGTTAATTCTTCTGATACGCTCCATAGCTTGTTTGAAATGTTAGCGTCATATAATTTTTCGATGATCTTAGCGCTCTTGGGATAGCCCTTAGTGCCGCCCATACCGCTGGGAGCAATATACTCCCCTCCCGTGATCGTCGGATCTGCTGCAGCATATAAGGTAGGTAATGCCCCCATATGTGCCGGTTGACTAATGATTTTCAAAAGACTGCGCATGAATATATTGGTCTGTTTCCCCGAACCGAAGGAAAATAGGTTGGTATGCGAAATTCCTGGATGAGCGGCGATACTCATGGAATCAATATGGGCGGAATTAAATTTATTCTGCAGCTCTCTCGCAAACATCAGATTGGCTAGCTTGCTTTGACTGTAGAACTTCATAGGATTATATCCTTTGGAGCCATCTAAATTATTAAAATCAATCGCACCATTATGAGCTGCCATACTACTTACAGTGACTACTCTCGATTTCGGAGTAGAGATCAATCGAGGCAATAGTAGACCCGTAAGCGCAAAATGGCCTAGATGATTACTACCAAACTGCAATTCAAAGCCATCTTTCGTCAACTGGAATGGAGGGTTCATAATTCCTGCATTATTAACGAGAATGGACAAAGAATCGTATTGCTCAAGAAAAGCGGCTGCGAACTTACGAATACTAGCTAAATCGCTAAGGTCGAGCTGCATAACGATTACCTCTCCAGCTACATGCACAGACGACTTTATTTTATTAGCTGCCTTTTCACCTTTTTCCAGATTACGAACTGCAAGGATAACTTTTGCGCCTTTTTCAGCTAACGCTAATGCCGTTTCATACCCTAACCCGCCGTTCGAACCTGTCACAATCACTACTTTATCGGATACAGTCGGGATGATATCTTTAGTCCAAACTTTGCTCATTTGTCTACACACCTTTCTTATCTCTTCCTTGATACCCTAATATCCAGCGTTTGAAAGCTCTTATCCCCCACCATACTGGCTTAAACTCCGTTCCAGCATCCCTCTAACCTGCTGCTGTAGTTCGAGCGGAGACACCACCTTCACTTCCGGCCCATAGGAGAGTAACTTTCGTGCTGTAAAAGAGAACTCTTCAGGCGGAATCAGTCCGCGCCACTCATGGCCTTCAACTGACTTGAACAATACATCTGACGCAGCAATCCTCGCTCCAAATTCCGTGAAATGCAGCACCACTTCTACGCTTGCTCTATCTTCTTTGGCAGCTAACCATGCCTTTAGACTTGGAACAGATTTATCCACTGATTCCATAACCGTCAACTGCTGCATGCGATCCACCCGATACAATAATACGCGGTCCTTATTCCGGGCTGGCATGTACCAATGTCCCTGCTCATAGTAGATGCCATAGGGAAAGACCTGGACTTTTTTAGGACCACTGCGGGCATGATACATAAATTCGATTTCTCTCTTTTCTACCGCTGCACCCAATATCGCTGTTGTTAAAGGCTCGGCATGCTCACCTGGATGTTGGACAAAAGCAATGTGTTCCCTCATTCGCATAATCAGATCCTGTACATCTTCGGGCAAAGTAGAAAAATACTGCTCAGCCAGATGTTCACGCATTGATCCATACGGAAAATCCGGTACTTGCTGTAGATATTCCAGCATCATAAACAGCCCTAATGCCTCCTGCTGTGTCAGTTGAAGAGGTGGCAAAATCCGATTGGGCAACACCCGATATCCTCCGTTCACGCCAACTTCTGTGTACAAGGGAAAACCCAGCGCCTGCAATGCATCCAGATCGCGCTGGATCGTACGAACCGAAACGTCGAACCGTTCTGCCAGTTCCCGGGCGGTGAACTTTTGTCTGGAATCCATCAGGCGCATAATAGCCAGTTTTCGATGATTCATGAATTCAACATCCTAACTACGTCAACTTTTGTCATAGTTAAAGTGTATCATACATTGTAGAAGGGAGCGATGAACATGTCTGATAACAAAACAATTTTGTACATTGCTATGAGTTTGGATGGATATATCGCAAGACTGGATGGTTCGGTCGATTGGTTATTTGATGTGGAGGGTGATGGTGGAGACAACGGGTATGCTGCCTTTTATGAAACGATCGGTAGCGTTGTTATGGGACGTTATACGTATGAAGAGGTGCTCACACTTTCCGATGATTTCCCCTATGCAGATCGGCCAACATATGTGCTTTCTCGCTCGGAACAGCCGCCCGCTTCGAATGTACAGTTTACAACCGAGGAGGTAGGTACGCTCATTCCCCGATTAAAGCAGACTTCTGATGGAGACGTGTGGATTGTGGGTGGCGGCATATTGGTTCAAGCTGTGTTAGCAAAAAAATTACTGGACGAGATTGAAGTCGCCATCATTCCCAAAATTCTTGGCGAAGGCATCCCCTTATTCCCGACAGGCACTGTGCCAAGTCAATTTAAAATGCTCCGAACCCAGACGCTCGGACAGATTATTTCGATTCGTTACGAGGTACAAAACAGCGACACAACGGATAAACCCTCGAATGTCTAGATGAGTAGAAAAGGGAAAGACCATTCTTGTGATAAATGGACCTCATAAAGTTAGACACCATCTAACCATTGGGGTACATTTCATGAAAGAGTGGTCTTTCCATCACCATGTATCAAGTTATCCTATCAATCCTCGTACATATTCCGCTAACACCTCTGCCGTCCTACGATGAGATAAATCGCCAGGATGGGTACGCGCCCCTACCGTCTCTTCGGTTGTATCAGGAAGCTGGATGATTGAGACCTTACGATCTCCTGTCCCCTTTGTATACGCATCAACCGCGCGGTAGATGGCAGGCATCAATGGAAAACCAAGCATGCCGTACGCCCATACGAGTTGTGCACCCGGATTGTTTTTTCGAAGTTTGAACAGGAACTGTTCCACCGCTTTCTCAAAAGCAGCCAGATCCTCTTCATGATACGTACCGTCTTCGTTCAAACGCTGCTTGTACACCTTGCCCGTGTCGGGGTCTTTCCACTCCGGTGACTGAAATGCACCCCCATCATTGCTGCCCAGGTTCACGACTACCACATCCGGCTGCCAGGAACTAAAATCATGCTGATCTCCTGCGCCTAGCGCTTCGTTACGCTCACCAGTAAGCAAGCCACAGACCTGTTCGTAATACTTGGGGATATTCCCCTTTGGATTATTATCCCAACTTGTCAGCACACCCCAGCCACTTTGCGAGATGACCCGATACTCCGCATTCAATGCCTCTGCTGTCATAAACGTATAATTATGTATGGCGCTGAACCACATCGGAATCCAATCTTCCTCCGCTTTCGCTCCAATCGCACCTTCGCCAGATGTAATACTGTCACCAATGAACTCGATCTTGTACGGTTTTTCCTGCACAGGCAGGAACGCTCCATCCGATTTCACCGCATGAATCTGCAAGGCACAACCCGGGTCACCACTCATCGCTTGAACATCTTTGACGATCCGTACATTCTTCACCACATCTGCGTTCATACCTCGGAATACACAGACCCAGTACCTTCCCGCCGTTAACATCTGTCTGCTCACCGAAACACCATTGATCAGAATGCTGATCCATGACTCATACATGTCATACTGCGACTCTACTTCAACCCATAGTTCGGAGCCCTGTACATTGAGTTCAACTGCACTCCCCGTCCAAAATAACGTCAACGGCGATCGCTCTCCAGTTGTTCTGCCATGCACTTTAAGATTTCCGATCTCAGGCAGAGCATATACCTTTAAATTCTCATTAGATATCACGGTGCAAACCTCCTACGTTTGGCTCAGATTATAAGCAGGCTCTCTACATGCCTCGGATGTACGCTTAACTGATATTATGCAACTTTTGAAGCGCTTCCTCTTTGTTTTTCAAAAAGAAAACATGCTTGCCATTGTTGCACTCATAGATGAAATCTCTCAGGCTCTTGCTGTTATGTCCTTCGAAATCTCCCACAATAGCAAGCTTAACATGATAGTTCACGTATTTCTGCAAAATCTCGCCTGCAAGCTTGGTTTTCAGTTCGAAGAACTCTTCCGTGATGTTCGATTTGTCGATAATGAGCTTATCGGCATCATCGCTATACCTTACCGAAGCCATCAAATCCAGTGCATCTTGAGCATTGTTGATGACGATGCCATCACTTTCAATAATGGCGACCTTGGAATTGCCTTGTTGATCAATAGTTATGTTCATTTCACTTTCTCCTCTTCTGGACATCGTTTCTTTATAATATCTCGCAGTTCTATATTAAAAAGCAATATTTGTAGAGTGCGTTTAATCATTAGTGTGATTCCCTAAATTTGAGTTGTCCTTTCTTAGTAGTTATAGACTGTAATTCATATGATATAATGGGGTTATTTCCTAACTAAACTAAATCTCGTGACTTGCGAAGAAAAGAGGAGTCCATGGACACAAAGTGGCTAGAATGGGCAAAACAGATTCAAGCTATCTCACAAACAGGTTTAACCTATGCCAAGGATGTTTATGATATCGAGCGATACGAGGAATTGAGGCGCATTAGTATTGATATCTTAAGCAACTATACTTCTGTTAACAAAGAGAAAATATCACTTACATTTGCAAGTGATTCAGGTTACGCAACGCCTAAAGTCGATATTCGCGGTGTTGTTTTCAGGGAAAACAAAGTGCTTTTGGTTCGAGAGAAATTAGATGGGGCATGGGCATTACCAGGGGGATGGAGTGACATCGGCCTATCACCATCAGAAGTAGCTGTGAAAGAAATTAAAGAAGAATCCGGTTTTGATGTTGTGCCGATGCGGTTGTTAGCGGTATTGGACAAAAAATTCCATGGACACCCACCTGAGCCTTATCACGTATATAAGATGTTTATCCGCTGTGACATTGTGGGAGGGCATGCGGAAACAGGTGTAGAAACCAGCGCAGTTGATTTTTTTGCTATCGACGCTTTACCTGAATTATCATTGGAAAGAAATACGCTGGAACAAATTAAAATCATGTTCGAATTTCTTGAACAGCCAGATAAAGAAGTCATTATGGATTAAAATAATAACCCCTTCAGCTTGCCCGTCTTTGGTGAAGTGACCTCGACACCGCCGATGGTCACCTTCCCGGGTTTTCATATCCTCCAACAGACAGAGGCATATGATGCCTCAGTTATTCATCTTTTCAAGCGTCTCCATGTAGAACACATGCAGGAACTTTTTGATATTAACCTTGCCTTTGTCGCCTGCCTGACCTTCTTCCATGGCTCTCATCTTCATTCGAACATCCTGGAAGTCAAAGTAGAGTGGCGCATAATGCTCAAACTTGTGGTTGCTATAATCGGTGAGTCCAATCGAGGCCATGTTCGTTAACGCGGCAATTACCGTTCTGCGAATGCGCTGTTCCATCGCCTTGCTCTCTTTCTCCACATCCTTGGGCGTTGACTTGTACGTCTGGGCCACCGCTTCATAGGACTCCTTCAGTGGCGGCCACTCCGCGACCTGCTTCTGATCAATCGCATACTCCATGAGAGCCACAATATCCTTGCTACCACTTTCTCCGATAATCCCCAGATCCATTAGAATGCTTCGTGCCGCATCTCGCACCGTACGACCTTGGGCAGGGGCCGGCGCTTCCACCAGATTCAATCGAGCCATCGACTGCTTGATCTCCAGCACGTAACGCTCATACTTCCACTGGTCATTCACTTTGCTGAGCACATGCTCCACTTCCACCCGATTAATCGGTTTATGAATAAAGAATTCAATTCCGTTCTGGTAGGCCTCCCCTACCATCTCTTTGTTCTCTACCTGAGAGATCATGATGAATTTACCGGTATAACCGCATTGCTTCAGCTTCCCTACCGTCTCAATTCCGTCCTGATCCGGCATCAGCAGATCAATCAACACCACATCAGGACGCAGATCCATGATCATCCGTGCGCCTTCTATACCGCCCTCAGCCATGCCCGCAAGCTCACCGATACCACAGGATTCAATGATATCATGCAGCATGCTCCGACTCACCACATCATCATCCACGATCATGATAGAAAGTGTCATCGACATCGGCCCCCTTTATTAAATTCATCTTGGGAATAGCTATACGAAATGTAGTCCCTCTCGCTCCCAGAGGCGCCGATTCCACTGTGATCTGTCCCGTCAACGACTGAACGATATCACGTACATGGGACAGGCCAATGCCTGTCGCGGCAATGCCAACTTCATTGAACTTCGTTGTGTACCCCGGTTCAAAGATGACATCCCGTTTGGCTTCGGGTACGCCTTTTCCAGAATCCATCACAACGAAATGCACGTTTTCTTCCTGCTCATATATACGAATTCGAATCGTCCCATCATGCTCAATCGCCTCTACCGCATTGGCAATCAGGTTATTCATTACCGTGAGAAGAGGAATGTAATACGGAGACTCACAATCATACTGTTGCTCAATGTCGATCTCGACCTGCTTATGCAACATCTCGCTATATTTTCGGTTTGCTTTACTGGCAAAGTTCAGCACTTCAGACAGGCTCATGTTGACTGCTTTTTCATTATCATACAGCTTCAGCAGACCCGCCAGAATACGTTGTGAATCCTTCTTCACTTCATGAATCTGCTGAGCAATGCCCAGGGTGCGCTGACTGTATTGGTTCATGTCCTGCTCCCGGAGATCGCGATATAGATCATAGCTGTCAGCTGTAATGCCTTCGATCGTATTCATCGCTTTCTTCAGGTAAAAGACCTCGCCATACAGACCCGAGTTCACACTCAGCATCTGCTCCATCCGCTTCTCCTGCTCTGCATGCAAAAGCCGCATCTGCCTCACCGCAATGCTGTTATATAGCCCAATCACAAAGTAACTTCGCAGACCACCTACCACAAGCAGATACAACCATTCCTTCATATAAAAGATATTGGTCCCGCTTAACATTCCTCGAAAAAGCAGCTCAACAAGATTAGAGGAGAAATCGATACATGTGATTAACCCGCCGAGCAGAAGAGGCTGCATCTCATGGAATCGATGCTTGAATTTGCTAAGCCCATAGGCAAAGACCACATAATACACACCTGCCCCCAGATTGTCCCGCATGCTTTCCAGTATAGACACCGTCTGTACATGATTGATGAGATCTACCGACTGGAACAGCAAATTCGCGATGCCTGTCAGGATTCCTGTCTTCACATAAGACAAGTGTGGCATGATCATCAGCAGAAATAAAAGGATGCTAACCCCCAGTCCGATTCGGAAGTAATCTTCCCGGAACGGATTTATCTTGAATTGCGCCCCTACCGCAGTGGTAAAGGCAATGGCCGTCATCTGCACATTCTCATTTTTGACCCAATTGCGCATCGATCTCTTCACCCACTATAACAACGTTTAGCGCCCAATGCCGGAACCCGCGCTTCTAATGTTAAATATACTAACATATGAAAGATGCATTAGAAATAATTAAAATTAGGGAATGAACACGCAAGTAAAACAAAAAGGCCGGAAGTTTTCACTTCTGCGGCCTTTTCCTTATATCTTATCCGGAATATCAAATGATACCATCGTGCCCTCACCCGGCTCACTTACGATCGATAATCCCTGACCATACCGTTGCAGCAATCTGCGGTTTGTATTCACAATGCCTATTCCGCCTTTTCCACCTGGCGTAGCATGTAGCAGTTCTGCAACCTTCTCCGGTTCGATGCCTTTGCCATTATCCTTCACCTCAATACGGGTATAACCCTCATGACGAGTAATGGATAGGCATAACGTACCGCCTACATTGCGGCTTAATAGTCCGTGTCTGACGGCATTTTCAATCAAAGGCTGAATGGATAGCGGCGGGAGAAGCAACGGAAGGTCCGGCTCTACGTTTAATACCACCGACAATCGATCTTCAAATCGTGTTTTTTCAATAAAAAGATAGGCTTCAACGAGTTCCAGCTCGTATGATAATTTCACCAGTTCCCCTGTATTGAGATAGTTGAAGCTGATCCGTAAATAGGATGAAAAAGCTTCACCAAGCTTCCGCATATGCTCTGTATCAATATCACTTAAAACCATAAGTGAATTCAGTGTATTAAACAGGAAGTGAGGCTGAATCTGAGCCTGTAAATAAGCGGCCTCCATGCGCAGGCGCTCTTGGATAGACTGATTTAGCATGGTCAATGCACGTATCCGATATTTCAGTTCCACCGCATCTACAGGCTTCGTGACATAATCATTGGCCCCCGATGCAAACCCCGTGTAGATATCTGGCGGCTGACTTCGTGCCGTCAACAGCAGCACAGGAAGCTCCGACATCGAGAATTGTTCCCTCACCTTCTGGGTTAACTCATATCCGGACATATTGGGCATCATCACATCTGTAATGAGCAGATCCCACTGACGTGTCCCGAGCAATTCCATCGCTTCCTGACCCGAACCTGCTGTAGTTATATCATATGGTTCCGTCGAAAGAATGCTGACCAACACATCCAGATTCACCGGATCATCATCCACAGCCAGAATGGTGGCTCTCCCCTCTTTTAACAATGGAGCCATCTCTGCCGTCGCCAAGGCTTCCGCGTCCCCCATACCTTGGCGGGGTAACAGGAATCCGCTAGGTGCATCTTCCATCATCTCGGCGGCCTGTTCCCATATCAGGGGAAGTTGTGACTGAGCCTGATCGGCGGCTTCATCCGCGAGTGGTAGATCGAAGCTGAATACCGAGCCCTTTCCGAGTTCCGAGCGAACCGTAAGTGCCCCGCCGTGCAGTTCTACGAGCTCTTTGCAGATGTTCAGTCCAAGCCCGATGCCTTGTCCATCACTGATTCCATACGATCCTTGTTCATACGGGAGGAAAATACGCATCCGTGTATCCTCATCCATGCCAATGCCTGTATCCGTCACATGAATCAGAGCATGTCCTTCACGAATTTCGGCACTTACGGATATCGTTCCTTCCTCTGTATGTTTAAGCGCGTTATGCAGTAGATTATACAAAATCTGAACGAGCCTTTCTTCATCAGCCATGACCTGAGGGAACGATTCCGGAATCTCCATATGAAGGCGGACTGGTTTTCGTTCTGCCATGAACTGCAGCATGGCGATTACGCCGGGCACAACCGACTGTATGGAAAGAGGCCCCTGACGTAACTCAATGCGGTGCTCCTTCAGCCGGACTACATCCAGTAGATCACCAAGGAGATGTGACATCCGTCGACCGATCGTAATCAGCAATTCCATATCCTCTAGGCTCCGTTCATCCAACCGGTTTTTCTCTCGGGTGATCACGTTGTGAGCGATGTTAATAATCCCGTGCAGCGGGGTCCGCAGTTCATGTGATGTATTCGCCAAGAACTGATCTTTAATTTTGTCACCCTTCTGCAGTTCTGTATTCAGCTTCATATTCTCCCTGACATTCCTGAAGTATTTCTTGAACCAATAGGCGGAGAAGCCGGTAATCGCAAAGATAATGTCAATGGGATAATAGACTGTTGTCACATCTTTGGCTGTCTCGACCACACTCCATATCAGGTTGGATATAATGCCTCCTGCAGTAAGCAGCAGAAAAACAATATCCCGGTCCGCCTGTTTCCTGAAGATCATCGTTCCGACGATGTATAGAAACCAGATCATGGATACAAGAAAGAATAGGTTAATGACGTTGTAATGGATCATGGCATATGTAATATGAATGGGCACCACCACAATCACGGCCGTATAGATCAAGGTCATGACAACATGCCACTGTAGCCATGCCTTTCGTACATGAACCACCGTTAATCTCTGGAATAACAGAAGGATACAAGCATTTTGCAGTAACAAAGAGATCAATCGAATTTTAATGCCCCAAGTATAATTAATAGGAAGCCATAACATCAATATATTGTCATGACCCATCGTAACCGTGATGCCAACAGATAAAGTTAATACGGCTCCAACCAGCAAGGAACGTTCCTGTCGATTAAATGCGTAAAGAATACAGGCATACATGCCGTGGAGGAGCAAAACCAGAAAGGTGAGCATCTGAAAACCAATAGAATACCAACGCGAAAAATCAACGGCTGCCTGTGAACCAAAGCGAACAGGTTTGCTAATTCCGCCCATATACGGGCTATCGTAATTGGCTACACGAACCAATAGTTCAATGGAGGTTGTTCCTTCCTGATCATAGGTCGCTGTATACGAAGTACTTCGGGGTATATATGTACTGCTATCCACGGAGATCTCACCCATGCCCCCGTCCGCGTCTCCATTCATCTCGATCTCGGAGGAACTTCGAATCCCCTTGAACCAAAAGGTAACAGGCGTCTGAAGTGGATCTGTCAAAATACGCAAGCGATATGTTCCGTAACCGTGCGAACCCTCTTGTTCCTGACTCTGTCCACTCCCCCAGTCTCCTGGGACCTGAACACTCTTCGCACCGCCATTCCTCTTCGCAATATCTTGTTGGGTCAGCAACTCATCCGGGTAAAGTTCCCATTCCCCATTCAAGTACATGACAGGGGACTGATCCAGATCCACATCTCTCAAATCAAGCACCCCGTTAACGGCGCGATGCTCATCTACTGTGTGGAATAGCTCAGACCATACCGAGCGCATGCCAATTAACACTCCAAAAATGATTAGCATGATGATCAAATATTTGTAACGGTCCATACGTTTCGTTTGAAGTAATTTCATTAATTATTTTTTCATGACTTTGGTTAAACCGAGCTTCCAGTCCTGATACCATTCGGTAATGTCCTCACTGATCGGTATCTCCAAATCTTGCTCCATTCTGGTGGTTAAGAGACGATACTGCTCCTCCACACCGAGATCGTTGTGCATTTCATCATATAACTTCATTAGCATAAAATAACTTTCTTCTTCATCCGGAAGCATATGCTGGATACGTTGTGTACTCTCGACCACTTTCTCCGCCAGCCCATGCTGCTGGTAATACAGACTTAGTTGTCTCATATGATACAGCCACAGATAGCGTAATCTTTCCCGCTCAGGTTCAGCCCACATGTATTCATAATTGCCAAGATAGGTACCCTTATATAGATGAAGCGCTTGCTCATAGGCATGAACGGTACTTGCGTCTATGACTTTCCATTGCCTGATTTCCCGTTCCCACTGCTCACTATCCAACTGAGCCTCACCCAATTCGAGTCGATAACCTGCCTCCAGGTGCCCGCTCTGAATCGTGATCATATCCATATTGCAAGTTTTCAGGGTTTGGCGGACATGATACATTGCAGTGTAGAGTTGATGTGTCGTCTTCTCCTCTTCCATTCCCGGCCACAGAAGCTCCAGCAGAACACTGCGATGGATGACCTGGTTCCGGTGGTGAAGCAAGTATGCAAACAGCTCCTGCGCCTTGCTTGTACGCCATTTGGCCACCTGAACATCCTTGCCTGGAAGCTTAAACTGAATCTGATTAAAACAGCAAATTAAAGGTATGTTTGTATCCTTTGACCGTTGCTCGCGTTTTACGCTCAGTTTCTCTCTTACGCGGCTCACCGTCTGCTTCAATCGATCCTTTTGGATGGGCTTCATCACATAGTCCAAAGCCTGTAATTCGAAAGCATGCACCGCATATTGATCGTAACTGGTCACAAATATAATTTCGGTGCCCGGTGTTGCCGCCTGAATCTGTCTTCCCAGATCCATACCATCCATCTCCGGCATATGAATATCCAGAAATACAACATCAGGACGGTGCTCCACAATACCCGCCACAGCCTCTGTTGGATTCATATATGTAGCGATAATTTCAATGCCGCTTACTTCTTTTTCTAGTGATTTTTGAAGGCCTATCAACGCTAGACGTTCGTCGTCAACCAATATCACTTTCACAGGAGCTTCCTCCTCGACCCTGAGGTCTTGAGATTTATTTTCACTATTATATCATAGGCATTTTAAGTATTTAGCGTTCTTCGTTATCCATTTTTAATTTTTAGCAATTTAATTGTATAATACTAAATAGAAGACAGGTTATCAGATCCGGTCTTGGAAGAGAGGAAGGTTCCATATGTCAGATGTTAATCAAAGCTTTGGGCAAGCCCTTGTCAAATCATTAGTGGGGGAACGCGGTCATATCCGCATCGCCCGTGCTCTACCCGATATCGATGTCACACTTGCTGCTCGTACGCACGATGCCATGCCATATACGATCTATCAGTTGGTGAAGCATATGCATTATTGGCAGCAATTCATGCTCGAACACTTGGAAGGACGCAAGCCACAGCTCCCTGCTAACGTGAGTGAAAGCTGGCCTGAAGAGAAGGGTCCACAGGACGAAGCGACGTGGAAGGCAGATATTCAGGCATTCTTGGATGGAGTTGATCAAGCCGTAGCCATTGCAGAAACTGCACAATTAGATGATCCACTGCTCTATTTCCCGGGTGAAACTAAAGCAGGACTTCTGCGCAATATCGCCTCCCATAACTCGTACCATCTAGGGGAGATTGTTCTGCTACGTCGCTTCTACGGCGCATGGCCGCCTCCAGGTGGCGGATATCCGGCGTAAACCGGAAAGATTCCGATAGAATGAAGCAAGCCGCAAGGGAATGTATCTCCCTCGCGGCTTGTATTGTTTTTACCATACTCTACATTGTCTAGTTAGCACTAGTATAGAGGCGCTTCAACACAATGATATTATTCATACTAGACTTCTGGAGTCATCAGCCCTTGGATAAACGTCTCAAAGTTCGGTGCCAGCGGAATGATCTCTTTGGGATTCTCCCTCTTCACATAAACGACCTCAGGTTCTCCATCATTACCGAATGAACGATAATCGAGCATGACAACCCCCGACTCCGAAGGAGATACCGCGATGACCACACCAATCTCCGGATACCCTTCACGTTCAATCAAATTCCAGCTACCTTGAATACCCGCTAGTGTGCGAGGCTTCTCACGGCCAATGCCCAGTATACCTTCAATTTCAACATAATCCGTAGCTCCCGTATCTGTGTTCGCCACAGGGAAATAACGATTGTACGGAATACCGCCGTTATGTAGCTTCATCATCTCAATGTAGGAAGCCGGCAGTCGGAACACCAATTGCTCCTCAACAGAATCAATGAGGCCATCACTTGGCGGATTGGACACATAGTGCTCCAGTGCCTGCTCACTATCGTTCCAGAATTCGCCGGATTCCGGTCTGGGAATCGCTTCAAAGGTTGCTACAACGTCAACGGGTACATGGAATTCTCCAACAGCCTCTGGATCCGTTTCAACTTCAGGTTCAGATTCGGACGGCTCCTCCATTTTGCTTCGAATCCATCCCAGAAACTCCAGCGTATCTTCATCCTCAGGGTCCAATTCATCCGCTCTTTCAAACGCCTGCAGTGCATGCGCATATTGCTCCAGATAATAATAAGCCAGTCCAATCCGATAATGCCAGAGTGGGTCACCTGTGCCCTCTTTAGCAACCGTCAGGAATTGTTCAACCGCTTCTTCATACTGTTCCAAGTTATTCAGCGCTCGTCCCAAATGGTTAACCAGCTCATAATCTCTTTCTTCCACAGGAATGGCTTGAATTGCATCTACAATTTCCTGAAATTCATCTTCTTCATGCCACTCTTGCAATTGAACCAACAGATCGTCTCTCATTCTCTTTTCCTCCCCGTTCATTCACTCATGATTACGTATTGAAAATTATACCACTATCCGGATCACCATCTCCAGCAAAGCAAGATCCTTAGGGATATCACGAAGCGATATCTTTTCATTTCGGATGACAAAGCTAAAAGAGGTAACCTGAACCTGGTTAAGAAAACCAGGCAGGCTACCTCCTATATTCCTTCCACTATATTGCATTCTTCATTCAATTCAGCAATTCAACACAATCGTAGACCCAGCCTGCACTTAACCAGTTACCCAAGTCACTAGAACCGCTGATCGGCGTAATCGTGATAGTATTGGATCCATTCACGAAGTAGGATGCTGGAACATTCCAGCTAAAGGTTGTGTTGTTCCCACGATACGTACCAATGGTGAAGCTACGAGAATTGGGCTGTGAAGATGCAGCAGGATTGGTTAACGCATGTCCATTAACCGTTACACTCGGTCTGCCATTATTGTAAGCTGCGGTAATACCGATGTTGAGCGTATGAGAAGATGCCGCTTGAGATGCATTCAAGTTAAACGTTATTGTGGTTGGAGAATTCTGACCACGGAACTGGATTGCCGGGAATCGATTGGTCGCGCTACCGGTGGCATAGGTGACAGGTCCCCAGCTTGGGTTGCGACTATCGGAAGGGTGACGGATCGGAATCGTCTGTCCATTCAGGAGCTCCCGTGGTGTACCATCCCAGTTACCGATTCGCCAGATGTTAGAGGCTTTACTTGGGTCATTGTTGATCGTACGTGTATTCAGTGTCGTCGTTTGTCCTGCCGTGACATTAACCGTTTCCGTATATACGGCCAGTTCTCCCTTATAGGCTGTCATAGTGTATGTGCCCGGGATCATGCTGTATTTGGCTGCCGCCCCACTTGAAGACGTCCCCACCCAATACTGGGCGTTGCTATTAGCGAACCCAATTGTGTATGCATAACCCGTATCCATCCCGGAGAGACCATTAAGCACAACGTTCCCCCGACTGGATACCCAACCCTGCAGATTCAGACCAGACATCCAGCTGAAGTCGGGCACACTTGGCGTACCTCCCGTTGTGAAGATCAAAGCGTACGGCCCATGCAGACCCAGGCGCCAATTCTCCGTCTGTGCATGTCCCGAGTTCATATAGTTATATACTTCCGTCTCGGTTCCACTTTGGAACTGGATGTCGCGGAAGAATGGACCACCAGAGCTTTTTTCCCGATTGCCGTAGGCCATAAATACACCGACGCCATTCCCCGTAACTCCACGAACGGATAAATCTTTGGCCTGATCATTACCATAATATTTGGAGGCACTCTGACCGTTTGCGAAACCAAATACATCCTGACTCTCGATTGCTCCTGTGTTACCTCGATTATTGGAATTCGCCGGAACACCTGTCAACACACTACCATTACCGCGGAAAATGTACCGCAGCTCCCCGATCGAAGGTTGAGCTGTGATATGCGTGGCCATGTATATGATGTTCTCCCCACCACGTGAAGCATAATAGTGAGTTAGTGTGCTTGTGGATACCGTGATTAACACGGTTGATCCTGAAGGAGAAGTATTCCAAGTCACATTGGCGGAGGAGCCCAAACCTGAGCCGATATGTGACCCTCTGTTGCTGTTCAGCTCCGTACCGTTCATTTTGGCCGAGATAATATCCCCATTGGTTTTGTTCACCACATAGACTAATCCTGATCCGGTGTTTACTTCAATTCTGGAGCCGTTATCCGTAACATTAATGGTTGCCGCGTGTCCGGTAGATGCAGGGTATACAACAGCTGTTGCGATCATAACGATGATTAAAAACAAACCAAGCGCCTTTCTCACTATACTTTTGGTCATGAGTAATTCCCTCCTTGGAACTCATTTAATAAAGCGCTTACATTATAATGTATAATAACTGACACTTCCGTCTCATATCGATATGTCTGCTATGTGAGCCTGTCCATAATCAATGGAATGTTATGTCTGCGTGCGTATAGAATAGAGTCATCACTTCATGTAAACCTGATCTCGCCACCCCCTTCTTAAATCACTCTTCTAAATACAAGTATTCTTACAATTCCAATAGAATAATACCATTATATTACATATATTTGCAATGAAAACGGCTCGAATATCCGATAGCAAATTCTGAAAACAAAAAACGCAGCTTCAAAAAGCTGCGCCCGCAGATACCAAGCTAGAGACAGTATCATCTCTTCCGAATAGGTATCCATATCTCACTTCTATATTGCTCTACAGTAACATCCTTGTGCTCATTCCATAACATTTCCGGGCCCTCACTCAGCTCATAGTCCGATGAAGGAAACCATTCCGCGTAGATCCGGCCCCACACCTCCTGAAGCGTACCAGGAAACGGACCCACCACGGTAAATACAGCCCACGTCGAAGCAGGAACCTCCAGGTGTTCCAGTCCTTTAGGCGTCTCTTTTGTCGTAGCTGCACCAATGTAATGATCCAGTTCTCCCTGTTCTGCCATCCGCCCCTCACTGAAATGGGCCGAAGCACTAATTAAGCCCAGAGGCTGGACGTTCGATGCCCCCTTAATCGTGTCGATCAATTCCGGTGTAAGACTCTGGTACATCGCAGCGTTCTCCGGATTAACCCCGTTGAATACGATTGGCACCCTTTTACGAATACCCACGATTCGAAACGCCTCTTTATCTTCAATACGGTAGTTCATTTCGCTTCCTCCTTGAATGGTCAGTTGAAATGTCATCCGTGGGAAGGCTTTAAGGGATGGGCCATGGTTTCGCGCTTCGGAGGGCGTAGTGCCATGCATGCTTTGAAATGCCCTAGTGAAAGAATCCGGCGATGCATACCCGTACTTCAGCGCAATATCAATGATTTTGCTGTCACTGTGGCTTAACTCCATGGCTGCAAGTGTCAAGCGGCGGCGTCGAATATATTCCGAGAGTGTTACACCACTAAGAAAAGAGAACATGCGTGTAAAATGATACTCCGAGCAGCAGGCAATCCGGGAAATCTCCTTCATGTCCACGACATCCATCAGATGCTCCTCAATATAATTCAAGGCTTCATTTAACCGCCTCAGCGTATCCATATCATCCCTCCCACGTTAATTTAAGCTTAGCAAAGTCATTCTCTTTGCATCCGACATTACCTGCACCATTCTGTAGGCTCTTTGCATTTAAACCAGAAAAAAAGAGCAGCATCAGCTACTCTTTTCTAACTTTGATATTCACATATCGCCAGTAGTCAGGTCAAACAGGTCAAACCAGATACTCCGCCATAATCTGCTCGATATCATAGGGTGTAATACCTTGATCCACCGAATAGATTGTATCCGCTTGATCTATTGTATCCACCAGTTCTCCTCTAGCTTTGGCGTGGAGCATGAACAAGTCGTGCAGATCGGGTTTGCGTAAATTCGTTAGTGCTTTACCCATCAGCACGATACCTTTCTGATTCCCCTCTACGTTATTGTAGTATTCCGGATATCTGGTCAGCGCCAGGTCTGTCCAGATGACGGTGCGTTCGACCAGATCCATAATGACAGGGATCGCAATCTGCGTATCCGCGGTAATATCGATTTTGTTCGCTACGGTAGACGGTTCGAAAATCTCGCCAGACCCCGGCTTCTTCCTCATCATCCACCCTACAAAACATTCCGGCAGATCACAATACGGATGACTGGTGAACGAAAGCAGGGTTGCCACCACATATCGTCCACCATAAGCCACGATGGATGGAATATGCAGATCAATGAACTCACTTGCTCCGTTAGGTGCAGTCACGACATCTCCGCTATGGACAGCCTTATAGTTAGAAGATCGCAGATTCGTATAGGAAATATGCTCCACATAGTTCCAGTCCTTATCGTACATCACCGCAGACAAGTCAATGTCCACGCGCCCTGTAGACTTTCCATCCACGTCCCCCTCTTTCCACCAGTTGAAGAAACGAATGGTATCACCCTCTGCCATCGGCACACGACTTCCACGAACGATGGTATGCAGAGCCTTGCTCGCCGATCTCTGGGAAAAGGGTACCAGATAATCATGAAGCTGTGGATCGACATAGGTCTTCCCAAGCGGGGAAAGGTTAGCGAATCGTTCTACCAGTGCCTGCTCGCACAAATGTACGACATCCTGACACGTCACTTCATCGATCTCTGGCAGCTCATTCGGAACAGCAAAAGCTTTGGCTACATTTCCTTTCGGGAAGAAGACACGCAGATCCTGCGGTTCATTACGGTGGGCAAAATGCTGTCTTACCTGCAATAACACCGGGGTAGATACTTGCTCCAGTACCTCACCAAATGCCAGCAGTACATACGCTTCATCTTCGGTCATCCGCAGCAAGTGATCCAATCTTCTCGCAAATTCACCTGGACGCTGTGACAACAGATCAATCAGACTCCAGACATTCCGATATTGGAAGGCAAGCTCCACACTTCCGTTGAAGGTCGAGTAAGGCTTATTATTACGCAAAATATCAAAGGCTTCTTCGCATCGCGGATACCGAAGCTTATATTCCGAAGGATGCAGAATTTCGCCAAGGCGAATCCAGCGATCTTTATAGCGGAGCATATCCTCCGTGATGGAGCCACATTGCTCCAATAATCCGAGCAAAAGGCGTCTCTCGCGGCGTTTGAATTTCCGGAAGGGAGAAGCCGCAGCGAGGCTGACATCACCATCGGACCAGGCAACAGCCAGACGGAGGACATCACTTGCCGTTTTGAAATACGGACCGATCCGGTCGATGTTTGCTTTTTCATGCTTCAACAGCGAGGCAATCACAAAGCCCACATTTTCTTTGAACGGAATCTCAGCGGGTAATAGCGCATCCACGTCTTCCGGGTCTGCATGCTCCAATACCGTGTCGATATCCGCCTTGTCTGTTTCCGAGATGGAACCTTTTGCTTCAATGATCTGACGGATGAGTGTCTGGAATGCTTGCTGGTTTCCCAAACCAATGACTTTCAAGTCCGTCTTCTCCAGCAAAGGCATTCGCTCCACAGATTGTTGATCCGGATAGACCACAGTCAGGTTGGTCAGATAATGAATAATCGCATTGAGATATAACTCGGCCTCATCCGCTTGCATCACCTGCATCGGGAATCCTGCATACATCGGTGTGTACTTCACATGTGCGCCGACCATGACTCTTAGATCAGCCACGAGTTGAATATATGTTGCTTCAAATTGTTCCTTGGACAGCTGCCGCATCGCCTGCATTAGCTCATCCGAGAAGGTATATCCGAGTGCTTCAATATTTTTGAGGGTAGTCGCCAGATATGTCTTCGGCAACTGTTGTTTCCCTTCGTTTGATTCGATAATGAGTTTGTTCGCTCTGCGCAAATAGATTGTATTGTTCATGATAAAAGAGTCCAGGAAAGCCACATCCCTATATAACGTGGAAGGTTAGGGTTAGAAGGAAGGAATGTGATAGCCTGGACGCCTCCTCTCTGAAATAAAATCTTCAGGAGAGCTGCGACCCTATGATCTCCAATGATTGTAGAAGGAAGGATCGCAATAGCCTGAAGGCCAGCAGTTCAAAGTTTGTCACCCGAACCTCTGGTGAACCCATCATCTCAGATTCCACGATCTGCCAACAGGGCGAAAGTATTACGACATGGATTTAAGAATTTAATAAAAATAGAAAAAAGCCTTTGCCGACCCCCAATGTCAGCAAAGGCTTTTCATTTTAGATTGTGTTTATTGATCAATCAAGTTTGTTACTTTCAACATTCTTGCAATCAATGCAGTAACCTCGGCACGAGTCATCGTGGTCTTTGGACTCAGCACCTCCGGCCCATTACCTTGGATGATTCCGGCTGCAATCAACTGGGCTACATCTTCTTTGGCCCAATTCGATACATCCGTTGCATCACTGTAACGTTCCAGTTCAGAGTTCATCTGATCCGGGCTGATTACCGCTTCCGGCTCAATCAGACGGTAGGCACGAGCAACCATAGCAAATCCTTGCTCACGTGTGATTTCCTGATTACCGTTGAAGTTCCCATTATCGTAACCGCGAACGATACCGAATTCATTTGCAAGGGCTACCGCAGAGCGGAACCATGCGGAATCGTTAACGTCAGGGAATAGATTCTGTGGTGCATCCTGACGCATTAAGCCCAGTCCAAGCACAACAATCTCGGCAAACTCAGAACGAGTAACCTGACGGTTCGGTGAGAATGTGTTATCTCCGTTACCTTGAAGATCTAATCTCGCAGCGATGTTGTTCACATCGGTTTTGCCCCAATGGGATCTGGCATCTTCAAAATCCTGCGGGTTCCAGATAACCGAGTAACTTCCGCTGCTACGCAAGTCATTAATGAGTGCGTAGTAACGACTACTGATCTTAGTGACAACCGTTGGTACATGGAAGATGCTACCGTCCGGATTAATGATTACGCCTGTAGTAATCCGGTTCGGATCGATACCTTCCGGAAGTGCAATATACTTCGGTGCATAACCGTTCAGCTGGCCGGATCGCACGGTCTGTCCATCTTTCGTAAACGTCAGATCCAGATCAACCGGTGTGACAAGTAGCTCGTATCCTTGGGATGCGGCTCTTGTCTCAGCGCTGTCAATCAAAGCATCCGAGGAACGTGCGATATCAACATGGACATCAATATCATTCAACGCTGCATTACCAAGCTTTCTGGACACACCATTCACGTCCATTTTACCACCAGGTACCGGATAGATTGCCAGCGGATTGCTAATGTTTAGTTTGGAACCTTGATCCACCAATTGTTTCAGTGTTTCCAGGGTTAAACCGTTCACCTTCATATCCCCATCATTCGGTGAATGAATGGCGAACTGCTGGCCTGTGCCTTGTGACATGGCAACATTCAGCTTGGCTGGATCAACTTGAACCAATGTTTCTTTGTTGTCAGATGGTTTGGATGTAGCAAATGGTTGATGGTTACCATCCCGAGTTGTTTCCAAATTATCCTTCACGGGTACCGGAGTTGGCGTTGGTACTGGCGCAGGTGTAGGTGCTGGTGCTGGTGTACTTCCGCCGTTACCTCCCGTATTTCCACCGCCGCCATTGTTGCCTCCACCATTGTTACCATTGTCACTGGATGCTCTAGTCACGTTGATTTTATACGCCGTAACATTTCCAAGTGAATCGGTTACTCTAACAACGATCTTATTTCCACCGACTTGGAGCGGTAGATTCTCACTTACAGTACCACTTGAAACCTCGTTCCATTCTCCATCTCCAACAGCTATTTCAATCTTCGCAAGTGGATCAAGTGCCGTTGGCGTGAGCTGGAATTGATATACGCTATTCGGCACAGAGATGGTGTACGTGTCTTTCGCCGGATCAAAAGCCGGAGACAATCTTCCCACGGAAGGGACCAGTGTTTGCAACGTAGACTCATCTGTACCAATTACTTTGGTAAGTCCCGTTCTAGCGTTAGTCAGATCCTGAAGTGCCTTGTCTACCTGCGCTTGATTCGCTGTCAGATCATTAAGCACTCGATTTGCTTCATTCATCGCATCTTTGAGTGCTTCCCAGCTCGCTGGTGTGTACGCTGACTCTTCCAGGCTTTCACCTGTAATTTCAGTTACTTTCGCTTGCAAAACTGATTTATCTACAACGGGTACAGATGTTGTAGGGATTAGGCCCGTTCTTGCATCTGTCAGATCCTGAAGTGCCTTATCTACCTGCGCTTGAGTCGCTGCCGGTTCATTCAACACTCGCTCTGCTTCATTCATCGCATCTTTGAGTGCTTCCCAGCTCTCTACCGTATATTCCGTTTCGGTTAGATTTTCACCCTTTATTCTATCATGTTCATTTTTCAGCACTGACGTGTCGACACCAGTACCAGGCTTTTTGGTAAGCCCCTTCCGGGCATCCACCAAATCCTGATAAGCCTTTTCTACTTGTTCCGGTGTTGCATTCTCGTCGTCGAACACGGATTCAGCAACTCCTAACGCTTCTTGCAGCGTTTGCCATGTTTCTGGTGTGTACTCCTCTTCGTCCAGTTCGCCTGATTCGATCTTACCGTTAATCTCATCGGCTTTAGCTTTCAACTTCGACTTATCAATAGCAACAACATAACTTTTCGAATTCGACTCTTCTGAATCAGAATAGGCAGGATTGTTCGTCTTCGCTGTTACTGTCACTTTGTAGGTGCCAACTTCTAGCGATGGTACCAATTGCGACAGGTTAAGCGCCGTTCCGGTTACTTCCTCCGTCCGCTTCGTGCCGTCTTCCAGTTCAATCGTTACTTCATATTTATCTGCATGCGCAACTGCTTCCCATGTCAACTCATCGTCGGTCAGTGTGACGTCCGGTACCGTCAAAGGAGTAGCAGCAGTTGCAATGGTAAAGTACGAGTTCGGACCAAAACTAGAGGTATTCAGGGTTAATTGGCCATTCTCAATTAAATGTAATGAGTTTGGATTACCAAATTTAGCATCATCGCTGATCACAACATATTGAGGCAACGCCGGGTTACCTCCCGTTTCGTCTACCTGAAGTGTAATCTGTGATTCAGTCCAGTTTGCTTTCTGTACCTTGTAGATACGCTCCATCCCAAGCATTTTTTTCTCATCTTTCGTAATCGGTGTTTTGAATTCAGTACTTGCTCCATTGTCACCAAACGTAAAGAAAGAAGAATCCTTTGAGAATTCATTTTTATTTGCAGAATTGGTATCCTCAACACTGTTGCCCAATGCAATCGTCAACGTAGATCCCAGTTCCTGCGCTTTGGCTTGTTTCTGCATCAATCCACTCTGATCATCTCGACCGATGCTTGTAATCCGATGGGTATAGACTGCGTTCTCCTGGGCATCCCAGATCGTAGCCATGTTTGAATCGACATATGAGTTGGCTTTCGTCTGATCAAGCGTATAGCCGTATTTGATCGCCAAATATGTGCTGACTTTTTGGCGTTCTGCGTCCGTAAGAGCATGATTGTATACGATAATTTCTTCAATCGTACCCTGCCAATGTTCAACACTTGCAGTTGCTGGAATAAGCTTACCGACTACTGCTCCACCAGAGTTGCCGGTATCCCAAGACTTGGGAACATCTTGTCCATATCCACCTGCACCTAGTTCCTGCACTATCTTCATTTTACTGTACAATCTAGCTATGTTAGATTCAGTATTCCCGCCTGTCCAAGTAACAAATTGCTCGTTCGGGAACGTGGTTCCTAGGAACCCGTCAGGAGTGTATAATGTCTGACTCCTGGTACTGTTAAATGTGGTCAAGCCACCTCTTGTGCCATTTTGAAGCATCCCTATACCGGTATAACCGGTCGTTTGTACTCCCCAGGAAATGATATACTTGATGCCTTCAGCTCTATCGGTTCTACTAACGGTAATGATCGATCTGGGGCTCTTCCCTTGAGGAAGCTTACTTACATCCAGATTCATAAAACTACTCGTGCCGTTATATTCCAATACCGGATTGAAATTGATATTATGATTTTTATCATCCCAATAGGTCGGTTGATTAGCTTCCGTACTTTGGGTTGCGTTGTTTATTTTACTGCCTTGATCTTCCCAGATACTCACCTTTTCGCCGCTGGCAACTCCGTTTACCCGCTCTGGTCGTAGCCATAGTGAAGGGGATCCAACTCCGCCCGGACCAACAGGAGTCTGGTTAGTCGCATCCGCTTGAGCCAAACTCATGGGCAACGTTCCAATCGCCAGAATAAAGGAAAGAACCAGCATGGACATTCTTTGCCATGGTTTCTTCCGGATTTTTGCTGTGTACATAGGTTCCTCCTACTTAACATGTTATTTTTTTTGGACTGCTTACTGACTCAAAACATCATATCTACCCTCATCTTGCTTATTCTACACATGGCCTCTTACCAAACTCTTACCAAACCTTTCACTAGCAAATACAACAAAAAAACAGCCTTGCAAATGAAGCTGCAAGGCTGTATATTTCCAATTAACTATTCGAATTTTTCCATTGTTGGTACCATAACTCAACTTCCAGGCCAGGACGTATACCTGCCTCTTGTTCTAAAGCGATAACCAACTGATTATATTGAGCGACCACAGGATCTTTATTGCCTAATCGATCGTAGGTCTTCATTAAGGCCAGTCCGACTTCCTCCAATGATGGTTCGAATTGCTGTACCCGGTAATATAGCGTTAGTGCTTCCGTATTCTGTCCCAGTTCGATGTAATATTGTGCAAGTTGCATGGCATGATTACGCCATAGTGCATGCAAGCGCTGACGCTCCAGTTCAGCCCATACGTAATCGTCCTCACCATAATATTTGCCTTCATATTGATCTGAGGTCTGCCGATGTTCAGTTATTGTAGACGAAGATAATAGAGGCAATCGGTTAAGACGACTCTCCCATTCTTCCGCATCAATCCTAAATTCACCCGTTTCCAATAGATAACCAAACTGTTGATAACGAATGACCATCTTGTCCTCACCCATGAATTCGTTCATCATGCTGCGTAAGCGATGGATCCCACTGTGCAGATTGGATATACCTCTCCGCTCATCCAACTCTGGCCACAACAGTTCAAGTAACGTATCCCGCTTAATCGGTTTGTTCCGATGGTGGAGCAAATAGGCGAATAACTCTCTAATCTTGGTTGTTCTGAACTTCATATGTTTTGGCGGCTCATTTGGGTGCACTTGGACTTGGAGCATCCCCAGACAACGGATCAACATGGATGGCCCTTCTGTTATATTCAGACTTGCTGACACCGTTCGGCGTTGATACATCTTCATCGTTTTTTCCAAACGGTCACGCGTTACAGGCTTCATAATATAGTCCAGCACTTCAAGCCCATAGGCTGTCAGTGCATGTTCGTTATATGCGGTTGTGAAAATAACTTCTGTTCCAGGAGAAACCTCATGGATACGTTCGGTCGCCTCGATCCCGTTCATCCCCGGCATTTGAACGTCCATGAAGACGATTTCCGGCAGATGAATTTCGATCTGATCTATGGCTTCCTGTGCCGTCAGAAAAGAGCCGATAACTTCGCAATCCTCTCTCTCTTGCAACAGTTTGTTCAACCTGCTCAGAGCGAGATATTCATCATCTACCAAAATCACTCTCATATGCACAACTCCTCTGGCTCACTGATCACCCTTTAATCTATAATTTTACCATAA
The DNA here is from genome assembly GCF_037975265.1 of Paenibacillus sp. FSL P4-0176. Taxonomy (NCBI): domain Bacteria; kingdom Bacillati; phylum Bacillota; class Bacilli; order Caryophanales; family Paenibacillaceae; genus Paenibacillus; species Paenibacillus sp. FSL P4-0176. The sequence goes on from NZ_CP150242.1 coordinate 7,144,448, forward strand.
ATCCTGACGTGGGACCGCTATCATTTAAATATAGAATCTATGTTCCGGTATTCAAAAAAATGTTCATCTTTGGCAGAGGGCATGCAGGAATTTGAAGTAAACTGTCGAAAACTAAAGTCTGCCATGAAACCAATAACCTATAAAAAGATACCCCGATATGTAGTGCTGTCGATTCTATTCCTGACTATTTTGCTTGGCTTTCGCTGGATATGGTCCGAGACTTTCACTATACCCGCACATCCTGAACCCATTGAAGGCTTGTTAGACCTTCGAGGCTGGGACCTCGCCAACACTTCACCCATATCCCTGGATGGAGAATGGGAGTTTTATCCCCAGACGTTAATCTCTAATCGTGACGCGAAAATAGCGGATAACCCATCCACACCGATTCAAGTTCCCGGTGACTGGCGTGATGCATTACCACAATCCTCATCGTCGTTTGGATATGGGACATACCATCTTCGCATACTTTTAGATCCATCTGTGGAGGAAGTCTCTCTCTGGGCTCAGAAAATCCAGACATCATCGATTATCGAGATGAACGGGACCATTGTTGCCGAATTCGGCCAACCTGCCACTCATGCCGAAGCCTATCGACCAGAAAGGACTGCATTTACAACTTCCTATGTGCTTGACGGTTCTACCGAACTCAATCTTTTGGTGCAGACAGCCAATTTTGACGATCCTTATAGCGGAGGGATCACACGCTCTCTCTATTTTGGTTCTCCAGAAGCCATTGGAAGTGAACGAGGACTATCCATTGACTTGCAAAAGATTACATTCGCTATACTGCTTTTGCACAGCCTATACGCTTTTGTCATGTTTCTGTTTATCCGGAAGGAACGAGCTCTGCTGACGTTCTCGATGCTAACACTGGTAGCTGCCCTAACGGTCGCTTCCGACCATGACAATCTGTTATTAAGTTGGATTCCACTCAACTTCACTTGGATCGTTAAGGCCAAAGCGTTGTCCTATCCGTTGTTCGCATTCTTTCTTTTACAAATGGCTAAAAGTTTCTCCCATAGTCTACAATGGCGTAAACTGTTCCGCATCTATGCCAGCGTGCTTGGCGTTTACTGTTTATTTTTGCTAGTCGCACCAGTGACCCTGATCTATCATGTACTTGAGATTGGGCTCTCTGATTTCCTTTATCTGTTTGCCATCGGCTGGTCTGTGTACCTATTCTTCCGAATGGCAGCCGAGAAACGAAGGGACGCAAGCTTTTTGCTCTTTGCGGCTACTAGCAGCCTATCAAGCGTGTTATGGGGAATTGTGAACTCACATAGCGAAATTACCAACGTGTATTATCCGATCGATGTGATTGCGGCCATGTTTGGCTTCTCCGCCTATTGGTTCAGAAAATACTTCCGCAATTCAAGTGAGATCGAGAAGTTGTACGAACAGCTCAAAGAGGAGGATCGCCAGAAGGATCAGTTTCTTGTGAATACGGCTCATGAATTGCGTACACCGCTACACGGGATCATCAATATCGCCGAGAGCATCGCGGTTCGTGAACGTCGTAAATCAGGTGGGCAACAGGCAGAAGACATGAAGCTGTTAGTTACCATCGGCCGACGCATGTCCCAACTGGTGGATGACCTCCTTGATGTCATTCGTTTGAAAGAAAAACGTATTACGCTTCAGAAGAAACCTTTATCTCTTGCCTCTGTCATTCCAGGCGTGATCGGTATGTTCCGATTCATGGCAGAGGGGAAGCCCATCCATATGAAGGTGGATATTCCAGAATCACTGCCGTTGATTCAAGCCGATGAGAGAAGACTTGTTCAGGTGCTCTACAACCTGTTGCATAATGCACTCAAATTTACCGATGAGGGTACAATTACCGTGTCCGTTCGGGAACATGGAGAGTACGTCTTGATTCAAGTTTCAGATACAGGTGTTGGTATGAGTGAGGAGATACAACAGCGAATATTCGAGGCGTATGAACAAGGGACCCCAGAGGCCCGTTTAAGCGGAGGAATCGGCCTCGGTCTCAATATCAGCAGGCAGCTCACCGAACTCCATGGCGGCCAACTCACCGTGCAATCCGTACCTGGGCAAGGATCGACCTTCCAGATCTCGCTTCCACGGGAAGACACCGCATCGTTATCGGACCAGACTGAGCAGCAATGGGACGCTCACAGCTTCGATGAAATTGCGATTGCAGAGCCGCAGCAGCAGACCGTCTCTCAAGATAAGACTGCCGCAAGAATTCTTGCCGTCGATGATGATCCTGTAAACCTGCGAGTACTGATCTCCATGCTTGCGAATGAACCGTATCATATTCAACCCGCGGCCTCGGCGCTTGAGGCACTTGAATTATTGGATAAGGAGCCTTGGGACTTACTGATTGCCGATGTCATGATGCCTCATATGTCCGGTTATGAACTGACCGAGAACGTACGCAAGCGTTATTCGGTATCCGAGCTTCCCATCCTGTTGCTGACGGCCCGTAACGAGCCAGCGGATGTATACGCCGGATTCATGGCCGGTGCTACGGACTATGTCACCAAGCCCGTGGATGCCGTTGAATTAAGGCATCGCATCGGGTCTCTGATCGTACTGAAACAATCCATTGATGAGCGACTGCGCATGGAGGCTGCTTACTTACAAGCACAGATTCAGCCCCATTTTCTTTTTAATACGCTCAATTCAATCATGGTTCTTAGTGAGATGGACACGGAGCGAATGCAGAAACTGGGCGATGCTTTTATCGAGTACCTTCAGACCAGTTTTCATTTTGTTAATTCGGAGAAAATGGTTGAGGTCACTCATGAGTTGGATCTCTCCCGCGCCTATCTCTACATTGAGAAAGAACGATTCATGAATCGGTTGAACGTCATCTGGGATATTCCCGATGATCTTGATCTATCCTTGCCGCCACTCACCATTCAACCGCTCATTGAGAATGCTGTTCGACATGGTATTCTCAGCAAAGTGGAGGGTGGAACCGTGCATATCCGAATCATCAACCAAACAGCGTCCACCCTGATCGAAATCGAGGATGACGGTGTGGGGATGCAGCCCGAGCAGATCGAACGGGCACTAGCGTGGCCCAAGAAAGGTCCCGGTGGAACTGGAGGCATTGGATTAACCAATACACATCGCCGGTTGACCCAGATGTACGGACAAGGTTTGACCATCGTCAGCTCGCCGGGCCAAGGTACGAAAGTTTCCTTTGTCATCCCTTTGGACCGCAGTTGAGAGCCTGAGCATTAAGATCGTTCTATAACTCTACAGCGGCATATTATTCGATCCATATCCGTTTGCTCTGTGTAAGGTCTACGGGGAGCGCTGTGATAGCGGATATGTTCAAGTTCAAGTTCAAGTTCAAGTTCAAGTTCAGGTTCTGACATACCAAATAAACCAAAAGAGAGCTAAGCACGGGTTTCGACCCGGCTTAGCTCTCTTTTCTATGACTTCATTATGATCTAACACAATAAGCTAAACGTTATACGTGCAGGACATGTTTTTCATCCGATAATCCCAGTGCCTTGGCTGTTGAAGAATGAACCTCTTTGAGAAGATCCAAGTTCTCCACAAGGGATATGCCGTAGGAAGGAATCATTTCCTTGATCTTTGGCTCCCATGCCTCCATATGCTGCGGGAAACACCGCTGAAGAATCTCAAGCATGACCTGAACGGCAGTGGATGCACCCGGTGATGCACCTAACAGAGCCGCAATCGTTCCATCTGCAGACGTGACCACTTCCGTACCAAATTGGAGCGTACCCTTGCCACCCTGAACGGTATCCTTGATCACCTGCACACGCTGCCCCGCCAGAACCATATCCCAATCCTCGCTCTTCGCACCCGGAACAAAGTCACGCAATTCTGCCATACGTTGTTCTTTGGATAACATCAGTTGTTGGATCAGGTACTTGGTCAAAGAGATTTCTTTGACACCTGCTGCGAGCATCGTAAGCAGATTATGCATCTTAACAGACGTGATTAAGTCGGCATTGGAACCCGTCTTCAGGAACTTCGGTGAGAATCCCGCAAACGGTCCAAATAACAGCGACTTTTTATTGTCGATAAATCGAGTATCCAGATGCGGAACCGACATCGGCGGAGCTCCTACCGAAGCTTTGCCATATACTTTGGCGTGATGCTGTTCCACGACTTTTTGATTTTTGCACACCATAAAGATCCCACTGACCGGGAATCCGCCGATATGTTTACCTTCCGGAATGCCCGTCTTCTGGAGCAAATGTAGACTTCCGCCGCCCGCGCCGATGAAGACAAATTTTGCCTTATGGCGTTCAACTGCACCACTCTTCAGGTTTTTCACGGATAATTCCCATTGTCCATCACTGGTGCGTTTCATATTCTTCACGCTATGTTGGTAGTGGACGCCCACTTGTTGTTCCTTCAAATGTTTGATCAGCATACGCGTTAAAGCACCAAAGTTAACGTCCGTACCGGAGTCAATTTTGGTCGCTGCAACAGGTTCATTACTGGTACGATCTTTCATCATCAGCGGCATCCATTTCGCCAGCTCTTTCTTGTCATCCGAGAATTCCATGCCTGCGAACAACGGGTGATTCGACAAGGAGTCATAACGTCTTTTCAAAAACTGGACATTGCTCTCTCCATGTACATAACTCAAATGAGGAATCGGCATGATGAAGTCCCGCGGATTACGAATCAGACGGCTATTGACAAGATAGGACCAAAATTGCTTTGAGATCTGAAATTGTTCATTCACTTTAATCGCTTTGCTAATATCTACGGTTCCGTCTGGTCGTTCAACGGTATAGTTAAGTTCGCACAATGCAGCATGCCCGGTTCCGGCATTATTCCATTCGTTGGAGCTTTCCTCTCCTGCAGTGGCTAGCTTTTCGAAAACCTTAATATTCCAGTCTGGTGCCAATTCTTTTAGCAAAGTTCCCAAAGTTGCACTCATAATTCCGGCACCAATCAAGATAACATCTGTACTCGTTTGTCCCTGGCTCATGTCTACCGTCCTTATATCCTATATTTGCCAAAAGGATGTAAGCGTTATCGATTTGGCATTTGCAGCAAGCCCATTCTTGAACGGGATCGCACCTTCTCTGAATGATTATAACCTTGATCTAGTGTATCAATAATATAGAGCAATTTAAATATGCAATTTCAAGATATTTGCTATTCCATCAGTATACGCTAGTTTACATCGGAACGTTAGCCCGGTTATAGGCCTGAAAGATATATTTGTTCAAAACAAAGAAAGGAACCCGGTTTTAGGGGGACTTTGGATGATCAAATGGATGCACTAAAAGCCGCTCTCGAATCTCTTCGTAAGGCGGCTTCATATATAAATTAACGATTACCACCCCCGGCGTCTCCGGGAGTACTCAGAAGATTGAAATCAATTCCTTTGTATAGGGATGGCGTTCTTCAGCGAACAACGCATCTGCACCAAAGCGGTCAACGATCTGACCTTCCCGCATAACGATGATGCGCTGGCTCATGCGATGTACCGCGGCCAAGTCATGCGAGATGAACACGTATGACAGACCAAGCGACGTTCGGAGATCGGTGAGCAACTGCAAAACTGCTCCTTGCGAGATCACGTCCAGGCTGGCCGTTGGTTCATCCAGAACAACAACGTCCGGTTCAATGCCAATAGCACGTGCAATCGTGACGCGCTGACGCTGTCCACCACTTAGCTCATGGGGGTAACGTCCAGCCAAATCGCTAGGAAGCTCCACCGCTTCAAGCAACTTTTGGACGTAAGCCTCCTTCGACGTATAGGTAAAGTGGGACAGCTCGGCGTTCCGTCCAAGTTGTTCGTACGGATCAATCAGCGAATCAGCAATCTTGAGCTTCGGGTTTAGTGCAGCCATTGGATTCTGGAAAACAATCTGAATCTTCCGGCGATGAGGTCGCAACCGTCGGCCGCTCAGCCGTGCAATATCCTGTCCACCCAGTGTAATCGAGCCTGTATCTGCATCCTCAATCCGTAGCAGACAGCGGGCGAGCGTACTCTTGCCGCACCCGCTCTCGCCAACTAGGCCAAGACATTCGCCGTGGTTCAGGGTGAAGGAAATATCGTTCACAGCCGGTCGGTCTGCACCCGCATACGTTCGGCTCAGTTGTTCCACGTGAAGCACAGGATTGCCAAGGGTGCTGAGCGATGAAGCATTGTCTGAACCGGCATTATCTGTATCCGCATGATCTGAATTTGTAGTATTTTTGACTGCATTGTCTGTGTCTGCATGGTTTACCTCTTTTACAAAATCGTGGCTTCGCACACCAGATTCTTCTTCGGACTGCACAAGTCCACGGCGTTCAGCATCTGTGGTTTTCTTCATTCCGTTCCTGCCTCCTTCAATCCCGACTTCAGTGAGCGACTCAGAACGGGGGCCGCATCAATTAGCTGGCGCGTATATTCATGCTGGGGATGGTCAAGAATGCGATGTTTCCCGCCAGATTCGACGATCTGCCCTTCCTTCATCACAGCCAAGCGGTTGGCATAGCGACGTACATGGCGCCAATCATGTGTGATAAACAGAATGGCACATCCCGTCTCCGCTTGTTTGCGTGCCAGCAGTTCCAACACGCGATGCCCAGACACACTATCGAGTGCCGTCGTTGCCTCGTCTGCAATTAGCAGACGAGGAGACAGCATCAGCGAGGTGGCAATCGAGGCCCGCTGAAGCTGTCCACCGCTCAACTGGAACGGATAGCGGCGCAGCAATTCAGCGCCAAGGCCAACCGATTCCAGCGCTTCCTCCGCTCGTTTCTTGCGGATGGCAGAAGACTTTTCTCCATGTACCTTCTGGTATTCATCAAAGTGCCCACCAATGCTGCGAAAGGGCGTAAATGCTCCCTGATAGTCTTGAAAAATATATGAGATGCGGCTTCCCCGCAGGGCGCGCATCTCCTTTGGCTTCCGTTCGAGCAGGTTGCTACCTTCGAACATGACTCGCCCCGACGCATGCAAGTTGGGCGGCAGCAGACGACCAATCGCTTGCGAGAGCAAGCTTTTGCCACTACCACTCTGTCCAACCAATGCCATGAACTCGCCTTCGCGAACAGCCAGAGAGACTTGATTTACAATCGTACGATCCCGACTGGAGATGCTCAGTTCCTCAATGGAGAGAATCATGGCTGCACCTCCTTCTTCACGTCAAACCGGTCTCTTAGATAGTCGCCCAGCATGTTGGCAAGCAGCACTACCGAGACAATGGCAAGACCCGGATAGATCATCAGCTCCGGCCGAGACTGGAAGTAAGGCCGTGAGTCGTTCAGCATCGCACCCCATTCAGGTGTTGGCGGCTGTGCGCCAAGGCCGATGTAGGACAACGAAGAGATGAGCAGGATGATTTTGCCCAGATCAAGACTGGCCAGCACGAGCACATGGCCTGCGATATGTGGAAGCAGATGTTTTCTCATGATACGACCATCCGACAATCCGTTGGTACGGGCAATCCGAATGTAATCCTTTTGTGACTCCGATAAAACCGTACTTCGAACGAGACGCGCATAGCTGACCCACTTTACGATCACAATCGCCAATACCAGATTACCGATTCCCGCGCCAAGCAAGCCACTTAGCACAATCGCCACGATGGTATCAGGGAAAGCGAGAAAAGCATCAGCGATGCGCATGAACAGCTTATCGACCCAGCCACGTTTGTATCCTGCTATCAGTCCAAAAGGAATACCGATCAGCAGTGCAGCACCGAGTGCCAGCAAGCTATAACCAAGCGTTTGGCCGCCACCAAGCAACAGACGTGTCAGTACATCGCGGCCCAGATGGTCGGTGCCGAACGGATGGAGAGCACTTGCACCCTGCAATCGTCCGCGCAGATCGGTTAAGGTATGATCATGCTTCAGAACTAAAAAGGCATACAAGGAGGCCGCGATGACCAGCAGGGCAAATAGCAGACCAATGATCGCCTGCCAGCTATGTTTTTTAGATTTTGTAGTTGGAATGGGTAGGGGTATGGTTTTCATCGGTGGGCCTCCTTTTCCTTGAGTTTCATTTCGGGATTCAAATAACGGTACGACAGATCAACCGCCGTATTCACGAGGAATACCACGATGGCCATGATCAGAATGTAACCCTGAATCAGTGGATAATCACGCTGGCGGATGGCGTCGACGACAAGCTTGCCAATACCCGGATAAGCGAACAACACTTCAATTACAACAACTCCGCCAATCAGGCTACCGAGACTGACGCCGAATACTGTAATGACAGGCGGCAGACTGTGCCGGAAGGCGTGAAGCATGAAGATCCGGCCTTCGGATAACCCTCTTGCCCGGGCGGATCGAACGAACTCCTGGCTAAGAGAATCTAGCAGGCTGGAACGCAAAAGACGCACATAAACGCTGGAGATGGCAAGTCCCAGCGTCAGAGATGGCAGAATAAGCGAGGTGAATCCATCCCGGCCCATGGTTGGCAGATTGCCGAAGCGTACGCCGAACATGTCGATCAGGATTAGACCCAGCCAGAAACTTGGCACCGCCGCACCCACAATGGAGAGCATCCGGCTGCCGCGGTCAATCCAACTGCCACGATGGAGTGCAGATAGCGAGCCGAGCGGGATAGCTATAACAAGCATGACCAGCAGTGCGCCAATCGTCAGTTCAGCCGTAGCAGGCAGCGCACGCAGCAGGGTCTGCATAACTGGCTGGCCTGTTGAATACGATACGCCGAAGTCGAGACGAACAAAATCGAGCAACCAGTTGCCGAACTGGACAGGAAGCGAATCATTGAATCCCATCTCCTCGCGTACAGCTTCGACCTGCTCCTGACTAACAGACAGTTCGTCCACATTCAGGATCGTCAGCACGGGATCACCCGGAGCCAGACGAATGAACAGGAAGCTCACAAACATAATGAACAACAGAAAGATAAATACTTCAAGGAACTTCCGAAGCAAAATGCGAAACATTACATCACATCCAGCTTATTGGTAATCATGTAATATTCACTGCGAGTGGTAACCCAGTTCTTGATCTTCTTGCCGTTGTAGGCAACGATCGTACCTGGATGCAGCACGAATGAATTCAGTACGTTATCATGCACATAGTTGGCTGCCTTCTCGGCAAGCTCTGCGCGCTTCTCCGGTGCAACTGTGAGATTCAGTTCGTCGATGATCTTGGTCAGCTCTGGATCTTCCGATCCGCTGAAATTAAGGGCACCCTTCGGATGGTATGTTGCATTCAGGTAATAACCAGCATCTCCACGAGGGGCCGTCAAATTACTGTACGTTGCAATATCCCAGTCGCGATTAGACGCCATATAATCTTCTGGCGTGTCAATCTGACGAATCTGTACGTCGATACCGATCTTCTTCGCATCAGACTGGAACACTTGAGCGATCAGTGGTAGATCGGCACGAGCTGAATATGTCAGCAACGTCAGCTGCAATGGTTTGCCATCCTTGGTCATCACGCCGTTTTGCTGCGTGTACCCTGCTTCGTTGAGATATTTTACAGCGACATCAGCTCCGGATTCCGTTGCTGTATCCGTATAGGTTGGTGCAAATGGCAGCGATGGCAGGAACGGCCCGATGGCTGCTTCGCCATAGCCGAGCAGGATCGTGTCCACGATACCCTGACGATCAATCAGCGCGTCCAGCGCACGACGAACATTAAGGTCCTTCATACTCTCCCGCTGCATGTTCATCGTTAGCTGATGCACGCGGAATGTCGATGTGGACTCAACCTTCATGCCGTCCATCGCTTTGAGCGATTCGAGGCTTTCGACTTCCGGACGGTATACGATATCTACCTGCCCAGATTTGAGCGCTAGTGTACGGGCATTGGCATCTTCATTGAATGAGAACGTGATGGAATCCAGAGGCGATGCTCCATCCCAATATTCATCATAGCGATCCAGTTGCAGCTTGCTGCCTGGGGTAAAAGAGGTCAGTTTGAACGGGCCCGTACCAATGGGCTTGTTCACAATGTCCGGCTCACTCACGTCGATAATCGCCGTGTTGGGGTTCACCAGTTCCGAAGCGAACTCCGGGAACGGCTGAGTTGTAGTGATCTCCAATTTGTCGCCCTCGGCTTCAATCGTATCAATCTTCAGCGCGTTCTGGATGGCTACATTCTCTTCCAGTGCCCGCTCAAGGGATGCCTTAACGGATTCACCCGTCATTGGCTTGCCGTTCTGGAATGTCACATCATCTCGCAGGTCGATCGTCCAATGCTGCCCATCTTCGCTCTCCCAGCTCTCGGCGAGCCATGGAGCAACCGTCAAGTTCTCTTCATCGAGACGAACCAGCGTTTCCGTAATGCCCGCGCGCAGCGGCACATAGCTGGAATCCACATGTGGATCTAGCGAACTGGTGGAGAAGTTATATAGGAAGTGAACATTTTTATTATCGGTGGATGGTTGCGCAGCGGGACTGGACTCAGATGATCCGCAGGCGCTCAACAGTCCAGCGCTCAAGGCCAAGGAGACCAGCGCTAGCAGTGGCGTTTTTTTATTCAAGGTAATGCCCCTCTCTCTTAATCGTAATCATTATGATCTAAACAATGAGTATTATCATATCGTAATGATTACGTTTTGACAAGAGTTATGTTAGTGTTAGAACGAGAAAGAATCCGACTCTCGGATGAGAGCGGATTCTTCATGTTTTTTGTTACATATGAGGGCTTTATTATGGTTTATTTCCTTTGCGATCCGCGATTGTTTAGATGTAGAACCATGCAGGGTTTCTCGAAAAGTTACAATCCAGTTTCGTAGTCTTCCAGCATATGTGACCAGTAACCTTCGACATTATTCATTGCTATCGGATCAATCTTCTCAAAATAACCACGAAGTGCTCTAGCATACTCATCTGAGGTATATGTACCTTCCAGTCTCATTTTAGTTGCCAGTTCACTTCTAATTAGATGAAACAAAAAGAAGGTTCCCAAATTCTTATTGAGCATATATACGTTGGAGTTATCCAGTGATGATGTTGTGAAAAACATATCGCTCCCTTGTTTTAGATAGAGACCATACGAGTCACGCATACCATAACTTGCGAAGTGACCAATCTGAATATATTCCTCTCTTTCAAAAACTTTCACTTGGAAAGCTTCAGATTCATAAAAGGAAAAATCATCATATTGTTCTGGAACTCCTATGTCGATTAAAAAATGAGCATTCTCTTCACTTATGCCCAAATCTTTTAGAATAGTAAAGTCATAATTAATTATTTCCGTGTCATAGTAGTCCTTTATCTCTACGATATCAAAATCCATGCTCTCATTCCTCTAAGAGTTACGTACAAAGTAACGACTAAATAACGCAGCCCTAACAACTGCGTTATCGTTTGATGGTGAATTTTTTCATTCTACCTATTTCATCTATTTTAACCCCTTAAGAAATTCCTCTAATATTTTTTGGCTGGCAGTGCCTGCTCCTGAAATTGCATTATGCACACGATCTAATATCATTGGATGATTTATAATTCGTTGCTTATGTTCAGTAGATGTGTAACTTCTTAATGTATCTATACATATTTCAAACAACTCGCTGTCTTCAACAGAAAGTAGAGAAAGCAGGATTTCAAATTCTTGTGTGTGCTGTGTACTATCTAGACAGTAAGCCAGCTTTTTCTTCCAGTACAGTGGTTTATTCAACACCTCAATGGTTAACTGATCCCAATCACTTTGTCCGAAATCCTCCAATATTTCTGCTGCTATAATACAACCGTCATCATACCAGGAATCAACTGTGGTCACAGCTGATAAAAGATTATCTAATTGTTTGTACATATTTTATAGTTACCTTTCATTTTATAAGTTAGAAACCTGCTGGTTGGGGTGCGTTTACATCACCTGTAGGATAGGCGCTACTAACTTCATCCCCATTTTTAATTACATCAACTTCTACACCATCAACCTTCTCACGATGCCACGTAGCCCTATCTCTTATTCTTGATGATATGGCGGGCGTATCTCCAACATCTTTTATACTTCCAATAATCTTATCTTCACTCCACCAATTTGGAAACAAAGTACTATGCTTAAGTTTAGAAATATTTCCATCTTCGAATTGTTTAGTAAAGAGAACATACTTAGTTCCATCCGGATTACTTCTTACTACTTCTACAGCATAACTATTGTTGCTATTGTTTATATTGGGTGAGTGTCCACCTATCAAACTATTTTTTGGGACTTTTCGCTGCCCTTCCAATATTTTAGATTCCATTTCTGAATTGATAATAGTTTTTGGAGTCGCTCCCAAGCTGTTATCGGTCTGAGTATTCTCAACTCTGGATTCAGTCTTCTTTATATTATTCTGAATCTTAGATGCCAAGCCAGTTGACGAAGTTTTAAACGGTCCTGAACGTCCCGGCATACTTCCTCGAACCATCTGAATCGCCATGAATATCTGACTAAACTTCAGAGAGGTCACCATCATCTGAGCATACTTATCTGATACAGGCTCTCCCGTCGTAGGATGAATGCCCATCTCAAATGCCTTGATCTGTAACGCAAAAATATCTTCCCCAGGCGGTTCAACGTTCACAGCTTGCATGCGATTAAAGTCTAGATTTCCCTGATCCCTCTGATAAGCCTGAAGAGCAGCCTGATCCGCAACACCATTCTCGTTGACAGGCATCCATACCCACTTACCGAACATATTGATTTGAGCCATCCGATAGCCCTTATCACCCGAACCTGAATCACCTGATGATTTGGTCATCATAGCTGCGGCACCGACTGCTCCAAACGCACCACCCAGACTTACCTTTTGAGCATCTGCATCTTGGAAACGCGTGGCGATATCCTTCAATTCCTTGGATGTATTCACCATACTCTCCAGCGCTTTATCCAGTATAGGTCGTGACTGCTCGAACTCATAGTAAAATCGCTCCTGCGTCGCGCCCATCCACATCATCTGAACGAACATGATCTGTCTCGTCAGATCACTTCGTATACTCTCCAACTGTTGTCTGGCTTGATCCACCTGATTTGATACGTGATGTAGTTGTTCAGGGGTAACTTTGATTGTACTCATACGTTTCTCCGCTCATTCGAAATAGGATTATCCTATGTTAGCAGAAGTGTAATATGTAAACTATCCGGCTAACATCCTGATTTCACCATGATAAAAACACAAGCTGTGCTCCTCATCGGTGCTATGGTCCTATATGCATATACCCACTTCAAGGCATATCCTACCAGTTTCAGTAAATACCTCTCCTACTTCATTTCCTCCAACATCACCCGATATCGTCCAATCTGCTCCGCTGTCGCCTCTTCCCGCAATACTTCCAACAATGCCATGCACTTTATAAAATACCGATCCATCCCAAGCTTATCCGTTAACTGAATTGCCTGCAAAATGAACTCCACGGCCTCCTGTGGTCTTCCCATCCACTGTTCATACAAAGCCCGCTGATAACAGTAACAGTACATATCAACGTTGTTTGAAGAATCCATTTCTCTACCAACACCCTGTATCTGATCCTCGAACACATATAAAACCCGATCAATCTGCCATCTATGCCGCACTGCTGCTTCCGTAATCACTTTCAGACCTACCAACCATTCCTCCGGATGCTCAAGCAAAAAGTTCACAAACTCCTCCAGCAGTTCCACCTGCCCGGCTTCAATCTCAAGAGCATACCGATTTACCTGTGCCTTATGCCTGAACTCCTGCACCGCCTGCATGCCTACCTCATCCAGATCCTCCATCCATCCCAGTTCTGCATATTGATCGATACATGCCCTCGCCTGATCTACCTGTCCCATCTTCTGGTGAGCCATACCCCGCATCAAATGGCTGAACCCGTAATAGTAGACCAAGGGCCGCTCGATGTGTATATGTGGTGCAGGCACTCCCTTTGACCGATACTCCTGCCGCTCTTCATGGATAGACTGAACACATTGATATAACATGTCCGCCCTCTCCATCACCTTGCTCCAATTTTCAAAAGCCACAGCCATCTCCAACATTTCAACAATGATGTCCGGTTTGAGTGATTTTAGGATAGATTTTCGCAAGGATGATTCCTCCTTAATTATCCATTTTCTTATAATTGTATAGATAAATCAAAAGAAGATCAACATAAATCGTACTTATAAGTACTTTTATTTAACAATACAGTTTGCACATATTAGTCTGTAAGGATTCTATAACCTCTTCTAACCTTAAGTGGAGGTGATCAAATGAGTTTACCAGAGGACGTAGGAAACCGAATACGTGAGTTAAGAAAGGCAAAAGGCTGGACTCAGGAACAACTGGCGGAAGCAGCAGGTCTTCATTACAGCTATATTGGTGGAGTTGAACGGGGAGATCGGAATATTTCACTTGAGACTTTGGAGAAAATAATTAACGCATTCAAGGTACCAGCTGTTGAGATCTTTAAATTCGAGGAGGAGACAGATTATCGTAAAGCATTCGATGAACACATTACATTAATTTCAGCTCTGGATGTCGAAGAACTTCTATCTATAACTAAAATAAACAGAGAAATCATCACTAATTTTAAAAAGATTAGTAATTAGGTACTTTCAACAATATATAAGGAGTATTCTGATGCTAGAACTTATATTTTCAATTGTATTGATTGTAATAGGTTTGGTACTTCCATTTTTATTATTCCTAGTAGGTAAGCATTTTAGTAGTTATAAAGAAGAAGTTCTAATTTGGACGCTATTCTACTTAGTATCCGCTGTGATCGGGCTTTACCTAATATCAAAAGGAGTTTTATTGAATTATTGGCTAATACAGAATGGACAACTAATAGGGTATATTATATTCCTATTGAGTATTCTTCAAATAACACTATTAATAATTTATATTATTTACCTTTTTTCTAGATGGGCTATTAGTTTCATTAAGAACCCCAACCCTTGGTCAAAGATAGGCTTACAAGCGAATGTTACACTACAAATAATGTTCTTAATTTTATTCTTGATAATGCCAAGTATGATGTTTTCACTTTTGTATAATATCTGGGCTATTACATCTGATCAAGAATACATTATGGATACTTTTGATGCCTTTTTCTATACTTTTTCGATAAATTTTTCTCTACCCCTGACAGGTGTTTTTGTTACTTTTCAACATCAGGTTAACAGTACTGGTTTATTAAGGACAATTCAGATTTCACAAATTATAACCTCAAAAATAATCGAGTTTGGAGTAATTGGTTACATAGCGGCAAACTTAGGATATCTCATTTCTTCAGAAAAAAACTCGATTCAAAACAGAAAGAGAATTAGAAATCAAAAATGAATGTGCAACCTCTCATATTACACAAATATCGGATTTTAATAATTTAATCACAAAATACACAACCCTAATTCAAGGCTTCTTTTATCTGAATTGAAAGCGATATGTAAACTATTAGAACCCTCTGAATTAGTACAGAGGGTTCTAATAGTTTTTTATATGAGTAGATTTTATTAAATTCAAGACGATACTTCCTGTTAATTTTCATTATTATATAACTCATTTAGTTCAGTTGAATTAACATAATGTCTTTCTGCTAAATCTGCAGTGAACTTATCAATTTCTTGTCCTATATGCATTGTACTTTGAACTTGGAAAAGTCTGGTCAAAATGATATTCCCTAATTCAATTGTTTGTTCAGATATAAATTCTTCCATTATCTCTACTTGAGGAGGATTTTTCAAAAACTCAAGTATCTTCCCAGTAGTAATTTCACCATTATATATTTCATACTTGTTTGAGTTAATTTCACTAAATTTATCCTTATTCAATAATTTCATTGATGGCTTACTCCTACTAATGAATGTATTAAACGAAGATTCATCTACAATATACACACCATTTATATATAATGGTGCTCCTACCATTGAAGTTGTAATTATTAATCTATGTGTGTTTAATATTTGTTCATTATCGTTTATTTTCAATTGATCTTTTACATAATCTAAATGTTCCACAAAATAATCTGCAATTCTATTTATTTGAGATGTTTCTTCATACAATTTGTATAAATGATTTGCATGTTGTCTTGTAGTGTAGGGTTGCACGTGGGACTTACATTCAACAAAGAACACATCTGAACCTATTTTAAATACTACATCACATTGGTATTCTGTCTCATTATCTCTTTTATATAAGGACCCTGTTTTGATATTCCTCATCTTTAAACCTACTTTAGTTCGTTCTTCAAATCCAGTTCCTCTAAATGATAATTCTAACTTCCTATTAAGGAAGTTAGATGCCAATGCACGAGGAATATCACTGTTTACTAATAAAGAAGGTACTACAACAAATAAGTCATCAAACTTTATAAAAGGGGTATCTGTGATATCCTGTGAATTTTTACTGAAAATGAATCCTTCAAAAATTACGCTGAATTCAGATTTATTGAGACCATGTCTTGTAAAAAATTCTTTCCATTGTTTTTTAGTTTTACTTAAACAGTACTCCTTTAAACTATACTTTTCTTCGTTTCGTTTTTTTAGAAATCTTTGGCACTCTTCTACCAAAAGTTGATATGCCGATAACCATCTATGAAGTTTTACATTATCAACAGTTTCTTCGAGAGTAACTGTTCCAAATAATAAACCAGATACTAAATACGTTATTTTATTTTTTTGTTCTTTTAAAAGCTCTTCTTTGGCTTTTATATCATTTAATTCATATTTAGAAACTAACTCTCCTAAAATTGAAAATTCCCAACTGTCCTTTAAATTTATATATCTGGCGTTAGATACTATATTATTCAATTGAAATTCCTTGTCTTCAATATTTACTTTAAAGATTTCAAGTTCAGAATATTCATCAATCTTAACAGAAGAGTACTTCCATAGATTAATGATATTATCAATCTCAACCCAGAAAATGCTAAAATCAATGTGCTTGTTAGATATGTCTAATAACGAATCTGAAATATTGTTATTATGACGACAAAAATCAATATTGTTATACATAAAACTTTTTAGAATCATACCTGTAGACTCTACTGCTGAATCAAATAAACCTACTCTTGTTCTCCAAATTTCAGAATCAAATTGCTCACTATGCAATGAGCTTAAAAACCTTTCTAGAGATAACACATATGAACTGACCATATTGTTAGGATTAAGCTCAACAAATCGATTAAAATATTCATCTTTCTTTTCATTAAACTGAACTACTAATTTATACAGTTTATTTGCTTCATCTATTAATTTATTTAATTGTTCAAATTCATGATTATTCAACCTCTTCCTCAGATGCTCAGTAACTTCTTTAATTAACTGATTTTGCTTATCATTATTATATAAATTTAAGTATAGCCCTGAAGATTTTATAGTTGTTAATAAATACTTGATCCCTTTTAACTCATACACTTCATCTAGAAATCTAATAAATTTCTTATTACCTTTCCTCATAACATTCTCTATTTCGTGTATGTTAAACCTTTGGAAATCATTAAGCGCCATTCATCTCACTCCTAAAACAAATTAATTACTATGCTTCGTTCGCCAACTCAAGAGGGAGAGAGTATATATCTCAATCCTTATAACTCAAATAACTTCCCGCTCAAACTCAGCAAACTCCACTCTGTTCCGCCCATTCTGCTTCGCCTGATACAACGCCTTATCCACCGCAGCGAATAACTGAGTCAAATACCCCTCCGGATTGTCTGGCACATGCACAACTTCAAAGTCCTCAAAGGAAAGAATCCCAATACTAATCGTAATCGACACCTGCATAATTTCGTGATCCACCATAATGTTGTTAGACTCCACAGCTGTTCTCACGCGCTCTGCGATTTGGTTCGCCAAGTCATGCTCCGTATGCGGAAGGTAGATCATGAACTCTTCCCCGCCATAACGCGTCAGGATATCGGTACTGCGAATCGATTGTTTGACCGCCTCCGCCGTGCGAACGAGCACTTCATCCCCGATGACATGTCCATAACGATCATTGATGGCTTTGAAGTAGTCGATATCGAGCAACAGGAGTGAAAATGGTGTTTTGTATTGAATATTGGTAATGACCTCGTGATTCAGATGTTGGGTCAGATAACGACGGTTGTAACAGTTGGTTAAACTGTCCGTCAGCGCGAGTTCCTCCAGTTTGCGATTGGCCTCGGATAACTCCTGACGGATCAGGTCCAGCGCCTGATTTCGCTCCTGAAGCGTTACGTTCTGGCGATTCATCTCTTTCACGTAGAAACGCTCCTGCGAGACGTCCTGGAACGTGAGAATATGACCGATCGGCACAAGAGCCGAATCCACAATCGGAGACGATTGCAGGATATAGTGCCGGATATTGTTGTCCCGCTCCACGATCACTTCAATGTGAGAGAGGGTATTTTCTTTTTTCTTATAGTGATTCACGAACTCCCGGCAGCTGCCCACAACATGAACAGACTCCAGAAAGGCTTCCATATCAAAAGAATCCCCCACATGCAGATCCATAAAGGATCGAGAGGCTTTGTTCGCTTCAACAATGACTTCATTCTCATCCAGTACCAGGATGCCATATGGAATGGTATTGATTACATCCTCATGGGCGATGGAGACCAGATCGAACACATTGTATCTTTTGATCACATAGACAAAGAACAGGTTCGATAGAAAGATCCCCAGCGAAGTCATGCCAGGAATGATCGGCAACCAACGGGCTAGAACGACATTCAGAATCGCATCAATTGTTGCAAACACAGCCAACACCAAGATACCCAACAGGGTGATTCTCACCTGTTTTTTGATCATGGCAGACGTCTTCGAAGAATACACCGCCCGGAATAGAACCACGAGAGAAGTCAAGAAATAGCTCACCAGAATAGTCATCACAACCCAGAACCAAAGGCCGTAATCCCGCTCGATGTACCCGCCCTCCAGTGGAATGACGAACTCGTTCCATGGATTAGCGACCACACCTATAGCCCCGATCACCGCAGGGACAAATAGCAAGAAGGTTCCTTTTGCACTCAGACGCTCTGAATAACCGGTAATAAAGATCGTCAGTAGAAGCCACCCGCTCCCAAGCAAGGAGACCGCAACGAAAGATAAGGTAACGTAGAACAATTGCAGACCGGAATCATCCGTGAGCGTACTCGCAAATTGACAGAAAGGCCAGAGCATCATCAACCCGTGAAACAAAAAGTACACTTTATGTAAGTTCGTAATTCTAACCGTAGCAAACACATATACACCTACACCAAACAATAGGACAAATAAAAAGAGATCATACCATACTAAAGGGTTCACGAATCTTCTCCTTCTTAGATGCTACAATGACAACGTGGTTGTTCATGATTCTATGTGATACTTATATATAACTTCAATAAACACCTATACAATTCTGCTACGCCAAACTTATTGGTTAATTTAACCATATCTTATCACACCACCATAAGGGTGAGTAGCCCATACACTGGAAGTCCGACCAACCTCTGATCGAAATGCTGATCTATTTCTGATATTTATGAATGCTTTTGAAGGTTTAGAGTACAAACAGGAGAGGAGATCATCTGCTCGGGAGTTATTCAGCTATCATCAAGTGGTCGATATCGAGCCATCCGGCTACCGGACGGCCCTTGTATCATTCGGTTACTGCATGTAGAGGGAGATTGTCCGTGAATAGATCGGGGTTATGCTTGAGCATCTCCGTAATTACCTCTGCTGTCTTAGCCGCATCACACACTCTTACGACCGCATCGCTGAGCTTTCCTGTACGCATCGCACCTTCGCGAACCAATACCTCGTCTACTTTCCAGAAATGCTCCGACCATGGCAACCCACAATGTCTGCGGGATGGTACTGAAATCTGACTTCCATCCGGTAAAACCGTATACAGCATCTCATGCTCGTCCGTCATTCTGCCAGGGATGTCCACCCACTCTTCGACCCCGTGGATAAATGTATTCCGCTTCAAATCAACGCCTACTAACAAGATCGTCGCTTTCCGATCAAGAAGTTTCCCCCATGCTGAACCTCTCGCACACGGTGTATCGAAGAGATGATCATCCTTCGTAAATGCCTCTGCATCCCTTCCCAGTGCCGATACCGAATGCGTAGGGTGCCACGAACGAACTACGCCCGGACGTTTACGAAAAAGTTCAGGCAGAATGCCCACGCAACAGGTAGAATTTTCCACGTGGAACACTGGGTTATCCGCATTAATGGTAGACCACGTATGAGTGGGAAGCACCAACAATCCCTCTTTCATATAGTCGCTAAAGGCATCCAACACTGTGTCTGCTCCACCTTCAACCTCGCCTATACTTTTCATGGAAGAGTGAATGAGCACCGTGCCTTGCCTATCCACACCAAGCTGCTCTAGTTGCTGCATCAAGCTTTCTTTTGTATACATGTCCTTCCTCCTTCATTTCTTATCCCTTTTCGATGAAAAAGCAAATCCTTGCTCAGCTTCACATCATGCTTCTCAGCATAACAAACAAAGGGCCGAGGGTTAACCCCCGGCCACAGAGAAAAAAATTGGTTGAGTTCAGGCAGTAGCTGCCACTCAACTTTTACTTAATAATAACGTACTCCAGATTCACCAGCTTCGCATACGTCACGATCTGATCTGTCGTCAGGTTCAAGGATACAACCGTATGGTGACCACCACCATTTTCGATCCATGCCTTCACTCCATCTTGGAAGTTCGGCTTCACGCTCCACAGAACACGTGCTACTGGCAGATTAGGTGCTGGAACGGTTGGTTCAAAAGCAGATACTTCGTTGATCAGCAGTTTGTAATGTGTACCGAAGTCTGCCATGGATACCACGACACCTTCGCCTGCTTTACCATCGAATACGAGACGTGCCGGATCTTCACGATCACCAATGCCCAGTGGGGACACGATGATTCTTGGTTTCGTGCTGGCAAGTGTCGGATCTACTTCAAGCATGTGAGATTGCAGAATAGCTTCCTGTCCGGCAGCCATCTCGTATGTGTAATCTTCCATGAAGCCTGTGTTCTCGTTATGGGCCATGATTTTCAGCAAGCGATCCAGCGCAGCCGTTTTCCAGTCACCCTCACCGGCAAATCCGTACCCTTGAGCCATCAGGCGTTGCACTGCCAAGCCCGGAAGTTGTTTCATGCCATGCAGATCCTCGAAGTTCGTAGTGAAGGCACTATATCCACCTTCGTCCAGGAAACGTTTGATCGCAATCTCATAGCTCGCTTGCACACGTACGCTGGCTTCCCAAGCTTCCTTGCTGTTCGTGCCGTAATCGAATTCGTAGAGGTCTCCATACTGAGCGATCAAATCATCGATTTCCTGCTCTGTTACAGCGTTCACGTATTGCACGAGGTCGCCAATGCCAAAGTAATCAACCGTCCATCCGAATTGGATCTGTGCTTCCACTTTATCACCTTCGGTTACGCCCACGTTGCGCATGTTATCGCCGAAGCGCGCTACTTTGATGTTAAAGCTTTCATTATAAGCTACCGCTACGTCCATCCAGTCTGCGACCTGCTGTTGCACTTCTGGGCGCTCCCAGTAGCCAACAACGATTTTATTTTGTTTTCTCAGACGGGCATTAATGAAGCCATATTCGCGGTCACCGTGTGCCGCTTGGTTCAAGTTCATGAAGTCCATATCGATGGTTGCCCAAGGAATGCTTTCGTTGAATTGGGTTGCCAAGTGCAGCAAAGGTTTTTGTAGCAATTTTGTACCACGAATCCACATTTTCGCTGGGGAAAACGTATGCATCCATGTGATCACACCTGCTACTTCGTCACGGTAATTGACTTCTTTCATCGTGCTCGTGATTTTATCTGCGCTTACCGCCAGATCCTGCAATACGAGCGGGTACGGCAGTACGCCGCTTGCATTAAGGGCATCCGTAATTTTCTGTGCGTTGGCTTTTACTTCACCCAGTGCTTCTTCTCCGTACAAGTGCTGTGAACCGACCACAAACCAGAATTCTTTTGCTGCTGACATATAATCATCCTCATTTCATTATTTTATAGTTGAACATTTGGGTTTACACTAGAACACTGCGATTGCAGTACCATCTTCCGATCGCTGGTTATCCCCGGATTTCTTTGATCAATTTTAATAAGGATGATATCCGGTTATAAAGGCGCAGTACATCCTTCCGAAGTAGCTTTCTTGCAGAAAGCTTTTAGCTTCGCTTCTACAGATTGGTTCTGCACTCTCCGTTATCGTGTAAAAGTTTGATACAACTTCATTGGTAGTAGTAACAAACAACCTATTCGCTTGAATTATTATCAACCGATCGCTACATAACCTAATTACTTCTGTCCGTAATACGCGTCTTTTCCGTGTTTTCGCAGATAGTGTTTATCCAAAATGCCTTGTGGCAGTTCCTTCGCGAAGTTATTCAATTGCCGCGCGTACAGGTTCATTTTGCACACTTCCTCCAGCACGACACTGTTCACCACCGCAGACTTGGCATCTTTCCCCCACGTAAACGGCGCATGCCCATGAAGCAATACTGCTGGAACAGCCATAACATCAATCCCACGCTGTTCAAACGTTTCAATAATGACGCGTCCTGTCTCTGCTTCGTATCCACGATCAACCTCGTCCTGGTTCAGGAAACGTGCACAAGGCACCGCCCCATAGAACGTGTCCGCATGCGTTGTTCCCATAACAGGTACGTCCAGTCCGGCTTGCGCCCAGATGGTCGCCCATGTTGAATGCGTGTGCACGATGCCGCCAATCTCCGAGTAATGCTTATATAGTACGGCGTGTGTTGCGGTATCCGAGGAAGGTCTCATCTCACCCTCCACCACGTTACCGTCCAGATCGACCACAACCATGTCACTTGCTTTCATCGTATCGTAGCTGACGCCACTTGGTTTGATCACGAACAGACCGCTTTCCCGATCGATTGCGCTGACGTTACCCCAAGTGAATTTTACAAGTCCGTGCTTTGGCAGTTCCAGATTCGCCTGGAATACCTCTTCTTTCAGTTGTTCTAACATGTTATTCCCTCCCGTTCTCTACCAGATGATCCACGGCTGATTGCTCAATCGCAAGTCCACTCCGATAGCGTTCGATAAATGCTTCAAACCCTTTCACATCCGATGCATCCGGCGCCACTTCGACTCCCTCAACATCGTTAAAGACTTTCTGCTCTAGGAACACATCCAGGCTCTCCTCTTCATCCTTGTTGATCATGTACGAAGCCAGAAGTGCCATGCCCCATGCCCCGCCTTCACCAGCGGTAGACATCACCGATACCGGTACGTTCATCGCAGCAGCTACAATCCGTTGTCCGACGACAGGGGTCTTGAACAGACCACCGTGAGCCAAAATGCTGTCAATCGCCACATTCTCTTCCTCCGTCAAAATGTCCATACCCAGCTTGAGTGCACCGAAGGCACTGAACAGATGTGTCCGCATGAAGTTTGCCAGACTGAAGTTGCTTTCCGGGGAGCGGACGAACAATGGACGGCCTTTCTCAAGTCCCGTAATGTTCTCACCTGAGTAATAACCGTAGCTGAGCAAGCCACCACCATCAGGGTCTGCCTCCAAAGCCTTGTTAAACAACATGCTAAACAACTTTCCGTTGTCCACTTCATATCCCATCGCTTGAGAGAATTCACGGAACAATCCAATCCATGCGTTGATATCACTGGAACAGTTGTTGGCATGCACCATCCCTACTGGGCTACCATCCGGCGTGGTGACCATATCGATCTCGGGATACACTTTGGATAATTCCTTCTCCAGTACGATCATCGCAAATACGGATGTGCCGACGGAGATGTTCCCCGTACGTTTTCTCACGCTATTTGTTGCCACCATACCCGTTCCGGCATCGCCTTCTGGCGGGCAGAGCGGAATGCCTGCTTGCAGATCTTGCGAAGGGTCGAGCAGCTTGGCTCCCGCTTCCGTCAATGCACCTGCATTTTCACCAGCGAGATATACCTTGGGCAGAAGGTCCTCGACTTTCCACGGATAACCTTTGCCTGCGACCTGTTCGTTGAACTGTTGGATCATGGATGGGTGGTAGTTATGTGTAGACTCGTCAATTGGGAAAATCCCTGAAGCATCGCCGATCCCAATCGCCTTATTGCCCGTCAGCAACCAGTGGATGTATCCAGCCAAAGTTGTCAGGTGATCGATCTGTGGCACATGCGCCTCTTCGTTCAAAATCGCTTGGTACAAGTGGGCAATGCTCCAGCGTTCCGGAATATTGAATTGCAGAAGTTCCGTTAGCTCTCTTGCAGCTACCCCCGTCGTAGCGTTACGCCAGGTGCGGAAAGGTACCAACAGTTCACCAGCGCTATCCAAAGCGATATATCCGTGCATCATGGCCGAGAATCCGACAGACCCGACCGTGCGCAGCGTGATTCCGTATTTCTGTTCCACATCTTGCTTCATCTCACGATAAGCCGTTTGCAGACCTGTGATGATATCCTCCTGGTTGTACGTCCAATATCCATCTTTCAGGAGGTTCTCCCATTCATAACTACCTGAAGCGATGGTCTCAAAACGCTCGTCAATCAACACCGCTTTAATCCGCGTTGATCCGAATTCTATTCCGAGCGAAGTAGCGCCCTTGGTAATGGCTTCTTTCAAGTCCAATTGACTCATAATCACGTGTATCCCCTCTCCGGTCGCGATTTCACATCCTAAAGGATGCATATATAAGGTGAAGCTCTTACTTATGGCGATAGCTAATAATGAATTTTGTATAGATGCTTCCTGTTGTGTTTTCAAAGAATGCGCTTTCCTTTTCTGACAGCCTTAGTATATTTTTTGTACGTACATTTGTCAATAATATATAATAGTTATACTTACAAAGGACATATATTGTAGTCTATTCAACCATTCAAAGGTCTTATATGGCTATAAATTGGCTATGCTGTAAGGTACACCTCCATTCAAAAAGGCCGGATATGTACGGTTTATTTCGAAAAATGTTCGGTTTTATTTTCATCCTATCTGAATCATGCTAAAATATGTACGTACAACTATTTGAACAACAACGTTGATATAGATGAGTAACGATGAAAGAAGTGGACTACGTGAAGCCAAAATATCAGGTCATCATTGATGATATAAAGAGTCATATCCTCTCGGGGACATATAGCATAGGGGAACAGATCCCCACCGAGTTGGCATTACAGGAAAGCTACACCGTAAGCCGCCAGACGGTGCGGAAGGCTATTTTGGAGTTATCAAACGAAGGATTTTTACGAAGCGAAAAAGGTTCAGGGACCTACGTTAGCAATCAGTATCGCTCTCGATCAGGCGGCAACACATCGAAGAAAACGATTGGTGTGATCACGACATACATCTCGGATTATATCTTTCCGTCCATTATCCGCGGTATTGAGAGTCGTCTGAATGAGGACAACTACTCGTTACTGCTGGCCAGTACTAATAATGATGTAGCGCAGGAGAAAAAAGCCCTCGAAATGATGCTCTCCTACGGCGTGGATGGCCTGATTGTCGAACCGACCAAAAGTAATCTCTACAACCCAAACATTGCATACTACCTGTCGTTCAAAGAGCAGGATGTGCCGTTTACGATGATTAATGCATTTTATGAGGAGCTGGAGGTTCCGTTCTTCTGCCTGGATGACGTGCAATCTAGTTATCTTGCCACTCGGGAATTGATCTCTAAAGGCCATACCCAGATCGGCATTATTGCCAAAATGGATGATCTACAAGGCAAGTACCGGATGAAGGGGTACATCAAGGCGCTGGGTGAAGCGAAGTTACGGTTCCATCCTGAGCAAGTGCTTTCCTTTGATACCGCATCGAAACCAGAGTTATCCTCTAATGTAGCAGCGTATCTGGACGAAAATAGGGATTCGCTCACCGCAATCGTCTGTTACAACGATGAGGTGGGACTGGAGGTCGTGCACGCCTGCAGACAACTGGGTATCTCGATCCCGGATGAGTTATCCATCATTGGGCAGGACAATTCGTACATCGCCAAGAACGCCAACATCAGGCTAACAACGCTAACCCATCCCCAAGAACAAATGGGCCGCGATGCTGCCGACTGGGTGATCAAGAATCTGCAAGGCAAAAAGGATCTGCCAACAAACACCTACTATCAGCCGGTGCTGGTTGAGGGAGAGACGGTGAAGGAGATCGTAGTGGAATAATATTGTTGTGGGACGGGCGTTAAGTTGTTACCGAGCGTTTCTGTCCAACATAATTAAAGAAGGCCGTCAGAATATCTGCGGCCTTCTTTGTTTTTGTTCACTATTAACGAGGGATTACTTCTTCTTACTATATATACATCTTCTCTAATCAAAACTACTTCGCCTGATCCGCTTCTTCTTCTTCGCTTACCAGACTTACAAGGACGCCTTTCTTCTCCAACTTTTTCACAACCTGTTCTGCTCGATCATTCAGCGGATTGTTAGCCAAATATACTTCTGTTAGATGTGGGATGGTTTCGAGCACTGCAATATCCTCAATGAGGTTATCTTCTACATATAGATACTCCAAGGTTGGATGGTTCTTGAAAGGTGTCAGATCTTGAATTTTATTATCATTCATAATGACCCATTCCAACTTTAATTTCTGAAGCGGACTTAGATCGGTCACCTGATTCCCACTGGCGAGTAAACTGGTCAGCTTATGCATATTTTTTAATGGAGCCAGGCTTTTGATTTTGTTATCATCCATAACCAGATTTTGCAGATTAGTCAGACCTAGAAGTGGCGAGATATCTGCAATCTGATTGCCTTCAACAGCTAAGAACGTCAATTTCTTTAACTTGTAGAGTGGCTTAATATTTTTTATATTTTGACCAGGCAAGAATAGATCCGTCATATTAACGGCATGTTCAAGACCTTGCAGGTTAGAAATCTTACTTTTTGTTTCCATAGCATATATGGATTTTAATTTTTTCAAATCGGCAACCTTTATTTCCTTCTTAGCCGACATCTTCAAATCTGCTCGAATAACTTTGGCCAGGACCGGGTCTTTGATAAGCGATGCAGCCGAGATAATAGTGGTCGGTAATAGTACAAAAACCAAACATAAAACGATCATACTTTTGATGAATTGATTACGCATATAGATTCTCCCTTTAAGCATCTTAATTATGGCTCCGTTTCAAGGAGTTGAGGTCAGCCGTAACGATTTTACCTGTATTTCCAAAGACGTACACTTTCCCTTTAAACTCCACCGCATCGTACCAATCGTCTACCGTCAAGACATCCTGCTTGGTCCATTTCTCAGCGTCATCGGAAAGGAAGATGGAACCTTCACTGCCGACAGCAATGAAGAGATTGCCCACGTATGAGATGCCAAAGAATCCAGTGTTCATTCCACGAGCATATAATTCGTCACGGAACTCTGTCCTCGCCCATTTCTTACCGTCCTCTGAAGTCAAAATAACCGCACTCTGTGCATTCCCATAGTAACTGGCAGTGGTCACGACAAATTTTCCGTCACCCCATACCACATCGAAATTATGTCCAGGAAACCGTGCCGGGATTTCGTTCCACTTCAGACCATCCTCGGAGACGAGCAAAAGCCCTTTTTCTCCAACGGCTACCAGTGTTGTGCCGTTTGATGCCATCGCATTGATTTTTTTCTTTACATTAGTGTTTAGGGTCCTCCACGTCTTCCTATCCTTGGAAGAAAGAATCGTGCCGGCCTCACCTGCCACGTAATACGTATTATTGGCATACAGCACGCTCGTAAGTGATTGAGTTGTCGGGGATTTAATGTCCTTCCACTTTACCCCATCAACAGAGGACATCATCTTCCCGTTATCTCCTACCGCAAAAAAGTCCTTCCCTGACCATACAACTCCCCGAAGTGGATACGCTTGATCCACATAAGAAGATTGCCATTTGCCAGCCGTGTTCATCTTTGCAGAACCCTGCGAGCTGACGGAAAGGAAGTTAAGCTTGCTACGATACCCACCCACCAGCACCAGCCTATCCTTGCTCACTGCTGCTTCATATACGTTACTCGGAAGCACAAAAGGATATCGTTTTGTCAGCTTCCACTTGCGCCCATCCGCAGATGTCTGAATACCAGCATCCGTAATCGTTATATACTGTTTACCGTTGTGAATGGTAAAAAACGGGTTCTGCTTAGGGCTAGTTGCAAACCCAGCATCGCTCCAGCTCTTACCATCCTTGGATGTCCAGTTGACCTCCTTCAGGACATGATTGGCTTTATTCACATATTCAAAACCAAAAATATAAAACCTGTCCTTTGCCCAGTACACCTTGGACCAAAAGACTTTGGACGATACGTATGTCCATTTCAGTCCATCCTTCGAGGTCATGATCGTTGCATCCCCTACAGCAACAAAAGCTCCACCGCCATAGGTCATATCCCAAACTTGCTCATAATTAGGCTGATTGGTCTTCACCTTTTTCCAGGTGATTCCGTCTTTGGATACCGCTACGACTCCGCCTTCATAACCTTGAGCCACGAAGGTATTATTGCCCCATGCTACGGCTGTAAAATTGGTGGAGATCCCTGTTTTTCGCTCGGTCCACGTTAATCCATCCTCTGAAGAGAAAATCTTTCCTTCATATGTTGTTCCACCAACTGCAATATATCGTTTCCCGTTCCATACGGCGTCTTTTAAAAATCTTATATGTATTGAATTATTTAACTTCTCCCATGACAGACCATCAGTGGATGTCCATACGGTTACGATATCTGCTTCCTCACGAAAACCCATGAATTCTGACTTTCCATGAATAATCAAACTAAAATCTACTGGATTCCCGGTATAGATTGTCTTCCATGTAACTCCGTCCTTAGAGGTTTTCACATAACCTCCGGCAGCTGGCATCATATAAATCCCTCCACCATAGGCAATGGAATGGGAAACTCCACTATTTAACTCATCCAACGAAGACCAATTAAGGTTCAACTGACTTTTTACTACAGCATCCTCAATGTTCGCATCTTCACCCTCTGCCTGGGCAGGATGTACAGAAATTAGGGAAAACAGCAGAATCGTAGTTAACAGCAGAGGTATTACTTTTAGTGAAAAAACTAGTGTGCGACTCATAGTTATCTCCTTACATTATTTAATACTACAAATATACCATGATCTGGAATGTAATACATGGATATTATCTTCATCCTAATTTAATAGAAACCCTATCGGTCTCATCCTATAACTATTCCGTTAAGAACGGATAATGGACTACTTCATCAAGGAATGTAACCCTAATATAATATGGGCTGATCCGTTATTCTCATCTCTACCCATGGCTTCACTCTCTTGGCTGATATGGGTTCTGATCAAACATCCACTCAAAAGTGAGGATACACCAAAAAGCCATACGGATGATGGTCCGTACGGCTTTTTAGCGATTTTTTCTTATACATAAACACATGCGTAAATGATGAATGACGCTGCAAATGTTACTTCCAAAGCTCTTCAGCAATTTCCTTAATGAAGGCAAGTTTGCGCCATTGCTGTTCCTCGGTCAGATGGTTGCCTTCTTCCGTGGAAGCGAAGCCGCATTGCGGGCTCAGGCAGATTCGATCCAGATCAACATATTGTGTAGCTTCCTCAATCCGTTTCAGGATGTCATCCTTGTTCTCCAACTCTCCGAATTTGGAAGAGAAGAGGCCAAGTACAACCTGCTGATTGTCCTTCAGGAAACGAAGTGGCTTGAAGTCACCAGCCCGTTCCGTATCAAACTCCAGATAGAAACCAGAGTAGTTATCGATGCTCAGTAGTGTCTGCGCAATCGGCTCATAACCGCCACCGACTCCTGCAAATGTCGAAACATAATTACCGCGGCAGACATGAGTGGTTACCACGAGGTCTTCCGGCAGGCCAGATACCACTTCTTCGTTCAGTTTTGCAAGTTCGTTTGCGTACTCTTCCACATTAACGCCAATCTGTTCCATCACTGTGATGAACTGTTGGTCACACAATGCACCCCACGTGCAATCATCAATCTGGATGCTGCGGCAGCCGGCTTCATAAAAGGCCAGGATGGATGCTTTGTACGCCCCGACAATGTCCGAGAGAAGCTCTTGGCGGTTCGGATAGATGGCCTGCGTGCTTTCCTTGTTATCTGCCCGGTCCAATTCGAATAGGAACTGGGCTGCTGCTGGAATGGACTGACGGGCAACAACGTCTTCCCCAGCCGCTTCTTTCAAGAAGGCATAATGCGCTACAAATGGATGACTGCTATAGCTGATTTTGCCGCTCAGACGAGCTGTTTCCGGTCTGGATGTCGCACCGTTGAATCGGTAACCTTCCTCAATGATTGTCCGCTCTACACCATCCAGTCCCCAGAAGAAGTCCAGATGCCACCAAGAGCGGCGGAATTCGCCGTCCGTTACAGCCTGAAGTCCAACCTCTTTTTGCTTCTGTACAAGTTTCACAATCTCGGCATTCTCCACTTCATTCAACTGTTCCGTGGTAATTTCGCCGTTCTGGTATTTTAATCGGGCATCCTTCAACGCACTCGGGCGCAGGAAACTGCCAACAATATCATATCGAAATGGAGTGACTGTTCGTTGTTTAGGTTCTGTTTGTATGCTCATAGTTTAATCTCCCCGTTTATCATTATAGAATTAAATATAACATATCCGATCGGAATAGCTGTTCTACGAAAGAGTTATAGCCCGCTATAGGTATTAGCTATAGCGGGCTATATTTAAGGAGACTCTATATACAATCATGTATTCCATCTATCCTGACCTGATGCTCAGAACAGGATCTCAACAATTGTGATCTCACGTCAAAGTAAGAACGATCTGATCCCCGGCACGGGTGATTTTGTAGATCCCCTCTTGCATGTCGATGCCATAATGCTTTTTCAGCAACCACTTGGCGTTGAGATCGGTCTCGACGACCACTAGATAATCATAGCCGCTTAGAAGGTTATCCATATTATCCTCATAGAACAATACAATCCCGTCCACATGAGGAGCATACAAGAAATACTTCCCTACATATTGCATGTAATAGTTCGTGACTTGTTGGTCCCTGTCTGAGGCGTAGAAGAGATATCTGTTATTATCCTCTTGCCCACCTGGGTACCACCGATCACCAGTAACCGCATGAATCTTGTAAGGGAGCGTTGTATCATAACTTTGGGCGATAGACACGATACCATTATATTCGGACAAAAGGATGGTGGCCGCAACCGCCATACAGCCGATAATGCCTTTTTGATAATGACCTTTTGTCTCAACCGTCTTAAAGGATTGATAATCAGGCACTTCACCAATCCGATAGTGAAATGATCGCTCCAGGTCGATCGCAGCACACAACACTAGCCCACCGGCGAACAGCACCACGATACTGGACGCATAACGCTCAAATCCAGCCAGGACAATTGCTTCATCCAATGGCATGGAGAAGAGATACAGGGCCAGGATCCCTGCGTAATACAGTAACAGAACAACGTCCAGTGCAATTAGTGCTTTCCACAAGTTCCACTTCTTCTTGAGCACGACAATGGCAAATACAGAAGCTGCGATTGCGATAAGCTGGAAAATAACAATGCCGATCACTGGCCGTGTTGTCAGATCCGTACTGGCCTTGAGGAAAGTCCACAGAATCTCACGCATCTGCTCTGGCGTTTTGCCCGCCTGTATCCCCGACGTTGCCACATCGAACTTGTTATCAATCCCTTGGAACACCGTTGCCATTCGCCAGCTCCAGCTGAAGTAGGGAATCAGCGCACCGCAGATCGTACCCACTACAGCGAGCGCTGTTTTCCAACTGAACTTTTGTTTATGTTTTAGCCATGTATACACTAGGAATATCAGACCGATCGCGGCGAAAATAATACCCGTGCTTTTGATAATGGTCAGTAATCCCGCAAGCGGAAGAACAACAATACATGCCTTTTTGATCTCATTACGATATTGGTAGATCACTGCCAAGATCGCGAGCGCGTAGATCGGAAGCAAGAAATCCACGAGCAGGTTGGTGATCCGAATCGTAAGATTGAAAAACGAAAGTGTAGATAACCCGAGTCCAAGAAAAGCGTACAGAAGAAAGCGTTTCTTCTCCGAAAAAATGCCAAACATGGCATAAAAACAGGAAAAGATAAGCAATCCCTGTGCCAAGAGCATTACGGACTGGGAGTGCCCCATGAAGCGACAGACATAATAAATAAACGACGAAGTCCCCAGCGGATAGTTTTTAAAATCAATCAGGTTGGAGTCTGGCGTCGGAAAGGCATCTGTACTCAACATCTGCTTCAATACGATAGCCCAGTGGGAGAAATTATCGTAATGTGTTAATTGGTTCTGAAAGAGCACCAGCAAGAAAACAAAAGTCCCTGCCAGGAATGAAAATTGGAATATAGAAAAGGACATACGTAATGATGCCCCTCGGCGCAGCCTGAGAAACAACATTCCCCCATATAAAAGCAAACCTGCAATCAGGATGACAAGGCTGCCCGTAAAGAGCTGACCTGCCAAGCCAGCGAAATATACGATGCAGGCAATCGAGGAAAACACAAATACAGGGATAAACTCCCACCGTAGTGCAAATGTCTTCCGAACAAACTGCATATAACCAACAAAGGAGATTATCAATAAAACTCCCATCACAAAATGAAGCACAATGAGCATCTCTATCTCTCCTAACCCTCTCTGGTGGCACGATCAGAATGTGGCTGAATCAAATCCGTCAGCAATTGGTCGATCAGGCCCTTCTCCACAATATCATCGATATTCTCCACCGAGAGAAGCACTTCGCGCTCACGGGCTGTCGTTTTTCCCGTATGTTGCAAAATGACTTCAATATTACTCTTCGTATAAAAAGTAACGACCGCTCCTGCCGCAATATCACCATGGAAACCCGTCGCGGAGAAGAAACGATAATTGAAGCTGCGCAGCGTACAGCTAGCATCATTGGTGAAATGAACTGAAAGCTGAAGGGAAAGCCGCGGCATTTTTCGCTGATCCGATCTGGGTTGAACAATCCTTTTTTTCACATTACGTAACATATCGTCATAAGCCGTATCCCACAGATTCATCTGCTCTGGCAACGAGTGTTTACGGTCGTAGATGATTTGCATGTATTGGCGGTTATCATTCTCATCAATCGGCTGAACCGTTGCGGAGTAACGCCAGCCCTCTCCATCCTGTTTCACATAAACGATGACTGCATCGAGATTGGCCTCATACCGGTCGGTTTTGACAACCAAAGAGATGATCTTCTGCTCAGCCAAATAAATGGGATATGGGACATAGAAGGCAATACCTTGCTCAGATACATCCACCGTCTTGGCCTGATAACGCAGATTGTTGGCTTGGTCGTGAATCGTGACATCTTCCTGCGCCCGAATCCGTTCTGTCTCCCGATACGCACGGCGGCCGATCATGAAGAAGAGGGCATAACACAGCGCAATCATGTTATGAATCAGCCAGAAAATAATGATACTGCTGAAGAACAGCGCAATGCCGTACTTGCCATTCACATACCGAATCACGGCTGCAATGGAAAGCAACAGCAAGAAGATATGCGGAAGTGCATATAACAGAGCAGACATCCATTGTCGACCGCTTGCTCTGCTTTTGTTGGTGACCTTGAATTTTTTCTCGCGAATTCCCAGCGTCTCCAGGAGAACCGGCCAGATCAGATAAGGCATAAATATGGTATCGATAACCTGACTCCATCGCTGATTCCGAATATTACTGGACAGATATCGCATGGATACACTATAGAAGAAATAAGATGGAAGCCAGAATATTAGGATTTGCCAAAAGGTTGTATTCACAATCTGGAAGTCGAACAACGCAAACAAAATAGGTGCCAAAATGAAAATCAACCGATTAAAGAAGGACCACCAGTATAAGAAACTGCTTAAGTAGGTCACTCTCGTCCAGAAAGGGAGCTTGCCAGATAAAGGTGCACGCGTATTCTGCAGGCTCTGAATGATACCCCGTGCCCAACGAATTCGTTGTTTAATCATGCTCTTCACTGTTGTTGTTGTCTGCCCGGCAGCTTGAACCTCTTGAGTCGCATAGGTAATATAACCTTCCTGCTGCAAGCGGATGCTTGTCTCAAAGTCCTCGGTGATTGTATTGAGCGGAAAACCTCCGATGTCTTCCATACCCTGCCGGGAAATGATCGTATTACTTCCTGTATAGGCTACCGCATTGGAGGCATTACGCAGGATGTTCACTTCTCTGGAGAAGAAATCCTGTTCATTCGGAATACCTTGCTCTGCATACAGGTTAAACTGGAATAGATCTGGATTGTAGAAGCTTTGCGGGGTCTGCACCAGACCAAGCTTGAACTTAGGGTCCATCTCGTCCTCTCGGCGAGGACGCCATACCTCATTCTCCTTAATAAACGTGGAGAGCATGAAATAGGGTACCGTTTTCATCAAAAAGGTGTGCTGTGGAATCATATCCGCATCAAACGTTGCAATGAGCGGCGAAGAGCTTTTGCTCAGTGCATTGTTCAGATTACCAGACTTGGCATCCTTGTTTTCGGGGAACCCCAGATACCCCACGCCAAATTGTCTGGCAAGCTCCTCCACCTCAGGTCTTGCTCCATCGTCACAGAGATAGATATGAACCTTCTGCTTGTCCGGGTAATCCATGAACGTACAGGCATTAACGGTTTTATATAACAGATCAACAGGCTCATTATGCGTAGCAATAAATACATCCACATCCGGATAATACTCCGGCGGAACGATTGGGAAATCGAGCTGTGTACGTTCTTTTTGCATCTTTTGAAAGAATAATTCAAAGGTTGTCAGTACGGTGACCGTTTCAGCCACAATCAGCAGCATACCAAAAATGACGTTCAGTACGCCCTCACCCCATGGCAACGTAAAGAACGTACGCCATACCAAATAAATCGACATCAGGATCATCGTGATGACAAAAAAGATATTCTGCCTTTTTTCGTTTTGCACTACAACTGCTTCCTCCTTGCTGCAAATACCCATCTTCGCTGCAATTGGAAACTGAGCAGGAACAGCAAGGCATCACAGACGAATTTCGCCAATTTCTCATCTACGAAGAGAACGGTATGGAATATATAAACACCGGTACTGGACAGCAAGATCACTACTCCGCATAACGTTAGATAGCGCCATAGACTGCCCTGGCTATCCTCCTTGCGGAATACAAAGTGTCTGTTCAGTACATAGTTGACCACAATGGAAATAACTCTCGCAATCACGGTTGCAAGCAAAATTCTTAAATAGTGCTGCTCACCCAACACGGGCCGCAACGCGTCGATCAAAAACCAGGCGATACCCAAATCAACAACAGAACTGGCCACAGATGATGAAATGAACCGCAGAAAATTGGAGAACAACACACCCATTACTCGGGCACTATCCTGGATTGCTTTAAAATGAGTTCCCGCATTGCCATTTTCATAAATGACTTGGATTGGCATCGTATGAATCGGTATGCCAGACTGAATGCACGAGATGAGCATCTGCAGCTCATATTCAAATCGAGTGCCGCGAACATCCTGCATAAACGCAAGTAACCCTGGACCGAAGGCACGAAGCCCAGTCTGGGTATCTGACAGTTTTTTACCATAGAGCATGGCAAAAATAAAGGAGGTCATTCGATTGCCTAACAGGGACTTTGGGGGTATATTCCCCTCGCTGAAGTTTCTTACCCCGAGCACCAATGAGTCCGGATAAATCCTTGCTTCTTGGGCTATGAGGTATACATCCTCAGCTGCGTGTTGTCCGTCTGAATCAGCGGTTACGACGAAGGAAGATGCGTCGAATTGCTTCCCAATATACTCAAATCCGGTCTTGAGTGCCGCACCCTTCCCCTGATTTTCCGCATGTGTTAGCAGAGCACAACCATTCTCACGAAGCTCCTCGAAAATCGACTGGTAGGCCTCACCCGATCCGTCGTCCACAATAACAATATTGGTCAATCCATACTCTCGCAATTGCCGTACATAGGTTGGAAGTCTCTCATCCGGTTCAAGTGATGGAATGAGGATGATCGCTTCGCCGTTTTGTTTACCTATAATCATCCTGATAAGCCTCAATTCGACATATTTCAACAAATTTTTTTGAATATTGTGAGTATAACATCGAAAAGTCATACAGTAAACGAATAATTTATATATATATTGGTAAAAAAGTCGCACTTTTTTATAAGCTAATTTATAGGTAAAAAGTACTAGTGGAAGGTCAGTCTAGTACTACTCAAACCATTTCACATTTGGCTCTTGTTTCAGTACATGTACCAGCACGGCATGCCGTTATCCACGGTGGTGATAGAAGTGAGCCTGCGTATCCAGAAGCACTCAAAGCGTGAATGAGCGCCTTCCCAGAATGCAGTAATTTCCGCAAAAGTTCATCTTCTGTCTCCATCGACCGATTGGACATGCATCGACTTACAAATCTGGACGAATGGTCACTTATGCGAATCACGAATTTGAATTAGAATTACCATAGACGATTAAAAAAAGGCTGTGATTCCAATGTTATTCGAAAGAGACAAATGGTTGCAGTATGGCATTCTGCGCGATGAGCCCTCTCTCGCTGAACGGTTGCCAGAAACACAGTTGCTTGAGAAGGATACGTTAACGAAGATGCTTCTTCAGTATCCCAGCGTTGTACTGAAACCTCGTAATGGCAGTTACGGAAGGGGTATCCTGTTCATTAAACGAAGCGGTGCAAATGCTTATCGTATTCAAAATGAAAATAACACAGTCACCATGAGAGACAACGAGCAGTTACTGGAATGGTTCGAACAAACAATCAAAAGTGATGAATATATTGTCCAAAAGCGTCTGCAGCTTGCTCAAATTAAACACAGGCCGTTCGACATTCGGATCATGGTTCAGCGCAAAAAGAGTTCCTCGTCCACTTGGAACGTGACAGGTTCCTATGCTAAAGTCGCTGCACAAGGATACCAAGTCACCAATGTGAATAACCGCCCCATTCCCGTTTTTAAAGCACTGAGACTGGCTCGAATTGGAGATCGGCGCTTACTTGTCAGAGCGGAACAAGTTGCACGATTAGCTGCCAAACGATTGGGAGAGCATTACCCTATGCTTAGACAAGTCGGGTTCGATATAGCCATCGACAAGAAACGGCGAATTTGGATTATAGAAGGCAATTATCAACCAGCCTTACGGCCTTTCCGACTTTTGAAAGATTCCTCGATGCACCGCAGAATATTATGGTACAAAGAACATTAAAGCAAAAGAAGACGACCTGCCTGCTAGCCCGGGCAAGTCGTCTCTTCATGTTTCGTACCTAATCTCGATATTAACCCTCTTCGGTTATTTCCGGCATTTTCTAATCGCACTTGTAACACGTGTCACTCGGAACTGATTTACCCCTACCTGTATAATGGCGAACTGGCTGTACGAAGTACCAGAAGAGGTATACGGTTCAGCCTCAATATTTCCACTCGGTGTTCTAACTGTCGCGGTGATTCTAGTTACCAGGCACACACCACGGCCGGAAGATCTCCAAGTCTCATCACGCTGAACACTATATCTATCGTTGCTACAAAAGATGGATGCATACTCCACTACTCCACTCGCATTAAACGAAGTCGAGTTATAGATCTGAACAGGGTCATAACCACCTCTAGGTGCTCCAGGTCTTCTATTTCCCATTCTCAAAACCTCCTTTTTTATTGATAATCTATTAAATGCAATTAAATAGTTTTGGTGAGGTATAAATGTGGACAAGGCAGAAAAAGTGTGTTTGTCCGAGGGTCGCAGACATAAAAAAGAACCACCCTTTCATGTGCAAAGGTGGTTCGAGAATTATAGTCCTATTATCATAATCATCTTATTCAGCCAATTGAGCCGAAACGGTACATTATAGAAGGTCAAATAGAAGGTCAAAACTCCCTAAATTGCAGATGCTTCTATTCTGCCGCCTCCGCCAACCATGCTTGCATAGCCGGAGATTCCGCCCGATTCAAACGTAAGGCAATTTCGGTATTGATCTCATCCGGCGGCATGACTTCAACAAGGGCACATACGGACTCTCGCGATTGATTTAAGGCAAATACGCCTTCATCATCGAGCATTTTCATCGCCAGCTCCATGGCGTTCAGCCTCACATCCAACTCGCGCTTCCAATCATCATTCTCCAGTTCCGCAATGAAAGGACGCTCGTTATATCGTTGTTTGACATCGGCAAAGTGATCATCCCCAAAACAACAATAGGGCGAATCCGCATACGACCATTTGATGAGATCCGCAATCGTGGATACCGGCGTATCACTTTCCTCTGCTTGTCTAGCCGATTCCAACGCCAAAGCTTCCCACGACCATGCAGAAATGCTTGGCGCATGTCCTTCGCCAGTAGTGTATAACGTACAATAATAGTAACGTTCACCATTTTCAAAAAGAGTACAAAAAGACGTTCTGGCGGCAGCGGCGATCTCTATGGCCAGCGTCTCTATTTCTTGCATTGGCTTCATGAATAGAGTTCCCCTTTCCATTCGTTGATCATTTGCCCCTTCGATATGAATTGGCTATTTGGACTAGATACCAGACACCTGCACCCACAAGGGCAGCAAACACCAGATTGATACAGCCGAACACGATGAGTGACTTTGCTTGGCCTGGACCGATCTGGAAAGCCGTAACAAGCTGGAAGACAGCCGGTAGCAGAAACGCCAGCCAAGAGATGGTTATAAGCTTTTCTGTTCTGAAGCTCCACCACACTGCTGAACATGAGGCAGCGAGCATTACCCAGGTACAGATAAGCTTTAGGGCGAACATCATTTTGTCCCCCTCCTATTTGCCATGAATCACAAGTCCATATTTACTGAATATCCACGATTGGCTCAATTCGTGCATTGCATCATGACTTATACGCACAGAGGGCTTTTGCTCCTTCATCGCATCTGCATCAAGGGCTGAGAAGCGAAGGGGTTTGGTCTTTTTTTTGATAGAGTCTCTTATTTCATCGAAAAACGCATAGGTCAGCGGCTTATGGTCCCGGATATCCTCATACATATAGTACTTTCCTTTTTCATCTTCCACATTAACTTGAAAACCTTTCGGAAATGAAATCAAGATACACGGCAGTTCATCCTCTGCCCATTGTCCGTGATATGGAAAAGAAACCCCTTCATTTCTCACAAAAAATCCTGAACTTTCTTGATCCGATGCAATAGAAATAGAGTAAACAAAGAAGGGATGGATGTCATCTCTCTTTTCTCCTGCCACAAAATACTGATAGAACGTCTGATACTCCTCGTACACCTGATTATAATCATGCTCTGTTCGGGCAGCATTGGTACGATGGAATTGCGCTTGCCGATGCTCCAAAAGCTGCAAAAGGCTTTTAAACTCTTCAGGAGTGATGAAGAATCTCAGTTTATAGAATCCGCTATTCTTTAATTTGTCCATTTCTTTTCGCTCACCGCCCTGTTTAGAAATGTTATGCCATTGACCTTAGCAGTTCGGGTTCAACTATATATGTATCTTATTTCCATTATAGTGATTACCTTTCCTGAGTCTACCTACTTTACACCTGAATTTTGCGAATGAACTTTGAAAGGGTAGCGAAATATCAGGATCATTGCGCCTGTACGCGAGCAAAAGACATACGTGAGGTGAATTCCAGACTACCCGCCTTGTGAGGATGGGAGCACGCCAACATCTCGTAATCAGCACAAATTAGCCGTACGGATGATCACCCGTACGGCTAATTTTGACTTATTCAGCTTTGCGAATTTGGAATTGTTAAGGTTTAACTACAGAGAGAAGAGACTCATTCCCCTCAGAGATCACCGTCACATCTGGAGCAAACGTTGCATCACTTACATGTAGCGTTTCTCCAAGTTCCATAGCACTAATGTCAAATTCAATCGACGTTGGCAAGTGTCTCGGCAATGCCTCCACTTCAATAGAAGATAATTGAACTTGCACGACTCCGCCCTGTTTTGTACCAATCGGTGTGCCGTTGAACTTGACAGGAATTTTAGTACGCAGGATCTCATTGGTCTGCACCTGCTGAAAATCCACATGAAGTAAATCCCGTGTAACTGGATTACGCTGGAGATCTTCCAACAATACAGTCAATGAGCCTTTCTCTTCAAACTGCAGTTCGATAAAACCAGACGTACCCTGCTTCAACCATTTTTGAAATTGTATTGTTGGAATATGAATCATTTCATTCTCCGTATTTTTGCCAAAAACAATACCTGGCAAACGCCCGGATTTACGTAAATCCCTAAGTCGGGATGTATTTAATGGAATGCGGGTCTCCGCCTGAAAACTAGTAGTCATGCTATGTTCGCTCCTCTTTATTAAATGATATTTTCACATTTTTCATACTCATCCAACCATCCCCTGTTGGGGCTAAAGAGAGAAACATAGCATCACCACCTCCATATACGATCCAATTGATTTTAAAATACATTTAATGTAAGCACCCATAATATACATGAAGGCACTCTACTCCGAAGAGTAGAATGCCTATGGGATGCTTCAACCCTATCATAGAAACATAGATTTGTCGATTTAACCCCATAATATGATCAAAAGCGTCTCCTTCCAGTCCGCGTCGTTGATCAGCATAGAGACCAACCCAACGATGGAGTGGCCTTCATGTCCTCATCTCAAATGTATACATCCTCGATACTCGTTGGATTCGTCAGAATTTATCATTCTGCGTAATTCCTCAATCCACATGTCCATGAGCACCTTATTTCGGGGACAAGAAAAATCGCGTCCTCTAAGGAGAGAACGCGAGATAAAGCAGATTGATTTTGTGTTTCAGAATCGTCAATTAACGCTTTCGAGCCACCACCGCTAACCTACCGTTTTCGGTTGAATACTCGCATGTGGACAGCACAATAAGCTTGTCACCATACTGTGCTGTTACACCTGTGTCATAAAGAGAGAGTTGTTTGATATTCTGAACATATGAATCGAACTCGGCGGGCGTACTTACATTCTCAATCTGGTAGTATTTAAACACGTCGTCCGATTTGCGATAAACTTTTGACAGAATAACGGCAACAATCTCATACTCTTCCTTTTCGTAAAGCGTGCTGAACTGGAACGTCGCATGTTCTTGATAAAAGCTTTCGTTCCTGTACTTCATTAAATCTTTAAACATCCAACCACTTTTCATGTGATGTCCATGAATCAGCAAAATGTCCGAATTGTTGGTCGTACTAGACTCGTCCAAAAAAGGAAGACCGCCTTGGTTTTCTTTTCTATCGAAATCATGATTGAGATAGTACTCCGAATCCTGTGGGCTCTGCATGACTGGGTACTCAATTCGGGTACCGTCAATCTTCAGCCAGCCGACGATGTCTGAGTTCCTCTCGTAAAGATCTCGAAATTCGGGAAGCATAACCGGCTCATTGCCTTTATTGAACAAAAGGGAAGGGAATGCATCCCCTCCACCTTGTTCTGATCCTTCTTTCCAAACCTTTGTTAACTCTTCGATTTTCTGCTTCTCGGCATAATCTCGCAAGAAAGTCCTCGCAAGACTGACAAGTGAAAATACCAACACAAGCAAGGAAACAGCGATAAGAACTTTTTTAGTTTTGCTCATTTTTCTTACCGCCTTCCCTCCATTACTGGATGTGCTTTTTCTTCTTGTACCCGAGTAGACAGAACCCGATCGTCATTAAGGACATCAGCGCCAAAACCATATACAAGAATGGCGATTCACTGTTATCTCCAGTTTTCGGAGCATCGTCCAACTCGTTGCTATCGTTCTTAAGCTGATCGTTACCATTGCTTGGTTCAGGCGTTACGGTGCCTGGTTCAGGCGTTACGGTGCCTGGTTCAGGCGTTACCGTGTCCGGATCTGGCGTTACCGTGCCCGGTTCAGGCGTTACAGTGCCTGGTTCAGGCGTTACGGTGCCTGGTTCAGGCGTTACAGTGCCTGGTTCAGGCGTTACCGTGCCTGGTTCAGGCGTTACCGTGCCTGGTTCAGGCGTTACCGTGCCCGGTTCAGGCGTTACGGTGCCCGGATCTGGCGTTACTGTCCCTGGACCAGGCGTTACGGTGCCGCCTCCGTTGTTACCATTGCCGCCACCAGAACGAATTGGCTTCATTGGCACATCGTACCTGACAATGTCAAAATCGACTGAAATGGTACCACTTGTGTGCGTTTCGTATCCGTCCTTCGTTACGATCAGATAGTAATCCG
Organism: Paenibacillus sp. FSL P4-0176; assembly: GCF_037975265.1. Lineage (NCBI taxonomy): Bacteria > Bacillati > Bacillota > Bacilli > Caryophanales > Paenibacillaceae > Paenibacillus > Paenibacillus sp. FSL P4-0176. The sequence continues at coordinate 7,186,371 of NZ_CP150242.1, forward strand.
CTTCTGGAAACACCATGTACGCATAGAAGCCATCTGCATCACTACTCTGCTCCGGGCTCTCGTTGTCGTACGGCGGGAAATTTGGAACCTTTGGAAGCGTTACTTTCGTACCCGGAATGCGGCCGTTATCTCTATTCCGCTGCGTATCCGCATAATACAGTGTAACTTTGGCTCCATCAATTTTCTTGCCAGTGACGGCATCTCCTGTCGTTTCATCATAGACCGTACCGTAAGGGTCGACTAACTCCTCTGAAATATTCAGCTCTCCGTTAGCTTTAACGTCAAGTTGCGCCACTTTGAGGAGCAATTCCTCGCCGGTCTCAGCTTGATAGCGAACTTCCATTGTGTACGTCTGCTCGCTTAGCCCTTCCACAGAGAAAGTTCCATTCGTAGCCATAGGGAATGCTTTAGGTTGGCCGTTTTCCTTAATATAAATGCCATCCTTGTCTTTCAAATAGATATGCATCTGGCTAGTCAATAAATCGTTGAATAGCACTGTTGTTCCATCCAGTTGTTTAAACAGAATGATCCCCACGGCCGTAATGTCCGCTGGAACAGTCTCGTCCGTTACACTTCTGTTCACATTTGCTTTCTGCGTAAACTCAACAGGTACATCCTTACCGCCTACCCGATACATCTTCGTATATCTGATCGTATAGTCGGTATCCGCTACGGCTGGGATTGAATATTCACCCTTCTCATTCGTCTGCGTCTGAATCTCTTCGCCTGTCTTCAGATCGGTTACCTTAATCGGTGCATTCGGAATGACTTCTCCTGTGTTATTGTTACGCAACACGCCTTCCAGATACGGTCGGGTATTGACAAAATGTGCTTCAGACCATTTTTTCTCTGGAATAGTGCCAATGTGAATGAGACTCTCTGGATCAGTCACATAGCCATCTTGCGTATAATCATCTTGGGTCACTTTGTACTGAAGATTGGTTGGAAGCCCTTGGACAATGAACGTCTGGCCATCTGTAAGCTCAAAGCTCTCACCGCTCTTGATCATGCCCTTGCTGCCGGCTGACTTCTCATAGACGTAGGATTCGTCCGATCCCTCGCCAGTGAAGGCAACCGTGTACTTAAACAGCTTCTTCTTGTCTTCATCTTTGCCTTTAACTGTGTTGCTGATTAATAGGCCACCCTTCAAAACTCGCACGTTCGTGAATGGGGCATCTTCATCAATGCCTTTCATGACTCCGGTATAGAACCGTTCCTCAGGAGTAGTCATGTATTCATCGGTTGTGTAATCTTGTTGGGTAACTGTGTATTTCAGATTCTTAGGTAGACCCAAAATATCCAGTGCCTCTCCATCCTTAAGGCGGAATTTACCGCCGGACTTGATCGAACCTGTGCTGCCGTCCGTCTTCAAGTAAGAGTAACTTTCCTCTTTGCCTGTATCCTCAAAGTTGACGGTGTACTCGAACTCCTTCGTTTTATCGCCGCCGTTGCCCATGACCGTATTGCTGATGGTCAGCTTGTTAACGGTCCGTTCATTGATGAAATCCGCCTTGTGATCACCTTTATTCACGATTGAGCCAGACAGCTCTCTCGTACCCGGTATCGTCGTATAACCGTCAACGGATGTATAATCAGCCTCGGTTACGGTATAGACCAGATCCGCAGGCAAGGCTGGGAACGTCACAGATTCCCCGTGCTTAAGGGCAATCTTGCCTCCGCTCTTGATCGTGCCAAACGTATCATCCGACTTCTTATAGGTATACTCTCTGTCCTTACCTTCGCCGGTGATGGTCACGGTGTACTCGAACTCTTTGTCCGGATCACTGCCGTTGCCTTCCACCTTATTGGTAATGGTCAGCTTGCCTTGGGCCGGTGTAGGCACGATCAGTGGATTATCAGAGGTTAATTTCACCCCGTCTACCCAGATGGGCTTCCCTGGCGTATTCCCTACATATACTTGGTATACTCTTGTAGTTGGCAGCCAAGTATTGGTGTCAATATAGGTTTCTTTCAGCTCATAATACCCTGGATCAGGGAATAGCAGATTAAGTTTCCCTCCGCTATCGGTTTTTCCTTTGGTGATTATAGTTCCGCCGTCTTTCTTATAGAGTGTAAACTCTACGTCTTTTAGCGGATTGCCATTGGGATCTACCTTTTTCAGAGGCAACAGAGCATTGGAACTTGAACTGCCGGCCACGTCCGAACTGTCCAGCGTGCTTTCGCTTCTGGCACTGACAGATTTCAGATTGTCATCGCCCTCCAGTTTTACCTCGTTGCCCATTTTCTCTCCAGCTTTCGCTTTAGATGGATCAACTTCTGTTTGGTACACAAACTGGTAAAACTGATTAGGGTCGTCCATTTTAAATGTTAGAACCGTAGTACCTTCTACGCCCGGTGCAACTTCTACTTGAACTTCAGCATTCGGGTCGCTTAGGTCCAGTGCTACGCCATCTCGTTCCAGAGTGCCGCTTGCAGTCAATTTAGCAGGATAGACTGCCATACTAGGTGATGTCAGCACAAGCTTTCCGTTTTCTTCATAACGCAAATTCATGCCTGCACCCAAGGTATCCTGCAAATAAACACCCTGCTTCATGTTAAATGGCGGGGTATAGTTCACCGTCCATTCCAGCACTCCTGGAACTGGCTTAGTTACCGACTTTCCAAGGGTCTGAATAGGTACAATAACTTTGCGCTGTTCGGTGACAACCTTCTCCACTCCACCCCATGTCATATGGAGGTCGGCTTTGTTATACAGCACCTGCTTGTCTGTGCCGTTGATAGTGTATTCCTCTAAATACTTCTGCAGAGCATCATTGGAAGGTCTTGCCTTCACCAGAATGATATAAGGACTTTCCAACTTAGAGAAGGTGAAGGTACCCTCGTTTCCAATGTGTGAAAAATGGACTACATGAGAACTAGTACCTGGTTCAATTAGAGTTCTAGCATCGTTTCTAACACCATATTCATTGCCTGAACCATTGTTCGAAATTCCTTTCCAAAGCTCAAAATCCTTAGTTTCAGAGAAAGGAACAAATTCCCACCCTTCGGGAAGTGTATCCACTAGCTTAATATTACTAATGACTCGATTACCGCCATCCTTAGCCATTTCTTCTGTGTTATATCCAGGCATATTAACCCCTAAACGGAATGTGACCGTCTTGGTTGTCCTGTCATAGCCAGAAATCGTCCATGCTTCATTGTTATCATCTCTAATGTAACTGCTAACATTATTCGGCGTCACATTTTCAAAATTACCATCTACTTTTAATGGCCTCGAAGCAAAGAGCATATCCTTGTTCAACATACGCAGGTGTAGGTTGGCACTACTATTTGCTTCTTTTACGGTTTCGCCATCAATGAGCAAAGCCCGATTCGAGCTTATTTTCCCTGCGTTAATTTCCTGTCTGAAGAGAATGTTCGGGTTGGTCTCAAGTGCACGGAAGCTGAAGGATGCCGCTTCTTCGGTGTATCCGGTCACCTTGATCAAATCCGCCACCACTTTACCGTCCACGGTTAATGGAATAGCTTTCATCGTCAATCCGGTTGCATTCGACTTCATAGTTCCCGCTTTGTACTGCTTCCAAAGCTGCGCAGAAGTGATATTTGCTTTAATTTTCGCAATTGTATCCGCACTCACCTCGCTGGTTTCATCTACAGCGTTGTCCAAGACGTTCAAGTCACCGCCATGCACAAGGACATCGTATATTGCCGCGTTAGGTAAGGCATACTGTGGTGCTAGATTAACGGTCCACGTGATACTGCCCAGGTTATAATCCTCGGTTGATACTGCGCCTGTTTTTGTAAACGTGTGTGCGCCAATGCTGACGACTGCCTCATCTGTCACCGCAATAGGTCTTTTACCCGTCATTACATCGTTGTTCTGTATAACACCTGGTGTATCCAAATTCCAGTTGGCACGAGGGTCAATTTGGAAGCTGGAACCACTTATTGCCTTGCTTTTAATCAACAATTCGACTTTTCCGTTAATATCCCCGAAGGAATAAACGCCGTTCGAATCTGGTGTAATTGGCGTTTCTTCAGATACAGCGCCATCTACCCATGTCTGCCATGCAGCCGATTCAAATTCCAGCCCAGCCGGTAATACATTTGTGATGGTAAAGTCCTTTAACCCTTTTTTATTATATTGGTTAACCGCGATCTTCCATGTAATGGTTTCATTCGCATGGTCATACGAAGCGCTGGCTTGAATCCAGTCGGGAGCAAAAGAAATCTCCTGACCTGCCTGTACCAACATGTTGTTGTCCTGTCTCAGTTCCACTTTGCCATTCATGTCCCGGTAGCTGCGACCAAGATTGTTTGGCGGATTCCGATGTTCGTAATAATAAGCTTCCTTTGGAATCCATGTTTTATATTCAACCTTTGGATCTAGACCTGTTCCCTGCGGAAATATGTAAGTCAGCGATCCGTCGCCCCCAATGACTGGCGTTACATTTTGGCCGTTTACTTTGAATGAACCCTCCTTATAGATACCACGGACATTTCCAAAACCCGTATTATAAGTGGCTGGATTCGTATAGAATGTCTTCCCGTCTAACGGCAATTTGACTGTTTTATCAAACTGATCGAATGCAGAGACGTTTGACTCCCAAGTAATTGCACCTTCAACCAATTGCGCTGGCTGAATCCCGCGGTAACCATACTGATCCCACCTGATCATTCCAGGCGAGCTTAAAGTAATGTTATACTCTGCTGTAACATCTGGGTTCTCTAGCTGATATGCACCACCAAAGATGTTGATCGGCTTTTTATCGCCATACGCTAGTCCCGTTATATCTGCATTGGCAGTAGATTCAAAGCTGAAGGCAATACCTCGTCCAACACCATTGAAAAAATTATCTTCACCGTTAAATACAATCTTGATGCTATTTGGAGTGAAATAGGCGGTACCCAGCTGTTTTGTACCTGATTCCGTCTGTGCATTCAAGGTTTTAGTAGCTGTTGGCAGCACCACTTCCTTGAAGTAATCTTCTCTTTTCAGCTCGATCCAGTCACCCTTTTGGATGTATTTCTCAGGATCTGCATTAGTTGGATTTGGGTCATCACCATTCACTGGTACCTTGAGACCTTCCGATTTGAGCGTAAAGGGCTGTCTACCCTGAATAATACCGTTTGGATTAATAACAGCATTCCCCTGTGTCACTTCCAGCGGAAAGGTTGAATTAGATTCCATAAATACCGCTGTTTTGTCCGTTGGGACTGCCGCCATCGCTACGAAATTATTCGGTTTGTCGTTCACTGCCTCTGGTACCGAAAGCGGTTCCTCTTGCACTGCCTCAGGTTCCGAAAGCGGTTCGTCGTTCACTGCCTCAGGTACCGAAAGTGGTTCGTCGGCACTCGGTGAGTCAGATTCAATGACCGCTTCCATTCCGGAATCGGTTGGCACACTCTCCGCATATGCGGCGGTGGAGTATATCACTGTCTGCAAGACGAGCAGCATTGCCAGAAATAAAGACAATAACGGTTTACCTATATTGCGTTTTTGTTTCAAACGAAAATCTCCTCCACTTCTAAAATTTTTGCAACAACCAAAAACTTTTTCCCTTTCCTTTGGCCATTCCATCCTTACAACAGAAACTGATAAAATTCATCAAGTTCATATGGCTTGCCTTACCATTTTACTTTAGAGCCCTTACCAAATTCTGAACACTAAGCGGTAACCAGAGCATAGAGCCAATTCAGACATGGATTTTTCCATAGAATCATGGATTTTAAGCATAAAAAAAACATCCTAAATTGGGATATGGCATTCTCCTGGATAAACCCTTTTCACCAATTAAAGAACTACTTGATGAGAGGGTTTATCCGTAGAGGAATGCTCATTCGCCCGATAGGATGTGTTTCTCTGTTTTAATATAAAGTTTGAATAAGTTCTACATTATGAAGCTTTTGCTGCAACAGCTTTTTCAATTAATGCTTTTGCATCCTTAGTAGTCAGACCTAGTTTAGGTTGAAGTGATTTTTTATCTGTTCCAGCAAAAATACCTTTGTCAATCAATTTTGCCATAGGTTTAATTGCATAGGCAGACACGGATTTACCATCTTCGAAACTAGCAATAATTGTAGCAGCGTCTTTATCAGTCGCTTGATCTTTTACCAATTTAGCAAGAATGGTAGCAGCTTCTTCACGTGTGATATCCCGATCAGGATAGAAGTTTCCACCATAACCTTGAATGAATCCAGCATGCGTAGCTTCAGCAATCGCATCTGCATATGCAGCATTAGCCGCAACATCTTTGAATGCAGGTGCTGTAGCTACTTCGTTAAGTTTCAACATGTCGACCAGAGCACTTACAAATTCAGCACGAGAAATGACTTCTGTTGTTACAGGTGTTTCTGTTGGCTCGGTAGATGCAGCCAGGTTTGTGATACGTCCTTCATTTTTAGCTTCGATGCTACCGCCTTTATACGTGTCTACGATGTATTGGTAGAATACATCCAGATCGATAGGACCTGCCAGGGATGATTTAGCATCCAGCAGCACTTTATAGTTATCTCCACCTGCAGCCATAAAGTTGTTAACTACAGCCGTATATGTTTTTGCAGGATCAATCGTTGTTCCATCTTCAAGACTGAGACCTGTAACGCGTTCTGCGACCGGCTTATTGAAATCTGCAGTGTATTTCAAACCAGAGATTTGGAGTGTTTTGGTATTAGGTGTACCGTCAGCATTGATACCCCATTGCTGCTGCAACAAGGTTTTAACCTGTTCGCCAGTCAGCTCAAGTTTTACTAGAGTATTACCAAACGGTTGGATTTTGGCAAGATCAGCAAAGGTCACATCGCCTTGTGGCAGATCCGCACGAATACCGCCTGGATTCATAAATGCAAAGTCAGCTGCACTTGCCTCATCCCCAAAGTCTGCTTCACGCATTGAATCTGCAATGAGGTTGCCTAGAGGGGCTTCGTTATTATAAGCATCTGTACGGGTAACAGAACCATCCGTTGTACCTACTGGCTTCGTCAGCTCAGGATGCTTGTCTAATGATTTTTTAATAATAGCTAAAGATTCAGGGTCTTCTTTTACACCCTCTTGGAAAGTCGTTGTAACAGTCGCTGATTTTTCAGTTACATCCCCGGTAGCAGGGTCAATCATCAGCTTGATATCTTCAAACGCCGTACCATATGAGTAGGCTTGCACAATCAACTTTCCGTTCACTTCACCGTTAGCCAAAGCATGATTGTCACCTGCAACGATAACGTCAACAGGGGAGTCCGCCGGTAAAGCTTTTGCCAGATCAGCTGCTTCTCCAGTGGTTACGCCTTCTTTGGTTGTTGCTGGATCATGTGCCAAAACAATGATCGTTTCTACACCTTGGTCTTGCAATTCTTTAGCATATTTATTAACGGCTTCCACTTCTTCTTCTGCGCTCAAGAAACGTACGCCAGCTGTCCCCGATGGAGATACTTTGGCAGGTGTGGATTTCGTCACTAGTCCGATAAATCCAATTTTAACTCCGCCCACTTCTTTAATCACATACGGCTTAATCAATGTTTTTCCTGTGGCAGTTTCAATCACGTTTGCATTGACGTAATCAAATTTTGCACCGGCATGTGTTACCTTACCTTCTTTTGGATCAAGGCCACCAAAGATCTGTGCCTTTAAAGCAGCGACACCTTGGTCGAATTCGTGATTCCCTAAGGAACCTACATCAAAGCCCATCATATTCATCCATTCCATGGTAGGCTCGTCACGATCCAAAGATGAGGCTGGAGCAGATGCACCAACAGAGTCCCCATTATGGAAGAGTAGAGAGTATTCATATTTGGCTTGAGCTTCTTTGAGATAGGTTGCTAGAATTGGAGCCGTTCCTGCCTTCTTATCACCCACGATTGATGTGGTATCTAACTGACCGTGGAAATCATTGATTCCAATCAAGTGTACTTCTACATCGTTACCTGCGGCAGAGACAGAACCTGTTGCGCCCAATAGTTGCGTGAGTAATAGTGCAGCAGTAGCTACACGCAGTGTGCTTTTACCCAAAACTTTTTTCCAAAACATGAATGAAAAAACCCCTCTCCAATTTTAGATCCTGAGATATTTTACCATAGTTCAATTCATAAAAATCATTAAATATATAAAATTGATGTAAAAATTTTGGGAGATTGATAGAGGAGATGAATACCTATGTCTCGAGCTGCACCAAAGTTAGTGTTTGGCTTCAATTTATTCAAGCGAATAATAGGTTTTTTTCTAGCTCAGGAGACGAGAAGTTATAACGCATTGGTTGTAAGTAATAGATTCAAAATTTCATATAGAAAAATATGGCTTTTATATTTTTTGTTGCTATAATGGAAAATAAAGTATGTATTTTCACTTGATGATATAACTCCTCTACTAAAAAACACTTAGCTTCCATCTCCTAAAACACACACATCCCATTACATAATATGTATCAAAGATTTTCACACTTCTATTCAAGGAGGTGACCGTTGGGAGCATTTTAGATCTTAGTTCCCGTTTTACACCAGATGGGGACGTGTTACCTCACCGCTCCTGACTGAATACAACGCAGAAACATGCAATAGCTGTAAGGATTTGTTGTTCTATGCATTTAACTTTAACCATTATAAGAAAAATAGGAGCGTGTCCAATGAACAAACGACTTTTTCCCAGATCTTTTCGAGTTCTTATGGCTTGCTTGTTGATTCTTGCATTTGCCGTACCAGCAACAGCTTCTGCTGGCTATCTTGGAGATAAACTCACGATCGGCCAAAGCATGGCAAAGGGTGACTATCTCACCTCCCAAGATGGCAGGTTCTCAGCCATCTGGCAAAATGACGGGAATTTTGTTATCTATCAAAATGGTTCTTCTCTCTGGAGTAGCGGAACTAGTAATAGTGGGGCTCTTTCATTCAATTTTGAATCACAGTATGGGAAACCTGTCATCTATAAATATGGCATGAAATATCAAGACGTTTACCAATATGGTTATCGTTATGGTTTCAACCCGGCTACAGGTAAATTCGAATATTACACCGGTTGGGGATGGGATAAAGTTTTGATGATTGATACTTCTGTACAGGTAGCTGCTTGGTCTCCCAATACCACCTCATGGATTCCAGGTCATCACGGGAGCAGCTTACCGGCTAACACAACAGGTGATACACTGGTCATGCAAAGTGATGGGAATTTAGTTCTCTATAACACAACCCTGACCAATAGCAATTATCCGAACAGTTGGATTCCTGTCTGGGCTTCCAATACGGGCGGGCGTTAAAATCAGATAGAGAGCTGCATGATGCGCGGCTCTTTTTTTGTTTATTCAGAAGGATATCATTGATATTGTTCATATTGCTGTTGAATAGACAGCGAAGGCTGTAATCCAAGTTCATGAAGCAGTAATTGCGTATATTGCTCATAGTGTTTATGTAGTGATTTTCGATCTCCCATGGCTCCCAATATACTTAACAACAGCAATGTTGACTCTTCCTCAAACTCATTGCGGGATACAATTCTTCTGGCAATGCGTGCTGCTTCATTATATTGATTCCGTTCCAGCAACCAGCTTGCAAGACGCTTGGCATAGGAAACGTACACAATTAACAATCTCTCACGTTCCCCTGTCGCCCAATCAAAAGATTTACCCTCAAACAACTCGCCTACGAACTGTTTCTCTAACGCTATGGCCGCTTTTTCATTAGTTATATTGAATTCGAATAACTCCAACATGGTCTGTTCGAATCGAATAAAATCAACATCGGCTTGATCTAAATCTACCCGATATTGTTCTTGTGCTGATAGGATCATCTCCTTGAACCCATGCTCGGATAACACCTTTCTAAGCTGATAGACAATCGTATTCAAGTACACTTCCGCCTGCTTGAGAGGCCTCCCTGGGAAGAGATCCTCCAGGATTCGGGATTTGGCTACACTTCGACCCTGATGAACAAGCAGATAGGCAAATAGCTCCATGCTTTTCTTGGATTTCCATTTTACTGCACCCGCTTGCTTGCTGCTAGCCTCGAAGCAACTCAGTCCATGAACCGTCAGCCGATTAGGCACAAGGTCGTCAGCAAGATTAGAAGAAGATCTGCGTCTGCTGGCCGCCCTAGTGAGCGTCTGAGCCAGTCGCATTCTGGAAATCGGCTTAACCATGTAGTCCAACGGATAAACATCGTAAGCGTGAATCGCATATTCTGCATGCGAAGTGGTAAACACAATGTCAAGATCATTACAAACTGAGATCAAGCTGCGTGCAAGCTCTAATCCATTGTCCGTAGCAATCTGGATGTCCAGGAATGCGAGATCCACTTCCCTGTTCTTAACGAAATCGAGTGCCTCTGCCGCATTCTGAAAGCTTCCGACAATCTCCACATCTTGCATATTCGACAGCATCCGCTTCATTGCCAACAGCATGGCAGGCTCATCATCAACGATGAGAACTTTCATCTCTCTGTTCCGCCTCTCAAAGTGAAGTGAAATACGCTTCCTTGTCGCACCGTGCTTTCTGCCCACATATCTCCACCACTTAGTTGTACGAACTGTCGACTTACGAGCAGTCCAAGCCCTGCCCCTTTTTCACCTAATGTACCCGCCATGGAGTTGAGTTGCTTCTCGTTAAATAGCTGACGAACTCGCCCCTCTTCCATACCTACTCCGTTATCACGAACGGACACGATCACCATGTCTCCTGACAACTGAGCGTACACTTCGATTAAACCACCCAATTCGGAAAATTTGATGGCGTTGGTTAATAAGTTACGAATAATTAAACCAACTGTTTCCCGGTCTGCATATACATGGGTGCCTATAGCAATCTTATTCATCACGCTGATATGTTTACTCTCACTTTTAATGTGTAACATATGACAACAGTCCTCAACAACCTCCGAAAGCTCCAGTAACTCTGGACGAAGTGTCATGTCTTCAACCTGACTGCGAAACCACTCCAACAAGTTATTAGCCATTCCAAGTGTATTACGAATCTGGTCACCCAGCTGCTCAATGATCTCCTGATGATCCGCAGCGAAGGATTGCCTGTCCGCCTCCAGTAACTCCACGAGTTGAAACTGCAGCGCTAGCGGACTGCGAATATCATGCGATATAATTGTAAACAGTTGATCCTTCAACTGGTTCAACTGTGCCATCTGCTCCAGATGCCGTTGTTTCTCTGTAATATCAAAAATAAGAGAAATATTACCCTGTGCCTTACCCAGTGTATATAATGGATATACGTTTACACTATATATTTTTCTTTCTCCATCCAGCCACTTATCAATCTCTACACTGCCCGGTTGCATAGACTTGCTCAGCTTATACCATTCTGGCCAGGATGCTAGGATTTCCGATATATTCCGACCCGAAATATTGGTATAGCCCAACTCTGAGAACCATTGTGAAGCTCGATTATTGTTATCGATGACCTTTCCCGAACCATTCACAATCACAATACTCTCCTGCAACGTATCGAGCACAATATTCCTGGCAATCGGAACGGTAGAGAAGAACTTAATCCTCAGAATAATCACCAGCATAATTGTCCCTGTAGATCCGCAATAAACTGTTAATGGAAGTAACCATGATGACCACTCAGGCTTCACAAATTTGATAATCTCCAGGACAAACGGTAATGTAGCCAGAAGGAGAACCCACATTCCCGGCTTACGATAATCACTCCTAATATTCCTTACATACTGAAATAAATAGTAGAGGCATATAACCACTGCACTATAGCAAATGAGGCTGAATGCTCTAGAATAGAGGGTTTTTGTTGTGACTAGGTGGCCATTATAAAGCTCAATCGTCAGATATATAATATGAAAGTTTGGGTCAAGCCACATAAGCAACGACCACGATACAAATACGGCAAACAATAGGATCTTCCATTGGTTCTTCAGCAGCTTGTCTCGACCGACTAAGTGATAAACGAATAAGATCAAGAAAGGGACCATTACATTTTGGGTCGTATTCTGAATATTGCGAAAAATTAATTTAGTCATAAATACATCGCTATGTCTCTCCAGAATGATACTGCTTGAGTACATCATTCGGCATACGATCAAACCTACGAGGTAGATTACTCCGCGCTCTCGTCTAAACCCGTACACAGTGAGTAAGATGATACCCGTCATGATCAATGAAACAATCATCAGGATAAGTTCTACAGTGGAATTCATACATCAGGTCCCTTTATATTTAAATTAAGAAAATAGACACCTTATGCCTTTTCTATCCATAATAGTAGAGGGAATTATGGATTACAAGCATATCTCCTATCAGGCTTCAACAAAAACTGACCCCTGTTGTCATCTAATGACATCAGGGGTCAGTCCTTTATTGCTTAATGTATAGATTTCCAAAGTCGCAAGAGTACAACCGCAGCTTCGGCTCTTGTTGTTCGTCCCTCCGGAACAAATCGATTACCCGCTTGCCCTTTCAGAAGTCCGTGCTCCTGAGCAGCTTCGACATATGCCTTGGCCCATGTTGGAATGCTTGTATTATCAGAGAAATAAGAGCTAGCCGTACGATCAGCATTCCACTTCATGGCCTTGGAGACCATCGTAGCCATCTCTGCACGGCTTACCGTTTGCTTCGGCCGTAATGTTCCATCGGGATATCCTTGCAGAATTCCCTCGGCTACGGCTGTCTGGATCGTCAGGTGTGCCCATGCCGGGATGCTCTCTGCATCGCTGAAAGACACCTCACTTGATTCGTTACGTATCGGGATCTGAATTGTCCGCATCAGCATAACGGCGAACTCCGTTCTTGTTACGTTGCCTCTTGGTACAAAGGTGTAGGCATCTATCCCCTCCACAATACCCAATTCTGCTGCCTCGCATATATCTGATGTTGCCCAGTGATTCTCGATATCCGTGAACCGACATACCGGAGCTGAAGGAACATGATGTTCATCATGGGTCATACGGTTAATGGTGACGGTATACGTCTTGATCGTTCCATCCTCAGCTTGAACCGTAAGGGTTAATACATTAGCACCCATCACCAAAGGAACAGTCGTCATCTCACTTATCCGTTCTCCCAACAGCTTCACAACCGCCTTGGGATGGGCTGAAGCTACTTCCAGTTCAACCTGCGCAGCGTCTGTTTCTACTGTATACGTCGTAGTCCCCGACGTGAACTTAGGAGATAATTCCAATGTCTTTCCGGAATTATAAACATTTATTTTAGCTAAAGCTGCCTGGTTAGATCGGGATGGGGTTACCGAAGGCCCAACAGGTGAACTACCGCCTTGATCTATTGGATTCGGTGCTGGTACCGGCATTGTGTTATCCAGTAGAAAAGGATTGGAAATCGCATCCGTAACATTCCCTACGTTGTCTGTTGCGCGAATGTGTAAGTACCAGTTGCCATTTCCGCTAGTCTGACTCAAGTTATCACTGTTGCTGAAGGGCAACCAGCCACCTGTCGGAACGACGGTACTTTGCGTCCACACATATTGCAGTGAATGATCATCTATTCCGCTTTGTAGGTCGCTGACCGTTACGATACTCGCTGCAGTTTTCGCTGCCACTACACCACCATTCGTACCAAACTGCACTTCCGGAGGCGTTGAATCGATCGCCAGCGTAATGGTATACGTTTTACCGGGTAACAAGTAGGGCTCCACGCGAACAGGAATAACCGTATCCGTGGTTGCTCCCGCAAAGTTTATCATCTTCGTGCTACCTGACGGCAGCAGCTCACCGTTCACATACATAACTGTCTGGTCAGTGCTCTCGAGTGTCGGCGTTACATCTACACTGGACAGCGATTGACCGTCGTAATAATACGTGTAGTCCATGACTGAAGGATCAAAGGATTCTGTGAAATCCCCTTCCTGTAGCTTAAGATCGCTCAGATTGGCATTCCCAGGTACATTCATTTGTCCATCCTGATTATATCCCCAGGTAATTACGGTACCATCTGACTTTAAGGCAAGCGAATGAAAATGACCTGCAGCGACCGCTACTACTCCTTCTAAGTCGGCTGGTACATTGGTTTGACCACCATTATTGTATCCCCAGGCAACCACTGTGCCATCTGACTTTAGCGCTAATGAATGATATTCTCCTGCAACAATCGCCACTACTCCGTCTAAGCCCGATGGCACATTGGTTTGACCGTCCTGATTAGATCCCCAGGCAACCACTGTACCATCTGACTTTAGCGCTAGTGAATGAGTTTCTCCTGCAGCGATCGCCACTACTCCGCTTAAGCCTACGGGCACATTGATTGCACCACTATTATTGCCTCCCAAGGCGACCACCGTGCCATCTGACTTCAGTGCAAGCGAATGGATGTTTCTAGCAGCAATCGCCACTACTCCGTCTACAACCACTGGTTCATTGGTTTGACCGTTGGAATTGTTACCCCAGCCGACAACCGTGTTGTCTGACCTCAGTGCAAGCGAATGGTTGCTTCCTGTAGCGATAGCCACCACATCATTCAAGCCCGCTGGCACGTTTAGTTGACCAACGCTATTGTTACCCCAGCCGACAACAGTACCGTCCGATTTCAATGCAAGTGTATGGAAATATCCAACATCGATTGCAACAACTTCACTTAAACCTAAGGGAACGTTTAGTTGACCAAAGTCGTTTCTCCCCCAGCCGACCACCGTGCCATCTGACCTTATCGCCATTGAAGCAAGACCTCCTGCGTCTATTTTATCCGCTTTAACAGGTGAAGAAGGATCTGCAGCATAAACTGATCGCACCTCGAATGGAACGATTATGCTGAACAACAATACGAAGCTTATAACAAGATAAACCGTCTTTCTCCAATTAAACGATAACAATATGTATTCTCTCCTTCATCCCTTTGATTCAGGCAACGCCAGAGCATACTTTTTGATCAGATCCGAGAGTCATCACCTTCTATGGATATTAACAGAGCGCTATGAAAGAATAATGAAAGAAAGTAGGATGATGGAACCAACTCGCTATATTTGTGATAAGGTTCAGCTTTAATTTTACATACTGCAAGGTGTGCTGATAGACTCACCACTTAACAAAAAGAGGTCAACCAGTAAAAATGGCTGACCTCTATACATAAATATCGTATGGACTATTCCGCTCTCTATATTTCGGGGAAATAAAATATCTCTAGAGAGTCTATTACTTTGCCGTCTGAGCCTTCTTCAATTTATCAGCAACGGCTTGAGTGTTGGATTGAATAGCTGCAGTTGCTTTGTCTAATGTTTTCTTCCCGTTTACTACCTGTGTCAATTCTTTCAATACAATTGATCGAAATCTCAATTCAAAATTTGGTGACTTGTTCATAAGAACATAACTTGTTATCGATGAATCCAGATTAGGTTTTAATTTATAGAATGCATCCAACTTGTACCCTGAGTACTCCTTAATCATGCGAGATAGAGGAGCACCGATACTATTGTTCGAGTTCTTGGGTTTATAGTATTCATTAGCGTAGTCATCTCCATTGAAATATTTGATGAAATCCCAAGCTGCATCAACATGAGATGCGTCTGCTGGAATCGCAAATATCTCATTAACATACACGTTCCCTGTTGACTTTCCGTCCTTAGCGGCAGGGCCGGCAGCAATACCAAGCGTGAAAGGTTTATAATTCTTCATACCTTTTTTGGCTGCTTGCAGGGACTGTAACTGACTAATAGAGGCTACTTTCATAGCTGATCGTCCCATAATGAACGAACTGCTTTCCAAGTAACTTTTGCCAGACAGACTAATCATTTCGTCAAGTACCCCGAACTTCGTTGCCTTGCTCGACAGACGATAGGCATTTTTCCACGCAGCTGTATTTGCAGTAGCCTTTAGGGTATTTGGATCCAAGTACGTTAATCCTTCTGTTCTGGCGATATCCATTACCAAATTGCTTGATCCAAAGGAGCTTAGGCCCCAGATTCGGGAGTTCTTATCTCCCTTAGTGGGGAATTTCTTAGCAAGATTCAATATCTCTTCCCATGTCATCCCATCCGTTGGAGTTTTAACATTGTACTTTTTAAATAAATCAGCATTATACAGAAGAGCGTAGGAATCCGCTTTTGGGCTTAATCCATAAAGTTTGCCACCACCTTGTTTCTTCAATTCATCAAGCAAGCCGGGGTATAACGTTGTCGTGTCATACGTATCTCGCTTAATTAAAGGTTCTAAATCGACCAACTTTTTATCTTTAGACATTTGTTGGTATTGGTAAGGGGGGAGCATCACAAGATCGGGTGAATACTTATTGATAGCCCCGCTGTAATCCTTAATCGCTTCCATACCTCCAGGTGTAACTACTTCGATATTTACATTCGGGTACTTCTGACTAAACAGATCTCCATATGTCATTTTGAAATCATTTTCATTCCAGTACAATACTTTTAAAGTACGTGTAGAATCTGCCCCGTTGTCCGAATTTGCAGAAACTTGCTTGCCTGTGCTAAAAACTGTTGAAATACCGATTAACATAACACTTAGACTAACAAGCATGGCCTTCTGTAATACCTTATGCTTCAAAAATAAAACCTCCACTCATGTATTGTTCAAACGATGATTCGCTTGTGTTGTACTCAGTATAGAAGTGAAAGCTTATCATCTAACTACCGAACTTCTTATCATTTCCTTAAATCGTCCTGACGTTATTCAATGCATAAGAAATATCGCTTATAATTATCGTGATGCTCTTCAATTTTTATTTTATCGAGAATTCTCCACCTCCAGACCAGTTCCTGTTGAAAGTCAACGTAAATCAGTTAGTTCTGTCCAATGGCCCGGATCAGCAGAATCTGCTCACTGGAGACTGGAGCTTCGAAATTCCTGTGAAGAAAAATTATGAGCAAAAAAACAACGGTCAAAGCGAGCCCTTGTAGAATTCACCAGACAGACCTAGTACGTTTCACATCAGCTTTAAAAAAACCTGAGGGACCTAGTTAGGTCCCTCAGGTTAGTTTGAGATAAATTGCTTATACTTTTAAGCTTGAGTGTATTGATAGAGCGAGATTACCACAGATCTTCCGGGATGTACTTGATCATCGTTTCGGAGCCATCTTCATTGATCTTATACGTATGGGTTCTTGTGGCTTCCTCGACATGTCCATATGACCATTTGTCCAAACGGTTGTCCGGATATGAAGGTTCTGCTCCAGTCAGAGGACCTCTATACAGCATCCCATTAATCATCTTAACGGCTTCCTCTCGGGTAATCTGACTTCCAGGTTGGAAAGAAGCATCCTTATACCCTGATACGATACCAAAACGGAAAACTTCATCGATAGACTGCTCTGCCCAGTTCCCCTCAATATCTGTAAACGAGCTAATTCTCAAGATAGGGTCCATCTTCAGCTCTTTGGCAACGCCGAGATAACGCGCAATGGCTGTCGCCAGCTCTGCTCTTGTAATGGGCTGATCCGGTCTGAATGTATGATCCGCATAGCCTTTGAATATCCCTTTATTTGCAACAGCTTCGATATAATTGGCACCCCAGTAATCCGTAGCGACATCGCTGTACAGCTTGATTTGTCGAACCTCATCTTGCAAATGAAGTGTACGGGCAAAAATAGCTGCAATCTCTGCACGAGTGATGAGCTTTTCAGGTTTCACATTACCGTCTGGGTACCCCATAATATATCGATCATGTTTGTGCTCATAACGGTTAGAGTACAACATCACTTTAATCAAGGACGTATCGTCCTGCGTATTCACAAGCGTAAGCTTATGATCTGAGCCGATCACAGCCGTAACAGAAGCATAGTTCTCGCCCTCGGTCATTTCGTTAACCTTTAGTTTAAACGTCAGTTGGCCTCGTGTGTCTCCTGCCAGCTTCCCAACATTCCATTTTATTTCTTGGCCGGTAACGACGCCGCCGTTAGCATCAACTAAACTCATTCCGGCCGGGATCGTAGCTTTAACATACAAGCCATCAGCCTCAGTCAACGTTTTATTGGCGTAAATCACCGTGAAGGTTAGAATATCATCTTCTCTGCCCTTCATTTTGTCCACAAGGATAGCTGTGGCAAAGTCAATGGGCTTGGTCGTTATGGTCTTCGGTGGTGCAGGCTCAGTCGTTGTGACTGGTGGCGCTACAGGATCAGTCGTTACAACTGGAGATCCCCCTCCGTTGGATGACGGCAGTGGCGTCATGCTAAAGTCATACAGTACGATCTCCGTACCTACATGAATTAGTGGCTGCTTCGTATCGACAACTCTGCTGTCGAAATCCTTATATCCTGCCTTGGTCGCGGTTAAGTAGTAGTCCGTATGAGGAAATACCATGAACGCATACTGCCCAGTCGCATCACTCGTCTGCGGGTTCGCGTTATCCGCTGGCGGGAAGTTGCCCACCGGTGGCAAGTTGACCACCGTTCCGTTGCTGTAATGAAGCGTAACGATTGCACCGGATATTGGATGACCCGTCACGGAATCGGTAATTGTACCGTAGGGGTCAATGAGCACCTCACTAATGCTGATTTGTCCTTCTGAACTAATCTCAATATCAGCATGACCAACAACAACAGGTTGTGTTCCACCGCCCGGGAGCGGAATGTTATAGATGACATCGGCAGTGTAGATGCCCTTAAGTACACTGTCGATATTAAATATTCCATTAGAATCAATTTGGCCTGTATGAGTCCCATTGCCGTCATTGATCAACACCGTGTAACCGCCGCCCACAGTTCCGTTGAGTGCCAGGGAGCCACCCTGCGATGTTTCTACCAAGACAACACCAGAGACTGTTTTATTTCCCTCAAAGGATCGACCATCCACACTAGCATTTACTGGAACACTCTGATTAAACGTGACGGGTTTTTTCTGTCCACCAATCTCTACTTGCTTTGTAATGGATACATCGTATGTCACATTACCCTGCGGTATAGCTAGGGTGTATGCTCCATCGCCCGCTGTAACTGCAACAGCATGAAAATCAGTAATACCATCACCATCAAAATCTTTGCTCACTTTAATCAAAGCGCCTGCTACGGGGTGACCCGCTTGGTCTGTGACGATACCCGTAATAACACCAGGGGTGATCGTAATATGAATCGTATCACTCACGTAGAGATCTCTTGGGCTATCAGCAACCGTTGCCGTTAATGGAATAGATGTAGATTCCGTACCGCCAAGTATAGCCGCCGTGAAGGTTGTAGTTGCGATTCCGTGTGCGTCCGTCAAGACGCTTATCATATTCAAGTTCCCAGCAAAATGGCCGTATGTTGTATCCGGCACTTTAAATACGACTTGAACCCCTGCCTGAGGATGACCCTCTTTATCAGTCACCACCGCCTTAAAGACGGATGTTGACGCGCCGTTACCAAGTATGGACGATGGGTTGGCCGTCAATGTCATTTCAAACTCGACAAGCTCAAAGTCTTGGATGACAACTCCATTCGTATTAACGTTGATCGTGGATACTGAGATTTCTCGATGAGCAAAGCTGTACTCATCGCTAACCACTTCTAGAATATATTTATTGATCACGACATTCTCAAAATTGTATTTACCATTTGAACCTGTCGTGAACCGCTCCTTCTCTTTACCTGCAAGGTCACGTAAAATGACTGTCGCCCCGGATACCGGATCTCCGGTTTTCTTATCCGTCACCGTTCCAACAATGCTCGGGTTGGTAATTGTGATCGTCACCGTAGCAATGTTGGACTGACCTGTTCCGTCAGAAGCTTGATATGTGAACGTCACACTTCCTGATGCTTCCTCTTTTGCCTCAAACGTGAATGAGCCATCCGAGCTGGCCGTCAGCGTACCCTTGCTTGCTTCGCTAACTGAACTAATATTCACTGCTGTGAGCGTATCATTCCCTACGCTAGTGTCGTTGAGTAAAATTCCTTTTTCTGCCGGGACGGTAAGTTTACCCCCTCTTGCAACCTGATAGCTGTCATTCTCGGCAACTGGCACCGCTCTGAATTTTGCATAATAGTCTCCGGCTGTCTGAACAGTAAAGGTGTATGACGCATCCGTGCTTACTGGAATACCTGTGCCTTCTTCGTTCTCATACCATCCCACGAATGAATAGCCCAGACTTGGGTTAGACGCAATTGTTGCCGATTCGCCAAGCCCATAAGCATCGTCACCATTAGTCGTGCCCCCGACATTTCCAATGACATGTGTATTGATTGGCAACGTAATTGTGATCGTCACCGTAGCTACACTCGAATAAACGGTTCCGTCAAAGGCTTGATAGGTAAACGTAACATTACCGGAAGCATTCTCCTCCGCAATGAACGTGAACGATCCGTCAGGGCTCACATTCAGCGTGCCCATGCTTGGATCACTGATTGAGCTGACATTCATCGCCGTAAGCGGATGATTCTCATCATCGGTATCGTTCGTGAGTATACCTGCCTCAACTGGAACAGTGAGTGTATCTCCACTCTTAATGCGATAGGTGTCATTCTCCGCAATAGGCTCATGCGTAGAAACTGGTAGAGTAATCGCAATCGTCACCGTAGCTACGTTTGACTGGGCGATGCCATTGTCTGCTTGGTAGGTAAACGTCACGTCACCGGATGCTTCCTCATCTGCCACGAATGTGAATGATCCGTCAGGACTTACATTCAGAGTGCCCTTGCTCGGGTCACTGACAGAGCTGATAGCCCCCGCCGTAAGTGGACGTCCCTCCGCATCCGTATCGTTCATCAAGATGCCCTCTAGTGCCGAAACGGTGAGCGTATCTCCTCTTAAGACACTATACGTGTCATTCTCCGCGACTGGCAGCATAACATATTTAGCATAATAGCCTACATCCGTCTGAACGGTAAACGTATATGCTGCACTTGTACTTACTGGAGTACCAGTGCCTGCTTGGTTGTCGTACCATCCCACGAATGCATATCCTTGATCTGCGCTTGCCTTAATTGTTGCTGAGTCACCAATACTGTAGGTGTTATCCCCTTCAGTCGTGCCTCCAATGGCTTCGATGACATGCGTGGTGACTACAGCTGTTGTCACATCCGTTACATTGGTAGTTACTGTATTAGAGCCAAGATTAATACCCGAAATTACAGCATTGTCGCTGATCACAGTTTGCGGTGTACCTGGTGCCGTTTTCGTGAAGCTCAGCACCTTACTGCTATTCGCGGGTACATCAATTCCCGTTTGTGTTTGGCCCTCACTGGTGACACTAAGACCTGTTTTTGTTGTATTCGTATAGTTATAAATTGTAACTGTGTAGTTTATAGATCCGTTGGTCTGAATCGTTGCAGGACCTGTCTTGTCAATCCCCATCTTCAGATCAAGCTTACCGTTGTTTCCAAGTTTCATCGTCGCTCTTCCATTATTCAGTGACTCCTCGGTTACATAGGTTGCACCAATTCCATCTGATTTGGAGATCGTCTGCTTACTCGTTAAAGCAAGATAGTAAGGGCTGTCCGTAGGCGGGAAGAAATAAGCCGCTGTTTTGGCCCCATCCATGGCATTACCTGAATTCAGGTAGCGAGATATGTTTCCTACATTATTGGGAGATACCCGAAAAGTAGGTTTTACTTTATAGTTGAGTGCAAATGAACCGTCTGTTGGTGCACTATATTCTCCCGACTTTGGGCTTGTCCGGTTCTTGAAGCGATAAATATGCCGTTGCATATCTTCTGCGTCGATATACCAAGTGAGACTGGTAACACCTGCGACTGTCTTAATGACGGCTTTACTTCCGTATCCAGCGAATTGATACGCTGTACCGCCATTTATCGTTGTAGTTGCATCCACCGTTGCGACAGCGTCAACGATTTTCAACGTGGACAGATCAACATTAAAGTCCTCGCTGATTTCGTCTGCAACAACAATTGCACTTGCTATATCGGCTGTCTCTGAGCCAAGATCGGTAGTCTCCGGTATATTGAGAAGCGGAAGTATGGTCGTAGTAGCTTCTACATCGTTGGCCAACCCAGCAAAAGCTGAACTCACAATGTCATAGGTTGGAGCGAATGTGTAATAATTACTGTACACAAAAGAGTCTGCGTAGTTAAAACCATTTGGCCCCTGAGCAGCATACGTTTTCAACTTGTCATAGGTATTCTTTGCCGTACCATAGTTATAACTACTGTCTTCCTTATGATCGTTGACTCTTTTCGGGTCAAGACCTGCCCATGCGTAGACTGGCTGGTTACCATTATACGGTCCGTTAATTGCCGTTGTGGAACCCAGTCCCACTGTATACACTTTGGCTTTAGTGGATTCTCCTCCATTGTATGCAGTGTACTGATTATCTAAAAGACCCTTCATATATGCGCCCGTGAGTATAGTCAGCGCAGCAATTTCCGGATCACCTGTATTGGCCAGACTGGTACCGGCAGTAGCTGGTACGTATTTGGTACCATCAGTGCCACTCTGATTGTAGTTTGCAATCGTTGTAGCTTCGGTTACCGCATTCTGAAAATCAGTTTCAAACGATTTGCCTTTGGGCGAAGTATACCATGCCTTCTTGGCATGAATTGCCGCCCCATCTGATAGAAGGAACAAGTAAGGCTGGCGCTTAGGTCCCGTGCCCTTAGTTCCCACACTGCTCATCGTCTTGGAGACACCATACATGATACCGTCCTGCGTTGGCGTACCTGCCCCTAGCGAGACTGCCGACTTCGTTCCAACGGCCGTACCATCCTTGACTAGATTGCTGTTCAATGTGATGTTTTGGTTCGATGTTGCATATTTCAAATAATCTTCCGTTCCATGTCCTGAACTAAATACGTAGTGTCCTAGTTCCATAAAAGTGCCAAGGTGGTTGGAGCTAGCCGATCCTCCAAACCAATAAACCGCAACTCGGTTATTGGGATTCGCATTCATGACTGTGCGGATTGCATCATTGGCTGCCTTGGCCATCGCTTCGACACGATAGTACACACCAGGTCCACCTGCTGTTTCTGCTATTTCTCTCCCATTTAGATTTCCCATAGACGAACTCATGTCCAAAATAAAGGTTACGTCCGCCGCAGGACCGTCGGCATTGCCGCTCCCTCCGACACCTGGGTTGGTCAAATTTGCAGTCATATATTCTTGTGCTAACGCTGACAATTTGACATTAAAACTGCCATCACCCTCTGCCGTAACGCTCTTGTCAGTCCAAATACGTCCGTCTGATGCCGCTGTACCAAAGCCGCTAGGTGGCGCATCCGTCACCGGGTCGGCAGTTAACTTGACTTGGTACTGGTCGTAGTTCGTCTCCGCCATAGTCGGAGCGATTGCCGCATTGGCCACTGAGCCGTCTAAAGGAGTAAGACCACTAAGCCCAAATATTAGACAGACCGTAAGCGCAATTGAAATAAATTTTCTAAAGCCATTGTTGTTCATATCTAGTCCTCCGTACAAAATTGAAATGTAAATATCCCTAATACAGCAAACTTCTTGTGTTTATTCGTCTATAACCTAACCTGTTCAAAAAGAACTATAGCAACATTTATTACCTTCTTCCCGTCTCCAGATTTGTTGCGAATTTTAGTATAATCATTAACTCTAAACAAAAACTGAACAAGAACGTAATAGACTGATACTCAGTTCGATCACAGTGAATTCGATACATTAAATTAATCGCATTATGTATAGTTCCTAGATAAAATTGGGCAGAACAATTTAAAGAGAAACTTGATGCAGGGCAAGTAAAAGAAATCAGTATCGGCATGATTAATCCCACCATATTAAGCGAGGAAGAAAAAAATACGGTTATCCAAATGATACAAGATGCAGAACTTAGACCTTTTGATGCAGGTGATGTTGTTGGATCGAACAATGCTGGAAAAATTACATTTACAGACGAAACGAGCCTAGACATCGTTATTTTCGGACCTTCTGGAGGAATCGAATTGGATCCGAAGGCTACCGACAAGGAGTATGAGATCATGAGTGAAGAGTTAAAAAATTGGTTTCACACCAATTATAGTGATCAGTAGTGTAAGAAAAATTTTGCAATTGCCCTCCAAGCAAAAAGGGTCTGGAAGCTTACTTCCAGACCCTTTTTCCATATTAAGGCTTCCAGTTCTTATTTCGTTTGTTAACTTCAATTGCAATGAACTCTGGCAAATAATTAGGAGTACAACCCTTTGATACCATTTCATCTTTATAAAGACCTGTATTCTCACCAAGTTTAATACAACGTGCACGGTACTTTTGATCATAAATGCCTATCCAACCTGCAATGAAATTCATAGCCCACTGGACTGTCGGCTCTTCCTGCGTAATATTAGCTTCAATTGCAGATAGTAAGTCCTCGGTGTTATCAGGAGGCGTTTGTCCGGTCCATCTCAATCGCGCTTGATAATACCAAAAAGCTCGCCTTTGAAGAGCAGAAGGGCTTTTTTCCCATGACTCCATCAATGCAATGGTCTTCTTGTCTTTGGTAAGCTGATTAGCCATTAACCAATCCATTAAGTTATTTCGCTCATCAAAAGTGTGAGTCTGCATATCCTTATCAAACTTATTAAGCACTTCTTGTGAGAGAAGTTTTTTATCCATAATTAAAATAGCTAATAGTCTGGGCAAAAACGCTTCGGTCGACCAAAGTTCCATAGCTAGTTCGTGATCTTTTTTAATATCCTTTGCGATTTTTCGTAATTCGCCTAGCTTAGTTTTACTATTGATCTGCTGTAGAATGTCCCCTGCTTTTGAAGAGTATTTCATTTCTATACTTTTATCCTTATTCATTTGATACCACAGCTCCTTTATGGCGAAAGTCTTTGAAGAGCGAAAGGGCTATTTCCCATGACTCCATCAACCGCAGTAAGATACGCTTATTTTCATATATTGACAAATAAATGTGTTAGACTACTAAAAGAAGAATTGCCAATCTATACTAAAGAATGCTACACAACTGGATACAGGCAGTTCTTACGATAAACGTGTTAGAAAGGAAACCCCATGAATAGTTCCTTGAAGCAACGAATGAAATCATTATTAGCACCCGTGTTTCCCGGTGGAATCATAACCATTCTGATATTTTCCCTTGATTACTTCCAAATCGAACTTGTTGAAAAATTTCTGCTTTTTGCGGCTTTTGTCATTGTACCTCTTGTGATTTTACTTTTGAACCATGACGAAAAGAATAAACATCAACGAATGATTTATGCCGCTATGAAATGGCTTCAATTTCCCGCTGCGCTTCTTACCCTGGCCTCGGTAATGAGTAGTAAGATGTGGGGGTTAGAAAGTACGGAAATCCCAGGGATTCTGTCTCTTGGATGGCTACTGTTCACACTGCTGCTTGGCATCTATGGCTTAACCACTATTGTAATCTCTAAAGGAAAAGCAGCTGAAATAGCGATTGGTGCGGGGCTCGTTTATTTTTTTATCGGGGGCATTTGGTTTACCTTATATCAATATCAATTGAACCTGTTCCAAGCTAATCCTTCAACGCACGCGTTAAGCTCGCTCCACTTCCATTTCTCATCTGCGATCGTTCCGATTTTTATTGGTGCACTGGGACGCATCATGACGAAGAAAAGCTGGTATCCTTGGATCGTTGCCATCGATATCATCGGACCAATCTTGATTGCTATTGGTATGATTTTCTCCAAGCCAATTGAATACGTCGGTGTCACTTTGTTCGCCTGTAATATTGTGGTTTACACCGCTTATCTCCTTTCTTACTTGAGGAAGAACTCTTTGGATAATAAGGCAACCATCTTTTTAGGCCTATCTTGTCTAGCCTTTTACGCGGTTGTTGTCCTTTCTATTTTCTATCCGTTACTGAAAAATATGTACTCCTTAACCATACTCGATTTTATTCCCATTTATGGATCTCTACATGCGTTTGGTTTTGTCTTATGTGGACTAATTGGTTGGGTGTATATGGTGGACTTCATTAAGGAAAAGGCTAACCAATCGGCTTCATAGGAGTAGTTTAGTCAGGTTCGTGCTATAATAGTGATCACATAAATAACATTCATCATTCTGCCGAGATGGCGATGATTAAGGAGATTGAATTTTGACGAACAACCATGATATTGGAGCAGTTAACGAACTACCGGAGAACTTTGAAGAGCTCAAACGAGCGGCTAACCGGACGTCGAGCTGGAGAGAAAGACTGAATGCGGTGAACGAATTGGGGAACTGGAATACAGCCCCTACCATTAAGTTGCTTCAGCATGTTTTGAAAAATGATCAAGTGTTTCAAGTGCGCGAAGCCGCATATCAAAAGCTCAAGCAGTTGGATGAAGATGTACAAATGCCTGCCAAAAACAAAGGTGAGCTGTTTAAAGGTACTAACAAAATTTTGCTGCGGATTAAAAAAAGCCTTCCTGAAGGTCACACATTCGAGCAATTCAAGGAAAAACTGCAAAAGACACGTCTGGATATTTATGATACTTACGAGGGCGACAAAGATGCTGATTTCGATTCCTGGCTCCATGGAATTTGGGAGACACTAGGTAGAAGATAACCGCCGTTCACCGTATAATAGCTGAGTATCAAGCCACTCCATCAATGGAGTGGCTTCTTTATTTCTTCAGCGTCACCTCCATCAGATGTGGGGGTATTTTCTCTCTAAAAAAGTCACCACTGTCAAACTGATCTGACAAAAAAACGCCCTGTCTACTGATTCTTAAAAATCAGTAAACAAAGCGCAAAGTTAGAGCCTTTTTGAACAACCTCTATACCATTTACTCTGGTATATAAGGAAGATCCAGTGTCTTCGGAACGTTGATGACATGTTTTTCTGTATACGTGCGGATGCCTTCGGCGCCGTATTCACGGCCAATACCAGATTGCTTAACCCCACCGAAAGGGAACCGAACATCGAGCCCCTGCACAGCAGCTGTATTGATCATAGTCGTTCCAGCTTCGAGTTGACGTGCAACGGAGATGGCATCCTCTTCTTTCCCCCACACAGAACTCGTCAATCCATATACACTTTCATTGTGTAGATGAATAACCTGCTCTTCATCGTCAAATGGAAGAATCGGAACCGTAGGACCAAACTGTTCCTCCACTACAATCGGATCATGAACATCGCAACCCAAGACAAGCGTAGGTTGTAGGTAGTAACCTTGTTCAAACAGCTTCTGATCAAGAATTTGACCGAGAGGGATGACCTTAGCCCCACGCTTTTGCGCATCTTCAACCAAACCAAGCACATAATTTTTCTGCTTCAGGTTATTAACCGGACCTACTGTCGTATTTGAATCAAATGGGTCACCAATTCGAATCCAGCGATTAGCCGCCTCTATATATTTTTCCACAAACTCATCATATATAGAACGGTGCACATACACACGTTTGGCGATCATACAGATCTGGCCTGCTGTCAAGAAATTAGAAATGACAATCCGGCGCATTGCTCGCTCATCATGAACATCAAAACTTTCCAAGAAGATAGCCGCATCATTACCACCAAGCTCAAGCGTCATATCCTTAATCGTTTCCGAAGCCGCTTTAATAATATGCTTAGCTGTTGCGGTTCCACCTGTAAAGGCGATTTTAGTAACGAGAGGGTTACTGGTCAGTTCAACGCCCACATCCGCATCACCATGAACGACATTGATTACCCCAGCCGGGAACTCACTCGCAATAATCTCTGCCACTTTCGCTGCCGCCAGTGGCGCATATGGACTTGGTTTAAGCACAATGGTGTTACCCGCAAGTAAGGCAGGAGCGATCTTAATCGTAGATAACGCAATGGGATAGTTCCATGGACTAATCGCAGCCACCACACCAATTGGATCATAGGAAAGAATCGTTTTACCATTCTCATGCTCTTTGATCTCTTCCTGTAGAGCCGATTTAGCTTCATTACAAGCAAACTCCATCCACATTAACGAAACATAAATTTCACCGTGTGCATCATACAGGGGCTTGCCATGCTCTCTAGACAGCAAATGTACAATTTCATTCTCAGCTGCTCTAATCTTCTCGATCGCCTTGCGCATCATCGTAATGCGTTCATCAATGGGGGTCTGCTTCCATGTTTTAAAAGCCCCTGCCGCCGCTTCAATCGCTTCAACCGCTTGTTCTTTCGTAGTGACAGGGAAATAACCTACCATCTCAGTTGGGTTTGTCGGATTCTCTTTTGCTACCTGCGAAAGGGATTTTACATTCTGACCATTTATGAACGCTTCAACTATAATTGTCTCTTGGTCTGCTTGGATCGTCATTTTGAATCCCCTCCGTTATTTAGATGGATTAATTCCAAACTTCTTCTGCAATTTCCTTCACATAACGAAGTTTACGCCATTGTTGTTCTTCCGTTAAAATATTGCCTTCTTCTGTAGACGAAAAGCCACATTGTGGACTCAAACATAGTTGCTCAAGTGGTACATAGGTTGCCGCCTCTGCAATCCGAGCTTTAATGTGTTCTTTATCCTCTAACTCGCCTGTTTTCGATGTGAGTAAACCAAGCACGATTTTCAGATCTTTTCGATTCACATATTGTAATGGCTCAAAACCACCTGAGCGCTCATCATCAAATTCTAAAAATAATCCATCTACGTTTAAGCCTCCAAAGATAACTTCAGAAGCGTAATCATAACCACCCGTTGAGAAATAATTCGATTTATAGTTACCACGACAAATATGCATCGTCACCACTAAATCTGCTGGTTTATGAGACAATGTTTCGTTAATCATACGTTGCATCGTTTTCAACTCTTCCGCCGGTTCCAGACCTTTAGCACGTAACTTATCGTGACCAGCGTCTGAGAATAGGTCTGCCCAAGCTGTATCATCTAATTGCAGGTATCGACATCCTGCATCATAGAAGGCTTGAATTGCTTTTTGATACGCCGCAATCGTATCCTGGAGGAATTGCTCTCGGTCTGTATAGATATTAGCGTCATTCTCCAATCGATATAGAAGCATGTTGGGACTTGGAATCGTCTGTTTCGCTACTGCGTCACCTGCATGTTTTTTCAAAAACTCAAAATCCTGAACAAAGGGATGACTCGAAAAATCAACTTTACCAACAACACGAATCCCACCCTTGCGCGTTTGCATATTATGGAATTTCGGTCCGTCTATTTGCTCATACAACTCTACGCCATCCAAGCCACCCAGAAAATCAAAATGCCACCAGCTTCTGCGGAATTCACCATCCGTAACTGCCAATACGCCATTTTCTTTTTGCTTATCAATAATTCGAATAATCTCTTTATCTTCCACAGCTCTTAATTCCTCATATGTGATGTTGCCTGATTTATATTGTTCACGTGCCTGACTTAAATCTGCAGGACGTAGAAAGCTACCTACATGATCATTACGAAATGGTATCATAACTATGTCTCCTTCTAACTTTTTAGTCTAATGAGTATAGCATGATGAAAAGGAATGCTTGTTATATGAAAAAAGCATGGCTAGTCATAGCTTTTAACAATAGCTAAAGTCTCAAAAAGCAAAAAAACCACAACCTCATAGGGTACTAGATGTGGTTTACCTCATATCAATATCAATTTAGCCTGACACCCGCCTTCCTATCTCTCCCATTACATTTATTTTCTAGTATAATAACGGGATACAACAAACATTTTAAAATAGAAGGAGAGTTGTTATGGAATATCATGTATCCATACATGGGAATGATCAAGAAAAAGGAACAGCGGATCAACCCCTTCGTACCATATCACGCGCTGCGGCTCATGCCATGGCCGGTGATACAGTTATTGTTCATGCGGGAGTATACAGGGAATGGGTTAACCCGGCTAATGGAGGAACAGCGGAGCATAGAATCGTATATCGATCCGCAGGAGACGGGGAAGTCGTGATTACAGGAGCTGAACGGATTACCAACTGGAATTCTGAAGGAGACCATGTTTGGAGCACAGAAGTGCTCAATTCCCTCTTTTCCGTTCGCAATCCCTATGAGGTAGAGCTCAGTGGAGACTGGTTGTTTGACGGGCCCTTCCCAATTCATCTCGGCGATGTCTATTTGGATGGCAAATCATTATATGAATGCGATAGTATTGAAAGCGTTAACAATCCTGAAGTTTGGTCCGAAGCCAAGTATCCCAAGGATTCATTGTTAAAATGGTATGCCGAGGTTGGTACTACAACAACAAAAATCTGGGCCAACTTTGGTGGAAAAGACCCTGGGACGGAAAATGTAGAAATTAATGTGCGTCCTTATTGCTTCTGGCCTGAGAAACCGGGACTGAACTATATCACCGTAAGTGGTTTCAATCTGCGTCAAGCCTCCCCCCAATGGGCACCGCCTACAGACTACCAGGAAGGTTTGATTGGACCTCACTGGAGCAAGGGCTGGATTATTGAAAACAATATAATCAGTGAATCCAAATGCGTTGGTATTAGCCTGGGTACCGAAATCGGCACAGGGCACACCAAGTCTTTGGAGAAACATAGTAAAGGCGGTACTCAACGCGAGCAGGAGGTTATTTTACAAGCATTACGCTCCGGCTGGCATAAAGATAACATCGGCAGTCACACTGTTCGAGGTAATGTGATTCACGATTGTGAACAGGCAGGTATTGTGGGTCATATGGGAGCAGCCTTCAGCCGCATATATCAGAACCGTATTTATAATATTCACCATAAACGACTCAGACACGGTGCCGAAGTTGCGGGAATTAAGCTTCATGCTTCACTGGATACTCAAATTAGCGAAAATATAATGTATAGCTGTTACCGTGCGCTTTGGCTGGACTGGCAGGCACAGGGCACTCGCATCAGCCGTAATGTATTTTTTGACAATCTTTCGGAGGACCTCTTCGTTGAGGTTTGCCATGGTCCATATATGGTCGATCATAACCTATTTCTCTCTCCGATGAATTTCAGAAATATGGCTCAGGGCGGGGCATTTGCTCATAATTTGTTTGCAGGCCGATTTGTAGTTCGTTCCGAAATTACTCGTATTACGCCATATCACTTCCCTCACGAGACGGCCATGGCCGGATACTCTAATATCACTGGAGGCGATGACAGGTACTACAACAATATCTTTATAGGTGACAATGATCCTAATAAGGAGCCTGTGCCCATCACCTTTTTTGAGCATCTTCCGCTTAAACCAAGAGATGAAGTTGGAGAGGACGGGAAGACGGTCATGGATGGTGTTCCGGACAATTCCATATGTTATCTGCATGCTGTGGGACTTGGCGGCTACGATCAACATCCGGATGTGAAAGATAAAAAATGGTCGGAATACACCAAAGAGGAGCTTCTTGAGCTTGGCGATGCGGCGAAGGATATCTTTATAGGCAATGCCATTCTTCCGGTAGCTATGGGTGGCAATGTATTTCTTAACGATGCGGTTCCAAGTCGTCACGAACCCCAAGCGAAGATAGTTGCACAGAAGGGCGTAACAATTGAGACGAATCTTGCACTAGGCAAAGTGCACATTCAGATCCATGATCCCGAATTGCTTCGTGGAACCTCTGCAATGTTAGTTACCACGGATCTGCTTGGAAAGACTTATCACGCCAACATGAAGTTTGAGGAGCCGGACAGCACTCCATATCATTTTGACTCCGATTTTTTCGGAACAAAGAGACCGGATGCAGATGTTACACCTGGTCCCTTTGAATTGAACGAACAGGGTACTCTTGATTTTGAAATTTAAGTTTATGATTGAGGGGCCAGTCATTTTAGGTGATTGGATCTTTTTGTGTGTAAAGCCTCTACTCCACTAATCGGGATAGAGGCTTTTAATTGGTGAACGATACTCTGTTTTCTTTCGGGTAATCTCTTTTTTATCAAAAGTATTCCGCTGTTACTTGTGGTACGGTTTAGCTTAACGGGGTTATCGGCGAAAAAAAACGAGAGGAACTGCTACACAGCGATCTGCTGATTCCGTTCAGCTATCGTACCTATAGTTGCTCACGCCATATTGAATTGAATGTCGAGCTTGAAGGTAAATACAGCAGACAACCCTATAGTGGTAAAATATAGATATGAAGTATTGGGGGTGAGGTTATGTATGGCTGAGTACAAAAATAACAGGAATTTTAACTTTCTATTACAACACCTAGAATATCATAACACCTACAAAAAGACGTTCAATAATGAGGAAGAAGAAAGGAAGAAAATCATCCATTTTATAATTGATCGTCCCGGTCGCGTCGCAGGGAATCCCCCTCCGCTGCTCAGGGTACGATTATCTTCGGTTTCGTGGATTGATGCTTCAATCTATACAGAAATTATGGGGCAGCTGGATTGCACTTGCGGTAACCTCGCTTACCTTCGGGGCCTTCCATCTTGGCAATCCAGGAGCGACAATATGGAGCGCACTTGCCATCACCCTGGAAGCAGGGGTTCTGCTCGGAGCTGCATTTTTGTGGCAGCGTAATTTGTGGTTCGCCATGGGGCTGCATTTTGCTTGGAACGCACTTGAAGGTGCGCTTGGCATTCCTATGTCCGGACTCCCTGCGGCCGGGTTGTTTACGGTGAAGGCTAACGGCGCGGCATGGCTTACGGGGGGAGATTTTGGCCTAGATGGCTCTATTGTTACGGTGATCCTGGAAATTGTGATTGCCATTCCGATGCTGATCGGTGCTGCACAGAAACGGCCATGATTTGTTTCCCGCTATTTGGATGGAAAGTTGGAGCTTGAAAAGATTGTCCAGCTCATGAACTGATTCGATTAATTCTCATTGTACAGAAGGAGCGCATTTAGCGTTCCTTCTGTAGCTGGCAGTTGTGAATCATTGCCGCGGTCGCAACCTCATTCTGGAAATCACGGCTTCTATGACGAGCAGATTAGGAATCCAACAAACCCAAGCAACAACCCGAAACCCCGCCTCGAAATCGCCAAGCAGAAGATTCAGCGGCGCTAACCAGATTCGAAGCGTAACAGCTGCAAGAGTAAGCGCATAACTGCGAAGCATCCATGCTTTATGAGCTTGGATGTCTTTCGCCATAATTTTTCTCGTTGCAATAAGCGTCGTCGCAACCCACAATACATCGAGCGACATGAACCCAAGCCCGGCAATCCAACCTCCCGTGGCAAAAAGGGATAAATAAACACTCACGATCCCACTAACTGTAATCGAAAGAACATATCCATACCCCAATAGGCGATGCAAACGTTTCCTATCATTCGTTGGCTTCATAAATAGTTGAAAGGGTCCTATGATCAAGGCAAATATCGCGGTAACAATATGGATGTATAGTACATATATCCATGGTTTGAGTTCAAAATTCGGCTTTTGCAATTTGAAAGAGACAAGTCCTGCATCACTAGCTTTAAGCACGCCATACTGAACAATTGCGTATCCGGCAGTCGAAAATGCAAGAATGAGAACGAGTGCCTGAATCATCTTATTTCCCATTTGAATTATCCTCCTCCGTTGATGCACCGTGAAGCTGTTGTCCCTTTAAACCCTATAGTGGCTGTAGAGTCAATACCGATCTTCTCGATTAAGGCATCGGCTAGAAAGGGACGCACAAATTCAACGCTTGTCGTGGTCAAGTTTCCTGCCGTACTTTTGGTGCAAACGGATCTTCGCTTCCTCCCAGCTTTACAGTTAGAAATAATACCCCTTCCGAATATCATTTAAAAGGGTAGGATGTACTGGTTTCCATCCTAAACGCTCCTGCGTCAACGCACTGGACGCCGGATTATCCGTTTTCGTGAAGGGTGCAAGCCATCCGAAATGTTTACCTGCTTCTTCAACCCCAATACCTTGGACCGGCAAGTTCAAATGGAGGCCCAAAGCCGTGGCGATCTCTTGAAATGGAATGCCCTCTTCGCTCACTGCATGAAACCGGGACCCTGCCGGAGCTTGTTCTAAGGCGAGTCTAAAAAGGCGCGCCGCATCCAGTAGATGCACGGATGGCCAACGGTTGTTACCGGAGCCTGTATAGGCGGAGAACCCCTTCTTGCGAGCGATGTTCACCAGATTTGGGAACAAGCCCGTCTTATCGCCTTCACCGTGTACGATCGGTGGGAGGCGTACAATCGAGGAACGTATCCCACGATTCGCCAAGTCTAGGGTGGTATGTTCTGAAATGATGCGTAATCCACCTTGCGATTGAGGATCCCCAGCGCTGGCCTCCGTTCCGAGACGGCCGGGAGTAAGCGTCATCGTAGGCATCGCGACGACAAGCGCCCGGTCACCGGCGGGTAAGGAGGTGCCAAGTGTCTCGATGGCTCGCCTATCGGTCTCAATTGCAGCCTTCATAAATCGCATCACTACATGACGAGGATTCCCTCCAAATAAAACCCTAAGCCGAGTTGGAAGGCCCGCATGCGAGAACTTGTGGAAGAAGGCCAAATGAATGACCCCGTCTACTGCAGCAGCCACTTTGCGCAAGCCTGCTAAATCCTCAATCGAACCGACTTGAACCTGGGCACCCAGTGCCGTAAGCGGTTTGCCGGCTTTTTCAGAACGGGCAAAACCAACCACTTGATGACCGGCATCCAGCAGTTCGCCAACGACCGCCCCTCCGATGAAGCCTGTCGCCCCTGTAACCAATACACGCATTTTCAGAAATCCCCTTTCCTATCGATAGGATGTTTACTCTTAGTATAGGGGATTGACTACTGCGGTCTTTGCCTTTTCCGTCCGAGTTTTTGCCTGATTCAACAGATTCCGCCGCTCAAAAATGAAAAATCCGCTAGGCTCTATGCCCGCGGAAATTTGAAAAGCCGTTTACATGTGCGTTTCACTTCAACTTTTGCTGGTCCTGACGCCACCTTGTGATATCTCTAGTTGGAGGACACCCAAAAAATCGGCTGTAATCGCGGCTAAATTGGGAATCGCTCAAATAGCCTACACGCCGGCTCGCCGTAGTTGCGTCAATGGAGCTGGATAACATTAGGCGCCTCGCCTCTTGCAGGCGCAGCACCTTTTGATATTGCAGAGGGCTCATCGCAGTAGCCGATCTGAAATACTCGCGAAACGACGATTCGCTCATATGGACCAGCTCCGCCAAATCCGCCACTTTCAACGGCTGAGAAAAGTTATTTTGGAGCCAATCAATCGCTTTTGCAACCTGCTGCATGCCCGATTCCGCCAGAACAGTCTCGGCAACATAAACACCGATTGGGCTACGGAGGATGCGGATATAAATCTCGTCTTTCACCAATGGAGCCAGCATTTGAGCATCATCGGGAGAGGACAGGCAAGCCATCAATCTTGCAGCGGCGTTCATCATAGCCAAGTCTGCTTCGATGACATAGCACGCACTGCGATTGCGAACCTCCGGTAAACCATTAGGAAATACCATCGGCAGCAACGAAGCAATCCTTTGCGGATCGAGGTATAGACCTATCCCCAAGAACGGTATTTGGGGGCTGGCCTGCATGATTTTCATCGCAACAGGCAAGGCAACGGGGGCAATATACATTCGCGAAGCACCATACTCATAAGCATCCTTGCCTACGGTAATTCGCTTATTTCCTTGCGCTGCAATGCAGATTACCGGTGAGAACATAGTGTGAACATCATCCGCCGCTTCTACTTGCGAATATCGATTCACATACAGACCATGGATCGGTGAAGCATAGGTCCCATCCTGCGAAGTATGCTTGTAAATCAAACTTGCCAACCGAGCTGCCTCACTATCTAGCGCTGAATTGGCATCATCTAATACAGATACATCCTCATATTTATAGTAATTGTCCATGTTCACAAGCAACTTCTTCCCCCTCAGATGTAACAGGATGATAGGCATGTTCATGATACCACAGGCGCATCCAGAAAGCTTAAGCATTAAAGTTAAATTAGCATGGATATCTCAAGTCTACCCTTCTGCAAGTCCGAGGGGATTCTCTGCTACCACGAAGCGGACAGCATTTCTCGCTATCACCTCCCAATGTGCTCTATAGATGATACGGTTCACCGTATCATCTATAGAGCGAAATCAGGATCACCCGTCCAACGGGTGGTTTGCTCTTGGGGTATAACCCCAATGTCAACTGGAGATTGGTGCAGCCCACAAATTAGAGGGTTTTAACTCTAATCAAATTCTCAAAATATCTCCTTCTCTCGCCGTTATCCTTTTTTGAGAATTCAACGGTATTGTACCATTCAATCATGTGCTCAAGTTGTCGTTCTGACACAGCCTCATTTTTAAGGTAAACAAAAACCCCTAATAAATATGTTAAATAATCTATTCTATTAGGTTGCTTAAAATTGTTTTCCTCAATAAATCCTATAGCACGGTCTAGGGCGTCTAATGTCATGCTGAATAATTTCCTTATATCTTCTTTATTTAATTTGCTAATTAAACTTGCCTTCACATCGGAGGGCATGGGACTAAAATTTGCCTTGTGCTCTCTATCTTTAAGCACCTCATACGCCGGGTTTAACGCCGCTAAAGGAATAGAAACCTCAGTAGCCTTAAATACAATTAGTTGGTCTAAGCTTGACTCTTTTAATTTCTCAACAAACTGATCCGAATACTCCTTATAGAAGTCTACACCTTTTATAAGCATCTCGGTAAGATTAACCTCGACATCTGTCACCTTACTCCCAGCAAGGTTAAGTACTTCAAACCATTCGCGCTGCTCTTTTTCAGACAAGTCTCGAGCATAGTTTACAGTGTAATAGTAACCCATAAATTTATTTCTAACCTTAGTAAGTAGATCCTGAACCTCGAAAACTTGCAGATCCTTATTTTCTTTCAAATATTGCGAGAATACCTTTGGGTCTTTATTGTACAGTTTTCCAACTGG
The DNA here is from genome assembly GCF_037975265.1 of Paenibacillus sp. FSL P4-0176. Taxonomy (NCBI): domain Bacteria; kingdom Bacillati; phylum Bacillota; class Bacilli; order Caryophanales; family Paenibacillaceae; genus Paenibacillus; species Paenibacillus sp. FSL P4-0176. Next base: position 7,222,810 of record NZ_CP150242.1, read on the forward strand.
AATTTGTGATTTTCTAAAAGCGCCAGTATTCATAACGAACTTCCCTGTCGTAATGTCGAGGACAACACATTTAAACTCTTCATGGTCAGTATACGCTTTAAAATTACAACTAAGTCTTTGTTGACCATCATTGACAGAGTGTTTACCGGCTGATTCTTCAATATCGATGCGTTCCCTTTCAATAAATGAAACTTGCGGTACAGCAAGCTCCTTATTTTCAATTATGTTAATCGATATGGGAGCAACAGCAGCTTTACCGCTCAGTTGAAAATTTAACAGGTCAATGGATTTTTCAACTTTCCATCTAATGTATGTCTGGAAAATTGGTAGGCTTAGTCTCCGCTCTTCGATATCCTTACACAGATTTCCCAATGAAACTGGTTTGGATTCCTTTGTCGGATCGAAAGTCGAAAACATCTCCAAATTCTTATTGATCTTAATAGCCATAGTTTATCCGCCTCTCGTCTTTATAATCGGATAATACTATGCTCCGGATTATTTAGTCAACAATAATAAAAAATAGAAAACGCTTACATTTTAGCAGCTAAATAAAAATGGGCTATTTTAAGTATTTTTATCCATTTTTAATTTAGCTGCTATTTTTTAAAGCTAATTACATTCGGTTGATCTAATCGTTACTCCTCCAAAACAATCACAATTAAAAAACCTTCTGTCTAGTTCACAGAAGGTCAACCGTATCTTGTATAGAGCGAAAAGGACTTCCTCTGAAAGAAGTGACTGAAAAACTAACTGTTTTGGAAAAATCCAAACTTTGGAGGGTCAGATATAACTCACAGAACGCAAAACAAGCCTTAGAAGCGATTCTAGAGGCATGTTTTTTGAAGGAGTCTTTTCAGTGAACTCTCGTGAAAGATGTCCTTTTCTTCTTTTCTTCTTTTCGGAAAATAGAAACTATAAAAATCACAATCATACTAGCCATTAAATAAGTGCTACATAAGGTGCTGATCTATTTTCAAAAGCTGCATCTTCAAACATTTCTTCCATATCCAATAAAGAGGTTAAAAAACCCAAAGACAAGAATGTAAAAAATGTATTGAATGCCCATGTATAAAGGAGTACTGGATTTAATTATATCTATTATTTCAAAGATAGAGAAAAAACCACTCACCTTTAAGTCAGTAAAAAGCCGTAAAAAGATGGCATTCCTAAGGTAAGTGCACTGTAAGCCAATGCTCCCCATGCCAATCTAAAACTGTATCATCAGTTACCACTACAACGAATACTTACCTTACAGCGTTGCGAATTTCTTCCTTTAAATTTCCAAAATATTTAGAATAGTTATTGGTAAGATCTTTGAACTCTAATTTGAACTCTTCCGCAAGCTCCGTGTCTGTTGAATGTTCATCAGCGATCCGAGACCTGCTAGATAATCCGATGTTTGTAGGTAAAATCCGCTAAGGTAAGAATAAGGAGCCGATTCTCGTAGAAGGCCATCATCCCCCGATTATTAGCCAAGAATTATGGGATAAGGTTCAGCTACTCCGGGAAAAGAAGGCTACGTTGCCCAAGAAGCGGTTTGAAGGAGAATATCTGCTAACTGGACTGATTCGTTGTCCTGAGTGCGGTGCCGCCATGACCGCCAGTCGCACTGTCAATCGGTCGAAAGATGGCAAGAAGATCACTCGGATGTACTATTCCTGTGGTCGATTCCGAAGCCAGGGAAGCGCCGTATGCCACGCCAACAGCGTCCGAAAGGTCGAAGCAGAACAAGCGGTAACTGATCGTATCAGGCAAGCCGTGGTCAATCCAGAGACTCTGCAAAGAGTTGTTCGCAGCATCAATGAACGACGTTCTGGACGAATGAAACCACTACGTGATGAGTTAACAGCAATACAGACACATATCACCAGTCTGGAGGATAAGAAACGTAAGTACCTCGAATTATATGAAATAGATAATATTGACCGCAATATGTTTTCTGAACGCCTGAGTGTATTACACAAGGAGCTGGATTCCGAGCTAACCTGCACATCAAAACTGGAATTAGAGCTTCGGGATGATCAGGCTGATCCAGTATCCTACGAATTTGTGTGTTTCCACATGACGAAGTTCGATGCCCTGCTACGTTATTCACCGTTCCAGCAGCGTAAAACGCTCTTGCACCTAATCGTAAAGAATATAACTCTAGATGACAAGAGGCGTATTGAAGAAGTTGAACTTGCATTTAGTAAAGAAACTCAAAATCATTTTTTAAGCGGAGCCCCTTCTGTTAAATCCATTGCAGAAGGGGCTTTTTCCTGTTCAAAAGATAATCTCTTGCTTAATCAGGTAATTACAATTGTTATCTAAAATTAGGAGTATTTTAATTTGAATGAGTATTCGATAAGTTCAACATTGTAGATAGACAGTCACTGTTTACGCTCGCCTAGAAATTCCAGTGATTTCTCGGCAACCACTCCTGATTGCAAGTCCCTATATAGATAAATATATGTTGTTTGCTTTCTTGACTATGAAAGGATATATTCTAAATGCTAATATAAACATTGCTATGTAGTATTACTTGGAAGGATTCATATACTAACCTGTAGAATATTCAATTACTAGCGAATAAACCTGTCGAAGGATGGTTGTAATATGAATATAGATAGTTTAGGGAAATTGTTACATTCCATGTACAATACGGCACCTCATGGTGATCAAGTTGCACATATTCATTTGTTTGGAGTTAAATATGCCGATCTTATACTCAAAAACCATTACAGCGTCAAAGAAATAGTTGCAGCCTCAGGAATTAACCCCTCATATGCCACAGAAGTTAGCAAAGGCATTAAGCTTTCACGTTATGTGATTGTAAAAGATTAAAGATAAAGGCATGTAGCTGATGAAGTAAGATAATCAACCCAGTTCAGTACCCTACAAACTTGTATCATCCTGATGATAAATTAGGATACCTTACTCCACCATCCACTGTCCCAGCAGCGAAAGAGACCTCTTCACATGTTTTACAAACTTATATTAACCAAAGGCGGAGAAGCAGTTTTTAAAGGTTACCCCCCCTTCCAATAAAGCAATAACGGAAGGGGGGTAACCTTAGAAGAGTAAAAAAAACCTAAGTATAGTTTCACTGTTGTCATCTGCAATATTGTGTACCAACTTAGTATAACTACATCGGACATTCAGATAAACTTAGAAGATTGTCAGGACTTTCTCCATCCGCTTCAGTTTTTAAGTATTTGTTTCCATAACGACTTTTAGATACAATTACATTCACAGTATGGCCTCCTCTACTTACAAAAAACTCCCATTTTCCATCTTCAATTCCCTCAATAGCTCGTTTTTGCGAAACCTTCCATCTTGTTCCGTCCTGATTTTTGCCTCCAATGCTTTCAATTCTCTCAAATGGATTGTACCGTTCTTTTTTGTTTACACAGAGTATCTCGTGTCTGCTTGCCATAATCTACTCACTCTCCTAATATTATTCTTTTGTAACGCCTTTGAATGGTTTGCTACTGCTAGTTTTTTGATCCATAAACTTACCTGTCGATGTGTCTCTCTTTACCCAGTTGCCATTAGGCGCTTTGAATTGACTTCTTCCTTTTACTGCACCAACTCTTCCGCTGCCTTTTGCTCCGTTTTTAGCCAAAATACTCACCTCCCTTCAATGTTGAGTTGATAATCAACTCAACATTGTTATCAAAAAGATAGATAGCTCAAAATTCAAAAGCTATCTGACCATCGTATTCTTCCTTTGAGTTGTAAACTTGTCCTTTGTGGACATAAAGCAGTTCTAAGCGATTTAGCCTCACACAGAGGGCACTAATTGATACTTTAAAAAAACCTGCCAAAGTATATAAGCTACCCATATCTATATTTCTAGTAGCTTTAAGTTTGCCGACAAACTTCTCCAGTGCTGGCTTAGGCATAAGTATTGCACCTGCAAACATATCTGCTTGTTGTTCCACTGGAGGACGTGTGGAATGACTTCTGCAATAAAAGACCTCTTTACTCTTATTTAGATTCAAACTCGTCTGTAAATTATCTTTATCGTTCACGTGAAGCACCCAGTGCCCTAGTTCATGAGCCATAGTAAAGTTCATCGTTCCAATTTTCTCTTCAAAAAGTTCTTTCCTGCTTTCATTCATGATAATTCGCTTTTGACCAGGGAGTATGGCAGCCATCACAATTCCTGATAGATCAAAATGATCAATGGGTTCCCAAGCGAAATCCAATTCAAAATGAAACTCGATTATCTCTTCAATAGGAGTAGCCATTGGAAGAACCATGTTTTCAAAATCAAATCCATAATCGGTGAGTATATTCAATGCTATGTCTTCCATTTCTTCTGCAGAAATATAGGGAACACGTGACATTACAACTACTCCTTTTCTTTAGTGGTCTCATTTATAATTTTTTGGATCTGAACCCACTGACTTTGTGATAACTTTGGTGCGCTCCTTAGAAAAACGGGAACCTCTTCAATTTCAGTAATAACCTTTTGAAGCTCACTCGGTATTTTATTTGCTGCTATCAGAAACCGATCAGGATCAATACCAAAAATCTCGGCTATCTTCACTATTTTATCTTCTGCTGGGGGAGTCATAGAACCATTCTCAATCTTGCTGATATACGTAAAGTCAATGCCGATCATATCAGCGAGTTTGCGTTGACTGATTTTACGCTCTTTACGAAGATCTTTGAGCACTTCTCCAAACTCGTTCAACGTCTCATCACCCTTCTAATATACATGATATAGTATGTTGATAAAAAAATCAACACTATATACACTAAATGTTTCTCTAATTCTTATGCATCAAAATTTCGCACTACTTGTGGTACGGTTCCCCCCGATTTATCTTCACCGCGCGATAAATCTGCTCCACCAATACCAGCCGCATAAGCTGATGCGGCAGGGTCATGCGCCCGAAGCTCAAGCGCTGCTTCGCGCGGCGCAACACCTCATCGGAGAGCCCATGGCTTCCTCCGATGACAAACACGACATGGCTCGTCCCATACGTGCCGAGCTTGTCGATCTCCAATGCCAGCTCCTCGGAACTCCAGAGCTGGCCATCCAATGCGAGCGCGACAACATGCGCCTCGCTCTTCACATGCGCGAGGATACGTTCGCCCTCGCGCTCTTTTACCGCCCGAACCTCAGCTTCGCTCAGGGTATCGGGCGCCTTTTCGTCTGCGACCTCGATCATCTGAAACTTGATGTACGGGGCGAGCCGCTTGGCATATTCCTGAATGCCCAGCGTCAGATATTTTTCCTTCAATTTGCCTACGCCAATAATCTGAATAAACATGAAAATTCATTCCTCCTAAATTGTCTTGCGAGATATTCTATAAGTAAGATGCTTCATCGCATCGTTCGTTCCAACTGTATTATACCTATACTACACATTTCTCCAAATTCTAACGAATCCCACACACCTTATTCAGCCCCATTTCGGCTCTTTTAAAATCTAACGAATCTGAAACACGCTATTTCGCATCAAACGAGCACTCCCCACCACTTTCGAGGCCATTTCAGCAATATAACGTGTCTACGATTCGTTAGATTTCAACCAGGCGGTGTTTGCCTCATATAAGGCGTCTCGAGTTCGTTAGAGCTACTCGCCCCTCCACACCCACGTCACTACCCACATCGCTGTTACCCAACGGCACTTTCCCCCATGCCTCAGCGGCTTCCATTTCTACTACCTACAACTTGCACCTTTACTACAACCTAGCCCACTCCCAACTCGGTACCCACCTACCTTAATCTTCTCTTACTCTCGCCTACTCCCACGTCAGCCCCTACGACCTTCGCCCCAGTCCCACGCTACCTACTAACCACCACCAATTCCCCACACAAAGACAAAAAGAGCGCTCATCACGCTCTCCTTGGCTTCTTGCTGTGATGTTCATACCGGATGGAAAGTCAGCCCGAAGCGCCACCTTAAGTCACGCCTCCAGCCATCTAAGTCCTACAGTACGCTAAACGACGAGAAATTCCGCATGCTGTTCGCACTCGGCGCATTTCGCAGGCGGGTCCCAGTCGGCAAATTCCGTCTCCTTCAGATCAACGATATCTGGAGCGTCCTCATACTCATCGACAAACATGTCGATGGCAATGTCCACGTGTTCTTTGCATACAACGTACATCCGTTAAGCATCCTTTCTGTAACCAGCTATGTTCCCGATTCACAACCGCGTATCCCATTACAGGATAGCCACTTCTCAGTTCTATCACACCTGCCGCCGAAAAGAAACCCCTACACGCCTAATGACAGCAAAAACATCCCTCCCACATAACAGGATAAGGATGTTTGCCTTTTACTTATACCGTTTTCAAAAGTCCATCTTTAGACTCAAGGCCAAGAAATTTCGCCTTTAATTACCTGAGCGCTCGTCTCCAGATCGCCTGTATTCGTAAAGTCCGGATATGCTTTTTCCATGGCTGCAATCAGTTCTTTAGAATCTTTGGCTGTCTCTGCCTCTGCTTCAAACTTAGCAATATAATCACGGGTGAACGTAACACTTGATATATCCCCGGCACTGGTACCCAGGTAATGACCTGGAATCACTCGCTCTGGATTCAATGCAATAATTTGGTCTAGCAATTGGCGCCAGTAGTCACGGCTCTCTGGCGTTTGGTTATCTGCAATCCAAACGTGCGAATTTTCGTAGACAGGAACGCCACCCAAAACAGTTTTAATGGAAGGAATCCACAGGAACGTATGGGACGGATCGGAACCATCTAGACCGATAATCTCTACGGTTTCCCCATCTACGGTCAATTGAGCACCCTCAAGGACGTCCGGAACAATCTGTGCAGTCGGTGCATTTTCTTTCAAAATCGGATTCCAATATTCATTCTTCACTTGAATTGTTTCCTTGATTCCTTCCACCGTTGCTGGAGTCGCAACGATTTTTGCATCAGGGAACGTCTCACGGATCACCGATAGACCGAAGTAATAGTCCGGGTCCTTGTGGCTGATATATACGGTGGTCAGTTTTTTACCCGTATCTTTAATCATTTTGACCAATTGCTCGGCATCATTCTTTTGGAACTGCGCATCAACGAGCACGACTTCAGTTGGACCTTCAATCAGATTTGATGAAACGCCAAAAATGCTGTTTTCCCCAGGATTATAGGTAGTCAATTTCAGCTCCACCGCTGGTGTGTTTGTTTCCTCGCTCTTTGTATTTCCAGCACTAGCAGCATTGGATGAAGAGTCTTCCGCATTTTCGGTTTTACTTGCTGTACCCGCACAAGCACTCAGAATTAACATGAAACATAGAACGAGCATAACGCCCATTGATGATTTTTTAATAAACATTTAATTGATCTCCCTCTCTTTATGTCGCTGCCATTCATCCATATCAATGCATTTAGCAGCCAATTCCGTTGATTTTTTAAACCATCCTATAGTCTGGTTGTACAATTGCTTCGACTGAATCCCCCTTCAAATCACTATATGTAACTAATACAGTTACAACTTATATAATGTAATGATTATAGTTACAACTAACTGCGAATGTCAAGTTATTTGTTCAAAAAATCTACTTCTAATAACTTTTCCGCTACTCAAAAACTTTATAAAAACAACAAAAAGACCAACCAGAATTTTCTGATTGGTCCCCCATTTAACTTCCCCTAACCCTGTAATACGCTTTATTCCACAGATTCAGACTCTTCATGTCCAATACTAATTTTACTTCAATCCCGACTGCGCCTTCGTCAACAGCTTTCCGCCTTGAAAAGCAATAACCGCATTGGCACCATTGCCGGCTGTGCCTTTATAGTTGTACACCACCATGTTCTCCGCTTCACTCAGCGCTTCACCTTCGCCGCCGAGGATCTCGATGACATCTCCCACCGACATGCCAACCTCAAGCTTCTCATACTGGGCAAAGGTAATCAGCACCCCGTCGCCTTTCCCGGCCGATCCGTTGTTTCCCGATGTTACAGGCGTTTGACCACCAGCCTCACCTACCGCAATCACACTTGTACTCAACTCATTCAACTTGGTCTCAAGTGCTGCAATCTTTTGCTCCTGCTCAACGCTCTTGGCTCCCTGCTCCACCAGTTTCTTCTCAAGCCCTGCAATCTTCTCTTGCAGAGCACTTATATCTACAGATGCTCCTGTCGTAGCTACCTCAGATCCACAGGCGGACAGCATAAACAGGGACAGCGCCAAGCTCGTTCCCCCAAGCATCTTTTTCCTCAAATGTTTCATCAAAAATACCCCTTCCATTCTGAAATAAAAATATGATCGACAAACAGATGTTATTGCATCAGCGACCGTCTCCAACATATTGACAACAGTTTACCACAGCCCTAGTCTTATGTATCTGCTCCTTTGGCTCCGGGTCTAACTGATCATGAGAATATAAAATGGTTGATCTACTCATTTACTGTCGAACGAGCACATCCACTCATAATAACTAAAAAAGAGTGGTCAGTTAATCTGATCACTCTTCTAGCATTCCCTATTTCAATCCGTGCAACAGTATGGGCTCGTTAGGCTCCCCTTACTCCGGTTTATCCGTCAGCTTCACCGATACTTTCTCCACTTTGCCATCCCGGTAGAAGGTCACTTCAATCGTATCCCCAATCTTCTTCTCATCGTACAGATATTTCCGTAGATCCAGCGTGGAGGTAATTTTTTGCCCGTCAAATTCCGTAATGACGTCATTCAGCTTCATGCCGGCTTCGGATGCTGGACCAGATGCTTCCAGCACAACCACACCGCTGTCCACATGAGATGGCAGCTTCAGATCCTTACGCTGCTCGTCATCCAGTGGTGCATAAGGGTTGCTCAGATCTACCGTGTACACGCCCAGGTATGGACGAGATACTTTGCCGTTCAGTAGCAGGGAATCTACCGTTTTCATCACTTCGTTCATCGGAATCGCGAAGCCAAGACCTTCAACGCCCGTATCCGAGATCTTCATCGTGTTGATGCCGACCACTTTGCCGTTCAGATCGACCAAAGCACCCCCGCTATTACCTTCATTAATCGCCGCATCCGTCTGGATTACATTTTGTTCCCAGTCGTACACCCCATCCTGATTAATCGATACCGGTAGAATACGATCCGTGTAACTGACAATACCGGATGTCAGCGTACCGCCCAGACCGAGCGGATTCCCGATTGCCAGCACCGTTTGACCGCGCTGAAGTTTGCTGGAATCGCCAATTTCCGCGACTGCACCCAGCCCTTTATCTTCTGCGGATAGTACAGCAATGTCACTTACACGGTCTTTACCGACCAGCTTCGCTTTATGTGTCTCCCCATCTACGGTCACAATCTCCAGATCACTCGCACCCTCCACGACGTGGTGGTTGGTCATGATGTAGGCCTTGCCATCTTCCTTTTTGAAAATGACCCCTGAGCCCAGCGCCGAATCTTCCATCGATAGACTGCTACCCGTTTTATGGTTCACAATGCTCACCACGGAAGGACGAACGTGTGCTGCTGCTTGGATAATCCGATCGTATGGATCAGCTGCTTGCGCTGTCTGTGCACCGCCTCCACCACCGTTGCCTGTAGCATTAGCCAGCGGTAACGAAGCGGGCTGTGTGATGAAGCTAAACAGCAGGACGGTCACGATGGAGCTGATCACCGAGCTAATCACAGCTACCTTCACTGTGGAACTGATTCCCGTACGCGATCTGCGCGGATTACTCCAGCGGTCACGTCCACGTGCCCTGCCTCCAGGGCGGATGATCTGAAGTTTGCCTTTCTGTTCAGGTTCGGCGCGTCTTGATACTTTGGTTGAATAAAAATCGTCTCCAAACAATCCCATCGTGATCCTCTCCCCTTCGTTGTCACGCATCAAGACCCTGACTGCCGCCTAAGTTGTCGCATGTTCAACGATGGAGTTCTCACATACACCACTCCGCCAACAGACGAACCTTCCGATCGCTGTTACTCACAAATTTTTTTGATCCCCTCTTCCAAGGTGAAAATTTGTTCCTAAAGGCGAACACTCTGTTTCTTCAGGTTTCTTCTGTCGTCTTCGTTACGTGAAGACTCCAACGGTTTCCCATGCTTTTTTGCATTTTTATAAAATGGTCTTGCATATCGCCGCATCCCGGCATCAAATCAAGATACAGCGTCTATGTACAACAGAACGGACACGCCATTCTGTCAGTGACTCTATCAATCATGCTCTCGCATTCTATGACATGCCATTTCACACGCAAAACAGCCAAAATCACAATGCTCCTCATATACTAAACACGTCAAATCACAAAAAGTTGCATATTTACGAAAATTAAAGCAAATTTCCGCTATAACGCGCTTAACAATAAAGGTCCATAGTATCTATCACCACAAAATCCGGTCCGCTAAGCGCCATTTTGGCAAATTTGAAGAACTTTTTCACCCCTGCATAGTCACAGGTTCAGCATACACGTCTCATCACACAAATGTTAGCGGCAAAAAGAGGAATGTTTTCCATCAAGCCTGACTACAATAATAGTAAAAGACAATTCGAAGCTTCATAGAGGAGGATATATATGGATCGCACACGTACACTCACAGCCATGGATGAAGTTCATATGGCGGCCAAGCTGGCCGATCTCAAGGAAGAACACTATCGCAATACCCTTGCACTCAGCACCATCATTGAACTACTTATTGATAAAGGCATCCTAACCCGCGAGGAAGTTGAGCGCAAAGCCGCCGAACTGGACAGCTTTATGGCTCACCCACCCTATCCCATGGCGTAGGACGGTCATAATACGTATCACAGAGTTTGAACTCATGGTCTCTATAAAAGCATCCACGGCTCTCCATCGCGTCGCGCACCGACATTTTCGCCAAGTCCATCATATTATGATCTCGGCTAAGATGTGCCAGATACGTGCGCTTGATACGTCCATTCATCAGTTCACTAAGCGCTGCGCCTGCTGCTTCGTTCGACAAATGCCCAATGTCGCTCAAAATCCGGCGCTTGGTGTTCCACGGATAACGCCCCATACGCAGCAATTCGACATCATGATTCGCCTCCAGCACCAGCACGTCAGAATCAGAGATGGCATCGCGAACCTTGTCGCTCATGTACCCAAGATCGGTTGCAACAGACAACTTCTCCGTACCATCATCGAATGTGTACCCTACCGGCTCAGCCGCATCATGCGAGATCCCGAAGGATTCCACGCGCAGTGACCCAAAATCATGCTTTTCACCCGTCTCAAATACCCTCCGGTTTTCCTCTGGAATCGCCCCAACCGACTTCTCCAGTGCCGCCCACGTATTCAGATTCGCGTAGATTGGTAAATTATATTTCCGAGACATCGCGCCTAGTCCTTTAATGTGATCGGAATGTTCATGTGTAACCAGAATCCCGTCCAATTCTGCCCCAGAAATCTCCCTTTCCTGAAACAGTGCATCCAATCGCTTCGCACTAAGACCCGCGTCAATCATGAGAGAGGTACCCCCATGCTGTATGACTGTGGCATTACCTGTCGAACCGCTGGATAACACGGTAAAATATATCCCCATAACGCATTACTCCCCTGGTTTGTCTGTCTTGGGACTGAATACATCCCCACTGATGCCCTGCACGTACAACACTTCGCCACTTTCCAGCACGAACCGCCATGCCGGCATCGCTACCTGTATATCTGAATTGAACAACTGGCCGTAATAGCCCAGCTGAATATCTTTGACAATTGCATCATTTGGCAAAAAGTTCTCGATCAGCGTTCCCAGCGCCTTCGACGCCGGAAGCACCTGCTGATCGCTCTCCTCTGCGGTTGTAATCCGCACTGGAGTTTGACGGTAACCCGTTATTTTCTGGTCGCTGTAGAATAACTCCAGACTCACATTGAAGAGCGGCCATTTGCCATCGACCAGTGGGTGAAGCACAAATGCCCCATCCTCGGCCATCAGCTGATCCAGCCGGTATGTCCCGATCTGTGGAATCTCACGCTCTAATGCATCTTCCAGCTCACTCTGCGAGAAGATCAACTTGCTATCTACAGGCTGTTCCAGCTCCATATCCACGCCAGCCTTATCCTCTTCAATGAACTCATAGGACAACTTTGGTAGCTTTGGCGTTTCATTTGGAATCGGAGCCAGCACCTGAATGCCCTTCTCTTCCATCGCCTGCTGTGTATTATCTGCCAGTGAGGTGAAGTCCAGATTGGCTCCGGCCGTCTCCCGCGCATCCATCCAGATCTGGTATCCCAGCACCAGATTGAGCAGCAGAAAGGCATAGATCAACACATTTTTCGCCCGTCCCCAATCCAAAACGTTCACCTCCCTCAGTTAACTGGCTGAAATACTTTCAAACACTCTTGGAAAATTAATCTCTATTAACGTTAGCGCTGCTGGCTAACGAACTCCACACGCCTTATATGCTTCATTTTCCGCAAATTTGTAATCTAACGAATCTGAGAGAAGTTATTTCTTTCATTTATAGGCTTTCCATCGGTTTTCACTCATTTTCTGCCCGAATAACGTCGCTGAGGTTCGTTAGATTTTGCGTTCTAGGCTAATTCGGCATTTAAGGCGTGTCAGATTCGTTAGCCATTTGCCCTCTGCCCAAGGGAAAGTATAAACTCCCTTGGGGAGCTCACACCTATCAATCGAAAGTTATTCTGCACGCGTAGTGATAAAGTGCAGCTACTCTTTGGTTCAAAGACTACAACCTATCAAGATACGGTAGTCTCTTCACCATTTCCAAAGCGGATCACCCATACCGGAATCAGCTTTAGTCCGTCCTCAATTGAAGAAGGACGATACGCCGGGTAGACATCCACCACCTGGCGATTCTCACCTGCTACCTTTTTAATAAGAGCCTTCAGCTTGTCTCCGCCAGGCAACTTTACCGATTTCTTCGTCTCTGCACCTTCGTTCAGGTATTCCAGTGATCGCTCATAGCTGGATACCGTCTCCTGCTGCATCTCCATACTGATCGTGCCAAAGCGGAACTGCATGGAATCCATAATCGGATAGCTACCATAATACTGTTGGAATTCAAGCTGCGTCTTGCTGTCGGCGGTCTCCAGCATCATGCGCGAACGGCCTTTCCAGCCACCATGCTGATTCACAAAATCAACCGCAGACAACGCATCCTTCGCAGGATCAATCTGTCCCGCAGGCGGTGCCGCCGGATCGGTATAACTGATCCAGCGCTGTTCCTGTTTTACCTGCAGACTACGTTTACTATCCGTGTAGATCTCCGATCCATCTTTTTCCCGGATATTCCGGGTCATGCTTGGATCGAAAAACAGACTACGCTGCATTTGCTCAACCGTGAATTGCCCTGTCGGCACATCTGCCTCAATCGTCTCCAGAGCTTGGGCCGGGATATAATACCCGCCAGCCATCAGCGTATATGGCGTCCAGTTCGTACCGAAGTCAACATGCTGTTGCACGTCTTGTACTGTCAGGTCCGCCTGCGTTGCTTCGTATACCACGTCTCCCTTGGCGCTGAAGAACAGCGCATGGGCCTTCGTTTCATTTTTGGACGTATAGATCGAAATTCGGTTAATGGTCTCCCCTTGGAACAAGGAATCCGTCCCAAGCCTCATCACCCGCTGTAACAATGCTACGGGAATACCTTCTTTGAACGATAGCTCAAACCCAGGGTTCTCCTTGCGAATCTGATCCCAGTTCACCGATTGCACACTCCGGCGCTGAAAATCATCGAACGCCCGCCCCTGTAACCGTGAATAGATCAACTGATAGAACGTATTGCCAGGGTAAAACACCGTATGTTTATCCTCACCCAGATGAATAATCATCTGATCAGGGAAGATCAATTCTTCAATATTCCGTTCCTGACCCATATTTTCCGTCTTCACATAATTCGTTTCTGACGTCACAATGGAATCCCCGCCTCCGGGCAAACGGTAGATCAGAAAATAACTCTGAACCAGACTGGCTACAACAAGGGCAGCAAGCACCAAGGATTTAATCCGTTCCTTCACGGTGCTCACCCCCTTTCTCACGCATCGGCAGTGTGAACGTTACTGTCGTTCCCACATCTACTTCAGACTCCAGAGAGATGCTACCATCATGTGCCTTCACAATTTCCCGGGCAATGGACAGTCCTAGCCCTGTGCCTCCCATACTGCGGGAACGAGCCTTGTCCACCCGATAAAACCGCTCAAAAATGCGATCCAAATCGCGCTGTGGGATACCCATTCCGGTATCCGATACCGAGATGGCAAGTGCGTGTTCATCACTGCGTCTAGCCGCAATTGTAATGGTGCCGCCTTCCAATGTATATTTCAGCGCATTGGACACGACATTATCCAGCACCTGATCAATCTGGTCGCGATCCAGCGGAACAGCCGGAATATCATTCTCCACAGACAGCACAGGCTGAATATCCTTCTGATGCATCTGGAACGAGAATCGATCCGTCACTTCCTCCAGCATTTCCAGAATATCGGTTGGCTGCTTGCGCAGTAAAGCTTCCTTGGAATCCAGCCGCGATAGATGCAGCAGATCCGTAACCAGTCGTATCATTCGTTCCGTCTCGTTCTGAATAACACCAACGAAACGACCGGCAAGCTGCGGATCTTCCAATGCCCCGTCATCCAGCGCTTCCGCGTAACTCTTGATCGTCGTCAGTGGTGTACGCAGTTCATGGGATACATTGGCCACAAATTCACGCCGGGATGCTTCAAGCTCTTCCTGCTCGGTAACATCCTGAAGTACGGCAATGGTTCCCGTGATTCCCCGTTCACGTCGATGAACCGGTGTGAACGTCATCCGAATGACCACAGGCTCTTCTTGTCCTGCGGGTGCAATCTGCAGCAAAGTTGAACCTGTGAAACCACTCGCGAGGGCTTCCGCATCCTCCGGATCAATGCCGAGTAATATAGCGAAGTGTCTTCCTTCAATATCCGCAGGATGCATACCCAGAATGCTGCTGGCACGACGGTTTACGAGAATGACTTTACCGTACTCATCCGTAGCAACCACACCATCACTCATATTCGTCAGAATGGAAGTCAACTTCTCCTTCTCCTCTTCATTCAGTGAAAGTGCATCCCGAAGCCTGCTGGTCATATAGTTAAAAGCCCGACTGAGCTGACCAATCTCATCCGTGCCAAATACAGGTGTCTGCTGATCAAAGTTACCTTCTGCGACCGCTGTCGCTCTCCGGGTCACTTCCTTAATCGGCTGCGTAATCGTATGGGACAGGATCACGCCAAGCACCGCCGTTAACACCAAGGCAATCAGAATGCCGGAGATAAAAATTTTGTTGATTCCCTCCATCGTGGAATACAGCTCGTTCATGGACGCCGCGATGTAGACCGCGCCAATGATCTTGCCGCCAGACAGCACCGGCTTGGCGACAACTTTTTTGCGAACATTATCCTCGTCCACAATATATTCCTCATTATCCCGAATGCCTTGCAGCGCACGGCTGACGACGGTCTGGGTGTTTTTTCGCCCCACATAATCCGAATGTGAACTTAGCGAGGTCGTGAGTACCTTGCCGCTGGCATCCAGCACCTGAATCTCGGCACCGTTAATGTTGAACAGGTTGTTCACCAGCACACGCAGATTTTCCGTTTTGTCCTCGCCAGCCTCTGCTTCTCCACCAGCCATCGTCTCCCCCACGAGAACCGACAGCATCTCCGCACGCGCCTGCAAGTCTTCCGTAAAGTTGCTCGTTAGTGAGTTCTTCATCGCGCTCACAAAATAAACCCCGATCAATTGCATCGCAATCAGAATCAGCAGTACATAGATAATTATCAATTTCGCCTGAATCGTTCGGAAGAACGAAAATCGCGCGAATCGGCCCATTATATCCCCACGCTTTTGGCACTGCGCACGAGATAACCGAGCCCGCGGCGAGTCAGAATCGTTTCCGGTTTGCTCGGATTCTCCTCAATCTTCTCACGCAAACGACGGATCGTGACATCCACGGTACGTACATCACCGAAATATTCATATCCCCATACCGCTTGCAGCAGATGTTCCCGTGTCATAACCTTGCCGGAATGCTTCGCCATATAATAGAGAAGTTCGTATTCACGGTGGGTCAGATCAAGCGGTTCTCCGCCTTTATAAGCCGTATACATGTCCATATCAAACGCCAGATCAAATAGCCGCATGACCTGCTTCTCTTCGTCTTCGTGCGCTTCTGCCGTAATCGCAAGCTTTTGCCGTCTGCGCATCTGTGCCTTCACCCGTGCAAGCAACTCACGCGTACTGAATGGCTTCGTCACGTAATCATCCGCACCCAATTCCAGTCCGAGCACCTTGTCGATCTCGCCATCTTTGGCGGTAAGCATAATGATTGGCATCTCCAGATGAGCGCGCACCTCGCGACAGACATCCATACCGTCCTTGCCCGGGAGCATCAGATCCAGCAGCATCAGGTCCGGTTTCTCGGATAACGCCAATTCAACCGCACGAATGCCATCAAATGCACAGATGACCTCGTAACCCTCTTTTTCCAAATTAAACTTCAGAATGTCCGCGATGGGCTGTTCATCGTCCACCACCAAAATCTTCCCCTGCATCGGCTAAGTTCACCCCTATATCCTGCTTAATCCGCGTTAGCGTTTATATCTCTCTTCTATGTTTAGCTTGTACCAAGCCTACTTGATTTGTTTCTCTAGTTTGTTGTTTATACTCTCTAGTTTAACATACCTGAAGCACCGTCACATCCCGATCGGAGGGTTGGAAGGTCTTTCATCTGAAAATTTTTTACAGCAGCAAAAAACAAGGCCAGCATTATAGCCAACCTTGCTCCACTTAAGCTCTATATTAGTTCAAATACGTTAACGGATTTTCTACCGTTCCATTCTTAATAATCTCAAAATGCAGATGTGTTCCAGTCGAACGACCCGTGTTGCCCATAACGCCGATACTCTCGCCTTTTTCAACCACTTGTCCAACCTTAACGCCAATGCTGTTCAAATGTCCATACAGTGTTTCGTATCCGTTACGGTGGTTAATAATGATGACATTACCATAACCGCTTTTCTGTCCTGCAAAAGTAATTACACCCTCATCAGACGCTTTCACATCGCGATTACCTACCAGATCGACACCTTTGTGCTGGCGACCCCAACGTTGTCCAAAGCTGCTACTCATCGTTGCATTTGATACCGGCCAAGCAAATTCACCTGTGCCCTCACCAACAACTTTTGTTCCGCTAAGGACTACTTCAGTTACAGCTGCTTTAATCACTTCCTGACCAAGCCACTCTTCCTGAACCACTTCACCATTTTCTTTGGTTATACGGTACTGCATGCTTTTCAAGCCGCTTTGTCCTGGGCGCACGACTTTTGTTGTACCTGCTTTCAACTCGTCACTTTTGCGCACTTCCACTTGCGGTTTGATCTCAATCTGTTCAACAACCTGCTCAACCGATTTAACGGTTACCGCCGGTTTCGGAACGGTCAAGGTCAGTTCGTCTCCGATTTGAAGCGACGTTTCCTTGATGCCCGGATTATGCTGGCGAATCTCGCTTTGTGTTATTTCATACTTTGCAGCGATCGAAGAGATTGTATCTCCTTCACGAACCACATAAGTTACAGGCGCGTCTTTACCAACGGTTAAAGCTTTAACCGCCTCGGACACATCCCATATTTTGTTTGGATCAGCCTTCACCACATCTGTCGCTACATCTTCCTTGATGCCTACCGACTTCAGGGTTGTGCTTGGTCCCTCGTCTTTCTTCGGGGAGTTAGCCGATACCGACTTCGTCTTCAGCGAACTTCGCACAGCCGATGCCGATATGTATTTGCTCTGCACTTGTTCCAGGATTGCATCAGCTGTTGCCTGATCCTTCACAATACCAATGACTTCACCATCTACCTTAAGCTCCACACCTTTGGCGTAGGCTGTCAGCATGTCACCCAGTTTGTCCAGCGTCTCGTCACTGTTCACTTCAGGTTTGTACGCTCTTACCGTTTCGGTTGTGATGCCATCCGTGTTCAGCACCATCTCTGCATCCGGATATTTATGTTGATATTCCTCAGTTTTGTCTGTAAATAGTTGTTGTAATTGTGCCTCATCTGCAATGGTACCAATCTCGCTACCTTTAACCATTACTTTATAGTACGGTACGGTGTTTGCAGTAACATATTGTTTGCCTGCGAACCCAAGCGATGCTGCGATGAATACACCACATGCTGCTGTAATGATCCATTTGCGCGAGGCCAGAACGCGCTTCTTATTCACACTGAAGGTGGACATGCTCATGTTGTTTTTGTCTTCGGCCGTCCGGTGTTCCCCGGATTGTTCGTGTACCCGGTCTTTGCCCGGTTGGCGTATGCCTCTGAAACCTTTCATGATTCTCTCCTTTTCAGCACTTCTCAGTTCGCATTTCTGTCAAGACATCACCCATCGTGTCTGTCCCATGCTCGTTGATACTTGTATTGGTTGTCCGCAAAATCGGACTTTAGCTGCGCTCTCAAAAGTGTCAAAATTTTAACCTTTTATCACACCCGTATACTTTAACACAGGTTTTACACTCATTTCAACTCTACACGTCACACCGCAAAGCCACGCCCCGCTTGGTTTCCCTGAATTATCCATAAGATAGTATGGCTGTTCCATCACCCATTATGCCTCAACATCCGCTGTACTATGTACTTTTCTTCGCAAATTAAGACTAGGTACTAAGACCCAGTGAAATATGCTTTATTTTTCATAAAAATACATATGAAATCCCTCACCAGATCAACTCTGATAAGGGATTACGTAAACAACCTGTTTGTGGTTTATCTTAAACTGGATTTCATCTCATGCCACAATAGAAATTAACTTTTATGTCTCTATTCTTTGACTGCAAGAATTACAAATCGCTTTTGCTGTACTTCCCAGAATCCATTGTGCTCCATCTCTATATGAATATCCATTAACGGCTCACGGAACTGCTCTACCTTGAAATCAGGTACTTGCCACGGGATGGTCTTTAGATAATATACCAGTGCCCCTATATCATAGAAACGCTGCGTGGGAGTTGCTTCCCGTTGCTCCAGAATACGGAATCCACACTGTTCCAGCTGAAGAACAGCTCTATCCAGCTCCCATCCAGCGTAATCCACGGGCATAGGAATGCCGAGCCGATCATTGATCTCCCTGCAATCTGACCAACCTACCTGTTGAGTTAGAAACAGTCCCCCTTCGGATAGAATCCGCCTAACTTCCTGCTCATCATACGACTCATGCCGATTAAGAATCAGATCAAATTCCCCATTTGCGAAAGGAAGTTGCGAATCATCAGTCACCGGAAGCACCTTCACACCTAACGGCTGTAAACGTTCCTCTGCAATCGGTATATTCGGAAGATAACCTTCGGTCGCACATGTGTATGGAGGAAGCGGAAGGAGTCTGGACAGCATTTCTCCTCCACCCGTCCCCATGTCGAGCATTCGCTCTGTCTGATTCATCAATCGGCGCGCCATAGTTCCATAGGACCAAGGCAACATTCCGCTCTGAAGTCGCTCACTCCCTGTTACATAGCTAAAATCCCAGCCACTAAACGGCTGGTCCGCCTCTTGCAGCCCTTGCTCGTATCGCTCTTTCGCCGCCTCGGCAAACTCTTTTACTGATGGTTCTGAATTAGAATGATATAAGTTCATGGTCAATACAACCTCCAATTAGTGTATTCGTAAACACAAGTCCATCGTTTCTCTTGAAAGCACCTATGAACGGAGGTCCACGAATTGGACTGGAGGTTTCTGCAATGTTGCCTGAACGTTTTTATATGTTGTGTTCTTTACCTTTATATTTCATACACTTTTCCCTCCTATAGGCATTTCCAGAATTTATTTAAATAAATTATATTCAATCATCCTCGACAAGTCCATTACATTATGAATCAGGCGATACGTCTATGAGCACGCCTGTCTTCCCTGCCTGCCTATCATCCTATTCTGTTTGCAGTACTTCCATCAGGTTGTCGTACTCTTCACTGGTCAGGTACTTCGAGATCACCTGTTCAATCTCACGTAATTCCTGTTCCGTTAGGCCACCTTCCATGGCACCTGAGATCTGCTGCATCTCTTTCTGCGGCAGCTTGTTCATGAGCAGACTGAAGATTTTTTCTTTCTCCTCTGCTGGCAGCTTGTCCTTCGCTCCTGTAATGTCATCCGGTGATACAACAATGGCATCATTGCCTGAAGAAGCACCGCCGCTGGCCGCTCCGGTTCCATTGCCTGAAGCTGAACCACTACCCTGATCTGTTCCTGAGTCATTACCCGTGCCCGTATCCGTCCTATTGCCTGCACTTGTGCCTGAGTTTGATCCTACGGTCGTATCTGTACCTGAACCTTCCCCTGTGCCCTCGTTTGAGCCACTTCCTTGGGACGCATTATTGCCTGCATCTACCCCAGATTGACCGCTCTCCGTCCCATTCCCCATAACTGAAACAGCATCTTCCGGAACCTGCTCTTCGTCCGCTCCTGTCGGCTGATCTGTCGTCCCATTTCCTGATTTGTTCCCCTCGCTGGTTTTACCGCCCAAGGCACCTTGGAACATGGCGGTTAACCCCATGGGTTGACCTTCCCACTGAATATTGAAACTCGCAAGTAGCGACTTCGCATATGACTGTACAATTAATCCGGTCGTGAGCAGTGTTAATGAACTGACCATCACCACGGTCAGCACGATTTTAACAAACCACACAAGCAACTTCATTCCGTTCTCTCCCTCCGATTATCCCACCCGTCTAACATGCGCATGTCGGGGTCTGTGACTCTACTGTTAACCAGTATTGACGGAAATCTCGGGATTATATCCGATAAACATACAAAAAACCTCCAGTCATCGCTATAAAAGCAACAACTGGAGGCTTAACATGCCTAAGTCGGCAGAGGATTCTATTTTATAATTCAAGAAACAATCTCTCTATTTCTTCGATTACTCGTAGATTGGAAGAACTTGATTCGTTTGCTCACGGTTACGACCAACAGAGAAGATGGCAATTGGAATGCCTGTCAGTTCAGAAACACGTTTTACATAATTCTGTGTGTTCACTGGCAGGTCTTCAAGTTTCTTAGCTCCAGTGATATCTTCGCTCCAGCCTGGCATCTCTTCGTATACCGCTTCACATTCTGCCAGCATTTTGAGGCTTGCCGGATAGTGTGTGATGACCTCGCCACGGAATTTGTATCCTGTGCAGATTTTCACAGTTTCCAGACCTGTCATTACGTCCAGAGAGTTCAGGGACAGACCTGTGATTCCACTGACACGACGCGCGTGGCGAACAACAACACTATCGAACCAACCTACACGACGTGGACGTCCAGTTACCGTACCGTACTCATGTCCAGTCTCACGGATTTGGTCACCGATTGCATCATACAATTCCGTAGGGAATGGGCCATCTCCTACACGGGTTGTGTAAGCTTTCGCTACCCCAATGACTTGCTGAATACGAGCCGGGCCTACGCCAGAACCGATACATACGCCACCTGCGGACGGATTGGATGATGTAACAAATGGATAAGTTCCTTGATCAAGGTCCAACATAACGCCTTGTGCGCCTTCAAACAATACCTTTTTGTCCTCATCAATATATTCGTTCAGAACAACGGATGTATCACGTACGTAAGGACGCAGAATTTCAGCATATCCGAGGTAATCTTGCAGAATCTCTTCAACATCAACAGGCTGGCCGCCGTAAACTTGCTCGATGACGCGGTTCTTTTCTTTGACCAGATGACGCAGTTTCAGTTCGAAATCTTCAGCATCCAGCAGGTCAACCATCCGAATACCAATACGGGCTGATTTGTCCATGTAACATGGGCCAATTCCTTTGCCAGTTGTACCGATTTTGTTCGGACCTTTGCTCTCTTCTTCGAGTGCATCCAGTACCATGTGATATGGCAGGATGATATGTGCACGCTCACTGATGGACAGGTTCTTCGTTGTGAAATCATTGTCATGAATATAGTTAATTTCTTCGATGAGTGCCTTCGGGTTGATAACCATTCCGTTACCAATCACACACGCTTTATCCGTGTAGAAAATCCCTGATGGAATCATCGTCAGTTTATATTTTTTGTTATCAATCAGAATTGTATGACCCGCATTGTTACCACCTTGATAACGAGCCACCACATCAGCGCTCTCCGCCAAATAATCCGTGATTTTACCTTTTCCTTCGTCTCCCCATTGCGTTCCCACTACAACTACCGTTGACATAGTTAACATTCCTCCGTGGGTGCCTTGCGCACCTTTGTATTGGTCTGTCCGTCCTCTATCCCGGCAGGCATGTTACGCAATAAACCGACTGAGAAGCGTGCTAACGGACAGTAAAAATGTCCTTCCGTTACATTCAAGGGAAGGTTTGCGCTGCTTTAACGCAGCAGTATTAGTGTACCAGTACCCTTTTTCAAAGTCAAATCAAATGGCGAACAATTAGATATAGTACAACCGTAATGTTCGGGATTTACCCATTATTTCAACACAAAAAACCGGAGACTTCAGTCCAAGCTTGCTTGACTGCTATCACCGGTTCAAGGATACCCATTTCAATATGAATCTATATCTGGTATTTATCACACATGTTTGAGTTCAGTTGCTCTAATGGTTGATCTTCGGGACAGACGATTCTGGCTTCTTGATCGAAGCCTTCAGCACCTGCCCATTACATCGCGAAGGCATCATTGTGTGCCCTCTCGTAATTGACGAATTTATTAAAGTTTTTCAGGAAGACCAGTTCAACCGTACCTACCGGACCATTACGCTGTTTGGCGATAATGATCTCAATAATATTTTTCTTCTCGGTCTCCTGGTTATAGTAGTCATCCCGGTACAGGAACGCTACGATGTCGGCATCTTGCTCGATTGAACCCGATTCCCGCAAGTCACTCATCATCGGACGTTTGTCCTGACGTTGCTCTACACCCCGGCTCAGCTGGGACAAGGCAATAACCGGAACTTCCAGTTCCCGGCCAATCTGTTTCAGTGTACGTGAGATCTCGGATACCTCTTGTTGACGGTTCTCCCCTGCTTTACCACGTCCACTAATCAGTTGAAGATAGTCAATCAGGATCATGCCAAGGCCTTTCTCTTTCTTCAGACGACGGCATTTGGCACGAATATCCGCTACGGTAATCCCTGGCGTATCATCTATGAAGATGTTGGCTTCTGACAAAGCTGCAATACCCATCGTCAGCTTCTGCCAATCTTCATCACCCTTGAAATCACCCATACGCATCACGCTGGCATCCAGGTTGGCTTCCGCACAGATCATACGTTGCACCAGCTGGGCGGCTGACATCTCCAGACTGAAGATGGCTACCGTCTCCTGGGCCCGAATGGCTACGTTCTGAGCGATATTCAGGGCGAAGGCCGTCTTACCTACGGAAGGACGGGCCGCTACAATGATCAAGTCACTGCGCTGGAATCCGGCAGTCATCTTGTCCAGATCGATAAACCCGGACGGAATACCTGTCGTTGTACCCTTATTCTGATGAAGTGTTTCCACACGATCGAATACTTCCATCAATACGTCCTGAATGGCTATAAAACCACTACTGGAGCGACGGTTGGAGATCTCCAGAATGCGACGTTCAGCTTCTCCGAGCATCGCTGCAACATCTTCGCCGCCTGTATATCCTTCGCTCACGATCTGTGTTGCCGTACGAATCAGGCGACGCAGCATCGATTTCTCTTCGATAATCTGAGCGTAATAGTCTACGTTCGCGGCTGTAGGTACACCATGGGCTAGCTTAGCCAGATAACTAACGCCCCCGATGTCCTCCAACTCACCTTTATCCTTCAGAAGCGAAGTCAGTGTAACAAGGTCAATCGGTTGATTTCCCTCACCAAGCTGGATCATCGCTTCAAAGATTAATTGATGGGGTTTATCATAGAAATCCTCGGTTTGCACCCGTTCCATCGCTGTAATCAGGGCCTCGCCCTGCAACAGGATTGCACCCAGCACGGCCTGTTCGGCTTCCAGGTTCTGCGGGGGAATCCGGTCGAATAACATTTCTCCGCCCATCTTACTCTTCCGTTACCTGTACCTTCAAGGTTGCCTTCACTTCAGGGTGAACCTTGACAGTTACTTGTGTTACGCCGAGTGTACGAATAGGCTCGTCCAGCTCAATTTTGCGTTTGTCTACTTTCAGACCCTTTTTAGACAAAGCTTCTGCGATCTGTTTGCTCGTAATGGCGCCAAACAGACGACCACCTTCGCCGGACTTGGCTTTCAGTTCAGTCACTTCTGCTTCCAGCTTCTTCGCAAGTGCTTCCGCTTCAGCTTTCTCTTCCTGTTTGAGTCTTTCCTCAGCCGCCTTCTGGTTGTCCAGTGTCTTCATGTTGCCGTCTGTTGCCAGACGTGCGATTCCCCGTGGCAGTAAGAAGTTCTGTGCGTAACCCTCAGATACTTCTTTCACTTGCCCTTTCTTGCCTTGACCCTTCATATCTTTTATAAAAATGACTTTCATTCGAACAGCCCCTCTTCCTTTTCGATTTCAGCCAGTACGTTCGTCAGCCGTTTTTCTGCCTCTCCAAGCGTTCCTTCAAGCTGCACGGCAGCATTCGTCAAATGTCCGCCACCGCCCAGTCGTTCCATGACAACTTGAACATTCATGCGCCCCAGCGATCTCGCGCTGATGCCAATCAGTCCATCCGGACGCTCACTAATCACAAATGAAGCGACCACGTCAGTCATATTCAGCAATGTATCCGCCACCTGGGCGATCATCATCTGTGAAATCTTGCTACCAGGGTCTGTGACCGCCAGCGCAATGTTTCCATATACCATTTTAGCATGCTTTATGATTTCTGCCTTAGCAATATATTCTGACAGATCCTCTTTCATCAACCGCTGGATCATAATGGTGTCCGCACCGCTACGGCGCAAGAAGCCTGCCGCTTCGAACGTTCTGGACCCCGTGTGCAGTGCAAAATGCTTCGTATCCACCGTAATCCCGGCAAGTAGAGCCGTAGCTTCTAGCGGAGTGAATTGTACCTTATCATGAATGTATTGCAAGAGTTCGGTTACCAATTCGGCAGCAGAAGACGCATAAGGTTCCAGATAGATCAACACTGCATCATTGATGAACTCTTCACCCCGCCGATGGTGATCCACAACTACGACACGGGTAGCAGACTGTACCAGTTTCGGTTCCATGGTCATGGAGGCCTTATGAGTATCCACCACCACCAGCAACGTGTGCTCGGTCATCATCTGGGTTGCCTGTTCCGGTGATACAAATGCTTTGGACAACTTCTCGTCCTTGTTCACTTGCTCCATCATGCGTTCAATTGATGGATTAATTCCATCCAGAACAATTCGGGCTTCCACATTGTACAGACTGGCCGCTTTCCACACTCCGATGGATGCACCGATCGCGTCCATATCCGGAATTTTGTGCCCCATGATGAGCACCCGATCGCTCTCCTGCATGAGATCACGCAGCGCGTGCGCAATAACGCGGGCTCTTACCCGTGTCCGTTTCTCCACTGCGTTAGACTTGCCGCCATAGAAAGACAGGCGTTGTCCGGATTTCACGGCAGCCTGATCACCACCACGTCCAAGTGCCATGTCCAGACTGGACTGTGCCAGTTCTCCCATCTCACTGATGCTATCCGATCCAAACGCCAGTCCAACACTGAGTGTCATTGGCACTTTGAGGTCAGCAGTCATCTCCCGAACCTCATCCAAAATGACAAATCGGCTCTGTTCCAGTTCCTGCAAAGACTTATGATTCAGCATCAACAGATAACGATCAGAAGACAGACGGCGCAGGTACACTTCGTACCGCTTGGCCCAAGACGTAATTTCGCTGGTCACTCGGGCAATCAGTGCTGTACGCTGTTGATCGTCCATGCCTTGGGCAGCCTCGTCCAGGTTATCCAGAACGAGAATTCCCAATGCAAGGCGTTCATTTTCATATTTATCACGAAGAATGGCTAACTCCGTAATCTCGTATACATATACATACCGCTCCTGCGGGTTATGAATAACTCCATAATGCCGATCATCCAACTGGAATTCGTCATGGAACTCCTTGGATGAATGTTCCTTCGTCCCATCCTTCTTCTCTTTAGGCTGAGGAAGTTTGGGAAACAAATTAAGTAGCGGATTACCCACCATTGTCTTCTCCTGGAACATCTCCGCGACAAAGCGGTTATGCCACTCTACCGTACGATCTTCGCTGTACAGCACAATTCCGAATGGAAGCATGCTGACCGCTTCCCCCTCCATCCGTTTGATCCGAATAGATAGGCCATTAATGTAGTCGTTAAGCTCACGGCGGAACGCGAGCTCCGCCTTAATCATGACGATTCCCAGCGCCGAAGCCAGTATCAGACTAATCAAACCAAGCGTCCAGTTATAAATGGTAACGAACATAACGAGCAACAGCAGCAGTATGAACGCCCATACGGTATAGTAGCCGTGCCAGCGTTTCTTCAGAAATTTAGGCATGACTCATCACCCTATCGTTTTGATTTCGATATTGCCTCACGAAGCGGGAACGCCAGATCGATAATTCCGATTATCCGAAGCGGACCAATGAAGAAGACCGCTGCCGCCAGGAAATATGGTATAACCGGATTCCATTTCTTTGTATGTGAGAGAAAGAAGAAGAAACCGATCGCTTGAATCATGAAGCCCAGATTAATTAACGGGGACAGATTCATGGCAATCATGGTCCAGTATGTGCCATCACTTTGTCTGGAGATCACTTCGATCAACAGAGCAAGGAAATAATACCAGATCAATGCACGTGGCATACGCCATTCTCTCGCTGGTGGAAGCTTCGATACCACCACACCCATCACGTTCAGAATCGGACGAGCAATGGCGTGTGTAATAAAGGCCATTACCATCGATGTGACAACGAGAGCAAACGGAATCATAAGCTGTGTTTGTTTGGCAACATCCTCGGTCATCTCAGGTGTCCATGCAAACCCGTTGATCATCTGATTCGATGTATTGGTTAACGGTTCAATGGTCAATTTGACTACATCTTCAATATAACTGGACAGGTCGAATTGGAAAATGACACTGCCGACCAAGAGCAACAACAAGTATTCTGCCAACATCATGCCACTTCCCGCCATCAGCGCGAACAGGGCCGATTTGCGTGTTTTATACGCGTGACCCATAACGATCGCAGGCAGGGTAAAGATGAGCAATAGTAACAGATAGATGGGGTGGAATACGACCAAAATAACGGCTACGGGCACGAGATGCCATATAAATGATTTTAAAGATAATGAAGCATACAAAATAACTCCCGGAATCATCATAAAAAATATGGCAAGTACCGATAAAGGAGTTAACAGCGAAAGTAGCAAGAGCAGATAAACTGCGCTCCAAACAGCTGATTTAAAGCTAAATTTCAACAAATTCACCTCTTACGCATATGATCTTCTAGCGAGGAAATATCCTGGTACCAGTCTTCAAGCTGGTGACCTTCCTGTTTATGCTTTTTCAACTTCTCAACTAGCAGTGCATCCAGATCCTTGAAAGGAATACCGAGCCTGCGGCCCAATATGTAACTACTCATAATCAAACTGGCAAGACTGTCCCCGATTCGAGTTGTACTGCCTTCCCATAACGCCTTGAATAATCGGGATACCTGATCAAGCACTTCGGTTTTCAGCCATTCAATCACTTTAGCGCGTTTGGCTACATCCAGTTCTTTAGGCATTTGGCGAAAGTCACTCTCCCCCGAAAAAGCTTTATTCTCGATTATAGCATAAAAAGAGGGCCCGCAAAATTACCCCAAAAAACGGAGAAGTTCTCCGAAACTGATGTCAGGTACTTATGCGGAGTCCTCCGTACATCCTATCGACCTATATATTTGTAAAAAACTTCGAATGCGCCCCTGATTCAGGACTTCTTAAGTTTAACATGATACCGGACGGCTGTGATTATCCATCATGACACAATAATGTTTAAATTCGTAACAGCCTTACTTCGCCTTGATCGATTCTTTGGCTACAATGCCCTCGCAGTACTCAATAATCTGACTCCGTCTGACAATACCAATGAACCGATCCATATCATCGACCACAGGAACAAAGTTCTGAACTTTAGCCAGATTAATCAGGTCCTCCATGTTGGCGTTAATGGATACAGGTTTAATATCCAAGCGAAGGGGAACATCCTTGAGCAAGAACTTTGAAGCGTTTTCAAATGAAATCTTTCCCTCGGCATTCTTCATATACCACAGTAAGTCGCCTTCGGTAACCGTACCAATATATTTGCCCTCTTTATTCAAAATGGGTACCGCCGTAAAACGATGATATTCCATCCGTTCCAACGTTTGCCGTAGCGTAGAATCCGACGTCACGCACGTAACCTCTTGTTTGGGTAGCAAAAAAAATGCGATGTTCATACCCTTGTGTATCCTCCTTGTGAATTTCTTCGTTCAACTTATCTCGCTCAACTTATATTATACGGATCAGAACGCAGGATGTTCCAAAAGGATAATAGTTCTCAATACAAAGAAAAAAAACAGCAGCCCGCGAATAAACGTACTGCTGATTGTGGTCTACAACACATCATTGGTATGGAATTGGTTATTCAATCTTTTGCCGGTCAGGGATCATGACTTCACCGGCTGGGGTCGATTGATCCATCCAGTTGTTAATCAGCTCTTTGGCATATTGGACATCTTTCTCGTCAGCCTGACCATAATAGATACCGTCTTTTTTCATTCCCTCACCCAGGATGGTGAAGCTTGAAATCTGCGGTTTCTCCTGAGTAAGCACTTGTTTGGCCAGATCAATAATGAAAGAAGCTCGCATATCCGTCTGGAAGCTGTCTCCCATGATCTGAATCAGTTCCGGAATTTTGGCAATTTGATTCAAATTCAGCATCTCATTCGCCATCGAGTTTAGGAAAATCTGCTGCCGCTTGGTACGATTAAAATCGCTATCCTCACGGTATCTTACATAATACAGTGCTTCCTGCCCGTCATAGATCGGCTTACCGCCTTCAATCGTGAATTGCACATGATCCGGATTCTTGTTCACAATGTCCTCATCAATTGGCAGTTTTACACCACCGAGCGCATCAACCACTTTTTTGATTCCGTCGAAGTTGATCGTTGCATAATAACCCACATCAGCATCAAGAAATTTCTCCACGGTATTGATGGACATATTCTCCCCACCAAAAGCATAGGCATGCGCCAGCTTATCATAATCATCTTCGCCGTCCTTGTTGGCATCCCGTCCTACAATCTGCACATACGTATCACGTGGAATGGATACCAACAGCACACGGGATTCCTTCGGACGTACTACAGCATAGATGACGGTATCGGAACGTCCACGCGTTTTTTCATAGGCGCGTTTGTCCGAACCGAGCAGTAATACGGAAAATGGTTCCTTACGGTATACCGTTGGATCAGGCGTGTTGTTGCCTTCCTGCGGTACATAAGAACGGGATAACTGATCTTCTACCGAACCGGCGAGAAACAGATCAAATGCCGCTACAGCCAGTTGCTGACGGAACAAATAACCTCCGATTAACAAAACAACAAGTGAAACGAGCGTTATATATAGGCCTTTTCTTCTTTTCTTCTTCTTATCTTTAGTTCTGCTTTTCATCCATTGATTCCTTCTTCACTATCAAAATGATACTGCCTACTATATAAGTTTCATCTAATATTTACACTAATAACGGAGAGGTCAGAAAAAACCTGAAGAAGCGTAGCGCTCGCCTTTATCACCGGATTTTTACCTTTGGAATAAGGAAATCAAAAAAAATCTGGGGATAACAGCGATCGGAAGGTTATTCTGAACTCGCAGTGATGAAGTGTAACGATTCGTTCAACTTATATAATACCAATTAAACGTCTGAGATGTCTTGTGACTCGGTGTTCACTGAAGTTTTCTCTCTCTGGAATCAAGACACCGCTTACGCTCGTTCTATTGTAATCATTGCAGGAGCAAGAAAAGTTACAATCCGGTTAAATTGAAAAGAACAGCGACTCCTTTTTAGCTACAAAAGGTGCACTGTTCTCTTCATTTCTAACGTTATCGAATCAGTTTGTGGATATACTTTCCACATGTTGGCTCTTCTCTTTTTGACGCAGACGTCCCGTTATAAGCGCAGCTACCAGCGTAAGCACACTGAATACCACCGCAGACCAGAAAAGGCCATTATAACCCTGCCCTGTCGTTTGATGCACTGCCTGGAGCAACACATCACGAATACTTGCATCAGGAATCTGGGACAGGCCCTCTGTCAGACTGGATACATCACTGCCTGATGCTCCACCCGAGGCATATTGCTCCAGCATTTCAGGCGGCACCTGAATTCCTTTGTCAGCGAATCCTGCCTGAATGTTGGACCCCAGATTAATGAAAGAACGTGCCAGGAATCCAGCGAAAATCGTAGGTGCAATAGCCATCGCCATCTGGCGGAATAACGAGCTGGTCGCTACCGCGATGCCTTTGTTGTTCTCCCCCGCCTGTTCCGTGACAAGTACGTTAACTGGCGCACCAAGCATCATGCCGAAACCGATACCTACGAGTGTACTCGCGATGACAAATTGCCAGATATGCTCCACCCATAGCGGGAACAGCAGGAATCCAATGGCAGATAACAGCCCCGCAACCGATAACGTCCAGATCGGCCCTTTGCGGTCAACGAGGTATCCACCTCCACCTGCCCCGATGCCGGATGCCAGCGCGAGTGGAGTAAACCAGTACCCGGAAGCTGTATTGGATACGCCGAGATATTGCTCAACAAATCCGGGAATGAAGATCACTGAGGCCAGAATGGCTCCCGAGAAAAAGGCAATTAGCAACGTCCAGCGAAAGGAAGCAATGCCCAGAAGCTGTGTCGATACAACAGGTTCACGTTCAGATCCTTCCAGCCTTTTTTCCATGAAGTAAAAGAGCACCAGGATGATTACACCTGCTAAGAAAAAGCCGTAGAACATCGGTGATCCCAGACTTTGAAGCATGTTCACACCGTCCAGATTGCTGAAGCTATACATTAAACTGAGTACACCCAACGTTAGGACAGCAATACCGCTCCAGTCCACTGCTGCACGATTCAGTTCCTGCTCTTCCTGAATAAATCGAATACCTGCAATGAACAGCAGAATCGCGATAGGTACATTGATCAGGAATAACCAATGCCAGTTGCCCGTAAGGTCCAGTATAAAAGCACCGACATTGGGTCCCAAAATAGCGGCAACACCATTCATCCCTCCGAGCAGACCCAAGGCTGTACCTTGTCGCTCCGCCGGGAACTTGCTTAATACGTATGAGCTGGCAATGATAAAGATCCCCCCACCGCCCAAAGCTTGAATGACACGAGCAATCAGGAAAAAGGTAAACGATGTGCTCAGCGCGACGAGCAGGGACCCGATCCCAAACAACGCCACTTCAATCAAAAATAGCTTCTTGCGACCATAACGGTCCGACAGTTTGCCCGCAATAGGTACACTCACCGCAAGCCCCAGCGTGTAAAGCGTAATCGTCCATGCTCCCCATGTTGGCGACACACCAAATGATGCATTTAAGGTGGTCAGTGAAGAGGTGATGATCCCGTTATCCAGCGCAGCCATAAATACCCCTATGGCAAACAGGATTAGCGGCCATTTCATTTGTTTTTGCATCACATGTTACCTCCCGATCAGATCTTAAATTCAGTATCGTACAGTTGGTTTGGTACATATATATTAAACCGAATTGAATAATAATGACTCACTGGTCATTTTAAAACAAAAGAAATCCATATGTCAATTTAATAATATGGTTATATGGATCAATTTACCTCAGATTCGATAAAATAGAGCTACCACATGTTCAGTCGAACCTGCGGACAGCCCTCATATCTTATCTAACGTACTAACGCTTGCGTAATGCTTCAATAATCTGGTCTGACTCGGTTTCCCGAAAACCCATAGTTGAATAACTTCCGAGTCTCCACAAAACGCCCTTCACGAGTATCTGTTCCAAATACAACTGATATCAGTCTTTTGCCATCACGTTCAGCTGTCCCCACAAAATGATATCCGGAATCTTCATCATACCCGGTCTTTAATCCGTCATTCCCATCATAAGCATACGGTCCACCAATAGAGGACAACATCCAGTTCGTGTTACTCATGTACATCCCTTTTTGGTGCATTGATACTTGCATTTGACTGGAGATTCTTAAAATCTCGGGATGGTTATTTAGCAGATATCGCGCAAGCTTGCATGCATCTATAGCCGTCATTAAGGTCTGCCCTTGTATATCCATCGGACGGTTAGGACCAAGCAGCTTTTCACTGAGGCCCGTTGAATTCGTGAATTGTGTATCCTCAGACAGCCCAATCTGAGTTGCTTTCTGATTCATCTGTTGCACAAACTTCTGCTCTGTACCACTGATATGTTCAGCCAGAGCAACCGCTGCATCATTGGCTGAATAGACAGCTATGATCTCGAACAACTCCTGAACGGTGAATTGCTCTCCTTGTTTCAGGGTCAGTTGACTGCCCCCCACGGAGCTGGCATACAGACTCACATTAACAAGATCATTCCAGCCTATATGACCATTGATCACGGCCTCCATTACTAACAGTTCTGTCATCAATTTACTGACGCCTGCCGGAGCAATCTCTTCGGAGCCGTTAAAATCCATTAAGATCTGTTCAGAGTTCATATCCATTAAGACCGCAGATTCAGCTTTAATTCCCGGTTTGCCTACCAGCATGTCCGGTTTCACACCCAAATATATAATAAGCAAGAGAGCCAGCAGCATACCTGCCCGTTTCCACCATTTTTTCATAAGATGATCACCTCTTACCTATATAGACGAAGTAAAGAGGCATTTTGTCTGCACTTTTTTGAAAAAAAGTTAAATTTTTTTTATTTTTTGGTTACAAAAAAAACATGAACCCCATACACCCATGCCAGAGTGTACAGAATCCATGTTTTTAAAGACACTTTTTATTCATTTTTCCAGGAGAATTCTTCATTAATAATCTAGCAACCGGCTTCTTAAAGGACCCCAATCCTTACAGCTGCTAATTTAAGAATGTTTTACTGAGCTACAACTGCTTTGTCTGCATTAACTTGCAGGTCGCTCAGGTAAACGCCTGTTCCATCACCAATCGCATAGTTCATTACACGTTTGTTAACGGGTGCTACAACTGCACGATACAGTGTAGGGAATACAGGAACTTCATCTACCATGTATTGTTGCCATTGATTGTAGATCTCTTTACGCTTGTCTACATCAAATGCTTCAGCAGAGATACCTTGTGCCAGCAATTTGTCATTCTCTTCGCTGGAGAATCTGGAGAAGTTGTAGAGTGCATCACGGCCATACAGACCAGATGGATCTACGTCAATACCAACGCCCCATGCTGCTTGATACACATCAATGTTCGGATCATCTTTACCTGTGTTACCTACACGGTCATAGAAGCTGTTGAACTCAACCATTTCCAGATTTACTTTCAAACCAATAGCTGCCCATGATTGAACATAATAACGAGCCAATGGTTCAGCTGTGTCTCCACCAGTCATGGATACAAAGTTGATTTCGAGTGGTGTTCCATCCGGATTCGTACGGAATTCACCATCCAGTTTGTAACCAGCTTCGTCGAGCAATGCTTTCGCTGCTTCTGGATCATATGTTACACCCGGATTGTTGGAATCATGGAATTCTGGGTGAGACGGTGGAATCAGGGTTGTTGCGTTCCAACGCAGGCCATTATAGAAACGTTTACCAACTTGATCGTTATCTACAGCCATCCACATTGCTTTACGCAATTTTTTGTCGCCCATTTTTGCTTCGGCATTGCTTACAACTTTTCCGTTCTCTTCATCCCACGTACCCAGTTTGAAACCGATGTACGTATAAGCACGATCGATTGCGCCCAGGAATTCTACGTTGGACAGGTTAGCATTATCTTTGTATTGATCTGTCGGGAATGCATCCACGAGGTCTACCCCGCCAGATTTCAGTTCTTGAACAACCGTTGTCGGGTTGATAACTTTCAGAGTCACTTTGTCCAGTTTCGGAGCCCCACGCCAGTAGTCTTCGTTCTTAACATAAGTTACAGACTCACCCGGAGTGATTACATCCACTTTAAATGGACCAAAACCAATTGGTTTTTCACGTACTTCTTTGGAAGAAGACATTTTTGCTACATCCATATCGCCGAAGATATGTTTAGCCAGTGGATACGTCCATACGCCACCTGTCAGCAGGGACGGAGTGGATTCTTTATACGTAATGCTGATTTGTTTGTCGCTCAGCACTTTAATACCAGAGATTGTTTTTGCTTTTCCAGCATGGAATTCTTCCATACCTACTATGCTAGTAAAGTTGGAGTCATAACGTGGACCATCATACGCTTTGTTACCAATAACTTCATAAGCAAATTGCAGATCTTCAGCCGTTACCGGCTTGCCATCATGCCAGTTTACGTTGTCACGAATGGTCAGTGTGAACGTTTTGCCATCTTCAGATGTCTCATATGTTGCTGCACCATCATTGGTGTACACATAGTCTTTGTCCCATGTAAGTAATGGCTCATCGAACCATTGCAGTACCTGAACATCCGGGTTACCGGAATAGAAGTTATAGTTCAGTGTACCTTCAAAAGCAGTATCCGATACAAGTCCGAATGTAATCGATCCACCCTCGATCGCAGTACCCTCATTCGTTTTGACATTGTTGAAGTCATCAATGGAGTAAACGCCCTCTTCATTAGCAGGCTTTTCCTCCGTTTTTCCCTCTTCTGTGTTGGAAGCTGGAGCTGGAGTAGCTGCCTCTTTCTCAGAGCACGCTGCGAGCACCAATACAAAGACCAACATCATCGTGAAAAATAGTCCCCGTGAAAATAATCCCTTTTTCATGAACCTTTCCTCCCTTTTTTTAACCTCTTCTTTGTCTTGCATCAGTCGCACGCTTTAGGGCTTGACCGACATTATTTATACTCAACATCAATACCAGAATCAGTACCGATGCGGGTAGCCATATCCACCATCTGGATTCCAGGGTTTGCGGATTACGTGCATAACTTACGAGTGTTCCAAGACTAGGCGTACTTTCGGGAAAACCAAACCCGAGGAAAGACAGCCCGGATTCGAGGCCAATATTGGCAGCGAGATTCAATGTCATCGTTACAATAATAATGGAGCTCAGATTCGGAAGAACCTGTGAGAGCATAATCTTCAGATGAGAAGAGCCCAATGTTTTTGAAGCTTTTACATAATCCAGTTCCCGTTCCTGTAATGCTTTGGAGCGAATCAATCTGGCGATACCCATCCAGAGAAATGCCGTCATGATTAGAGAGAACGAGATGATATTGTATTTCGGTACTGCCGTAACAAACGCGATAACAATCATCAACATCGGAAGGATCATGAAGAAATCAACAACACGCATAAACAGGTTGTCTATCATTCCACCGAAATAACCGGATAAAAGGCCAATTAAGATACCTATGAAGCCAGTCATTAACGTTACGATAATTCCAATGGTCAGGGAGTTACGTGTACCGATGACCAGCTGGCCAAATACATCACGACCTCCATAATCCGTTCCTAACCAATATTTCGCGGATGGTGGTTCATATAAGGCAAACAGATCCACGCGTACGATATCATCCTGATTCAGAATGAGAGACGTGCCATATACCAGCAACATGACCAAGCCCAAGAAAATGAGCGAGATTAGTGCCACCTTATCTCTGACAAGCTCCCTCCATAAAATACTCAAGCTGGAGGGGCTTTTATCAACCTTTTGTGAAGTTACAACTACCTCGTTGGCCTTGCTCATCTTGTTTTCACCCCGAAATCTTCAAGTTCTTACTTGATCCGTATACGTGGATCTACAATTCCTAGAATTATGTCAGACAGCAATGCCCCGAGAATGGAAGCTACGCCATACAACAATACGAGTGCAGTCACAACGCTGAAGTCACGCAATGAGATGGAACTCAGGAACAACTGCCCCATACCTGGATAACTAAATATACTTTCAATAAATACCGTACCTCCGATAAGCCCTGTAATC
Source organism: Paenibacillus sp. FSL P4-0176 (assembly GCF_037975265.1). NCBI lineage: Bacteria > Bacillati > Bacillota > Bacilli > Caryophanales > Paenibacillaceae > Paenibacillus > Paenibacillus sp. FSL P4-0176. The sequence continues at coordinate 7,258,705 of NZ_CP150242.1, forward strand.
TCATATCCGAAGAACGCGGCGATAGGTAATAGTGAGTTCCTCAAGATATGCCTGTTGTAGATCCGGGATTCCGAGGCGCCTTTGGCTCTGGCAGTAATAACGAATTCCTTATGCTTGATATCAATGATTTCACTACGTAAATATTGAACCGTAGATACCGTTGTAATTAGTGCCATCGATAATGCCGGCAATAATAGATGATAGAACTTACTCATTACGTAGCTGAATGTGCCTGGTGTAAGACCCGGCGCAACGCTACCTCCTGTCGGGAACCAGCCGAAGTGGAATCCGAAGATCCATACCATCACCAGTGCGAAGATGAACAATGGTGCGGCAAACCCCAGGTAAGTGTATCCCGTGATCAACCGATCAGACCAGGTATCGTTGTAACGACCACTGATGATACCCAGTGGAATAGCGATCAGGTAAGTCAGTACAAGTGTCGCCAGTGCGAGCCAGAATGTATTTGCTACACGCTGACCGATCAAGTCGGTAACCGGCATTTTGAAACGGAAGGATTGCCCAAAATCACCTTGGATGGCGTTTTTGATCCAGTCCCAATATTGCACATACCAAGGATTATTCAATCCCAATCTCTCTCGCTGGGCTTCCAATGCTTTGGGATCAACGCTTGGATCAAGCAATCCGGTTAGTGCATCGCCCGGCATGGCCTTGGCCATCAGAAAGACCAAAAGACTAAGTAAAAAGATCTGAGGGATCATTATGATAATTCTGCGTACTATCGTTTTCCACATATGGCCTTCAACCTTTCTGAGGTAGAGCTACTCGGTGAGTATCGGAAATGGATTTGAGCGAGTATGCAAGTCCTTCCTCATCAAAGAAATTTCGGTATGAATGTTCATACTCGGATTTGACCTGTTGACGGAAGGCTACCATTTCCTCTCGTTTGGTTGGGTCCATATCCGGAATGGCTGCAATGAGACGTTTGGTATAGATGTGTTGCGGATTCTCAAAAATATCATTTGTTGTGCCCTGTTCCACATATCGACCTTTATACATAATTCCAATCTCATCACACATATGACGGATGATACCCAGATCGTGACTGATGAACAGATAGGTCAGATTTAATTCTTTTTGAATTTCCTGCATGAAGTTGAGTACCTGAGCCTGTACCGATACATCGAGTGCAGATACAGGTTCATCAGCGATAATTAACTTCGGCTTCAGGGCAATAGCCCGTGCGATGCCTATCCGTTGACGCTGTCCGCCGGAGAATTCATGAGGATATTTGTAGATTGATTCCGGACTCAGGCCAACCTTTTCAAGTAATTCTCTTACTTGTCTTTTCTCCTCGGTAGCTGTCAGACGCTCATAGTTACGAAACGGCTCAGCGATAATATCGATAACCCGCTTCTTTGGATTCAGTGATGAATATGGGTCTTGAAAAATCATTTGTACATCCCGCTGGAGCTGCCTGTTCTTACGTCGCTCCGTAGCCAGATTTTTGCCGTTAAACAGGATCTTTCCGTCAGTGACATGGTTTAGCCCAATAATGGCTCTGCCTGTTGTTGTTTTTCCTGAACCTGATTCGCCAACCAGACCATAAGTCTGTCCTTCTTCAATGGAGAAGCTAACATCATCAACAGCCTTTACACTGCCAATTTCCCGTTTAAGCAATCCACCGCGAATCGGAAAGTGTATCTTAAGCCCTTCTACTTCGAGTAATGCCATTATGTTATTCCTCCTCAGCTTTGGTCAGGGAAATGAAAGTGCTGGTAACAGGTACACCGTACAAAGTGACCTGGTGCAATTTCATGCATCTGTGGGTTCTCTTCATGAGCCGATTCACTAATCCATGGAATTCGGGCTTTGAATCTGCACCCTTTGCGAGGAAGATTTTTGAGTGATGGTACGATGCCTTGGATGACATGTAATTTGGATCTTTCTTCAGACAGGGTGGGAATAGAGTTCAACAATGAGCGGGTATATGGATGCTTCGCATCGTTCATCAATGTGAAGATATCTGCGATTTCAACAATTTCGCCTGCATACATAACTGCTACGCGATCAGCCATCTCAGCTACGACACCCAGATCATGTGTAATCAGAATAATGCCTGCGTTAATTTCACTCTTCAGATCACGGATCAGCTCCAGAATCTGTAGTTGAATCGTAACGTCAAGCGCCGTCGTTGGTTCATCGGCTATGAGTAGTTCCGGTTTGTTGGCAATCGCAATGGCAATAACAATTCTCTGTCTCATACCACCAGATAGTTCGTGGGGATACTGCTTGTATATTTGTTCGGGACGTGGAATCCCTACCTGATTCAATAAGTGAATGACCTTTTCTCTCTTCTCTCTGGAAGACAGCTTGGACTGATGAAGTGTGAGAATCTCTTCAATCTGTTCACCAATAATCATTAGAGGATTTAGTGCGGACAATGGGTCCTGAAAAATCATGCCCATTTCTTTGCCGCGTAGCTTGTTTAATTTGCTTGGGGAGATGTTGGCAATATCTTGTCCTTTATAGAGAATCTGGCCTTCGATCTTTGCTTTGTTATGCAAACCCATAAGAGAGAATGCAAAAGCACTTTTACCTGACCCGGATTCACCTACAATCGCCAACACTTCATTTTTCTTCACCGTAAGGTTAACGTGATCCACTGCTGCATAATAGTCATCTTCAATTCTGAATGATGTTGTTAGATTTCTGACTTCCAATAGCTCTGTATTCAAATCAATCACCCTAACCCCATAATTTCCGTAGATTGTATTCGTGTGTAGAGAAATGCATCCACTGTATATTTCCAAGTTCTTGAAGATAACGAACAATAGCTTATACAAAATACCAAATTGTTAGGAGAAACAAGTTTAAAAGACTTATATTTAGACCATTGGTCAATTAATGTTGATAATTCCTAGCGGAATTATATATCAAAATAATTAATGTAATCATACGTGTAATTTTAGCTAACGTCAATGCTTATTTTGAGATTTTTGGTATAAATGTTTTTTATACTACAGATTTGGATATTAGTAATACTATAAAGGCTTATAGCAGGGAATTTGAGAGGCGTTATCTTGTTTTTGGCTGTGAGGTATGCATAGGCAATTGGTCAAAATAACATATACATAACATAATAGTTACATCTAGTGTATGTTTATGCTTTAAATTAAGTAGACAATCTCAATTTTGCGTGAGGTAAATGTTACATACATGAGTGATGATTATATCTCGATCTATAGCTGAATTTTATTGAACCGGAGCCGTTATGCTTACAATTGAAATAATATGTGCGATCAGAGTAAAAAATCTAGTTAATCTAGTATAGTTTTATTTATTTGCTAATGTAAAGACCAAATTGTCATCTTTTATCATTTATTTTACAAAAGAAAGAAAAAAGCCCTGCAAAATGCAGAGCTTATCTAATAATTATTCATTTAAGTGTATATATAACACCTTTTACTGAGAGTCAGGGGGTCTTTTACCACGTTTTAACTCATTAATACTCAGTCCAAAATCCATCTGCAAGTGAGGATAGTCGGAAAGTTTGCCCAATCTCCACCCCAAGTGAAATCTAACTCTTTGGCGAGATCCACAACTTCCATCCAGTCTGCCTTGCCATTGCCGTTATCATCCCGTTCCATATCCCACACCACATCACCCTCAGGCGTCCTCAATGCAAAATCAATTGCTAATCCGTAGTTATGATATGACTCACCACCACGTGCATTAGTAACGATATTGCCTGCGCTTGAGCGTCCTTGGTTGAATAGTGCATCTTGCTCCTCGGAACTTCGGTAACCGTGGGTGATAACAATCTCTATTCCACGTCTCACTGCCTTACTTGCCAATAATTTCTCATTCTCTGCTACCAAAGGATGTAGGCCGGTGATTGGCAGAGCTTCTTGGATTGTTGTCCCAGGCCACATATTATCTATATCATCTTTTTGCTGTAACCATACATATATAATGGAAAGTAAAAGAGTAGCTATAATCCAGATTTTCAGACTTTTTTTTCTCTGTTTGCCTTTACGTTTTGATGTATTCATATCCACTCCTGGTGTTTATTCTGAAATAAACAGCTATTCCTGCTGCCTGAACCTTTTCAGTAGATTAGACTCTATTATAATTCATTTGAGCCTTGAATGCTTCTATCACCACAGTATTGAATTCTTCCATTTGTTAGAGTGGATCTGTTATTTCTATTACTTCTATTGATATATACAAAAAAGCAGCCGGCTATAAGCCGACTGCTTCGTATGCAAGCTGAGTAAAAACTACTCAGTTGTGTATGGCAATAATGCGATTTGACGGGAGCGTTTGATTGCAATCGTCAGCATGCGTTGATATTTAGCGCTAGTACCTGTTACACGGCGTGGCAAAATTTTTCCACGTTCGCTGATAAATTTACGAAGCAAGTCCGTATCTTTATAATCGATGTGAGTAATTTTGTTAGCTGTGAAGAAGCACACTTTACGACGTTTATTACGGCCGCCACGACGTGCCGGTCTTTTATCGTTGTCTCCGCCTTCTCTTTGCTTGAAGCCCATGCTTTTCAGTCCTTTCCTATCATGTAACCCATATCTCCTAAGAGTATCAGCTCATGTTAAAATGGCAAATCATCATCCGATATATCAATCGGTTTTCCGTCATCGGAAAAAGGATCCTGATTGTTGTTACGCGAATTATTGTTATTGTTCGCGCGTCCGCCGCCTCCATAAGAAGGCTCTTCACGCATTGGTTGCCCACCGCCGCCACCGCTATTATCACGGTTAGCTGACTCCAAGAAACGGACATTATCGGCAATGACTTCGGTCACGTATACACGTTTTCCTTCGTTATTCTCGTAGTTCCGTACTTGAATGCGTCCTTCGACTGCAGCCAGGCGTCCTTTGCGCAAGTAGTTCGCACAGGTCTCGGCAAGCTGTCTCCAGGTTACGACCGGAATGAAATCGGCTTCCTTTTCTCCCCCTTGGCTTGTAAACGGTCTGTCCACTGCCAAAGTAAATTGCGTAACTGCCACTCCTGCTGGAGTGTAACGCAACTCAGGATCCCGGGTTAACCGTCCGATCAGAATGACACGGTTCAACAATGTAATCCCCTCCTTCAGAGCGTATTGGTGCGTTAATCACGAGTAGTCTTAAGCAGACTTAACGTCGTTGGTAATGAGATAACGAATTACTTCGTCAGAAATCTTCATGAGACGCTCAAGTTCAGTTACAACTGCTGGTTCAGCAGTGAAATGTACCAGAACATAAAAACCATCACGGAATTTCTTGATCTCATACGCAAGACGGCGTTTACCCATAACGTCGTGAGCTGTAACTTCACCACCGCCGTTGGAGATGATGCCTTGGAATTTATCGACTGTAGCTTGAACAACTTCTTGCTCAATGTCAGGACGAATAATGTACATCACTTCATATTTGCGCATAATTTTCACCTCCTTATGGACTCTGGCCCTCAATCTAGGTTGAGAGCAAGGAACGAGCACAAACTCGAACTATATTAATATAACAAATACCGAGTCAAAGTGCAAGCAAACGTTCCCTGTACATATTGGCACATGATCAGGCCGGCTATGGAGCACACTACAGAAGCAACAAAGTAACATAATTTGCAGAGGAGGTTTTATCATGGGTGAAAAAACCGAGTTTGAACCAGGAGACAAAGCACCAAACGATGGAGAGTACACGGAAGTTGGGGAAAAAAGCTTTGTCACGGAAATTCAGAACCCAAAGCGGGTAACGCTGCAAAAAGGTGAAGCTTTTCCCGAAACAAGCAATCAAAATCGCAAGTGGAAGAAGCTGACCAAAGCCCGCGTCCATTAATCGCAATACTTTTTTACGATCCATGTATATAAAGCGGAATAAAGCACATAATACAATCAGGCGGTGCACGAGAGAGGTGTGGTTCCGTTGGACAACGAAGCCGATCATTCGCTGTTGGAGATTCATCACGTAATTTAAGAAGCAAGTGGTTATGTGTAGTAAGGCCCTTCGTCTGAAGCACGCGTATTGCTACGTGCAGTACACCAAGTGTCTGATTGTTACGACCGATTGTTTCCTAACAAACAAATGCACCGCCTGATAAAGAGCCCTTCGGGGCTCTTTGTTTTTCGTTCGAGTCATTAATGATGCATCTGATGTGGATACATGTTCAATACATATTCAATAAACCGTTATACCAAAAAAGACTTTCCTAATGGAAAGTCTTCTTATCGATCTTTTTATTAAACTCAATGTGTATTGAGTAAGTTACAATTGAAGTGGCGGAAAGGGTGGGATTCGAACCCACGCACGCTGTGACACGCCTAACTGATTTCGAGTCAGCCCCCTTGGGCCTCTTGGGTACCTTTCCGCAGCAATATTGATTATAGCATGATCATTTACAGAACGCAACACTCCTACGGAGCCTGCATGTAAACGTTATTACGCATACTGCATACCGAATTATTGCAAGATCAGGATTCAGTGGAATCTTCGGCTGAACGCAGTACCTTCTTCATGTTTTTCTCGAATTTCGCTCTTGGAATCAACACGCTGTGTTTACATCCGACACACTTAATCCGAATATCCATACCCATACGAATGATCTCCATCTCATTGCTGCCACAGGGATGCTGCTTCTTCATCTGCACGATATCCCCAAGCTGGAAACTTTTACGCTCCACCTGTGCCATCCCCCTCATCTTTCTCCAAAGCTACTGCCTGTTCCAATACAGCTTGATTGCTCATCTCATGATACTCCAGCGTTTTTTTCACATCGCCCTGAATCTGACGTTCCACCGAAGCACGAGAGTTAGGCATACATTCAGCCACAATTCGCACCACATACTCAGATGTAGACATCGACTGTATACCGAGCACATCCGGCACCTTCACAATATTTAGGTCACGCTCTTCAATCCCAACCAAAGACTTTTTCACCAGATGTACTGACTCATCGAGACTTAAGTCCGCCTTCATCGGAATATCCACTACAGCCAGCGAATTCGACATGGAGTAGTTCGTTACACTTGCAATCGCCCCGTTTGGGATAATGTGCACTTCGCCTTGCCAGCTGACTAGTTTCGTTGTTCTAAGTCCGATCACTTCAACCGTTCCCTTGTAGGTTCCCGTCTGAATAACATCCCCCACAGCGAACTGGTCCTCCAATATAATGAAGAAACCGGTAATAACATCCTTGACCAGACCCTGTGCACCAAAACCAATGGCAAGCCCGAGCACACCAGCACTCGCGAGTAGCGGTCCAACTTGGATATTGATCTCAGATAACAGTAGCAGAATCATAATAAAATTACATGTTATGGAGGTCGCATTTTTCAACAGTTCCCCTACGGTTACGAATCTGCGCGGATTCACGCGAATCTTGCCTTCCTGCTTGCGTTCCATGGAACGATCTATAATTCGATAAACCACCTTAATGACAATACGGGTGATGATAAAAATAATGATAATCCGGATTGAGCTGAACATAATGTTAAGCCACATTTCTGGATCTGCAATTTTGTTCCAGACTTTATCCGTCCATCGAAGGGCTTCACCGACGGCCGCTACCGCACCGCCGCCATCATTCCCTTGAGCAAACTCAAATGACAACATTCATCATGCCTCCTCTACATCGGTATGTTATCATAGCTGTCTTCTGTTTTGAAATAGAGGCCTCGGATCTCTACGAACTCATTACGAATGATCTTCTGCACTCGCTCCAGATCCTCTTTTGGAAACTGAATACATAACGCACACCCTGCTGTAATTTCTTTTGGTGTAGGGAACAAATCAATCTCTATCTCAGCAAACTCCAGCAGCATTTCAGCACGCAGTGCCTGCTGGGTTGAATCAAATGCAATCAGCATCCAATCGTTAATCCATTCGTCCATGTTCGGCTCCTTTCGCCATACGTCCAACCCTAGAGAAAAAGCTTGTCCTCGTGAAGTATAAAACGCTCTACCTTTCCATATACTGTTACTACTATTCCAAGGGAAAGGATAGATCCTATGAATCCTACTTCGCGTTCCTTTTCATCACAAGACATGACCAGTTTAAAAATCCCCCATACCGATCCAGGTATTCACTCAGCCATTACCCATCGTTTAATGTTCCATCTCTATAAAGCCCATTCTCTGCAAAATGTAGTGATTGTCTGCATCGGCACAGATCGCTCAACAGGCGACTGCCTTGGTCCTCTGGTCGGATCAGCCCTTTCCAAGTGGGACAGCCCTTTATTCCATCTATATGGTACCTTGGATGAACCAGTCCATGCGATGAACCTGCAAGATACACTCCACAACATACAGAAAACACACCATAACCCTTATGTGATTGGCATTGACGCCTGTCTCGGTCAATCATCCAGTGTGGGATGCATTCAAGTTGTGAATGGTCCACTCAAGCCGGGTGCGGGGGTAAATAAAGAATTACCGCCGGTCGGCGATATCCATCTGACAGGTATCGTTAACGTCGGCGGCTTTATGGAATACTTTGTTCTACAGAACACACGGCTCAGTCTTGTTATGCGCATGTCCGAGATTATTTCCAGCAGTCTATACTCGGCCATTCGGGAATGGCATACACGTTCTACTCTGCTTGCTGTGCCAGAGTAATAGCTTCCTTTTCCTCTGGGGACAGAGTATACGTGGACTCTCCCCCTTTAAGAGGTTTGGCATATACGTAAGAACCGTCACGGTTATATATCCCCGTAAGAATCATGCCATCCTGGCTATCGTTAATCATGGCCATTGAGAAGCTCAGATCACTGCCACGCTCTCCATATGCATTGTACCTTTTCACGCCAACTTTACCTTGAATGCGGGTCAGCTTTTGCATGACAACTTGCAGCTGATTCGTTTGCAGTTTGTGTTCATCCTCAATGCTGTCCATCTGAATTTTCAGATTAACCAGCAACGATTCCAGGTCCTCTACTCCACTGCCAGCCATCATGGCTTCATATTTACGTTTAAACTTTCGTAACTTTGCCCCTTGAACAATACTCACAATCAGCAAGATCACCGTAAGTAATGCCATTCCGCCAATAATCCATAACAGCTGTTCCAGAATCAGCTCGTTTAATTCAGCCATGTAATTGCAACTACCCCTCTATATTTTTGATCAGATTAACGTCTGTCCTGTAATATTATCATTCATTATAAATCAACCCGATATCCATAAGCTTAATCAAGCAACCCTGTATCAAATGAGTTCATCATTTCAACTCTAATCTAGTCTGCCTCAGTTAATTCCAACACTGCCTTAACGAGTGCTTCCACATGTTCTCTAGTTGAATTGTATCCCACACTGGCCCTTACTGCTCCGGTAGCGGTTGTACCAGCAGATTCGTGTGCAAGCGGTGTGCAATGAAAACCGGAGCGAACCGCAATCCCATAATTCCGATCTAAACGGAAGGCCAGTTGTGCTGAATCATACCCATCTACAGTAAAAGATACTAATCCGGTGCGTGGCTGTCCAATCTCTGGACCAAGCATTCGAATGCCCTTAACGGATGACAGCCCATCCATCATAAGTTGGGTCAGTTCCCACTCATGTTGGTAGATGACCGCTGGTGTCATCTCAAGTACATGTTTCACACCCGCATTCAGCCCTGCGATCCCGACTGTATTCGGCGTCCCCGCCTCATACCGATCAGGACGCACCTTTGGCTGCTCTAGAGCTTCTGACTGACTTCCTGTTCCTCCATGAAGTAAAGGCTCTATATCGAGCTCTGGAGCAATGTACAAGCCCCCTGTACCCTGAGGACCGAGCAGTCCCTTATGCCCTGGAAAAGCCAACATATCAATGCCCAATTGTTGTACATTCACAGGTATAACCCCAGCACTCTGAGCTGCATCTACCAATAAGATCGCCTGATGTTTACGACATAGGAGCGAAATCTCTCCAATAGGAAGAATACTGCCAAGCAGATTCGAACTATGTGTACATACCACCAATCTGGTATTGGAACGAAACATACGTTCCATTTGCATCAGATCAATGGCCCCCGAAGCATCAACAGGTACATAATCAATCTCTACATTTCGGAGTCTTCGCATGTACTCCAGTGGTCGTCTGACTGAGTTATGTTCCGCCATGGTGGCAATCACATGGTCGCCCTCTCTGAGCGAGCCTTGAATCGCCAGATTCAGTGCTTCTGTCGTATTTGATCCGAATGCAATATCATTCGCATTTTTGATTCCAAAGATATTGGATATGGATTTTCTCGCCTCGAACAATACACGACTTGCCTGAACAGCCATACGGTGACTTCCTCTGCCAGGATTAGCTCCGGCAATCTCCAATGCACTCAACATCGCATCACCGACAGCAGGTGGTTTGGGCCAAGATGTTGCTGCATGATCTAGATAGATAACTCCCTCCACCTCACAACCACCTCTGTCCTATAAATTAATAATTCTCCTGCACATATTGCACATATAACCCTATAAACAAAGAATGACATATCGTTTCTCCATGGTACAGAGGCGATATGTCATGACATGAGTAAGCCCCGCATGTTGTTAATGAATCATAGACCCGACTGTTATTGTAACAATTCCAATAGCCGTTCCAGATCCTGTTGACTGTAGTAGTTGAGCTCAATTTTACCTTTATCTTTATTGTGCTTGATTTTCACTGTGGTTTTGAAACGTTCACGAAGAGATTCTTCCAATGTATCAATGAATGGATCTTTCTTTTTTAACTTCGATTTGGCTTTAGCCTCACCTGTTTTGGAGCGATCCAGTTGTTGAACAGCTTCCTCCAACTCACGTACACTCCATTGCTGATCAATGGTCTGTTTCGCAAGTTGCTTCACTATAACCTCATCTTTAACACCCACGATCGCACGTGCATGTCCCATAGATAATGTTCCACGTGAAACATGGTCTTTTACTTCTTCGGGCAATGATAACAGACGCAAGAAGTTAGCAATGTGAGAACGTGATTTACCTACTTTTACAGACAACTCTTCCTGAGTCAACGCGAATTGATCCATTAACCCCTGATAAGCAACTGCAACTTCCATGGCGTTCAGATTCTCCCGTTGCAGGTTCTCGATCAACGCAATCTCCATTACCTGCTGATCACTAAAGTTGCGGACTACAGCCGGTACCGTGGCATTACCACAATATTGCGAAGCTCTGAACCGTCGTTCTCCGGCAATAATCTCATAACCTCGTAATACAGGACGAACAATAATGGGTTGTATGACACCGTGCTGACGAATGGACTCAGCCAGTTCATGTATTGCGCCCTCATCAAATACTTTACGTGGTTGATAGGGGTTAGCCCGCAGTTGACTAATCGGGATTTCTACGACTTTATCATCGTCATTAATTGAAAGCGAAGGAATGAGGGCATCAAGACCTTTTCCAAGCCGCTTACTCATAAGAAATCACTTCCTTTGCGAGCTCTAAATACACTTCCGCCCCTCTTGAACGAGGGTCATACGTGATAATGGATTGACCATGAGATGGTGCTTCACTAAGCCGTACGTTACGCGGAATAATCGTTTGATATACTTTTTGTTGAAAATACTTTTTCACTTCTTCAATAACCTGAATTCCCAGATTGGTCCGCGCATCAAACATCGTCAGCAATACCCCTTCAATCTGCAGGGATGTATTCAGATGTTTCTGTACCAGACGAACCGTATTGAGCAACTGACTTAATCCTTCAAGTGCATAATACTCACACTGAATCGGAATGATCACCGAATCGGAAGCAGTCAACGAATTGATCGTTAACATACCAAGAGATGGTGGACAATCGATCAGTATGTAATCATAGTTTTTTTTCACCATGGCGAGTGATTTTTTCAGGCGAACTTCCCGTGATATCGTGGAAACCAATTCGATCTCGGCTCCGGCAAGCTGAATCGTTGCAGGTATGATATGAAGGCCTTCAATCTGAGTCTCCAAAATCGCTTCTTGAGGAGGAACCTCATTAATAATGACATCATATATACAATTAGCCACATCTGCTTTATTGATTCCGACTCCGCTGGTTGTATTCCCCTGAGGGTCAATATCGACAAGCAATACTCTTTTCCCGAGTGAAGCCAGTCCTGCACCCAAGTTAACAGATGTCGTCGTTTTCCCCACACCGCCCTTTTGATTTGCTACGGCCATAATCTTAGACAATTACTTCACCTCAAATAAAATAGGAGTCTTTTCTGTAGGTTGTGAGATATTGTTAACAAAAAGCAGGCGGCTATCGTCCACACAAACAACAACTACCGTTCCATCAATATACCGTTCTTTAAAAATGTCTGACCTAACTTGCTTTATAGACATAAAAAGCGGCCCATTGCCGCCATAAGCTTCAATTATTTGCGTTTTGGAATATGGATAACGATCTCATAATGATCCTCATGGTCTGCTTCTTTGGTTTTGATGTCCAGACCAGAGCCAGTTACCATATCAATGGATTGGCGAATTGTATTAAGTGCAAGCCTTACATCCTTGGTAAAGGAAACACGTCTAGATTTTTTAATCTTGGAAGATTCCTTGTAGAAGGCAACACGTGCCTCTGTCTGTTTCACATTCAATTCTTTTTCGATAATCTCACCGAGCAACTTCATCTGCAGTTCTTCCGTATCCAGAGAAAGTAATGCTCTTGCATGCCGTTCAGAAATTTTGCGTTCCATCAATGCAGCTTTAATGCCGTCCGGAAGCTGTAACAACCGAATTTTGTTCGCGATGGTTGACTGGCTTTTGCCGAGTCGTTGTGCCAGACTTTCCTGTGTCAATTGATGCAAGTCGATGAGCTTCTGATAAGCGACAGCTTCCTCAATGGAAGTCAATCCTTCACGCTGCAAGTTCTCAATCAGTGCAATGGATGCGGCCTGAGAGTCGTTGAATTCACGCACAATAGCCGGAATCGTATCCAAACCCAATTTTCGAACTGCACGCCAGCGACGTTCCCCGGCAATAATCTCATATGATCCATTTCGCACGCGAACGACAATAGGCTGAATTACACCATGTGTTTTGATCGTCTGCAACAACTCATCAATTTTATCATCATCAAAAATAGTACGGGGTTGATATGGGCTGCTCACAATTTCATTAACCGGAATCTGTTTGATCTCATCTCCGTTATTGCGCTCCGCCAAACCAAACAACTTCGAAAATTGTTCTTTCATTCCGCAGATTACCACCTAGTTTCGTAATAGCTCCCACAGTCTTTGCAGGTGCTTCTTATTCAATAAGCGACCTTTCACATGCATCGTTCTTGGAATAAGTTTTGCCTTTCATAACGCTTTCTGTCATGCAACATCGAACGCATATCCATCTATCTATACATATAATCTATGATCGCTGTGACCCAGGATCGGATACTTCTATTCTATCATCTTTTCTATCATAATCCTATGCTTACCTATTCTTTAAACTCTGCTAATTATCCTGCTTTTTCTTTGTGAATATTGGAAATATGACGACTTGCACACATTCAATTAATGAAATTGTTCATGAGTTACTGTGCGTAAAATTCATCAATACAGGTTCTTTAAAAGATATGTAATACGAAGTATTTGTAATGTTGATCCAGTCCTCCATTTTAGAAAACAAAAAAAAGAGAATGTTTCACGTGAAACATCCTCTTCATCCATGTCTAAAATTCTATTTTGTTTTGACTTACTTCAAAACCATCACGCAACTATATCAGCGGAGTCTTCATTGGAGTACCTGGTTTACGCGGATACTTATATGGTGTCTTATCAAATTTCTGAATCAGAATGATGTGACGCTCTGATTCTTCAACCGGCAGCTGGAAAGGATGAACGGCCTTAACCCGTCCTTTCAGCTGATTGAAGCTGAACTCCGCTTCCTTCATTTCTTCACGCGGGTCTCCGCCCTTCATGGCAGCGAATATTCCACTTTTACGAACAAACGGAAGGCAGAATTCATTCAGCACAGCCAGCTTGGCTACTGCACGCGCCGTAACGAGATCGTAGCTGTCACGATACCCTTCTTTGCGTCCAATCTCTTCAGCACGTCCATGGACCAATTCTACATCAGTCAGACCAAGGATATCTACCACATGCTGTAGAAAGCCAATACGTTTATTTAATGAATCAATGATCGTAAGCTTAATATGAGGAAAACAGATCTTCAGTGGCAATCCCGGAAAACCCGCTCCTGATCCAATGTCAGCAAGCTTATTCACTTTGGTCATGTCAGTATAAAAAGCCAGCGATACCGAATCATAGAAATGTTTTGTATACACTTGCTCCCGATCCGTTATGCCCGTCAGATTCATCTTTTCATTCCAGGATACCAGTTCCTGATAATACAGTTCGAATTGCTCCAACTGGAGTTCGCCCAGCTCTAATCCATGTTTCTTTAAGCGCCGCTGCAGTTGCTGTTGAATATCGTCCATTATTGTCCCCTTGCTGCGGTTACACGGTTATAATGCTCCAGGTAGACCAGCAGAATGGAGATGTCGGCAGGAGTAACTCCAGCAATACGAGAAGCCTGACCAATCGAGATTGGACGAATCGTAGCGAGCTTCTGTTTGGCTTCCATAGCAAGACCATGAATCTCATCATATACGATGGTGTCCGGAATTTTCTTTTTCTCCATCTTTTGCAAACGTTCCACGTGGATCAATTGTTTCTCAATATAACCCGCATATTTAATTTGTATTTCCACTTGTTCTTTCATATCTGCTGTCAGTTCTACCTCAGATGGTGAGAGCTGTTCAATCAGTTCATACCCCAGCTCCGGGCGACGCAGCAAGGTAAGCAACGTACTGCCATCCTGAATAGGTGTAGATCCGTACTCTTCCAGCTTGGCATTCACTTCAACCGGGCGAGCTTTAGCCACTTTCAGACGTGCAACTTCCTGCTCGACTTTCGCCTTTTTATCCAGGAATTTCGCATAACGTTCTTCAGGGATCAGGCCAATGTCATGTCCGATTTCCGTCAAACGCATATCTGCATTATCATGGCGAAGCAACAGACGATACTCAGCGCGTGAAGTCAACAGACGATACGGTTCATTTGTACCCTTTGTCACCAGATCATCAATCAGCACGCCAATATAACCTTGGGAACGATCCAATATTACCGGCTCTTTCCCCTGTACTTTGAGTGCAGCGTTGATTCCAGCCATAACACCTTGTCCTGCTGCTTCTTCATAGCCGGAGGTACCATTAATCTGACCCGCCGTAAACAGACCTGGTAGACGTTTAGTTTCCAGTGATGGCCACAATTGTGTAGGAACCATCGCATCGTATTCAATCGCATAACCATTACGCATCATTTCCACTTTTTCCATACCTGGAATGGAACGCAGCATAGCCAGTTGAACGTCTTCTGGCATACTCGTAGACAACCCCTGTACGTAATACTCGGATGTGTTCTTGCCTTCCGGCTCAAGGAATATCTGATGTTTCGGCTTGTCGCTGAAACGAACAATTTTATCTTCAATGGAAGGGCAATAACGTGGTCCGGTTCCTTCAATAAGCCCCGAGAACATCGGAGCACGATGCAGATTATCATTAATAATCTGATGTGTATCCACAGATGTATACGTCAACCAGCAAGGCAACTGCTCATTATCGGAAGATTCTGTTTCATAGGAAAAGAACTTCGGCTTGTCATCGCCAGGCTGAATTTCGGTTTTGCTAAAATCAATCGTATCCTTATGCACACGTGGTGGTGTACCCGTTTTGAAACGAACCAGATCAAAGCCCAGTTCACGCAGATTCTCTGACAATTTAAGAGAGGGTTGTTGATTGTTCGGTCCACTCTCATACATCAACTCGCCCATAATTACTTTACCGCGCAAGTATGTGCCTGTTGTCAGAACGACCGCTTTAGCCCGATACTCTGTTCCGGTCTGAGTCACAACGCCTACACATTTTCCGTCTTCAACGATCAGTGAATCAACCATACCCTGACGCATTGTCAGATTACGTTCATTCTCCATCGTTTCCTTCATTTTATGCTGGTAGGAGAATTTATCTGCCTGAGCACGAAGCGCGTGAACAGCAGGCCCTTTACCCGTGTTAAGCATCCGCATCTGAATAAAGGTTTTATCGATATTCCGTCCCATTTCTCCACCAAGTGCATCAATCTCACGGACAACATGTCCTTTAGCCGGTCCCCCAATAGATGGGTTACAAGGCATAAAAGCCACCATGTCCAGATTGATCGTAATCATTAGTGTTTTGGACCCCATACGGGCTGCGGCCAGCGCGGATTCCACACCAGCATGTCCTGCACCAACGACGATTACATCATAACTGCCGCCATCAAAAGCCATTCCCGTTTACCTCCTTATTCCGCTGCATTTGGTGTAACTCACGCAGACGGATCATGTTCTAAAATAATGAAACTACTTCTAACCGTTCATCGGAACTTGCATTCCTATCTATATGAAACCAACACGTAATGGCTACAATATCATTCTATCCTTTGACAACAGGCAGAAATTGTACCTCTCCATCATACACTACGATTTAACTCAATCGGCAGTATATTATTTTTACTTTCCTAGACAGAACTGGGAGAAAATCTGATCAATTAATGCATCATGTGCTGTATCTCCAACAATCTCGCCCAAATGCTCCCACGCCAAACGAACATCAATCTGAATCATATCGATCGGAATGAACTGCTCTGCTGCTTCATAGGCATCAACCAGAGACTGCTTCGCTTTTTTGAGCAAAGCAATATGACGCACATTACTGACATAGGTCAGATCTGCGGACTCCAGTTTACCACTGAAGAATAGCGTAGAGATGGCATCTTCCAGTCGATCCACACCCAGATCATCTTTCACCGACATCGGTACAAGCCGTTCTTCCGGAATGTAACGAAGCAGCACGTCACGTTCTACCTGTGGCGTTAAGTCCATTTTATTCATAATGATTATCGATTGTCTACCGCGGATTTGTTCCAATAATTCAATCTCATCGGGATGAAGTGGCTCCGCAGCATTCACAACCATCAAGATCAGATCAGCTTCACTTACCGCAGTACGAGAACGTTCTACCCCGATCTTCTCAACAACGTCCATCGTTTCCCGTATTCCTGCCGTATCAAGCAACTTGAGCGGGATATTATTGATCGTAATGAACTCCTCGATTACATCACGAGTTGTTCCTGGAATGTCCGTGACGATGGCCCGGTTGTCTTGCGCAAGTGTATTCATCAATGAGGATTTACCTACGTTAGGTCGTCCAACGATAGCCGTCGTGATACCTTCTCGCAGGATCTTTCCTTGCTCTGCTGTAGTCAGCAATTTATCAATTTCAGTCATAACCTGACTGGACTTTTCTTTAATAAAATCAGACGTTAACGATTCCACATCATGCTCGGGATAATCGATATTCACTTCAATATGTGCCAGTGTTTCCACCAGTGTATATCGTAGATCACGCAATTTGGAGGACAGCTTGCCTTCAACCTGTTTCAGCGCAACCGAGAAAGCTCGGTCCGACTTGGAACGAATAAGATCCATGACACCTTCCGCCTGAGACAGGTCAATCCGCCCATTAAGGAAAGCACGCTTCGTGAACTCACCGGGTTCAGCCAGACGAATATCAAGCTGCAATAGGAGGTCCATGACCCGTTTTACGGACACCACACCACCATGCGCACTGATCTCCACCACATCTTCTGTTGTGAACGAGCGTGGTGCTCGCATGATTGTAACCAATACTTCCTCAATCTTTTCCCCATTAACGGGATCTATGATATGACCATAATGAACCGTGTGAGATGCTGCCTGAGTTAAAGGGGTTTTGCTGCGAAAAATCTTTTCCGTCTCCGACACTGCTTCCGGGCCGCTGACCCGGATCACGGCGATACCCGCCTCTCCGACAGCCGTTGATATCGCTGTGATCGTATCACTGATCATGGTTATCTCTCCTTGCTCTATTTTAAAATTGCCGTCCCTTGGAGGACGCCATATCCATTTTCAAATCTATTAATGATATATCTTATGGCATGTCAATTATCGTATTAAGTTCACTCTTTACTTGTTCTAAACACCTTATCAAATTGCTTCTGTACGAAAAAAGCAATGGCTTCTGCACCGGGCAGGAAGCCATTGCGTCTTCAATTTCGTGTTATTTCGTCGTAATAACCACACGCCGATTAGGCTCCTCGCCCTTACTTAACGTCTTAATCTGCGGGTGATTTTGCAGTTTTGCATGGATGACTTTTCGTTCGAGCGGAGGCATTGGTTCCAGTACAACTTCCTTACCGGTACGGATAGCTTGTCCAGCCAACCGTTCAGCCAGATCCTCCAGCGTCTTCCGCCGACGTTGACGGAAATTCTCCGCGTCGAGCACAATTCGAACGAAGCTTTCCGAATATCGGTTCGCTACAATGTTCGTTAGATACTGAAGCGCATCCAGCGTCTGTCCACGTCTGCCAATAATCATGCCCAGATCTTCCCCGGCAATATTGAAGATATGTCCATCCCGCTGTTTTTTGATATGCACTTCAACATCCAGTCCCATACCTGCTGCGACCTCTTTCAAGAAAGCAGCCGCTTCTTCATAGGGATTTTTAGCTGCAACATCCTCGAGTAATGCATCCACTTCAGATTTGTATGCAGCTGGCTTGATCGGCTGTGGAACAACTTCCGGTACAGGCAATAATTTCACTTCAACTTTGGCCGCCCTCACCCCGAACAAACCCAGGAATCCTTTTGACGGCTGCTCTAACACTTGTATCTCGACCTTGTCCCGACTTACGCCAAGCTCGGTCAATCCTTGGTTTACAGCATCTTCAACGGTTTTTCCTGACGTAATGACTTTGGTCATTTCGATTTTTTGGCCCCTTTCGACCCTTTTCCAGATACGGTCGCTTTGCCACCGTTTTTGCGTTTAGCTCCATTTTTGGAAGAGCTATTCTGCTTCACGTTGACCTCAGCCACGATTTTATCATTATTCCGGTAAAGGAAATAGTTTTGCACGATCGTGTAGATGTTACTGTAGAACCAGTACAGCGGAAGTGCTGACGGGAACTGATAAGACATCACGAAGATCAAAATCGGGTACACCCACAGCATAAACTGCATCGGACCCACTTGCTGTGCAGGATTCATACGCATCATCATCCATGTTTGAATGAATGTTGTGATGGCAGCCAGCACTGGCAAAATAAACAGGTGATCGGGTGATCCGAGCTGGAGCCACAAGAAATCATGCGTTCTCAGACTGGAGTTTCCGTAAATTGAGTTATAAAGTGCGATGTAAATCGGCATCTGAATGATAAGTGGCAGACAACCGGCCATCGGATTAACTTTGTTCTCCTGGAACAACTTCATCGTTTCTTGCTGAACTTTCTCAGGTGTATCTTTAAACTTGGCTTGAATCTCCTTCAGCTGCGGCTGAATCGCCTGCATAGCTTTGGAGCTACGGACTTGTTTCATTGTTAGTGGTAAAATCAATGTCCGTACAATAAGCACCATCACGAGGACGGCCAGTCCATATTCACCTTTGAACCAGTTGGCGAATGTATCCAGCGCCAGTGAGAACCAGTACACAACATTGGCTTGCCAAAAAGAATCACTATTCTTTAGATCTTCCGTAGTAACCCCAGCTCCTTGTGGAGTACATCCGGCGAGTACAGTGACCATTGCAATGACTGCAATGAGGAGAATCCACTTCCCCTTTGATGTCTTCAATCGCGACACTTCATAACCCCTCTCTTAACCATTCCATTCCATCGTAAAATCATACCATAATTAGGAGGACAAATAAACCGAAGCTTACCGCTTGCTCGACTTCAAAAGAGAGCCCTTTCGCATCGCATGTAGCAGGCTTTTTTCCATTTCCTTATAGGGCATGTCCAGTGCACCTTTTCTGACGATAAAAATCAGATCCATCTGCGTGACGATCTCATGCTCATGATGACGAACAATTTCCTTGATCATGCGTCTCATCCGGTTGCGTACGACAGCGTTTCCGATTTTCTTGCTGCATGATACGCCGACCCGAAATTGTTCCGTATCTTTACGGCGACAGCCATACACCACGAATTGATGATTGGCAAACGATTTCCCATACCGGTATACGCGGCTAAAGTCCGCCCGGTTTCGTAGACGCAGTCTTTTATACACGGCGCTTCTCCTTGCTCTTCTCCACCAATGTTATTGACGGAGGCCTCATTACTGATTTAGTATAGGCTTTCTTGAATGACGGTAAACCGCCTTGGCGACAACTTCATTTGGGATGATTGTTAATCAGCTACTTGAATTGATCCGCATTCATCCGGGATGAATGTTGATTGGCCATTTAAACCTATCAACGATTCATCATTATATAAGGTAAGTTTTCGAAAAATGGAAAACTCACTCAACATACATTCGTGTGTGTTCAGCACTTTTTCGCAGACCATTCAGACCTGATCTGTAGCAGCATCCAGTCTGATTTGAGCTAATTAAGAAAAAAAAGACCACCTCGGTGGTCTTCAATGCATTAAGCACTCAGGTTTTTACGGCCTTTAAGGCGACGTGCGGCCAAAATTTTACGGCCGTTGCTCGTGCTCATTCTTTTCCGGAAACCATGAACTTTTTTACGTTTGCTAACGTTCGGTTTGAATGTAGGTCTCAATGTATTGCACCTCCTCACAAGGAAATACTTATGTGATGAATCACTTTCATCTTCACAGAAAACACCTTTATATATTTAACCATGATCACCTGGAAAAGTCAACTGCATGGCGCAAGGCTTCTCCCTCTTTTATATACACTCTTCATCCCACCCATAGTAATGACCACAGTCCGTTCACTTCAATACCAATTTCAAGCCCCGAAGAGAGTCCTGAAAGTTATCCCCAGACCCCGATCAGATCACCATATTTCAGCTTTTATAGTTATCCACACCCTCCAATACCTGTTATCTCCTTCATTTCATCCTGTTTAAAGTTATTCACATGTGGATAATGATTATAGGCTATTAATATCGTCATATTCTAATCCGGTTGTATCCGCTTCAATTAAGGTTTACAAGCTTTTGAGAAAGGTGTAGGATAAAAATCACATCTTGTATACAAGTAGTCCTTTGAAAAGAACATTAACCGTTAGCTTGTAGCTACAGACTATGGATTGAACTGAATGTCCAGTCCGCAAAATAGTTATGCTATGATCAGTAATGAACTGATTACTTATTAATAGGAGCGTTAGCCATATGTTATTTCCTTCTTCCTGGCTTCAAGGGGCTTCCCGTGGTGAAGCCATTGCCTGCGAATTAAGGCTGCGGATCATCAGCGGTACCCTTCGACCTGGAGAGATTTTGTCGGAAAATCGAATTGCGGCTGATTTTGACAGCAGTCGTTCACCTGTTCGTGAAGCGTTACGAACATTGTCCAATGAAGGACTTATTCGACTTGAACGTATGGGGGTCGTTGTCATTGGACTACGAATCAAGGATGTTGAAGAATTGTATGATGTCCGTTTCCTGATTGAAAGTTTTGTGCAGCAGCGACTCGCTGGTGATGTCCCAGAATCATTAATCACCCAGTTGCGTAACGTGATCGACAAAATGCAACTTGCTGGACGGCATCAGGACGCCGTCGAATTCGCCTATCAGGATCTCGTTTTCCATGAAACGATTATTGAAGCTGCTCAGCATTCCCGTATTTCACATCTATGGAAGAGTATTCGATATGTTGTGATGACCGTTATGTTGCTCACAACGCGCAGAGTATTTGTTCAAGGCGAGCAGAAAGTAAGCGCTGTAATTGAGAAACACCTTTTGCTTGTTGAAGCACTTGAATCAGGTGACAAGATGCTCATTCAGGCTGGAGTCCGCACGTATTTCCAAGATTCTGGCAAAACCCTGCACGAAAGCTTTGATTCCTAATCGGTGCAGGTGTTTGCAATCATATCCGTCGTGAATGATTGCGGCTTAACTTGTCGACAAGTATACAAAATGCGATTTTGTTTCAAATTTGGGCATGATAAAACTACATTTTTTCGCCAACACCTTCTGCGATACTGGTACACATTTATTTGTTGACGATAATTTTACTTGTAAGCGTTCTATATCAGAAATAAAGGAGCACACAACATCATGAGCACTCTTTTTGGACTATCCCACAACGCAACATTATTGGTTTGGACGTTAATTGCGATCGTTTTTCTGATCGTTTTGATTTCCAAGTATAAATGGAATCCCTTTATCACCCTGCTGTTGTCCGCATTAATGCTCGGTTTGCTTACAGGCATGAAACCTGCCGATCTGATCTCTTCCATTACCGGGGGACTTGGCGGCACACTTGGAACCATTGCAATTGTTATTGCTCTCGGTACGATGCTTGGTAAGATGATGGCCGAATCTGGCGGTGCCGAGCGCATTGCAACTACATTGGTTGATCGGTTCGGTGTGAAACGTGTGCACTGGGCCATGATGATTGTTGGATTTATCGTGGGTATTCCCGTTTTCTTCGAAGTTGGCGTGATTTTGATGATTCCCATCATTTTTACCGTTGCACGTAAAACCAACATGTCTTTGCTGCAGATTGGTATTCCCATTTTGGCAGGTCTGTCGACTGTACACGGTTTGGTTCCACCCCATCCAGCGCCAATGATAGCAATTGAAGCCTTCAGCGCGGATCTGGGTAAAACCATTTTGTACTCTCTTATTGTTGGTATTCCTACAGCGATTATTGCAGGTCCCTTGTTTGGTAAATTTATTGGAAAAAGAATACACACCGAACCGCCAGCAGAACTGGCTGAACAATTCGCAACCAAAACAAACAGCAACATGCCTGGGTTTGGTATTACCCTGTTTACCATATTGCTGCCGGTTATTTTGATGCTGATTGGTTCCATAGCAAGCATCATTGACCCAAATGCCACGAGCGGTTTCACCGTTTTCAGTGAATTTATCGGTCATGAGATCATTGCTTTGCTCATTTCAGTTGTATTTGCCCTCTTTTCACTCGGCTTTGCACGTGGATTCACCAAACACGATATTTCCCGTTTCACCAGTGAATGTCTGGCGCCTACGGCGACCATCATTCTCATTATTGGTGGAGGCGGTGCCTTCAAACAGGTATTGATCAATAGTGGTGTGGGTAACGCGATTGCTGAAGTCGCTACCCATGCCAACATCAACGTGATCCTGTTTGCCTGGCTTGTCGCTGGGCTCATTCGTGTAGCTACCGGTTCAGCAACCGTAGCCATGACAACAGCCGCCGGTATTGTCGCTCCAGTGCTTGCACTCACACCAGGGGCCAATATTGAGCTGGTTGTACTCGCCACAGGTGCGGGGTCACTCATCTTGTCTCATGTAAACGATGCGGGATTCTGGATGATCAAAGAATTCTTTAATATGAGCGTTTCCCAGACATTGAAAACGTGGACCGTTATGGAAACACTATTATCTGTAGTGGGACTGATCTTTATTTTGCTCCTGAGTACAGTGGTATAAATGGAGTATCTATAGTAGAAAGAAATTAAAATCTTATCGCTTTCTGGAGAAAGAAGGATTAAATACATGAACAACTATATGATTGGGATCGATATTGGTACCACCAGTACCAAATCCGTGTTATTTACCGAGCAGGGCTCCGTCATCAGTACCTCAACGCAGGAATACCCTTTGTATACCCCGGCACCCGATGTTGCCGAGCAGGACCCTGAAGAGATTGTACAGGCGGCCCTCCGCTCTGTACGAGGAGTCATGGATCAGAGTGGTGTTGCTGCCGAGCAGATCCTGTTTGTATCCTGCAGCTCGGCTATGCATAGTGTCATTGCCATGGGACAGGATAATAAACCCTTAACCCGTTGCATCACCTGGGCGGATAATCGAAGTGCAGCTTGGTCTGCCAAGCTGCAAGAGAATGGATTGGGCCATCGCATCTATCTGCGCACAGGTACACCGATCCATCCCATGTCACCGCTGACCAAATTAATGTGGCTGCGCCACGATGAACCTGAACTTTTTGAGAGTACCGCCAAATTTATTTCGATTAAAGAATATCTGTTCTTCCGTCTATTCGGACAATATGTCGTCGACCATTCCATCGCTTCCTGCACAGGTTTGCTCAATCTGGAACAACTGGACTGGGACGCAGAGGCCCTTGAGGTTACAGGCATTACACCCGACCATCTCTCGAAGCTTGTACCTACAACACATATATTAGAAGGAATGAATCACGAATCGGCTGAAAAAATGGCTCTCTCCCCCTCTACGCCCTTTGTTATTGGCGCAAGTGATGGGGTTTTATCCAATCTCGGCGTAAATGCCATTGAACCTGGTGTTGTCGCAGCAACCATCGGAACCAGCGGGGCCATTCGCACTGTCGTGGACCGTCCGGTTACCGATCCCAAAGGTCGAACCTTCTGTTATGCCCTCACAGAGAATCTTTGGGTCATTGGTGGACCTGTGAATAACGGTGGCATGCTGTTTCGTTGGGTGCGGGATGAATTCGCCGCGTCTGAAGTGGAGACAGCGAAACGACTTGGCATCAATTCCTATGATGTACTGACCAAAATTGCCGAACGTGTCCGGCCGGGATCGGAAGGGCTTCTGTTCCATCCGTACCTTTCGGGCGAACGTGCCCCTTTATGGAATCCGGATGCCCGTGGCTCCTTTTTTGGCTTAACACTCCATCACCAGAAAGAGCATATGATTCGTGCTGTCCTGGAAGGGGTTATTTTCAACCTATATACGGTACTGCTCGCCATGGAAGAACAGATTGGGCAACCTACCTCCATTCAAGCCACAGGTGGGTTTGCACGTTCTCCTCTCTGGCGCCAGATGATGTCTGATATCTTCAATCAGGAAGTGGTTGTGCCCGAGAGCTTCGAAAGTTCCTGTCTGGGTGCCGTCGTGCTTGGTTTGTACGCTACAGGGCGGATCCAATCGCTTCATGCCGTTTCTTCCATGGTCGGTACAACGCATCGACATACCCCTGTCAAAGAGAATGCTGTACTCTACCAAGAGCTGCTGCCCATCTTTATTCGGATCTCTCGCAAACTGGAAGAGGAATACGCAGATATCGCTGAATTCCAGCGTAAGATGTCCCTTCCCCGTCTCTAAATCATCAATCCATACTTCGTCCCTGCACCAAAAAAAGAGGGTGTCCTCTAAAACCAAAAATCGGTTTTAGAGGACACCCTCTTTTGCTATACACGCATAATCTATCCTTTGATTTCATATTATACATTCATACACTTCAACCTCCATATTCGATCATCAGCTTACCTCTTGATCCTGATAATTCTCATTACATATGTCTCAAAATGAAGTCATCTATGTCCATTATCCTTATACATTGTCATCACAGAATTACCATCTACTTAGAAAATACACCACTGATCTTGTTCAATTAAAAGCATGAGTTTACTCCCCCTCTCCGTCTCCCATCCAGATACTGAATTCGTCGCTTTCACCATCGCCCCATTGGCAAGAAAAACACGAGGGTGAGAGGTCACTCTTTTTCCGATCTCAATCATGCTCCATTTTCACTTCACGGTTATCCACAGACAGGTTATTCACAAACGAAGAATACTTTTACACACAATTTGGCATCATTTGACGGATAACCTGTGTATAAGACATTTTTGGTTTTTGGGTCATTCTGTCGAAAATTAAACAGTTTATAAACAATATATTGTGTTGTGACTAAAAATTATACACAAGTTATTGAATTTGTGGATAAAATCACGCGATACGTTGAAATGCGGGGTTTCTTTTGCTATGATTGTATTACTTTTGGATGTGAATATGTGATCTGACCCATAATATTATCAACAGCCTGTGGATAAAGTTGTGAACAATTTTCCGTTGTTCATACTTTTTTTGTTTTCGACCTGCGGGGGTTTGGGGATAAATTCAACAATATATCTCGTATTTCGACACTGCATCATGGCTTAAGCCACACTTGGAACATGTAAAAGGAGTGACAGTCT